>NZ_CP054690.1:2856748-5713496 GCF_013348805.1 Rhodococcus sp. W8901
CTCGGAGTGCGCGATCGCGTCCAGGCCGTCGTCCTGTCCTACGAGACTGGGCTGGTGCGGCCGGGTATGTGACAACGGGCACGGACGTCCTCATGGATGTTGCTGGTGGCGTGGCAGAGGGTGGTTGCGGGGTAGATCAGTGGTGGTCCTCCGATGAGGCATTGGACGTTGTCGACGGAGGCTTGGATGCCGTCTGTCGCGAGGTCTGCTGCGGCTTGGCTGCGGACGGCGTTCTCGATGTCCTTGGGGGCGAGTGCCCCTGTGTCGGGCCGGGGGGGCAACTGGGCGGTCGGTGGGGGTTGAAAACTGGCGGCTCACCATCCCGGACCTCCATCTCGTAGATGGGTTGGTCGGGTTCCGAGTCGCCGCACGAGGTCAGGGCCAGGGGCAGCAGGAGCGCGGCGAGGCAGACCGGTCCGAGATCGTCAGTGACAGTGCGGCATTCGACAGTGGGAAGCTCCGGCCGACGCTAGCAACGACATCGCGAGCACCGTCGCACCGACGCCGCACTGGCCGAGATCGCCGCGCCGCGCTACGATTGCGCCGATGACGACTCACTCTGATCCAAGATTGGGGGCCCAATTCGCACACGGTGAGTGCTGATGCACCATCCGACCGCGAACGGGACCAATCCCCGACTTTCCTTCTGGCTGCGCGTGCGCGAGTTCGCCGTGCCGCCGTCCATGATCGAGACCGCAACCAACCGACGCCTCGCAGATGACTGGTCCGGGGCCTGTGCCGCAGCGGGTTTCGACGACGACATCGACCTGCGGGCACTGACCCGCAGGCATGGCCGGGACATCGCGACACAGGTCCTGGCCGACCTGCGACACCTGGCACCTGACCTGCTGCGCTGGCATCTGCCGCGGGTGGCACCCGACGGACTGTTGCGCCCCGGACTGACTGTCGCGCTGGCGCGATATGGTCAGCCGGAACGCCGAAACAGTTGCAGCGAGCCCGGTTCGGTACAACTGGTGGCCCGCACCGCGCCTTCCTGGGCGGATGCCGGACAGCGGATCGTACTGACCCTGTGGGACAGCACGGGCTCCACCCACCACCCCCATCCCCGCCCCAACCGGCGGTACCGACTCGACCTCCATCGGTACCTGTGGGACGTGCGATGGGTCGGTGATCTACGAATTCGCTGCGGGACAGGGATATCACCGGCCCTCGCCGCGGCCGATCCCGCCCTGGCCGAGTCGGTACCGGAGGGCTGCGCCGTGGACCGCTGGGCGGCTGAAGCCGGAATCCTGCTCCGCGCGGACGGCCAGCGGGACGGACCCGTGCGGGTGCGGTGCGGGGGTCGGTACGACGTGGTGGTGGAGCCGATCGGCGGCGGCGCCGATCCCGCCGCGGTGCGGCTCGTGGACGACTACCCGCGAGGTCGGCTCGCCGCGCTCCCGGTGCTGCCCGATGCCGCGACCTGGGTGCTGCCCGATGTCGAGCTCCTTCGGTCGGGAGCGATCACCGCCGACCGGTTGCACCCGCTGGTTGCCGCCGCGCTGGAGCCGGGCTGGTCTCCGCCGGCTCCGTCCCGGACGCCGAATCGGGAGAACCGGATCAACTTGGTGGACTGCCGCGGTGAACGACACCGGATCGGACTGGCCGACGGTGCACTGACCGCACTCGATCACGACCCCGCCGAGGTCCGACGCGAGGAACTGCTCGTCGCACTGGGTGGCACCCCACTACCGTGCCTGCAGGCCATCGACCAGGCCCATCGCCGTCCGGACTGCCTGCCCGGCGTTCGTGAACGTCTGGAGCACGGAGACGCCGCCGGGGCGCTGGCCGTCGTCGAAGGACTGCTCGGCCCCGACGCAGTCCTTCGCGACGGCCCCCTGTTGGACGAACTCCGGGCGTCCGCGGATCGCCGGAGCACGTACGACAGGTTTCGCACCGAACCGGTGGAGACGCCGCCCGTATCGCGATCGCGGCGCTCCAGGCGGTCGCGGCGCGCCCGCTCACGCTGAGCCCTCCCTTCACATCCCCGAAATCCGCTGTCCCGCAATGCGGCCGGATGGCCGCCGTCTGCGACTCCCTCGACAACACAGGTGATGCACATGTCTTCCACGCTCCTTCCGAACCGGTCCGGGACCGAACTCGACAGTGCCGCAGCACTGTCGGCGATGCTCGGCGCGGTCACCACCGAACCCCGTCCCGACGACCAACTCGAGGCCCTCACCCTGGCCGTGTCCGCGGACCTGCCGGTACTGCTGTGGGGTGAACCGGGAATCGGCAAGACCGCCGCCCTGACCCAGCTCGCCGAGGCCGTGGACCTTCCGCTGACCACCGTCATCGCGAGCGTCCACGAGCCGTCGGACTTCTCGGGTCTGCCCGTCCTCGGGGACGACCCGGCAACACACGGTGTCCCGATGGCCCCGCCCGACTGGGCCGTCCGGCTCGTGCAGGCCGGGCGGGGGCTGCTGTTCCTGGACGAACTGTCGACGGCACCGCCCGCCGTGCAGGCAGCCCTGCTCCGGCTCGTCCTGGAAAGACGAATCGGGGCACTGCAACTCCCGCCCGGTGTCCGCATCGTGGCCGCCGCCAACCCACCGTCCTCGGCGGCGGACGGCTGGGAACTGAGCCCACCGTTGGCGAACCGCTTCGTGCACCTGCACTGGACCCACGACCACGAGGTGGTCGTCCGGGGCCTGGGCGGAACCTGGCCGCGCGCGACGTTGCCCCGTCTCGACCCGGCCAAGTTCTCCGACGCGGTGACCTTCGCCCGCCGCGCGGTCTGCGAGCTCCTCACCGCTCGCCCCGCTCTCGTGCATCAACTCCCGAACAGTCAGACCCGCCGCGGCGGCGCCTGGCCGTCCCCGCGGAGCTGGGACATGACCGTGCGGCTGATCGCCTTCGCCACCGCCGCCTCGTCGTCGACGGACGTGCTGTCCCTGCTGGTCCGGGGCAGCGTCGGCGACGGGCCCGGTTTCGAGCTGCTGGCCGCCATCGACCGCATGGACCTCCCGGACCCCGAGAGTCTGCTCGCCGATCCGACGGCCGCCGACCTCCCCGATCGCGGCGATCTGCGCCAGGCCGTGCTCGACGCGGTGGTCGCCGCAGTCCGCCGACGGCCGGAGAAATCCCGCTGGGACGCAGCGTGGATGCTCCTGGTCGCCGCGGTGCAGACCGGGCCACCGGACCTCGTGGTCGTCCCGGCGACCACACTGGCCGCCCTGCGCCGGGAGGACTGGGAGGTGCCGGCGGAGATCGACCAGCTCGCCGGGGTCGTGTCGGTGTCTCTGGCGGCGGACCGCGCCGCCGACCGCGCCTCGGCGCAGGCCCGTCGATGACGGCGGCGCAGGCGCTCGATCCGGACAAGATCTACGCCGCCCGGCTGCACGCCGCGCGCGCCCGGCCTTACCTGGCGACCGCCCTGTATGCGCTGCACATCGTCGCGTCGCCCCGGGTGCCGACAATGGGTGTGGACCGGCACTGGCGCTGCTACGCCTCGCCCGTCTTCGTCGCCCAGCGGCCGGCGGAGGAGCTGGCCTCGCACCTGGTCCACGGGGTGTCGCATCTGCTGCGCGATCACCACGGCCGCAGCGACCGCTACGCCCGCGCACACGACCTGACCGGTCGCGCGGAGCGGCTACGGATGAACCTGGCCGCCGACGCAGAGATCAACGACGACGCGTTCGGCGACGGATTGCTGATACCCGACGATGCCGTTCTGCCGTCGACCCTGGACTTGCCCGGCGGGCAGCTCATGGAGGACTACCTGCGCCAGTTCCGCCTCGGTCCCCGCACCGACGGTCTGACGTGGCTCGACTGCGGCAGCGGAGCCGACGGGCTGTGTCGGGAGTGGGAACTCGGTCCAGACGGGGCGAACGGGCTCAGCGACCAGCAGCGGGACGCTGTCCGATTCCGGGTGGCACACAGCATCGTCGGTCAGCCCGGAAATGCGCCCCGCGGATGGCAGCGGTGGGCGGAGGAAGCACTGCACCCGACACAGCCGTGGCGAGCCCTGCTGGGCGCGGCGATCCGCACGGCCACCTCGTCCTCCGGCACCGGAGAGAACTACACCTACCGTCGCCCGGCGCGGCGCTCCGCCGCCGTGCCCGGCGCGGTGCTGCCGAGCTTGCGGCGCACCCCACCCCGGGTGAGCGTGATCGTCGACACGTCGGGATCGGTCAGCGACGCCGACCTGGGCAGCGCACTGCTCGAGGTGGCCGCCATCACGCGGGCCGTGGGCGGGCGTCGCGACCTGGTCACGGTGCTGTCGTGTGACGCGGCGGCCCGGGTCGTGCACCCGCTGTGCCGGGCTGAGGACATTCCGCTGTTCGGCGGCGGTGGCACGGATCTGCGCGCCGGATTCACCAGAGCGCTACGCAGTCGGCCCCGCCCCGACGTGGTGGTCGTCCTCACCGACGGCCAGACCCCTTGGCCGAGCAGCCGACCAGGGTGTCGAACGGTGGTCGGTCTGTTCCCTCCGGCGGGTCCTCGAGGCCGGCCGGACCTCGACTCCGTTCCGGACCGGCCACCGGGATGGGCGCATGTGGTGGAGATCGGCACACCACGGGCCTGAGTGGCTCTGTGGTGCGTGTGACCCATGGGACCATGGTGGCGTGAGAGCACAGTCGGAGAGGGATCTGGCAGGGGACCGAGCCCGGACCCGCTCGGGAGGCGGGCATCCCGAGTCGTCCCGCAACGCGGAGACGGGACGATTGTCGCGCGGCGGCAGGGCGACAGGGTCGCCGCGGACTCGATTCAGGGTGTGGTCCGAGCGGCCGCTGTTCGACTTCCATGTGATCCTGAGCGTGACGGCGTTGCTCGTGACCGTCGGTCTGACGATGGTGTTGTCGTCGTCCAGCGTCGAGTCCTTCGTCTCGTCCGGCTCGCCGTATGCGCGATTCATCCCGCAGGCCATCTACGCCGCGATCGGTTTCGTCGCCTTCGTCGCCATCGTTCGGGTGAGCACCCGGACGATCCGCGCGCTGGCCCCGTGGTTGCTCGGGATCGCCGGTGTCCTCCTGGTCCTCGTGCTCATCCCCGGCATCGGTGTCGAGCAGATGGGTGCCCGCAGCTGGTTCGTGGTCGGCGGAATCTCGTTCCAGCCATCGGAGTTCGCGAAGGTCGCGCTGGCCATCTGGTGCGCGCATCTGCTCGCGACATACGTGTCGGCCGGTGTCGACGTCAACAAGGCACTCAAACCGCTGGCCCTGGTGAGCGTTCTCGTCATGGCGCTGGTCGTCCTCCAGCGCGACCTCGGCACGATGATCACCATCGGCATCATCTTGATGGCCATGCTCTGGTTCGGTGGATTCCGCACCAGCACCGTCGCCGCGATCACGATCTCCGGCGGCGTGGCGTCCCTTGTCCTCGGCCTGACCGCGGGATACCGGTCCGATCGGATCAAGGCGTTCATGAATCCGACCATGGACCCACAGGGCTTGAACTACCAGACCATCCAGGCCAAGTACGCCCTCGCGAGTGGCGGAGTGTTCGGCAAGGGGCTCGGCCAGTCGGACGCGAAGTGGAGCTACCTACCGCAGTCGCACAACGACTTCATCTTCGCGGTCATCGGGGAAGAACTCGGCTTCCTCGGAGCGTTCCTGATCATCGTGCTCTTCGCGATCGTGCTCCTGATCGGGATGCGTATCTCGCAGCGCTCGAGCGACCCGTTCCTGCGGATCCTCGCGGCCGCATCGACGACATGGATCGTGCTACAGGCCTTCATCAACATCGCCTACGTCGTCGGTCTGGTGCCGGTCACCGGTCTCCAGCTCCCGCTCATCTCCGCGGGCGGGACCTCGATGATCACCACGATGATGATGTTCGGTTTCATCGCGCACGCCGCGCTGCGCGAACCGGAAGCACTCGTCTCCCTGAACGGCGGCGGTAGCCGCTGGATGCGAACCGTGTTCGGTCGCCCCGTCGAACCGCCGAAGGCGCGGCCCGCTCGACGTGCCCGCGCCCCACGGACGCCCACCGACTCCGGCCGGACCACACGCCGGCCGTCCCAGGCACAGGCCCAGTCCGGGGCCCGGGCGCGGGACCGTGCCGACGACCAGCGACCCCGCGAACGATCGACGGCCCGCCGATCACGCAGGTAGAACCGCAACCGGATACCCCGACGTGCTGTTCGGGATCGGGAACTCGGTCCGCCTACGATCCGCGGAGGTCGGTACCCACGCAGGAGGTTGCTGTGATCAAGGTGAACCAGGTCGTCTCGCTCGCAGAGGCGGCGAAACTACGCGACGTCGATCTCGTGGGGATCTGCCTGGGCGATCCGGGGACGACCGACACGCGGGTGGTCGACGCGGGCACGTTCGTAGCCCTGCAGGAGACGGTCGGTCCTCGAACGTCGCTGTACGTCGACGCGTCGGCGGGCTACGCCCCGGACAGCGTCGTCGATGCCGTCGATTCGCTGCGGCCCACCTACTTCGAGTTCACTGCGGTGGATTCGGCCAAGATCTCGAAAGTCGACGAGCAACTGGATCTGTTGCAGCGGCTGACGGTGCCGAAGATCGCGAACGGCTTCTTCATCCTGAAGGACGACGTGTCCCTGATCGACGGTCTCGAGCATCTGGACCGGCTCGTCGACGCGGGCGTCGCCTACTTCCAGCTGGAGATCAACTCCTTGGTCGATGCCGGGTTCCGGATCTCGGCGTCGAACCGCAAACGGATGGTCACGATGTTCGCCCGATACCCGTGCATCGTCAGCGACGTCTGTGCCGCGGCTCCGGTGCCCCCGGAATTCGGTCATGCCGGGGTCTACTTCAATCTGGGGAACGGTCGGGTGCCCAGCTACGACTTCTCGGACAGGCAGAGCACTCTTCCGGGTGTCATCCGGGCACTCCGCTCGAGGTCGGGCGGCTGACCCGAAGGGCATCCGATCCGGTCCCGCCACATCGACCCATCGACATACGGCGGCCGTTACCGGGGCCAGGCTCCGTCAGCGGTGAAGGCTGGTTTGGCGAAGCGTTCCCCGATGAGGCGGTGGGTGGCGGCATCCGGGTGGAGTTGATCGGGCAGCGGCAGCTCCGCGTAGTCGGCGTCACCGTAGAGCTCGCACCCATCGAGGTAGTGCAGATGGGGGTCGTCCTCGGACCGCTGCGCAACGATGCGAACCAACTCGCTCCGAATGGCGCCGAGTGTCAGCTTCCCGGCCGCCCGTTCGGCGACACCAGCTTGGAGTTGAGCGGAGGGTTCAGTCACAGCGCTCCCGACTCTCAGGAGTCCTGGTCACGAATCCTGGACGCCCTGGACTCCCTGCTGGCCAACTGGCCCACGAACGACTCGGCTCGCTGATCTCGGGGGTGCCCCGCCGTCGGGAACGCGGTCGGTTGTGAACCGTGTTGACGGCATGTCCCGGCCGGCGGATCGGAAGTTCAGGGTGTTCCCCGATGCGTCCGCCTGCTGTGGGCGCGATGATCGGGCGATGAACATTGCCGGGTGGTGGACGCAGCTGAGCGGTGAGACGCGGGACTGGTTGGTCGAGCACAACGGGGAGCCGCTGACGCCGTCGGTCAGATCCGAAGTGGTCGCCGTGAACGACGGCGACCTCGATCCGAGCTGGTGGTCGGGGGAGTCCGTCGACGGGCAGTCGGAGCTGACCGATGAGGCAATCGACTGGATCGAGGCGCGGGCGAACGACGAAGTCCCCGGACCCTGACGATCGCCGACCACCGGATCGCGACTTCCGTCGTAGGTTGAACCTCGCACATGACGGACAGGAGGCTGAGGTGGCAGAGACGACGGTGGCCGAGGTGATGGCCGAGCTGGCCGCGCTCGAGGACCCGAAGATCCGCAAGGTGAACGAGAAGCACGGTGACGATCACGGGGTGAACCTCGGCAAACTACGCGCGCTCGCCAAGCGGCTGAAGAAGCAGCAGGAACTCGCGCGCCGGCTCTGGGGGACCGATGACACCGCGGCGAGGTTGCTGGCGATCCTGATCTGCCGCCCGAAGGCCTTCGAGCGTGACGAGTTGGACGTCATGCTCCGCGAGGCGCGCACCCCCAAGGTGCACGACTGGCTCGTGAACTATGTCGTCGAGAAGAATCCGCACGCCGAGGAGCTACGCGCGACCTGGTCGGCCGACCCCGATCCAGTGGTCGCGAGTGCCGGCTGGGCGCTGACCACCGAACGCGTGGCGAAGAAGCCGGAGGGCCTGGACCTCGCCGGACTGCTCGACGTCATCGAGGCGGAGATGAAGGACGCCCCGGACCGCCTGCAGTGGGCAATGAACCACTGTCTCGCTCAGATCGGGATCGAGCACGCCGAGTACCGCGACCGCGCCATCGACATCGGCGAGCGCCTGCGGGTGCTCGAGGACTACCCGACGCCGCCGTACTGCACATCTCCGTTCGCGCCAATCTGGATCACCGAGATGGTGCGGCGTCAGGGCGCGAAGTAGCTGGGCCCGACCGTGATCGGGCCCAGCTCGCGTTCGCCGTGCGAACTACCTTCGGCGTGATCGCACAGCGAGCCAGCCGCCGATACCGCCGACGGCGACCACAGCGGCAGCGACCGCGATCCAGACTCCGGAGAATGCGAGTCCGCTGGTCGTCGAATCCGAGTCGGCCGCGGCTGCCTCTGCCGCGGCATCGCCGTCCGCGGTGGCTTCCTCGGCGACCGTGCCACCGGCCGACGCGCCGGTGGCGGCCGAGCCCTCCCCGAAGATCCCGTCCGTGATCGCGGTCGAGTACGACGGGCCGGTCTCGGTGTCCCCACTGACGGTCAGGTCGAGTCGAATCGGCACCGGAAGGCCTGCGTCGCCGGACGGCGTCGAACCCACTTTCACCGCGATGTAGTACCAGCCCGGCACAGCCTCCTTGCGGATGGCGAGGTCCTCGGATGTGCGATTGCCGTATCGGATCGGCACCGTCGCGAACGCTGAGTCATTCGCCGGCAGTACGTACTCGGTGCCGGTGTAGGACCCGAAGTCCGAGTCGATCTCCTCGCGGGTGGGGGAGTACATGGTGGTCCGGACATTGGAGACGTTCTCCACACCGCGGCCACCGTTCGCGTCGTAGTGCACGCGGTACGCCAGCCCCTGGCCCCAGTCCAGCTTCACCCGGTAGAACACGAACTCGCCCGGCTGGAGAGTGTCGGTGTACCGGCCGCTGCCGTCGAGTTCGGTCGCGACGTTGAAGGATCCGCCTCCGGCCGCCGGGGTGCCCGATCCGACGGGTTCGACGAACGTGGTCGGCGACCCTACCGCCGCTGGGTCGGAGTCGGTTGCGGCGGGCTCGATCCCGACGAGCAGTTCGATCGGCAGCCGTTCCGGCGCCCCCTTGGAGGTCTTGTCCCAGCTGAGCGCGAAGTAGTAGCGCCCACCACCTCGGCACTTGTCGGCACCGGTGCCGTCGCCCGCGCGCTTCTCGGTCGCGCCGTCGAACGTCTCGGTAACCGTCAGCGCCGCACCGTCACTGGAGTAGACGAGCTGTTCGAATTCGTACTTGTTGCAGTCGCGGCCGTCCTCGCCGTACACGCGCATGCTCAGGACGTTCGTGTCCTCGACTCCTGGGATGCCGGGTACGCGGGGATACGACATGGTTCCGCTGACGTAGGCGGTGGCACCGTCCGGGATATCGACGGCGTAGTAGCGCGATTCCTTCTGCCCGAGGGTGTCCAGGTACTGGCCCGGTTCCGCGAGCGGCGCGGTCTCGTAGGTGGGCGCGCCAGTGATCGACGTGCCGGCGGCCTTGTAGTTGCGCAGTGCTGCGGCAGTGACCCGTGGCAAGGTCCGCTCCAGCGCCGGCCCGTCCGCGACATCGGTGTAGGTGCCGCCGGTGGCCTGTGCCATGCATGTCAGCTGAGCACGGGCCTTGTCATCGACTCCGAAGCCGATCGCGTGCATCACCAGATCGACACCCTGTGTCTTCAACTCCCTGGCGACCTCGCATGGTTCGGGCGGCGCACAGGTGTCCTCGCCGTCGGAAACCAGCACGATCGAACGCGGACCCGAGTTCGGCAGTTCCGCGGCGGCCTGGCGCAATGCGTTACCCATCGGCGTCCAACCGCTCGCTGCGATACCGTCGACCGCACTGTTCAGAGCGGCCCTGTCGAGAGTCTCCGGCTGGTGCAACACTCGGACGTCACGACAGCCGGCAGCCCTCTCGGCGTCATCACTTCCCGTGCCGGTGCCGTACACCGTCAGTCCCACCTTCGAATCTGTGGGCGCGCCGTCGACGAAGGCGTGGACGGCGTTCTTGGCGGCATCCATCATCGTGCCCGCCGGATCGGGCCGCTGCATGGAGCCGGACGCATCCAGAACGAGCATGGTCGGCGCGTATTGCGGGGCGGATTCCCCGCTCTCCTGCGCCTGAGCGGGCACTCCCGCCAAGGTCAGGCCGACAAGCCCGGCCGCAAGCCCCGCAGTAAAAGTGGTCAGTCGAACTGCAATCCTCGGCATTGTCCCCCGCCTGATTTGTGACCTCTGCTTCGATTTCGGTGCCCGACACTACAGAACCTTCGACATTGCTGACGGCCGTTGTCGCAGAACCGGTCCGACGTCGCGCCGTCCACCGCAGTCCGTTCCGGAACCCGCTCACACTCCCGACGTGGGCTCCGCTCACAGGATGCGAACGGCTTACGGCCTGAGGCGTAGACGCCCGAATCGCAGAATGAATCCATTCTGGAGAATGCTCGGGACGTTCGTGGCAGTCTGCACATCCCGGCGAGCTGCACGGCTCCGAATGTGATTGTGTGAGCACAGTTCAGGTCGTACGTCCGGTAACGAAGGGAGACGGTTCGCGATATGTCCAGAGCGCGGCGACGTCTCGGTTCCCGCGGTCTCGGATCCAGGGGAGTGATCATGAGCGGACATTTGATTCGTCGCGGCGGTGCAGCGGCGCTCGCAGCAGTCGGACTCAGCACTGCGGTGGCGGCCGGCGGAGGCGCAGTCGCGAACGCCCAGCCTGCCCCGCCCACGTCGACGACCATGACGTGCGGAAGCGCGAATCCTCTCTTTTGGGCCCCGGCGTTCACGTGGACCATCAATGCCGCGTCGGGAGAGTCGCTCCGTCCCGGTGGGGCCGCGCTGGAGCCGTCGATCCTGCTCAGCGGCGGCAACGAACTGCCCGCGCCTCCCGCCGGCCTGCTGCCGAGCTTCGGCGTCAACTGGTACGGCACACGGGTGTTGGTCGACTGGCACAACACCACGACCGGAGAGTCCGGCCGCAGCGTCAGCGACGAGGCCGCCTGGCAGCAGAATCCCGGAATCCCGGTCAACCGAACCTGGACCGGGACTGGGACGGTGGACTTCACCGTCACCGTCGAGACCGGCGCGGGATGGCGGTTCATCAATCCGCAGAACGCCGTCTGCCAGGGAACGATCTCAGTGGTACCGGGCGGCCGTAAAGGCCCGGGCGATGGTCGTGACCCCGATGTCTCTCCCGCGGCGGCGCCGAACCACGTGGGCAGCTGACTGACCAGATCCTGCTGATCCTCACCGACCCACGCGACGTGGCCGTCCGGCCGCAGCAGTGCGGCGGGCACGTCCAGTTCCTCGCTGACGTCGACGACGTGGTCGATCCGATCCGCCCATCCCGACACCGAGAGCCGGCCGGTCTGGTCCAGCAGCAGTCCACGATCGGCGTGCATCTGCCCGTAGAGGTGCCCCCGCTCGAGCCTGACGTCCCGCAGCCGCCGGCCGAGCAGTTCGTGCCCCGCGCCGAAGTCGTAGCGGATCCCGATGGCGGTGATCTTCTCGATCAGGTACCGGTTCACGTCCTCGAAGTCCATCAGTTCCGCCACCAGCCGGCGCACTGCCTGGGCGCCGGGCTCGAGGGACATCAGCTCCATCAGCACGCGGGTGGTGTCCAGCACGTCGGCGGCCACCGGGTGCCGTTCGGTGTGATAGCTGTCCAGAAGCCCCTCCGGCGCCCAGCCCCCCACCTCGGCAGCCAGTTTCCAGCCCAGGTTGAACGCGTCCTGGATGCCCAGGTTGAGTCCCTGCCCGCCGCTCGGTGGGTGGATGTGCGCCGCGTCGCCGGCCAGCAACACCCGTCCGGTCCGGTAGCGCTCGGCCAGCCGGGTCGCGTCGCCGAAGCGGGACAGCCAACGCGGTGAGTGCACACCGAAGTCGGTGCCGGCGATGGCGCGCAGTTGCTGCTTCAGCTCATCCAGGGTGGGCGGGACCGTGCGGTCCTCGGCCACTCCCGCCGCGGGCACGATGACGCAGTACACCCCGTCCCCGAGGGGCATGGCGCCGAACCGCAACTGGGTCTTGCGGACCTCGGCCATCACGGCGTCGAGGGTCTCGGTCGATGCCGTCAGAGCTACCTCCCCGAGCAGCGTCTCCACCCGGCTCGGCTCGCCGGGAAAGTCGATGCCGAGCAGTTTGCGCACCGTGCTGCGGCCGCCGTCGCAGCCGACGAGGTAGTTCGAATGCAACCGGGTGCCGTCGGCCAGCAGGGCGGTCACCCCGTGGTCGTCCTGATTCAGCCCTACCAGTTCGCAGCCGCGCCGGATCTCGACTCCGAGTTCGGCGGCATGCTCGGCCAGGAGACGGTCGGTTACAGGCTGCGGGATGCCGAGGACGTATGGGTGCGCGGTGTCGAGCCGTTCGGGTTGCGGCTTGGGGATGCCGGCGAAGAAGCCGCCGACCGGGTGCCGCCGTCCGTGCGCGAGGAACCGGTCGAGGAGATCACGCTGGTCCAGCACCTCGATGCTGCGCGCGTGCAGGCCGAGGGAGCGGACCACTTCGGTGGGCGTCGTCTCCTTCTCCAGTACGAGCACGTGCACCCCGTGCAGCCGCAACTCGGCGGCGAGCATCAGGCCGGTCGGTCCGCCGCCGGCAACGATCACGTCGATCATCGGAACCCCGTTCGAGAAGGTTGCATTTCGGCCAGCTGCTCCGCGTGGGCCGGAGGTGCGCACACCGGCACCGCGTGTCACTGATTTCCGCAGGTTCTGGCCTCGGCCGGAGATTCTGCAGCACTACCGGGGTCTTGCCGCAAGGCCCCGGGTGCGCGGTATGTCGAGAGTGGCGAGGAGCGGGTAATCCCCTCGTCTCCGTCTTTCATGGAGCGATGCATCCGTTCGATCCGCACGGCACGACGCCTTGTGCTCGCACCCGCGGCTAGGGTGGCGGGCATGATGGGGGAGAGGCGCTGGGGAGCGTCGTTGTTGCCGGCGGCCGTGGCGATCGGTGCCCTGCTCGGGTGCACAGTGAACGACGAACAGCCAACGGCCGCTGACAGGTTCACCCCTGCCGAGGGTGGCCGCGCCCTTCACCTGCCGGACGTCGGCGCGGCGGATGACTCGTGGCTGGAGCTGGGGGTGTCGTGGACCGGCCGGGTGTCGTTGCCGCAGAACGGATTCACGGCCTGCCACCACTACACGGACCCGCTGGCGGGCGGCGAGAGCTGGGGGTACGAGGTGACCACCAGCGACTTCACCGACTACGACGGTGGCGGCGAGTCGCCGGGCCAGGACTTCTCGATCCAGGCGAGTCTGAACATCCTGTTCGGGGACGGCGACGAGCGGACGAACGCGGTGTCGATCGCCTTCTCCGGCCCGGACGGCGAGCACTACCGACTCGGCGGCACCACCAGCGAGGGCCTGCGGGTCGCGGCCGGCGAGGACCACACGGCCCTGACGTTCACGATCAACGGCCTGGCCACCAGTATCGATCGCGATCCGGTCTGGACCGCGGCCGCCGGATCGATTCGGTGCGACTCGATCGAGGAGATCGCGAACGGTCGCACCTCGTGAGATCGGCTTCACCGATCGTGAAGGGTCTCCGACGGCGACCGCCGGAGACCCTTCACGATCGATCCGTCCGGGCTACGCCGTGAACTGTCCGACGGTGCCGAGTGCGGTGCAGGTGGTGCCGGAGTCGTACTTCACCTGACCGAACAGCGCCGCGAGGACCGTGCCCTCGCCGGTCTTCACCGTCTTCGACAGCGTCGGCACGTTCAGGAGCGTGTCGTCGAGCGGCACGACCCCACCCTCGAGCGTCGTCACGTTGAACCACGCCACCTGCAGACCCGATTCCTTGGGAATGGCCAGATGTGCCGGCACCGCCTGGAAGCGCAGGTTGCCGCGCTCGATCCACGGCGGCAGCGGGAAGTTCGGCCCGGCCTGCGCGCTCGCGACGGTCACCGTCATCGGATTGCCCGCGGCCCCGCATCCGAACGTGGGCGCCGGGAACATGAAGTCCTTCGCCGTGGTGGCGCCGACCTCCTGGCCGGTCGCGCCTTCGATGAGTTCGGTGACCCCGGGCGTGCCGAGCAGGCCGCCGAGGAAATCGGATGCCTGGGGAGCGTTCTTGGTGAACTGCTCGAGCAGGCCCTGCAGCGGCGGGGGCGCGGGTGCCGCCGGGGCCGCGGTCGCGACGCCCGAGAACACGACCGCACCGGCGGCCGCACCCGCGACCGCGACGGACAGGCGGGTCAACAATCGGCGTGTGGTGCTGCGGCCGAAGCGACGAGACATGTGAACTCCTCCCTGGGGATCGGCCCTCCCAGCCGATCGATACCGGTACTCGACCACGCGAGAAGTCTCTACGTCAACTTTAGGGTTAGACCGTTACGGGATCGAATCCGGGCGCGTGGGAGCATTTCGGTACCCCCGATCGTTGAGCAGACAGAGCATCCCGCCACACACCCGGCGGGCGACCCACCGAGAGGATCCACCATGATCGCGCCCCTGTTCCTCCTCTACGCCCTGGTGGAGGTCGGTGTCCTGATCTGGGTCGGCAGCACGATCGGCGTGCTGTGGACGGTGCTGTTGCTGATCGCCGGATCCGCGGTGGGCATGGTGCTGGTCAGGTCGCAGTGGCGCGTGGTGATGGACGGTTTCCGCCGGGCGACCCGCGGCGAGGCATCCCCGACCGGCGCGGTCGCCGACGGCGCGATGGTCGCCGCCGGTTCGGTGCTGATGTTCGTGCCGGGACTGGTGACGTCGGTCCTCGGCCTGCTGATGCTGCTGCCGCCGACGCGGTGGGCGCTGCGACCGGCGGCGGTCCTGCTGGCGGGCAAGCGGGCCAACGTGACACTGGCGGGCGTCGAGTTCGCGTCCCGCGCCCGGGGAGGCCGCGGAAGTGGTGGGGGAACGGTGATCGACGGCGAAGTCGTCGACGTGTACCCCGACACCCCGACCCAGGGGCCCCGCGCGCTGCCGTAACAGGCAGACTGGATGCCCGTGAGTACCCAACTGTTGGTCGACGGCCGCATCTACAGTCCCAGCGCCCCCGACGCGACCGCGATGGCGGTCACCGACGGCATCGTCGTCTGGATCGGCGAGGACCGTCCGGGCCGCGCCCTGCATCCCGACGCGGAAGTGATCGAACTCGACGGCGCCTTCGTCACCCCCGGATTCGTCGACACCCACGTCCACGTCACCGCCCTCGGTCTGCAGCTGACGGGCCTCGATCTCGGCGGGGCCCGCAGCAAGGCCGAATGCCTCGACCTGGTGCGCCGGTTCGCGCAGACGCACGACGGCGCGGTGATCTGGGGACACGGCTGGGACGACAGCCGCTGGGCCGACGCCGCGCCCACGACCGCCGAACTCGACGCCGCCGCCTTGGGCCGGTCGGTGTACCTCACCCGGATCGACGCGCACTCCGCGCTGTGTTCGACCGCGTTGCGCGCCGCGGTGCCCGACCTCGCGTCGGCCGGCGGCTTCACCCCCGACGGCGCCGTCAGCGGCGAAGCGCACCACCTGGTCCGCGCCCGGGCCCGCACCCTGCTCACCGCGGCGCAGCGGGTAGCCGCGCGCGTCGCGGCGCTCGACCACTCCGCGGCGCAGGGCGTCGTCGCCGTCCACGAGTGCGGCGGCCCCGACGTCGGTGGTCTCGACGACTTCCGGGAACTGCTCGCGCTGTCGCACGGGGTGGAGGTGCGCGGCTACTGGGGCGAGGCGGTCGATTCCCCCGAGGCCGCGGCCGACCTGCTCGCTCGCACCGGCGCGCACGCGCTCGGCGGCGACCTGTTCATCGACGGCGCGCTGGGTTCCCACACCGCGGCCCTGCTCGAGCCGTACCACGACTGCGCGGGCCACACGACGAACCCGCGGGGCAACAGCTATCTCGACGTCGACGCGGTGGCCGCGCACGTCCGGGCCTGCACGCTCGCCGGCATCCAGGCCGGCTTCCACGTGATCGGGGACGGTGCCGTCGCCACCGCGGTCGCGGCGTTCGAGAACGTCGCCACCGAACTGGGCGGGCCCGCGCTCGCCGCCCGCGGACATCGCCTCGAGCACCTCGAGATGGTCACCCCCGAGCAGGCGGCCCTGTTGGGTGGGTGGGGTGTGATCGCCAGCATGCAGCCGATGTTCGACGCCCTCTGGGGCGGCGCCGACGGCATGTACGCGCAGCGGCTCGGCGCCGAGCGCGCGCTGCGGATGAACCCGTTCGCGCCCATCGCCTCGACCGGGATGTCGCTGGCGTTCGGCTCGGATGCCCCGGTGACCCCTGTCGATCCGTGGGCGATGCTCCGGGCCGCGGTCCACCACCGCACGCCGGGCAGCGGGGTGTCGCCACGCGCGGCCTTCTCCGCGGCGACGCGGGGCGCGTGGCGGGCCGGCGGCGTCCGCGACGGCATGGCCGGCACGCTCACCCCGGGCGCGCCGGCGTCGTACGTGGTGTGGGACGCCGACGAACTCGTCGTCTCGGCGCCCAAGGACTCGGTGCAGCGCTGGTCGACCGATCCGCGTTCGCGTGTGCCGGCGCTGCCGCGGCTCGAGGACGGCGCACGCACCCCCGTGTGCGTGCGCTCGGTGCACCGCGGGGTCACCGTCCATGGGGCGTGACCGGAGCGCCCTGACCGCGACACTGCGCGACTGCGTGCTCGCGGTCGTGTCCGGCCTGCTGCTGTTCGCGAGCTTTCCGCCGCGCCCACTGTGGTTCCTGGCCCCGGTCGGAGTCGCGCTGCTGGTGGCGGTCCTCACCGGCTACGGCCGCGGGGGGCGCACACTGCGCGCCGGATTCGGCTACGGCTACCTCGCCGGGCTCGGGTTCCTGGTGCCGTTGCTGCCGTGGATCGGCGAGTACGTGGGACCGCTGCCCTGGCTGGCGCTGTCCGCCGCGGAGTCGGTGTTCATCGGGCTGTTCGGGCTCGGGACCGTGCTCGTCCACCGGCTGCGCGCGCCGGTGTGGGTGGTCGCACTGGCGGTCGCGGCGGTGTGGAGTCTCACCGAATGGCTGCGCTCGTCGGTGCCGTTCGGCGGATTCCCGTGGGGCAAGCTCGCGTTCGGTCAGCCCGACGGCTGGCTGCTGCCCCTGGCCGCGCTCGGCGGGGCGCCGCTGCTCAGTTTCGGCGTCGCGCTCACCGGCACCGGCCTCGCGGCGGTGGGACTCGTGGCCGCCCGCAACCGCAGCCCCCGGGCATTCGCGGGACCGCTCGTGGTCGCCGTGTCCGCGTCGGCGGTCGCCCTCGCGGCCGTGCCGTACGTGCACGCGGACAGCGACAGGGACCGCACCGTCACCGTGGCCGCGATCCAGGGCAGCGTGCCCCGGCTCGGCCTGGAGTTCAACGCGCAGCGCCGGGCGGTCCTCGACAACCATGTCCGCCGCACCTTCCAACTCGCCGACGACGTCGCCGCCGGCCGCGCGTCGCAGCCCGACCTGGTGATCTGGCCCGAGAACGCGTCGGACATCGACCCGCTCCGCAACGCGGACGCCGCCGAGGAGATCACCGCCGCGTCGGCGGCGGTCGGCGCCCCGATCCTGGTCGGAGCCGTCCTCGTCAACGCCGACGGCACCACCACCAACTCCGTGATCGTCTGGGACGGCGCGCAGGGGCCCGGCGAGCGGCACGACAAGCGGATCATCCAACCGTTCGGGGAGTACCTGCCGTACCGGGACTTCTTCCGGCTGTTCTCGTCGTACGCCGACCAGGCCGGCAATTTCGTCCCCGGTCACGGCAACGGCGTCGTCACCGCCGACGCCATCGAGGTCGGTGTCGCGACCTGCTACGAGGTCGCGTTCGACCGGGCACTCACCGAATCGGTCCGCAACGGCGCGGAGCTGATCGCGGTGCCGACCAACAACGCCACGTTCGGCGACACCGAGATGACCTACCAGCAGTTGGCGATGTCCCGGGTGCGCGCCGTCGAGCACCGGCGCGACGTGGTGGTCGCCGCGACCAGCGGGGTCAGCGCGATCATCGCGGCGGACGGTTCGGTGGGGCAGGAATCGGACCTTTTCGTGCCCGCGGCCCTGGTGTCGGAGGTCTCACTACGTACCGGTACTACGCTGGCAACTCGGCTCGGCCCGATTCCGGAGGTTCTCCTGTGTCTCGGTGCCGCCGCCGCCCTCGTGTTCGCTGCCGTGCGCAGCCGGCGGGGCGACGGATCGGCCGGCAAGACGACGCAGACCGACTGCGACGTACAGGACACACAGAAGGCACCGGCCTCGGCCGGCAGGGAGGATCTCGATGTCAGCGGGGACGCCGAACGGGGGCAACGCGCGACCGAGCGCACGGACCCTGGTGATCATTCCGACGTATAACGAACGCGAGAACCTGCCGCTGATCGTCGGCCGGCTGCACGCTGCGCTGCCGGCCACCGACGTCCTCGTCGTCGACGACGGCAGCCCGGACGGCACCGGCGGTCTCGCCGACGAGCTCGCCGCGGCCGACGACGCCCGCCGCATCCACGTGATGCACCGCACCGAGAAGAACGGCCTCGGTGCCGCGTACATCGCCGGCTTCCGATGGGGCCTGGAGCGCGACTACACGGTGCTGGTCGAGATGGACGCCGACGGCAGTCACGCGCCCGAGCAGTTGCACCGGCTGCTCGACCAGGTGGACGCGGGCGCCGACCTCGTGCTCGGGTCGCGGTACGTGCCCGGCGGGACCGTCGTGAACTGGCCCAAGCACCGCGAATGGCTCTCCCGCGGCGGCAACATCTACTCCCGCCTTGCGCTCGGGGTGCGGATCCAGGACATCACCGGTGGCTACCGCGCGTACCGGCGCGAGGTGCTCGAGGCGCTGGATCTGGCGGCCGTCGAATCGCACGGCTACTGCTTCCAGGTCGATCTCGCGTGGCGGGCGATCAACCAGGGATTCACCGTAACCGAGGTGCCGATCACGTTCACCGAGCGGGAGATCGGCGAGTCGAAGATGAGCGGCAACATCGTCCGGGAGGCGCTGCTCAAGGTCACCCGATGGGGGCTGGCCAAGCGTGCCGGCCAGGTGAAGGCACTGCTCGGGCGGTAGCGCGGGCGCGAGCGTGGGGCCGGCGGGGGAGCCCCACCGAGTCCCGCTGAGCGGGAAGCCGTCACAAGAGGTTGCCGTCGCGAAATACCTTCTGCTCGTGACGATCCGAAACCAGACGTTCCCGCACCTGCTCGCTCCCGGCACGATCGGGCCCATCACGTTGGAGAACCGGGTCGTTCTCCCCGCCATGGACATGAACCTCTGCGAGGACGGCGAGATCCACCAGGGCGACATCGACCACTTCGCCGCCCGCGCCGAGGGCGGTACCGGTCTGATCATCACGGGTTGCTGCGCCGTCGCGTACCCGGCGGGCTGCACCAGCCGCAAGGAGCCGGGCCTGTCCGAGGACCGGTTCATCCCCGGCCTGAAGGCGCTCGCCGACGCGGTCCACGAGGCGGGCAGCAAGCTGTGCGTGCAGATGACGCACCACGGCAAGGTCGCCCGGATCGACACCCTCGACGGCCGCCCGCAGCTGGTGCCGTCCATTCCGAAGCCGCCCGGTGACATGAGCGCGATGGCCGACTGCACCCCCGCGGAACTCGGGAAGATGGCCGCCATCCAGGAGGGCAAGAAGGCCACCTACCACGAGGCCACCCAGGACGATCTCGACTGGCTGGTCCGCATGTTCGCGGAGGCTGCGGGCCGCGTGAAGGCCGCCGGCGGCGACGCGGTCGAGATCCACTGCGCCCACAACTATGTGCTCGGCGGCTTCCTGAGCCGCTACTCGAACCAGCGCACCGACGAGTACGGCGGATCGCTGGAGAATCGGGCACGGCTGTCGTGCGAGGTGATCCGCGCGGTCAAGGCCGAGGTCGGCGACAGCCTCGCGGTCATCGTCCGTCTGGCGGGGCAGGAGTACGGCGAGTCCGAGGGCCTGACCCCCGAGGAGGCCGCGGGCGCGGCCGCCATGTTCGAGAAGGCCGGCGCGGACGCCATCCACGTCACGGGCACCGCACTGAACGCATTCGCGAACTTCACCGACGGCCCGCTGCCCGACAAGGTCGGCTACTACACCGACAACGCCGCGCTCGTGAAGCGTGGGGTGTCGATCCCGGTCATCACCGTCGGTCGCATGCTGCCCGAGGTCGGCGAGCAGATGATCTCCGAGGGCCGGACCGACTTCGTCGCCATGGGCCGCCAGCTGCTGGCCGATCCCGGCCTGGTCAACAAGCTCGAGGCCGGCCGCAGCGAGCAGGTCCGTCCATGCATCAACTGCTACGTGTGCGTGCAGGAGAACTTCTGGGACGACACCCCGCTGTGCGCGGTGAACCCGGCACTCGGCAACGAGACGCTGCTGCCGTTCCCGGCGAGCACGACCCGCAAGCATGTCGTGGTGGTCGGTGCCGGTCCGGGTGGACTGGAGACCGCCCGGGTCGCCACCGAGCGTGGTCACCGTGTCACGCTGCTGGACAAGACCGACCGCCTCGGCGGAACGCTGTGGTTCTCCACCCTCACCACCCCCGACAACGAACGCCTGCTGAACTGGCTCAGCAACGAGGTCCGGCGTCTGGGCGTCGACGTCCGGCTGAACACCGACGCCACGGCCGCGACCATCAAGGCCCTCGCGCCCGACGCCGTCGTGGTCGCGACCGGTGCGGTGCGCGCGCGGCCGAGCGTCCCCGGCGGCAACCTGCCGCACGTGCACACCGGTGACAGCCTGCGTGGCCTGATGACCGGCACCGGCGACGTCTCCGACCAATCGCTGTTCCTGCGGGTCGCGGGCAGGCTCGGTGGGCTCGTCGGCATCACCAAGAGCCCCGAGAAGATCCGCGTCCTGAGCCGCAAGTTCCTCAAGTTCCTGCCGATGAGCAAGAACGTCGTCGTCATCGGCGGGTCGCTCGTCGGTCTCGAGCTCGCGGAGTTCCTCGCCGAGCGTGGCAGCCGGGTGACGCTGATCGAGGAGGGCCAGCAGCTGGGCATCCCGATGGCGATGCCGCGCCGCTGGACCGCGATCAAGCACGCCAAGGAGCTGGGCGTGAACATCCAGCGCAACGCGACGGTCGAGCGCATCACCAAGAAGTCGGTCGAGTTCACGGTCGGGGGCAAGACGCTGTCCGTGCCGGCGACCATGGTCGTGGTGGCGTCGGGGGTCTCGGCGGCGGCGCCGCTGGCCGATGTGCTGGCCCGCGACGGCGTCGACGTCCGCGTCGTCGGTGACGCCGGCGAGGTCGACTACATCGAGGGCGCGATGCACTCGGCGTGGAAGGTCGCCACCGCCATCTGATCCCGATTCTTCGTCTCGACCCGAGCCCACCCGCGCCCTCGCCGCGCGGGTGGGATATCACGTTTTGGGACTAGCATGGTGTAACAGCCCCGGTGTGTCGCTCGATCTAAATAATGGTGTGCATCACTCTTCGTCGGAACGATCGAGAGGTGTAGTGGTGACCAACCCGTTTGACGACCACGATGCGAACTTCCTGGTGCTGGTCAACGAGGACAACCAGCATTCGCTCTGGCCCGCGTTCGCGGATGTTCCCGCCGGCTGGGCCGTAGCGCACGGGAAGGACACCCGCCGCGCCTGTGTCGACTACATCGACACCAACTGGACCGACCTTCGGCCGGGCACTCTGCTCGCCGCGCGGGAGCATGATTCGTCGCTCGATTAGGCGTCCCGAAAGGCGCCTGCGAGCCCCTCGATCCGACCCCCGACAGGGGCGCACGGACGAACCGGACCGAAGGGGCATTTTTGCCTATCTACCAGGCCATATGTCGGTCTTTCGTGCGGCCGGAAACCGTCCGGGCGGCGAAAGGATCTTGATATGGTGTGGTCCCGATGCAACCGGGGCATTCTGCTCTCAGGGGGCGAGTAAATGACGTTGTCAGGATCTCGGGAACCCGGCTCACGCGGTTCCGATCATCCGGATCTACCCACCGAGGCTTTTCCGCTGTCCTCGGTGCAGCGGAGTATGTGGTTCGCCCAGCAGCTCCGGCCGAGCGTTCCGATTTTCATCGCACAGTATGTGGCGCTACACGGCGACCTCGACATCGAGCTGCTCCGCCGGTGCGCGCTGATTACGGGGGAGGAGTTCCAGTCGCCGTACCTGCGACTGGTCGACGTCGACGGCGAGCCGTGGCAGCTGCTCGATCCCGACATCGACACGTCGATCGGGCAGGTGGACCTGCGCGAACAGCCCGACCCGATGGCCGCGGCGCACGCGTGGATGGACCACGACCACTCGGTCCCGATCGACCTGACCCGGGATCCTCTTGTCGACATGACGATCCTGCAGATCGGCGATCGAGACTATCTGTGGTACACCAGAATTCACCACGTAGCCCTCGACGGCTACAGCGGAATGACCATGGCGAACCGCATCGCCGCGCTCTACACCGCGGCCGTGGAACAGCGTGACCTCGAGCCGCCTCGCGCCCTCGATCTTCGCGAACTCCTCGCGATCGACCAGAAGTACCGGGCGTCGAGCCGATTCCAGGCCGATCGCGAGTATTGGGCCGACCACATCGCGGGCATCGAGTCCGGGTCGACGCTCGCCGAGAACGACGCGCCCGTCGAGGCCGTCAGCCGGGTCGCGAGCGCCCCGCTGCCCGCGGCGGTGATCGAGGCCCTCGACACCACCGACCGGCGCCTCGAGGCCACCCCGGCGGCGGTGCTGATCGCGGCCTTCGCGTGCTACCTGAGCCGGATGACCGGCCGCACGGACGTGCTGGTCAACATGCCGGTGTCGGCGCGGACCACCGCCCCGTTGCAGCGGTCGGGCGGCATGCTCGTCAACGTCGCGCCGCTGCGGGCGACGGTGCTGCCCAACGACACCGTCGCCGACGTCGTCGGACGGATCCAACTGGAGTTGATGGGCGCGCTGCGGCACCAGCGGTGCAGCATCGAGGACATCCGCCGCGACGCCGGGTTGACCGGCACCGCGCGAGGACTGGCCGGCCCGATGGTCAACGTGATGCTGTTCCATCAACAGATGACACTGGGGCCGATCGTCGGCGAGTATCACATCGTCACGTCCGGCCCGGTCGAGGACCTGCTGGTCAACTTCGTCCAGAGTGGAACCCCGACAAGGACATTCGTCGAATTCCGGGCGAACCCCGGGCGCTACACCGAGGATGCGCTGCGCACCCACCACCGGCGGTTCCTCGAGCTGATCGACGAGTTCGTCCTCGCGGCCCCCGAGACCCGCGTCGCCGACATCCACACGGAGAGCTCGGCGGTGGGAGCGCAGCTGCTGCGGACCGCGGCGCAGCTCGAGTTCTGGTCCCGCGAGCTGGCGGGGCTGCCCGACATCCTGTCGCTGCCGTCCGATCGCCCGCGCCCGTCGCGCCGCGCGCTGGACGGCGACCGGGTGGACTTCGCGATCGCGCCGCACGCCCACCGGGCCCTGACAGAGCTGGCCGCCGAGCGCGGGTGCACGGTGTTCGGTGCCGTGCACGCGGCACTGGCGGTGTTGCTGTCGCGTCTGGCCGACGTGGACGACATCGCGATCGGGACCCCGGTCGCCGGCCGCGCCGCGGGCGGCGAATTCGTCAACACGCTCGCCCTGCGCACCACACTGCCGCCGGGGATCACGTTCGACGAACTGCTCACCGCCGTGTGCAGATCCGACCTGGCCGCGTTCCGGCACGCCGAGACCCCGTTCGCGCAGCTGGTGGAGGCGCTGGACCGGACGCGGGAGAACGCGCACTCTCCGCTGTTCCAGGTGATGCTCGAGTTCCGCGACGGACGCACCCCCCACCTCGAGCTCGACGACCTGCTCGTCCGGGGCGCGGACGCGGGGCCCGACCTGTCCGCGCTCGACCTGCGCCTGACCGTCGAGCAGCGGTTCGATGCCGACGGCGCAGACCGTGTGCACGACGGGATGGACGCCTCGTTCGCGTATGCGACGGACATGTTCGACCGCGAGACCATCGAGGCGCTCGCGTCACGTTTCGTCCGGGTACTCGACGCGGTGCTCGACGATCCGTCCACCCCCGTCGCCGACATCGACCTGCTCGGCGACGACGAACGCCTGGCGTTGTCCGGGGTGTGGGGAGGCGACGGCGTCACACCGCGCACCCTGGCCGACCTGCTCGACGGCGCCGCACGCCGGGACCCGGATCGGGTCGCGCTGACGTACGAGGGCCGGGACGTCACCTACCGCGAACTCGACGAGCAGTCGAATCGGTTGGCGCGCATGCTGATCGCGCGAGGGGTGGGCCCCGAGACGGTGGTGGCGCTGTCGATGCCGCGGTCGATCGAGTCGGTGACCTCGGTGTGGGCGGCCGCGAAGACCGGCGCGGCGTTCGTTCCCGTGGACCCGAACTATCCGGCCGACCGGATCGAGCACATGCTCACCGACTCCGGTGCGGTCCTGGCGCTGACGGTCGCGGCGCACACCGACGCGGTCGCCGACACCGTCGCGACGCTGGTGCTCGATGCGCCGGGCTTCGCCGAGCAGGTCCGCCAGTGGCCGACCGATCCGGTCACCGACGCCGACCGGATCGCCGGCATCCGCATCGACCATCCCGCCTATCTGATCTACACGTCGGGATCGACCGGCACCCCGAAGGGCGTCGCGGTGACCCATCGGGGCCTGGCGAACTTCGCCGAGGACGAACGGGTCCGGTACGGGGTGCGGCCCGAGTCGCGGACCCTGCACTTCTCGTCACCGAGCTTCGACGCGTCGGTGCTGGAACTGATGCTCGCGGTCGGCGCGGGCGCGACCATGGTGATCGCGCCGCCGACGATCTACGGTGGCGCCGAACTGACCCGGCTGTTGCGGCAGGAGCACGTCACCCACGCGTTCGTGACACCCGCCGCGCTCGGGTCGGTCGATCCGGTGGCGCTCACCGATCTGGAGTGCGTCGTGACCGGCGGCGAGGCCTGCCCGCCGTACCTGGTCGAACAGTGGGCGCCCCGGCACCGGATGTTCAACGCGTACGGCCCCACCGAGGCGACGGTGGTGTCGAGCGTGTCCGGACCGCTCGAGGTGGGCCGCGACGTCGCGATCGGCAGTCCACCGCTCGGGACCGGGGCGCTGGTGCTCGACGGTCGGCTGCGCCCGGTGCCGGTCGGCGTGGCGGGCGAACTCTACGTGTACGGCGACGGGCTGGCCCGCGGCTACCACGACCGCCCCGGTATCACCGGCGAGCGTTTCGTCGCGAACCCGTTCGGCCCCGCAGGCGACCGCATGTACCGGACCGGCGACCTGGTGCGCTGGAAGCGATCGGGCGGACGCGAGTACACGCTCGAGTATCTCGGCCGCACCGACTTCCAGATCAAGATCCGCGGCTACCGCATCGAACTCGGCGAGGTCGAGGCCGCGCTGCGATCGCACCCCGAGGTCGGGTTCGCGCTCGCAACCGGTTTCGTGGGGCCGGCCGGGGACACCCTCCTGGTGGCCTACGTCCAGCCCGACAGCAACCAGGACCTCCACGCCGGCGGTGCCGGCAATCGGCTCGGCGGCGACGTCATCACCCACGTCGCGGACGTGCTGCCCCCGCACATGGTGCCCGCCAGCGTCGTCGTGCTCGAGTCGCTGCCGCTGACCCCGGCAGGCAAGCTGGATCGGCGCGCCCTGCCGGAACCCCGATTCGACACGGGCACCGGCGAATTCCGGGCGCCGAGCACGCTCGACGAGAAGAAGATCGCCGGCGTGTTCTCCGAACTGCTGGGCATCGAACGGATCGGCACCACCGACAGCTTCTTCGACCTGGGCGGCAACTCGCTCACCGCGACCCGCATCGTGGCCCGCATCAACGCGACCCTCGGCACCGAACTGGGCGTCCTCGATCTGTTCGAGGCCCCCACCGTCGGTGAACTCGCCGCCCGCGTCGAGGCCGCCGGCCCCGGCCACGGGGCGCGGCCGCCGCTGGTGCCACGCGACCACGACGGGCCGGTGCCGGTCTCGGCGGCGCAGCAGCGAATGTGGTTCGTCAACCAGTTCGACCCCACCTCCGCGGCGTACAACATTCCGATCGCGGTGAAGATGACGGGCGATCTCGACGTCCGGGCCCTGCGCACCGCGCTCACGGACGTGTTCGAGCGGCACGAGGCGTTGCGGACGGTGTTCCCCAACACCCCGGACGGCCCGGTCCAGTCGGTGCGCCCGACCGCGCAGGTCGCACCCGACCTCGAACCGGTCACCGTGACGGAGGACGAACTGCCGCAGCGGATGACAGCCGCCGCGACGGCGGCGTTCGACGTGACGTCGGCGCCGCCGGTGCGGGCGAACCTGTGGCGGCTCGGACCGACCGAGCACGTCCTGACGCTCGTGGTGCACCACATCGCCGCGGATGGGCTGTCGATGGCGCCGCTGGCGCGGGACGTGATGGTCGCCTACGGCGCCCGCGCCGCGGGCACACCCCCCGAATGGTCGCCGCTCGCGGTCCAGTACACCGACTACTCGCTGTGGCAGCGCGACCTGCTGGGCGCGGAGGACGACCCGCACAGTCTGGTCTCGCGTCAACTGGACCACTGGCGTGGCGAACTGGCCGGTGCGCCCGACCTGCTCGAGTTGCCCACCGACCGGCCCCGGCCGCCGCAGCAGTCGATGCGGGGCGCCGAAGCCGACTTCACGATCGCGCCGCATCTGCACCGGCGCCTGCTCGAGGTGGCCGGCGAGTACGAGGCGAGCCTGTTCATGGTGCTGCACGCCGCCCTCGCGGTGCTGCTCGCCCGATCGAGCGGCACCTCCGACATCTCGATCGGCTCCCCGGTGTCGGGCCGCGGCGAGGCCGAACTCGACGACCTGATCGGCATGTTCGCCGGCACGCTGGTGCTGCGCACCCAGGTGGAACCCGCGTCCACGTTCAGCGATCTGCTGGCCCGCACCCGCGCCACCGACCTGGCCGCCCTCGGCAACACCGACGTGCCGTTCGAGCGACTGGTCGAGGTGCTCGATCCGACACGGTCGGGCGCGTACTCGCCGCTGTTCCAGGTGATGCTGGTGCTGCAGGGCTCGGACAACGCCGACCAGAACCGACTGGAACTGCCCGGTCTCGCGGTCGAGGTCTCCGAGGTTCATACCGGCACAGCCAAGTTCGACATGCAGTGGATCCTCACCGAGAGCACCGACGAGGAGGGCCGGCCCGGCAGCATCGACGCGACGGTGTCGTACGCGACCGATCTGTTCGATCCGTCGACGGTGGCAGGGTTCGCGGACCGCTTCGTGCGGATCCTCGAGTCGATCACCGTCGACACCGCGATCCGGGTCGGCGACATCGACGTCCTCGTCGACGGGGAACGCGAACTGGTGCTCGGCGAATGGAACGCCACCGGCCACGCGGTGCCCGTGAGCACCCTCGCGGGCCTGTTCGACGCGCAGGTGCGCCGCACTCCGCACGCGGTCGCGCTCACGTTCGGCGACGAGGAACTGACGTACGCGCAGTTCGCCTCCCGCGTGCACCGGCTCGCCCGCGAACTGATCGAGCGCGGGGTGGGACCGGACACCCGGGTCGCCCTGTCGATCCGGCGCTCGTTCGACCTGCTCGTCGCGATGTACGCGGTCGTCGAGGCGGGCGGCGCCTACGTTCCGCTCGACCCGGACCATCCCTTCGCCCGCACCGAGTACGTGCTCGACAGCTCGCAACCGGTGTGCGTGCTCGGCACCCGACGGGACCGCGGGCGGATGCCCGCCGGTGTGGACGTCGTGGAGATCGACGGGCTCGACCTCGGCGACCGCGACGACAGCCCGATCCGCCCCGAGGAACGCCGCGCCCCGCTGTGCCCGGACGACGTCGCGTACGTCATCTACACGTCGGGCTCCACCGGACGACCCAAGGGTGTGGCGGTGAGCCACCGCGCGATCGTGAACCGGCTGTCGTGGATGCAGGGGCAGTACCGGCTCACCGCGTCCGACGTGGTGGTGCAGAAGACACCCGCGACCTTCGACGTCTCGGTGTGGGAGTTCTTCTGGCCGTTGCAGACCGGCGCGAGCCTGGCGATCGCGATCCCCGACGGGCACCGCGATCCCGCCTACCTGTCCCAGCTGATCGAGGATCGTCAGGTCACCGTCGCGCACTTCGTGCCGTCGATGCTCGCGGCGTTCGTCGTCGGCGGCCGGCCGGCGCAGTGCCGGTCGCTGCGGATGGTGTTCTGCAGCGGCGAGGCGCTGCCGCCCGCGACGGCGGCCGCATTCGCGGAGTTCGCCGCCGCGTCCGGTGCCGACCTGCACAACCTGTACGGCCCCACCGAGGCGGCGGTCGACGTCACGTACCGGCAGTACACCGACGCCGATCGGGTGAGCGTGCCGATCGGTGCGCCGGTGTGGAACACGCAGGTGTTCGTGCTGGATTCGCGGCTGCATCCGGTCCCGGTGGGCGTGCCCGGCGAGCTGTACCTCGCGGGTGTCCAGCTGGCCCGCGGGTACGTCGGCCGCCCCGACCTGACCGCGGAGCGGTTCGTCCCCGACCCGTTCGGGCCGCCCGGCTCGCGGATGTACCGCACCGGCGACGTGGTGCGCTGGAAGAGATCGGGGCGACTCGACTACTCACTCGATTACCTCGGCCGGACCGACTTCCAGGTCAAGCTCCGCGGCCTGCGGATCGAACTGGGCGAGGTCGAGTCGGCGCTGCTCGCGCAGCCGGGGGTGGCGCAGGCCGTCGTCGTGGTGCGCCGCGACGAGATCATCGGCGAGGCGCTCATCGGCTACGTCATCGCCGATCCGGACGCGACGGTCGACCCCGCCGCCCTGCGGGACGCGGTCGCCGAGTCGCTGCCCGCGTACATGGTGCCGGCCCAGATCCTCGTCGTCGACGAGTTCCCGCTCGGTGCCACCGGCAAGCTCGACCGCGGCGCCCTGCCCGCCCCCGAGTTCCGTTCCGCGGAAACCGAATTCGTTGCGCCGCGCACCCCGGTCGAGGAGATCCTGGCGTCGATCTTCGCCGAACTGGTCGGCGCGCCCCGGGTCGGGGTGTACGACAGCTTCTTCGACCTGGGCGGCAACTCGCTCACCGCGACCCGGCTGGTCGCGCGCGTCAACACCGCCCTCGATACCCGGGTCGGGGTGCGCGAGGTCTTCGACGCCCCCACCGTGTCCGCGCTGGCGCTGCGGATCGCGTCCGCGGGTACCCGCGGCGCCGACCGGCCACCGCTGTCGGCGGGGGAGCGGCCCACCCCGGTGCCGGTGTCGCTGGCGCAGAAGCGAATGTGGTTCATCAACCAGTTCGACACCACCTCGCCGGCCTACAACGTCGTGCTGCCGGTGCGCCTCGACGGCGACCTCGACCGGCACGGGTTGCGGGCCGCGATCGCCGACGTCCTGGACCGGCACGAATCGCTGCGCACCCGGTTCCCGATGGTCGACGGCGAGCCCACCCAGGTGGTGCTGCCCACCGCGGCCGTCGTCCCCGAACTGGAGCCGGTCACGGTGTCCGAGACCGAGGCGCCGGAGCGGATCGCGGAGTTCGGGGGCACCGGATTCGACGTCACGCTCGCCCCGCCCGTCCGGTCGATGCTGTTGCGGCTGGCCCCGCACAGTCATGTGCTCGTCATCGTCGTCCACCACATCTGCGCGGACGGCTTCTCGATGGCCCCGCTCGCGCGGGATCTCATGACCGCCTACGTGGCCCGCGCCGCAGGGGAGATGCCGGGCTGGGAGCCGTTGCCGGTGCAGTACGCCGACTTCGCGCTGTGGCAGCACCGCGTGCTCGGCAGCACCGACGACCCCGACAGCCTGCTCTCGACCCAGCTCGACTACTGGGCCCGCACCCTCGACGGGCTCCCGGAGGTGCTGGAGCTGCCGACCGACCGACCGCGGCCCGCGGAACGCTCGATGAGGGGCGCGGTCCACGACTTCCGCATCGACGACGACACGCACCGGCGCCTGGTCGCGATCGCCCGCGGCCACAATTCGACGGTGTTCATGGCGGTGCACGCCGCCCTGGCCGCGCTGCTGGCCCGGCTAGGCGACACCGACGACGTCGCGGTCGGCACCCCGATCGCCGGTCGCGGGGAGGCGGCGCTCGACGACCTCGTCGGCATGTTCGTCAACACCCTCGTGCTGCGCAGCCGGTTCGATCCCGACGCCACCTACTCGGCGCTGCTCGCCGGTGTCCGCGACTCCGACCTCGACGCCTTCCACCACGCCGACCTGCCGTTCGAGCGGCTGGTCGACGCGCTCGCCCCGGAACGCTCCACCGCGCACACGCCGCTGTTCCAGGTGATGCTCGAGTTCCGCAACACCGACCGGCCGCGACTCGAACTGCCCGGGCTGACCGTCACGACCGTGGACGCCGCGGCCGAGATCGCGAACTTCGATCTGCAGCTCACGCTGACCGAGGATTTCGCCGAGTCCGGGGAACCGGAAGGGATCACCGCCGGATTCACGTTCGCGACCGATCTCTTCGATCCCGCGACCGTCGCCCGGCTCGCCGAACGGTTCACGGCGGTGCTGCGCGCGGCCACGGCCGATCCGACCACCCGGGTCGGCGACGTCGACCTGCTCACCAGCGACGAGCGGGCGGCCCTCGCCCCGGTGAGCGGCGGCGCCGGCGTGCCCGCCCGCACCCTGCCCGAACTGTTGGCGGCCGCGACCGTCATCGATCCCGAGTCCACCGCGGTGGTGTTCGAAGGGCGCGAGCTGTCGTACCGCGAACTCGACACCCGGTCGGATCGACTGTCCCGGCTGCTGATCGAGCACGGGGTGGGCCCGGAATCGGTGGTGGCCCTCGCCCTGGCCCGGTCGCTCGAGTCGGTGACCGCGACGTGGGCGGTGGCCAAGGCCGGGGCGGCATTCGTGCCGGTGGACCCGAACTACCCGCCGGACCGGATCGCGCACATGCTCGCCGATTCCGGAGCCGCCGTCGGCCTCACCACCACCGCGCACCGCGACACGCTGCCGCAGGCCACCGACTGGATCGTGCTCGACGACAGGGACGTCCGGCAGGAGGTGCGCCGTCAGCCGGCCGGGTCGATCACCGACGCGGACCGGATCCGGCCGCTGCTCCTCGACCATCCCGCTTACCTGATCTACACGTCCGGATCGACCGGCACCCCGAAGGGCGTCGTCGTCTCGCACCGCGGCCTGGCGAACTTCGCGGCCGAGGAACGGACCCGGTTCGGGGTGACGCCGGCGTCACGGACCCTGCACTTCTCGTCACCGAGCTTCGACGCCTCGATCCTGGAACTGCTGCTGGCGATCGGTGCGGGCGCGACGATGGTGGTCGCGCCGCCGACGGTGCTCGGCGGCGGCGAACTGCGGGACGTGCTGCGCGACGGCGCCGTGACCCACGCGTTCGTGACCCCGGCCGCGCTCGGATCGGTGGACCCGACCGGGCTGGACCGGATCGAATGCGTGGTCACCGGCGGCGAGGCGTGCCCGCCGGAACTGGTCGCGCAGTGGGCGCCGGGGCGGCGGATGTTCAACGCGTACGGGCCCACCGAGGCCACCGTCGTCGCCGCCGTCAGCGAACCGCTCGCCGTCGGGGTGCCGGTCACGATCGGCCGGCCACCGATGGGCGCCGGGGCGGTGGTTCTCGACTCGCGCCTGCACCCGGTGCCCGGCGGGGTGCCCGGCGAACTGTACGTGCTCGGGACCGGGCTGGCCCGCGGCTACCACGACCGCCCCGGCATCACCGGGGAGCGCTTCGTCGCGAACCCGTTCGGCGGGCCCGGTGAACGGATGTACCGCACCGGCGACCTGGTCCGCTGGAACGGGTCGGGGCAGCTCGAGTATCTGGGCCGCACCGACTTCCAGGTCAAGATCCGCGGGTTCCGCATCGAGCTGGGCGAGATCGAGTCCGCGCTGCGCCGCCACGACGGGGTCGCGACGGCCGTCGTCACCGTCGACGGGTCCGGTCCCGCGAGCCGGCTGGCGGGCTACGTCGTGCCCGAACCCGGCGCCGAACTCGATGCCGGCGAGATCACCGAGTTCGTCGGGACGCTGCTGCCGTCGTACATGGTGCCGTCCGCGGTGACCGTGCTCGACCGGCTGCCGCTGGGCCCGGCGGGCAAAGTGGACCGCAAGGCGCTGCCGGCACCGGACTTCGGGACGCGCGTCACGACCGGCCGGGCGCCGCGGTCTGCACGCGAGCAGGATCTGGCCGGGCTGTTCGCGGATGTCCTGGGTCTCGACGCGGTCGGCGTGGACGATTCGTTCTTCGCGCTCGGCGGCGACAGCATCATGTCGATCCAGCTGGTCTCGCGGGCGAAGGCGCTGGGCCTGCGCTTCTCGCCACGGGACGTCTTCGAGCACAAGACGATCGCGGCGCTGGCCGCCGTCGCCCAGTCGGGCCCCGGCGAGACGGTGCTGACCGAACTCGACGGTGGCGGGCTCGGTGACGTGCCGCTGCTGCCGGTGGCGCACTGGTTGCTCGGCCGCGGCGGCCACCACGACCGGTTCTCGCAGGCGGCGTTGCTCACCGCGCCCGACGGCCTCGACGAGGCCGGCCTCGCGGGCGCGGTGCAGGTGGTCCTGGACCGGCACGACATGCTCCGCGCCCTCACCCGTCCCGGCGAGCACCGCATGACGGTGCCGCCGCCGGGATCGGTGTACGCGGAGTGGCTGATCCGCCGCGTGGACGTCGACGGGGCGACTCCCGGCACCGACGCGTTCGCGGAGATCGTGCGCGCCGAACTCGATGCCGCCGAGGACCGGCTCGATCCCGCGGCCGGTGAGATGGTCCAGGTGGTGTGGCTGGACTCCCGCACCGACCGCGGACGCCTGCTCGTCGTCGTTCATCACCTGGTCGTGGACGGGGTGTCCTGGCGGATCCTGGTTCCGGACCTGGCGATCGCGTGGGCGCGGATCGTCGCGGGTGAGCAGCCGGCCCCCGCGCCGGTGGGGACGTCGATGCGCCGGTGGGCGCACGGCCTCGTCGACGCCGCACCGGAGCGCCGCGGCGAGCTGGATCTGTGGCGGGGGATGCTCGCCGGCCCCGACCCGGTCCTGGGGTCGCGTCCTCTCGACCCCGCGGTCGATGTCGCGGCGACGGTCGAGAGTGTCACCGTGGAGGTGTCCCCGGACGTCACCGAGGCACTGCTGACGACCGTGCCGGACGCGTTCCGCGGCAGCGTCAACGACGGCCTGCTGACCGCGCTGGCGCTCGCGCTGGTCCGGTGGCGCCGCGGTCGCGGGGTCGACAGCGACGACGCGCTGGTCACCCTCGAGGGGCACGGGCGCGAGGACCACGTGCTGCCGGGCGCCGACCTGGGCCGGACCGTCGGCTGGTTCACCACCCTGTTCCCGGTGCGGCTGGACCTCACCGGGGTGGACGTCGACGACGCGTTCACCGGCGGTCGCGGCGCTGGCGCGGCGGTAAAGGCGGTCAAGGAACAGCTCCTCGCCGTTCCGGACCACGGCATCGGCTACGGGATGCTGCGCTACCTCGATCCGGACGGTGAGCAGGACCTCGGCGGCCTGCGCGCACCCCAGGTCAGCTTCAACTATCTGGGCCGGCTCACCGCGAGCGTGCCCGACGATCAACGCGACGCGGGCTGGGTGCCGACCGACGACGCCGACCTGGGGATCCTGCAGGACGCCGATCTGCCCGTCGCGTCGGCGCTCGACATCAACGCCGTCACCACCGACGGCCGGGACGGCTCCCGGATCCGGGCCACGTGGGCGTTCCCGGCCGGTGTGCTGACGGCCGCCGAGGTGGGGGAGTTGGCGGACCTGTGGACCGAGGCACTGATCGCGCTCGCCCGGCACGTGTCCCGGCCGGGCGCGGGCGGCGCGACACCCTCTGACCTGGATCTGGTCGCGCTCGACCAGGTCGAGATCGAGCGTCTCGAACAGCGCTTCCCCGCACTCGCCGACGTGTGGTCGCTCTCCCCGCTGCAGTCCGGCCTGCTGTTCCACGCGCAGATCGCGGAACAGTCCGTCGACGCCTACATGGTGCAGATGATGCTCGACGTGCGGGGCGCCGATCCGCAGCGCCTGCGGCGCGCGGGTCAGGCGATGCTCGACCGGCATCCCAACCTGCGGGCCGCGTTCGTGCACGCCACCGACGGGACGCCGGTCCAGGTGATCGTCGACGGCGCCGAGCTGCCGTGGACCGAGGTGGATCTCTCCGAACTCGACGAGCCGGTGCGGGCGACGGAGCTGTCCCGGCTGCTGGCCGCCGACCGGGCGCAGCGGTTCGACATGGCCGCCGCGCCCCTGATCCGGTTCCTGCTGGCGCGCACCGGACCCGACGAGCACCGGCTGGTGCTCACCAACCACCACATCCTGCTCGACGGCTGGTCGACGCCGCTGATGATGCAGGAGTTGCTGACTTTGTACGCCACCGACGGCGACGCCTCCGCGCTGCCCCGGGTGCATCCGTACCGCGACTACCTGGCATGGATCGCCGCCCAGGACTCCGCACACTCGGTGCGGGCGTGGGCGGACGCCCTCACCGGGATCGAGGAGCCGACCCTGCTCGCGCCGCTCGACCGCGCCCGCGAGCAGTCCACGATGCCGGACGCGGTGGAGACGGTGCTGGACGCGGCCGGCACCGGCCGGCTCGCCGCGATCGGCCGCCAGCTGGGTGTCACGCTCAACACGATGGTGCAGGCCGCGTGGGCGATCGTGCTCGGCGCGCTCACCGACCGCGACGACGTCGTCTTCGGCGGCACGGTGTCGGGCCGGCCGCCGCACATCCCCGGCATCGAGTCGATGATCGGCCTGTTCATCAACACGCTCCCGGTGCGGGTGCGCCTCGATCCGCGCGAGTCCGTGGGCGAGTTGCTGCGCCGGGTGCAGGCCGAGCAGGCCGGGCTGCTCGACCACCACCACGTGGGGTTGACCGAGATCCAGAACGCGGCCGGACCGGCGCTCGCGTTCGACACCCTCACCGTGTTCGAGTCGTACCCGGTCGACCGGTCCGCGGTCACCGACGCGGACATCGCCGGCCTGCGGCTGGTCCACATCCACGAGGGGACCGACGCCGCCCACTACCCGTTGACGCTGGTCGCGAACGCCGACGACCGGCTGCGGATGAAGCTCGAATACCTGCCGGACCTGTTCGACCGCGCCACCGCGCAGGCCCTCGCGGACCGCGTCGCCCGGATCCTCGCCGACATCTCCGAGGATCCGCAGTGCACGCTGGCCCGGCTGCGGTTGCTCTCCGACGAGGAGTGGGCCGATCTGGTGCCGCTGCGGGGACGTCCCGGCCGATCCGTGCGGACCCTGCCCGCGCTGTTCACCGCCGCCGCCGCCGCGGACCCCGACGCGGTCGCGCTGGTCTCCGGCGCCACCGAGGTGTCCTACCGCGAGCTCGACGAACGGTCGAACCGGTTGGCGCGCCTGCTCGTCGAGGAGGGAATCGGGCCGGAATCGTTCGTCGCCCTGGGAATCCCCCGGTCGATCGAGTCGATCGTCGCGGTGTGGGCGGTCACCAAGACCGGGGCCGCGTTCGTCCCCGTCGACCCGAACTACCCGTCCGAACGCATCGCCTTCATGCTCGACGATTCCGGCGCCGACGTCGGTCTGACGGTGACCGGGTCCCGCGACCGGCTACCGGGCACCGTGCCGTGGCACGTGCTCGACGACGCCGGGTTCGGCGCGCGCTGCGACGCGACACCGGCGGCGCCGGTCACCGATGCGGACCGGACGGTGCCACTGCGACTGGCCCATCCCGCCTACGTGATCTACACGTCCGGCACCACCGGCATCCCGAAGGGCGTCGTCCTCTCGCACGAGGGCCTGGACAACCTGTCCGAGGACTACCTGGCGCGCTTCGCGACGCGGCCGTCGTCGCGGACCCTGCACTTCTCGACGCCGAGCTTCGACGCGGCGGTCCTGGATTACCTGGTGGCGTTCGGCGCGGGCGCGACCATGGTGATCGCACCGACCACCGTGTACGGCGGCAGCGAGCTCGCCGAGCTGATCCGCGAGCAGCACGTCACGCATACGTGGCTCACCACGGCCGCCGCCGCCACCGTGGAGCCCTCAGACCTCGACGAGCTGGTCGAGGTCATGGTCGGCGGGGAGGCGGTCCCGCCGGAACTGGTGGCCCGCTGGGCGCACGGTCGACGCTTCTACAACGGCTACGGACCCACCGAGACGACGGTGATCGCGAACGCCAGCGCACCGCTGGTGACGGGGGAGACCGTCACGATCGGCGCCCCGCTGCGGGGTGTGACCGAACTCGTCCTCGACCCGAGCCTGCGGCCGGTCCCGGTCGGCGTGCCGGGCGAGCTGTACATCGCCGGGTGCGGACTGGCGCGCGGCTACCACCGTCGGCCGGGTCTGACCGCCGAACGGTTCGTAGCCAACCCGCACGGCGTGCCGGGCGAGCGCATGTACCGCACCGGCGACGTGGTGCGGGTGCGACCCGATCACACCGTCGAGTACATCGGTCGCTCCGATTTCCAGGTGAAGGTGCGCGGCTTCCGCATCGAACTCGGCGACATCGACACCGCGTTCGGCGACCATCCGGCGATCCGCTTCGCGGTCACGCTCGGCCGTCCCGGCCCCGGCGGCGACACCGCGCTGGTGACGTACGTGCTGCCCAACGCGGACGCGCGACCCGAGCCCGGCGAGCTGCGGGACTACGCCGCGGCACGACTGCCCGTCCACATGGTGCCGTCGAGCATCATGGTCCTCGACGAGCTCCCGCTGACCCCGATCGGCAAGCTCGACCGCGCGGCGCTGCCGGAACCCGAGTTCCTGCCGGCCGCGACGACGTTCCGGGCGCCGACCACCCCCACCGAGCAGACCGTCACCGAGGTGTTCGGCGAGGTCCTCGGCCTGGAGCGGATCGGTGTCGACGACAGCTTCTTCGAGCTCGGCGGCAACTCGCTGATCGCGACCCGGGTCACCGCCCGGCTCGCCGCCGCACTCGGCGTGGACGTCGGGGTGCGCTCGTTGTTCGAGGCGCCGACCGCGCACGAACTCGCCCGCTGGATCGAGCGGAACCAGGGGACGGCGGTCTCCCGGCCGGCGCTGGTGCCGATGGCGCGACCGCACCGGGTGCCGCTGTCGCTGGCGCAGCAGCGGATGTGGTTCATCAACCAGTTCGACACCGACTCGGCCGCCTACAACATCCCGCTGGCGGTGCGGCTGTCCGGGGACCTCGACGCGGCCGCGCTGCGAGTCGCGGTCCGCGACGTCCTCGACCGGCACGAGTCGTTGCGGACGTTCTTCCCGTCCCGCGACGGGGGGCCGGTGCAGCAGATCGTCCCGGCCGCCGAGGCGGCCCCCGATCTGACCGTGATCGACGTTCCGCCGGACGAGGTGCCGGCACGGGTGGCGGCGCTGATCTCCCGCGGCTTCGACGTCACCGCCGCGGTGCCGGTGCGGGCCGAACTGCTCCGGCTCGGCCCCACCGAGCACGTGCTGGCGATCGTGGTGCACCACATCTGCGCCGACGGGTTCTCGATGGCCCCACTGGCCCGTGACGTCATGACCGCGTACATGGCCCGCACCGGCGGGCACCTTCCGCAGTGGGCGCCGCTGCCGGTGCAGTACGCGGACTTCGCGCTGTGGCAGCGCGACGTGCTCGGTTCGGAGGACGACCCGGAATCGCTGGTCCACCGCCAGCTGGCGTTCTGGACCGACGCGCTGGCCGGTCTGCCCGAGGCGATCGCCCTGCCCACCGACCGACCCCGGCCGGTGCAGCAGAGCTTCGACGGTGCCCGCGTGCACTTCGAGATTCCCGCCGACGTGCACCGCGCGCTCGCCGACCTCGCCCGCCGGGGCGGCGCGACGATGTTCATGGCCGCGCACGCCGCGCTGGCGGTGCTGCTCGCCAAGCTGAGCGGCAGCGACGACATCGCGATCGGCACCCCGATCGCGGGCCGCGGCGAGGCCGAACTCGACAACCTGGTGGGCATGTTCGTGGGCACGCTGGTGCTGCGCAGCCGTGCCGCCCCCGCCGACGGGTTCGAGGAACTGCTGGCCCGGACCAAGGAGTTCGACCTGGCGGCGTTCGGGCACGCGGATCTGCCGTTCGAGCGGCTCGTCGACGTCCTGGCCCCCGAGCGGTCGACGGCGCACTCGCCGCTGTTCCAGGTGATGCTCGAGTTCCAGAACAACGAGCTGCCCCGCCTGGAGCTGCCCGGCCTGACCGCCGAACCGGTGGACGCGGAGCTCGAAGTCGCCAAGTTCGACCTCCAGCTGACGCTCGCCGAACGCCACGACGAGCGGGGCGTCCCGGCCGGTATCACCGCGGCCTTCACGTACGCGACGGATCTGTTCGACGCCGACACGGTCGCCGAACTGGCGCAGCGGTTCGTCCGCCTGGTCGAGGCCCTGACCGCCGACCCGGGCCGTCCGACCGGCGACGTCGGCATCGCCACCGACGCCGAGTTCGCCGTGCTGCTGCGGGACTGGAACGCCGCGGGGTCCCGCGCGCCGGAGGCCACGCTCGCCGACCGGCTGGCGGTGACCACGGCCCGGTTCGCGGACGCCGAGGCGCTCACCTTCGACGGGGTGACCCTCAGCTACGCCGAGCTCGACGGGCGGGCCAACCGCCTCGCCCGGCACCTCGTCGCGCTCGGGGCGGCCCCCGAGTCGCTCGTGGCGGTGGCGCTGCCCCGGTCGCTGGATCTGGTGGTCGCGCTGCTCGCCGTGATCAAGGCGGGGGCCGGCTACCTGCCGATCGATGTCACCTACCCGGCGGATCGGCTCGCGTTCATGCTCGAGGACTCCGCGCCGGTGTGCGTGTTGACCACCGACGCCGACGCCGACGCGATCCCGCCCACCGACGTGCCGCTGGTACGCCTCGACGACGCCGCGGTGATCGACGCGCTCGCTGCGCTGCCAGACCGTCCGGTCACCGACGCCGACCGCCGGGTCCCGCTGCGCCCCGACGACGTCGCGTACGTCATCTACACCTCCGGATCGACGGGGCGGCCCAAGGGAGTGCAGGTCACCCACCGCAACGTGCTGACCCTCTTCGAGAACACCGCCGCGACGTTCGGGTTCGACGAGACCGACGTGTGGACGATGTTCCACTCGTACGCGTTCGACTTCTCGGTGTGGGAGCTGTGGGGGCCGCTGCTGCACGGTGGCCGCCTCGTCGTGGTCGACTTCTACACCGCGCGCTCGCCGGAGATGTTCCTCGACCTGCTGCGCGCCGAGCGGGTGACGGTGCTCAACCAGACCCCGACCGCCTTCTACCAGGTCGCCGAGGCCGACCGGCTGGCCGGCGAAACCTCGACGGACACTGCGGAACTGGCACTGCGCTACGTCATCTTCGGCGGCGAGGCGCTGGATCTGGGCCAGCTCGGACGGTGGTACGCGCGGCACCCGGACACCGCGCCGCGCCTGGTCAACATGTACGGCATCACCGAGACCACCGTGCACGTCACCCGGCTCGACCTCGACCGCGACTACGCGGCGGAGGCGAACGCGAGCGTGATCGGACGCGCGATCCCCGGCCTGCGGGTGGTGGTCCTCGACGAACGCCTGCACCCGGTCCCGGCCGGGGTGACCGGCGAGATGTACGTCGCCGGCGACCAGCTCACCCGCGGCTACCTCGGCCGCGCCGCCCTCACGTCGGGGCGGTTCGTCGCCGACCCGTTCGGGGCGCCCGGCGAGCGCATGTACCGCACCGGCGACCTGGCCCGCTGGAACCGCGACGGCCGCCTCGAATACCTGGGCCGCAGCGACTTCCAGGTCAAGATCCGCGGGTTCCGCATCGAGCTCGGCGAGATCGAGTCGGCGCTGCTGCGGTACCCGGGGGTGGCGCAGGCGGTGGTGACCGTCCACGAGGGCGATCACGGTGGCGCCCGGCTGGTCGGCTACACGGTCCGCGAACAGGGATTCGACCTCGACCCACAGGACGTGCTCGACCAGGTCGGCGCCGAGCTGACCTCGTACATGGTGCCGGCCGCCCTCGTGGTGCTCGACGAACTCCCGCTCACTGCGAACGGCAAGCTCGACCGCAAGGCCCTGCCGGAACCGGACTTCGGGGCCCGCACCACGATCGGCCGCGCCCCGCAGACCGAGGCGGAACGGGTGCTCGCCGACCTGTTCGCCGAGGTCCTCGGGCTCGATTCGGTGGGCGTGGACGATTCGTTCTTCGCGCTCGGCGGCGACAGCATCATGTCGATCCAGCTGGTCTCGCGGGCCAAGGCCGCGGGAATCGCGTTCTCGCCGCGGGACGTGTTCGAACACCGATCCGTCGCCGGCCTTGCCGCCGTGTCGGTCGCCGCCGGCGGCGAGACACCGGTGCACCTCGAGGAGCTGCCCGGCGGCGGTGTCGGCGAGTTCCCGCTCACCCCGATCATGCGCTGGCTGCTGGGCCGCGGGCCGGGCGACGCCATCCGCCGGTACACACAGACCGCGCTGCTGGCCCTGCCGGCCGCCGTCGACCGGGATCGGCTCGAGCGGACCCTGCAGGCCGTGGTGGACCGGCACGACATGCTGCGGGCGCTGCTGCAGTCGCTCGACCACGGCGAGCCCAGCATGCAGGTCCGGCCCGTCGGCTCGGTGTCCGCCGCCGACCTCCTCACGCGGGTGCCGGTCGACGAGCTGACCGGCCCGGCCTTCACCGCCGCGGCCGCCGCGGCACTGGACGGGGCGGCGGGCCGCCTCGATCCGGCGACCGGTGTCCTGCTGCAGGCGGTCTGGTTCGACGCCGGCCCGCGCGGCGGGCGGCTGCTGCTGGTGGTCCACCATCTCGCCGTCGACGGTGTCTCGTGGCGGATCCTCGTGCCCGATCTGGCGGCCGCGTGGTCGGCCGTCGCGGCCGGGGAGGTCCCCGACCTGCCGGCCACCGGAACCTCCCTGCGGCGGTGGGCGCACGCGCTGGCCGACGCCGCGGTCGGCGGCACCCCGGGCCGCGACCGCGAGCTCGAGCTGTGGCGGTCCGCCCTGTCCACCGACGACCCGGTGATCGGCGCGCGGCCGCTCGATCCGTCCGTCGATGTCACCGGGACCGTCGACAAGGTGTCCGTCGAGTTGCCCGCCGCGGTGACCGAGGCGCTGCTGACCACCGTGCCGAACGCGTACCACGGCAACGTCAACGACGGCCTGCTGGCGGCGCTCGCGATGGCGCTCACCCGGTGGCGCCGCACCCGCGGCCACGACACCGGCACCGCACTGGTGAATCTCGAGGGACACGGCCGCGAGGACCAGGTGGTGGCCGGCGCCGACCTGGGCCGCACCGTCGGCTGGTTCACGACGATCTTCCCGGTCCGGCTCGATCTCGGCGGCATCGACGTCGACGACGCGTTCGCGGCCGGCCCGGCCGCCGGTGCGGCGATGAAGGCGGTCAAGGAGCAGCTGCTGGCGATCCCGGATCACGGCATCGGGTTCGGCATGCTGCGCTACCTCAACCCGCAGACCGCCCCCGTGCTCGCCGCGTTGCCGGTTCCGCAGGTCAGCTTCAACTACCTGGGCAGGCTCGGCGGCACGGCCGGCGCCGGTGACGTCGGGTGGCTGCCGGTGGGCGACACCGAACTCGACGACGCCCCCGACGGGTCGCTGCCCGTCGCGAGCGTCCTCGACGTCAATACGGTGGTCACCGAGACACCGGACGGACCGCGCCTGCGGGCGACGTGGGCGTTCCCACGCGGTGTCCTCGCGTCGGTCGACGTCGGCGAACTGGCGGACCTGTGGGTCCGGGCACTGTCCGCGCTGGCGCGGCACGCCGAGCATCCGGGTGCGGGCGGACTGACACCGTCGGACCTGGATCTGGTGCCGCTCGACCAGGGGTCCATCGACGCACTCGAGAGCCGTTTCCCGAACCTCGCCGACGTGTGGTCGTTGTCGCCGCTGCAGTCCGGCCTGCACTTCCACGCCGCGTACTCCGACGCGTCCGTCGACGCGTACCTCGTCCAGTTGACCCTCTCGCTGGGCGGAACGGTCGACGCCGACCGGCTGTGGCGGGCCGGACAGGCGCTGCTGGACCGGCACCCGAACCTGCGGGCCGCCTTCGTCCAGCCCGATCACCGGGCCGCGGAGGCCGTCGGCACGGTCCAGGTGATCCCGGAACGGGTGGAGCTGCCGTGGACCGAGGTGGACCTCTCGCGGCTCGACCCCGCGGCGCGCGCCCGCCGGTTCGCCGAGCTCACCCTCGCCGACCGCCTCACCAAGTTCGACCTGACGACGGCCCCGGCGATCCGGATGACGCTGGTCGACCTGGGTGACGGGGACCACCGCCTGGTCATCACCAACCACCACATCCTGCTCGACGGCTGGTCCACGCCGCTGGTGCTGCGGGACCTGCTGACGCTGTACGCCACCGACGGCGACGCCTCGGCGCTGCCCCGCGTGCACCCGTACCGCGACTACCTCGCGTGGATGGCGCGACAGGACACCACCGAATCGACCGACGCGTGGCGGCGCGCGCTCGCCGGACTCGAGGAGCCGAGCCTGCTGGCGCCGACCGCCCCCGGCGACGGGGCGACGACGGGCACCGAGGAGTTCGAACTCGCGCTGTCACCGGCGCAGACCGACACGCTGCGCTCCCTCGTCCGGGAGCGGGGCCTGACCCTGAACACCGTCGTCCAGGTCGCGTGGGGCATCGTCCTGGGCGCGATGACCGGGCGCAGCGACGTCCTGTTCGGTGGCACCGTCTCGGGCCGGCCGCCGCAGATCCCCGGCATCGAGTCCATGGTCGGCCTGTTCATCAACACGCTGCCCGTCCGGGTCACCCTCGACGCCGGGGAGACGCTCAGTGATCTCCTCGACCGCGTGCAGCGGGAGCAGGCCACGCTGCTCGACCACCACTACCTCGGTCTCGCCGACATCCAGAAGGCCACCGGGCCGGCCACCACCTTCGACACGCTGACGGTGTTCGAGTCGTACCCCGTGGACCGGCAGGCGCTCACCGCCGACACCGACATCGCGGGCATGAGGGTCACCGGCATCGACGGCCGCGACGCCGCGCACTACCCGCTGTCGCTGGTCGCGTCGGTGAACGGCAGCCTCAACCTCAAGTTCGAGTACTTCCCGGCGTTCTTCGACAGCGACACGGTGGAGTCGATCGCGACCCGCGTCGCGGTGGTGCTCGACCGCCTCGTCGCCGACCCCGACCAGCCGCTGTCGCGGCTGGATCTGCTGACCGAGCCCGAACGGCGCGAGCTGGCACCGGTACTCGGCGCCGTCGGCGGGTCCACCCGGACCCTGCCGGAGATCTTCGCCGACGCCGCGGCCCTGGACCCCGACGCGATCGCGCTGTCGTTCTCCGGCCGCGAGGTCACCTACCGCGAACTCGACACGCGTTCGTCGCGCATCGCCCGGTTCCTCATCGACCAGGGCGTCGGACCGGAATCGTATGTGGCGCTCGGCATTCCGCGGTCCGTCGAGTCGGTACTCGCGGTGTGGGCGGTCGCCAAGGCCGGTGGCGCGTTCGTCCCGGTCGACCCGAACTATCCGCTCGAACGGATCGAGCACATGCTGGCCGACTCCGGGGCCGGGCTCGGGCTCACCGTCGCCGCGCACCGGCACGAGTTGCCCGACACCGTCACCTGGTTGACGCTCGAGGATCCCGAGTTCGTGGCCGCGTGCGACCAGCACTCCGACGCACCCGTCACCGCCGCCGAGCGCACCGCCCCGCTCGGCCTGCACCACGCCGCCTACGTCGTCTACACCTCCGGGTCGACGGGCCGGCCCAAGGGCGTGGTCGTGACCCATCAGGGACTCGACAACTTCGCGCTCGACCAGCAGGAACGACTCGGGGCGACCGCGCAGTCCCGGACGTTGCACTTCTCGACCCCCAGCTTCGACGGCGCGGTGTTCGAGTACCTGCAGGCCTTCGGGGTGGGCGCGACGATGGTGATCGCCGAACCCACAGTGTTCGGCGGCGCCGACCTCGCGCACCTGCTCGCATCCGAGCGTGTCACGCACGCGTTCATCACCACCGCGGCCCTCGGCACGGTCGACCCCACCGGCCTGGACCACTTCGCCCACGTCGTCTTCGGCGGCGAGGCCTGCCCGCCGGACCTGGTCGCCCGGTGGGCGCCCGGACGGGACCTGCACAACGCGTACGGCCCCACCGAGACGACGATCATGTCGAACATCAGCGCGCCGATGACCCCCGGCGACCCGATCACGATCGGCGGGCCGATCCGCGGTGTCGGCGAACTCGTCCTCGACGGACGCCTGCAACCGGTCCCGGTCGGCGTCCCCGGCGAGCTGTACATCACCGGCCTCGGGCTGGCCCGCGGCTACCACCGTCGGCCCGGGCTGTCCGCCGAACGCTTCGTCGCGAACCCGTTCGGCAAGCCGGGCGACCGGATGTACCGCACCGGCGACATCGTGCGCTGGCGTCCGGACCACACGATCGAATACGTCGGCCGCTCCGACTTCCAGGTCAAGGTCCGCGGATTCCGCATCGAACTCGGCGAGATCGACACCGAACTGATGGCCGATCCCACCGTGAGCGTCGCGATCACCGTCGGGGTGCCCGGACCGGCCGGTGACACGGTGCTGGTGTCGTACGTGGTACCCCGCGCCGACGCGACGGTGGTGACGTCCGCACTGACCGACCGACTCTCGTCGCGCTTGCCGTCGCACATGGTGCCGGCCTCGATCACGGTGCTCGACGAGATCCCGCTCACCCCCGTCGGCAAGCTCGATCGCGCCGCGCTGCCCGAACCGGAGTTCGCGTTCACCACCGGCGAGTTCCGGGCGCCGACCAACCCGCTCGAGTACACGCTGTCCGACATCTTCTCCGAGGTCCTCGGGGTCGACCGGATCGGCATCGAGGACAGCTTCTTCGACCTGGGCGGCAACTCGCTGATCGCGACCCGGGTCACCGCCCGGCTCAGCGGCGTCCTGGACGCCGACATCCCGGTTCGAGCGCTGTTCGAGGCGCCCACCATCCACAGCCTCGCGCAGTGGATCTCGCGCGAACGCGAGACGACCGCGGCGTACGGGCGCCCGGAACTGACCCGGCGCGAGCGGCCCGACCGGATCCCGCTGTCGCTCGCCCAGCAGCGGATGTGGTTCATCAACCAGTTCGACACCGCGTCGGCGGCCTACAACATTCCGATGGCGATCAACCTGAGCGGACACCTCGACGCCGAAGCGCTGCGCGCCGCGGTGGGGGACGTCCTCGAACGCCACGAGTCGCTCCGCACCGCCTACCCGGTGGTCGACCGCGCCCCGTCGCAGCGCGTCGTGCCGGTCGGCGAGGTGCTCACCGATCTCACCCCGATCGAGGTGTCCGACGGGACCGAGCTGCGCGAGCGGATCATCGCGTTCGCCTCCGCCGGTTTCGACGTCACCGTGGCGCCCCCGGTGCGGGCGGAACTGTTGCGGCTCGGGCCGACCGACCACGCGTTGGTGATCGTCGTCCACCACATCTGCGCCGACGGCTACTCGATGGCCCCGCTCGGCCGGGATCTGATGGCCGCCTACACCGCCCGCGCCGCCGGTGCGGTGCCGCAGTGGACGCCGCTGCCCGTCCAGTACGCCGACTTCACGCTGTGGCAGCACGAACTGCTCGGCTCGGACAGCGACCCCGAGTCGCTGCTGCGCCGCCAGCTGGAGTTCTGGACCGGCGAACTCGCCGGGCTGCCGGACGTCATCCAGCTGCCCACCGACCGCCCCCGGCCGGTGCAGCAGAGCTTCCGCGGCGGGCGCATCGAGTTCCAGGTCCCCGCCGAACTCCACACCCGGATCGCCGAGATCGCGCACCGGCACGGCGCGAGCATGTTCATGGCGATGCACGCGGCGCTGGCGACGCTGCTCGCCCGGCTCGCCGACACCGACGACATCGCGATCGGCACCCCCATCGCCGGCCGCGGCGAGGTCGCGCTCGACGAGTTGGTCGGCATGTTCGTCAACACCCTGGTGTTGCGCACCCGGGTCGGCCACGGCGAATCGTTCGACCACATCCTGCGGCAGATCCGCGAATCCGACCTCGCTGCGTTCGGACACGCGGAGGTCCCGTTCGAGCGCCTCGTCGAGGAACTCAACCCGCCCCGGTCCACGTCCTATTCGCCGCTGTTCCAGGTCTCCATCGAGTTCCAGAACAACGAACGGCCGCGGCTCGAGCTGCCCGGACTCGTCGTCGAGGGTGTCGGCATCGACGCCCAGGTCGCCAAGGAGGACCTCGAACTCGTTCTCGCGGAGGATTTCACCGACGACGGCTCGCCCGCCGGGATCCAGGCCTCGCTCGACTTCGCGACCGACCTGTTCGACGAGCACACCGTCCGCGGGTTCACGGAACGCTTCGTACGGGTCCTCGAGGCCGTCACCGCCGATCCGACCCGCCCGGTCGGTGACATCGAAATCCTCGATGCCGCGGAGCTCGACGAGCTCGCGCCGGCGGCGGGGGAGACCGCGGTCTCGCCGCACGTGTGGCCCGAACTCCTGTCCGGTGCCGCCGCCGTGGAGCCCGACGCGGTCGCGCTGTCCTACCTCGGCCGCACCGTCGCGTACCGCGAGCTCGACGAGCAGTCCAACCGGCTGGCGCGGGTGCTCAGCAGTCGCGGTGTGGGCCCGGAGACCTTCGTGGCTCTCGGGATGCCCCGCTCGACCGAGGAGATCCTGTCGATCTGGGCGATCGCCAAGGCCGGTGCCGCGTTCGTCCCGGTCGATCCCAACTACCCGGCCGAACGCATCGCGCACATGCTCACCGACTCCGCCAGCAGGGTCGGCCTGACCACGTCGGCGCTGCGGGAACGACTGCCCGACACCGTGCCGTGGCTGGTCGTCGACGACGGCGAACTCGACGCGCAGATGGCGGCCGCCTCGGCGGCGCCGGTCACCGACGACGACCGGACCTCCCCGCTGCACCTCGCCCATCCGGCGTACCTGATCTACACGTCGGGGTCGACGGGTCTACCCAAGGGCGTCATCGTCACGCACCTGGGGATCGCGAACCTCACCGCGGAGGAACGGAACCGGTTCACCGTCACCCCGCAGTCGCGGGTCTCGCACCTCGCCTCGCCGAGCTTCGACGCCTCGGTGTTCGAGATGATGATGGCGTTCAGTGCCGGAGCCCGCCTGGTGATCGTGCCGCCCACCGTCTACGGCGGCACCGAACTGACCGAACTCCTCTCCCGCGAGGGCGTCACACACGGGTTCATCACCCCGACCGCGCTCGCGTCGATCGAGGACGAGGGTCTCGAATCGATGCGGGTCCTCGCCGTCGCCGGTGAAGCCTGCCCGCCGGAGCTCGTCGCCAAGTGGGCCCCCGGACGCCGGATGTTCAACGGCTACGGTCCCACCGAGACCACGATCCAGGCCAGCGTCAGCGCACCGATGCAGCCAGGCGAGGTGGTCAACATCGGCGGCCCGGCGATCGGATTCCGCGAGGCCGTCCTCGACGGCCGCCTGCGTCCGGTCCCGATCGGGGTGCCCGGCGAGCTGTACATCTCCGGCCCGGGACTGGCGCGCGGCTATCACAACCGGCCCGGTCTCACCGCCGAACGGTTCGTCGCCAGCCCCTTCTGCGAGCCCGGCACCCGGATGTACCGCACCGGCGACGTCGTCCGGTGGCGGCCCGACCACACCATCGAGTACATCGGCCGCTCCGACTTCCAGGTCAAGGTGCGCGGCTTCCGCATCGAACTCGGCGAGATCGACGCCGTCCTCACCCGGCACCCGGCGGTCACGTTCGCCGCGACGCTCGGGCACACCGGGCCGTCCGGCGACACTCTGCTCGCGTCGTACGTGCGTCCCGTCGAGGGGCATTCGGTGGAATCGCGCGAACTGCGCGCGCACGTCGCGGCGCAGCTGCCCGCGCACATGGTCCCGTCCGCGGTGGTGGTGCTGGACGAGATTCCCCTGACCCCGGTGGGCAAGCTCGACCGGCGGGCCCTGCCCGCCCCGGAATTCACGTCGTTGACCACCGAGTTCCGGCCGCCGACCACCGCGACGGAGCGGGCCGTCACCGAGGTGTTCGCCGAGGTCCTCGGCATCGAGCACGTCGGAATCGACGACAGCTTCTTCGATCTCGGCGGCAACTCCATCATCGCGACCCGCATCATGTCCGAACTGCAGTCCCGGCTCGGCCGCCAGATCCCACTGCAGACGATGTTCCTCGACCCGACACCGTCCGGGCTCGCGAAGCGGATCGACCTGCCCGTCGGCTACCTCGGACACAGCGAGTCGCCGGTCGACGACGCGCTGGGCGTGGTGATTCCGCTGCGCCCCAGCGGGGAACGCCCGCCGCTGTTCTGCGTCCACCCGGGAATCGGGCTGTCGTGGGGATACGCCGGTCTGGTGCAGTACCTGGCCAAGGACCGGCCCGCGTACGGGCTGCAGTTGCCGCTGCTGAGCGGGGGGCCGGACTTCGAGTCGGTCCAGCAGCTCGCGCACCGGTACGTCGAGGAGATCCGCATCGTGCAGCCGCACGGCCCGTACCACCTGCTCGGGTGGTCGCTCGGCGGCGTGATCGCGCACGCGATGGCCGTCGAACTCCGCCACGCCGGAGAGGAAGTCGCGACGCTGGCGATCATGGACAGCTACCTGACCGAGGACGAGGAGGAACCCGAGCACCTGACGGTGATCGAACTGCTCGAGGGCCTCGGGCTGGACCTGACGCCGTACAGCGACGTGCGCGACCTCACGTACGCGCAGGCCGTCGACCTGCTCAACGAATCACTCGGGCAGGAAACGGGTTTGACGCCTGCCCACCTGAAGCGGATCAACGACGGTTTCACCACGTCGGCACGGATCATGAACCGCTACCGGCCGGGGGTGTTCGACGGGGACCTGCTGTTCTTCACCGCCGGCCGCGGCGACGGCAGCGACCACGACGCGCCGGAGCATTCACCGCAGGTCTGGGAGTCCGCGGTCACCGGCCGGATCCGCGAGTTCACGATCGACTGCGAACACAACCAGATGATCGAGCCGACCGCGCTCGCCGAGATCGGCCCGCTGCTCGAGGACTACCTCGTGGAGCACTGAAATCGGTCCTGCCACAACAAACTTCGCATACATCCCCAACACCGCCGATTCGTAGCGGAGGAGGCGTACGGGGACTAGCGTCGAACCCACTGGACCGCCTTCCGTCCACACAGTTTGGAGAGCGCCATGAATCTTTCGAACGCCACGAAGGCCACGAAAGCCACCGTCGCATCGGGTCTCGTCCTCGTCGCACTCGGGACGGGAGTCGGCACCGCATACGCGGCACCCGCCGCCGCCCCCGGCGACGTGGCCGTCCCGCTGGCTGTGCCTGTCGTCGACAAGCAGACGGCGCAGGACAACCTTATTCGCGAGATCACGATCGGGTGGGAGACAGGCGGTCCCGCAGGCATGGCGATCGGCGCCGGTGTCGGCCTCGCGATCGGCTGCGTCTCGATCTTCCCGAACTTCGTCGCCGGCTGCATCGTGGGCACGGGGATCGGTGCCGCCGTCGGCGCCTACAACGGCATCACCGGCGCCAATCCGAACGTGCAGCCGGCGTTCTACGAGTGGCTCAACGCGACACCGTGATCGAGCGGACGTCCCCTACGAGTGGTCACCACTCGTAGGGGACGTCGTCGCTCACCCCGAGGTCGTCGCACAGGCGCCGGATCGCGCTGCAGTCCTGCACCAGTTGCTGTCGGTCGGCCTCGTGGGCGGCGTCGGCCACCATCGCCGCCCCGCCCCGCACGTTCTCGCCCTCCATCACCGCGGTCCACGTCGCGAAGTCGTTGGCACGGAACGCCTCGAGCCCGTCGGCCAGCCCGGCCAGCAGCATCCTGCGGTCGTCGCCGTCGAGGCGCTCGAACACGATCTTCAGCAGCTCCCCGGCGATCGACGAGTGGCAGTACTCGTCCCGCCGGTGCAGCACCACCGTCGCCCGGTTGACCGGTTGCACGTTGTCGTCGTCGGTCATCAGCCCCAGATAGGCGCTGATCGAGGTCTCCGCGACGGTGGTGAACGCCAGGCTCACCAGTGCCGACTCGCGGGGAGTGTCCGCCGCCGCGACGGCCGCGTGGTGCCGTCGGACGGTGGGACCGTAGGGCAGTCGGCTCTCGGTCAGGTTCCAGCCGCGCCGCCGCCGGGTCAGCGCGCTCGCGTTGAGGTGCATCAGCGTGTGGTACTGCTCGTCGACCATCGCCTGCAGCGTCGCGACGGTGAGGGTGTCGCCCAGTCCGGTGCCGAACGCGTCCTGCGACAGCAACCGGAACCCGGGATTGACGACGTACTGCTCGACGTCCATCACGTTCTTGTTGTAGGCGATCCACGCCCACGCGAGGATCCGGTTGCGGGTGGGCTCGTCCAGACCGCGGAACCGGTCGTGGTCGTGGAACGGGATCAACGTCTCCGGGTAGTCCGCCTTGGCCGGGTCGAACAGTTCGTCCAGGTCCGGTTCGGGTCGCTTCACCGTCGCCCGACGCGGCCAACTACCGGCCAGACTGTCGATGATCGCGCTCTCGACCGGGTCGGACGGATCGAACGGCGGCAGCGACGGCAGCCGCAGCAACTGCTCGTGCGCGGCGGCCTCCTCGCGGAACGGGTTGTCGGTCACCGCGTCCCCCCGTCCCCGTGCGGCGGTGCGTGCAGGCCCCCGAAGAGGTCGGCGCACAACCGGCGATAATCACCCAGCCGATCCCCGAGAGGCTCGACGGCCTCCGCCATCAGGTCGCCGAAGACACGCTCGTCGCCGTGCGCGACCGCGTCGGACAACCGGGACAGCGAGGCCGCCAGCGCCGACCGGGCCCGGTCCGCGGCCCGGTTGCCCGCCTGGACGTCGTGGTAGACCTCGGGGACGCCGGACCCGACGCGCGCCAGCAACGCCAGCAACGTGGTGTGCGGCGGGGGAGCGAGTGCGGCCGACGTGCCCGGGTCCACACCGAGCTCGGCCAACGCCAGGCCGAACGACAGGACAGTCGCGTGGGTCAGTGCCTGCGTCGCCGCAGCGATCCGGTCGTGCTCGTCGGCCCCGACCCGGACCACGCGAGCACCCCAGCCGACGACCGAGGCGAGGAACCGGTCCACCGCCGGCGCCGACTGGTGGATCACCGCGGCCACCGGCCGCCCCGGCATCCCCAGCGCCGGTGCGAACATCGGATTGATCCCCACCGCCGGTCGACCCGGCGCCCCGTCCCGCAGCGCGCCGTGGATCCCGGTCTTCACCGACAGCGTCTCGACCAGCAGCGCATCGGGTCTCAGGATCCGGTGCAGCGTGGGCACCGCTGCGATCGCGACGGATTCGGGCACCGCCAGCACCACCGTGTCGGCCTCGGCGAGGACCGCGCGCACCCCCGCGTCGGGTGCGACCGCGTCCATCCCGTCGGCCTGGTCGACGACCGTGACGTCGTCCCCGTCGAGGCGCAGCAGTTCCACGAGCATCGAACCGACCGCACCCGCGCCGCCCACCACCGCGAGCCGGGCGGTCACCGGGTCCGCCCGCGCGGTCATCGGTCCCCGCCGCTGGTCCCGGCGTCTCCGGCGTCTCCGGGGTCCGAGGTCACCGACAGGCACCGCCGCATGGTCACGGCCTTGACCATCGTCTCCTCGAGTTCCTCCTCCGGATCGGACAACGCCACGATCGCGCCGCCCACACCGAACGTGACCCGGTCGTCCGTCGCGACCATCGTGCGGATGACGATCGAGAAATCGGCCGTCCCGTTGATCGAGAAGTACCCGATGGCACCGGAATAGACGCCGCGGGGGCCCTCCTCGAGCTTGTCGATGATCTCCATCGTCCGCAGTTTCGGGGCCCCGGTCATCGAGCCGCCCGGGAACGCGGCACGCACACAGTCCACCGTCGACACGTCGTCGCGGAGTGTCCCGCGGACCGTCGAGACCAATTGGTGGACAGGGGCATACGTCTCGACGTCGAACAGTTTCGGGACGTGCACCGATCCTGGAGTGCACACCCGCGACAGGTCGTTGCGGACCAGGTCGACGATCATCAGGTTCTCGGCACGGTCCTTCTCGCTGTCGAGCAGGTCCTTACGCAGGGCCGCGTCGTACTCGGGCCGCGCGTGGCGGGGCCGGGTGCCCTTGATCGGCTTGGATTCGACGACCCGGTCCACCCCGATGCGCAGGAACCTCTCCGGCGACGCGCTGAGCACCGACACCCCCGTGAACTGGAGCAGCGCGCTGTACGGGGTGGGACTGATCTCGCGGAGCGTCTCGTAGCTCTGCAGCGGATCGATCACCCGGTCCACCGTCGCCGCGTTGGTCAGACACACCTCGTACGACTCACCGGACCGGATCTCGTCGAGGCACTGGCCGACCAGCGCCAGGTACTCGTCTCGGGCGTGCCGCAATCGCGGCTGGGTGTCGGCCTCGAGTTTGACGAGCGGATGCGGGGGAGGCGCCTCGACGGCCTCGTCCAGTGCGCGGATCTCGGCCTCGGTGGCCGCGAACCACTCCGCCACTCGCGGATCGTCGGGGTCCTCGCTGAGGGCGAGCAGATAGCAGCGGCCGCCGAGATGGTCGATCACCACCGCGCGGTCGGCGAAGACGAAGGCCGCGTCGGCCGTCGGCGACGTGTGCACCAACTGGCTGCCGGCGTCCGCCTTCAGCTCGTAGCCGAGGTACCCGACGTATCCGAGGCCGAACGCGAACGGCAGGTCCGGGACCGCCGGCACCGCTCGCTCCCGCAACTGCTCGTCGATGTAGTCGAAGAAGCGTTGGTGCACCGATTCGACGGGGCGACCGTCGCGGTGGACACAGACGGTCGTCTCGGCCACTCGATACGTGACGTACTCGGCGAGCGGACCGGAGCAGTCGCCCATGACCGAGAATTTCGACTCCGGCTCGATCGCGGCGCTGCCGTCCAGCCAGAAGCTGTTCGGTCCGTCCGCGAACAATCGGCCGTAGACGTCCTGCGGATCGACAGCGCGATCCACCCGCCGGGTGTGCACGACGTACCTGGGCTTCGCCTCCGCCGGGCCCCCGGACCTTGCACCGGAGTCGGCGCGCGGCGGCGGGGACACGGACACGGTCCGCGTCGACGACCTGCCCGAGTGCGTCGGTGTCAGATCACGGAAGTTGCCCATCAGTTCGCGCCCGTACTGCGTGCAGATCGACTCCGGATGGAACTGCACCCCCCACAGGGGATGTCGGCGGTGCTTCGCCGCCATGATCAGGCCTTCGTCCGTCCAGGCGTGCTGCTCGAGTTCCGGTGGCAGACTCTCCACGATGAGCGAGTGGTAGCGGACGGCCTGGAACGGCGACGGGATGCCGGCGAAGATCCCGGCACCGCTGTGCCGGATCGGCGACAGCCGACCGTGCATCGGGACCGGCGCCAGCCCGACGTTGCTCCCGAACAGGTGGCACAGGCCCTGGTGGCCCAGGCACACCCCGAGCACCGGAATCTCCCGATTCGCGATCGCCCGCGCGCTGACACCGAAGTCCCGCTTGCGGTCCGGGCGTCCCGGACCGGGGGAGATGACGATGTTGTCGAAGGTGCCGATATCCACCGACGCCCAGTCCACATCGTTCTTCACCACACACGGCGGTTCGCCGTTCACCTCCGACAACAGGCTGTAGAGGTTGTAGGTGAACGAGTCGTAGTTGTCGATCAGGAGTGTGCGGGTCGACATGGCGCCATCAGCCCGTAGCACGATTCGTGTCGCCGTTGGACCCGATGACGACGTCCTCGACGCGACACGTCTCGCCGATCATCAATTCGTACAGGCTGCGGAGGAAATCGGGAGACAGCCCGTTCGCGCGAGCGAATTCCTCGGCGCGTGCCTGAACGAGGTTCACGCGACCGGGCTGCATCATCGGGATTCGCTGATGTCGCTTCACCTCCGCTATCCGGACACACACATCGATGCGGGCTCGAATGGCCTCGAGTAGCCGGTCATCGATCGCGTCGAGTTCCGCCCGCAGACGAGCCAACCCCGGCTGCTCGGCCGAGATCGCATCCACGGGGGGTTCTGAGGTGCAGGCCCTCGCGGGGCCGTTGGTGTCGTCCATGCGCCACCTCGCCTTACGTCTGCTGGACCGGCGCGGTAGTTCTGCGAGCCATCGCGTCAGCTGAATCCGCTAGCTGCGTGCGTTCTCTTCATGATGTCACGGGCGACTAGGCGAGGCGAATCCTTGCCGCATTTCGGGTGGAGGTCCCGCGAGCGCCTCGATCGGTTCGGTGACAGTGCGGTCACGACCCGTGTCGATGTGTCCGGATTCGATTGCATCGCACGCGATCGTGCGGTATTCGGCCTCCAATATGTCCGTCGCGCAAAGTCGTTCACCGGATTGGAGGGATTCTCCGAAGGAGTCGCATAAGCTGAGTCGCCGACCGGTCAAAGGTCCACGACTCGCGCGCATTCCGATATTCATCCAAATGCGCAATTCGGTGAAAACACACAATTCCACGGAGAAATCCGAGGACTTCGAGGGGGGATGTCCATGCAGTTCCTGGTGCGAGCGCCGCGACCACGGTGGTCGCGGTTGCTGCCGGACACGAGCCGTGGCGGCGTGGGGGGAGCGCTCGTCACGGCCGCAGTGATCGTGTGCGCGACGGTCCTCGCGCCGTCGGCCGTCTCGGCGTCACCGATCTATCCGGTCGCCGATCCCGATCCGTTCTACAGCCAGCAGGACGCGGCGGCCGGCGCGGCACCCGGAGACGTCCTCGCGACCCGCCGTATGCCGCCGCTGCCGCAGTTCCCGAACACGTCGGTGTGGCAGCTCAAGTTCCGGTCCACGAACTCCGAGAACCACCCGATCGCCGCCGTCACCACGGTTCTCGTGCCCGACAACCGGCAGCAGAACGGCCCGCTGCTGTCGCTCCAGCACATCATCAACGCCCTCGGTGCCACGTGCGCCCCGTCGCGCGCGCTGTACACCAACGACCCGAACCTGATGATTCGCGAGTCCCCGGCCCTGAACGTCGCGCTCGCCCGCGGATGGACCGTGGCCCTGCCCGACCATCTGGGACCCACCAGCGCGTACGGCGCCGCGCGGCTCGGCGGACAGATCACCCTCGACGGCATCCGCGCGGTGCAGCGCGTCCCCGACCTGGGCCTGGCCGCGAGCCCCGTCGCGCTGGCGGGATACTCCGGCGGAGGCATGGCCACCTCGTTCGCGGCGGCCCTCGCCCCGTCCTACGCGCCCGAACTGAACATCGTGGGCGTGGCCTCCGGTGGTGCGCCGATGAACATCGGCAAGATGGCGCAGGCGCTGGGCACCGCGCCCCACCCCGCGTTCGGGCTGGCGCTCGCGGCCGCGATCGGACTCGAACGGGAGTATCCCGACCTGCTGCCCATCAGCGAGCAACTGAACGACAAAGGGATCGCCATGCGCAACGCGCTGGCCAACGCCTGCACCAACGACATCCTCGCCACCGGCGCGGGTCACAGTGCGGCAGAGATTTCCCGCACGACCGACCTGCTCGCCAGTCCGGCCGCGGAGGCGGTGCTCGACGACAACAGCATCGAACGGTATCCGGGCGTGCCGACGGCCCCGCTGTACGAGTGGCACAGCCCCACCGATGCGCTGATCCCCGTGGACTCGATCGTCGCGACCGTGCAGCGCTACTGCCGGGCCGGCGCGACGGTGGAGTCGGAGTTGTTCCCGAGCCCCGACCATCTCACCACCGCGGTTCTCGGGGCGCCGCGCGCCCTGGACTACCTCGACGCCCGGTTCCGCGGGGAGCCTGCGCCCAGCAACTGCTGACCGCCCGTTTCCGTCGGGAAACACGGGGCGCGGTCGTGATCGAGGCCACCCGGCCGGGACAGACAGCGGCGCCGCCACGGAGTTCCGTGGCGGCGCCGAAGCGTTCGTGTGCGAGCGAGCGGGCTATGCGCCGCGCCGCTTCGCCTTGAGCAGGTCCAGACGCTCCTTGAGCAGCTCCTCGAGCTCCTCGACCGAGCGACGCTCCAGCAGCATGTCCCAGTGGGTGCGCGGGGGCTTGACCTTCTTCGCCTCGGGGGCGGTGCCCTCCAGCAGGGTGCCCTCGAGACCGTTCTTGCACAGCCAGGTGCCGGGGATCTCGGCGTCGTCGGCGAACGGGACGTCGAACTCCTCGCCGTTGTCACACCGGTAGCGAGCCATGCGACGGGGCGCCAGGTCGTGGTCGCGGTCGGTCTCGTAGCTCACCGCTCCGAGCCGGCTACCTCGAAGTACGCGATCTGCCATGGGGGTGTCCTCTCCTCGTTCTTCCGCCGCGCCAGTTCGCCGTGGGCGGCGCACCGAGCGTTCACAACCCTCTACAACGTCCCGGAATCCCGGAACGTTCCCGAGACTCACGTGGATGCGGCCGCCCCATGTTACCGGGTACGTCGCCCTGCACGAGGGTCAGCCCGCAGTAAGGTGTGCGTCCATGGCTGCAGCTTCCCGGAGACCCGAATCGTGCGTGTGGTGCGGCCGCGAGGTGGCTCCCGCCGGGATCGGGCGCCGCCGCCGGTACTGCCGTCAGTCGTGCCGCCAGCGCGCCTACGAGCAGCGCATCGCGGTCAAGGGCACATCCATCCCGGTCGACGCCCTGGTGCTGACCGCCGAGGAGTCCTCGGCCCTCTCCGATCGGATGTTCGAGCTGCGGTGCGCGGCGGAGGACGTCGCCACCGCCGTCGCCGAGGACGCCGACCATGCCGAACTCACCGAACTCGCCGACCGGTTGGTCGCGATGGCCCGGGCCGCGGAACGCTTCCGCTGACGAACTCGGCCTCGACCGCGGCGGCCACCCGCGGGACCGCGCGCCGCACCGGTGTCGACAGCCCCACTCCCGACCGGACGTCGGTGCCCTCGACGGTGAACGTCACCAACCGGCGCGGCGCCGTGCCCAATACCCGGGACAGTGCGAGTGCGGCGGCCACGTTCACCCGGTGCCCGCCGACCTCGCCCGCGCCGGCGAAGCCGTCGGTGGCGACTCGCCGCACCCGTCCAGGACGGGGCCGCGCACACTGCAGCAGGTCGACGACGATGGCGATGTCGGTGCCCGACCAGGCGGTGACCAGATCCACGGTATCTGCGGGGATACACACCGGGATCTCCGCAGCCAGGCGACCGCTCAGAGCCCGCACCACCGCCGGACCCACCCCGTCGTCGCGGCGGAACTCGTTGCCGATGCCGATCACCGCGGCCCTCACGACCGGGTCATCCGAAGGTCGAGGAAGTGGGTCGCACACGAGATGCACGGATCGTGATTGCGGATCGTCCGCTCGCACAGACCGGTCAGTGCGTCGTCGTCGAGGTCGAGGTGCTCACCGATCCGCGCGACGAGATCGGCCTCGATCGCATCCTGGTTCTGCGCCGTTGGCGGCACGATGACCGCGTCGTCGATCAGGGCGTCGTCGCCGATGCGGTAACGGTGGTAGAGCAGCCCACGCGGCGCCTCGCTGACGCCGTGGCCCACCCCGGGCCGAGCCTCCATCGCGACCGCGGGCTCGGGCCGCTCGTACTCCTCGATCAGGCGCAGCGCCTCCTCGACGGCGTACAGGACCTCGACCGCGCGAACAACGATGCTGCGGTAGGGGTTTCGACACTCGTCACCGAGCCCGGCCGCGGTCGCCGCCCGCCCGGCCAGGGGAGAGAGGTGGTCGGAGTTGAGGGTGAACCGCGCCAGAGGGCCGGTCAGATACCGCTCGCCGTCGAGCCGCGCGTGCAGGGCCGTCGAAGTCGGCACCTGCCGCTCGACGACGTGCCGATCGAACTCGGCGGCGGGGAACTGTGCCCCACCGCTGGTGCGCACCACACCGTCCTCGATCGCGTACCGGTGTTCGTCGTGGAGTGCCACCAGCACCGGATCCAGTTCGACGTCCGGGAAGTCGAAACCCGCGACCCACTCGACGGTCTCCGCGGCGGCGTCCAGGGCGGCGCGCAGGGTCCCGGTGAGGGTCGCCAGTTCCTCGACGGTCGGTGCGCGATAGAACCCGCCGACGCGCACGTTCACCGGGTGGATGGGTCGCCCGCCGATGGTCTCGAGGATCGCGTTCCCGGCCTTCTTGAGCGCCAGACCGCGCTCGACGGCCGCGCGGTCGATCCGGGCCAGTGCGATCGAATCCGGGACGCCCAGAAAGTCCGGTGCGTGCAGGAAGTAGATGTGCAGCGTGTGGCTGGCGATCCACTCACCGCAGTACAGCAGCCGGCGCAACGCGAGCAGCCGCGGTCCGGGGGTCACCCCGCACGCCTGCTCGAGCGCGTTGCAGGCACTGACTTGGTAGGCGACCGGGCAGATCCCGCAGATGCGGGACGTGATGTCCGGCGGCTCCTGGAAGTCCCGGCCCCGCAGGAACGCCTCGAAGAAGCGCGGCGGCTCGTAGATGTCCAGTCGCGCGTCCTCGACCGTGTCGCCGCGGACCGTCACGTCGAGGCGGCCCTCGCCCTCGACCCGGGCCAGCGCCCGCACCGTCAGCCGGCGCACTGTTGCCGCGTCGCGGCCGGGCGGGTCGGGAGTCCCGGAACCGTCAGTGCCCATACCGGCGGCCCTCGTCGAAGTCGGGGTCCGCGACGTTGAACGTCGAGAACACGCGGCCGATGCCGGCATCGTCCATGCCGCACCGGCGCAGCCAGCCTGCCAGTGACGCGATGTTGGGGTTCGGAGTGGGACCGAAACAGCCGTAGCAGCCCCGGGCGTGCGCGGGACACAGGGCACCGCACCCGGCATGGGTGACCGGCCCCAGGCACGGGGTTCCGTCGGCGACCATGACACACGTCAGGCCGCGACGCTTGCACTCGGTGCACACGCTGGTGTTCGGGACGTTCGGGGTCCGGCCCGCCAGGAACGCGGTGATCACCTCGATCAGTTGTCGCCGGTCGATGGGGCAACCGCGCAGCTCGAAGTCCGCCTGCACATGGGCGGAGATCGGTGTCGACGTCGCGAGCGTTTCGATGTACTCCGGGCTCGCATACACCGCGTCGGCGAACTCGACGACATCCGCGAAGTTGCGCAGCGCCTGCACTCCGCCGGCGGTCGCGCAGGCACCGATCGTGACCAGCCGCTTGGAGTTGTCCCGGATCGCGTGGATGCGGTCCACGTCCGTGGCGGTGGTGACCGAACCCTCCACGAGCGACAGGTCGTACGGACCCTCGATCACCGCGCTGGACATCTCGAGGAAGTGGGCGATCTGCAGTTGCGTGGCGACGCCGAGCAGTTCGTCCTCGCAGTCGAGCAGCGAGAGTTGACAACCGTCGCAGGACGCGAACTTCCACACCGCGAGAGACGGCCGGGTTGCGGGTGTCGGGGCACTCATCACAGCTCCCGGGTATGCATGAGCGGTGCGGCGGATGCGTAGTCGACGACGGGACCGTCGCGGCACAGCAACAGCTCGCCGAGTTGGCAGTGCCCACACACCCCGATGCCGCACTGCATGTTGCGTTCCAGCGAGACCTCGACGGCGTCCGGTGCGACGCCCTTACCCAGGAGGACCCGCACCGAGAACCGCATCATCGCCTCCGGTCCACACAGAATCGCCCGGGTTCGGGCGGGGTCGAGGTCGAGGCGTCCGAGAACTTCGGTGACGAACCCGATCGGCCCCGACCAGCCGGGAGCCGGCCGGTCGACAGTGACGAGGACGTCGATGCCCGCCGCTCGCCAGTCGTCGAGTTCGCCCCGATAGAGGATCTCCTCGGGGCTGCGGGCACCGACGACGACGGTGACCGCGCGGTATGCGGCCCGGTCGGCGCGGACCGCGAGCACGGGCGCCCGGACCGCGGCGAAACCGACCCCGCCGGCGATGATCAGCAGGTCCCGTCCGGTGGCCGCCGCGAGGTTCCAACCGGTGCCGAACGGTCCACGCACCCCGATCATGCGTCCGACGTCCGCGTCGTGCAGAGCCGCGCTGACCGCGCCCACACGCCGGATCGTGTGCACCGAGACCCCGTGTCGTGCGGTCGGATCGCCGCACGACGAGATCGGGATCTCGCCGACTCCCGGCGCACACAGCATCATGAACTGGCCTGGCCGGAAGCCCGGCAGCGGCGCGTGGACCGGGCCCAGTTCCAGTGTCACCGAGTCGTGCGTCTCCACCGTGCGCCGCAGCACCCGGTGCGCGGTCGGCACGACCGTCGCGGTCACGGCCAGCCACCGGGGTTCGCATAGAGATCCAACAGGCGCGCGCGGGTGGCCTGGAGCCGGTCGAGGAGGACGGCGGACAGCGCCTGCGACACCGCATAGCCGAACGCCGGATCGGCCTCGGCCGCGTCGCGCAGGGCCACGGCGTCGACCTCCCACGCCTCGGTGGTGTCGGCCGCGACGGCAGCGAAGTCCCACACCCGCGGGGGCCGCAACCACGACCAGCCCAGCACGTCCCCGGCTGCGAGCGTCTCGATCACGACATCCCCCCGGCCGGGCACCGACGTGCTCAACGACACCCTTCCGCGCCGCAGCAGCCAGCATCGACGGGCCGGCTCGCCTTCCCGGAACACGAACTCGCCGGGCAGCCACAGCGCCGGCGTCGACAGCGCCTCGAGCCGGTCGCGTCCCGCCTCGTCCAGCCCCGGCAACAGCAGTCGCGACGCGGAGGCACCCGCACCGGTCGTCACGGCGACTGCCCGGCTCCGGGCAGCGCACCGGTCAGCCGCGCCGCCTCCTCGGTGATGTCGATGCCGACGGGACACCAGTCGATGCACCGGCCGCAGCCGACGCACCCCGAGCTGCCGAACTGATCGAACCAGGTACCCAGTTTGTGCGTCATCCACTGGCGGTAGCGGCTCTCGCCGCTGGTGCGGACGTTGCCGCCGTGCAGGTGCGAGTAATCGAGTTCGAAGCACGATGACCAGTGCTGCCGGCGCTCGGTGTGGTCGCTGGTGAGTTCGCTGACGTCCTCGGTGGTGGTGCAGAAACACGTCGGGCACACCATGGTGCAGTTCCCGCAGGTCAGGCAGCGGGCCGCGACCTCTTCCCACACCGGTTCGTCGCGCGCGGCGCGCAGCAGCGCGCGCAGATCGACGTCGGGCATCTCCCGGCCCATCGCGCCGGCCGCCGCCGTCACCGCGGCGCGGCAGTCCTCGGTCTCGGCGTCAGCCGCGGCGCGGTGCGGGATCCGGTCGAGCAGGTGCTGCCCGGTCTCGGTGCCGACGTCGACGAGGAACCAGTGCCCGTCGTCGTCCACGTGCTCGGTCAGGGAGAGGTCGTAGTCGGCGGCGACGTCGGGACCGGTGCCCATCGAGGCACAGAAGCACACTCCGCCCGGCTCGGTGCAGTTGACTGCGATCACGATCAGATTCCTCAGCACGCGGGCGGAGTAACTGTCGGATTCCGCTGACAGGACCCGGTGCAGCGTCCGGATCGCGGCGAGGTCGCAGCCGCGGACACCGAGGAACACATATGCCGGCGGCGGGTCCACCGGCGCCGAGAATTCGCCGTCGTCGCACGACCACAGCACCCGGTGCGCGGGATGCAGGTACTGCTTGAACGACATCGGGCCCGACGAGTGCGCAAATACGGCCTGGTCGTCGCGGCGGCGCAACCGATACTCGCCGGGGGCTGTGAACACACCCCACCCGTCGGGCAGTTGTGTGCCCGACTCGAGCTCGGCGAGCACAATCGCGCTGTCGCGGACCGTCGGTCCCACGACTCGGCGACCGTCGCCGCGCAACACTCGGATCAGATCGTCGAGTGCGCGCCGATCGATGACTGCGTTCATGGCACCCCCTCTCGTCCATTGGGACAGCCCACTCGGCCGGAGTAAAGGGCCGTTCGGCCCTGGACCGCATCGGCCGCGCCGATGACGATCGGACTCAGGAGGCGGGGGCGGACCATCGCCCGGGCCAGAGGGAGGCGGCCTGCGATGCCGGCGATCGTCACGCTGACCATGAATCCGGCGCTCGATATCTCGACGAGCGCCGAGGCTGTGGGGCCGACCGACAAGATTCGCTGCGCGGAGCCCCGCTACGACCCCGGTGGTGGAGGGATCAACGTCGCACGGATCGCGCGCGTGTTGGGGGAGTCCGTGGTCGCGGTGTTCCCGGTCGGCTCGGCGACCGGAACGGTCCTGGGCGCGCTGTTGGATCGCGAGGGTGTGTGGAACCGTCGGGTTCCCATCGACGGCGCCACCCGGGAGAGTCTCACTGTCGACGAACTGAGCACCGGGGACCAGTTCCGGTTCGTGCTGCCGGGCCCGCACATGAGCCTGGCCGACCAGGAACGCTGCCTCGCCCTACTCGCGGAGGTGGCCCGGGACGCCCAGCTCGTGGTGGCCAGCGGGAGCCTGCCCCCGGGCGCCCCACCGGACTTCTACGCGCGGGTCGTCGCAATGACACGCAATCTCGGCGCCCGCTGCATCGTGGACACGTCCGGCGAACCGCTCCGCCACATCGACGCCGGCGTGTACCTACTGAAGCCGAGCATCCGCGAGCTCCGGGAGCTGGCCGGTCGCGATCTGGTCGACGAACCCGACCAGGTCCGGGCCGCACGCGAACTCGTGGCAGAGGGTCGATGCGAGGTGGTGGTGGTCTCGCTGGGGGCGCGCGGTGCCATCGCGGTCACCGCCGAATCTGCCGAGCAATTCGCAGCGCTCCCCGTCCGTTTCCGCAGCGGGGTCGGCGCCGGAGACGCGATGGTTGCCGGCATCACCGTCGGCCTCGCCCGGAATTGGTGCCTGCACGACGCCGTCCGCCTCGGCATCGCGGCCGGCGCCGCGATGCTCACCACCGCGGGTACCCGTGTGTGCCGGCGCGAGGAGATCGAGAATCTGTACCGCCGCACCCGAGACGCCACTACCGTGGAAGTCGACAGCGCGGAGACGACCGAAAGGCAGGGGTCATGACCGGTCCCGAACACCATCCGCACGATCCATCCGACCATCCCCACGTCCACGGCGACAATTGCGGTCATGAGAAGGTCCAGCACGGCGACCACGTCGACTACATCCACGACGGGCACCGGCACGCCGAACACGAGGGCCACTACGACGAGCACGGCGAGGTCGGCTGACCGTCGTTGGACACTCGCACCGGAGGTTCCGCGGACGATTCCGCCGAGCAGCCGTTCGCGGCCCTGCACGAGACCCATTCCGGCGTCGTGTTCCTCCTCGGCGATCGCGTCTACAAGGCGAAGAAGCCGATACGCACCGACTTCCTCGACTTCAGCACGCGCGCGGCCCGCGTCGCGGTGTGCGCCCGGGAGGTCGAACTGAACCGTCGTCTCGCGCCCGACGTCTATCTCGGCATGACGGAACTCCGTGACCCGGACGGCCGCGACGGCGAACCCCTCGTCGTGATGACCCGGATGCCCGAGAAGGCGCGGCTGTCGGCCCTGCTGCGTTCGGAGGTGCCGGTCCAGGATCGGGTCGATGAGATCGCCGACCTGATCGCAAGATTCCATCGAAGCGCGCACCGCGGCCCGCACGTCGATCACGAGGGGACCATCGAGGCGGTCCGCCGGCGGTGGCGCAACAACTTTCGCGAGACTCGGACGATGCCGCAGGACGTCGTCTGCGACGACCGCCTGGACGCGCTCGAGCGCACCGTGAACAGGTTCCTCGACGGGCGCGGGCAGTTGTTCGCGGACCGCATCACGCAAGCCCGGATCGTCGACGGCCACGGCGACCTGCTGGCGGACGACATCTTCTGCCTCCGCGACGGTCCACGCGTCCTGGACTGTCTCGAGTTCGACGACCGACTCCGGTACGTCGACGGCCTCGACGACGCCGCCTGCCTCGCGATGGATCTCGAGTTCCAGGGCCGCGCCGACCTGGCGACCCGTTTCCTGGACCGGTACACCGGTCAGGCCGACGACGCTGCGCCCGACGCGCTGCGCCACCACTACATCGCCTACCGCGCCTTCATGCGGGCCAAGGTCGACTGTGTCCGGCACCTGCAGGGCCGGTCCGAGTCCGCGCAGGACGCACTTCGCCACACCGCACTGGCCGCGGAACACCTGCGCCGCGGGGCGGTTCGCCTCGCCCTGGTGGGAGGGCTGCCCGCGTCCGGTAAGTCCACGGTCGCGGCGCGCCTGGCGGAATCGGTGGGCGCGCTGCTGCTGTCGAGCGACGCGATCCGCCGTGACCTGTTCGCCGACGAACGCGGCCGCGACCCGGCCCCCGGATTCCGCGGCGGCCGGTACTCCACCGAATCCACGGACCGGGTATACGCGACGATCCTGGGCCGGGCCCGCGAGGCCCTGGGGCGGGGCATCTCCGTCGTCCTCGACGCGTCGTGGACGGACGCCCGGCTGCGCCGGCGGGCCGAGGCGATGGCGTCGGACGCCGTCGCCGACCTGGTCGCGCTGCGATGCGTCGCCCCGCCGGCGGTCACCGAGTCGCGACTGCGGGCCCGCGCCGCCACCGAACGCGACCACGACTCGGAGGCCACGCCCGACATTGCCCGCGCCATGGCGCAGCGGGCCGACGCCTGGCCCGGGGCGACCGATATCGACACATCCGGGCCGCTGCAGGACTCGCTGCACGCCGCCGTGCGCCACTGGGCCGCGCCGTCCGGCAACCGATGACGAAGGCCCCTAGCTGATCAGACCGGACAGGGGCAGTGTCGAGTCCGGGCGGTCGATCCGGGCGGATGGAGCGGAGTATGGCGCGAGTCTCGACGGACGAGCTGTCCGCCGCCGCAACAATCGGATTGTCCTCCCCGGACGCGGCCGCGTGCCTTCGCGCCGACGGCCCCAACCGTCTGCCGGCCGCCCGTCCCGTGCCGCGGTGGCGGAAACTCGTTGCCGAGCTGACGCACTTCTTCGCGATCATGCTGTGGATCGCCGCCACTCTGGCCGCGATCGCGGGCATGCCACAGTTGGCGATCGCCATCATCGTCGTGATCCTCGTCAACGGGATCTTCGCGTACGTGCAGGAACAGCGGGCGGAGAAGGCCGCCGAACGACTCCGCGACCTCCTTCCGGCCGCGGTCGTCGTGCGACGCGACGGCCAACTGCGCACCATCGACGCGAGCGAGATCGTGGTCGGGGATGCCGTCGCCCTCGCCGGTGGGGACCGGGTTCCCGCCGACGTCCGAGTGCTCGTATCGCACGATCTCGCGGTGGACGAATCCACCCTCACCGGGGAGAGCGAACCCGTCCACAAGTCCGCCGACAGCGAGGCGTGGGCCGGCACCTTCGCTGTCGGCGGCCAGGGTGACGGCGTCGTGACGGCGACCGCGGCCGACACCCGACTCGCCGATATCGCGTCCATGACCGCCGGCGTGCGACGCCCGCCGAGTCCTCTAGCCACTGAGTTGCGACGCGTCGTCCGCACGATCGCGGCGCTGTCGCTCGGGGTCGGCTCCGCATTCTTCGCCCTGTCGCTGACACTCGGCGCGCCCGCGCACAACGGTTTCCTGTTCGCAGTTGGAGTCACCGTCGCTCTGGTCCCCGAGGGCCTGCTACCCACCGTCACGCTCTCGCTCGCGATGGGTGCCCAGCGAATGGTGCACCGGAACGCCCTGGTGCGGCACCTCGAGGCCGTCGAGACCCTCGGCTCCACCACCGTGATCTGCACCGACAAGACCGGCACACTCACCCAGAACCGGATGACGGTCACCGAGGCGTGGACCCCGAACGGATCCCTCACCGTCGCCGGCGTCGGATACGAACCGACCGCCGAGATCACCGGCCCGGCTACGGCACGCGCAGCGGCGGAGCGCCTGGGCCGGACCGCGATCACGGCGTCACAGGGCGGCATCGTCCGCGACACCGACACCCCGACCGGGGATGGCGAATGGGCCGTCGTCGGAGACCCGATGGAGGCGGCTATCGACGCCTTCTCCCGGCGGATCGTCGGCCGTACCGATTCGGTGCGGGCCACGGCCGACCGACGGTACGCGTTCGACCCGGTGCGCCGACGTGAGTCGGTCGTCGTCGGCCGGACCCTGATGCTCAAGGGGGCGCCGGATTCGGTCCTGCCGCGTTGCACCGGACCGGACGACGCAACCGTCGCTGCGGCGCACGAGACCGTCGACGAGATGGCGGCCCGGGGGTTACGGGTCCTGGCCGTCGCGAACCGGGACCTGCCCCCAGGAACGCCCGACGTCGCCGGGGACGCGGTCGACGTCATCGAATGCGACCTGACTCTGCTCGGCCTGTTCGGGATCGAGGATCCGCCCCGGTCGACCGTGCCGAACGCGTTGGCCGACGCCCGTCGCGCGCACATCAAGGTCGTCATGTTGACGGGTGATCACCCCGCGACCGCCGTGGCCGTCGCACGTGAGATCGGACTGGTCGGCGCCGACGCGACGGTGATGGAAGGAGCCGATCTGCCGGCGGACGAGACGACACTCGGTGAAATGCTCGATCACGACGGCGTCGTCGTCAGCCGCGTCTCGCCCGAGCAGAAGCTGCGTGTCGCGAAGGCATTGCAGGCCCGCGGCCAGGTGGTCGCGATGACCGGTGACGGTGTAAACGACGGCCCCGCGCTGCGAGAGGCCGACATCGGGGTGGCGATGGGTGCGGGAGGCACCGACGTCGCACGCGAGGCTGCCGACCTGGTACTTCTCGACGACGACTTCTCCACCATCGTCGCCGCCGTCGAGCAGGGCCGCGCGACGTATGCCAACATTCGCAGGTTCCTCACCTACCACCTGACCGCCAATGTCGCCGAGCTGACGCCGTTCGTGATCTGGGCCCTGTCCGGGGGCCACGTGCCGCTCGCGCTCGGTGTCCTCCAGATCCTGTGCCTGGACATCGGTACCGATCTGCTGCCGGCACTGGCGCTCGGCAGTGAGGCACCCAGCAAGCGGGTGATGACCCAGTCGCCGGAGCGCCGGCACCTGATGGACCGCAAGTTGCTCACTCGCGTGTTCGCGGTGCTCGGACCCGTCGAATCGATCGTGGAGATGCTCGCGTTCATAGTCATGCTGTCGCTGGCGGGCTGGCACCTGGGCGGAGAGCCGCCCGCAGGTACCGTCCTGGTGACCGCGTCCGGCGCGGCGTTCACGGCGGTCGTGTTGGGCCAGATCGCCAATGCGTTTGCCTGCCGCAGCGCGACCCGGCCGGTCTGGCGGCTCGGGTGGACGAGTAATCGGATGCTGTTGTGGGCGGTCGCGGCCGAGTTCGCCATCCTGCTGCTGTTCCTGACGGTCGGGCCGATCGCAAAAGTCCTCGGGCAGTCTCCGCCGTCGATCGCCGGATGGGTCGTGGCGATCGCGGGGATGCCCACGCTGCTCACCGCCGACTACGCCTACAAACGGTTGCGCGGCCGTCACCGACAGGACTAGGGCGTGTCTCCTGGAGTACTGCATCCGGTCGAGTCAGAGGCCCCCGCTGCCGGGGTTGGGCGGCCGCCCCCTACTGGTCGAAGACGAACAGGATGTGGTGGTCATCCAGGTATCGGATGTTGACCTCACATCCCTTCTGCACGTTCGGCGAGTAGAACCCGGGGATGGTCTCCTCACCTTCCAGGTGTTTCGTCTCACCGTTCTCGCGCCAGGAGAGTCGGTATCGGATCGTCACCGCACCACTGTCGTTTGTGCTGATATGGCGGACGTCTTCCACCAGGACCCGGATGTCGCGCCCTTTTGATCGAATTCGGTGGTCACCGATGAAGAGGTACGCGATGTAGCCAATGCTGCCGGCGATGAGGACGACGGAGATGATGATGGCGAACGTCATGGCCACTTCCTCGTGCGGATGTCGTCGTTCTTCTGGTCCCTTACCACGCCCGGAATGTCTCCCGGAAGTCCTGTCCGGCGCGGCTCATGAGCCGGTTGTCGAAGAACGATCCGTCGGTGAACGACACTCGGTCCACAGGCACCCCGCCCTGGCACCCCCGTAATCCGTCGGGGAAGGGAACCGGCGGTTCGATCGACGACCACTGGTCATCGGTAGGGTAGTCGGCGCGCGACACAACGAGCAGTGTCGCCGATCCAGCCGCCGCTATCCACGAGACACGCACTAGCTAGCTGGCGGAGACCAACTGCGGTAGCAACGCGACCCGCCCTGCGATGTCGCGGGGCAGATAGCTCTCCCGGCTGCGGGTCCAGTCTTGTCCGGAAAACGGGTCGTAGGTCGCGGGCATCGCTATACCGGCTGGGCCGTAAGCGTGGAACCCCGCCGCGACAGTCGTGTAGACCGAACGCCACTGGTGGTCGCTGAACGCGATGACGCCGACAACATCATCGCCAGCGCGTGGGCCGCGCAACGAAGCGACCTTCTTCGCGACTCCGTCGGTCGACAGATAGACGAGCGTGCCGTCGGGTGCCTGATCCGGGCCGATTTCAATGACGTCGGTCAATCCATACTTGCCGTGCAGGACCGATGCGATTTCGGTCTGCGCGTAGATCGGTACCGTCCGAGTTCCGCGAGTCGCGACGACGGCGTCCGCCAGCGCCTCGTTGACCGGCCCCGGCTGACCCACCGTCCGCGTCGGATCCACGCCGGCAGGGATCCGGTTGCCGAAACTGTAGGCCACCAGGATTGTGAAGTCGGTAGCTGGCCGGGTCGGCACGGTCCAGAGATCTTGTGGGGATGCTTGCCGCGGTGCCGCGGCCACCGGCTGCGCGATCGCGAATGCCGCGATCACGCACAGCGCGAGTGCGCCTGGATAGGTAAAACGCCTGCGTCGCATAGATTCGCGCATCTCTGTCGCCTTCTCTCGTCCTCGATGGGCAGCCGAACGATGCCATCACTCGGCGACGAATCGGTGAACGCAAGGCATCCGTGTCGCGAGCCGTTGGAGGTGCGAACGGTTATCCTCCGTCAACCCATGGGTTGACCGGGCGCGATCGATCAGAAGACACGCTGTAGGCGGCACGTCAGTCGATACCGTCGGTCACCTGCAACTTCGTCGCCAGGACCGCGGCCTGGGTACGGCGCTCCACCCCGAGCTTCGCCAGCAGCCGCGACACGTAGTTCTTCACCGTTTTCTCCGCAAGGAACATCCGTGCCGCGATCTGCCGGTTGGTCAGTCCTTCACCGAGCAACACCAGCAGTCGCCGCTCCTGCTCGGTCAGATCGCTCGGCAGACCATCCCCGCGCACCTTCGCCGGCGTGGGCCGCCCCACACGGCTGTCGAGGAGGGTGCGACCGGCCCCAACCTCCCGCACGGCCTCCACCAGCTGCATTCCCCGAATATCCTTGACCACATAGCCTTTCGCGCCGGCAGCGGTGGCCTCCCGCATCGCGCGCTCGTCCCGGAACGAGGTGACCACCAAGCAGCGGAGCTCCGGCAGACGCGTGCGGAGTTGGCGACACACATCGATACCGCTCCCGTCGGGCAACCGGACGTCGAGGAGTACGACGTCCGGCCGCAGCGCCGGAATCCGCGCCAGCGCCTGCGAGCGGTTCTCCGCCTGCCCGATCACCTCCATCTCGGAGTCCGCGTCGATGAGTTCGGCCAGGCCACGCCGCACGACCTCGTGGTCGTCCACCAGAAAGACGGTCAACATCCGAGCACCTCCAGGTGCATTCGATCCGATCCTACGACCTGCGGACTCCTACGACCTGCGGACTCGGCCCAGCCAGGACCGGGTCGCGGACACCGGGACTTCCGGCCCTACCCGCGTGCGACTGACACCGAAACGATGGGGGGACGCGAACGTGTTTGGAGGAGCGACCGTGGACGGTGCCCAGTCCGAATCGCCGATCGTCGTGGGAGTCGACGGATCCGCGACGTCGTATGCCGCGGTGAGCTGGGCTGCGCGGGAGGCCCGGTACCACCGTCGCAGATTGCACATCGTGACCGCGCTGGGTGCGCCCACCCCGTACGGCGACGGAATCCGCTTGCCGCCGAGCTACTTCACGGACCGCGACCGCGCCGTGCACGCGCACCTCACGGAGGCCACCGCGATCGCCCGCACCGCACTGACCGACCCGGACGCCACCGAAGTCACGACCGAGGTTCTCGAGGGCTCGGCGCGGCCGGTCCTGATCGAGGTCTCGAAGTCGGCACGGATGATGGTCCTCGGCAGCCGCGGGCTCACCCGACTCACCGCGGTGCTCGCCGGTTCGGTGACCACCGCCCTCGCCACCCACGCGCACTGCCCGGTTGTCGTGATCCGGGGACAGGCAGGTCAGACTTCGGGAACCGGAGCCGTCGTCGTGGGTATCGACGGCTCCGAGAACAGTCGATCGGCCCTGGTCGTGGCGTTCGAGGAGGCGGCGCTGCGCGGCAGCGACATCGTTGCGATCCACACCTGGTCGCCGTTCGCGCTGTCCACAGCATTCGACGACCAACTCGACCTGCCGTGGGACCAGGTGGAGGTCGCCGAGCGGGCGGTCCTGTCCGAGAGCCTCGCCGGCTCGCAGGAGCGCTACCCCGAGACCGCCGTGTCACCGACGGTGGTGCGGGGGCAGGCTGCGGACGAGCTGCGTGAGCAGTCCGCGGACATGGAACTGCTCGTGGTCGGCAGCCACGGGCGCGGCGGCTTCGCGGGCATGCTGCTCGGTTCCACCAGCACGACGCTCCTGCACACGGCGACATGCCCGCTGATGATCGTTCGAACATGACCGGCCACCGACCGGAGGGAACGCTGTGGGCAGGCTCGACGCGCAGATCTACCTGATGGCCGGTTCCGCCGTGGATGTCGGCGATGCGATCGCGCGGGCGTTCGAACGGCGCCGACCGTGCGTCGTCAGCGGGCCGAGCGGCCCGGACCCCCACCCCGACCGCCTTCCGGCAGACGAGGACGGCGAACAATGCCGACCCTGATCGCATACGCGTCGGCTCACGGGTCGACCGCGGGGATCGCCCGCAGCCTCGGCCGGCGGCTGACCCACCGCGGCCTGGACGTAGAGGTCCGCGACTGCGCCGAGATACCTGCCGGCACGCGACCGAGCACCCTGGTCATCGGCAGTGCGGTACACGAGAGCGAATGGCTACCGACGGCGGCGCGGTTCGTGGACCATCTCGCCGAGGGCGCCGAGGAACTCCCCGTCTGGGCGTTCTCGGTCGGGATGGTCGGCGACGAGGGAAGTGCGCTCGCCCGCCCCGTCACGGCGCTGCTCCGACGGATGCTGCGCACCCGCGAGCCGACCGCGGTCCAGCAGCTACGGGCCCGGACCCGCCTCCGCGGGCACCACCGCTTCAGCGGCCGCTTCTGCGCCACGGACGCGGCCGACACCGGTCGGGCCGGGCGAATGGTCTTCCGCGCCATGGGCGGCCACTACGGCGACTACCGGGAATGGAGCGCAGTCGAGGCATGGGCCGACGACATCGCAGTCGAGGTCGATCGACAGGCCCACTCCTGACCGCCGCGTACGCTCTCGATCCTCACGCCCGCCACACCTCGTCGACCGGACGGCGACCCGTCATCGGCGGCGCATCACCACCGGGCCGGGCGCCGATACGGACCACGATCTGAGGGAACGGGAATCGCTCACCCGCGTCGGCACCCGCATCACCGACCAGCGCCCGGCTCGCCGACACCTCGGTGAGATGCGTCAGCGGGCACGTGGCCAGGCCTCGCGACGTGGCCGTGAGCAGGACGTGCGACAGCGCCTCACCGCTGCGCAGCCAGTCCAGTCGGGTGTCGGCCTCGGTGCTGATCACGGCCAGCGCGGCCCGGTCCGGGCCCGATTCCGGGGACGCGAGCGTACCCACCGGGAATTCGCGACCGACCGGGACGGCGCCCTCGGCCGGCAGCGCCGCGCCGGGAATACCCTGGTCGGGCAGCCGATGACCCGCCCACCAATACAGTTCGGCGTGGTAGGCCGGATCGTAGCGGCGGATCGAGGCGCTGTTCCGCGCCGCCTCCGCCATCCGAGACGGGCCGTCCTCGCCGAGCATCGTCAAGGACGCCCCGAACCGGGGGACCAGATCCTCGTCCACGCCGACGAGATCCGCGGGGCGCGGGGCGGCGAACGGACGGCGATCGGTGCGCCGGTGGGCGATCGCGGTGCGCAACGCATCCGACCGGTTCTCGGTGTCCGCGGCCCGCGACCGGGGCAAGGGCTCGAACGCCACCGTCGCCAGGTGCATCGGGTTCCGCGAGTCGGGGAGTCGCTCGACCGCCGCGCCCCACCCGTACCGGGAGATCACGACCGCGAAATGGTGCAGCACGGCACCGCAACTGATCACCATCTGCCGGCCGATCGGATCGGCGACAGGAGCCGAACGGGAGCCGTCGGCGTGCAACTGGAGTCGGCCGCCGGACATGGTCCACCGCCACGGCTGACTGTTGTGCAACGACGGCGCCCGGCAGGCCGTCTCGACTGCCTCTCGAATGGACTGGAGTGCCACACCGGCTGCCATCATCAACCGAGTCTCGTCGCGGCGCCACGGACCGGGGAAGGGCCCAAGGGCCCTTTCCGCACCGACCGCGCACCGACCGCGCGGGGCCAGGCACGTCCGATGACCTTGGGCCCTGTCGAGCACACCCGGCCAGGTGTTTGCTGAAGAGCAGACGGTGACCGACCACCGCGTCCCGACCGAGGAGCTCGGACCATGACCGCTCAGCCTGCCCGGACACAACAGCGCTGGACCGCGTCCATCGACCGACTCGGTCTCGCGGACGCACCGTCGGTCGGCGGCAAGGCCGCCAACCTCGGCGAACTCACCCGCAACCACTTCCCGGTGCCGCCGGGCTTCGCGGTTCCCGAGTACGCGTACCTCGCGGCGATGGACGCGGCCGGTATCCGCGCCGACCTCGCCGCGCGCGGCGTCGCATCCCGCACCGCCGACGACGCCCGGATCACCCGCGCCGCCGAGGAACTGCAGCGCCTCGTCCGGGACGTCGTTCTCCCGGAGAACATGCAGGACCAGATCCAGCGGGCGTACCGGGACCTCGGCGACGACGTGTCGGTCGCGGTGCGCTCCTCCGCGCCCGCCGAGGACGCCGCCGACACCTCGTTCGCCGGAATCCACGAGAGCTACACCGACGTCGTCGGCGTCGACGCCCTGATCGACGCGCTCCGCAAGTGCTGGGCGTCGCTGTGGTCCCCACGGGCACTGACCTATCGGATTCTGCGCAAGTACGACGACGAGCCGTCGATCGCGGTCGTGGTGCAGCGCATGGTCCGCTCCGATCGCTCCGGCGTCGCGTTCACCGCAGACCCCCGCACCGGCGCGCGGGACCGGATCGTCATCGAGTCGGCCCTCGGCCTCGGCGAGGTGATCGTCGGCGGACAGGTCGAACCCGACACCTACGTGGTCGCGAAGGACGGCTTCACCGTCCTCGACCGACACCTCGGCACCCAAGCCTTCGCGATCGAACCCTCCGACACCGGCGACCGCCGCGTCGAACTCTCGACCGATGACGCCACCGGCCAGGTGCTCGCCGACACCCAGGTGGTGCAGGTCGCGAAGCTGGCCGCGTCGGTGGAAGCCCACTACGGCAAACCGCAGGACCTCGAGTTCGCGTTCGAGGGACCACAACTGTGGCTCGTGCAGACCCGCCCGATCACCACCCTCGGCGACAGCGGGCAGTCCGCACCCGCGGCACGAACAGCGGACCGGGCAACCCCACTGGCACACGGACTCGGCGCCGGCCCCGGCACCGCCACGGGAACCGCCCGGGTCCTCACCGAACTCGCCGACGCGGCCCGCCTCGCCGACGGCGACATCCTCGTCGCACCCATGACCCGCCCCGACTGGTTGCCGGTCCTGCGCCGCGCCGCAGCGATCGTCACCGACGGCGGGGGAGTGACCTGTCATGCCGCGATCGTCGGCCGCGAACTCGGCCGTCCCGTCGTCGTCGGAACCCACGACGCGACCACCACGATCGCCGACGGCACCCTCGTCACCGTTGACGGGGATCGCGGCACCGTCCACGCCGGCGCGCGCCCTGCGACCACGGAGCCCGAACCCGGCCGCACAGCCGAACCGGTGCGCGCGGCCCCCGCGGCTACGACGGCCACTGCCGTGTACGTCAACCTCGCCACACCCGACGCCGCCGAGCGCGTCGCCGCGACCGACGTCGACGGGGTGGGGCTGCTGCGCGCCGAGTTCATGATCACCGGAGCGCTCGGCGGCGCCCACCCCGCGGCGATGATCGCCGACGGGCGGCGCCAGGAGTACATCGACGAGATGGCCGCCGGGGTCGAACACATCGCCGCGGCCTTCGCGCCCCGCCCCGTCGTCTACCGGGCGGTGGACCTGCGCTCCAACGAATTCGCCGAACTCGAGGGCGGCGACGTCGAACCCGACGAGGACAACCCGATGATCGGATACCGCGGCTGCTTCCGGTACGTCCGCGAACCGGAACTGTTCGCACTCGACCTCGACGTGCTGCACCGGGTCCGGCGGCACCTACCGAACGTGCACCTGATGATCCCGTTCGTGCGGACCCGTTGGGAACTCGCCCGCTGCCTCGCCCAACTCGACGCCCATCCGCTCGGCACCGACCACGGCATGCTCCGCTGGATCATGGCCGAGGTGCCGTCCGTCGCGTACTGGATTCCCGCGTACGCCCGGCTCGGGATCCACGGCGTCTCCATCGGCAGCAACGACCTGACCCAGCTGATGCTCGGCGTCGACCGGGACTCCGAGATCTGCAAGGACCTGTTCGACACGATGGACCCGGCCGTCCTCGACGCCATCGACCGCATCATCGACACCGCCCGCCGCGCCGGCCTGACCACGTCGCTGTGCGGACAGGCCGTCTCCACCGATCCGCGACTCGCCGAGCATCTCGTGCGGCGCGGCATCACCTCCGTCTCGGTCACCGCCGACTCGGCGGCACACACCCGTCACGTGATCGCGTCCGCCGAACAGCGCGTCCTGCTCGAACACGCCCGCGGGCCCTCCCGCGGGGAGGCCTGACCGATGCGCGCCGGCGACATCATGACCAGCCGGATCGTCGTCGTCGGCGAGCACTCCACGCTCGCGCAGGCGGTGCGACTGCTGGCCGGCACCCCGGACACCTCGCTGCCGGTCGTCGACGCCTCCGGGCACCTCGTCGGCCTCGTCACCGCCACCGATGTGCTCGAACGGATCCGGAACCTTCTCGAATCGTCCGACATCGGGGAGGCCGTCGGAGGTAGCGTCACCGATGCAATGGCCACACCCGTCCTCGCCATGACCGCCGACACCGATATCGAGCACGTCGCAGCCGCCCTCGGCGAACCCGGCACCTGCGCGGTGCCCGTCGTCCGCGGGTTCACGCCGATCGGGATGATCACCCGCCTCGAACTGGTGCGGGCGCTCGCACACCGCGAGACCGGGCCCGCACCACCGAGGAGAACCCCATGACCAACGGCCTGCCGAACGGCCCGATCGTCGTCGGTGTCGACGGCTCGCCCACCTCGCGTGACGCCGTTCGCTGGGCGGCGCACGAGGCCGACGCCCACGGTGCGCCCCTGCTCCTCGTGTCGAGTGTCAGCCCCGGCGGCATCGGTATGTCGTCGCCGTTCACCGACGACCTCCGGATCTCCGGTGAGCGGGCCGTCGAGGACGCGGTGGCGCTCGCGGCCGCCGAGATCCCCGGCGGCACCGTCGACACCCGCACCGAGTTGTCGCAGTCCACCCCCGTCAACGCGCTGCTCGAGCACTCACGGACCGCGCGCACCATCGTCCTCGGGACCCGCGGGTTGGGGGAGTTCACCGGCGGGCTCGTCGGATCCGTCACCTCGGCGCTCGTGCGGCACGCCCACTGCCCGGTCGCGGTGATCCCGGGATGGCCCCACCCCGGTGAGCCCCCGGTGGACGGCCCCGTCCTCGTCGGGGTCGACGGCACTGCCGCCAGTGAACCGGCGGTCGCCGCCGCGTTCGAGGAAGCCTCGCTGCACGGTGCGGAACTGGTGGCGGTACACGCGTGGTCAGACCGCGACCTGTCGATCGGCTCCCCGTTCGATCCGTCCGCCGGCACCAGCCGTCTCCCGTGGCTGACCACCGAGGCCGCCGAGCGGGCCGTGCTCGCGGAAAGCCTGGCCGGGTGGCAGGAAAAGTACCCGGACGTGGCCGTCCGTCCGATCGTCGTGCAGGACCGGCCCGTACGCAATCTCCTGATGCGCGGAAACGGTGCCCGGCTGATCGTCGTCGGAAACCGCGGGCGGGGCGGCTTCGAGAGCATGACACTCGGATCCACCAGCACCGCGCTGCTGCACACCGTGACGTGTCCGCTGTTGGTCGTCCGCTCCGCCCCCGGCGATCGGTCGCCCGGGGTCAGTCGACCGGCTTGACCTGGATCTGCTTGGCACCCGACGTCTTCGCCGTCAGCCCCACCGTCACCTCGAGGATGCCCTTCGAGTAACTCGCGTCCACCTTCTCCTCGTCGGCACCGGCAGGCAACGCCACCGTGCGACTGAAGGATCCGTAGCTGAACTCGGACCGACCGCCCTCGGACTTCTCCTCGGACCGTTCCGCTTCGATCGTCAGTTGACCGTCGGCGACACTGACCTTGATGTCATTCTCCGGATCCAACCCCGGAAGCTCGGCCCGCAGAATGTAGCGGTCGTTCTCGACCCGATCCTCGACACGAATCAGATTGCCGCCGAACGGCGGTCGGAACCCTGTCACCGGGAAGGCGTCGAACAGTTCGGACAGGTCCGGAAACACCGAACGGCGCCGGGCCGGAACACTGGACATGATCACTCCTCGCTGTCGTGGAGACCGCGCAATCGGTCGCCACTCCATTCGACTCCGTTCGGTGCGAGGAAGGCAGGGTCCTATGTCACCGAGGTGGTGCCTCGCAGCGTTACCGAGGTGAGACCCGGCAGATCATGATCGGACAACTCGCGTGATGGAGCAGGTTCTGGCTCGTCGACCCGAGCACGACACCGGTGAGCCGGCTCCGCCCCCGGCTACCGACCACCACCAACTGGGCCTGCTCGGAGTGTTCGAGCAGCAGCTTCCCCGGACTGCGTCGCTCGAGGTGACTGACGACCTCCACCTCGGGATGGTCGGTCGCGAACCCCGCCAGCGACTCGGACAGGACCGCTCGTTCCTCGGCCGCCACCCGCGGCCAGTCCACCAACCGAAACGCGCTGTAGCGATCTATCGGCCGGTCCGGGCCCCACGCGTGCACCGCCACGAGCGGAACCCCGAACAGGGCAGCGAACGCGAACGCGGCGCGGACCGCGCGGGTGCTCGCCTCGCTCCCGTCCACGCCCACCACCACCGGGCGGGCGTCCCCGCGTCCGGTGCGCCCGCCCCGGCACACCACGACGGGGCACCGTGCATGGTTCGCGACACGCTGCCCCGTCGAACCGACGAGCGCCGCACCGATCGTGCCCGCCCCGGTGGCTCCCAGCACGAGAAGCTCGGCCTCGTCCGCGACGTCGAGCAGCGCCGCCGACGGCGGCCCCGGATAGATCCCGGTCGTGAACTCGACGCCGGGATGAACGGCGCCGAGTTCCTGCCGGGCACGCGCCAACACGCGGTGGGCCGCCTCGTCCAACTGCTCGGTGAACTGGGCCTGGATGAGCACCGCGGCCTCACTCAGGTAGACCCCGGGAGTCGGCAGCACGTGTGCGACGTGCAGTGGCATCCGTCGCCGCCGCGCGACGCCCGCCGCCCAGTGCAACGCGTCGAACGCCGCCTCGGATTCGTCGACGCCGACCACGATCGCACCCCGGCCGGCGTCGTCCGTCGTGTCCTCACCCGCGTCGGAATCCGTGCCCGTGTCCATGCCGACCTCCACGTCGCCGAGGAACTGCCCGTGCAGCGGACTCTTCCACTACTGGCCCTCGGCCGCCACGGTCACCCGCTCACCGCGGCAACGGCGCCGACCAGCGGACCCGCGTGCCGACGCCCACAGTCGAATCGAACCGAAACTCCCCGTCCACCTCGTCCGCCCGCGCGGCGAGATTGACCAGGCCGCTCGGATCCGGGGGATCGGCGACACCACGGCCGTCGTCCCCGACCTCCACCGACAGTCGGTCCCCGCCCCGCACGTCGACGGAGATCCGGTCGGCCCCCGAATGCCGGACCGCGTTGCTCACCGCCTCCCGGACCACGGCTTCGGCATGATCGGCCAACACCGGGCCGACCGTGTCGAGGCCTCCGCCGATGTGCACCTCCGTACCGATGCGACTCTCCGTGGTCAGATCGGCCACCGCCCGGCGCAACCGGGCAGGCAACGACTCGGCCGCCGCATCGCCGCCGTGGAGGTCGAAGATAGCGGTCCGGATGTCGCCGACGGTGGCCTGCAGTTCGTCGATGGTCGCGTCGAGACGTGAACGCGCCGCGGGGGAGTCGATCAACCTGAGCGTGCCGTGCAGAGACAGCCCCGCCGCGAAAAGGCGCTGGATCACGTGGTCGTGCAGGTCCCGTGCAATCCGGTCACGATCGGCCAGCAACGACAGCTCCTGCTGTTCACGTTGTGCGGCGGCCAGTCGCATCGCCAGGGCCGCCTGATCCGCGAACGACGTCATCAGCGCCAACTGGTCCGCATCGAACGACGAACGTCCCCGACGCCGCAGCGTCACCAGAACGCCGACGACAAGGTCGGACGCCCGCAACGGCACGATCAACGTGGGACCGAAATCCCTTACCGCGCTGCCGAATGCGTCGTACTCGAGATGGTCGGTACTGTTCGGCGTCCGGGTCCGGAAGGCCGCGCCGGAACTGGACCGGCCCACCGGGATCCGTTGGCCGACGGCCCTCGTCGACTCGGGACCCGACGCCACGGTGATCACGAGGTAGTCCACATCGTCCGCCGGTAGATCCGGATCGGACGGCACCGCCACGAAACTCTGGTCGGCATCGGTCAGTTCACGCGCACGATCGGCCACCACCTGCACCGCATACGCGGGATCGCCGCCGGCGAGCAACTCGGTGCTGACGTCCCGCAGCGCCTCGAGCCGACTGCGTCTCGACTCGGACTGCTCGTAAAGCCTCGCGTTGTCGATCGCGATGCCGGCCGCCGACGCCAATGCCCGCACGGTGTTCTCGTCGTCCTCGGTGAAGCAGGCCCGATCCCGCTTCTCGGTCAGGTACAGATTCCCGAACACAGTTCCGCGCACCCGGATCGGTACACCCAGGTAGGTGCGCATCCGAGGATGACCGGGCGGGAACCCCACCGCGGACGGATGCCGCTCGACGTCGTCGAGGCGCAGTACCGCCTGCTCCTCGAATCCCAGGCCGAGAACGCCGCGGCCCTGGGGGAGTTCACCGATAGCGGTGACGGTCGCCGGGTCGATCCCACGGTGGATGAACTGCGCCAAGCGGGTCTGTCCACATTCTCGGACACCGAGCGCCCCGTATCGAGCACCGGTCAGCCGCATGCCCGACTCGACCACGCGGCCCAAGGTGTCGTCGAGATCCAGTCCGGTCGTGACATCGAGTATCGCGTGCACGAGCTTCTCGAGCTGATCTCGTGTCCGGCATGCATCGAGGCTCAACTCGTGTTGCCCGAGTTGAGTACCAGCGCCCGGGTCTGCACCCGGACTCGCACGGCGAGACACACCGCCATTGTCCCATGAGCGCGCGGTCCGGGCCGTGACCTCGAACGATTCGGACAACCAGCGTCATTCGCGTGGTACGCGGGAACCGATCATTACGCCACTGTGACGAATAGACGGGTGGGAGCCCCGGGGAGGGGGAGAGCGCCCGGGGGGCCGACGCAGCAGGTGTGGTCGTCAGTCCACCGCAGGCTGGCACTGCAGCTGCCTTCCCGGGGAACCGCCACCGGCGACCCAACTCCACACCGACGTTATGGCCTCGTACAGCTCGATCCTGCACACGGAGACCGTCGACGTGGCGGTGTCCTACGACTGGAGAGTGCCGAGCAGCGGAGTTTTGAACAGGCCCGGGGCGATCGTGTTCACCCGGATCTGAAGCGACGCCAGATCTCGCGCGATCGGCAGCGTGGCACCGACTATCCCGCCTTTGGATGCCGAGTATGCGGCCTGCCCGATCTGACCCTCGAACGCCGCGACAGATTCGGTGTTGACGATGACACCGCGCTCGCCGTCGACCCACTGCCAGCTGGATGGAAGGAGAAGGCGCCGAGATCCGAACTCCGCAGGCACCGAACGTTCGAGTCGAGCGGGCACCGGCGCACTCGGCCGGACCGACTGCACCGTCCATTTGCCGAGCGCGGTGACAGCTCTGCCAACTGTGGTGGCGATTTGCCGACCAGCGTGGCGATTCACATCCGGGTGAATCGCCACCGTAGTTGCCATTTCTCGGAGTTCTGACCTGCGGAGTGACAACTGAGATGACGACCGTGCGGCGCCTTTATGGCCAATGTAGTTGGCAATTTGTTCAGGCTGCCCGGACGCGGCAGCGGTTCGCGACGTGCGAGTGATACCAACAGCCCGGCAAGTAAGGTCACCAGACTCGGTCACACGTGCCGGCCGGGTACGCAGGACGCCGACTAGCGCTTGATGGTGATGCCCTGGTCATCGATCTGCGCGGCGCAGTCTTCCTGTCTCATGTTTGCGGTCATTACGCGAGCCCAACGAGCTTCCACAAAAGCCGGACGGCCGGTATGGTCGGTGGTTGCGGTTTACGCCCTCGTGATCCGAACGCATGTTGTTGGGCTAGTGGGTGTCTCGGGCTTCGTTGCCAATAGCGAGCTTGAAATCAATGAAGCGGGGGTGGGGAACATCAAGCGGTTGATGCTCTGCAACGTGTCCAAGCAGTACGATCCGGTGGGCCCGTTGGTCCTCGACGGTGTCAATGCGAATTTCGATGTGTCCCGGCTGTACTGCGTGCTCGGTGCGTCCGGCAGCGGTAAGACCACGTTTCTCGAGTGCGCGTCGGGGTTGGCTCAACCGTCCTCGGGCAGTGTGCGGCTCGCCGGCATCGACCTGACGCTCCTGCCGGACCGGAAGCTCGCCAAGCTCCGCAGATCGGAGGTCGGGTTCGTCTTCCAACAGCACTCGCTGATCGAGTCGCTGCCGGTGATCGAGAACGTCCTTCTGCCGGCTCGACTGTCGGGTGCGCCGATGCGGGAGATTACCGCCAGAGCGCAGGATCTACTGGGGAGCGTCGGCCTCGGAGACCTCTCCTCGCGGCTGCCGGGTGAACTTTCGGGCGGCCAGAAGCAGCGCGTCGGGATCGCGCGGGCGCTGGTGATGCGTCCGTCCGTGGTGTTCGCCGACGAGCCGACCTCGGCGTTGGATGACCACAGTGCGGCCGAGGTGATGGCGCTCCTACGCGACTTGTGCGTCGTTCATCAGGCGACCGTGATCGTGGTGACCCACGATCCACGGGCGGCCCGAGCCGCGGACGATGTGCTGGAACTGGTCGACGGCGAGTTGACTGCCCGAGCGCAGCTATGACCGGCGCGTCGATCATCGGTCAGTCACTGCGGCGCAACGATTCCGCGGCCTGGCGGGCGGTCGCGTTCGTCGTCTTCACGACCGCGTTCGTGTGTTCGGCCCTCGGGGCGTTGCTCGGACTGTTCGCGTCCACGAAGCCGAGCACCGATGGAGCCTTTCGTGCCGACACCGCGGCCTTGGTGTCGACTCCTTCGTCGTCGTGCTCGGCAGCAGAGGTCGAGACTCGGCTGCAGAACGTGGACTCCGCGCTTCGCGCGACACCGATCACGATTCGCCGCGCGACCGTCGATGGGGTTCCCACGTTGCTGGTCGGCCGCTCGCTCACCGAGACGATGACCGTCGAAGCACAGCCACACACGGCGGACGTGCGGCGCGTCGAGGGGTTGGCGTATTCGGCCGACACCGAGGTTGCTCGCAGCGACCTTCTCGCGGCCGTAGTCGTCGACGATGACGTTCTTCAACGAATCGCCGGGAGCGACCGCGCGGCTGCGATCGCGGTGGCAGGGGCAGGCTCGGCGGCTGCGGACACCGCAGGTGTGGCCGCGGGCTGTGGTTGGTTGGCATCGAACATGGACGCGGTGGCGCGCGACCTGGGGATTGTCGAGACACCTGATCTCGCAGGGGCATTGGAGGCAGTTTCGACGATCACGGGGTTCGTCGTACTCCTCGCTGTGGTTGTGTTGTCATCGCTGATGGCGCTCGTGACCGTGCACATGCTGCCGGCGTTGGCGGTGGTGCGCGCCGTCGGCGCCAGCCGGGTGCAGACGGTTCGGCTGCACCTGCAGACGTTTCTGGGTGCCGCCGTGATTCCGACCATCGTTGGTCTCGTGTGCGGCGTCCCGGCGAGTTGGGGCCTGCTCACGTTCTTGCATCGCACCGGAGTCGTCGACCCGCGCGTGACGTGGCGTCTCGGATTCGGGCTGTTGGCCGGGGTGCTGTTGTCGGGACTGGCGGTGCTCGCGGTTGCGGTCCTGTCCGGCAGCGTCTCGATGCGTCGGGTCTGGAAGTGTGCGCCGTCGGATGCGTTGCGGCCTCCTCGCCGGCAACGCTCCTCGCGGACGAAGGGGCGACTCATCGGCGGGCTGCTTCTGATCGCGGCCAGCGCGACGATGATCGTGCCGATGGTTCTGTTGGACCGTGTGTCCGGGGCCATGATCGGGTTCTCGATGGTGATGTTGCTCGCGCCCATCGCAGCGTTGCTCGCGCCGTGGATCGTGGTGCCGCTGGCCAGCCTGATGGGCGCCGGATGGGCGGTTGTCGATCGTCGGCTGGGCAGACTCGTTGCCGCCGACATCAAGTTTTACGACGGGTTCATCGTCTCGGTGGGTACACCGGTCCTGGTTGCCGTAGCCCTTGTCTCGACCTTGTTCGGGTTGCAGCCGACCCTCGGCGCGGCATACGAGTATCAGGCGAGCGAAAGCACCGTGGGCGTGGAGGCGTCGGGAGAGCCCGCCACCGAGTTCGGGGATGCGCTCATTCGTGAGCAGATCCCCGGCGCTGACACCCCAGACGACGCCGATTGGACGGTGGTGGGCGTGCCCTCCGCCATGCTCGCAAGTGGTCTGCTCGATCCCGGCTACACCACCGGGGCCGCGATGGGCCTCGAGGCCGATGAGTTCGCAGCGTCGACGTCTCTGGCAGGCAAACGTGGTTGGAACGTGGGCCAGCGGTACCCCGTCCCGCTACCGGACGGGTCGACACAGACGTTGACGATGCGGTTCACCTACGACCGGGACCTGATCTTCGGCCAGATGCTGATGCCGAACACGACGGTCGCCGCGGCCAGCTATGCGCCGTATTCGGCCGCGCGCCTCGTCACCGGTGCCAACAACGCCGGAAGCACGGCATCGCTTGGCGGCTTGAGCGCTCAGGGGCGGGTCGAGGTTGATCCCAGCTCCGCACTGGTCATTGCGGTCCTCGTGGTCTACTGCGCCGCTGCGCTGTCCGGATCCATCGTCCTTGGTGTCTATGGCCGCAAGAGCGCGCTGCACGCACTGCGTAGGCAGGGCACGACACGTGCGCAGCGGACGACGCGGTTGATCGTCGAAGTTGCTGCGGGGGTCGCCGCAGCTGCCGTGATCGCGATCCTTGCCAGCCTGCTGACGCTCTTCCCCACAGCGGCGCTCGGAGCGGGTGTGGCCACACTGCGGCTCAGTGGCTGGACCTGGGTGGTCAGCGTGGGCGCCGTCGTGGTCGCAGCCGCAGCTGCGGTGATCGGCTATCGCTCCGTCGAACCAGTGAGGTTCCCCCGGACCAGTGGACGCCGAGACAGCAAGATCGCCCACCCAACCGAGGGCATATCACCAACTCGCGCACCGTAGGGTCGTTCACGGGTGGACACGGAGTCGGGGCAGCATCTCGAATGATCGATTGGACTCGCACGAGTTTGCCCGAAAATAGTGGTGCCATCAGGCGTCGTCCGTTCCGTCTTGCGTGGGTATCGCCGGGTATGTCGAAGAATGATGTCTTGCGTCAAGTAGTTGGCACCGTGTCGAGCTTGGGGCGGTGCGGGCAAGTCCCGCCCGCACCGCCGGTGCTGTCAGGGTTGGACGCGGTGGATGTCCCGGGGGAACAGGGTGGCGTAGCGGATGTTGTCGGCTTCGAGTAGTCGTGAGACAAGTCGCTCGAGGCCGATGGCGAAGCCGCCGTGTGGGGGCATTCCGTGTGACATTGCTTCCAGGTAGGAGGAGTAGTTCGCGGGATCCTCGCCCCTGTTTTCGAGTGCTGAGACGTAGTCGGAGTGGTTGTGCAGACGCTGTCCGCCCGTGACGAGTTCGCGTCCGCGGAAGAGCAGATCGAACGAGTTGGTCCAACGGGGGTCGTCGGGTTGCGGGTGGGTGTAGAACGGCCGCTTCGCGGACGGGTAGCCCTCCACTGCAAGGAAATCCGAGTCGAACTCCGCCTTGGCCCACTTCCCCAGGGTGCGCTCATGCTCCGGCGACAGGTCAGGTTCACCCAGGGGGGGGCTCCGACAAGTTCGAGCGCGTCGGTGAAGTGCAGGACCGGCATTTGCTCGGGGACCGCCGGCAAGTCCATGCTCAGAGCATCCACGTCGTCGCCAGCGGTGTCGCCGATGTGGTCGATGACGGCAGCGAGCGTGTCCCGTAGTAACGCGAGGACATCGCGGTGATCGTCGATGAAACCGAATTCGACGTCGAGGGAGATGTACTCCGCCAGGTGCCGGGCTGTGTCGTGTGGCTCCGCCCGAAAGACCGGTCCGATCTCGTAGACGCGTTCGAACACCCCGACGAGCATCTGCTTGTAGAGCTGGGGTCACTGCGCGAGGTAGGCGGGCGAGCCGAAGTAGTCGACCGTGAAGACGTTGGCTCCGGACTCCGAAGACTGGTCGACAATCTTGGGGGTCGTGACTTCGGTGAAGCCTGCCTCGTCGAGGTGCTTGCGGAATCCGGCCATGGCGGCCGCTGCGATCTTCCACACGGCCTGGCGTGTGGGGTGGCGCCAGGTCAGTCCGGCAGGTTCGCGACTTCGTCACGGATCGCAGGGTCGGTCACCACGACCTGCGCGAAACCGGAACAGTCTCGGACGACGACAAAAGTCACGGTCGCGAGCCGATCGCGCGCGGGTTGACCGTGGACGAGATGGTCGAACGCTCGAGCGTGTCCCGAGAGGTGTACACCGCAATCGAGAACCTCGCGCACTCCGTCGACATTCGCGAGTTGAGTGCTCTGGCACCCGTCCTCGGGCTCACCGCCGCGGAGGTGCTCGATTCAGTGCAGGCTGCCGGGCTCGAGTAAGGAGCCACCTGGCGCTGCTTCTGATGCCCGATAGCCGCTGACGCTCGCGGGGATGGCCCGATCCACTGAGACCTCCGAAGCGCGGATACGGAGGGTTAGCTGCGCGGGCGATCGGCCGACACTGACGGCTACAGCCTGCGGGGGTGACCGAATTTGGTTGCCGCGACGGTGAGTGCAATTGCGCTGCCAAGACCGATCCATAGGAGCCCGGCGATCGGGTAGTAGAGCAGCCGCAGCGCGAACCGGAGTTGGATCAGGATGAAGGGCGCCAGCGCGAGCGCGCGCAGCGTCGGGAGTCTGTCTGCGCGGTACAGGACTTCGGCTAGTAGACACACGACTGTGAGGACGGCGAAGAACGGTAGGTTGATCCACTTGAAAGCGTTCTCCCAGTACGTCTCGCCAGATTCCCAGCTCATTCGTTCGGATGCGTAGTAGCCCATGACAACCCCGGCCACCCAGTAGAGGGTGGGCCCTGAGGCGACACGCACAGAAAGGCGCTGTCTGCGTTCGTCGTCGGCAGTGCCGGATGCTCGGTCGGGGCTACCCATGGCTGGACCGTAGTCGACACGCGTACGCAACCAGCACGCGCCTAGCTGTACCCGGTCAGGACGTTGGTAGCGGGCGTGTCGGCTTGATGTGAAGAGAACCTCCGAGTGGGGTGTGGCTTGTCTAAGGCCCACATCCGCTCGGAGGTTCTCGTGTCCCACCGTAATGCCCGAACCACATATCTCGGCAGATTGCTCATCGTCGAGCGCTACCGAGATGGCTGGCCGAAAGCGCATATCGCCAGCGCAATGGGGATATCCCGGAAGTGCGTGTCGACGTGGGTGGCCCGCTACGAGACCGAGGGCGAAGCCGGGTTACACGATCGGTCCTCCCGCCCGCACACCATGCCGACCCGAACCGCAGCCGAAGTCGAGACCCGGATCGTCGAGCTCCGTGTGCGTGAGCGACGCGGGCCGGACTGGCTCGCAGCAGAACTCGGGGTGCCGGCCCGCACAGTCTCCCGAGTCCTACGGCGCCACCAGGTGCCACACCTGGCGGACTTGGACCCGATGACCGGTCAGGTGATCCGCTCGTCGAAAACCACCGCCGTGCGCTACGAACGTGAGCGGCCCGGCGAACTGGTGCACATGGACGTCAAAAAGCTCGGCAGAATCCCCGACGGTGGCGGATGGCGCGCACACGGACGAGCCGCCGGATCGACAGCCCGCGACCGCAGCACCCGGACCGGATTCGACTACGTCCACTCGCTCGTCGATGACCACTCCCGACTCGCCTACTCGGAGATCCTCCCAGACGAAAAGGGCTCCACCTGTTCGGGTTTCCTGACCCGTGCGATCGACTACTTCGCGGACCGCGGCATCACGAGAATCGAGCGGTTGATGACCGACAACGCCTGGGCCTACCGATGGTCCCTACGCGCAGTCTGCGCCGAACACGGGATCAAGCAGAAGTTCATCAGACCGCACTGCCCGTGGCAGAACGGCAAGGTCGAACGCCTCAACCGGACCCTGCAAACCGAGTGGGCCTACCGTCAGGTCTTCACCAGCAACAGCGAACGCGCCCACGCACTTGCACCCTGGCTCGAGTACTACAACACTCGACGACGCCACAGCGCACTCGGAGGACTCCCACCGATCAGCCGACTGCAACCAACCTGATGGCCAGGTACACCTAGCGGGGTGAACCTGGAGCACCTGGTTCACCCCGCGGTTGGCGAGCCGTTGCGTCAGCTACCGCGCGATGCGGCCACGCCGGTACTCGCGCCCGCCCCACACACCGGACTGGCGGGTGGCGGCCGCGTAGGCGCCGCACGCCGCCGCGATGGGGCAGCGGGCGCAGACGCGGGCGGCATAGTCGAAGTCCTCGCTCGGGTCCGGGAACCATCGGTCGGGGTGGCGGTCGCCTCAGCAGGCGGCGACGTCCCAGTCGGTGGTGTCGTCGGTGGCCGGCAGCAGGTGAGCGAGGGTCATCATGGTGGTCATAGGTAGTGCCTCCTTTCAAGGCGATTCACGGGGTGGGGGCCAGGTCGCGCCAGATCGCGCGCTGGCGCTTGAGGTCGGCTCGGGGTGCCCGGGGGATCCACAGCAGCGGCATGCCGGCCTCCTCCGGTGTGCGGTCGGCCTTGACCTGGTTGCAGGGGGCGCAGGCGGCGACGAGATTGCGTACGACTCGTCTCCGCCTCGACTTTTGGGGAACACGTGGTCGACGGTGTCCGCGCCCTTGCGGCCGCAGTACGCGCACCGGTAGTGGTCGCGCGCCAGGATCGCGGGGAACGTGGCCCGGGTGTCGTCGTCGACGATCGGCCGGGGCGGGGTGTGGACGTACTCGAGCAGTTGGATCGTGCGGGGGAGCGGGATCGCGACGTGCTGGGAGCGCACCACGAACCGCGGCGTGTGCTCGACGAGCGTGACAGCGAGTTCTTCGGCGACCAGCACCACCGCGCGTGCGGCGGGTACGACGTCGAACTCTTCGTACGTCGCGTTGAGCACGCGTACGCGGGTGTTCATCCAGGTGATCGCGGTGATCGCGGTGGGGGATGTGCGGGCCATGACAATCGACAACCTGCGTTCTCTCGCAGGGGGAGTGGCGGGTTCTCGAGGTGTGCGTGGCCCGTGCCGACCAGGGTCGGCCAACAGGTCACCGGAAGGTGAGTGTCGTCTCGGGGGCGAACACGCCCCGAGAAGAGGGGCGTCAGAGGACGCGGAATCCAGCTGCAGTGCCGGGGTTTTCGGAAATCCGGACCAGGCGCTGAATCAGCCGGTGCTGCATGCACTGCGAGTACATGTTGGTGTACATCCGACTGCTCCTTCCTGATCGTTGACTGACTTCCGGCTGTCCAGTGTGCCACGACTCGAGGCACATTCCGAGGATTTGTTGCAGATCGCCAGCGCAAGCCATGGCGCGGCAGCGACGAAATGAGAAGGGGCCTGCGAGCATTGAACTGCTCCCCGGAAGTTGGACTGAGAAATTCAGTTCCGACTTCCGGGGAGCAGTTTTGGGGCCGACGAGTTCACTGTCCGAGGACCAGCGGGTCACAGCGGTAGCGTTGTTCGAGTCAGGTTGGGCCGGTCAGGCGGTCGCGAGGATGTTGGGTGCGAGCCACTCGGCGATCGATCGCTTGTATGACCGGTGGCGGGTTCGAGGCAGAGGAGCGCTGGTGGCCAAGCGTCCGGACAGACGGTCGTACTCGTTCGAGTTCAAACTCGAGGTAGTGCGCCGGTTCCTTGCGGGCGAGACGAAAGTCGCCTTGGCGAGGGAGTTCGACCTGTCCTCGCCGAAACTGATCGAGACGTGGGCGCGCACGTACCGCAACGAAGGCGAGGACGGGCTGCGTCCGAGACAGCTGGGTCGTCCTCCGAAGCCGGCGGGTGCCGAGCCGGGTGAGGTCAGCGAGCTCGAACAGCTGCGCCGGGAGAACGAGGTGCTGCGGGCGCAGGTCGCCTACCTGGGAAAATTGCGGGCTTTGAGGGCGCAGCAACGACGGTGAGGGTCGATGCCGTCGTCTCCCTCAAGGCCGAGCACCGTCTCGATGTGTTCCTCGACGTGGCCGGGCTGGCCCGGTCGACGTTCTTCTACCAGCAGGCGCGCCGGCACGCCCCGGACCCGAACGCCGAGCTGAAGGCCGCGATCACCGACGCGTTCGAACACTGCCGCGGCCGCTACGGGCACCGCCGCATCCACCAGGTGCTGGTCGGGGCCGGCTGGCGGGTGGCGAAGAAGACCGTGCTCGCGTTGATGCGCACACTCGGCCTGGTCTGCAGGGTCCGCCGCAAGCGCCGATACACCTCCTACCAGGGTCGGGTCGGGGCGGTCGCGGCGAATCTGCTCGAACGTGATTTCACCGCCGACGCCCCGAACCGCAAGTGGGTCACTGATGTGACCGAGTTCGGGGTCGGTGACCGGAAGCTGTATCTGTCGCCGATTATGGATCTGTTCGACCGCTAGATCATCGCCTACTCGCTCGGGCCGTCACCGAGTCTGGAGCTGACCAACAGCTCCCTGCGATCGGCCCTCGCGACCGTCGACGACGGGAAGAACCTGCTGGTGCACTCCGATCAGGGATTCCAATATCAGCACTCGTCGTGGCGGCAGCTACTCGCCGATGCCGGTGCGACACAATCGATGTCCCGCAAGGCGAACTGTTACGACAACGCGGTGATGGAGAACTTCTTCGGCCACCTCAAAGAAGAACTCTTCCACCACACCCGATACCTCGACATCGACGCCCTGGCCACCGCCCTGGACGACTACATCCACTGGTACAACACCGAACGGATCTCGACAAAGCTCGAGGGCCTGAGCCCGGTGCAATATCGGGCCCAGGCCCTCGCCGCCTAGGCTTTCACTTAGCCAGTCCAACAATCGGGGACCAGTTCAAATTTTTGCTCGCAGGCCCCTTCCTGCTGCGGAGGCTAGCCGAGTCGTTCGGGGGGTCCGGCGCCTTGACGGTTCTCGCGCGGTCCCCTGCAGGATCCCGTCAGGGCAATCGTGCTTCTATTGGCGGGGTGTGACCTCGAATCCAGCTACGTTGTAGACGTCGCTGGTGGTGGCCAGGGAATTGTGTCCGCTCGCCGACGGGGTGCTGGCGCGCAGGTTCACCGCCCAGTTGAGCGATCCCAGGGGGCCGCAGCCGGTCGCTGCGGGCACCGCGAATGTGGTGTCGGTGTGCGGTACCGCCCGGAACACGGCTCCTGGGGTGCCGCCGCCGATCGGTTCGGACGGCGGGTTCCCGGTGGTCTTGAGGTTGAGGGTGATCGGGTTGGATTCCGATCCGAGGTAGCACTTGTTGCCGAGGAGTGGGTTCTCGAGCTTGAGCCGCACCGGCATGGACACGGCGGCGTCCAGTACGTCGACGGACGGCATGCCGACGGCTTCGACTGTCGATTGAATCTGGGTGAGGTTCAGCGGCGTGTCGATGCCGAGTGCACCGCCGGGCACGGTGATGGGGGTTGATGTGACACCGAAGTTGGTGCCGGGCTCCGGGATGAAGACATCCTTCCAGTCGTTTCCGTCCTCGACGTAGGTCACGCCGCCCGCGATCTTGAGGCTGCCGTCGGGGACCGGTACTTTCAGTCCGCCGATCTGCATTTCGCCGCCGCGGACGACGACGGTCACGCAGGTGCCGATGTCGTCACCGGCGACCGGGCATTTTCCCCACCCGTCGAAGGTGAGGGGTTCTGACGCTGGGTTACCGGAGGAGCCGAGTGAGCTGGTGCTGAGGCTGCCCAGTGAGCCGGAGACCGGGGTGCCCGATGACCCCGAACTGCTCGAGTTCCCGGACCCTCCCGACGACTCCGAACCGCTGGAGCTGCCCGAGCTTCCCTCCGATCCCGAACTTGCGGCTGACCCTCCGTCTTGCGCGGAGGCGATTCCACCCCCGAGGACCGCGAGGGTTGCGGCGATTGCCGCGACGGGGAGGGCCTTGGATCTGATCTTGCGAATGGTCATGTCATTCCTGGATTACTTGTAGGGGTGTGCGTCGAATACCTATGGTGGAACCGAGGTTTGGCGGGCCTTCCACGCGACAGGCCCGCCGAACGTTCACGCGTCGATGCCTACATGATGGTGACGCCGGGGAAGAACAGGGCACCGTCCATGGTCGCCGTGCCCGGACCAGCGGCGGGGCAGAATGTCGTACCGCCATTGGACGTGAAGTTGATCGGGCCCGCACCCGTCGCCGTCGCCTTGTAGGCGGGGCCGTTGGAGTACGGGAGCGGCGGCGTGGTCGTCGCGTTGACCGTGATCGAACACGCGCCCGAGGTGACCACGACCCCACCGTTCGGGATCGTGATCGTCCCCTTCGGCGAGCCGGAATCGTTGTTCCCGTTCAGGGTCCATGCGCCGGACGTCGCGACCGTTGCCGGGCGGCCTTGCAGGGAGCAGCCGCTCAACCCGACGGACGCGATGTTCACATTGACGCCGCCGGTGCCCGTGTTCGTGTTTCCGGGCGAGGTGGGGATGGTACCGGTACCCGTGACGCTGGTGCATCGCAGCACGACCCCGCCGGTGGTCGTGAAGACCATGGGAACGTTCACGTTGGGGGTGACGCTGGTGTCGACGTTGGTCGCAGTGACGGTGCCGCCAGCGGGCGTGATGGTGGTGGCCGCGGAAGCGAGCCCGGTGAATGCGAGTGCGAAAGCGGCAGTGGACGCAGCGACTGCCATGGAGCGAGAGACGAAACGGGACGAAGTCATGGTCTTCCCCTTCATGTTTCTGTCAGACAGTTGATGTGTTTCATCCGGCAGCCCACGTGAGTGGAACTGCCTTCAATGGCGTGCCGACCGGGACGGCCGTCCGGCTACGCCACCATCCAGGCCGCGGCCGTGTAGATGTCACTGAGCGTGGTCAGTGAGTTCTTCCCGGCTGCAGAGGGAGTGTCGGCCCGAAGATTGACGACCCAGTTCAAGCTGCCCAGGAAACCGCAGCCGCTGGCCGCCGGAACTGAGAAGCTGTTGTCGGTATGCGCGACGTTCGGGAACACCGCGCCGGGGACGGAGCCGATCGGCTGAGACGGCGGATTTCCCGAGGTCGTGAGATTGAAGGTGATCGGCTTGCTGGCCGAGCCGATGTAGCAGTTGTCGCCGAGGAGCGAGTTGGACAGCTTCATGCGGACAGGCAGGCTGACCTTGGCGTCGAGGACGTCAACGGAGGGCAGCCCGACGGCCTCGACCTGCGCTTTGACCTGTGTCGCGCCGAGCGGAGTGTCGACTCCGAAGACACCACCAGGGATGGTGATGGGTGTCGACAGCACGCCGTAGTTCGTTCCTGCTTGTGGGACGAACACATCCTTGAAGTCGCCGCTGGGCAGCAGCTCGTACTTGACGCCGCCCGCGATCTTGAGGCTGCCGTCAGGGATCGGGACGGATAGGCTGCCGATGTTCATCTCGCCTCCGCGAGTGACGATCGTCGCGCAGGTACCGACGTCGGGATCTGCGGTTGGACAGGACGACCAGCCGTCGAAGGTTAGGGGCGTCAATGACGGCCCAGTACCTCCCGTCCCCGTGGAACCTGTTCCGGCCGACGCTATCCCACCGCTGGCGAATGTCACCGCGGCAGCAAGGGCGACAGCCGCACCTGCCCGCAAAACTGAGCGTGATGACCTGCTTTTCATTGCATTTCCTCCACGAAGTGGGGCGTGTAGCAAGGACTGGTCACATCTGCACGTGCCGTAGATCACATTCTGGTCGACATCGCGTACGCTATCCGATCTCGTAACTCACCGTCACAGGAATCCGCAAAATCGGATACTGGGTATCTTTTTGGCTGGCGCGGGAGGCGAGACCGGCACTCGGTGCGATGAAGTTCTTATCTGACGGGCGGATTGCGATGTCGTGCAACGTTTCCGGATCGGGGCGCGTGGCGTCGAACAGTGCAGCCTTGTCGTCTGCAGAGCTGACGGCCGAACTGGCGGGTGCACGTCAGGGGCACGAGCGAGGAGTTGTAGCTGTTCGGACCGAATCCGGTGCGGTGCAGTACCTTCCGGAGGGCTCGTCTCGTGAGAGGTCCGATCGTGATGCACGAAGGGCCTGCGAGCAATTTTGCTCGCAGGCCCCCTTCAGGCTGTCGGGTCAGCTGAGCCGTTCGAGGAGTCCGGCGCGCTGGTTCGCACCCAGGCCACCCATCCGGCGGGTCTCGGAGATGCCGAGGTCGGTGATGATCTCGAGGGCGGTGGCCTTCCCGATCTTCGGCAGCGATTCGAGGATGTAGAAGACCTTGGCGCGGCTTACGGTCTCGTCGGTGCCAGCGCGGCCGAGGACCTCAGCGAAGGTTGCCTTGCCGGTCTTGAGTTCCTCGCGCAGCGCGGCTCGTGCGCGGCGGGAGGCGACGGCCTTCTCGAGCGCCAGGGCGCGCTGTTCGGGGGTGAGGGTGGGCAGTGCCATGTATCCGTCCTTCGTGGGAATGTCTCGCCTGGTCAGCGTCGTGTGCGACGGTAGTACGCACCTCTGACAGGAACGAGTGCCGTCACCAGGCGCCCAGGGTGTTCAGGATCTGGCCGCGGGCCTGCCACAGTTCGGCCGACCAGTAGGACCACGCGTGGGTGCCGTTGGCGGGGAAGTTGTAGGTGGCCGGGATGCCGAGGGTGTTCAACCGGACCTGGAAGGCGCGGGTGTTGATCAGCGAGATCGCCTCGAGGCCCATCGCGGTCGCGGTATTGAAAGATGAGATCGGTGTATCGGGATGGTCGTACACGCCAGGTAGGCCGCTGGCCGCGGAGATGTACAGCGACAGTCCCCGCAGTTGCTCTGCGGACACGAACGGGTCGTTGCGCATCCACTCCGGGCTCCACGGAGGTCCCCACATCGAGTCGACGTTGTAGCGGCCGGCGTCGAGCATCGCGACGCGGATCGCCGAACGCATGCCAGGCGCGGAGATGTGCAGGTATCCCGAGAGCGATCCGGCGAACTTGAACTGGTCGCGGTGCCATCCGGCCAGTGTGAGCGCGGCCGAGCCGCCCATCGACAGCCCAAGGACGCCGTTGTTGGTCCGCGACACACCTCGGGTCGCGAGATAGTCGGGCAGTTCCCGCGTCAGGAACGTCTCCCACTTGTAGGTGATCTGCTGGCCGTTGAAGTTGCTGGGCGCGTACCAGTCCGAGTAGAAGCTGGACTCGCCGCCGACCGGCATCACCAGGGTGAGGTTGTCGTTGCGGAACTGGTCGAGCGCGTTGGTCTCGAAGGACCAGCCGTTGCGGTCGTTGCGAGCGCGGAGGCCGTCGAGCAGGTACAGGGCTGCGTTGCCGCCGCGTGCGGCCCACTGGATCTGCACCTTGATCGGGCCCATGCTCGAGTTCACGAAGACCTCTTCGTAGCCGCCCGCGGGTGCCCGGTGGGCGACGGGTGCTGCTGTTGCGGCGGGAACGGAGACGCCCAGCAGGGAAGCCATCGCGACGGCTGCTGCGCTGACAGTCAGCGCAGCTCGTCGCCACCTGGTTCGAATGTTCTTCACGCTCATGGTTTCTCCCGAGGATCTGGTCAGCAGGTGGTGGTGGTCGGTGTGCCCGCGAAGCGGTCTTCGAGGAACTGCAGGCGTCGGGGAGACCGAGGACCGCCGCGGACAGGTGGTCTGGGCTCCACACCGTCTTGGATTGGACCGGCACCCCGGCGTCGCAGTAGCGGCGCATGGTGGTGGTGATCGAGTCGACCGGGATCAGTGCGTCCTGTCCGGCGTGCCATTCGAAGACGGGGGCGTTCGGCACCGATGCGGTGTGTTCGACACTGTTGTGGTCGAGGACCGCCTGCACGGGTGCAGATCCGAGCAGTTCCGCGCTGCTGGATAACTCGCGCACGCTCTTGCCAGCGCCGGAGGCGATGATCTCGTTCGTGCAGGCGTTCACGATCCGGTCCCGCAGCTCGAGCCCCGCCTGGTTGAGCTGGCTGGTGACCGGCATCGCGTTGGGGTACTCGCGCTCGAGGCCGAGCGCGGCGGCCATCGCGAGCCCGAACGCCGGATGAGGATTCTCGCCGAGCGCAGTGGCCATCTTGCCGATGTTCAGCGGCGCACCACCGTAGGCGCTGCCCGCGAGCTTCAACTCGGGCGCGTACGCCCCGGCGAGCGCCGCGGCCATCGCAGTCGCCATCCCGCCGCCGGAGTAGCCGGCCATCCCGACCGGGCTTCCCTTCAGCTCGAGCGCGGTGTGGTTCTGGGCGGCGCGGATCCCGTCGAGCGTGATCTGGCCACCGAGGCGGGCGGCGCCGTACGCGCTCGTCGGACCCAGATGGTCGGGGATCGCCACCGACCACCCCTTCTGCAGCGCCACATTCAAGCCCGGTGCTTCCCGGATCATCAGGTTCGGATCCGAGGTGTAGAGCGCCTGCGACGGCGCACACTCGAGCCCGAGCGCATTCACGATGTGCTGGAACGACAACAACGGACGCCCGGGGGCGGCGTCGCGCGGCGACAGCACGGTGGTCACCGCGGTGATGGGGTCGCCCTGCGAGTTCGTCGACCGGAACTTCAGCTGCACCGCGGTGGTGTCGATGAACCCGGCCGGAGCAGGCACCACGCGGGAGTCGAGCACGTCACCCGGATGGCGGGACTCGAGGTCACCGGGGCTGCTGTAGAAGCTGTCAGCGAGGGCGGCAGGGTAGACGACCGGGCTTGCAGCCGCCTGCGGGGTGACCGTCAGGGCGACCGCGGCCGCAGCCGCTGCAGCAACACCGATTCGTCGGGCACGGGAGGGCGTGGATTGGGGGAGCATTCCTCGTCTTTCATCGTTGGCCCAGCACGCGCTGCACCGCGCCCCGACACGGGTGCATCACGAATGGCTGGGAGGGTCCACCTGCACACGCAGCGCGGTGGCAGAGTCAGACCACACGGTCTGCATCAACCTCCGACCGAGGCTATCAACCTCGGAACCGGCTGCGACAGGCCGATATTGGATGCTTGCCTGAGGGCGGGCTGCGCCGCCGCGCCACAGTAACGCCGGGGTTCTCCACGCCGATATGTAGGGGCGGTCTCGCCGACCCAATGCACGTACGGCGCCGCCTATTGCGTTGGCAAGCCGACGAACTCGCCCGACAGTGAGCTCCCACACAGCCGGAGCGATCCAAACTCCCGGCTCCGGAGTGAGACACTCGACGCCTGTATCGGAATCGCCCTGACCGGCGATCGGTAGGGGAGGAGTCCACTGATGTTGGCAGAAGTGTTGGGGGCGCTTCCCCAGTGGCGCAGGACCGGGCACACCTTCTTTCCCTACGCGGCGTTCGTCGACGGGCGGTGGTGGGTTCTCCGGTTCAACTGCTTCCCGGATCATCCGCTTTGGACGCTGTTCATAGCCGATAGGCGCCGATTCGACTTCGATGACGAGCCGACAGGGTGGGGGATCCGCATGGCGGACGAGGCGCCGCTACTCGAGGGCCACGCGGCCGCAGAGGTGCTCGCTCCTGTCCAGGGCCTGGCCCGGTACGGCAGCGAGGTCGGCGACCCGTGTGACGACTTCCTCTGCCCCTGCGCCTGGCGCGAGTGACGTTCCTCGCGAAGTCGGCGCGCCCCTGATACTGGCCGTCGCATGCGGTCAGTTCGCCGAACCCGATCCGAAGCCGCGGCACACGAAACCGCGGAAAGCGGTTCTCATACTGAGCAATTCAGCTCCGCGACGGCCATCAGCGGCAGCAATCGAGCACGGTCGCAGAATCACCACAGGTGTCCGGTCTGCCGGATTCTGGCGGCTACGATTGGTCTCGGGGAGTGCGCTCCGGGGTCGAGGACGTGCCCAGGGGTCAAGAATCTGGAAGTGCAGGTGGGGGAGTTGCCCGAAAGTCACGGCATGTGGAGTGCCGGGGGCTCACGGATCGCGATGATCTGCGCGGCCGCCATGATCGCTGTGCCGGCGCCGCTGTTGATCGCCGGTCTCGTGCTCACCACCGACCGGAGCTCCAGCACCGGGCACGTCGAAGGCTGCGAAGTGCTCTCGATCCGGAAACCCGGTTGGGTCCGCGGTAAGGAATCGGCGAAGATCGGCACGACCTGCGGGACTCTGTCGACCCCGCAGAAGGGCGCGATCATCGGCAGTCTGACCATCGGCGGCGTGTACGACTTCGACCTGCTCATCAACACCGTCAACGGCTCGACCACCCGGATCATCACCCGGTCCACGCCACAGTCGACCCTCGAACACCGGCAACAGCAGTGGCAGGAGGTGCTTCCGAAGTGAGGACCGTGGCGCAGTGGATCGGCCGGCATCAGTTCTTCACCACGATGGTCATCGCCGTGACCGCTCTCGGCGGTGGTGCTGCCCTCAGTACCACCGCGACCGAGGAGCCTGCGACCCGCACCGGGTGCACGATCGACGCCATCAACGAACCCCCAGGGGTGCGACGGGACACGCTGGTCAAAACGTCCTGCGGTGGACTGCGATCACCGAACCGGACCGTCACCGACCGACTGCAGGTCGGCGGAACCTACGACTTCGATGTGACCGAACGCGTCGTGTGGTTCGTTCGAACCACGCTGATCGACGACGCCCGACTGTCGCGGTAGCCCACTGGGTCCCGTCACGACCCCAGGCAGATCTACCGCCGACATGACCTACGTCGTCGTCCACCAGCCGCGACTGCCGGCACCACGAAGTACGGTCGGGTTTCACACATCACGGGAGAGGACACTATGAGGCGCCCGCATGCCGTAGCAGAGGAAAACAACTGGTTAGGTGAGGGAGCGCTGACCGATGCGGAGGTTGCGGAGTTCATCGAGGTGGTCGAGCACTTGCGTGTGGTGTTGCCTGCATTATTGGGGGAACAGTGGACCGATGCTGTGTTCTCCGGTGACGGGTACGTGGTCACCGAATCCCTGAGGAGCGCTGGCGGGTATTTCCGCGGCTATCGGGGTGTTCGCAAGACCGCCCAGGGCTACGCGGTGATGTCCGGCGACGAGCGCGGATCCGAAGGCTTGCTGGTCACGTTCAATCGGTTCGAGGACGCTGTGAAAGGCTATGCCGCGGACGTCATCAGCTCGATTCGGTCGGACCACGGCTCGGCAGTGTTGCGTGGATGTGGAACGGCACAGTTGGCCGCATCGTCGTCGGCTGCGATCGAACTGCGGATCCCAGGGACCCGTGCGTGGTGCTGGATTGGCTATCGGTGGCTGGCTGGGGAACGATGAGCCGGCAGTTGAACGCTGTCGGGGAGAATCAATCAAGGGGTGGGGATGTCGATGTCTGGCGTCAATCCGGAAGTCGTGGAGCTCGGTGATCTGACCGACCTGGACGACAAGTGGCGGCTGCGGTTCCAGTTCTTCCACGAGCACGGGTGGCAGGGGCTGCTCAAGCCGAATCGCGCATATCGAGAGGCGCTCAAGGCGTTGTCGTACCGGCAGCGAAATATCTTGACATTCAATGGGTTCGCGTTCTTCTTCGGCGTGTTCTACATGATGCACCTGGGGATGTGGCGCAAGGCCGTGACCCTGTTCGTCGTGGGAGTCGCCCTCGGCGCAGTGAGCCTGCTGCTCGACCTCCCCAACCCGTTAGACGTGGGGTTGACCTTCGGCCTGTGCGGGTACATCGCCACCCGCGCCAACACCCTCTACTACGAATTCCGAGTTCTCGGTCGACACACCTGGGGGCTGTAGCTCCTGCGCGGTGGGCGGCCCCAATTCCCAGCTGCAGGAAATTGGGGCTGGGGCCACTTCCGTGCTCGCGGCTCGGTTCAGCGGTGCCAGCGATTGCGTTCACGCATCCGCGCCTGGTGCTCCTGGAACCACACCTTCCGTTTCGCCTGCCAGAGGTCTTCCTGCTCTAACCACGGGCCCCGCGCGGTCAGCTCCCGTTCCTCGAGGACCGCCTAATTGATCGAACCCTCCTCGAGCACCGATGCGACGGCCTCCGGGGTGCCATCGGCTGCACGAACCCGCTTGAGGGGCTCCTTCGGGTTCCACGCCGGACAACCATTCGCGCGCAGCAGATTGCTGGCCGCCTGGCTGTCGTCGAACCACGCGACGAGCCGGTGGTCGAGGTCGTAGGTGTCATGCCAACCCCGCCAGTGCCGAACCTTCACCTGATCAGCGGGGCGCGACCCGTCCTTGATGAATTGCCGGAACTGGATCGGCCCTAGAGGACGGTGGTGGCGGTCGAGCCCATTCCACGTGGCGCGGGCGAACTGCTCGGGGCGGGTCGTCGAATACGCGATCTGGACGTCGACCGATCACAGCGACTCGATGAGCCTGCGACCGGACAAGATCGGCGTGGCGAATCCGAACGCGCGATGGAAGGCGTGCCAGTCGCGGTCACGGGACCGGTCCGTGGCCAACAGCGGCTCGAACCCCGCATCGAAGCGATGACCCCGTGTCGAAGACCGAAGCCGAGCAGATCCTCGCCAGCCCCGAAATCGGAGGCGCGATCTCCCGGACCGTCATGCGCCGCGGGCATGGGGAAACGAACGACGAGTACCACTGGGAGAACGATGCTGACGCCTCCGACGCGCAGGTTCAGCAGCAGTGCCCAACCTGCGGCCGCTGGGCGTCGATGACCTCATCGCACAGGTGCCCCGTCCCCGGGTCGGAAGCGGTCGACGAAGGGATGAACGACCTGGCCACGCAGGCGATGTAGCGTGCGGAAGCGCGCGCCGCCCGCGCAGCAGGGCTCGAACCTCCCGGTTCGCGACGGCCCGCTCGAACCTGATGACGCAGCGCGAATACCGACTCGCGGGCACCGGGGAATCGCGAATGTGCCACCCGCTCAGGATGTCCGCGCCGTCATCGAGGGCGGCAAGATCGCGTCCCCGTCGCTGAGCTTCCGCTACCCCGACGCGACGGTGACCGGTCAGGCAACGATCTGGCGCGACGAGTCCGGTATCGACGTCGCGTCGCCGCTCAAGGAAGCGGGCGGCAACGGGATGCGCTGCACCTGCAGCACATACGCACGTACCGGCCGGTGCGATCACATCGCATCGTCGCTCCAGACGATGGCCACCGCGTACGGCGTCACCTACACCGGCGATACCGGGCTCCGGCCGGGTGTCTCGCTGTCCGATCGCCGTCGCGAGCGAACCTCCGACGCGGCGATCGACCTATCGAAGGTGCCGCTCGAGCGGATGAACTACTCGCGGATCCAGAAGCTCCGGAATCAGCGGCAGGGTGACCACGTGCAGGGGCTGTTCGAGAAGGCGCGGAGTGGGGATCCGATCAGCACCCCATCGGTGAAGCCGCCGCGGGATGCTGAGGGCAACTGGGTGGCGTGGCCGACGACGTTCGAGCGGGCGGGGATGGGCGACGCGAACTCTGACCGCACCACGGACCTGAACGACACCGCGGACGTGCAGTACCGGCTCCGAGCGGCGCTGGTCGCTCGGACTCGCAACCACTACTCGGTGCTGCGGGATCGCGACGGCGGCATGCGGATCACCGTGCCGAAGGCGCGGCGAGGCAGGGACGGCACCATTCCGCCCGTCGAGCGGCAGCGGCTCGTCGACAGTCTCGGGATCCCGGCGCACCAGGCCCGCGCTGATGGTGTGTACATCCCGGCGGACACGTCGTGGCGGCACGAGATGCTCTCCCGCGCATACGGGGACAACCCGCAGCCGGTCCGCGCGGCCCACTACACCGTTGCGTAGTACCGCGTAGGTGACGCCATTCGGGAGGTGCTGGCGGCCGCTGCTGGGTGCCCATTCGTCGCCGTCGCTGCTGTCCACAATCCTGCAGGCAGGAAGGGAGCGCACCACGGCGCCGCGAATCAGTCCATCCGCAGCGTCAGGCAAGTTGTAACACGTTCTAGCACTGAAACATTCATGCGATTCGGTCCGTAGTGTTGGATGCATTCACGACGGGGAACTCACCTCATCTGAAACGCCCCAGGAGGCCACCATGGGTATCGCAACGCTGACCTCGACCGCCGTCGTCGTCGATACCGCGTCGGATACGGGGCTGTACCGGCTCGATCCGCCGATCGTCGGGGACGACGGAAAGGCGCACGAGTACGGTGCGGCGATAGTCACGCCCTTCGGGATCCTCGTGGACGTGTGGGCGGCCCACGAGGACGGCAGCCTCGTCCTGGACGATGACGGCGACTGGGTCGCCCTCATCAACTCCACTGCCGCGCCGGGAGCTCGACCCACCGTCGCAGGTGAGTTCGAGTCGGCGGGGTACCGGGTCCACAGCCAGGAACGTGCGGCGTCGTAGCCCGGCCCGGGCGCCAGGGGTAGTCCCAAGCTGCCCACGCCAGCGGCTGGGCGAGCGGAGATGGCGTGTGGGAGACAATTCCCAGGCGGGCCCGTCAGCCCGTGGAGGACGTGGACGGGTCCAGGGGAGGGAGTGGCGCCGATGGCATCGCTGTTGGTCTTGATGGTGATCCTGTGGCTGTGTATTCGGCTGGTAGCAATCGGATTGCGATACTGGCGTCGACGCGCTGCTCAACGCGCGGCAGAACCAGTCGCCGCAGAACCAGTCGCTGTAGTAACCGACGTTGAGTCGCACGCGGCGGTGTACGAGGCTCATCGACGGCACCGCTGGGACGTCACGCGGCGGCAGTACCACTCGCGCCCAACGTGGACGTTCGCGCTGACTGACGGCGTCGAAGACTGGGCGCGAGGCTGGATGACGGGCGACCTGGCGCATGCTCCGTACAGTCGCGACACCGAGTGGTTGTGGGCTGACGAGTTCGGCATCGATCCATGGCGTGAATCCGTCGAGTTTGAGCTCTTCGAGCGAGCGATCGCCGACGGAATCATCCAGGTCCCGACACCCGGTCACCTCATGTACGCCGAAACGTCATACGACCCATTCGGCAGCATCTACGGATTCGTCCCTGACGAGTTCGAGGAAGGGATGGTGTGCAGCTGTGCGGTCGTGACCCCCGAAGACAAGGGTTGGGGAGTCGAGACAGGACCAGACGCTGTGGCCGCCTGGCTGACCGCGGTCATCACCAGCTTCGCTGAAACGAAGCCCTACGTTCCCCGCGGCGCACTCAGGCGGCGGTACACGCACTAAGCACGCGTCGCAGCGTTACCGGAGGACCTCCTGGATACCGTGCGCCCAACCATCGGCCATCCAGGAGGAAACCCGTGACCGCCATCAACACCATCGACGACCACGAGGTCGCCTCCCGGACCGGTGTCGACGCGACCGAGCTCGACGTCGCCGAGAAGGCACTGCGCGCAGCCCGCGAGAACGGCGTCGACGACGTCACGATGCTCACCCAGATCGAAAACCGCGTCATCGAAGCGACCGAGAACGGTGAACGACCCGACGGCGATGCGGTGCAGGAGATCGTCGAATCGGTCATCGCTGAGTCGGCCGGCCGAGCACCAGCCCCGAGCGAGGCTCCCCTTTTCGCTCTGCTGTTGTGTTGAACCAACTTTCGCAACCGTCGGCTGCTGGTACGCCGCCTAGCAAGAAGGGGAGCCTCCATCCGGTGGCTCCCGGCCAACCCGCGGATCGCGAGCCCGAGCGTGAAGAACAGCGTCCCGATGATCGCGGGCCTCCCGAACGCGGCCACCAGCGCGGAGACACCGACGCCGAGAAGGATCGCGAACCCGAGTGTGTGCGTGAGGGTTCGATGGCCGCCGTCGCGCGCACCGTCCTTCACTGTCCTGGTCAACCCGTAGAACGCCGACGAGCCAGCATTGATGCCCTCCGATGCGATCTGGGAGGCCACACCGAATGACCGCGCGACCGTCGACTGTGGATGGTCGAGATCCGGGAGCAGTGCTGCGCCGGCACACACTCCGGCCCATGCGAGTGTCTCCGCGAGCGACGTCGGTCCACCCCAATCGGTTGGCATGATCGCGGCGGCCGCAAACCCGACGGCAGCTCCTGACATCGCGTGCGTTGGCCCCATCACCATGCAGAACCACCTCCGAACAGGGCTGCGGCATCGGCCGCGGGTGTTTGTCCGCCGTCGGTGCTTCCGCCGCCCGTAACCGTGTTGATGACCACGGGGATCCATCGGTAGGTGAGGTCGGCGATGGTGTTGACCGACGTCTCGAACACCCTGATGACATTCGAGGAGTCGACGCCTTCGGTGTCGGCCCAGTTCACGTAGCCGCGGAACACGCCGAGGACGACGATGCCGATGACGGCGTACTTGATGATCTTCACCGTCCACCACCCGTCTCGGGCGTCTCCGTGGGGCGGTACTTGTCGGGGACCTGGTCCCCGATCTGCCCGCCGACCCCGTCGGTTACTGATTCGATCTTGTCGGCGACCTGACCGCTGCCGTCTTCGACGATGCCGCTCACCTTGTCGCGATAGTTGCTGAACCAGCCGTCCTCACCGAACTTGATCCCACCGGTCAGGTACTGGATCACACCGAGGAGGACATCGATCACGACCACGAAGAACACGATCCGGGACACGATCCCGTCTTTCGACTTCTTCTTCACGGGCCCGGCCATCAGAGCACCCCCGCCACGGCGTCAGTTGCCGATCGCGCGGTGGCCGCGTTCCGCACGCGCATCTCGTCGCTGACGATGCGCGCGAGACCTGGACCAGCGACTACTTGGCCGGCATCGGTTGCGTTCCAGCGGAGCCCGGTGAACCGGATTCCGGGCGGGTCAACGTTCCAAACCTCGCTTCGAGGCGAGGGAGCGTGGTCGATCATGGTGAGGTTCTCCTGCTGAGGTGTCGGGCTGTCCCGTCACGCTACGAACCTGGTTCGTCCCGACCAGTGGCGATGAGAATCGTCCAGGTCAACCGCGGAAACCGTATGGGACACCGGGGTGTTCACGACGCCGACTTGCCGTCGATTGGAGGTGCGCCGCTGCATCCACCCTGCGCGCCTCCGCCGTGATGAGTACGGCATATCGTGCGATGCTGCGGCAATGAGAACTTCACATCGAATTGCTTCAGCCGCGGCGGCCGGGCTCATGGGCGCCGCCATGGTAGTTGCGGCGCCAGGCGTGGCCAGCGCCGCCGATCCTTGCCAACTCGGGTGGTCGAACGTAGGACCCCGAACGTGCGCGATGACAGATGTCGGAATGGCGCCGGTGTGGACACTTGGAAACGGCATCTGCGCTGGCATGCTGAGTGCATCCGGCAATGCGTTCGACGGCCCACTGTGGGAGTACTCCTCCGCGCCGGGTGCTGTCCACTCCGTCGAACTGCGTATTTCGCAGGGCTTCTCACCACTGGGCGAATGGGCGTCGACGACCCTGGCTTGCGACGTGACTGCGATCATCGATTGGCAGAACCTCGACACCGGTCAGAGCGGCACAGTCAGTCGCTACGTACCCGCGGCCAACACGAGCACCCACCCGATGTACGTGAATGTCGATACTGGCCCGGGACGAGTTCGGCTCACCATGCGGACCGACCACCCGAGCATCCCGGTCACGACAGACGTGATCGTCCCCTGACCTGACCGTGCACTCGGCGAAGGTCTTCCTGTTCGCCAGCGACGGGGCAGTCCATGCGCACCAGAGTCGTTGGCGATCGGTGAACGTCTCCGACCCTGCCCGTTCGCGGCCCGGCACCGTGCCGGTGCCGGGCCGCGCTGGCCGAAGGGATGGATCAGCAGTTCGACATGGGTTCGGCGCCCGCGAAACGCGCTTCGAGGAAGCCCAGGGCGCCGGGAAGACCGATCACGGCCGCCGAGAGATGGTCAGGGCTCGGGACCAGTTCGGACTGCACTGTCACTCCGGCGGCGCAGTAGCGGCGCATCGTGTTGGTGATCGCATCGACCGGGATTAGTACGTCGGTGGGGGAATGCCATTCGTACACGGGCGCATTCGGCACTGAGGGAACCTTCTCGACGCTGTTGTCGGCGAGGACCGCCTGCACTGTCGGGCTGTCGAGTAGGGCACTACCGATGGCGGGATCGGCGACGTCACCCAGGCTTCGGCCTGCGCCGTACAGCAGGATCTCGTTGGTGCAGGCGTTCGCGATCTGGTCGCGCAGCTGCCACCCGGTCTCGTTGAGCTGGCTCGTGAGCGGCATCCGGTTCGGGTACTCGCGTTCGAGACCGAGCGCGGCGGCCATCGCCAACCCGAATGCCGGATGGGCCGACTCTCCGAGCCCCTTGGCCATATCGCTGATGTTCATCGGGACACCGCCGTAGGCGCTGCCGGTCAGCTCGAGGTCCGGCGCATACGTCGGGGCGATCGCCGCGGCCATCGCTGTGGCCATGCCTCCACCCGAGTAGCCAGCCATGCCAACCGGGCTGTCCGCGAGGCCCAGCGGGGCGTACCACTGCGCTGCGCGGATACCGTCGAGGGTGATCTGGCCCCCGAGCTTCGCCTACTTCGGCCGTCGCGTCGTCGTGATCGGTGGTGCCGGCCCACTGAAAAGCCCCGACGCCGACCAACTCGTCATCGACGACCGCGCGCTTCGTCCCGCGACAGTGGCGAGCCATTGCGCAGGCCAGCGTTGACCAGTTCAGCGCCTGCGCCACCCATCCCGCGGACTGGGCCTACCTGAGCCCGCCTGCGCTCTTCGGGCCCGGCAGACGCACAGGCGCCTACCGCCGAGGAACAAACCGAATCCTCATCGACGTCAACGGAGAATCACGGATATCGGCCGAAGACCTCGCCATTGCCGCCATGGATGAGATCGAGAATCCTGATTCGGGGTTGCGCCACTTCACCGTTGCGTATTAGACGCCCTTCCTGCAAGCCGACGTGGTCGTGACGAGGTACCTGTGATGTTTGTTCAACGGGTGGTCTCCCCGGTCGACGGCGTGGCGTCGTGGACGCTGGGCGATGACGGTGCCTTGGTGGCTCCGATCGAGCGGTATCTGGCGTACTTGACCCAGATCGAGCGGTCTCCGAACACGGTCAAGGCCTATGCCCATGATTTGAAGGACTGGTTCGTGTTCCTCGGTGCCCGCGGCCTGGATTGGCGTGAGGTGCGATTGAGAACGTCGTCGAGTTCGTCGCCTGGCTGCGCCGCCCGCCGCGGCTGCGCGACGGGACAGTCCCGTTCTGCCGTCGGTGGAGCACCACTGCACCGAGGCGACGGTCAGTCGGAAGCTCTCCGCGCTCAGCGCGTTCTACCAGGAGGCCGCGCGCCACGGCATCGATCTCGGGGAGCTGCTGAGGACGTGGCAGCCGGCCGGAGGCCGGGGCTCGGGCTGGAAGCCGTTCTTGCACCACATCAGCAAGGGATATTCGCAGCCGCGGCGGGCCATCGCGTTGAGCACGCAGCGCGCAAGCTCCCTCGCGTGCTCACCGTCGCCGAGGTGCAGACCATCCTCGAAGCCTGTGACCATCTGCGGGACCGGTTCCTTTTCGCCGTGCTGTTCGACACCAGGATGCGGATCGGGGAGGCGCTGGGCCTGCGGCATGAGGACGTCGCCGCACCCGAGTCCCAGATCACGGTCCAGCGCCGGGTCAACGACAACGGTGCCCGCTCCAAGCCACGCAGCCCGCGGACGGTGCCGGTCAGCGCGGAGCTGGTCTGGCTCTGTGCCGACTACCTTCACTCGGAGTACGGCGATCTGGACTCCGACTACGTCTTCGTGAACCTGTGGGCCGACCGCATGGCCACCCGCTGACCTACATGGCCGTCTGCGAACTGGTCAAACGGCTGCGCCGACGTACCGGGATCGACTTCGATCCGCATTGGTGCCGCCACACCGCGGCCACCCGGATGCTGCGTGACGGTGTGCCGATCGAGATGGTCTCCAAGCTGCACGGCCACGCCGACATCACCACCACCACCGGCGCCGTCTACGGGCACCTGAGCGCCGAGGACGCCCGCAAGGCGCTGGAGGAGGCGGGCTGGTTCACCGGCCGAGAGGTACGACTGTGAGCACACAAAGCCCGCTGGTACCCGAACAGCTACCGAGGACGGTGCGCGAGCGACGCCGAACGTCGCGTCAGGCGAGTAGTTGGGACACCGAGTACCGCCGGGATGTTTGGCGGCTGCGTGAGCTCGGCATCAAAGGCGGTTGGCCAAGACCTTGAGTCAGGGTTGCGGTATGTCCTCGAAGGTGTTCCGGGCGAGCCGCCGCCCGGAACTCGACAGCCTGTTCTCGCACTTGCGCGAAAATGGGACAGTCAGGTATTGAAACCCTCCGAACACCGGTATATCTGAGTCTCCGCGAAACGCCACCATCACTGTTGACGGGGCATGAGTGCTCGAGGGCCGTATTGGGTTGGCCGACCACCCCTGCAGCGAATGGCGACAGGATGCTTCTATGGCGTCAAAATCCAAGTGTCGCTGTTGCTGTCGAGGTGCCAATCCTGCCGCGGTCCGTCCCCTTCGCATGCGACAGCGGTTAGCCAGATGGTGCTGCCGGGGTCCCAGCCGGCGATGACCGAGGCAGTCTCGGTATCGACCTGAAGGGCCCGCGTCGCACTGCTGAGATAGCACAAAGGCGTGAGGTGCACGGCGTCCCACTCACTTGCGACACGCTCCCAATCGGGGATAACCCACCGGCCGTCGCGGCCCGTGGCGCGGAACCAGTCATGCCGTCGGGACGCGGTGACCTCGAGTGGAAAGGAACGGCACAGCAGCATCCATTCCTCTTCCGAGCGGACCTCGAAAGTCCGGCCTCTCCCGCGGACCGGTATCGCTGTCGCTTGCTGCCACCCGAACCCGTCTTCCACGAGGCTCAGCTCAGCAGGAAGGCGGCCGACAGTCTTGATGAGTCCGAGCGGGATTGACCACCAGGTTCCGGTCCAATCGGCATGGGGATCGCGCGGGCGTTCACGCGCGGCCTGTTCTTCCTCCGTGCGCACGTCGGCCGCCCACTGCCTGAGGGTTCGTTGCGGATCCTTCGGCAGTGGTGCCCAGGCGTTGGCCGATCGCCAAACGATAGCCCACTGCTCGGTCCGGCGAGGCTCCGCGAACCACGCCATGATCGACGACGACGCGAGGTGTTCCGCGAGGCGTGAGAGGGCAGCCCCGATGATCGGGTGGCCCGCGACCACGTCTGCACCGTCGGGCTCCTGCCAATACCTGGCGGAATCCACCGACCGCTCCAAGGCCGCCTGAATCCGGCCGGTGTCGAGGTCGGCGAGATCGACAGACACAACGGCGGCCGAGAGCTGCTCCAGTGACGAAACAGGGAAGGGATCGGTGCCGCCCTCAGTGGTCGGGATCAACCGGCCCCCGGATGAACCGCTCACTACTTCGACGCCGTGCGAGAGTTGGAAGACGGCGGTTGAAATGTCCGAGTCCAGATCCTTGGCAATTTCAAGGCAAAAACGTCGACCCCGCGGCCCCGCCAGGATCATTTCCGCAACTGGATTCATTTGACTACCTTGCACCTTCCCGTCGTGGCGGAGAGATCCCTAGGTCATCTCGTGAGACTGGGCGCACTGCTCGGACGTTTCCGGCAGCCGGGATGTGCCCGATCAGGCGTGGTCGGGGCACAACAGCGTCGGTTCCATTTGCCACCCCTGTTCGGTCAGCCAACGCTGGACCGGTTCGAGCGGTGCGCTATTGGTAGCGGCACCGATGGCGAGTTCTCCCACGAGGATGGGTCCGTCGCCGCAGACGGTGCAGGCGACGTCGACGGCGGGTTCTTCGGGTTGGCAACTGCGGCAATGATGTCGGGCGATGATCACGCCGGGGACCTCCGAGTCGAGATACAGCCAGGAAACGGCCAGGTCGGCGCGCTGGTGAGCCGCTTCCAATCGGGTAGCGGGCTCGTGCCCGCAGCTCGGGCAGGCGCGCGATGTTTTTCGCGGCGGGGCGGGATGTTCGAGCGTGGCCACTGCCGGATCAGCGGTGGCCGTCTGGTGAGCGTTGACGACGAGGCGCTGGCATCTGCTCGATGTGCTGTCGCATGGCGGAGGTCCATCCAATGTCAAGGCGCCAGCGACCTGGAGCCGCGACGTCACCACACCTCGGTAGTCGGCGTACTCGGCGCCTGATGCGGCCGGTAGCGGGTCTTGGGGTTCCGGACTGGTGAGGTCGAATAGGGGTCGGTACTGGTTCGTCGAGACATCGGGGCAATGATTATCGGCCGATTTTGCCGAAGAACAATCGATCTTCGATGCCCGACTCACATTCGCTCGGGTTAGCAGCTCGCTGCTGCGAACCGTTCGACGTGGCAGTGGGTAATCACGACACGTTGCTGTCCCGACCCATCCCCATGACCGGTGATCAATGTGCTCTAATTGGCCGGTGATGACCTTCGCGCAGCTCTGGTGGCCGCTTTCCCAGCGGCCTTGAACTGTGTTTTCCGGCCGCCTCTCGTGCGGCCGACGATCCTCGCCTGTATGACGGGCATTCATCCCGGTTGATGCGCTGAGGTGGCCTCGTATCGAGAGGACCACCCTGTGACCTTCAACGACGATCCTGTTCGCACCACCGGCATCGGCGAGATGCTGATCAGTTCCCGCTCGTTCGACGAATACCGAGCCATGTTCAACCTCACCGACGGCGACCTTGCGCTGCGGATCCTGGACTGCCCCGGCGGTGCCGCCGGGTTCACCAGCCAGGTGAGCGGTCTCGGCGGCGATGTGACCGCTTGCGACGTGGCCTATTTCGGGCGCGGAGCCGACGACCTCGCCATCATTGCAGCGACCGAGACGGATCGCGGCAACCGATACGTCCGCGCACATCCGGAGCAGTACGAGTGGACGTTCTTCGCTGACCCCGACGAACACCAGCGCGCCCGGCAACAAGCCGCCCAGCAATTCGCTGCCCATATTCGCCAACACCCGCACCACTACGTCGCCGGGCGGCTGCCCTCGTTGCCGTTCGCAGATGCCAGCTTCGATCTGGTGCTCAGCTCCCACCTGCTGTTCAGCTATTCCGACCGACTCGATCACACCTTCCACGTCAACGCGATCACTGAGCTTATGCGAGTCACCCGCGGCGAGCTACGAATCTTCCCGCTGGTGGCCGTGGGATCGTCGACACCCTATCCGCGACTCGCCGATCTGCTCGCCGACCTGAGGGCCCGAAGCATTGCAGGCCGAGTCGTCAAGGTCGACTACGAGTTCCAGAGCGGTGGACACCACATGTTGGTGTGCCGTCGTACCCCATCCGAAGTCCGGCAGTGACTCACCTACATGGCGACCGAAGGACGCTGCATTCACCCCGTCATTATCGAGAGAGTTAGGACCACAGTGTCTTTGGAGGACATCCGTCACGATATCGACGCGCTCGACGACCAGATCGTTGCGCTACTCGCCCAACGTCAACGGCACGTCCGACGTGCTGCTCCCTACAGGATTCGTCCCGGGCAGGCACTGGCAGTCGATTGGCGCGCCGAGATGATGAACCGTCTACACGCCCAAGCAGTCACACAAGGAGCTGCCCCTGAGGTGGTGGCCAGGGTGTATTCCGTGATGATCGACGCGTTCCTCGACCTCGAACACCTCGAACACCTCGAACTCGCCTCGCGGTCGGAAACGTACTCTCAACCTGTGGGTGACCGGCGGACACGGATCAGCTCCGGTTCACCATTCGAGGAGACGATCGGCTTCTCCCGCGCGATCCGCTCTGGGTCGCGCGTTCTGGTGTCCGGCACCGGGCCCGTGTGGCCCGACCGATCGTGCCCGGACGATGCCGGTGCCCAGGCCCGCCGCTGCTTCGAGATCATCGGTCGGGCGCTGAACGAAGCCGGCGTCGGACTGAGCGATGTACTCCGCACTCGCATGTTCGTCACCGACCTCGCCGCCAGCGAGCAGGTCGGTGTCGTGCACGGCGAATTGTTCGGTGCCGTGCGTCCGGCGGCGACAATGGTCGTCGTCGCCGGGCTGCTCGACCCGCGATGGAAAGTGGAAATCGAAGTCGAAGCAGAGGTTCCAGGCTAAGACGTTCCGTCACCGAGTCGGTCGCGGGCGGCGGCCGACCTCGGCGGCGAGGGCGAACAGGGCGGCCGAGCGGGCCGGGGTTGGGTCGGATTCCGAATGAACGTAGCCGTTTGCCCATTTGGGCGGTGCTGATCGGTCCGCCGGTGAACAGCCACGGTGAGTTTCGGCGTTCGCCGATGGCCGCGTGCCCGGATCGGGTGTCGACCAGTGACTTGACGAGGGTGGACAGTGGTTCGGGCAGCTCGACGGGGGCTGGATCCCAGGCGCAGTCGGACCCCGTTCGTTCCGGTGGTGACGTGGTCGGTGGTCAGTCCGGCGATCGTCGAGGCGCGTTGCGCGTAGAGCAGGACCAGCAGTCCGGCCACTCTGCCCTCGGGCTTGAGGGTCTGGTCGTGCAGGAGGCGGCGGGCGGTGGCCCATCGATCCTCGCCGGCGATGAGTTCGGCCGGTCCCTGCCAGCCGCGGCCGACTCCGACGAGCGAGGTGTTCACCAGCTTGTTTGTGGTGGCCCAGCGCAGGAATCCACTGCCATCGGTGCGGTAGCGGGCGTTCGAGTCGGTGAGCCATCGGTCGATGTCGGCTTGGGTGCAGGTGGCCAGGCTCAGCTGTTGGTCGGCGAGCCAGTCGAGAATGGCGATCGCCCCGCGCAAACGTTGCCGAATGCCGGTGAACTGCCCGTAGGTCACCGGGCTGCCGCGGTTTCGTGCGCGTAGTCGCCGCATGAGGTGCCAGGTTGCATAGTGGCGCACCGGCTTCCGGTTTTCCGGATCGGCGACATCGTCGACGGTATCGGTGATCCAGCGTTCGAGGCGCACCAGGTCTTCGTCGCATCCCCACGCAGCGGGCCCAGCGTTGCTGCCATGCCGCGCACCAGGGCTCGCCGGTGAGGCGTGAGATCTCGGCCGGCCCTAGACGGCCGCAGATCGAGCACGTCAGCTGCTGTTTCGGTCGACAGTTCCAGCAGTACGGGCCCTCGGAGGGTTCGGCGACACTCTCGTTGTGTGGCGACTCGACCGACTGGGCCGGAACCTGCCGCACCTGCGGCAGACGATCACCAACCTCGAGGAGAAGGGCGTCGGCTTCTGATCGCTGACCGCAGCGATCGACACCACCACTGCCGGCGGGAAGCTCATCTTCTCCATCTTCGGAGCGCTCGCCAGGTTCGTTGTTATCTGGACACTTCCTCAATCTGCCTCGACTGGAAGCAAGTGGGTTGTTCGCGATCGAGCACCAGCTCATCGCCGACGCCCAAGGGCGAGGCTGGGACCGTGAAGCCGAACGCCACCGGCGGATAGCCACGCGCATATCGGAATTGTTGAGGGAACTGGCTCAGCCGGTCAGACCTCGCCTGGAATGAACGGTGTCTCCTGGTAGACGCAGTAGTTTAGCCAGTTGGAGTACAGCAGGTGCCCGTGGCCGCGCCATCGGTTGAGCGGGATGGCGGTGGGATCGTCGCCGGGGAAGTAGTGCGCCGGAGCTGGGACCGGCAGTCCTTGCTCGCTGTCGCGGCGGTATTCACGTGCCAAGGTGTCCGCATCATATTCCGGGTGACCGGTCACGAAGATCTGGCGGCCGTCCGCGGTGGCTGCCAAGTAGACCCCGGCCTCCTCGCTCACCGCCAACACGTCGACCTCACCGGTGGCCTCGATGTCGGCGGCGTAGACATCGGTGTGCCGTGAGTGCGGCGCTAGGAACTCGTCGTCGAACCCGGTGACGATCGGCGACCGCGCGCCAGTGATCCGATGGGAGAATACACCGGAGATTTTCTGTGGGACTTCGTGTTTGCGGACACCGTAGTGGTGGTAGAGGGCCGCCTGCGCACCCCAGCAGACGTGCAGAGTCGACTGCACGGCGCTGCGGGCCCAGTCAAGGATCTTGGTCATCTCCGGCCAGTAGTCGACGTCCTCGAAGTCGAGTTTCTCGATCGGCGCCCCGGTGATGATGAGGCCGTCGAAGTGCATATGGGCCACGTCATCGAAAGTTGAGTAGAACGATTCGAGATGCTCTGCAGAGGTGGTACGCGAGACATGGCTGGCCATGTGCAGCAGGGTGATCTCGATCTGCAGCGGATTATTGCTGAGCAACCGCAGCAGCTGCGTCTCGGTGCTGACCTTCATCGGCATCAGATTCAAGATGGCGATCCGGATAGGGCGAATATCCTGATGTCCAGCCCGCTCGTCGGACATGACAAAGATTCGCTCCGCCTCCAGGGTGGCCCTGGCGGGAAGATCGCGCGGCACAGTGACAGGCATCGCCCAGCAGCTTAGTCCGCCTCCGGTTGCCGACAGGGACCGGAGCTTCAATAGCTCCAGCGGCGCGTCGCGAGAACAACGTCGCAGGACGATCTGTCCACATAATCGAGCGGGACCTCATTCGTGAACGCGCCTACGCCGGCCTCGCCGCGGCCCGTGCCCGGGGCAAGGTCGGCGGCCGCCCCCGGAAGATGACCGACAGTCGGATCAAGCAGGCCCGCAGGATGTGCGAGAACGGCATGTCCCAGACTGAGGTCGCCGAGATCCTCGGCGTCGGACGCACCACCCTGTATCAGTACCTCGGTCCGCAGAAGAGCCGAAGGAGCACTGATCAGTGAGTGCCGGGACTCAGTAGCTCGCCATGCAGTCGCGGAGCAGGTCAGGCGAGAGTTCGGCGATTGTGCAGGAGATTCTGCGCCAGCCGGGCCACCTCCGAACTGGTCCTGCGACGAGTCGACCAGCACTTCAACGTCATTCGTTCCGGGCACGGTGCGCAGATGGTACACGATGGGGTCGCCCTCTGTCGTATAGAGGGTGAACGCGAACTCGCCGCTGTCGCGTTCTCGACCGTCCGACAGGCAGCCGATCACCGACGGGGTGAGTGGCTCCTGCGGCTCAGCTCTTGGGCGAGGCGCCGCATCACCGCAACTCGGCAGCGGGGAGCGCCAGGTGATTTCGGCCGGCTTCGGAGCGGCCGGAGGCTCCCAGCTGAAGTAGACAAGCGCAGCGATGGTGGCGAGAAGGATCGCGAAAGGGATGCACCGCACCGCTACCCGCATCTTCCCCGACCCCATGAGATCAGGCTAATGCCGACGCATGTCCGCCCGGCGGAGCAGTTCTTGATCGGGCTGATGTACGGCTTGCCCCTAATCCGCGCGATGTCATCGGTGGTGGCGGCCGCGAAGCAGGCTGAGGTCTGCTCGGTACGTTGGTTCGGTATCGCCAGCAATACGAGGGGGTTGTGGTGACGCCGTTGTCGTGGCTTGCACGTCGCGTGTCGTTCGGGTGGGGGAGTCTTCGGGTCGCCGCGACCGCGACGGTTGTGACGAGTGTGTTGATCATCGTCACTGGTGGTGTGGTCCGCGTGACCGGCTCCGGTTTGGGCTGTCCGACATGGCCGTCCTGCACCGGGGAAGGATTGGCGCCCACGCCCGAGATGGGGATCCACGGTGCCATCGAGTTCGGCAACCGGCTGCTGACGGTGGTGCTGTGCGTAGCGGTCGGTGCGTTGATCATCGTTGCGCGCTGTCAGCGAGAGCCTGATCGCGCGGTACTGCGGGCGGCGTGGCTCCAGTTCTGGATCATCGTGCTCAACGCACTCGTCGGCGGCGTGACGGTGCTCGCCCGATTGAGCCCGTATGTTGTTGCGGCGCACCTCATTGCCGCAATGCTCTTGCTGACGGCGGCTGTGTATACGTTCGAGCTGGTCGAGCGGCTGGACAGATCCACCGCTACTGCGACCGCCGATCCGGCGCTGGCAGTGCGGGCACGGTGGTTGGTCGCCGCGACCGCAGTGCTGGTGGTGATCGGTACGGCGGTGACCGGATCGGGCGTCCATGCCGGTGATTCATCGGATGTACATCGGATGCCGTTCGACTGGACGACCATGGTGATCATTCACGCGGTGGCCGCGGTGGTCACGTTTGCTGTCGCGGTCTCATCGCTGCTGATCGCGCGCCGTTCCGGTGCCGACTCGGTCGCCTCCCGCGCCAGCGTGTTCATTGCACTGTTGCTCGCGCAGGGGTTCGTGGGTGTGCTCCAATCCGTCGGTGTTGCTGCCGAGGCCCTCGTGGTCGTGCACATGCTCGGTGCCGCACTGATCTGGGCCGGCGCACTGCGCGTGCTGTTCGCGACCGACCCTGGCCTAGGCGGCAGCCGCGCGGCATTCCATGCGTCCGTCGCGGAGACCAGCCGGATATGAGGCAGACAGACTGATCAGAGAGCTGTCGCAGCGTCGTCACGGCCAACCGAGCGGGCGGAACTGGTCGAAGATGCCACTATCTGCCCAGGATGCCAACTTCGATGACGAAAATGCCAACTCTGTGACGAGTTGCCAACAACGGTGACCATTCACAGCGGTGTGAATCGTCATCGAAGTTGGCATTCCCCGGCGCTCTGACCTGCGGTGTGACAACTAGCGTGACGACGACAGGGCGCGATCGTCGTCATCGAAGTTGGCATTTGTTCGCGGCTGTTTGTTGGCGAACTAGGTTCAGTGTCGGCTGGCATCTCCGCTTCTCGACCTCGACGACGAACCACTGGGGTGATGGTCGCGTCGAGCGCGTGGCTCGCACCTACGTGATCGACCGCGTCGCCGGCTACCGTGACGAGTTTGGGTGATAGCACTGCTGCTACGCCCACGTCGTATCCGGCGCACAGCGCGGGATAACAGTTGGGCAGTCGTGATGACGCGCCTCGTTCGTGCGCGTGATCGAAGACCGCATGCGCAAGCCACCCGCCGGCTGTCAGGCGGGCGGCCCACTGCTTCGGCAGGAGGACCGCAGCGACAAGAACCGCCGTCGTTGCTAACACCGCGGTCCACTCGCGGGTCAGCACGGCCGAATCTGCGGGACGCCCCAGGCGTGCAATTGGGTACACGCCTGCATCGCCTACCAAACCCGCGGCGTAGGCCGTCACTCGGCGAGTTGGACTCTGCCTCGCTAGTGAGCGGTCTGCGGCGATGCTCAGCACGCCACCCGCAGGAACGCAGCGAGACGGACACACGACCCCCGTAATTCGCTCATCGAGGACCACTGAACCAGAGGGCCGTCTTCGGAGGCGCCCTTTTGCTGAACTTCAGCGGCGCCAACCATCGCCAGCTATCGAGGACGGGTTTCCGAAGGTTGTCGTCAATGCCCCTGAAGATCGCCGTTTACGCACGGTGGTGAGTTGCTCCGGAAGCACTCCGATGCCGGTTCGGTTTGCGAGATGGCGCTGCCAACGGCGGTTGCACCGTCTGGCTGAGGTGAACGCGGGTGGGGTTGCAGGTTCGGCGTGCGGCTAAGCCAAGCGAGACCAGTGGACGCGACCGCAATACGCGAGTAGCAGGGCCAGCAGTGCAATGGGCACAGGTGCCACACGACCGATAGTGAGTCCCGAGGCGTTGTCCAGGAAGTAGTTCGCGTAGGCGTTCGCTATCGCGTCGAGACTGAGAACTGCGGCGCCGATGACCACTCCAGCTCGGTGTCGCCACCACAACAAGATTGCGCACATCGGGTCGAGGACCACCAAACTGGTGAAGAACACTGCCAGCCAGGTTGGGACAGTCGGGTAGGGGTCGGCGGGTGCGCTCAAGATCTGCAGAATGTGGACGACGGTTCCGTACGTAAACACTCCGATCGACACTCGCAGCACCAGCAAGGCGCGCCGCTCGTGACGCGACCACCGGTCCTGAGTCCCGTCGATGGTCATGTTGCCGCAGCATACGGAAGCCCGGAAAGGGGTGTGCGGTATGACCGCTCGTTGCAGTCCTGCTGAGCGCGTGAGCGCGACGCGAGCGTGCGCCGGCGCTCTGCCAACTATGTTGTCAGTTTGCCAACTAGGGCGGCGATTCACGCGGAGAGCGAGTAGCAGCTGTGAATCGTCATCGTAGTTGTCAGTTTCTGGTGCCCTGACCTGCGATATGGCAACTAGCGTGACGACGGCGGGGCGCGATCGTCGTCATCGAACTTGGCGATTGTTCGCGGCTGTTCGTTGGCTGAACGGACTGTGTCGAGTTACCGGATGAGCTGGTGGAGGCCGGACCCCGGCGCGTCGTCGGGCCCGCACGGGGCGCTCGGCGGGTCGGTCATGGTCTTGGGTGGCGGGGTGTCGGCGGTGGTGGGCTGTATCGACGTGAGTAGGCGATGTATCCGGCGTATCCGAGCAGCGTCAGTATCGGGAGCACGGTCACGGTCGGCCTGATCCAGAACGGGACGTGTACTCCGGCGGCGGTGATGCCTGATAGGCATGTGACCCCGACGATGATGAGGGTGACAAGGACGCCGATCCACTCGAGGTCAGCGATGAACTTGGTGTTGAACTCGTTCCTGTTCTCGGGCCGTGTCCAGTAGTTCGAGTGCGGTCCGGCCACATTGAAGGCGCGGTCGGGGATCTTGGGGATGTACCACCGAGCGCCACCACAGATCAGTGCTGTGCCGAGGGCGAAGGCGCAGGTGATGGTGACGTACTGGCCGAGGCTCATCCATTCGGTGATCTCTCCGGATCCCTCGAAGTGCGATGGCAGCTGGCCGGGTGCTGTGAGTAGCAGCCAGTTCGTGGCGAGTACGAACGCCACGCCGGATCCGACGAGCGCACACGATGATGGGCGCACGCGTTTCGGTGATTTCCCCATGCGCGGACCATACTCACCGGCAGCTTCCACTGTGACGCACGGTGATTGCCGATCATGCGGGGATGCGGTCGCGACGCCCGCGCCGGGGCTGTGTGCTTGGTGCGTTGCTGGAGGTGAGGCGGAAGGGATGAGCACGTTGCGCTTTGGTTGCGTCCATGAAGATGGTGTACGAACCGGAGCCGATTGAGATGGCCGGCGTGTCGTAGCCGAACGAAAGACGGTCACCGCGTGATTCTTCGAGAGACCTACCAAGTCGACTCGAGACAGGACCACACGATGACCACTGCCCACGATATAGACCTGCGCCAGCTCGTCGAAGACCGACTCACCGGAGCAAGCCCGGACCTGCTGCGCGAGCTGCTCACAATGTTCATCCGCGCGCTGATGGGCGCCGAAGCCGACGTCCTGTGCGGCGCCGGCTACGGGCAACGCTCCGACGAACGTATCAACTCGCGCAACGGATACCGGCACCGAGACTTCGACACCCGCGTCGGGACCCTCGACGTCGCGATCCCGAAACTGCGTTCGGGAAGCTACTTCCCGGATTGGCTGCTCGAGCGCCGCAAGCGCGCGGAGCGGGCCCTGACCACGGTGGTCGCGACCTGCTATCTGCTCGGGGTGTCGACCCGCCGGATGGAGAAGCTGGTCGAGACGTTGGGCATCACCTCGCTCTCGAAGTCCCAGGTCAGCATCATGGCGAAAGAGTTGGACGAGCAGGTCGAGGCGTTCCGCAGCCGCCCCCTCGACGCCGGCCCGTACACGTTCGTCGCCGCCGACGCCCTCGTGCTCAAGGTCCGCGAGAACGGGCGGGTGGTGAACGTCCACGCCCTGGTCGCGGTCGGGGTCAACGCGGACGGCTACCGCGAAATCCTGGGCATCGATGTCACCTCCGCCGAGGACGGTGCCGGCTGGCTCACGTTCTTCCGCGGGATGGTCGCCCGCGGCCTGTCCGGGGTGAAGTTGGTGACCTCCGATGCCCACGCCGGCCTGGTCGCGGCGATCGGCGCCACCCTGCCCGGTGCTTCCTGGCAGCGTTGCCGCACCCACTACGCGACGAATTTGATGTCGGTCACCCCGAAGTCGTCGTGGCCGTGGGTGCGCACGCTGCTGCACTCGGTCTACGACCAACCCGATTCGGAATCCGTTCACGCACAATATGATCGGATCATCGAAGCCCTCACCGAGAAGCTCCCGAAGGTCGCCGACCACCTCGACGGAGCCCGGGTCGATCTACTCGCGTTCACTGCGTTCCCGAAACAGATCTGGCGACAGATCTGGTCCAACAACCCGCAAGAGCGGTTGAACAAGGAGATCCGCCGACGCACCGACGTCGTCGGGATCTTCCCCGACCGCGCCGCCCTGATCCGCCTCGTTGGCGCCGTGCTCGCCGAACAACACGACGAGTGGATCGAGGGACGCCGCTACCTCGGCCTCGACGTCCTCGCCCACGCCCGCGGAGACAAGCCCGCCGACACCACCGAACCCACCGAGGAGGTCACACCCGCCCTGACCGCATAGCCCCGCGAGGAATCACGCGGCGACCTCGTTACACCACGCCTCTGGACTTGACCGATCACGGTAGTAGAGGGCCTCGTACTCCGCGGGCGGCAGGTCGCCGCAGTGCTCGTACAACCTGCGGTGGTTGAACCAGTCGACCCATTCGAGGGTGGCGACTTCGACCTGGTCAACGGTCCGCCACGGGCCCTGAGCCTTGATCAGTTCAGTCTTGTAGAGGCCGTTGATCGATTCGGCGAGGGCGTTGTCGTAGCTGTTGCCGGTGGCGCCGATCGAGGCATCGATACCGGCGTCGACGAGTCGTCCGGTGAAGGCGATGGACGTGTATTGCGACCCCCGATCGTGATGATGAATCAGCCCGGACAGATCGTCGATGCCCTCGCGCTGCCGGGTCCAGATCGCGTGCTCGATTGCGTCGAGGACCAGCTGCGCGGTCATCGTGGTCGCGGTCCGCCAGCCCACGATCCGGCGGGCGTAGGCATCGATCACGAACGCCACATATACCCACCCGGACCACGTCGACACGTACGTGAAGTCCGCTACCCACAACACATTCGGTGCTTCGGGGCAGAACTGACGTTGCACCAGATCGTCGGGACGCCCCGCCTGGGGATCGGCGATGGTGGTGCGTTTGGTCTTGCCGCGGCGGGCTCCCTCGAGTGCGAGGTCGCCCATCAGTCGTTCGACCGTGCAGCGGGCCACTTCGATGCCTTCCCGGTGGCATTGCAGCCACACCTTGCGGGCGCCGTAGACCGAGTAGTTCTCGCGGTGAACTCGCGCGATCTCGGTCTTGAGTTCCTCGTCGCGGATCTGCCGCTTCGAGGGTTGTCGCCGGCGGGCGCAGGCATCGTAGTAGGTGGACGGCGCGATCTTGCAGCCGTGTGCGGTCAGCACGCGGCAGATCGGCGGGGTGCCGTACTCCTGCTTGTGTGTGTCGATGTAGTCGACGATCACCGATTGCGGCGGTCGAGCTCCGCCGCGAAGAAAGTCGATGCAGACTTCAGGATATCGTTGGCGCGCTTGAGTTCTCGATTCTCAGCCCGGAGCTTGCGGAGTTCCTCGGCCATGTCGCTGGTCACTCCGGGACGCTTCCCTGTGTCGACCTGATCGCGACGAACCCAGTTCAGCAAGGTCTGTGCCGACCCGATGCCCAACTTGGAGGCGACCGACTCGATCGCTGCCCACTCCGACGAGTACTCGCCGCGCACCTCGGCGACCATTCGCACCGCCCGCTCACGCAGCTCGGCTGGGTACTTCCTCGAACCTGACATGACTCCATCCTTCACAAGAGATGAAGTCTCCGGACTTACCGGGGCGATTCAACTATTACCGCGTCGCCCAACGCTCATGGCGCGAGTGCCACGGCAGCAATACGCCTGAGAGCGGATCGGCGGGGGCACAGAACACCACCGTTTAGTCGCAAACGAGCGGACCACTGGTGGTTCGTCCCCGCCAGCATTAGCAGCAGCGATCACACTCGGGGCGCGGTTGACTCACAACAACACGAGCCCATCGGGGCCGCCGGTTTCGAGTTGAGCGAGCGGGCGACGCCAGTTGTGCCAACCAGGCTGTCCATGCGCCAATTGACGTCGCCCAGCGCGCCGCGATCGTCCAGCGTCTCCAACGCGCCCAGTACGCCCCCGTTACCTTCTTCGTAGTCCCGCACCGCGGGGCCACGGCCGCCAGGTTCGGTATGACTTATGTCGTCAGGGCGAGTGCTCCAGTGTCGGTCTGGGGGAGCAACTGTGCGGTGGGTGGGGGTGTGAAGACTGGTGGCTCATCACCCAAGACCGCCAACTCTATGGTGGGTCGGTCGGGGTTCGGTGTCGCCGCATGAGGTGAGGACCAGGGGCAGTAGAAGTGCGGCGAGGCAGGTCTGGGGTCGCATCGGGTGTGTCAGGTGCTATCACCCGCGTGGATTACATGTCCCGCTTTGGGGCCAGCGCTGCGGGTGACGATGCCGCCTGCCTCAGCGGCTGTCGCTGTCCGCGGCGCTTGACGACATGGGTTCTGGCTTCCGCGTACCGGACTGAGTCTGCTGCCATTCGGCGCGGTTCACCGATACCGGTGCATTGGCTTCTGTGCGTGCCGGTGATTGGTGATCGGTAGCCAGTCGTGAAGTTCTGCACACATGTTGTCGCAGAAAGGATTTCGGCTCGGTGGTGCGTGCGGCCCGCTGTGAACCGTCATCGTAGTTGTCATTTCCCGGAGCCCCGACCTGCTGTGTGACAACTGGTGCGACGACGGCAGGGCGCTATCGTTGTCATCGAAGTTGGCATTTGTTCGCGGCTGTTTGTTGACTGAACGAAATAGGCGGTTAGTTAGGCCGATCAGCGGGCTGGTGCGTGCCCAGCCCGGCTCGGCTCGACTCTTGCGCGCGCACCGAACCAACTCGAACCGGACCGGCGTCAACGGCCAACCGCGGAAGGGAACGGCGGGCTGGTGCCGGCGAAGTGTCTCACCGTCCGTGTCGCAGAGTCGACCGATTACGCGACGCACGGCTGCGGTCATCCATCCCCGCACCGCGACGATCCGCATCCGTGATGTGCACTCGGGGCGGGTTATCGGGGCGGGTTGTCGGCGAAGCCAGTCCTGGTGGGGATCTTGGTGGCATGGATCCCGAAAAGACAAGTTGACTTGACTAGTTGTGTCAAGGCGGCTTTACTTGCCGTCATGCGTGGACATGCTGGCGCGAACCAGGTACGAGAGCACAGGCGACTTGCCGGTTTCACTCAAGCCCAGGTGGCCGCCCTCGTCGGAGTCAGTCGGCAGAGTGTCGTGTCCATCGAGCGGGGCGATTACGCCCCCAGTGTGTATCTGGCCCTGCGGTTGGCGCGGGCGCTCGACTCGAGTGTCGAGGTGCTGTTTCCCCTAGGCGAGGAGTCGGAATGAGCAGGTTGGTCAAGGTCTTGAGATTCGTCGGTGATCTCGACGACGACTTCTACGCCGACGAGCGGCAACGGGACGTGTGGAACGAGGCGTCCGCGGTCGGGTTCCAGTTCTTTTACTGGGTGGCGCTCCTCGCCGCTGCTGTTCTGCCGTGGGCGGCGGGACGGGCCGGGGCCTGGATTGCGCTCGGCCTGCTGATCACGTGGCTGTTCGGTTCCGCTGTCACGATGACGTATGCCCGGCGGCACTACGTTGACCCTGGATCGACCGAGAACTGGTTGCGTCCAAGGGTTTTCCTCGCTGCTGTCGTGTACCTGATCGGCGCGCTCGGGGTCGTCTCGGAACTGCTGCTCGCCACCGGGATCGGCACCTGGTTCGGTGTCGTGGTCGGCGCCGCCGGCGGTCTGGTCGCGGCTGCCTGGTCGGTGCGGCGCAAGCGCCGGCGCAGAGCGGAACGCGACCTTCTCGACGAGGACTTCTGAAGCCGGACGTCACGCCCGGCCGGGTTGCCATGGGGATGCCGAGCAGGCCGCGGGCTACGCCGGATTCTCCGCGGCCGACGCGCCGCCATATGGGGTGCGGATCTACGGCTGCACACTCGGAGACGAGAGGGTGCGTCGACTCGTGGTCGACTTCTCGACAACGGGCCGGACAGTTACGTCGCAATGCCCGCCGAGTAAGCAGAGTGCGCCAGGTCAGGCGGGGGCGGCGGGGAGCCGCAGGGGCTGCACCTGTGAATCGCCAAACTGGTTGTCATCTCGGAGGCTTCTGACCTGCGCACTGACAACTGCTTTGACGAGCTGGTCATCACCCGGCTCGACCGGCTCGGACGGTCGGCGCGCGATCTGCACGACATCGCCGACGAACTCGTGCGGGCCGAGGTGCGCCTCAATATCAACGGGATGATCTACGACCCGACCGACCCGATGGGCAAGATGTTCTTCGGCATGCTGGTGCTCATGGCCGAGTTCGAGGCCGAGCTCATCCGGGCCCGCACACGGGAGGGGATGGCCGAGGCGAAGAAGGCCGGCAGGTTGAAGGGCAAGCAGCCGAAACTCTCCGTCCTGCGGCGCAAGAAGCTCCTCGAGGACTACGAGTCCGGCGAGTACGACACCAAGCAGCTCTGCGAGATCGCCGGGCTGTCCCGGTCCGCGATGTACGCCACGCTGCAGCGCGCACGAGAAGACCGCGAGCAGGGTCAAGTCGCGTAGCTCGACAGGTTCGGTGGCGACGCTGTAGCTGATTGGTGATTGAAACTGAGCGCTTCATCGAGGGCGGCCGCGCGAGTACCGTCAAGCCCGCGGCCCGGCCACACTGCGCACGCGATACAAGCGCTCTTCGAATCGGGCCGCAGCTGGCGGCACGCATCTTGCTAGAGGGATCACAGCTGTGATCTTCAGCCGTAAGTGGCACGGTTCTGAGGGTTGAACGTGGCATTGGCGATCAGGCTGTAGAACGCCAGGTGGCAGTGCCGGCGGCTTCTGAAACTGATAGACAGGACACCCGCTCGGAATTCTCAAGCAGTAGGGCGCATCAGTAGATCGTTCCCATCTCGGTTCGTACCTCATCGAGTGTCTGTTGGGCGATCTCGTTGGTGCGTACGTTGCCTACCTCAGGACAGCTCGGTCGTGGTGCGATGACGGGGGCCCGGTTTGATGAGTTCTCGCGCGGCCGGCGGTCTATCTGTGCGAGGGGTCGACTATTGCGTGCTTTCGGACGCGGAGCGTACGGCCTGACGAAATGGAACGATCGCGGTGCTGGGAGGTCAGGGGCGCCCGGGCCGCGGACTATGAGAGGACCAACAGTGACAGTTACCGCAGACATCATGCGTCCGCTCGACAGCGTCATCGGACGGTGGAGGACGTCGGGAACGGTGTTCGACGAGTATGGGCAGGAGGTGGTGACAACCATCGCCGGCACCGACGAGTACGAGTGGATGGCCGGCGGTATGTGGGTCATCCATCGTGTCGACGTGATGATGGGCGACGACCATGTACAGGCCCTTGAGCTGATCGGCGACCACGACACCGAGACCGACACGTACACCATGCGGGCATTCGACGGCTCCGGGACGTTCGGGACGATGACCGCACGCCTGAACACGGACGGCACGTGGACGTTCCTGGGCGAAGGGATGCGCAGCACGCTCCGGACGTCCGAGGACAACTCGTCGATGACGGCCTGCTGGGAGCGACAGGACGAGTCCGGCCACTGGATTCACTGGATGGATATGGACTTCGCCGCCTGACAGCGCGCATCAGGCCTCGGCCGCCACGCCACTTCCAACCAACAGAACACCGCATCCACGACACCGACCCCGATTCGCACGGTATCTAGGTTCCCGTGCTGCCCGGGACGGACGGCACGCATCAGCGTATCCAGCGAAGAAGGCCGCGACGCGCGGAGGGGCGCGCGGCGACAGGAGGTGTGAATCGCCACCGTAGTTGTCATTTCCCGAAGCTCTGACCTGCGGTGTGACAACCAATGTGGCGATGGCAGGGTGCGATCATGGTCATAGAAGTTGGCATTTGTTTCGGTCAGGTGGCCAGCTTGCCTGGAATGTACCGATCGCGGACGTCCTTCAGGTCACTTTCTTGTGTAGGAGGGAGTGGGCTCGGGTGAGGAGGCGGTCCGAAGTCTGTGGCGGAGATCGTGCTCGACCTCGACCGCCTTACCGTGTTTCCCCCGGTTGTCAGATGGTTTCGGGGACGATCTGCAGCTGCAGAATCTCTTCCCTGCCGATGGACTGCCCGGTAGGCAAGAATCCGCATGATTCGTAGAGTGACATGGCAGTGGAATTCTCGGGGGCTACCCCCAGGTGTAGTACCTGCGCTCGGAGTTCCTCGTGGACTTGACGGATCACCGCGCGAACCGCCGCACGGCCCAGCCTCCGATGCTGAAAGCGGTGGTCAATCATCAACCGGTAGAGCCAGACGTGACCGTCATCGGGATCCGGACCGTACATGACAAACCCAACGATGTCGCTCTCGAATTCCACTGCCTGGGTCAAGAAGCCGGGCAGGAACCGACTCTCGGCAATCGAGTACAGGTTCGAGGCAATCAACCCGCGCTGATCGTCAGCGACGTCGAGTTCGGACACTTCCTCCCAGTTCTGTCGACCCAGATCTTCAAGTTGCACTGTCGTCCTCACGGCCCGGTTCTACCGAGAACGGCCGTACCAACGCCACCGATTTTCGGCGCTGCCAACTCGCTGCCTGCGTCGCGCGGCGATGAGGTGCTGCGCCTGGTGGGCCTGAGCGAGGTCGCGAACAAGAAGGCCGGCGGATTCTCGCTCGGCATGTCGCAGCGGCTCGGCCTGGCCGGCGCGCTGCTGGGCGACCCGAAGGTGCTGCTGTTCGACGAGCCGGTCAACGGTCTCGACCCCGAGGGCATCGTGTGGATCCGCAAGTTCATGCAGAGCCTCGCGGCGGAGGGGCGCACCGTTCTGGTGTCGAGCCACCTGCTGTCCGAGATGTCGCTCACCGCAGAGCATCTGGTGGCACCGGGCCGCGGACAGATCGGCTACTCGGCCGCGGGGCGCGCACGCCGGCGGCATTGCCGCGAAGACGATCACCGCCAGCCGGGACGCCGCCCTTGCCCGTGCCGAGCAGGTCACGCGCAGTGAGGGCGCGGATGTGGTCGCCGACGCGCTGCACGGGGTCCGGACCACCACCGGTGCGCTCACGCCGGACGACTTGCCGATCGCGGATTATGACGAGTTGAACGTCTCGGCGGCGGTCGCTGAGATGAGGGAGTTGACCGAGGCGGCCGGCTGGGTTCGACGCCGACTCGCAATTTCGGGCACATCGCACCGTATCGCGGTCTTTCGGTAGGCGGAGGACTCCGGGAAGTGCCAACAGCATTGACGGTCCACAAAGCGAGTCCAGTTGGCCACTTCGCCAACCTGGTCGCGCGCCGCGCCGCACTTCGGGATGTCCTCGACGCGGTCGGGGTGCTCGGGCCGAGCATGCAGCGGACTGACGCGCGGGCCGCCACGTCAACGAGCGCCCCCGCGCCCGTGCCAGTGGATTTACCGGGGACGGTCCTCCATCAGTGACAGGTTGAGCGACGGCACCGCAGCCGCTGGTCCGTCACGCCACAGCAGGGCGGCTTTACGCCGGTAGCTCCGGGCAAAGCCGTGGAGGATGACGAAGCGCGGCACGGCCGGGACCAAGCGCAAGATCGCCTCGCGGTCATCCGGTTCGAGCCCGTCGATGACCCAGTGCCCTTCAGCGCCGAGTTCCGTGAAGCTCTTCGGTTTGACGAAGTGCTCGTGCTCGACGGCGAGGTACTCGGCGGTGGTTATGGTGGCGGCGACGACCGGCATCATCTCGAGTTCTTCACGCCGCAGGTGCGGCAGCAGGACGTCGCCCAATCCGGCCAGCGCGACGAGCAACTCTTCGCGTGCGGACCCGTTTTCACGGTAGGCGTGTGCGGCCTCCTCCAGGGCGGCGACCGCCGGGGCAATCCGTTTGTGGTCTGCGTCCATCTGGTCGAGCAGCGCACCCGCCGCCGGATTTCTGGACCGAATCAGCGGCCACAGTCCGACATCCTCGCCAGTGTGGTGAATGTGCAGGAATCGCATCATCCAGAGCACGTGCGCCGCGAGCTTACGGCGACGCCTCCCGTCCGGGTACGGCTGGGTCTCGAGTACCATCCGGGTTCGTTCCAGGTCCCGGCGCAGCGCGCTGTGGACGATCCCCATGCTTCGTATGTCGGCGGGCTCATGCAGGTTGGTCTCCATGGCCCTCTCCTTTCACTCTTCCAGAGCCAGGAGCCTGGTGATGGCTCCGGCAAGCCAATCCTCGTACTGCCCAGGGCTCCAACCGGCGCCGCCGGTCAGGAGCTCGTAGACCTCCACCGTGATCACGGCCCAGAGCCCATCGCTCTCGGTGGAGCTCAAGTCACGGCCCGTCATCAACGCCCCGGCTACCTGCACAGTCATGCGCTGGCGGCGCCGCTCGTCCTCCAGCCTCGACGCGAGTGCCGGCGCCACGGCCGACGCCTCACGCAACGCCCGCATCAGCCCCATGGTGCGTCCATTTATTCCGGTGACCAACGACGCGGCCGCCGCGGCACGTTCCCGGTGTGTCCCATGGGCGAGTGCGGCGAACTCCGGGCGGTCCATCAGGGCCACGGGCTGATCGTCGCCGACCACCGCCACGTCGAGGACCTGGTTCAGCAGTCCCGGCTTGGAACCGAAGTTGGCGTACACCGTCTCGAACGACACACCCGCCGCGCTTCCGATGTCGCGCATCCCGGCGGACCAACCGCGATCACTGAACAGAGCGGTGGCGGCATCGAGAATCCTGCGCCGAGTCTCCTCGGCCTGACGTCGTCGAAGCGTCGAGTCGTACTGTCTAGTCCTCGCGGAGACCGATGCAGCGCGGGGTCCGTCTGCGCTCATGTCCCTATTGTGTAACTCGCTTTCTTTCAATACAAGTGCTATCAAGCCAAATTATCGATCCCCGCCAGTCCACCGCGCCGAGCAGGCCGAGCAGCCGTTCGGATTCCACCGACGTAGTGGTGGGGGACTGGGCATCCGCGGATGCGGCTAGAGCGCCGGCGGTTTGGTTTGTTCTGGGGCTTCATCCCGACCTCGGTGCCCCTGCGACAGAGGTGATTTCGCTTTCATTCGCCGTACATCGGTCCGGGGGCACAGTTGATGACTGCGTTGCATCCGATTGAGGACCACCAGAAGCGCAAGGACGAGGGCATTAGGCGCCGTCCCCTTCTCGATCACCGGACCGTCCGGCAGTGAACCCGCACCGTTTCACCGTCCCGGAGTCGGCGTTAGCGGGAAAACGTCGGGAATCGTGCTCCTCCGGGATGCTCCCGGAACGCGACCCTCAGCCCGGGCACGACGTGGTGCCATCCATGAACCCACGCGAATGACCACTGACCGCTGTCCAACGCAAGGATCGTCATCCTACGAGCTGCCGGGTCCCACGCGCTCGTTGTGTCGAGTAGAGGGCGCAGAGCGACTACGGTGCCTGTTTCTCGACGGGTCACGATGCGTGGCCTGGTGGGCTGAGGGCCGACAATTCTCACCTAGCATCCACTCCATGTGGCGGGCCATTTTCGGTAGGTCGACCCTCACGCTGGCGGCGAGCGAACGCGACGGTAGAAGTACCCGCATAGGTACCTGCATCCGATTCCGCCTCGACGGCTGCTCACGGTCGGCTGTGGCCGTGCCCCGCGACAAGAGCAGGCCGACCGCAGTCGCGCCAGCACACGCCTGGACTCGTACCACGGCAGCGAAGCGCTGCTCACCGAACGCGGTGACAGGTGGTTCGACGCCGGCCGGATACGGCGCGGTTTGGCCATCCCGCACGCCCGTTCGACAGCTCAGTACGGCGCGGACAGGGCGGCTATCGACGCAGGGCCCGCGAACAGGGCATGCGAACAATCAAGCCCTGTCCCGTACTGTCGCTCGGCCCGCCTCTGGTTGAGTGCGATCGGCCCCGTAATCGCCGAGGGCTGTGGGCGATCGCACTCTCGCAGAACCTAGCGGCGGGCATGGGCCAGGGCGACGAGTCGTCGAGGCTGCAGCGCGTCTTGGTTGCTACCAGATTGTTGAAATCCGTTGTGGGAAAACACTTGAATGTCTCTTGACGACTCAACGGCACTGTCCGGTAACGAGCCTGTATGGGTTCGGAGAAAGCCCCGGCGAGCGCGTCGGTGCCGCCTAGGGTGGCGGGCATGGGTGTGAACCAGAAGACGATCGGGTTCGATGTCGTCGAGCGGCGGGAGGTGCCGCAGCCGGAGATCGACCGCCTTGCGCGTAGTACGTGGCGGTCGCTGACAGCCACGCGGAAGTCGTGTGAGCATCCGCGGTGGGTGAACAGCGGGCCTGTCGCTGATGCGGAGGCGTACGTCGTGCACCGGTACGAGGGGACGGTCGCGGGCTGAGCTGACCGTGACGGTTGGTGCGGTCGACCTGTGGGTAAGCGCGGCGGGGAAATGACCATCGACCCTGGAACGGAGCCTGCTATGCCCGACACATCGACCCTGATCACGCAGTTGCGCACGATTCTCGACCTGACGAACACCGAGATACAGGTGGCGGATACCCGCAGGGCGCAGGCCCGCACGGAGGCCGTGGCCACCGAGCTGGCCCGTAACGCCGACAACGCGCGCGACCGGACGGACGCGATCGAGCGGGCCCTGCGTGAGCTGGGCGGTCTCCCGGATCTGGTCGGGCCGCTCCTCGGACGCGCCGCGTCAGCGGTCAAAACGGTCACCGAACAGGCACAGCCGTTCGACGAAGCACTGCTCGGCGACCTCGCACTCGAACATCAGCTCCTCGACCGGGCCCGGTACCTGAAAGCCCTGGCCACCGCCGAACACGATCCGGGCGTCGTGCAGTTGGCGGAGCGGCTGATCATCGCGCATTCGGCGACCGCGGAGTGGTTGACGACGGTCCTCGCGGAGGAAGCACTCGGCGGCCCCGCCGCCCTGCGCAGGACACCGATGCAGGCCGCTACCGGTGCGGCGGTGCGTTTGGTGAATGCCCCGATGTCGTGGTCGGCGAAGGGATTGGACCGGGCGATGGATGCGGCCCGCTCCACCGGGCCGCGGATCGACCGGCTACTCGGCCGCGGGGCGCACGCCGGTGACGTGGCCGCGAAAACGATCACTGCCAGCAGTAACGCCGCCCTCGAACGCGCCGAACACGTCACCCGCAGCGAGGGCGCCGACACGATCGCCGATGCCCTGCACAGCGTCCGCACCACCACCGGTGCACTCACGCCCGATGAGTTGCCGATCGCGGACTACGACGAGTTGAACGTCTCGGAGGTGGTCGCCGAGGTGAAGGAGCTGACCGAGACGGCCGATGTCCGGGCGATCCTCGCGTACGAGGAGGCGCACAAGAACCGCCACGGCGTCGTCTCGGCAGCTCAGACCCGTCTGGCTGATATCGCGCAGGAAGTGACCGGGATACGCTGAACCCCGCCACGTTCCGGCGTCCGCTCAGCTGCCGGAGCGGGAAAGGCATTCGGACAGTAGGGCTTTGCCTTGTTCGCCACCTTTGCGGCTTTCTGCCTGTGCTCTTGTGAAGAAGTCGGCGAGCTCGTTGTCGCCGTTGCGTTCGGCGTCCTGGACGTAGGTCTCCATCCGAAGCGCGTCCCTCAGTGACGCCTCGACGAACCAGATCAGGTTGCAGTCCTTGTCGCGTGTGCCGGTGATCGAGCCGGTGTCCTCGTTCGCCATCAGATAGTCCTCCCTCGTCTCCGGACTGGCGATGGTGCCGGCGGGATACCCAGTAGCGGCGACATCGAACCGACTCGAGGTGTCGCGGACGACGCGGCGTCAGGTGTGCGGTCGCCACAGCCACCGGGTTCCCAGACCGGTAGACGGGCCACGTGGCGGTCGGCTTCGACTACCCGCGATGGTCGACCACGTTTGATCGTGGGCGACCGTCCTGCATCCTCGAGCGTAGGCGCCGATCGCCTTGCGGTGGCCGACTGCACAGAATCCCCCCTCTGTTGCAGTCGGCGTGCACGACGGCGCCATTGTCGCGTCTGCGCGACGGTCGCACCGCCGGAGTGGCCGCGAGACAGGTGGACGATTGCGACGGCCGCGAGGGTCCCGTCGGCGTCAACGAAGGCAGTTCGGTAGGGACCCGTTTGACACGGTCGAGTTCGTTGCGCGAGCTCGCCCTGTAGGTCACCGTCGATCTGTGCACCCTCCGAGGATCGCGGCGAGCACCGCGGCCGCGAGGAGGAAGAACACGACGGGCGAGCTTTACTCGCTGCTGCTCAGGTCTGTCCACGCGAGCGCTTGCGCGATAGTCGCGATCACGTAGAGACCGATCGCCGAGCTCGTGTGGTGGACGACGTTTGGTGCTCCTTGACAGCTGGCCTCGTCGGCGCGCCTGCGCGGCCCCGGTGGATCGAGCGACATAGCCGACAGCGTCAAGCGCACTCCGCGTGGATGGCCGAGAGCATGACGGAGCGCAGGGAGATTGGCGGATCGTCGGTGATGCGGGCGATCCCGGCGAGGCCGACTGCGAGCATGAGCAGTCGGCCCGCGGCTTCCCGGGCCCGAGCCACGTCGAGGTCACGGCGAACGAGGACGGACGCAAGCACGTCCGTCAGTCGGGCGAGCGACTCGACGTAACTGTCCGCGACGGGCTTGCGTAACTGCGCGTGCGCCGCCGCCTCGGCCCATCGGGCCATTGCCTGACCGTCCTTCTCGCCCAGCAGATCTTGAAAGAAGTTCGTCAGCGCCTCGAGCGGTTCGAGACCGCTGACTTCCGCCCCGTAGGCCTCGATCTCCCTCGCGGCATACTGGCGCCACGCCTCGGCGACGAGTTCGTCGGTCGAGGTGAAGTGATGATGAATTTGCCCCGGTGATCCGCCGAGTTCCTCCGCGACCGTGCGCGCTGTCACAGCGCTGAGACCGTCCCTCGCCACGACCGTGGCGGCCGCATCGACGATGGAGCGTCGGCGCTCGGTACGTGCCAGATACGCCATCATTCGCTCCGTCGTGCAGTTCGATCGAGATCCGACACCGACCGTAGGAACGTCACTGTTCGCTCCCGCAGCCCTTGTCGGCGCCGTTCTATGGTCTCCTCGGCCGGGGGGGTCGAGTGGTCCGACGATCGGCTTGCTGTGGACATTCACGCTGCAGTCGAGATCAGTGCAGACGTGGAGCCCCAGCGTACTCAGCCGCTGACGCTTGTCCCTGGACGGGCGTGGCGCGGTGAAGAGTGAAACCTCGTTGAACCGCCGAGCGAACCGGCACAGGTCGCACATCACTGCGCGAGAACCGAGGGCGGTTTGGTTCGGGTTCTGCCGAAGGATGACCCCGAAAGCCTCGTCGTCGACGTCGGCGACCAGGTAGACCCGCATCGCAGCCCGCAGGTCTCGCCAACCGAGGTAGTCGATCCGATGCCAGCGCACCTCGTCGAACCACGTCGGTAGGTGCACCTTCTTCTGCGCCGGATCCAGGTTTACGATCGCGGCACGCACTTCTGCCCGTGTCATGGGCCGCATGACAACTCACCTCGCAAAGTTGTATATCGATACAAGTTGTATCAATGTACAACTTCGCTCTGCGGCGTTCGTTGCGCGGGCGGGGAGGACGCTGGGCGCGCTCGGCCTGGTCACTTCGACGAGCACGCCCCCCCCCGAGGGAAACGTCTGACGCGCGAGAATCCCGTGCGTGTCGAATGTAGGTTTCCCGGTCTTCGAAGCTGATCCTCTTCATGCAGTCGACGTAATCAGTTGTGCTGGTAGCTGCCTGGCTCGGCATCTTTGATTGGGTGCGTTAGGACTGGAAGAGCTACTGATGGCGGGTGGTCAGGCTTCGTCAGATGACACGGGTCGCCGAAAGATCAACAGATGGAACTGGCGATACCAGTGGCCTCGAGCGGTACGACGAATGGCCAGTCACCCACCGCTAGTTCTAGTCGCCGACCGTGACGGCTATCGCGAAGTCCTGCCGGGCCGTCGGGCCCAGGCTAGCCTGAGTGGATGATCACGCATGTCGCTTCGGCGGTTATCTACGTGGCCGACCAAGACGAGGCGCTCGCCTTCTACCGCGACATTCTCGGGTTCGAGGTCGTCTCCGACGCTGACATGGGAAATGGTGCGCGTTGGGTTGAAGTGCGACCTGCAGGAGCGCAAACCACGATCGTCCTTTCGCCCGCGGACATTTTTGGGCGATCGTCTGGTGACGGGGCCTTCCTGACCTTCGCAAGTGACGATGTCGACGAAACTGCACAGCAGCTGCGTGCACGTGGGGCAACAGTGTCAGACGTGGTCAGGGAGCCCTGGGGTATCTACGCGACCGTCGCCGCTCCAGACGGCCACAAGGTCCAGTTCAATCAGCGCGTTGCCGCGAACGAGTAGAGCCTATTCCACGCTCGAGCAAGGCGTCGACATGATCGCTTGCGCATTCGGCGCAGTTGCTATCCGGGATACGCATGGCGGTCCACTATGTCGTGCACTGGCCGCAGCGCGGTATCACGCTGAAGCGAGCCCAAGCCCGAACTGCTCCGAGCGCTGTGATGGATGAGGGGCCGATCCTCACGATGTGGGATCGGTTCTCCGACCTCGGCGAGCTCGATGGCCATGTACTCGACACGTCGGGCGAAGCGGAAGAAGCGCAGTGCCCAGCGGGTGGGAGAGGCCATTCGCGATGGTCGTTTCCCGACGGTTTGCAGCGTAGCGACTGGACCTGCAAAGGAAGGCGGTGTCTCAGGGACTATCTCGCGAGAGTACACGGCCAGCCTTGCGAGAAGCACTCAGCGGTGCATCATCGATGACTGTCTCCAGCCACAACATCACCTTTCGCGTCGATGGTGATGCACCTCATAGGGATTCACCTGACGGGACGCTCACCATTTTCGGCGTGATGGCGAGAAGGAGACCGGATTCTATCCGGGTCGTCGCAAAGCAGTCCGACCGTAGCCCGACCCGGCCTAGGGGACGCTTGCCGTCCTTGTGTGGTCCACGAACCGTCCACAGCAACGGCACGGCCGCTGGGATTTCATCCACGCCGTCTGCCCTGACCGTGAACCGGATCCAGCGCCCGTGACAAATGAGCATGTGGACACTGATGTACTCCGCGAGGTTCCCTGCCCGCGAGACAATGAGCTGATCGCCCGGTCGCTGACGGATCCGGACGCCTTCGCGGGGATCTTCGATCGTCACTTCGGCACGATTCATCGCTATCTCGCTCGTCGGGCGGGCAGCGATGCGGCCGATGATCTCGCCTCGGACGTGTTCGTGGTCGCGTTCGGTCGTCGGGCGGGTTTCGACCTGGCGTACGAACACGCGCTGCCCTGGCTGTACGGAATTGCCGGCAACGTTCTGCACTCGAACCGTCGCCGCCTGGGCCGGGACATCGCCCTGCTCGCCCGCCATCCCAGGCCAGACAGCTCGTTGCCATTCGAGGACCGGGTCGACGCCTCGATAGACGCCCGCCGCGAGGTCCGCGCACTCGAGCGCCGGCTGCGGCGACTCTCGCAGGCAGATCTCGACACGCTGCTGCTCTACGCGTGGGGAGACCTCAGCTATCCCGAGATAGCCGAGGCGCTGCAGATCCCTACCGGAACCGTGCGTTCTCGCTTGAACCGGCTCCGCCGCAAACTGCGTGAACCGGAACCCGATGAACTCACAACAACAGGGCGACAGCAGACCGAACCGGGGCAAGGAGATGGACATGGGTGACTTCACGGAGATCCGCAGTCGGCGACCCGAGCCGCAGCCTCCCCGTGACGAGGTCATCCTCCGAGCGAGACGAAACCTGATGCGCACCGTAGAAATCGAGAAGTCCACGCAGCGATCGGCGTCCGACGCCACCGGGTCATCGACGACGGTCGTCACTCTCGGTAGGTTCCGTCGCCGGCCAGGGCGGGTGACGGCGGTGGTCAGCGCCGCCTGTGTCGCCGTCTCGGTGTTCGTCTTCGCCGCAGGATACGACCACATGGGTGTACCCGAACAGAGCCAGGTCGTCACGGTGGGTGCGGCCCGCACGCTGGAGCAAACCGCGGACTTGGTCGCGGCGATGACCGAGCCGATCGAGACCGGACCGATCCGGCACCTGCAGTTCACCAACCTGACCGATGCGGATCACCCGACGTACGACACCTTCGTGCGCCCGGACGGAACCGCACTCGTCGGCAAGGTCGGCGGGGACCTCCACGAAACTTCCGGATACCTGACGAGCGCGCAGCTGGCCGGACTTCCTGCCGACCCCTACCAGCTGCGGACGCAAATGCTGAGTCTGTCGCAGCAGCTCGGACTCGGGTACGTCGACGAAGCCCCTGACCGGGCACTTTATCGGCTGGCGACCAAGCTGCTTCCGGACCCGGCAGTCACGCCCGAGGTCAAGGCCGGGATCTACCGAGTCCTCGCCGGGCTCGACCTCGAGGCGATCCGGGCACGCGACCTCGGTATCGGTACGGATCGGACCGGGCGGCCCGGCTATGTACTCGAGTTCACCTTCGAGGAGGGCTACGTCGACCGGATGGTGATCGACAGTGGGTCCGGAGCGCTGATCAGTGTCGAGACACTGGACCGCGGCGGAAGGTTCTTCGGCGGTCAGGTCAACGTCTTTGCCGAGATGGTCGACCACATGCCGCCGGCGCACCCCTGAGACGTGAGTGCGGTCGTCGATGACAATGTGCACACGCGTCAGCTGAGCTCTCATCCGGCGCCCATCTCCCAAGCCGTCCGCTTGGTCCCCCGACCCACGTCGTCGGCGAGGCGAATCGTGACGTCCTGAGCGTTGGAGGTATGGAGCGAGATCACGTTTGTTCGGACTTCTTGATCGCGAGGCGGGCGGACATGGGGGGAGTGTGACCGTGTTGAATGGAATTCGGACATCTGCTTTCGCGACGTCCGATGCGGGCAGTGAAGGCGCCGGACGCCGACTGACGCACCGGTTTTCAGGATCTGCTAGGCACCCTGCTGTGGGCTCGGAAGGTGTTCCGATAGGCATGGGGAGACACTCCGATTGCCGCGTGCAGGTGCTGTCGCAACGACGCCCCTGTGGTGAAGCCGACCTCCGCGGCGATCCGGTCGACTGGGAGGTCGCTGATCTCCAGGAGGTTGCGGGTGCGCTGCGGGGTCGACCGCCACGGACCCCGGAGCTGGACCAGACCCACCGCTTTCTCAGTCGGCGAAGTTGTCGGTGTAGCCGAGGAAGAGCGTCCGCCTGCGAGTCAGGGCGTCCTCGAGGCGAGTCCATCCGGGCGCGTCAATACCGCCGTAGATGGGCTTCAGCTCCTCGATGAGTTCATTCGCCTTCAGCAGGGACAACGGCGTATCCCGTTCGAATCCAATCCAGGACGCACCGATACCAAGTGGACGATAGCCGTAGGCGTCGGCGAGATGACGAGTGACGGTGTAGTTCTGGAACGTGTCCCAGTCGACGCTGAAGTACCCATTCGGGAAGCCGGCGATTGCCGCCAGACTGTCGCGGACCGGCACGTGGAGAACGTGGATTTCGTCGTCGAGAATGGTGGTCGGGTCGTCGTTGACGGCGGCCATCCGGTCAATCCAGTCGGGAGGGCATTCTCGAGTGCCGTGCAGTTCGTCCCAGCTCGGTATGAGTTCGCTCCTGCCGAGCTGAGCCGCCGCATGAGCGACCTGCCGGAGCTCGAAGCGCCGTTGAGCGCCTGGGTCGTTCAGAAAGTCGAGATCGTCTGTCGCAACTTCGAGTTCATCAGCCTCGCCGGCGTGCATGCTCGTGTACGAGGCTTGGGCGAGATCGTCGAGCGTGATGAAGATTCGGGAGTCGAGATTTGCGGCTCGTTCTGCAGAAACCAGCGTCAGAATGTCATCGACGTCCTGAATGTCACTTAGTCGTGCGCGCGTCAAGACGCTGGCGCGGGGGTCCTGAGCTCCGTCGGGAATCCGGTCGATCTTCACTGACTCATGCTAGCTCTACGGCCCGTTTGCTACGGCCGCCGCGGCGAGACTGACACAGCCGGGCACTTGGATAGCCCGCAGTGGTTCACGAGGCCTGTCGGAATCAGTACTCTACAAAGCTGTCTGATCTCCTGGCGATGAATGTGACCTCCAATGATACCCACGGGGGTATATATCCGCCAACCGGCAAGGTTGGCAAAGTGGCCAGCTTGGATGACGAATGGCCACCTACGGTTGCCCTTCACAACAGAACAGACGGCGGGCCGGTGTGAATCGTCATCGGAGTTGTCATCCGCAGGTGCGCCGACCTGTGGTGTGACAACTACCGCGACGGCTTTCCCTCGCGATCGTGGTCACGATAGTTGGCAATTGTTCGTGCGAGAGCAACGGCTACACCGCGGTTGGCCAACCGATCTCCGTGATGTCGTCGGTCAGGTCGACGATGCCCGCGGACGGGTTCAGCGCGGCCACAACGTCGCCGGTCAGCGGTTCACCGTCGAAGAGGTGCCGCATCGCCTCAACTTGCTCGGTGCTCGGGGTCAGCTCGTAGTACGTGGCTGCCCAGCTGGCGTGCTCATCTGCGTCGCGGGTCAGCGCTTTTGCCAGGTCAGGAATCCGCAGTTCACCCGCGAGCAACTGCCAGATGCCCGCGTCGCACGTCGCCAACCACGAGATGTGATCCATCGAAAACGCCGGTTCGCCCCAGAAGTCCCCGAGCCCTGTGTTCGCGGGCGTATGGGCGGCCCAGCCGGCGGAAGGCGGCGGCACCGCCGGACTCTGGGGTTCGTAGGACTTGAATCCGATGACATCATCCGAGATCAGGGCAAAATACTCGGCGCCTTGGCCGTCCCGGGCCGAGGCCATCGACTGTCCGGAACCCCATTCCGAGTTGAACGAGTAGTAGCGGTACTCCCACTCCGGGCACAGGATCGCGTCGATGATCGCGAGGGCCTTGGCCCTCTGCGAAAACGCCCGGCCAACCGGAAGAGCTTCGATGGAATTGCGGTCCATGGATCGACTGTAACTGGGGCGACCGAAACCAACCGGAGCCGGCGGGCCCCACAACTCGGGGATCCCTCGGCGTGCTGTCGCGGTGGCAGGCGCCTCGTTGCAGTCGTACCGGACGCGAGACGAGCGTGCGTCGGCGCCGCAAGGAGGGCCGGATATGCAGACCTCTTGCTCCACCCCGTGGAGTGGAAGGTTCTGCAGACTAACGTCCGACAAGTATCGTGCAGGTCTACCGCTGGCTCGTTGGAACCCGTGAAGCAGAGCCACCCGACAGGCCATTGCCTCGGCTGCCCGGGCAATGGCCTGTCGGTGTGCTTCACACTTCACACGATCGTCAGGCACTTACGCCCGGCGACGATGCCTGCCGACGCCAGCTGCTGTCGTACCCGCCGCGGCCGCGACGAGCAGGGCGCTGCCGACAAGCCAACCGGATCCGTGTCCAGCGGTGTCGTTCGAGGGTCCGCCGCCGGCTTCGACGCCGCCCATGGGGGCGACAGCGACCTGCCCTCCGCCTTGCGGGGCGGGTGGCGCTTGCTCGCTGGGGCCGGGTGGGACGCTCGGTCCCGGTGCGCTGGGGCCGGGGACGCTCGGTGCCGGTCCCGGTGCGCCGGGGCCGGGGACGCCTGGGCCGCCCGATCCGCCGGACCCCGCGAAAAGGCTTCCAAGCCCGACACTTCCGAGTACGCCACTGCCGAGTAGGAGGCTGCCGCTGTTGGAACCGGAGCTTCCGAGCAACGGCAGAATCAAGCTGCCCAGATCCGCACTTCCGTGCTCCCCGAGGCTGGCGCTGCCGGCCTCCGCGCTACCGGCACTGCCCAGACTGCCCTCGCCGCTGCCGGAGCTCTCACTACCGTGGCTACCCGAACCGCCCTCACCGTCAGCGTTCGCCAGCGCCGGCGAACCGATCGCAAGCGCGGCAACTGCCGTCGCGGCAACCATGATGCGGGTCTTGATCTTCAGAGTGCGTATGTCTGTAGCTCTGTGCTTTGGCATCGCGATACAACCTCCTCGATTGGCCTGCGCAACAATTCGTAGAGATTCCGCCCAACCGCATGACGACAGAAAGAAGCTGCGGCGCCACCATTTCCTCACCCCAGTCAGAGACCAACTAAACCGGCGGCGCCCCATGCATATAGGCGAAAGCAACGTAACATCTCGATCAGCCGAAGGAAGGTGGAATAGGTTCAGGTGCACAACGCATCCCCGGCTGCGTCTGTACCGGAAGTTCTCATCCTGATAGGTCTTATCTGCACGTCAGCGCGCTATTGATCCCGTTGCGCGATCGGTGATTTCGCGTAGGGTCGATCGTGGTCGCCGGTTCAGATCTACCGTGAAGGTCGGGCGGCAAGTTCGGGGCAACGCCACACTCAATGCGCGGTGGGGTCGTGAGCGGTCCGGGCGGTACTGGAACGGGGATTAGCGGGGGGTGTTCGTCCGGCGCCGCCCCCGCCACGGCAGGTTCTGTCGATGCGTACCCGTCGGCAGGCCCTGCAGCGGCACGGTCCACAAGATCATTTGCCGCCCTCATTCCCGAAAAGCGGCACACGCCGAACAGGAGCAGTTCCTATGGTGAGAGAGCCGCTGGTGGAGCCCTATCGTCGACGGAGGAAGCCACACCGCTTCCGCCAAGCTGTCCGCCGCCGGTGAGACTCAGGTAGATCGGGTTGACGGCACCCTGGTGAATGGCTTGTTCCCGTCCGTCCGCGGTCGCTACGACTGGCATCCAGTCGCAGCGTTCGTTGGCCTGTTTGAGGTCGTCGTTGAGGCCGTCCAGAAGCATCGTGATCATCGAACCCACGATCTCGAGGTGGCTGAACTCCTCGATGGCGAAGTCCATGAACAGGTCGTACATCTGGGGTTCTTGCGCCGCAGGACGAAAGCCTGCGTGAAGTACTGCATCGCAGCCTTGAGTTCGGACGGGGGCGAGGTACCCGCAGAGGCGCCGGGGAATCCTCGGTAGGCACGCACTTCGGTGATCGTGACTCGAACGCAACACGGCATATGAGGTCCGTGACGACCTTCGGTCGGTTTCGGGTGGCAGCCTGCGGGGTATTCGGACAACGCACCGGGTCGCGCGTGCAGGATGGACGGAGGCGTTGTGAGGGTCGGGTTCAAGCTGTTCGCAGAGGCGTACTCACCGATCGAAGTGGTTCGGCAGGCGGTCCGGGCCGAGGAGGCGGGTTTCGACTTCGTCGAGATCAGTGACCACTTCCATCCGTGGCTGCACGATCAGAACCACTCGGGCTTCGCGTGGTCGATTTTGGGATCGATCGCCGCGAAGACGTCGATCCTCGAACTGGCCACCGGTGTGACATGTCCTTTCGTGCGTTACCATCCGGCGATCGTGGCCCAGGCGGCGGCAACGACAGCGTTACTGTCCGACGGCAGGTTCGTGCTGGGTCTGGGAAGCGGGGAACGACTGAACGAACATGTCGTCGCGCGCGGCTGGCCGTCGGCATCGACCCGCTCGGCGATGCTGCGCGAGTCGATCGAGATCATTCGGTTGTTGTGGAGCGGCGGCTACCGCAGCTACCGCGGTCGACATCTCGAGCTCGAGGATGCGCGCGTGTTCGATCTGCCGGAGCGACTTCCACCGATCATCGTGGCGGGTTCCGGCGGACCGGCGGCAAAGATCGCGGCCGAGATGGGCGACGGATTGTTCGCGACGGAGGCCGACCGGGATCTGATCGCCCAATACGAGAAGGCGGGCGGATCAGGCCGAGGTACGCCGAGGTCTCGTTGTCGTGGGCGCCAACGGAGGAAGCCGCCCTGCAGTCCGCTCACAAGCTGTTTCGGTTCTCGGCCGCGGGGTGGAAGGTTCAGGCCGAGCTGCCGAACCCGGTCAATTTCGAGGCTGCCGCGTCCGTCGTCCGCGAATCCGACATAGCCGAGAGCTTCGGCTATGGGCCCGATCCGGAACCGCACTTGGAGAGGATCCGAGCGTACGCCGACGCCGGCTTCGATCATCTTGCCCTCGTCAACGCGGGGCCTGATGTCGACGGATTCTTCGACTTCTACGTTCGAGAGCTTGCATCGGCTCTGAAATAGGTCACTCGGTTCGAAGGAGAAGAGGAGGTGCCGGTGATGCCCAAGACGACCAGATCTGGGCAGCCGAAGAAGCTGGAGTTGCCGGAAACGCTCCGGCGCTCATCGGCTAAGGCGCAACGTACCTTCGCCAAGGCTCACGATGCTGCAGCGGAGGAGTACGGCGAGGGGGAGCGAGCACACAGGGTTGCGTACGCGGCCCTCAAGCACAGCTTCGAAAAAGTCGGCGACCATTGGGAACCCAAGGCCGAGAAGGGGCCGTTGGACGAGCGAGCCCGCAGCGGGGGCCCGCGAGCGACCGGTCGAAAGGCCGAGGGCGTCGACGCCAATGCGAGCAGACGGCACCTCTACGACATTGCCCGGCGTCTAGGCATTCACGGCAGATCGACGATGCGTAAAGAGGAGTTGGTCCACGCGATCGAGAAGGCGAACCGACGACGAACTGCCGCCGGCGGGGCTGAAAGAGGCACTGCGACCTCTCGCTCGATGCGAGTTAGTGAGTAGTCGGGGCCTGACACGGTGGACGTGGGTGCCTCCCGCGTGCCTGGTGGAGAGGGAAGCAACGGGGGCAGTAGGAACGAGGGGCAAGATCAGGTGAACCTACAACGGAAGAAGATCGTATTCAACGTCGTCGAGCGACGAGGGGCAGACCAGTCGGCAGTCGCACGAGTCAGTGTGCGGCCGACCCGCTGTTGACTGCGCGAAAAACGACGAGCTTCTCGAAATCCTCGTCAGGTCGCAGTAGCCCCCGCTGTCGTAGCAGGGATGCCCGCGCGGTGAGTACCGGGCCGAAGGGTATGTGCTCGGTCGATACGACGTCCGTCGAAAGTCCTTGGCGCCGCAGCTCGGTCCATGTGGCGTCGATATCACTCAGGCCTGACTGCAGGAGCAGGAGGACTCCACCAGGAGAGAGGATGCGGGCGGCCTCGCGGCAGATGCGATCCAGATACGCTCGGCCGTCCCGCCCGGCATCCCAGCAACGAGCCAGGCCGCCGACGGGCAGAACGTCGTCGGCCGCAGGAACATAGGGCGGATTGCTGACGACGAGATCGAAATCGTTCGCGCCGAACGGAATCGTAAGATCGCCACGCACCACGCGTACCCGTACGCCGTTCAACCTGGCGTTGAGCCGAATGTTCAGCAAAGCCCGTCTGTCGACGTCCACCGCGGTCACTTTGCGAGATCCGGCCAACGCAGCCGAAACCGAGAGATATCCCGTACCCGCGCCGATGTCGAGAACGCGGGTACCGGGTTCGAGCGATTCCACGAGCAGCGTGCGTGCGAGGAGATGCGTGTCCGACTGCGGCGGATAGACGCCGGGCAGTCGCCAGAACCTGCGGGGAGTCGGCTTTCGCGGACGAATCGGTTCACCCGTTCCACACAGCGTCGTGTCCGACGTCATCGCATTACTTGTCCTGCTCGGTACGCTGGCGTGCCTCGTTCGCGGACGCCTTGCCGCGCGCCTTTTCTGCCGCTTCGCGCTGCGCGGCGGCCTTGTCCTGCTGTGCTTTACCCTCGCGCACGAGATCGTCCTGACCCGTCACGGCGCCCGCCGCTTCCTTGGCCTTTCCCTTCACCCCCTCGACGGTGCCTTTGACTGCCTCTGTAGGCCCAGACTTGTCCTTGTCCGTCATGACATGATCTCCATTCCGTGGATACGGTCTACGCAGCCAATACCCGGTCGCGTCCGCGGGCAAACATTGTCAGTGACCGACGGCGGGAGCGTTCGCGTCCTCGGCATCCAGCGGATGCGTCACCGCGATCGGCGCCCGACTCCAGGACAATCCGTGCTTTTCCAGGTCGAGCGAGGGGAATGCGAGCGACACCGCGGTGAGAGGATAGAAGGCGCTGAACCGGTCGTAGCGGTACTCGGGATGGAGGTTCACCCGACCGAACGGCACCTCCCGGTGTCGGCCCGGTCGAGAACCAGCACGTCCCATCCTCGGTTGGCGAGGGTGATCGCCCCGACCAGTCCGTTGGGCCCCGCACCGATGACGATCGCGTCCGCTCGCTCGCTCATCCGATCACCCGAGTCTCGGCGCGGTCGAGCCGTCGCGCGAATCGGAAGGAGTCTCCGCGAGCAGCGCCAGCCGCCGGATGCACTCCCGATTGCGGGGCACCGCGGCCAGTTCGACGACGCGCTGTGGAAAGCACGACATGGGAGGCGAGGCGAGATGCTCGCCCATCGCGATCACACGGCCGACCCCGTCGGGACGTACCTGAATCTCGACCCGAGCTCGACCGAAGCCCTTCGCGCGGGCGTTGAGCGTGAGTGCTTTCCCTGGATTGCCTCGAATACCTCGGTGTGGTCGATCAGGAACGGCCACAAACCGACCGAATGATGGATCCGTGCGCCGGGTGCGGGCCATTCGGGGTCCACGGCGCGCATTCCGGACGCCCCGACCACCCAGCCCGGATACCGCCATCCGTCGGCAAGCCCCTCCCACACCCTTTGAGGAGAAGCTTTGGTTTCCCAATGGGCCTCGAATCTCATGTCTGTCTCATCGCACCTGCGCCTCCGAAGCGAATGCAACTGACGGTGTATTCCCGAGGCTCCTGGAAGTTAAACGTGGGTCGGCACCGGGGCGCCTTGCGGACTGCCGGGTCTGGGGTTCCAACGGGATGGATGGTTGGGCGCGCCCCGGCCCGGGTCCACGGACTGTGGTCGTCATCGTTGGAAACGCGAGGAATGCTCGAGGGGTTTGTCCGAGATGTGTTCGGAGGGTGGCGTCGTGACCGGCGCGGTTTCGAATCGGGAGCCATCGGGGGCGCCGCTCGTCGCGATTACGACACTGGCCGAACTGGTCGCTCTGACGGCGTCGACCCACGGCATCTTTCTACGCTATTCGAGCGGGCCAGAACGCGATGCTGCCGACTGCCGAAGCCTCGACCTGGAATCGGGGATAGACACGCCGGGCTGGGCTGTGACGCCGCTTTCACCTGAACCGTGGTGGCCCGGGTCCGCCTAGGGATGGATAGCACGTCGCCTCCACCGCTGTTGCGGTCTTAGTAACACACTAACGGCGCGCAGCAGACTCACGATGAAAAGAGCGCAGAATCGGACTGCTTTCCCTGGTTGCTGACCGGCACCGTCATCGGTCACAGCCTGGATTTGGAACCGCTTGTCACGCGTCTCAGCCCCGCTGTTCCGTTCGCGTCGCCAGGTGTGTAATCCGCACAGACGGAATCGGCAGCCGACCCGCGTGGTGTCCAACAGCGGTAGCTGGACAAGCAGTCGAGGGGAGGGTAATTGCCAACTATGGTGACAGCCTGCAAGAGGATGCTCCCCATGCCGAAGCCGTTCCCCGAGGAACTCCGCCGAGACGTCATCGCTGTCGCCGCCCGCAAGCGCTAGGCCCTCTGCGCCAGATCTCCAAGGACTTTGGAATCACCGAAGGATGCCTGCACCGCTGGCTGAAGATCGCCGATCGAGAGGACGCGATCAGCACCGGCGGGAAGTCCACCAACTCAGACGAGTCCGCAGAGCTTCCACCGGCTACGACTCCTCGCTAAATAGGAGACCTACCTTAGTCCGGGGCCTCGTTCGTGGTCACGGCCGGATGGCTGGTGTCCCGGTGACGGAGATGAGATGGGCGACTGCTTCGACCTGCTTGCCCTCCTCACTGGTAGTGGTCGGCGTCCGGAACGGATGTCTGCTGGTAGAGCGTGAGTCGCCACTGGCCGTCGCGACGGGTGTAGACGCTGGACATCAGAGCGTGGAACGCCGGCGCGCCCTCGCCGCGGGAGGCCCGGCCGGTGTAGACCAGGATCGCGGTGTCCTCGCCGACCTCGATGAGGCGGTCCTCGCTGATCTCGTAGTCCCGCCACGGCGGGGCGTCGTCGAGCGAGGCGATCACCGCGTCGCGATCCAGCACGAAGCCGTGCGAGAGAACCATGACCGCATCCGCTGTCATGAGCCGGCCGTAGAAGTCAGCCCCCGTTCCCTGGCACAAAGATGCCCATCCTGCATGCTCCAGCCTCAGAATCTCTGCGCCGTCCATACGTCGACCCTAGCCAGCCCGAACCATGATGTCGTCGGCATTCGCACCGAGTGCCTCCTCACGTGCGGTCGAAGGACGGCTTCCGGCGGACAAGAAACAGTCGGTTCCGCTTGTGCCTCTATGTCATTGCCGTGGGAAGCGACAGTTCTATCAACGACCACTGCTCATCCGTCAAGTATTCGGTGCGCGACACAATGAAGAGTGTCGCCGATCAACCGCCCACATTGGGAGACACTCCCTAGGCCGGCTCTGTCCGTCGGAGGCGGGACCGACCTTTAATCTTCTTGCCGAATCTCGGCAGCGCTAGTACCAGTAGCGGCGGCCTCCGACTGCACGGCCTGTCGCGCCGAGTAGTGCGAGAATTACTCCGATTACCACGACCACGATGCCAATGGTCCAAATAATGGAGATTCCCGTCAGGAATCCGACGAGAAGTAAGATCAGCCCGAGCACAATCACCGCTACGCCTCACCCTCATTCAGATGACCATGGGGCGGCGGACCGTCCCGCGGTCAAACGAGCCCTCTGCTCATCACGGACATTCCCCGTTCGGGTGTTTCCCAAACCTCGCGGCGGCGGGGTTCGGGAGGCCACCGAAGGGGTACTTGCCGAGCGGACGGATGTGCGTCCGCCTGCTCCCAAATCAGATCCTGACGCCCTGGACAACGGGGCAGCCCACCGCCGAATCTAGTGCGAGGAAGCAAGATCGACGGCGATGTCGTCGACGGCGGGCAAGATGGCCGACCAGACAGCCTGCGGTTCGCGGAGATCGCAGCCTCTCAGAGCCCTGCAGTAGACCGTGATTGTTCCGTCGGCGCCAACTTCGCCCACCGGAAATGGCAGTGTCGGCCATGGTCGCGAGAAGGGCCACTCCCATTCCCAACCCATCACCGACTCTACTTGCAACACAGTCGAATACACACCACCTTCCCGACCTGTCGGTCGCGCGGTCACGAGTTTCAATGCTGCACGTGCCTCATCCTCATTGCCGCCGCAGCATCTCAATCGGGGTCGTCCCGACAAAAGATCCCGGTCGATGTGAAGATGCGGGCGGTGTTGTCCGGGGGAGATGCGCGGCGCCGAGGCCTCCCGCCGGCACGGGGTGTCGGATATGTCGGTGTCGAAGCGGAAGCAGCATTTCCTCGACGCCGGTCGGCAGCTTCTCGAGGCCGACGGTGCGGGCGAATCCTGCCTGCACCATCCCGGGCTTCACACCCTGCCACGTACTTGACGTAAGACAACCTCGCGCGTCAGGAGACGCCGGCCACACGGCATCCTTGGCGTGCCGACACTCATGCCGCGACCCGCGGGGAGATCATGATCGGACACACGGACTCCAAAACATATTCGTCACGTGACTAAATGACACCCCGCGACGGCAAGGCGGGAGGAGCAGCCGGGCGAGTGCCACTCGACGCGAGTAGGTGCGAGAACCAGCATCAGCCGATGCGGCAGCGCGCGAAGGGTGAAGCGCGGTAGCAGCGGCGACGGTCGGACGATCCACAGTCCATGAAAGCCCGCAAGCGCTAACCGATCTGAGCATTTGCCAACAGCGGTGACGAAAATGCCAACTAGGCGTTCGTGGACGGCTCTGGCCGATCTGCGCTGGCTGATCCGTGGCATACCGCCCGTCACGTCCAACCGGGACTAGCCGAACTGCGAGAGATGCCAACTATCTGACGATCCGCCAAGTTCGATGACGATTCACAGCCGGGGCGAACATTCGGCGTTATCGCAGGTCGTCGTTTCACCGATAATCCATATTATGTCAAGTAATCGAGATCGGGCGGTTCCCCGAGGAGACAGGACCGAACACTGCGCCACGGAGCCGGCTGCAGGTCCGACACCCCGCTGCGGCCGCGCGACCCGTGACATCGACGACCGACGCACCCGCCGCGGGCCACATCGACTCAGGTGCGATCAGGCTCGATGTCTCCGTTTCTGCCCGCAGCTCGGACCTGCCATCCGGGCCCCGGCGAGTTCACGGAGTCGATCTCATCGACTCGCGCAGCTGAGACGAACTCCGAGTATCAGATGCCGGTCGACACCGCGTCATGTAGCGTGCCGGGTACGCGGCCGGCATCAGACAAAACGCCGTCGCGTACTGCACTCGACGACGGATGCGGCGCAGGATCCCGAACCGGAACATCGATCGGACCCGGGCCTCCCCGCCGGTCACCGCCCCCACCCACACCACTGTCATGGATAATGGCGAATATCCATGCGCGCGTGCGGGTTTCGCTCGCCTCCCCTGCGTTGTCGTGAATCGCCGCGCTAGTTGGCAACTGGACCACCCCGCCGCCGGACGACCGCCGCTGCCACGTAGCCCACCACGACCGCGGTACAGACGCCCGGGACGTAGTTGCCGAGCCGGTCATAGAGCGTGTCCTCTGTCCGAACGGGCACTTCGACGAGCAGAACGCCGTGCTCGTCGGCGGGCATCGACCCGAGCCGGCGTCCTCGCGCGTCGAATGCGGCCGACTCCCCCGTCAATGCGGCCGCCGCGACCGGGCGGCCACTCTCCGCGGCCCGCAGCGCACCGAACGACGCGAGCTGCGCGGGCGCCCAACTGCCCTGAAAGGTGGCCGTGGAGGATTGGTACACCAGCATGTCCGCCCCCGCCCGCGCCTGCGCGCGGGCCATGTCCGGGAAGGTCTCCTCGAAGGAGATCAGCGGCCCGACCCGGAAACCGCCGGCGTTCATCACGACCAACCTGTCACCGGGCTGCCGGTTCTGCCCCGCCGCGGCGGTGATCCGGTTGAGCCAGCCGAGCTGGTCGCGGAACGGGATGTATTCACCGAACGGGACCAGCCGGATCTTCCGATAGGTATCGCGGATTCCGCTGTGGTCGATCAGGACAGACGCCTTCGAGATCGCGCCGGACTCGCCGACCGGCGCGTCGACGTTGACCAGTAGGTCCGCCCCCGCGGCCGCGGACAACGCGCCCAGCCGAACGAGCAGCGCTTGGTCGGCGGCCGGATTGGTATCGACGCTGCTCTCACCCCACACCACGAGGTCGACCGGCGCGCCGATCCCTCGGGTCAGGTCTTCCTCGAAAGAGAGCAGGTCGCCGTGCACGATCCCCGGCTGCACAAGCGCGACGACCGCGACGTCGGCTGGCGGCTCCGCTGGTCGGCACGCGGACCAGAGTGGACCCGAGGCGACCGCCACCGCCACCGCCACCGCTCCGACGGCCCGGGCTGCCACGCCGCCGACCACGCACAGGGCGACCCCAATGTTCGATGCCACGATCGCGAAGCTGACCAGCCACACCCCGCCGAGCGCGGCGAGCCCGAGCACACCTGGGTGCTGCCACTGGGTGGCACCGAGCAACGACCACGGCCCACCGAGCCACTGCCACGACCGGACCACCTCGACCAGCACCCACCCTGCAGGCACGACGACTGCGGCCGCCACCGCCCCGCGGCCGGTGACCGGCTCCCGCAACGCATCCCACACCAGCACGCCCCACCCGGTCCACAGCAGCGCGAGCACACCCACAGCCAGCGGGAAGAACCAGACAAGGTTCGGCGCCACCCAGTACTGCGTACCCGCGAGGAATCCGACGCCGGCCAGCCAGCCGCGCAGTCCGGCCTCGCGCGCGGTCGCCGCGGCGCGCACCAGCAGCACCACCGGCACCAGCGACACCCACGCGAGCACGCCGAGGTTCGGCTCGGGGAACGCCAACAGCGGCAGCGCCCCCGCGGCCGCCACCCCGGCCCGCGGCACCCACCGCGAACGCGTCGCACCGACTGTCCATCCCGGTACGCGGCTCCCGTGACCGGGTGGTTTCCCGGAGGACGCTCCGCTGGACACGTGTCGATTCTAGAGTTCGGGCCTGACCTGAGCGGGTCCTCCGTTCGATCCGGGCAGAGGTAGTCGATCGAGTTGGCGGAGGTCAACGGGCCTCCCGCAGTGACCACGCACCGTCATACGATGGACGCATCCGATGTCCGGCCGAACGGAGGACGCGTGAGGGACGACGACGCACCTCGACACGATGCGCGGCGGACGAACCGTGCGGGACCACCGTTCCACTCCCCCCGACGATCTCCCGGGTCGATTGCGTGAATCCTGCAGTCGAGCGCACCGACGAATACCGTGACGTGGGTCCGGTCTTCGAGTCGATGGCGTCGCTCGACCGCAGGGACCCGCGCTACCGCGTGCTCCGCGACTCCGTGATCACGCGGTGCCTCCCCCTCGCCGATCACATCGCTCGCAGGTTCGACGGCCGTGGGGAGTTCCACGACGACCTCGTTCAGGTGGCGCGTGTCGGGCTCGTCAATGCGGTCAACCGATATGACTCCCGCGTGGGGTCCGACTTCGTCGCGTTCGCGGTCCCGACCATGATGGGCGAGGTGCGGCGACACTTCCGGGACACCGGGTGGGCCGTGCGGGTGCCCCGCCGGGTCAAGGAACTGCATCTCGAGCTCGGTCGCGCGGTGTCGGTCCTGTCGCAGCGTCTCGGTCGGCCGCCGACGCACCACGAGCTCGCGGCGGAGCTGCGGATCGGTGAGGACGCGGTCGCGGACGGACTGCTGGCCGGCAACGCGTACCAGACCGTGTCGGTGGATGCCGGGACCGTGGGGCGCCGCCACGACCATCCGCTGGCCGAGACCCTCGGTGCCGACGATCGGCGTCTCGAGGCGGTCGAGAATCACGAGACGCTCCGGCCGATACTGGCGGCGTTGCCCGATCGCGAGCGCCGGATCCTGTTGTTGCGGTTCTTCGCGAACCTCACCCAGAGCCGGATCGCCGAAGAGATCGGGGTATCCCAGATGCACGTGTCAAGGCTGCTGGCCCGGTCGCTCGCGACGCTCCGCTGCCAACTCGAGGACCAGATCGAAAGCTGACGCTGCAGGTCACACCCGATCGACGAGCCGTTCGTGGCCGGCAAGCCGCGCGCAGTTCGCGCAGCAGAAGATCCGACTCTCGTCCTCGACGCCATGGCCGAGTATCCGGCATCCGCAGTGTCCGCACACCGGCGCCATCGCGTGTGCGGCGCATTCGAAGCTGTCGAACACGCCACGACGGTCCCCCATGATCACGGTGAATGCCTTGTCGTAGTCGTTGCCACACGTTTCGCAGTTAGGCATCGTCGTCCTCCTCCTGATGGCGTCGGTCGTGGTGCCGGCCGACGACGGTCTGATACCCCGTGGGAGACGGCTCTACACCTGACGGCTGTCGACCGATTCGCCGACGGGACCGGGTGCGGGATCGGAGTAACGTGTTCAGCGGTGACACCCTGCTTCTGCTCGGGCAGTGCGTCGTTGACGAGCGAGCCGGCGCCGCAGCCGCCAACTCTCGTGTGGGCCGTCACCGCATCAGACGGCATCATTCTCGATGACGATCCTACGTCGAGAGGCCACAGCCATCACCGGGGCCGGAAGAGGTGTTGATCAAGGCCGAAGCGATCGGCGTCAACTTTTCTCGACACCTACTTCCGCTCCGGCCTGTACCCGCACGAGCTGCCGTTCGCCGTCGGCAGCGAGGTGGGCGGTACCGTCGCCGCGGTCGGCGCCGGCAACTCGGCGTTTCTGGTCGGCGACCGGGTGGTCAGCGCGGACGCAGTGGGCGCGTATGCCGACTACTGCGTGGCACCAGCGGGTCTGTTGGCGCGGGTGCCGGAGGGAGTCGCCCCCGACATCGCCGCATCGGCGCTGCTGAAGGGCTTGACCGCGCATTATCTGGTCAAGTCGGTCTACCCGGTCCGGCGCGGCGACACCGTGCTGGTGCATGCCGGCGCCGGCGGTGTCGGGCTGATTCTGACGCAGTTGGCCACCAGCCTGGGCGCCCGAGTGATCACGACAGTGTCGACGCCGGAGAAGGCCGAGCTGTCCCGCGGTGCCGGTGCGGTGGAGGTACTCGATTACCCCGACGACCCACACGAACTCGCTGCGACCGTCCGTGCACTCACCGAAGGCAACGGCGCCGCCGCAGTGTACGACGGCGTCGGCAAGTCGACCTTCGACGCCAGCCTGGCCAGCCTGGCGGTCCGGGGCACGCTGGCGCTGTTCGGTGCGTCCAGTGGGCCGGTTCCTCCGGTCGATCCCCAACGCCTCAATGCTGCCGGATCGGTGTACCTGACCCGACCCTCGCGAGGGCACTTCAACCGGACACACGACGAGTTCGTCTGGCGAGCCGGTGAGGTTCTCGATGCGATCGCGGCCGGGTCCGTCGTGGTCACTGTCGGCGAACGCTACCGACTGAGGGCCGCCGCTCAGGCCCATCGCGATCTCGAAGGCCGCAGGACCCGGGGTTCGACGGTCTTGACGCCGTAGCGTCACGGATCTGCCTTGAAAGCACGATGTCCCGCTGCGCAGGCGTGCACAGCGGGACATCGTCGAAGTTAGAGGCCAGGCACACGTCGGGGGGTGCGCCTGGCCCTCAATAAAGTATCGAGACAGTTCCGTCAGGGAAAGCTGCATCGGGGTGAAATCGGGGGTGAAGCGGTCGTCACGCGCGCCTCACCCCGAACTTCCGAGCACATCCGCCAGGCGAACGGCGTCGAACTCGCGCGTTCGACGTGCTGCGGAATCCCAGCAGGTCGGGCGCGGACCAGGACATAGTCTGCGTCCGGGGCGTGCCGCGGCGAGGGGACCCGTCCGGGCGGCCGGTGGTGATCCGGGTTCGTTACGGCTGCTTCGGTGGCAGATCAACGGGTTGGAGCGCGGGTGGAACATCGAGCCCGAGATGCGCGAGCAGGACGGCGAGTTCGGCGTCGAGGTCGTGGCCGGTCGCTGTGATGCGGGGGGCACTGAAGCTGCCGAACTGGGTGCTGGGTTGGTCGACCGCAAACCATGCCTGGCTCGAGCTGTCCTGCCAGAGCACAGTGCGCAGCGGGGCGTAGAGCATGGCCGCCGGGTTGTGGCGGAACATCCGTTCGGCGATGGTGTGGTTGCCCATCAGGTAGGCGACGCAGGGTGCGGTGTCCCCGGCGAGCCGCATCACCTCATCGGCCTGGTTCTTCGGTCAGGAACCCGAACGGAGCGGCGGCGCCGATGAAATCGAGCATCTCGGCCCACGGCGCTCTCCGGGCGACGAAGTCGGCGACCTGATCGAAGTCCAAGGCCGGGACCGCCCGTTCATATCGGGCCCGGAAGTCGTCCAACGAGGTCGTGACCGGTAGCTGCAGACGGTTGACAGCGACCGGTGTGACGATCGGGACTCGAACGGCCATGACGTGTCTCCTGGCGAGGTCTTTCCGCAGCGGGTGGTCGACGGACGAGCGCAGTGAGGTGGTGGCAACCATCAGGTGCCAGGATCTGTGCTGTTCCTGACACGAGAACCTCCTCGTCGTCGAGACGTACCGGACTGGTCCGCCGGCGTCCTGGTCGAGCCACAGGCACGTATGAGGTCACGCACCCGACGGTGCCGGCACGGCTTCTGCCTCTCAACGCACGATCACTGGTACTTCACCCTCAGGACGGCAACTGCCGTCCGGGCGGTCGGATCCCTCCACACTAACCGCGGAGGTTGTAGTCGAGCAGCCGCCGAGGACATCGATCGGGTCCGGGCCGGCAGCCGATACACTTGTCGGGCGCGGTTCGAACACACTTTCGCCGCGCGTCCGACAGTCGAAGTCCCGGAAGGACATTGGAGCAGGCCCACGTGAGTGACGATCGACAGCTTCTCGAGTCCTGGTTCGGCGAGTTCCTGTTGCACCGCAGCACCGCGAAGCCGTCACCGCACACGCTCAAGGCGTACCGCCAGGACTTCACGGCCATCGCCGGGCACCTCGCGGAGCAGTCCGGGCTCGCCGCATCGGTGCTTCCGGTGGAGGTGATCACCAAGCAGTCGATGCAGCAGGCGTTCGCGGCGTTCGCGGCATCGCACGAGGTGGCGTCGATCCGTCGGTGCTGGTCCACTTGGAACACGCTGTGCGACTTCCTGTTCTCGATCGACGCGATCGTCGCGAACCCCATGTCGGCGGTGCTGCGCCCCAAGGCGCCGAAGCGGCTGCCCAAGGCGCTTCCTGCTGATGCCGTCACCCGGCTGATCGCGACGTTGCAGGAGGACGACACCGACGGGGTCCGACCGTGGGGTGAGCGCGATTTCGCGATCATCCTGATGGCGCTGCTGACCGGGATGCGGTCGTCGGAGCTGATCGCGGTCGACATCGGCGACGTACGCGGCGCCACCGATCCGTCGAACGGCGGCGCACGGGTGATCCTGGTGCGCGGGAAGGGCAGCAAGGAGCGGGTGGCGACCGCGGAGCCGGCGTTGGTGGCCGCGTTGACCGGCTATCTGGAGTCTCGCATCGAACGATTCCCCGGCACCGCGAAGCAGCGGGTGGCGGCCGACGCCACGCCGTGGCAGCACTTCCGCAGCGCCGATCCACTGTTCGTGGGGGCCGACGGCGCGCGGATCACCCGCGGAACGCTGCAGTACCGGGTGCTCCGGGCGTACCGCCGGGCCGGGATCAACGGCGAGCGCGCCAAGGGAGCGCTGACCCACCAGTTCCGGCACACCTTCGCCACGAACATGGCCGACGAGAACGTCAGCATCTTCACCCTCATGCGGATGCTCGGTCACGAGTCGATGAACACCACGCAGGTGTACACCGAAGGCGCCGGAACGGGCGTGCGTGAGGCCGCTGCCCGCAATCCGCTGTATCGGATGCTCGACGGCGGCTGACGAACCCGCTCGTCGTTTCCGGACATTTCATCCCGGAATACGTATACCGGAACGCCACTCGGGACGTACGGTGGTCGGCGGCGGTCGATGCGCATACCGCTGTCCTGTTCGACCTCTCCGGTGTGCCCTCTCCGGTGTGTCCCCTGAGCAGAAGGTGAATTCGTCGATGTACGCCGACGTCGGCCCGGCCGCCACGCCCCGTCACCTGCGACTCGTGGCGCCGCTGCCCGCGTCGTCCGCCGACTCCCCCGACTTCGCTGCCGACCGTGATCACAATCGGCACGCGTCGATATGGCCGGACTTCGTCAGTGTCCCGATCGTGCCGCCGACGGAGCTCGGTGCGACGTGGTGCGTGGACGACGACACCTACGTCGAGGCGCACGGTCGGCGGATACTGCTCCGCTGTGTCGACGTCGACGGCGTGGAAACCACTGTCCACCTGCAGGACGGCGTGATCGACGAGTTGGTGGCGGCGATCGTGTCGGCTCAGATGCACCGCTGCCCGGCGCACGACTGACCCCGTACTCACACGTACAGCACAGGTTTCCCTGTTCCGCTGCCAAAGCTTTCGGGACCTGCGACACTGGTCAACGGTTTGTTCCGGCGGTTCGACGCACCCGGTTGCGCGTCGCGGAGCACGGACCACATTGCCGATCCCGTCGTGGTCTCATCCAACGGGATGGCTCGGGTAGCGGGGCCCTCGGGTGCCGACGCCCTGATCAGCGGTTTCCCCCGTTCCCCCAGTTCGCCGCTGTAACGGCGGTCACCATCAGGTCCCACTGAGTGCGCAGACCTCCGATGCCGGGAAAGTGAGTTGGCACACTCTGTGACCAACGGAACAGAAGCGACGCTCACCCATAGCGGCTTGCCCGTGGACGCGACGACCTCGCAGTTCTTCGAATTCCCGCAGCACAGCCCGTAATTCGGGCCAGTCAAGAGTCTGGACATCAACTTCAGTGACAGCTACTGCAGACACTCGTGCCACGTCGGCGGCGCCCGCACCGCGCGGACGGTATGCCCGGCAGCGCCCTGCATGGGTGATCATCACCGTTCTCGTTCTGGTCGAGATCATCAGCGCGTTCGAGACGTCAATGGTGTACGCCGCCATCCCCACGTTCATCAAGGAGTTCAACAGCGACGCCGCCACGGTCGGCTGGGCTGTCACGGCGTTCCTGTTGGTGGCAGCCGCATCGGCCGCGGTGTGCGGCCGCCTCGGCGACATGTACGGACGCGAGCGTGTGCTGGTCGTCCTGCTCGGTGCTGCCGCCCTCGGTTCGTTCATCAGTGCGATCGGTGACAGCATCGGCAGCATCATCGTCGGCCGCGCCATCCAGGGTGTCGCCGGCGCGATCCTCCCGCTGTGCATCGGCCTGGCCCGCGAGCACCTCCCGGCCGCGAAGGTCCCCGTCGCCATTGCAGTCATCTCCGGCTCGGCCGTCGCGGCCGGTTCGGCGTCGTTGCTGGTCGCCGGCGTGATGCTCGACCACGCGAGCTGGCACATGATCTTCGTCGTCGCGGCGGTCTATGCGGTGATGGCGCTGCTGCTGGTGCTGTTCGTTCTGCCGTGGCGCCCGCCCACGGGGACCACACAGAAGGTCGACTACCTCGGCACCCTCGCATTCGCCCCGGCGATCGCGGCCGTCCTGCTGGGCATCAACAAGTCGGGAGCGTGGGGCTGGACCGACGCGAAGACACTCGGCCTGGTGGTCGGCGGTCTCGTCGTCCTCGCCCTGTGGGTGCTGTGGGAGCTGCGGGTGAAGGACCCGATCGTGAACGTGCGCCTGTTCACCGACCGCAAGGTGGCGCTGACGATGTGCGCGACCCTGGCGATCGCAGTCGGCCCGATGGGCATCAGCACCATGATCATCCCGATGATCCTGCAGTCCCCGACCACCGCGTCGTTCGGTCTGGGCATCTCCGCCACCAACGCCGGCTGGCTGTCGTTCATCGGTTCGATGTTCGGTTTCGTGTGCACGCCGCTCAGTGGCCGCATCACCCGGACCGTCGGCTCGCGGGTGTCGATGCTGCTCGGTACGACGCTGTTCACGATCAGCAGCGCGATGCTCATCGTCTTCCACGACTCGGTCGCCGGCATGGTCGCGATGATCATCACCGTGTCGATCGGCACCGCCTTCGCGTACACGGCACTGCCGAACCTGATCGTCGAGGCGGTCCCGGAGGGCAACACCAGCGAGGCGACCGGCACGAACTCGGTGCTGCGCACCGGCGGTCAGGGCATCGGCACCTCGATCGCGACGATGCTGCTCGCGTCGTCGGCCGCCGCCGCCGGTGGCGTCGCACCGACCGTCAGCGGCCTCAACACGGTCGCGACGATGATGGTCGGCCTCGGGCTCATCACGATCGGCTTCACGCTGTTGATCCGCCGCGGAAGCGTGTACGACCGCAAGTGACGGTCGCACTGTGACGTCCGACTGTGGGCGGTGGGGTTCATCCCCACCGCCCACCGTCGTCTGCGGGGTGTTCCGACGCCCGAGTTGGCGGGACGGGTGACCACCGGGCGGTTACGGTGACTAGGTCAGCACGTTTCGACGAGCCTCGAGGAGCGCGGAATGAGCATCGCCTCGACACAACCCCGCCGCCATCGCGTCGTGGTCATCGGATCCGGCTTCGGCGGATTGTTCGGCACGCAGGCCCTCAAGCGCGCCGACGTCGACATCACCCTCATCGCGAGGACCACCCATCACCTGTTCCAGCCGCTGCTGTACCAGGTGGCGACCGGCATCCTCTCGGTCGGCGACATCGCACCGGCGACACGGATGGTGCTACGCAAGCAGAAGAACGCCGAGGTCCTGCTCGGCGATGTCGAGACGATCGACCTGAAGGCCGGGACGGTCACCTCGCGGCTGCTGGACCGGACGACGGTCACCGAGTTCGATTCGCTCATCGTGGCCGCGGGTGCCGGGCAGTCGTATTTCGGCAACGATCATTTCGCCGAGTTCGCGCCCGGCATGAAGACGATCGACGACGCGCTCGAGCTGCGGGGCCGCATCCTGGGGGCGTTCGAGCAGGCCGAGTTGTCCGACGATCCCGAGGAACGCGCCCGTCTGCTCACGTTCGTGGTGGTCGGCGCCGGACCGACGGGCGTCGAACTGGCCGGCCAGATCGCCGAACTCGCCCATCGCACGCTGCAGGGCGCATTCCGTCGGATCAACCCGAGCGATTCCCGGGTCATCCTCCTCGACGGCGCCCCCGCCGTGCTGCCGGTGTACGGCGGGAAGCTGAGCCGCAAGGCCGCCGAACGGCTCGAGAAGCTCGGCGTGGAGATCCAGTTGAACGCGATGGTCACCGACGTCGACGTAGACGGGCTGGTCGTGCGGCACAAGGACGGCACCGACACCCGGATCGAGTCGCAGTGCAAGGTGTGGTCCGCCGGCGTGCAGGCCAGTCCGCTGGGCAAGCAGCTCGGTGAGCAGTCCGGAGCGGAGGTGGACCGGGCCGGCCGCGTGCACGTGAATCCGGATCTGACGTTGCCGGGCTATCCGAACGTGTTCGTCATCGGCGACATGATGGCGCTGGACAAGTTGCCCGGGCTGGCGCAGGTCGCGATGCAGGGCGGGAAGTACGCCGCCAAGGAGATTCGGGCGGGACTCGACGACGCCCGGTCCGAGGATCGGCAGCCGTTCAAGTACTTCGACAAGGGCTCGATGGCGACGATCTCCCGGTTCAGCGCGGTCGCGCAGGTCGGCAAGCTCGAGATCAGCGGCTTCATCGGCTGGATCGCCTGGCTGGTGATCCACCTGATGTACCTGATCGGGTTCCGTAGTCGCCTGTCGACGGTGATCTCGTGGACGGTCTCGTTCCTCGGCCGCGGGCGTGCGCAGATGGCGTCCACCGAGCAGCAGGTGTTCGCGCGCAACGCGATCGACCTGCTGCAGGAGCAGAGTCGAGCGCGTCGCGCCGCCGAATCACGTGAGGTCGGTTGACCGACCCCGCTACTTGTTGCCGAGCGCGGACGTCTCGGTGATGTTCTGCAGTCGGACCTGCCCGCGAGCGACGAGGCGCTGCTGCTCGTCCGTCACGGTCACGAGCCACAACTGCTGGGTGCGGCCCCGATGCACCGGGGTGCCCTCCGCGAACAGCACTCCGTCGCGGGCGGCGCGCAGGAAGTCGGTGTTGTTGTTGACGCCGACGACGTGACCGCGGTCGCCGAGCCAGATGCTGGCGGCGATGCTCGCCACCGATTCGATCACCGCGCAGTGCACGCCGCCGTGCATGATGCCCCACGGCTGGTACAGCGCGGGCGTCACCTTCCACTGCGCACGAACGCGGTCCGCGGTCAGTTCGGTGAACTCGAGGCCGAGCGCCTCGCCGAAGCCCTTGTTGAGGAATGCGTTGACCTCGGCGGGATCCGCCCCGTCCCCCAGCACGAATGCGTGCTCTGCCTCGCTCGCCATGATCTGCTCCATCGATTCTGGTAGGGCGACCGAGCCCCGAGGTGCCCGACCGACCCGCCTGCCGAATATGTACCTCGTCATAGTGATCCACCGCCGTCGGCGGCACGCACTCGACCCGCCGGAAAGACGAACCGGCGGGTTCCGCGCCATATGCGCGGAACCCGCCGTGGAGGGGACCGGGAGTCACTGCAGCCCTCAGGACTCCGGCACGGTCCAGCAGTATTGATGAATCGAGAATAGGAAAGGCTGCCCTAATTCGTCAACCCCTTCGTCAACCCCTTCGTCAGCAGGCGTGCGCCAGCATGGCCCGCGTGCGCACCGGAACACCCGCAGCCTCGAACGCGTCCAGCAGGCCCTGACCGCGCCGGGACGCGACAGACTGCGACGAACCCGCCAGGATCGGTACCCGCGTCGTCACGCCCAGGACCGCGTCGGCGACCAGGCTGCCGAGTCGCAGCTGGTCGACGGACGCGAATCCGTCCAGTGCGCACCGAATCGCCGACAGCGACGTGACGCAGCGGTGCGCAGTCCACACCAGTAGGGCTCGCTCACACGGCAGGGTGACGACGTCGCGCGAGCCGGCCAGACCGTCGTCGGGCAACACACGCAGCGTGTCGTCCACGACGCCCGCCCAGTCGATGCCGCTGTCGCTGTCCATGTGGATCCAGAGGTTGTCCACGCCGGGGTCCCACGCTCGCCCCTCCAGCACCACGAGCGCCGCGACCCGGCCGACCACCGCGTGCACGAGCGCCGACGCCACCTGTATCGCGGCCGCGTCCGGGGAGTGCAGATCGTCGAGCATGCGCTCGTACATCTGACCCACTCGATGACCCTGCAGTTCGGCCGGCTCCCCGCCTCCGGCGCACGACGCGATCGGCCACCACCGCCGCTTGCCCTGATGCGCCATCGTCGCGACCGCGTAGACCCGCGGGTAGTCCGGCGAGACGTCGCGCAGTCGCGAACACGAGTCCGCCAGTGCCGTTGCCTCGGACACGGTGAACTGGAATTGCGCGGTCGCGGACATCGAGCCTCCATCAAGCGTTCGGTTAGTTCCGTCGAGTAGTTCTTCGGCAAGCGTAGGCTAGCCTAACCATTGTCGAACCAGGGGGTCTATTCGAGCCGCGGAGCGGATACCTCCCTCGCACGTTCGGTTAGGCTTCCGTAACCTGACGCTCGACAGCGTTACCTCCCCAAGGAGCACCCCAGCCGTGACGACGACCCGCCTCCCGGATACGAACCCGGATGCGTCGAGGCACACCAAACCGCAGTCGGATTTCGGGAAAGAGGTTGTCCCGCAAGGCCCGGCGCCGACAGCCCTGCGCCTGCTGGCGAATCTCGTCGACCTCGGCGTCGTCGCGGCACCCCTCGTCCTCGGGTGGTACCTCGTCGATTCGCTGCGTGACGCCAACGGCGGCGGCGAGGCCGACCGCGTCGTATTCGGCGGAGCCGCGCTGCTGATAGCAATCGGATTGTTCGTCTGGAATCGCGGATTCCGTGAAGGGAACACGGGCACCACCGTCGGCAAGGGCTGGTGCGGGCTGGTGACCCGGGACGCCGAGACCGGTGCGCCCATCGGCGTCCGGCGTGCGGTGCGGCGGGTACCCGGGATCGTCTCCGGTGCCGAGGTGGTCCGCGAGGCCACCGCGCGCGCGGACGGCTTCACCCCGATCACCCCCGACACGTCCCTCGCCGCCGTGCGCCGGCGTCGGATCCTGGGCCTGCTCGCCCTCGCAGTCCTGTTGGCGCTCGTGCTGTTCGCGAGCATCGCCGTCGGCGCCCGTCCGCTGTCGTTCGCCGAGATCTTCCACGCACTGTTCTCCTCGACCGGCGGCGAGACCGACATCATCGTGCGCACCCTCCGGATCCCACGCACCCTCCTCGGTCTGGTCGTCGGCATCGCCCTCGGCGTGGCCGGCGCACTGATCCAGGGACACACCCGAAATCCGCTCGCCGACGCCGGCCTGCTCGGCCTCAACGCCGGCGCCGCGTTCCTCGTGGTGATCGCGATCTACACCCTCGGCCTCACGTCACCGGGCCAGTACCTGTGGTTCGCGTTCGCGGGCTCGGCCCTCGCCAGCGTCGTCGTCTTCGGGCTGTCCTCGATCGGCAACGGGAAGGCGAGCCCGCTGAGCCTGGCGCTCGCGGGCGCGGCCGTCGCCTTCTTCCTCCAGGCCATGACGAACGCGGTCGTGATCCTCGACCAGACCAGCCTCGACGGCTACCGGTTCTGGGTCGTCGGATCGGTCGCCGGCCGCGGCTACGACATCCTGTGGCAGGTGCTGCCGTTCCTGATCCTCGGGCTGGTCATCGCGATCGCCAGTACCCCGAGCCTGAACGTGATCAGCCTCGGTGAGGACGTCGCCCGGTCGCTCGGCACCAACGTCGCGGTCTCGCGCACGATCGGCATCGTCGCGATCACGCTGCTCACCGGCGCCGCGACCGCCGCGTGCGGACCGATCGCGTTCATCGGACTGGTCGTACCGCACGTCGCCCGCGCGATCACCGGCCCCGACTACCGCTGGCTCGTCCCCTACGCCGGACTGCTCGGCGGCCTGATGTTGGTCATGTCCGACGTCATCGGCCGAGTCGTGGTCCGTCCCGGCGAACTGCAGGTCGGCATCGTGCTGGCCGTCGTCGGTGCCCCGTTCTTCATCGCGCTCGTTCGGCGCAGGAAGCTGGCCAGCCTGTGAGCGTCCTGAATACTCTCCCCGACGCCGCCGACGGCACCCCCGCGGCGGTACCGTCCCGGCCGGCGTTCCGGCTCGGCCCGATCTCGCTGGTGCTGCGGCCCTACATGATCGTCGTCAACGTGGTGCTCGCGGTCGCGCTGTTCCTGCTGGTGTGCGTCGGCATCGGCCGCGGCGACTTCCCGCTGTCCGTCCCGGAGGTCACCAACGTCCTGTTCGGCGGCGGCAGCAAGGTGCAGCGGTTCATCGTGATGGACCTGCGTCTGCCCCGCGCGCTGACCGCGGTGCTCATCGGTGTCGCGCTCGGCATCTCCGGTGCGATCACCCAGTCCATCGCGCGCAACTCGCTGGCCAGCCCCGACATCCTCGGCATCACGTCGGGCGCGAGCGCGGCGGCGGTCGCGTTGATCGTCCTCGGCGGCGGCGGCGGCTCCTTCGTCGGCCTGTTCGCCACGCTGGGCATCCCGCTGGCCGCGCTCGTCGGCGGCCTGCTCACCGCCACCGTCATCTACCTCCTGGCCTGGCGGCAGGGTGTCGAGGGCTACCGGCTGATCCTCATCGGCATCGGCATCAACGCGATGCTGATCGCGGTCACCGGGTGGCTGCTGATCTCCGCCGACATCAACGACGTCTCCCGCGCCAAGGTGTGGCTCAACGGGTCGCTGAACGGCGCCGGGTGGGGTCAGGTGTGGCCGGTGGCGATCGCGCTCGCCGTGATCGGCGGCTGGGCGATCATCGCGGCGTTCACCCTCGGCGCGCTGCGCCTGGGCGACGACAACGCCCGGTCCCTCGGCGTCCGGCAGCAGTCCGAGCAGGCGAAGCTGCTGTTCGCGTCGGTGATCCTGGCCGCGATCGCCACCGCCGCGGCCGGTCCCGTCGGATTCGTCGCACTCGCGGCGCCCCAGGTCGCGATGCGCCTGGTCCGCTCCGCCGGGCCGCCGATCCTCGCGTCCGCGCTCACCGGGGCCGTGCTGGTCGTGGGCAGCGACATCATCGCCCGCACCGTCCTCCCCGTGGAACTGCCCGTCGGCATCGTCACCTCGGCGCTCGGCGGCCCGTTCCTCCTGTACCTCCTCGTCCGCAACAACCGGAAGGTCTCGGCATGACCCAGCACTCCCTTGTCACCGAGCCGGCACTGTCCTCCCCCGCGCCGCGACTGGTCGCCGAGAGCCTCACTCTCGGCTACGGCGACCGCATGATCGTCGAGGGCCTCGACGTCGAGATCCCCACCGGCGTGATCACCACCGTGATCGGCCCCAACGGGTGCGGCAAGTCGACGATGCTGCGGGCGCTGGGCCGGCTGCTCAAGCCGCGCGCGGGCACCGTCCTGCTCGACGGCAAGGCCATCACGACGATGCGCACCAAGGATGTCGCCCGAACGCTCGGCATGCTGCCGCAGGCGCCCGTCGCCCCCGAGGGCCTGACGGTGGCCGACCTGGTCGCCCGCGGTCGGCATCCGCACCAGTCGTGGATCCGCCAGTGGTCGTCCGACGACGAGACCGAGGTGGCGCACGCGCTCGCGCTGACCGGGGTCGCCGACCTCGCCGATCGCCCTGTCGACCAACTCTCGGGTGGGCAGCGCCAGCGGGCGTGGATCTCGATGGCGCTCGCGCAGGGCACCGACATCCTGCTGCTCGACGAGCCGACCACCTACCTCGACCTGTCGCACTCGGTGGAGGTCCTCGACCTGGTGGACCGGATGCACGAGGAGCTGGGCCGCACCGTGATCATGGTGCTGCACGACCTCAACCTCGCGGTCCGCTACAGCGACCACCTGATCGTCATGTCGGAGGGCCGGATCGTCGCTTCCGGTGCGCCGCAGGACGTGATCTCGGCGGAGCTGCTCCTGGAGGTGTTCGGGCTCGAGGCGGCGGTCATCGACGATCCCGTCTCCGACCGGCCGCTGATCATCCCCATCGGGACGCGGCACGTCTACGGTGCGGTGGGTGGGCCGACGCAAGACGGGTGATCAGAAGGACAGCACCCGCGAGTGTTCGCCTCGCCGGGTGCCGCCCAGATCGCTCACGACCCCACCGCGCCGCAGCGTTTGGAGTTGCCCCGAGCTTGCCACCCGACCACGATCGGTGGTCCATCCCAACCGGCGGCCACTATCGACGCTACCCACGATCACCGTGCATGCAACCCGGACGAACAGGGCGATGGCCTGCGCGTGTTCCGGTTTCAGGCGCGATCCTGATCGGGCGCATTTCGAAAGAGCAGGGATACGAGGTCATCTCGTCGTCGCGGTGGCCGCGAGTCAGGGGACGTGTCGACGTCGACCACAGATATCGACTTCTCTGATCCCGACGATGTCGATCCAGATTTGAAACCCATTGCGGGAAAACACTTGACGGTGTCCTGGCGATTCAACACCGGACGGTAACAAGCCTGTATGAGTTCGGCGACTGCCCCTGTGAACGCGCCGAACGTACCTAGGGTGGCGGGCATGGGTGTGAACCAGAAGACGATCGCATTCGATGTCATCGAGCGGCGGGAGGTGCCCCAACCCGAGATCGACCGCCTTGCTCGCAGTACCTGGCAGTCGCTGACCGCCGCCACACGGGAATCGTGCGAGCCGCCACGGTGGGTGAACAGCGGCCCTGTTGCTGGTGCGGACGCATACCTCGTGCACCGGTACGAGGGCACCGTCGCGAACTGAAATCTCAGTCGTGAAGGTCGTTCGGGCGACCCGTGGGTAAGCGCGTGCAGGATGATTCTCGCGCCGGCTGGCAACCGACTCCTCAGAACTTCGTTGATATCGAACCGGGATCGCCAAGGGGTGGAATGTCGAAGGTCGTGCAGGTACTCGAGAGCGAGGTCATTCAGCGATGGGCCGCTACCGTCGGCACAGTCCTGTTCCCTCTGATTGTTCTGCCTTCCCGCGTTGGCGAGGCCGTCGAGCACCCGACTGTATGGAACTGGGTTGTCGTCGTGGTCGTCGCAGGAGGCATCGTCGCCTTCGCGACCGAAGCCATCACTTTGTGGCGCAAGCGCTTCGGCTTGACCCGAGGAAGAAAGCCTGAACTCACGTTCGTTGCACCCGAGGATGTTCCGGCCTCGGATGTGGAGTCGGCGATCGCATCGACATCGGACCGCATCTCGGCGATCAAGGCGCTGCGTGAACAACATCGAGGTCTCGGATTGAAGTCTGCTGCGGATCTCGTCGACGCGGCTATCGGACGCCCACCCACCCGAAACCTCGCGTAACCGGTGTATCCCGGACTCGGCGTGAGCGGACCCCGTGTCGTCGGTCCTCGTGGTCCACCAGTGAATATGACGCACCGCCCGATGTCGGGGCCCTGCTGACCGACGACCCCACCATCACTCGACTCAGCGACCTCCCACGCCCTCGTCGCCTTGCGTACCTCGAGAGCATCGACCGCCTGGCCAGCGCGGTGGAGCACGCATGTCAGCGTGCCCACCGATCAAGCACGGTTCGGAATCGATGGCGAATCTTCATCGATTACGTTCGAACCGAGGTCAGTGCACGTGCGATCAGCGAGGCTGAATCCGCCTGGTCGGTCGTCGAAAATAAGGGCAATATGTCTAGTTCGCGCTGTTGTCCCCAGGCGCTCGTCTCAAACTCTCCTGTCAGCGGCACGACCCCTGACCGATCGGGCTCGTGCCGGAATCAGCCACCGGTAGCGGGTCTGTCTAGACAATGCCTGACAGCCGCCAGGGCACCACCGACCCACTCGCCGACACCCCCGGCGCCGACGTTGTCCACGGCCGGCAACTTGAAACGTGTTCTACTCTGTTTGGAATGGACGACACGTACGAGGGGACGCAACGGGAATTCGATACCGGTGCAACCGATGCGGGTGCGGTACTGGTTCTCGGCGGGCGAAGTGAGATCGGGCTCGAGGTGGCTCGGCGACTGGCGCCCGGGCGGGTAGTGATTCTGGCGGCGCGACGCAGTGACGACTTGGCCAACGAGACCGCACTCGTACACACAGCCGGCGCATCTGCAATCCACTGTGTGGAGTTCGACGCCGACGACACTGCGAGCCACCCAGGTCTGCTGGAGACCATCACCGCCGAGCACGGCCCGATTGGTGTCGCGGTGCTCGCATTCGGAGTCCTTGGCAATCAAGCCCTGGCGGAACGGGACCCGGCACACGCACTCGCAGTAGTTCACACCGACTTCGTAGCGCAGGTCAGCGTTCTCACCGTGCTGGCCAATCTGCTGCGTGCTCAAGGTAGCGGCCAGATCGTGGTCTTCTCGTCCGTAGCGGGCATACGGGTACGCAAGGCCAACTATGTCTACGGATCGGCCAAAGCCGGCCTCGACGGATTCGCCAGCGGACTCGGAGACGCCCTGCATGGCAGCGGCGTTCATCTCTTGCTGGTGCGTTCCGGATTCGTCATCGGCCGCATGACCGAAGGCATGAGCCCCGCTCCACTACCCAGCACCCCCGGTCAAATCGCGAACGCGGTCGTGAAAGGCCTGCGCAACAATCGGATCCGAATATGGGTTCCTGCCCTGACCCGCCCAGCCTACTTCGCCGCGCGCATGCTGCCGCAAGCAATCTGGCGCCGGATGCCCAGGTAGGTTGCACCGACGGCGGCGGAGCCGGGCCCGAGCCCCGCACGGCCACCGCGCTCTGGATGAGGGCCTATCGCTGGTGGTGCCGCCGCCGTCGATAAAGCAGGATCGCTGCCAGCGCGGTGGTGATAGCGGTGATGGTGATGGCGGGCCACGGTAGCAGCGGGTTACGTTCGGTCCCGGTACCCTCAATCGTCATAGGTGCTCCGTCTTGCGCGACGGGGGCCTTTCTCAGGGTGGGTGGTCGGGGTTCCCCGTAGACCGTGACCGCAGCTTCACGGGTTCGGTCGTTCGACGATTGTGTTGTGGCTGAGCAGCTGTTGACCGACCATTGGGCGCCGGCGGTCTCGTATGTGGAGGTGAAGACGATGTACTCGGTGCCGACCTCGAAACTACGGCCGCAAGCAGCGCCTTGCACGCTGGACGAAACCGTTGTCGTCGTGCCGATGTCACCTGTGAATACTTCGCGGACTTCGAACTCGTAGAACGCGGTCTGATCTTCGACGTGCTCGGCGGTGACAGCACCCGTGAAGACCGACGCGGCATTCGAGACCAGGTCGATGATCTGGGGTCCGTCAGGGTCGTAGACGCACGAGCACGCGTGCGCCTGCGTCGGTGCGGCCAGCGGAAGTGCACCCGCCAGTCCCATCACGGCGATAATCGAAATCAGCCAGCGCACCATCGCCCCCTGGTTCCGGTCGGCGTCAGTCGCCGACTCGAAACGATGCTAGGCGGCGGGAGCTTGGACCCTCTGTTTCTCCCCTACCGTCTGCCGGTCTACGAACTCGGGAGAAAACAATGCACGAAGACTGGCCAGTCGCAGCGCGTCCGCCAGGCGGGCTTGAAGTCGTCTACAACCACAGGGCTCGTCCCTGTCACGCGGCGGAAGCTGCGGCCGTCGTGCGTCGCTTGGACGATCCTCGCGGCTGGGAGGTGTTCGTGCCCAGGGGCATCCAAGCTGGCGAGATCAGGCAGATCCGTCCGGCGCCGCGTTCGCCGGGGTGGCGGTACTTTCCTGATGCACATGGGACAGCGCCGTGTACGTGTGAAGGATGCGCGCCTTTCGGTAGTTACGGGGCGGCCCGATTGCGTGAGCGTAGGCCGCATGAGATGGATGGCCCGTTCGAACCGCGAAACGTTCTACTGGCTCAGCTTGCCGATGCCGCGTGGCGTGCTCCCGGCGTCGACGATCTCCTCACTCGGCTTGCCGCCGACGTCGACGTCCGTGAGTCGGCGGCATGGGTCCTCTCCGAGCGCCGCCGGACGGGTCGAGCTGAGGCGCAGTAGCCACCTCCAGTCACCATCGAAGAGCGCTCAGTCGATTCCCGGGTACGTGACTGCGGCGGTGAGGATGGCTGCGGCCGTACCGAGGCAGAGCGGCCGGTACACCGCGTTGTCCAACCGGACGAAGCGTGGTGAGGGTTCTTCCAGACCGAGGACCTTGGTGGCTGCCCGTCCGCCTGCAACGCCGCGCGCTGCAACGCCGGCGCCCAAGGCGACCCTCGCCACCGTTGCGGCCCTGCCCATCCTGCCCACTCCCGCCACCAACGCGGCCGCCGCCGCTGCGAGTCCAGCAACAGCGAAGCAGGCCCGAGCATCAGGCATGGCGTCGCTCCCCACCACGGCATCGGCCAAATCGGCGCGGCTGCGCATCGGCCATGCCGAACCGAGGCCCCACGCCGTGTGGACCAATGCCGCCGCTGCGAGCGCCGACGAGCCGGTCAGGCCTGCGATGCGAGCCTTCGTTCCCAGGGCACGATCGGTGAAGACCGGGAGAGTAGCCATACCGCCAACCTATCGCGGGCACCGCAGGACGGACCTGCTGCCCGGTCCCGCGCCTGCCGGAGAGGCAGCTGCTGCGACGGATGTGACAGTCACCTGCTCCCCCTTCGCACGCGAAGGACTTCGCCGACCCTGCCAGATACTTGACGCACGACAGGCGAAGCGGCGGACGATGGATTGTCACGGAGGACTCGAAGTCGGCGGTGATCGAGGCGGGGGCGGGGGCGGGCGAGAAGATCCTGTGAAGGAATGGAGCCGCGGCGAGTAGTACGTGCCTGTCGGTCCCCGGCTCTACTGTCTGGCGAGTGCAGGAGCAATTGACCTCCGTCATGTGGTCAGAGACTGCCGCCGACAGTTGGGACGAGTATTTCCCTCCCACGCCCGAACTCGGCGAGCATCGCCGGTGCGCTCTCCATTGGCAACGAAATCTGGGACCCACGGCCAGGAGAGAGCATCGCCATCGTTGTCGCCATTCTCGTACTGGTCAACGGGCTTCCGAGCCTGATGGCGACCGTGCTGCCGCGCGGACGCGTGTCAGGACGATCCCAGCGCCCCCGGAAGCTGCCCCGGCGGGGTCGGAACCGGATTGACGATGTGCAAGTTCTGCGCGAACGGGATCCGCATCAGCTGATGCGTCTGCCGCCACGGATCGAGTTGAAAGCAGTCGAGCGGAAGCGGGCCGGTCACGGCCCCCGGCCAGGTGTAGCAGTAGATGTCGCTCGTACCGAACGGACTGAGCAGGTTCGAGTTGTTGTCCCACGACCTGCTGGGCTCCCACGGAAGCTTGAAATACCTCGTGTTCAGCTCGTACCCAGGTGGCGGAACGTAGGCCTGATCCGCCGCACTCGCCTGCGGCGCCGCCGCCACGGCGATACCCGTCGCGATCGCCGCACTCACCACCAGTTTCTTCAGCATTCCGATCCTCCCCCACGTCGGACAGTTCCTGCCAAGTCGATCGCGCAGCGGGCGTAGGTGTTACCGACACCGCTGTCGGTACAAGCGGCGAATCCGCACCACCACGGTGCTACGCGACCCATCCGATCGTCTATGGGACACCCTGCCGACTGTCGCCAATTCGACTCCAGTGTGATCTGCCCCCGGTCCGGGCGGGCGGGTGCGGAAGATCGGGACCTGTGCGGCGATGGTGCGCCGCGGGCGGTCAGAACCGCACGGTGAACACCACGTGCCGATCGTCGCGGGTGGCGCGCTGGAAGAAGTCGATCACTTCTTGCAGCCAACCCCAGGCGTATGCGCGCTCGTCGGCGCCGTACTCGGGATTGCGATCGTCGAGCGGCATCGCGTCGTAGCCTGCGGCGAACTCGGATTCGGTGATGCCGGCCAGATATGCGGCGACTTCAGCGACCCGGTCGGGCGTCAGGTAGGTGATCAGTTGGTCGTCGGTGTCCGTGTTGAGGTCCTCGTCCCCCAGGATCACGCCGTATGCCGGCCAGTGCTCGGGCGCGCGCTGGTACCCGGCGCTGGAGAGGGAGCACAGGATCGGGTCCCACGCCTTGTCCGTGTCGCACGAGAACTCGGAGCGCCCAGTCTCCTCGATGTCCTCGACCACCGCGCCGAGCCTGCCGTCGTCGCCACGCGCGCCGAGAAGTTCCGCTGCCACGCGGTCGGAAAGCGCGAAATGCACCCCAAGTTCCATGGTGTCACGCTAACGGCTGTGCCTGCGCATCCGACTGCGCGGCAGGGATTCGACGCGTTCCGATCGTTCCGAACTGCGGTCCTGGCCACGTCGGCACCTCATCAGCGGAGATATCGGTGTCGATGAGCCCCGGTCGGTGTACGGCCACTCGGCCGGGCGTACCTGCACCGTTGCCCCGCTCCGGTCACCTGGCCCCCTGCACGAGTCACCATCGCACGAAAGGGGTTGCCCGCAGCCCCAGTTGACGACTTTTCGAACCTGACTCGCGTTCCCCTCCGACAGCGGCGGATCTGCGGCATTCAGAAAAACAAGCACACATGCTTGCTTAGTTGGGTGGGCCCGCTTACAGTGACGCAATTCGACTGATGTGACTGCCGTCACTGCGCCGGTCTCGGTGGCCTTCCGCGCTCTCACGACGACTGATCGGAATTGTTGATGGACAAAGGAATTGACAACGGGTCGACGATTTCCACGATGCTCGCCGCTCGGGTCGCGACAGCACCCGAGTCGACGTTCGTCCACTTCGGTGGCGAGGCGTTCAGCTACGGTGAGATCGACGAGCAGTCGGACCGCGTCGCCACCGGTTGGTTGCGTCTGGGTCTCGGCCACGGCGACCGCATCGCGATCGCGGCGACGAACTCACCGCACTGGATCGTCGCGCACCTCGCTGCGGCGAAGATCGGGGCGGTGCTGGTCACCCTCAACGTCGTCTACCGCGAGCGCGAGTTCACCCACATGCTCACGCAGTCGGGGGCCCGCGCCCTGATCTGCGACGCGGAGTCGAACGGATTCGAGTTCGGCCCCTTCCTCGACCAGCTGCGACCCGACATCCCGACGGTCGAGCATCTGGTCTTCCTCGGTGGTGGCGAGACCCCGGGCCGACGACGGTGGGCGGACCTCGCAGCCACCGAGCCCGAACCGGCGATGCTCGCCCGCGCCGCCGAGGCCGTCCGGCCCACGGATCCGGCGGTGATCCTCTACACCTCCGGAACGACCGGGACGCCCAAGGGCGCCACCATCACTCACGCCAGCCTGCTCGCCTCGGCCGTCGCACAGGTGGAGCGGTTCGAGCAGTCTGCGGCGGACGTGATCCTCGGTGTCATGCCGTTCAACCACGTCGGGGGTTTGACCTGCACGCTGGGCTCAACCCTTGTCACCGGGGGCGCGATCGCGCTGCTGCCGAGGTTCCATCCGGATCTGGTGGTCGACGTGATGGCGGACACCGGGGTGACGATGTTCGTCGGCGTCCCGACCATGTACAAGATGGTGCTCGGCGCGGACTCCTTTGCGGGCACGGACATGTCGAGCGTGCGCCTGTGTGTCGTCGGCGGGTCCAACCTCGAACCGGCCCTGGCGGAGCAGGTCGCGGCGAGATTCGACGGCGTCCGGATCGCGAACCTCTACGGTATGTCCGAGACCTCCGGCGCCTGTGTCATCTCGCCGCCGGGTGACTCTCTGGAGACGGTCGGCCGCAGCATCGGGATCATGACCGGCGACTTCGAGGGCCGCATCGTCGACGACCGGAACACCCCACTCTCCCCGGGGGAGGTCGGCGAGCTGCAGGTCCGCGGCGGGTGCGTAGCGGCGGGCTACTGGCAGCTGCCCGACGAGTCGGCCGCGACATTCCTCGCCGACGGCTGGCTCGCGACGGGCGACGTCGCATCGATGTCCGAGGACGGGCACGTCAGCCTGCTCGGTCGCCGCAAGGAGATGTACGTGCGCGGCGGATACAACGTCTACCCGGCGGAGATCGAGAACGTGCTGGCCGCGGACCCGACGGTGGCGCTGTGCGCGGTGATCGGGGTGCCGGACGAGACGTTCGGCGAGACCGGGTACGCCTTCGTGGTGCCCGCACCCGGTGCTGCGGTGGACCCCGAGTGGCTGATCGAACGGTGCCGGCGAACTCTGGCCAAGTACAAGGTGCCCGACCGAGTCGAGGTGGTCGACGGCCTGCCGATGACGCCGGCAGGCAAGATCCGGAAGGTCGCGCTGACGCCGCGGACCTGACCGGCCTTGTGGGCCGATCCGGGCGGTGGCAGATCGGTGTCGAACCCTGACCGGTATGCCTGACCCGGTCTGGCGAACCGGCCCCGTCCTGCCCGCAGCTCGGTTGAGAGGACCCGCGACGCGCGGATAATGGCGGCGGGAGGCACTATGACCGCCGAAACCCCGTGGACGAGCGCCTCGTCCACCGTGTCGAGGACCTGTCCACCACCGACCCGCAGTTCCGGGCCGCGGCACCCGACTTGGCCGTGACCGCCGCCGCGCGCCGCGGCGGGCTGAGATTGTCGGAGGTCGTGGCCGCGTATCTGGACGGCTACGCCGATCGTCCCGCGCTCGGCCGCCGGGCCCACACGCTCACCACGGATCCGGACTCGGGCCGCACCACCGTCGCGCTGCTGCCGCGGTTCGAGACGATCACCTACCGTGCGCTGCGAGAGCGGGCTGCCGCCCTGGCCCGTTCGTGGCAGGCGGAGTTGCCGGGCGGTGTCCGCGCGGGTGACTTCGTGGCGGTGCTGGGCTTCACAAGCATCGACTACGCGGTCATCGATCTGACCTGCATCCGGTTGGGGGCCGTGTCGGTTCCCCTGCAGTCCAGCTCGACGGCAAGGCAGCTCGCACCGATCGTCGCCGAGACGGCGCCCCGCGTGCTGGCCGCGGAACTGGACCGGGGCGCCGCGCTGCCGGCGGTTCCGGCGTTCGTCCCCGCGCAGGACGACGATCCGCTCGCGATGCTGATCTACACGTCGGGCAGCACGGGCGCCCCCAAGGGGGCGATGTACACCACCGACATGGTCACCCGCATGTGGCAGCGGTCGCGCGGTCCGGACGCGGACGTCGACGGCCGGGTGCCGGCGATCCACGTGCAGTACATGCCGCTGAGCCACGTGTTCGGGCTGGGATGGCTGGTGACCACCCTCTCGTCGGGCGGCACCGGGTACTTCGCCGCGCGCAACGCGATGTCCTCGCTGTTCGACGACATCGCGTTGGCGCGCCCCACCGCCCTGAATCTGGTTCCGCGCGTGTGCGAGATGATCTTCCAGCGCTACCGGAGAGAGCTGGACCGTCGGCCTCCCGGCGCGAGCCCCGACGCGGTGAAGTCCGACCTGCGCCGGAACGTCCTCGGCGGACGGGTGCTCACGGCCCTCTGCGGCAGCGCGCCCCTGTCGGAGGCGATGCACTCCTTCGTCGAATCGACGCTCGACGTCACGGTGAACGACGGCTATGGCTCCACCGAGACCGGCGGCGGTGTCCTGCGCAACGGCCGGATCCTGCGGCCCCCGGTGACCGACTACAAGCTCGTGGACGTCCCCGGCTACCTGACCGGCGACGAACCGTATCCGCGCGGCGAGCTGTGCGTGAAGTCCACGAACCTGATCCCGGGCTACTACAAGCACCCCGAACTGTCGGCGAGCATCTTCGACCAGGACGGCTTCTACAAGACCGGCGACATCATGGCCGAGACCGCGCCCGACCGTCTCGTCTACCTCGACCGACGCAACAACGTCATCAAGCTCTCGCAGGGCGAGTTCGTGGCGATCTCCAAGCTGGAATCCGTCTACGCCACCAGCCCGTACCTGCGGCAGATCTTCATCTACGGCAGCAGTGAACGGTCGTTCCTGCTCGCGGTGATCGTGTCGAACCCCGACACGGTCGGCGACGGGGACGCGCACACCCTGATCGCGGCCTCGCTCCAGCAGATCGCCGACGACGCCGACCTCGAGTCCTACAAGATCCCCCGCGACTTCCTGCTCGAATCCGAGCCGTTCACTCGGGACAACGGGCTGCTGTCCGGGATCGGCAAGCTGCTGCGCCCCGCCCTCGCGGACCTGTACGGGCCGCGGCTCGAAGCGATGTACGACGAGATCGCCGCAGGACAGGAAACCCGGCTCGCGGAACTGCGCGCCGCCGCCGCCGACCTGCCCACGCTCGAGGCGGTGCGCCGCGCCGCCGCCGTCACACTGGGGGTGCTGGACGCGGACATTCCCGACGGTGACGACGCCGGCTTCGCTGACCTCGGCGGAGATTCGCTGGCCGCGTTCACGTTCGCGACGACACAGTGCACGGCCGCGGCGCCACCATCGCCCGCGCGGAGGGCCTGCGCCTGGACGCGTTCATCGACGCCGCCACGTTGGCCGCCGCGCCGTCGCTGCCCGCGCCGACCGGGACGGTGGACACCGTCCTGATGACCGGGGCCAACGGGTTTCTCGGCCGCTTCCTGTGCCTCGCGTGGCTCGAGCGGCTGGCCCGCACCGGCGGGACGCTGATCTGCATCACCCGCGGCGCCGATCCGGCCGAGGCCCGGCAGCGGATCGTCGCCGCGATCGACAGCGGCGACGAGAACCTGTCCGTGCGGTTCCGCGCCCTGGCCGACGATCATCGCGAGGTGCTCGCCGGGGACGTCGGCGATCCGTACCTGGGGCTCGACCGGCCGACGTGGAGCCGACTCGCGGACTCGGTGGATCTGATCGTGCACTCCGCGGCCCTCGTCAATCACATGCTGCCCTACAGCCAACTGTTCGGCCCCAACGTGGTGGGCACCGCCGAGATCGTCAGGCTGGCGATCACTGCACGGCTCAAGCCCGTCGACTACATCTCGACGGTCGCGGTCACCGCCCTGCCCGGCGGCGGGTTCATCGGCGAGGACGTCGACGTCCGCGCCGCGAGCCCGTCCCGCGCACTCGACGCGTCGTACGCCAACGGTTACGCCACCAGCAAGTGGGCGGGCGAGGTTCTCCTGCGCGAGGCCCACGACCTGTGCGGGCTCCCGGTCACGGTGTTCCGGTCGGACATGATCCTCGCGCACAGCCGGTACGCCGGGCAGCTCAACGTGCCCGACATGTTCACCCGCCTGATGCTGAGCCTGGTGGCCACCGGGATCGCGCCGCGCTCCTTCTACCGACTGGACGCGGCGGGCCACCGGCAACGGGCCCACTACGACGGGCTGCCCGCCGATTTCACGGCCGAGGCGATCACGACCCTCGGCGCGCAGGTCACCGGCGGCTTCCGCACCTTCAACGTGCTCAACACGCACGACGACGACATCTCCCTGGACCGGTTCGTCGACTGGCTCGTCGCGTCGGGTCACCCGATCGAGCGGATCGACGACTACGACGACTGGCTCGCCCGCTTCGAGGCTGCGATCGAGTCGCTGCCCGACAACCAGCGACAGCACTCCGTACGGCCCCTGCTGAGCGCCTACGCCCACCCGGCGCCCGCGAGGCCCGAGGCGCAGCCGCCGTCCGAACAGTTCCGCGCCGCAGTGCAATCGGCGGGAATCGACGGGTTCGCGGACGTGCCGCATCTGACCGAGTCGTTGATCGACAAGTACATCGCCGATCTGCGGCGTCTCGGCCTACTCGCGGCGTCCCCGAGCCACGGGTAGCCGCCCCGACGCGCGCTCGGCCGTCACGGTCCGGGTGGCTGCACGATCCGCACGGACCGGGGCATCGCCCCGACGGTGAACCCGCATCGGCGCGCGGCGGCGGCGAACGGCTCCGGGGCGTCGTCGGCGGGCCAGTCGTCGCGCGCACCCGCCGGGCCGAACAGCGCGGCGGCGTTCGCGGACGATCCGGTGGTGAAGCGGCTCTGGTAGCGGACGCCGTCGAACTGCGCCGCGAGCGCGGTCGCCCACTGCCGGGGCACGTCGTAGGGCGTGACGGTGCACAGCTCCCGGGTGACGCCGAAATCCGCGGCGGTCTCCGCGCATGTGTCGGCCAACTGCCGCCGGGTGGGGATCCGCAGCTCCGACAGCGAACGCTCCGTTGCGAACTCGTCGGTGATCACGCCGAGCGACGCCAGCACCTCCCCCGCCGTCTCGCGGATCGCGGTGCGCTCGTCGAAGGCGACGTAGCAGGTGCCGTTCGGGTCGTCGAGGTCGAATCGGCCGCGGCCGGAGGACGCGAACCACCACGCGCCGTTGGCCGTGCGATGCCCGCGCAGCAGCCGTCGGCGGGTGGTCAGCGACCACCCGGGAAATCCGTCGAGCGACCTCGCGCCGGGCGGACCGAGCGCGACGACCTCACGGGTCATGCAGCCCACCGTTGGGCGTCGGCGCGCGCGGCGACGCGGACGGGTTCGACGGGGCCGTCGGAGACGAGCCAGTCCGCGGCGGAGCGGCCGTCCAGCGCGTCCTGCGGCGTGCACAGCCACAACGCGCATGTCCACGAGTCCGCCGCCCCGCGCAGGATCCGCCACACCTCGACGACCGCCGGATGCACGGCGCCGCCGGCGGTGAACTGCCACACCGGGTACACCCACTGGCCGTCGTCGAGCCGACAGGCGATCAGCGCGTTGGTGGCGACCTTCTTGCTCACGGCCTGACGGCTCACCCGCCACCAGCGGGTGAGACCCGAGGTGTCGTAGAACGGCCCGATGATCTGGTCGTACACGTGGCTGGTGGGCAGGGCCGCCGACATTGCGTCGGCGATCGCCTCGACGTCGGCGAACGTCTCGGCCGGGACCCCCGCCTCGGCCGCGGCCGCGAAGGTGCTGTGCACCCGCCGGGTGAGCAACTCGATCAGTTCGCGTTCCTGCTCGACCAACGACGTCACTGCCCAGTCCTCTCGCCCGTCAACCTTGTCAACCACACCCTGCCACCCGACCGTCAACCACGTCAACCAATCGGCGCGGCCGCGACGAGGCCCCTGCCACCTTCCACGTGCGTCGATTCGGTGTCGTTTCGTTGCGGTTCCCGGTTCCCCGGTCCGCAATGATTGGGAGGAGCTGACCCCACATCAGGAGGCGCTCGCGTGGCTACCGCGACACATCCGGTTCGCATCGGACTGCACATCCAGCTCCAGCACGCCGACTACGACGCCATCCGCCGAACCGTGCGTGAGGCCGAAGACCTCGGCGTCGACATCGTGTTCGACTACGACCACTTCTACCCCCCGTCCGGCGACCTGACCGGAAAGACGTTCGAATGCTGGACGACCCTCGCCGGGTGGGCCGAGACCACCGACCGGATCGAGATCGGCCCGCTCGTCACGTGCAACGCCTACCGCAATCCCGACCTCCTCGCCGACATGGCCCGCACGGTCGACCACATCAGCGACGGACGGCTCATCCTCGGCATCGGATCCGGATGGGCGCAGAAGGATTTCGACGAGTACGGCTACGCATTCGGCACGGCCGGCAGCCGCCTCGACGATCTGGCCGCCGCGCTGCTACGCATCGAACACCGCCTCGCGGTGCTCAACCCGCCCCCGGTTCGGAAGATCCCTCTGCTCATCGGCGGCGGCGGCGAGAAGAAGACGCTCCCGATGGTGGCCCGCCACGCCGACATCTGGCACGGGATCGGCGATCTGGACACCCTCGGCCGCAAGAACACCCTGCTCGACGAGTACTGCGCGGCCGCCGGCCTCGATCCTCACGAGATCGAACGCAGCGCACCCGTGTCACCACAGCTCGGTACCACACCACCACAGCTGCTCGCCCTGGGTTTCACCCTCTTCACGTGGACGATCGGCGGCCCGCACTACGACCTGAGCCCACTGCGACCGTGGCTCGACTGGCGCGACCGGCACAACCGCGCGTGATCACGCCCGACTGTCGGGCTCCGTAATCTACGGCGCATGGAGCAGCGCCAGGAGACAGGTGGACCCGACGGCAGGCAGCGGGTTTCGAGAACCGCCGCGGAGCGGCCCGAGAACAGTTCCGTCCTGTTGGTTCCCTCGCTGGTGTTCATCGCCCTGGTCGTCGCCGCGGTCGGCAGCCTCGGGGCACCGCTGATCACCAGCGTCGCCACCACGTTGCATGTCTCGCTCGCCAGCGCTCAGTGGACGCTGACCATCACCTTGTTGACGGGCGCCATCGCCACGCCCGTCCTGGGCCGCTTGGGGGCCGGCCCGCATCGCAGGGGCACCATCCTCGTCACGCTGGGGGTGGTGGTGGCGGGAAGCGTGCTCACCGCCCTTCCCCTGCCGTTCGCCTGGCTGCTCGTCGGCCGGGCCGCACAAGGTGTCGGGTTGGGGCTGACCGCGCTGATGATGGGTGTGGCCCGCGACCATCTTCCCGAAGATCGCGCGGTCTCGACGATCGCGCTGGTGTCGGTGGCGTCCACCATCGGAATCGGCGTCGGCTACCCCCTGGCCGGACTGCTCACCGAGCTCGGCGGCCTGCGCGCCGCCTACGGGCTCGGCGTGGTCGTCACCGCAGTTGCGTTCGTCGCGGCCCTGCGCAGCATGCCCGTGCCGCCCGAAGGGCGCTCGGCCCGGGTGGACGTACCCGGCGCGCTGCTCCTGGCCGCCGGACTGCTCCTCGTTCTTCTCCTCGCCAGCGAGACGAGCCTGTGGAACCGGCATCTCGGCCTGGCCGTGGCCCTGGCGGTCGTCGCGGTGCTCCTGCTCGGCGTCTGGACGGCCTACGAACGCCACGCGAAGGCACCCCTTGTCGATGTCCGGCTGATACGACACCCGGCCGTGGCCGGAGCCAATGCCGCCATGTTCGTCGGCGGCATCGGCATGTACCTGCTGGTGTCCCTCATCACGCGCTACGCCCAGACGCCGCACGGCGCCGGCTACGGGTTCGGGCTCTCCACCTTCGTCGCCGGTCTCGTCCTCGTTCCGTTCTCCCTGATGGGCTTCGTCGCCGGCAAACTCACTCCTCACCTGCGGGACCGAATCGGCGGACCCGCACTCCTGGCTGCTACCGCCATCGTCGTGCTCGGCGCCTTCGCCCTGTTTGCCGGCGCCCGCTCGAATCTCACCGAAGTGTTGGTGTCGATGGCGATCCTGGGCTTCGGTGTCGGGAGCTTCTCCGCCGCGATGCCCGCAGTCATTCTGGCCGTCACCCCGAACAGTGAGACGTCGAGCGCGATGAGCTTCAACCAGGTCGTGCGCAGTGTCGGGTTCTCCATCGGAAGCGCTGTCGGCGGCCTGATGCTCGCCACCGGCACCCCTGCCGGGGAACTCTTCCCGACCGACGACGCCTACACGAGCGCAGCGTGCATCGGCATGGCGGCAATGGCAGTCACCGCGATCACGTGCATCACCCTCGCCCGCCGGCCCGGGCCCCGAGACGACACCGGCACGACCCCGGGAGCGAGGCGTCCGGAGGACCATGCCGGATCCGATCATCGCTGAGCGAACTCCTCGACGTAACGCCGCATCCTGCGAACGTGGGAGATCGCTCGCTAAGCTTTGTCGCATGGCACGGATCCGGTCTGTATTCACGCGCCGGCTGAACCTTGTTCAGCTCACGTGGATGGCCGTGCTGGCGTTGGTGGTTGCCGCAACGGCGATCGACGGGCCGGCTGCGGTCGTCGGCGCCACGGTTGCGGTCCTTCTTCTGCTCGCCGTGGCCGGGCAGAGTGTGCTGCCCCGACTGCACTCGCTGACCGAATCGGCCTCCGGCCCACCCAGGGAAGAGCAGCGGCTGCGTGGCGCGTTCCGCAGGCAGAGCGCCCCCGACACCCCCGGCCGCCCCTGTCGGCCTCGAGCACCCGGACAGGTCCTCGCCGCCGCATAGCACCGCTGATGCTGTGCGGCCGCCTCGGTCGACCGTCCCTTTTCCACGCCGTCACGAGTCCGCACAGGACACCGGCGTGAACTCCCACCCGCACGATGCCGTGTAACGCCGCGTCGTGCAGCAAAGAGGTGCTCACCATGCTCGACTTCATCTACTACCCCGTGTCCGCGATCCTGTGGTTCTGGCACAAGGCGTTCGGCTCGATCCTGGGCCCGGACAACGGATTCGCCTGGGCGCTGGCGGTGGTGTTCCTGGTCTTCACCCTGCGCGTTCTGCTGCTCAAACCCGCGATCAACCAGATCCGCACGACCCGCCAGATGCAGGAACTGCAACCGCAGATCAAGGCCCTGCAGCAGAAGTACGCCGGCGACCGGCAACGCCAGGCGACCGAGATGCAGAAACTGCAGAAGGAGCACGGGTTCAACCCGCTGATGGGGTGCCTGCCGGTGTTGGTGCAGGCACCGGTGTTCCTCGGTCTGTACCACGTGCTGCGCTCGTTCAACCGCACCGGAACCGGGCTGGGCCAACTCGGAATGACTCCCGAGGCCAACGCCAGTACCCCGAACTACATCTTCAGCGCCACCGATGTCCAGTCGTTCCTGAGCGCCCGTCTGTTCGGTGCACCGATCTCCGCGGCGATCGCCAGTCCGCAGAGCACCCTGGCGTCATTCGCTCCGTACGGCGGAGTCCCCACCGTGGCCACGATCGCCGCCGTGGCCGTCCCGCTGATGGTGCTCGCCGGCCTTGCCACCCACTTCAACGCCCGGGCATCGGTGCGGAGGCAGCGTCCGGACACGGCGGCCAACCCGCAGTCGGCGATCATGAACAAGCTGATGCTGTGGGGCTTCCCACTCGGCGTCCTCGTCGGCGGACCGTTCCTGATGATCGCGATCCTGCTGTACTGGGTGAGCAACAACGTCTGGACCTACGGCCAGCAGCACCTCGTCTTCGCCCGTATCGACCGGGAGGAATCGGCGAAACAGTTGGAGACTGCCGAACGACGGCCGGCCGCCGGGCCCCGACCAGGCGCCCGACCGAATCCTGCCCGGCAGAAGCGGGGTCGGCGAAAGTAACAGCCGAAGCACCGGGTTCACCGCCGGATCAGGGTCCGGACCAGGCGCACCCCCTGCCCGAACGACACCTCGGGCAGGTAGGCGCGGCCTACCGCGTTGCCGATGCTCGGCAACGCGACGGGGTCCGGGAAACACATGTGCATCGGGTCGTACCGCGGCTGGAACTTCGACTTGAAGGCAAGCAACGACCGGAACCCGTACACCGGCTCGAGGGTCTGGCCCAGCACCTCGAGCACCGAGTCCAGTGCCTCGGACAGGCCCGGCCGGACGTCGTCCGCGGGCGCGGCCGTGACGGTGTCGTCGCCCTGCTGCACCGTGGCCAGCGGCGCCCCGGACAGGCTGACGAACTCCGCGCCCTCCTGTTCGAGCGTGATCGCGGCCGACGCGATGAGGAACTCCATCGCCGGCCGGAAGCCCTGGTGCAGACCGTCGGCGCGCCGGCGCATGAAGTCCAGCGTCCAGCCCACCACCACGCCGTCGCGGTACACCGGCAGCCACGACGTCACCCCGTGCACGGTGCGCTGCTCGTCGACGGCGATCAGGCAACGCACCTCGGGGTCGTCCATCTCCTGCAGCCCGCCGAGCGTGAACCCCATCTCGGGCATCCCCTTGTCGGCCACCCACTCCTCGGAGATGGCCGTGATCTGGTCGGTGATCGACAGCGGTGCGGTCGAGAAGCTGATCCACTCGGCGGTGATCCCCGACTTCGCGGCGCGGTTGAGCGCGGTGCGCACGTCCTGGAACTTCTTGCCGGTGAACGCGATCGAGCCCAGATCCAGCACCGTCTCCTCGGCGACCTGCACACCCACCCAGCCCAGGTCCTCGGCCGCGGCCCGGACGTCCCCGGTCACCGAATAGAAGCACGGTGTCCAGCCGTTGGACGCGGCGAACTCGGCGAACCCGACCACGTCGTCCCGCACCCGGTCGCGCCGGCCGACCGGCCCTCCGGTGGTGAGCGCGACACCGCCGATGACGCGGTACGCCACGTAGCTGTCGCCGGCGGCGCCGAACCAGTACGAGTTGCCGTGCCAGGTCGTCATCCACGACAGCGCGCTGCCCGACCCGGAGGTGAGGATCGCCCGGGCCCGCTCCGCCGCGCCGCTTTCGGCCCCGTACGCGGGTCGCAGGAATGTGCCCGCCACCAGGAGGCAGGCCACCACCCAGAACACGACGCCGGTCCACTCGTAGAGCAAGGTCGACGCCCAGTCGACCGGCAGCAGCCGCGGATCGAGCATCTGCAGGTACACCGGCGGGACCAGACGTTCGGGGAAGTCGGCGATCAGTGTCGTCATGGTCGGCCGGCGGTCGAAGCCGCCCCGCGCCCACATCCCGCCCAGGACATAGAGGACACCGAGCCCGACCACCAGCGCCCCCAGCTCGGCGGACATCCGGAGATACGTCTTCGGGGGCGCCTTGACATCGAACAGTTTCCGCGTCGCGAGCAGCAGGATCACCAGCGCCAGCGGGGTCAGGAACGGGATGAGTGTGCGGTAGACATTGGGCGATTCCAGGCCGTAGAAGAGCGTCTCCTCGTCGGCCACGTCGATGTAGCGGACGACGAAGTTCAACAGCGACAGCGCCAACAGCACCACCTGCGCGACGGTGGCCGCGATCCACGCGAACCGCCGGCCGCGCCGCAGCCCGTCGCACAGCACCAGCAGGAACACCGACGGCATCAGGCTGAGCAGCGTCGGGCCGATGCCGGACAGCCGCAGGTCCAGCTCGCCGCGCCGACAGTCGGGATCGGTCTGTGACGCCTCGCAGATCTCGCGCACCTCGGCAGCCGTCCAGGGCACGCCCCGGAACAGGTCGCGCAGCACCGCGAGCGGCCCGACGGCGTGCGGCGACAGCGCCGCGAGCATGGTGCCGATGGAGGTGGCCGCGACCACGATCGCGACCAGCACCCGCCCCTCGCGCCGGGTCCCCGAGATCCGGGGCCCGCGCGCGGACCGGCCCACGATCCACGGCCCAAGACACAGGCCCACCACGACGGCACCCAACCGGATCACGTCCTGCAACTGTCCGGCGAACAGCACCAGCGTGATCGTCAGCGCCAACAGTCCGACGCGGATGCGTCGGCGCCACAGCGTGTCCATCGACGCGCTGGCGACCATCACGACGCCGACGATCCAGGTGGTGGGGCCGACCGCGGTCCCGATGTGCAGACGGAAACCCCAGTCGGAGTCGAGCATCTTGACGACAGTCGCCACGGCCAGGCCGAGGACCGCCCCCGCCACCTGGGTGACCGCGGCCGACACCGCGAACCGTCCCGACCCCATCCGTCGTTCGATCGGGGCCGCGACAAGGAACACGAGAACGGTCGCACCGAGATAGCCGGCAAGTCCGGACGCCCACAGACCGGCGGTCAACGGAGTCCACAGCCGCCAGTGCTCGATCGGCCCGATCCCGACCGCCAGGTGCCGATCGACGAGCTGGGTGGGGCCGTGCACGAGCGAAGCGGTCGCGAAGCCCAGCACCCAGATCACCGCGAGCAGCGTGACGCTGACCGGGGCGCCGGTGACACCGTGCCGGAGCAGGTCTACGACCCGCCGCCCGTACCGCCGCAGCGTGTTCACGAGATCAGCCCCATCCTCTTCGCCAGCCAGTCGAGTTCCTCCCGTAGACCCGTGGACCAGACCGAGAAGCTGTGGGCGCCCGGTACTTCCACGTACTGCACGTCCATGCCCGCGTTCTTCGCCGCCTCGAACACCTTCTTCGCGCCGCCGCGGTACGCGTCGTCGCGGTCGCCCATGACGATGATCCCCGCCGTGTCCGGGTAGCGACGCGTCTTCATCAGATCCATCGGATTGGCCGCCACGAAGGCGGCCTCGTCGCCGCCGAACGCCTCGTCGACGGTGCGCTGCCGGTCCCCGAGCGTCGGTTCCTCCTGCCCCGACAAGTCGAGGAACGTGGGATACACCTGTGGGTAGTTCGTCGCCAACTGCAGCGCGCACGTCCCGCCGTAGGACAGACCGGCCACCGCCCAGGAGCGGGGATCCGGGTCGACCTGTAGATGCGACTTCGTCCACGCGGGCACGTCGACCGCCAGATAGGTGGCGACGTTCCCGAGCTTGGAATTCATGCACAACGGGTTGGCGAGCTGCGACCCGGTGCCGTCCGGCACGACCACGACCGGCGCGAGCCCGTGATGGGCGCGCGCGAACGCGTCCATCGTGGCGGCCAGCTTGCCGCCGTTCAGCCAGTCCTCGGGCGATCCCGGCTGCCCGGCGAGCAGGACCAGCACCGGCAGCAGCGGCCGAGGACTGACGAAATACGACGGCGGGAGATAGACCACCGCGTCGCGCGCCGCGAATCCCGACGTCTCCCCCGGGATCGGCGCCGACGCGTACCGTCCGCTGTCGGGCATGCCGCCGGGGACCTGCGGCGCCCACGCATCCTCGAGTGGGCGACCGGTGACGACCGGTCCCGTCGGCGGGGGCACCTCGGCGAAGTCGATCCGGTCGGGGTCGGGCAGACCGAGCGCCGTACCCACCGTCGGATAGGCGTAGAACACCTGATTGATCTGCACCGCCGCGACTAGCACCACCGTAGCGGCCGCCAGGACCGAGACGGGGATCATCCACCGGCGCCCGGCCACGATCCGCGGGACCAGCAGCAGCACCGCCCACAACCCGACCCCGATCCACAGATAGACCGGCTTCTCGACCGGATCGGGGAACGGCCGCCAGACGTGCTCGACGATCACGTACAGGGCCGCGGTCATCGCGGCCGCCCCGACGATCGACAGCGGCAGCGCCCACCGCAGGAACCACCGGCGGCGATCGGCGCACAGCCAGCCCGCCCCGAGGATGCCGAGCACCACGACGATCACCGGGAGCGGCCCGGACACCAGGGACACACGATCGAGCCAGCCGAACATCGGACCTCCGCCCCTGACGTTTCCCCCACCGGTATACCGCGCCGCGGGGGCGGTGCGACCCATACCACACCGACGCGCCGAAACTTACTACTGGCAGTAGTAAGCATTCGGAGCGGGCGGTCCGTAGAATCGCAGCATGGCTGGACTCGGCGAGCTCGAACGCGCGGTGATGGACCACCTGTGGTCCATGTCGGAACCTCAGACGGTGCGGCAGGTGCACGAGGCACTCGCCGCACGACGAGAGCTGGCGTACACCACGGTGATGACCGTGCTGCAGCGTCTGGCGAAGAAGCACCTCGTCATCCAGCAGCGCGACGACCGCGCCCACCGGTACCTGCCGGTGCACGGACGCGACGAGTTGGTCGCCAGCCTCATGGTCGATGCCCTGCAGCAGGCCGACGCGTCCGGTGAGCGCGCCGCCGCACTGGTGCATTTCGTGGGACAGGTGGGCGCCGACGAGGCCGCCGCGCTGCGTGAGGCTCTCGCCGCGCTCGAGGCGTCGGAGTCGGACAAGGCCGTGCAGACCGGCGATCCGGTCCACCCGACCGGTCTCCGCCCGGGCACCGGCCGCGCGAGTTGAGACCCCTCACCTGCCATGACATGTAAACGATGAACGCCCCCACGGCGTTGGCATTCGGGGTGCTCGCGCTCGCTCTCACGGGACCCGTGCCGGCCCTGCTCAGCCGCGCACGGTGGACGTTCCGTTCCCCGCGGGCGGCCCTGGTGCTGTGGCAGGCCGTCGCGCTGGCCGCCGTGCTGTCGGCATTCAGTTCCGGGCTCGCCATCGCGAGCCGGCTGCTCGTACCGGGCCCGGACGGCCGACCCACCACGGAACCGACCGCCGAGATCGACGCGCTGGGGCTTCCGCTGTGGATCCTCTACGTGGTCGTGTTCGGACTGACTCTGTTGATCGGTGCACGGCTGATCTTCTCGATCGTGCGGGTGGCGATCCACACCCGGCGACGCCGCGCCCGCCACCGGATGCTCGTCGATCTCCTCGATCGCGGCGACGTCGACATATCGTCCGCGTTGGGCCGCATCTCGGACGTTCGCGTGCTCGACGCCGCGGAACCGATCGCGTACTGCCTGCCCGGGCTCCGGCAGCGGGTGGTCCTCAGCGAGGGCACGCTGAACTCGTTGAACGAGGCCGAGATCACCGCGATCCTCACCCATGAGCGTTCGCATCTGCGGGCCCGGCACGACCTCGTGCTCGAGGCCTTCACCGCTGTGCACCAAGCTTTCCCGCGGGTCGCGCGCTCCAAGTCGGCACTCGGATCGGTGCAGCTGCTCGTCGAGTTGCTCGCCGACGATTCCGCGGTGAAGGTGACCGGCCCGGCACCACTGGCCCGCGCGCTCGTCACCTGCGCGGGCTCCACGGCACCGCGCGGGGCGATGGCCGTCGGCGGTCCGAGCACGCTGGTGCGTGTGCAGCGCCTCACCGACCCGACCGGAGACGTCCGCATCGCCGTCGCCGCATACATCGGTGCGGCCGCGATCCTGGTGATCCCCACGATCGCCGTGGCCGTGCCGTGGCTGGTCGAGTTGAGCCGCCTGTTCTCGGTGTCCCATCACTGATTGCGCGCAGTAACGCTGGTCACAGCGCCGTGCCGGATCCTCGACACCGATCGAGATCGCGTACACTCGTTTGCGACCGCCATCGCGGTCCGATCAATCAATGTAGGCACACAGCCCCATCTCACCCGCGCAAGGCGCTCGGATGGCCAGGTGAATTGTGCCCTGGCTCGTCTCTTCGTGCGGCTGCGTGACAGCCCGCTCCGCGACGTGCCCGACGTCCGGAGAGGTAATTCCGCGTGACTAATGCTGCCCAAGATTCCGCTGCTCGAAACGAGAACGAGCCAGCAGTCGAGATTCCCGAGACCACGGTCGACACCGTGACCACCGAGGTGACGGCCGACGCCGTCGAGACCACCGAAGCTCCTGAGGTTTCCGAGACCGAGTCCGCCGAGGCCGACGGCACCGCCGAGGCCGACGGCACCGTCGAAACCGACGAGGCGACCGGCCTGACGTTCGCCGAGATCGGGCTCCCCGAGCCCGTGGTCGCCGCGCTGGCCCGGAACTCGATCACCAGCCCGTCCCCGATCCAGGCCATGGCGATCCCGGATGCCATCGCCGGCAAGAACATCCTCGGCCGCGCCCAGACCGGTTCGGGCAAGACCCTCGCTTTCGGCCTCCCGATGCTCGCCCGCCTCGCCCGCCACGACGAGCGCCCGGCCCCCAAGCGTCCGCGCGCCCTCGTCCTGGTGCCCACCCGCGAACTGGCCTTCCAGGTCGTCGAATCGCTGACCCCGTACGCGGGCTCGATCGGCCTGAACGTCAAGGCCGCTGTCGGTGGCACGCCGTTCACCAAGCAGGTCGATCAGCTGCGCCGCGGTGTCGACATCCTGGTCGCCACCCCCGGTCGTCTCGGCGATCACCTGCGGCAGAACACCTGCATCCTCGACTCCGTCGAGATGACCGCGCTCGACGAGGCGGATCAGATGGCGGACATGGGCTTCCTGCCCGAGGTCCGCACGCTGCTCGGCGACACCCCCGACGAGAGCCAGCGGCTGCTGTTCTCGGCGACGCTCGACAACGACGTCAAGACCCTCGTCCGCGAGTTCCTGCCCGAGCACGAGCTGCACTCCACGCAGGACGGCCGCGCCTCGGTCACCACGATGGACCACTACGTGCTGCTGGTCGATCGTGGCCAGAAGGACGCTGTCCTCGCGGAGATCGCGTCGCGTGAGGGCGGCCGCACGATCATGTTCGCGCGCACCAAGCTCGGCGCCGAGGGCATCACCGAACGTCTGCGTGAGCAGGGTGTGGCGGCGGAGTCCCTGCACGGCGGCAAGGCGCAGAACCAGCGCACCCGCGTGCTCGAGCGCTTCAAGAACGGCCGCACCCCGGTGCTCGTCGCGACCGACGTCGCGGCCCGCGGCATCCACGTCGACGGCATCGACCTCGTCGTGCACGTCGATCCCCCGGCCGATCACAAGGACTACCTGCACCGCGCGGGTCGCACCGCGCGCGCCGGCGAGGCCGGTGTGGTCGCCGCGATCGTGCTGCCGAACCAACGTCGCCAGTTCCGTCGTCTGACGGGCATGGCCGGCGTCAACGCCACCGCGGTGCCCGTGGCACCGGGCTCTGAGGAGCTCGCGACCATCACCGGCGCCCGCACTCCCAGTGGAGAACCGGTGCGCGAGAGCCACTTCCGCAGCGAGCGTGACGGCCGCGGCGATCGCCGTGAGCGGTCGTTCGGCGACCGTGGTCCGCGCCGCGAGGGCGGCTTCCGCGGCGGCAACCGTGACGATCGTGGCCCGCGCCGCGACTTCGGGGACCGTGGCCCGCGCCGGGACTTCGGTTCGCGTGACGATCGTCCGAGCGGCCAGCGCAGCTACGGCGATCGCCCGCAGGGTGACCGCAGCTTCGGTGACCGCGACAACCGCTCCTTCGGTAACCGTGACGATCGTGGCCCGCGCCGGGACTTCGGCGATCGGGACAACCGTGGCCCGCGCCGCGACGGCGAGGGTGGCGGCTTCCGCGGCAACTCGAGCAACCGTGACGGCGGCTTCCGGGGCAACCGGGACGATCGCCCCCAGGGTGACCGTCCGCGCCGCGACTTCGGTAACCGCGACAACCGCTCCTTCGGCAACCGCGACGACCGCGGCCCGCGCCGCGACTTCGGTAACCGCGACAACCGCTCCTTCGGCAACCGCGACGACCGCGGCCCGCGCCGCGACTTCGGTGACCGCGACAACCGTGCACCGCGCCGCGACGGCGACGGTGGCGGTGGCGGCTTCCGGGGCAACCGGGACGGTGGCGGCTTCCGCGGCAACGACTCGCGGGGCGGCGGCTTCCGCAACGACCGCAACGACCGGAACGAGCGCAGCTTCGGCGATCGCGGTCCCCGTCGGGACGGCGACAACCGCTCCTTCGGTAACCGCGACGATCGTGGCCCGCGCCGGGACTTCGGCGATCGGGACAACCGTGGCCCGCGCCGCGACGGCGACGGTGGCGGCTTCCGGGGTAACCGGGACGATCGCGGCCCGCGCCGGGACTTCGGCGACCGCGACAACCGGTCGTTCGGAGACCGCCGCAGCAGCGGTGCGCCGTCCGAGCAGCGTTCGAGCGGCTTCCGTAGCCGCACCGACCGCCGCAGCTACGACGGTTTCGACGGCCCGAGCCGCGGCCGCAACCAGTAACACGCGGACCGGTCGGTGATCGATCGGTAGACCTGAGCATCGGCCCCGGCCGCCCGTTGACGGGCAGCCGGGGCCGATGTGCGTGACGGGTGCCATATCTCGAACAGCGGGGCCGGTTCGCGTTTCGCGGGGGTGACGAGGGAAGCTGTAACCATGACCACCGAGACCTCTGCCAGCACCGAGGCTGCCCGCGCCCAGATCGGCGTTACCGGGCTCGCCGTTATGGGATCCAACATCGCCCGCAACTTTGCCCGCCACGGCCACACCGTGGCGCTGCACAACCGCAGTGTCGCCAAGACCGATGCGCTGATCGCCGAGCACGGTAGCGACGGTGATTTCGTCCGCACCGAGACCATCGAGGAGTTCGTCGGCGCGCTGCAGAAGCCGCGACGCGTGCTGATCATGGTCAAGGCCGGCGACGCGACCGATGCGGTCATCGAGGAACTCGCGAACGCGATGGAGCCCGGTGACATCATCATCGACGGCGGCAACGCGCTGTACACCGACACGATCCGTCGTGAGGCGGCGCTGCGCGAGCGCGGTCTGCACTTCGTCGGCGCGGGCATCTCCGGCGGCGAGGAGGGTGCCCTCAACGGCCCGTCGATCATGCCCGGCGGTCCCAAGGAGTCGTACGCGGCGCTCGGCCCGCTGCTCGAGTCGATCTCGGCGCACGTCGACGGCACCCCGTGCTGCACGCACATCGGCCCCGACGGCTCGGGTCACTTCGTGAAGATGGTGCACAACGGTATCGAGTACGCCGACATGCAGCTGATCGGCGAGGCCTACAACCTGTTCCGTGACGCCCTCGGCTTCGACGCCGACAAGATCGCCGACGTGTTCACCGAGTGGAACGCGGGCGAGCTCGAGAGCTACCTCGTGGAGATCACCGCGGAGGTGCTCAGGCAGAAGGACGCCGAGACCGGCAGGGCACTGGTCGACGTCATCGTCGACGCCGCCGAGCAGAAGGGCACCGGCCGCTGGACGGTCAAGTCCGCGCTCGATCTCGGTGTGCCGGTCACCGGCATCGCCGAGGCCGTGTTCGCCCGCGCGCTGTCCGGTTCGCGTGACCAGCGCAAGGCAGCGCAGGGGCTGGCGTCGGGCGACCTGGGTGCCAAGCCGACCGATGTCGAACAGTTCACCGAGGATATCCGCCGCGCGCTGTACGCATCGAAGATCGTCGCGTACGCGCAGGGCTTCGATCAGATCCGCGCGGGCAGCGAGGAGTACGACTGGAACCTCACCCCGGGTGACCTGGCGACCATCTGGCGCGGCGGCTGCATCATCCGGGCCCGCTTCCTGAACCGCATCAAGGATGCATACGACAGCAACCCGAACCTCACGTCGCTGATTGTCGAGCCGTACTTCCGCGAGGCGATCGAGAACGCGATCGACAGCTGGCGTCGCGTGGTCGTCACCGCGACCACCCTCGGCATCCCGGTGCCGGCGTTCGCGTCGTCGCTGTCGTACTACGACGGCCTGCGCGCCGAGCGCCTGCCGGCGGCCCTGACGCAGGGCCAGCGCGACTTCTTCGGTGCGCACACCTACGAGCGCATCGACAAGCCGGGCAAGTTCCACACCCTCTGGAGCGGTGACCGCTCCGAGATCGAGGCCTGAACCTCGTCGGCGGACAGATGACGGGGGCGGACGCGACCAGCGTCCGCCCCCGTCGCACGTCCGCGGTCAGGCGCCGTGGATTTGCCGGTGCAGCACGTGCACGTCCTCGACGAGTTCCGGGATCGGTCCGACCACGGTGACACCGGGGGCGACGGCCTGGATCGGCAGCGGGCTCACCGGGGCCGGCGCCACCCCCATCTCGGTCAACCAGCCCACCAACTGTTCGGTGGAGGCGACGTAGACGATCCGGCCCAGACCCACCCAGGCGTGCGCGGCCGCGCACATCGGGCAGTGTTCGCCCGAGGTGTAGACCGTCGCGCCGGCGCGCTCGTCGATGGTCAGGTTCTCGGCGGCCCAGCGGGCGAGTTCGAACTCCGGATGCCGTGTCCGGTCGCCGCCGGCGATCCGATTGCGGTCCTCGGCCACCGCGGTGCCGTCGGCGGTGGCGAGCACCGATCCGAACGGCTCGTCGCCGGCCAGCAGGGCCTCGGCGGCGAGATCGACGCACCGCTGCAGGTGCCGGAACTCGGCGTCGGACACCGACGGCCTGGAACTGCGGGATTCGGACACGTCTACCTCCTCGTGGACCGTGGCGCGAGAGGATCGTCCACGGGAAAAGCTGAATTCTGTCATCCGCCGTACGCGGTAACCTGTGACTTCACACGCGAGCTGCGTCTGTGCCCGGGTCTGCGGCCCGGTTTCTCACCGGCCCTTACGGAGGCACCCCATCCCGATGTCCGACCGCTCCGACGTCACCTTCGCACAGTTGGGGCTTCCGCCCACGCTCGTGCACGCATTGGGCCGGGACGGGGTGAAGACCCCGTTCCCCATCCAGGCGGCGACGATCCCGGACATCCTCGCCGGACGGGACGTGCTCGGCCGGGCGCCGACCGGGTCCGGGAAGACGCTCGCGTTCGGGTTGCCGATGCTGGTGCGGCTGATCGGAAAGGCGAGCCGACCGGGTCGCCCGCGCGCCATCGTGTTGGTCCCCACCCGTGAGCTGGCCGCCCAGATCGACAAGGCGCTCGACGAGTCGGCGCTCGCGCTGGGCCTACGGATCGCGCTGCTCGTCGGCGGGGTGCCGTTCAAGGGGCAGGCGGTGCGGCTCTCGCGCGTCGCGGACGTCGTCGTCGGCACGCCCGGCCGGATCGCCGATCACCTCGCGTCGGGGACGATCACGCTCGACGACGTCGTGGTCACCGCCGTCGACGAGGCCGATCACATGGCCGAACTCGGGTTCCTCCCCCAGGTGACGGAGGTGCTCGACCGGACGCCCACGCAGGCGCAGCGGCTGCTGTTCTCCGCGACGCTGGACGGCGAGGTCGACGCCCTGGTCCGGCGGTATCTCACCGATCCGGTGCTGCACGCGACCGCGCCGCCGGAGGCGTCCGTCGAGACGATGACGCACCACGTGCTGTACGTCGAGCGGTCGGACAAGGCGGAGGTCGTCGCGCGGATCGCTTCCCGGGCGGGACGCACGCTGCTGTTCGTGCGGACCAAGCACGGGGTGGACCGGTTGCACGAGCAGCTGCGAGCCGTCGGCATCGACGCGGGCGCGCTGCACGGCGACAAGCCCCAGGGCTACCGGACGCGGACGCTGGCGGAATTCGCCGACGGCACCCGACCGGTGCTGGTCGCCACCGACGTCGCCGCGCGCGGCATCCACGTCGACGACGTCTCCCTCGTCGTGCACGTCGATCCGCCGACCGAATCCAAGGCCTACCTGCACCGCGCGGGCCGCACGGCGCGGGCCGGCGAGGCCGGCGCGGTGGTCACGCTGGTGACCGAGGACGAGCGTGCCCCGGCGGCGAAGGTTATGCGTGCGGCCGGCGTCGAGGCGGAACCGATCGCGGTCGGACCGAACGACCCGCGGCTGGCCGCGATCACCGGTGCACGCCGTCCCAGCGGCGTGCCCATCCCGGATCCGGTGGCGCCCCAGCGGACGGCCGACGAGCGGCCGACCCGGGTGTCGCTGCGCGGCACCGCGCTACCGCCCCGCGGCGCCGCCGGGCAGAAGGACCGCGACGGGGCGCAGAAGCCCGGCCGCGGCGACCAGCGTCGGGCCCGGCCCGGTGCGGCGCCGCGCAGCCGTCGACGCCGCGGGGGTGCCTGAGCGCCATGCTCGCCTCCGTCCTGTGCGCACTGGTCGCCGCGTTCCTGTTCGCGTGCGCGTCGGTGGCGCAGCAGAGCGCGGCATCGCAGGTGCCGGAGGAGCAGTCCCTCATCGCGTCGCTGATGCGCAGTCCCCGCTGGTGGGCGGGCCTGCTCGGCGACGGCGGCGGCTACCTGATGCAGGTGGTGGCGTTGGCGCTGGGTTCGGTGCTGGTGGTGCAGCCACTACTGGTGACGGCATTGCTGTTCGCGTTGCCGCTGTCGGCGCGGTTCTCGGGGACCCGGTTCCCGCGCAGTTCGTGGGGGCTGGCGGTCGCGCTCAGCGCCGCGCTGGCGGTGTTCCTCGTCGTCGGCAATCCCACCGCGGGCGGCGTCGACGCCCCGTGGGCGCAGTGGGCCGTCCCGCTCACCGCGGTGGTGGCCGCCATCGCGGTCGCGACGCTGGTCGGCCTGTCCCCGCGGGTCGCCCCGGGTCGGCGGGCGCTGCTGCTCGGCGCCGCGAGCGGCGCGCTGTACGGGGTGGCGGTGGCGTTCACCAAGTATGTGACCGATCTGTTCGAGCGCGGGTTCGTCGAGGTGATCGGCGCGTGGCAGACGTACGCGCTGCTCGCGGCCGGGATCGTCGGCGTGTATCTGCAGCAGCGCGCCTTCCAGGTGGGCCCGCTGTCGGCGTCGCTGCCGGCGATGACGATCGGCGAGCCGGTGATCGCGGTGTTCCTCGGGATGACGGTGCTCGACGAGCGCCTGCGCGTCTCCGGCGTCGGGATCGCGGTCATCGTGGTCGCCGCCGCCGTCATGGTGGGGACGACGATCGCGCTCTCCCGCGATCAGGCCGCACTGCAGCGGGCGCCCGAGCCGGTCGCGGACTGACGGGAATGCCCGGCGGCCGGTCCGCGTTGCACCCCCGAGAATGAAATCCAATCTTCAACTATCGGGTTCGCCCGATCCACATCAGGAGGAAGCATGGGTTCGACCACCCGCTCGGGACAGATCTTCCGCCTCGGCGGCCCGTGGCAGGCACTCGATCCGTTCCTGTTCGCGGTCCACCACGTCGACCACTATCCGGAGGGCACCGCGGACATGACGCCCGCCGTCGACGTCTCCGACCGCCCGCTCGGCCAGGACTTCGGCAATCCGTCCGGCTGGAACATGTACCACGGCACGACGGTGCCCGGTTTCCCCGCACACCCGCACCGCGGGTTCGAGACCATCACGATCGTCCGGCGCGGCTTCGTCGATCACGCCGACTCCACCGGCGCCGGCGCCCGCTACGGCGGCGGCGACGTGCAGTGGGTCACCGCGGGAGGCGGGGTCAGCCACTCGGAGATGTTCCCCCTCCTGAACACCGACCGCGACAACGACTTCGAGCTGTACCAGATCTGGCTGAACCTGCCGGCCCGCAACAAGTCCGCGCCGCCGGAGTTCAAGATGCTCTGGAACGAGGACATCCCCGCCGTCGAGGTCGTGGGCGAGACCGGCACCGCGCACGTGCGGGTGATCGCCGGCCGCTTCGGGGACCGGGACGCGCTGGCACCGCCCGCCCACTCCTGGGCGGCCGAGGACAGCGCCGACGTGGCCATCTGGCTGGTGGACCTCGAACCGGGCGCGGCGATCGAACTCCCCTCCGCGGCCTCCGCCGACGCCCGGCGGGTCCTCTACGTCCACGGCGACGGGGCCCGCGTCGACATCGACGGCACCGCCGTCGAATCCGGGTGGGGCTACGCGCCCGACGACGGCGACAGCCTGTCCGTGCGCGCGGACACCCGGTCGACGGTGTTGATGCTGCAGGGCGTGCCGATCGGCGAGCCGGTCGCCGCGCAGGGCCCGTTCGTCATGAACTCCGAGCGCGAGATCATGCAGGCGTACAACGACTACCGGACCACCAGGTTCGGCGGCTGGCCGTGGCCGTCGGAGGCCCCCGTCTACAGCCGCGAGACGGGCCGCTTCGCCCGCTACGGCGACGGACGACTCGAACGCCCCGAGTCGGCACCGGCAGACGACACGGACCCGACGCTCGCCTGATACCGGGCACGGCGCCGGTGCGGGCAGTACGCTCGGCCACTGTGGAGTTCCTCGAAGGGCACCGCCCGCCGTACGACCTCACCTACGACGACGTGTTCCTCGTCCCGAACCGGACCGACGTCGCGTCGCGCTTCGACGTGAGCCTCGCGACGTCGGACGGGTCCGGGACCACGATCCCGATCGTCGTCGCCAACATGACCGCGGTCGCGGGACGGCGGATGGCCGAGACCGTCGCCCGGCGCGGTGGGCTCGTGGTCATCCCGCAGGACGTGCCGTCGTCCGCGGTCGCCGAGACCGTCGATTTCGTCAAGAACCGGCATCTGGTGGCGGACACGCCGATCACCCTCGATCCCGAGGACGCCGTCTCGGATGCGCTGACGCTGCTGCACAAGCGCGCGCACCGGGCCGCCGTCGTCGTCGACGGCGGCAAGCCGGTCGGGGTGCTCACCGAATCGTCCTGCGCGGACGTGGACCGCTTCACACGTGTCGGCGCCGTCGCGGTGCGCGACTTCGCGACCGCGCCGGTGACGGCGACACCCCGCGAGGTGTTCGCCCTGCTGGAGTCGCGGCACGATCCGCTCGCGGTGATCGTCGACGCCGACGGCATGCTCGCCGGCGTCCTCACCCGCACCGGCGCCATCCGGGCCGGGATCTACACACCCGCGATCGACCAGCACGGCCGACTTCGCGTCGCCGCCGCGGTCGGCGTCAACGGAGACGTCGCGGCCAAGGCGAAGGCGCTCGCCGATGCGGGCGCCGACCTGCTGGTGCTCGACACCGCGCACGGACACCAGCAGCGGATGCTCGACGCGCTGCGTTCGGTCGCCGCGCTCGGCCTGGGGGTCCCGCTCGTCGCCGGCAACGTGGTGTCCGCCCGAGGCACCCGGGACCTCATCGAGGCCGGCGCGAACATCGTCAAGGTCGGCGTCGGCCCCGGCGCGATGTGCACCACCCGGATGATGACCGGTGTCGGCCGCCCCCAGTTCTCCGCGGTGGCCGAGTGCGCGGCCGCCGCGCGCGAACTGGGTGCGCACGTGTGGGCGGACGGGGGCGTGCGGCATCCGCGCGACGTCGCGCTCGCGCTGGCGGCGGGCGCGGCGAACGTCATGGTCGGGTCGTGGTTCGCGGGAACGTACGAATCGCCCGGCGAGCTGCGGATCGACCGGGACGGCAACCGGTACAAGGAGAGCTTCGGGATGGCGTCCAAGCGGGCCGTCGCGGCCCGCACCGTCGACGACACCGCGTTCGACCGTGCCCGCAAGGGTCTGTTCGAGGAGGGCATCTCCACCTCCCGGATGCTCCTCGATCCGGCGCGACCGGGCGTCGAGGACCTGCTGGACCACATCTGCGCCGGGGTCCGCAGCACCTGCACGTACGCCGGTGCCCGGACCCTCGACGAACTGCACGACAAGGCCGTCATCGGCGTCCAGTCGGCGGCCGGGTTCGCGGAGGGGCGTCCGCTCCCGTCCGGCTGGTGACTCCCCCACCCACAGCGCGAACGCATGTCCGTTTCATCCCATTCATGCCTCGACCGGTACAGTGGAAGCTCTATTTCCGGAAATATGATCGGCGCAGCATCCGTTGTTCGTGACGTAATGCGCCGCCCGACAGAGAGGACTCCGGTGCCCGAGGCACCCATACACACACCCCCCGACGCACCCCCCGTGGCAACCTCCCCGGGCTCGAATGCCGAGTCCGCCGGTGTCGAAGGTTCCTCCGAAACCTCGGAGGGGTCCTCTACCGAGCCGGGAGACAAACCCGGCGGCCCCGAACTACTCGGCGGGCGGTGCTGACGTGAACATCGCACTGACTGCCCTCAGCCTGGTCGGCTTCGTAGCCTTGACCGCAGGCACCGCCATCTTCGTGGCGGCGGAATTCTCCCTCACCGCGCTCGAGCGCAGCACCGTCGACGCCCACGCACGCGACGGTGACCGACGCGCCCGACAGGTCCAGCACGCGCACCGCACGCTGTCGTTCCAGCTGTCCGGCGCCCAGCTCGGCATCACGATCACGACACTGATCACCGGTTACCTCGCCGAACCGGTGCTGGCCCGGTTCATCACCCCGATCCTCGATGCGATCGGGCTGTCCGCGTCGACGGCGAGCGGAATCTCGCTGGCGCTGGCCCTGATCATCGCGACGTCGTTCTCGATGATCTTCGGTGAGCTGGTCCCGAAGAACCTGGCCATCTCCAGGCCGCTGCCCACCGCCCGCGCCACCGCCGGCCTGCAGGCCGGCTTCTCGCTGATCTTCAAGTGGGCGATCAACGGCCTCAACGGCACCGCCAACTGGGTGGTCCGACGCCTCGGCATCGAACCCGCCGAGGAACTGCGCTCGGCACGGTCCCCGCAGGAACTCGGATCTCTCGTCCGCACATCCGCCGAACGCGGATCGCTGGACGCCGGCACCGCGCTGCTGGTGAACCGCTCGCTGCGGTTCGGCGAGCTCAGCGCCGAGGAGCTGATGACACCGCGTGTGAAGATCGAGTCCCTCGACACCGACGCCACCGTCGTCGACCTCATCGACGCCGCCTCGCGCACCGGGTTCTCCCGGTTCCCGATCGTGGACGGCGATCTCGACAACACCATGGGCGTCGTGCACATCAAGCACGCGTTCACCGTCCCGGCGGCGCGCCGCGGCATGACACGACTCGACAGCCTCGCGCAGGCCGTGCCCGTCGTCCCGTCCTCGCTCGACGGCGACTCGGTGATGGAACAGATCCGGGCCGACGGCATGCAGGTCGCACTCGTCGTCGACGAGTACGGCGGCACCGCCGGCATCGTGACCATGGAGGACCTCATCGAGGAGATCCTCGGCGACGTCCGCGACGAGCACGACGAGCCCGAGATCGACGTCCAGCGCGTGGGTCACAGCTGGTCCTGCTCGGGACTGCTGCGCACCGACGAGATCACCCGGGCCACCGGGTACACCGCCCCCGAGGGCGAGTACGACACCCTCGGCGGCCTGGTGCTGACCTGTCTGGGCCGGATCCCGGTCGAGGGCGACGAGGTACCGCTGCCCGATTCGCACGGCAATCCGATCGGCCCCGACGGCCGCGGCTGGATCGCCCGGGTACTGACGATGGACGGCCGACGGATCGACCGGGTGCTCCTCACGCCGGTCCCCGCCATCGGCGCGACGCGAGAGGAGAACGACCGTGGGTGACCTGTTCGGTGTTCTGCTCACCGTCGTCCTGCTCGCCGGCAACGCGTTCTTCGTCGGTGCCGAGTTCGCACTCATCACCGCCCGCCGCGACCGCCTCGAGGCCCTGCACGCGCAGGGCAAGAAGCGGGCCCGCACGGTCATCTCGGCGGGCGAGAACCTGTCGCTGATGCTCGCGGGCGCGCAGCTGGGCATCACGATCTGCTCGATCCTGCTCGGTAAGGTCGGCGAGCCGGCCATCGCGCACCTGATCGAGGCCCCGATGGACGCCCTCGGTGTCCCGGACGGACTGCTGCACCCGATCGCGTTCACGATCGCGTTGGCGCTGGTCGTGGTCCTGCACATCCTGCTCGGCGAGATGGTCCCGAAGAACATCGCGATCGCCGGACCGGAGAAGACAGCGATGCTGCTGGTGCCGATCCACCTCGGGTTCATCAAACTGGTGCGCCCGCTGATCGGCTTTTACAACATCAGCGCCAACGGCATCCTCAGGATGCTGCGCGTCGAGCCCAAGGACGAGCTCGACGCCACCGTCTCCGCGATCGAACTGTCGGAGATGATCGGCGAATCCCACACGGAGGGCCTGATCGACGAGGAGGAGCACAGGCGTCTGACGCAGGCGCTCGAGACGGAGGGCCGCACGGTCGCCGACGTCATGATCCCGTCCGACAAGGTCCGCACGGTGCCGCTGTCCAGCGACGGCACCACCCTCGGTTCCGTCGAGGAGGCGGTCATCGAGACCGGTTACTCGCGGTACCCGGTGCGGGACGCCGACGGCTCACTGGTCGGCTACCTGCACCTCAAGGACGTGCTCGACCGGGTCGCCGACGAATCGGTCGGACCGGAGACGGTGATCCCGCGCTCCGACATCCGACGCCTGCCCCGCATCTCGGTGACCCTGCCGCTCGACGACGCTCTTGCCGGGCTGCGCCGCGCCAGCTCACACCTCGGGGCCGTGGTCGACGCGTCCGGCAGCGTGATCGGTATCGTCGCGCTCGAGGATCTGGTCGAGGAGTTCGTCGGCACCGTGCGCGACGGCACGCACCGGATCGACGACGTGATTCCCGGTCAGAAGGCGGTCTGAGAGTTGTGAGTTCGGCAGTTCTGCCGGAAGAGGTGTGGACTGCCCGACGAGACCGCCACCGCGAGACGGTGGCGGATCTCGTCGGGCCGCACCTGCAACGTCGTGCGGCCGGCGTGAGTCACCCGGTGCACGATTTTCTGTTCACGTACTACAGCGTGCGCCCGAATCAGCTGCGCCGCTGGCATCCCGGTTTCGGTGCCGCCCTCGCCGGTGACGCCGCGGCGGACTACCTGGAGTACGCCGGGTACACGGCCACCGAGCGGGGCGTGACCGTCTCCCCCGACGTCCTCGAACACCGACGCGCGACCGTCGAGTACGTCGCCGCGCTGCTGTCCGCGACCGCGCAGCGACGCCCGCACCTGAGCTGCTTCGGCCTGCACGAGTGGGCGATGGTCTACCACGGCGGCGACGAGGCGGTACGCCACTCGCAGGTCCCGCTGCGGCTCGGGCACGCCGGCACCGACGAGGTGGTCGAGTCGATGAGTCTGCGCTGCACCCACTTCGACGCGTTCCGCTTCTTCACCGCCGACGCCGCACCCCGCAACGAGGTGCCGCTGAGCCGGGACGAGCAGGTCGCGCGCGAGCAGCCGGGCTGCCTGCACGCCGGGATGGACCTGTACAAGTGGGCGACCAAGCTCGGATCGCTCGTCGAATCCGAGTTGGTCATCGACTGTTTCCGTCTGGCAACGGACGCGCGGGAACTCGACATGAAGGCCAGCCCCTACGACCTCGCCGACTACGGCTACGAGCCCGTCCGCATCGAGACCCCGCAGGGCCGCGCCGACTACGTCCGCGAGCAGGTGGCGCTCTCGGAGCGTGCGGCGCAGTTGCGCGGGCGACTGCTCGGGCGATGCCGGACGCTGCTGACCGACCACGCGGCCGAGACGATCCTCGCCGATTAGCTATCCGCCCGTAACCACTAAATTGTTCGACGGTCTGGGGGGACATTTCGAGCACATCTCGCGCGTCTACCGCAGCCTTGCGGCGCCCGCCCGGGACGCCGATGCACACCATCGCCGCGTCCCACGCGGCACCGAATTCAGGGGGAATTCTCATGGCTCGCCATGCTGCGAAGCAAAACCGTTGGGCGCGACGCGCCGTCGTCGCCGGCGCGCTGCCGGTCGCGATCGTCGCCGCCTCGGCCGGCACCGCGCACGCACAGGACACCGGATCCGCGAACATCCCGGCCCTGCCCGAGATGCCGCAGATCGAGGTTCCGCCGCTGTACAACCCATACGACCTGAACGCGCGACCGTTCAATGTTCTGCAGCTCGGGTACGCACCCACGCCCCAGCAGCGCGTCGCGGACTACACCGACACCGGCCAGTTCCTGGGAGCTACCGCCGGCCACGTGATGGGGGGTTCGTTGATCGGCGTGCCCGTCGGGGCCATCGCCGCCGCCGTTGTCGCAGCGGGTGGTCCCGCGTCCTGGCCGGTAACGCTGGGGCCCGCTGTCGCCGCGACAGCTGCAGCAACGCTGATCGGAGGGTTCGCCGGCGGTTCCGTGGGGGCCGACCTCGGCGCCAACGCCGCTACGGATCTTGCCAACCAGCACAACGCCGAAGGCCGCACCGGATCGCTGTAGCAGTCGAGCCGTCGCGCCCCGCGCGCGAATCGGCGTCCCGCGCGCACCGTTGCGCGCGCACCGTTGCGCGCGCACGGCGCCGATTCGCGCGCGGCGCCGGCGGTCAGGGCACGCGGTAGGTCCACTCCGGGTTCGCGAACTTGTTCTCGACCAGTTCCCTCGCGGCGGCCAGTTCGGCGTCGGTGTACGAACTGGTGTGGGTGTCGTAACGGGCGCGGAAGTGCGTGAGGAACGCGGCGATGATGTCGTCGCGATCCATGCCGGTCTGTGAGCGCATCGGGTCGACCCGCTTGCCGGAGCTGGTGATGCCCTTGTCGGAGATCTTCTCGCGGCCGATGCGCAGCACCTCGGTCATCTTGTCGGCGTCGATGTCGTAGGCCATCGTCACGTGGTGCAGCACCGCACCGGCGGCGAAGCGTTTCTGCGCGGCCCCGGCGATCTTGCCCTTGTCGGAGGCGATGTCGTTGAGCGGCACGTAGCGGGCGTTGATACCGACGTCGGCGAGCGCACCCATCACCCACTGGTCGAGGAACTCGTACGAACGCTCGAAGCTCAGCCCGTCGACCAGCGAGGTCGGCACCGCCAGCGAGTAGGTGATGCAGTTGCCGGGCTCCATGAACATCGCGCCGCCGCCGGAGATTCGCCGGACCACGCCGATGCCGTGCCGGGCAGCGGCCTCCTCGTCGACCTCGTTGCGCACCGACTGGAACGACCCCAGCACCACCAGCGGCGAGTCCCAGTCCCAGAACCGCAGCGTCGGGCGGCGCTCCCCGGCCGCCACCTCGCGGGTGATCACCTCGTCGAGGGCGACGTGCATCGCCGGATCCAGCACGACGGGTTCGATGACGTCGAAGGTGTGGTCGTGCCAGCTGGTCGCGTGGCCGAGAGCGCGTCGGATCGCGATGCCCACCGACTCCGGAGTGAAGCCGATCATCGCGACGTCGTCACCCAGCGCCCCTGAGATCGCCTGACCCAACTGCGCGGAATCGGCAGCGACGGGCATGCCGGTGACCGCGGCGGTGATGTCGTCGAGCGCCTCGTCCGGTTCGAGAAAGAAGTCGCCGGACAACGACACCCGCGACAGGCGCCCGTCCTCCACCTCGACGTCGACCACCACGAGCTTGCCACCGGGAACCTTGTATTCACCACGCACGCCGGAAAGCGTATCGGTGAGTGCGACAGCGCAGTGGCGCGGAGGCCGGACACCCCTACTGTGTGATCGACGGGCTGTGTGATCGACGGGCGGGGCGCCGAGCCCACGGGACGAGAGGATTTCGATGACCGACGCGACGAATCAGGAGGCGGCCGTCGAGCTGCAGGCGACGATGTTCGACCTGCTCGGTCGCATCGCGGTGCTCGAGCGCGACGTGTTCCGCACCGTCGGCCAGGGTGGCCCCGAGTTCGAGGCCACGCACCGGGCCGTCGTCGACTTCGCCGAGTTCACGCTGCGCCCCTGGCATCGGGCCGCCGAGGAGGCGCTGTACCCTGCGGCCGCGCCGGTCGTCCGGGCGCAACTGCTGGTCGAGGGTCTGCTCGGCGAGTGGCAGACGGTCGAGCAGGCGTACTCGCGGCTGTCGTGTGTGAGCACCGACCAGGTCCGCGTCGCCGCCGACATCAGCGCTCTGCGGGTGTTGCTGGTGGTGATGCTGGGCAAGTGCATGGATCTGCTGGTGCCGGCGCTCGCCGAGGACGGTATTCCGCTCACAGACGCGGCGGAGCGGCTCGCCGCGGCAGCGGCCGCGACCGCCAAGCAGGGATAGAACGACGAAGGCCCGCAGCGTCACACGCTGCGGGCCTTCACCTTGGGGCATCTACTTCCGGGCGAGCGGGCTGTAGAACACCAGGCCGTTGCCGTTGTTGTCGTAGACCACCGCGCGCCGCTCGTGGGCGTCGTCGTACGGGCCCTTCACGATGGCCCCGCCGCCTTCCTCGATCGCCTTCGCCGCGGCGTCGACGTCGGCGGTCTTGATGCCGACGACGACCTTCCCGGGGATCGGGTGGTCGACGGCGGTCGCGAGCGCGATCGTCACCGATCCGCCGTCGAGGGCCGCGAAGTGCGCGCCGTCCCGGAACTTCAGCGTCATCCCGAGGGTCTCGGTGTAGAACTTGACGGCCTCGTCCAGGTTCTCGGTCGAGAGCATGATCATCTTGGCGTCGTAGTCGCTCACTTGTACCTCCTGTACTTGATCAACTTCGCTCCACACGAAACGGCAGGAACGCCGCCGCGTCAACAGCAGCGCCGCTCATCGCATGTGCCGGACCGCTCGTCGAGGCGTCACCCGGCAACGCCCCGGGCCACCGCGCGATGATCGTGACCGGCCAGTATCATCTGTGCACGATCGGCCAACTCGCCTTTCATGATCGAGTCTGCATCCGGACGCGCACCGTTCGTCCCACCGCAGTCGGCGCCCACCTCACGCGCCTCAGCTCTCCAGCTGTATTCGTCGATGCCGTCCCGGCAGCCGCACCGGACTGATCTCCTCCGGAAGCTACCGCCGGGTAACATTGTTGTCGTCCCGTTCGGCGTCCCTGCTGTGGATGCTGCTGGTGGTACCGGAAAAAGTGAGGCAGTTCAATGACTGAACGCGTGCAGGTCGGTGGTCTTCAGGTCGCCAAGGTTCTCTACGACTTCGTGAATGATGAGGCTCTTCCCGGCACCGGCGTGTCCGCCGAGACGTTCTGGGAGGGCGCGGGCAAGGTCTTCGCCGACCTGGCGCCGAAGAACAAGGCACTGCTCGCCAAGCGTGACGATCTGCAGGCACAGATCGACGCGTGGCACCGCGAGCGCGCCGGCAAGCCGCAGAGCGCCGCCGAGTACAAGGCGTTCCTCCAGGAGATCGGCTACCTGCTGCCCGAGCCTGCGCCGTTCCAGGTCGCGACCGAGAACGTCGATGCGGAGATCGCCACCACCGCCGGCCCGCAGCTGGTGGTTCCCGTGCTCAACGCCCGCTTCGCGCTCAATGCGTCCAACGCCCGCTGGGGCTCGCTGTACGACGCGCTGTACGGCACCGACGCGATCTCCGAAGAGGGCGGTGCCGAGAAGGCGCCCGGAGGAAAGCCCGGCTACAACAAGGTTCGCGGCGACAAGGTCATCGCGTGGGCCCGCAACTTCCTCGACACCGCCGCGCCGCTGGCCAAGGGTTCGCACGCCGAGGCCACCCGCTACTTCGTGGTCGACGACAAGCTGGCGGTCGAGCTGGGCGGTGAGGTCATCACCGGGCTCGCGCAGCCCGAGAAGTTCGTCGGATTGCTCGGCGACAAGGACTCCCCGACGTCGGTGCTGCTGCGCAACAACGGCCTGCACGTCGAGATCGAGATCGACCCGACCTCCCCGATCGGCCAGACCGACGGCGCCGGCGTCAAGGATGTCGTGCTCGAGTCCGCGATCACCACGATCATGGACTTCGAGGACTCCGTCGCGGCCGTCGACGCCGACGACAAGGTGGTCGGCTACCGGAACTGGCTGGGACTCAACCGCGGCGACCTGTCCGAGTCGTTCGACAAGGGCGGCAAGACCGTCACCCGCACGCTCAACGGTGACCGCACCTACACCACCCCGGACGGCGGCGAGCTCGCGCTACACGGCCGCTCGCTGCTGTTCGTGCGCAACGTCGGTCACCTGATGACCAACCCGGCGATCCTCGACGCCGACGGCAACGAGCTGCCCGAGGGCATCCTCGACGCGCTGATCACCGGCGCGTGCGCGGTCCACGGCCTGAGCATCGACGAGGACCACGGTCCGCTGAACAACTCCCGCACCGGCTCGATCTACATCGTCAAGCCCAAGCAGCACGGCCCCGAAGAGGTCGCGTTCACCACCGAGCTGTTCGGCCGCGTCGAAGAGGTTCTGGGCCTGCCCACCAACACGCTCAAGGTCGGCATCATGGACGAGGAGCGGCGCACCACCGTCAACCTCGCGGCCTGCATCAAGGAAGCGGACCAGCGGGTGGTGTTCATCAACACCGGCTTCCTCGACCGCACCGGCGACGAGATCCACACCTCGATGGAGGCCGGTGCCATGGTGCGCAAGGCCGACATGAAGAAGCAGACGTGGATCACCGCGTACGAGGACTGGAACGTCGACACCGGACTGGCCACGGGTCTGCAGGGCAAGGCGCAGATCGGTAAGGGCATGTGGGCCATGACCGACCTGATGGCCGACATGCTCGAGCAGAAGATCGGCCACCCGAAGGCCGGCGCCAACACCGCATGGGTGCCCTCGCCTACCGGCGCGACCCTCCACGCGACGCACTACCACCAGGTGGACGTGTTCGCGGTCCAGGATCAGCTCAAGGGCAAGCCCCGCGCGACCGTCGACGAGATCCTCACCATCCCGCTCGCGCCCAGCACTGACTGGTCCGAGGCCGAGAAGCAGCAGGAACTCGACAACAACTGCCAGTCGATCCTCGGCTACGTGGTGCGCTGGATCGACGCGGGCGTCGGCTGCTCCAAGGTGCCGGACATCCACGACGTCGCACTCATGGAGGACCGCGCGACGCTGCGTATCTCGAGTCAGCTGCTCGCCAACTGGCTCCGCCACGGCATCGTCACCGAGGCCGACATCGTCGCGAGCCTCGAGCGGATGGCGCCGGTCGTCGACCGGCAGAACGAGGGCGACGCGTCGTACCGTCCGATGGCCCCGAACTTCGATTCCTGCATCGCCTTCCAGGCGGCGAAGGAACTGATCCTCGAGGGTGGCAAGCAGCCCAGTGGCTACACCGAGCCGATCCTGCATCGCCGTCGCCGCGAGTACAAGGCCGCCAACGCCTGATCGCGACCTGAGTCCGCATGCGGCCCCGGCACCGTCACAGGTGTCGGGGCCGCGTGCGTCAGGATGTCCGTATTCGCAACTAGACTGCGTTCGTCAGGGCCGGTCAGGAGCCGGTCCTTCGGTTGTGAAGCGAGGCGGTTGAACACGTGGGGCAACATCGCAGTGACCGACGCGCACGCGGCGTCAGCAAGGGCCCGGTCATCGCAGTGGTGTCGGTGATCCTCCTGGTTCTCGCCGTCGTCGGCTGGTTCCAACTGCGGGACCGCACCAGCAATGAGGGAACGACGGCGGCGGGTGCGTGTGTCGAGGGCGACGCCACCCTGGAGGTGGCCTCATCGCCGGACATCGCCGACCAGATCCGCGAACTCGCGGCCCGCTACACCGCCACCGATCCGGTGGTCCGGGACCACTGCGTGTCGGTGTCGGTGACCGCACACGACTCCGCCGCCGTCGCCGACGCCCTCGGCGGCGCCCCCAGGGGGCCGTGGAACGGCGATCTCGGGCCGGCGCCGGCGCTGTGGATCCCGTCGAGCAGCCAGTCGGTCAACCGCGTGGCAGCCACCGGCGGTGTGGTCGACGGACAGCCCAAGTCGCTCGCCACCAGCCCGGTGGTGCTCGCCGCCTCGAGGGAACTGGCTCTGGCGTTCACCGCGGCGGGCACCGGGTGGCAGAACCTGCCCGCACTGCAGTCCGGCAAGGACACGCTGGACGGGCTCGGGCTACCCGGTTGGGGCTCACTGAAACTCACGCTGCCCGCGGGCTCCCCCACCGATCAGGCGCTCGACGCCGTCGCCGCGTCCACCGCCGATGTCGGCGCGGGTCCGCTCGACGAGACGCAGGCCGCCTCGCCGCAGGTGACCGCCGCGATCGCGGCCCTCGCGAACGGCAGCAAGGCCATCGACGGGGCGCCGACATCGACCGCGGACGCGACCTCGGCGCTGGCAGCCCAGCCGGAACCGGCGAAGGGCACCTTCCACGCAGTGCCCTCGACCGAGCAGCAGATCCGCGCCCTCGGTAAGAAGGCGTCCGGGCTGGTCGCCTTCGCGCCCGCCGGTGCGACGCCGGTCGCCGATCATCCCGCCGCGATCCTGGCGACGCCGTGGGTCGACGAGACCCTCGGCCGCGCCGCCGCCCAGTTCGTGGACTTCCTCCGTCAGCCCGAGCAGGTCCGGACTCTCGTCGATGCCGGATTCCGGGTCGGCGACGACATCCCGGCCGCAACGGATCAGGCGCCGATGCCCCCGATCGGACAGGTGCTCGCACCGGCCACCGGCCCCGCCCAGCAACACCTGCTGCAGACGTTCGCGAATCCCGCCGTCCCGCAGGCCACCACGATCCTGCTCGACGTCTCCGGCTCGATGGGCTACGACGACGGCACCGGCACCCGCCTGAGCAACACCGTCGACGCAGTGTCCCGACAGATCGCGAGCCTGCCCGACTCGTCCGACATCGGCCTGTGGGTGTACAGCCGCGGGCTCGACGGCAACAAGCCGTACCTGGTGAAGGTGTCCACCGGGCCGCTGTCCGAGGGCACGCGACGGCAACAGCTGGACAGTGCGCTGCAGTCGCTGCGCCCCGCGACCGCGACGTCGACGTACGCGTCGGTGATCGCCGCCCACAAGAGCGCCGTCTCCGGGTTCGTCGCCGACCGCCCCAACTCGGTCCTGCTGATCACTGACGGACCCAACGACGACACGTCCACCACCAAGCAGCAACTCACCCGCGAGCTCACCGGTTCCGCACAACCGGTCCGGGTCGACGTCATCTCGATCGCCGAGAACAGCGACCAGGCGACCCTGCAGGCGATGGCCGAACAGACCGGTGGAACCTTCACCGCGGTGCCGTCGACACAGGGTCCCGAACTCGGTGCCGCGCTCGGACAGATGCTGTCGTAGACCATGGTCCGCATCGCCGTATTCGGCGTCTTCCTGGCGCTGGTGAGCTGGTGGGTGCACCGACGTCTCGTCCGCGCGACCGGGCTGACCGGTCGCGCGGCACGCGCCGTCGACATCGCCCTGATCACCCTGTGGGTGCTGGCGCTGATCGGTCTCGGCAGCGGCGAGGTCTTCGACCCGACGTGGGCCCGGATCCCCGGCTTCGTCGGCTGGGTGTGGCTCGCGGCGCTGCTGTACCTGGTGCTCGGGTTGGTCCTGGTCGCCGCCGGATCGGGCATTGCCCGCCTGGCGGGTCGACCGCAACCCACCGACCCATCGAGGCGCCGCGTGTTGCGCGGTGCGACGGCCGCGGTTGCGGTGGCCGCCGTCGGGGCCGCCGGCTACGGCGTCGCCGAGGCCCGCACACCGGGCATCGAGCGCGTGCGGGTGCCGCTGCGGCGCCTGCCGAGCCAGTTCGCCGGCATGCGGATCGCGCTCGTGACGGACCTGCATGTCGGCCCGGCTCGCGGCGTCGGGTTCACCCGCAAGGTCGTCGAACTGGTCAACGCGCAGAAACCCGAGCTGATCCTGCTCGGCGGCGACCTGGTCGACGGCACGGTCGCGAAGGTGGGACCGGACCTCGAGCCGTTGCGCGACCTGCGCGCGCCGCTCGGCGTGTACGGCGTCAGCGGCAACCACGAGTTCTACGCCGGCGACGGTGGCCGATGGCTGGACCTGTGGGACCGGCTCGGCATCCGCACGCTCCGCAACGAGCGCGTCGAGATCGCGCGCGGCGGCGCGGTGATCGACCTCGCAGGCATCCACGACCGCACCTCCCCCACCCCGTACGAACCGGACCTGCCCGCGGCACTGGCCGGCCGGGATCCGGAACGCTTCGTGATGCTGCTGGCGCACCAGCCGAAGCAGGCGATCGAGGCGTCGGAACTGGGCGTGAACCTGCAGTTGTCGGGCCACACGCACGGCGGACAGATGTGGCCGCTCGGCTACCTCGTCCCCCTGCAGCAGCCGTCGGTGACCGGACTCGATCGGATCGGCGACACCGTCCTCTACACGTCCCGCGGGGCGGGTGCGTGGGGGCCGCCCGTTCGGGTCGGCGCCCCGCCGGAGATCACGATCCTCGAGTTGGCCAGCCGCCCGGCAGGGTGAGTGTGGGGTGTGCCCCCGTCGTCTCGGCTGCTCGAAACCGAGGTGTCGGTGGGGTGAGATTGTTGCATGGCAGGCCCTGGAATTCTGGATTTCTCAGGGGTTCCGTCGCATACCGATTTCCGTACGCCGACACCGGTCCGGATTCCGGCGATTGCCGGACTACAGCGACGGGCAGAGAATCCGACGCGCCTGATCCCAGAACGGGAACAGCTCCGGACTGGTCGCCTCCGGGCGGTCGACCCGCACCCGGTCGAGGTATTCCAGGAACGTCCGCCCCGGAACGCCGGCGGTAATGCATGCTTCGAGGCCGCGTTGTGCCGCCTCCTGGGCGCCCAACCCCCTACCCCACGGGCCGAGGTCGCTCGTCACGTAGGCACCGAGGCCTTCTCCCCACCGGTCGTAGGCATGCTGAAGCTCGAAGTCGCACCCATCGGGAAGCAACTCGGCGCAGGTCACGGTACGCCCGCGGACCGTGAACGCGCTGTTCTCCACCGGTCGCGCACCGTCCTCCCCTGCGACATCGGACAGCGCCCGGAACGACGCGACTCCTACCCCGAACAGTGCCGCGACGACGAGTACCGCCACCAGAATCCGCGACATGCCGCCCCTCCCGTTGCTGCGCATCCCGGCCGGACTACGGCCGCTGGGCGAGCGTCAGCCTGATCCGATGCCGTGACGTGATCCGTCCCTGCTCGTCGCGCCAGCCGTCGACCCGCGCGAGCGCGGCGTCACGAACCCGATCGAGGTCATCGGCCGGAATCGAGTCCCACAGTTGTCGCTGCCCGTGCGAGCGAGTCCACGCGTACCACTGCTCCGTGTCGTCGAAGAACAGATCGAGATCGAAAGCGACGGTGCGCGGATGGACCAGGCCGGCGGTTCGCATCAATCCCTCGACGGCGCCGTCGCTGCCGAAGGGCCCGTTCGGATCCCGCGGATCGAGACGGAAGAAGGCGCGATCCCGGTAGGGCCCGAACAGATCCTCCATCTGCTCCCAGCGCCGATCCCACGCCCCGAACGTCGATACGCCCACGGTTCCGTGCGGCACCAGGAGCGATCGCCACGCGGTCAGGGCCGCCGCGGGGTCCGGCAGGAAGAAGATCATGAACGACGCCGTGATCGCGTCGAACGCGCCCCGCGGAAGCGTCGGCGCCGTCGCATCCATCACCTGGACACTCACGTTCGTCAGCCCCCGGGCACGCGCCTCGTGAGCGGTGGCCGCGATCATCTTGGGCGACACGTCGATGCCGACCACTTCCCCACCGGGGCCCACAGCCTCCGCGAGTCGGAACAGGACGGCGCCGCGTCCGCATCCGATGTCCAGCACGCGCGCACCCGCGCGTGGGTCGACCTCCGCTATCAGTCGTTCCGCGATCGGCCCGAAGAAAGGCACCCCCACGTTGTCGTAGCTGTCGACTACGAGGTCGAACAACTCCGCTAGTCGCGCAGCCCGTATCTCGTCCGGCACTTCGACCATCCATCGATCATCTGCCCGCCCACTCGGGCCGGTCAACGACGTTTCGGTATCGGAACGCCCCGTCGGGCTCTGCGAGTGCGCGACGGGACCGAATTGTCAGGTGCGACGAGGGCCCGTCCGCTCCCCCTCCTCCCGCCGATGTAGACGAACCCGCGAATTCGGGATTCTCCATAGTTCCGTTCTGCACGGACATCCGCCCGGGTCGATCCGGCCCGAGCGCCGAATCGGCGAGGCCCCCCGGTCGTTCCAGGGAACGACCGGGGGCCTCGCCCGGTGTCGGATTCAGTCAGCTCAGCTGCTGTACGCCTCGATCGGCGGGCACGAGCATACGAGGTTCCGGTCCCCGTGCGCGCCGTCGATTCGACGCACGGACGGCCACACCTTGGGCCGGCCCGTGCCGAGCGGGTAGACGGCGATCTCCCGCGAGTACGGGTGATTCCACTCGGAAACGAGGCATTCGGCGGTGTGCGGGGCGCCGCGCAGCGGGTTGTCCTCGACGGGCCACTCCCCTGCCCCGACCCGGTCGATCTCGCGCCGGATCGCGATCATCGCCTCACAGAACTGGTCGATTTCGTCGAGGTTCTCGCTCTCGGTGGGCTCCACCATCAGCGTCCCCGCCACCGGGAAGCTCATGGTCGGCGCGTGGAAGCCGTAGTCGGCCAGACGCTTCGCCACATCGTCGACCGTCACGCCGGTCTCCTTGGTGAGCGGACGCAGGTCGAGGATGCACTCGTGCGCGACCATCCCGTTCTCACCGGTGTAGAGGACCGGGAAGTACTCGTCGAGACGACGGGCGATGTAGTTGGCCGAGGCGATCGCGGTGAGCGACGCACGGCGCAGGCCCTGGGCACCCATCATCTTGATGTAGGTCCAGGTGATCGGCAGGATCGACGCGCTACCGTAGGGCGCCGCCGAAACCGGCCCCGAGCCACCCAGTTCGGGGGCCATCGGATGCCCGGGCAGGAACGGCGCGAGGTGCGAGCGGACACCGATCGGGCCGACGCCCGGGCCACCGCCGCCGTGCGGGATGCAGAACGTCTTGTGCAGGTTCAGGTGGCTGACATCGCCGCCGAAGCGTCCCGGCCGCGCGAGCCCGACGAGCGCGTTCAGGTTCGCACCGTCGACGTACACCTGGCCGCCGGCGTCGTGGACGGCCGCGCAGATCTCACCGATCTCGTGCTCGTACACGCCGTGCGTCGACGGGTAGGTGATCATGATCGCGGCGAGACGCTCGGCATGATCGGCGATCTTGGCCCGCAGGTCGTCCAGATCGACGTCACCGTTCTCGCGGCACGCGACGACCTCGACGCGCATCCCGACCATCACCGCGGACGCCGCGTTGGTGCCGTGGGCACTGGACGGGATCAGGCAGGTGTCGCGGTGATCGTCGCCGCGGCTGAGGTGGTAGTTGCGGATGGCCAGCAGGCCCGCGTACTCGCCCTGGCTGCCGGCGTTGGGCTGCAGGCTCACCGCGTCGTAGCCGGTGATGGCGACCAGCCAGTTCTGCAGGTCCTCGATGACCTTCATCATCCCGGGCGCGTCCTCGGCCGCGAACGGATGCAGCTTCGAGAAGCCGGGCCACGTGATGGGTTCCATCTCGGCGGTCGCGTTGAGCTTCATGGTGCACGAACCCAGCGGGATCATGCTGCGGTCGAGCGCGATGTCCTTGTCCGACAGCGCCCGCAGGTAACGCAGCATGGCGGTCTCGGTGCGGTACTTGGTGAACGACTCGTGCTGCAGGTACGGGGTGGTCCGGTCACCGAACGGCACGGGGACGTTGTCGATGTCGGTGCCCGCCGGCAGGCCGAACGCTGCCAGCACGGACTGAACGTGGGCCTCCGTGGTCGCCTCGTCGCACGCAACGCCGACGTGGTCTCCGTCGACGAGACGCAGGTTCACGCCCCACGCCTTGGCGTTCGCGACCACTTCCTCGGCGCGACCGGGCACTCGGGCCAGGACGGTGTCGAAGAACTGCTCGTGGACCACCTCGACGCCGGCAGCGCGCAGGCCCGCGGCGAGGAACTCGGCACGCTGATGGACGCGCTGCGCGATAGCCTTCAGGCCCTCGGCCCCGTGGTAGCTGGCGTACATTGCCGCGACGATCGCGAGCAGCACCTGCGCGGTGCAGATGTTGCTCGTAGCCTTCTCGCGACGGATGTGCTGTTCGCGTGTCTGCAGCGCCAGGCGGTACGCCTTGTTGTCGTCGGCGTCGACCGAGATGCCGACCAGGCGGCCCGGGAGCTGACGGGCGTGCTTGGTGTGCACGGCGAGGTACCCGGCATGCGGGCCACCGAAGCCCATCGGGACACCGAACCGCTGCGTGGTGCCGAAACAGGCGTCGGCCCCCTGCTCACCCGGCGGGGTCAGCAGCGTCATCGCCAGCAGATCAGCGCCGACCGCGACCAGCGCACCGCGCTCGTGGGCCTCCGCGATCATCGCGGCGTGGTCGACGACCCGGCCCGACGCGCCCGGAAGCTGCGCGAGGACGCCGAAGAACTCACCGTCCGGCAGCCCCTGCGTCAGGTCCGCCTCGACGATCTCGATGCCGAGCGGCTCGGCGCGGGTGATCACCACGGCACGCGTCTGCGGGAACAGGTCGGTGTCGAGGACGAAGCGCGGCGACTTGCTCCGCGACGCACGACGCAGCAGCGTCATCGCCTCGGCCGCGGCGGTGCCCTCGTCGAGCATCGACGAGTTGGCGATTTGCATGCCGGTCAGATCGCCGACCATGGTCTGGAAGTTGAGCAGCGCCTCGAGTCGGCCCTGGCTGATCTCGGGCTGATACGGCGTGTACGCCGTGTACCAGGCGGGGTTCTCGAGGATGTTGCGCACCAGCACCGGCGGGGTGAGCGTGTCGTAGTAGCCGAGCCCGATCATGGACACGGCCGTCGTGTTCTTCGCCGCCAGTGCGGACAGTGCGGCGAGCGCGTCGTGCTCCGTCAGCGGGGCGTCGAGCGCCTCGAGACCCGCAGCGACACCGCCGGAGGTCGGGTCGAGGATGCTGGCCGGCACCGCGCGAGTGGCGAGTTCGTCGAGCGAACCCACACCGACTACCTCGAGAATGCGGCCCAATTCGGCCGAATCCGGGCCGACGTGGCGGTCGGCGAACGAATGGCTACGAGCGTCGATCAAGTGAACTCCCAGGCGGTTCGACAGGTGCAGGATGCGCTCCACGAATGGAACGGTCCTCCCCCTCTGTCGCCTGCTCGGGAGACCCGAGCGCCTGAGAGATTCAGCTGCCGCCGCATCCACCGGATGTGCGCGCCTTTCCCCGTGGGCGGGTGGGTACTCCCACCGCTTTCCAGAGGCGTCGGAGCCCGCACGGTCCTGGGTGCCTGAGAGATTGACGGGGAGGTATTGCTCCTTCGGCGTCCGAGCAGCAGCTACAGCTGCGCCCGGAACTCTCCCGCACGACGGCGACGCACCGTCAGTCTATGCCACGACCTGGCACCTGGACGAAAGCCCAGAACAGGCTAGCCGGTCTTGCGGTCGCCGCGACTCTTGCGCCGCGAGGCGAGCTCGTCCTCGGGGGCCTGGGCGGCCTCGCCGCCGTCGGCGCGTTCGGCCGGGAAATCGGCGATCGTTCCGGTGAGCTCGCGCATTGCGCCGCTCACCGCGATGCCGAAGACGCCCTGACCGCCCTGCAGGAGATCGACGACCTCCTCGGCGGACGTGCACTCGTACACGGTGGTGCCGTCGGAGAACAGGGTGATGCGGGCGAGGTCCCGCACACCCCGCCGACGTAAGTGGTCGACCGCCACGCGGATGTTCTGCAGCGAGATCCCGGTGTCCAGGAGACGCTTGACGATCTTCAGGACGAGGATGTCCTTGAACGAGTACAGGCGCTGGCTGCCGGATCCCGCGGCGCCGCGGATCGACGGGACAACCAGGTTGGTGCGTGCCCAGTAGTCGAGCTGGCGGTAGGTGATGCCGGCGATCTGGCACGCGATCGGCACGCGGTATCCGACGAGGTCGTCGGGGACGGAATCGTCGGGGAACAACCCGGGCTGCACGTCCTCGTCGACGTTCAACGCACCGATGGTCGCCTCGTCGGTGAGGTTCAACTGGTGCTCCTGCGGCCGATCTCCCACGGACTACTCCCTCTCGCGTGTTCAGCAGCGGCTGACAGGCGCGGAGCCTCGACGATTCCCCGCTACCTGCACATCGCTCACTCGTGACATCGAGTAAACCCGAACGGTGGATCCACTCAGGGTACGCCCCGCGCATACCGCGCGGCGGTCGTTCACAGCACGTGACGGTATGGCCTCGACGAACGGAGGTCAATGCAACACGCCCAAAACCCTCAACCTAAAGTTGAGGCTTAGATCGTCAGCCGTCGGTCGCCTTGAAATCGTCCGGCGACACGGACTCGAGGAATTCCTTGAACTTCTCCACCTCGTCCTCGCGCTCGTCGGGCATCACCAGACCCGCCTCCGCGAGAACCGCCTCGTCCACATAGATCGGAACACCGATCCGCAGCGCGATCGCCACCGAGTCCGACGGACGGGCCGATACCCGGACGTCGCCCTCGAACACGAGGTCGGCGTAGAACGTCCCGGCCTGCAGGTCGACGATCCGCACTTCACGCAGGGTGTGACCGAAGGCCTCGAGAAGATCCTTGATGAGGTCGTGCGTGAGCGGGCGTGCGGGTTCTACCCCCTGCTGCTCCAACGCAATCGCTGTGGCCTCGGTCTGCCCGATCCAGATCGGCAGGTACCTGTCGCCGTTGCTTTCACGCAGAAGCAACACCGGCTGGTTCTGCGGCTGTTCGACACGGATTCCGATCACACGCATCTCACTCATCGCGTCCTCCACCTCGTACCGGTGACCGGGTCCACCTCGAACGGCGAACAAGCCCCGTTTGACGTACTGCCCCGATTCTATTCGAACCCGCTGCGGCCGTCAGCGATCGAGAGCCCCGCGCACCGCCGCCTTCACCAGGCAGGTGTGCAGCGTCAGGGACAGCGCCGCGAGTTCACGCACCATCTCCTCGGCTCGGTCGCGCGCACCCGCATCGCGACCCTTCGCCACCGGCCCGGCGATCTGCGCGACCAGGCCTGCCTCGCGGTCGGCGGCCAGTTTGAACGCCCGCAGGTGCCGGACCTCGAGACCGAACTCCGACATCGCCTTCGCGGTCCGTGACAGCGTCACGGCGTCCTCGTCGAAGAATCCGGCGGCGCCGGGCACGACGAGGCCGCTACGAAGCAGGTCACCCAGGAATCGTTCGTCGATACCCGACCGTGCGATCAGGTCGTCCCGGCTGATCCGCACCTCACGATCGGCACGGAACTCCTCGGGCGACACCTCACCGGGTGCCACCGCGAGGGTGCGCGGCCGCCGAGGCAGCGAATCCACCGCGCCGACGGTCGCGACACCGCTGTCGATCGCCTCCAGCTGTTCCTTGATCACCTTGAGCGGCAGGTACTGATCCCGCTGCGCGGTGAGCACGAACCTCAGTCGCTCACAATCGGCGATCGAGAATCGCCGATACCCGGACGGCGTCCGCTCCGGACTGATCAGCCCCTCTGCCTCGAGGAATCGGATCTTGGAGATCGTCACGTCCGGAAAATCCGGGCGCAGTCGATCGAGCACCGTGCCGATCGACATGCCAGTGGCGGCCTCCTGCCGGACGGCTGTCATTGGTTGCCCGCACCAGCCGCGGATTCGCCGATCTGCGGGCCGCCGGCGTTGCCGCCGCGCGGGCCGGTCAGGAACACGAGGCGGAACTTGCCGATCTGCACCTCGTCGCCGTTCGCCAGGACAGCGGAGTCCACCGGCTCACGGTTCACGTACGTACCGTTCAGGCTGCCCACGTCGACCACCTGGAACTCGTCGTCGTCCTGACGGAACTCCGCGTGCCGGCGGCTCACCGTGACATCGTCGAGGAAGATGTCACTGTCAGGGTGGCGCCCCGCGGACGTCGTCGGCTGGTCGAGCAGGAAGCGCGAGCCCGCGTTCGGGCCCCTCTTGACGACGAGCAGCGCGGAACCGGCGGGCAGCCCCTCGACTCCGGAGACCGGAGCCTCAGCCGTCTGCGAGGACGAGCTGTCCATCTCGTTGAGAAAATCCGCACGGAAAACCGATGTGGTCTCGGCCGGCGTCTCTCCGTAAACCGCATCGTTGCCGTTCTCGCTCACCGTTTCTCCTCCTCAATCCGTTTACCCGGGAACGTTTTCTGTGTCCCCGGGGTCACGCGGTACCACTCGGCCTCGACGAATCTCGGCCACCATCACATTCCGATGCGAATCTGCGCACCGACAGGCATCTCGCTCACCTCGACCGTACCCTGACAGTGGCGGTGCGTGTAGGTGGACAGGCCGGGCGAAGACCCGCGAAATCCGGCGAAATCCTCCGGGAATCAGCTGCCGGAAACCGCGAGGTACGCCTCGGCGTCCAACGTCGCGGCGAGTACCTCGTCCAATCCGGCCTCGTCCTGGACCTCGAGGTCCACCAGCCAGCCGTTTCCGTACGGGTCGGAGTTGACCAGCTCGGGGCTGCCGTCCAGATCGGCATTGACTGCAACAACTTTCGCCGTCAACGGCGCAAAGATGTCCGAAACGCTCTTCGTCGACTCGACCTCGCCGAAGGAATCACCCACGGTCACGTCCTCGCCCTCCGCCGGCAACTGCACGAACACGACATCGCCGAGCTGCGACTGTGCGAAGTCGGTGATACCCACACGCACCGTCGTCGGACCCGTGCGCCGCACCCATTCGTGCTCTGCTGTGTAGCGCAGATCGGCGGGGGTAGCGAGCTCACTCACGGTGGCTTCCTTTCGGGGGCGGCCCCACGAGCGGGCCGGAGAAGATCAGTTTCCGGGTTGAGCGTATTGGCGCGGTTTGATCTCCCGCAAGGCGGAGACGGTGACCTGCGGCGATTGCACGATCCGCAGTTGTCCGCCGCTGCGCGCGACGGTGTCGACCACACCGCCGGGGATGTTCAGGGCCGCCGCGAGCGTCGGTGGATCACCGATCGCGACGATCCGGAACGGGGCCGAGATCCGCCGACCGTCGACGGTGACGTTCCCGCCCCCGCCGCTGACCCACGAGTCGACGCCGATGCGGATCGGTTCGGAACCGGAGCCGCTAATCTCGATCGCCTCGGCGCCGGCGGCGCGCAACTCCTGGATGAGATCGAGTAGCACCTCCGAGCCCACCGACGAGCCGGGGTCCTCGACCGTGAGGGTGACGCCCGGACCGGTCGCGGCCACGGTGCCCACCTGGATCGACAGCGCGAACAACCGGGCTTTCGCCTCCTCCAGGGCCGCGCCTGAACTACCCCCGCCGGCCTCGAGCTTCGACAGCGTCTGCTCGAGCCCGGCAATCTCCTGCCGGAGCGCGGCCTCGCGCTGGTTGAGATTGCCCAGGACCGCGAGCAGGTCGGCAGGTCGGGCCGAATCCAGGTTGTCACCCGAGCCGGTGCTGCTGACCTGTGTCACGATCGCGACGCCGAGCGCTGCCATCAGCAGCACCGCGAGCAGCCCGAACGCGAATCGGGATCGCGTCCGTGTCCGCGTCGACGAGGGCATCTCGTGGCGGCCCTCGCTGCGGGGTCCGGTGGTCTGGGTGGTCTCGGCGGTGTCGGTGGGGCCGTCGTCGTCAGGTTCCACGCCGATCACGCCCCGAACAGTCGACGCCGCAGCGCCGCAGCGTTGCCGAAGATCCGGATACCGAGGACGACGATGATCGCCGTCGACAGCTGTGTCCCGACCCCGAGCTGGTCGCCGAGCCACACGATCAGCGCCGCGACCAGGACGTTGAACACGAAGGAGACGACGAAGACCTTGGAGTCGAAGATCCCGTCGAGGTAGGCGCGCAGCCCGCCGAAGACGGCGTCGAGCGCGGCGACCACTGCGATCGGCAGATAGGGCTGGACGGCGTCGGGCACCTGCGGGCTGAACACGATCCCGAGCGCGATGCCGGCGACGAGCGCGAGCACTCCGTAGAGCGCGTATCCACCTTTCACGGTGCCCCCGTTTCCTGTGCGAATCTCACTTCACGACCGGCCGCTGCCGGGAGCTGCAGGTCGTCGGACTCGGCGATGGAGAATCCCACGCCGTACAACTGCTGAACCGTCGACATCCGCAGATAGGCGTCACTCACCACGAACCCGGTCTGCAGCTTGCGCGGCGGACCGATGGCCGACACCCGGTAGGGCGACGGCACCGGCTGGTTGTCGACGAGCATCGCCCCGCCCGCCTGCCGGATGGTGACGGCCGGACCGACCCGCACGTCGCCGACGGCGACGGCCTCGGCGCCGCTCGCCCACAACGCGTTGACGACGGCCTGCAAGTCCCGGTCGAGCACGCCGGCCTGTGGGGAGCCGGGGACGCGCTGCGACGAGTCGGACAGGTCGGGCCTCGCCGCCGGATCGGTGAGGGTGACAACCAGCCCGGGTCCGTGCACCGGTTCGGCTGCGGCGGCGGACTCGAGCGTGCGCAACTGGTCGAGGACCTGCGCGCCCTCGGCGTCGCCGGCGAGGACGGAGGCCCGGAGGTCGTCGACGCGGACGGTCAGCTCGTCCCGACCGGTGGCCAGGCCGCGGCCCCGATCCTCGGCGTCGCGCACCTTGGTCAGCATCTCGGTACGCGTCTGGTCCACATCGGAGGCGGACGAGGTCGCCTGCGCGTACGAGATCCCGAACACGAGTCCGACCAGGACTGCGCCGAGCGAGATCCATGCTCCCGCCGCGATCTGGGTCGGTCTGGAGTGCCCCTGTTCCCGGTCCTCGGCTGCTCCGGCGTACCCGGGGTCGAGGTGGTCGTTCATTAGCGACTTCAGCAGCGACGGGACCGGATTCCGTCGGACCGGCCTGGGTGTACCTGTCACGGGCCGCTCCGGGTGACGGCGCGCGGCACCGTGCGAGCCACCTCGGCCGCCTTCGCGATGTACAGGCCCGCCGTCCAGACGTAGAGGACGGTGCCCCAGATCAGCAGCGCGTATCCCCACGGGTCGGCGATCGTGGCGAAGCCCCAGTCGAGTTGCGCCGCCAACAGGAGCGGGAGCGCGAACATCAATGCGAACGTCGCCGCCTTGCCGAGGTAGATGACCTCCGGCGGCGGAAGCCCGCGGCGACGGTAGACCGGCAGAGTGAACGCCAGGATCAGGTCCCGGCCGATGAGAATGGCCGCGACCCACCACGGGATGATGTCGCGTGCGACGAACGCGATCAGCGTCGTGATCACGTACAGCCGGTCCACCAGCGGATCGAGCAGGGCGCCCAGACGCGACATCTGGTTCAGCAGGCGGGCGAGCTTGCCGTCCGCCCAGTCGGTGAAGCCGCTGAGCATCAGGACCGCCAACGCCCACCCGTCGGCCTGGGGACCGAGCATCAGGTACAGGAACAGCGGCACACCGGCGAGCCTGATCGCGCTGAGAAGATTCGGGATGGTGAGGATGCGATCGGCGTCCGGCTCCGAGCCCACGTTCTGCTGTCCTACCGCGTCCACCGACAATCCTCTCGGGTTCCCGTCCCTGTCGCAGGCCAGCTTTCCACACCCGGTGTCCCATTTCAGGGACCGACCGTTCGGAGGCGGACCGGTCAGAGCCCCAGCTCGCAGCGCGGGACCCGCGCGAGTGCGCCCGCAGAGAGGCTGCCGAGGTAGAGCCAGTCCGGCGTCTCGCGGACGCCGGTCACGGGCGAGTAGCTCCCCTTCCCGCCCCGCAGGCTGTGCACCACGCGGCCGGCGCCGTCCAGCGCGAGCACCCAGGCCCGGTGTTCGGGATCGGGTTGCACGCGGCTCGGCAGATTAGCGGTGAGGATTCGCAGACTCGGGTACGGCGCCACCCGGTCCAGCAGCGCCATCCGGGGGCTGTACAGCGCCACCCAGAAGATGCCCTCGGCGGTCTGCGACGTGACATTGTCGGGGATTCCGGGCAGGTTGTCCGCCCATACGGAGACGGCGCCGGCCCGCGGCCCCGTCAGCTCCACCCGCTGGATCCGGTACGAGCCCGTCTCGGCGACGATCACGTAGGACTCGTCGGTCGCGAGGCCGACACCGTTCGCGAACTGCAGACCGTCGGCGAGCAGGTCGATGTCACCGGTGCGTGGATCGAACCGCAGCAGACGTCCGGTACCGCTGTGCTCGAGTAGGTCGAGGCGGTGTTCCGGGACGGTGAACCGGGCCGACGAGTCGGTGAAGTAGACGATGCCGTCCCGGCCGACGGCGGAGTTGTTGCACGCCAACAGTGGCCGGCCCAGCGCCGAGTCGGCGAGCAGTTCGACGCGTCCGGTCTCGTCCACCCGCAGCAGCCCGCGTTCGCAGTCGCACACCAGGTAGCGGCCGTCGTCGAGGACCTCGACCCCGAGCGGACGGCCACCGGTGTGCGCGAGTTCGGTGGCGCGTCCGGCAGCGTCGAACCGCCACAGCCGGCCGTCGTCGCCGCCCGTGATCACCCGGCCGTCGCCGTCGACGGCGACGTCCTCGGGTCCGCGGCCGGTGGGCAGCCGCCACTGCTCGGAGCCGTCGAGCTCGTGTCCGGGAGCGAACGGTCCCGTCTCGGCGGGCGCGGGCAGCGGTTGCCACGCGACCGGTTCGATGCCGGTGCGGTCGAGGGCGCGTAGAACCGTCCGCAGGATGCTCACGAGCCCGACGCTAGTCCGGCGCGCGAGCACTCACGCGGGTTTCAGCGCCACGCGAAGGCGGGCTGCGCGAACGACGCGACCCGGGTGTGCCGCCCGTGCAGGACCACCTCGCAGAACTGATGGATCACCGCACCGGTGGGGGCGTGGATGTGCTCACCGCGGAAGGGCCAGCACGCGACGCGCTCGGTGGATCCGGGGATCGTCGTGTACTGCGTCGGGACGTCGAGTTCGTCCAGCGCGATCGCGAACACGTGGGCCACCTCGTCCGGGCTGGGCACCACGGACGCGATCGGCTGCTCCGACCACACCACGTACGGGGTCATGATGTAGCCGGAGTGGGTGACGAAGTCGTCGAGCCTCCCGAGTACGTCCTCGGGGCCGACGTGCACCCCGAGTTCCTCACCGAGCTCGCGCAGGGCCGCGTCCTGCGCCGTTTCCCCCGGGTCGAGCCGTCCGCCGGGCAGCGCGAACTGGCCCGCATGGGCGCGCATCTTCGAGGGCCGCAGCGTCAAGGGGAACACCGGAGCACCGTCCTCGCCGCGCATGACCGCGATCGCGACGGCCGCCTCACGACGGCCGGCGCGGGCCGCCGATTCGGGCTCGAAGGCCCTCAACGCAAGTTCGATCCGTTCCCGGGTGCCGCTCGTCGAATCCGCCATGACCGCCTCCTGCGTGCCGAACCGCTGTTCGCCCGATCATGCCCCATCCGTCCGGGGGCCTCGATATCGTGAAGGCCTGCGATGGGGGTTGCAATGCGCATGTCGCCGCGATCGATCGTCCGCCGCGTCCTGGGCGGCTCGGCCGCCCTGTGTGCCGCGGCCGCGCTCGTCGCAGCGCCCACTCCGGCAATTGCCGCGCCCGTCGATCCGCCGCCCTGTGCGTGGCGATTCATGTCCGACGGTCAGTCGCTCGATGTCGCTTTCCCGGATACCAACGCCACCTACTGGGTCCTCCCTTACGCCCTCGGTCCGCGGGATTCCATCGAGCTGTCCGGCGCCTTCCCGTCCGCACGCTACTTCTCGCTCAACACCTACGGCACGGACCTCGACACGATCGACACGTTGCGGGACGACCAGATTCTCCCCGACCCCGGGAGCGGGAATCCCTTCACCGACGCCGACAACCGTTCGCTGCCACCCGATCAGCGGCGGTGGCACGCGACGCTGGTGTCCGGACCGGCCGACCGTACGCGCAACGAGATTCGGGCCCTGCGGGACGACGCCGCGCCGGTCGGCTTCCTGATCGTCCGGGTCTACGTTCCCGACGATCCAGGCTCGCTCAGCGGCGGCGTGCCGCTACCCGATGTCACCTACAGGCTCGGTGGAGCGACCGTCCTGGTGCAGCCGTGCTCGCAGCCGTTCGACCCGAAATCGTCCTCGGGCCCGGTCGCCGATGTGGCTCGGCGCGGTATCGACCGGGCGATCGAAACCGCCGCGTCGGGCACCTTCCGCAGCGACACACCCGAGGCGGTGTTCGTGAACCCGGCCAGCACGTCGGGCCTGTTTCCGAACGGCGACAACAAGTACATCGCCGCCCAGTTGACTCATCGGCTCGGACGGGTCGCCGTGGTGCGCGGCAAGGCGCCGTCGTTCCCCGACACCCGCGCGGGCGTGTCCGCGATCGAGCCGGATCGTCAGGTGCGTTACTGGTCGATGTGCCAGAACGACCTGGTCTCGCCGTACCCGGTGGTGGCGTGCGCCGCGGACTTCCAGACCCGGGTCGACGACGACGGCTGGTACACGTTCGTCGTTGGCGCCCCCGAGGACCTGCCGGCCTCGGATTCGACGGTCACGGTGCTGCCGTGGGGGTCGACCGACGTCCCGAAGAAGGTCCTGATCCTGCGGAACATGCTGCCGTCACCGGACTTCTACCCGATGTCGGTCCAGGCGTCCCAGTCCGGCGACATCGATCCCGCCGTCTCGATGGGGCCGTACTACCCCACGGTCGCCTACTGTTCCGCCTCCACGTTCGCCGCGCGGGGTTACCACGGCTGTTTCGAGGGCCCGCAATCATGAGCTACGACATCCGGATTCGCGACATCGACGAACAACCGACCGGCGTCGTCGACGGCAACGTCGACGTCGACTCCATCGCCGCGTTCCTGGGCCCGGCGTTCGCTGAGGTGGCCCGCGCCGCTGCAGCCCAGGACATCGTGATCGTCGGCCCACCGTTCGGACGGTTCCGGCCGCGCTCCGACGGCATCTGGAACGTCGAGGCGGGCTTCCCGCTGGCGCGCACGATCGAGCCCACCGGCCGGGTCGAGTCGGCGGCGCTGCCGGCAGGTCGGTGCGCGAGCACAGTGCACGTCGGCAGCTACGACACGGTCGAGTCGGCCTACATCGCGCTGACCCAGTGGATCGCCGAACACGGTTACGCCACAACCGGCGAGCCGTGGGAATGCTATCTCGACGACCCCGACGTCCCCCTGCCCCGCACCGAGATCATCATGCCGATCGTGTGGCCCGTCGCGAGCGGGAACTGAGCACGCCCCGGAAGAGATCTTGTCGCCCTGGTAGGGCAAGATTCCGCATCGTGATCCGCTCGGCCCGCTTCGGCTTCTTCTCCGCTCTCTCCGCCACTGCTCTGATCCTCACGGGCTGCAGCGGCACTCCCACCGACGGGGAGCCCGTCGTCATTGCCCACCCGACCCCCGACGCGACCACCTCGGCCGCTCCGACGGAAGCCGTCCCGGCAACCCATGCGACACCGCGCACTTCCGTCGCAGGACCATCGTCGCTCCCCGTCGGCGACTCCCCCGCCGTCGTCGCACCGCCCGAGCGCGAGACCGAACCGAACAGCACCCTCACCAGCGAGGACATCCTGTTCCTGTCGTACATCACCGAATTCACGCTGATGGAGAAGTCGGAGAGCGATCAGATCCGGATGGGTCTGTCGATGTGCAATTCGCTGTACCGCGGGCAGAGTAAGCCCGATCTGACCACCGAGTACCTCGGTGACGGCCGCTACACCACCGCCGAGGTCACCAACGTCCTCGGCGCCGCGACGGTCGCGTACTGCCCCGACTTCGTCTGAGCACGTTCCGATGAGCGAACAGATCTCGTACGACGCGATGCGCCGCCTCCTCGGGCTGCCCGAGGCGCCCGCTCGAACACCCGCTCCGTGGGCGGTCCGCAAGATCCGCGTCGGTGACGACTGTGGGCGGTGGGGCGTCTGGAGGTACACCGGCTGTGCCGCCCCGATGCACGTCCTCGTCGCGACGTACGACAACTGGCCGGACGCGATCACCCGCATCCGCTGAGGGTTTCCGCGTGTGCCGTCGAGCAGATGCGCATTCGAACATCGTTCGCATCCTCTACCGGAGGGCCGTTCGATCGAGGGGTGCGGCTTCCTACATCCGGCCGCCGACGCCGCCTGTGGGGGCGATCTGCTCGATGATGGCGAGATCGTCGGGAGTCAGGTCCAGTTCGGCCGCGGTGACGTTCTGGTCGACGCGCTGCGGGTTGCGCGATCCCGGGATCGGGACGATGTAGTCCTCGCGGGTCAGCAGCCACGCCAGTGACAGCTGCGCGAGCGTGGCGCCCTTGCTTCCGGCGAGTGCGGTCAACTCGTCGACGACGGCGATGTTGGCGTGAAAGTTCTCCGGCGCCCACCAGGGGATGTGCTGGCGGAAGTCGTCGGCGTCATAGCTCTCACGGGAGGCTACCGCGCCGCTGAGGAAGCCCCGGGCCAGCGGTGAATAGGCGACGAATCCGATACCGAGCTCCTGGAGGACGGGGAACAGGGATTCGACGTCGCGCGCGAAGATCGAGTACTCGGTCTGCAGCACCGAGATCGGGTGTACCGCGTGCGCGGCGCGGATGGTGGACTCGTCCGCCTCGGACAGCCCCAGATACTTGACCTTGCCTGCCTCGACGAACTCCTTCATCGTGCCGACCACGTCTTCGATCGGAATGTTCGGGTCGGGGCGATGCTGGTAGAGCACGTCGATCGTGTCGACGCGGAGGTTGCGCAGACTGGACTCGACCACCTCGCGGATGTGAGTCGGGCGCGAGTCGAGGCCGAAAGAGCGGGTGAAGCCGAACTTCGTCGCAATGACCACGTCGTCGCGAATGGGTGCCAGCGCCCGTCCGAGCAGTTTCTCGCCTTCGCCCCAGCCGTACATCTCGGCGGTGTCGAACATCGTCACGCCCAGCTCATGGGCCTTTCGGATCGCGGCGATCGACTCGGTGTCGTCGGTGGGGCCATAACCCGTGGCGGTGCCCATCGCCCCGTAGCCGAGAGCGGCAGCGGTCAGGCCCTGCCGGCCGAGAGTGCGAGTGTCCATGATGAAGCCTTTCGTCGATTGTCATGATGCGTCATACGTGGCAGTCTCTGACACTTTCGACACTGTACGCTTCCATCGTGGAAAGCTCATCGAATCCGGGCCTGCGCGACATCACGCGCGAGGCCGTGCGTGCACGGATCGCCAAGGTCGCGATCGACCTGTTCGCCCAGCAGGGTTTCGATGCGGTCACCGTCGAGCAGATCGCCGCCGAGGTGGGCATTTCGGCCCGCAGCTTCCACCGCTACTTCCCGGCCAAGGAAGACGCCGTCATCGGCGACCTCGTTCCCTGGGGTGAGTTCGTCCGCGACGCCTTCGCCGCGCGGCCGGCCGATGAACCGGTCTGGGATTCTCTGCGCGTGTCCTTCGAAGCCCTGCTGGCTCAACCGAACAGGGACGAACAAGGAAGCAAGAGGACCATGCGCGTTCTGACGAGCGCAGCGTCCCTACGCGCTCGCAACCTGGAGAAGCATCTACTGTGGGCGAGTCTGCTCACCCCGCTCGTGCAGGAGCGACTCGCCGGCGATCTCGCGGTACTGCGAGCACAGACACTGGTGCAGGCGTCGCTGGCCTGCTTCGACGTTGCGATGACCACCTGGGCGGAGCCTGACGAGACCATGGACGCGGTGGAACTCCTGCGTCGATCCTTCGCCACGCTCGCCCCCAAGTATCCGACATAGGGCCGACTACAGCGCTCCACGTCCCGTGAAGCCGGCCCGCCGAGGGGATTGTCCACCTCGTTCACGAACCGGGTGGGATCGCCGGTGCGCGCCAGCATGCGAGCCGCAGTCACGACACCGACACCGGGGATCTTCAGGAGCTTGGCGCCACCGGCGGCGAGCTGCGGTCACCGCGCACCAATTCGAAGTGCAGCGCCAGTTCGGTTGCGGCAGGGCGGATCACGGAGGCGCGATCGGCACGACGTCGTGCGGGCCGCGCTCTGAGCGAACACGCTTGTTGTTGAACCATGCTTTCGATGGCTCGCTCAAACGGATAGACGAAGCCGAAGAGTAGAGAAGTTGCTCCCGCATCGCGAGAGTCCGCCGCGGCACCAGAGATCCCACCCGCCCGCAAGGGGCTCGGGGCCGGATCACCGGCCGTAACGCCGATCTCGTCACACCGACCGGGTGGGCGGTGGCTCCCTTTCGAAATGTGCGTTCGAAATGCGTGCGGAAGCCACCGCCTGCAACTTCCCGGGATCCGTCAAGAACGGGACGTCACCACCACTCGAGTCAGGAGGCGAGCAGTGAGTTGGACGTTAGTCCAACTATCCTCCCCGCGCACCTCGACAGAGCGTTTTCACCCTCGAAGTCATCCTTTCGGGGCATCCGCCCAGCCCAGCGGCCAGCTGTCGCCGCGGGCCCGCACGACGTGGCACCCAGATCAAGGACCGGTGAGCGCACAGCTGGAATCCCCAGGGACGTGATGAGCTCGAGTAGCTGCTCGGCGAACGGCCCCGCCAGATTCTCTCCGGGGCGCGTGCAGTCCTCGACGATCGCCTGCCGATCGACATCGGCGAGCATCAGCTGCATCGCCGACATCAACCCGGTGCAGTTGTCACGTACAGATCGCTCGAGGTCGGGATCTGGTCGACAATGCCCTGGATCTGATCCGGCGTCAGCGGTCCGGTACGACCGTCGGACGGCAGGAGTTGCTCCACAAGCTCGTCCATGGCCCCACCCTGAACCGGCAAAACGATGAAAGCGACGTGCACCGTGAGGATCCAGGGTGCATCGAGGCTTCGCCCAGTGAGGACGTGGAGCCGGAAGCATCAGCGAGTGTGCGGACGGGACATCCGAGGGGGCGTTGGCGTTGGCCCTCGATGCACGAAGCCCGACTCGAATAGTCTTCGCGCCGGGGCTTCTCGCCGTTCTCAGTTCATGACGTCGAAGAGCTGGGGCCCTCGTCGTCCGGGGCGGCGAGCGTGAAGGTGGGGTACTTCTCGCCGGGCATGCGAGCGAGGGATCGAACTCGGGCACCCTTCGAGCTGAGTCCGCCGATGATCCAGCCGAAACACCAGGCGCCACTGTCCAGCGCAACGATCGCCATCCTGCGCGGGCGATCGTCCCCGGCCTGAAGTCCGCGGAGCACGGGACGGAGAGCAATGATCGATCCCGCCAACGCTGGGCGAGCGATCTCTATGGCGGATCGGACCAGCCGACTATCCGCGCTGACGCATCGGAGACCGAAGCACAACATCGTCCACGCTCCTCCGGCGCTCGCTACAGAGCGAAGCCGATCCCGCAGTTCGGGGCGGCGACGGTGAAGGTCGGCAGCTTGCTCGCGGCGGGACGGACAAGTTCGACGCGCAGACCGGACTCACGACGCTGACGCCCGACGAGCCTGGCGAAGCACCAACCGCCGTCGTCCAGTGTGATGAGCGTCTTGCGTCCGCGGAACATCGTGGTCACTCTCCCTGCGTTCTTGTTGAACAGGACGCATCGAGCGTGCCCTAGCGGACGTGGTGGGAGCGACGGTACTTCTACCTGTTCGAGTACCTGTCTTGTTCGCCCCGAGGCAATGGGCTCGGAGTGCCGGTGGTCGCCGACAACGCCCGTACAGGAGCGGCACCGCGCAAGCACGCCCCGATCGCGGTGCCATTCCGACCCACAACCAGTGGAGCCGCGGCCACGCCGATCCCGAGGGCCTGCCTTATGCCAGAGCGTCTCAGGATGTCCCCAGATACAAGAAAACTCAGGTGAGATGGACTCTCACCTGAGTTTTCCTCGGTCGGGCTGACAGGATTTGAACCTGCGACCACTTGACCCCCAGTCAAGTGCGCTACCAAGCTGCGCCACAGCCCGTCCACGCCCTCGTTCGGGCGCCTCAGAAGATTACAACAGTGACGCTTGCGAAAGCTAATCGCCTGGTCAGAGGCAATGTTCGGCAATCGCGGACCCGATCTCGCACGGGTTTTGTCGTCGTCACACACCTGTTCGGTGAAGAACTCCGGTGTGATTCCTGCAAAACCCGTGCGAGCCGGGAACCCGTCAACGCTTGTTGCGGTCCCGCTTCTCCCGCACGCGCACCGAGATACGGACGGGGCTGCCGTCGAAGCCGAACTCTTCACGCAGGCGACGCTCCAGGAACCGGCGGTAGCCGGCCTCGAGGAAGCCCGTGGTGAAGAGCACGAAGGTCGGCGGGCGGGTGCCGGCCTGGGTCGCGAACATGATGCGGGGCAGGCGGCCGCCACGCATCGGCGGCGGCGTGGCCGCCACGACCTCCTTGAGCCAGTTGTTGAGGCGTCCGGTGGGGATGCGCTTGTCCCACGACTCCAGCGCCGTGTCGAGCGCGGGAACGAGCTTCTGGACGGCGCGACCGGTGTGCGCGGAGATGTTGACCCGCTGCGCCCACGGCACGCGGACCAGTTCGCGGTCGATCTCCTTCTCGAGCATCAGCCGCCGGTCCTCGTCGACCAGGTCCCACTTGTTGAAGGCGAGCACCAGCGCACGACCCGTCTCGGCGACCATGCTCAGGACGCGCAGGTCCTGCTCGGTGATCGGCTTCGACGCGTCGATCAGCAGGATCGCGACCTCGGCGGCCTCGATCGCGCCCTTGGTCCGCAGCGAGGCGTAGAACTCGTGCCCGCTGGCGTGGTTGACCTTCTTGCGCAGGCCCGCGGTGTCGATGAACTTCCACACCTTGCCGCCGAGCTCGACCAGCGAGTCGACGGGGTCGACGGTGGTACCGGCGACATCGTGGACCACCGAGCGCTCGTCGCCCGACAGCTTGTTGATCAGGCTGGACTTGCCGACGTTCGGCTTGCCGACCAGCGCCACCCGTCGCGGGCCCTGACCGCCGGTGCCCTCACGCGGGGTCTCCGGCAGGACGGCGAGGACGTCGTCGAGCAGGTCGCCGGTGCCGCGGCCGTGAATGGAGCTGACGGGGCGCGGTTCGCCGAGCCCGAGCGACCACAGCGACGCCACCTCTGACTCGGTGCGGCTGTCGTCGACCTTGTTGGCGACCAGGATCACCGGCGTCTTCGAGCGACGCAGCACCCGTGCCACCGCCTCGTCTGTCGCGGTGGCACCTACGACGGCGTCGACGACGAGCAGGATCGCGTCCGCGGTCTGCATCGCCAGCTCGGCCTGCCGGGCCACCGACTGCTGCAGCCCCTTGGCGTCGGGCTCCCAGCCGCCGGTGTCCTGCACCATGAACCGGCGTCCGGCCCAGTTGGCGTCGTACGAGACACGGTCGCGGGTCACGCCCGGGATGTCCTCGACTACGGCCTCACGGCGGCCGATGATGCGGTTGACGAGCGTCGACTTTCCGACGTTCGGTCGCCCGACCACCGCGAGGGTCGGTACGGCGATGTGGTCTTCGCCGTCCTCACCGTCGATGTAGTCCGCGAGGTCCCAGTCGGACTCCTCGCTCCAGATTCCGTCGCCGGCGTACTCGATCGCCGTCGAATCTCCAGAAAAACCGTCGGTCACTGCACTGCTCCAGTTCTGTCGCCTACCACCAGCAGCAACCTGCCGATCACGTCTTCGATACCCAGTTCGCTCGTGTCCACCGTCACCGAATCCGCCGCGGGACGCAACGGAGATACCGCGCGCGTGGAATCGAGGTGGTCGCGACGCTGCACATCGGCCAGGACGGCGGCGAAGTCGTCACCACGCCCCTCGGCGATGTTCTGGGCGTTGCGTCGCGTCGCCCGCGCCGCCGCGGAGGCGGTCAGGAAGATCTTCACGTCCGCGTCCGGGAGCACGACGGTACCGATGTCACGCCCCTCGACGACGATCCGTCCGGCCTGCTCCGCGATGCGGCGCTGCAGATCCACCAGGAACGTCCGCACCTCGGGCACCGCGGACACTGCGGACACCGCCTGCGTGACGGCCGCACCGCGGATCTCGTCGGTGACGTCCTCACCGTCGAGCTGCACGCCGTCGGTCTGCGGATCGGTCCCGATCGTCAGCGGCAGCGACGCCGTCGCCGCCGCGATCGCCGCGGGATCCGTCACGTCGACACCGCGGCGCAGCACGTGCAGCGTCGCGATCCGGTACATCGCACCGGTGTCGAGGTAGCGGGCGCCGAGGCTCGTCGCGACACGACGCGACACGCTCGACTTACCGGTGCCCGACGGGCCGTCGATCGCGACGACCAGTGGGGTCGGTGCGGTCACAGACCCACCGCCCCGTAGAGGCCGCCGACCTCGCCGCGGCCGAGGACCCGCAGGGTGCCGGGACGCCCGTCGCCGAGCGCGACGGCACCGATGTCGGTGCGGACCAGACGCACCACCGGGTGCCCGACGGCATCGAGCAGACGGCGCACGATGTGCTTGCGGCCCTCGTGCAGGACGATCTTCACCAGCGACTTGCCGCCGTTGATGTCCATCACGGCGAACGAGTCGACCGTGGCGGGGCCGTCGTCGAGCACGACACCGGCCTTGAGCTGCTTGCCGACGTTGCGGTCGACGACACCCTGCACGGTGGCGAGGTACGTCTTGGGCACCTCGTATGACGGGTGCATCAGCCGGTGCGCGAGGTCGCCGTCGTTGGTCAGCAGGATCAGGCCTTCGGTGTCGGCGTCGAGCCGGCCGACGTGGAAGAGGCGCTGACCGGCGGAGACGCGTTCGGACACGATGTCACCGATGCACGGGCGTCCCAGGTCGTCGGACATCGTGGACTGCCAGCCACGCGGCTTGTTCAGGGCGATGTGGACGAGGTCCTTCTTGACGACCACGCGGATACCGTCGACGCGGACGATCGCGTTCTCGGGATCGACCCGCAGGCCCTGTTCGACGACGATGCGGCCGTCGACCTCGACTCGGCCCTGGTCGATGAGTTCTTCGGCTGCGCGGCGGGAGGCGACACCGGCCTGCGCGAGTACCTTCTGCAGCCGCACCCCGTCACCCTTCAAGGGCGCGAGATCACGATCGACCTCCGCGTACTGGTTGCGGGCGGGCTTGGCGTTGCTGATCTTGGGCGCGGGCGCCTGGGCGCGCTGCGGCTTTGTCGACTTCGGCTTCCCACGCTTGTTCAGCGGCTTCTTTGCCGAAGCGTCGGGCCGGCCTGTCGTCGGCTTCTTCTTGCGGTCCGGTGTGCCATCTCGGCGAGCGGGCTTGTTCACTTTTGATCCCTGTCAGTTATCTGGGTCGATCTCGGGGTGCGGCGCGTTTGCCGACCCCGTCGAAGGTGTTGCGTTGTCCATTCTCGCAAATCGCGGGTCGGCTTCGAGGCTCTCAGCGATGTCATCGATCACATCGACGTCGGGAATAAGGGGCGCGATGGGCGGCAGATCGGTCAGAGACGCCAAGCCGAGACGTTCGAGGAACAGTTCGGTGGTCGCGTACGTGGTGGCATTGGTGTCCGGATCAGGGCCCGCTTCGGTGATCAGACCGCGCGCCAGCAGGGTGCGGATCACGCCGTCGACGTTGACGCCGCGGACGGCACTGATCCGGGCCCGGGTCAGCGGCTGCCGGTAGGCGATCACGGCGAGCGTCTCGAGCGCGGCACGGGTCAGCTTGGAGCGGGCACCGTCGAGGAGCAGGCGTTCGACGTAGGGAGCGAACTCGTTGCGGGTGTAGAACCGCCAGCCGTCACCGGCGTAGCGCAGGTCGATGCCGCTGCCGCGGGCGGTGAAGTCGGCGGACATGGTCCGCAGCATCGTCTCGATCCGGGCCTCGGGCAGCCCGAGCGCCGACGCGAGGGTCGCGGGGGCGGCAGGAGTATCGAGGACCAGCAGCATCGACTCGAGCGCGGCAGCGAGTCGGTCGTCGGGCAGTTCGACGAACTCGTCCTCGAACGGGCTCATGTCGTCCGCATCGATCGACGTCATTCGTAGTCCTCCTCACTCGCGGGTGCCGACACTTCCTCGCCGGTCCAGCTCACCAGCAGATCCCCCAACGGCTCGGGCTGCTCGAACAGCACCGATCGCTCCCGGTAGAGCTCGAGCAGCGCCAGGAACCGCGCGACGATCTGCACCTGGCTCTCACACTCGACGATCAGATCCCCGAACGGGGCCCAGACGCCGGCGCCGCGCGCACGGAGCAACTCGAGGATCCGTACCGCCTGTTCGGGCACCGACACCGTCGGGACGTGCAGGTGATCCAGTCCGACGGTCGGAACCGGGCGCGGTCGGAACGCGGTCGCGGCGATCTCCGCGAACTGCCGGGGATCGACACCCAGCAGCACCTCCGGCAGCAGCCCGACGAATCGGTCCTCGACCGACACCGACCGCGGATAGCGGCGCAGGGCGGCGGTCTCGAGCTCTCCGAACAGCTGCGCCACCTGCTTGTAGGCGCGGTACTGCAGCAGCCGCGCGAACAGCAGGTCGCGGGCCTCGAGCAGAGCCAGGTCCTCGTCGTCGTCCACCTCGCCGGCGGGCAGCAGTCGTGCCGCCTTCAGATCCAGCAGGGTCGCCGCCACCACCAGGAACTCGGTGGTCTGATCCAGACCCATCTCACTGCCGAGGCCGCGGGTGTACGAGATGAACTCGTCGGTCACCTCCGCCAGCGCCACCTCGGTGACATCCAACTGGTGCTGGCTGATGAGCGTCAGCAGCAGATCGAACGGTCCCTCGAAATTGCGCAGGCGCAGCCGGAAACCCGACTGCTCTCCGGCCGACCGCTCGGCCGGCGCCGCCGCTGCGACATCGGTACTCACATCGCTACCGGCCGGAACGGTGGATCACCTCGCGGGCAAGCGCCCGGTAGGCCTCGGCGCCGCCCGACTTGGGGGCCCACGTGATGATCGGCTCCCCCGCCACGCTGGTCTCGGGGAACCGCACAGTCCGGTTGATGACCGTGTCGTACACCAGGTCACCGAACACCTCCACGACCCGCGACATCACCTCGCGAGCGTGCAGCGTCCGGCTGTCGAACATCGTCACGACGATGCCCTCGAGCGTGAGCCGGGGATTGAGTCGGTCCCGGACCTTGTCGACGGTGTCGTTGAGCAGCGCGAGACCGCGCAGCGAGAAGTACTCGCACTCCATCGGGATGATCACGCTGTCGGCGCACGCCAGCGCGTTGACGGTGAGCAGCCCCAACGACGGCTGGCAGTCGATCAGCACGTAGTCGTAGCGGTCGAGCACCGGGTGCAGCACGCGTCCGAGCGTCTGTTCACGACCCACCTCGGTGACCAGCTGGATCTCGGCGGCCGAGAGGTCGATATTGCTGGGCAGCAGATCCAGTCCGTCGATCCGGGTGCGCATCAGGACGTCGTCGATCGACGTGCGCTCCACCAGCAGGTTGTGGACCGTCAGATCCAGATCATGGTGTGCCACACCGAGACCCGCGGACAAGGCGCCTTGCGGGTCGAGATCCACCAGCAGCACGCGGCGTCCGTACTGGGCCAGCGAGGCGCCCAGATTGATCGTCGACGTCGTCTTGCCGACGCCACCCTTCTGGTTGCACATCGCGATGATCCGGGCGGGCCCGTGACCGCTGACCGGCGCCGGTTCGGGAACCTCGCGCAGCGGGCGTCCGGTGGGCCCCAACGGTGCCTCCGATTCGGTCTCGATGCCCTGCCCGATCTCGACCTTCTCTGCATATGACAGCGCGCCCCTGGAATACGGGTGCGCTGGCTCCGCCTCAGGCGGCTGCGGTGTCACCACGGTCCGATGCTCCCCGTCCTGTTGATCCCGTCCTGTCGATAGCTGATGCCGTAACGCTACCGCTTCGTGATCTCAAACGACTGCCAACACGCAACCGCGTCAACGTGCGCGGGGGTGGGCCTGCGCCCACACTTCACGGAGGGCACCCACCGTGACCATGGTGTATATCTGCGTCGTGGTGACCGAGGCGTGGCCCAGGAGTTCCTGGACGACGCGCACGTCCGCGCCGCCGTCGAGCAGGTGGGTGGCGAACGAGTGCCGCAGCGTGTGCGGCGACACCGCGACCGTGATGCCGGCCTTCTCGGCTGCGGTGTGCAGGACCTGCCACGCGCTCTGCCGGGACAACCGGCCGCCGCGGATGTTGAGGAACAGCGCCGGCGTGCCCCGCACCGACAGCGCGGGGCGCCCCCGCACCAGATAGGCGTCGATCGCGGCGATCGCGGGCCGGCCGACGGGGACGACGCGTTCCTTGCCGCCCTTGCCCCGCAGCAGCACCGCGCGCGACTCGGTGTCGAGGTCGTCGACATCCAGTCCCACCGCCTCAGAGATCCGCGCACCGGTCGAGTACAGCAACTCGAGCAGCGCCCTGTCGCGGAGGGTGCGCGGGTTGTCGGAGGCGCCGTCGCCACCGGCCGCGTCCAGGACCGCGAGCACGTCGTCGAGGGACAACGATTTGGGCAGACGACGGCCGGGGGTGGGCGGCTTCACGGCCCGGGCGACGTCCACCGACGTCACCCCCTCGGCGGCCGCGAACCGGTGCAGACCGCGGACCGCGATCAACGCCCGCGCCGCCGAACTCGCGGCGAGCGGGACGGTTCCGCTCTCGGGGTCACCCTTGCGCAGGGACACCACGAACTCACTGACATCGGCCTCACCGACCGATCGCAGATCCTCGATGCCGCGGTCCGCGAGGAACCGCGCATACCGGTCCAGGTCGCGCCGGTATGAACTGAGGGTGTTGCGCGCGGCACCGCGCTCGACGGCCAGGTGGTCCAGGTACGTGTCGATCTGTCCGCCGAGCGCCGTCATGCCGGTCCGCGGTCCGCCCCGGCGTGTTTGCGTCGCGCGAACGTCTCGGGCCGGTCGACCCAGTCCGCGTCGGCCGGGCGCAGGACCGCACCGCGTGCGCGGGCCGCCGCCAGCGCGAGGATCCCCGACACCGCGGTCGCGTTGACGATCTCGCCGCGCAGTGCCATCGCCACCGCGTCGTCGAGCGGCACGCGGGCGATCTCGAGGTCGGCCTCCTCGTCGTGCGCGTCCGGACGTCCGACGTCGTGCAGACCCTGAGCCAGGAACACCCGCACCGATTCGTCGGTGAACCCCGGCGACAACGCGACATCGACCAGCACCGACCACCGGTCGGCGGCCAGCCCGGTCTCCTCGACGAGTTCGCGGCGCGCCGCATCCAACGGCACCTCACCGGGCTCGTCGAGCAGACCGGCCGGTAGCTCCCACAGTCGGCGGCCCAGCGGGTGCCGATACTGCTTGATCAGAACCAGCCGGTCGGTGTCGTCGAGCACCGCGACGGCTACTGCCCCGTGATGCTCGACGACCTCCCGATCAGCTTCTCGCCCGCCGGGCATCGCGACCCGGTCCACGCGCAGGGCCACGATCGCCCCGCTGTACACGTCGCGTGAGTCGACCGTGTCGAACTCGTGCTCCCCCGGCAGGCTCATAAGGGTGCGCTATCCGACGCTGTCCGCGGTGGCCGGATCGGCCGGTGCGTCGACCGGCGCCTGCATACCTGCCTTGCGGGCGAGGGCAGCGGCGACGAACGCCGAGAACAGCGGGTGCGGACGGGTCGGACGGCTCTTGAGCTCCGGATGCGCCTGCGTCGCAACGAAGAACGGGTGCTTGTCCGCGGGCAGCTCGACGAACTCGACGAGATGGCCGTCCGGCGACGTGCCGGAGAACTGCAGACCGCTCTTGGCGATGCGATCGCGGTACGCGTTGTTGACCTCGTAGCGGTGACGGTGGCGCTCGGAGACGTTCTCGCTGTCGTACGCCTTCGCGACGACCGATCCCTTGGCCAGCACCGCCGGGTAGGCGCCCAGGCGCATCGTGCCGCCGAGGTCGGCTTCGCCGGCGACGATGTGCTCCTGGTCGGCCATCGTCGAGATGACCGGGTGCTTGGTGTCCGGATCGAACTCTTCGGAGTTCGCGTCCTTCAGGCCCACCGAGCGCGCCGCCTCGATGACGACGGCTTGCAGGCCCAGGCACAGGCCCAGCAGCGGGATCTGGCGGGTGCGGGCGAAGTGGATCGCGCCGAGCTTGCCCTCGATGCCGCGGATACCGAAACCGCCGGGGATCAGGACGGCGTCGGCCTCGCCGAGCGCGGCCTGGGCACCTTCCTCGGTCTCGCACTCGTCGGACGGAACCCACGAAATCTCGACCTTGGAGCGGTGCGCGAAACCACCGGCGCGCAGTGCCTCGGTGACGGACAAGTAGGCGTCCGGCAGGTCGACGTACTTGCCGACCAGCGCGACGCGGACCGTCTCGCGCGGGTTGTGCACGCGGTCGAGCAGGTCGCCCCACACCGTCCAGTCCACGTCACGGAAGGGCAGGCCGAGCTGACGGACGACGTAGGCGTCGAGTCCCTCGCTGTGCAGCACCTTCGGGATGTCGTAGATCGACGGCGCGTCGGGCGTGGAGATGCAGGCGTCGACGTCGACGTCGCACATCAGCGCGATCTTCGCCTTGAGCGCCTGCGGGACGTCACGATCGCAGCGCAGGATCAGCGCGTCCGGCTGGATACCGATGTTGCGCAGCGCGGCCACCGAGTGCTGCGTCGGCTTGGTCTTGAGCTCACCGGAGGGGCCGAGGTACGGCACCAGCGACACGTGCAGGAAGAAGACGTTCTCCCGGCCGACGTCGTGGCGCACCTGGCGGGCCGCCTCGAGGAACGGCTGGGACTCGATGTCGCCGACGGTGCCACCGATCTCGGTGATCACGACGTCGGGCACCTGGCCCTGGGCGTCGGGGCCGGCCATCGCGAGGACGCGGCTCTTGATCTCGTCGGTGATGTGCGGGATGACCTGGACAGTGTCGCCCAGGTACTCGCCGCGGCGCTCCTTGGCGATGACCGCGGAGTAGACCTGACCGGTCGTCACGTTCGCGAACGCGTTGAGGTCGCGGTCGAGGAACCGCTCGTAGTGTCCGACGTCGAGGTCGGTCTCGGCGCCGTCCTCGGTGACGAAGACCTCGCCGTGCTGGAACGGGTTCATCGTTCCGGGATCGACGTTGAGGTAGGGATCGAGCTTCTGCATGGTCACGCGCAGTCCGCGCGCGGTGAGCAGCTCACCGAGGCTGGAAGCGGTCAATCCCTTACCGAGAGAGGAGGCGACACCCCCGCTCACGAAGATGTGCTTGGTGGCGCTACGCGACTGGATGCGTGACTGTGGCAAAGGGGCTCCCGTGACGACTGTGCAGGACTTGGTCTGAGTTGAGCGTTCTGGGGCCTGCCGACCCACGGGACTTCACGGTAACACCTTCTCGCCCGGCCGCCTCGCACGACGCTCCGGTTCGGGAGCGACAGGCGTCACACCTGTCCTACGGCGTCGGCGCGCCGACGGTCACCGCGGTGGCGCCGGGACCCGTCCCGTACCGTCCGGAACCGCCTCCGAGCTGCTCCTGGAGCGCCAGCACCGTCGTGATTCGACCCGACTCCCGATCGACGTTGTCGACCGTGGTGAGCACCGCCGAGACGGCCGCGTCCGCACGGGCCACCGCGATCGGCCCACTGCCCTCCGCGGCGGCCGGTGGGCCCGCCAGCACGGTGCCGGCGCCACGCCCGTCGAGCGCTCCCGCGAACCGTGCGATCACCGCGCCCCGGTTACCGCCGGTGTTCTCGGGATCCCCCTCACCGGTCAGCACAACCGCCAACTGTGCAGGTTGAACGTTTCCGTCGTAGTCGATGAAGCCGCCGCCACGCAGCGTCTCGAGCGCCAGACCGCGCTCCTCGGGAGTGGTCTGCGGCTGCGCCGTCTGCGGGTTCAGGAGCAGCACCGAGCCCAGCAGGTCTCCCGCCAGACTGCCCTGGTCCACCGCGCCGGTCCGCAACTGGATGCCCGCTGGAATGATGTTCGTCACCGTCGTGCGCAACTGATCGCCGTTGACGGAGTCGACGAACGACTTGGTCAGCGACACGCGACCGGTGATCGCGCCACCGGCCTGGGCCACGACACGGTTGATCCCGTCGATGTCGGCAGGATCGGCATCCGGCGTCGTGACGAGGATCACCGAACGCTGCGCGAGGGTGTCGCGGACGATTCGGTCCGCGACGGCGGAGTCGAAACCGTCCGCCGACATGAGCTGTTCGCCGAGCTGGTTGTTCTCCTGGTTCAGATCCTCGATCTCGTTCTGCAGCTCGGCCTTGTCGTCCCGCAGCCCGGAGAGCATCCCGTTCGACAGCAGCCCGGAACCCAGCACGACGCCGATCGCGAGTGCCAGGAAGATCGCCGCTATGGAGATGGCATGTTGACGCATCGAAATCACTTGAACAGCCCCTGAACCCACAGCGCGAAGCTGTTCCACGTGTCGATTGCCCAGTCCATTGCGTCACCGCCGATGTTCGAGACGACGAGCGCCACGATCACCGCGGTCAGCGCCGCCAGCACCAGCAGCGCGATCGCCGCGCCGGACACCCGGCTGCGGTACAACGTCGCCACGGCCTTGGCGTCCACCAGTTTGGGCCCGACCTTGAGCCTCGTCATGAAGGCCGCCGGGTTGGTATCGCGGCGGCCGCGGTCGAAGAACTCGTCGAGCGAGACGGTGCTGCCGACCGTGACGATGAGCGACGCGCCGTGATGGTCGGCCAGCAGCAGCGCCAGATCCGACGGCGACGCCGACGCCGGGAACGTCATCGCGCCGATGCCGAGGTCCTGGATCCGGGACAGTCCCTGCGCGTGACCGTCCGGGTCGGCCGGCAGCACAACCTCGGCACCGCACTTGAGGGTCTCGGCGGTGATGTCCTCGGGATCGCCGACGATCAGGTCGGGGCGGTATCCCGCCTTCGTCAGGGTGTCGGCGCCGGCGCCGACACCGATGAGGATCGGTGAGTACTCCTTGATGAACGGCTTGAGAGCCTTCAGATCGGCTTGGTGGTCCGGTCCGTCGGCCACGACCACGACATGGCGATCCTCGAGGTCGACGTCGATGTCCGGCACGCCGACGCCGTCGATCAGCAGCGGACTCTCGGAACGGATGAACTCGATCGTGTTGCCCGAGAAGGCCTCGAGATGGTCGACCAGCCCGGTCCTGGCCTCGATCATGCGATCGGAGATCTCGGCCTCGGTCTGCTCCTCACCCTTCGCCAGGGCACGGTCACCGGCGAAGACACTGCCCTCGTGCAGGCGGATCTTCGACCCGTCCTTGATCGCCTTGAAGATCTCCGTCCCGGCCGAGTCGACCAGCACGATGCCGTTGGCGAGCAGCACCTCGGGACCGAGGTTCGGGTAGCGACCCGAGATGGACGGGGACGCGTTGACGACCGCCAGCACGCCGGCGGCCACCAGGGCGTCCGCCGTGACGCGGTCCAGATCGATCTCGTCGAGGACGACGATGTCGCCGTGTCCGACGCGACGCAGCAACTTGGTGGTGTCGCGGTCGACTCGAGCGATGCCACTGATTCCGGGTAGGGATTCGGTCTTTCGGGAGAGCAGCGCCGGCATCTTCATGACCTCGATGATCGCCCGTCGCACGCGGATGATCGTGGAGGCGCGCCGTATCAACTACCACACCCGTCACAGCTATACCAACAGAAAAGTCGGTTTTCGTGCTATGCGTGGGCGGTACTGCGCTCCTGCCCCGCGATCGACAACAACTCCTCGGCGTGCGCGCGGCCGGTCTCCGTGTCGTCCAGGCCGGCGAGCATGCGAGCGAGTTCGACCACCCGATCGTCCTCGGTCAGGGTGCGCACACCACTGTCGACGCCGCGGCGCACGTCGTCGGTCTTGTCCACCACGAGGTGTGTGTCGGCGAAGGCCGCCACCTGCGGCAGATGAGTGACGACAATGACCTGATGGGTCCGCGCGAGACGAGCGAGGCGACGTCCGATCTCCACCGCCGCGCGGCCGCCCACACCGGCGTCCACCTCGTCGAAGACCATGGTCGCGCCCCGATCCGAGCCCGCGAGCACCACCTCGAGCGCGAGCATCACGCGGGACAACTCACCGCCCGACGCGCTCTTGCTGATCGGCAGTGCCTGGGCTCCGCTGTGCGCGGCCAGCCGAAACTCCACCTCGTCGACCCCGGACGCTCCGGCATGCAGTTCCCGGCCGTCGACCGCCAGCGGCGCCGAGTCGTTGGGTCCGGCCTCGCGGGCCCGCACCGACACGTCGAGCGCGGCCCGTCCCATCGCGAGACCGGCCAACTCATCGCTGACCGCCTTCGCGAGCTTCGTCGCCGCCTTCGTGCGGGCGGCCGTCAGCTTCACCGCGGCCTCCGCGGTGAGCTTCGCGGTCTCGTCGACGCGAGCAGACAGGTCCGCGAGCGCGTCCGCAGAGACATCGATCTTCGCGAGCCGCTCACGGGCCGTGTCGGCCCACGCCAGCACACCGTCGATGTCTGCCGCGTACTTACGCGTCAGTGCCTTCAGTTCGGCTTGACGGGTCAGCAGAGTGTCCAGCGCACCGGGATCGCTCGGTAGCCCGGACAGGTACCCGGACAGCTCGCCCGAAACGTCCGCGACGACAGCGATCGCCTCGCCCAGCCGCGGCCCCAGTCCCGCCAGGGCCGGATCGTCCGACGACTCGATCCGCGAGCGGGCCTCACCCAACAGGTCGAGGGCCGCCGACGCTCCGCCCAGCGCGTCGTCGTCGACGCCGGCGAGCGCGGCCTGCGCGCCCTCGGCGGCCGAACGCAACGAATCGAGATCACCGAGCCTGCGCACCTCGGTGACAATGTCGGTGTCCTCGCCCGGTGTCGGCGCGGCACGGTCGATCTCCTCGAGCGCGAACGTCAGCTGATCGGCCTCCTGCGCGAGTTCCCGCGTCCGGCTGGTCCGTTCGATCAGCTCCGTCCGCGCCTCGACCCACTCGGCTCGATGCTTGCGGTAGCGCGTGAGCAGCGGGCCGATCGTCTTGTCCGCGAACCGATCGAGCGCGGCACGCTGCTGATCCGGCCGCAGGAGGCGCAGCTGGTCGTTCTGCCCGTGCACGGTGAGCAGCGGGTCGGTGAACTCGGAGAGCACGCCGGCCGGGACACTGCGCCCGCCCAGGTGAGCTCGGGACCGTCCGTCGCCGCCCACGGTGCGCACCGCGATGATGCTGCCGTCCTCGTCCCGCTCCGCACCGCACGACTCGAGCAGTCGCGCAACCTCGCGGTCGACCTGTGGGGCGGAGTCGTCGACGGTGAACCGGCCCTCGACGACCGCACGCGCCGCGCCCACGCGCACGCGTCCGGCGTCGGCGCGCGCACCGCTGAGCAGATGCAGGCTGGTGACGACCATGGTCTTGCCGGCGCCGGTCTCACCCGTGAGTACCGTCAGGCCTGCGTGGAACTGAGCGGAGGCCGACGAGATGGCTCCGAGGTTGTCGATCCGAATCTCCGCCAGCACAGTTACCGCTTCCTCCCTCGCCACCCCGTCACCGGAAGATCGAACTTGCGCACCATCCGGTCCGCGAACGGCGCGGAATCCAGACGGACCCAGCGGATCGGATCCTTGCCGCGTATCACCTCGACGCGGGCACCCGCCGGCAGTTCCAGCGTGCGCCGTCCGTCGCAGAACACGAGGCCGTCGTGGCTGTCCGCCACCGTCTCGACGGCGACGATCGACTCGGGACTGGTGACCAGTGGACGCGCGAACAACGCATGCGCGTTGCTCGGAATGACCAGCAGCGCTTCAAGTTCCGGCCACACGACCGGTCCGCCGGCAGAGAAAGCGTACGCCGTCGATCCGGTCGGTGTCGCGACGAGCACTCCGTCACAGCCGAACGAAGAGACCGGACGGCCGTCGACCTCGAGGACCACTTCCAGCACGCCGAGCCGGGACCGGTTCTCGATACTCGCCTCGTTGAGCGCCCATCCGCGCTGGACGATCCGGTCCTCGATCCGGACCATCACGTCCAGTGTCATCCGGTGCTCGATGCGGTACTCGCGCCGCACCACCTGCTCCATCGCCGCCTCGAGGTGCTCGGCCTCCGCCTCGGCGAGGAACCCGATCCGCCCGAGATTGATCCCCAGGACGGGGACATCCGCGGATTGCGCCAGCTCGGCCGCACGCAGGAAGCTGCCGTCGCCGCCGAGCACGATCACCATCTCGCAATCCGAGGCAGCACCCGGCCCTTCCGGTACCACGGAGACGTCAGGCCGGTCCGACCCCGTCCCGAGTGATTCGACCCGCTCCAGATCGACCTCGTTCTCGAGAAGTCGCAACGCGATGCCCGCGCGGGCACAGATGGCCGCGACACGACGGGCCGTTTCGGTGATCTCGGCACGGCCCGAATGGGCGACCAGCAGAATCTGGCGCGGCGCGGCGACCTCCTGGCCGGCGGTCGCGGGGGTATCGGTCACTGTGGACCTTCCTGAACGGCACGACGAATGAGGTCCTCCACCGACGGCTCGGGACCGCCGGCTCCCCCGATCTCGGCCGGTGCGGTGCCGGTGGCGACGGCGGTGACGTCTTTGCGCAGCCAGAGGAAGTACTCGACGTTGCCGGACGGCCCCGGCAGAGGGCTCGCCACTGCCCCGACCGTCCGCAACCCGAGTTCGGCCGCGGCCTGCGCAACCTCGAGCACCGCGCTCGCACGCAGCTCGGGGTCGCGGACCACGCCACCGGTGCCGACACGTTCCTTGCCGACCTCGAACTGAGGCTTGACCATCGGCACCAGATCGGCGCCCTCGGCGGCGCAGGCGACCAGTGCCGGCAGAACCAGTTTGAGTGAGATGAACGACAGGTCGGTCACCACAAGGTCGGCCGGACCTCCGATGGTCTCCGCATCGATGGATCGGACGTTGGTCCGGTCGATCACGTGGACACGATCATCGGACTGGAGCCGCCACACGAGCTGGCCGTAGCCGACATCGACGGCGACAACTTCACGTGCACCGTTGTGCAGGAGAACGTCGGTGAAACCGCCGGTCGAGGCGCCCGCATCCAGGCACCGCCGACCCTCGACCGTGAGTCCCTCGGGCATGAACGCGTCGAGCGCACCGATCAGCTTGTGTGCACCGCGCGACGCCCACGAGATCTCTTCGTCGACGTCGGTCACGAGCAGCGGCGTGCCGGCCTCGATCGCGGTCGCCGGCTTGGTTGCCACGTTCCCCGAGATGAGGACGCGTCCGGCCGAGATCAATTCGACCGCATGCTCACGTGAGCGAGCGAGCCCCCGCCGCACGAGTTCCGCATCGACTCTTGCTCGACGTGCCACCTCAGACCTTGTCCACTGCTGCCAGGGACTCGACGAGAACATCGTGAGCCCGTTCGAGAATCTGTGCCTGACGTGCGAGTTCCTCGGCATCACCAGACTGGGGCGAGCTACCGGACGCGTCCCCGAGCTGCAACAGCAGCTCGTCGACACGGCGGTGGACGCCCGCCGGATCGGCTCCGCCGCCGGCGTCCGGGAGGTGTTGGCCTGGAAGTGGTACTGACGTGCTCATCGCTGCAAACCTAGCCCATTCGCCCGACAACAGACCACCTGCGACCGGCCGGTGACCCGACCGGTCGCGGCGTCACATCTCGCCCAGAAGGTACGACACGGCGGCGCGCGCCGTGTCGTCACCGGCGCGAACACGGACGAACTCGGGATGCCGCCACGCGGCAGCGAGAACCGACAGGAACGCGCCCGTGCGAGTCCCGTCCGGGACACCGGGAGCAGCGTGGATCACGAGGTCTCCCCCGACGAACTCCACCCGCCACCCCGGCCGAGTGCCGACCGCAGATGCCGAAGCCGGACGGTTGAGAGCGTCCAGCGATTCGGCGACGTAGGTCGGACGGTGCGTCTCGTCGGCGCGCAGCAGATCGGCTGTCGTGCTCACCCCGGTCAGGACCAGCAACGATTCGGCACCCACCGCGTTCGCGCCGGCGATATCGGTGTCGAGGCGATCGCCCACGACGAGCGGCCGTCCGGTGCCCGCACGATTCAGCGCATCCTCCATCAACGGAGAAGCGGGCTTGCCCGCGACGATCGGCTCCCGCCCGGTGGCGGTCCGCACCGCGGCAACCATCGATCCGTTGCCCAGCACCAACCCGCGCTCGGTCGGGAGCGTCGTGTCGACGTTCGCGGCGATCCACAACGCACCCGCCCGGATTGCCAACGTGGCCTCGGCGAGAATCACCCAGTCGGTGGCAGGCGAGTGCCCCTGCACGACGGCGACCGGCTCGTCCTGGAACCGCCGGACGGCACGGAGACCGACGTTCTCGACCTCGGCCGCGAGTGCGTCCGTCCCAACGATGAGGACGGCTGCACCGGGAGCGAGACGCTCCGACAGCAAGCGCGCCGCCGACTGCGAGCTCGTCACGACGTCCGAGTCCGCAGCATGGAAGCCGAGGTCACGCAGATGAGCGGCGACTTCTGCAGGACTCCGGCTGGCGTTGTTCGTCACATACAGCTGACGCTCGTCGCCCGCGTCGAGGGCTTCCCGCGCACCCGGAATGACCTCCGGCCCCTGGTAGACGGTGCCGTCGAGGTCGAGCAGCAACACGTCGTACCCCGCGCGGAGTGGGACACCCACTGCCTCCGTCACTGACCGTCTCCGGTCAGCTCGGCCACACGCTCCTCCGCATCGGTGTCACCGTCGAGATCGGCGGCCGCCGAGTTGAGGAACCACTTGAGTCCGTCTTCGATCCGGCCGGCCGCGACGAGCGCGTCGGCGTACGCGTAGAACAGACGGGCCGCAGCCGCACCCGAGCGCGACGCGTCGAGATCCGGAGTCTGCAGCGTCACCACGGCCTGGTCGAACTGCCCCAGATCCATGCGTGCACCCGCGACGACCATCCGCAGTTCGCTGGCGTCCTCACCGGTGAGCGCCCGAGCCTCGTCGCTGCGACCCAGCTCGATGGCACGCTCGGGACGACCCAGACCCCGCTCGCAGTCGGCCATGACCGCGAGGAATCCCGGCCCACCCGACATCCGGCGGGCTGCACGCAACTCGGACAGTGCCTCGGCCCACTCACCAGCGTGGTAGGCCGTGATTCCTGCGGTCTCACGAACCACCGCGATACGTCCGGCGCGCTGGCGTGCGGCACGGGCATGCGCGAGTGCCAGACGCGGGTCGTCCTCGATCAGCCGACCGGCCATCACCAGGTGCCGGGCAACCGCATTCGCATTGTTCTTGTCCAGGCTCAGCAGATCCCGGCGTACTGCGGGATCGAGCTCGCCGGCCTCGACCTCGTCAGGCAGATCCGGCTCGTCGGGGCGAGCGTCACGACGGTTCGGGCCCATGGACTCGCGGCCACGTGCCGGACCGAAGCCGCCCTCGCCGCCACGACGGCGCGGGGCGCCGCCGGTCCCGCGACGGTCGTCACCACGACTGTCGAACTGCCGACGGTCGTCACCGCGACGCTCACCGCGGGCATCGCCCGTGCGACTGTCGCCACCGCGGTACTCGCCGCGATTCTCGGTGCGCCGATCGTCGCGATCGCGCCACTGGCCTCCGCCACCGTTGGGGCGGCCGGCACGGTCCTGCCCACCGCTCGGCGCCTGACGCCGGTCGTCACGTGAACCCTGACGATCCGACGGGCGGCCACCGCGGTTTCCCTGCTGTCCTTGGTGTCCTTCGGAACGGTGAGTGCCGTCTCCGCGGAAGTTCCGACGATCACCACTGCTTTCCGACACAGCCATTCCTTTCATACAAAACACGAAAGGGGACCCAGTGTGTTGGGTCCCCTTTCGGTAACGGATGTTCGGCGGTGTCCTACTCTCCCACACCCTGTCGGGTGCAGTACCATCGGCGCTGGAGGGCTTAGCTTCCGGGTTCGGAATGGGACCGGGCGTTTCCCCTCCGCTATGGCCGCCGTAACTCTATGAAACTGTCACACATTCAATTCCCCCGCCCGAACCACCCGCCGGCACAAGACCTGGGGTGTTGGGGGTGAATGGTATCTGTGTGTTGTTTCAGATACCGCACAGTGGACGCGTAGCTTCTTTGTGGTAAGTCCTCGGCCTATTAGTACCAGTCACCTCCACACGTTACCGTGCTTCCAGTTCTGGCCTATCAACCCGGTGGTCTGCCGGGGGCCTTACCCCCTCGAGGGGGTGAGAAACCTCATCTTGGAACAGGCTTCCCGCTTAGATGCTTTCAGCGGTTATCCCTTCCGAACGTAGCTAACCAGCAGTGCTCCTGGCGGAACAACTGGCACACCAGAGGTTCGTCCGTCCCGGTCCTCTCGTACTAGGGACAGCCTTCCTCAAGTTTCTAACGCGCGCGGCGGATAGAGACCGAACTGTCTCACGACGTTCTAAACCCAGCTCGCGTGCCGCTTTAATGGGCGAACAGCCCAACCCTTGGGACCTACTCCAGCCCCAGGATGCGACGAGCCGACATCGAGGTGCCAAACCATCCCGTCGATATGGACTCTTGGGGAAGATCAGCCTGTTATCCCCGGGGTACCTTTTATCCGTTGAGCGACACCGCTTCCACTTGCCGGTGCCGGATCACTAGTCCCGACTTTCGTCCCTGCTCGACCTGTCAGTCTCACAGTCAAGCTCCCTTGTGCACTTGCACTCAACACCTGATTGCCAACCAGGCTGAGGGAACCTTTGGGCGCCTCCGTTACATTTTGGGAGGCAACCGCCCCAGTTAAACTACCCACCAGGCACTGTCCCTGAACCAGATCATGGTCCGAGGTTAGATGTCCAATACGATCAGAGTGGTATTTCAACAACGACTCCACGAACACTGGCGTGCCCGCTTCACAGTCTCCCACCTATCCTACACAAACCGAACCGAACACCAATACCAAGCTATAGTGAAGGTCCCGGGGTCTTTTCGTCCTGCCGCGCGTAACGAGCATCTTTACTCGTAATGCAATTTCGCCGAGTCTGTGGTTGAGACAGCAGAGAAGTCGTTACGCCATTCGTGCAGGTCGGAACTTACCCGACAAGGAATTTCGCTACCTTAGGATGGTTATAGTTACCACCGCCGTTTACTGGGGCTTAAATTCTCAGCTTCGCCATTGCTGGCTAACCGGTCCTCTTAACCTTCCAGCACCGGGCAGGCGTCAGTCCGTATACATCGTCTTACGACTTCGCACGGACCTGTGTTTTTAGTAAACAGTCGCTTCTCTCTGGTCTCTGCGGCCCCACCCAGCTCACCAAGCAAGTTGGATCACCAGACGAGGCCCCCCTTCTCCCGAAGTTACGGGGGCATTTTGCCGAGTTCCTTAACCACAGTTATCTCGATCGCCTTAGTATTCTCTACCTGACCACCTGTGTCGGTTTGGGGTACGGGCCGTGTGAAAGCTCGCTAGAGGCTTTTCTCGGCAGCATAGGATCACTGAATTCGCCTCAATCGGCTACGCATCACGTCTCAGGCTGTATGTGACCCGGATTTGCCTAGGCCACGCCCTACACGCTTACACCAGTATTACCACTGACTGGCTCAGCTACCTTCCTGCGTCACCCCATCGCTTGGCTACTACCAGATCAGGTCCCGTGCATCCACATCCAGGTTCCCCGAAGGGAAGTAAGGACGCTTCAGGACGGTTAGTATCACTGATTCACCAGGGGCGCGTTCACACGGGTACGGGAATATCAACCCGTTGTCCATCGACTACGCCTGTCGGCCTCGCCTTAGGTCCCGACTCACCCTGGGCGGATTAACCTGGCCCAGGAACCCTTGGTCATTCGGCGGACGAGTTTCTCACTCGTCTTTCGCTACTCATGCCTGCATTCTCACTCGTGCAGCCTCCACAACTAGGTCACCCCGCTGCTTCCATGGCTGCACGACGCTCCCCTACCCATCCACACCACTGCACAACCCCCCGCAGGAGGAAATGGGTGTTATGTGAATGCCGCGGCTTCGGCGGTGTACTTGAGCCCCGCTACATTGTCGGCGCAGGATCACTTGACCAGTGAGCTATTACGCACTCTTTCAAGGGTGGCTGCTTCTAAGCCAACCTCCTGGTTGTCTTCGCGACCCCACATCCTTTTCCACTTAGTACACGCTTAGGGGCCTTAGCCGGCGATCTGGGCTGTTTCCCTCTCGACTACGAAGCTTATCCCCCGCAGTCTCACTGCCGCGCTCTCACACTCTGGCATTCGGAGTTTGGCTGACGTCAGTAACCTTGTGGGGCCCATCGGCCATCCAGTAGCTCTACCTCCAGAGTGAAACACGCGACGCTGCACCTAAATGCATTTCGGGGAGAACCAGCTATCACGGAGTTTGATTGGCCTTTCACCCCTACCCACAGCTCATCCCCTCAGTTTTCAACCTAAGTGGGTTCGGGCCTCCACGACGTCTTACCGTCGCTTCACCCTGGCCATGGGTAGATCACTCCGCTTCGGGTCTAGAACATGCCACTACGGACGCCCTATTCGGACTCGCTTTCGCTACGGCTACCCCACACGGGTTAACCTCGCGACATGCCGCTAACTCGCAGGCTCATTCTTCAAAAGGCACGCCATCACCCCCCAACACCGAAGTGTTCGAAGGCTCTGACGGATTGTAAGCGCACGGTTTCAGGTACTATTTCACTCCCCTCCCGGGGTACTTTTCACCTTTCCCTCACGGTACTAGTCCGCTATCGGTCACCAGGGAGTATTCAGGCTTATCGGGTGGTCCCGACAGATTCACAGCAGATTTCACGGGCCCGCTGCTACTTGGGTGTCCACTACAACAGTCACCATGTTTTCGTCTACGGGATTCTCACCCTCTACGACAGGCCGTTCCAGACCACTTCGACTAACACGATGATTTCTTACTGTTGGCCAACCCGGCAGAATTGACAAAATGGATCCCACAACCCCACGAATGCAACGCCCGCCGGCTATCACACATCCATGGTTTAGCCTCTTCCGCTTTCGCTCGCCACTACTCACGGAATCACTATTGTTTTCTCTTCCTGTGGGTACTGAGATGTTTCACTTCCCCACGTTCCCTCCACACGCCCTATATATTCAGGCGCGGGTAACCACACATCACTGTGGCTGGGTTTCCCCATTCGGAAATCCTCGGATCTCAGCTCGGTTGACAGCTCCCCGAGGCTTATCGCAGCCTCCTACGTCCTTCATCGGCTCCTGGTGCCAAGGCATCCACCGTACGCTCTTCATTACTTACAACAAAGATGCTCGCGTCCACTGTGCAGTTCTCAAACAACACACCCCGCTCGAACTCGCGTCAACACCATGCCCACCACCGAAGTAGCGCGGTCTGCCTGACATCCGAACAGGATCGTTTCTTCCTGGAGAAAAACACTCGCGTGTTCTCTCAGGACCCAACAGTATGCCGATATAACTCTCTTCCCGCCGGCACAGTGGCCGGCGGTAGCGAAGAAGAATGCTTGTCAGTGTTCCACCCATGAGCAACCGCAGTGAAACATGTGTTCACTAAACGGCCTCTGCCTTACTCCCCTCACACCAGTGTGTGAGTCCGAGAAGGAGAATGCTCCTTAGAAAGGAGGTGATCCAGCCGCACCTTCCGGTACGGCTACCTTGTTACGACTTCGTCCCAATCGCCGATCCCACCTTCGACGGCTCCCTCCACAAGGGTTAGGCCACCGGCTTCGGGTGTTACCGACTTTCATGACGTGACGGGCGGTGTGTACAAGGCCCGGGAACGTATTCACCGCAGCGTTGCTGATCTGCGATTACTAGCGACTCCGACTTCACGGGGTCGAGTTGCAGACCCCGATCCGAACTGAGACCGGCTTTAAGGGATTCGCTCCACCTCACGGTATCGCAGCCCTCTGTACCGGCCATTGTAGCATGTGTGAAGCCCTGGACATAAGGGGCATGATGACTTGACGTCGTCCCCACCTTCCTCCGAGTTGACCCCGGCAGTCTCCTGCGAGTCCCCGCCATTACGCGCTGGCAACACAGGACAAGGGTTGCGCTCGTTGCGGGACTTAACCCAACATCTCACGACACGAGCTGACGACAGCCATGCACCACCTGTATACCGACCACAAGGGGGGCCGTATCTCTACGGCTTTCCGGTATATGTCAAACCCAGGTAAGGTTCTTCGCGTTGCATCGAATTAATCCACATGCTCCGCCGCTTGTGCGGGCCCCCGTCAATTCCTTTGAGTTTTAGCCTTGCGGCCGTACTCCCCAGGCGGGGCGCTTAATGCGTTAGCTACGGCACGGATCCCGTGGAAGGAAACCCACACCTAGCGCCCACCGTTTACGGCGTGGACTACCAGGGTATCTAATCCTGTTCGCTACCCACGCTTTCGCTCCTCAGCGTCAGTTACTGCCCAGAGACCCGCCTTCGCCACCGGTGTTCCTCCTGATATCTGCGCATTTCACCGCTACACCAGGAATTCCAGTCTCCCCTGCAGTACTCAAGTCTGCCCGTATCGCCTGCAAGCCAGCAGTTGAGCTGCTGGTTTTCACAGACGACGCGACAAACCGCCTACGAGCTCTTTACGCCCAGTAATTCCGGACAACGCTCGCACCCTACGTATTACCGCGGCTGCTGGCACGTAGTTGGCCGGTGCTTCTTCTGCAGGTACCGTCACTCTCGCTTCGTCCCTGCTGAAAGAGGTTTACAACCCGAAGGCCGTCATCCCTCACGCGGCGTCGCTGCATCAGGCTTTCGCCCATTGTGCAATATTCCCCACTGCTGCCTCCCGTAGGAGTCTGGGCCGTGTCTCAGTCCCAGTGTGGCCGGTCGCCCTCTCAGGCCGGCTACCCGTCGTCGCCTTGGTAGGCCATTACCCCACCAACAAGCTGATAGGCCGCGGGCCCATCCTGCACCAGTAAACCTTTCCAACCCCCACCATGCAGTGGAGGCTCATATCCGGTATTAGACCCAGTTTCCCAGGCTTATCCCGAAGTGCAGGGCAGATCACCCACGTGTTACTCACCCGTTCGCCGCTCGTGTACCCCGAAGGGCCTTACCGCTCGACTTGCATGTGTTAAGCACGCCGCCAGCGTTCGTCCTGAGCCAGGATCAAACTCTCCGTTGAAGACTCTAGATTGGCCAGCCAAAGCCGGCAATCAGTCATAGACATCGAGTCAAATCACTAGCAAAATAAACTCAAACTAGCTGTTGCGCTGACCATCCCAGACGGAAGAATGGAACGATCAGCAAACCCGCACCCAAAAAGGATGCGAGGTACCAAAAAATTGGCACTGACATTCATCGACACACTGTTGAGTTCTCAAAGAACACACGCACACCACCACTCGAAACCCTCAGGCTCCTCGTTTCGGGGCAACTGTTCCAGCCTAACCGAACCAAGTCTCGGACGCAAATCCGCTACTTTGTCGGCCACCCGAACGCGCTCCACCATCCTACAGGATGTTTCACACTCGGATTTTCAGGCGCTCTCCGTACAACCTCGTTTTCCCTCGCCGAGCTGCGAAGCTCGGCGGCGGGTCGGTGTCCGTGTCGCTCTGACCTGGAATAAGTTACGGGGCTTTGCACCGGAACGCCAAATTGCCTGGTCACAGGGCTTGCCCGGCCACTCTGGATCGAAAAGCCGCAGGTAGACCGAACGGGGCGGGGCGAACCCCGCCCCGTTCGGGCACAACTTGATCTTCGTGACGCCGGACACGTCAGCCGGCGAGCACCTTGATGCCACCGAAGTTCTTCCGTCCCCGTCGGATCACGAGCCACTTTCCGTGCAGCAGATCCGTCGCGCTCGGCGCCCAGTCGTCGGCCTCGACTCGCTGGTTGTTCACGTAGGCGCCGCCTTCCTTGACAGCTCGGCGCGCAGCGCCCTTGCTCTCGCACAGCCCGCTCGCTACCAGGAGATCGATGATCGTGTCCGGCTCACCTGCTCGAACCTCTGCGATCGACGCCTCCTTCAGCGCAGCCGCGAGCGTCGACTCGTCGAGGTCCGTCAGCTCGGCGCGGCCGAACAACGCCTTGCTCGCGAGCTCAACCGCGTCCGTATTTGCCTGTCCGTGGACGAGCGTCGTCATCTCGGCAGCGAGCCGGCGCTGCGCCTCACGAGCCTGCGGGCGCTCCGCCGTCGCGGTCTCGAGCTCCGCGAACTCCTCCTGCGTCAGGAACGTAAACCAGCGCAGGTAACGCATGACATCCGCGTCACCGGTGTTCACGAAGTACTGGTACCAGGCGTACGGGCTGGTCATCTCGGGATCGAGCCACAGGCTGCCGCCACCGGTCGACTTGCCGAACTTCTTGCCGTCCGCAGACGTCACGAGCGGGACCGTCATCGCGTGGACCGAGGCACCGTCGAGCTTCCGGTTGAGGTCGACCCCGGCGATGATGTTGCCCCACTGGTCGGAGCCGCCGACCTGCAACGCGCAACCGTAGTTGCGGCGCAGGTGCACGAAGTCGTTCGCCTGCAGCAACATGTAGCTGAACTCGGTGTAGGACATGCCGTCGGACTCGAGACGCCGCTTGACGGTGTCCCGCGCAAGCATGACGTTCACGGAGAAGTGCTTACCGATGTCGCGCAGGAAATCGATTGCCGTCAGCTTGGACGTCCAGTTGGCGTTGTTCTCGATGACCGCGCCGGTCGGTGAATCGTCGAAGTCGACGAAGCGCTCGAGCTGCGAGCGGATGCGATCGGCCCATTCGGCGACCGTGTCGGCCGAGTTCATAGTGCGCTCGCCGACATCGCGGGGGTCACCGATCATGCCGGTGGCGCCGCCGGCCAGGACGATCGGCCGGTGACCTGCGCGCTGGAAGCGCTTGAGGGCGAGCAGCGGGACCAGGTGGCCTGCGTGCAAGCTCGGCCCGGTCGGATCGAAACCGGCATACAACGTGACTGGACCGGCCTCGGTCTCACGACGCAGCGCGTCCAGATCGGTCGACTGGGCGATGAGGCCCCGCCAGGTCAGTTCGTCAAGGATGTTCTCAGTCACGCACCCGATCATCCCATCGCTCGGTGACCGCAGGTGCGCGCGGGCTGCGGCGGTACGCGGAAACGGCGGCCGAGCCCGGGATCCACAGCCGCCACGGCCGGTCTGCGGCAACGGCGATCCCGACCCGTGGGCCGCTCCGGTAGGGCGTCGGCTCCCCCAGTCCCAGGCGCGTGTCCGGGTGGGTCCCGAACAGGTCGACCCCGTTGTCGTCGAGGGTCAGGCCGAGTGCCGAACCGAGGTTGCCCGGTCCGCGGGCGGCGTCGGGGTGACGACTGATCCCCGGACGGCGTGAGGCGACCAGCTCGTGGCCGTCGATGATCTCGGCAGCGCGCAACAGCACGCCACCGGCGACGCCGTCCGGTCCGTACGAGACGTTCGCGCAGTAGTGCATTCCGTAGCTGCGGTAGACGTACAGATGGCCCGCCTCACCGAACATCACCGCGTTCCGCGGTGTCCGTCCCCGGAAGGAGTGCGACGCCGGATCCGGCCATGGGCCCTGTAAGTCGCCTCCATACGCCTCCACCTCGACTATCCGCGCCCGCACCGCGCCCACGGTCAGCGTCGCGCCGAGAAGGGCCCGGGCCGCCTCGATCGGGTGGTCGGCGTCGCGGAGGACGTCACGTCCAGGAGTGGTCACGGTGACGATTGTGCACCGACGTCGCGCGGTGGCGTCCGGAGCGTTGACGGGCGTCCCCGCGCGGGCAAATAATTCACCGAATGGTGAGTTCATCGCTCGATGAATCGAGGTCGACATGACCGGAACCTCCGCTTCGTCCTCCGCGGCGATAGAGATCCACGAGCTCAATGTCCGACGCGGTGGCGCCCCCGCACTGAGGGACGTGACCCTGGCGATTCCCCGCGGAACGGTCACGGGGCTGCTCGGTCCGTCGGGGTGCGGCAAGACCACTCTGATGCGGTGCATCGTCGGCACCCAGATCGTGGAGTCCGGCACGGTCACCGTGCTGGGCCGCCCGGCGGGCGCGGCGGCTCTGCGGCGTCGGATCGGCTACGTGACCCAGGCGCCGAGCGTCTACCTGGATCTGACGATCAGGGACAACGTGCGGTACTTCGCCTCGTTGTACGGCCGCGGCAACGACGCGGTCGCCGACACCATCGAGGCCGTCGGCCTCACGACCCACACCCACCACCAAGCGGGCGACCTGTCGGGCGGGCAGCTCGGCCGAGTGTCACTGGCGTGCGCACTGGTCGCCCAGCCGGAGCTGCTGGTGCTGGACGAGCCCACCGTCGGGCTCGACCCCGTCCTGCGCGCCGAGCTGTGGGAACACTTCGCCTCGCTTGCCGCTGCGGGCACGACACTGCTCGTGTCGAGCCACGTCATGGACGAGGCCGACCACTGCGAGAACCTCCTGCTGCTGCGGGACGGCCGGCTGCTCGCGCACGTGCCACCCGACGAACTCCGGCGCCGTACCGGCAAGGCAAACCTCGAGGAGGCGTTCCTCTCGCTAATCCGGGAACACCAGGTCGGAGTCCAGCCATGATCATCACGCCCCGTATCTACACCGCGAGTACGACGCGCATCCTGCGTCAGCTCCGCGTGGACCACCGGACCGTCGCGATGATCCTGGTGGTGCCGTCGTTGCTGATGGTGCTCCTGTACTTCCTCTATCAGAACGTCCCGACCCCGCCCGGCCAGACTCCGCTGTTCGACCGGATCGCGATCACGATGCTCGGCATCATCCCGTTCATCGTGATGTTCCTGGTGACGTCGATCGCGATGCAGCGCGAACGCAGTTCCGGCACCCTCGAACGCCTGCTGACCACGCCCCTGTCGAAGCTCGACCTGCTCGCCGGCTACGGCACCGCCTTCTCGATCGCCGCGGCGGCGCAGGCCGGCCTCGCCTGTGCGGTCGCCTTCGGATTTCTGAACCTGACCACCGAAGGCAGCGTGATCTGGGTCCTGCTCATCGCGGTGGTCAACGCCGTACTCGGGGTCGCGCTGGGCCTGCTGTGCAGCGCGTTCGCCCGCACCGAGTTCCAGGCCGTGCAGTTCATGCCGGTCATCGTGATCCCGCAACTCCTGCTGTGCGGGCTGCTGGTTCCGCGGGGTCAGCTGCCGCAGTGGCTGGAGTGGATCAGCAACGTGCTGCCGCTGAGCTACGCGGTGGAGGCCCTGCAGCAGGTGGCCACCAATCCCGGCACGACCACGTTGATGTGGCGTGACCTCGGGATCGTCGTGGCGTTCGTGGTGGTCGCGCTGAGTCTCGGGGCCGCGACACTGCGTCGGCGGACACCGTGATGGCGGAGCCGTCCTCGCCGACCCGTTCCGGGAGGCGTCCCGGGCGCTCGGGGACCCGCGACCGGATCCTGCAGGTCGCTCGAAACCAGTTCGCGAGCAAAGGGTTCGACCACACGACCATTCGCTCGATCGCGTCGGAGTCCGGCGTCGACTCGGCACTCGTCCACCACTACTTCGGCACAAAGCAGCGCCTGCTGGTCGACGCGATCGAGCTACCCATCGACCCCGCGACGATCCTCGGCGCGCTCGAGGCGGCCCCGGTGGACGCACTTGGCGAGACGCTCGCGCGGACAGTGATCGGAGTCTGGGACTCCACGCACCAGCCCGCGGTGGTCGCCGCGGTGCGGTCCGCGCTGACGGGCGGCGACGAGAACCTCGTCCGCAGCTTCCTCCTCGAGGTCGCGCTGAAGGGCATCGCCGCGAGAGTGGACTCCCCGACCGGAACCGGGGACCTGCGCGTCGCACTCGTCGCCTCGCAGATGACGGGCCTGTTCGTCACCCGCCACCTGTTGAGGATCGAAGCCCTGCGGACCTTGTCCACGGAGCAGACCGTCCAGCTGATCGCGCCCACACTGCAGCGCTATTTCACCGGACTGCTGGAACCGGTCTAGTCGGTGTCGGAGGCGACGCCGCGGGCGACGAAATCGTCGTGCTCGGCGTCGGTGACATCACGTGCCTCGTCGACCAGCAGCACGGGGATACCGTTCTCGATCGGGTAGGCCCGGTGCAGGCGCGGGTTGTAGAGCAACTCGTCACCGACCAACAGCAACGGCCCCTTGTCCTGCGGGCACGCCAGAATGCTGAGCAGGGTGGGATCAATAACCACTTCAGTCCTCTCGGGCCGTCCGGGATCTCGGCCGGTCCAGGCTACAAGTCTCCGCGGGAGTGCTCACGCGGGCACCCCACCCGGCTTCGCCGACGGGTCCCCGAACCTCGCCGCCGTCGCCTTGGTGAGGCGCTTGTACCGGCCGGTGTCCACGTCGAGGTACCACGCGCGCACGCTCGGCTTCGGGAGGCCCGCTGCCTGCAACTCGGACGCCCGAGGGCGGTACGAGGCGCCGAGCGGGATGCGGTCGACGACGTGCACGATGTCGGGGCACTGCTCGATCGGCAACTGCCCGAGTGCGGCACCGATCTCCGCCGCGCTGGGGACGCGTCCCTCGTGGACGGTGATCGCCGCGACCGCCACGTGGGACTCCCCCGCGGGCACCGGATACGCGACCGCCAACTCGACCTGCGGCATCTCCCCGAGGGCATCGACGATCGGCTGCGTGAAGACCGGTCCGCGCGCGGCGGCGACCACGGTGCGCTTGTGGTCGACCAGCCAGTAGTCTCCGTCCGCGTCCCGCCGGAAGAGGTTCTCGGTGGGCACCCAGGCGTCGCCGGCAGCGAAGACGCCCCGCATCACGCCGGGAACCGCCTCCGCGCGTGCGCCCGGCCGACCGAGAAGCAGGCCTACTTCGTCGTCCTCGCACTCACGGACGAATCCCTGCGCGTCCTCGAGCAGACGCCCCTCGATCGGGTCGTACGCGCCCAGTCGAACCTCGGCGCTGCCGGGGAGCGGGCGCCCCTTGGAACCGACCTTCGCGCCGGAGACATTGACCAGCACCACGTCACCCTCGGTGGACGCATAGAACTCGAGCACCTGCGCCGGGGCGAACCGCTCGGTGGTTCGGCGCCACAACCCGGGCGGCATGCCCGAGCCGATGAACAGGCGCACGGGATGCCCGTGCTCGAGCGGCAGCAGCTTGGCATCGAGAATCTCACGCAGCATCGTCCACGTGTAGCTGACGACCGTGACCCCGTACCGGTGGATCTCCTCCGCGAAGCGCTCCGGATCCAGCCCGCGCGACAGCGCGATCCGCGAACCGCCCGCGACCGCGCCGCCGAGGGTGGCCATCAGCCCCGACGAATGATGCAGCGGCGCAAGGCAGTACACCGTGTCGCCGCGACTGAGCGAGGCCGCGGACGCCGTACCGAACGCCGAGAGCGCCCAGCGGTAGTTCGTGATGAACTTGGCCTCGAGGCTGCCGCGCGACCCACTGAAGATCACGAACGCCAGTTCCCGTGCAAGCCCGGGATCCGGGCGATACCAGCCGGGCAGTGTCACCGCATCCGGGTCGACCTGCTCCAGGTCCACCACGTCCGGCCCCAGCTCGACGTCGAGCCCGCGGAATTCGCCGCCGCCGAGCACGAGGACCTTCTTGCCGGTCGCCACCGCGTCTTCGAGGTGGTCCGGGTCGACGAGGATGCGATCGACCCCACCCAGTCGCACCGCTTCGTCGAGATCCCCGCCCGGCGGCAACAGCGCTGCGACGGCACCGAGCCGCGACAGCGCCGCGATCGCGACCAGCGCGCTGGGGCGGGTCTCCATCAGGACACCGACATGGTTGGCCGGCCGGATACCGGCATGGATGAGACCACGGACCACGTTGTCGATGCGCGTGTTGACGGCGGCGTTGGTGTGCACTCGATCGTCGAACAGGAAGAACTCCCCGTTCGCCGCCTTGCGTCCCTGCTCGGCGAGCAACAGCCCCAGTGAGATCCGCGAGTGCGGCTGCAGCTGACCGAGCCGAGCAAGTCTCGGCAACGCACGAGCAGCCTCGACGGAGAGCTCGCGAGTACCACGCACGGTGTCGGTGGCGAGATCCGCGATTCCCTTGCCGACGCCCACACCGACCTCGGCGATCGACGCGACGGTATGGGCCAGCCGGTTGGCGATGCTCACACCGCTGTCGGTGCCGGACGGCTCGTCGTGGATCATCGCGTCGACGGTGTCCGGGCGCGGCCCGGTGCCCTCACGCCATCGAACCCACTGTCCGGTGGTCGGCCACGTCCGGGCTGCCGCGGCGGAGCCGACGACGAGGCCGAAGTGCCCTGCGCGCAACGTCGATTCGAACGCCTCGGCCCGGGGCGCTGCCCGCTTGATCCCGCGCACGGCGAGCGGTTGGCCGATGTCGTCGACCTCACCGACGAACGCAAGAACCGGACACGTGATCTCGGCGAGGCTCACCGGGGTGTCCTTGATGACGAACCCACCGGTCATCATCCGGTTGTGGACGATGAACTGCTTGAGCAGTTCGGCGACCGCGGGGCCGGACCACGCCACCCAGCCGTCCTGCGCCAGGAAGCGGCGCTGCTGCTCGCGCGGCAGCAGCGCTTCGCGGTCGTGCAACTGCCGCAGGAAGTCGAGTCGGGATTTCGCGGTCTTCACCGGATCGAGCAACTGGAAGCCGGTGCGCGCCATCCACCCGGCGATCGACAAACGATTGAACACGTGGTCGGCGAGCACGTCGGCGGCCTTGGTCGCGATGCCCTCGGGGATGTTGAACGGCAGCGCGGCCAGCGTGTCGACGGGCGCACCGAAAGTGATCAGGCTGGCGATGTTCCGGCACCGCCGGAAGGCCGCGGCCTGGTAGCAGAACATGCCACCCTGCGAATAGCCCGACAGGTGGACGTCACGACCGGTGTGCTCGTGGACCAGGTCGATGATCTCGCTGATCGCGACAATGTGATCCGCCAGTGTGCGGTCCCAGCCGCCCTCCTCGGTGTCCGGGGAGCCGAAGTCGACGACCCACGGATCGATGCCCATCTCGTGCAGGATCCCGACGGCGCCCTGGTCGCGGGTGACGTCGTACACGTCCGCCGACATCATCATCGGCGGCACGAGCACGATCGGCGGCCCGGCCTGATCCGGAGCGGTGTCCGGGAAGTATCGGCGCAGTCGATACATCGGGGCGCGCTCGACGATCTGGAACGGCGACGGTGTGGCACCGGTTTCCAGACCGCCGAGGCGAACCACCTCGAGGCCGTTCTGTGCCGTGGCGACGGCTCGCCGAAGCGAACCCACCACGTAGTCGGAGCTCAGACTCACCAGCACTCCCCCAGCAACCCATCGTGACTTGCATCACATCATGTTCGATGAGCTTCCACATTACTGCGTATGTGGGACTGGGGTTACACCGAGTCGATCTCTCATCTCGACTAGGCGCGCGTCCACTCCCGCAACGCGTCCGCCGAACGACGCACGCCGCCCAGTTGTTCGGCAACCCGCACCCCCGCGGTCCCGCCGCGCGCGCTACGCGACGCGATGGATCCGTGGACCGTGAGCACCTCACGCACCGCGGGAGTCAGCGCCGGATCGACCCCGGCGAGTTCCTCGTCGGTGAGCTCGTCGAGACCCACCCCGCGCGCCTCCGCGACACGGACGCACGCGCCCGCCGCCTCGTGCGCAACCCGGAACGGAACGCCCTGGCGGACCATCCATTCCGCGATGTCGGTGGCGAGCGTGAACCCTGCGGGAGCCAGCTCCGCCATCCGATCGGTGTGGAACTCGAGGGTGGAGACCAGACCGGTGATCGCGGGCAGCAGCAGCTCGAGCTGTGCGACCGAGTCGAAGACCGGCTCCTTGTCTTCCTGCAGATCGCGGTTGTACGCGAGCGGCTGTGCCTTGAGCGTGGCCAGCAGACCGGTCACGTTGCCGATCAGGCGTCCTGCCTTGCCACGCGTGAGCTCGGAGACGTCCGGGTTCTTCTTCTGCGGCATGATCGACGATCCCGTCGACCACGCGTCCGCGAGCGTGATGTAGCCGAATTCCGGCGTGCTCCAGATGATGACCTCTTCGGCCATCCGAGACAGGTCCACCGCGATCATCGCGAAGACGAACGCCGCCTCGGCCGCGAAGTCACGCGACGACGTCGCGTCGATCGAGTTCTCGGCGGCCGAGTCGAACTTCAGCTCGGCGGCGATCGCGTCGGGGTCGAGCCCCAGCGACGAGCCCGCCAGGGCGCCGGAACCGTACGGCGACACCGCGGCCCGCTTGTCGAAGTCCCGCAGACGCGCGACGTCGCGCAGCAGCGGATGCGTGTGCGCGAGCAGATGATGCGCCAGCAGCACGGGCTGCGCCGCCTGCAGGTGCGTCTTGCCCGGCATCACGGCATCGGGGTGCGCCGCGGCCTGGGTGGCGAGCGCGTCGACGACGTCGAGGACGCCGTCGGCGACCCGCCGGGCCGCGTCCCGCAACCACATCCGGAACAGCGTGGCCACCTGGTCGTTACGGGAACGGCCGGCCCGCAGCCGGCCACCGACCTCGGGCCCGACCCGCTCGATCAGGCCCCGCTCGAGTGCGCCGTGCACGTCCTCGTCGGACTCGGCCGGCCCGAACGCACCGGAGGCGACGTCGTCGCCGAGTCGGGTGAGGCCGTCGAGCATGGTCGCCAGGTCGGCCTCAGTCAGGAGACCGGCCTTGTGCAGCACCTTCGCGTGCGCCTGGGACGCCCGCACGTCGTACGGGGCCAGGACCCAGTCGAAGTGTGTCGACTTGCTCAGGGCCGCCATGGCGGCGGCCGGTCCCGACTGGAACCGGCCGCCCCAGAGGGCACCTTCGTTGGTGCCGTGCTCGGCCATCGTTACAGGCCCAGATCGCGCTTCGCGGCGACCTTGGAGGACAGGCCGTGGATGTTGACGAAGCCCTTCGCGTACGACTGGTCGAACGAGTCGCCCTCGTCGTAGGTGGCCAGGTTGAAGTCGTACAGCGACTCCGGGCTGCGGCGGCCGTTGACGGTGATCGCGCCACCGTGCAGGAACAGGCGGATGTCGCCGGTGACCCGCTCCTGGGTCTTCGCGACGAAGGAATCCAGCGCGTCCTTGAGCGGCGAGAACCACAGGCCGTCGTAGACCAGCTCGCTCCAGCGCTGCTCCATCTGACGCTTGTAGCGGCCCAGCTCACGCTCGAGGGTGAGGTGCTCGAGCTCCTGGTGCGCGGTGATGAGCACCATCGCGCCCGGGGCCTCGTAGATCTCGCGGCTCTTGATGCCGACGAGACGGTCCTCGACGACGTCGAGGCGGCCGACGCCCTGCGCACCCGCGCGCTTGTTGAGCTCCTGGATGGCCTCGAGCACCGTGACCGGCTTGCCGTCGATCGCGACCGGCTTACCCGCCTCGAAGCTGATGATCAGCTCGTCGGGGCTGTTCCAGTTGAGCGTGGGGTCCTGCGTGTAGTCGTAGACGTCCTTGGTCGGCGCGTTCCATAGATCCTCGAGGAAGCCCGTCTCCACCGCGCGGCCCCACACGTTCTGGTCGATCGAGAACGGCGAACGCTTGGTGACGTTGATCGGGATGTTGTTCTCCTCGGCGAAGGCGATCGCCTTCTCGCGGGTCCACGCGTAGTCGCGGACCGGCGCGATGACCTCGAGGTCGGGCGCGAGGGCGCCGAAGCCGACCTCGAAGCGGACCTGGTCGTTGCCCTTGCCGGTGCACCCGTGCGACACGACGGTGCCGCCGTGCGCGCGAGCAGCCTCGACGATGTGCTTGACGATCAGCGGACGGCTGATGGCCGAGACCAGCGGGTAGCGGTCCATGTAGAGAGCGTTGGCCTGGATGGTCGGCAGGCAGTACTCGTCCGCGAACTCGTCGCGCGCATCCACCACGACCGACTCGACGGCGCCGCAGTCGAGGGCACGCTGACGCACGACCTCCATGTCCTCGCCGCCCTGGCCGAGATCGATGGCGACGGCAACGACCTCCTTGCCGGTCTCCTTGCCGATCCAGCTGATGGCCACGGAGGTGTCCAGCCCGCCCGAGTAGGCGAGTACGACGCGATCAGCCATGGTGTGTGTGCTCCTTAGAAATCGAATTGTTCATGCAGAGTCTAGTGGTCAGGCCAGGCGCTCGATCGCCGCGGCAAGCTCCGCCCCGGTGAGCGGTTCGCGGGCCACGACGAGGATCGTGTCGTCGCCCGCGATGGTGCCGACGACGTCGGGCAGCGAGGCCCGGTCGAGCGCGCTGGCCAGGTAGTGCGCGGCCCCCGGCGGGGTCCGCAGGACGGCGAGGTTTCCGCTGGCATCGGTCGAGACCAGCAGTTCCCCCAGCAGTCGGGACAACCGGTCGGTACCCCCGGAGACACCCCGCACGGGCGAGCCGTCCTCCGGCACGACGTACACCCCGGCGCCACCGTCGGCGGCCCGCAGCTTCACCGCGCCGAGTTCCTCGAGATCGCGCGACAGGGTCGCGTTGGAGACCTCGATCCCCTCCGCGCCGAGCAGCGCCGCGAGTTCGGCCTGGCTGCGGATGTGCCGCTCTGCGACCAGCGCGGTGATCCGCGCCTGCCGGCCGGCGCGCGTGTGCGCGACGGCGGCGGCAGGCTGCGCCGGACGGGGCCCCGGGGCGGTGGTCACGGCCGGGCCCCGGACCGGTGTTCGAGCAGCCAGACGAGCAGTGCCTTCTGCGCATGCAGCCGGTTCTCGGCCTCGTCCCACGCAGCCGACTGCGGCCCGTCGAGGACCTCGTCGGTGATCTCCTCGCCGCGGTGTGCGGGCAGGCAGTGCAGCACGACGGCGTCCGGTGCCGCCTTCGCGAGCAGGTCGGCGTTGATCTGGAACGGCCGGAACGGTCCGACGCGGTCGAGACCGTCCTCCTCCTGACCCATCGACGTCCAGGTGTCCGTCACCAGCACGTCGGCGCCGGCCACCGCGGCCTGCGGATCGTCGGTGAGCGTGACCATTGCGCCGGTCTGCTCGGCCCGCACGCGGGCGGCGTCGACGACCGCCGGGTCGGGTGCGAACCCGAGCGGCGCGGCGATCGTCACGTGCACGCCTGCGGTGACGCCACCGAGCAGCAGCGAGTGCGCCATGTTGTTGGCGCCGTCGCCGAGGTACGTGAGCCGCAGACCCGCCAGTTCACCCTTGCGTTCGGCGATGGTCTGCAGGTCCGCGAGTACCTGGCACGGATGGAACTGATCCGACAGCGCGTTGACGATCGGAACCGTCGCACCCTCGGCCATCTGCTCGAGCCGCTCCTGGCCGAACGTGCGCCACACGACGGCGTCGACGAACCGAGACAGCACGCGTCCGGTGTCCTGCAGCGTCTCGTCGCGGCCGAGCTGGGTCTTGCTGCCGTCGACGACGACCGCGTGCCCGCCGAGCTGCGCGATGCCCATCTCGAACGAGAAACGGGTGCGGGTCGAGTTCTTGTCGAAGATGACACCGACGCCGCGCGGGCCCTCGAGCGGCCGTCGCGAGAACGGATTCGCCTTGAGCTCACGGGCGAGCGACAGCACCTCGGCCTGCTCGGCCGGGGTCAGGTCGTCGTCCCTCAAGAAGTGTCGAATCGTCATGTACTACTTGCCTCCTGCCGGTTCCGCCGCAGCCGCATCGAGAATTCCCGGCAGCGCCGCGACGAATCCTTCCGCTTGCTCCTCGGTGAGGATCAACGGGGGTGCCAACCGGAGCACGCCCGGCTGCGCCGCGTTCACGAGGTACCCGGCGTCGCGGGCCGCGGTCTCGACCGCGGGGGCCACGTCGTCGGTGAGAACGACGCCCAGCAGCAGCCCGGATCCGCGCACGTGATCGACGAGCGGGTGCCCGAGTCCCTCGATGCCGGTGGAGAGCACCTTGCCGATGTTGTCGGCATGCGACAGCAGGTCTTCGGACGCGATCGTCCGCAACACGGCGAGCGCGGCCGACGCGCACACCGGGTTGCCGCCGAACGTGGTGCCGTGCTTGCCCGGACCGAAGAGCTCGGCCGCCGCGCCGGTCGCGATGCACGCACCGATCGGCATGCCACCGCCGAGACCCTTGGCGAGCGTCATGACATCGGGCACGATGCCCGCGGCCTGGTGCGCGTAGAACCAGCCGGTCCGGCCGATGCCGGTCTGCACCTCGTCGAGGATCAGCAGTGCGCCGCGCTCGGCGGTGATCTTCCGGGCACCCGCGAGGTAGCCCTCCGGCGGGACCACGACGCCGCCCTCACCCATGATCGGCTCGAGGAACACCGCCGCGGTGTCCTCGTCGACCGCCCGGTCGAGCGCCTCGAGGTCGCCGTAGGGCACGTGCTCGACGCCGGGGGGCATCGGCTCGAACGGCGCCCGCTTGTCGGGCTGGCCGGTGAGCGCGAGGGCACCCATCGTCCGGCCGTGGAACGCCTTCTCGGCGGCGATGATCTTGCGACGTCCGGTCGCCCGGGCCAGCTTGAAGGCGGCCTCGTTGGCCTCGGTTCCCGAGTTGCACAGGAACACCCGCCCAGTCACGGTGCCGGCGGTATCGCCCGCACCCAGGTGCTCGAGCAGGTGCTCGGCCAGCGCGACGGCCGGCTCGGTGGCGTACAGGTTCGACACGTGTCCGAGCGTGGACAGCTGGGTCGTGACGGCCTCGACGATCGCCGGATGCGCGTGGCCGAGGATGTTGACGGCGATGCCGGCGAGCAGATCCAGGTACTGCTTCCCGTCGGCGTCGGTCACGACCGCGCCCTCACCGCGGACCAGCGCCACCCGCGGCACGCCGTAGGTGTTCATCAGCGCGCCGGACCAGCGCTGCTGCAGATCCGTTGTGGCAGTCATTTCCGTCCTTCCGGGGTAACAGAGTTGGGTGCGGGAGCGGGGGTCACCATGGTGCCGATGCCCTCGCCGGTGAAGAGTTCGAGCAGAACCGAGTGCGCGACGCGGCCGTCGATGACGTGCGCGGTGGGCACGCCACCCTCGACGGCGCGCAGGCAGGCCTCCATCTTGGGGACCATGCCGGAGTCGAGGCTCGGCAGCAGCTGACGCAGTGCGGCCGTGTCGATCTCGGAGGCGAGCGAGCTGCGGTCGGGCCAATCGGTGTAGAGCCCCTCGACGTCGGTGAGGACGACCAGCTTCTCGGCGCCGATCGCCTCGGCGATTGCCGCGGCCGCGGTGTCGGCGTTGATGTTGTGCACCACGCCGTCCTCGTCGGGCGCGATCGTGGAGACCACGGGGATGCGCCCGGCGGCGATGAGGTCGAGCACCGCGTCGGGGTTGACCGTGGTGACGTCGCCGACGAGGCCGATGTCGGTGGCCTCGCCGTCGACCTGCACGGTGCGCCGGGTCGCGGTCAGCAGCCGCGCGTCCTCACCGGAGATGCCGACGGCGAATGGGCCGTGCGCGTTGATCAGGCCGACCAACTCGCGGCCGACCTGACCGAACAGCACCATCCGCACGACGTCCATGACCTCGGGGGTGGTGACCCGGAAACCGCCCCGGAACTCACCCTCCATGCCGAGCCGCTTGAGCATCGCGTTGATCTGAGGGCCGCCGCCGTGCACCACGACCGGGTGGATCCCGATGGTCCGCAGGAACGCCATGTCCGCGGCGAATGCGCTCTTGAGCTCGTCGTCGATCATGGCGTTGCCGCCGTACTTGATCACGACGATCTTGTCGTGGAAGCGCTGCAGCCACGGCAGCGCCTCGGCCAGGACGAACGCCTTCTGGCTCGACGTGAGGTTCTCGATGCTGGCGGCGGTGCCACTGTCGGTGTCGGTACTCATGACGAGTACGCCGAATTCTCTTCGACGTACGCGTGCGACAGGTCGGTGGTGCGGATGGTGACGCTGTGCTCGCCGACGCCCAGTTCGATGTTCAGGTCGATGTCCATGCCGGACAGGTCCACCTCGCGGGCGCCGGGGGCGCCGACACCGTCGATGCACACGGGATTGCCGTTGAACGACACCGAGATCCGGTCCGGGTCGAGCGTGATCGGCGCGATGCCGACCGCGGCCAGGACACGACCCCAGTTGGGGTCGGAGCCGAACAGTGCGGTCTTGACGAGGCTGTCGCGGGCCACGGTGCGCGCAGCGACGAGGGCCTCCTGCTCGGAGGCGGCGCCGCTGACGGTGACCCGCACCCGCTTGGTGACGCCCTCTGCGTCGGCCATCATCTGGTCGGCGAGGCTGTCGCACACCGCGAGCACGGCGGCGTTGAGCTCGTCCTGCGACGGGGCGACTGAGCTGGCGCCCGACGAGAGCAGCAGCACGGTGTCGTTGGTGGAGGTCGCGCCGTCGACGTCGAGTCGGTCGAACGACATCCGCGTCGCGAACCGCAGCGCCTCGTCGAGCTGCTCGGCGGTCGCGACGGCGTCGGTGGTGATGACCGACAGCATCGTCGCGAGCGACGGCGCGAGCATGCCGGCCCCCTTGGCCATGCCGCCGACGTTCCACTTGTCGGCGTGGTGCAGTGCCGCCTGCTTGGGGACGGTGTCGGTGGTCATGATGGCGTGCGCGGCGTCGGTGCCGCCGGAGATACCGCCGGCCAGTTCGTGCACGATCTCGGTGACGCCCGAGAGGATCTTGTCCATCGGCAGCCGGTCACCGATCAGACCGGTGGAGCACACTGCGACCTCGATCGCGCCGGTCTCGGTGCCCCAGTCGCTGAGCGATGCGGCCACGTGCTCGGCGGTCTTGTGGGCGTCCTGGAACCCGGGGGCTCCGGTGCACGCGTTGGCGCCGCCGGAGTTGAGGACCACGGCCCGCAGCCGGCCGGTGGTGAGGACCTGCTGCGACCACAGCACGGGCGCGGCCTTGACCTTGTTGGCGGTGAATACGCCCGCGGCAGCCAGCTCGGGTCCCTCGTTGAAGACCAGTGCGAGGTCGGAGCGACCGCTGACCTTGATCCCGGCCTTGATGCCGGCTGCGCGGAAGCCCGCCGGCGCGGTGACGCCCTGCGTGCGGATCAGCCGGCCCCCGGCGATCTCGATGGCGTCGGCGAAGTCGGATTCGGTTGTCACGGAGCAACTCCCACGGTCGAGAGACCATCGGTCTCGGGCAGGCCCAGGGCCAGGTTCATGGATTGGACGGCACCGCCGGCGGTGCCCTTGGTGAGGTTGTCGATCGCCGCGATGACGACGAGGACTCCGGCGTCCGCGTCTACGGTGACCGCGATCTGCACGGCGTTGGAGCCGACGACGGCCCCGGTCTGCGGCAGCTGCCCCTCGGGGAGCACGTGGACGAACGGCTCGTCCCGGTACGCCTTCTCGTAGACGGCACGGATCTCGTCGACGGAGGACGTGGTGGGCGCGGTGCAGGTAGCGAGGATGCCACGCGGCATCGGCGCGAGGACCGGCGTGAAGGAGACGGTGACGTCCGCGCCGGCGGCCGCCGACAGGTTCTGCTTGATCTCCGGGGTGTGCCGGTGCGCGCCGCCGACGCCGTACGCCCGGACCGAGCCCATGACCTCGGAGCCGAGGAGGTCGGCCTTGGGCGCCTTGCCCGCGCCGGAGGTTCCGCTGACCGCGACGATGTTGACCCGCGGCTCGACGACACCGGCTGCGACGGCCGGGGCGAGCGCGAGCGACGACGCGGTCGGGTAGCAGCCGGGCACCGCGATGCGGGTGGCACCGACGAGCTTGTCCCGGCCGCCCGGCAGCTCGGGCAGCCCGTACGGCCAAGTGCCGGCATGCGGGCTGCCGTAGTACTTCTCCCACGCCTCGGCGTCGGTGAGCCGGAAGTCGGCACCGCAGTCGATGATCACGGTCGACTCGGGGAGCTGCCGCGCGATCTCGGCCGAGTTGCCGTGCGGCAAGCCGAGGAAGACGACATCGTGACCGGACAGGGTCTCGATGTCGGTCGGCCCCAGGACGCGATCCGCGAGCGGCAGCAGGTGCGGGTGGTGCGACCCGAGGGTCGTGCCCGCGTTGCTGCCCGCGGTCAGCGCACCGATCACGAGCGAACCGTCGCGATAGGCAGGATGACCGAGCAGCAGGCGCAGGATCTCGCCACCCGCGTACCCGCTCGCGCCCGCAATCGCGACCTTGATCGGAGACCGGTTACCGGTCTCCGAAGCTCCAGCGTCTCCAGATGTACCCATACGGATGATTATGCACCATCATGCAAACTCATTCATAGTGGGTTTTCGACACACGAATCACTGGGGAAACACGGCGTCGCGCAGCACGTGCTTGGTCAGCTTGCCCGACGGGTTCCGCGGCAACGTATCGACGAGCACCAGCTCCCGCGGCATCTTGTAGCGGGCGAGCTTGTCCGACAGGTACGCGCGCAGATCCTCGAGTTCCAGTGTCCTCCCCTCGACCGGCACGACGACGGCGACCACCGTCTCGCCCCACTCCGGGTGCGGCCGGCCGATCACCGCGACGTCGAGGATGTCGTCGTGCGGCCGGATCGCCTCCTCCACCTCCTGCGAGTAGACGTTCTCACCGCCGGTGATGACGACGTCCTTGAGTCGGTCGACGATGAACAGGTACCCGTCGGCGTCGATCCGCGCGACGTCGCCGCTGCGGTACCAGCGCCCGTCGAACACGTCCTCGGTCGCGGCGTCGTTGTCGAGGTAGCCGCGCATCCGGGTGTCGGCGCTGAGCCAGATCTCACCGGTCTCCCCCGGCCCGGCGTCCGTGCCGTCGGCGCGGACCACCCGCAGGTCCACGCCGGGCATCCCGCCACGGCCGATCGACCCCGCCTTCTCGATCTGCTCGTGCGGGTAGAGCGCGGTGCCGACCGGCCCCATCTCGCTCATCCCGTACACCTGATAGAAGTCCTCCGAGCCGTAGACGCGGGCGAGGAGCTGCGCGGTCTCGGCACCGATCGGCGCGCCGCCGTAGAGCCAGCGCCGGACCGAACTCAGGTCGTACGACGAAAGATCGAGACCCTGAGCCTTCGCGATCTGCACCGGGGCGAGGTAGGCGATGGGCGCGCCGAAGAACGCGGTGATCCGCTCGCGTTGCACGGTCTCGAGGAACTGGATCGGGTGGTATTCGCGCAGCAGCACCACGGTTCCGCCGAGGAACAGCGTCGTCAGCATCCAGTTGTTCAGCGGCGATGCGTGCCAGATCGGCATGGCGAGCAGGAAGCGGTCGTCGCGCTCGAGGCCGACAGTCGCGACGATCAGCGGCGGCACCGAGGCAATCGACCGGTGGGTGTGGACGCACCCCTTGGGCGCGCTGGTTGTACCGGAGGTGTACAGGATCTGCGCGACGGCGTCCTCACTACCCTCGCCCCCATCGACACCCTCCCATTCAGGTGCCGCATCGACAGCGGCATCGAAGTCGTCCGCCGCATCCCCGCCGGCACCACCGTGCGTTGCCATCTCCGTCAGCAACCACCGGGTCTGCGGCGCTCCACCGCGGGCCGCGTCGACGAGGTCCGCCGAGACGACGCCGACGCGCGCACCGCTGTGGCCGATCGTGTACTCGACCTCGGGTGCGGTGAGCTTGTGGTTGACGGGGACCAACACACCACCGGCGCGCCAGACACCGAATGCGGCAATCACGAAGCCCGGCGAGTTGTACGTCATGACCGCGACCCGATCGCCGGGCCGGACGCCCTCGCGGCGGAACACCTCGGCCGCCCGCCGGGACGCGGATTCGAGTTCCCGGTAGGTGATGCGGCGCGATCCGTAAACGAGCGCTTCCTTCTCGGGGAACTTTCTGCGGACACTCTCGAGCAGCACGTTCAGATGCACCGGGTTCTCCTCAACTCTTCGACGGGTAGCGACCGGACGTGCGTCCGGCGCGACCGTTGCCCGTCACGCAAATCCGTTCTACAGTCACCAGAAAGAATTGAATCACGATTCATAGCTTGGCGGAAGGGTCTAGGAAATGACGACAACACAGGACTCCACGAACACTGCGCCCGGTGGACATCGCACGCACGAGGTGTTCAACCAGGCACCACCGCGGATCGACGTCAACGAGTTCACCGCCAACAAGGCACTCGTCGAGGGCATCGCACGCTACGACGCCGGCTGGTCCGCGGAGCACCTGTCGGAGGTGGGCGCACTCGTCGGCACCGCCGAGTTCCAGCACGCCGCCGAGCTCGCCAACACCGAGATTCCGCGTCTGCACTCGCACGACCGCTGGGGCCACCGCATCGACGAGGTCGAGTACCACCCCGCGTACCACCGGGTGATCTCGGCGGCCGTCGAGCACGGTGCGCACACCGCCGCATGGGCGGAGCCGCGCGCCGGGGCGAACGTCGCCCGCGCCGCCACGTTCATGCTCTTCGCGCAGGTCGAGCCCGGACACGCGTGCCCGATCTCGATGACGCACTCGGCGGTGCCGTCGCTGATGCTCGAACCGGAACTCGCCCAGCGCTGGCTGCCCCGCCTGTACTCGCGCGGCTACGACGGCGCCCTCGCGGCGCCCGGCGACAAGCCCGGCGTGCTGTTCGGCATGGCGATGACCGAGAAGCAGGGCGGCTCCGATGTCCGCGCCAACACGACGACCGCACAGCCCCTCGCCGATCGCACCTACCTGCTCACCGGACACAAGTGGTTCTGTTCCGCACCGATGTCCGACGCGTTCCTCGTCCTCGCCAACGCACCCGAGGGGCTGTCGTGCTTCCTGGTGCCGCGAGTCCTCGAGGACGGCACCCGCAACGTGTTCCGCATCCAACGGCTCAAGGACAAGCTCGGCAACAAGTCGAACGCATCGTCGGAGATCGAACTCGACAACACGATCGGTCACCTCGTCGGCGAACCCGGCCGCGGCGTGCGCACGATCATCGAGATGGTCTCCCGCACCCGGCTCGACTGCGTCTACGGGTCGACCGCGGGCATGCGGCAATCGGTGGCCGAGGCGCTGTGGCACGTCCGGCACCGGTCCGCGTTCGGTGCGACGCTCGTCGATCAGCCGGCGATGACGGCGGTGGCCGCCGATCTGGCACTCGAGTCCGAGGCCGCGACGGCGACCGCGCTGCGCCTGGCCCGCGCCCACGACGACGATGCATCCGAGTCGGAGAAGGCATTCCGCCGGCTAGCGACCGCGGTCAGCAAGTACTGGATCTGCAAGCGGGGACCGCACCACGCGTACGAGTCCCTCGAGTGCCTGGGCGGTAACGGTTACACCGAGGCGTTCCCCCTGGCGCGCCGGTTCCGGGAGCAGCCGGTGATGGCGGTGTGGGAGGGATCGGGCAACGTCATCGCGCTCGACGTGCTGCGCGCGATGACCCGCGAACCGGAGTCGGTGCAGGCCTTCGACGCCGAACTGAACCTCGCACGCGGCGCCTCGTCGGTGTTCGATGCGCACCTCGATCGAGTCCGCGCGATGCTCGCCGAACTCGCGACCCTCGACCCCGCCACCGCCCAGTTCCGGGCACGCCCGGTCGCGGCGGCCATGGCTCTCGGTCTCCAGGGTTCGCTGCTGCTGCGCGAGGCCCCCACCGCCGTCGCGGAGGCCTTCATCACCGCCCGCCTAGGCGCCGATCGCGATCTCGAGTACGGAACTCTCCCCGCGGGAACCGATTTCGCGGCGATCCTCGAGCGCCACTGACCCCGCCCACCCCAGTCACGCCCCGCAGCCCCAGCCCGGAATCACCGCGGCTGGGGCGGCGGCACCGGTGAGCCAGACGTCGAACGCACTCGAGAGCCACCGGTCGAGTCGTGAAGCGCCTGGTTCGACGAGGTTTCCCGCCGCTCAACGGCCCCGGCGCACCCAACGACGAGCAACTCGGCGCAGACACGAGCCTCGAGGGACGTCTCACCGACTACAGCATCGGAAGGGCAATCATCTACGCCTGCTTCGGCTGGTCACAGTCCGAGCGCGCCACGCAGATGTTCCGCGACCTCGCCGCCGCTATGCCTCGATCGGGGCGTACCAGTCGGCATTCGTGAGCAGCACCCGCGTGCCCAGGTCCCGATTCCATTCCGGCTCGATACCGTGCCGCCGCAGGACGGGGAACACCACGTCGCCGAGCAGGCGCGTCACCTCGGCCGCGTAGAGGTCTTCCTTCGCGTCTTCGCTGAGCGCGTCGTAGGCGGCCTCATCGAAGTTCTCCGGCGGAAACGCGCCGTAACCGATGTAGGTCTCCCCGGCCTCGACGAGACGGTCGGTGTCCTGCTGGTGGAAGTACACGTAACCCGTCCAGTGGCGGCTGTCGTCGCGCTCGCCCCAGATCTCGCCGGACGCACAGCTGCCGCAGCAGGAGAAGTCCGCGCGGGCGACCACACCGTTGGCATTGAGCTCCTCGAACGCGGCGATCGTGCGGGAGGTGTACGCGCCGATCTCCGTCTGCTGGCGCAGCCGGGCGGTGCGGAGCGCGGCGAACGCCGCCCCGAGCTGCTCCTCGGTGAGGTCGTAGTCGTCGCCGTAGAAGTCGATGAAATCGTCGGCGTCACCTCGGCCGGAGATCAGCTGATCCCAGATCTGCCGGGTCACCTCGGCACGGCCGTCCTCGTCGAGGGGCAGGTCGGGAAGGACGGCGTAGGGCGGGATCGCGTTCGGATTCGACAACGCGCTCACAGCGCCACCTCCATACAACGAGCGGAACCGGGCGAATCACCAGGCAGCGACGATGGTAGCTCCGTCGACCGACAGATCGGTACGCAGGCCGCGACACGCGCCGACTGAGCTGACCGCCACCGACGCGATCCAGTTGACGCCAGGCGCAACGACATCGAGGTCGACGATCGGCTTCGCGGCGTCGGCCGCCCGTCGACCACGACCCGGCCTTCGGCTACTCGTTCTTCATGGACCGGCGGATCTCGTCGAGCCGGTCGTGGGCGGCCTTCTCCCGCGCCTGCCACTGCTCGTCGAGGTCGCGGCCGACCTGGCTGTCCCGCTCGAGCTCCTCCGAGCCCAGCGCGGTCCCGAAGCGGTCCTCGATCCTGTCGCGGACACGATCGAACGTCGGGACGCCGCCGTCGGTGTAATCGGGCGACGGAGTCGCGGCGGTGCCCATCGTCATCGGGGGCGGAACCTCCGGTGGAGCGGTGGGCCGGGACGGGTCCGGCGGGATGTCGGGCGTGTAGCCGCCGCCCGCGGAGAGCGCGGCGGCGGCCGCGTGCACCGGTGCCAGTCCGGGGCGAGCCGTCGTCGCCGCGAGCACGACGGCCAGCAACTGGACGTCGTCGAGGCCACGCAGGTGCGCGAGTGTCTCGTCCATATCGACCATGAGGGACTCCTCCCGATAGCACCTTCCAGGCTACCGAGAGGAGCCCCTCGTCGGTCGATCTCCGATATCAGCCGCGGAGCACGGCTCCCACCGAATCCGCAGCGGCAGCGACGGCTGCGTCACGTGCCGCGCTGGCCTCGTCCTCGGTCAGCGTGCGATCGGCGCCACGGAAGCGCAGCGCGAACGCCAGCGACTTGCGGCCCTCGCCCACCTGCTCGCCCTCGAACACGTCGAACAGGCGAATGTCCTCGAGCAGCTCGCCGCCACCCGAGCGGAGCGCGGCCTCGACGTCCGCGGCCGGCACCGACTTGTCGACGACCACCGCGACGTCCTGCAGGACGGCCGGGAACGGCGACACCCGCGGCGACGGCAGCACCTCGGCGATCGGCAGGGCGTCGAGATCGACCTCCACCGCGCACGTCCGCGCCGGGAGACCTGCACGCTCGAGCACCGCCGGATGCAGCTCACCGGCATGGCCGACGACGGCGCCGTCGAACAGCACCTCGGCGCAGCGACCCGGATGCCACGGCAGGTACTGCGCGGCACGCAGTTCCACCGTGACGCCGGCGGCGTCGGCGATCGTGCGGACCGCGGCGAACGCGTCCGACGCGTCGGCGGCGCGACCTGTGCCCCAGGGACCGGACGGCTCCCGCTGACCCGCCAGGACGACGGCCACATGCAGCGGCTGCGCCGGCAGCGACTTCAGCAGTTCGGCGATCTGCTCGTCGGTGGGACGACGGTCCACCGGGAGCGCCTCGACCGGCTTGGTGTCCGGACCCGGCTCGACGACCTGCGCGATGCCGTACAGCGCCAGGTCGCGCTGGCCGCGAGAGGTGTTGCGCGCCAAGACCTCCAGCATGCCGGGCAGCAGCGTGGTGGCCAGTTCGGGGCGATCCGACTCGAGCGGGTTGAGCACCTTGGAGGTGTTGCGACGCGGGTCGTCGGCGTCGAGTCCCCATGTGTCGAACACCGCGTGCGGCAGGAACACCGGCGGCAGGATCTCCACGTACCCGGACGCCGCCAGGGTGCGTCCGACGGCGCGGCGACGACGCTGCTGCGGGGTCAGTCCCCGGCCCGCGGGTGCCTGCGGCAGCACCGACGGAATCTGCTCGAGACCCTCGAGGCGCAGCACCTCCTCCACCAGGTCGGCGGGCTGTGCCACGTCGGGACGCCACGACGGCGGGGTCACGACCAACTGGCCGTGTCCGGTCTCGCTGACGCCGACCTCGACGGTGCAGCCGATCTGCGTCAGACGACGTGCGGCGGTGCCGTTCGGGTAGGTCACGCCCGCGACGCGGTCCGGCAGATCGATGTCCATGCGGATCCGACCCGCCGGGGTCACGCCGCCGACATCGCTGAGGACGGGCTCGATGGTGCCGCCCGCGATCTCCACGAGGAGCGCGGCCGCGCGATCGAGTGCCGGCAGTGCCACCGCTGGGTCGACGATCCGCTCGTAGCGCTTGCTGGCCTCGCTCGTCAGCTTGTGACGGCGCGCGGTCTTGAACACCGCCAGCGGATCCCACGTCGCCGACTCCAGCAGGATGTCGGTAGTGCCGTCGTGGACCTCGGCGCTCGCACCACCCATGACACCGGCGAGCGAGATCGCGCCGGAGTTGTCGGCGATGACGACGTCCTCGGCGTCGAGGGCGCGCTCCACACCGTCGAGGGTGGTCAGCTTCTCCCCCGCTTCGGCACGGCGGACGACGAGACCGCCGTCGACCTTCGCGGCGTCGAACGCGTGCAGCGGCTGGCCGAGCTCGAGCAGGACGTAGTTGGTGACGTCGACGGCCGGGGAGATCGGACGCACGCCCGACAGCAGCAGTCGCCGTTGCAGCCACCACGGGCTGACGGCCTTGGGGTCGATGCCGGTGATCCGGCGCGCCGTGAACCGGGTGGCCTTCGACTCGGGCTGCAGCTCGATCGGCCACGCCTCGCCGCCCTCGGCGGGCAGCGCAGGGACGACGGCCGGGTCGGCGAACTCGAGGTCGAACCCACACGCGAGCTCACGGGTCAGACCGCGGACCGAGAAGCAGTAGCCGCGGTCCGGGGTGATGTTGAGCTCGATGATCGTGTCGTCGAGACCGAGCAGCTCGTTGGCGTCGGTACCCGGCTCGGCGGTGCCCGGCTCGAGGACCAGGATCCCCGAGTGGTCCTTACCGATGCCCAGCTCGGACGCCGAGCACATCATGCCGTTGGACACCTGGCCGTACGTCTTACGAGACGCGATCGCGAAGCCACCGGGCAGCACGGCGCCGGGCAGGGCCGCGACGACCAGGTCGCCCTCGGCGAAGTTGCGTGCACCGCAGACGATCTCCTGCGGCGCGTCGGCACCGACGTCGACCTTGCAGAAGCGGATCGGCTTCTTGAACTCGGTGAGTTCGGTGATCTCCAGGACACGACCCACCACCAGCGGACCGGATACCGGCTCGAGGGTGTCGACCTCCTCGACTTCGAGACCGACGCGGACGAACCCGGCGTCCAGTTCCTCGGCGCTCACCTGCCACTCGGGGGTCGCCCGCTGCAGGATCTCGGTCAGCCACGATTGCGCTACTCGCACGTCTTCTCAGCTCTCTCGCTCGTGAAGTCTGTGTTCTCTGGGCGTTCCGCATGCTCCACGCCGCTCATGTCCTCTGGGCATTCCGCAGGCCCCACGCCTCATGCCTGCACACCGAAGGGCAGCGTGAATCGCACGTCGCCCTCGACGATGTCCCGCATGTCCGGGATGCCGTTGCGGAACTGCAGGGTCCGCTCGAGACCCATACCGAACGCGAAACCGGAGTACTCGTCAGGGTCGATCCCGCACGCGCGCAGCACGTTCGGGTTCACCATGCCGCAGCCGCCCCACTCGACCCAGCCGGCGCCGCCCTTCTTGTTCGGGAACCACACGTCGACCTCCGCGGAGGGCTCGGTGAACGGGAAGTAGTTGGGGCGCATACGCGTCCGAGTCTCCGGGCCGAACAGCGCGCGGGCGAACGCATCCAGCGTGCCGCGCAGGTTCGCCATCGTCAGGCCCTTGTCCACGGCGAGACCCTCGACCTGCGAGAACACCGGGGTGTGGGTGGCGTCGAGTTCGTCGGTGCGGAACGTGCGGCCCGGACAGACGACGTAGATCGGCACGTCGCGCTGGAGCATCGTGCGCACCTGCACCGGCGAGGTGTGCGTACGGAGCACCTGGCGCGAGTTCGGCGGAGCGATGTGGAAAGTGTCCTGCATCGTGCGCGCCGGATGATCGGGCAGGAAGTTCAGCGCGTCGAAGTTGAAGTGCTCGGTCTCGACCTCGGGACCCTCGGCGACCTCCCAGCCCATCGCGACGAACACGTCGGCGATCTGGTCCGAGATGATGGTGATCGGGTGCCGCGCACCCGCCGGACGACGATCCGACGGCAGGGTGACGTCGATGGCCTCCGCGACCAGCACGGCGGCGTCGCGCTCGGCGAGCAACACCTCACGGCGCGCATCGAAGGCGGTCGTGACCCGGGTACGCGCGACGTTGACGCGCTTGCCGGCGTCCGCCCGCTCGTTGCCGGGCAGCGCGCCCAGACCACGCTTCGCGAGCGCGATCGGCGCCTTGTCACCGAGGTGTTCGATCTTCGCCTTGGCGAGCGCATCGAGGTCCGCGGCGGCCGCGAAGGCCTCCTCTGCCGCGAGCGCCGCGGCGGCGAGCGCCTCCTCGGTGAGCGCGTTCGCATCGACAGTCGGCGGGGCTACGCCCTCATTCTTGGCCACGACCGGTGCAACTCCTTGTCTATCGATGGATATAGCGCGCGCGAGCACAACACTCGAATCCTAGGCGATTGCCCCAGGACGATTCGAACGAGTTCGAAGACCGGTCACGAGTCCCGATGCTGGACGCGCGCGCTGGCGTACAGGCAGATGGAGGCGGCCGTCGCGAGGTTGAGGCTCTCGGCGCGCCCGCGAATGGGGATCCGCACACGGTGATCGGCCCGCGCCGCGACCGCGGGATCGAGTCCGTGCGCCTCGTTGCCGAACAACCAGGCCGTGGGACGGGCCAGCAGGTCGTCGGCCTCGTCGAGGTCGACCTCACCGTCGGCGGCGGTCGCGAGGATCTGGATGCCGGCGCCCGACAGCGTGTCCAGCACCACGTCGGTGTTCCGCTCGCGCACGATCGGCAGGTGGAACAGACTCCCGGCGGAGGAGCGCACACACTTGCCGTTGTGCGGGTCGACGCTGTCGCCGGCGAGGATCGCCGCGTCGGCGCCCACCGCGTCGGCCACCCGGATGACGGTGCCCGCGTTGCCGGGTTCACCGATCGCCACCGGCACCGCCAGCAGGCGTGTCGTGGAGGACAGCGCGGCGTCCAGCGGCATGTCCAGCAGATCGCAGACCGCGACGACACCCGGCGGGGTGACGGTGTCGCTCAGGGCACGGATCGCACGATCGGTGACGAGCGAGCTGCGGACGCCCGCGACGCGCGCCTTCTCGATCAGATCGGGGTATCGCGCGGCCGCGTTCGCGGTGAAGAAGAGCTCGTGCACCGGCACGGACGCGAGCGCCTCGGTGACCGCGTTCTCACCCTCGGCGAGGAACCGGCCCGCCTTCCTGCGCTCTGCGCCGCGCAGGAGCTTGACAGCAGAAACGACCCGTGGAGTCCGTTCGGTGAACGGATCCACGGGTCGATCCCGGAACTGCTGACTCAGGCCGCTTCTCCGGCCGGAGCGTTGACGTCTGCCGGCAGAGCAGCCTTCGCGACCGCGACCAGGCCGGCGAACGCCTCGGCGTCGGAGACGGCGAGCTCGGCGAGGATCTTGCGGTCGACCTCGACACCCGCAGCCTTGAGGCCCTGGATGAAGCGGTTGTAGGTGATGTCGTTGGCGCGAGCCGCAGCGTTGATACGCGCGATCCACAGCTTCCGGAAGTCGCCCTTGCGCGCGCGACGGTCACGGTAGGCGTAGGTCATCGAGTGGAGCTGCTGCTCCTTGGCCTTGCGGTACAGGCGCGAACGCTGTCCGCGGTAGCCGCTCGAGGCCTCGAGAATCGAACGACGCTTCTTCTGGGCGTTGACTGCCCTCTTTACGCGTGCCACTGCAAAATCCTGTCAATCTTCGGGGCGCTGGTGCTGCCCCGTGTGGTCAGTAGGGGAAGAGCTCAGATGCCGAGCAGGCGCTTGATGCGAGGAGCATCGCTGTCGGCGACGACGGCCTTGCCATCGAGGCGACGGGTCACGCGGGAGCTCTTGTGCTCGAGCAGGTGGCGACGTCCGGCCTTCTGGCGCAGGATCTTTCCGCTACCGGACACCTTGAATCGCTTCGCGGTGCCGCTATGGGTCTTCGACTTGGGCATGGAGTCCTCAGTTCTTGTGTTCTCTGTACTTCGGTCTTGCGTGAAGTGGTCTGGCTAGCTGCTCGGCGCGGGAGCAGCGCCACCGTCACCGGTCGCCGGCTTCGGCGGAACGGCCTGGGCGCCTTCCTGTGCCTTCGCGCGCGTCTTCGCACCCTTGTGCGGGGCCAGCACCATCGTCATGTTTCGACCGTCCTGCTTCGCGGAGGTCTCCACGAAACCGAGGTCGGCGACGTCGGCGCCGAGACGCTGCAGCAGACGGAACCCGAGCTCGGGTCGAGACTGCTCGCGACCACGGAACATGATCGTGACCTTGACCTTGGATCCGGCCTCGAGGAAGCGAATGACGTTCCGCTTCTTGGTCTCGTAATCGTGATCGTCGATCTTCGGGCGGAGCTTCTGCTCCTTGATGACGGTCTGCTGCTGGTTCTTGCGCGATTCGCGCGCCTTCTGCGCCGTCTCGTACTTGAACTTGCCGTAGTCCATGATCTTGCAGACCGGCGGACGGGCATCGGGAGCCACCTCGACGAGGTCGAGGTCTGCCTCGAGGGCGACGCGGAGCGCATCTTCAACACGCACGATCCCAACCTGTTCACCGCCGGGTCCGATGAGGCGAACCTCGGGAACGCGGATGCGATCGTTGATGCGGGTCTCAGTGCTGATGGGGCCTCCTAGGTTGAGCGGTGCAGTCCGGTGACCGCGCCGCAGCCCGTGCGCCCTCTACCCCAACAAGAAAGCCCCGCGTCAGCGACAGAGTCGCCGTGCGGGGCCCGATGTCGACCGGTCACACACCAGCCCCGAGATTTCGGGCCTGCCGTCCCTTCGTGAGATCGAAGGAGCCGCTCGGGAACCGATCTGAACGATCAGCACTGATCCGTGCGGCGACCGGACCACTGAACTGCACCTGACGGCGCCGCGCAGAGGTGGGAGTCGGACTCCACTTTGCTGCCCTGGCCGAGGCCGAGGGCGGTCGTGACGAACAGCGTAGCACCCATCGAGACGCCGATCGAATCGCGCCCGCCCGCGTCACCCTGTCGCGGCGGCCCCCGCACGCGGATGGAATCCTCTTCACCATGACGCAGAACCCCGATCCGGCCGATTCCGTCCAGCACGCCGAGGACGATCTCGACGACGTTCGCGAACTCGCCGAGGTTCCCGCGATCGAGGTGATCAGCCGCGCCGCCGTGATGCTGATGAGCTCGGCCGCCGAGAAGCTCGGCCTGTCGGACGCGGACCCGGACAACAGCCCCCACCTCGACCTCGACGAAGCACGCCGCGTGATCACCGCACTCGCCGGACTGGTCACCGCCTCGGTCGAGTACCTCGGCCCGCACGCCGGCCCGATCCGCGAGGGCCTGCAGGCCCTCCAGCGCGCCTTCCGCGAGGCGTCGGCGCACCCCGACGAGCCCGGCAAGGGCCCGGGCGAGAAGTACACCGGACCGGTCTACTGAGCACCCGCCGGCCCCCGGCCGGCACCGACACCCGGTCGCCGACACGGCACGCGCCCTAACCTGCACACATGGCCGCAACGAACAAGACCCAGGCAACCGACGCGAGCGTCGCAGAGTTCCTCGACAAGGTCGCGGATCCGACCCGGCGGGCCGACGCACTCGAGCTGCGGTCTCTGATGGAGTCGGCGACCGGGGCGCCGGCGACGATGTGGGGCACGAGCATCGTGGGCTTCGGCACGCGGTCCTACCGGTATGCGAGCGGCCGATCGGGCCGGACGCCCCTGATCGGCTTCTCCCCCCGCGCCTCTGCGCTGACTCTGTACCTGACCCTCGACTTCGACGCCGAGGCCGCCGCTCTGGCAGGCCTGGGTCCTCACAAGCTGGGCAAGGGCTGCCTGTACGTGACCCGCCTCGATCGAGTCGACACAGCGACCCTGGTCGACCTGATCGCACGTTCGGTGACTGCAGGTCGCGAACTCGACGAGAACTGAAAGCCCGTCGCCGGGCGGCGCTTTCATACATGCGGCCCGCGCGAACTGGTCAAACGCTCAATTCCAGCGGGCCGCCGAACCGATTCGGCGCAACACGAAGAATCGGTCAGCGGACGTCACACCCGTAACGCCCGTCACATTGGTAGCGTCCACCTCGTGTGATCGAGATCATATACCCTCCCCCACTGGGCCCTCGAGCCTCGAGGGCAGAACCGAAGGAGCTACCCATGGGATCCATCTCCACCATCCTCGGCGGCCTGCTCGGTGCGCTCAGCGGCGGGCACTTCGACATCACGACACTGCGGGGCTCCCTGGCCGGCGGATCGGGCCAGCAGCAGCCCGCTTGATCGAGCGTCGGCTGACAGCTTGACGGCGGTGGGGACCTCGGTCCCCACCGCCGTTCGTGTCTCGAGACCGCGCCACGGTTCCTCGGCGACGGAGTCGCGCCGTTCTATCCGACGGCGGCGGCCTTCTTCACCCGCTTGCGGGGCGCCGCTCCAGCCTTGCAGGCGGCCGCCTTGGGCGCCGCCGCCCCGTTGCCGGCCGCGGATGGCGTTTCCAGAACTTCCTTCAGGAACCGACCGGTGTAACTCTCCGACACTGCCGCAACAGCTTCCGGAGTTCCCTCCGCGACCACCGTCCCGCCACCGGAACCACCTTCGGGTCCCATGTCGACGATCCAGTCGGAGGTCTTGATCACGTCGAGGTTGTGCTCGATCACGATCACCGTGTTGCCCTTGTCCACGAGCCCACCCACGACCTTGAGCAGCTTTCGAATGTCCTCGAAGTGCAGGCCGGTGGTCGGTTCGTCCAGCACGTACACGGTGCGGCCCGTCGACCGCTTCTGCAGTTCGGCGGCGAGCTTGACCCGCTGCGCCTCGCCACCGGAGAGGGTGGGCGCGGGCTGCCCCAGCCGGACATAGCCGAGGCCGACCTCGACGAGCGTCTTCAGGTACCGGTGGATGGACGTCACCGGTTCGAAGAATTCGGCGGCCTCCTCGATCGGCATGTCGAGGACCTCGGCGATTGTCTTGCCCTTGTAGTGCACCTCGAGCGTCTCGCGGTTGTACCGAGCGCCGTGACACACCTCGCACGGAACGTAGACGTCGGGCAGGAAGTTCATTTCGATCTTCAGGGTGCCGTCGCCCGAGCACGCCTCGCAGCGACCGCCCTTGACGTTGAACGAGAACCGGCCCGGCTGGTAGCCACGCACCTTCGCCTCGGTGGTGGCGGCGAACAGGGTCCGGATCTTGTCGAACACGCCGGTGTACGTGGCTGCGTTGGACCGCGGCGTGCGACCGATCGGCGACTGGTCGACCTGCACCAGCTTGTCGAGCTGGTCGAGCCCGTTGATCCGGGTGTGCCGGCCGGGCACCTGACGGGCACCGTTGAGCTTGTTGGCCATCACAGTCGCGAGAATGTCGTTGACCAGTGTCGACTTCCCCGAACCAGAGACGCCGGTGACCGAGGTGAGCACGCCCAGCGGGAAGCTCACATCGATGCCCTTGAGATTGTTCTCGCGAGCGCCGACCACGGTGACCTGACGCTTACGGTCGACGACCCGACGCACGGCCGGCACGTCGATGGTGCTGCGACCGGAGAGGTACGCACCGGTGAGCGATTCCTGGTTGGTCAGTAGTTCCTTGTAGGTACCGCTGTGCACCACCCGGCCGCCGTGCTCACCCGCGAGCGGTCCGATGTCGACGACCCAGTCGGACGTGCGGATGGTGTCCTCGTCGTGCTCGACGACGATGAGCGTGTTTCCGAGGTCGCGGAGACGCGTCAGGGTTTCGATGAGTCGCCGGTTGTCGCGCTGGTGCAGACCGATGGACGGCTCGTCGAGCACGTACAGGACACCGACGAGGCCGGAACCGATCTGCGTCGCCAACCGGATGCGCTGGGCCTCGCCGCCCGACAACGTCCCGGCCGCGCGGGCCAGCGACAAGTACTCGAGTCCGACGTCGAGCAGGAATCCGAGCCGCGCCTGGACCTCCTTGAGGACCTGACCGGCGATGGCCTCCTCGCGGGAACCGAGGGTGAGGCTGTTCAGGAAGGCGGCGCAGTCCGCGATCGACAGCTCGCAGACCTGCGCGATCGACTTCTTGCCGTACGTCGCTGACGCGATCGTGACGGAGAGGATCTCCGGCCGCAGGCGGGCGCCGTTGCACGCGGGACACGGGATGTCGCGCATGTAGCCGTCGTAGCGCTCCTTCATCTGCTCCGACTCGGTCTGTTCGAGCCGACGGTGCAGGAACGGCATGACGCCCTCGAACTCGGCGTAGTACGAGCGGGTGCGGCCGTAGCGGTTCTTGTACTTGACGTGGACCTGCTCGGTGCTCCCCTCGAGGATCGCCTTGCGCGCCTTGGCCGGGAGTTTGTTCCACGGCGTGGTCATGTCGAAGCCCATGATGTCGCCGAGCCCGGACAGCAGGCGCCCGAAGTACTCGGCACTCTGCCCCATCGACCACGGCGCGATGGCGCCGTCCTCGAGCGAGAGCTCGGGATCCGGGACCACCAGGTCGGGGTCGACCTCCTTCCGGATCCCGAGCCCCGTGCACTCCGGGCAAGCGCCGTACGGCGAGTTGAAGGAGAACGAGCGCGGCTCGAGGTCGTCGATCGCCAGCGGGTGGCCGTTGGGGCACGCGAGCTTCTCCGAGAACCGGCGTTCGCGATCGGACGCATTCTCGTCGCGATCGACGAAGTCGAGCACGACGATGCCCTCGGCCAGGCGCAGCGCCGTCTCGACCGAGTCGGTGAGCCGCTGCTTGGAGCTCGCCTTGACGGTCAGGCGGTCGACGACCACCTCGATGTCGTGCTTCTCCTGCTTCTTCAGCTTCGGAGGATCGGTGAGGGGATGAACCACACCATCGACCCGCACCCGCGAGTAGCCCTGCGAGTTGAGCTGCTCGAACAGGTCGACGAACTCGCCCTTACGGGTACGGACCACCGGTGCGAGCACCTGGAAGCGGGTACCCTCCTCCATCTCGAGGACTTGGTCGACGATCTGCTGCGGCGTCTGCCGCGCAATCTGCTCGCCACAGACCGGGCAGTGCGCGGAACCCGCGCGCGCATACAGCAGGCGCAGGTAGTCGTACACCTCCGTGATGGTGCCGACGGTCGACCGCGGGTTGCGGTTGGTCGACTTCTGATCGATCGACACCGCGGGCGACAGGCCCTCGATGAAGTCGACGTCGGGCTTGTCCATCTGGCCGAGGAACTGACGCGCGTACGCGGACAGCGATTCGACGTATCGTCGCTGCCCCTCGGCGAAGATCGTGTCGAACGCGAGGCTGGACTTGCCGGAGCCCGACAGACCCGTGAAGACGATGAGGCTGTCCCGGGGCAGATCGAGATTGATCCCTCGCAGATTGTGCTCACGCGCACCTTGCACGATCAGGCGATCCGCCACACGTAGTCCCTTCTCGGTTTCGACCTTGGCGCGGACACACTCGTCCGGGCGCAGCCCATGGTAGGCGTGGGCACCGACAAACTCCCCGACCAGCAGATTTCCCGGTGATCGGCGGCGGCGATCCGCAACGCCCCGATTCGACGGTAGCCTCCCGATCATGGAGCAGCAGCGCATCATCATCGACGACGACTACACCGGCGACCTGTCCGAGGCCTCGGGCGCCCAGCGTCGTACCGTGCCCGGCGCGACGATCGTCAAGATGTCGGTGGGCCCGATGGACAACAACACGTACCTCGTCACGTGTTCCGAGACCGGAAAGTCGCTGCTCATCGACGCGGCGAACGACGCCGAGCGGATCGCGGCGCTCATCGCGCAGCAGGCGCCCCAGCTCGAGCTGATCGTCACGACCCACCAGCACCACGACCACTGGTTCGCGCTCGCCGAGGTCGCCGGCGGCACTGGTGTTCCCACCGCGGCGCACCCGCTGGACTCGGAGATCCTCTCCGTCACCCCCTCGCGTGCGCTGAACGACGGCGACCTCGTGACGGTGGGCGATCTCACGCTCGAGGTGATCCATCTGGCCGGGCACACGCCAGGTGGGATCACGCTCGCCCTGACCGAGAAGAACGACGGCGGCCGCGTCCACCTGTTCACCGGAGACTCGCTGTTCCCGGGCGGCGTCGGCAAGACCCCGGACGCCGAGCGGTTCACGTCGCTGATGGACGATGTCGAGACCAAGCTGTTCGCCCGTTTCCCCGACGACACCGTCTTCTACCCCGGCCACGGCAAGGACTCCACCCTCGGCGCCGAGCGTCCGCATCTCCAGGAATGGCGCGAACGGGGCTGGTGACCGCCCCCGGTTCCGCGCCGGGTGGGTAGTCGGGCGTACGCCGATCAGCCCTTCGATGCGTCTTCGGTACCGGCTCGCAGGAACTGCTCCAGGACCCGGCAGAAGCGGTAGGGCTCGTCCAGATGCGGGAAGTGACCGGCGTCGGGGAAGATCTCGATCCGGCTGTTCGGCACTTCCTGTCGAACATTCTCCGTGTGGTGCGCTGGAATCATCGTGTCCTTGCCGCCCCAGACGAGCATGGCAGGCAGAGTTTCGAACCGCGGAAAGTGCTGCTTCGCGCTGACGGTTTGGCCGCGCGGACCCACGACCGCACGGACGGACGCCAGAAACGCTTCCCGGGTGGCCTTGTCGGCAACGGTGCCCAGCGAGCGCCATGTCTCGACGGCACTGGGGCTCGGCTGCACGGGCAGACCCAGGCGACCCAAGTGCCGGAGCGCGGACTCGGTGTTTCGGCGCACCCAGCCGGACGCGAGAATCGGCAGTACCAACTCACTGCCCGGCAATGTCGCCGCCTTGAGATACGTGCTCACCTCGGGGCCGAGTCCACCGCTGCTCACCAGGCACAATCGCTCTACCCGCTCGGGAAAGAGGTACGCCATCTGCATGACGATTCCACCGCCGAGCGAGTGGCCCACCAGTGGCGCCGATGCGATCTTCAGGCATTCCATGAGATCACGCACTGTCGCGGCGTGAGAGCTGAGCGAGTAGTCACCGCGCGGCTTGTCCGAGTCGCCATGCCCGAACAGGTCAGGCGCAACGACACGGTACTTCTCGGCGAGCATGTCGATCTGCGGACCCCACGACTTGTGCGAGCCGAGCAGTCCGTGCACGAGGATCACAGGCGGGCCCTCGCCGAGGTCGACGTATGCGAGAACGTCCTTGTGGAAAACTACGGACTCGAGCTCGTATTGCGGCATTGTCGCCCTTCCGTAGCTGGGTCAGCCGACGCATCCCAACCTACAAGCGGATCGGACGCGACGACCAGGGCCGCCACGAAACCGGTCGGGCCCCGGGTGCTCGGGGACCGGCTGCCGGTCGATCCGAAGTTCGGCAAGAACACCATCGGGCGGATGCGAACGGCGTAGGTTTGGTTCATCGACGAGACGCCCTCGACAGTGGGCGCCGGCGATCGGGGAGCAGACGGCCATGGACACGTCACGAGAGCCCAGTCGGCGATGACGCGCTTCGAGATCGACCCGCGTCGTATCGACGCGGTGATCGTCGATTTCGACGGCGTCACACCGCCACGGCGTGAGTCCGCTGTCGGCACGGACCAGACCACAGCGCTCGAATCCACCGTCGCCCTTGTCCGAGGGCTACAAGCCATCGGAGTCGGCACTGCGGTGGTTTCGTCCGGGCCCCGCTGGGCGCAGGTCCTGGATTCCGGCGGGCTCGGCGACCTGGTCTCGGTCGGGACCGACACCGCGACCACCGGCGGGGCCACGCCGCCCGCGCCGGCCGCGGCAGCCCGCCGACTCGGCAGCCCTCCCGCCCGCGCCGCGGTGATCGTCGGCTCCGCGGCGAGTGCCAGCGCGGCACGCAGCGCTGGATTCGCACTGGTGATTGGAGTGGCTCCCGACAGCCGCTCTGCAGAGTTGCACCGTGCCGGCGCGAATGTGGTGGTGGCAGAGACGGACCAGATCGGCATCCGCACCCACGACCGCCGTATGTCGGAGATCCCCAATGCTCTGACCTCACGGCACCAGGCGTCCGCCATCCTGCGGACCCGGCGCCCAGCCGTATTTCTCGACTTCGACGGCACCCTGGCACCCATCGTGAATGATCCCGCGGCGGCTGTCCCGGTCGCGGGGATGACGACGGAACTCACCAGGTTGGCACGCTATTGCCCGCTTGCAGTGATCAGCGGCCGCGACCTGTCCGACATCCAGGCGCGGGTCGGTGTGCCGGGAATCTGGTACGCGGGCAGCCACGGGTTCGAGCTCACCGGACCAGATGGACAGTACTACCGGAACGAGGCGGCCTCGGCAGCTGTCGCCGACCTCGAGCGGGTCGCCGAAGCTCTGCGCAAACGCATCGGTGCCGTTCCCGGAATTCTTGTGGAACACAAACGTTTCGGTGTGGCGGTGCACCACCGAAACGTCGAGTCCGACCGGGTAGAAGAGGTCGTCGCCGCGGTACACGAGGTCGCGGCCAGCGAAAGCCGCCTCCGAATCTCGAACGGACGCATGGTGACCGAGCTCCAGCCCGATGTCGACTGGGACAAGGGGCAGGCCCTCCTCTGGGTGCTCGAGCACATCGAGGGCGCAACGGAGCTGCTACCGGTGTTCGTCGGCGACGACCTCACCGACGAAGACGCATTCGACGCCGTAGCCGATACCGGGGTCGGGATCGTGGTCCGCCACGGCGAGCACGGGGATCGGCGGTCGGCGGCGCAGTTCTCGGTGGACAGCCCGGAGGAGGTACGCGAACTACTGCAACGACTGGCGGACCTGCTGGGCAGCGATCCATCGACGACGCCGCCACCAGGAGACCCGTGGACGGTGTTCTTCGAGGGGTACGACCCATCCACCGAGAAGCTGCGCGAGGTCATGTGCGCCGTCGGCAACGGATACTTCGCGACCCGAGGGTGTGCACCCGAAACCGCCGCCGGCGTCGTGCACTATCCGGGCACCTACGCTGCGGGAGTCTTCAACCGTCTGCGGGACGACATCGGGGGAAACCTGATCGAGAACGAGAGCATGGTGAACCTGCCGAACTGGCTCCCCGTGACGTTCCGGATCGAGGATGGGCAGTGGTTCGACATCGACACATCCGACCTGCTCGAGTATCGCCAGTACCTCGATCTGCGCCGTGCGGTTCTGACCCGGAGGTTCCGATTCCGGGACGAGGCCGGCCGGGTCACGTCCGTCGTCCAGCGGCGATTCGTCGCCATGCACTTCCCGCACGCGTGTGCGCTCGAGACGACGATCGTGCCCGAGAACTGGTCCGGCCGAATCGAATTCCGATCGGCTCTGGACGGAGCAGTCCAGAACACCCTCGTCGAGCGCTATCGGCGTCTCGACGGCAAGCACCTGACACCGATGCACGCCACCGCCGTCTCGGACGACACGGTGCTGTTGGTGGTGCAGACCAATAAATCGCGGATACCGGTGGCGATGGCGGCCAGGAGCACGGTGTGGCGCGATCACGAGCGCGTCGAGTCCGTGTCGCGCCGCCTCGACGTCGACGGTCGAATCGGGCACGACATCGCCGTCGAAGCCGCATCGGGTGAGCCGGTGACGCTGGAGAAGATGGTGACGGTCTTCACCGGCCACGATCATGCGACGTCCGAACCGGGGGACGCCGCCATCCGCTGGCTCGACCGTCTCCCCCGATTCGACGCAGTGCTCGACGGCCACGTCATGGCCTGGGCGCACCTGTGGGACAGCGTGGGTATCGAGCTCGAGGGCCACGGTCACGCTCTGCGGATCGTCCGGCTTCACCTTCTCCAGATGCTGCAGACAGTCTCCCCCAACACTGCAGACCTGGACGCCGGCGTGCCTGCGCGCGGGCTCCATGGAGAGGCGTACCGGGGTCACATCTTCTGGGATGAACTTTTCGTTTTTCCGGTGCTCAACCTGCGCCTACCGACTTTGACCCGGTCGCTGCTCCGCTACCGCCACCGGCGTCTGAGGGAGGCAAGGAGGGCGGCGATCGAGGCAGGCCGAACAGGCGCCATGTTCCCGTGGCAGTCGGGCAGCGACGGCCGTGAGGAGAGTCAGCAGCTACACCTCAACCCGATCTCCGGTCGCTGGATCCCAGACCCGAGCCGACGCCAGCACCACGTCGGAATCGCCATTGCCTACAACGTGTGGCAGTACTACCAAGTCACCGGCGACCTGGAGTTTCTCATCGCTTTCGGCGCCGAGATGCTGATGGAGATCGCCCGCTTCTACGCCGGGCTCGCGTCGTACGACGGGGCACGCGGCCGGTACACGATCCGCGGCGTCATCGGCCCCGACGAGTTCCACTCCGGCTACCCGGGGGCGCCCTTCGACGGTGTGGACAACAACGCGTACACCAACGTCATGTCGGTCTGGGTACTTCTGCGAGCTATCGAGGCACTCGAGTTGCTCCCGTTGCAGATCCGGTCGGATCTGATGCAAGCCCTGGGACTGCACACACAGGAGATCGCCCGTTGGAAGGAGGTCAGTCGCAGAATGTTCGTCCCCTTCCACGACGGAGTCATCAGCCAGTTCGAGGGGTACGGCCAGCTGGCCGAACTGGATTGGGAACGCTACCGCCGGCGCTACCCTGACATCCAGCGCCTCGACCGCATCCTCGAGGCGGAGGGCGACGACGTCAACTGCTATCGCGCTTCCAAGCAGGCCGACGTCCTCATGCTGTTCTACCTGCTGTCCGCCGACGAGCTACGCGAGCTGCTCGAAGGACTTGGATACGAGTTCCCCGGCGAGAACATCCCCCGGACCATCGACTACTACCTGACGCGCACGACGCACGGCTCGACGCTGAGCAGCGTCGTCCACTCGTGGGTGTTGGCTCGAGCGAATCGGAGCCAGGCAATGGAGTTCTTCGACCGAGTACTCAAATCGGATATCGCGGACATCCAGGGTGGTACTACGTCGGAGGGTATCCACCTCGCCGCGATGGCCGGCAGTGTCGATCTGGTCCAACGCTGCTTCTCCGGGCTGGAGACCCGCGGTGATCGACTCGTGTTCTCCCCGCTCTGGCCCGAATCCCTCGGCACACTGGAGTTTCCCGTCTTCTACCGCGGGCACCGTCTGCTGGTGCAAATCAGTGGGCGACGGGTGCAGGTCAGCGCTGGGGCCGGCACCCAGCCTGCGATCGAGATCGAGTGCCGCGGCCGGGTGGCGGAACTTCATCCAGGATCCACTGTCACATTGAGTTGAGCCCGCACGCTGGAGAACCCGGTAAACAGGTGCTCGGCGACAACCGAACCCGCCCGGCGGCCGCCGACTTTCCATGCCGGATGGGAGCAGTCTGGATACGGTGGAAGTCGAACCTAGGTTGGGAGGCCGTCCATGATCGTTCGCCGAATTGCCCGCCCGTTACTGTCCACCGTGTTCATCGCCGGTGGAATCGATTCCCTGCGAAGCCCGGCACCGAAAGCGCAGGCCGCCGGCCCGTTTCTGGAGAAGAGTGTCGAGACGTTGCCGGCCGCGGTGACCCAGCGGGTCCCGTCCGACCCTGAAACCCTCGTGAAGATCAACGCCGCGGTCCAGATCGGTGCCGGCGCGATGCTGGCGCTCGGCAAGGCGCCACGTGCGTCGTCGCTCGTCCTCGCCGGAACACTGGTCCCGACGACGCTCGCCGGACACGACTTCTGGAACGTCGACGATCCGCAGCAGCGCGCGATGCAACGCATGCAGTTCTTCAAGAACATGACGATGCTCGGTGGGCTACTGATCGCGGCCGTCGACACCGAGGGCAAACCGTCGCTCGGGTGGCGCGGACGTCGGGCGGCCCGAAAGGCGCAGGCCAAGGTCGCTGACGCCGTCTCGACCAACGGCGAGACCGACCACGCCCTGGCCGTCGTGTCGGACCGAGCGCGGACCGCGGCAGAACAGGCCGGCGAACGCAGCGGTGAACTGCTCGACGCCGCCCGTCAGCGCGGCGCGGTGCTTGCACACCTCGCCAGGGAGCGTGGCACCGAACTCACCGAGGTCGCCCGTGAACGGGGGCCCGTGCTCGCCGAGTTGGCCAAGGAGCGCGGCACCGAGTTCGCCCAGCTTGCCCGCGAGCGCGGCACCGAGTGGGCCGCGACGGCCAGCGAGCAGGGTGAGGTTCTGAGCCGGCGGGCACGGAAGCAGGCCGAGCGGGCACTTGCCACCGCGCGGGCGAAGGCCGCCGAACTCCAGGACTGACCCAGCACACCGGCTCGGAAACTCACACCGTCAAGCGAGGTGATGACGATGCCCACGAATCGCGCGAACGATTCGGACCCGCATCTGAAGGACCCGGAGCTGTACGAAAAGCTCAGGGACGAATGCGAATCCAAGGAGAAGGCAGCGCGGATCTCCAACGCCAGCGCGAACGAGGGCAGGTCCTCGGTGGGCCACAAAGGTGGCAAGGCCGAGAACTACGAGGACCGCACCGTCGACGAGTTGCGGGAGCGTGCCAAGGAACTCGGAATCACCGGATACTCGTCGATGAACAAGTCCGAACTGATCTCCGAGCTCCGCAACCACTGACGCCCGCAAGTACCGGGAAGCGAACTCACGTCGGATGGGCGGTGAGAAGGTCGTCGCGCAGGTCCTTGTCCAACGTGACACGGACGAGCGCCGACGCCGGCGGCGCCGCCTGACCGCCCGGCGCGAGCTCGCCCAGCCGCGCCACATCCGCGGGTTCGACGGCCTCCCGATCCGAGCCGGTCACCCGCGCGGGCCATTCTCCGCCGGCGCCGTGCGGATCAGCTTCCGATTTGCGAACTCGAACAATCCGAGGTCGCCCAACTCCCGCCCGAATCCGGAACTCTTGACGCCGCCGAACGGCAGTTCCGGTTCGGTCGAAGTGGGGCGGTTGATCCACACCATGCCGCTGCCGATCCGGTCCGCGACCGCGCGGGCGCGATCAGGATCCGATCCGAAGACGGCGCCACCGAGCCCGTATCGGGTCGAGTTGGCGAGTTCCACGGCCTCGTCCTCGTCGGCCACGCGATAGACCACTGCGACCGGACCGAACAACTCCTCCTCGAAGGCACGCATTCCGCGCGTCACATCTGTGAGCACCGTCGCCTCGACGAAGGCTCCCTGTCCGTCCGGTCCACGGTTCTCGGGGCGGCCGCCACCCGCCGCGACGGTGGCCCCCTTGTCCAGGGCGTCGTCGATCTGCTCGAGCAGTGTCTGTGCCGCGTCCTCCGACGACAGCGGCGCCAGCGTGGTCCCCGGGTCCGACGGATCCCCGACCACGAGGTCATCGAAACGCCGGGCCAGTCCGGCCACGAAATCGTCGCAGATCGCGTCCGGGACGATGAACCGCTTCGCCGAGACACAGCTCTGACCGGCGTTGAGGATCCGGGCGGCCGCCGCGGCGTCCAAGGTGCCGCCGAGGTCGTCGGCGTCGAGGACGACGAACGGGTCGCTGCCACCGAGTTCGAGGACACACTTCTTGAGGTGCCGTCCGGCGATCTCCCCCAGCGACGCCCCCGCAGCCTCGCTGCCAGTGAGCGAAGCACCCTGCACCGCCGGGTGCGCGATCACACGTTCCACGTCCGAGACGTTCAGGTAGAGGTTGGTGTAGACGCCCTCGGGTGCACCGGCGTCGGAGAACAACCGCTCGAGTTCGTGAGCGGTCTGCGCGCACGAACTGGCGTGCTTGAGCAGCACCACGTTGCCGAGGAGCAGATTGGGGGCCGCGAACCGCGCGACCTGGTAGAGCGGAAAGTTCCAGGGCTCGATTCCGAGGAGCACCCCGATCGGCTCGTTCACCACCTCCGCCGTGCCGTCCGCGACGTCGATGCTGCGCGACCGGAGGAAGCCCGGACCACGCTGCGCGTAGTAGCCGACGATGTCCGCCGCGATGTCCACCTCGGCACGGCTTTCTTCGATCAGTTTGCCCATCTCCCGGGTGACGAGTCCGGCCAGTTCGTCCTTTCGTTCGCGCATCAGCTCGGCGGCACGGGTCAGGACCTGCGCTCGTCGTTCGACCGGCAGCGCGCGCCACCCGTCGAAGGCGTCGGCCGCCCGGTCGACGACCGCGTCCACCTGTTCACCGGCCAGATACGGGTACTCGGCAATCGTCCGGCCGGTGTACGGGTCGACGGTGTGGAACGGCCCTGCACCGGGCCCGGATGTGCCGGTGTGCTGCGTGCTCGTCGAGGTCATGGCCTCTCCTTCTGTTCGACAGCTACGACAGCAGTACCCCCGAACACGGTCCGCTAAGCCTCGAGCACAGACGGGCGCGACACCGGCCCGATCTCACCTGGGATTCTGCGGCGGACGAGCGGGCGCACTAGACTGCTTGGGCGCTTTTCTGCCGTTCCCGAACCTAGGAGACCTCTTGTCGGACGAGGCCCGTGTGCACCCCGAACTCGAACACGAGCAGGGGTACGTGACGATGCTCTACGAACGTCTCGACGGTCTCCGCGAATACGCGTCGAACCGCCTCGGCCGGGTTCTCCTCGAGACCGGCGGGACACCGCAGGCTCGCAGCGAACGCGAATCGTTCACCCAGATGTACACCGAGGACATCGCCCGCTACGACGCCGCCGAGAACGGTCTGTGTTTCGGTCGCATCGACGTCGACGACGAGCCGCGGTATGTGGGTCGCGTCGGCATCCTCGACGAGGCCGACGACTACGAGACCCTGCTGCTCGACTGGCGTGCTCCCCTCGCGCGTCCCTTCTATCTCGCCACTCCGGCGGCGCCCGAGGGGGTGACGCGGCGACGACACATCCGCAGCCGCAGCCGGACCGTCACCTCCATCAACGACGAGTACCTCGACCTCGCCGCCGCCGAGGCGAACGGTGACGGCGCGGGGGCCGGTGGTGTCGCCGGCGAGAGCGCGCTGTTGTCCGCGCTCAACGCCGCGCGGACCGGCCAGATGCACGACATCGTCGAGACCATCCAGAGCGAGCAGGACGCCATCATCCGGTCGACCCACAAGAGTGTGCTCGTGGTTCAGGGTGGTCCGGGAACCGGCAAGACCGCGGTGGCGCTGCACCGGGCCGCGTACCTGCTCTACACCTATCGGCAGCAACTCGAGAAGGCCGGTGTCCTCATCATCGGTCCCAACGCCACGTTCCTCGACTACATCAGCCAGGTGCTGCCGTCGCTCGGCGAAACCGGCGTACTGCTCTCGACGATCGGCGACCTGTACCCCGGCGTCCGGGCCACCCGAGAGGATTCGCTCGATGCGGGCACGCTCAAGGGCTCGCTCGCGATGATCGACGTGCTGAAGAAGGCGGTTCGCGACCGCCAGGAGGTTCCGACGGCGCCGATCGAACTACGCTTCGATACCTACCCGATCACGCTGGACCGCAAGATCGTCACCCGCGCCCGCGGACGGGCCCGGTCGTCGAGGCGCCCGCACAACCTGGCGCGTCCGATCTTCGTGTCCGCGGCCATCGAGGCACTCGCCGATCAGCTCGGGGCCACCCTCGGCGCCAACATCGTCGACGGCGGCAACCTGCTCAGTCGCGACGACATCGCCGACATGCGGGACGAGATGCGTGAGGACCCGTCGATCATGTCGGCGCTCGACGGACTGTGGCCCGACCTGACGCCGCAACAGGTGCTGACGGACCTGCTCCGCTCCCCCGAGCGGTTGGCGTCGGCGGCACCCGAGCTCACCGAAGACGAGCGGGCGGTCCTCCTCCGCACCGAGGGCATCGGGTTCAGCGACGCAGACGCTCCGCTTCTCGACGAGCTGGCCGAACTGCTCGGTGTCGACGACGCCGCGGAACGCGAACGCGCGCAGCGACGCTGGCGGGCGCAGATCGCCGATGCACAGGGTGCGCTGGACATCCTCACCGGCTCCGCGCCGCAGGACCTCGAGGATGATCTGGACCCCGAGATCCTCATGGCCTACGACCTCATCGACGCCAGCCAGCTCGCGGAACGCCAGGATCGCGGCCATCACCAGACCACGGCCGAGCGCGCCGCCGGCGACCGGACCTGGACGTACGGACACGTCATCGTCGACGAGGCGCAGGAATTGTCGGAGATGGCGTGGCGAATGCTCATGCGGCGCATCCCGAATCGGTGGATGACCCTCGTCGGAGACACCGCACAGACCGGCGATCCGGCGGGCAGCTCGTCGTGGCAGGACGTCCTGGGCCCCTATGTGGCGCAGCGCTGGAAACTGACCGAACTCACCGTCAACTACCGCACGCCCGCCGAGATCATGGAACTGGCCCACCGGGTACTCGAGGAGATCGACCCGAGCCAGACCGTGCCGCGGTCGGTGCGCGAATCGGGGTTCGCCCCGTGGGCCGAAGAGGTTGACGAATCCGATCTCGTCGATGCGGTGCGACGCCGTGTCGCCGAGGAGACCGGACCCGGACTGACGGCGGTCCTCGCCGGACACCGCTTGGTCGAGGAGCTCGCCGACCTGCGGTCGGATTCGGTCAGCGTCCTCACGGTCAAGGACGCGAAGGGGCTCGAGTTCGACGCGGTCCTCATCGTCGAGCCCGAGGATCTGCTGGACGAATCGCCGCGCGGACTGAACGACCTCTACGTCGCACTGACGCGTGCGACGCAACGACTCGGCATCGTGCACGCACGGCCTCTGCCGGCCGTCCTGGGCCCCCTCGACGCGTCGATCGTCATCTCCGGAAGCTGATCGTCGAACCGGCTCTCCCCGACGGAACCGAAGCGGTACGGTGCCTAGGGCGCCGAGCCGCTCGGCGCCGTCGATGCAACGGCGGATCCCATCAGACGGCCCAGTAGACGGGAAGAATCGTGTCCACTCCGACCTCGCTCCGACGCGGTCTGCGCTCGGTGATGGCAGGTGTGATCGGAGCCGTCGGGATCGTATCCTCGGTCACCGCATGTGGGGCGCCGGCAGCCTCCGACAGCGCAGCGGCGGCAACGGAAACGGTCACGACCACACCGGCGTCGGAACCCGCGACGACCGCTTCCGACGCCCGCACGGCCCGCTATGCGCGAGCGGTCCTCGCTGGCGGGTTTCCGCCGGTGGTCCCGGATCCGACGCTGTTCGCCGTCGGCGAGGGGGTGTGCCGGCAGCTGGCCGCCGGCACACCCGACTCGGTGGTCCTCGAACAGCTCCGCCCGGTGAGCGACTATGCCGCCAGCCTCTCCGGCGGTGCGCTGACCGGCGAGAGCGCCGCGCAACTGCTGCTGAGCGCCGCTCGCACCGACTTCTGCTGAACGCGGCCGATCAGCGCACGGTGTGCACGATCAGGACGTCCGACGTCGACTTGCGTGCGGCGTCGGACGGCACCGATCCGAGCAGGCGACCGGTGATGGTGTTGAGTCCGCGGTTGCCGACCACGAGAAGGTCTGCCTCGACCTCGTCGACGAGCGCGAGCAACGAGTCGACCGGCGCACCGACGACCGCGCGTTCGACGATCTTCTTCGCGCCGGCCGCGACGGCCCGCTCGCGCGCGGTTCGCAGAATCTCGTAGGTGGGCGCCGATCCAGTCACCTGGTAGGCGTCCTCACGCAACGTGTCCTGCGCCGCCTCCGTGTCCTTCGGATCGGCCGGGTAGTACGCGCACGCGATCACCAACTCCGCATCGGCAGCGCCCGCGAGAGCCGCAGCCTTGTCGACAGCACGAAACGACGAATCCGATCCATCGGTTCCGACGACGACGGTCCGGTAGGCGGTCATTCATTCCTCCATGTGTGCAGTTGATCGAGGACGGTGGCTGCAGTGCCCTGTTCGACCGAGATCACCGTTCGCTGCGCTGACACTAGCCGTATCGACGCAGAACCAGGTGGAATTGCGGCACAACATGCTTCATCCCACGGTGGACGATCCACCCCTGGAACTCATTTCACCACGGGCGCCGTCGACCACGCACCATCCGGTCAGCGCGGCTCGCCGTAGCGCGGACCGAACAGGGTGTCAGGGAAGAGCCCGGACTCTCGGACGGTTCGTCGCCACGGCGCCGCGAGCTCGGCCAGCCGTGCCGCGCCGTCCTCGCCCAGGTGGGTCCACGGCGCCGAGGCCAGTTCGTCGGTGAGGTCCTCGACCACCTCACGTAGTTCTCGCCCGTCCTCCGTCAATCCGCCACGCTCGTCGAGCAGTTCGCGATCGCGCAGGCTCGACGCGGCGGCGTCCCACTGGCCTTGCGACCATCCGCGCCGGTTCTGGGCGAACTTCTTCTGGAATCCGATGCCGGTGGCGGTATGCGTGATCAGCGCGTCGAGGCCCCCGAGTCCGGCGGTCTGCAGTGCCGCCACGTGGCCGTCGCCGCGGTACTCGCGTAGCAACGTCAGTGCGTGCCACAGGACGAGGTGGGGCGTGTCGGGCCATTCGAGGGCCGCGTAGCCCGCGTACAGGGGCCGTCCGTCGACGCCCGGGATCCCCTGCGCCGCAATGGCTGCCAGCTGGGCCGCCTCCGACATCTCCGGCGATGCGGTGACCGCTTCTCCGAAGATCCTCCGGTAGGCGGCATCGACGCCGCGGTACCGCGCGTCGGTGATCTCCTCCGGTGCGGCGAGGGTCCAGGCCCGGGGGACGGCGTCACCGATGAGTTCGGGGTTGAAGTTGTAGAAGGTCGCGGCCACGACTCCGGCACCCACCGCCCCCATCGGTGCCGCGCGGCCCGCGAAGTAGGTCATTCGGCCGGATTCGAGCCCGACTCCGACGAGTTCCTGCTCCACCTCGGGGGTGAAGTAGGCGAGCGAGTGCAGCAGTTCGAGTGAGCGGGCGGTGCGTCCGGCGGCATGTGCGTCCATGACCGAGAACGTTAGTGGGCGTTATTTCAGGCCGGCCGCGTCCATCCCCCGCAGTTCCTTCTTGAGGTCGGCAATCTCGTCGCGCAGACGTCCCGCGAGTTCGAACTGCAGGTCCCGCGCCGCATTCATCATCTGGTCCGTCAATTCCTTGACCAGGTCGGCCAGCTCGGCCCGCGGCATCGACTTCACGTCTCGGCCCTCGTACACCCCGGCGCTGACCGCGCGGCCCGCCTCACCCTGAGCGCGTCGGCCACGGCTGACGTTGCGGCCCGAACCACCGATCTCGACCTCGGTGTCCTCGGCCTCCTCGTAGACCTGGTCGAGGATGTCCGCGATCTTCTTGCGGAGCGGCTGCGGGTCGACGCCCTTCTCGAGGTTGTAGGCGACCTGCTTCTCGCGGCGGCGTTCGGTCTCCTCGATGGCCCGCTGCATCGAATCGGTGATCTTGTCCGCATACATGTGCACCTGGCCGGACACGTTGCGCGCGGCACGGCCGATGGTCTGGATGAGGCTCGTGGTGCTGCGCAGGAACCCTTCCTTGTCGGCGTCGAGGATCGCGACGAGCGAGACCTCGGGCAGATCGAGACCCTCACGTAGGAGGTTGATGCCGACCAGGACGTCGTACTCTCCGAGCCGCAGTTGCCGCAGCAACTCGACCCGCCGCAACGTGTCGATGTCCGAGTGCAGGTACCGCACCCGGATGCCGAGCTCGAGCAGATAGTCGGTCAGGTCCTCGGCCATCTTCTTGGTCAGCGTCGTGACCAGCACCCGCTCGTCCCGCTCGGTGCGTTCCCGGATCTCGTGGACGAGGTCGTCGATCTGTCCCTTCGTCGGCTTCACGACCACCTCGGGATCAACAAGGCCGGTGGGCCGGATCACCTGTTCGACGAATTCGCCGCCCGCTCGACCCAGCTCGTACGGTCCGGGGGTGGCCGACAGGTACACCGTCTGGCCGATCCGATCCGCAAACTCCTCCCAGGTGAGGGGCCGGTTGTCGACGGCGGACGGGAGGCGGAAGCCGAACTCGACCAGGTTGCGCTTGCGGGACATGTCGCCCTCGTACATCGCGCCGATCTGCGGGACCGTCACATGCGACTCGTCGATGACGAGGAGGAAGTCCTCCGGGAAGTAGTCGATCAGTGTCGCGGGCGCGGAGCCCGCGGGCCGGTTGTCGATGTGCCGCGAGTAGTTCTCGATGCCGGAGCAAAATCCGACCTGCTTGATCATCTCCAGGTCGTACTGGGTCCGCATCCGGAGCCGCTGCGCCTCGAGCAGCTTGCCGCGGTTCTCCAGGTCCGCGAGCCGCTCCTCGAGCTCGGCCTCGATGCTCTGGACGGCATGCTCCATCCGCTCCGGACCGGCCACGTAGTGCGTTGCCGGGAAGATGCGCACGGTGTCGACCTGCCGCACGACGTCACCGGTGAGTGGGTGCAGGTAGTAGAGCGCCTCCACGTCGTCGCCGAAGAACTCGATCCGCACCGCCAGTTCCTCGTAGGACGGGATGATCTCGACGGTGTCGCCCCGCACCCGGAAGGATCCGCGGGTGAACGCCATGTCGTTGCGGTTGTACTGGACATCGACCAACAGGCGCAGCAGGGCGTCGCGGTCGACCTCGACGCCGACCTCGAGCTCGATCGACCGATCGAGGTACGACTGCGGGGTGCCGAGGCCGTAGATACACGACACCGACGCCACCACCACGACGTCGCGCCGGGACAGCAGGCTGGACGTGGCGGAGTGGCGCAGCCGTTCGACGTCGTCGTTGATGGACGAGTCCTTCTCGATGTAGGTGTCCGTCTGCGCGATGTACGCCTCGGGCTGGTAGTAGTCGTAGTACGAGACGAAGTACTCGACCGCGTTGTTGGGCAGCATTTCCCGCAGTTCGTTGGCGAGCTGCGCCGCTAGCGTCTTGTTGGGCGCCATCAGCAGGGTGGGGCGCTGCAGCTTCTCGATCAACCACGCCGTGGTGGCCGACTTGCCGGTGCCTGTGGCGCCGAGCAGCACCACATCCTTCTCCCCCGCGCGCAGTCTGCGCTCGAGTTCCGCGATGGCCTCCGGCTGGTCACCGGCCGGCTCGTACTCGCTGACTACCTCGAACCTCGCGTCGGATCGTTCTATCTCGCTGACCGGCCGAAACTCGGAATGCGCGACGACGGGGTGCTCGGATGCAAACGCCATGCGTCCAGGGTATGCGCCGCTTCCGACAAGTTCTGATAACGCCTCGGCGCTCCCCCACCGATCGCCGCTGCCGGACCACCCGATTGCCTGTAATTTCTTGCTGTATGGAGAACGTCGAACAGAGCACGGCCCGAGCCCACTCGGCCGCCCCCGCCGCACCGTCAGGTCCCGTGTTCGTACCGGCGCTCGACATGGTTCCCGCACACCGCCCGAAGATCGAGCACTTCAACATCGCCGAGCGCACCAACACCGACCCCAAGGGATTCGTCCGCCCCGTCGAGCACTACCGACTCGAGCCCTGGGGGCTCTACATGGCGCGGACGGCGGATCACCCCACCTTCCACTACCTGGAGTCATGGCTGATTCCGGATCTGGGGATCAGGGCGTCGATCTTCCATTTCCACCCATATCACCAGCGTGATCAGGACCGCTACATCGACATCGGCGATTTCACGTCCGGCCCGGACGTGTGGAAGTCGGAGGACCACTATCTGGACCTCGTCGTCCGCACCGGCCGGGAAACCGAACTCCTCGACGTCGACGAATTGATCTCGGCCACCGCGCACGGTCTGATCTCGACCGGCACCGCCGACCGCGCCGTCCAGAAGGCCATGCGCGCGGTCGACGGGATCGCCGCCCACGGGCACGACATGGACGCGTGGCTGGCGTCGAAGGGGATGCCGGTCTCGTGGCGCTGACGCGGCCCGGTCAGCCCCGTTCCGACCAACCGCTCCGCTCGGCCCACTCGCAGGCCCGCTGGTAGCCGAGATCGAACCACGGCGCGAGCGCCGCGGCATAGGTCACGGTGGCCTCGCCCGTGTGCGCGTCGGCGGCGGCCCAGCGGACCGCAACCCTCTTGGCCTCGAGGAATTCGGCCCGAGCAGCGGCGTCGGCGCGCAGCCAGTCGCGCAGCAGGAGCGCGAAGCGCTGGCCCGGCCAGCCGTCGACGCGCAGGCTGATCTCCACGGGCCTGCCGGGATCGGCGCCGCCGTGGGTGCGCTTGTCCCACAGCGCCGGGTCGGCCTCGCCGCCGACGCCGTACGCCGGCTTCGGCTCGTCGCGATTCGCATCGACGATGGGCGGAAAACCGGCCGCAGCGAGTGGTTCGGCCAGCGCATCCGCGGTGGCGAGATCGGGAACGGTGATCTGCACGTCGATCAGATCGCGCGCATCCAGACCCGGGACCGCGGTGGAGCCCACATGGTCGATGCGCACCGCACGATCGCCGCACACCGCTCGCAGTCGCGCGACCAGGCGCTCGCCCTGCGCCGCCCACTCCGGATCGGCTGGCCGCACGATCGGCGGCACCGCCACCACCGTCCGCGTGCGCACGTTCGCCTCGAACGGCGCCAGACGGTCCGCGTACAGCGCGCGAACCTGCGCGTCGATCAGTTCCGGGGCGCCGCTGTTGTCGAGCCAGACATCGGCGGCCGCACGACGCTGATCGTCGGTCGCCTGCGCCGCGATCCGGGCGCGCGCATCCGCCTCCGGCATGCCGCGCAACTCGACGAGCCGGCGCACGCGCTCGACCTCGTCGACGTACACGATGACGACCAGGTTGAACGCCGGTCCCATCCGCCCCTCGACGAGCAGCGGGATGTCCTGCACGACGATGCCGTCGGCGGGCGCGCCGTCGACGAGTTCCGCGGTGCGGGCACCGATACGAGGATGCAGGATCGAGTTCAAGAGCAGTCGCGACTCGTCACTGCCGAACGCCCGCTCAGCCAACACCGGGCGGTTCAGCGAGCCGTCCGGGTGCAGGACGCCGTCGCCGAAGGCGTCGACGAGGGCCGCGAGCCCCGGGGTTCCCGGTTCGACGACCTCCCGCGCGATCAGGTCCGCGTCGACGATCACCGCACCCAACTCCGCGAGGACCTTCGACACGGTCGATTTACCGGCTCCGATGCCTCCGGTGAGGCCCACTCTCAACACGCCGACCAGTGTCGCACTAAACACGCCGAAGATCATCAAGCGGCCAAATGTCGTGGTTCCACGACCTGGTCGGATAGCCTTCAATCAGCCGTCCGACCAGCCGATTCGCGATCCGAGTAGGAGAAGCTCATGCGCAGCAATCCCACCCGTCCCGGTCGGCACCGTCTTGGCATGGACAACGGCGTCCACGCCATCCTCATCCCCGAGGTGGCCACTGCACTCGCGGAACACCGCCGCAACTGGTTCACCAGTGTGCTCACGCCCGCCCGCCACAGCTTCGCCTCGATCCGGAAGCGCACGGCGACCATGCCGACCCGATGGGTGCCTGCCGCGGCGAACTGACCGCCCGCGTACGACACACACTGTGGCCCGATCCGACTCGGATCGGGCCACAGTCGTATGCCCGGACGCACCCAGCGCGGGAACACCGCATACACGAAAGACCCCGGCCCTGTGGGGCCGGGGTCTTTCGGTAGATCAAGCCTGAGTGATCAGGCCGCTGTCATCAGGCGTTGCCCGACAGCTTCTCGCGCAGCGCGGCGAGCTGTGCATCGCTGGCCAGCGAGCCACCAGCGGACTCGGTGGACGCAGCAGCACCCTCGTCGGAGCCCGACTCGGAGGAGTAGTTGGTGCCGGAAGCGCCGGCAGCAGCCTCGGCAGCCTCGTCGGCAGCCATCTTCTCCATCTGAGCGGTGTGCATCTTGTGGCGACGCTCAGCCTCGGCGTAGCGGGACTCCCACTCCTCACGCTGCTTGTCGAAGCCCTCGAGCCATTCGTTGGTCTCGGGATCGAAGCCCTCGGGGAAGATGTAATTGCCCTGCTCGTCGTACGAGTCGGCCATGCCGTACTTGGACGGATCGAACTCGGCGTTGTAATCCTCGTTCGCCTGCTTCAGCGACAGCGAGATGCGGCGACGCTCCAGGTCGATGTCGATGACCTTGACGAGCGCATCGTCGCCGACGCCGACAACCTGGTCCGGAACCTCCACGTGGCGCTCGGCCAGCTCGGAGATGTGCACCAGGCCCTCGATGCCCTCCTCGACGCGAACGAACGCGCCGAACGGAACCAGCTTGGTGACCTTGCCGGGCACGATCTGGCCGATGGCGTGGGTGCGGGCGAACTGACGCCACGGATCTTCCTGGGTCGCCTTCAGCGACAGGGAGACGCGCTCGCGGTCCAGGTCGACGTCGAGAACCTCGACGGTGACCTCGTTGCCGACCTCGACAACCTCGGACGGGTGGTCGATGTGCTTCCAGGACAGCTCGGAGACGTGAACCAGGCCGTCGACGCCACCCAGGTCCACGAAGGCACCGAAGTTGACGATGGAGGACACGACGCCCTTGCGGACCTGGCCCTTCTGGAGCTGGTGCAGGAACTCGCTGCGGACCTCGGACTGGGTCTGCTCGAGCCATGCGCGACGCGACAGGACCACGTTGTTGCGGTTCTTGTCGAGCTCGATGATCTTGGCCTCGATCTCCTTGCCGACGTACGGCTGCAGATCGCGGACACGACGCATCTCGACGAGCGACGCGGGCAGGAAGCCACGGAGACCGATGTCGAGGATGAGGCCACCCTTGACGACCTCGATGACGGTGCCCTTGACGGCCTCGTCCTTCTCCTTGAGCTCCTCGATGGTGCCCCAGGCACGCTCGTACTGAGCGCGCTTCTTCGACAGGATCAGTCGACCTTCCTTGTCCTCCTTGGTGAGGACCAGGGCTTCGACCTCATCGCCCACGGAGACGACCTCATTGGGGTCGACGTCGTGCTTGATGGAGAGCTCGCGGGAAGGGATGACACCTTCGGTCTTGTAACCGATGTCGAGCAGGACCTCGTCGCGGTCGACCTTGACGATGGTGCCTTCGACGATGTCGCCATCGTTGAAGTACTTGATCGTTGCGTCGATGGCGGCGAGGAAGTCCTCGGCGGAGCCGATGTCGTTGACGGCTACCTGCGGCGAGGTCACGGTGTTGGAGGGCATGTGTTGAGTTGCTCCGGACGGGTTGATAGTCGGTTGATGGTGTTCTGTCAGACAGGTGGACCGGCATGCCGTAGATTCCGGCGAGCGCCGAAATCGACCCGACTTCCAGTCCCCCACGAGGCTCCTGCGCCAACCCGTCCCGTCAATCCTGCAACCGGCCGGGCGTGCGCCGAAGACACTCGCGAGCAACAGGGTACGCGACCTCGAGCTAGCTGGGCAAACTCTCACATCACCCGGCCGATTCACCTGGCGGTTCGGCGCGGAGAGCCGGTCTCTACCCTTGATACCCATGTCCGACGATCGCCATGCCGCCGCAATTTCCACTCTCGGTACCAGCGGAGTGAGCCGCACCCGGATCGGCACCGAGGCCAGTGAACGCGCGAGCCGCGCGTGGTGGGACGCCGACGCCGACGACTACCACCGCACCCACGGCGAGTTCCTCGGTGTCGACTCCGCTGCCGGTGAGTTCATGTGGTGTCCGGAGGGCCTGCACGAAGGCGATGTGCACCTGCTCGGCGACGTGGCCGGCAAGCGGATCCTCGAGGTCGGCTGCGGCTCGGCGCCGTGCTCGCGTTGGCTGGCCGGCCAGGGCGCGGACGTCGTCGGGCTCGACATCTCGATGGGCATGCTCGCGCGCGGCGTCGCCGCGATGGAACAGGGTGGCCCGTCCGTTCCGCTGATCCAGGCGGGCGCCGAGTCCCTGCCGTTCCGTGACGCCACTTTCGACATCGCGTGCTCTGCGTTCGGTGCGGTGCCGTTCGTCGCGGACTCGGCGCGGGTGATGTCCGAGGTGGCGCGGGTGTTGCGTCCGGGCGGTCTGTGGGTGTTCGCGGTGAACCACCCGATCCGCTGGATCTTCCCCGACGATCCGGGTCCGCGCGGGCTCACCGCCGCGCTTCCCTACTTCGATCGCACACCGTATGTGGAGGTCGACGACGAGGGCGTGCCCACGTACGTCGAGCATCACCGCACGATCGGCGACCGGGTCCGCGAGGCCGTGGCCGCCGGACTCGCGGTACGCGACATCGTCGAACCCGAGTGGCCCGAGTGGCTCGACCGGGAGTGGGGCCAGTGGAGCCCCCTGCGCGGCCAACTGTTCCCCGGCACGGCGATCTTCGTCACCCGCAAACCGAACTGAGGGCCCCGCTCACAGCAGCTTGGACAGGAACGCCTTGGTCCGTTCCTGTTGCGGGTTCGCCAGCAGCCGCCTCGGATCGCCCGCCTCGACCACCACCCCGCCGTCCATGAACACCAACTGGTCGGCGACCTCGCGGGCGAACCCCATCTCGTGGGTGACGACGACCATCGTCATGCCGTCGTTCGCGAGCTGCTTCATAACCCCGAGCACCTCACCTACGAGTTCGGGATCGAGGGCCGACGTGGGCTCGTCGAACAGCATGAGCTTGGGGTCCATCGCGAGCGCCCGCGCGATGGCGACGCGCTGCTGCTGCCCGCCCGACAGCTGCGCCGGGTACGCGTCCGCCTTCTCCGCGAGCCCCACCTGGTCGAGCAGGTCGCGAGCGCGTTGGATCGCCTTGGCCCGAGGCACCCTCTTCACCTGCATGGGCGCCTCGATGATGTTCTCGAGGGCGGTGCGGTGCGGAAACAGGTTGAAGTGCTGGAACACCATCCCGATGTCACGGCGCTGGCGGGAGGCCGCACGGGCGCTCAGTTCGTACAGTTTGTCGCCGCGTTCGGAGTACCCGACCAGCTCGCCGTCGACGTACAGCCGGCCGGCGTTGACCCGTTCGAGATGGTTGATGCAGCGCAGGAACGTGGACTTGCCGGAACCGGACGGGCCGATCAGACACAGGACCTGTCCGCGTTCGATCTCGAGGGAGACACCGCGCAGCACCTGCAGGGCGCCGAAGTTCTTGCAGACACGGTCGGCCTGCACCATCGGGGTGGTCGTCGATGTCATTTACGCTCGCCTCCCGGGGTGTCCGGCAGCGTGTCCGCGTCCGGCGTGACCGTCACCGGGCGCCCCTGCGCGTCGGCGAGAGCCTGCAACTGCCGCGCGGTGAGCGTGCGGGACGCACCCTTCGAGTAGTACCGCTCGAGATAGAACTGGCCGATCATCAGAATGCTGGTGATCGCGAGGTACCACGTCGCGGCCACCAGGAGCAGCGGAATCGGGTGGAAGTTCGCGCCCGAGATGTCCCGGCTCCGTCCGTACAGTTCGAGGCTGTAGGGAATTGCCGTGACCAGCGAGGTGGTCTTGAGCATGCTGATCAACTCGTTGCCCGTGGGCGGGATGATGACCCGCATCGCCTGCGGGAGGACCGTGCGGCGCATCGTCTGCGACCACGTCATACCCAGTGCAACCGAGGCTTCCGTCTGACCCTCACTCACCGAACTGATTCCGGCGCGGACGATCTCGGCCATATATGCGGCCTCGTTGAGTGCCAGGCCGATCACTGCGAAGAGGAACGCCGCGCTGAGGTCCTGCAGGTCGATGTGGGCGAACTGATGCACGAACGGAATGCCGAGATCGATCGTCTTGTAGATCGACGGAAAGAGTCCCCAGAACACCAGTTGGACGTAGACGGGGGTGCCGCGGAAGATCCACAGGTACACCCACGCTGCAGTGCGCAGCACGGGATTCGGCGAGAGCCGCATCACCGCGAGGATCACGCCGAGCCCAATCGCGATTGCCATCGCCAGCACGGTGAGCTGGATCGTCTTCCACGCGGCTGCGCTGATTCGCTTGTCGAACAGATACTGGCCGTACACATCCCATTCGAAGGCAGCGTTGGTGGCGGCGCCGTATACGAACAACCCGAACAATCCCAGCACGACCACCGCAGCGATCCACCGGCCTGGGTGGCGCAACGCGACAGACTTGATCGGTTCCGGTTCGGCTCCCACGCCCCTCGCCGACATGTGATTCTCGTTGCCCGACATCGCTCCTCGCCTCTCCGCCATCAGCTGGTGGCCCCGTTGACGACCGACGTCTCGATCAGACCGGCCCCGACGCCCCACGCGTCCGCGATCTTCGCGTACTGACCGCCGTCGATGAGGTACTGCATCGCCTGCTGCAGGACCGGGCCGAGGGGCGAGCCTTTCGCGACCACCCAGCCGTACGGAGCGGAATCGAACAGTTCGCCGGCCGGCACGATCCGGCCGTCGCTTCGCTTGATCGCGTACGCCGTCACCGGCGAGTCGGCCGACAGCGCGTCGACTCGGCCCAGGATCAGCGCGTTGGCGACGTCGTCCTGGCTGTCGTACTTGACCTTCTCGAGGGGGGGCTTGCCGGCGGCGACACACGCCTCGCTCTTGGCCGGCACCTCCTCGATGTCCTCGATCGTGGTGGTCTGCACACCGACACGCAGGCCGCAGGCATTGTTCGGGTCGATGTCGTCACCGGGGCGCTGAGCCCACTGGACGCCCGCGCTGTAGTAGGTGACGAAGTCGACGGACTGCTCGCGCTCCAGTGTGTCCGTGAACGACGACATCCCGATGTTGAACGTTCCGGCCTGCACGGCTGGGATGATCTTGTCGAAGTCCGCCTGCTTGTAGTCGACCGTGAGCCCGAGCACCTGGCCGACGGCGTTCATGAGGTCGACGTCGAAACCCACGATGCGTCCGTCCTCGTCCTTGAATTCGTTGGGTGCATACGGCACATTGACGCCGACGACGAGGCGCCCGGACGCCGCGATCGGCGACGGCAACTGGTCTGCGATCGATTCCACGCGTTGTATGTCGACCCCGGACACCACGGGCACCAGACCCTCGTTGTTGGTCACGCACCCCGTGGCGGTCATCGCGACCACCGCGAGCAGCGCACCGATCACCCACCGGATCGACCGAGTTCGCCGACCGCGGGTGGCAGCAGCCACTGGTCCGAACATCGGTCATTCCTCCCATCTCCGGCCGTTGGACCCCGAAACCCTACTGGCTCGATACCCCCGGGCGGAAGTTGATCATGGTCATCGCCGAATCACCCGAGCGATCACCGATTCCGTGAACTCACTCGTCGACGCCAGCCCACCCAGATCCGCCGTGGCCACGCCCGCTTCCACGGTGCGTTCGACGGCGTTGCGGATCCTCGCCGACGCGGCGGACAAGCCCTTGTCGTGTCCGGTCGATGCCAGCCAGTCGAGGAGCATCGCCGCGGACAGGAACAAGGCGGTCGGGTTCGCACGGTTGCGGCCGGCGATGTCCGGGGCGGCTCCGTGTGCGGCCTGCGCCATGGCCTTCGATCCGGACGCGTTGATCGACGCCGCTGTGCCGAGCGATCCCGCCAACTCCGCGGCCAGGTCCGACAGGATGTCCCCGAACATGTTCTCGGTGACGATGACGTCGTACTCCTCGCCGCAGCGCACCAGATACGCGGCCATCGCATCGACGTGCTCGTCGTCTACCCGGACGTCCGGATAGTGCTCGCCCACCTCCCGGCAGACGTCCCGGAACAGGCCGGTGGTGGTCGAGAGCACGTTGGCCTTGTGTACCACCGTGACTCGCTTGCGTCGGCGGCGCGCGAGATCGAAGGCGGCGTGCGCGATCCGTTCGCACGCCTGCCGGGTGACCACCGCGACCGCCATCGCGACGTCCGGGGTGGGCATGAACTCGCCGCTGCCGGCGAACATGTTCCGGTCGGCGTAGAAGCCTTCGGTGTTCTCCCGGACGATGACGAGATCCATGTGTGGCGACACCGCTCGCACACCTGGCAGTGCGCGCGACGGTCGGATGTTCGCGTAGAGGTCGAACCGTTTGCGGATCATCCCGCCGGGGGTCAACTGCATCTGGAACGGATCGGGATACGACGCGCTGTCGTGCGGGCCGAGGATCCACGAATCGAGGTCGGCGAGCGCGACGAGGGTGCTCTCGGGTGTCGGCGACCCGTGGGTGGCGATCGCGTCGTGGCCGATCGGGAGCGGCACCCACTCCACCTCGGCAAGCCCCACCGCAGCCACTGCAGCGTCGACGACGTCCCGGGTGGCCGGCACGATTTCGCGTCCGATTCCGTCGCCCTGCAACAGACCGATCCGCGGTTTCGGCAAATCTCCTGTACGCGCGCTCCCCATCAGGCAATCATTACTCACGATGGTCCAGTCCGTGGAGTTGCTTCTCGACCGGGATATCGACGCGACCGTACGAGCCGAATGGCGTCGACTGTCGTCGGCACGTCTGCCGAGCCAGGACCGCATCACCGCCGAATCCAATCGGCCGCACATCACGCTCGGCGTCGCGCACCATGTTCCCCCCGACGTCGAGGTCGCACTGGTTCGCGAGCTGCCGTCGGCCCCGCTGTCCCTGCGCCTGGGCGGTGTCGTGGTGTTCGGTGGGCGCCGGCTCACCCTCGCCCGACTGGTGGTGCCCACCACCGAGCTACTGACCCTTCAGCGGATCGTCTACGAACTGATGGTCGACTGCGAGGGCGTGCCGTCGCACATCGTTCCGGGCGAGTGGACCCCGCACGTGACGCTGTCGCGCCGGATCCAGGCCACGGATCTCGGCACTGCGATCGTGGTGACGAGGGCCGGAGCCCGTGACGTCGTCGGCCGGTCGGACGGCATCAGGCGGTGGGATTCGGATGCCAAACGTGAGTGGCTGATCACACGGCGCCCCTGATGCGACGCCGCATGCGATCTCGCGCTCTCCGCATACGGAAGAATTCGCGGGACGGGAGCGTTGAACGGGCCAACGGACCGATCATCCTGACGACTCCCCGACGACTTCCCCGAAAGGACCCCTGTGGCTACCCAGACTCTGACCCAGCAGAACTTCAAGCAGATCGTCGACGACAACGACATCGTCCTCGTCGACTTCTGGGCTTCGTGGTGCGGACCGTGCCGCTCCTTCGCCCCCACCTTCGAGGCCTCCTCGGAGCAGCACGCGGACGTCGTCCACGGCAAGGTCGACACCGAGGCGGAGCAGGAATTCGCTGCTGGTGCGGGGATCCGTTCGATCCCGACCATCATGGCGTTCCGCGAGGGTGTGCTGGTGTTCAACCAGGCAGGCGCGCTGCCCCCAGCCGCGCTCGAAGACCTGATCACCCAGGTCAAGGCCCTCGATATGGACGAGGTCCGCAAGCAGATCGCCGCTCAGGCGCCGTCCGGTAACTGACCGACGCCTGACGCAGCAACCTCTGGGACGCCGACCGGCTCACGTCAGTGCGCCGCGGCGTCCCAGCTTCGTCCGGTGCCGACCGACACCTCGAGCGGCACAGACAGTTCGATGGCCGAGGCCATCTTCTCCCGCACCAACTGCTCCACGCGCTCGCGCTCGCCCGTGGCGACCTCGAGGACGAGTTCGTCGTGCACCTGCAGCAGCATCCGCGACGCGAGCCCGGCGTCCTGCAGCGAACGCTGGACGTCGATCATCGCCACCTTGATGATGTCGGCGGCCGTGCCCTGGATCGGCGCGTTGAGTGCGGCCCGCTCGGCCACCTCACGGCGCTGACGGTTGTCGCTGTTGAGATCGGGCAGGTAACGCCGACGCCCGAACAGCGTCTCGGTGTAGCCGACCTTGCGGGCCTGCTCGACCACCTCGTGCAGGTAGTCGCGCACGCCACCGAACCGCGCGAAGTACGCGTCCATCTGCTGCTTGGCCTCGTCGGTGGAGATCTTGAGCTGCGCGGCGAGGCCGAAGGCGCTCAAACCGTACGCCAGCCCGTACGACATCGCCTTGACCCGTCGACGCAGTTCCGGCGTGACCTCCTCGATGGGCACACCGAACGCCCGGGAGCCGACGAAACTGTGCAGGTCCTCCCCCGTGTTGAATGCCTCGATCAGGCTCTCGTCGCGCGACAGGTGCGCCATGATGCGCATCTCGATCTGGCTGTAGTCGGCGGTGAGCAGTGTCTCGAAGCCGTCGCCGACGACGAAGCCGTCGCGGATCTGCCGTCCCGCGTCGGTCCGGACGGGGATGTTCTGCAGGTTGGGTTCCGTCGACGACAGTCGACCGGTCGCGGCCACGGTCTGGTTGAACGTGGTGTGGATCCGACCGTCGTCCGCGACCGTCTTGAGCAGTCCGTCGACGGTGACCTTGAGCCGCGTCGCGTCCCGGTGCGCGAGCAGGTGCTCGAGGAACGGGTGCTGGGTCTTCTCGAACAGCGACTGCAGCGCGTCGGCGTCGGTGGTGTAGCCGGTCTTGGTCTTCTTGGTCTTCGGCATCTCGAGCTCGTCGAAGAGCACCACCTGGAGCTGCTTGGGCGAGCCCAGGTTGATCTGCTTGCCGATCACCTCGTACGCCGCGTCGGCCGCCTCCGCGACCCGGGCCGCGAACGTGCTCTGCAGGTCGTGCAGGTGACCGGAGTCGACGGCGATGCCCGTCGCCTCCAGCTGCGCCAGCACCGCGAGCAGCGGCAGCTCCATGTCGGCCAGCAGTCCCGTGCCCTCGATGTCCGCGAGTTCGGTGTCCAACGCCGCGGCCAGGTCGACCACCGCGCGAGCACGGAGAATCTCGCCTTCGGCCTGTTCGGCATCCGCTGCCTCTTCGTCGTCGAGCAGCGAAAGCTGTTGCTGCCCCGACTCTTCCACGCGAAGCTCCCGCTTGAGGTAGCGCAGGGACAGGTCGTCGAGGTTGAAGCTGCGCTGCCCGGGACGAACCAGGTAGGCGGCGAGTGCGGTGTCACTGGTCAGTCCGGCAAGGGTCCAGCCGCGCCCCCACAGGGCGTGCATCGCCCGCTTCGCCTCGTGCAGCGCCTTGGGCTGCGCCGGGTCCGCCAGCCATGCCACGAGCGCCGCCTCGTCCTCGGGCGTCACCGTGGCGGCCGGGATGTAGGCGCCCTCACCGTCGGACGCCGCGATCGCGATCGCGGTGACGTCTCCGCCGTAGGGGGTTCCCGCGCCGACGACGGACAGCCCGTGCCGCTCGCCGGTCGACGCGTGGTCCGCGATCCAGCCGGCCACCTCACCGGGTGTCAGGGCGCGCCCGCGCACCTCGAAGCCCTCCTCGGCCTCCGGTTCCGCGGACGACAGGGTCGCGAAGAGTCGGTCGCGCAACACCTTGAACTCGAGGTCGTCGAACAGCGCATGGATGCGTTCGCGGTCCCACGGCGCCAGCGACAACTGGTCCGGCGTGTACGGCAGCGCCACGTCGCGCACCATCTCGGTGAGCTGGCGGTTGAGGACGACGCTGGGCAGGTTCGCCCGCAGCGACTCGCCCACCTTGCCCTTCACCTGGTCCACCTGGTTGACGAGGTTCTCGAACGATCCGTACTCGCGGATCCACTTGGCGGCGGTCTTCTCGCCTACCCCGGGGATACCGGGGAGGTTGTCACTCGGGTCGCCGCGCAGCGCCGCGTAGTCCGGGTACTGCTGCGGTGTGAGCCCGTACTTGTCCTCGACCGCCTCGGGGGTGAAGCGGGTGAGGTCCGAGACGCCCTTGCGCGGGTAGAGGACGGTGACGTCGTCGGTCACCAGCTGCAGCGCATCCCGGTCGCCGGTCACGACCAGCACCCGGTAGCCGAGCGCGGTGGCCTGCGTCGTGAGCGTCGCGATGATGTCGTCGGCCTCGTAGCCCTCGATCGCCATCACGGGAATGCCCATCGCGCCGAGGACGTCCTTGGTGACCTCGACCTGGCCCTTGAACTCGTCCGGGGTCTTGCTGCGGTTCGCCTTGTACTCGGGGAACGCCTCCGCGCGGAAGGTCTGCCGGGAGACGTCGAATGCGGCCGCAACGTGCGTCGGCTGCTCGTCGCGCAGCAGATTGATCAGCATCGACGTGAACCCGTAGACCGCGTTGGTGGTCTGGCCGCTCTGCGTCTTGAAGTTCTCGGCGGGTAGCGCGAAGAAGGCGCGGTAGGCGAGCGAGTGCCCGTCGAGCAACAGCAGCGTCGGCCGCTCCGAGCCGGACGCGTCAGGAGTAGCAGAGACGGTGGACGAGGACGTGGATGCGGGGCTCACGGTTGACCAGTCTAGGGAGCCGGACCGACAGCCACGCCCTTCCTCCCCGCGCGTCGCCCGATGCGCGGGGTCACAGCGGGCTCAATCGCCCGCGGCGTCGGCTCCCAGCGTGTCGACGACCACCTCGGCCACGGCCTTCATCGTCGTCCGACGATCCATGGCCGCGCGCTGGATCCATTTGAATGCCTCGGGCTCGGAGAGCCCCTGTGACTGCATCAGCATGCCCTTGGCGCGCTCGATGACCTTGCGGGTCTCGAGCCGGTCCGAGAGGTTGGCAACCTCGCGTTCGAGCAACGAGATCTCCGTGAATCGGCTCGCCGCCAACTCGACCGCCGGCACCAGGTCCGCCTTCGAGAACGGCTTGACGAGGTACGCCATCGCGCCCGCATCGCGCGCCCGCTCGACCAACTCCCGCTGACTGAATGCGGTCAGGATCACAACGGGGGCAATTCGTTTGGCGGCGATCTCCGATGCCGCATCGATCCCGTCGCGGCGCGGCATCTTCACGTCCATGATCACCAGATCCGGCCGCAACTCCTCTGCCAACTCGACTGCACGCTGACCGTCGCCGGCCTCACCGACGACGTCGTAGCCCTCTTCGCGAAGCATCTCGACCAGGTCGAGCCTGATCAACGCCTCGTCTTCCGCCACCACCACACGCCGCGGCTGTCGTTCGGTGGCCTGCGTGGCGGGAGCGTTCATAGTCACCAATCTCCTCCAGTCGGCGCCCACGGATCGGGGCGCGAACGATTCGAGGGTACCGGTGGTTTGACTGGGGCCCGTGATCTTCTAGAGTAGGAACCCGCAAGACGCCCTCGTATCCCAATTGGCAGAGGAAACGGATTCAAAACCCGTGCAGTGTGAGTTCGAGTCTCACCGAGGGCACCAAGATCGTGCGCTGCGAGTGCTGCGCACCAGCTTCACATCCCGGACCCGGTCATCGACCGGCCCGGGGCCAACCAGACCGGTATATCGTTCGGTCATCGTCGCGGAATGCCGAGGGGCACAAGGACCGACGTGATGTCCGTGCAGAGGGTGCTCGACGGCGACTCAGAACAGTGAACCGGGGCGAGAGAACTCGGCGTTCGTACGCAGGCCTTCGGCATGCTGCCCGGGCGAGGCACCGAACTGTCGGCGGTACTCACGATTGAACTGCGAGGGGCTGTCGTAGCCGACGACATGCCCGACTCCTGCGACGTCACCGGGGTGCGCGACAAGCATCGAGCGGGCCTGCTGCAGCCGAATCCGTTTCTGGAACTGCAAGGGGCTCATGGACGTGACTGCCCGGAAGTGTCGGTGAAACGTCGATGCACTCATATTCGACAGCCGCGCGAGGTCGTCGATCCGCATCGGCTCGGCGTAGTTGTCACGGATCCAGCGGATTGCGCGGCTGATGTGCGACACATCGCTGTCGGCCAGCCTGATCTGGCGGAGCGTGTCCCCGTACGGACCGGCGAGGAGCCGCCACAGGATCTCTCGCTCGATCAGCGGGGCGAGCACGGGCACGTCCGCGGGATGATCGAGTAGTCGCAGCATCCGGGCAACCGCGTCGAGCAGATCGGCATCCGTCTCGCCGGTTGTGATCGCCGGCTGGCCGCCCGCGCCGCGGGACCACCGTTCGGTGGGGGCCTGTAGTACCAGTGCGGCGACGGCTTCCGGGCGCAGCACCAACCCCATGGCCAACGACGGCGCGCCTTCGTCGATGTCGATGTAGTGGCCGGTGACGGGCAAGTCGGCGGTGACGACCAGGCATTCCCCCGCCCGGTATTCGTAGACGTGGCCGCCGAGCAGGAGTCGCTTTCCGCCCTGGGCCATGACCACCAGCAGCGGCTCGGTCAGCGAATATTCCGGCGTGGCCGAGTCGACGGTCACCGTCGACGGCAACAGCCCGTCGATCGGCGTCCGCATATACGGCCTCGCGTGGGCCGCGATGCGGCCACGGATCTCGTCCAGTAGGTCGGCTGTCGTACGCACAGTTCACGTAAGCATCCGCGCCGCGGTCCGGCAATCCGATCGGGGCGTTGTCGAGAGGATCGTGCAACGCCGCTCGTGAATCGGTCTACCCCCCTCCCAGCGCTTCGCGTTTCGATGGGAATGCACGTTCCGACACGGACAAGGAGCAGATCATGGGGCTCGATCAGTACGTCACTCTGGGCCGATCGGGGCTGCGGGTCAGCCCGTTCGCCCTCGGTGCGATGACCTTCGGCGAGGACGCCGGCGGCGCCGGCTGCAGCGTCGAGGAATCCGAGAAGATCCTCGCCACCTACCTGGACCTCGGCGGGAACTTCATCGACACCGCCAACTTCTACACCAACGGCCACTCGGAGAAGATTCTCGGGGACTTCTTCGCCCACCAGCGCGGTCGCCGTGAGCGCGTGGTGCTGGCATCGAAGTTCTTCGCGAACCTCTTCCCCGGCGACCCGAACGGCGGCGGCGCGGGGCGCGCGTCGATCATCGCCCAGCTCGACGAGACCCTTCGCCGTCTCCGCACCGACTATCTCGACCTGTACTGGTTGCACAATTGGGACCGCCACACACCGATCGAGGAAACCCTGCGCACCCTCGACGACCTGGTCCGCGCCGGCAAGACCCGCTACATCGGGTTCTCCAACAACCCGGCCTGGGTGACCGCTCGGGCCCAGACCACGGCACTGTTGCGGGGGTGGACCCCGTTGATCGCGCTGGAGGTCGAGTACTCGCTGCTGGCCCGCACGGTCGAGGGCGAAGTCGCACCCCTCGCCCTCGATCAGGGCATGGCACTGGTGCCGTGGAGCCCGCTCCGGAACGGGTTCCTGTCCGGCAAGTATCGACGCGGCACCGAGGTCACCGACTCCGCCCGCGCCGCGTTCGTCGGCGGGCCCAGCGACGCCGAGTTCGTGGTGATCGACGCCGTCGCCGCGATCGCCGACGACCTCGGCACCACCTCGGCGGCCGTGGCACTGGCCTGGTTGCGGGCCCGGTCCGGGACCGTCGTCCCGATCCTCGGCGCCCGGCGAGTGGAACACCTCACGAACAACGTCGCCGGCCTGGAGGTGCCCCTCGGCCCCGACCACCTCCGCATGCTCGACGAAGTGTCGGCCCCGACCCTGAACTACCCGGCGCCGATGAACGGTGACACGCGGGCAATGCTCCAGTTCGCGGGCACCACCGTGGACGGCGAATCGTCCACCGTGTACCCACCGCTGCTGCAGAGCGATGTCCGGTACTGACCGGGCTGACGGAGGGCCGACCGATACCGACCCTGTGCCCCGCACGACCGGGTCACGCCGACTCGGCCAGGGAGTCGAGAATGGCCCGGTAGTGCAGGTGCGCCATGAAATGGCCGCCGGTCCCGATGTTCAGGGTGGACTTGGGGATTCGGGTGGCCAGTTCCGTCGGCCATTCCTTGGGGATGAGCCGGTCCGCGTCGCCCCACCACACGTCGACCGGCACCTGGAGTTCCTCCGGCGAGAACCCCCACGGGCGCGCCCACGCCCGGTAGTCCTCGACCACGCCGGCAGGGATGCGCAGCCCTTCACCGGCCATTGCGGCGAACGCCTGCAGTTCGCCGTGGACGACCTCAGCGTCGGCGGGCGCGAGGGTCCGGGCGGAGATCCGCGCGAACTGTTTGGGCATGGACCATGCCAGCACCGACAGGGAGCGGAACCACGCGGCGGCCAGTGACGGACATCGTTGGGACATCCGGGTGCACCATCGATCCATCGGCGTCAAGCGCGCGAAGGTGCCGTCCTCGGTCAGCGGCAGTGCGCCCGCGACTATCGCCACCCGGTTGATTCGCGACGCCAATGCGTATCCGAGTGCCGCTGCGTACTGACCACCCATCGACCAGCCGAGCACCGCCATCCGTTCGATCCCGAGGTGGTCGGCCAACTCCTCCACGTCCGCGGCCCAGTCGAGGACTGTGCGTCCGGGGCTGGGATCCGAGAGGCCGATCCCGGGCCGATCCGGTGAGATGAGCCGGATCCCGGCGGCCTCGGCGACGGGCGCGGCCCCTCGTATGTCGAGGCGGCACGACAGTCCACCGTGGGCACTGACCACGACGAAGCCGTCTGCGGGTCCGTAGTCGGCGAATCCCATCGACCGACCATCTCGCAGACTGATCACCCGATCCTCAGGCCTGACAGTCACTCTGGGCACAGCGCACCTCCGACGAGTCGGAATCACGATAACGGTCGGTTGCCCAACAGTGACGGACTTCGACACTGCGAGTTCGCGGCCGTGTCGGCCCAGGCCAGGCGGCTGCCGAGCCGGCTTGCTCCGACACGCCCGGAGCTGGTGTCGCTTTTGGTCGTTTGTTCGGATTCGATCGGTCGATCCGCGCTTCCCGAGTCCCACTGGACGGACGCGGCCCCGGGATCCGACCGTCCCACGCACCGCCGATCCGGGCCGCCGTCCGGTGGATGGGACGGCACATCGGGAATCAGTTAACTCATGCCATACTGCAACCCGTTCCAACGCCGGTCGCCGACCAGACCGGCCGATCAGGCTCGACAAGCAGATGAGGTTTGCATGAGCGACACCGCCACACCGGCCGTAGAGGGCTGGTTCACCACCGGGCCGGAGCCGGCCCTGATCGGCACCAAGTGCCGGTCCTGCGGCACGATCTCGTTCCCGCGGGAGACCACGTTCTGCAAGAACCCGGCCTGCTCCGGCGAGGAGTTCGACGATGTCGAGCTGTCGCGCCGCGGCATGGTGTGGTCGTACACCGATGCGCAGTACAAGCCGCCGGCCCCGTACATCGCGAACACCGATCCGTACGTGCCGTTCGCGCTCGCAGCGGTCGAGCTGCCCGAGGGCCTCGTCGTGCTCGGCCAGGTGGCCGACGGCTACGGCGTCGCGGACCTCAAGGTGGGCAACCCCGTCGAACTGGTCATCGAGACCCTCTACACCGACGAGACGGGCGACCGTAGCATCTGGCGCTGGAAGCCGGTCGCTGCAGCAGAGAACGGGGTACAGGCATGAGCACCAACAATGATGTGGCCGTCCTCGGCGTCGGTATGCACGCGTGGGGCAAGTGGGGCCACTCGTTCGTCAAGTACGGTGTCGCCGCCGCCCGCGCGGCCCTCGCCGACTCGGGCGTGGACTGGCAGGACGTCGACCTCATCGTCGGCGGCGAGACGGTCCGCAACGGCTACGGCGGCTATGTCGCCGGCGCCACCTTCGCGCAGGCCCTCGGATGGAACGGCGCCCGCGTCGCGACGTCGTACGCCGCATGCGCCACCGGCGCTCAGGCACTCGACACCGCCCGCGCCCGGATCCTGGCCGGACTCTCCGACGTCGCACTGGTCGTTGGCGCCGACACGACGCCCAAGGGCTTCCTGGCTCCGGTCGCCGGCGAGCGCTGGGACGATCCGGACTGGCTCCGCTTCCGCCTGATGGGCATGACCAACCCGGCGTACTTCGCGCTCAATGCGCGTCGGCGCATCGACCTGTACGGCGCCACCCCCGAGGACTTCGCCGCCGTCAAGGTCAAGAACGCCAAGCACGGCCTGAACAACCCGAACGCGCGCTACCGCAAGGAAGTTTCGGCGGCCGACGTGCTGGCCTCGCCGGTGGTCGCGGACCCGTTGCACCTGCTCGACATCTGCGCCACGTCCGACGGCGGCGCCGCCATCATCCTGACGTCCATGGAGTACGCCCGCAAGAAGGGCATCGTGGATCCCGTTCGGATCAAGGCAATTTCGACCGTCACGCCGACGTTCCCGCAGACGATCATGGACATGCCGAACTTCTCCACCGAGTCGGCGTCCGCGGTGCCCGCACCCGAGCGCACGTTCAAGGAGTCGATCGGCGACGCGGCCTACGAGGAGGCCGGCATCTCCCCCGAGGACGTCGACGTCGCCGAGGTCTACGACCTCGCCACGTCGGTCGAGCTCGACTGGATCGAGGACCTGGGACTGTGCAAGCGCGGCGAGGCCGAGCACCTGTTGCGTGCCGGTGACACCACGATCGGTGGCCGCATCCCGGTCAACCCGTCCGGTGGTCTCGCCTGCTTCGGCGAAGCCGTTCCGGCACAGGCACTCGCGCAGGTCTGCGAGCTCACCTGGCAGCTCCGCGGCCAGGCCGAGGGCCGCCAGGTGGAGGGTGCTCGCGTGGGTATCACCGCCAATCAGGGCCTGTTCGGGCACGGCTCGTCGGTGATCGTCTCCGTCTGACGGACATTCAGCGACATCGAGCGCCCCTCTCCCACTGAACTGACCCCCGGGAGTTGGACTGAGAAATCAGTTCAGACTCCCGGGGGTCAGTGTTTTGGATAGACGAAGTTCGCTGACGCAAGAGCAGCGCATCGCAGCAGTAGTGTTGTTCGAGAAAGGTGCGGCTTCGAGGGCCGTAGCGACGTCGTTGGAGGTGCCCCGCGATCCGATTCGTAGGTTGCACCAGCGGTGGCGGGTCCGAGGCAGAGGAGTGCTGGTGTCGAAGAGGGCAACGCCTGCTGTGTATCCGTTCGAACTGAAACTGGACCTTGTGCAGCGGTTCCTCGCGGGCGAGACACTCGCGGAGCTGGCGGAGGAAGGCGGGTTGTCTTCGCCTGTCCTGCTGCGTAGGTGGGTTCGGGAGTATCGCGCTCACGGCGAAGATGCGTTGCGGCCGAAGCCGAAGGGGCGACCAGCCAAGAGCACGGTCACGGGCGAGGAGACGGAGCTGGACCGTCTTCGCCGTGAGGTCGAGTATCTCCGGGCGGAGAACGCGTACCTGGGAAAATTGCGGGCCTTGATGGAGGAGAAACGACGGACAAGGTGAATGCCGTCGTTGCCCTCAAGGCCGTCCATTCCCTCACCACGTTGCTGAAGATCGCCGGTCTTGCGCGGTCGACGTTCTTCTACCACCAAGCCAGGCTGTCCGAGCCGGACAAGCACGCGGAGCTCAAGACCGCGATCCGGCAGATCTTCGACCGGCACGGCGGCCGCTACGGGCATCGCCGCATCCACCAGCGGCTGCGCCGCGAGGACTGGGTTCTGTCGAAGAAGACCGTCCTGAAGCTGATGAACACACTCGGGCTGCGTTGCGCGATCCGTCGCAAACGCTATGTCTCGTTCAAGGGCGAGCCCGGCAAGATCGCCCCGAACTTGTTGAGGCGCGACTTCACGACCACGGGGACGAACCAGAAGTGGGTCACCGACGTGACGGAGTTTCGTGTCGGCGAGCAGAAGGTCTACCTCTCGACGGTGATGGATCTGTTCGATCGGCAGATCATCGGTCACGCGCACGGAACTTCCCCGAATCTCGCGTTGACGAACACGTCGCTGCGCCGGGCGTTGAAGACCAGGCACCGAGGGCAGAAGCCGATTGTCCACTCCGATCAAGGATTCCAGTATCAGCATGTTTCCTGGCGGCGACTGCTGAAGGGGCGTGCGATCCAGTCGATGTCGCGCAAGGGCAACTGCCTCGACAACGCGGTCATGGAGAGCTTCTTCGGGCATTTGAAGGACGAGCTCTACTGCAACACCACGTTCCTCACTGTCGACACTCTCACCGTCGCGATCGATGACTACATCGCATGGTTCAACACCGAACGAAGCCACTCAACGCTGAAGGGCCTGAGCCCGGTTGAATACCGGGCTCAGGCCCTTGCCGCATAGCCCCGTTACGATCTCACTTGGCCAGTCCAACTCCCGGGGGTCAGTTCACCGGGAGAGGGGCGCTTTCGCTATGTTCGACGGCATGACGGATGCGGCAGGCTCGCTCGACGATCATGTTCGCCCACATCTCGATTCGTCCGCGCTCGTGGTGATCGACATGCAGAACGACTTCATGGACGAGGGGCCGCTTCCGGTTCCCGGAACCGCAGCCTTGCTCCCCGTGCTCACCCGGATCGTCGACGCGTACCGCCGCGCCGGGCGCCCGATCGTGCATGTCGTCCGGATCTATGACGGCGATGACGTCGACCTCGTGCGCCGGACGGCCATCACCCGTGACGACGCGCCGCTCGTGCGGCCGGGCACGACAGGCTCGCAGGTGGTCGACGGTCTCCTGCCCGTCGGCGCGCCGCCACTCGATCCGAAACTCCTTGTCGAGGGCGGGTTCCAGCCGGTAGGCCCGTCCGAGACCGTGATGTGGAAGCCGCGCTGGAGCGCATTCCATCGGACCCGGCTGGACGAGCACCTGGCCGGACTCGGCGTCGACACCGTCGTCGTCGCCGGCTGCAATTTCCCGAACTGCCCGCGGGCCACGCTGTTCGACGCGAGCGCCCGCGACTACCGGACCGTTCTCGCCTCCGGCGCGACGTCACAGGTCACACTGGATCGCCTCGCCGATGCCCGGTCCATCGGAGTCGTCGTAATGCCCGCCGCAGCCATCGCCGCCGCTTTCCATGCGACGTGAACAGGTCTTTTTCGCCGAAACTGCACGGTTGCGCAATTCGTAACCGGCGCACCGTTTCTGGTCGCGTGAGCATTTCGCACCACCCTGGATGTGCCTGACATCACAGCCCAGCAGTGACCCTCATCACTGTTTGGACTCGAGTCCAACCCCGGAAACCGGGCTGTTTCGCCCGCCGACCTCCCGATACGACCGACCACACAGCGCCATCATGGACGGCCGTACCGAAAAACCGACGGGTGACGCCGAAACCGATCCGTCCTAGCGTCGTCAACGGCTCGACACGAACGAGCAACCGCCGTCCCGCTTCTCGTCATCTCTGCCCCCGCGGGACCGGATTCGAAGACCTTCCAGGGCAGAAGCGAGGGAATCGCTTCCGGCGCCCACCGACGGGCCCCCGGAACCCTCGCCATCCACCACGGAGAGGACATCAACTATGGCTGGCATCACCGTCAAACGCGCACTCGGCACCGTCGCCGCCACCACGGCACTTATCGCCGCACCACTCGCAATGAGCACCGGCACGGCCAACGCCGCCTCCGGCGACTGGGAAGCCGTCGCCCAGTGCGAGAGCGGCGGCGACTGGGGCGCGGACACCGGCAACGGCTACTACGGCGGCCTGCAGTTCAGCGCCGGGACCTGGAACGCCAACGGCGGCTCCGGCCTGCCCCACCACAATTCGCGTGAGGAGCAGATCCGGGTTGCCGAGAGCGTTCTGGCGAACCAGGGCAGTGGTGCGTGGCCGTCGTGCGGCCAATTCCTCTGAGCCTGAATACGCTCGCCGAGGAGGCGCTCTTCGTGCCGGATTTCCGGCACGAAGAGCGCCTCCTGCGTTCACCAGAGTCGATTCCGTTCGGCCATCGGATTCACGCTTCGCTGGGACCCGCCGGCGAGGCGATGACGAGTTCACGGAAAGAGCCGCTGCGGTCGAGTTCGAGCACCCTGTCGAGTTCGAGACGCTCGAGGAACGCGGTGTCGTGACTGACCACCAGAACGGCACCCCGATAGTCGCGCAGCGCATCGACCAGTTGGTCGACGCTGCGGATGTCGAGGTTGTTGGTCGGCTCGTCGAGGACCAGAATCTGCGCCGGCGGATCTGCCAGGAGAAGCTTCGCGAGCGACACACGGAAGCGCTCTCCACCCGAAAGGGTGGATACCGGGCGGTCCACGCTGTCACCTCGAAGAAGCAAGCGGGCCAGTTGATTACGGATAGCACCCGACGACATGGTCGGCGCCGCCGCACGGACGTTGTCGAGGGCGCCGGCCTCGTCGTCGAGCCCGTCGAGACGTTGTGGGAGGTACCCCACTCGGTCAGTGAACAAGGTCCCGCTCGGACGACCCGGTGCCGCTGGCCGTCCGTAGACCAGCCCCTCGATCAGGGTCGTCTTGCCGACACCGTTGGGTCCGGTGACCGCGAGCCGTTCCGGGCCCTGCACCTGGACAGTACGATTCGTTCCGCGAAGTTCGGCGATCCGCCGGCTGCGCGGAACGTCGGGATCCGGCAGTCCCAGATGAATATGTTCGTCGGCCCGAACGCGTGCGGCGGCCGCATCGACTGCCGCCTTGGCGGCCTGCACTTTCGCGTCGAGCCCGGTGCGCATGGCACCGGCCGATGCTTGTGCCTTGCTCGCGCGATTTCCCGCCAGGATCTTCGGGATGCCCCCGCTCTGCTGGGTTGTCCGAGCGGTCCGCTCCCGGCGCGCCAGCTTCGTCTCGGCCTCGACGCGTTGCCGCTTCTCGACTTTGAGTGCTTGTTCCGCCGATCGGGCTGCCTGAACCGCCGCTGCCTGCTCGCGGCCGAGATGCTCGCGCCACGCGCTGTAGGGCCCGCCGAAGACGCCTACCCGACCGGCGTGGAGTTCGGCGGTGTCGTCCATACGTTCCAACAGGTTCACGTCGTGGCTGACGACGACGAGCGCTCCCGGCCAGGTGTCGACCAGCTCTGCGAGTTTTACGCGAGTCGACATGTCGAGGTTGTTGGTGGGCTCATCGAGCAACGTGATCGGTGTGTGCCGAAGGCGCAGCCCGGTGATTGCGACGAGCATGGCCTCGCCACCGGATATCTGTCCGACTCGTCGGTCGAGATCAGCGGCGGAGAAGCCGATCTCACCGAGCGCCTCAGCGGCGCGGGTCTCGATGTCCCAGTCGTCGCCGATCGCCTCGAAGTGAACATCGTCGACCTCCCCGGCCTCGATCGCACGGAGCGCCGCCAGCTTGTCGGCGATTCCGAGGAGCGCGGCCAGTCGCGTCTGCCGGTCGAGCGTCAGGGTTTGCGGCAGATAGCCGACATCGCCCGACGTCGTGATCTGTCCCGACGTGGGTGTGAGCACTCCGGCGATCAGCTTCAGCAGTGTCGACTTCCCTGCTCCGTTGTCGCCGACCAGTCCGGTGCGACCGGAACCGATGGTGCCGAAGAGTCCTGCGAGCGCGACTGTTCCGTCAGGCCACTCGAACGTGAGGTCCCGAAAGGTGATCGCGGGTTTGACGGACGTTGACATGTTCTGTCTCCTTGTGTGCAAGGCAATCCGATCGGCGCGGCGGCCCGCCGGATCTGCGTCTACTCCACAGACCCGAGGCGGACGAACACGACCGAGCAGGTATCACCGCGCGGCTGACTGACTCTGGTGGTGAGCGCCGCGGAACCCGTCGGCTCGGTGCGCGTCTTGGGCACACCGAACGGGCGGAGCGGGCGATCGCGGATCCGAACCACAGGCCGAGGACCGACACCAGATGGTCCGGCACGAAGAATGGCCGACTCGTGCGCGTAGATGCGCAGCGCACACAAAGTTGGCCGCCGATGGTTCGGCGGCTAGAGTCTGTCGACCTCGATAAGCACGATCGGACCGTATCACCCGCCGGGAGTCGTCACCGCACTGCCCTCGGCCGTTCACCGCCGCAACAGCCAGGTCAGCGTCGACCGATCGGGTCAGTTCACCGTCACCGCCGACAAGCGCCAGGGACCGTCGCCGAGCAGTTCCAGCTGGCGGGTGTGGTGCTGGTCGACGGTGCTGCGGTGGCTGACGCTGACGAGCATGCAGTCCGGCACCCGCTCCCGGATCAGGTGGTACAGCGCGAACTCGAGGCCCTCGTCGACCGCCGACGTCGCCTCGTCGAGGAACGCGGCCTGCGGGCGGATCAACACGATTCGGGCGAAGGCGATGCGCTGTTGCTCGCCGGGTGACAGGATCTTCGCCCAGTCCGCCTCCTCGTCCAGACGGCCGACGAGGTTGCCGAGTTGGACGGACTGCAGGGCCTCGACGATCCGCGCGTCGCCCAGGTCGTCCGGAGTCGCCGGATAGGCGACGGCACTGCGCAGGTCCCCGAGCGGGAGATACGGCAACTGGGACAGGAACAGCGCTCCCTGTCCGATCGGGCGGCGCACCCGGCCGTCGACGAACGGCCACATCTCGGCGAGGGCACGCAGCAGCGTCGTCTTGCCGCTGCCCGACGGCCCCTTCACGAGCAACGCCTCGCCCGGTTCGAGGTGCACGTCCAGGTCGTCGATCAACGGTCGTCCGTCGGGTGTGCGGACCGACACCTGGTCCAGTTCCACCGAACCGTCGTGTCCCTCCGTGCGAATGGCCGGGAGTTGCCGGGACTTCTCGTCGGCGTCGAGCAGTCCGTTGAGCCGGATCAGGCTCGCCCGATAGCCGGCGAACACGTCGTACGACTGACGGAAGAACGACAGGGCGTCCGACACCTGGCCGAACGCCTGTGTGCTCTGGGTGATATCGCCGAGGGTGATGGTGCCGGCGAAGAACCGCGGCGCCTGGATGACGATCGGGAACACGACCGAGACCTGGCTGACGCCCAGGTTGAACCCGTTGAATTTCAGTGTCCGGAAAACGATCTGCCACGCGTTGACGATCACCCCGGCAAACCTGCCGAGCAGTCCGCGCTTCTCTACGCCCTCTCCGCGGTAGAAGGCGACGTTCTCGGCGCTGTCGCGCAGACGCACCAGGGCGTAACGGAAGTTCGCCGTCAACCGCTCCTTCAGGAAGCTCAGCGCGATCAACGGCCGGCCGATCCAGAAGGCGATCACGGTGGCGGTCAGGATGTATACGTAGACGAGCACGACCATGGCCCGGGGAATCTCGACCCCGAGGATCTCCATCGGACCGGACAGGTCCCACAGGATCCCGGTGAAGGACACCACCGTCACCACCGAACTGACCAGCCCCATCGACAGGGTCTGCGTGGTGTTCGCCACCTCGGTGATGTCGGCCTCGATCCGCTGGTCCGGATTGTCGATGGATTTGTCGATGAACCTGCCGCGGTAGTAGGCGCGGCCGCCCAGCCAGTCGGTGGTGACCCGATCGGTGAGCCAGGTGCGCCACAGGATCTCGAGTGCCTGCCCCACGTACTGGGCCAGCAGCGTCCGCACGACGTGCACGGTTGCGAGCACCGTGAACACCACGATCGATCGCCAGAACATCGATTTCGCGCCGTCGAGCATGGCCGCATCGCCGGCCTCGAGACCCTGCGCAATCAACTGCAGCGAGGTGTACATCTCGTTGCTCTGGTACGAGAGCAACACCATCACCCGGACTCCCAGGATCGTCAGGAACAGCAACGCCACGATCAGCGACCACGGTCGCCAGCTGTCCCGAGTCGAGAAGTAGCCTCCGGTGATTCGCCAGAATTGCCGACCCCACCTGGTGTGCCGCGCGAGCAAGGCGCCGATCACCACGAAGCAGACCAGGCCGATAGCGAACGCCTTCGAGGTCCACAGCAAACTGGCCACGACTTCGTTGTTCCAGTCGATCGATTCGTTTCGCATGAGGCTCCCCCATCAGGGATGGCGTGCCGTGAATCGAGAACCAGAATTCTATCCGCCCCCGCGATGACCGAGGAGGCTCATGACCGAACCGGCTCAGCGCCGGGCCGGAAAGTGCCGAATGACGCCTTCCTGCACGACAGTTGCAATCAACTGCCCGTCGCTCGCGAAGAACCGACCGGTCGCCAGACCTCGCGAACCGGCCGCAACCGGCGATTCGGTCGCATACAGCGCCCACTGGTCGAAGCGGAACGGGCGATGGAACCAGATCGAATGGTTGACCGTCGCGGCGACGATGCGGTCCAGACCCCACGACAGTCCGTGGGTGGTGAGAATCGAGTCCAGCACCGTGGTGTCCGACGAGTACGCCAGCGCCGCGGTGTGCGCCCACGACTCGTCAGGCAACTCCCCGTCGGCCCGCATCCACACCCGGTTGTGGTTGAGTCGCTCGCCGGTGCCCTTGAGCACCCACGTCGGGTCGTTGGCGTAGCGCATCTCCATCGGCTTGAGCGCATCGACGAACATCCGAAGCCGGTCCTCGTACCCGACGAGGTGTTCCCCGATCGACGGCAGGGACTCCGGACCGGCGACGTCGGGGATGTCGACGCTGTGCTCGAGGCCCTTGCCCCAGTCCTGGAACGCGGCGAACATCGAGAACAGCACGTTGCCGTCCTGGTACGCGGTGACCTGACGGTTCGCGAACGCCCTCCCGTCGCGATGTCGGTCGACGCGGTACTCGATCGGCGCCTTGACGTCACCACCGCGGATGAAGTGGGCGTTGATCGCGTGGATCGGACGGTCTCCCTCGACCGTCCGCCCAGCCGCGACCAACGCCTGCGACACCAACTGGCCACCGAACGTGCGGCTGCCGACCTGCGCGGGATGCCGACCGAGGTAGGTGTCCTCGCCGATCTGCTCGAGATCCAGCAACGCCAACAGCGTCTCCAGATCGGCCGATCTCGTCGGACGTACCCCTGCCCCCGCGTCGGTCACCCGCATTGCCCCCTTCTAGTGGTCTTCCTCCCCGATCCGGTGCACGTGGATCAGGTTGGTCGAGCCTACTGTGCCGGGCGGCGAGCCGGCGACGATGACCACGAGGTCACCCTTGTTGTAGCGACCGAGTGAGAGCAGCGCGTGGTCGACCTGCGTGAACATCTGATCGGTCGAGGCGACCGCCTCGACGATGAACGTCTCGGTGCCCCACGACAGCGCCAACTGGCGGCGCACCGCTTCGAGCGGTGTGAACGCCAGCAGCGGAAGCGGCGAGTGCAGGCGCGCCAACCGGCGGACCGTGTCACCGGACTGCGTGAACGCCACCAGCGCCTTCGCATCGAGACGCTCACCGATGTCACGGGCACCGTAGGAGATGACACCGCGCTTGGTGCGGGGCACATGCGTGAGCGGCGGGACGCGCGCCGGATCGGTCTCGACGGCCTCGAGGATCCGGGCCATCGTCTGCACCGTCTCCATCACGTACTTGCCGACCGACGTCTCGCCCGAGAGCATCACCGCGTCCGCGCCGTCGAGCACCGCATTCGCGACATCCGACGCCTCGGCGCGAGTGGGCCGCGAGTTCTCGATCATGGATTCGAGCATCTGTGTGGCGACGATCACCGGCTTCGCGTTCTCACGCGCGATCTGGATGGCGCGCTTCTGCACCAGCGGAACCTGCTCGAGCGGCAGTTCGACGCCCAGGTCGCCGCGGGCAACCATGACGGCATCGAACGCCAGCACGACGGCCTCGAGGTTCTCGATCGCCTCGGGCTTCTCGAGCTTCGCGATGACCGGGACGCGGCGGCCGACCCGATCCATCACGGCGTGTACCAGCTCGACATCGGCCGGCGAGCGCACGAACGACAGCGCGATGAAGTCGACGCCCAGCGACAGCGCGAACTCGAGATCCTCGATGTCCTTCTCGGACATTGCCGGCACCGACACGTTCATGCCGGGCAGCGACACGCCCTTGTTGTTGCTGACCGGGCCGCCCTCGGTGACACGGCAGACGACGTCGTCGACCTCGACGGCCTCGACCACCAGGCCGACCTTGCCGTCGTCGACGAGTAACCGGTCTCCGGGCTGCGCGTCCTGCGCGAGCTGCTTGTACGTCGTCGAGACACGGTCGTGCGTGCCCTCGCAGTCCTCGACCGTGATCCGGATCTGTTCCCCAGTCGCCCAGTACGTCTTGCCCTCGACGAACCGGCCGAGGCGGATCTTCGGTCCCTGCAGGTCGGCGAGGATGCCGACCGCGCGTCCCGTTGCTTCGGACGCCTCACGCACCCGTCGGTAGTTGTCCTCATGATCGGAATGTTCGCCGTGGCTGAAGTTCAGTCGCGCTACGTCCATCCCGCTCTCGACGAGTTCACGTACGCGGTCGCCGGTAGCAGTCGCAGGGCCAAGTGTGCAGACAATCTTCGTGCGTCGGGTCACGAGCAAAGCCTAGTCAATGCGAGGAACGAACTCTATTCGGCAGGAGAACGCCCCGTGACGTCCAGATGAGCGTCAGACGACGGTCAGCGGGAGCGCAGTCGGATGCACGGGAGCGGGCAGCTCCGAACTCCCGGTCAGATAGGCGTCGACGCCCCGTGCTGCGGACCGCCCCTCCGCGATGGCCCACACCACCAGCGAGGCCCCCCGGTGCGCGTCGCCGCACACGAACACACCGGGCGTCGCGGTCTGCCAATCGGATCCACACGAGAGCGAACCCCGCCGGTTGGTACCGAGGTCGAGATCGTCGAGCAACGGGCCGTATTCGGCACCCTCGAAGCCGATCGCGAAAAGCGCTAGGTCGCAAGGAAGTTCGATCACCTCACCGACCGGACGAATCACCCTCTGCCCCGATTCGTCGCGCCCCAGCCGTACCTCCGCCAGGATCATCGACCGCACGCGCCCGTCGGCGTCACCGAGGAATCGCTGAACCGCGACCTCGTACCGGCGCACACCGCCTTCCGCGTGCGCCGGGGACGTGCGCAGCACCATCGGCCATGCCGGCCACGGCGTGGAGGATTCGTCCCGTTCGGTCGGTAGGGCCGGGTGATAGTCGAGCTGGGTGACCGACAGCGCGCCCTGCCGGTGCGCGGTCCCGAGGCAGTCGGCTCCGGTGTCACCACCACCGATGATCACCACGTGCTTGCCACGCGCGCTGATCGGCGTCGGCCCGTCACCCTCGCACTCATGGTTGGAGGCGACGAGATACTCCATCGCCAGGTGCACGCCGTCCAGCTCCCGGCCCACGACGTCGCGGTTGTCGCGCGCCTGCAGTGCGCCCGTCGCGAGCACGACCGCCTCGTACCGTTCCCGCAGCGCGGACACCGGCAAGTCGATACCCACCTCGACCTCGGTGACGAAATGCGTTCCCTCCACTCTCATCTGGGTCAGCCTCTGGTCCACCATCGCCTTCTCGAGCTTGAACTCGGGTATCCCGTACCGCAGCAGCCCGCCGAGTCGGTCGTCGCGCTCGTACACGGTCACCTCGTGCCCGACACGAGTTAGTTGTTGCGCAGCAGCAAGTCCCGCGGGGCCCGAACCGACGACGGCGATATGTCGGCCGGTACCGATGGCCGACAGGACCGGCCCCACCGCACCCTTCTCCCAGGCGGCGTCGGCAATGGCCTGCTCGATCCGCTTGATCGTGACGCTGCCGGTGGTGTGGGTGTCGGCGAGCGAGAGGACGCACGCGGCCTCGCAGGGTGCCGGGCACACCCGTCCGGTGAACTCCGGGAAGTTGTTGGTCGCGTGCAACCGGTCTGCCGCCGCACCCCAGCGACCTCGGCGAACCAGGTCGTTCCACTCGGGAATCAAGTTCCCCAGGGGGCACCCGGCACTCCCGGAGTGACAGAACGGGATCCCGCAGTCCATGCACCGACTGGCCTGCTCGGACACCTCCCGGGCACGCTCCTCGGCCGACTGCGACTCGTACACCTCGCGCCAGTCGTGGACACGTTCTTCCACCGGACGCTTGCGCGCCTCCTGCTTGGTGACGTGTAGGAAACCCTGTGGATCAGCCACGTGCCGCCTCCATGATCGCGGTATCGACGTCCAGCCCCTCGGCCCGCGCCATCCGGGTCGCCTCGAGCACCCGCTGGTAGTCGACGGGCATCACCTTGGTGAACAGCGCCGACCGCCGTGGCCAGTCCGCCAGCACCGACGCCGCCACCGCGGAACCCGTCCACCGCAGATGCTGCTCCACCACCACCCGCAGCCATTGGAGATCGTCACCGTTCGGCGCCTGCAACGTCACCATCGCCGGGTTGATCTTCGACAGATCAGCGTCCAGGACGAAGGCGATCCCGCCCGACATGCCCGCGGCGAGGTTCCGGCCGATCGGCCCGAGCACCACGACCCGGCCCCCGGTCATGTACTCGCACGCGTGATCGCCGACACCCTCGGCGACCGCCACCGCACCCGAGTTCCGCACACAGAACCGCTCGCCCACCCGCCCCCGCAGGTACGCCTCACCCGCCGTCGCCCCGTAGAGGAGCGTGTTGCCCGCGATCACCTGGGTCTCCGGCAGGAACAGCACGTCGTCCGCGGGCCGAATCACGACGCGACCACCCGAGAGCCCCTTGCCGACATAGTCGTTGGCGTCGCCGACGAGGTCGATCGTGATTCCCGGCGGCAGGAACGCACCCAACGATTGACCGGCGGATCCCTCCAACTGGACCCGGATGGTGTCGTCGGGCAGACCGGCAGCACCGTAGCGTCGGGTGACCTCCGACCCCAGAAGCGTCCCGACCGTCCGGTTGACGTTGCGAACCGGCAGCTCCAACCGCACCGGTAGCGCATCCTCGAGGGCACCCTCGGCCAACTGGATGAGCGTGCGGTCCAGCGCGAGGTCGAGTCCGTGGTCCTGCGCACGCATGCACCGCCGTTGGGGAATGCCGACACCGGGCAGCGACTCGGTCGTGGCGAAGATCGGGCTCAGGTCCAGTCCCCGGCTCTTCCAGTGCGCCACCCCGACCGCGGTCTCGAGGATCTCCGGATGCCCCACCGCCTCGTCGACACTGCGGAAGCCCAACTCGGCGAGGTACCGGCGCACGCCCTCGGCCACGAATCGGAAGAAGTCCTCGACGAATTCGGGTTTGCCGGTGAACCGCTTGCGCAACTCGGGATTCTGCGTCGCCACCCCCACCGGGCAGGTGTCGAGGTGGCACACCCGCATCATGATGCAGCCCGCCGCGATCAGCGGCGCCGTGGAGAATCCGTACTCCTCCGCGCCGAGCAGCATCGCCACCACGACGTCCCGCGCGGTGCGCAGGCCGCCGTCGCACTGCATCGTGATCCGGTCACGTAATCCGTTGAGCACCAGCGTCTGCTGCGCATCGGCGAGCCCGATCTCCCACGGCAGCCCGGCGTGTTCGAGCGACGTCAGCGGGGACGCACCGGTACCGCCGTCGTGACCGGAGATCAGTACGACGTCGGCGTGCGCCTTGCTGACACCGGCGGCAACCGTGCCGACCCCGACGGAGCTGACCAGCTTGACATGCACACGAGCCTGCTCGTTCGCGTTCTTCAGATCGTGGATCAGCTGGGCCAGGTCCTCGATCGAGTAGATGTCGTGGTGTGGCGGCGGCGAGATCAGCCCCACGCCGGGCGTCGAGTGCCGGGTCCGCGCGATCCACGGATACACCTTGTACGCGGGCAACTGCCCGCCCTCTCCCGGCTTGGCGCCCTGCGCCATCTTGATCTGGACGTCGGTCGCGTTGACGAGGTAGTCGCTGGTCACGCCGAATCGCCCGCTCGCGACCTGTTTGACGGCGCTCCGCCGCCGCGGGTCGTGCAGCCTGTCGACGTCCTCGCCGCCCTCCCCGGAATTCGACCGCCCGCCGATCCGGTTCATCGCGACGGCGATGGTCTCGTGCGCCTCCGCCGAGATCGAGCCATAGCTCATGGCGCCGGTGTTGAAGCGGGTGAAGATGGCCTCGGCCGGTTCGACCTCGTCGAGCGGGACGGGCGGTCGCAGTCCACGACGGAACTCGAACAGTCCGCGCAGGGTGCCGCCCTCCGCCGAGAGGCGGTCCACCTCCGCGCTGTACCGCTCGAACACGTCGGCCCGGCCCGTTCGGGTCGCGTGCTGCAGCAGGAACACCGTCTCCGGTGTGAACAGGTGCAGTTCGCCGTCGCGGCGGTACTGGTAGATGCCGCCCACGTCGAGCCGGCGGTGAACCTGCGCCGAGGGGCTCTCCGGGTACGCCTGCCGGTGCCGCAGCTCCACCTCCCGCGCGAGCACGTCCAGACCGACCCCACCGAGGCGGCTGACCGTGGCGGTGAAGTACTCGTCGACCACGTCGTGGGACAGACCGATCGCCTCGAAAACCTGTGCGGCGGTGTACGACCCGACGGTAGAGATCCCCATCTTCGACATCACCTTCAGGACGCCCTTGCCGAGTGCCGTGAGGTAGTTGCGCACTGCGACGGAGGATTCCACGCCGGTCAGTTCCCCCTCTGCCACGAGGTCCTCGATCGTCTCCATCGCGAGATAGGGGTTGACCGCCGCCGCGCCGAACCCGATCAGCAACGCGATGTGGTGTACCTCCCGGGCGTCGCCGGTCTCGACCACGAGCGCGACCTTGGTGCGTTCCTTGGTTCGCACCAGGTGGTGGTGGACCGCGGACACGGCAAGCAGCGACGGGATCGGTGCCCGGAGGTGATCGGAGTCGCGATCGGAGATCACCAGTGTCCGATAACCGTTCGCGATGGCGGCACTGGCCGCCGCCCGCAGGTCCTCGATCGCCTCGGCCATGCCCGCTCCGCCGCTGTCGGCGCTGTACAGCGCCCGCAGGACGGTCGCCGCGAACCCCGGGCAGTCGCCGTCGGCGTTGATGTCGATGATCTTGCCGAGTTCGTCGTTGTCGAGGACGGGCCACGACAGAACGAGCTGGCGACACGACGCCGCCGTCGGCTCGAGGAGGTTCTGCTCCGGGCCCATCACTCGCCGCAGCGACGTGACGATCTCCTCGCGGATAGCGTCCAGCGGCGGGTTGGTGACCTGCGCGAACATCTCGACGAAGTAGTCGTACAGCAGCCGCGGACGCTGCGAGAGCACCGCTACCGGAGTGTCGGTGCCCATCGATCCGAGAGGTTCTCCGCCCGACGTCGCCATCGGCGCGAGCAGAACACGTTCCTCTTCCTCTGTGTACCCGAACGCCTGCTGTCGCCGCACGACCGACTCGTGGTCGTGCGGGATACGCCCCCGGCTCGGGAGCGAGCGCAACTCGAGCAGGCCGGCGTGGAGCCACTCCCGGTAGGGCCGCTGGCCCGCGAGCTGTGACTTGATCTCGTCGTCGGGCACGATGCGGCCGCCGGCGGTGTCGACCAGGAACATCACCCCCGGCTCGAGTCGTCCCTTCGCGATCACATCCGACTGGGGTATCGGCAGCACCCCGCTCTCGCTGGCGAGCACGACGCGCCCGTCGGTGGTGTGCCACCACCGTCCCGGGCGGAGGCCGTTGCGGTCGAGCAGGGCGCCGACGACGGTGCCGTCGGTGAACGTAATGCAGGCGGGCCCGTCCCACGGCTCCATCAAGGACGCGTGGAACTGGTAGAAGGCGCGACGGTCGTCACTCATCGCGGTGTGGTTCTCCCACGCCTCCGGGATCATCATCGACACCGCATGCGGCAGCGACCGGCCACCCAGGTGCAGCAGCTCCAAGACCTCGTCGAACGACGCCGAATCGGACGCCTCGGGCGTGCAGATCGGGTACAGGCGTTCGAGATCACCCGGGATGCGATTGCTGCGCAGCATCGCCTCCCGCGCACGCATCCGGTTCCGGTTCCCGCGCACGGTGTTGATCTCCCCATTGTGCGCGACATACCGGAACGGGTGCGCCAGAGGCCAGGACGGAAACGTGTTGGTCGAGAACCGACTGTGCACGATGGCGATCGCGCTCGAAATGCGACGGTCCCGCAGATCGGAAAAGTACAACCCGAGCTGCTCCGTGGTCAGCATGCCCTTGAACGTCATCGTCCGACTCGACAGCGATGGGAAGTACACACCGGTCCCGGCCTGTTCGACCTCCGGCGTCACCAGCTCGGCACGCTTACGCAGCCCGTACACCCGCCGATCCAGCTCGAGCCCAGCGGGTCGGACGCCGTTCACCGGCGGCGCGGACACGAAGAGATACGTCATGTACGGCATGCAGGACCGGGCCGTCGCGCCGATGTCGGCCCCGATCGGGTCCACCCGGACGTCGTGCCAACCGAGGATCTCGACATCCTCGCGCTCGGCGATCGCCTCCACCCGACGTCGCGCTGCCGCGCGCAGGTCGGCCTCTATGGGGAGGAAGCAGATTCCGGCGGCGAACGTCGAGGATCCGTCCGGCGCCGGCGCAGGCAGCTCGAAATCGGACAGCTCACGCAGAAAGTCGCCGGGCAGCTGGATGAGAATCCCCGCTCCGTCGCCGCTGTTGACCTCTGTGCCCGCAGCACCACGATGCTCGAGGTTCTCGAGGGCGAGCAGCGCGTCGGCGATGATCGCGTGCGAACGGCGGCCCTCGACATCGGCGACCATCGCGACGCCGCACGAATCCGATTCGCGATCGGAAACGTAGAGGCCACCGGAATCTGGTTGCCGAGAAAACAGCACCGAACACCTCCACACCGGCCACGTACGTCCCGACCGCGACCACCTGTTCGCGCATCACGCACTTCTCGGGCGACTCCCTCATGGGGGTCGCCGACTACGGGTGCTGACTGCGTTGATCGGGGTCCACCGGCATTGCTGTCGACCCGTGAAGGTTGCCGAGTTCCACACCCGGCCGGGTCAGTTTACCGCGCCATCGCCACCCGAAGCGATGCCGAAAAAGCCACACCGCCCGTGCCGATATCGGCACGGGCGGTGTGGTTCGAGTACGTCAGGTCCGGTCGGACTCGGTCGGCTCGAGATCGCCGGGCGGGGGCGGATAGCTCGGCCCGGCTCCCCACCCCGGGCCGTTACCGACCCCGGAGAAGGTGTCCCAGCCCGGTCCGGCCGCTCCGCTTCCGGACGGCGGAACCGCCGAGGTGCCCGACGTCGACTCCGTCATGGAGGCGTCGGCTGTCGCGTCGTAATCGAAAGGCGCGCCGAACTCCGGCGGCGAAGTGGGTTCGACCAACCCGTCGTCGAACTCGGTGGGTTCAGTCATTTCTTCTCCCTTCCGCTGTCGGTGCTGTCGCTGTCGCTGCGGTCGCGGTCGGTGTGATCGGGACTCGTGACGGAGTCCTCATCGACTGCGGGCGCCGCGGCTCCGACCGTTCGGTCGGTGCGACTGCTGCGCGGTTGCAGATCCTCCGGATTCTCACGCCCCTTCTTCGCCAGAACGAAGTAGGCGACGGCGCCTGCGAACACGAGGGCCGACGTGAACGAGTTCACCCGGATGCCCAGGATCTCGGACGCGTGATCCGACCGCATCAGCTCGATCCAGAAACGGCCCGCGCAGTATCCCGCCACGTAGAGCGCGAACAGCCGGCCGTGACCGATCTTGAACCTGCGGTCCACCACGACTAGCAGCACGACGATCAGCAGGTTCCAGACCAGTTCGTAGAGGAACGTCGGGTGAACCACCTGCATCACGACGCCGTTGGATGCACCGTTGAGCGTGTCGACCCGTCCCGCGGCATCCGTGCGCTCGTAGATCTCGAGACCCCACGGGACCGTCGTCTCGCGGCCGTACAGCTCCTGGTTGAACCAGTTGCCGAGTCGGCCGATGGCCTGCGCCAGGATTATGCCGGGCGCGATCGCGTCGCCCAGCGCCGGCAGCGGGATGCCCCGGCGTCGGCAACCGATCCACGCACCGACGGCGCCGAGGGCCACGGCACCCCAGATGCCGAGGCCGCCCTGCCAGATCTTCAGCGCGTCGACGGGGTTCCCGCCGGCACCGAAGTACGTCGGCCAGTCCGTCATGACGTGGTAGAGCCGGCCACCGATCAAACCGAACGGCACCGCCCAGACGGCGATGTCGAGGACCGTGCCCTTCTCACCGCCGCGCGCCACCCATCGCCGGTCGCCCCACACGATCGCCACGACGATGCCGACGATGATGCAGAGCGCGTAGGCACGCAGGGCCAGCGGTCCGACGTACCACACCCCCTGCGGTGGGCTGGGGATGTACGCGAGAAATTGCGTCGAAGTCGCCATCGAAGTCACTGGGCCACGGTAGCCGAGCGCACGCCCTCCGCGAGTTCCGTGGTGAGGGCGCGGACCGCACCCAGGCCCTGCTCCACCGCGGAGACGATGGCGGATCCGACGATGACCGCGTCCGCGTACGCCGCGATCTCGGCGGCCTGCGCGCCCGACCGGACGCCGAGGCCGACACCGACCGGGATGTCCGAGTGGGCACGGATCCGGGCGGTGAGTTCCGGCGCCATCGACGACACCGCGTCACGCGCACCGGTCACGCCCATCGTCGACGCCGCGTAGATGAACCCGCTGCTCGCCTCTAGGGTCATCGCCAGCCGCTCCTCGGTAGAGGACGGCGCAACGAGGAAGATCCGGTCCAGGTGATGCTCCTCGGAGGCCTCCATCCACTCACCGGCCTCCTCGGGGATCAGGTTCGGGGTGATCAACCCGAGGCCACCCGCGTTCGCGAGGTCGCGCGAGAACCGGTCGACGCCGTACTGGAGTACCGGGTTCCAGTACGTCATGACGACCGCGTTGCCGCCCACCGACGCAATCTGCTCGACCACGGTGAACACGTCACGCACGCGCACTCCGTTGCGCAGCGCGGTCTCGGCAGCCGACTGGATGGTCGGGCCGTCCATCACCGGATCGGAGTACGCGATGCCGACCTCGATGATGTCGCAGCCGGCGTCCACCATCGTCTTGTAGACGTCGATCGACGCGGCGACGTCCGGGTAACCGGCCGGCAGGTAGCCGACGAGCGCGGCGCGGTTCTCCTCGCGACATTTCGCGAACGTGGGCGCCAGGCGTGAATCTCGCTGGTTCACTTGGCCGTACCTTCCTTGCTCGAATCGGCGGCGTCGGCAGCGGTGTCCTTGTCGAACAGGCCGAACCACTGCGCCGCGGTGTCCATGTCCTTGTCGCCGCGGCCGGACAGGCTCACGACGATGATCGCCCCGTCGCCCAGTTCACGACCCAGCTTCAGCGCGCCCGCCACCGCGTGCGCCGACTCGATCGCCGGGATGATGCCCTCGCGTCGCGAGAGCAGCAGCAGCGCGTCCATCGCCTCGGCGTCGGTGATCGGCTCGTACGACGCCCGACCGGTGTCCTTGAGGTAGGCGTGCTCGGGTCCGACACCCGGGTAGTCGAGGCCGGCCGAGATCGAATGCGACTCGATGGTCTGGCCGTCCTCGTCCTGCAGCAGGTACGAGTACGCGCCCTGGAAGGCGCCCGGGGTGCCGCCGGCGAAGGTGGCTGCATGCCGACCGGTCTCGACGCCGTCGCCGGCGGCCTCGTAGCCGACCAGCTTGACCGCCGGATCGTCGATGAACGCATGGAAGATGCCGATCGCGTTCGAGCCACCGCCGACACACGCCACGACGGCGTCCGGCAGCCTGCCCGTCAGCGTCTGCACCTGTGCGCGCGCCTCGAGACCGACGATGCGCTGGAAGTCGCGCACGATCATCGGGAAGGGGTGCGGACCGGCCGCGGTGCCGAAGCAGTAGTAGGTCCGATCAGCGTTGGTGACCCAGTCGCGCAACGCCTCGTTGATCGCGTCCTTCAGCGTCGCCGATCCGGTCTCGACCGACACGACCTCGGCGCCGAGCAGACGCATCCGGGCCACGTTGAGCGCCTGCCGGGCGGTGTCGACGGCACCCATGTAGACGATGCACTCGAGACCGAGCAGCGCACACGCGGTCGCCGTCGCCACACCGTGCTGGCCGGCACCGGTCTCCGCGATGATCCGGGTCTTACCCATGCGCTTGGCAAGCAGTACCTGCCCGAGCACATTGTTGATCTTGTGAGATCCGGTGTGGTTCAGATCTTCCCGCTTGAGCACGATGCGGGCCCCACCGGCGAACTCGCGCAGCCGAGTGGCCTCGAAGACCGGGGACGGGCGACCGGTGTAGTCGCGCTGCAGCCGATCCAGCTCGTCCAGGAACGAGTCGTCCCCGCGGGCCTTGTCGTACTCGGCGGTGACCTCCTCGATCACCGCCATCAGCGCCTCGGGGACATGACGTCCGCCGTACACACCCCAGTGGCCGCCGGGATCGGGCTCGTGGGTGGAGCGCTCGGTCAGACCGGCGCTGGCGGGGGGCAGATTCCCGCCCTTGGAGACGAGGGCCTCATTGCGTGAACTCACGTCCCCAGTCTGCCCCAACCCCGACGAGAACGAGTGGTCGGGTCCGCTGGCGGCCGACGACTCAGCGAGCCGGCTTGGGGCACGACGGGTGCGCGCCCGCCGTGACCAGATCGGAAACAGCGGTCCTCGGGTCGCCGCTGGTCACCAGACCTTCGCCGACGAGGACCGCGTCCGCGCCGGCACCCGCGTACGCCAGCAGGTCGGCGGTGCCGCGGACGCCGGACTCGGCGATCTTGACGACATTCGTGGGCAGGCCCGGAGCGATCCGCCCGAACGTGTCCATGTCGACCTCGAGGGTCTTGAGATTGCGCGCGTTGACGCCGATGACGCTGGCGCCGGCCTCGAGTGCGCGGTCCGCCTCGGCCTCGGTGTGGACCTCGACCAGCGCGGTCATCCCGAGCGACTCGGTGCGGTCGAGCAGCGACGCGAGCACATGCTGCTCGAGGGCCGCGACAATCAGCAGGATGACGTCCGCGCCGTGCGCACGCGCCTCGTGGATCTGGTAGGGGCCGACAATGAAGTCCTTGCGCAGGATCGGGATGTTCACGGCCCGGCGAACAGCGTCGAGGTCCGCGAGCGAACCATGGAAGCGACGCTCCTCGGTGAGCACGCTGATCATCCGCGCCCCACCGGCCTCGTACGCAGACGCGAGCACGGCAGGATCCGGGATGTCGGCGAGTGCACCCTTCGACGGGCTAGCGCGCTTCACCTCCGCGATGACGCCGATGCCCGGGGCGCGCAGGGCCGCGGCGGCATCCAGCGCGGGAGGCGCTGCGGCAGCGGCAGCCTTGACGGCGGCCAGGTCGAGAACGGCTTCGCGGGCGGCGACATCGGCGCGCACCCCGTCGAGAATCGAGTCGAGAACGGTCATCGTGGCTCGAGTCCTTTCCGGCATGTCAACCGATGTGTGAGGTACCTCATCGGATCTTGACTCAGCCTAGAGGTCGGGGTTATTCGGTCTCCCGGCGGGTACCCGACTGGCCGGTGTCCTTGCTCACATCCGTCGCCGAAGGGCTTGACTCACCAGCACCGGCAGCCCTGTCACCGTCGTCGACGGTGGGGTCCTCGCCGGCATCGAGCGCATCCCAGAGCATGCGCTGCGTCTGCGGCTCGTCCGTCTTGTCGACGGCGCCGCGCTTGGCGGCAGCGTCGCGGCGGGCCGCCGGGCTGTCGTACTTGGACGAGAGTCCGCCCGTCGCAGCCGGTTTCCGGATGAGCGCGAAGGCTGCCGCCAGTGCGACCACCGAGCCCACCAGCACCAGCACCGCGGGCAGGGCGGTGACCTCGGTCGCCGTCACCTGCGTGGCGACCCGCTCGAATCCGGCAATGTCCGCAGCCTTCTCGTCGGACGCACCACGGGTCAGCAGGCCGATCGCGGGAATCGCGGCGACCACCGCGACGACCGCGACCAGCAGGCCCAGCACCCGCACGAGCCACCCGCGCACCGCGAACGCGGCCGCGATCGCCGCGACCAGCGCGAGCGCCAGCGGTGTGGTCGCGGCGGCCCACGTGCCGCCGTCGAGGTTCGTCACGCGATCCTCGCCCAGCCCGTCGGACGACGTCACCGTCACCCACGTCATCCGCGACGAGCCCCACAGGCACGCCGCTGCCACCGCGAGCAGCAGCGCCGCCACCCCGGTCGCGCGGCGGCCGGAGTTCCGGCCGCCGGACTCGTTCTCACTCACCGGTGTTCACCTCCGAACGGTCCCCGAAGGACCGCAACGTCTGTGCCGCGGCGATCGCGCTCAGGACCGCCATCGCCTTGTTCCTTGCCTCGGTGTCCTCGTAGACGGGGTCCGAGTCGGCCACCACGCCGGCGCCCGCCTGGACGTACGCGGTGCCGTCCTTGATCAACGCGGTGCGGATCGCGATCGCGGTGTCCGCATCGCCCGCGAAGTCCAGGTATCCGACGATGCCACCGTAGATTCCGCGGCGGGTCGGCTCGAGCTCGTCGATCAGTTCCATCGCCCGAACCTTGGGCGCACCCGACAGCGTGCCGGCCGGGAAGCAGGCGGTCACCGCGTCCAGCGCGTGCTTGCCCTCCGCCAGACGTCCGGTCACGGTCGACACCAGGTGCATCACGTGGCTGTAGCGCTCGATGTGGCGGTAGTCGTGAACCTTCACCGTGCCCGGCTCGCACACCCGGCCCAGGTCGTTGCGGCCGAGGTCCACGAGCATCAGATGCTCGGAGTTCTCCTTCTCGTCCGCGAGCAGGTCCTTCTCGAGCAGGATGTCGTCCTCCTCGGTGGCGCCGCGCCACCGCGTGCCCGCGATCGGGTGGGTGGTCGCCACACCCTCACTCACGGTGACGAGCGCCTCGGGGCTCGACCCGACGATCGAGAACGCGGTGTTCCCGTCCGCGCCGGGTACCTGCAGCAGATACATGTACGGGCTCGGGTTCGAGGCCCGCAGCATCCGGTAGACGTCGATCGGCTCTGCAGCGCAATCCATCTCGAAGCGCTGCGAGAGAACCACCTGAAAGGCCTCGCCGGCCTCGATCTCACCGATCAGCCGGCGGACGTCGATACCGAAGCTCTCGGTAGTGCGCTGGCGACGGTAGTCGGGCTGTGGGCGGGCGAACGTCGAGACCGTCGAGTGAGCCGGCGCGGCGAGCGCAGCGGTCATCCGGTCCAGTCGCGCGACGGCGTCGTCGTACGCGGCGTCCACGCGCTCGTCGGAACCGTCCCAGTTGACGGCATTGGCGATGAGGGTGATCGCGCCCTCGTGGTGGTCGACCGCGGCCAGGTCGGTGGCGAGCAGCATCACCATCTCGGGAATCTGCAGGTCGTCGACGGCATGACTGGGCAGGCGCTCGAGCCGGCGGACGGCGTCGTAGCCGAGGAATCCGACCATTCCGCCGGTCAGTGGCGGCAGATCGGGCAGACGCTCGGTGCGCAGCAGTTCGAGGGTCCGCCCCAGCGCCTCCAGTGGGTCACCGCCCGACGGAGCGCCCACCGGGACGTTGCCGAACCAGGCGGCCTCGCCGTCCTGCACGGTCAACGCCGCGGGACTGCCCGCGCCGATGAACGACCAGCGCGACCACGACCGGCCGTTCTCCGCCGACTCGAGCAGGAAGGTGCCCGGCCGGCTGCCGGCCAACTTGGTGTAGGCCGACAGCGGAGTCTCGGCATCCGCCAACACCTTTCGGATGACGGGAACCACACGATGCTCCGCCGCGAGAGCCCGGAACTGCTCACGAGTGGTGGTTGAATCGTGCCGGGGCGCCTCGCCGGGAACTGCCGAGGTAGCTGCTGGGATGGTGGTGGACTCGCCGCGCATGCACCCATCATCCCAGGAACGTCGATTCCGCCCGCGCCCGCGGGTAGCGTCGGCGCACATGAAGCCCGGTGAGCTCGCGCCCGAATTCGACTTGCCCGACCAGGACGGCACACGTCGGACGCTGACGTCGCTGCTCGCCGGCGGACCGCTCGTGCTGTTCTTCTACCCGGCCGCATCGACACCCGTGTGCACCGCCGAGGCCTGCCACTTCCGGGATCTGTCCGCCGACTTCGCCGCCGCGGGGGCCGTCGTGGCCGGCATCAGCCGGGACACCGTCGACAAGCAGGCGAGCTTCTCCCGCGCGCAGTCGTTCGGTTACCCGCTGCTCGCCGACGTCGACGGCACCGTCGCCGAGCGGTTCGGCGTCAAGCGCGGACTGCTCGGCAAGATCACGCCGGTCAAGCGGACCACGTTCGTCATCGACACCGACCGCACGGTACTCGAGGTGATCGCGAGCGAGGTGCGGCCGAACCTGCACGCCGACCGGGCGCTCGAGCTCGTCCGCAGCCGGGCCTGACGCCCGTCAGGCCACCTGGATCGACCGCTTCGCCAGGCCCATCCAGAAGCCGTCGATGATCTGTTGCGGCGTCTGCTCCGGGTCGTTCGATGCACCCAGGGTGACGAACAGCGGAGCGAAGTGCTCGATCGTCGGGTGCGCATACGGCATTCCGGGCGCCTGGGCGCGGAAGTCGATCAGGGCGTCGACGTCGCCGGCTGCCAACCGCTCCCCCGCCCACGCGTCGAACTCGGCCGACCAGCCCGGGGCCGTCGCCTCCGGCGAGGGGTCCCGCAGGAACGGCAGCCCGTGCGTCGTGAAGCCGGAACCGACGATCAGCACACCCTGCTCGCGCAGCGGGCGCAGACGCCGCCCGAGTTCGAGCAGTCGTTGCGGGTCGAGGGTCGGCATCGAGATCTGCAGGACTGGCACGTCCGCGTCCGGATACATGACCGTCAGCGGCACGTACGCGCCGTGATCGAGGCCGCGATCCGGCTGGTGGTAGACCGGTTCGTTGTCCGGCATGAGCGCGGCGACCTGGCGGGCCAGTTCCGGCGCACCGGGCGAGGCGTAGGTCACCTCATAGAACCGGCGCGGGAATCCGCCGAAGTCGTAGACGAGCGGCGTTCCGGTCTCGATTGCGCCGATGGTGAGCGGCGCCGATTCCCAGTGGGCCGAGACGACGAGGATCGCCGTGGGACGCGGCAGGTCGGACGACCACTGCGTGAGCTCGCGGACCCACCGCTCACTGTCGACCAGCGGGGGCGCGCCGTGGCTGAGGAAGATCGCAGGCATGACGGTCACATGAACTCCTTTGTTGAAGCTTCAAGTTAACATGTGACTGAACGCGCCCGGTCGTCTGCTATTCCCCGACCAGCGGGCCGCGGCGGACGTTTGACACGCTGGTACCCGAACACCGACTTTCAGCGATCGGAGAACGACCCGATGGGCGCGCAGGACAACACCGAGACCACGTGGCTCACCGGAGCCCAGCAGGACGCCTGGCGAACCCTCGTCTCCCTCGTCACGAGACTGCCCGCAGCGCTGGACACCCAACTGCAGCGTGACTCCGACCTGACGCATTTCGAGTACTTCGTCCTCGCCGTGCTGTCGGAGGCACCGGACCGGCGGCTGCGACTGTCGGAACTGGCGCAGCAGGCCAACGCCTCGCTCTCGCGCCTCTCGCACGTCGTCACGCGATTGGAGAAGCGGGGCTGGGCGCGCCGCGAAACCGTCACCGGCACGCGGGGCGCGTTCGCGGTCCTGACCGACGAGGGTTACGCGAAGGTGGTCGAGGCCGCGCCCGGACACGTCGACACCGTGCAGGCGCTGGTGTTCGAGGGACTCGATTCCGCCCAGGTGGCCCAGTTGTCGTCGCTGGGCAAGGCGCTCGTCGATCAACTCGACAAGGGCATCGCCGCGGGCACCGGCAAGGCCTAGGGCAGGCCACACGACGCTCGCGGCCATGTCGATGAACAAGACGGCGCCTGCGCACCTCCCGTGGGGCGGCCTGCTCACGTTGACGCCCGGGGCGGTTCTCTACCGTGGTGCCGGCGGTGACGCCGATCTGCACGCGCACCACGCCGTTCAGGTGATGATCTCCCTGGACGAACCCTTCGTCCTCGAGTTCGAAGACGACCACCATCACACCGCCGCCGCGATCGTTCCGAGCGGTGCACCACACCGGCTCCACTGCACCTCGCGCCGCCTGCTCCTGATCCTCGTCGAGCCGTTCGGGCCGCGTGGTCGTGGCCTCGGCCTCATCGGTGAGCGAAGCCGCGGCCAGGAGTTCGAGGCCGTGCTCGAGCGCATCGCCACCGAGCACGCCGACGACGCGGACCCCGTGACCGCCGTCGACAGCCTGGTTCGGGCCATCACCCCGGAAACGCCACAGCGGCCCGCCCGGCTGTCCGAACCGGTGCGCGCGGCACTGCGGTACCTGGAGCAGACCCCCGGTATACAGCCCACGCTCGCGCGCGCGGCCGCCGAGGCGCACCTTTCCCCCTCGCGGTTGACCCACCTGTTCACGCTCGAAGTGGGCATCCCGTTCCGACGCTACGCACTGTGGGTCCGTCTGCGGACCGTGACCGAGCGAGTGACGTTCGGAGACAACCTGACTCAGGCCGCCGTGGCGGCCGGGTTCAGCGACTCCTCGCACCTCAGTCGGGTGTTCAAGAACAATTTCGGTCTGAGCCCGTCGGCCCTTCTGGGCATGACGGTCGACCGCGACGCGTGGCCGGAGGGCACCTCCTGACCGGGGGCGCTCGCGGGGAAAGTCAGCCGCAACGTTCAAGTCTTCCGATGCCCACTCCGCATACGTTCGGGTCATGGACGTTCGACTGCAACCCACCCCCCTCCTCGACTACGACCACCCTTCGATTCAGGCGCTGATCGCACAGCGCGGATGGCGCGATCTGCCCCACGGAATCCGCATCGGCGCGGTCTATGACTTCGTCAGGGACGAGATCGGCTTCGGGTACAACTCATCCGACGCACTGGCAGCCTCCGAGGTGCTCGCAGACGGCTACGGCCAGTGCAACACCAAAACCACGCTCTTGATGACCCTACTGCGGGCCGTCGACGTGCCCTGCCGGTTCCACGGGGCGACCATCGACAAGAGTCTGCAGAAGGGCGTCCTCGACGGAATTCTCTACCGTCTGGCGCCTCGGGACATCCTCCACAGTTGGGCGGAGGTCCGGTTCGAAGACCGGTGGGTCGAGCTGGAAGGCGTCATCCTGGATGCCGACTACCTGACCGGACTACGCGACACGGTCGCGTCGGGCGGCGCATTCCTCGGCTTCGGTGCAGGGACCGAGGACATCGGTGACCCGCCGGTCGCGTGGACCGGCACCGACACTGCGATTCAGAAGACCGGAGTGAACCGCGATCTCGGCACGTACGACAATCCGGACGCGTTCTACCGAAAGCACGGGACCAACCTCAGCGGAATCCGAAACCTGCTGTACCAGCGGGTTATCCGGCACGTAATGAACCGTAGGGTCGCTTCGCTCCGCGGTTGCGCCTCTCTCCCGAGAAGCGAGGCGTCGGCGCCTGACGGGTCCTGAGCGCGAGATCAGCCCAGCGGTTCGCCTCCGACGCCCCAGTGCTCGCGCGGCACCTCAGTGATGGTGACCCACACCGAGGAGGCGTTCTTGCCGGTCGCCTCGGCATACGCCTCGGTGACGGCGGCGATGGTCTCGCGCTTCTGCTCGGCGGTGAGTCCCGGCGTCTGGCTGATCTGAATCAACGGCATGCCGGAGATTGTGTCAAACGCCGGGCACGCAGAAGCAGGCGCGACCGCGAATGTTTGGTGCTGCACGCCGTGCTGGCGGGCGACGAGGACAGCTGGGGATTCATCGTCCAGGGGATCAAGGCGAAAGCTCAGGAGTTCCTTCCCCATCGGGACCAGTACACCCTCTCCCGACCGATCCGCTCCGGGTGCAACGTCGTCGGCGCATGATTACCGACGACGGAAACGGGTAATTCCCGACCATGGATACCGATCGGGCTCTACGGGTGGTCGTCATCGGCGCGACGGGAAACGTCGGCACCAGCGTCGTCGAAGCGCTGAGCACTGCCGGGCACATCGGGGAGATCGTCGGCGCCGCCCGGCGTCCGACCGAGTTGGCCTACCCGAAAACGAGATTCGTGGTGGCCGATACCACCACCGACGACATCCGCGGCCTCGTTCGCGGCGCCGACGTCGTCATCCATCTCGCGTGGCTCTTTCAGCCCACTCACAGGCCCGAAGTCACCTGGAACAACAACGTCCTCGGCGCCATCCGTGTATGCAGAGGACTGGCCCACGCACGGCTGGCCGGGCGCCGCATACCCCATGGAGAAGGCCTACCTCGAGCGTTGGCTCGACGCGGAGGAACTCCGCCATCCGGAGACGCGAGTGGTCCGGATTCGCCCGTGCTTCTTGTTCAAGCGGCGGTCGGCCACCGAGCAGCGCCGATTGTTCGCCGGGCCTCTGGTACCGGGCAGTCTGGTTCGCCGCGGCCTGGTTCCCGCAGTCCCGCTGGTCGATGGGCTGAACGCCCAGGTCCTGCACACGAGCGACGCCGCGGCGGCGATCGTCCGGGCGGCACTTCGCCCGGTCCGGGGCGCCTTCAACCTGGCGTCGATGCCGGCTGTCGACGGTCGGTACCTCGCGGAACTTCTCGGCGCTCGCCCGGTTCCGATACCGCGCCGCGCGCTGCGACTCGCGACGTCACTGGCGTGGCACCTTCGGGTGCTCCCCGCCTCCCCCGGACTGCTCGACACCGTCCTCCAGCTGCCACTGTTGGACAGCACGCGGGCCGAAACCGGCCTCGACTGGCAGCCGCGGTTCACTCCGCGTGAGACTCTCGAGACCTTCCTCGGCGGACTCCGGTCGGGTGCGGGCCTTCCGACTCCCCCATTGGCCGGCGATTCCGTCTCACGCCGACTGCACGAACCTTCTCGGCCACCTGCTCTTCACTGATTCCGTTGGCGAGGTCGTTGCACGATGCGATGACGATGTTCTCGATGCTGTCGTCGTCGCGGTCCTCCGAGAGATCCGAGTAGCCGGTTCGGAACGCGACCACGAACGCATCGAGCTTCGCCTGATCGAAGGTCCCCAATTGTTCGGTCGATGTGACCGACGTGGGGGCGGATTCGTCGGTCTCGTTCTCCCGTGGTCACCGGCATCTCCATCGACGTCTGCATCGTCGTGTCGGTGCTGTCGTCGTTGTCGTCTCCGCACGCCCGTCAGCGTGAGTACGGCGCCCGCACCTACCAGTGCGGTGGCGATGATCTTCTTCATCGGAATTGCCTTCCAACTCGGGGACTGCGTATGGGATCCGGCCGAGTCCTACTGCTCGGATCGAGTGGACGGGAAGAACTGCTGCTCGTACAGGCGGGCCGCCTCCTCGAGTACCGCGGGGTGGATTCGCGCCAAGGGACGGAAATGCGTGACGAGTGGTTCCAGATCCAGACTGTGACCGATGACGGTGCCGGTCAGCAGCCAGGCAAAGCAGTCCGACTCCGGGCTCTGTCGACCGCGAGCCTGTTCGCCGAGACCACAACAGCGGTGGAGGCGTCGTGCCATCCACTCCTCGGCCGACCCGGGCCACCACGGTTCGGGCGCAAGGGGTGTCACGACCAGTCCCGGCATGTCGATTCCCGATTCCCGGTCCCGGCTCCGGCAGTCGGCGGCATCGCGGGCGGGACCGGTCGAGTAGCGCAGGAAGATGCCGTGGGTCGACGCCGTGAGGGCGACCAGTTCGGCCAATGTCGTGATGGCGACGAGCGGCGCCCCCGGCGGCTCCCGATTCGAAACCGCGCCGCTCACGACGGTGCCCTCCGAACCCGCACCTGCACGAAGACCTCCCGATACTCTTCCGTCGACGACGGCCACGGTCCGTATACCCGGACGGACGCGCGCCCAACCATCTATCCCGTCGGTCTCCCGGACCCGGCAGTCCCGCACGGCGCCCTGTCGGCGACTCGCGCACGTTTCACTTCCGAGCGCCTCGGGAATGCACCGTCAATTGCATTCGCTCGGCGATGCACCGAGCATCTCGCCTCGTGGGCGATGACACGACGCACACGGTGGGCGTCGCGGCACCCGAGCCGGCCGAGCAGCTCAGGCTTCCATTCACTAAGGCGTACTCGGTCGCCCACCTGGCGTGGGGCTTCCAGCCGACGCATCGGCGTCGAGCAGTCCACGTGTCCTCGACTTGGCCGAGGGGATGGTCGACCGCGCCGGCACCGGCAGCGCCGTTCTCGCGGACCGGTCGGTATTCGAGCGTTGACGTCAGCGCTCAGGCGGGTCCCCGTCGGGCTCAGGAAGCCGACCTGATGGTCAGTCCACGCGCCTCGACGCCGGTTCCGCGTTCCGGGTCTCCAACGGTGGGAGAAACCCGCCGATGAGGATCATCACCACAGCGAGGCCCAGGTGGAGCCAGTTGTCGGCGTCGTTGACCGGAAGGAAATTGGCGGCGTCGTCTCGGTTGATCGAAACGCCGTAAATCCACACAGCGAAGTAGACGACTCCGCCGCCGATCAGATAGACCCGGGCGAGCCCGATGCTGCGTGCCATCAGGATTCCGGCCACACCGAAAGCGAGATGTACGACGTTGTGCAGTACCGATACCTCGAAGATTCCTAGCAGTTTCGCATCCGAGTGATGACCCGCCCACGTCATCGTGTCGTAGTCGGTCGTGATTCCGGGAATGAAGCCCAGGATTCCGACGACGAGGAACACGACGCCGAACACCAGAGCCACCACCTCCGTCGCCGAGCGCTTCCGAGCAGATGTCCGCCGAGGATCGCTGGGCATGTCCCACACCTTCCGTTTCGAGTCGGTCACTTGCCGAATACCCGCGATCGCCGAAGGTCAACCGCGGCCACGCCCGAGACATCCGTGTGTCGCGAGTCCGGCGAATGGGTACTCGACATGCACGAGGAACTCCGCCGCCCGACGGATATCGAGGAGGCAGTCATGACGCAGCGACCGGGCGAACATCTGGGCGAGGAACCACAGTCCGAACGAGGAGCCCCGGGTTCACGCGACACCGGAGCCGACGACCCCAGCGCAGGCAAGCATCGACGCGAGGGCGCCTTCGAGGACGAATCCACGATCTCGTCGGGTGAACCGGGCTGGCAGGCGTCCCCGGATGCCGGGGGGCACGGATCGTCTTCCGACGAGGCCGCCGTGCCCCGTACGACGATCGCCAGAGGGAGGCGAAGTCCGCCGAGCACATGCGTGCACGCGCCGGAGATCCCGACGGCAGCGGTGAGGCACAGCGAAGCGGCGTGGAACACGAACAGCCGTCCACGTCCGACGAAGGGGTGGGACCGGCGCATCAGGCGGGTACCCGACGTGGAGAGGATCACCCGCCAGAAACAACTCACCCTGAGAAGTAGCCCTCCGGAGCGAAGGCACGACGACTCGTGAGCGACTCGGCCATTACCATCGTCCGATTCCCCGGTAGGAGAATCCGCACGCAGCCATTGCGGCGGCGTCGAGAGTTTCGCGCGTCGATGAGGCGGCCATCACGGCGGTCACCTCCGGCACGTCGGCGCCCATCGCGGTGCACAGGTCGGCGAGTTCGTTCGTGCGGGACGCCTTCACCGCCATGAAACCGTTGCACGCGTACTTCGACAGTTCGGCGCTCGCCCAGTCGGTACGGAAGACGGGAACGGAAACCGAGCTGTACAGGGATAGGCAGAGAACCACGACGTCACCATCGGCAAGGACGTCGAGTCCGGTGTCGAATTGAGCTGTCCCGTAACGTAATCCCGTACTGCGAAACGCCGTCAACACCGACCTTGCGGATTCCCTGCCGCATGCATGAGATCGCCGAACAGGGGTATTCGTGGTCATGACAGAACCGACCGCACTCGCCCTCGTCTGTACGCTCAAACCCTCCCCCGGACCGTCGAGCAGCGATCTGATCGCCCGTCAGGTCCTGGGGGAACTCGAGAAGAACGGCATCTCGGGCCGAACGATCCGGGTCGTGGACCACCACGTCGCTCCCGGGGTCGAGAAGGACAGTGGGAGGGGGCGACGAGTGGCCGGCCCTGCGGCGCGCGGTCCTCGAATCCGACATCGTGCTGATCTCGACGCCCACGTGGCTGGGGCAGATGTCGAGCGTCGCGAAGCGGGTTCTCGAGCGCCTCGACGCCGAACTCTCGGAAACGGACGACGACGGACGTCCCGTCCTGTTCGACAAGGTCGCAACCGCTGCCGTCGTCGGGAATGAGGACGGCGCGCACGCCATCGTCGCTAGCCTGTTCCCGGCACTGAACGACATCGGCTTCTCCGTGCCCGCCCAGGGGTGCACGTACTGGAACGGTGAGGCGATGACTCCCGGGGACTACAACGATCTGGACGAGGTGCCCGACGCAGTGGCCTCGACGAACTCGACTCTGGCCGCCAACGCGGCACACCTCGCGCGAGCGCTGCGGGAGAAACGGTATCCGGCGACGTGAGCGAGTCGGTCGAACTGCCCCGCAGCAGCGCCGACGAGCCGGGCACCTGCAGGCGTGCGGCAAGGCGCGGCGCCGCCAGGAGTGACCGCCCGGGCTGGTGCCGGTCGCTCGGTCGATAGGGCGGGGCCGACCCTGGGAGGATCGCTTCCTCGCGGACCGGGACACAGACAGATGGCACGACCTGCGAGCGAACGACGTCGGCGAGCGCTTCCACGAATCTCGGCGACCAGTTCACCCCCCAAAAAAGAAGACCTGCGCACGTCACGCCGAGGCACAGGCCATGCGGGCGGTCGCGACCGAACTCGGCAATACTCCGGCGGTGGCCCGCGCGTCGTACGTCGACCCGTGGAGCTACTCGGTTCGTGCGAGGAACAGGCTGCATCCTGACGCGCTCGTACTCTTCCGACCCCGGGTCACGCCGCGTCGTCACGCGTCACCAGACGCCGGTGGCCATCAGGATCAGTGCGATCGCCACCGCAACGAAGACCACCACGATGAGAGCGACCACGATGATCGTGGCCGTGCCGGTCACCGGGAATCCGTGGCGCGTGTCGGGTTCGTGCTCCCACACCCCCGAGGTTCCGCCCGACGCGGGCGGCGTCGACCCAGCGGGCACACCTCCTCCGCCCGACTCCAGGTCCGGTGTGTTGCGGGGGTCGGGGTCGGGTCCGTCGGCTGCACGTGGATCGGTCATCTCGCCCTCCTGGTCGCTTCTCATGCGAGTACCCGCTGGGGCCGCAAGTCATTCGCCGCGACCCGGTACAGGTACGCGATTTCGCGATCCGTGTTTGCGCGGGTGCCGAAGCGGCTATCCGATCACGTGGAGCGTGTCGATCCGGGCCGGTGGGGTCCGGGCATGTCCCTCCCCTGTACGAAGGAACCGGTCATGAAAGGTGGCATGCGAGTCGCCCTCGGTGTCGCGGTCGGCTATTTCCTCGGCCGAACCCGCAAGATGAAGGTCGCGCTGATGCTCGCCGGCGCGGGAGCGACGGGGCGTCTGCCCAGTAATTCTCGCGAATTGGTTCGCGAGGGAATCAAACGGCTCGGCGACTCGGCGGAGGTCGGGAAACTCACCGAGAGCGTCCGCGGCGAACTCACGGATGCGGCGAAACGCGCGGCGGTTGCCGCCGCGAGCAACCGGATCGAGGCCCTCACCAATCGCATCGAGGGCGTCGAATCAGGCGTGGGCGAGGGCGTCGGCAAGGTGGGCGGGGACGTCCGCGACACCGTCGGCAAGGTCGGCGAGGGACTCCTCGGCGGCGAGGAAGCGCGCGGCGACGAGGAAGAGGAGCACGGAGAGCCGGACGAGAAGGACGAGAAGGACGAGAAGGACACCGAAGCATCCCAATCCGCGGCGTCGAAGTCCCGGTCCGAGCGACCGCCCGCCCCTCGGCAGCGCAGGAAGCGCACAGAGCCCGAGGACGACACGGGCAGCGACGACCAGGGCGAGGGGCGGGAGGACGCAGAGTCTCGTCGCCGATCCGCCGCCTCACGGACCTCGCCTTCGCGGCGCAGCACGCCGCGCACGCGTAAGGACTCCGAGCCCAAGTCGCGTACACGTGCACGGTCCACGACGTCCGCCGACGACGCACCCGTGCGACGTACCGGGAGGTGAGAGCTATGACTGCAACCAAAGAGGGGACTGACGAGCAGGGGCCCGCGGTCGGCGCGGAGCAACTCAAGTCGTCCCTGCAGCATCTCGTCGGCGCCGTCGCCCAGAAGGGGGTCAAGTCGCTGACCGATACCGTCTCTTCGACGGTGGGGAACCTCGACCAGTTCAGCGAGAGCGGTGGCAGTGGAGGTCTCGCGTCCGCCGTGACGGGGCTCGCCCAGGGAGAATCCCCCGCAAAAGTGGCGCTCAAGGCGGGCATGTCGTCCGTGACGGGGAAGATCAAGGATAAGGGACGCGACCTCAAGGAAGCCCTCACGGGAGGCGGCAAAGGAAAAGGCAAGGGCAAGAAGGACAAGATCACCAACATCGTCGAACAGATCGACATCGGAGCACCCGTCGACCTGGTGTACGACCAGTGGACGCAGTTCGCCGACTTCCCCCGGTTCATGAAGAAGCTCGAACAGGTGGAACAGATCTCCGACGAGAAGCTGAGATGGAAGGCTCAGGTCTTCTGGTCCCACCGGTCGTGGGAGTCCACCATCCTCGAACAGGTCCAGGACGAACGAATCGTCTGGCGCTCGAAAGGCGACAAGGGGTACCTGGACGGCGCGGTCACCTTCCACGAACTCACCCCCGACCTCACCAGGGTGCTGGTCGTGATCGAGTACCACCCGCAAGGCTTCTTCGAGAAGACCGGAAACATCTGGCGCGCCCAGGGACGCCGAATCCGATTGGAACTCAAACACTTCCGACGCCAGGTCATGATACAGACACTCCTTCATCCGGAGGAGATCGAGGGCTGGCACGGGGAGATCCACGACGGCGAGGTGGTACCGGAAGAGGACCTCGAGGAGGGCCCCGAAGACGACGTAGAGGAACCCGACGAGAGCGAGGACGAGGAGCCGGACGACGGCGAGGACGAGGAGCCGGACGACGGCGAGGAAGCGGAATCCGGGTCCCGGGAGGAGTGATCGGAAGATGACCATGGTTCAAGGAGGCGGTGGCGCGGGCGGCCCGAGTTCCCAGAGCCTCGCGGACGTCGTGGACACGATCCTCGACAAGGGCCTCGTAATCGACGCCTACGTTCGACTATCCCTCGTGGGCATCGAACTCGTCACCATCGATGCACGCGTCGTGGTCGCCAGTGTCGACACGTACCTACGGTTCGCGGAGGCAGTCAATCGTCTGGAGATCTCGGAGACCCAGCCGAAGGGCCTGCCAGACATGGTGCAGGACATGACCACGGGCGTGGCGGAAGGGAAGACGAAGGGTGCCATCGAGGCGGCCGGCGAGAAGGTACTCGACTTTCTCGGCGGTTCCCAGGACGAGCGCGAGCAGCAGCATCGCGGACACTCCGGCGGAGGCAAGGAGCGATGAACGAAGAACAATCCGCGCCGGAAGAACGGCGCCCGGTGGTGTACGTGTACGGCTTGGTGCCCGCGGACGTGGAAGTGAAAGAGGACGCCACCGGCATCGGCTCGCCACCCCGGCCACTGAAGATCGTGACGCACGACGACGTCGCCGCACTGGTCAGCGAGATCGATCCGAATTCACCGTTGGGCAGCTCCGACGATCTTCGAGCCCACGCGGCTGTACTCGACGCCACGGTCACGGCGGCACCGGTGCTGCCGTTGCGCTTCGGTGCGGTGCTCACCGATACCGATGCAGTGGTTTCCGAGCTTCTCGAACAGTATCGAGACGAGTTCCACGACGCGCTCGAGCAACTCGAGGGAATGGTTCAGTTCGTCGTCAAGGGCAGGTACGTCGAGGACGCGATCCTGCGGGAGATCTTGTCGGATGACCCCGAGGCCGGACGCCTGCGCGAGGCCATACGCGACCAGACGGAGGACGTGACCCGCGACGAGCGCCTCGCGCTCGGTGAGCTGATCAGCCGGGCGCTCACCGGCAAACGTGAGCAGGACACCCAACGCATCGTCGAGGCGGTCGAACCGGTCGCCGCGGCCGTGTCGGCGCGCGAGCCGACCGACGACGAGGAGGCCGGTTCCGTAGCCGTGCTGATCCCCGCGGACCGGACGGACGAGTTGGAAGAAGCGGTGGCTCCGCTGATCGACGAATGGCAGGGAAGGATCGACGTTACGGTGACCGGTCCGTTGGCCGCATACGACTTCGTGAAGACACGGGCACCGGGAACCTGACATGGGCCTCTTCTCAGCCATCTTCGGGCTCCCACTGGCCCCGGTCCGGGGCGTGGTGTGGATCGGGGAAGTCGTACGCCGTCAGGTCGAGGAGGAGACGACGAGCCCCGCCGCGATGCGCCGCGACCTCGAGGTGATCGAGGAGGGCCGGCGTTCGGGGCAGATGTCGGAGGACGAAGCCGCCCGTGCCGAGGACGAGATCCTTCACCGGGTCACGCGCCCCAGGGACGTCGACGCCCGTGGCGGGGGGAGTGAACGATGACCGGGCCGCGAGATCCGGACGACCACACCGACTTGACCGCACCGGAGGCGGCCGCCGAGGCCGCTCGGCAGATCGCCGCACTCACCGGTCGGACCCCGATCGGAGCGGTGTCCGTCGCGCCGAGCGACGAAGGGTGGTCCGTCGAGGTGGAGGTCGTCGAGGATCGCCGTATCCCGTCGTCCTCCGACGTCCTGGCCATCTACGTCGTCGTCCTCGACATGGACGGAATGCTGCTGTCCTACCGGAGGAGCCGGCAGTACACGCGCGGTCGCTCCGAGAAGGGTGCTCAACAGTGACGAGGTCGAGCGGCGGATCGAACTACCCGCAGCAGTACAGCCAGGGTCTCGGCGGCGCGGGCCACGAGCCGGCCAACCTCGGCGACATCCTCGAACGGGTCCTGGACAAGGGCATCGTGATCGCCGGCGATATTCGGGTCAATCTCCTCGACATCGAACTGCTGACCATCAAGCTGCGCCTGGTGATCGCGTCGCTCGAAACTGCGCGCGAGGTCGGAATCGACTGGTGGGAACACGATCCGTGGCTGTCGGGAGGCAATCGCGACCTGGAACTCGAGAACGAGCGTCTGCGCTCGCGCATCGCGGCTCTCGAGTCCGGCGAGGGGCGGATCGCGGATGTGACGACCGGCCCGCAACAGGCGGTGGAACCGGCCGAATCCCCCGCCGAGGAGGAGCACGACGATGACCCCTGACGACGGCGTGTGGGTATACGCGGTGACCACGGAGGGGCCGTTTCCCGGCGGAATCTCCGGCATCCGCGGCGTGGCCGGCGAGGAACTGCGCACGGTCACCGAGTCGGGCTTCGCGGCTGTCGTCGGCACAGTGCGACTCGACACGTTCGGCGAGGAGGCGCTGCGCCGCAATCTGGAAGACCTCGACTGGCTTGCCGAGACGGCACGTCGTCACGATGCGGTCGTCGCCGCGATCTGCGCCGGTGGCGCCACCGTGCCGCTGCGCCTGGCGACGGTGTACTTCGACGACGACCGGGTGCGAACGATGTTGCGCGACAACGCCCAGCAGCTCGGTGAGGCATTGGAGCAGATCACCGATCGCTCCGAATGGGGCGTGCGGTCCTATCTCGATCGCGCCCGCACCGAACCGCGGGACGCACGTGAGAAGACCGGCAGACCTTCCGGGACGGCGTATCTGATGCAGCGGCGCGCGCAGGCGGCCGCCCGGGAGGAAGCCGAATCCGCCGCCGGCCGGCGCGCGGACGAGATCTTCGCCGAGCTGTCGCGGTGGGCGGTGGCCGGCGCCCGACAGCCACCCTCTCCCCCGGATCTGTCCTCGCGCCGCTCCCAGGAAATCCTCAATGCATCGTTCCTGGTCGACAACGAGCACCACCGCGAGTTCGTCACTGCCGTCGAGCAACTCGACACTCGGTTCGACGACGTGGAACTGGTGCTCACCGGTCCCTGGCCGCCGTACTCCTTCACCTCCGTGGAGGCGAGCGCCCGATGAGCACCGCCCCGGACCGTCGGATAGCGCTGGTCGATCTCCTGGACCGCGTCCTCGGCGGAGGCGTCGTGGTCGCGGGCGAGATCACCCTCTCGATCGCCGACGTCGACATGGTGCACATCTCGCTCCGCACGCTCGTGTCGTCGGTCAGTGCGCTGACGCCGCCGCCCGCCGGGACGCCGGAGAGCCGACGGTGAACGCATCGCCCGATGGTCCGGATTCGAGCGAGGCCGCCACGTCGCGTCCTCGCCAGCCGTCGATCCGCCAGCGGATCGACGCCGACCCCGAGTCGGTCGAGCGCGGGCTCGTCGCTCTGGTCCTCACGCTCGTCGAACTGCTGCGGCAACTCATGGAACGGCAGGCGCTGCGCCGGGTGGACGCCGGCGATCTCTCCGACGACCAGATCGAACGCATCGGCACCACTCTGATGATGCTCGAGGAGAAGATGGAGGAGCTGCGTGAGCATTTCGGCCTCGAACCGGAGGATCTCAACATCGATCTGGGCCCTCTTGGTCCGCTACTGGCAGACGACTGATCTGCCGCAGAGTTTCCCGACGTCACCGTCCTGCGGTTGCCGCGGAAGTGGCGTTCTGCGACGGCGACACGGTGTGGCAGCCCGGGGCTCTCGCCATCCGCCGCGGACGTCCTCGATCGGTACCCAGGACTGGACACGGTCACCGGCCGGCGCCTCGTGGAGCCGACACTCGCGGAGGACCCACTGACACCGGAACTGCGCAGTTCTCCTGTTGTCGGCCCCGAGTCGATGCCCGGCCCGCCGCTCCTGGGCATCATGCCGGGCCTGACGATGATGGCCGCCGTGCCATTCCTGGAGGTCGGTCGGTTGCTGGCGCGAGGACGTCACCCTCCACCACCGGCCCCTCGACGGCGCGGATAAGTCCCGTGGGGTGGGAATCGGTGAGATGTCCCGCATTTGCCTATCCGTAGAGTTTGAGATCCCGGTCGAACGATGGAGGCCGTACGGTGGTCCGGCCGTCGTACTGGGTGATCAGCACGCGCCCTGCCGGGATTCGCGCGCGCGTCGGTGCGGCCTCGCCGCGCATCCGTGTCTGGACACGGTCGAGCCGCATGACGTGTGCAGTGCCGTGGATTCCCTGTGTGACTCCTCCCTGGATTTCTTCCAGTGCCCCGGAGTTTGGAATCGACGCACCGCGGGAATCCTCCGATCGAAGCCGCCTACCGGATCCACCTGTCACGCCCAGTTTCGAAGCGAGGCGTCATGAGCGAAGCGTGTCTCTCCACGAGACGAAGCGAGGACTCCGCGCCTGTCATCGAGTTACGCACCGCGGCCGACGCCTACCAACTGGCCGCGATTCGGCGCGTATCCACGTCGTTGGCAGCGCAATGCGACATGACACTCGACCAACTCGCCGATCTGCGGCTTGCTGTCGACGAGGCCTGCAGCATCCTGCTGCGAATCGCACTTCCCGACAGCGTCATCGTCTGCACGTTTCGCGTGAGTGCCGATTCGTTCGACTTCGCCGGTTGCGTCCCCACCACCGGCGCTGAACTGGAAGGGCAGTACGAGCAGACGTTCGGTTGGCATGTCCTTCGTACGCTCACCAACGAACTGGCTCTCGATCGGCATCCCGGCACTGGAGACGGCCGGTCCCCCACCATCACCATCTCGTTCGCGATGCGGTGCGGGGAGAGCGTGTGACACCCCGAACAACCGATCGGCCGGACGAGTACGACGACGTGAAGCCGATGTTCATGTTGTTGGAATCGCTGGGCGAATCGGACCCAGCACGCGCAGAACTGCGGCAGAGGATCATTACGCGCTGCCTTCCGCTTGCCGAGCACATCGCCCGGCGTTTCGACCGACGGGGTGAGCCCCTCGAGGACCTGGTGCAGGTCGCCAGCATCGGCCTCGTCAACGCCGTGGACCGCTACGACGTCACTCGTGGCTCGGACTTCCTCGCCTTTGCAGTGCCCACGATCATGGGGGAGGTCCGACGTCACTTCCGTGACACCGGCTGGGCCGTGCGGGTGCCCCGGCGACTGAAGGAGCTTCATCTCGACCTGATCAAGGTGTCGTCGAGTCTGTCCCAGCGGCTAGGGCGCTCGCCGACGACCCGCGAGATGGCCGAAGAACTCGGGATCGGGATCGACGATGTCGCTCAGGGCCTGCAGGCCGCCAACGGTTATCAAGCCCTTTCTGTCGACGGGACCGCTGGTGGCAGTCTCAAATCAGGATCGACGCTGGCTGATCTGTTGGGCGACACCGATTCGTACCTCGCCGCGGTCGAGGATCACGAAACGCTGCGGGTCATCCTCGAAGGGTTACCGGACCGGGAACGCACGGTGCTGTTGCTCCGGTTCTTCGGCGATCAGACGCAGTCGCAGATCGCGGCCCGCGTGGGTGTCTCCCAGATGCACGTCTCCAGGATCCTCTCCGATACGCTGGCCAGACTACGTGCACAGGTGGAGCTATAGTGCCGTCAGTCAGATAGTGCCGTCAGTCAGCCACCGGACAGTCTGCTGGCCAGCAACTCCTTGCTCTGCTCGGCACCTTTCCTGCTCTCACTCTGGGCGCGGCGGAAGAACTCCGCCAGTTCTCCGTCACCGTCGCGTTCGGCATCGGCGATGTAGTTCTCGAGCCGGAGGGCGTTGTTCATGCAGGTCTCGGCGAACCAGATCAGATCGTAGGTCTTGTCGACGGTCCCGGTGACGCCTCCGGTCTCCGATGAATGCGACATCTGCTCGTCTCCTCGTTCGATGTTCCTCATGGCACGGCGTACCCACTTCACGACGCCGGAAACCTGATGCCGGCAGTCCCGACGCGATGCGCCAGGCTGTACACGAGGACGAGTCGGTGTTAGAAACAAGAGAGGTTGAACACCCAGCCTGTCCAGCAACGGTGACGGACATTTCTGGCCGTCATGGAACGGACGTCTCGACCGAGTTCCACACGAGGCGCCATCCAACACGTTTGCACCGGATGGAGGCAACGACGTGTCTGATCTTCCAACTTCGGCAATGGTCATCCTTCGCGCATCGGCAAGGAGATACGAGACCGCTTCGGATAGCGTCACGGCATCGGATCCGACGGCCCTGCTGGTCGAACTCTTGGTCGACTTGGACCTCAGCACGGTAGACCGCTTCCGGCGGTCGTTCAAATCTTTGCTTCACGAAGCGTCAGGAGCCAGACCGGCGATCGGCGATCTGATCGTGCTCGACCTCTCCCGGGTCGACTTCATCGGAGTCGACGGCGCTTCGGCTCTGGTCGACGCGAAGGAGTTGGCCGCCGGATACGGTCTCGAGCTCGCGCTCGTCACTGCGACGCGGGGCGTCGAGCATGCTCTCGCTGCAACCGGGGTGAGCCAGATCTTCACGTGTCACGGGACTGTCGCGTCGGCCCTGGCGTTCGGGTCGAGCCATCTCGGCGCGCTGACCGACTTGGCGTACTGATCGCGCGGGTGGATGGAGACATCCAGATGCAAGACGACACCGTTCGCCCCACTGCGTGAGCGTTTCGCGGACATCCCGGATCGTGCCCAGAGCAGCGGACACCGCCTGCCGGTATGACGCTGATGGCACTGGCGCTTTCCGGCCGGACCCACCAAGAGGCGAGCGTCGAACTCAAAGTCGTTAGTCGGCAGCTTCTGGACAAGACCGTGCCCGTCAGGGTGGTTGAGTGCGACGGCCACAAGTACAACCAATACTGTTACACGACAAGCACTTCCAGATACCCCGGCAGAAGCGGTGGTACGACGGGAACACTCCGGGACCACCCGAGAAGCCGCGGAGTGACTGGGGCTCGTCGTCGAGTCGTGCACCTGCGCCCGACCGGGGACGCCGTCGGTGGCGCAGACCAGGGAGATCAGCGCGGACGACGGGACCTTCCGTATTGGCTGCTTGTTAGCCCGCCAAGGAGGCTCCGTCGAATCTCGAGAGTCGGCGTCGGCGTCGGCGAGAACATCATGGGACCTTGTTCGCAGGGACGCCCACTACCGTCCCAGCAAGGAGGTATAACCGAGCAATGGCGATCCCTCATAACGACGGCGGCGCGCTGGCAGATGAAGTCTCCGACCTCGCACAGAAGGCCGGGCGAACGGTCGGCACTGGCGAATCTCTGACCGGGGGACACATTTCGTGCCTCCTCGCCGCCGCTCCAAGCTCGTCCGCCTGGTTCCGCGGCACCATCGTCGCCTACTCGAGTGCCGTCAAGCACGATCTGCTCGAGGTGCCGACTGGACCGGTCGTCTCGGAACGCGCGGCACGCAGCATGGCGGTGGCTACCGCAAAGCTCCTGAACGCCGACACCGTGGTCGCGGTGACGGGCGCCGCCGGCCCCGACGGGCAGGACGGCCAGGAACCCGGGACTGTGTGGTTCGGGCTCTTCGACCGCGGATCCGTCAGCGCACTGCAGAAATCCTTCACGGGCAATCCGACCGACGTCGTCGAGTTGACCGCTCACCACGCACTCGAATTGCTCGTGAACTGCCTTCGTGCCGGATGAGGATTATTGGAGCGCCCGCCTCCATCAGTGCCGACCCCCGCGGGTCGCCGTCGGTGAGGAGCGGGAGGATGTCCTCGCCCCAGCGATTCACGCTGGATTGACCCATCCTGAACTGGATCGGCTCGACACTGTGCCGCCACGTCGCGCCTGCTGCACCAGCTTCGCACCCGGTGCCCCGTGGGCCTCCAGGTCGCGCTGGGCCTCACCCTGGTCGCTGCCGGCTACGGCTTCGCAGGCTGGGCATGGATCGCCGGAATCATTTGTGGTGGCGCTCTGCTGGTGGGGACGGCACTCGTGCTCGCTGAGCATCGACGCGTCAAGCGACTGGACAACGCCTCACTCACCAATCAAGGGCCACTGATCGATGTTTGCCCGCGGACCCGACCGGGTAAATGCTGGGCGAATCGTATCCGTTGAAAGGAGATCGTCATGTCGGACAAGGAAAAGTCGGGTCCTGCAGAGGCAGTCAAAGGCACTGTCGAGGGCGTGAAAGGCAAGGCCAAGGAAGCCGCCGGCGCCGTGACGGGTCAGGACGACCTTGTGCGGGAAGGAAAAGCGCAGCAGGACAAGGCCGCCGCCCAACGGGAAGCGGCCGAAAAGGAAGCTGAGGCGGAGAAGGCGCGCGGAAAGGCTGCGGCTCAGGAGGCACACCAGCGCACCGAACAGGATAAGTAGCGCGATGACGTCGGACGTGACATCGCGCGGAACGGGTGAGCCGATCCGTCCGCGCAAGCCGACCCCCGCAGGTTCTGGCGTCTGTCCGGCGTCTATCCGTCACAGTCCGATACCCACCTTCTCGCACGCACGTTGCTCGCAGAAGCGATCGAACCCGGTACCCGCGTTCTCGATATCGGCGCGGGCTCCGGGTATCTCTCGGTTGCGACGACGTGCGGGCCCGCTACCCCGACATTCCGCGCCGGGTGTCGGGGTACAACCTCGATTCACTGTTGCCGGAGAACAGATTCCACGTGGCGAAGGCACTCGTGGGCAGCGAGAGCACGCTGGTGACAGTGGTCCGCGTCGAGCTGCAACTGGTCCGGCGGCCACCGGCGAACGCGCTCGTCGTGCTCGGCTTCGACGACATCACGGTGGCAGCGGATGCGGTCCCCGCCGTCCTCCGCCACCAGCCGTCCGCGCTCGAGGGCATCGACCACCGTCTCGTCCAACTCGAGCACGGCCGGCACCTGGCCGAGAAGGCGTTGCGCGAGTTACCGGACGGGAACTCGTGGCTGCTGATCCAGGTGGACGGCGACACCCAGGACGAGGCGGACGGGAAGGCGCGCGACCTCGTCGAGGACGCCGTGCGGAACCTGACCGACCGCACCAGGATCCTCGACGACCCCGCCCACAAGAAGCAGGTGTGGGAGGCGCGGGAGGCCGGGTTGGGCGCCACCGCGTACCCGCCGCACGAACCCGAGACCCACGAGGGCTGGGAGGACGCCGCGGTCCCGCCCGACCGACTCGGCGACTACCTCCGCGACTTCCGCGACCTCCTGGATCGGTACGACTACGGAACCGCTTCGCTGTATGGGCATTTCGGCCAGGGGTGCGTGCACACCCGGATCCCGTTCGACCTCCGCACCGCCGACGGGGTGGACCGCTACCGCCGGTTCGCCGAGGAAAGCGCCCGCCTGGTGGTCCGCTACGGCGGCTCGCTCTCCGGCGAACACGGTGACGGCCAGTCCCGCGGCGAACTCCTGCCGATCATGTTCGGCGAGCGACTCGTTCGCGCCTTCGGCGAGATGAAGGCCCCTGTTCGATCCGGGCAATCGGATGAACCCGGGCAAGGTCGTTCATCCCGATGCGCTCGACGCACACCTGCGGCAGGGCTCGGCCTACCGACCGTGGGAACCGGCGACGCGGTTCACCTACGGTGAGGACGACCACCGCTTCAGCCGGGCCGCGGCGCGGTGCGTCGGTGTCGGTAAGTGCCGGGGCCACGAATCCGGCGTGATGTGCCCCAGCTACCGGGCCACCGGCGAGGAGGAGCACTCCACCCGCGGCCGGGCACGGCTTCTGTTCGAGATGGTCGAGGGGGACGTCATCACCGACGGCTGGCGCTCGGCCACGGTCCGCGACGCCCTGGATCTGTGCCTGGCCTGCAAGGGATGCAAACGGGACTGCCCCGTCAGCGTCGACATGGCCACCTACAAGGCCGAGTTCCTCTACCACCACTACCGGAACCGGCCGCGTCCGCTGTCCCACTACTCGATGGGATGGCTGCCGCTGTGGTCCCGTGCGGCCGCCGCGGCGCCGCGCGCGGTGAATGCGCTCGCCCACGCGCCGGGCCTCTCCCGGGTCGCCGCCCGCGCCGCCGGTGTCGACCCCCGGCGCCCCCTCCCCTCGTTCGCGCCGTCCCGCTTCACCGAGGCATATCGTCCCGAACCCACCGGTGGCTGCCGCGGGCGAGTCGTGCTGTGGCCCGACACCTTCGACAACAACTTCGACCCGCACATCGCGCATGCCGCCGCCGCGGTGCTGCACGCCGCGGGATTCGATGTCGAGGTCCCCGACCGGACGGTGTGCTGCGGCTTGACCTGGATATCGACCGGTCAGCTCGGCGTCGCCGTTCGGGTCCTGCACCGCACCCTCGACGTGCTCGGCCCGCATTTACGGGTCGGTACCCCGGTCGTCGTGCTCGAACCGAGCTGCGCGGCCGTGTTCCGCTCGGACCTCACCGACCTGCTGCCGGGCGACGAGGACGCCCGCCGGCTCGCGCAGCAGACGCACACGCTCGGCGAAGTGCTGGCCCGGCATGCGCCCGACTGGCGGCCACCGCAGCTGCCCCGCGCAGCGCTCGTCCAACAGCACTGCCACCAGCACGCCGTGCTCGGCTACACCCATGACCGCGACGCGCTGGTCACCGCCGGCGTGGACGTCGAGGTCCTCGACGCGGGCTGCTGCGGGCTGGCCGGCAACTTCGGGTTCGAGGCCGGGCACTACGACGTCTCCGTCGCGTGCGCGGAGGACAAACTGATGCCCGCGGTCCGGCAGGCCGACCCGGGCACGCTGGTCGTCGCCGACGGTTTCAGCTGTCGCACCCAGATCCGGGATCTCGAACCCGGAGCGCGCCCCCTGCACAGTGCGGAAGTGCTCGCGGCCGCGCTGCGCGGCGGTAACGGGCTACCGTGACGCCGCAGACGGATCGATGCGCCGGCCGGAACGTCCCGACGGTGAGAGCCCCGTCGGGCGGTCAGGCCTCGGCAGCGAGAAGCACGTCGGTGTCGAAGCAGGTGTGCGTGCCGGTGTGGCACGCCGCGCCCTCCTGATCGACGATCAGCAGCACGGAGTCGCCGTCGCAGTCCAGGCGTACCTCGTGCACGTACTGCGTGTGGCCGGACGTCTCGCCCTTGACCCAGTACTGCTGGCGCGACCGCGAGTAGTAGGTGCCCTTGCGGGTCTCCAGGGTGCGCGCGAGGGCCTCGTCGTCCATCCACGCGACCATCAGGACGTCGCCGGTCGACTTCTCCTGGGCGACAGCACTGAACAGGCCGGCCTCGTTGCGCTTGAGGCGGGCGGCGATCGACGGATCGAGACTCATCGGACGGTGATCCCTTCTGCACGCATGGACGCCTTGACGTCCCCGATCGTCATGTCTCCGAAGTGGAACACGCTGGCCGCGAGGACCGCGTCGGCGCCGGCCTCGACGGCGGGCGCGAAGTGTTCGACGGCGCCCGCGCCACCGCTGGCGATCACCGGCACGTGTACCGCCGCGCGGACGGCGCGGATCATCTTCAGGTCGAAGCCGGCCTTGGTGCCGTCGGCGTCCATCGAGTTGAGCAGGATCTCCCCCACGCCCAGCTCGGCGCCGCGGATCGCCCACTCGACGGCGTCGATGCCGGTGCCGCGCTTGCCGCCGTGAGTGGTGACCTCCCAGCCCGACGGCGTCGGCTCCTGCCCCACCGGGACCGTACGGGCGTCGACCGACAGCACGATGCACTGCGAGCCGAACCGCTCCGACATCTCCCGCAGCACCTCCGGGCGGGCGATCGCGGCGGTGTTGACGCTGACCTTGTCGGCGCCGGCGCGCAGCAGGCGGTCGACGTCCTCGACGGTGCGCACGCCGCCACCGACGGTGAGCGGGATGAACACCTGCTCGGCAGTGCGAGTGACGACGTCGAGCATGGTGCCCCGGTCGCCGCTGGACGCGGTGACGTCGAGGAACGTCAACTCGTCGGCGCCCTGCGCGTCGTAGGTCGCCGCGAGCTCGACGGGATCGCCTGCGTCACGCAGGTTCTCGAAGTTCACGCCCTTCACGACACGGCCCGCGTCGACATCGAGGCAGGGAATCACTCGAACAGCCAAAGTCATTGTTGTGGGCCTCCTTCAGGCCGATTCTCCGGGTCGCCCAGAGAGTGGAGAATATCGAGCAGTTCGCCGTGCACACCGGGCGCGGCGGCAAGCACCGATCGCGATCCGACGTGCCAGTCGTCGCCGCGCAGATCCGTCACGACGCCACCGGCCGCCCGCACCAGCGCGACGCCGGCCGCGTTGTCCCACACGTGGTGCCCGAACACGACCGCGCCGCCGAGAATTCCGGCAGCGGTGTAGGCGAGGTCGGCGCCCGTCGATCCGTGCATCCGGAGCCGCGACGACGCGCGGCTGAGCTGACCGAGCAGTTCGAACCGATACGTCCCCGGGATCCGGCCGCGGCTGTCGATGTTGAACGCACCGAATCCGATCATCGCGTCGGACAGGGCACTGCGTTCGAGCGGCGGCAGCGCGAGCCCGTTGTGGGTGACCGGGCCGCCCACGGCGGCAGCGAACCGTTCCCCGGTCAGCGGCAGCCACGTCAGCCCCAGAACGGGTACGCCGTCGCGCAGCAGCGCGAGCAGCATGCCCGCCGTCGGGAGGCCGGCCGAGTAGTTGAACGTGCCGTCGATCGGATCGAGAATCCAGACGTCGCCGTCGGTGAGTTCCGGCCCGCCGAACTCCTCACCGTGGACCTCGATGCCGGTGCGGCGCTCGAGCTCCGCGGACACCGACTTCTCCAGCTCGAGATCGACTGCAGTCGCAAAGTCCTTGGGGCCCTTACGCACCGCGCTCGGGGCACCCAGACCCGCGACGAACCGGTCCCGGGCCCCGTCGAGGACATCGCTCGCGATGGCGAGCAGCTCGAGCGGATCCCGGGACAGGCTCATAGCGTCAAAAGCTCCTACCGCGAAACCGCGGCGAGGGCCTCGGGAAGCGTGAATCGTCCTGCGTAGAGCGCCTTTCCGACGATCGAGCCCTCGACACCCTCGCCGACCAGACCGGCGATGGCCTCGAGATCGGCGATCGTGGAGACACCACCCGACGCGACGACCGGCGCGTCGGTGGCCGCGCAGACCTGGCTCAGCAGCTCGAGGTTCGGGCCCGTGAGGGTTCCGTCCTTGCTCACGTCGGTGACGACGTAGCGCGAGCAACCGTCGCGGTTGAGGCGCTCGAGGACCTCCCACAGGTCGCCGCCGTCGGACACCCAGCCACGGCCGCGGAGGCGGTAGTCGCCGTCGATCAGCTTGACGTCGAGGCCGACGGCGATGCGCTCACCGTGCTTGGCGATGGCACGGGCGCACCAGTCCGGGTTCTCCACGGCAGCGGTGCCGAGGTTGACGCGGGCGCAGCCGGTCGCGAGAGCGGCCTCGAGGGTGTCGTCGTCACGGATACCACCGGACAGCTCGACCTTGACGTCGAGCTCGCCGACCACGGCGGCGAGCAGCTCACGGTTGGAGCCGCGACCGAAAGCGGCATCGAGATCGACCAGATGCACCCACTCGGCACCGTCGTTCTGCCACGCGAGGGCGGCGTCGCGGGGCGCACCATAACTGGTCTCGCTCCCCGCCTCTCCCTGAACGAGGCGAACAGCTTCACCGTTGGCGACATCTACAGCAGGCAAAAGGACCAGGCTCACCGCGCCCACTCTAGTGCCTGGCTCCGCTGCGACCGAAAGCACGGTCGGCACTGTCGCGGCGTCACGATCGACGGTCGGTGCCGTCGGCCTCCGGCCCGACCGATCGACGGACCAATCGTTTGGAAACCACGCCCATCGCCGTGATCGCGGCGGCGACCCCGACGAGTGCGATGACGAGCCCTCCGACCGGCCCCGGCCGCAGCGCCACGATCACTACCGTGACGACGACCAGCACGGTCGTCGCCGCGCCCATCGCTGCGAGCGCGAGCCGCGCGATGGACAGCTCCGCGCCCGAGTCCTCACCCGGGGAGCGGGTCACAGGGCGCGGACCCAGTTCTCCAGCAGCTGTGCGCCGGCGTCGCCGGACTTCTCGGGGTGGAACTGGGTGGCCGACAGCGCGCCGTTCTCGACAGCCGCGAGGAACCGGTCGCCGTGCTCGGCCCACGTCAGCTTGGGCGGGGCGATGATGTCCGACGGCGGCAGCTCCCACGTGCGCACGCCGTACGAGTGGACGAAGTAGAAGCGGGTGTCCGGGTCCATGCCGGCGAACAGAGTGCTGTCCTCGGGGGCGTCGACGGTGTTCCAGCCCATGTGCGGCAGGACGTCGGCCTCGAGCCGCTCGACGGTGCCCGGCCATTCGCCGCAGCCCTCCGCCTCGACGCCGAACTCGACGCCGCGTTCGAACAGGATCTGCATGCCGACGCAGATACCCAGAACCGGCCGGCCGCCCGCGAGCCGCTGACCGATGATTCGGTCGCCGCGGACACCGAGAAGGCCCTCCATGCACGCCGCGAAGGCGCCGACACCGGGCACCACCAGACCGTCCGCCGCGAGGGCGATCTTGGGGTCCGATGTCACCTCGATCTCCGCGCCGGTCCGCGCGAGGGCGCGCTGGGCCGAATGCAGATTTCCGGAGCCGTAATCGAGAAGAGCAACCTTGCGTGCGGTCATGTGCCAACTCTATCGGCCCGCAGGGCGGCGATCGTAGCCACGGGGACGACGGCGGCGACCGCCACCGCGGCGACCACGAACACCGGCGGATAGCCCGCTGCCGTCGCCACCGCACCCAGCGCCAGCGCACCGACACCGGTACCGCCGTCGTAGGCGATGTTCCAGGAGGCACTGGCCGCCGCGACCCGGTCCCGGCCCGCCGACGCGAGCAGCACCAGCAGCGACTCGTTCTGCACCGCACCGAAGCCCAGCCCGAAGATCATCGCCCCGACCACCAATCCGATGTCGCCGACGTGCCCGGCGACCGCGAACGCCAACAGGGAGGTGCCCACCGCCGCGGTCAGCAGCGCCGGCACGGTGGTCCGACCCGCACCGATCCGGTCCGCGATCACACCGGCGCCGTAGCGGCCGAGCAGCATCGCACCGGCCGAGGCCGACAGCGCGAAACCGGCCACGGCAGCGCGATTCTCGGTGGCTATCGGAAGCAGCGAGGACACCCCGCCATACGTGGCCGCCACCACCAGCATCGACAGGCAGGGCACCAGCAGCACCTTCAGCGGCGGTCCCTTGCGCCCGGCCGGCATCCCGGGATTCGGGACGACCGGGAGCCGTGAGATCGACACCAGGGACAGCAACGGGATGATCGTGCCGAGCAGGTACACCGCGGCATGATGCCCCGCCTGGTAGAGGCCGAGTCCCAGTGGCAGCACCAGCATCTGGGATGCCGCCACCGCCACTCCGTTGGCGCCGGTCACCCGCCCCAACAGGTTGGGCGGCGCCAACTCGGCCAGCAACCCGATGCCCGCGACCGTCACCAGTCCGAAACCGATGCCCCGGATCGCCGAGATCGCCAGCGCCGGCGCGGTCGCGGTGCTGAGGAGGAAGCCCAGCGACGGCAGTCCCAGCAGTACGCAGCCCACGGCTAGCACGGCACGGTATCCCCGGTTGCGCAGCAGAGCCGGCACACGCAGTTGCGTCACGACTGTGGTGGCCATGAACACCGCCGTCGACGCTCCGGCCGCGGTGCTCGAACCACCCGCGTCGGCGATCGCCAACGGGACCACCGGCAACAGCAATGTCCAACCACCGAAGGTGGTGGCGCCCATGAGGAGAGCTACGAGGACCCCGCGAGTGCGCAGGAGTTCGCGCATCAGATCAGCCGCAGGATCCCCGACGCCGCCGCGAGCACCGCTAGGGCAACCAGGACACCCGACGCCAACTTGTTCACCTTCCACATCGCGTATGCGCCGCCGATGGCGAAGCCCGCTGCGAGGAACAGAATGTAGATGAAGACAGTGCTCATGGTTCTACAGCGCACCCTTGGTCGACGGGACGCCGGTGACCCGCGGATCCGGCTCGACGGCCTCGCGCAGTGCGCGGGCGACGGCCTTGAACTCCGCCTCGGTGATGTGGTGCTGGTCGCGGCCGTAGAGCACCCGCACGTGCAGCGCGATGCGCGCGTTGAGGGCGATCGACTCGAACACGTGCCGGTTGATCACCGTCGAGTACGGCACACCCGGGTAGCCGCCGATCACGCTGTGCAGCATGTGCTCCGGCTCGCCGGTGTGCACGCAGTACGGACGCCCGGAGACGTCGACGGAGGCATGCGCGAGGGTCTCGTCCATCGGGATGAAGGCGTCACCGAAACGGCGGATGCCACGCTTGTCGCCCAGCGCCTGACCGAGGGCCTGGCCGAGCACGATCGAGGTGTCCTCGACGGTGTGGTGGGCGTCGATCTCGACGTCTCCCTTGGCCTGCACGTTCAGGTCGAAGCTGGCGTGCGCGCCGAGGGCGGTGAGCATGTGGTCGAAGAACGGGATTCCTGTCGATACCGCGACGTTCCCGGTGCCGTCGAGGTTGAGTTCGACGACGATGCTCGATTCCTTGGTGGTCCGCTCGACGCGTGCGATCCGGTCGCTCATCGGGATCCCTTCGTTTCCGTTGAAACAAGCTCGGTTGAAGCAAGCTTCCTGCTGACCCGCAGCAGTTCGTCGTTCTCGGCAACCAGGCCGATGGTCGCACGCAGATGTCCCGGGATACCGACGTCGCGGATCAGCACGCCCTCGTCGAGGTAGTGCTGCCACCTCCGGGCGGCGTCCTCGAAGAGCCCGAACAGGATGAAGTTCGCGTCGCTCGGGACCACGGTGTAGCCCATCGCCGACAGCTCCGCGCTCACCCGGTCGCGCTCGGACGCGAGCTCGGCGACGCTGCCGAGGGTCTCGTCGGCGTGCCGCAGCGCGGCGCGGGCGGCGGCCTGCGTGACCACCGACAGGTGATACGGCAAGCGCACCAACAGCATTGCGTCGATGAACGCCGGAGCCGCGACGAGGTATCCGAGCCGGCCACCGGCGAACGCGAACGCCTTGCTCATCGTCCGGCTCACCACGAGCTTGGTGGGGAACTCGTCGATCAGGCTCACCGCGCTCGGGATCGACGAGAACTCGGCGTACGCCTCGTCCACGATCACGATGCCGGGTGCGGCGGCCAGGATCTGCTTCAGGTCCTCGAGGCCGATGCTGTGCCCGGTCGGGTTGTTGGGGCTGGTGACGAACACGACGTCGGGGCGGCGCTCGCCGATCACCCGCACCGCGGTCTCCGCGTCGAGCGAGAAGTCCTCGCGCCGCGGCGCGGGAATCCACTCGGTCTGCGTGCCGGTGACCAGCAGCGGGTGCATCGAGTAGGACGGCACGAAACCGACCGCCGTGCGCCCCGGGCCGCCGAACGCCTGCAGCAGCTGCTGCAGCACCTCGTTGGAACCGTTGGCGGCCCACAGGTTCGACACGTCGAGCGCGACGCCGGTCTGGCGGGTCATGTACGCGGCCAGGTCCGTGCGCAGCGCGACCGCGTCACGGTCCGGGTAGCGGTGCAGATCCGCAGCCGCGGCACGGACCGCCTCCGCGACGTCGTCGACGAGCGCCTTCGACGGCGGGTGCGGGTTCTCGTTGGTGTTGAGCTGCACCGGAACCGTCAACTGCGGTGCGCCGTAAGGAGACTGACCGCGAAGGTTCTCCCGGATGGGCAGATCGTCGATGCCGACGGCCGATCCGGGGACGACCCCGGCGCTCACTTGAGAGCCTCGAAGCGCAGCCGCACGGCCTCGCCGTGTGCCGGCAGATCCTCGGCGTTCGCGAGCGTGATGACGTGCCCGGAGACCTCCTTGAGGGCGGCCTCCGAGTAGTCGACGACGTGGATGCCACGCAGGAAGGTCTGCACGCTCAGTCCGGACGAGTGCCGCGCGCAACCCGCGGTGGGCAGCACGTGGTTGGACCCGGCGCAGTAGTCACCCAGGCTGACCGGCGCCCACGGCCCGACGAAGATCGCACCCGCGGACCGGACCTGCGCGGCCACCGCGGAGGCATTCTCGGTCTGGATCTCGAGGTGCTCGGCGGCGTACGCGTTGACCACCTTCAGCCCGGCCGCGATGTCGTCGACGAGCACCGTGCCGGACTGGCTTCCGCGCAGCGCGGTCTCGACCCGCTCACGGTGCTTGGTGAGCTCGAGCTGCGCGGCCAGCGCCTTGTCGACGGCGTCGGCCAGGTCGGTGCTGGTGGTCACCAGGACGCTCGCGGCCATGACGTCGTGCTCGGCCTGGCTGATCATGTCGGCCGCGACGTGGATCGGGTCGGCGGTGCCGTCGGCGAGGATCGCGATCTCGGTGGGGCCGGCCTCTGCGTCGATGCCGACCAGTCCGCGGCACAGGCGCTTGGCGGCGGTGACGAAGATGTTGCCGGGACCGGTGATGAGGTCGACCGGCGCCAGCTCACCGCCGTCGGTGTCGGTGCCGCCGTAGGTGAGCAGGGCGACGGCCTGGGCGCCGCCGACGGCCCACACCTCGTCGACGCCGAGCAGTGCGGCCGCGGCGAGGATCGTCGGGTGCGGCAGACCGCCGAAGGCGGCCTGCGGCGGGGAGGCGACGACGAGCGACTCGACACCGGCGGCCTGCGCCGGGACGACGTTCATCACGACGCTGGACGGGTACACGGCGTTGCCACCGGGCACGTACAGGCCGACCCGCTCGACCGGGACCCACCGCTCGGTGACGGTGCCGCCGGGCACGACCTCGGTGACGGTGTCGGTGCGGCGCTGATCGGCGTGCACCTTGCGGGTCCGCTCGATCGCGACCTCGAGGGCGGCGCGGACATCGGCGTCGAGTTCGGCGAGCGCGCGATCCAGCTCGGCCTGCGGCACACGGACGGTGCCCGGCCGGATGCCGTCGAACTTCTCGCTGTATTCGAGCGCCGCTTCGGCGCCACGGTCACGGATCGCCTCGACGACGGGACGGACCTGATGCAGCACCGCGTCCACGTCCACTCCGCCGCGGGGCAGGGCGCCTCGAAGCTCAGCGGTGGAAGGGGTACGACCGCGAAGGTCGGTGCGGGCAAGCATGAGAGGTCCTCTCTGGAGAACAGGGGTTTACACCGATTATCCGCGATGGGTGCAAGTTGCTTACGTTCCGGCCCCACACGCGCGCCGAACGGCCCGCTGCTCGCGGTGAGCGCCTCCCCTGAGCAGCGCTTTGTCCGAAAGACACCCCACTGGACACGTGTCCACCCTAGAGTTCCCACCTGCGAGAGCTCGTCGACCCCAGCATCCGACAACGCAACGCAGGGAGCTGCCGTGATCCCCGATCCGAGCCCGACCGTTCCGCGAGTGACGAGACGCACGTTCCTCGGCGGCGCGGCAGGAGCAGCGTTCGCCGTGACGGCCGCTGCCCCGTCGGCCGCGGCGGCCCCGGCGCGACGCACACCGGTGACCGAGGAGCGCCGCCGCGCAGTGGTGATCGGGAGCGGCTTCGGCGGAGCGATCGCCGCGATGCACCTCGGGCAGGCCGGCGTGGACACCCTCGTCCTCGAGCGCGGCATCCGGTGGCCCACCGGGCCGAACGCCGAGACGTTCCCGCGGATGCTCTCCCCCGACCAGCGCTCGGCGTGGCTGCAGCCGCACCCGGTGATGACGGGCGCCCCGCCCGCCGTGTTCCCGCCGTTCACCGGACTGATGGAGCGCATTCCCGGCAACGGCATGGACATCCTGTGCGGAGCCGGCGTCGGCGGCGGGTCGCTGGTCTACCACGGCATGACCATGCAACCGAACGGCGAGAACTTCGCCCGGTGCGTCTCGCCCCGTATCGATTTCGCGCAGATGGATTCGGAGTACTACCCGCGGGTGGCCCGCAGGCTGGGGATCGCGACGATCCCCGACGACCTGCTGAACAGTCCGCAGTACAGCTCGTCGCGCCGGTTCGTGGAGATGGCGGACGCACAGGGCCTGCACACGTTCCGGGTCCCGATGCCGATCGACTGGGAGTTCGCGCGGCGGGAACTGCGCGGCGAGATGCGCCCGTCGTACACCACCGGCGACCTGATCTACGGCGTCAACAACGGGGGCAAGTTCTCCGTGGACGTCACGTATCTCGCGGCCGCGGAGGCGACCGGCCGGGTCGAGGTGGCGCCGCTGCATCGGGTCGCCGACATCGAACGCGGCCCGGACGGCTCCTGGATCGTGCACTGCGACCGCATCGGACGGGACGGCACGGTGCTCGAGCGGAAACGGATCACCTCCGACGCCCTGTTCCTCGGGGCCGGATCGCCGGGCACCACACGCCTGCTCGTGAAGGCGAAGGCCAAGAACCTGGTCCCCGATCTCCCCGACGGTGTCGGCACCGGATGGGGCAACAACGGCGACCGCGTCTTCATGGTCACCCGCGCGACGGACAGTCCCGGTGCATGGCAGGGCGGACCCGCGTGCGTCGGGGTCAAGGACTGGGACAACCCGGCCGGCGCGCTGACGATCGTGCTCGGGCCGGTGCCGTTCCCGCTGGATCTGTACACCACGTCGGTGATCGGGTACGGCGTCGTGGACGGTCTCGGTACGTGGCACTACGACGCCGGCCGCGACGACGCGGTGCTGACCTGGAATCAAGCGTTCGACCGGGGTCTGACCGACGCGATCCGCGCACGGATCGAGCAGATCGTCGGCGCCGGGTTCGGAGTGTCGGCGATCGACGTGAACGCCGTCGACACCAACACCTTCCACCCGTTGGGCGGCGCCCCATTCGGCTCGGTGTGCGACGACGCCGGACGGGTGCACGGGCAGCGTGGGCTCTACGTCCTCGACGGCGCCCGCATCCCCGGGTCCACCGGGGCGTGCAATCCGTCGATGACGATCGCCGCGCTCGCCGAGCACAGCATGGACGCCCTGGTCGCCACCGACGTCGACACTGTCTTCTGAGAAGGACCCCCATGAAAGCAACGTTGCGCACCGCGATCGTCGCGCTCACGCTCACGCTCCTCGCCGTGCCGACTGCGCAGGCGCAACCGCTCGGCGACGACTTCCTGTGGGGCGTGGCCACCTCCGGGTTCCAGTCGGAGGGGTCGTCGCCCGACAGCAACTGGTCGCGGTACTCGGCCTCCGGGAGGACGCACGACGAGATCGGCGATGCGGTCGACTTCCGACACCGCTACGCCGAGGACATCGACAACGCGGCCGCGCTCGGTGTCGACGTGTTCCGCTTCGGCATCGAATGGGCCCGGGTGCAACCACATCCGGGCCAGTGGGACAAGACCGAGTTCGCCTACTACGACGACGTGATCCGGCGGATCCGCGACCACGGGATGACGCCGATGATCACCCTCGACCACTGGGTGTACCCGGGTTGGATCGCCGACCGGGGCGGCTGGGCGGATCCTCGCACCGTGGACGACTGGCTGGTCAACGCCGAGGAGGTGGTGAACCGCTACCGCGACGTCGGCGCCATCTGGATCACGTTCAACGAGCCCACCACCTACGCACAGCGTGAACTGACGTTCGGGGGGATTTCACTTCTCGACGTGCACAAGATGTTCGACGGCATGACACGCGCCCATCGCACGATCTACGACCGCATCCACCAACTCGATCCCACGGCGCGGGTCGGCAGCAATCTCGCGTTCATCCCCGCCGCGTTCGGGCTGCTCGACAACCTGTTCGTCGACCGGGTCACCGACAAGCTCGACTTCCTCGGCATCGACTACTACTACGGGCTCTCGCTGGACAACATCTCCGCGATCGCCGCCGCCACCGACCAGTTCTACGACGTCGTCCCACAGCCGGACGGGATCTACCACGCGCTCATGGCGTATCACCGCAAACTGCCGGACATGCCGCTGTACGTCGTGGAGAACGGGATGCCCACCGACGACGGCAAGCCACGACCGGACGGCTACACCCGCTCGGATCACCTGCGTGACCACATCTACTGGATCGAGCAGGCCCGCAGCGACGGCGCCGACGTGATCGGCTACAACTACTGGTCGATCACCGACAACTACGAGTGGGGTTCGTACCGTCCGCGGTTCGGGCTGTACACCGTCGACGCGCTCACCGACCCGGCGCTCACCCGCCGCCCCACCGACGCCGTCGACACGTACCGCGGCATCGTCGCCGCCGGGGGCGTGCCCGCGGACTACACACCGGTGATGCCGAAGGCGTTCTGTTCGCTCGTCGATCCTCCGGGCAGCTGCCTGACCGGTGGCTCGTCGGGCAGCGGATCGGGCACCGGGTCGGGCGGCTCGTAGCCACACCCGCCACCGATCCACGGCGTGGGCGCGCCTAAGCTCCTCCCGCGTGTCGTGGCAGATGTGGTTGGCATTTTTCGGCGCCAGCTGGGTGATCAGCCTGTCACCAGGAGCCGGCGCGATCGCGTCGATGTCGGCTGGCCTCCGGCACGGCTTCCTGCGCGGCTACTGGAACATCCTCGGCCTGCAGCTGGCGCTGCTGCTACAGATCGCGATCGTCGCGGCAGGCGTCGGCGCCCTGCTCGCCGGCTCGACGACGGCGTTCCTGATCGTGAAGTGGTTCGGCGTCGCCTACCTCGCGTATCTCGGCATGCGGCAGTGGCGCTCGGCGCCGACACCGATCGAGGCCGAACCGGACAGCAAGCGAGCCACCGCCGCGGGGCTGGTGCTACGGGCGTTCCTGATCAACTCCAGCAACCCGAAGGCGATCGTCTTCATGCTCGCGGTGCTACCGCAGTTCCTGAACCCCGCCGCACCGCTGTTCCCGCAGTACGCGCTCATGGCGGCCACGATGGTCGCCGTGGACACCGTCGTCATGACCGGATACACCGGTCTCGCGGCGCGGGTCCTCCGCGTGCAGCGTTCGCCGCGTCAACAACAGGTCACGAGCCGCGTCTTCGCGACCCTGTTCTTCACCGCCGCGGCGGCCCTCGCCACCGCGGTGTGACAGGCGCGGTTCACGGCCTACCGCCGGGGATCGTTCTGTGCCTACGCTGACGGGAGCAGCATGTGCGGGCGCAGACGTCGGTCGGCGGCCCGCCGACCATCGGGAGCGACCATGAGCACCAGCCCGCGAACCCTCGCCGAACAACTGCCCGATCTCCCACCGGGCGACGAGTTCGAGCGGTTCGCCGGATACGCGGTGATGGGCCTGCCGTTCACGACCGGCCACTACCTCGCACTCCGACACTTCCCTACGAGCTCGATCGGCCCTGGCTACGACTCGGTGTGGCACCGGAACCCGGCCGGCCAGTGGGTCATGTACATCAACGGAGCGCCGGAGTCCTCCTGCCCGCGCTACTTCGGCCGGGCATTGGCGGAATCTCGAACCGCGGACATCACCATCACCTGGAGCGGACCGGACGAGTTCGGCGTGACCGTCGGCGACACGATCGACTGGTCGATGATGTTGACCCGTTCCCTCGCCACCCGGGCGATGACCGCCGCCGGATCACTGATGCCCGCCGCACTGTGGCGCAACGACCGCGTGCTGACACTGATGTCCCGGGTCGCCGGGCCGCTGCTCGGCGTGGGCCGGGTCGGACTGACCGGGGAAACTCCGAGTGGGTATTCCTTCCGTGCCAATCCGCGCCGGTTGTGGGCGGTGCAGCGCAGCCGGGCGACGGTCGACGGCGTCGACGTCGGACCGCCGGGCCCCCTCCCGGAGCAGGCCCGGCTCGGCGGGTTCTGGCTGCCGCAGCGGGGCATGTTCGCGATCGGGGAGACGTACTTCACGCCGGCGTGAGTCACCCGTCGGCGTACCGCGCGCGCAACTGCTCGAGGGTCGCCGTGATGCCCTGCTCGTCCTTCGAGCGGAACCCCATCCATTCCACCCACTGCGGGAACCTCACCATCGAATAGTCGAACACCTCGGTCACCTCCGTGTGACCGGCCGTGGTCTCCGTGAACTCCCAGCGCCAGTGGTGGCCGAGGGGGTGTTTCCACTCGACAACACGCCCCTCCTCGAAGTCGATGACCCGGCTCGTGATCTGGTACGGCGCGCCGTACATCTTCATCGAGACCGTGAAGGTGGAGCCTTCGTCGAGGCGGTCCGGCCCGGACACCGCGTGCTGCACGGTCCCGGACCCGTCGAGTTCGTGGTGGCGCCGCGGGTCGGCGATCAGGTCGAAGACCGTCGCGGCGGGTGCGTCGACGGTGACCCGGCGGGCGATTCTGCGCGGTCCGCGATCGACCACCGTGACGTTCGAGCCGCTCATGCGTCCACGGTACGTCGCCACGAGCCGGTCGGCACCCGCGAACGGAGCCGCGCCCACTCGTTCCGCGGCCGGCGGGGCACGCGGATGCGCCGCCAACCTTGATGAACTGAGAATGAACGTAATCCCAACGAACGTAGTCACGGTCGTCGCATCTCCATCGTCTTACCCTGCACAGCAAGCTGATTCGATCGACGTTTCGGCGGTTCGATCGTCCGATTTCACGGCATGGTCACGATTTGCGACCTATACTGCCGCACATGCTGATTCACCCGACTCTGCGGATGCAATCGTGGGGATTCACGATCGGGTCGCTGCTCTTCGCGCTCGGCTCCGCACCGGTACTCGCGCCGGCCCTCGGAACGGCCACCGCCAACACGGCCTTCTTCGTCGGCTCCTGGTTCTTCACCTACGCCGCGTTCATCCAGTTGGTGCTCAGCGGCGCCGCCACGACAACGGACACGGATACCGGCAAGCCCGCGATACGCGCCGAATGGCTAGCCGCGGCGACCCAGTTCCTAGGCACGGTGCTCTTCAACATCAGCACCGGGGCCGCGCTGCACGCCCACACCATCGCCGGCGAGAAGCACCTGGTGTGGACACCGAACGCGGAGGGCTCGATTGCGTTCCTGATCAGCAGCTATCTGGCGATCCTGATGCTCGTCCGCGCAAAGAACTACTGGGCTCCGCGCTCCCTCGACTGGCAGAGTGCCTGGTTCAACGCCCTCGGCTCACTCGCGTTCGGCCTCTCGGCCGCGGGGGCGTTCATCACCCAGTCGGGAAGCGTCGAGGACGCATCCCTCGCCAACGCCGGCACGTTCGTCGGCGCCCTGTTCTTCTTTGCCGCGTCCGTCATCTTCCTCGGTAAGCCACGTCGTCCCGCGCCGGAGCCTGTCGAGTCACTCTGACGCAGGTCCACCGCCGATCTCGCTGCCGCGACGCATTGTCGAAGGCAGCGGGATCGGCGGTTCCGGTCCTGGAATCCTTTGCGTCGCACCGTCACTTGTCGAGCCTCTTTCGGCCGTCACCGGGACCACCACCGACAACTCGAGAACGGGTGAAGTAGGGGGTTAATTCCGACCCGACGGTGATCGTCGCGGCGCGACCCGGCGCACCCGCTGTTAGCTTTGCGAGGTATGACGACTCTTCCGGAAAGCAAGAAGCGGTTACTGTTTCGTAACGTCCGGGTGTTCGACGGCGTATCAGCGGAGCTGAGCAACGGGGACGTTCTGATCGACGGCAACAAGGTCGCCGCCGTGTCGACCTCCCCCGTCGGGGATGATCCCGGCAGGGAGACCGTCGTCATCGACGGCGGCGGCCGGGTGTTGATGCCCGGTATGAGCGATGCACACGTCCACCTGGTCGGTAACGCCAACTCGTACGTCGACCTCCTGATGGGCACGGAGGGACACATCACTCTCAACGGCGTCGCCGAAGCGAAGAACATGCTGATGCGAGGGTTCACGGCGGTCCGCGATATGGCCGGTGACACCTCGAGCATCAAGTCCGCGATCGACCGCGGCCAATTCCCCGGGCCGCGCATCTACCCGTGCCAGGCCGCGATCTCGCAGACCAGCGGTCACGGCGACTTCGGCAACGTCTACGACACCCCCTCGGCTCTCGGCGGTGCCGAGAATCGCTCGGAAACAATCGGTTTCATGCGAATCGCCGACGGCGAGGAGCGAGTCCTGGCCGCAGTGCGCGAGCAGCTCAAGAAGGGCGCCTCCCAGATCAAGATGATGGTCGGCGGCGGAGCCGCCTCGACGTACGACCCGCTGTACACCGTGCAGTTCACCGATGCCGAACTACGGGCGGGGGTCAACGCCGCAACCGACTACGGCACCTACGTCGCCACCCATGTCTACAACGTCACCGGCATCCGGCGTGCGATCGAAGCCGGAGTCAAGTCGATCGAGCACGGCCATCTGTCCGACGAGACCACGGTCAAGTTGATGGCGGAGCGCGACGTTTGGCTGTCGATGCAGCCCTTCGCGGAGGACGATCACCACTACCCCGACGCCGACCGAGCCGAGAAGAACCGCCAGATCTGCAGTGGCGTGGACCGGATCTACGGCTGGGCCAAGAAGTACGGGGTGAAGGTGGCCTTCGGCACCGATCTGCTGCTCGAGCCGCAGTTCGCGAAGCGACAGAGCGAGATGGCAGCCAGACTGGGCGATTTCTACAGCAATGTCGAGGCGCTGCGAATGCTGACCTCCGGCAACGCCCAGTTGTTCCGGCTCGCAGGTGAACGCGATCCGTACCGTGACGCCCCTTTCGGCGTCGTCGCGGAGGGGGCCTGGGCCGACGTACTGCTCGTGGACGGCAACCCACTCGAGGACCTGAGCGTGCTGGCCGACCCGGAGAAGTACCTGTCGGTGATCGTCAAGGACGGTCAGGTCGTCAAGAACAGCCTGTGACGGCCTGATCGGCCGTCTCCGACGTCAGCTTCGAAAGCAGCAAGGGTCAAGGACAGCAACCGAACACGTCGCCGTTCGTCGAACGACGAGGGAATGTGGAGTGCGAATTGGTCGAAACACAGATCGAGGGGTACCAACCCTCGTGGGAACCGGTCTCAGGAACTTTGTTGTCCGCCAGAGCAATCGAACTCCACGGCCCGTGGGGTCACGTATTCGGTCCGCTCGATCTCGACATCGACATCGGCGGGGTGACTGTGCTCGCGGCACCGGCCGGCGCCGCGCGTACGGCCCTGTTGATGGCGCTGTGCGGGCGGATGCGCCTGACCGGCGGGTCCCTCACCGTCCTCGGGTTCGAGGACAAACCCATGGCGGTGTTCCGCAACTCGACCATCGCGTGCCTCAACGAACTCGACGAGGTCCGCCCGTCGGTCACCGTGCGCGATCTCGTCACCGAACAACTGCGTTGGGACTCACCGTGGTACCGGTTCGTCCCGCGCGTCGGGACGAGCGGTGTCGAGGATATGTGCGCCGAGGTGTTCGGCGACGTACCACTGCCGGCGCTCAACGCGTTCGTCGACGACCTGCCCGAGATCCAGCAGTTGTTGCTGCGGATCGCCGTGGCCAACACGCGGCGGCCTCCCCTGCTGGTCGTCGGCAGGATCGACAAGATCGCCGACGACGAAGAGCGCCTCATGGTTCTGGAAAGACTTGTGGCACTGGGCCAGAACCAGTCCGTGATCACCGCCGACGTGAACCCACTCCCACCGGGTAGTTCGGTGCGCGCCGTCGTGGACCTGCACCAGCTTCTGAACGCCGGAGACATCGGCGTCATGACCGAGGCGAGGTAGCCGATGCTTGCAGGCATTTCCCTGGGCAGCGATTCGAAGCGCTACTTCCGTGGCACGATGCCGCGAATCGCCATCATCACGATCATCCTCATGCCGCTGCTGTATGGCGCGATGTACCTCTGGGCCTTCTGGAATCCGTTCGGAGCAGTGGACAAGATCCCGGCCGCGATCGTCAACATCGACACCGGCAAGACCGCCGACGGACAGGAACTCGACGCCGGCGATCAGGTCGTGAAGTCCCTGATCGCCTCCGGCCAACTCGACCTCGCGGAAGTGTCCCAGGAGGACGCGGCGAAGGGCCTCTCGGACGGTAAGTACTACTACACGATCACCCTGCCGGAGAACTTCAGCGCGGCGGTCTCGTCACCGAACGGCGACCACCCCGAGAAGGCGAATCTCATCTTCACCTTCAACGACGCGAACAATTATCTCGCGACGATCATCGGTCAGGACGCGTCGGAACAGGTGATCAACCAGGTCAATTCGACGATCGGAGCGCAGGGCGTGGGGCAGGTCCTCACCGGTCTGCAGAGCGCCGGGTCCGGACTGGGGAAGGCGGCGGGCGGGGCCGAACAACTCGCCACGGGTATCGACCAGGCGAACAGTGGCGCGGACCAACTCGCGTCGGGCGCCCATACCCTCGCCGACAACATGGTCACAGCGCGCAGCGGCTCGGACGCCCTGGCCGCCGGTGCCTCCCAGCTGGCAACCGCTATCGACGGCGTCGCCGACCCCCTACTCAACGCGCTCGAGGGGGGCGCGTTGCCGGACGTCGGCGGTCAAGTCGCACAGCTCCGCCAGTCGCTGGCCGATCTCGCGAGCCGAGCCCCGAGCGAACAACCACGGGCACCGACCGCCCAGGCGGTCGAACAGGTGATCAGCGTTCTGAACCGCAGTTCCGATCCGATCGTGCAGCAGGCCGTCGCCGCACTCACACCGCTCACCCGCGCCGTGGCCGCACCCGCGGCGGACATCCGCGGGGAGCTCGAGGCGCTCCATTCCGACGCGCAGGCGCTCGAGTACCAGCTGACCGATCCGAACAGCCCCCTGCAGAGCGGCCTGGCAATGCTGCAGAACGGCGGACTCGCGTCCGACGTGCAGCAACTACGCAACGGTGCCGACCAACTCAGCTCCGGGGCCTCGACGCTCAGTCAGGGCATGGGGCAGCTTACGGACGGCAGCTTCCAGCTCGCCAGCGGCGCCGACCAACTCGCCGCCGGAACCGAGCAGCTGCAGTCCGGGTCGAAGGAACTTGCCTCGGCACTGCAGCAGGGCGCCGGCCAGGTGCCGAGCTGGAGCGACGAGCAGCGCACGGCGACGGCCGAGACACTGTCCACTCCGGTCGCGCTCCAGCAGGAGTACACGAACGTGGCTCCGACCTTCGGAACCGGCTTCGCACCGTTCTTCCTGTCGCTGGCGCTCTTCGTCGGCGGCATCATCACCTGGATGCTGTTGACCCCGTTGCAGTCCCGCCCCACCGTCGGTGGCGTCGGGCTGTACCGGACCGTGCTCGCCTCGTACTGGCCGGCGCTCCTGGTCGGCATCCTGCAGGTGGTCGTGATGTACACGGTCGTGCACTTCGGCGTCGGGCTCGACGTCAAACACGTCGCCGGCACGATCCTGTTCCTGATGCTGATCTCGGCGACGTACCTCGCGATGATCCAGGCGTTCAACGCGCTGTTCGGAGTCGCTGTCGGCCGCGTGGTCACCCTGGCTTTCCTCATGCTCCAGCTCGTGTCGGCGGGTGGCATCTACCCTGTCCCGACGACCGCGACGCCCTTCCAGGTCATTCATCCGTTCGACCCGATGACCTACACGGTGAACGGTCTTCGCCAGCTCACCGTCGGTGAGCACGTCGACTCGCGACTGTGGATCGCCATCGCGGTGCTCACCGGCATCCTGCTCGTGAGCCTCACCATCAGCGCCCTCTCGGTCCGCCGCAACCGGCGGTACACGATGGAACGCCTGTACCCACCCATCGAGGTCTGATCCTCGACCGACACCGGAAGTTCCTGACACACAACGCGCGACCAGTTCCACCCACAGATCGCTCGAAGTATCGGAGGAGAGAAGATGTCGAACAACTTTGCCGCTCCCACTGAGACACTCGCACCCGCTTACACGGGACGACTCGGAACCGATCCGATTCCCGCCTTGCGAATGCCCAAGGCCGAGACCGAGCCCGAGGCGGCCTACCGGTTCATCCACGACGAGTTGATGTTGGACGGTAGCTCGCGACTGAATCTCGCGACCTTCGTGACCACATGGATGGATCCGCAGGCCGACCGCCTGATGGCGGAGACGTTCGACAAGAACATGATCGACAAGGACGAGTACCCGGCGACCGCCGAGATCGAAACCCGCTGCGTCAATATGGTCGCCGCCCTGTTCAACGCTGAGGGACTCTCGGACTCCGATCCGTCCTCGGCAACCGGAGTCTCGACCGTCGGCTCGTCCGAGGCAGTGATGCTCGCGGGCCTGGCGCTCAAGTGGAGGTGGCGGGAGGCGCGCCGGGCGGCCGGCAAGGACACGGACCGCCCGAACCTCGTCCTCGGGAGCAACGTCCAGGTGGTGTGGGAGAAGTTCTGCCGCTACTTCGACGTCGAGCCGAAGTACCTCCCGATGGAGAAGGGACGCTACGTCATCACGCCGGAGCAGGTGCGCGAGGCGGTCGACGAGAACACCATCGGTGTGGTGGCCATCCTCGGGACGACGTTCACCGGCGAGCTCGAGCCGGTCGCCGAGATCGCCGCAACACTCGACGAGCTGGCGGCCGCGGGCGGGCCGGACGTACCGATGCACGTCGACGCCGCGAGCGGCGGATTCGTGGTTCCGTTCCTGCATCCCGAACTGGAGTGGGACTTCCGGATTCCGCGCGTCGTCTCCATCAACGTCAGCGGCCACAAGTACGGAATGACCTACCCCGGAATCGGATTCGTCGTGTGGCGGTCGAAGGAGCACCTGCCGGAGGACCTCGTGTTCCGGGTCAACTACCTCGGCGGCGACATGCCCACGTTCACGCTGAACTTCTCGAGGCCCGGTAACCAGGTAGTCGGACAGTACTACAACTTCGTCCGACTCGGGGTGGCCGGCTACACGCAGATCATGGAGTCGCTGCGCGACACCGCGCTGATGCTGTCCAGCGAGATCTCGAAGATCGACAACATGGAGATCATCACCGACGGAAGCGCCATTCCGGTCCTCTCCTTCGAAGTCGTGGGCGATCCCGGATTCACCGTCTTCGACATCTCGCACGAACTGAGGGCCCGCGGGTTCCAGGTTCCCGCCTACACGATGCCGGCGAACGCCGAGGACATCGCAGTACTTCGCATCGTGCTACGGGAAGGCTTCAGCCGAGACCTGGCCTGGAAGCTCGTCATCGCGATCAAGGACGTCATCGGACGTCTTAGTGCCGGTACGGGACACGCCGCCCAGGCCTTCTCGCACTGAGATACCCAGTGGGGCGGGGCGGGGCGAGCGAGGTCGCCCCGCCCCTGTCTGTGAGAGGACGTCCGGTGACCCGACTGACCGACGCCATTCGGAGCGCGCTGCGATATCTGACGGTCACCGACCCGGGCTTCCTCCGCCTGCGCAACGCCGTGACCACCGTCGCGGCATTGGGCCTCGTGATGCTGATCCTCACCGGGTTCGGACATCCCGTGAGCCACGCGGTCCCGGCGGTACTCCTCGGCTCGTACGTCGCAATTCAAGCCGCATCGGGAGTCAGCGATCACACACAGCGCGAACGCGTCGTCACGACCGTGTTCCTGTCGGTTCCGGCGTTGGCAGCGGTCACTCTGGGCGCCGTTCTCCTCCGGTACGGCCGGGTCGCCGGCATCGCGTTCGTCGGCGTGCTGTTCCTCGCGGTGTGGTTGCGCCGATGGGGACCCCGCGGGCACGCCTCGGGAATGATCATGTACATCGCATACTTCTACGCCCTGGTTCTGCACGCGGGTATCTCCGAACTCCCCTCTCTCTATCTCGGTATCTGCACGGGAGTGGCCGTGACCATCGTCGTGCGAGTATTCCTCCTTCCCGAACGCCCTCGACGCGAGATCCGCAGCCTGGTGCGAGCACTGCGGGCGCAAACCCGTGCGGGGCTCGACGTCGTCTACCGCGCAGAAACGCCCGATCCGACTGCGCTGCAGCGAATCCTCGATCGGATCGGAGACACGGCGATGATGATCGAGGACTGGCTCGACCGCAACGACGCCGACGAGTGCGTCGGCATCTCGAATTCGGAACTCGCGAAGTTGGTCTTCGAGGCCCAGGTGTCGACCGAGGAGGCACTCGAAGTCCTGGATCAGGCCCCCACCGAAGTCCGTCATCTCGCCGCAACCGAACGGGCCACAGCGGAATTCGAGGCCGCACTGCGACCGGGCTCGTCGAGATTCGAGGCGACCACCATCGAACGGAGCGCGAGCACAGCCGCGAAGACCTTCGACTCGTCCACCGAGGAAGGGCTGGCGGCGCTGCTCGTGGACCGGGCCGCAAGGGCACACGCGGCGCTCTCGTGCGTCGGGCGCGAGCAACCGTCGCCAGGAAGGGCAACCAGGGAACACGCGGTGGCCGGCACCTCGCGTGCCATCGGCAATGCCGGCGGAGTATCCGCGAGCACACGCACGGCGATTCAGGTGGCCGTCGCGGCGAGTATCGCGACCGTGCTCGGCGAACTCGTCAGTCCGGAACGCTGGTACTGGGCTGTGCTGACGGCATTCCTGGTCTACAACGGCGCGAGCACCCGCGGCGAAGTCCTCCTGCGTGCCGGCGACCGGGTCATCGGAACGATCGGCGGGGTCGTCATCGGAATGCTCCTCGTAGCAGCGGTCGGTAACCACCCGGCAGCCCTGATCGCGCTCGTGCTGACGACCGTGTTCTTCGCCTTCTACCTGGTGTCCGTCAACTACGTGGCGATGACGTTCTTCATGACGGTGATGCTGGCCGGCCTCTACGGTCTGCTCGGCGAGTTCAGTCTCGATGTCCTGGTGGTACGGATCGAGGAGACCACCGTCGGCGCGATCGTCGGAATCGCAGCCGCCTACCTGGTACTCGCGATCGACTCACGAGACGTGCTGACGCGGGCGATCGACTCCTACCTCACCCGGTTGTCGGATCTGATCGGCGACTGCATGTCTGCCACGGCCGCACCGGACCTGATCGCGAAGGCCCGCGCCCTGGATTCGGATCTGGCGGCTGTCACCGCTGCGGCGACACCGCTGGTGCGGGATCCGATGGCACGGGGACGCAGGACGGTGGAATGGCTGGATTGCCGACTGCGCGAGATCGACAGGGCCGCTCACGCACTGGTGAAATCAGCTGTCATGACGACGCAACCCGCCTCCGAAGTCGCCACCGACACGCGAACGCGAGAGGTGCTCGCAACCACGGTATGTCGTGTCCACGACAACATCGATCTGCTCCGGCGACGGAACGCCGGCGAGCGAGTCACCGTGCCCGAGACACCCCCGGAATCGCTCGCCGATGTGCTGCAGTCGCCGCCCGGGGACGGGGCGGCGGCACTCTCGGTACTACCCCCGCTCCTCCGCATCGATCGAACGGTCGTCGATCTGCTCGCCTGAGTCCGCCGGGGCGAGTCGCCGTCAGAGCAACCGCCGGCGCGCCGCGACCTCCAGCGCCTCTGCACGGCTCGACGCGTCGAGCTTGCGGTACACGTTTCGGGTGTGCGTACGAACGGTGTTGAGCGACAGGTGCAACTGCTGGGCGATCGCACGTAGCGGCTTGCCGGTCCGCAACTCGGCGAGAATGACCTTCTCGGATCGGGTCAGCCCGGGATTGCGCCCCTCGTTCGATTCCACGAGTTTCGCCTGCACGTGGTCGAGGAAGGCGCGCGTGTGGTCGGCGCCCGGGGGGAGCCCGGCGAGCAGTTCTGCGGCATCGCCGGCGCTGTCGACGAAGGGGCTGACGATCCCGTTGGGTTCGGCGAGTTCGAGTGCCCGACGCACCGCCAGCGAGGCCTCGGCAGACCGGTTCTCGCGATGTGCCACGACGGCACTCAACATCGAGGCGCGCACGCCGAGCGGGGGATGCAGGAACTCCGACGCCTCGAGGACCGAGTCCAGCAGGTCGCGTGCGGATGCCGAGTCCCCCTGCGCGACGGAGATCATCGCCCGAGCCACCCGGACGTCGGGGTTCTCACCGAACACCCGATGCGCCGTGTCGACGACCTCGCCGGCAAAGGCCGGCCGTCCCGCATCCAGCAGAACCGCGACAGCCGGGGTAACGAAGGTGTTGCTCAGCCCTGCCTGCGCGCCCCGGGTGAGCATGCCGATCAGGGACCGACCGACCGCGTCTGCGTCGTCGACGGTCGGGATCGGACTGCGCCGAGCCTCGAGAATCGCGAACGCGACCTCCGCGTGACCGCCCGAGACTGGCGCGGTGGTCCCGTCGGGACGCTGATGCAGGCCAGGGCCGAACACCAGCGCGTACACAGGACTGTCATCGGGCAACCCTTCACACCGGAGATACCTGTCCATGCAGACCGCAGCCACACACTGGAAGGCGTCGATGCGGTCGAGCTGAGCATGATCGACCGCGTACTGCAGAGCGTGCTCCGCGCGTGTCGTCATCGTCACGAGATCGCCACGAATACCCGCAACAATGGAAAGCCTTGCCAGGCAGCGCAGCACGAGCCGGGGATGGGCGCCGATGTCGGCGAACGCGAGTGCCTGCCGGAGTAGCCGTTCACTGCCGATGAGATCGCGCGTGAACATACAGACGGCGGCACGTTGAATGGTCACGTAGCAGTCGAGATCGGCGATGCCCGTTGCAATCTGCAAATCGGAAAGGACATCCCCATCGGTCGGCATGGGCTGCCCTGAGAGCACTGCGATCTCGACGCCCAGTGCCGCCGCGAACGCCTTGGCGATCTCGGGGCGAAGCGCCACCACATCCGCGGCGAACGCGGTGCTGTGATGCGCCCGGGCAGCGTCGGCGTAGTTCCGCTCGAGCGCCTCGAGCGACCGGACGAGACGGACACCCCGCTTGTCGCTGTGTCGCTCGCCGAGCAGCTCGAGGATTGCAGCACCCTGCCCGTCGAAAACCGCCGTGACTCCGTGGCTGTACACGAAGTCCACGATCGCCAGATCGTCTCCGGCAGCGAGGAGATGTTCGACCGCGGCAATCGGCTGCCGCGATCCCGCGAACCAACTCCCTGCCGCCGCGTGCAGTCGGGCCAGGCGGTCCGGATCGGTGACGCGCAGCTTCGACCGGACATGCGCGCGCAGGAGCGGGTGCCACGCGTAGGTCAGGCCGTCGGCGGAGGTGAAGCGCTGGATGGGCACGCAGAATCGTTCTCGCTCGGCGAGCGCCAGATCCACGTTCGCGTCGTCCAGGCAGGCCGCGAGCTCGGGGCTGAACCGGTCGACGATGCTGGTCGACTCCACGAACCGCAGGAGGTGGTCTGGCAACGCCGAGACCGTTTCCCCCACCACGTAGTCGGAGAGCGGCTGCGGGTATCGGAGAACGTCGCCAACCCCGCTCGGGACATCACCCACGGCACTGATCCGGATCGCCGCGACACGCAGCGGGACCGCCCAACCTGCGGTCAGGTCGAGAACCGCATCGAGTTCCTGTGTCGAGAGTTCGCACCGGTTCTCGGCGAAGATTGCCGCCGCTGCATCGCGATCGAGCGCAAGATCCTCCCAACCGATCACGGTCAGAGAACCATCCGCGATGTATTTCACCCACGGCAACTCGGGCGGGTTCCGTGCTGCCAGGATCACCGTCATGTTCGGCGGCGCCGCGTCCAGTAGGCACGCCAACTTCCGGAGAGACTCCGGGGCCGTGAGTACGTGGGCATCGTCGAGAACCAGGACAGCGGATCGGCCCGACTCTCGCACCGAACGCAGGCAGTCGAGAACCGAAACGTCCTGCAAGTTGGTATCGGGCAGGACGAGCGAGACGAGGCAACGCAGTGCCGCACCCAGTCCGGCTTCCAACACCTCCGGATCGTCATCCGCGGCGTCGAGCGTCACCCACGCGACGGCGGGTCTCTCATTGCCACCGGGGCCGGCGAGCCAGTCGCCCAGTAAGGCCGTCTTTCCGGTACCGGCGGGCGCACAGAGCAGAACCCTTCCCGGCACCGCTCCGGCAACCACTCCGTCGAGCAAGACGTACAGGTCGCGATGGGGCTGAACCGTCACCGATAATCGCCGCGGGAGCGGGTTCGGTCCTTCCTCGGTCGTTCCCTCGGTCGAGCGCGAGGCCACGTCATCGGACGCCGTGCGATTCGAAACTTGCTGCGCCACAGCACTCCTCCGCTCGACCCGACTGCACACCCCGACAGATGAGTCTTACCAGACATTTCGGTCATCCAAGCAACGATCAAGATCAACTGTGAGCGAGGCCGCACCCGGAGGAAAAGACCGACATCCGTCGCCTCCTGCCCGAACCTTGCCGGGACCATACCGCGCAAACCCGGGCGTCAGCGGATAGACAACCGTGCCGCCGAGGCCGTGTCGTCACAGCCCCGACGGCACCCTGTGCAGCGGCGAACTACATGTCGAGACCGAGATCGAGGACCGTCACCGAGTGCGTGAGAGCACCGACGGCGAGGAAGTCGACGCCGGTCGCGGCGTACTCGGCTGCGACATCGAGGGTGAGCCCACCCGACGACTCGAGCTTGGTCTGCGGCGCGAGGGTGTCGCGGCGCTGTACCGCGATCTGCGTCTGCCAGAGCGGGAAGTTGTCCAGCAGAACGAGGTCGACCCCCTCGGCGAGGACCTCGTCGAGTTGGGCGAGGTTGTCGACCTCGACCTCGCACTCGATGTCGGGCGCCGCCGCACGAACGGCATGCAAGGCAGCGATGACCGAACCCGCGGCGGCAACATGGTTGTCCTTGATGAGCGCGGCATCGCCGAGACCCATCCGGTGGTTGACGCCGCCGCCGACCCGCACCGCGTACTTCTGCAGTCCCCGCAGCCCGGGCAGGGTCTTACGACTGTCGCGAATCTTGCACTCGGTACCGGCCACCGCGTCGACCCATTCGGACGTGGCGGTGGCAATGCCGGACAGGTGACACACCAGGTTGAGCATGGTCCGCTCGGCGGTGAGCAGCCCCCGGGTGGGAGCGCTGACCGTGAGCACCGCGTCACCGGGCTGGATGCGGGTGCCGTCGGCGACCCGCCCCTGAACCTCGTAGTTTCCGGCGCCGATCACCTCGTCGAGCACCGTCAAACCCACGTCGACGCCCGCCACCGTGCCGGCCGCCCTGGCCACCACGGACGCAGTTGCGACAGCCCCTTCGGGAACGGTCGCCGCGGAGGTGACATCCGGGCCGTACCGCAGATCCTCGTCGAGTGCGGTGCGCACCAACGTCAAGGTTTCCTGCGGATCGAGTCGCTCCAGCGTGGTCATCGTGCTCCTGTCGATTGCAGTTCGGATAGTTCCAGTTCGCCGTCGCGCCCGATACGGACCGGGATGCTGCGGCGGTAGTCGTCGGATGTCTCGGAGTAGTCGGTCCGAGTGTGGCAACCCCGGGTCTCACGTCGCGCGGACGCGGCCAGCACGAGCGCCGACGCCGCGACCGTGAGCGCGGTGTCTTCGAGCGCAACGCCGTTGCCGGCCACCGCGACTCCACTTCCTGCCAATTCGGCTGCTGCGGAAGACAGTCCGTCGCCGTCACGCACCACCGACGCGTGCGCCGTCATGAGCGCCTGCACCCGTTCGCGCGGGGCATGCCGCCGGAACGGCAGCAGCAGGTCGTCCGCCTCCACGGACAGGTCGGCACGCTCGGCCGCCGCCAGGCCCACCCGCTCGCCGACGACCAGCCCTTCGAGCAGGCTGTTCGACGCGAGACGGTTCGCACCGTGCAGTCCCGTACGAGCCACCTCACCGGCCGCGTACAACCCCGGCACCTCGGTGCGTCCGTGGACGTCGGTGACGACACCACCGCACGAGTAGTGCGCGGCCGGGGCCACCGGGATCAACTGCTCGGTCGGATCGATTCCCGCGGCCAGACACGACGCGGTCACTGTCGGGAACCGGCTCACGAACCCGGTCAGGTGCCGTGCGTCGAGGTAGACATGATCGGTGCCGGACTCACGGAGCCGTCGGGCTATGGCTCGTGAGACGACGTCCCGCGGCGCCAGGTCGCCCTGTGGGTGCACGCCGTCGGTGACCGAACGCCCATCGGCGTCCACCAGTCGCGCGCCCTCACCACGGACCGCCTCGCTGATGAGCGGGCGCCGGCCGACGCCGCCCGGCGCGAACAGGACGGTGGGGTGGAACTGCACGAACTCGAGATCGGCCACGGAGGCGCCCACCTCGAGCGCCAACGCGATACCGTCACCGGTGGAGCCGGACGGATTGGTGCTGCACGAGTACAACTGCCCCAGCCCGCCGGTCGCGAGGGCCACGGCCGGTGCATGGATGACGCCCAGTCCCCTGTCCGACAGCACGATCAGGCCGGTGACGCCCCGGCGGTCGGTGGAGACGCGCGCCGCGGCTGCCCCGAAGAGCACCGGTATTCCGGCCGCGTTCAGCGCCCGCTGGACTTCGGCACCGGTCGCGTCGCCGCCCGCGTGGACGATGCGACGGGTGCTGTGCCCGCCCTCGCGGGTACGCGACACGGCGCCGTCCGAGCCCATGTCGAACACCGCACCCAACGCCGTGAGCGCGGTGAACGCCTCCCGTCCCGCGGACACGATCGATCGGACCGCGACCTCGTCGCACAGCCCCACACCGGCAACGCAGGTGTCGCCGGCGTGCGAGTCCACCGAGTCGGTGCGGGGATCGCCCACGATGGCGATCCCGCCCTGCGCGTACTGCGTGGCGGTGTCGGTCGGGCCGCCCTTGCTCAGCACGAGAACCCGGAGTCCCTGTTCGGCCGCGACCCGCGCGGCCGTCAGCCCGGCGACGCCACCACCGACGACGACCAGATCTGCGCGCGCCTCCCACACGACGCCGTCACCCCCGGGTCCGGCGACCACTACTCCCCGCCGCCGGGGTTCCCGATCTCGATCATGCGCTGCACGGACTTTCGTGCGCGCTCGGCGACGTCGGGAGCGACGTGGACCTCGTCCTTGCCCTCGACGAGGCAGCGCAGCAGTGCGGCCGGGGTGATCATCTTCATGTACGGGCACGACGCGCGATCGTTGACAGCCTGGAAGTCGACGCCGGGCGCCGCCTTGCGCAGCTGGTGCAGCATGCCGACCTCGGTCGCCACGAGGACCTGCTTGGCACCGGTCTCGCGGGCAGCGTCGAGCATGCCGCCGGTCGAGAGGATCTTGACCTTGTCCTCGGGCACGAAGCCCTCACCCGCGAGGTAGAGCGCCGATGTGGCGCAGCCGCACTCCGGGTGGACGAACAGCTCGGCGTCCGGGTGGCTCTTCGACTTAGCGGTGAGCTCGTCACCGTTGATGCCGGCGTGCACGTGGCACTCGCCCGCCCAGATCAGCATGTTCTCGCGGCCCGTCACTCGCTTGACGTGCGCGCCGAGGAACTGGTCGGGAAGGAACAGCACCTCCCGGTCGGGGTCGATCGAGGCGACGACGTCGACGGCATTGGACGACGTGCAGCAGATGTCGGTCAGGCCCTTCACCTCGGCGGTGGTGTTGACGTACGACACCACCAACGCATCGGGGTGCTCGGCCTTCCACTCGCGGAGCTGATCCGCGGTGATCGAGTCGGCGAGCGAGCAGCCGGCCCGCTCGTCCGGGATCAGCACCGTCTTCTCGGGGCTGAGGATCTTGGCGGTCTCGGCCATGAAGTGGACGCCGCAGAAGACGATCGTGTCCTCGGGCGCCTCGGCCGCGATCCGCGACAGTGCCAGCGAGTCGCCGACGTGATCGGCGACGTCCTGGATCTCGGGCAGCTGGTAGTTGTGCGCCAGCAGGGTCGCGCCGCGCTCCTTGGCGAGGCGGCGCACCTCGGCGGCCCACTCGGGTCCGGCCTCGACGCCGGTGTACCCACCGGGGCCGTCCACGATCCGTCCCGTGCCATCGGCCCGCAACGGCGGAATCGTCGAAGTCATGGCCACTCCTTCTTCGCGAAGCTCGTTCGTAGCTCCGTCACTAAAACCCGGGCGGGCTGGCCCGAATTTCCGAAATCGAGGTTTTCGACTTAGGATCGAAAACATGTCACATGGTAGCACCGTCCACGAAGTGCTCACCGCGGTGTTCCAGGTTCGACCGGCCCCGGAAACCATCGCCGCAGGTGACGGCCATCACGGAACGAATTGTTGCCGAACGGACGAACTGATGGTTCTGCTGTGGCAGCGCGCTCTCGATCCACAGAAGGGCACCTGGTCGTTGCCGGGCGGCACCCTGAGGGACGACGAGGACCTCAAGACGTCGGCCCGGCGTCAGCTCGCCGAGAAGGTCGACGTCCGCGAGGTGGCCCATCTGGAACAGCTGTCAGTGTTCAGCGACCCCCACCGGGTTCCCGGGAATCGCCGGATCGCCTCGACCTACCTGGGCCTGGTCCCCCTCCCCGCCGATCCGCAGCTGCCACCCGACACCGCGTGGCACCCGGTGTCCGCGCTCCCGGCAATGTCGTTCGACCACGGAACGGTCGTCGAGCACGCCCGGATGCGACTGGCCGCGAAGCTGTCGTATACCAACATCGCGTTCGCCCTCGCGCCGGACGAGTTCTCGATGTCCACGTTGCGTGAAATCTATTGTGCAGCACTCGGTTACCAGGTCGACACGACGAACCTCCAGCGGGTCCTGACCCGACGCGGCGTCATCACCGCGACCGGCAACACCGCGCCGTCCGGACGCACCGGCGGCAGGCCGGCCGCCCTCTACCGCTTCACCGACACCCGACTGCGGGTGACCGACGAGTTCGCGGCCCTGCGGCCGCCGGTCTGAGCCCGACCGGTGAGCGACCGGCCGGCGACGATCACCGGCCCGGGCCTCACGACACTTCCAGGTATTCGACGCCAACGTCGTCGCCGCCGGCCTCAGTCGACGTCTCGAATCTCGAGGTCTCCGAGGTCCGAATGCCGGTCCCGCAGCAGCGCCCGCATCAGGTCATGCTCGACTTGATCTCGCCCATCGTCATTGAGTCTGGACATGCTCGTCGAGGAAACGTTGCGTCATCTCGGCAATCGCCGCCGCGTGGGCATGGAACAGGTAGTGATGGCCGTCCATAACCGTGACCTGCTGGATCGCCGGGTTGCTGATCGAGGCGCGATGCGCGGACTCCCATTCCGGCTCCACCTCGAGCGAGGACGCGGCGAGGATCGACAGCGCCGGTAGCGTCGACGGGAACACGGCACCCTCGGCCGTTTGCACGTTCTCCGCCCCACGGGCCATCTCATCCAGCACGGTCGGGTTCAACACCCACGAGTACGCACGCAGGTACAGGTCCTGCTGGTCCGGGGTGTACTCGTCCGCGTCGCCGAGACTCTCCCGGTAGTCGGCCACCAGCCCCAGGTAGTCGGTGCTCCTGTCCAGGGCGATCAGGTCTCGGGTGCCGCCGACAGCGTTGACGCCGGCCATCCAACGCGGCCACTCCGGGGCGCCCTGGGCAGCGTCAGACGTGTAGCGCTCGTCGTCCAGGCCCACCACTGCGGCGACCTCGTCCGGGTGGTGGGTGGCCCACCACATCGCGTACAGACCCGAAACCGAATGGGGCATCAGAACATAGGGTCCGTCCAGCCCCAACTCCCGGAGAGCGCCCCGGGTCTCGTCGACGATCGCCTCGCTGGTGCGTGGGGCGTCGGTTCCGTCGCTCAACCCCAGCCCGAAGGGCTCGACCGTGACGACCGTGTTCTGCTCCGCCAAGCGCCGGGCCAGCGGGGCGAAGCCGAGGATCGGTTCCGGCGTGGCCAGGCCGGGCATCAGGACGACAGTCCGCGGTCCCGAGCCCTGAACCGCGACGCTCATCCGATGCCCGTCCACCTCGACATACCGGTGGCCGGAGCCGACCGCCTCCTCGATGGCCGCCTTGTCGCGGGGGGTCTGCCACCAATGGACAGATGTCGAAATCGCAATGGCAACAACAACTACCGATACCAAACCGACGAATATCCATAGCACCACTCGAAATAGCCTGCGCCGTGGCTTCGGAAGCGCCGAATCCACTGCGCCACTCGGCCGATCGCCATCAGTTTGCATTCCCGAATCCACGTCGACGCTAGACGGATCCGGCCTCCCCAGTGTCCCCATGCGACCAACCTAACCGACGCAGCCAACGCAACCGAGCGTTTTACTACAATGCGTAGTAAAACGGCCCTTGGAGTTGCAACATGAATCGCCCGGTGAGTCCGGAGACTTCATCTCTTGTGAAGGATGGAGTCATGTCAGGTTCGAGGAAGTACCCGGCCGAGCTGCGTGAGCGGGCGGTGCGGATGGTCGCCGAGGTGCGCGGCGAGTACTTGTCGGAGTGGGCGGCGATCGAGTCGGTTGCCGGCAAGTTGGGCATCGGGTCGGCGCAGACCTTGTTGAACTGGGTTCGTCGCGATCAGGTTGACGCCGGGAAGCGTCCCGGGGTGACCAGCGAGATGGCCGAGGAACTCCGCCGGCTTCGGGCTGAGAATCGAGAACTCAAGCGTGCCAACGATATTCTGAAGTCGGCGTCGACTTTCTTCGCGGCGGAGCTCGACCGCCGCAATCGGTGATCGTCGACTATATCGACGAACACAAGCAGGAGTACAGCGTCGAGCCGATCTGCCGTGTGCTGACCGCACACGGCTGCAAGATCGCGCCGTCCACCTACTACGATGCCTGCGCCCGCCGGCGACAACCCTCGAAGCGGCAGATCCGCGACGAGGAACTCAAGGTCGAGATCGTCCGCGTTCACCGGGAGAACTACTCGGTCTACGGCGCCCGGAAAGTGTGGCTGCAATGCCACCGGGAGGGCATCGAAGTGGCCCGCTGCACGGTCGAACGACTGATGGGCGACCTCGCACTCGAGGGCGCCCGCCGCGGCAAGGCCAAACGCACCACCATCGCTGATCCACAAGCGAGGCGCCCGGACGATCTGGTGCAACGTCAGTTCTGCCCCGAAGCACCGAATGTGTTGTGGGTAGCGGACTTCACGTACGTGTCGACGTGGTCCGGGTGGGTATATGTGGCGTTCGTGATCGATGCCTACGCCCGCCGGATCGTGGGCTGGCGGACCGCGACCACGATGACCGCGCAGCTGGTCCTCGACGCAATCGAGCACGCGATCTGGACCCGGCAGCGCGAGGGCATCGACGATCTGTCCGGGCTGATTCATCACCACGATCGCGGGTCGCAATACACGTCGGTGGCCTTCACCAAGCGACTCGTCGACGCCGGTATCGATGCCTCGATCGGCGCCACCGGCAACAGCTACGACAACGCGCTCGCCGAATCGATCAACGGCCTCTACAAGACCGAACTGATCAAGGCCCAGGGGCCGTGGCGGACCGTTGACCAGGTCGAGGTCGCCACTCTCGAATGGGTCGACTGGTTCAATCACCGCAGGTTGTACGAGCACTGCGGCGACCTGCCGCCGGCCGAGTATGAAGCCCTCTACTACCGTGATCACCGAACTCAGCCAGTCGCTGAGTTCTCAAACTCGTAAGTCTCCAGACATGCCGGGGCGATTCAAGTTCTACTTGAGGCCAATCCACATGCCACGACGTTCTGTCTCAGCTCCCAACGCCCCTCCTGGCAACGATTCGGCCGACGGAGACGATGAACCTTATGAACGGTACAACCCGCTAACGACAAAGGAGCACAGCGTGCTCGTAGGTAAACGAAAGTTGGCGAGTAGGGGCGTCCTCGCCCTTCCAGCTTTGCTCTTGACGACGGCGTGTGGAGCGCAGGTTGAGGACAGCGTCAGTGTTGATACGACTTCCCCGGCTACACCTATGTCGTGCCAGCAGTTCGAATCCTTCTCTGGGCACATCCTCGTCGGCAACCCGCCCGCCGCTGCGACCCTTGCGCCCGCGATGCCATTGCAGCCCGGAGAGGAGCCGACGCCCCCACCCGCCCGGCCCAGCGTCGTATCGATAAAGATCGAGCAGGCGGCTGGGGTGGACGCCATCGTTTTCAGCCTGAGTGGCGACGGATATATCGGGTGGACAGCGCGCTTCGTTCAGATGCCACTGTTGCAGGGCACGGACGATCCAGTGTCGATTTCGGGTTCGTGCATCCTGCAGATTGACATGATTGGAGTCGACTCGAACATCGTGTCGCTGCGCCGCGAGATGCCGAAACGGCTACTGCCCGAGAGTGATGAATCTTCTGTGGTCGAGGTTCTGAGCTACCCGAGTGCCAACGGATTGGCGCAGGCCTTCGTGGGCACCCGAAGCGGTACGCCCGCGGTGACGGTCGACGCACTGGCCGACCGCCCCGCGATCACCGTAGGAATCGCGTCCTGATGAAGGGGCCGGCTTCTAGTTCTCCGATCGACAGAGCTCGCAGGCGAAGACGGATCTGACGACGAAACCATAGTTGGGAGAAGTCATGTAGGACTTAGCTCCGGTGCAGTTAGCCTGCCGCTTTCACGGTAATTCGGCTGAACACCTGTGTCACTGACGAAGAAAGGTGCTCCGACCTGCGATAATTCGACTTGTCTAAGGTTGAACAATCGCGTGATCAAGGAGCACCTTTCAGGTGGCCAAGTCTACGTCCCCGTACCCACACCTGTCCGCATCGGCCACCGGAACCGGCGTCGTGTCGCATGCCGGGACGGTCTTGTTGCTGCGTACCGCCGAGAAAACAGGCCTGACCACCGCCCTGTCGGCCGCGCTCGAGCCGTGGTGCAAGCCCCTCGCGACGCACGACCCGGGCAAGATCGTGTTGGATCTCGCGGTCACGCTCGCGCTCGGCGGTGACTGCCTGGCCGACATCGCGCAGTTGCGGGCGCACCCGCAGGTGTTCGGTCCGGTCGCCTCCGACCCGACCGTATCGAGGCTGGTCACCGCGCTGGCCGCGGACCCCGGCGCCGCACTCGCGGCGATCGGGAGTGCTCGCGCTGCGGCCCGACGCCGTGCATGGGCCGCGGCCGGAGACCGGACACCCGATCATCGGATCGACGAGAAGGATCCGCTGGTCGTCGACATCGATGCCACCCTGGTGACCGCGCACTCGGAGAAGGAATCCGCAGCCCCGACATTCAAGCGTGGCTTCGGGTTTCATCCGTTGTGCGCGTTCGTCGACCACGGTGATGGCGGGACCGGTGAGCCGGTGGCGATGCTCCTGCGGCCCGGAAATGCCGGCTCGAACACCGCTGCAGACCATGTGACCGTGGTCAAGGATGCGTTGGCGCAGTTGCCGTTCGATCCGGGCTACCGGGTCGGGAAGAAAGTGTTGATCCGCACCGATGGCGCCGGCGGCACGCACGACTTTCTCGACTACCTGACCAAGCGGCGGTTGGCGTACTCGATCGGGTTCGGGCTCACCGACACCATGACCGCGGCGATCGACCTGATCCCGAAGACCGTGTGGACGCCCGCCTACGACGCCGACGGGAAGGTCCGTGACGGCGCCTGGGTCGCCGAGCTCACCGGGCTGATCGACCTGTCTACCTGGCCCGCTGGGATGCGGGTCATCGTCCGCAAGGAGCGGCCGCACCCCGGCGCGCAACTGCGGTTCACCGACCACGAGGGTCTGCGGTTGACCGCGTTCGCCACCAACACCACCCGCGGCCAACTCCCGGATCTCGAGCTGCGGCACCGCCGCCGGGCCCGTTGCGAGGACCGGATCCGGGGCGCGAAAGACACTGGCCTGCAGAACCTTCCGCTACACGGGTTCGACCAGAACCGGATCTGGCTGCAGATCGTGCAACTCGCCGGCGAACTGATCGCCTGGACACAACTCCTCGCGTTCGACACCGAAACCGCCCGACGCTGGGAACCGAAACGACTCCGACTCCGGCTGTTCCACATCGCCGGCCGCATCGTCCGTCACGCCCGACGCATCCACCTCAAACTCGCCGCCCACGCACCCCACGTCGACCTGCTCGTCGCCGCGATCACACGCGTGACGACACCAAAAACAGTGACCTGACCAGCGGAAATCTTCCCCGCCGGGACGAAAGGAGCACCATCATTCGGGGCCGTGGACCCCGACGCAACCCGACCGCGTCGGCCACCCCGCCACGTCCGGAAACCGGAACCATCACCGGGACAAGAAAACCGAACTCGATCAGGCCGGCACGCCGCGCTCACGAAAGATCGAGGCTAGGCGTCGAAGTAACTGCACGGCATCAGAAATCGGCGAAGCCTGCGATCACGAGGTCCGTACCATTGTCCGAATCTGGTGAGTGGGAGACCCGCGTGCCCGGCCGGCACCGGGGAGTTGACTACGGAACGTAGACGACGGCAACGCCCGGTGTGTATGGGCCGGCGGGGGAAGTGGCGGCGATGACGACCTGCCCGGTTCCGGTCGGCAGGGTTGCTTCCGGGTATCCGTCCGTTCCGGCCGACATCCGGGCGGTGCCGGAGGCTCCGCTCGACAGGTTCAGCCAGTGCATGTCGCCCGGGAGTAGGCACGCCCTTATGCCGTCCTTCGGGCCGGTGATCGTCACCGTCCCGGGCTGTTCGCCGACCACGGCCCAGCAGCGGATCGAGGGAACGTCGAGGCTGCCGTTCGGGTTTCCGAACGGCGCCGGGTTGATCTGGAACGGGACGGTGACCGCGGCGGAGGCGACAGCCACCGGCACCAGTACCGAACCGGCGACGATCGCTGCGCAGGCGACCGATCGGCGAACGAAATCGAGCATGGCGACCTCCAAGCACGGTCGGGGCCAGGTTTCGTCACTCTACTGCTCACCGCTCGTGTTGCTCGCCCTATTCGCACAGCTGGAACACGCCTACGCCCGGCAGCCCGACCCCAGTCGGCCCAAGATCTAGCTGAACTTACGTCCCAGACCAAGCCTGGGGACCAGGCGGCACCTCGACGAAGCGAGCGATCCGATTCCGGATTCTTGAATCGAGTGCACTCTCAATATATTTGAAAGTGCGCAGCAGAACGCCGTGGGGAAATAATCGAACTACCAATCGCGGTCGCCCTCACTGAAACCCAGTTAGGGGCGGAGCGGGAATAAAACCGGCCCCGGATCGGGGCAGCTCCCCATCGCTACCGGAAACTCTGCCGCCAATCCGAATCCAACTCAAGGCAACGGAGGCATATCCGCCTGGCCAGATGGCCAGAAAACAATCGGTATCTCGAGACATGCATCGAGTCGATCCCGGAAATAGCGACCGAAGCATGACGAAATCTAAGGGGCGGGGAGTCATGAAACGACTCATCTTCGCATTGGCAGCGATGCTGGGGCTACTGGGCGTGTTCACACCCACGGCATCCGCGGAAACTCCGATCAATCAGTGTGTCGGCACCTGGTCCGTCGTCGTCGGCGGACTGAACAACAACAATTCGGACGGCTTCTTCAACCAGAACCAGCGCGTCGGTTACAACAGCTACGACACCCGAGCCGGGGTCAACGAGCTGAACCGGCTCACGCGGGATCATCGCCGGTTCTGTCCCGGCGACCACATCAAGATGGTCGGCCATTCCGGTGGCGCCGCGGTCGTTCATGTCTGGCTCACGGAGAACGGAACCGGGTTCGGCAACATCAACGCTGTCCTGCTCGCAGACCCGAAACGCCCTGCGGGACCGGGCGGTCCGGGGTTCGCGCAGACCGACTTCCCGTTCAACCTCTACCCGCCGCTGGCGGGTGCGGACAACTTCTACAGCGGAGTGCCGGTGTGGACGGTGTGCAACAACAGCGACCACATCTGCAACTCGCAGGCGACTTGGGACGGCTACTTCGTCGGCGGCACACACGACGCCTACGACAAGGACGTCAACCACTACTCTGACTGGGGTAACGGCCAGGACTACCGCTGGTTCTGAGACGAGGCTACGGCCGACGACATCTCGCAGAACGTCGTCGGCCGTAGCTTCCTCGATGGTCACCCAGCGGCGGCGCTCCACCGATACCTGGCCGAGCCAGTCACGTGGATACACACGGCAACCCCTTCGCGTCTGCGTCCAGACCGTGTCCCCGCGCTGAACCGTGGTGCTGGGGTTTTGCCTGTTTGGCGGGAAACGAGTGCACCGTCAATACCGTTTGAACATGGGGGCACTACTGCAGGGGTGGAGTCGCGTTTGGACGCGACGACGGCTACGTCGATTGCGTCGACTGTGCCGAGCGCTCAGCGGTGCCGGGGCGAATGTGGCACACCAACTCCGCCGCCTGCGTTGCTCTTTGAGGTTCTCGCGACGTTCGGTGCCCGATCGGCCCGCGAGAGTCGCGGTCCCACGGACATGGTCGCCGGCACGTGCCCACAGGAAGGGCTGGAATCGGCGACAGCGCATCCCCAGCGTCACCGACACCAGCCAGAAATCCAAGTCTCTCGAGCGGTGAGCTCGCAGTAGCCGAGCTACTGCGAACTTGCCGCTCTCCGTGTCTCTAACCACCGATCTTCACGGATATGGAGCAAGGACATGGCCACCATCTACATCGATGCCACACGATTCTCCACAGTCGTCGTCTGCACCTGCGGCTGGCGGGGTATCACCGGAAACCTCGTGACCGCATGGGGCGCCGGCGCAGCCCACTTGAGAATCTGCCACGAAGACCTCCCCTCTGCACGCCGCGCCTTGCAGGCCGCACGCGACGCCCGATACCGACGACAAGCGAAAGCCTCTGGACAGCAAAAAGACTCTGCCGGCAACGGACCTTCCCCCCGCGTAGACCGCACCACCCGGCCACCGCGGCGCCCCGACATGGCCACCACCGAGACCGAGTCGACCAGACCCGCACCGGACTCTCTCGGCTCGACCCGAGGAAGCGCGGATCTCCCGGACCGCTCGAATATTCGGGAAACGAGTGCACCCTCAATAAATTAGATATTGCGCACCAACGGCCTCCCCCCAATAACAGAAAGGTCCCCCGAGGCCCCTTTCATCAGCTCTCGTTTCAGCCGATGACATCGCGCAAAATTAAGCATCTGGGCCGAACGGCTCTATTTGACGTGCCTACGAATCAAAGATTCGAGGCCCGGATCCTTCACTGCGATGAGGCGTTCATCAGCAACCCCTCACTGCCACCAAGAAGAGGGACAGAAAAATGAGAAGAACACTCGATGTCTCGCACTCGCCGTCAGCGCATTCCACGCGTAATGGCGCGCTCCGACATGTCCGCACAGGGCCCCGTAGACGGCCGGGGAGTCACCCCCGCCGCCAACTGAATATGGCTTCCCAGGCCGTTCGTCCTCCCGATGGAGCAAGCCCCTTTGTCCACCAGCTCCCCCAAGTCGCCGGAATCACCAACAGAAGGAGAATCATGAAGCGCATTTTGATCGTCCTCGCGTCGATCGCGGCACTCATCCTGCCGACGCTCGCATTCGCTCCGGCGGCTTCGGCTGCAACCGGCGTCGTCTCGAACGGCATCGCTTGGACGCCACACGCATCGCAGCCACCGAACGCAGCACCGGACAAGCCGAACGGCGACTACTGCACCCTCGCAGTCGTGGGCACCGACAACTCCGGCAACAAGGTCGCGATCTCGGCAGCGCACTGCGCGAGCATCCTGCCGGACACCGTCAACAACCTTCCGGGGAGTTGGGTCCCTGACGGGTCGCCGGTCTATCGGTGGACCCCGAACAACGGCCCCCGTCAGCAGATCGGGCACATCTCGTATCGCAGCTGGAATGGCACCGGATACCCCGTTCAGCCCGAAGATCGGAACGTCCCCACGGCGTTCGGCACCGACTACCTGGTGATCAAGTTGAACGACGACGCGATCCTGCAGTCGAACGGTCCGGGTGTCCGCATCGACGGTGTCGGGGTCGCGAATCCGCCGAACTTCAGCGTCCTGTGCAAGGACGGCCAGTCGACCGGCATCACCTGCGGGGCCATCTGGGGTCAGAACGCGACCCGAATGAGCAACCTGGCGGTCGGATGGAACGGGGACAGCGGCGGTCCTGCATGGATCGACACGAATCCCGGCAAGATCGTCGGCTACAACCGTGGCGCGGGCGAGTACGTGAAGTTCTCGGCGGTGCTGAACGAGATCAACTCTCCCGGCAGCCCCTACCCCGTGGGCAAGGGCTTCGTGCCGACCAACAACTGACAACACGACAGCGGGCCAGGCGCTCAAATCAGTGCTTGGCCCGTTGTCGGGTCGGCTCATCCAAATGTCCGGTACCACCATGCGATCGCCGCCGTGACGGCGACACCGAGCGGTCCCCAGTATCCGGGATCCAGCATCTCGATCATCTCCTCTCAGGGGCCGTGTCCGCCGAGGTCGCACGGGGGTCACAGCCCAGATCGTGCGCCGCCACTCTGCAGCGGGAGTCACCCACATCCGGCTACTAGGGATCATGTGCAAACCCCGGGGATGCTCGACCGGCCCGACCCTGTCAGGTCAGGCTAGACCTCAGGGGTGGCCGAGCGGAAGGTTTTGAATGGACATCCACTCCACCTACCAGTGGAAACAGCTATCAACGCGGCTCCGGCTCGATCTGCACAATCGACCGGAACCCCGACCCCGACCCTCGACAGCGACGCTACCGGTCCGAGGATTCGGTGCTGGTCACGTAGGGGCACGATGTCGGACATGGCGGTGGCGCCGTCGGCGATGGCCACTGCCAGATTGCCGATGACCCGGCCACGGGCGTGGACTACATCGGGGCGGTGCAGTGCGTCGGATTACTCGCTTGTCAGGCCCGTGCGATCGGCGAGTAGTCGGGTGATCACGCTCCCGGTGTGTGGCTCGGCTTACCGGAGCGTGAACCCACGGCGCCGTTCATCGCGGAGAAGGGGCAGCCATCGGTCGATCTGGCATCTGGTGCAGAACTTCGTATTTGGCGAGCGTTGCGCTGAGAATCTCCTGGTTCTCGGCGCGTTTGCGTTGGGCGAGTTCAGTGTCGAGTTGTGTGATCCGCTCCCGCAGGGTTGCGGGTGCGGTGGGGTTGTCCGGCTCTGGTGCCGGCCAGACACTGTACGAACGGCTCCGACAGAAAACACGAGACCCGTTGTCATAGGCCTCCTTCAGTTGCACAGCTAGGCTGCGGATCCGCTGCGCCTGGCCTTCCGTAGGCTCTGGCGCTCCGCGGGGCTCATTCCGCCCCAGATGCCATACCTCTCGTTGCACTGCAGGGCGTGTTCGAGGCAGCTGGTGAGGACGGGGCACTGCTGGCAGAGCATCTTCGCCTTCTTGTTGCTGGCGCCGTCGCCTTGTCGGGGGAAGAACAATTCGGGGTGCCTCCTGCACAGGCCACGCGATTGCCACGACGTGGGGGGCTGCTCGTTCGTCTCATCTGCTGAGCTCATTGCTGCATGGTGCACAGTAGCCAGGACAGTTCGGGCAGTCGCGATCTACTTAGCCTGAATCCACCGATCCTTTGGGATAGGTAAAAGGTCTTCGCTCGGAACATGTTGCCGTTCAGATGATTTGAGTGCGTCTGAGCCTGTCTGCCGCTTCACCTGGCAGGTGATGGTCGTTCGTGGCTGGTCGGGGCGCTACGGAAGCATAGAATGGCAGGCCGCAGGCCGGGGATGTGCGACTCCCTAGCGACTGGTGCCGGGCTTGGGCTAGGCGACGGTTCCGGCGAGGATCGCTTCGATGCCTGCGCGAAACCGTTGGTCGCGGTTGTCGCCGAGGATGGTGATGGCGTCGGAGACGCCGTCCGGTTCGACTAGTTCGTGGCCGGGAGGCATCTGAATGAGACTGTCCCATTCGCCGTTGGCGACCAGACCGAGGTAGGCCTGCTCCTCGATGACGAATCCGACGGTGAAGTTGCGCAGCACGTATGCGAGGTTCCCGGCGTCGAAGGACGGAAGGGCGATCGCGTGCAGGAGTGTGCGCAGTGTTGCACCGAGAGCCGCCGTCGCGGCGAACGGCGAGTAGGAGCCGGCGACGATGCGGCCGCCGTCTCGAAACTGCAGCATCGCGGCCCGCATGCGCATGCAGCAGGCGATGACCTGTTCGGCAGTCGGCCGGTCGGTGTCGATGTCGGACAGATCGATGGTGGCGTAGACGGCGTCGGCCATCGCGCGGCGCAGGTCGCGTTGGTCGCGGAAATGCTTGTAGATGGCGCCCGGGGAGACGCCGGCGGCGACTGCCAGACGCCGCATCGTCAGGGCGTCGAGGCCGTGCTCGGTCACGTAGCCATGGGCGATCGCCACGAGTCGGTCCCGGGTCAGTCCGCGTGCAGCCATGGCTGTCGAGCCTACGACGGAGGGGTTGACCACCGCCTCGGGCACGCTCTACCGTCACCCAAGTGAACACTGTTTACCAGTCGTCCTCGGTGGCGAAGCCCCGTGTCCCATTGGCCGTGGTGCTCGTCCTGGCGTGTGGCGCGCAGCTGATGGTGATCCTGGACGGGCTGGTGGTGAACGTGGCTCTGCCCCAGATACGCATCGATCTGGGCATGTCGCCATCGGCGCTGCAGTGGGTCGTCAATGGGTATCTGGTCACCTTCGGCGGCTTGTTGCTGCTGGCCGCCCGTGCCGCCGATTTCATCGGTCACCGGCGAGTCTTCCTCGCGGGAATCGCGGTGTTCACCCTCGCCAGCCTCGCGGGCGGTCTCGCTCACGACCCGACTGTGCTGATCGCGGCGCGTCTGGCGCAGGGTGTCGGTGCGGCGGCGTTGGCGCCGAGCAGCCTGAGCCTGCTCACCGCGACCCACACCGGCGACCGCCGTGCTCGCGCGTTGGCGATCTGGAGCGCCACCTCCAGCTCGGCCGGTGCGCTCGGCTTGGTGCTCGGCGGTGTGATCACCGGTGCCCTGGGTTGGCGCTGGGTACTGCTCATCAACGTCCCCATCGGCGTGTTGTTGTGGTTCTTGGCGACGGCGACCCTCGCGCCGGCGCAGGTGCGTGCGAGGTGGGCGCTCGACGAGCCCGGCGCGGTGACGGTCACCCTCGGTGTCGGGGTGCTGACCTATGGCATCTCCCAAGCCGGGGTGCACGGCTGGGCGTCGGCCTACGTCGTAGTGCCCCTTGGTGCCGCGGTCGCTCTTCTCGGGCTGTTCGTTCTCGTCGAGCGGCGCAGCTCGAATCCACTTGTGCCCTTGTCGATTCTGCGCCGACGCAATATCGTGGTCGGGAACACCGTTATTGCGGGACTCGGCGCGATCATGACCGCCACGATGTACTTCTTGTCGCTCTACCTGCAGCAAGTCCTCGGAAATAGTCCACTGCGGACCGGTCTCGCGCTGGTACCGATGAGCATCGTGCTCACGCTCGGTGCGCTCGCCTCGAGGTCGCTGCTTGCCGCATTCGGGGTACGCCGTCTCATCACCGCGGGAGGTCTTCTGATGGCGGCCGGGCTCTTCTGGCTCGCGACCATCACCACGCACAGCGGCTACGTGCTGCACATTCTCGGACCGACGCTCGTGTGGGCTGCTGGGGCGAGCATCGTCATCATGCCGTGCGTCGCCCTGGCTACCACCGGCATCGACGCCGAGCACGCGGGCCTCGCCTCGGGACTGGTCAACACCGCGCGGGGAACAGGCGGTGCGGTCGGACTCGCGATCTTGGCGACCACCGCCGCCACGGTGACCGCGCACTCGAACGCAGCGGACTCGTTGGAGCGCCTCGTCCAGGGATACAGCGCCGCCATCGTTTGCCGCAGCGATCATCGCCACGCTTGTGGCAGTCCTCGCGGTCGCCGCTCGAGCGGCAGAGGCCAACAGCACCGAAGCAGACAAGGCCACGCGAGGAGATCGATAGCGCCGCGCACCGTCTGTGATGACTCACCTCTCGCCGTCACGCCCGGTCACCGCGATCCGGTTCGATGATCCGAATCTGCTTGCTTACGCGGGCCTCGAACCGCTCGTGCGACTTGCACGCGTGACCGGCCTGGGAGCATTGGCCGATGAACATCTGAGTGTGCCGACTGACAAGGGAGCCAACGCCGGGTTGAAAGTCACCTCGCTGGTGGCAGGGATGATCGCCGGTGCCGACAGCATCGACGATATGGCGCTTCTACGGCACGGCGCGATGAACAAAATTCTTGAGCGACCCTATGCGCCTTCCACGCTCGGCTCGTTCCTGCGAGCATTCAGATTCGGGCATGTCCGGCAACTCGACGCTGTCGCATCACGGCTACTGGCAAACCTCGCGGCCCGAACACCACTGGTTGCCGGGATCAACACCGACCGGGTTCTCGTCGACGTCGACGACACGATCATCGAGGTCCACGGGTATAAGAAGGAGGGCTCCGGCTACGGATACTCCGGTGTCCGCGGCTTGAACGCACTGTTCGCGACGATCACCACCGAACAGGCCGCACCCGTGATCGCCTCACAGCGCCTACGTAAGGGCTCTTGCGGATCACCGCGTGGAGCCACCCGCATCGTGGCTGACACTCTCGCTACGGTTCGTCGTCTACGCCGCCCGGATGCGCCGAGCCACATACTGCTGCGCGCCGATTCAGCGTTCTACGGGCACGCGACAATCGGGGCCGCAATCAAGGGCGGCGCGGACGTATCAGTCACCGTTCGCCTCGATCCCAAGGTCCGTGCCGCCATCGCGCAGATCGAAGCTGACGCATGGGTTCCGATCGAGTACACCGACGCCGTCTACGACGAGCCGACCGGCCAGTGGATCTCCCAGGCCGAGGTCGCCGAAGTTCCGTTCACCGCATTCACCTCGAGGAAGGCGAGCGAGCAGGTTTGCGGGCGCCTGGTCGTTCGACGGATCCCCGATCTGCGCACGAAAGCCAACGATGGACAAGAGTCGTTGTTCGACACCTGGCGATTCCACGCCTTCTTCACCACCACCGACCGCGCAGAACTCGACACAGTCATGGCGGACAAGACCCACCGGCATCACGCGATCATCGAGCAGGTTCACTCCGACTTGAAGAACGGACCCCTGGCGCACATGCCCTCAGGGAAGTTCACTGCCAACAGCGCATGGCTGACGCTGGCCGCCATGGCATTCAACCTCACCCGAGCAGCCGCAACCATCGCCGGCGGCACGCTCGCCAAGGCCGCCACGGCGACGATCCGCCGCACACTGATTACCGTCCCAGCCCGGATCGCCTCCTCCGCACGACAACGGACCCTGCACCTACCTCGATCCTGGCCCTGGGCAACCGCATGGACCACGCTGTTCACCAGCGTCTGCGGGCCCCACCCAATCAGACAGCCACCTGACCACAGCCGCACACGGCACGACCTAAGGAAACCAGTGGAACAACCGACATCGGTGGTCGGGAGCGCACTCATGTCCACAATCGCGGACGATGATTCAATTGCGAAACCGACTACTAATCAACCTGATCGGTGGATTCGGGCTTAGCGCTGGCCGTTGGGGCGTCGGCCACGCTGTGAGCCTCCGGGATGAGTTCGGGTCAGGTCGGTGGCATCGAGTGCGGTGCGGTCACGGATCTGATCGGCGGGTCGTACGGAGCTCCGTCGACGATTTGCGTCGTGTTCGTAGTGTCCTGGGTTCGATCTACATTTCCGTTGAATCGATCAGAAGCGTCGGGACGTCAACCGGCGCAACGTCACTCAGCGAGGAGCTCTCATGTCTTTCGATCCAGTTTCTCTTCTGGTCGCCGGTGCGGCCGCTGCCGGAGCAGCGATCCAGGGTGCCGCGGTGCCGCCCGTCGTCGAAGAAACCAGTGCGCAAATCGTCGAAGCGGTACAGAGTGCGGCACCGCAAATGCAGGAGGCGCTCGCGCCGTACCTTCAGGATGTGCCGCCGCCGGTCATCGATCACTGGAATGAGGCGGTCGGTGCGCTCGTCCCCGGCCTCGAGGTGCCTGGTCGTGTCACCGATCCGCAGCTACCGCCGTCGGACCCGTCTCCTGTCGAGTCCGACGCGCCATCACCTCACGGTGCGCCCGATCTGCAGGCAGCTGCATCTCCCGTCACGGTAGCCACCCCGCCGGCGGCCTCGATCCCTTCGCTCTCCGGGCTAGGAACGGTGTTCAGCGGTTCGCTGGCACTGCCAGATCTGGTATTCGACCCGACCCTTCCCCGCGACGTCGAGGCAGCGCGCCGCATCATCGAAGCCGCGTTGACCGCGATCGGCTTGCCCTACCAGTGGGGTGGAGGCGCACTCGATGGTCCGACCATGGGCGACGGAACCGGGGGTCCGACAGCTGGTTTCGACTGCTCTGGACTGACGCGTTTCGCGGTCTACCAGGCGACTGGAGGCCGAATCTTGCTCCCGCGCACATCGCAAGTGCAGTTCACTTCCGGTAGGCAGGTGCCGTGGGGCGAGGCGCAGCCGGGCGATCTACGGTTCGGGAACTGGCAGGCCGATGGCGCCAACCACGTCGCGATCTACCTCGGAGAGGGGCGCATGATCGAGGCTCCGCAGACCGGGCAGCTGGTGCAGATCAGCGCTGTGCGTTCGGACATGCTTCCAGTCCGCGTTGTCTGACGGTCTCACAGCTACTGCGCGCATCATGCGAGGGTCGGATCTGATTCCGCATCGGGTTTTCGGCACTCTCGCGTACAGGCTCGCGTCGACGGGGCGACGATAGGGTCGTCCGGAGAGGGGGAAAGATGGCTCGGCGATTCAGGGATGTCGATGCGCTGAGGCTGGTGCTCGACGTCGGAGGCACACCGGTCGGCGCGGTGTGGATCAACGAGCGCGTAGTAAGTCCGCATCTGGCGTTCATCGACCGTGACGTTCTCAGTGCCCGGCAAGCGGCTTTGCAATGTCGCGTCGTGCCAACCTCGGCGTACTACGGTCAAACGTTGCTCGACGAGTTCGCTGATCAGGACGCGATGTCGCTCCGGTCGGCTCTCGACGAGCTCGGCGGTCGCCGGATCTCCTACCAAGGTGGCCGACAGCCGCTGGCCGGTCGGGAGGTGGAGCGTCGACGGTGTCCCACGCCGGACAAGGTGAAGTACCGCGATAGTGCAGCAGCAGCACTCGCACTTTCACGGGCTGGCCGCAATGGGCATCGTGAGTTGAAGTCGCCGCGGCGTTCGTATCGGTGTCCATGCGGGCGTTGGCACCTGACGAGCAAGAAGTAGGCCGCGATCTGCCGAGGAAGAGTGGGGGGAGGCGGAACAGAGGGGGATCTCCGCTGGGGGAATATCGCTAACGCTCCGCCTCCCCGGCACCGTCGCCGGACGGGGCGGTCCAGTGACGGCTGCCATCGAATCTACCTGGCATTTGTGAGAGTGCTCCACCGTTCAGGGTGGAGGTGAATCGCCGTTGTTCAGGTGGGCCGTCGTTGGGACTGGACGTACTCGGCGATCGTTGAAAGTGGTGCGCCGCCTGCGGTTCCGCAGTAGTAGGAGCGTGACCAGAGGTGTCCTCCCCACAGATAGTGGTCGAGGTGATCTGCGTGGTCGCGTCGCAGATGCCTCGAGGAGACGCCTTTGAGGGAGTTGATCAGGCGGGACAGTTGGACTGTGGCGGGGAAGCTGATGAGGAGGTGGATGTGGTCTTCTTCTCCGTTGAACTCGCGCAGTTCGCAACCGAACTTGTGAATCGCCCCGGTGAGTCCGGAGACTTCATCTCTTGTGAAGGATGGAGTCTGTTGACGACGGTCCAAAAGTAGGCCGATAGTGGCGGTCGAAAACCAGGCCACCGGTGGTGGTTATTGTGCCGCGTTCTCGGCGCGGGCGGACGGTAACGTGTCGACTCCGGTGTCCTTGAGTCGGTAACTCGAGCCCTTGAGGGTGAGGACTTCGGCGTGGTGGACGATGCGGTCGATCATGGCCGCGGCGACGACCTGGTCGCCGAACACGTCGCCCCAGCGGGCGAACGGCAGGTTCGAGGTCAGGATCAGCGAGGCGTGCTCGTAGCGGCTCGACACGAGTTGGAAGAAGAGGTTGGCGGCGTCCTGCTCGAACGGGATGTAGCCGACCTCGTCGACGATGATCAATCCGAACCGGCGCAGCTTGACCAGCTCGGCCGGTAGCCGGCCTGCCGAGTGTGCGGTCTTGAGGCGGGCGACCCAATCGACGGCGGTGGCGAATGCGACCCGATGCCCCGACTGGGCCGCCTTGACGCCCAGGCCGATCGCCAGATGCGTCTTCCCGGTGCCGGGCGGACCGAGGAGCACCACGTTCTGCGCCTTCGCCAGGAACGTCCCGGTCCCCCAGATGCGCGACCGTTTCTCGGCTGAGCGCGGGTTGATGATCGAAGTTGAATTCCTCCAACGATTTCCGTGTCGGGAACCCTGCGGACCGGATGCGAATCTGGGCGCCGGACGACTCCCGGGCCGAGACCTCCCGCGACAAGACCGCCGCGAGGTACTCCTCGTGGGTCCAACCGCCGTCGCGGGCCTGATCGGCGAGTCGGGCCGCGGCATCACGGATCCGTGGCGCCTTGAGGGCGTGCGCGTAGTGCTCGACCTGCTTGATCGGATCCTCGCCACCCATCACGCCACCTCCCCGACGACGTCAGTGGCATCGGAAACTGTTGCAGTGCAGGTGAAATCGACATCGAAGGCGCGGTCGTAATCGCCGAGGTCCCGCACCGGGTGGTCCACGTCGTCCGCGCCGGTGTGAGATTGCTGGAACCGCTGCCGCATCCGGGCCGCAGCCTCGAGATGTGCCGGGTCGGTCACTGTCAGTCCCCGCGCCCACAGCCGTTCGTGTGTGGCCAGTCGTTGCCCGCCGCGGGCGACCGTGACGGCCTCGAGGCCGGCGGTGACCTCGACGAGGTGTCCGATCGCGGACGGATCGACCGAGTAGTCGTTGCCGGCCACCCGCACGTAGTAGTCCCGTGGCAGCCGCAACTCGGTGATCGCGGTGACCTGCGGTGGGACCGGTGGCAGCGTCAGCATCGCGGCGGTGTCGACGGCCACGAGTTCCGATGGGCGGCCGTCGATCCGGCGGACGAGACGGTTGTTGGCGATCGGCAGCCATTCGGCGAGTTGCCGGTTGAAGTCCGCCGGCGAAGCGAAGGTCCGCCCGGGCAGGAACGATGTTTCCAGATACCGGTTGGCACGTTCGACGATGCCCTTCGATTCCGGGTCATAGGGCTTGAGTTGGATCATTATCGTGGCCAGGGTGCCGACGAATGCGGTGACTGGATCGGTCAGGCGGCCGCGGCGCCCGATCCCGGCCTCGTTGTCCCACCACAACTGGTGCGGGACGGCCCCGAGATGGTCGGACAGCAGCCGCCACATCCCGGCGACCAGGTCCATCGTGACGCGACTCGGCAACATCATCGCGGTCACGAACCGGGAGAAGGCCGCCACCATCACCAGCACCGGCGGCGAACCCACCTGCCCGGCCCCGAGGGGGACCTTCGCCGGCGGGAACCACAGGTCGCACTGCACTGCCCGGCCGGGCTGATGGTCGAGACGGTCTGCCGGATCGGCCGGGGCATACTCGGGCCGGATGGCCCGGACCCGCTCACGCAGCCACGTAATCGAACCGGTCCAGCCGATCCGCTCGGCGATGACCGTCGCCGGCATCGTCGGATACGCCGTCAACAACGCCCGAATCCTCGGCTCCGCTGCACTGATCGCCGACTCCACCGGCGGCCGCGAATAGGTCGGCGGCCGGTCGCCGGCCAGCGCGTTCGCGACGGTGTCCCGGGCAACACCCAACTGTTTCGCGATGGCACGCTGCGACAACCCCTCGCTGCAATGAAGGTGCCGAATCAAGGCCCAATCTTCCATGGAGATCACCCATCCGATCGTGGTTGGGTGGCCTGGTTTTCAACCGTCGTTTCTGGCCTGATTTTCGACCGTCGTCAACAGGAGTCATGTCAGGTTCGAGGAAGTACCCGGCCGAGCTGCGTGAGCGGGCGGTGCGGATGGTCGCCGAGGTGCGTGGCGAGTATTCGTCGGAGTGGGCGGCGATCGAGTCGGTTGCCGACAAGTTGGGCATCGGGTCGGCACAGACCCTGTTGAACTGGGTTCGTCGCGATCAGGTCGACGCGGGGAAGCGTCCCGGGGTGACCAGCGAGATGGCCGAGGAACTCCGGAAGCTCCGAGCTGAGAATCGAGAACTCAAGCGCGCCAACGATATTCTGAAGTCTGCATCGACTTTCTTCGCGGCGGAGCTCGACCGCCGCAATCGGTGATCGTTGACTACATCGACGAACATAAGCAGGAGTACGGCATCGAGCCGATCTGCCGCGTGCTGACCGCACATGGCTGCAAGATCGCGCCGTCCACCTACTACGACTTCTGTGCCCGCCGGCGGCTGCCGTGCAGGCGTCAGATCCGTGACGAGGAGCTCAAAGTCGAGATTACCCGTGTTCACCGGGAGAACTACTCGGTTTACGGCGCCCAGAAAGTGTGGCTGCAATGCCACCGGGAGGGCATCGCGGTGGCCCGCTGCGCGGTCGAACGCCTGATGGGCGACCTCGGCCTCGAGGGAGCCCGCCGCGGCAAGACCAAACGCACCACGATCGCCGATCCCCAGGCGGGGCGTCCCGACGATCTGGTGCAACGCCAGTTCTGCCCCGAAGCACCAAATGTGTTGTAGGTAGCGGACTTCACGTACGTGTCGACTTGGTCCGGCTGGGTGTATGTGGCGTTCGTGATCGATGCGTACGCCCGCCGAATCGTCGGGTGGCGCACCGCGACCACCATGACCTCGCAGCTGGTGCTCGACGCGATCGAACACGCGATCTGGACCCGGCATCGCGAGGGCATCGACGACCTGTCCGGACTGATTCATCACCACGATCGCGGGTCGCAAGGCGGATTCAACCGGTCGTCGCAACACCTCGATCATGGAGGTGTGCGATGGGACGTGGTGGGAAGCGGATGTCGGAAGCGCCTTCGGGTGCGCGGCGGCAGTGGGCGGCGGATCGGGCGCTGAGGCCGCCGATGCGTTCACCAGGCCGGCCAGAGCCATCGCGTGCGGTGCAGCGGGACTTCTGGCGGCGGATCGCTTCGGGCGTGACGACGTTGCAGGCGGCGGAAGCTGTTGGCGTGTCGTGGCCGGTCGGGTCCCGCTGGTTCCGTCACGCTGGCGGAATGCCGCCGATCAGCCTGGCCGAGCCCACGGGCCGCTACCTGTCATTCGCTGAGCGTGAGGAGATCGCGCTACTGCGAGCGCAGGATGTCGGTGTCCGTGAGATCGCCCGCAGGATCGGACGGGACCCGGGGACGATTTCACGTGAGCTTCGGCGCAATGCAGCGACCCGGAGCGGAAAGCAGGTCTACCGGGCCCTGGTGGCGCAGTGGAAGGCGCAGCAGGCGGCGAATCGTCCGAAGACCGCAAAGCTGGTGGGCAACGACGTGTTGCGTGAGTACGTGCAGGAGCGCCTTGCCGGCAGCGTTCGGTGCCCCGATGGCAGCGTGGCCACGGGCCCGGCGACACCAACGTGGAAGGGGTTGAACAAGCCGCATCGGCAGGACCGGAAGTGGGCGATGGCGTGGAGCCCGGAACAGATATCGCAGCGGCTGAAGGTGGATTTCCCTGATGATGAGTCCATGCGCATCAGCCATGAGGCGATCTACCAGTCGCTGTTCATCGAGGGCCGTGGCGCGCTCAAACGCGAACTGGTGACGTGCCTGCGTACCGGCCGCGCGCTGCGGGAGCCTCGGGCACGGTCGCAGAACAAGCCACAAGGGCATGTCAACGCGAATGTCGTTCTCTCACAACATCCAGCTGAAGCCGCCGATCGCGCGGTCCCCGGCCACTGGGAGGGCGATCTGATCATCGGCACCGGCCGATCCGCGATAGGCACGCTCGTCGAGCGCAGCAGCCGATCCGTCCTCCTCGTGCATCTTCCTCGGCTGGAAGGCTGGGGCGAGAAACCACCCGTGAAGAACGGTACGTCGCTAGGCGGTAACGGCGCTGTCGCGATGAACGCCGCTCTGGCGACCTCGATGACGAGGCTCCCCGGACAGCTCCGCAAGACCCTGACCTGGGACCGCGGGAAAGAGCTCTCCGGACATGCCCAGTTCACACTCGATACCGGCACGAGAGTGTTCTTCGCCGATCCACACTCCCCGTGGCAGCGACCCACGAACGAGAATATGAACGGGCTGCTGCGCCAGTACTTCCCGAAGGGAACCGATCTGTCGCGCTGGTCTGCGGAGGACCTCGAAGCTGTTGCATTCGCTGTCAACAACCGACCCCGCAAGATCCTCGGCTGGAAGACCCCCGCCGAAGTCTTCGACGAACAACTACGCTCACTTTGACAGCCCGGTGTTGCATCGACCAGTTGAACTCGCCCAATACACGTCCATCGCCTTCACCAAGCGACTCGTCGACGCCAGCATCGATGCCTCGATCGGCGCCACCGGCAACAGCTACGACAACGCCCTCGCCGAATCGATCAACGGCCTCTACAAGACCGAACTGATCAAGGCCCAGGGCCCGTGGCGGACCGTTGACCAGGTCGAAGTCGCCACCCTCGAATGGGTCGACTGGTTCAATCACCGGCGGTTGTACGAACACTGCGGCGACCTGCCGCCGGCCGAGTATGAAGCCCTCTACTACCGTGATCACCGAACTCAGCCCATCGCTGAGTTCTCAAACTCGTAAGTCTCCAGACATGCCGGGGCGATTCAACCTGCGATGTCGCGCGGTCGGTGTGGAGTGAATTGGCGGGTGAATCCCGGGCCTGTCACGCCAATCAGGACATTCACCGCTCTTCAGTCGGTAATGTGCTGTCCGAATGCTGTGCCCCGGGGGAGGCTCGGTGCCGAGTTGATGACCGCCCGTGAGCACATTCGGTGTAGCGCGGCATGTTCAAGGTTCAAGGGGAGGACGTTCGCATGAGGAATTCCAAGGTCGGGCGCGCCCGGGTTCTGGCGGCCGCGGTAGTCGTGTCCGCGGCCTCGCTGCTCGCGGTGCCGGCCACGGCGTCCGCCGACAACGGCGCCCCCGCCACCTTCGGCGCCTCCGGCGCCTACCTAGCGAAGTCCACCAAGAACTCCGACCGCAAGGTCACCATCTCGGTGTATTCGCCGTCGATGGACCGCAACATCCCCCTCGAGGTCATCCTGCCCGCCGATCGCAGCCAGCCGCGCCCGACGCTGTACCTGATCAACGGCGCCGGTGGCGGCGAGGACTCGGCCACCTGGCAGCGCAATGCCGACATGATGGACTTCTTCAAGGACAAGAACGTCAACGTCGTCACCCCGCTCGAGGGCGCCTTCAGCTACTACACCGACTGGCAGAAGGACGATTCGAAGCTCGGCCGTCAGAAGTGGCAGACCTTCCTGACCCAGGAACTGCCGCCCGTCATCGACGCCGAGTTCGGCACCAACAAGGTGCAGTCCGTCGCTGCGATCTCGATGACCGCCACCTCGGTGCTCAACCTGGCGATCGCCAAGCCCGGCTTCTACAAGAGCGTCGGCTCGTACAGCGGCTGCGCCGAGACCAGCACCTGGGCTGGACAGAACGCCATCCGGCTCGTCACCGGCGTCCGGGGTGGCGTCGACGTCACCAACATGTGGGGCCCGCTCGACGGGCCCGGCTGGGTGCAGAACGATCCGGTCGTGAACGCCGAAAAGCTCCGCGGCACCGAGCTCTACGTCTCCACCGGATCGGGGCTGCCCGGCCCCCACGACCAGTTGAACAGCCCCGGTATCGACGGCAAGCCGCTCGCCCAGGCTGAGCGGGTAGTCGTCGGCGGCGTGATCGAGGCGGCCACCAACTACTGCACCCACAACCTCGCCAACCGCCTCGCCGAGCTGAAGATCCCCGCAACGTTCGACTTCAAGCCCACCGGCACCCACTCGTGGGGCTACTGGAAGGACGACCTGCACAACTCCTGGCCGATGATCGCCCGCTCGATGGGAATCTAGGCCGAAGCCTGGAGCGACATAGTCTGTGGACGGAGCTGGCAATCACGCGCCAGCTCCGCCCAGCACTTCCAGCGCCACGTGGATAACCATGGCGCCGCACTTTTTCCCGGTTGAACCGTCGGTCATGTCGAATCCGTGAGCGTGGCTGCCCGCTTCTAGTTGCCGGACACAAGGGCGGCGAACTGATCGGCCGGAGTATCCCAGCCGAGCGTTTTGCGGGGGCGGTCGTTGAGTTCGGCGGCGATGGTATCGAGGTGTTCTCGACCGCGGACGGACAGGTCAGTGCCCTTTCGGGAAGTATTGCCGCAGTAGGCCGTTTGTGTTCTCGTTCGATCCTCGCTGCCAGGGGCTGGCGGGATCACAGAAGTAGACGGGGATGTCGGTGGCGATCGTGAACGAGTGGTGGGCGCCCATCTCGCTGCCCTGATCCCAGGTCAGCGACCGAGTCAGATGCGGGGCAGAGTTGCGACGGTCTCCACCAAGGCATCCCGCATGAGATCGGCGCTGCGTCCGCGGGGAAGATGCACCAGCATCACGTAGCGGGTGGCCCGTTCGACCAGCGTGCCGATGGCCGACGCGCCGTCCTTACCGATGATCAAATCGCTTTCCCAATGGCCGGGCACGGCCCGGTCGTCGACCTCGGCGGGGCGGTCGCTGATCATCACCATCGGGGTGGCGAAACGAGGCTGACGCTGCTGAGCCTGGCGGCGAGGTTTGCGGCGAGCGCGTCCAGTACGCAGAACCTGGTCCAGTTCGCGGCGTAGCTCGCCGCACCCCTGGACATACAAGGCCTGGTAGATCGTCTCGTGGACCACGTGCATCTCCGGTTGCCGGGGGGAAGGCTGCCTGGAGAGCTTGGCAGATCTGCTCCGGACTCCACCGCTTATCGAGGTGGGTTTGGATGAACTCCCGTAGCTCGGGGGTTCGGCCGATCTTGCCGGTCTTGGGACGGGGCCGGCGGGCATCGGCGCGGGCCTGGGCTGCGTGCGGCCGGTACTGGCCATTGATCGGATGCCTGTTGCGGCGGATCTCCCGACTGATCGTCGACGGGCTGCGCCCCAGCTCGGCCGCGATGTCTCGGATCGTGGCCTTCTCCCGCAACCGATCCGCGATATGGATGCGGTCGGCTTCACACAGGTAGCGGGAAGGACCAGGTGGAGGCGCCACCGCAGTCACCGGTGGCGCCCCGTTGGCCCTGCCTGACGGGGCACGCCCGTTGCGCCACCGTTTACCTGTCCGGCGGTTGATGCCTACGATCCGGCAGGCCTCTGCGTTGCTCACACCCTGCCGCATGAGCTGAAAGTAGACACGCCGCTCCTCGGACAGAGGCCGTCGCCCCCGGTTCTCCGAGCGATCCCGGATCTGGAACACCATCGCACTCCCCATACTGGAGTGTTGCGACGACCACTAGAACTCAAGGAAAGGTGCCGGGGCCGCGAACTACCCTTACCGGCTCAGCTCTCTTCGCGACGAGAGTCTTCGGTTCGCGGGATCTCAGCGACACTCCACCCCGTGAAGAACCGACGAGCATTGACCAGGTAGCCCTGCAAATGCCGGAGCAACGCCCCCACCTCCCAAAACTGCAGATTCATACCCAATGGTCCCCTATCTCCCGACACTCACCCCGGACATGACATCAACGCAGGTCAGACACAAAAGAGCCCCACACCTAGAACAGAAGCCAAGCCTGTAGGGGTCTCTTGTCTGCGGTACTCACCGACCGCGGCGGCCCCGCTGCTGGACTCTCGACCGCGCTACAAGCACCACGACCGCACCACCACACACCATCGACGAGACGAACACATATGCAGCCACGCCCCACGACTGCTGCGCCGCACTCGTGGCGGTCAACGACGTCGTCAGCACGAATACAGCAACAACACTCTGCCGAGGTGCCGCCCGCCAAGTCTCACGAAACCACGATCCCACTTCGTACCCACCCCCTTACCTCCGAGTGTGCCACCACCCCTACACAACTGAGCCACACGACGAACCCCCACACCAAGCTCGAACACCGCCGCCCACCGGGCATCACCCCACCCGCCGGCCCCACCGGGACATGCCATCACCCCAACTCAGCCCACGAAAAGCCCCCACACACCCGAATCGGGTGTGTGGGCCGTCGACTGCTCAGCTCAGCAGATCACCACTGCTGGATGACGTCGAACCGACTGCCCCAAATCGCGGGATCGCTCACGTCGAACTGAATGTATCCCCCACGAGCGACAGCCTCGTCGATCAACTGCTGGGCCGTGGCGTCCACATACGGCAGTGGAGAGTCGTAGATCGACCCCTCACCGACAGCCATACCGATCCACTCCAGCGGAACAACTACGTCGATCGCATTGCCGACGCCCAGATCACGCAGAATCCGAGTCTCGTTGTGGTCGAACGAAATCCCCTGGTAGCCCTCCCCCGAGCGCAGGTAAGCGGCCGACGCAGTACCGGCCGCAGTGACCATCAGCCCCGCCGCAGCAGCAGGAATCAGAGCAGCAGCGATCATGCGAATATGAGACATCAAGAATTCCCCTCCAGACATACCAGCCACATTACCGGCCGGTAAGTTTACTATCGAACCGCATCGTAGCCGAGACTCCCGGACCACCCCCGGCAGCCCTTAAACCCACTCGGGACGGCCCTCCGCCCAGGTCACGGTACGAAAGGCCCCCGCATGCCACCCCGCCGGGACATGTCATCAACGCCGGTCACGCAGCAACGGCCCCACACCCGTCAGGGCGGATTCTAGGGGTCGTTGCAACACAATTGTTGTGTGCTGAGGTTAGCGAAGCGCTGGCGGGCGATCCGAGCCGAGCGCTTCACAAATCTCAAACATGCCTACCGACCGGCTTTTGATCGTCGCGGTCGTCGGGCAGTATGGCCCTCATGATTGAAGTGGGGGAATTAACAAAGACTTACGGGTCGACGAAAGCGGTGGACGATCTCACGTTCTCCGTGAAGCCGGGCATCGTCACCGGCTTCCTCGGCCCGAACGGTGCCGGTAAGTCGACGACCATGCGGATGATCCTGGGCCTCGACACGCCGACGTCGGGCACCGCACTGATCGAGGGGGTGCCGTACCACCAGCTGAAGCAGCCGCTGCGCACCGTCGGCGCGCTGCTCGACGCAAAGTGGGTGCACCCCAACCGGTCGGCCAAGGCACACCTGCAGTGGATGGCGGCGGCCAACTCGCTGCCCGCGTCGCGCGTCGACGAGGTGCTGCGCCTGGTGGGCCTGAGCGAGGTCGCGAACAAGAAGGCGGGCGGATTCTCGCTCGGCATGTCGCAGCGGCTCGGCCTGGCCGGCGCGCTGCTGGGCGACCCGAAGGTGCTGCTGTTCGACGAGCCGGTCAACGGTCTCGACCCCGAGGGCATCGTGTGGATCCGCAAGTTCATGCAGAGCCTCGCGGCGGAGGGGCGCACCGTTCTGGTGTCGAGCCATCTGCTGTCCGAGATGTCGCTCACCGCAGATCATCTGGTGGTGATCGGCCGCGGACGGCTGATCGCGGACACCAGCGTCCGGGACTTTGTCGACCGCTCGTCGGATGCGTCGGTTCGGGTGCGCAGCCCGCAGCTCGACGCGCTGCGCAGTCTGCTCACCGCGCAGGGGTTCGCGGTCCGCGAGGACGCCGGTCTCGATCACCAGCCGGCACTGCTGGTGTCGGGCGTCGCGACCGACGACATCGGTGTGCTCGCCGGCTCCAACGGAATCGTCCTGCACGAGCTGTCGTCTCAGCAGGGCTCGCTCGAGGACGCGTTCATGAAGCTCACCGGTGACGACGTGCAGTACCACGCTCAGGTCGCCGGACAGCCCGTCGACGCTGCGCAGAACATGGGAGGTGCGCTCCGATGAGCGTGTTGAATGCAGAACGCATCAAGCTGACGACCACGAAGTCTCCGATGTGGTGCAGCCTCATCGCGGTCGTCGTCAGTATCGGCCTGTCCGTGGTGATCGGTGCCAGCATGAAGTCTCAGACCGGCGCGGGGTTCGCCAACCCCTACAACTACACCGCCGCAGTGACCCAGATGGGCGCGGTGCAGTTCGGCGCCATGCTGGTGATGATCATGTCGGCGCTCGCGGTCACCACCGAGTACCGCTTCGGTGTCATCCGCACCTCGTTCCTGGCCAGCCCGAATCGTTCGGCGGTGATCGCAGGCAAGGCGCTGCTGTTGGCGGGATTTGCGGCTGTCCTCGGCCTGGTCGTCGCCCTCGCGGCGTTCTATCTCGGCCAGGCCGCTTCGGGCCTGACCATCCCGCTCGGTGACGGCGACAACGCCCGCATCGTCCTCGGTGTGCCGATCTACTTCGCACTGGTCGCGGTCTTCGCGGTGGGTGTGGGCACGTTGATCCGCCAGTCGGCGGGTGCCATCTCGCTGGTGTTGCTGTGGCCGCTGGTGATCGAGAGCATGGCGACGGTGATCCCGAAGGTGGGCAAGTACATCGGCGAGTTCGGTCCGTTCAACAACGCCACATACTTCCTCGGACAGCAGAACGGCGGGCAGTTCGACTTCCACTGGGGTCCGTGGGGCGCGCTGGTGTACTTCGCGGCGTTCGTGGCGGTCGTCTTCGGCACAAGTCTGGTCGTGGTGAACAAGCGCGACGCCTGACACTTCCACGATCGGAAGCCCTTCCACGTCGGGTCGGGACACCGATCCTGCCGCTGAACAGGTTTGTCTGCTAGCCGCGACGACAGTAGCGAAACGCTCGGCTGGGGTGTCCCAGCCGAGCGTTCTACGTGGGCGGTTGTTGAGTTCGGTAGTGACAGCGTCGAGATGCGCGCGGGAGTGACCTTCCAGGCTAGTTCCTTTCGGGAAGTACTGGCGCAGTAGCCCGTTCGTGTTCTCGCTCGTCCCGCGCTGCCAGGGCGAACGAGGATCACAGAAGTAGACGGGAATGTCGGTGGCGGCGGTGAATTCATGGTGCAGGTTCGTCTCGGAGCCCTGGTCCCACGTCACCGACCGCTTCAAGTGCGCCGGCAGATGCCCGATGGTCCCGGCGATTGCGTCCCGGACCCGGTCGGCGGTACGGCCGTGGGGCAGGTGGACGAGCATCACGTGGCGGGTGGAGCGTTCGACGAGGGTGCCGATCGCGGACTGGTTGTTCTTCCCGACGATCAGATCCCCTTGCCAATGCCCGGGCACGGCCCGGTCGTCGACCTCGGCGGGGCGCTCGCTGATCAGGACCATGGGGGCCGCCATCCGCTGCACCCGCTGCGGCCCGCGGCGCCGCCGGCGAATCGTCCGTCCAGTACGCAGGAATCGAGCGACCTCGCGGTGCAGTTCGCCATGGCCTGCTGGTAGAGGGCCGGATAGATCATTTCGTGGCACACGTGCATCTCCGGACGGTCGGGGAAGTCCCGGCGCAGCCTGCGCATTATCTGTTCCGGACTCCACCTGACGTTCAGATATTCCTGCACCACCTGCCGTAGCGCTGGCTGCGCGGCGAGCTTGCGGGTCTTCGGCCGCGGCCGGCCGGCTGCGGCCCGGGCCTGGGCGGCGTGCGGCCGGTACCGGCCGGCTCCCACATGTTCATCGGTGGCTTGCCCGACGGTGAGCCCACACCGCGGAGATCGCTACCAAAGCCCAGCCCGCGAGAGCAGTGACCGAAGCCGGCCAGTCAAACACGAAGTGCTGAACGTGAACATCGTTGGAATGGGCATACGTACAGCTCGCGCCGACCACAGGCAGCCACGAACGCGTTGCCTTATAGACAGGACCCCCGTCGCTGACCGAGTCCTGGACACTGACACAAAGATCGGTCGCTGAACTTCCGACGCCGAGGAATGACAAGGCACCGAACCCGACCAGCACCGACACCACACCGGCCGCCGCTAGAACCGCCGGCAGCCACGACGCTCCCCTCACACGAACCCCCATCACATCGTGCCGGCCCGGGCGGAACACGTCATCTGCCCAGGTCACGAACGATATACCGTGCCATCATGCCCACAACCCTGCGCCGCGCAATCCGATACGGCGCCCGCGCCCTCGCCGCAGTGTTCGCCGCCGGGATCCTCTACACGATGTTCGTCTACCACAGCCTCAACATCTTCACCCCACCCGAACGCCTCGAATCCCTCGGCAGGACCTACCAACTCGGCAACCTTCCCCCACTCACTCGTGAAGAGATCCACCAGCGACACCCACCCAGCCACCGCGAGTACTACACCCTCGAACACGTCAGCAACCTCTGGCCCCGCCACCCCGTCTACCAATTCCAGAACGACACCATCCGAGGCCAAGCCACCACCAGCGCCTACCTCAAATGGGGCGACCACTACATCACCTACAGCCTCTCCGGCGCACCCTAAGACCCACCCGGGACATCTCGTCTCCCCTGGTCAAGGCAAAGAATCGGCCCCCACACCCGAAAGGGTGTGAGGGCCGAGCCGCACCGCGCGAACGCGATCGGTGAGACTGACAAACGGGACCGGCCCGCTTCCGACGAGCCGTCCCTCCTGCATCAGGTCTGGTCGAACAGCAGCGCCGCCGCGTCGTGCTCGACGGGACGGACCGCGATCCCCTCACGCTCGACGCCCGTGAACCCCGCGTCAGACAGGGCCGCGCCAGATCCACACCCTCCAGATCGATTCCGGGAGAGCCACGTTCACCGTCGCCCGGTGACGCGAGACCTCGGTCCACACGATCTCCACCGTCTGCATCCTCGTGTTCATCGGCCTACTCCTTCCCCCACCCGCCGTCCGGTTCCCAGCGGTCTTCGAACCATTCCGCATACCGCCGCCGGCGTGATGGGCACGTCAGGCCGGCGAACAATTGCCGTCTATGGCGGGGACCTTCAGCAGGGGCTCTCGTCACCGTGGTTGTCGATCCCCAGGTCAGGACGGCGGGGATCTGTCATCCACAACGACCTGAGTCTGCAAACCATGAATCCGGCCGTCCACCACCTCGATCCCGGTTACCCGCGTGATCCGTCGTACCCGGCGTGCACAATGACTTGCGTGACATTGAAGGAAACGCAGGGACCGGGGCACGGCGTGGATTTCGCCGCCCTCGCCGCGTATGTGAAGCAGTACCGCGCCGGTGGCTACGACGTCGACACCGTCACCGAGTCGGTGTGCGCGAAATGCGGCGGACGAGCCTTCGCGATCGGCGTAGACGACGAGGCGGGTTGTGCCGAACGTCTCTGCGTGGCCTGCGACGACGCCGTCCTGATCGCCGACAGCGTGGACCACTGGCCCGAGGCCGAACCGTCCCAGTGCGAATGCCCTTGTGGCGGGGACGAGTTCGCCGTCGCGGTCAGCTTCGCCCCGGTCGGCGACGGGAGCGACGACGTGCGCTGGGTGAGCATCGGGCTGCGGTGTCTGCGAGACGGGATGCTCGGCGTGTACACGGACTGGAAGATCGACTACAGCCCTTCGGGCCACCTGCGAGGCATGGCGTAGGCGGGACGTACCCGAAGGGCGTCGCCGGACCGAGCATCCGCGCCCGGTCCCAAAGACGCCTCGCCCATCACGGCGTCCAAGTCGCGGCGACCGCCTGCAGGAGACGCACCCCAATCGGCACCGACGCGCGGTCACGCCTGTCGCGGGCCGTCGAGCTCGATGTACAGCGTGTCGGACCAGTAGCCGAGACCGAGCTCGCGGAGGGGTTCCTCGCTACTCTCCTGCGACGGCGTGAACACCCGCTGCCAGAAGTTCGGCTTGGCGGGTGCGAGCCTGACCAACGCCGCCTCCATCTCTGTGTCGATGTCCGCCAGCCCAGCCATCAATGTCCGGCCCTGGTCAGCGAACGGCTCGTCGTCCATGTCGAAGACCTCGCCACATTCGAGGACGAAATGGTGGTCGGGTTCGGTGTGGCTGCGCAGGAACCGCAGCGCATCCTCAGCCATCGTGCCGAGGCCGGGGTGGTCGATGCGGCCGAGGAAGCCGTCGAGCCGGGCGATGCCTGGGCCGCAGCGGGCCGTGACTGCGATCAGGTCGGGGGTGTCGTCCCAGATCATCGACTGGCGGGCACGGGGGTCCACGGAGACGAGGATCCGTGGGACCAACGGTATCGCGTACGACCACTCGGAGATGCCGGCGAGGCGATGAACGCGTGCAGCTGCCGGATCTTCCTGAGGGCAAAAGGGAGTGGTGTAGAGATACGTGCGGTTGGCCACGGCCGCTTCCTGTCTGTGGTCGGATCGGTCGACGAGCCGAGTCTAAGCGCGCAGTGTCGGTCGAACCCCTAGGTGGTCGGCGGGTTGGTCGGTGGCGCGGTGGCGGGCTGCGAGGTTCAAGGGTCGGCAGGCCCGTCGAGAAAGTTCGCGGTTCCGTCGTCCGCGTAGCGGCGGTGACGCGCCGAAACCCGCAGCAGGAATCGACCGTCGTCATCATCCCCGATGACGAACAGAAGTGCCGGCACGGGGCGGCCGGATCGGCCACGGCGTGATCATCGGCAGCTGACTTTCAGTAGAACCGTCCACCGTGGTCCGGACAGAGGTTGCACCGCGTGGACGCGCTGGACGCGACGCCGTCGATCTCGAAACCATTCTGCTGCAGAAGATTTCGAACGACAGCTCTCTGAACTAGCGCGGTGTGAGCCTGGTGCACGCCCGGCGCAGCATCGACCGCACGACCACCGGGTGGACGACGCTGACGGGCGCGAAGTAGACGCGGCCGCGCCAGCCCTTCAGCCGCACAACCGTCGTCAGGCGGACGAGTCGCGTCTCGGTGTCGACCGCGACACCTGCCCGGAAGTCGAGGTGTCGGTCGTCGACGGAGATCAACGCCTCACCGTCCTGCATGCACGACACAGCGAAGATGTCGCGGCCCGCGCGGGGCACGCCGATCAGCGGGACTACCAACTGGCGGACCGCCATGGCGATACGAATCCACACCGGGGTCGATCCGCCTGCGAACACCGTCTCGGCCCACACCCGCGGATCGTCGGTGGCGCCGAGCGGTAGTGGCGCCGCGACCACGTCGACGAAGTCCGGACGGGGAATGTCCTCGAGCGCAAGAGACCAGAACGCGGGACGCATAGCGCCATCGTCCCCCCGACGCCCTGTCCCGGTCCAGACCGAACCACAACTGCCACCGGCCGTGTCGCGAAGACCGCGCTCCGACTGGTGACGGTCAGGGGACTGTCCACATGCCGGCGCCGGGCAGGGTTGTGAGAGCCGGGTATCCGGGAGAACCGTCCGGCGCCGTAGCGCCCCGCTGAATCGTATGACCGCGCCAGCCGCGCGGGCTGCGTGACCCAACCTGTCGCCGGTTCGTCCGGCAGTCCCTAGGGTGGGCTCGTGAAGTTACGACGACCTCTGCCCCCCGCCACCCGACGCACCCGGACACTGCTCCTCGCCGCGATGATCGCGATGCCGATGGCGTCCGGAATCTCGGCACCGGCCCTCGCATCAGTTCCCACTGCTCCCGCGGCAGATCCCGCGGCGGCGACTCCCGCTGCTCCGGAACGGCAATCCGTCAGCGAGCGCTACGCGGCCACCGGCACCCACGCCGTCACCTCGGTGGCGGTGCCCGGATATCAGGTGTTCCATCCCGCCGACATCGCCACCAGTCCCGACCGCCATCCCGTGGTCACCTTCGGCAACGGAAGTTACGCGACGTACGAGCAGTACGAGGAGTTGCTACGCCACCTGGCCTCCTGGGGCTTCGTCGTCGTGGTCGCCGACAGCAGCGTCACCGGCGACGGGACCGAGATCCTGGCTGCAGCGCGCTACGTCCTGGCACAGAACGAGAATCCGGAGAGCATCTTTCACGATCGCATCGACGTCGCACATGTCGCCGCCGTCGGACATTCGCAGGGCGCCGGGGGATCGATCAATGCCAGCACCGACTCCGACGGACTCATCACCTCCACCGCCGTACTCGACCTGCCCGACCCCTGGTGGGCCACTCGGCCCGTCGACGTGATCGACGTGGCTCGGCTGACAGGTCCGGTGTTCTACCTGACAGGGGCCGAGGATCCGGTCTCGACGGCCATACCGCAGGCCGCCTACCACGCCGTGAGCCCGGGGCCCGCGGCCCGCGGCCGCCTGCTGGGGGTGGGGCACAACTGGCCCACCGACGGAGGTGGATTCCGCGGGTACCTCACCGCGTGGCTGCGCTTCACCCTCACCGGAGACACCGACGCCGCGCGCGCCTTCGTCGGTCCGGCACCGGAACTGTTGGCCGATCCACGGTGGGACGGGACTGCGGTCAAGGGTTGGTGAATCGACCATTCCGGGGTGCGCGGCGCTTGTCTTGGAGGTGAAGTCGAACTGATCGGATTCGGTAGTGTGGAGCCTCATGGGTTCCGGATCGGTGGCCGTCTGTGAAGTGATCGCCAACTTCGCGCAGTGGAGCGCGGACAGGCGTTTCTCCGCACTACGATCCTTGGTTCCCGAGGATGACGACGGACCCTTGCTGGCCTCATTCCTGCTCGCGGTTGCGGCCGATGTGTCAGAGGACGACTTGGTGAGGATCGAAGCGGTGCGGGTCTTCGAGATCCTTCAGATCGATGACGATTCCCTTGCCGAGAGATGCCGCACAGCGCTGATCCACCTAGCCCGGACAGACGACGATTGGGATGTCCGCAACGCCGCTGGTTGCGCGGTGTTCGACCTGCCCGGCGCCGAGCGCGAACTCGAGACGATGCGCTCCATGATCGCAGCGGAGCAGGAGGGCTTCGTGCGCGAGAATGTCGGAGCCGCACTGGACATGTTCCTCCGGCGCCGTGATTCCGCCTGGGGCGTGTCTGACAAATAGGCAGGGTTCAGGTGGGATGCTCCCATCGGGACGGGGCGATGCGACGGAGGTCGGGAATGGCCGCGACTTGCAATCGCAGTGAGGGCGAAGCGCCAGGCCGAGATTCCGGCACCGGTGTGAGGGAGGGATCAGGATGTTCGGCAGGATGGTCGGCAGGATGTTCGACAGGACGTTCGATTCGAAGAAGCTCAACGATCTGATGGAGCAGCTCAGGCCCGACCTGAGTCCGGAATCGCTCGGCGTCGGGCCCGACTTCCCGGGCGTCGCCCCGAACCCGCTCATGAGCAGTGATGCATCGAAGCGCAATGCGGAACTGCGTACGGGCGCGCTTGCGCTCGGCGTTCTCGTCGACTGGCGGGAGGTCAACAGCAATCCACGCGTGGTCCTGATGTTCGACGTGGAGACCGCCGACGGCATCTCGTTCCGCGGCATCGCAGACGAAGCCCTCACGATCACCGAGCTCACCCGACTCGCCCCAGGACAGACGTTGCCCGTGCGCTACCGGCCGGCCGTCATGGACCACTACGTCGCCCTTGCCCGGGACGCGGACCCCGCCCACGTGCAGCAGCTCTCTGACGAGATCGCGAGCCGCAAGCGGACCTGACCCGAAGCCATTGGCCGGAACACTAGTTCTATCCGCTCGACGCCTGAACGCACACCCACCTCGCGCCGGTAGCGTCGGGCGGATGGAACTCGTCGTCACGTCGGACACCGGCACGATCGGGGACCTGTACGCGCTGGCGAACGAGCTGCAGGAGGCAGGAGATGCCTTCGCCGTTGCCACGCCAGCGGTCGCCGGGACCCTCGTCCTCTGCCTGAGATGCCTGCCCGCGGACGTCGGCCGGCGGTCCTTCACGCGCTTCGAGCGCTCCGAGCCCGCGCTGCTCGTCGACCTGTGTGTGACGGAAGAAGCGGTCGACGGACTCACCACGGCGCAACAGCGCGAGGCACTCGGCGAATTGCTCCGCGAATGGATCGGAAAAGCGTCCCTGTCCCGGTCCGCACCATGGTCCCGGAACCAGCGGGCCGAACTCCGACATGGGGCGGAGCAGTTGCTGGTTCGGCTCGGCTGGCTCGTCGGTCCACGTGTCCGCGCGGCCGAGCTGTGCAGGGCCGATCACCCGTTGGACGAGATCGCCGAGGCGACGGGGCTGGACCTGGACGAAGTCGAGAATATATTCGCCGATACGACCTCGCCGGATTGACACCCACGGACCCGATCGCTGTCGTCCATGGTGATCCATCGACACACGGATGATCCCGTCCGTTCTCGCGGAGTACCGGGTTATGGATTGGTAGACATGACAGTTCGTGTCGGTTTCGCACTGATCCGCTGACCGGCGTGCGGACGCGTTAGGCTCACGAGGTGATTGCCGCACCGCGTCGCATCCCTCGGGGAGCAGAGCTGGAACCGTTGCTGCGCTGCTACGGGTACCGACTCACCCGTGCCGGGACGGTCAAAGGCGCCGACCCGTCGCGTGATCCCGAGGATGTGGTCGCTGCGGCGAGATTGGGGTGGCCCGTGCATGCGACGGAGCGGTGGACCCCGTCAGAGATCGTCGAGCGCACGACCGCGGCGGCCGACTCCCTCGATCCCGACGCGGTGCTCGCGGCCTTCGTCGCGGGGCTGGGAAGCGCACCACGTGGCCGCCAGACGGTGATCTCCTACGGTTGGGCACAGTTCCTCGACACCGCACCCAAGGGCACCGGCGGAATCCCGGACTGCGGCCTCGACCCGCTGCACGACGCGGGATACGACGTCGACGTCACGGAGACCTTGTTGCGGCTCGCGCTCGGTTGGTCATGGAACGAACTGCCCGAGAAGTACCTACCCGATCTGGAAGCCGCAGTCGCGGAGGGGCTGCCGCTGCCGAACGAAGAGGACAGGGAACGGGTCCGCGCACTGTTGGACGTCGTCCGCGCGCAGCCCCCGGGAACACGGCCCAGCGAACTGGAGAAGGCCGTTGCGCGGGCGAAGATCGTTCCCGGCACAGACAAGTACCAGCGGTACGGCATCCTCATCGGGCTCTCCGAGATCGGCGTTCTGCCCAGCCCCGTCCTTGCCCCGATGTGGGACCGGTTCATCGGCAACACCGAGCGGCACGCCGCCTACCACTCCGTCCAGAGCGGCCCGCGCTCCGACATACCGGTCCCCCTCGCAGGGTGGCGCGGCGGCCTCGACGAACGCAGAGCACAACGCCTACTGGACGTCTGACGCCGGTGCACGCGTCATCCCGTTGAGCGCACGGCGTTCGGGACTCCGGATAACGCGTCGGCATGAAGATCGGCAGGCAATCGTCATTCCGATCGCCGCAACAGACGCAGCGAGCGCCCCGTGCGTTCGAGGTTGCGGTCGACCACCTGCTGGTCACGCTCACCGGCCGCACCGAGACCCGGCATGAGCCTGCGCAGCAACGGTTCCCACTCCGCGCGCTTCTCCGGGAAGCACTTGTCGAGGACGTCTGCCATGAGCGGCGGTGCGACCGAAGCGCCCGGCGAGGCACCGAGCAGACCGGCGATGGTTCCGTCCGCACCGACGACGACCTCCGTCCCGAAGGTCAGCACTCCGATCCTGCGCCGATCCGGTTTGACCAGCTGGGCGCGCTGGCCGGCCTGCGCCACACTCCAGTCCGCCGGATCGGCCCCGGGACAGAAGCGTCTCAACTGACTGAACTTGCGTCGGCGCGAGGCGAACAGCTCGGCGATGAGATAGCGCACGAGCGGCAGGTTCTGGATTCCGACCGCCACCAGCACCGCGACGTTTCGGAACCGGATGGTCGTGAACAGGTCGGTGAGCCTGCCGCGCTCGAGGAGCCTCGTGCTGAAGGTGGCGTACGGACCGAACATCAGCGAGGCTTGGCCGTCGACGACCCGCTTGTCGAGATGCGGCACCGACATCGGCGGGGCCCCGATTGCGGCCTGCCCGTAGACCTTCGCGTCGTGCCGGCCGACCACGGCGGGGTTGCCGGTGCGAAGGAACTGGGCGCCGAGCGGGAACACCGCATAACCGCGCACCTCGGGGATCCGGGCCTTCTGCAGCAACTTCAGCGCATACCCACCGGCACCGACGAAAACGAAACGCGACCTGATCCGGAAGCGGCGCCCGGACGCACGATCAGACCCGGTGACGGTCCAGATGCCGTCCGACCCGCGCGCGAGGGAGGTCACCTCGTGCCGCAGGTGCACCCGCGCCCCACCGCTCGTCATCACCCGGACGAGCGTGTGGGTGAGCGCCCCGAAGTCGACGTCGCTACCGCCCTCGTAGCGGGTCGCCGCGACCGCCTCGGCATCGTTCCGTCCGTCCATCAGCAGCGGCGCCCACTCTCGGACGGTCTCGGGATCCTCGGTGTACTGCATCGCCGCGAACAACGGTAGGTGCCGCAACGTCTCGAATCGCTCACGCAGATAGGCGATGTCGCGTTCACCGAACACGACGTCCATGTGCGGCGTGGGATTGATGAACGATGCCGGGTCGTGCACGTCACCGTCCTCGACGAGCGACGCCCAGAACTGCCGCGAGAGGTGGAACTGGCGGCCGATGTCCTCGGCCTTCGCCGGATCACCGGCATCGGGCATGTAGTTGAGCTCGCACAGCCCGGAATGGCCGGTCCCGGCGTTGTTCCATGCGTTCGAGCTTTCGCCTGCCAGTTCCCCGAGACGCTCGAGCAGCGCGACGGACCAGTCCGGCTGCAACTTCGCCAACAGTGCACCGAGGGTCGCGGACATGATGCCGCCGCCGACGAGGACCACGTCGAGAACCTCGCCTCCGTGCCCGGTGTCCGATCCCCCGCCACTCGCCTGAACCATGCCGTGCCCCTCTCCTCGCCGGTATGTCAGCAAGGCTGCCCACGCGCAACTCATCCGTCCAATGATGATCTGGTGACTTTATGATCCGAATATGGATGAATCACTGCCCGGCGAGGTCGACGCCGTCGCGCCTTTGCTCGCTGCCTTCGATGCGGCCGCGGAAGAAGGGCACGTAACCCGCGCATCCGAACTCCTCGGCGTACCGCAGTCGTCACTCAGCCGACGACTGAAGACCCTGGAGAAGACGCTGGGCGTGCAACTGTTCCAGCCGGCCGGCCGCCGAATCGCCCTCACGTCGCAGGGGCGGGAACTGTTCGAGCGGACCCACGGCCTCGTCCGGGCACTCGACGATGCGGTCGCGGCGGTGCGCAGCAACGCGGATCCCGAGAGTGGGCTCGTGCGATTCGGTTTCCCGCTGACACTCGGCCCGGTGAGCATTCCCTCCCTGCTCGCCGACTTCCACACCACCGCGCCCCGGATCCGGCTGCACCTGACGCAGGACCACGGGAACGCCCTTGCCGCGATGGTCCGCGACGGCCGACTGGACCTGGCGGTGATGATCCCCTGCCCCGACGACCTGCCCGCCGCCGTGCTGGGACACCAGCGCCTCCTCCTGCACGTCGCTCGCGGACACCCGCTCGCCGCCCGCAGGCGCGTCGATCTCGCCGAACTCGCGGACGAGCCGTTCATCGCGAGTCCGCCGTCGTACCACCTTCGCAGGATTCTCGACTCATCCTGCGCGCGAATCGGATTCGCGCCGCGTGTGTCGTTCGAGATCACCGAGTTCGAGACGATCCGGGCTCTCGTTGCGCACGGGCTCGGCGTCGCCGCACTGCCGGCCGCCGAATCCCCGCACCCGGACCTGGTGGCAATTCCCCTGAGGGGCGTGCCCGATCGGAGCATCGGGCTCGTGACCGGCCACTACCGGCCCACTCCGGCCGTGACGCGACTCCGCGACCACATCGCCGCCCACGCAAGTGCGTTCGCGGCGGGCAAGCACCCCTAGAGCGTGCCCCCTAGCGGGGTGCGAGGTGATGCCCCAGCAGCAGACCGAGCTGGTCCTGTGCCGCAGCGAAGGGTTCACTCGACTTGAGCGCGCGACTCTGGACGATCGCACCCTCGATGACCGACAAGAGCAGTCCCGACATCGAACGCGCGGTCGAGTTGTCGAGCCCGCTCCGAACCATGCCGCCGGAGAGCAATGCCGTCCACTCGGTGAACGCGTGTCCGGCGGCGGACTGGACCGCCGGATCGAGCTCGTCCAACGCCGCCGCCATCATGAACGAGCCCAGACGGTAGTCACTGGATTCGAGAGGATCACGCCAGAATGCGAGCAGGTCGTCCAACCATCGGTCGATCGACGGCGCGGTCGGCAGCCGTTCAGCCATCGCACTCAGATGCGAACCGACGACCCTCGACACGATCCGAGTGGCCGTCTCCACGACCTCACTCTTTCCGGCCGGGAAGTGCTGATACAGCGAGTTCCGCGACGTATTGCTGCGTTTGAGCAGCTCCGCCAGTCCGGCACCGTGCACCCCGAGCTCCTGCACCATGGCAATGGTGCTCGCGAGGAGTCGAGCGCGCGGGCGTGCTGTGGTCATTCGAGCCTCTTTCGGTTGTGTGGACCGATCGGTTCATGTTAGATCTGAAGCATGTGAACCGATCGGTCCACATGGAGAGGATGCCGTGCCCGCCCCCATCGCCACCGCACAGCCCGTCGCCCACGCAGCCCTTCTGGGCCTCGGCGTGTACCGGCCGCGACGTGTGGTCCCCAACTCCGAGATCGTCGACCGCATCGACTCCTCCGACGAATGGATCCGGACCCGTTCCGGAATCACGGCCCGTGGCTGGGCCGAGCCCGACGAGACCATCGTCTCGATGAGCGTGGCGGCCGCCCGCGACGCGCTCGCCGCCGCGGGTCTGGTGGCCGAGCAGATCGACGCGGTCGTGCTGGCCACCTCGTCGCAGATGGTGCTGGGGCCGTCGGCGGGGGCGGTGGTGGCGACGGAACTCGGTATGCACGACACCGCCGCCTACGACATCTCCGCCGGGTGCGCGGGCTTCTGCTACGCGCTCGGCAACGCCGCGGGTCTCGTCCGCGCAGGGCAGGCCCGCCATGTCCTGGTGATCGGTGTGGAACGGCTGTCCGACCTGCTCGATCCGACCGACCGGACGTGCGCGTTCATCTTCGCCGACGGTGCCGGCGCGGTCGTGGTGGGTCCGTCCGACGCCGAGGGAATCGGTCCGGTCGCGTGGGGTTCGGACGGAAGCCAGACCGCGGCGATCAAGCAGGACAAGGACTTCAAGCAGTACTTCGCCGAGGTCGAGGCAGCCGAAGCCGACGGGGGCCGCACCGAGCGGCCGTACATCCGGATGAACGGTCAGGCCGTGTTCCGTTGGGCGGTCACCTTCCTGGAGAAGGCGTGCCGCGACGCACTGGAGAAGTCCGGTGTCGCGGCCGACGACCTGGACGCCTTCGTGCCGCACCAGGCCAACAGTCGCATTACCGACGCACTGATCCGGACACTGGGACTACCTGATACCGTCGCGGTCGCTCGGGACATTGCCGAAACCGGCAACACCAGCGCGGCGTCGATCCCGATGGCCATGGAACAGCTTCTGCGTTCCGGCCAGGCCCGCCGCGGCGACACGGCGCTGCTGCTCGGCTTCGGCGCCGGACTGGCCTATGCCGGACAGGTCGTCCAACTACCCCCGATCGTGACCGGAGACGGGCTCGGATAGCGTCCCAGCCGCCCCGGACAAGGCCGGATGCGGTGCTCGGGGATCAAGAACGGGAACAGCGCCCTCAGGTCGGCGGCACCAGGTGCGCACCGATCACCCGCCCGACGAGACCCTCGAGCACGGCATCGCCGGCGACCAGTTGCAGACTCCGGTTCGCCACGAGGACAGCGGTTCCGTGCAGGGACACCCAGATGGCAAGTGCGCGATCGCCCGCGTCGGTGTCGTTCGACGCGTCCTCGACGAGCCCGTGCAGTGCGGCGAAGAGTGGCAGGGTCGTCGCGCGCAGGTTCTCCCCGGCACCCTCGAGCAGGTCGTGCCGGAACATGAGCTCGAACATCGCCGGCCGGTCGCGGGCGAACTCGACGTAGGCGATCCCGAGCGCGACGAGTCGATCTCGCGCAGGGGCACTGGATCCGTCGAGCGACGGGCGCAGCCGCACCGCGAGGTCCGAGAATCCCTCGACAGCGATCGCGGCGAGCAGCGCGTTGTGCGTCGGGAAGTAGCGCCGCGGCGCTCCGTGTGACACCCCGGCCCGCCGGGTGATCGCCCGCAGGCTGACGCCGGACGCCCCCGCCGCCTCGAGCAATTCGACACCGGCAGACACCAACTCGTCACGCAGCGAACGCACCGTCTCCATGTAGACAGTGTCTACCATCGCGCTACGATCAAGCGAGTAGACACTGTCTACTCGAGTGCGGGCGGGAAAACAGGAGGCTGATGTGTGGTATCGACTGTTCAAATACGTGCTGATCGGACCCGTTCTCCGGGTCCTCGGTCGACCGACGATCGAGGGTGCGGAGCACATCCCGACGAGCGGTCCGGTGATCCTCGCGGGCAACCATCTCGCGGTCGTGGACTCCTTCTTCCTGGTGCTGATGGTCCGGCGCCGCATCACTTTCGTGGCGAAGCGCGAGTACTTCACGGGCACGGGGATCAAGGGCAGGTTTCTCCGTTGGTTCTTCACCGCATCCGGGCAGGTCCCGATCGACCGTGGCGGTGCCGACGCCGCCGCGAGCGCGCTGCGGGCCGCGCGCGACATCCTCGAGGCCGGTGGCGTGTGGGGCATCTACCCGGAAGGGACCCGGTCGCCCGACGGACGGCTGTATCGCGGGAAGACCGGCGTGATGCGCGTTGCGCTGGCCACCGGTGCGCCGGTCGTTCCGGTCGTCGTCCGTGGGACCGACACGGTCAACCCGCCCGGCACCCGCGCGTGGCGGCCCGGCCGAGTGCGGATCACGATCTGCCCACCGGTCGATTTGTCTCGCCACCACGGCGGGCTCGGCCCCACCGACGGGTCACCCCACCCAGCGCGGTCCGCCACGGACGAGTTGATGCGCGTCCTGCACCGCCACTCGGGCCAGGAGTACGTCGCGAGATGTACGCCGCGGACTACAAGCGTTCCGATCGGGTCACGACGCCGCTCGAACAGTGATCCTGACGTTCTTCATGAGCGGCTGGTCACTCTGCGTGCTGTAGTCACCGATGGCGCACAGCACGTTCATCTCGGGCATGTACCCGGCCGCGCTGCCACGAGGGATGTCGTACGGAATGGCGGTGTAGCCGTGCAGGGAGCGCGTGCTGCCGTCGCGGGCGATGCTGGTGATGTCGACATCGTCGAACTTGCCGATACCGCGCTCGCGCATGTCGTCGGCGTTCATGAAGATCAGCGTGCGCAGGTTCTTCACACCACGGTAGCGATCGTTGTCGGAATAGATGGTGGTGTTCCACTGGTCGTGCGAGCGCATCGTGCAGAGGACCAGCCGGTCCTCGGCGGGGACGACATCCGGCAGTGTGGCGGTGGAGAATTCGGCCCGCCCGGAGGGGGTGTCGAAGACCAGTTCGCGGGCGGGTTGGCGGATGCGGAAGCCCAGGGGCAGGCGCACTCGTCGATTGAAGTCCTCGAATCCGTCGAGCACGTGGGACATGGTGTCGCGGATCCGGTCGTAGTCCTCGACGTACCGCTCCCACGGCGTGGCGCTGTCGGGCAGGGCGGCGCGGGCGATGCCCGCGACGATAGCCGGCTCGGACAACAGGTGCGGGGACGCGGGCCGCTTCATCCCGATCGACAGGTGCACCATGCTCATCGAGTCCTCCACCGACGTCGCCTGGACACCGGCGCGCTGCTGGTCCTTCTCGGTGCGACCGAGGCAGGGCAGGATCAGCGCATCGCGGCCGTGGACCAGGTGGCTGCGGTTGAGTTTCGTGCTCACGTGCACGGTCAGTCGGCACTTCTGCAGCGCCGCGAAGGTGTACGGGGTGTCGGGAGCGGCCAGCGCGAAGTTCCCGCCCATGCCGACGAAGACCAACACGTCGCCGCGGTGCATGGCTTCGATGGTGCCGACGGTGTCCAGTCCGTGGCGTCGGGGCGGGTCGATCTCGCAGACCGCGGCGAGCCGGTCGAGGAACTCCCCCGTCGGACGATGATCGATACCGCAGGTCCGGTTGCCCTGGACGTTGCTGTGACCCCGAACCGGTGAGGGCCCGGCGCCTTCCCTGCCGAGGTTTCCACGCAGCAGCAGCAGGTTGACGATCTCGCGGGCGGTGTCGACGCCGTGATCGTGCTGGGTGACGCCCAGGCACCAACTGAAGATGCTGCGGTCGGCCTCGCAGTAGACCAGCGCCGCCTTGCGGATATCGGCGCGAGCGACCCCGGACTGGTGCTCGATCTCCTCCCACGACGTCGCCTCGCACAGGGCCCGGTACTCCGCGAACCCGGAGGTGTGGCGCTCGATGAACTCGGTGTCGAGAGCTTTCGGGTCGGTGCGGGCCTCGTCCAGGACGACCTTCGCCATCCCACGGAGCAGCGCCATGTCGCCGCCGATGCGTGGCTGCAGGTTCAAGGTGCTGGTGGGGGTTGATCGGAATGAAGCCATGGCCAGGAACTCGTGCGGAATGATCGCGCGCCGGGCCGCGGCCTCGATCAGCGGATTGATGTGCACGATCTGAGCGCCCCGCTTGTAGGCCTCGACAAGTGAGGTCAGCATTCTCGGCGCATTGGAGGCCGCGTTGACGCCCATGACGAACAGCGCGTCCGTGACCTCCCAATCCTTCAGGTCCACCGTTCCCTTGCCCGTGCCGAGGGACGCTTGCAGGGCGCGGCCGCTCGCCTCGTGACACATGTTGGAGCAGTCGGGCAGGTTGTTCGTGCCGAGCTCGCGGGCCAGGAGTTGATACAGGAACGTTGCCTCGTTGCCGAGCCTGCCCGAGGTGTAGAAGGCCGCCTGATCGGGCTCGTCGAGTTCACGCAGGGCCCGGCCGACGAGGTCGAAGGCATCCGGCCAGCTGATCGGAACGTAGCGGTCGGTGTCCGGGTCGTACCGCATCGGCTCGGTCAGACGGCCCTGATCCTCGAGAGCGGCGTCGCTCCACCGCGACAGCTCGCCGACGGTATGCGCCGCGAAGAAGTCTCGGCCGACTCGTTTGTGGGTCATCTCCCAGGTGACGTGTTTGATCCCGTTCTCGCAGATGTCCAGGTGCAGGCCCTTGAGATCGTCCGGCCAGGCGCATCCCGGGCAGTCGAAGCCGCGGCCCTCGTGATTCATCCGCATGATGCCTCGCGGCCCGTCGAGGAACTCACCTTCTCGGGCGAGCACGCGGCCCACGCTCTTGGCGGCGCCCCAGCCGGCGGCCGGGTGGTGGTACGGCCGGAACCGGAAGGGGGCTGATTCGCCACTGCTGCCGGCCGTCGGGTCGGTCTTCTCGTTCTCGGATTCCGCGCTCATGATCGGTACGCTCCTGACGCGAACGGATCGGTCGAGGTTCGGTGACTACTCACGAAGAGCCGGATAGCACGCCAGGACGGTGCCAGCGGCGGATGCCGAGGAGTCTATCCCGAAGGCCGCCCGCCCGGACCCGATCCGACCGCGCAGGGCTCCTCGCCGAGACGATCTCCGCGACCGGCTAGCGCTCGACGGGGACGTCCGGCTAGCGCTCGACGGGGACGTCCGGCTTCGATTCGTCCGCGGAAAGTTCGTGATCCGAGATCCCGAGATCGTCGTACGGGCTCAGGGACACGAGGAGAAGGTAGATCAGTGCGGCCGCAAGGGGCTGCAGGATGAGCACGATCGGCGTCACCAGCCCCGGTGCCGCGGCGACGACGTCACCGACGGTCGGGGAATCGACGTCCGGGAAGCGCAGCTGCGCGACACCCATGCCCACGAGCGCCGCGACGCCCGCGCCCAGCCCGGAACCTCCCACCAACGCGGCCAGCGCGGCCGGACCCCGGGAGCGGCGCATCCCCCACACCGCGACGGCCGACAACACCCCGAGAACCGAGCCGATTCCGGCGAAGATCGCGATCGCGTCGAAGCGGTGCAGGCTCTCCGTGGTGAGCACCACGCCCCGGTCCTCGGCGACGACGAGCATCCGGACGGGCGGCGCCAGGAACGCCCACACGACACCTGCCGCGGCGCCGAGGATGGCGAGCCACCACACGATCCGCAGGGCTGCGCGCGGACGCGGGCGTCGAGATGTCGTCACATCGTGCGACGTTACCTGCGTCCGAGAAGAGCGGAGTCGAGGACGCCGTGGCGCGAGCACTTCGCCCACCACCCGTCCGGGCTGACCTGGACGATCATCCGTCGACCGCACTGCTCACAGAATCGCGGCGGCTCGAGCCCCAGTTGTGCCGCCGCGGGCACCTCGTCATCGACACCGACGACGATTCGGTGCCCGGTGAACGGGTTGTAGCGCTCGTCGCCCATCGCACCGGCCTCGCTCACAACGTCAGAGGGTGGCATTGAGTGCCTTGATCGGCATCTCGAGATCCACCAGCAGATCCAGATCGCTCTCGGCGGGACGGCCGAGGGTCGTCAGGTAGTTGCCGACGATGACGGCGTTGATTCCGCCGAGCATGCCCTGCTTGGCCCCGAGGTCACCGAGAGTGATCTCACGTCCACCGGCGAACCGGAGGATCGTCCGCGGCAGCGCGAGACGGAAGGCGGCGACGGACTTGAGGGCCTCGCTCGCCGGCAGCACATCCAGATCCCCGAAGGGTGTGCCGGGACGCGGGTTGAAGAAGTTCAGCGGCACCTCGTCGGGTTCGAGGGCGGCGAGGTTGGCCGCGAACTCGGCGCGCTGCTCGACGCTCTCCCCCATGCCGAGGATGCCGCCGCAGCACACCTCCATGCCCGCCTCGCGCACCATCCGCAGCGTGTCCCAGCGCTCATCCCACGTGTGGGTGGTGACGACGTTGGGGAAGTAGGACTCGGCGGTCTCGAGATTGTGGTTATAGCGGTGCACACCCATGGCCGCGAGCTGATCGACCTGCTCCTGGGTGAGCATGCCGAGCGAGCACGCGATCTGGATGTCGACCTCGTTGCGGATCGCCTCGATCCCGGCGGCGACCTGGGCCAGCAGCTTCTCGTCGGGCCCGCGAACCGCCGCCACGATGCAGAACTCGGTGGCACCGGTCTTGGCGGTCTGCTTCGCCGCCTCGACCAGGCTGGGGATATCCAGCCACGCGGACCGCACCGGGGACTGGAACAGACCGGACTGCGAACAGAAGTGGCAGTCCTCGGGGCACCCACCGGTCTTGAGGCTGATGATTCCCTCGACCTCGACCTCGGGGCCGCACCACTTCATCCGCACGTCGTGCGCCAGGGCCAGCAGCTCCTCGAGCCGGTCGTCGCCCAGCCGAAGCACCTCGAGCACCTGGTCCTGCGACAGCGCTTCGCCGCGCTCGAGCACCTGATCACGGGCGGTGGCGAGAATGTCGGTCCGCTCGGGGGCCTGGGTCACTGCAACTCCTCGGGTTCGAACAGCCCGCAGGAGCGGGCCGGACGGATACAGCAACATGATCGACGTCACGAATTGAACGCCGTACAAGTTGAACGGCGTTCACGTTAGAGCTGCGGTCGATTAGTGTCAAAGGAAACCCGCTCGAACGGCCGATCGAAGTAGGAGAAGTCAGTGCAGCTACGACGCGGCGACGTCCTCGACGGCGCAATGGCGATCCTCGACGAGTACGGCCTCGCCGACCTCACGATGCGCCGGCTCGCGACCTCGCTCGGCGTCCAGCCCGGCGCGCTCTACTGGCACTTCCCCAACAAGCAGACCCTCCTCGGGGCGATGGCGGACCGCATCCTCGAGGACGTCGACGCGCCGGTGTCGTCGACGCAGTGGGACGACGGCATCGCGGAGTTGGCCCACCGCCTGCACAGCGCGCTGCTCGCCCACCGCGACGGCGCCGAACTGGTGGCCGCGACCTACGCATCGCGGATGACGTCGAACCTGGCCCGCGAGAGCTTCGTCGGTGCCGGGATCCGCGCCGGCCTGCCCCGTCCGTACGCCGAGCTCGCCGCCTACACGCTGCTGTACTTCGTGCTCGGACACACCGTCGACGAGCAGTCCCGCGCACAGTTGGAGGCGATGGGCGCACTCACTCGGTCCCCCGCCTCGCCCGACACCGAGACGGGCGCCGACCTCGGCTCCGACGACGAACTCCTCGACGGCGATCCGGCCGTCCGCTTCGACTTCGGTCTCGGCCTGTTCATCGACGGCGTCCGGGCTCGACTCGGCGAGCCTGCGGCCCGCGCCTGACCGCCTGCGCCCGCCCCTACATTCGGAAAAAATCGCAATTCCGTCTGCGCCCGAGTTCCTTTCACCGCCGAATGGCGAGGGCGGCGCCCTGCGGCCCGTTACTGTCGCCGATCATGAGTTCAGTCGAACGGTTCCAGACTCGCACCGCGGTGCGCCGGGCCGCGATGCATGTCGGTCTGACCATCGCGGGAGGGCTTTCCCCCTTGCTGCTCGCCGGTTGCACGTCGGGAGGCACGACCCCTGCACCCTCTGCGAGCGAGACGGAATCGGCGGCCGTCGACACGACCACAGGATCAGACGGATGTGATGTGGTGCCGAAGCAGCGCGACGAGCTGTACGGAAAGGAATGGCTTCTCGCTTACAAGCAGGAGCCGTCCTCGGGTGTGTCCCTCCGGCGCTGCCACTACTCGAGGAGTGCACAGGACAGAACCGATCTCGTACACCCGGCATCGGGCATCGCCGATGCCGACGAGGTACAGGAGATCATTCTGTCGCTGCCCGATTCGACCGACGTGGGCCACCGATGCGGCCCCGGGGGTGATTACGTGTTCATCTACACCTTCGACGAATACACCGTGCTCGACCAGTCCGGAACGCCAGTAGCGACGTTCCAGACAAGCGAGAACGGCCCGTGCGGAATCAACAACGTGATCCCCTCCGCATGACGCCGTGGCCCGACGATCCGCATCACCGCGGAATCCACAGCGCATGTGAAGTGTCGGACTTCGATGCCGAGCGCGGCGCGAGAGCGAGCGTGCAGACGAAGGTTGCGGCCGCGAAACCGACTGCGACACCGGGCATCATGAGTGACGCCTCCCCTGCAGACGTGGACAGCACCCACATCGAGCACATCGACATCAGCAGGAAGATCGCGGCCGCAGAACACGACGCGAAGCGCGCCCGCCGACCGCCGCCACGACCACACCTCCGCACACCGCACCCGAGCCGATCGCGATCGACATCTCCCGCCCCACCCATTCCCCCATGCGGTCATGCGTACCACAGGAGGCGTCGTCGAACCCTTCACTGGTGAAACGTCTTCGGCAGGGCGAAGGTTGCTCGTTCATCTCGGATCGCGCCCTTCACCGCTGAACCGCGTCGACGACTACTAGCGTCGGAGACATGGGACAGCCTGCCATTACCGGGCGTCTGGTCTCGATCAATGTGGGAATGCCGCAGGACGTGCCCTGGCGCGGTAAAACGGTTCACACCGCAATCTGGAAGTCACCGGTGCCCGGACCGGTCAGGGTTCGACGCCTCAACATCGACGGGGACGGACAGGGCGACCTGGCCGGGCACGGTGGTGAGATGCGCGCGGTCATGGTGTATCAACTCGACTCGTACGCTCACTGGCAGCAGGAGTTCGGGCGCGACGACTTCGTCCACGGTCAGTTCGGTGAGAATTTCACCGTCGACGGCCTCGCCGACCACGACGTCTGCATCGGCGACCGCTATCGCATCGGTGAGGCTGTCTTCGAGGTCACCCAGCCACGAGTCACCTGCTATCGGGTCGGGCTGCGGATGAACGAGCCGCGGATGGCCGCACTTCTCGTCGCGCATCGCCGGCCCGGCTTCTACCTTCGCGTCATCGAGGAAGGGACCGTGCAGGCCGGGCAGGACATCGTCAAGATCGCCGACGGCCCCGAATCCCTCACCGTGGTCGACGCGGATCGTCTGCTGTACACCGCGGATCATCCCCGGGAACAGCTCGAGAAGGCGCTCCGGATCGAGGCTCTGAGCCCGGGCTGGCAGACCTCGTTCCGTTCGCTTCTCCGACAGGCCGACCGTCCCGGCGGCGGCAACGTCGGGCTCAGTCCCGCCGCGGCCGGACCACCGCCCGCCTGGCCGGGTTTCCGCGGTCTGCGCGTCTCCGACATCCGCCAGGAGACCCGCAACGTTTTCTCCATCGTGCTCGCCGACCCGAACGGCTCCGACCTTCCCGCCGCACTGCCCGGGCAGTACCTCACGGTGAAGATCGCGTCCGACGACGGCGGATCAGCACTGGTGCGGAGCTATTCGCTGTCCGGTGAGCCCGGCGCTCCCACCTATCGGATCAGCATCAAGGTCGAGCCCCACGGTGTGGTCGGCAACAAGCTGCATGACGCACTGCAGGTCGGCGACGACCTCGCCTCCGCTGCACCACGAGGAACGTTCTTCCTGACCGATGGGCAGACTCCCGTACTGCTCGTGTCCGCCGGGGTCGGGATCACCCCGGTGCTGGCGATGCTGCGTGCACTCGCAGACGAGGAATCCGGCCGCGAGGTGTGGTGGGTGCACGGCACCCGCAGCCGCGACGAACACGCGTTCGCGACCGAGGTGCGGCAGCAGCTGAACCACCTGCCCCACAGCCACTTCCACGTCTGCTACAGCAGGCCCGCAGCCACCGACCGCCCCGGAATCGACTTCACGGACACCGGGCACATCGACGCCGAACTGCTCACCCGAATCGATCCCCCACGCGATGCCACCGCCTACCTGTGCGGACCCACCGCATTCATGAACGATGTAACCGGCGCCCTTGTCGGTCTGGGCCTCGGTCCGGAGCGGATACGCACCGAGATCTTCGGCGCGGGCCCGGGTATCACCCCCGGCATCGCGACAACCCCGTCTGCGCCACCGCACGCTCCGCCGGGACCGCCGACGCAGGGACTCGCAGTGTCCTTCGCCCGCAGTGGCCTCACGGTGCCGTTCGACTCCACCGGATACGCGAGCATCCTCGAACTCGCCGAGGCCTGCGACGTCCCCGTTCGCTGGTCGTGCCGCACCGGCGTGTGTCACACCTGCGAGACCGCGATCATGAACGGCGACGTCGACTACGACCCGGATCCGGTGGACCCGCCCGGTTCCGGCGACGTTCTGATCTGCTGCTCGACGCCCCGCGACGACGTCGTCATCGACCTCTGACCCGGACGATCCGCTCGATGCGGACACGACATCCGTCGAACGTCCGGCGTCCGTGCGGCAATGGTGGCAGGCTCACGGTCATGGGTGACACATCGAACATCGGACCGGTCGAACTGGTCGTACTGGCATTCCCCGGCGCTCGCGTCGACGACGCCACGGTCGCTGCGCTGCAGGACGTCGTCGACCGCGGCTACGTGACGCTGCTCGATCTCGTCTACCTCGCCAAAGACGCCGACGGGAACGTCACCCAGGTGGACGTCGACGAGGACCTCGACGACGTCGGCCTGGCAATCCTGTCGATCGAGGCGAAGTCGCTCATCAGCGACGAGGACCTCGACGTCGTGCGCGATTCACTCGAACCCGGCAGCTCCGCGGCGATCATCGTCTACGAGGAGACGTGGGCGCGACAACTCGCGTCGACGGTCCGCGGCGCCGGCGGCGAGGTCGCACTGCACGTCCAGATTCCCCGCGACGCGGTGATCTCCGCGGTCGAAGCAGCACTCTAGGAACAGGAGAGCCACATGGTATTTCGAGCCGGCCGCAGGGGTCGTCCCGGATTGCTCGGCACCGTCGCGCGCACCGCGGTCATCGCGGGCACGGCGCAGGCCACGTCCAACGCCGTGAACCGCCGCGGACAGCAGCGGGCCGCGGAGCAGCAGGCATACGCCGAACAGCAGGCCGCGGCACAGCAGGTGGCCGCCGTCCAGCCCGCGCCCCCGCCACCGCCCGCCGCGCCGTCGGGTGACGACCTGGTCTCCAAGCTGCAGCAACTCGGTCAGCTGCACCAGTCCGGTGTGCTGTCGGACGACGAGTTCGCCGCGGCGAAGGCACAGCTCCTCGCCTGAAAGATCCGACGAAACAACTGAATTCGTGTCGATGGCCTGACGAGAGGATGTCCACATGACGGAGAACGAGGGTGCCGCCCCTGCAATCGCCGCAGCCAATGCCCGGGCGTCGGCGGCGCTCCCGTTCTCCGACGATGCGGACGTCGCGGACGCGGACCGCGGCTTCGTCGCTGCGCTGAGTCCCGGTGTGGTCACGGCACCCGACGGAGCCGTGGTGTGGGACAACGATTCCTACGCTTTCCTCGCCGAGTCCTGCCCTCCGACCGTCAATCCGAGCCTGTGGCGGCAGTCGGGGCTGGTCGCGCGGCAGGGCCTGTTCGAGGTCGCCGAGCGGATCTACCAGATTCGCGGCCTCGACCTGTCGAACATGACACTGATCGAGGGCGAGACCGGCGTCATCGTCATCGACCCGTTGATCTCGGCGGAGACGGCCGCGGCCGGACTCGCGCTCTACCGTGATCACCGCGGTCACCGGCCGGTGACCGCGGTGATCTACACGCACTCCCACATCGACCACTTCGGTGGGGTCAAGGGCGTCACCACCGAGGAGGACGTCGCGGCGGGGCGCTGCGCGATCATCGCGCCTGTCGGCTTCGTCGAGCACGCCGTCGAGGAGAACGTCTTCGCCGGCACCGCCATGGCACGCCGGGCCGCGTACATGTACGGCGCCGCACTGCCGCGTGGACCCCACGGCGCCGTCGGGGCCGGGCTGGGGCAGACCACGCCGACGGGAACCCCGACCCTGATCACTCCCACGCTCGACGTCACGGCGACCGGACAGATGGAAAACGTCGACGGGGTTCGAATCGAGTTCCAGATGACGCCGGGCACCGAAGCGCCGGCCGAGATGAACTTCCACTTCACCGATCTGCGTGCACTGTGCATGGCCGAGAACGCAACCCACACGCTGCACAATCTGCTGACGCTGCGCGGCGCCCTGGTACGGGACCCGCACGTGTGGGCGAAGTACCTGACCGAATCGATCAATCGGTACGCCGCACGCTCCGACGTCCTCTTCGCCTCCCACCACTGGCCCACCTGGGGGACGGCGCGGCTCACCGAGTTCCTCTCGCTGCAACGCGACCTGTACGGCTACCTGCACGACCAGACTCTCCTGCGAATCAACCAGGGCCACACGGGGATCGAAATAGCCGAGGAGATCGAGTTGCCGCCAGCGCTGGCGAACGCCTGGCACACGCACGGCTACTACGGTTCGGTGAGCCACAACGTCAAGGCGATCTACCAGCGCTACATGGGCTGGTTCGACGGCAACCCGGCCCACCTGTGGGAACACCCGCCGGTGGAGTCCGCGCGGCGGCACGTCGAGTTCATGGGCGGGTCGGCCGAGGTGCTACGGAAAGCACGGGAGTCATACGCGGACGGCGACTTTCGCTGGGTCGCGCAGGTGGTGAACTACGTCGTCTTCGCCGAACCCGACAACGCGGAGGCGAAGGCCCTGCAGGCCGACACCTTCGAACAGCTCGCGTACGGCGCCGAGAACGGGACATGGCGCAACTTCTATCTCACCGGCGCGTACGAGCTACGCAACGGGCCCGTCGGAACCCCGACGGCGAGCGCCGCGCCCGACATCGCGGCCGCACTGTCGGTGGAGCAGGTGTTCGACGCGATCTCGCTGCGGATCGACGGACCCAGGGCGTGGGCGGCGCACATCGTGATCGACTGGCGCATCACCGACGAGGACGTCGTGCACCGCACACAGCTGCGCAACGGCTTGCTGGTGCACTTCGACCTCGACGCCACCGTCAGGGACAGGCCGGCCCCGGACGCGACGTTCACGCTCACCCGGCCGATGCTGCTCGGCGCGTTGCTCGGTGGGGTGAACATGGGCGAGGCGATCGCCGACGGCCGGATCACCGTCGAGGGTGACGTCGCCGCCCTGGCGGAACTCGCCGGGTATGTCGACGAGCCCGACCCGAACTTCGCGATCGTCACCCCCTGACGAAGGCACCCACCACGACCGGACGGGCGATCAGATCGGCGTCAGCCCCCACCGCGCGGCCGTTGCCGCGGCCGCCGTGCGGTTGGGCGCCGCGATCTTGCGCAGGATCCGCTCGAGATGCGTGGCCACCGTCGCGGGGCCGATCCGCAGCCGCGCGGCAATCGCACCGTTGGAGGCGCCCGTCGGCAGCAGCGCGAGCACCTCCGCCTCCCGCCCGGTCAGTTCCATCGGCGGGTTACCCGGGCGGCACGCGACCAGGGTGCCGCCGCGCCGGACCGGCTCCATTCGCACACACAGCACCGAGCCCGCACCGACGAAGACGAAGTCTGCGGCCCGTCCCGACGCCGCGACGGCGCCGGCCAGTCGACCGCCGGTCGTGCCGGGGCCGAACAGGACGACCGGGGCGTCACCGGTCAGCGCCCGTGCCGAGCCGTCGGCATCGACGACCAGCGCGGCGTCTCCGGGACCTACCCGCGGGGACGGGCCGGGCTGTGCCAACGGGTCGAGCGCCTCCGCCAGCACGTCGCTCAGCAAGGTGACCGTGACGACGGACTGCTGGTCGAATCGCTGTCCGTCGGTGGTACTCATGTTGAGCATCCCGATGTAGCGACCGTCCCGCGTGTGGAGGCACTGGCTCAGCCCGTCGCTGTAGTTGTGCGAGCGAATGACCCGATCGAACACCGGTCCCGAACGCATCGCCTCGGGGACGTCGAAGAGTCGCATGGGAAGTCGCGTGTCCCGCAACTGCCGGAAAAGTGGGTGCCGTGGCATGCAGTTGTTCACGACGTCGACCGAATCGGCGTGGTAGCCGAGGCTCGCGCTGGTCACGTGTGCGCCTGCAACAGGGTCCCAGAACGACAGCACCGCGTGCCTGTACGGAACGGCGGCGGCGAGTTCGAACAGGACCCGACCGGTGGAGACACCAGGGGAACCCGCGTCGAGCGACCCCGAGGTCACGGCCGCCCGAAGGCACAGGGCCGCCCCCAACCGGTCAACCGTCGTGTCCATGGCGGCAGTATGCCCTACGTCACAGAAGACCCCGCCGCGTCCGTCGATCGACGGATCCCCGGACCGCACGGCGGACGTACGTTCGCTCCTCCATCGATCAACGAGCCACGGAGGATGCCATGGATATCGCCGACTACGCCGCGCGGGATGCGACCGAACTCGCGTCACTGATCGCCGCGGGAGAGGTGAGCGCCGCGGAGGTGCACGTCGCGGCCGCGGCCGCACTGGACCAGGTCGAGCCGCAACTGGGTGCGGTCGTCGGCGAGCGGTTCGCCCAGCCACTCGACCACGACGCGTCGGGACCGTTCCGGGGTGTGCCGTTCGCGATCAAGGACCTGATCACGCACGCCGCCGGGGTGCCGCAGCGCAACGGCAGCAGACTGTTCGGGCCCGGGATCGAGCATCCCCACGACAACGACCTGATGACACGGTTCCGCCGCGCGGGCCTGGCCACGATGGCGGTGACCACCTCCCCCGAATTCGGCTTCAACGCGACCACCGAGGCGCTCGCCTACGGCGGGCCCACCCGCAATCCGTGGGATCCGACGCGCAGCCCTGGCGGATCGAGTGGCGGATCGGCGGCACTGGTGGCGGCGGGCGCGCTGCCGTTCGCCCACGCCAACGACGGCGGCGGCTCGATCCGCATCCCCGCCGCGGCGTGCGGTCTCGTCGGCCTCAAGCCGAGCAGGGGCCGCACCACTGTCGGCCCCGACCACGGCGACCCCCTGCTCGGACTGGGCATCGAGTTCGCCGTCACGCGCACGGTGCGGGACTGCGCCGCGCTGTTCGACGCGGTGCACGGATCCGAACCCGGCGACAAGTACCTGTTCCCCTCGGAGGATGCGTCGTTCAGCGAACTGATCACCCGGGGCGTACGGCCGCTGCGGATCGCGTTCACCACCGTCCCGTACGACGCGAGCCGCACGGTCGATCCGGAATGTGCACGGGCCGTGACCGACCTCGCCGCCCGACTCGCGGACCTGGGCCACCACGTCGAGGAGGCGGCGCCGCGCATCGACGCCGCGGCGTTCGACAAGGCGAACCTCGACGCGTGGTGCAGCTTCCTCGGCGACATCGTGACCACGGCCTCCGAGATGGCGGGCACGGTTCCTGGCCGCGAGCACCTCGAGGCGACGACGCTGGCGTGCGCAGAGTACGGCGCTTCCCTGAGCGCACGCGACATCTTCGCAGCCGAGCACCAGTTCAACGTCGCCCGCCGGGAGGTCGCGCGGTTCCTCACCGGGTACGACGTGTTCCTGACGCCGACCACCGCACAGCCGAACGTCCCACTCGGGCAGCTCGACGCAGACGACGCCTCGCTCGACGCCCGTGGTTGGTACGACAGGATCTTCGAGTACGGCGCGTTCACCGCACTGTTCAACGCGACCGGCAATCCCGCGATCTCGCTGCCGCTCGCCGAATCCGGCACGGGCTGGCCGATCGGACTTCAGTTCGTCGGCAGGTACGGCGACGAGGCCACCCTGCTAGCTCTCGCCGCGGATCTGGAACGGGCGATGCCCTGGTCGGCTCGACGCCCAGGGATCTACGCGCACTGACGGCGATTGCTCGGACCGGACCGAATCAGCCTCACGCCACACCGTGACGGCGCTCGTTGACCAGGACACAGATGTCCTTGTCGGCGGCGGTCCGGTTCGCCGCCTCGAGCTCGCCCGCGAGCAGCAGTTCACGTTCGCGGGCAGCGAGCGCCCGAATCGCGCGGTCTAGCTCGTCGTGCTCCATCGCCCACGCCGCCGCGTGCACGGGAGACGACCTCGCGCGTCGACGTTCGCCCCATTCCTTCCACGCGAACACGATGAGTGCCAGTATCGTCAGCAGGATCGGGATCATCGCGACGACCACCAGCCACGTCGGCGCTGCGACCAACTCCCCCGAGTACTCGCCCGGATACTCTCCCGGCCCCATGAATCCACCCCCACCACCATGACAATGCCGCGCGAACTACGCTGCGCCCGTCTGCGTATCGGATAATAGACCGGCTCCTCGACCGCGGGAGCGGCACCCGAAGATGGTCGAACCGGTATGCCGGCACCTCCGGTTCGCGCAGAATGGGAGTCGGCGTACACGCGGACGAACCCCGGGAGCGGTGCGATGATCCGACTACGGCTCGGCCAAGCATTGATGGTCACCGCGCTCGTCGCTGCGGTCGTTGCCACGGCGCCCGCCCATGCACAGCAACCGACCCCGGCAGCTGCGCCGGGCACGGTGACCGCTGTGACTCCCCTGCCGCCGTCGTTCTGGATCCCCGGCGCCGTCGACGGATCGAAGCTCACCTACTGGTCCACCGGCCCACTGAACCGGCCCGCGTTGAGTACCGGCGCGGTCTTCCTCCCACCCGGTGATCCACCCGCAGGTGGCTGGCCGGTGGTCTCATGGGCGCACGGCACCGTGGGCATCGCCGACAAGTGCGCTCCTACCGTGACCGGGACGGTCGGCAGTCCGTACCTCACGCACTGGCTCTCGCAGGGTTACGCGATCGTCGCGACCGACTACGTGGGGCTGGGCACGCCGGGAATCCACCCGTACCTGGACGGTCCGTCGGAGGCGCACAGCGTGGTCGACATGGTGCGCGCTGCGCGTGCGGTCGAACCGTCCCTGTCGTCGCGGTGGGTGGCACTGGGCCAGTCTCAGGGCGGCCAGTCCGCGATGGCCACGGCGGCGATCGCGACACGCTACGCACCCGAACTGGACTACCGCGGGGCGGTCGCGACCGGGGCGCCGTCGAATCTGGAGAACCTAGCGCCGCTCGTTGGGCCGGGCTTCCCCCGATTGCCACTGACCGGCAGCACCGTGTTCGTCTCGTACATCCTGGCCGGACTCCGGGCGGCACGACCCGATCTCGACATCGATCGATACCTGACACCGCGCGGCATCGACGCCCTCGCCCGAGCCGAAACCGACTGCTACGAGGAAATGGCAACGGACCTGGACGGCGTCACGATCGGCGATCTGGTGAACCGGCCGCTCGACGATCCCGCAGTGCTGGCCGCTACTCGCGGCATGCTCGAGATCCCGACGACCGGCTACGACCGGCCCGTCTTCCTCGGGCAGGGGTTGACGGACGAGATGGTGCCGGCTCCGCTGGCGTTGAAGCTCGCGGCCGAACTCGCCGCCAACCGCCAACCGGTCACGTTCCGCACGTACCCGACGGGGCATATCGAGACGATGCGGGCTGCACTTCCCGAGAGCCTGTCCTTCGTCCGAAACCTGTTCGGGCCGTGAGTAGGTCGGATGCTCAACGCGGGGCCAGGTTCGTCAGCGCCAGAGCAAGAATGCGCTCCATGTCTTCGACCCGATAACTCGCCTCGGGCTCGCAGGCTCGGTCAGCGACCAGGTGATTGGACATGGCCAGTCCGTGCAGCAGAACCCAGAGCATCGGACCGACGTCCCGAGCCTCGCCGGCGATGAGGGTGCCGCTCTGCTGCGCCTCGACGACCAGTTCCTGGAAGTACCGATTGAAGTCGTTGGCGGCATCTTCGAGCACCCGGCTCGGCTTGATCGCATAGTCGCCGCCGAACTCGAGTCGGTAGTGGTTCGGATGTTCCCAGGCGACTCGTACGTAGGCGAGGCAAGCACGGAACAGCGGGGCGGTGGCCGGAGTGGTGTCCGCGACGACACGCTGCATCTCTGCCTTCAGGAAGGCCAGGTTCTCGGCGGCCACCGAACTGAGGAGGTCGTCCTTGTCCTGGAAGTGCCGGTACGGAGCCGTCCGCGACACGTCGGCCGCGGCACCAACCGCCCGCAAGGTGACGTGAGCCGGTCCACCCCGCGCCAAGAGTTCACTGGCCGCGGCGATCAGGGCACGGCGCGTGTCTCGGGTTCTTTCCTGCACGCCCAGAGAATAGGAGGAGGTTGACGCTGTCAACAAGTCGAGTTAAGTTGACGCCGTCAACTAGACGGTGGTGGTCGAACCGTCCGGTCGAGATGCCGAGCACGGTCGGCCCGACGCATGATCCGGGCCAACGCCGACCGGCTACTACGTTCGTCCGATACGGGGGCTCAATGACATCCACATCGCAGGCAAATCCGCTCGACCTACTCCGCTCGGATGTTGCGACCTGGAATTCCCTACGGAGTTCCAGCGATTCAGAGACGGTCAGCCTCGTCGACGCCGACCTGGCGGGTGTGGGCCTGGCGGGCGCAAATCTGACGGGCATCGATCTCACCGGCGCAGACATGTCCGGAGCCGACCTCACGGATGCCGAACTCGCAGGCGCGAATCTGACTTCCGCCGAGTTTGTCGGCGCCAACCTGACGAGGGCCGATCTCACCGGCGCAATCGCGCATGACGCCAATTTCACCGGCGCGTATCTCACCCGGGCCAACCTGCGGGACGCCGACCTGACGATGGCCTATCTGACGAGAACCTACCTCGCACATGCAGATATCACCGGCGCGAACCTCTCGGGCGCGTACATGACCGGCGCATACCTCGGGGAGGCCGATCTGACGGGCGCCACCCTGATCGGCACCTATCTGGGCAAGGCCAACCTGACCGGCGCGAACCTCGTTGACGCCGTCCTGAACGGTGCCGATCTGACCGATGCGACCTTGCCGGACGGCACAGTGGCCGAGTGACGGCGGGCGTATCTTCCCCGTCGGCATCCTGAAGAGACCGTAGGACTCGAAAGAGTCCGTGACCTCGTTTCGTAGGCATGGCCGGCTGAATCTGTTGATCATCGGAAGTAGTGGTGAGCTCGGCCCACAAGGCGTGGACCGTCCTGGATATGGAACCCTCGCGAACCCTGCGAAATCTGGTTCTGCGAGACGGGCGGCAGACGCCGGATAGGCTCCCGGACATGGACGTCCGAGTGGAGATCATCCGGGAGGCGAGTCAAGGGATCGTAGATGCCTTCAGCAGGTTGCTGCCGCAGTTGTCGTCGACCGCCAAGCCCCTCGACTACGAAGCGATCGACCGGATGGTGACCTGTGATGCCAACACCGTGCTCGTCGCCCGAACATCTGATGCGGTCGTCGGCACCCTGACCCTGGTGCTGTTGCCCCTGCCGTCCGGTGCGAGGGCCCGTATCGAAGACGTTGTCGTCGACGGTGCGGCGCGAGGCCAGGGAGTCGCTGGACTTCTCACTCAGGAGGCCCTGCGGATCGCCCGGGAGGCGGGTGCCCGGACAGTGGATCTCACCTCCCGACCAGATCGTGCAGCAGCTAATCGACTGTACGAGCGTCTCGGCTTCCAGGCCCGCAAGTCCAGGGTCTACCGCTTTCCATTTGACGACTGACAGCCAACCGCCGACGGCCCGCTGCGGCGCCCGTCTGTTCGAGAAGCCGCAGATGCCGGAATAACGCCCCCACCTCTTCATATGGGGTGGCAGGCCCGCAACAGTGGCAGGGATGCGAACGGGCCGGCCATGAAAGAGCGCTCGACTTGGTCGAGGTCGACATCCAACAGATCGCCCAACTCGCTGAACACCGCGTTGCTCACGAGAATGTCTACGCCGCCGAACAATTCGACAGTCCTGGACACAAGCGGATCGAGTGCGTCATGATCGCTCACATCGCAGGCGATCGGCTCGGCGCGCACACCCGAATTGGTCAACTCCGCACAAGTGTCCACCAGCTTGCTCTCCGTGCGCCCCACTACCGCGATGTTCGCCCCTCCTTCGCCAAGCGACAGCGACGCGCTGCCCTACGCCCTGGCCCGCGCCGGTGATCAGCGCGACTCTGCCATCAAGGGTGCCCATCAGCGCTCAACCGGTGGTTCCAGAGACTTGTCGGGGCCCGCGTTTCACCTCGGCTACAACGTGACCACGAACGGCCGGTCGGGAACTGCCGAGGGTAGTTTTCATATGCATGAGTTTCGCGAGATGAGATGACGTTCGATGACGACCTCCGTGAAAGCCGAGCGCGGAAACCTGCCGGCGGAATCGACCAGTTTCATCGGCCGGCGCCGTGAGCTGGCCGAGGCGCGGCGGTTGCTGTCGGCCTCGCGGCTGGTGACCCTGACCGGCATCGGTGGGGTCGGCAAGACCAGGCTGGCGGTGCGGACCGCCGAGGACTCGCGGCGAGCATTTCCCGACGGGGTGTGGTTTGTCGCGCTCGGCGAGCTGCACGATTCGATGTTGTTGGCCGAGACCGTGGCGGCCACGCTCGGACTCGCGGATCAGCCGGGCCGGACGTCGTCCCGGCACCTGATCGATCACCTCTCCACCACCCGGACGTTGTTGGTGCTGGACGACTGCGAGCATGTGCTCGATGCCGTCGCGGAGTTGGCGGAGGCGCTGCTGCGAACGTGTCCGGAGCTGCGAATCCTGGGGACGAGCCGCGAGGTCCTCGGGGTGGTCGGGGAACAGGTGATGCGGGTGCCACCGTTGACGGTTCCGGACGCGCAGCGGATCCCGTCACTCGAGGCGCTGCCCCAGTACGAGGCGGTCACACTGTTCGTCACGCGGGCCACCGCGGGCCGTCCGGACTTCGCGCTCACCGAGGCCAACTGCGCGGCAGTGGCGGGAATCTGCAGCAGGCTGGACGGGCTGCCATTGGCAATCGAGCTGGCGGCGGTGCGGATCCGGGCGATGTCAGCCGAGCAGATCCTGCAACGCCTGACGGACCGGTACCAGTTGCTGACTGCCGGTTCTCGGGTCGCACCGACCCGCAAACAGACGTTGCGGGCGTGTGTGGACTGGAGCTACGACCTGTGCGAGGAACGGGAGCAGAAGCTCTGGACCTGGCTGTCGGTGTTCGCCGGCAGCTTCGAACTGGATGCCGCCGAGGGCATCTGCCCAGACGAGCTGGTTGCAGACGACTTCCTGGATGCGGTCGCCTCGCTCGTGGACAAGTCGATCCTGGTCCGGGAGCAGGTCGGGGAGGTTGTGCGCCTCGGCATGGCCGAGACGATCCGCGTGTACGGCAGGGAGAGGTTGCGCGAATCCGGCGACTACGCCTGGTTCCTGCGGCGGCACCTCGACTGGTACGAACGACTGGTACTGCGGGCCGCGTCCGACTGGATCGGCCCCCACCAGACGCAGTGGATCGCCCGACTCGATCGGGAACAGCCGAACCTGCGCGATTGCCTGGCGTTCAGTCTGACGGACGCGGTCGTCGCTTCCGATCCGGATATCAGCGCGCGCATCGTCAACGCCATGTTCCTGTTCTGGTCGTGCCGGGGTCTGCTGACGGAGGCCCGGCATTGGATGGGCCGCTGTCTGACGAGCTCCGACACCATGCAGGCCGAGGAGCGCGTGGTGATGTCGTACTTCGACAGCCTGTTAGCTGGTATGCAGGGCCAACTCGACGAGGCCGCGGCGAGGGTGACGGAATGTTGCTCGCTCGCAGAGCAATTGGGAGATGCCGAGTCGATCGAGATCGCGAACTACGCGAACGGGTATCTGGCCGTGTTCCGTGGAGACCTCGCCGCGGCGGTCGAGCCGTTCCGGGCCGCACTCACGAGCGACCCAGATCTGGGTCGATCCTGGCGCCGGACCGCCATACTGCTGGGTTCCCTTCCCTCCCTTGCACTCGTCAGCGGGCTGCTGGGGGACGAGGGGACGGCCGTCGCCTGTCACGAGCGGGTACTCGAGATCACGACGCCGCTGGGTGAGTCCTATTTCCGGGCGTACTCGTTGTGGGCTCTCGGCGTGATAGCGCTCCGGGCAGGAGAACTCGATCGGGCAGCAGCCCTGACGGAACAGGCGTTGCGGCTGATCTGGCAGATCCATGTCCAGGTCATGACCGGCTGGTGCCTGGAGTCGTTGGCCTGGATCGCGATCCGCGGCGGCAATCCGAAAGGTGCCGCGGTCCTGATGGGCGCCGCCGAGACCCTCGCGCGGACGGCGGGAAGCGCCTCGGTAACCCTCCCCTACCTGCTCGGCTACCACGACAAGTGCGCGCAATCCACCCGCGAGGCACTCGGGGACCGCGCCTACGGCGTGGCCTTGCGCACCGGTGCCGACATGAGCCTCGGCGAGGCCGTCGCCTACGCACTCGGCGACCACACCGCCGACCAGCCCCGGACGACACCGGTCACACCGGTGTTGACTCGCCGCGAGACCGAGGTGGCCGAACTCGTCGCGAAAGGCCTGACCAACAGGGAGATCGCCTCCATGTTGGTGATCTCACCCCGCACCGCCCAGGGCCACGTCGAGCACATCCTGACCAAGCTCGGGTTCACCTCGAGGACGCAGATCGCGGCCTGGAGTGCCGAGAACCAGCAGCATCGACAACTCTGATCCGAGGCTCTGATCCGACGACGGGGAGATGCCGTGACGCCCTGGACGTGCCCGGCCGCGACGTTGGTAGCGGGCGTGGCGGCCGGGTACAACTCGGCGTCGGTCCTGGAGGGTTCGTTGAAGTCAGCGCCCGGTGGTGCTGTCGATCAGTTCGCGGAGGATGTCGGCGTGGCCGGCGTGGCGGCCGGTCTCTTCGATCATGTGGGTCAGTGCCCAACGGACGCTGGGGGTTGGGCGTCCCGGTCGCACCCGCGGAACGGGTGAGCCGAGGTCGGGGCACTCGTCGAGAATCTTGTTCGCGGCTGCGACGGTCTCGCGGTAGCGGGCAACGACATCGACCACGCTGTCCGTTGGCACGGCCCGGAACGTCGCCTGCCAGTCGGTCACGTTGTCGCCGAGGAACATCGCGCGCTCTACGAACGTCAGGTGATTGAGCAGTCCGAGCAGGTTCGTGCCCGAGGGCACTGCTGCTTGTCGCACCTGCGGTTCGGGTGCGCCGTCAACCTTCGCGGCAATCGCCGATCGGAGGTAGTCGAGGAAAGCACGGAGGGTCTCGGTCTCGCTGTATCCGGATCGCGGCGGTGGGGTGTCGCTGCGGCGCTTACGCGGCGAGTTGGTGGGCACGGTGGCCTCCTTCCTGGGTCTGGTCAGGCGGTACGGCGGATGAGGAGGGCGAGATCGGTCACCTCGGCGGTTTCGCCATCCCGTCCGGTCGCGATCCGGCGGGGCTGGCCCGCATCCGTGGTTCTCATCAAATTGCTCCTCTGGTCGGGACACTCCCAGTCTCGCCGGGAACGCATCGAACCGGCACGCAATCTTGCGGTTCTGGCAAGGTGGTCTCGTGGATCGCGAAACGGACGATGTTCTGGACGTGGTGGGTCCGCGGCTGCGTGCGCTGCGCCGCGAACGCGGCCTCACCCTTGCTGACCTCGCGGTGAGCACCGGGGTGTCGGAGAGCACGCTGTCGCGGCTCGAGAGTGGGCAGCGAAGGGCGACGCTGGAATTGCTGCTGCCTCTCGCCCGTACCTACGACGTTCCGCTGGACGATCTCGTCGGGGCCCCGCGCACCGGCGACCCCCGGATCCACCTGAAGCCGATCCGACGGGCCGGGATGATCTTCGTGCCGTTGTCCCGGCGGCCGGGTGGGGTGCAGGCGTTCAAGATGATCATCCCGGCTCAGCCGGAACCGCTCGAACCGACATCGAAGACTCACGACGGTTTCGAATGGCTGTATGTGCTCAACGGTCGCCTGCGGCTCGTGCTCGGCGATCGTGACATGACGTTGCCGCCCGGTGAGGCCGCCGAGTTCGATACGTCCCTACCGCACTGGCTCGGCAGTGCGGACGGCGGCGTGGTCGAACTGCTGATCCTGTTCGGCCCGCACGGAATGCGTGCGCACGTGGGCGCTGACCCGCATCGTTCCTCTCGCAGTGCGATCCAGCGATGAGCGCCACCTCGCCCGCGCAGGCCTTTGAAGCTGGGATGCGGTAGGCGCGCCCAATTCCGGTGCGCCGGTGAAAAGTGTGCCGTATCCCGCATCGGTGAGTGGCTCTGTCCGCCCTAGTCCGCGGTCTCGGTTGGTGGGTGCACGGTCCGCGGGCGCGTGGGGTCGACGGTGATGGCAGCGACGATGTCGGCGTTGATCGGGTCGGTGTAGGGATTCGGCGTCGCGTCGTGGACGACGCCGATTCTGCTCGGGCCGGACAGGTCGACTGTCGAGGCGTGACCCGTCTGTCGGTTGATCCGTCGTAGTTCCTCCGGGCCGGCAACGCTCCATTTGGTTCCGCCGGTATCGAGCGCCACGTCGGCTCTGGTCGCAGCTGTACTGACCGTGCGCTCCAATTCAGGATGGGTGACGGGCGCCAGGCGGCGGTTCGTCTCGTCGAGAACTTGGAGACGATGAGGGTCGGGTCGGGTGCGTATGACTCCGTGTCGTCGATCGCTGGACAACCAGCCCCTCGACTGACCTACGACGTAGAGCTTGTGCAGGTGGACGGCAGTGACCCTGCCGCCTTCGGTGGTGTAGCGATCGAGGTTCAGTCCGCCATCGTCGGTGAGGGTGCAGCGGTGGATGTCGTGCGGGGACGTGATCCAGCAGCCGTCATCGCCGTCGGCGTGTACTCGTCGCGTCCACTTTTCGTCCGGGACCTCGAGAGGCAGGGGCAAGGTGTATCGCACGATGTTCGGCGGACCCCCAATCGATGTGTCCACCCGAAGGAGTATCGGATCGGACGCGTGCATGACCCACACGATGTTGTCGTGGACGGCGATCGCACCGGCATTGAAGGCTGGTTTGCAGTCCGGCCTGGCATTCAGGTCCAGTTCGACGAGGACGCCGGCCGCGACGAAGTCGCCGTCCTGGGCCGAATCGGTCGGCCACCAGTCGACGTCGGTTGGGAATGTGCCCTTTTCCGACAATCGGTCCGTACCAGGGACCTGAGCCCAGCCATTGTCGAGTGGCCGAACTCGCCGCTCGACGAGGTGGATTCGACGCACGCGGCCGTGCACTCGGCCCGGCCTGTCGGTTCCGCTCCCCATCTCGAGGTCTGCGCTGAAGATCCCGGTGAGGGTTACCGGTCCGCGGACGGCACGGTCGGTCCACCATTGACTGCTCCACCCATCGCCGTAGACGAGATGCAGCCAACGAAGTCCACCATCACGGTCGGTCCACGGTGCTCGGCCGTACGCCGGACGAGCGATCGCCGTTCGTGTTTCGTCGCACATCGAGGGGGCTTCTTCGACTGAAGTGAATCCCAATGACACGTCGACGAAGTCGCCGACCGCAGCGCGGGGAAACGACCCATCGCCGATGAGCCATCCGGGGACGAATACACGCAAGGTTCGAGGACGTTGAATTGCCTCGTGCACTTGGTAGTTCATGTTGTTCCCGACGCACTAGGAGTCCGCGCGGCGAAGCGTGCGGGCGTCGGGTCACCGCGCCTGACGGTACAGCCATCGGCCCGACTGTGTCGCATCCGGCTCCCGCCACCGTTCCAAGTTACGGACCGGGTCGCGCCTAGGACATGTTCAGCTCCGCCGCGGCGCGCACGAGCGCCGTGAAGGCCTTGTCGTCGATGCTGTCGCCTTCGTGGAAATCGATGGCACGCCTGGTGTTGCCTTCGAGGCTGGAGTTGAACAGGCCCGCTGGGTCGTCCAACGAGGCGCCCTTGGCGAAGGTCACCTTCACGATCTTCTTGTAGGTCTCTCCCGTGCAGATCATGCCGGCGTGCGACCACACCGGGACGCCTCTCCACTTCCATTCCTCGACCACATCGGGGTCGGCCTCCTTGACGAGACTCCGGATCCGGGCGAGCATCTCGCCCCGCCAATCGCCCAGCTCGTCGATTCTCGCGTCGATCAGCCGAGAGGGATTGTCTTGTCCTGCACCTGCACCGGAGCCGCTTTTCGCTTGGTTCATGGTTGCCAGTCGCTCTCTTCGCCGTGGTGGTCTCTCGCCGATCACTCGAGTATCCGCGCCGGCCGTCGTGAATGCATCGCGAATCGTGTCGGCGCGTCAGTCCAGCAGGTCGGCGGCGTTCTTCTCGAACCAGTCCTGCGGATGCACCGACCTCGTTCGATCGAGAGTCCCGTGGGTGCGTTCGATGACGGGCCGGAAGCGGCGGGCCGGAACGTCGAGGTGGATCCAGTCGAAGGCGCGCAGCGTCGGATGGGCGAGGATGCGGTCGACGTCCTCGTCGGACACCGGAACGTCCTTGACGATCAACAGTTCCTCGAGGTTCGGTGCTTCCAGTACGGGGGCGAGTGACGAGAGGTTCTTCATCATGCCGAGCTCGACGCGGCGCAGATTCGTCATGTTCGCGAAGGACGGCAATCTCCCCACCCGTGATTGCGCGTACAGGCTCAGCAGACGCAGTCCTTCGCACTCCGGCAGCGCATCCATCTCGGTTATCCCGCGCACGCTACTCATGTGCAGGTAGACCAGCTGATCACAGCCGTGAACGGCATCAGCGTTCGTCCCTGTCCCGCCGCGGATGTCGAGCCATCGAAGCCCTCGAAGCCGGCTGTAGAAGTCCGGAGGTGTGCGCACCGCGTTCGCCCTGATCCGACGCACCCCGCGATGCACCGCGATATCGGATTCCGACAACGTCACGCGCTCGAGCATCAGCATGACTTCGGATGCTAGAACCACACCCCGATCTCTGCCAGTCGCGCCCGCAGACGCGCGAGATGCCCACCCGGCCAGTACAACTGTCCGCAGTCGTGGCAGCGGCTGAAGCGTTTCTGCTCCCGCAGTACCCCGCCGGGCACACGGCCTCGCGCCAGCGCGGGAGTCGCCGGTCCGATCAACCCGTTGCAGCGGGCGCACCGCGTGAGCGGCGCGATGCGCCCCTGCAGCCGGAACCGGTCGAGTACCTCACGCAGTTGCCGCCGCGAATCGCTCTCGTGCAGGAATCCGCCGTGCACGAGTGCGGCCCGCCTGAGTAGACCGACGTCCCGGGTCAGCAGGATTCGATCTTCCGTGCGGGACAGCGCAAGAAGCTCGTCGTCGTCGCTGTCGTTCCGGTAACGGGTGTCGAAGCCGAGCAGTCGCAGGTAGCGCGCGAGGTGACCGAGGTGCACGTCGAGCACGAATCGCGGCTGCTGCAGCGGCGGGCGCAGCGGCGCGATCCCCGGCAATTCCAGCGACTGGAACGCCGGATACACCGCGACCCGTTCCCCACCGGCGAGACGGTGGTCGAATCCCACGGGGCTGCCGTCGACGAGGATCAGATCGACCTCGGTGTGCGGGACGCCGAGTGATTCGATCCGGTCCTTGACCGACGGCGTCCCGTCGAAGGCGTGCTCGAAGCTCCGCTTGCGTTGCGCGGGCGCCAGAAACTCGTCCAGCTCCCCGTAGAAGCGGAACTCGCACCGACGTCGATCCATCACCAGGCACCGCACGGAACGGGGCGTCGTTCGCCCGCCTACCCTCGCCGCACCCGACCGCCTAGCGGCCGGAACCGTACGGGCGGGTGATGATCTCGAGGTTGTGTCCTGCCGGGTCGTGGAAGTAGACGCCGCGGCCACCGTCGTTCCGGTTGAACGTGCCCGGCCGGGACTTGTGCGGATCGGCCCAGTGCTCCATCCCCCGTTCTACGATCAGGCCGTAGATGCGGTCGAAGTCCTCCTCGCTCACGAGGAACGCGTAGTGCTGCGGCAGGACGTCGATCGGCGGATCCGCGAAGTCCAGGGTGACTCCGTTCTCCAGTTGCACTGCCAGGAACGGACCGGCCGGAACCGGATCCGGCAGGCCGAAGAGCGAGGTGAGAAAGAACGCGGACACGTGCTTGTCCTGCGCGAAAACGATGGTGTGGTTGAGCGAGATGGCCATGGATGACCCCTTGTGATACGACGCCTCCATGCCTGACGCAGTCCGTCACCGGCACGCGACGCTGCGCACCATCAAAGCACCGATCGCGGTTGCCCCGCAAGATCATCGGAGATCGCCGTCCAGGCAGGCACCGACGATCGGCCCGATCTCCGCGAGCGCCTCGGGCGTGGTGAGCCGGTTGTGCGTGTGACCGACCGGGTAGACCCGGACGGCACCGGTCACGAAGCGATCCCACGGCGTCTCTTGCCGTGCCGATCCGCCGTCGGCGGCGACGTAGACGAGGTCGCCGTCGAACACCGCGGGCCGGTAATTCTGTCCCAGCCCGACGGTGTGGACGTAGTCGTCGTAGAGCCGGCGCAGGTCGTCGGCGGTCAACGACGCGTACGGTCCGCCGCTCTCGTGCAGCAGTTGCGCGGCGCGCTCCGGGGTGAGCTCGCCATCGCCGACGGCGGGCTCGTCGACGCCCGCGAACTCGGCGAACAGCATGCCCAGCGTCGGTGTCCGGGACGCCTCGGGAACCGAGTCGGAGGTCTGGGTGTCCAGCATGATCAGCGTCCCGACGTCCTCGCCGAGTTCGCGCAGTCGCACCGCCATCGCGTGGGCGATCGCACCGCCGACGGAGTACCCGAGCAGGTGGTATGGACCGTGGGGGCGTACCCGACGAATCAGCTCGACATACTCGCCGGCCAGTTCCTCCATGGACCCGGGATCGTGCCCGACATCGACCGTGCCGGGCGACTGCAGGCCGTACACCGGACGCGCTGTCGGCACGTACGGAACGAGTCCCGTGTAACACCCCACCAATCCGATCGCCGGATGCACACAGAACAGCGGGGCGCCGCCGTCCCCGGCCCGCATTCTCAACAGGTTGCCCATACGGTCCGGCGTCCCGGCGTCACCCGCGGTTCGCCGCGCGATCACCGCCGGCGTCGGGTCACCGAACACCCACTGCATCGGCAGTGCCCGACCGAGTCGCGACTGCACCTCGGCGACCACCCGCACGGCGCTCAGCGAATTGCCGCCGAGCTCGAAGAAGTTGTCGTCGATGCCGACCCGCTCGGCGCCGAGGACGTCGGCGAACACCTCGCACAGCACCCGCTCGACGTCGGTGCGCGGCGGCCGGTACTCCCCCGCCGTGAACACCGGCGCGGGCAGCGCGCCGCGGTCGAGCTTGCCGTTCGAGTTCATCGGCACCTCGTCGAGGATCGTGATCGCCGACGGCACCATGTACGCCGGCAACGATGTCGCCGCGAACTTCCGCAGCGCAGCGCCGTCGACGACACCGTCCGGGGTGAGCCGGACGTACGACACCAGCACCGTCTCGCCGTTGGGCGCATCGTGGCCGAGGGACGCGGCGAACTCGACGTCCGGGTGCGCGGTGAGGGCGGCGTCGACGTCCCCGATCTCGATGCGCAGGCCGCGGATCTTGATCTGGAAGTCGGTGCGCCCCACGTACTGCAGGCCGCGCCCGCCGCACCGGCGCACCAGGTCCCCGGAGCGGTACATTCGCGACCCGGCGCCGTCGAACGGGTTCGCGACGAACCTCTCCGACGTGAGCGCCGGCTGCCCCCGATAGCCCCGGGCCAGGCACGGGCCGAACAGGTACAGCTCGCCCTCGCCGCCGTCGGGCACCGGACGCATCCAGCAGTCCAGGACGACGGCGCCGACACCGGACCGGGGCACCGGTCCCCCCATCGTGATCGGCGTCCCGGGCTCGAGGGACTCGCTGGTCGTCACGCACACCGTGCACTCGGTGGGCCCGTACGCGTTGAGCAGGCGCGTGCGGGGCGCCCACGCGTCGACCAGTTCCGCGCCGAACAGCTCGCCGCCCACCTCGATCACCTGGACGTCGGGCAGCGATCCCGGCTCGATCGTCCCGCACACCGCGGGGGTGACCAGCAGATGCGTGATCCGCTCCTCCCGCGCGTAGGTCGCGAGTTCGGCGCCCGCGTACACGTCGGGCGGTGCCACCACCAACGTCGCGCCGGCGCCGAACGCGAGCATCAGTTCCAGGACCGAGACGTCGAAGCTCGGGGAACACACGTGCAGGATCCGCGATTCCGCGCTCGCCCCTTGATGTTCCACCTGTGCGACGGTCAGGTGCGGCAGACCGGCGTGCGTCACCACGACGCCCTTGGGCGCGCCGGTGGATCCGGACGTGTAGATGAGGTAGGCGGGATCGGCCATCCGGATCGGGTGGGTGCGTTCGTCGTCGCGGATCGGCGGTGCCGGATGGTGTTCCAGGTCGAGGCCGTCCAGCGGCAACCAGTCGAGTCCGCCCGGTAGCACGTGGGCACCGGTCGCGGTCAACCCCACCCGGGCGCCGCAGTCCCCGAGCATGTACTCGATGCGTCCCGGCGGCAGCTTCGGATCGATCGGTACGGGCGCCGCACCGCTCTTCGCGACCGCCCACGTGGCCGTCACCGACTCCGCCGAGCGCGGCACCGCGACCGGCACGAAGTCCTCCGGGCCCACACCCCGGTCGAGCAGCACCCGCGCCAACCGGGTGGAACGCTCGTCGAGTTCACGATAGGTGGTATCGATTCCGTTCCAGCGCAGCGCGATCGCGCCGGGATCGCGCGCTACCGCGTCCTCGAGAATCTGCGGCCAGGTCCGCGGCGGGACCGACGCCGACTCCGCCACGTCGACGAGTTCGGCGCGCCGCTCGTCGCCGAGCAGATCGATGCGTCCCACCGGCGTATCGGGGCGGTGCGCCACGGTCTCCACGACTCGACCCAGCCGCTGCGCGAGATCCGCGACGTCGACCGGCGCGAGCGCCTCCGGCGAGTACCGCAGGCGCATCCGCAGTCTCGTGTCCTCGAACGCCATCAGCGACAGCGGGTAGTGCGTCGAGTCGTTGCCGACCACTCCGGTCACACGCAGTCCGGTGCGTTCGGTGAGGCGCGCGAGCGCGCCGGGATCCATCGGGTACGACTCGAACACCATCGCGGTGTCGAACAGTCCGCCGAAGCCGGCCGCCTGCTGAATCGCGGTGAGACCGCGGTACTCGTGCGGCATGAGCGCGGTCCGTTCCCGCTGCAGCCGCGCCAGCAACTGGCGCACGGTCTCGTCCGGATCGAGCCGCACCCGCACCGGCACCGTGTTGATGAACAGACCCACCATCGCCTCGGCGCCGGCGATCATGGGCGGTCGACCGGAGACCGTGGTGCCGAACACGACATCGGTCCCGGCGCTCATCTCGCCGAGGAGGATTCCCCACGCCACCTGCAGCACCGTGTTGACGGTCACGCCCGCCGCCTCCGACGTCCGCACGAGCGCCTCGGCCGTCGGATCATCCAACGGCACGGTCTCACTCGCGCTCGCCGACAGCTGCCGACCCACCGCGTGGGGGGCCGCGAGTGTGGGGCCGGGCAGCCCCGACAGTGCCCTCGCCCAGGCCCGTCCCGCGGCGCCGACGTCACGGGAGACCAGCCACGCGAGGTAGTCCCGGTACGGCGGGGCCGTCCGGTCGAGGGGTGCGCCCCCGGTGGCGTACAGGTCGAACAGATCGGCCACGAGCAGCGGCGCGGACCAGCCGTCCAGGACGATGTGATGGTTGGTGATCACCAGTCGGTGGGTTCGCTCGCCGACGTCGATCAGCAGGAAGCGGATCAGCGGGGCGCCGCGCATGTCGAAGTGGTTGCCGCGGTCACGGTCGATCACGGTGTCGCTGTCCGCACGGGTGGCGACGGTGATCGCCGACCAGTCGACGGGGACGTGGTCGAGCAGCACCTGCACGACGCTGCCGTCGTCGTGGTTGTCGAACACCGTCCGCAGGCTCGCGTGCCGGTCCATCAGCGCCTGCGCCGCGGCGGCCATCCGGCGTTCGTCCAGGTCACCGTCGAGGTCCAGGACGAGCTGGACGTGGTAGGCGTCGACGGCCTCCTGCGCGAGCAGCGCGTGGAAGAGCAGCCCCTCCTGCAGCGGTGTCGGTGGCCACACGTCGACGACACCGCCGTGCGAGCGCTCCCAGCGGGCGATCTCCGCCCGCGTCGCGGGAACCAGGTCCAGGTCCGACGGGGTCAGGCCCCCGCACGACGGGTCGCTCAGGTGCGCGGCGAGGTCGCGGATTCCGTTCTCCCACAACGTCACGAACTCGCGCGTCGCGTCCGCGCCGAGCACGCCGCACGCGTACCGGATCTTCGCGGTCAGCTGCGGCCCCGCCGGACCGTCGGCGATATAGGCGTCGACCGCGAGCGTGGTCGGCACCGGGCCGCCGCTGCCGGAGTCGGACGCGGAGTCCGCACCGACCGCCGTGACCCCGCCCGCGGACGCGTCCCCCGACAGCCGTCCCAGGTAGTTGACGGAGATCTGCGGCGTCGCGAGAGCGGCGAGGGTGGGACCGGTATCGGGATTGAGATACCGCAGCAGCCCGTAGCCGATGCCGTGTCCGGGGACCGCGCGCACCTGCTCCTTGACGGTTCGCAGCGCCTCTCCGAGGTCGGCCGGGTCCACGTCGGTCAGGTCGAGCCGGATCGGGTACGCCGTGGTGAACCACCCGACGGTGCGTGACAGATCGACCCCGGGAACCGCGTCCTCGTCCCTCCCGTGGCCTTCGACGGACACGACGGCGCGCACCCAACGGCCGACCCCGCCCCACCGGTTCCACCGCGCCGCCGCGATCGCCGTCGCGCACAGCACGGCATCGGCCGGCGTCGCCCGATACGCCTCGGGCAGGCGCTCCAGGAGCTGACGGGTGACCTCGACCGAGTGGCGCACGTCGAGTTCGCCGACGGCGGTATCGGCGGCCGGATCGAACCGGTGGTCCCCGAGCACCGGATCCGGCGGCACGAGCGTGTCCGTCCACCAGTCCATCTCGGCGACGCGTTCCGGTGCGGTGGCCGACGCCGCGAGTTCGTGCGCCCACGTCCTCATCGACGTACCGACCGGGGGCAACTGGGGTGTCCGACCGGTACGGATCTGCTCCGACGCCGACACGAGGTCGGGCAGCAGGATCCGCCACGACACCCCGTCGACCACCAGGTGGTGGATCGCGACCGACAGTCGGCCCGCCCGGTCCGGGCCCGCGTCGCACCACACCGCCTGCACCATCATCCCGTTCGACGGGTCGAGCCGACCGACCGCCGCGGTCCGTTCCCGCGCCGCCACCGCGTCGACGGCACCGTCGTCGGCCGCATCGGAACAGTCCACGCGGCGCAGGCACTCGCCGGCCGCCACCGCGCCCGGTTCGGGGATCTCGAGGTGCAGATCGGTGCCGGCGCCGACGCGACGGGCCCGCAGCATGTCGTGACGGTCGAGCACCTCCTGGAAGGCGCCGGCGAGGTCGGCGGCGGACAGTTCCGCCGGGACCGCGACCGTCACCGACTGCGAGAAGTGGTCCCAGTTTCCGCCGCGCTCGGCCAGCCAACGGACGATCGGTGTCGGCTCGACCGGCCCGATGCCGCCGCCGTCGATCTCCCCCAGCACCGGGTGTCCGCCCGCCTCGACCCCGGCCCGGATCACCGCGGCCAGGCCCGCGACCGTGGGGTGTTCGAAGACGTCCTGGGGGGTGAGCCCGAACCCGCGCTCGCGGGCCCGCGACACCAGCGAGATGACCGTGATCGAGTCACCGCCGAGCACGAAGAACGAGTCGTCCGCCGCGACCTCCGGCACCCCGAGTGCCTGCGCGAACAGCCCGGCGAGCGCTTCCTCGACCGCGCCGGCCGCGCGGCGGCCACCCCCGGCGAACGCCGCGAAGTCCGGTTCGGGCAGCGCCTTCCGATCGATCTTGCCGTTGACCGTGACCGGGAGATCGTCGAGCACCGTCACCGCCGCGGGCACCATGTAGGACGGCAGCAGCGCCTCGACCTGCCGACGAACCTCGACCGGGTCGAGCGTGCGGCCCGGAGTGGGGACCACGTATCCGATCAGCCGATCGCCGCCGCCATCGACGCTGCCACCGGCCCCGCGTTGCGCCACGACCACGGCCCGGGCCACCCCCTCGCACCGCAGCAGGGCGGACTCGAGCTCGCCGAGTTCGACGCGGAAGCCGCGCACCTGGACCTGGAAGTCGGTGCGTCCCAGGAACTCCAGTTGCCCGTCGCCGCCGCGACGGCCGAGGTCCCCGGTCCGGTACATCCGCCGCCCGCCGCCGCGGCCGTCCGCGACGAACCGTGCCGCCGTCAACCCCGGGCGTCCGACGTAGCCGCGCGCCACGGCCTCACCGGAGAGGTAGATCTCGCCGACCACGCCGTCCGGGACCGGATGCAGCCGTGCGTCGAGCACGTGCAGGCCGACCCCCGGGATACCCCGGCCGATCACGGTGCCGGGGATGCCGGCCAGGCCGCCGCGCTCGAGCGCGGCGGCGCTGTCGATGACCGTGGCCTCGGTGACCCCGTACATCTCGAACACCCGACCGGCGTCGTCCGGGCGGCGGGCATACCAGCGGGACACCTGCTCGAGGGCGAGCTCCTCGCCGCCGACGAACACGTAACGCAGGGGCAGATCGGCCGTGTCGCGGTCCACCAGCTGGTAGAACGACGCGGGGGTCTGATTGAGCACCGTGATCCGTTCGCGGCGCAGCAGGTCGACGAAGTCCGCCGGGGTCCTCGCCGTCAGCGGGTCCACGAGCACGGCCGTCGCACCGGTCGACAGCGGACCCCACACCTCCCACACCGCGACGTCGAAGGCGAACGAGTGGAAGATCGTCCATGCGTCCGACGAGCACAGGTCGAACAGCGTCGTCGCGTTCACGAGAAGGGCGACCGCGCTGCGGTGCGTCACCTGCACGCCTTTCGGCCGTCCCGTCGATCCCGAGGTGTAGATGACGTACGCGGCGTTGTCCGGGCGCAGCGCCGCGGCGCGATCGACGTCGGTCAGCGGCGCCGGCGAGAGTCGTTCGAGTTCGGCACGGGTCGCGTCGTCGTCGAGCAGCAGCATCGGGGCGGACACTGCACCGAGCGCGGCGGCCGAGTCGGTGGTGGCCACCACGCACGTGGGCTCCGCGTCACCGAGCACCAGCGCGATCCGCTCCGCGGGCGAACCCGTGTCGACGGGCAGGTAGGCCGCGCCCGCCGCGATCGTCGCGACGATCGCCACCATCATGTCCGTCGACCGCGGAAGCGCGAGGGCCACCACGGTTTCCGGCCCCGCGCCACGATCCACGAGGAGCCGCGCGAGCCGGTTCGCGGATGCCGCGAGGTCCCCGTAGCTGAGCCGGGTGTCACCCGACACCACGGCCGTCGCGTCCGGGTGCTCGGCCGCGGCGGCGGCGAACACGTCGGCGAGCGTGTCCGACGCGGGCGGGGTGCCGCCGATGACCGCCGACACGATCGCGGTCCGCTCGCCGGAGGTGAGCAGGTCGACGTCGCCGACCGGGTGGTGCGGGTCCACCGCGGCGGCGTCGAGGATCCGGTGCAGGCGCTCGGCGAACCCTCGGACGGTGCCGAGGTCCCACAGGTCGGTGGCGTAGGTGACGTCGAATCGCATGCCGTCGGGGGCGCCGTCCGAACCGAACGACTCCGACACGCTCAGCTGCAGATCGAACTTCGAGACCCCGAGGTCCCGCTCGACCGGTTCGACGTCCAGGCCCGGCAGCCGCAGGTAGTCGGACATGTCGGTGCGGTACTCGACGAGCACCTGGAACAGCGGCGCATACGACGTCGACCGGGTCGGGGCCAACTCGTCGACGAGCCGCTCGAACGGCAGGTCGGTGCGCGCGAAGGCGCCGAGGTCCACCTCACGCACCGCGGCGAGCACGTCGGCGAATCCGGCGCCGGTGTCGATCGGAGTCCGCAGCACGAGGGTCCCGACGAACATGCCGACCACGTCGTCCAGCCCGGCCTCTCCCCGGCCCGAGACCGGGGTGCCGATCACGATGTCGGCGGTGCTCGACAGGCGCGCGACGAGTACCGCGAGGGCGGCGTGGGCGACCATGAACATCGTCGAATTGCCCCGGTGCGCAAGGTCGGCCAGGGCAGCGTGCGTCCGCCGGTCGACATCGAAACCGACGACGGCACCGCGCAGCGACTGCCGCGCTGGGCGCGGCCGGTCGGTGGGCAGCGGGACCAGGTCGGGGATGCCGTCGAGCGTCCGGCGCCAGTAGTCGAGTTGCCGCGCATAGCGCGACGTCGGATCGTCGGGCGACCCGAGCAGGTCACGCTGCCACAGGGCGTAGTCGACGTACTGCACGGCCGGCGGCGGCCAGTCGGGCGTCGCCCCGCGTCGACGCGCTTCGTACGCGCGCATCACGTCCTTGCCCAGCGCCGTCATCGAGAAACCGTCGGCACTGATGTGATGCGCCACCACGGCCAGCACGTGCTCGGACCCGGACACCCGCACCAACTCGGCCCGCAGCGGCACCCGATCGCTGACGTCGAAGCCGGTCGACGCGAGCCGCAGCAGGTGCGCGTCGAGGTCGGCGCGCAGCACCGCCAGCACCTCCGGTTCGGGGACCTCGCCGATGTCGACGATCCGCTGCGTCGGCACGCCACCGACCAGCGGGTACATCGTGCGCAGACTCGAATGGCGGCACACGACGTCCCGGACGGCGGCGGCGAGCGCCCGCTCGTCGAGGTCACCGCGCAGGCGCACCGCCATCACGATGTTGTAGGCCGGCGACGACGTGTCCAGTTGGTTGATCGACCACATCCGCAGCTGCGCCGACGACAGCGGCAGCACCTCGGGCCATTCGTACGGCCGCAGCACCGGTCGGTGCTCGGCGCCCGCGCCGCCGTGTTCCACCCGCGCGGCGAGCCCGCGCACCGTGGGGGCCTCGAAGATCGCGCGGACATCGAGGTCGGCGTCGAGCGCGGCATTGAGTCGGCCGGTGACCCGGGTGGCCATCAACGAGTTGCCACCGAGGTCGAAGAAGCTGTCGTCCAAGCCGATTCGGTCGATCCCCAGCACGGCCCGCAGGTGCGCGGCGACGATCGTCTCGATCGGGGTGAGGACCGCGGCGCTCGTGGCATCGACGAGGCGCGGGAAGTCCGGGGCGGGCAGCGCCTTCTGGTCGAGCTTGCCGGCCGGGGTCAGCGGCACCTCCGCGATCGGCACGATCAGCGCCGGAACCATGTGCGCCGGCAACCGGCCCGCGAGGTGGCGGACCAGTTCGTCGGGGTCGACGGCGGGGTCGTCGCCGGAGCGGACGTACGACACGAGGACGGTCTCCCCGGACGGCGCGGTCCGGCCGAGGGTCGCGGCGAACTCCACCGCCGGATGCTCGGCGAGGGCCGTGTCGATCTCGCCGAGTTCGATGCGGAATCCGCGCACCTTGACCTGCAGGTCGCTGCGACCGAGGTACTCGAGTGCGAGGTCGGGGCCGTCCTGCCGCCAGCGGACGATGTCGCCCGTCCGGTAGAGGCGGTCACCGGGCATGGTGCCCTCGTCCTCGTCCGTGGGGTCGTCGGTCGCCGCCACGAACGGGCTGGCGACGAACCGTTCCGCGGTGAGACCGGGGCGCAGGTGGTAACCACGCGCGATCGCCGGACCGCCCAGGTACAGCTCGCCGGGGACGCCGATCGGGACCGGCTGCAGGCGCGCGTCGAGCACCAGTTCCACGAAACCGAGGGTCGGGCCACCGATGGTGACCGGGTCGTCCGGGGCCAACGGACCGGCGATGTTCGACATGATGGTGCCCTCGGTGGGCCCGTAGGCGTTGAACATGTCGCGTCCGGACGCCCACCGGCCGATCAGTTCGGGCGGGCACGGCTCCCCCGCCACCGCGAGGGAGCGCAGTGCATCGAGCCCTTCGGGATCGAACGACCCGAGGACACTCGGGGTGAAGAACGCGTGTGTGTCCTGCCCGGCGGCCAGCTGCCGGGCCAGATCCTGGCCGCCGTAGACGTCGGGCGGGGCGATCACCAGGTGCGCGCCCGACCCGAACGCCATCAGCAGCTCGAACACGGACGCGTCGAAGCTCGGCGACGTGAACTGGGAGACCCTCGAATGGGAGGTGACGGTGAGGCTTTCGCGCTCCTGGACCACGAGGTTCGCGAGACCGCGGTGGGTGAGCACGACACCTTTCGGCACGCCGGTCGAGCCGGACGTGTAGATCAGGTAGGCCGGGTTGTCGATCCGCAGGGGCGCCGCGCGGTCCGCGTCGGTGACCGGATCGGCCGGGTACCGCTCCAACCGGTCCCGGTAGTCGTCGGAGTCGATCTCCCGCCACCCGATCCGCCCGGACAACCGCGGGCGCCGGTCGTGCACGGTCAGCCCCGCCGCCGCTCCCGAGTCGCGGAGCATGTGGTCGATCCGCTCCGGCGGATAGGTGGGGTCGACGGGGACGAACGCCGCCCCGGCCTTCGCGACCGCCCACACCGACTCGACGAATTCGATGGACCGGGTCAACCCCAGCGCGACAACGCTTTCCGGTCCGACGCCGTCGTCGATGAGCAACCGGGCCATGCGCGAGGATCGGGCGTCGAGGTCGGTGTAGGAGACGGTGCGATCCCCGCACGACAGCGCGGGCGCGTCCGGATCGATCGTTGCCGCGTCGGTGAGGATCCGCGCCAGCGTCCGGTGACGGCCACCGCGGCGGCCGAGCACGGGTGCGAGACGGTGGTAGTCGGCGTCGGACAGCAGTCGCAGCCGGGCCAACGTCTGCTCCGTGTCGTCGGCGAACGCATGCAGCACCCGCTCGAGCCGATCGGCCACCGCGTCGACCTCGACCGCATCGAAGAGGTCGGGCGCGTAGTCGATCCGGATCTCCAGCCCACCGTCCACCGACGCCGCGAGCGCGAACGGATAATGGGTGGCGTCCCGCACGGCGACGTCGGTCACCCGCATCCCGGCGAAGTCGGTGTCCGCGGTCAGGCCGGCCCGGTCGACCGGGTACGACTCGAAGACGGTGATGGTGTCGAACAGGGCGGCCGCACCGGTCGCACGTTCGATGTCGGCGAGCCCGACGTGCTCGTGATCGAGCAGCGACGTCTGCTCGGCGTGCGCGCGGTCGAGGAGTTCGCCGAGCGTCTCGGCGGGATGCAGGCGCACCCGCACCGGAATCGTGTTGATGAACAGGCCGATCATCGACTCGATACCGTCGATCTGCGGCGGCCGCCCCGACACGATCGCGCCGAAGACGACGTCGTCACGCCCTGTCCACGCCCCCAACACGATTCCCCACGCCGCCCGCACGATGGTGCTGAGGGTGACACCGCGCTCGCGGGCGACCGCCTCGAGTCGGGCCGTCGCCTCCTCGGTGAGGATCAGCCGCTCCGCCCGTGGCACCGTGGGCAACTGCCGACCACGCTCGAGCGGTCCGAGCAGCGTCGGCTCGTCGACCCCTGCCAACGCGTCGACCCAGCGCTCCGTCGACGCCGCGAGGTCGACACTGCCCAGCCAGGACAGGTACTCCCGGAACGACGGCGGCACCGGGACGGCCCCCGGGTCGGGTGCGACGTACGCCTCGAGAAACTCGCGCACCAGCAGGGGCACCGACCAGCCGTCGAGCAGGATGTGGTGGTACGTCAGCACCAGACGGTGCGCGTCGGCGCCGGTGCGGATCAGCAGCCCCCGGAGCAGCGGCGACACGCTCATGTCGAAACGTCGGGCCCGATCGTCGGCCAGGACCTGCTCGGCGGCTTCGGGGTTCTCGAGATCGGCTACCGCCCACGGCAGCTCGACGCGCTCCGGCACCAGCTGCACGGGGTCGCCGTCCGGCCCGGTGGCGTACGAGACTCGAAGGATCGCATGACGATCCAGAAGAGCCTGGACGGCGCGGCGGACCCGGTCGGCATCGACCGATCCGCCCAGCACGATCTCGAGCTGCACCAAGTACGGGTCGTGCTCGTCGCCCGTCAGCTCCGTCTGGAACAACAGCCCGGCCTGCAGCGGCGACAGCGGCCACACGTCGGCGAGCCCCGCCTGCGCCTCCTCGAGACGTTCGACGGTCCCCTGGTCGAGGTGCACGAGCGGCAGATCCGACGGAGTGAGGCCGCCGGCACCGGGCCGGACGGCGGCCGACGCAAGTGCGCGGCACGCCGATCGCCACAGCTCGGCCAGGTCCTGGACGTCCCGGTGATCGAGCACGCCGCCCGGGTACGCCAGTGTCGCCCGCAACGTCGGGCCCCGCTCGGTGTCGACGATGATCAGGTTGATGTCGAGGGCGGCGGTGGCCGGCATGTCCGGTTCGACCGAGGAACCCAGGTCCCCGAGTTCGTCGACCGGGAGCCAGTCCCCACCCACGCCGTGCGGCGCCACGGCCATCCGCCCGAGGTAATTGATGCTGATCTGCGGGGTCGGCAACCCGTCGAGGGGTCCGGGGGTGCCGTCGACGCGGGCGCCCAGGTAACGCAGTACGCCGTAACCGATTCCGTGATCGGGCGCCCCACGCAACTGTTCCTTGACGAGTTTGAGCGCCTCACCCGCGACCGGCCCCCCGGCGAAGGCGGCGTCGAGATCGATTCCCGCCAGGTCGAGCCGCACCGGGTGGGTCGTCGTGAACCACCCGACGGTCCGCGACAGGTCCGCACCCGACACCACCTGGTCCTCGCGGCCGTGTGCCTCGATCGTGAGCAACGTCGACGAGTCGGACGCGGTGCCACGCCGGTGGCGCCAGGTCGTCAGCGCCAGGACCAGCGCGGTGACGACGGCGTCGTCGACACTCCCGTGCACGCTCTCCGGTACCGCGGTGGACAGTGCCGCGGTCACGGCCTGTGGGAGGTCGACGGCGACGGTCTCGACCGTGTCGGCCACGTCGAGGCGCGGATCCAACGGGCGGCTGCCGAGCAACGGGTCGGGGCCCGCGAGCACGCCTCGCCAGTAGTCGATCTCGGCGGCGTGATCGCCACGTGCACGCTCGTCGAGTGCGTGCGCCCACGTCCGCATCGACGTCCCCACCGCCGGCAGTCGCACCGTCCGACCGGCCCGCGCCTGCCCCCACGCGGAGGCCAGGTCCGGCAGCAGGATTCGCCACGACACACCGTCGACCACCAGGTGGTGGGACACCAGCACCAGCCGACCCGGCCGACCCGGGCCCGCGTCGCACCACACCACCTGCAGCATCCGGCCGGCCGTCGGGTCGAGCCGGTCGACCGCCTCGGTGCGCGCGGCGACCAGTGCCGCGACGAAGTCGTCCGTGCCGGGATCCGCGGCCACCGGGATCCTGTGCACGACGTCGCCCGCGGCGACGGCCCCGGGCGGCGGGACCTCGAAGGCGGCGATGTCGATGTCGATGCCACCGACGTATCTGGCGCGGAGCATGTCGTGGTGGTCGAGGACGGCCTGTACCGCGGTCCGCAGATCATCGCCGGCCAGCCCGATCGGCAGGACCACGCACACCGACTGCGACAGCCGGGTCCAGGACCCTACGTGGTCGACGAGCCAGCGCACGATCGGTGTCGCCGCCACCGATCCGACACCGCCGCCCGACAGTTCCTCGAGCGCGGGAGCGCGCCCGGCGGTGTCGGTGGCCACGGACGCCAGCCCCGCGACCGACAGCCGCTCGAAGACGTCCCGCGGGGTCAACGCGAGACCGGCGGTACGTGCGCGGGACGCCAACTGGATCGCCATGATCGAGTCGCCGCCCAGCGCGAAGAACGAGTCCTCGGCGCCCACGGATTCGAGCCCGAGGACCTCGGCGAACAGCCCGGCCAACTTCTCCTCGGTGACCCCGGCCGGCGCCCGGCCGACCCCCGACGAGGAACCGAAGTCCGGTTCCGGCAACGCCTTCCGGTCCACTTTCCCGTTCACGGTCAGCGGCAGCCGCTCGAGAACCGTCACCGCCGCCGGCACCATGTAGGGCGCGAGCGTGCCGGTCACCTGCTCCCGCACCGCCGCCGGTCCCACCACCGCACCCGATTCCGGGACGACATACGCGACCAGTCGCACGAGCTCTCCCGGCGCGGCGCGTCGAGGCACCACCACCGCGTGGGCGACACCGGGGCACTCCACGAGCGCCGCCTCGATCTCGCCGGGCTCCACGCGGAAACCACGCACCTGGACCTGGAAGTCGCTGCGCCCCAGGAACACCAGCCTTCCCTCGTCGTCGAGACGGGCGAGGTCCCCCGACCGGTACATCCGGCTGCCGTCGCCGGAGAACGGGTCGACGACGAATCGCTCGGCGGTGAGCCCGGGGTGGCCGCCGTAGCCGCGGGCCACCTGCGCACCGCCCGCATAGATCTCCCCGACGACACCGACCGGGACGGGACGCAGGCGACGGTCGAGCAGATACAGTCTGACGCCGGGAAGCCCCCGGCCGACGACGTTGCCGCCGCCCGACGCAGCCAGCGCCGACGTCATGGGCATCGAACTGAGGAAGACCGTGGTCTCGGTGATGCCGTACACGCTGACCAGGGCGGACCGGTCCCCGGCATGGCGGTCGAGCCACGGCACGAGGCGCCGCTGGTCGTACTCGTCGCCCCCGACGAAGACCCGGCGCAGGTCGGGCAGTGGTGCGGGGGCATCCTGCTCGACCTCGGCCAACTGCAGGAACGCGGCGGGTGTCTGGTTCACCACGCTCACGCGCTCACGTCGGAGCAGATCGAGGAACGCGTCCGGGGTTCGCACGGTGTCCCGATCGACCACCACGAGTGTTCCGCCGATGGTCAGCGGCCCCCAGATCTCCCATACCGAGAAGTCGAACGCGAAGGAATGGAACATCGTCCACACGTCGGCCGCGGTGTTGTCGAACTCGAGGTTCGCATTGGCGAGCAGCGCCGCGGCACTGCGATGACTCACCTGCACGCCCTTGGGCCGGCCGGTCGAGCCCGACGTGTAGATCGAGTACGCCAGGTGGTCCGGCCGCAGCGGCCGGATCCGTTCCCCCGCGGTCACCGGCGCGGTCGGCAACCGCGCCAGCTCGGCGCGTGTCGCGCGCGTGTCCAGGGCGACGACGGGGGCGTCCAGCCCGTCCAGTCCGTCCAGTTCCTCTGCGAGCGCGGCGGTCGTCAGCACACATGTCACCTGCGCGTCCGCCAGCACGTAGTCGCGGCGTGCACGGGGCGATGACGCCTCGATCGGCACGTACGACCCGCCTGCGGTCAGGACCGCGAGCAGCGCGACGATGAGCTCGGCGGACCGGTCCGACACCACCGCCACCCGCGACTCCGGCCCCACTCCGAGCGTGATGAGTTCGCGTGCAAGCTGATTCGCCTCGCCACACAGCTCGCGGTACGTCAGCTCGGTGTCGCCGAACACCACCGCGGCCCGATCCGGGTCCAGCTCCGCGGAGTGGGCCACCAGCTCCGGCAACGTCCCGCCGCCCGACACTCCGGGAGTGTTCCACTCCGCCAGCAGCGCGGCGGTCTCCGCATCGTCGACGATCGGGAGCTCGCCGACGGGGGCCTCGGGAGCGGCGGTCGCCAGCGCGCGCAGCAACCTGGTGAACCGGTCGTAGTGCCGGCCGAGTGCGGCGTCGTCGTACAGGTCGGGATTGGCCTTGAAGTCCAGGCGGATCGGGCCGGAGGTGCCGTACCGGTAGACATTGACCAGCAGGTCCTCGATCGGACCGGACGAGAGCACCTCGAGCGAGGTCCGGGTGTCACCGAGGCGCAGCTCGGTCGGGAACATCATCAGGTTGAGCAGCGGGCCCGAGAACCCGCGGCCGGACCCGTGCTCCCCGCGGTCCCGGCGCAGATCCTCGTGCCGGTAGCGCTGATGGCGCAGCGCGCCGGACAGGGCCGCCGCGACGGCCGCCACCAGTTCCGAGACCGTGGTGCCGGTACCCACCGACACCCGCAGCGGCACCACGTTCGCGAGCGTCCCACCGGATCGCCGCAGAACCGCAGTCGTCCGGGACGAGACCGGCAGGCTCAGCACGATGTCGGACGCACCGATGTGGCGTGCGGTGTAGGCGACGATCGCCGACGCGACCAACACCGGGAGCGTGACCCCGTATCGTTCCTGCGCGGCTGCAAGAGCGTGGGCGACCGCGGGTTCGATCTCGGTGCCGACGTCCCGGCTGTGGGCCCGCGCCGGCGCGGCGTGCTCGGCGAGGCTGCACCGCTCCGGCATCCCTGCGGTCTGCTCACGCCAGTAGTCGCGATCCGACTCCCACCGCGTCGACCCGACGTACTTTGCCTCGGCGGCGTGGACCTTCTCGAGACCGTCGGCCGTGTTCGGTGGTGGCTCACGGCGCTCGACTGCCGCGTTGTAGAGATCGGCCATCCGATAGACCAGCGTCGCCGCGCCGACACCGTCGAGCACGATGTGGTGCGCGCGTGAGTACCAGAAGTAGCGGTCGTCGGCGATCCGCAGGAGTGCAGAGACCGCCAGACGGTCCCGGAACAGATCGATCGGCGTGCCGATGTCCGAGCGCATCCATTCGCGCGCCGCCGCCTCCGGGTCGGGTTCACCCCGCAGGTCCACCAGCCAGGTTCCGGTGTCGACGTCGGGATCGACGATCTGTTGCGGCCGGGAATCGTGCGGAACCAGACGAATCAGACCCGAACCGAATTCGCGGGCCGCTTCGGAAGCGGCCCGCGAGAGCAGTGGGACGTCGAGCCGTCCTCGGATGTCGATGAACTGGGCGACCGCCATCGGCACGCCGGGGTCGAGTTGTTGTGCGAGCCACTGGCCCATCTGTGCGGGCGTCAGAGGCATCGGATCCGAACCCCCTGCGCCGAACCCGTACGCCCCCATGCGATCACCGGCGTCCGTCGCGCCGGGCGCCGTGTCGACTCGAAATGGAAGCTCCATCAGCAGGATTGCGGCTTCACACGGACCGAGAGGTCCGGTTGTCGGGCTCCGGACCCGACGCCGTCACCTCAGCCGGTGCCGGGTGAGCCGATCGTCCGCGCCCGAACGCCGAGTGCGCTCGCCGACGCGGGATTTGCGTCGATGTTCGTCATTGCAACAACGATACGTCGGTCCGCCGCGACGGAGCGAGTGACGATTTCGTGTCGATCCCGGTCAACTCACCACTGCGGTCCCGCGACCACCAGGAACACGACGCCGGCCGTCACACCCAACGCCCCGCTGAGGGCTCCGAACAACGCCTCGAGCGACTTCGGTTCGTCGTCCTCGACATCCACGGCACGGGACGCGGCCACACCGGTGACGATCGCACCGATGCCGAGCAGGATGCCCAGACCGAACGTCCAGAATGTGATGACGGACAGGGCCCCGAGCGCGAGCGACATGTCGCTGCCCGCTCGGCGCAGGACCGCCCCGACGGACGCGAGCGGCGATGCGGGACGGCGTTCAGGCCGGGAATCGGGGGCGGGAGTGGGCTCGGGAGCGGAATCGGGCGAACGGTCAGCGACGACGGACATGGTGGAGCGGTACTTTCTCGAGCGAAGGACAGAGGTTGCGAGGGGCGTGGGGACCGCAGACCTAATCGGTACGGGAACCGTGCCCCGTACCGATTCGCGCCGACGGTGGTGTCAGGTGCCGTCGGCCCTAGGTGTCTCCCGTCCTGTCGCCCGCCCCCGCCTCGATGGTCCGTGGAGTGTCGGATCCCAGGCGGGTGACCTCGATCCGTCGCGGCTTCGCGCGCTCGGCAACCGGGATCATGACCGTGAGGACACCATTTTCGTAACTGGCAGAGACCTTTTCGGCATCCACGTCGTCGCCGAGAGAGAGCTGACGACGGTACGTTCCGCTGAACCGCTCGGACGCGAGCCACTGGACGTTCTCCTCCGAGGGCGCGCTGCGGTGCGCCGTGAGGGTCATCGTCCCGTTCTCGATGTTGACGTCGACCGAGCCGGGATCGACACCGGGCAGGTCTGCATGGAGGACGTAGTGATCGTCGACTCGGTAGAGGTCCATCGGCATGAACCGCGGTACGCGCGTGCTACCCATCGGGTTGGAGAGAAGGCTTCGAGTCAGTGCATCAATATCCGAGAAGGGATCGAAGCGCAGCACAGCAACACACCTCCTGAGCATCTCCGGTGCCCGCCACCCGACGGGCAGCCGATCAACTGTGCATTACCAAAATTAGCACTCCCACCCGATGAGTGCCAATCGTTTGTTCGGTCGATCGCAGCAGGGCCCGGAGGGCTACTTCCCTCGCCGAAACAGCTTGTTACCCAGCCACACCACAGGGTCGTACCGCTTGTCGGCGACGCGTTCCTTCATCGGGATCAGCGCGTTGTCGGTGATGTGGATGTTCTCCGGACACACATCGGTGCAGCATTTGGTGATGTTGCACAGCCCCAGCCCGAACTCGGACTGGGCGGCGTCGCGGCGATCCGCGGTGTCGAGGGGGTGCATCTCGAGCTCGGCGATCCGCATCAGGTAGCGCGGGCCGGCGAACGCCTCCTTGTTCTCCTCGTGGTCCCGCACGACATGACACGTGTTCTGACACAGGAAGCACTCGATGCACTTGCGGAACTCCTGAGACCGCTCGACGTCCACCTGCTTCATCCGGTACTCGCCCGGCGCCAGACCGGGCGGCGGCGTGAACGACGGGATCTCGCGCGCCTTGGTGTAGTTGAACGACACGTCGGTGACGAGATCGCGGATGACGGGGAAGGAACGCATCGGGGTGACGGTCACGACCTCGTTCTCGCCGAACGTCGACATCCGGGTCATGCACATCAGCCGTGGTTGACCGTTGATCTCCGCTGAGCACGACCCGCACTTGCCGGCCTTGCAGTTCCAGCGCACCGCCAGATCCGAGGACTGCGTCGCCTGGATGCGGTGGATGATGTCGAGGACCACCTCGCCCTCGTTGACCTCCACCGTGTAGTCGCACAGGTCCCCGCCCGACGCGTCGCCGCGCCACACCCGGAACTTCGCGTCGTAGCCCATGTCAGGTCGCCCTTCCCGGATGCCCTTCGAGCTCGGCATCCGTGTAGTACTTCCCCAGCTCGTCGATCTCGAAGAGCGCCAACAGATCCGGACGCATCGGCGTCTGCTCCTCGCGCGTGACGATCACGTCGGGGATCGCGACGTCGTCGCCGAGTGCCGGATCGCCGGGCACCGTGCTGCAGACCAGCAGTGTCGACCGCCACTGCGGGTCCATCGACGGGTAGTCGTCGCGCGTGTGCCCGCCGCGACTCTCGGTCCGCATGAGGGCGGCGCGCGCGACGCACTCGCTCACCAGCACCATGTTCAGCAGATCCAACGCCAGGTGCCACCCCGGGTTGAACTGGCGGTGGCCCTCGACCGTCACCCCACCGACGCGAGACTTGATTTCGTCGAGCCTCGCGACGGCCCGCTCCACCTCCTCCTCGTTGCGAATGATGCCGACCAGGTCGTTCATGGTCTGCTGCAACTCGGTGTGCAGGGTGTAGGGGTTCTCCCCGAGCCCCTCCGCGGGCGGGTCGAACGGCGCGAGGGCCGCGGCCGCCGCGGCCACGACATCCGATTCGGTGACCGCAGGACGGGTCTCGAGGGACTGGACGTAGTCGGCCGCCCCGAGCCCGGCCCGCCGACCGAAGACCAGCAGGTCCGACAGCGAGTTTCCGCCGAGCCGGTTCGATCCGTGCATGCCCCCGGAGCATTCTCCGGCAGCGAAAAGGCCGGGCACCGTGGATGATCCGGTATCGGGATCGACTTCGATGCCGCCCATCACGTAGTGACAGGTGGGACCGACCTCCATCTGCTCCTTCGTGATGTCGACGTCGGCGAGTTCCTTGAACTGATGGTGCATCGACGGCAGCCGCCGCACGATCTCGTCCGCCGGCATCCGGGACGCGATGTCGAGGTACACGCCACCGTGCGGGGTGGACCGTCCGGCCTTGACCTCGGAGTTGATCGCCCGCGCCACCTCGTCACGCGGCAGCAGGTCGGGTGTACGACGGTTGTTGTCCGGATCGTCGTACCACTTGTCGGCCTCCTCCGCGGTCTCCGCGTACTGACCTTTGAACACCGCGGGGATGTAGGAGAACATGAACCGCTCGCCGTCCGAGTTCTTCAGCACCCCGCCGTCGCCGCGGACGCCCTCGGTGACGAGGATGCCCTTCACGCTGGGCGGCCACACCATGCCCGTCGGGTGGAACTGGACGAACTCCATGTTGATCAGGTTCGCCCCGGTCCGCAGCGCCAACGCGTGGCCGTCGCCGGTGTACTCCCACGAGTTCGACGTGACCTTGAACGACTTGCCGATTCCGCCGGTCGCCATGACGATCGCGGGGGCGTCGAACAGCACGAACCGCCCCGACTCGCGCCAGTACCCGAAGGCGCCGGCGATCCGGTCGCCGTCCTTGAGGAGTTCGGTGATCGTGCACTCGGCGAAGACCTTCACACGCGCCTCGTAGTCACCGGTCTCCGCGAAGTCCTCCTGCTGCAGCGAGACGATCTTCTGCTGCATCGTGCGGATCAGTTCGAGCCCGGTGCGGTCCCCCACGTGCGCCAGGCGCGGATAGGTGTGCCCACCGAAGTTGCGCTGGCTGATCCGGCCGTCCGGGGTGCGGTCGAACAACGCGCCGTAGGTCTCGAGTTCCCACACCCGATCCGGCGCCTCCCGCGCATGCAGTTCGGCCATCCGCCAGTTGTTGAGGAACTTGCCGCCACGCATGGTGTCGCCGAAGTGGACCTGCCAACTGTCCTTGGAGTTCGCGTTGCCCATCGCGGCGGCGCAGCCGCCCTCCGCCATGACGGTGTGAGCCTTCCCGAACAGCGACTTGCACACCACGGCCACCGACAGGCCCCGTTCGCGCGCCTCGATGACCGCCCGCAGCCCGGCGCCGCCGGCGCCGATCACCACCACGTCGTACTTGTGCCGCTCCACCTCTGCCACGAATTCCCCCTCCGGCTGGAATCGCTCGTGCCCGTCGAGCCCGTCAGTTGATGAGACGCAGGTCGGAGATGGTGCCGCTCGCGACCAGCATGATGTAGAAGTCGGTGATGATCAGGGTCGCCAGCGTTGTCCACGCCAACTGCATGTGGCGGGTGTTGAGCTTGCTCACCCACGTCCACAGCCGATAGCGGACCGGGTGTGCCGAGAAGTGCTTGAGCCGGCCGCCGGTGACGTGGCGGCACGAGTGGCACGACAGGGTGTACGCCCACAGCAGGATCACGTTGACCGTGATGATCAGGCTGCCCAGGCCGAGGCCGAAGCTGCCGTTGGGGCCCTCGTACGCCCGCACCGCGTCGTACGTGTTGACCAGTGACACCACCAACGCGACGTAGAAGAAGTAGCGGTGGGCGTTCTGCACGATCAACGGCAGCCGCGTCTCCCCGGTGTAGGTGGCGTGGGGCTCGGCCACCGCGCAGGCAGGCGGCGCCAACCAGATCGACCGGTAGTAGGCCTTGCGGTAGTAGTAGCAGGTGAGACGGAAACCGAGCAGAAACGGCAGCACCAGGAAGCCGAGCGGAATCCACATCGGCAGCTCGCCGACCCAGGTGCCGAAATGACTCGCACCCGGCACACACGACTCGCTGATGCACGGCGAGTAGAACGGCGTCAGGTAGTGGTAGTCGTCCACCCAGTACGCGGTCCGCACGAACGAGCGGACCGTCGCGTACACGACGAAGACCGCGAGCCCGAGCGTCGTGAGCAGCGGCGCCAGCCACCACCGGTCGGTGCGCAACGTGCGCGCACCGATGCCCGCCCGAGCCGGCGATGGTGCACCGATCTCGGTCACGCGGGGCGCCCTCACGCGTTCTCGTGCGGGTTGCCGCCAAGGCCTTCGTCGTCGGCCCCCTGCCACAGCGAACGGTCGTAGGGCGTGTCCGGCACCTGTACGCGCTCGGTGCCCGCCCCGACCGTGGGCCGCGGAGGCGATTCGGTGAGGTCGTGGGCGTCGATGTCGAGACGATCGACGTCGTTGGCCAGCCGGCGCACGGCCGACGCGTCGCCGTAGACGTCACGCAGCGACCCGACGCACTCCCGCAGATGGCCGATCGTGCGCTGCAGATCCATCACTTCGGTGGTGGTCATCGGTACCTCCGAGAAGCTTCGAAAAGCAGTGTTCGAATCCTCGGCCGATCGGAGCGGTACCAGGACTGTCGGTCCGCCGCCCGATCTGCCTACTCGATGTGATGGCACTCACAGTACGTGAAGCGTCGCCGCGTCGCCGCGAATTACCCCGACGGCACCGGGCCGTCGGAATTCCCCAGCACAGCGGGGCGCCTGGCCACGACAGCGAAGTTGAGAGGAATCCGCGGCGCTCCGGGTCGCAGCTCCCACCCGCGCCGACACGGGACGAGATCGTCGAACGCGGGCCAGTCCATGTACGGCAGCTCGACCAGGGATTCGATCGTCAAGCCGGCCTCCAGGAGGGAGCCGACGACTTCGCCGAGGTCGTGACGCCACTCGTAGTTCGTCACATGCGCGATCTGCCCGGCCGAATCCTCGGTGTACGTTCCCGAGTCGTCGTAGGTGCGGTGACCACCCCCGCCGAGATAGTCGTCGACGATCTCCCACGGCTCGTGGTCCATCGACCCGAGAATCGGATGGTCGTCGCGAATCATGAACACGCCTCCCGGTTCGAGGAGGTCGTGGATCGACTGGGCCCACGTCGCCAATTCCGGCAGCCACACGATCGTGCCGGCACTCGTGACGACGGTTGCGAACCGGCGGTCGATCAGGGTCGACGCATACCGGGCGTCGCCTTCCACCCAGCGGATGTCACGCCCGTCGGCGGCCGCGATCCGCGCCGCGTGGTCCAGGGAGTTCGGCGACAGATCGAGTCCGTGCACGTCCACGGCGCCGAGCCGCGCCCACGAGATCGTGTCGGTGCCGATGTGACACTGCAGGTGCAGCAGACTGCGGCCGCGCACCCCCGAGTCCGGCAGGTGGGGCGCAAGCACCGAAAGATCGTTCACAACGACTTGCGAGATCGTCCCCGGATCGGCGAGGAAGCCCTCGATGTCGTACATCTTCGATCGCGCGTGGACGTCCGCCCGGTCGTTCCAGTTCGCCCGGTTGGAGGCGATAGCCTCTGTGTCCTCTGTGTCCTCTGTGGCCTCTGTGGCCTCTGTGGTCTGCACGACCCGTCCTCCCGTATGCGTACGCGTATGTCGACTCGACCGTGTCTAGCACGGACATATGCGTCCGGCGCAGCGATTTTCTGCGCCTCGGGCCGTCGGATCGGGTTGTTCAGCCGATCGAGGCGGCGAGCCATTCGGGGTCGAACCAGCCCGGCGCGGCACTCGCGAATCGAGCCTCGTCGAGACGCCCACTCCCCTCCGGGATGCGCCCGACCAGTGCGGCCCCCGTCACGGTCGGCAGATCCTCGAGATTGCAGCGCATCGCGAGATCGGGTTCGACGGGCCACGATCCGACGACGAAGCCCGAGCACTTCACGCCCGCCGCGGCCAGCGATTCGGCCGTCAACGCACAGTGGTTGAGCGTGCCCAATCCGGGCGCAGCCACCACGACGACAGGCGCATCCAGGTCGGCGGCGACGTCGCGCACCGTGAAGCCGTCCGCGCCCAGACGCACCAGCAGTCCCCCGGCGCCCTCGACGATCGTCACGTCGTACGTGGCATCCAGTTCGCGCACGACGGCCACGACATCGGACCGGGTGAGCATCGGCATGCCACTGCGCCGGGCCGCCGTGTCCGGGGCGAGCGGTTCGGGATACCGGGCGAGTTCGACCGTCGCCGTCACACCGCTCAGCCGCGTGACCTCCGCCAGATCGCCCGGCTCGTCCGCCGTGACACCCGTCTGCGCCGGCTTGCACACCGCGACCGATCGGCCCGCTGCCCGAAGCGCGGCCACGAGCGCCGCGGTGACGATCGTCTTGCCGACGTCCGTCGAGGTACCGGACACAACGAGCACGCTCACGCCGACACTCCCACGCGATTGCCCGAAAGCACCTCGGCGAGAATACTTTCGATCCGTTCCATCTCGTCGGCATCGATCGTCGCGCGCGCGGTCAGGCGCAGCCGCGACGTGCCCTCGGGCACCGACGGCGGTCGGAAACAGCCCACGTGCAGCCCCCGTTCCCGGCACGCGACCGCCGCAGTGAACGCCACCTCCGGATCCCCGAGGATCACCGAGACCACGGCCGATGCCGGATCTGTTACCCCGGTGATGCGCGCCAGGTCGCGGGCCCGGTCGAGCACCGCGGATGCGCGCTCCGGCTCCCGGATCAGCACGGCCAGCGCGGCACGTGCGGCCCCGACCGCGGCGGGCGCGAGGCCGGTGTCGAAGATGAACGTGCGCGCCGTGTCGACCAGGTGTGCACGCACCTTCTCCGACGCCAGCACCACGCCACCCTGGCTGGCCAGCGACTTCGACAGGGTCGCCGTGACCACGACGTCGGGCTCCCCCGCCAGTCCGACCTCGTGGACGAGGCCGCGGCCGCCCGACCCGCGGACGCCGAGCCCGTGGGCCTCGTCGACCAGCAGCACCGCGCCGTGCTCGCGGCACACACGGTGCATCGCGGCGAGCGGCGCAAGGTCGCCGTCCGCGCTGAAAACCGAGTCGGTGAGCACCAGCGCGCGTTCCTCGGCGCGTTCGGCCAGCGCGCGGCGGAGGAACTCGATGTCGGCATGCGGTGCCACCACGACCCGGGAGCGGGACAACCGGCACGCGTCGACCAGCGAGGCATGGCAGCCCGCATCGGACACGATCAGCGCGCCGGGCCCCGAGAGTGCTGTGACGGCACCGAGATTCGCGGCGTAGCCGCTCGCGAAGACCAGGCCGGCCTCGGCGCCGACGAACTCGGCGAGTTCACGTTCGAGCAGTTCGTGATCCGACGTCGTGCCCGTCACCAGCCGCGATCCGGTCGCGCCACCGCCCCAGCGACGGACCGCGTCGACGGCGCCGTCGATCACCTCGGGGTGCCGGACGAGACCCAGGTAGTCGTTGGAGGCGAGGTCGATCACCGAGTCGGACGCGCCGCGTGCCCGCAGCTCGCGACGCAGACCGGCCGCCCGCCGATCACGTTCGACGTCGTCCAGCCAGCTCAGCGCATTGCCCTCGGTACCCACCCGAAGCACGATACAAGCCCACTTGAACAGCGTTCAAGTGGGCTTGCGGTCAGGCCGCCTGGCTTCGCGCGGCCGCCACCATGCCGGTGGTGAGCCGGTCCAGATCCTCGGCGGTACAGATGTAGGGCGGCATCGCGTAGATCAGATTCCGGAACGGGCGCAGCCACACCCCCGCCCCGACAGCGGCGTCGGTCGCGGTCTGCATGTCGACCGGTTCGGCCAACTCGATCACCCCGATGCCGCCGAGCACCCGGACGTCGACGACACCGGGAATGTCCCGCGCGGGTGCCAGCCCGCGTTCGAGCCCCTCGTTCAGCGCCGCGACCTCGGCCCGCCAGTCGCGCGAGAGCAGCAACTCCACCGCCGCGACCGCGACCGCACAGGCCATCGGGTTCCCCATGAACGTCGGGCCGTGCATGATCCCGCCGCCCTCGCCTGCGCTGATCGTCTCGGCCACCTCGGTGGTGCACAGCGTCGCGGCGAGCGTGAGATAGCCGCCGGTGAGGGCCTTGCCGACACACATCACGTCGGGCGCGATCCCCGCGTGGTCGGCGGCGAACAGCTCGCCGGTGCGACCGAATCCGGTGGCGATCTCGTCGAACACCAGCAGCAGATCGTGCTCGTCGCACATGCGGCGCAACTCGCGGAGGTAGTGCGGGTGGTGGAACCGCATGCCCCCCGCCCCCTGCACGACGGGCTCGACGATGATCGCCGCCAACTCGTCGCGGTGTTCGATCACGAGCCGCTCGAACTCCGCGACGTACGCGGCGTCGTACTCGCGCGGCGGCGCGGGCGCGAACACCTGCCGGGCCAGCACGTCCGTCCACATCGAGTGCATGCCCCCGTCCGGGTCGCACACGCTCATCGGCGCGAACGTGTCCCCGTGGTAGCCGCCCCGCCACGTCAGCAGCCGGTGCTTCTCCGGTCGCCCCTGGGCACGCCAGTACTGCAGGCACATCTTCACGGCGACCTCCACCGACACCGAGCCGGAGTCGGCGAGGAACACCTTCTCCAGACCGGCGGGTGTGATCTCGACCAGCAACTCCGCGAGACGTGCGGCCGGCGCGTGGGTGAGCCCGCCGAACATGACATGACTCATCCGGCCGAGCTGATCGGTGACCGCGGCATCGAGGACCGGATTGCGATACCCGTGCACCGCGGACCACCACGAGCTCATACCGTCGACCAGTTCGGTGCCGTCCGCGAGGGTGAGGCGAGCGCCCTCCGCGGACTCGACGACCAGGGGGGCCGTCGACGCGGGAAACGCCCCGTAGGGATGCCACAGGTGTTCGGTGTCGATCGCGACGATCCGCTCGGAAGACATGCGCAAGGAGTTCACGGCGCTCGACTGTATGTGCTCGGGCGCGACGGTCGACGCGGCAGGTATTTTGGGGACGTCGCCGCCGCGACCGTTCCGCGGCAATCCGGGATTCCTCCCGCGCCGCCTCGAAAGGATCGCGTGTCAGTCCGCTCCACCGCCCCGACCCTCGGTGGCCCCTCGGGCTCCGAAAGCCGCATTCGCCCAGTTCACCGCCGTGATCTCGACGGTCTCCGGGGCCTCGCGATCGGGCTGGTGGTCGTCTACCACGTGTGGTTCGGACGGGTCTCCGGCGGCGTCGACATCTTCCTGGCGCTGTCCGGGTTCTTCTTCGTCGGGTCGCTGCTGCGGGTCGCGGAGGGTCCGTCTCGACTCGATCCACGCCCCGTCGTGGGGCGAATCACTCGACGACTCGGACCACCCCTCGTCGTGGTGCTCGCGGCGACGGTCGCGTTCACCGTCTGGGTCCATCCGGCGACGTTGTGGTTCGACATCGCGCGGCAGACGACCGCCTCGCTGACGTTCCTCCAGAACTGGCACCTCGCCGACACCGCGAGCGACTACCTGGCCGCCGACCCGTCGGTGAGCCCGTTGCAGCACCTGTGGTCGATCTCCGTGCAGGGCCAGTTCTACCTCGCCGCGATCGTTGTCGTGTTCGCGGTCGCGTGGCTGTTGCGGGCCCGCGGGTTGCCCGTCCGCGGGCCGCTCGCGGTCGTCCTCGCGGCCCTGGCCGCCGCGTCCCTGATCTATGCGACGACCAGCGAACTGCCGCAGACGTGGCTGTATTACGACACCGCCGCGCGGATGTGGGAACTGCTCGCCGGCGGTGTGCTGGCGTGCGTCGCACCGTGGATCCGGGTGCCGCGCGGGTGGCGGATCGCGCTGTCCGTCACCGGCCTGGCGATCGTTCTCGGCTGCGGCATGGTGCTCGACGGACGCAGCGAGTTCCCCGGACCGTGGGCGCTGGTCCCGGTCGGCGCCGCGCTCGCCTTCATCGTCGCGGGCGCGCAACCGGCGGACGATGCTCGCGCGAATCCGGTCTCGAACCTGCTCGCCTCCCGACCGCTGCTACGTCTCGGCACCGTCGCGTACGCGCTGTACCTGTGGCACTGGCCGATCCTCATCGGCTATCTGGTGATCGCCGATCGCCCGTCGGCGAGCGTCGCCGGCGGGGCCATCGTGATCGCGGTGTCGCTGGTCCTCGCGGAACTGACGACCCGACTGGTCGAGACCCCGATCCGTAGGACCGCCGATCGCGGAGCGACACGGTCGGCGCTCGTCGCGGCCGTCGCGGCGCTCGCGGTGATCGTGGGTGCCGCATCGGTGACCTGGACACACTTCGTCGACCGCCGGACAACGCAATGGGCCCAGCAGGGACCACTCGATCCGGTCACCTACCCGGGTGCGGCCGCGCTCACGTCCGGCGCCGACGTCGTGACGGCGCGCGAGCAGCCGTCCCGGTTCGTCGCGCACGCCGACCTGCCGCCGACCACGGGCGACGGATGCATGTCGCAGTCCGGCCAGATCGAGGCCCTCACCTGCACGTACGGCGACGTCGATGCCGAGCGGAGTATCGCGGTGATCGGCGGATCGCACGCCGAGCACTGGATTCCGGCCCTGGACATCCTCGCCCGGGAGCACCGTTTCCGTCTGGAAACGTTCCTGAAGGTGGGCTGCCCCGCCCTGCTGCCCGTCGGCCCCGACTACCCGATCGGCGAGTGCGAGGAGTGGACGTTCGGGGTGGTCGACGCCCTCACGGAGATGCGCCCCGACTACGTCTTCAGCACCTCGACCCGGCCCCGCCCCGGCGAGCCCGGCGACTACACCCCTGAGACGTACGTCGCGCTCTGGCAGGAACTGGCGACCCGGGATCTGCCCGTGATCGCGCTGCGCGACACGCCATGGCTCGAGGAGGACGGCGTCAGCTACCGGGCGGCGGACTGCCTCGCCCGACGTGGGGGCAACGCAGACTCGTGCGGCATCGACCGTGCGGAGGTCCTCGAGCCCGTCGACCCGGCGCAGGCCGCCGCGGCGTACCTGCCGACCGTCCAGCTACTCGACCTGTCCGACGCCGTGTGCAGGACCGACCGATGCCGCGTGGTCGAGGGCAACATCCTGGTCTACCGCGACGACGACCACCTGACCGCGACCTACGTGCGCACCCTCGCGCCCGAACTGGGCAACCGCCTCGGCCCCGCCACCGGGTGGTGGTGACGGGGCCGCAGGCGCGGGCTCAGTGCGCCACCGGGCACTTACCGGCGTAGTCCACCTGGAGTTCCTTGATCCCGTTGATCCACCCGGACCGCAGCCGCCGCGGGTCACCGAGTTTGGTGATGTCCGGCATGTGGTCGGCGATCGCGTTGAACATCAACTCGATCTCCATTCGCGCCAGGTTCGCCCCGATGCAATAGTGCGCCCCGGTGCCACCGAAGCTCAGGTGGTCGTTGTCGGCTCGCGTGATGTCGAACTGCGTGGGGTTCTCGAACACGTCCTCGTCGAAGTTGGCGGACGAGTAGAACATGACGACGCGGTCGCCCTTGCGGATCTGCTGACCACCGAGTTCGTTGTCGGACAACGCAGTTCGCTGGAATCCGACGACCGGCGTGGCCCAGCGGATGATCTCGTCGACCGCCGTGGCCGGACGCTCCCGTCGGTACAACTCCCACTGGTCGGGGTTGTCCATGAACGCCATGATCCCGTGCGTGATCGCGTTGCGCGTGGTCTCGTTGCCCGCGACGGCGAGCAGCAGCACGAAGAACCCGAATTCCTCGGAAGCCAGGGCGTCGCCGTCGATGTCGGCCTCGACGAGCGTGGTGACGATGTCCTGCGCGGGACACTTGCGCCTCTCCTCCGCCATCGCATACGAGTAGGCGAGAATCTCCGCGGACGCCGTCGCCGATTCCTGCGCGAACTCGGGATCGTCGTAGCCCATCATCTGGTTCGACCAGTCGAAGATCTTGTGGCGGTCCTCCTGCGGCACACCGATCAACTCCGCGATGGCCTGCAGGGGCAGCTCGCATGCGACCTGTTCGACGAAGTCGCCGGCGCCGGCGGCGACCGCCTGCTGGACGATCTGTTCCGCCCGCGCCTTCAACGCCGGACGCAGACTCTGGACGGCACGCGGGGTGAAACCACGAGCGATGATCTTGCGGAGCTTGGTGTGATCGGGCGCATCCTTGTTGATCAACAGGTGCCGCATCATCTCGACGGTCTCGCGGGGCATGTCGTCGCCGAAGCGGGCGATCGCCGTGTTCTCCCACGTCGAGAACACCTCGCCGTTGCGCGAGACCTCCTTGACGTCGGCGTGCCGGGACACCGCCCAGTAGCCGGCGTCTGGGTACCCGCCCTTCGTCGGCGGCTGCTCCACCCACCAGACCGGAGCCGACTTCCGGAGTGCCGCGAACTCCTCGATCGGCAACCGGGTCTCGTACACATCGGGATCCGTGAAGTCGAATCCTTCGGGGATGCCGGGAACCGCCACGTCGTACTCCTTCGCTCGGGGATATCGCCGACCACGTCTTCCGTCGTCGTGACGATCGTCACACGGAACGGTGCGATCTCGCTTGGCCGATCTGCCCAGTCCAGCGCGGACCTTTTGTGCGACCCGCACATCCCGACATTTGTGCGACCCGCACATCCCGGCGCACAGCGGGTCAGCCCCCGAAGGTGTCGAAGCAAGCCAACGCCAGTTCGAGTTCGAGGTGCCGCCCCGTCAGGTCGCGCCCGAGCGTGGCCTCCACCTGCTGGATCCGGTACCGCACCGTGTTCTTGTGGACACCGAGCCTGCGGGCCGCGGCTTCATGGTTACCTCGGCAGGCCAACACTTCACGCAGCGTGTCCCGGAGACGCTCCGCGGTGGCATCCTCACCCCGCAGGCCCCCGAGTTCCCGCTCGACGAGTGCCCGCATCGACTCCGGATCCGCCGACAGCATCGACACCACCTCGACGTCGCGGTACCGCGTGACGGTCGCACGACGGCGACCGGACTCGGCGATCCGTTGCGCCGCAATCGCTTCCCGGTGGCTGCGACGGAATCCGTCGATCCCGGCGGCCGGCTCGCCCAGCGCGAGCCGCACCCCCTTCGGCACCGACAGCGGATCGACCGTCCACGGATCAGCGTCACCGTCGTCGGTGGCGATCCACGCCCACACCCCGTGCGCCCCGGAGGGCACCGACAGACTACGACGTGCCCCGGCCAGACGCGCCACGACCGGTTCGAGGGATCCACCGGACGATGTGGATTCATCCGCCCACAGCACGACCGCGATGTGCGCCCGCTGCAGCGGATACCCGAGCCTGGCCGACGCCTGCGTCTGGTCTCCGCCGCCGTCGAGGATCTCCCGCACCGCCGTCATCCGGTACGCAAAGGCGCCCTGCAGCAGACGTTCACGCTCCTGCGAGTAGGTGACCGCAAGCTCGTCGAGCATTGAACTGAGCAGTTCGCCGGTCTGCGACCACATCGTGGTCAGCACCTGGATCTTGAAATCGGGATCCAACGACTCCTGCTCGATCAGCGCCGACGTGAAGCCCAGCATCGCGCGGTGGCCGGCGTGGTAGATCCGCGAGAGCACCCGCAGTTCCAGTCCCCGCTGTGCCACTGTGCGTGCCAGCGCGTGGGTCGCCTCGGACACCGGCGCCGCAGCCGGCCCGTCGGCCAGCGGGCCGCTGGCCTCGAGGAATGCTCCGAACTGACCGCGGATGGCGGAGCGCAGATCCCGCTCCAGTTCCGCGTCCGACGCCAGTTCCGGCACATCCGCGGCGAACGACTCCTCGAGGAATGCGAGGAAGGCACTCAGATGCTCGCTCGTCAACGTCGTAGTGATGTAGTCCCGCAACCACAGATCGGCACGCGTGTCGTCTCCCACGCGTTCACCTCCCTGTCTGCGGCTCACCGTCGGCGCCATTGTGTACCGAACCGACAATCCGGCGCACGGCTTCGCCGGATTCCGGGCGCGACGAAGAATCCCGATTGTGTCGATCGCACAGAACCATCGTCGGGCAACATTCAGGCGCACTCACTCGCCCTTGCGGGGTCGATACCTCCGGCGCGAACCGCGAAGGCGATCCACGCCGCACCGAACAGCAGACAACTGAACGGCATCAACAGAATCCGGGGATCTCCGACCCCGCCCATTCCCACCCCCATCACGCCGACCAGCACCAACGGGCTCTGCTTCAGCGCATACAGCAGGGCCGCGACGCTACCCAGCCAGGCCAGCCACCGCGAACGCGGCCAGATCTCGCTCGGGATACCGAGCGCGACGGCCAGTGCCGCGGCAGGAAGGTTCGTCCACACCATCTGCGACTGCCAGAAGGACTCGTCGCCATCACGGATCCAGCCCGCCGTCAGCATTCCGAGCAACAGGCCCGGGATCGACAGCAGTATCGGCCGCGTCCACCGCATTCGTCCCTCCCCGTCCGAACGATCCCACCACCCTCGCACGACCCCCCGGACGGAGCGCGCCGTCCCCCCGGTCGTGCCATGCTCGAAACCGCGAGCGAGATCCCTCGGACAATCGACGAAGGAGCGCAGTATGAGAGCAATCCAGTACACCCGGATCGGCGGCGAACCCGAACTGGTCGACATCCCGAAACCCGAACCCGGACCGGGCGAGGTGCTGCTCGAGATCACCGCGGCGGGCGTCTGCCACTCCGACGAGTTCATCATGAGCCTGCCGGCGGAACGGTTCGGCTACGACCTACCACTGACCCTCGGCCACGAGGGCGCCGGTCGCGTGGCCGCCGTCGGCGCCGGTGTCACCGATCTCGACGTCGGCACCAACGTGGTGGTCTACGGCCCGTGGGGCTGCGGCCGCTGCTGGCACTGCGCCCAAGGACTCGAAAACTATTGTTCGCGTGCAACGGAACTCGGTATCCACCCGCCCGGTCTCGGAGCGCCCGGCGCCATCGCGGAGTTCATGGTGGTGGACTCGCCTCGGCACCTCGTACCGATCGGAAATCTCGACCCGGTCGCAACCGTCCCCCTCACCGATGCGGGTCTGACCCCGTATCACGCGATCAAACGGTCGCTGGGCAAGCTCAGGGCAGGATCGTCCGCGGTGGTGATCGGAACCGGTGGACTGGGCCATGTCGCGATCCAGCTGCTCCGCCATCTGTCCCCAGCTCGCGTGATCGCACTCGACGTCAACGACGAGAAGTTGCAGTTCGCCCGTGAGGTCGGCGCCCACGAAGCGGTGTTGTCCGACGCCGACGCCGCGGCGAACGTCCGGAAGATCACCGGCCCCGCCGGCGCGGCTCTCGTCCTCGACTTCGTCGCCGTCCAGCCGACGCTCGACGTCGCCACCGCGGTCGCCGGCGTCGGATCGGACGTCACGATCGTCGGACTCGGCGACGGCAAGGCCACCGCCCGCGTCGGCTTCTTCACCGGCGCATTCGAGACCAATGTGTCAGCGCCGTACTGGGGCTCGCGCAGCGAACTGATCGAGCTCATCGACCTCGCGCACCAGGGCGTCCTCGACATCGCTGTGGAGCGCTTCAGCCTGGACGACGGCGTCGAGGCCTACCGCCGCCTCGCCGCGGGCACGTTGCGGGGACGGGCGGTCATCGTGCCGTGACCGGTGCCAGCGATCTCCTGCCGGTGCCGGCGCTGCTCGGCTACCTGTTACGAGAGCCTGCGAACACCCCCACCCACGCCGTAGCGTTGGGCGTGGCCGCCGCCGTCATCCCGATCGCGATGGTGATCGTCACCGATCGAGTCACCGATCTCCTCTACACCTGGATCCCGGATCTCGTCGGGTTCGACGGATATGCCCGGTGGTGGATCTTCGCCGTGCTCACCGGGATCGGGCTCCTGGTGTGGAAGCTTCCGGGTCACGGCGGACCCGATCCGGCGACGGCCGGACTGGTCGGCCCCCCCGATCCCGCCCCGCTCGCTCCCCTCGCTGGCGGGTGGCACTCGCCCTCGGCGCGGGTGTGAGCCTGGGTCCGGAGAACCCGCTGATCGCGATCAATGTCGCGGTGGCGGCGTGGATCCTGGCGCGGCTGTGGCCGACCGTGCCGACGAAACGGGTGGTGTGGCTGACGACGTCCGCGACGATCGGAGTGCTGTTCGGGACCCCGCTGGCGGGGCCGTTGGCGTTCGTCTGACGGTCCACCGCGGCCAACTGGTGGTGGGACCCGACACCGCACCGCTCGAGAAACACGCCGGCTGATGCTTTGTCAGAGTCATCTTCCGAGTGAGAGGTGCCGCGGCCGCCGATCTCCGGGCTTGACGCAATGCATGTTCACCTTCTCGGTGAGTACTGTCTCGTCCGCGTGCGCAGCGTGTCTTGGCTGTGTAACAACGGTGGCGTGGCGGTATCGGTACCGGTGAGAGTCTGGATAATGGGTGCCTGTGGCTCAGATCTTGCTCATCGAGGATGACGAAGCGGTACGCGAAGGACTCAGACTGGGGCTAGGTCAGCTCTCTCATGTCGTGCAGGGAGCCGTCACCGGCCATATGGGTCTCGATTTTCTCCAGATCCAACCGCCCGACGTTGTCATCTTGGATCTCATGTTGCCCGGCATGGACGGTTTCGAGGTCTGCCGAAGAATTCGTTCCGCCAGCAGTGTTCCGATCATCATGCTGACCGCCCGTGGCGACGATGTGGACGTCGTCAGTGGGCTCGAAGCCGGGGCCGACGACTATGTGATCAAGCCGGTCCAGCCTCGGGTTCTCGATGCTCGGATCCGGGCAGTGCTCCGTCGCGGCGAGACGCAATCCACGCCCGCGGCCAAGTACGGCGACTTGACGATCGACTACTCCTCGCTGATCGTGGCAAAGCATCACGATCCGCTGATACTGCCCCCGACGGAGCTGCGTCTGCTCCTGACCCTCTCAGCGGCCCCGGAGCAGGTCTTCAGTCGGCAACAGCTGTTGCAGTCCGTGTGGGAGCACGAGTACCTGGGTGATTCGAGACTGGTCGACGCCTGCGTGCAACGACTGCGCGCCAAGATAGAGGACAATCCCGCACAGCCGGTCTACATCCAGACGGTGCGTGGGTTCGGCTACCGCTTCGGACCGGTCTAGGCGGGAACAGCGGATGCGGATTAGGATGCGGCTACCCGGGTGGCGCGGCGGCTTGCGGGCTCGCCTGGTGATCGCCTTCATCCTGGTGACTCTGGCTGCCATAGCCAGTGCCGCCACGGCCGGCTACGTCTCCGCCCGCAATTCCCTCCTCGCCGCCGATCAGGACCGCGCCATCCGCGACCTGCGGCAACGCGTCACCGCGCTCGCCCCCGAGCTGCAGTACCCACCAGACCAGGAAACCCTGAACGCATTCGCGGCACAGTTGCCGGGCAACGCCACGGTGACCTACCGCGATCTGCAGTCCACCACTGAATCGGCACACGTCACCATCAACCCGGAGCTCCGCGACGCGGTACGCGACCACACGCGCGTACAGGTGCAGTATGTCTCCACCCCGACCGGGCCCGAGTTGGTGATCGGCATGCCGGTAACGATCTGGCAGCCCGGCGACGCGAGTCAGCCGTCGGGGCTGGAGGTGTATTCCGGCCACGATCTTGCTCCGACCTACCAGCAGGTGCAGGTGCAGAGTCGGACCGCATGGCTGGTCGGTGCCGTCGCGGTGCCGTTCGCCATTCTGGTGGGTTTGTTGTCCTCCAACGGCGTACTTCGCCCGGTACGAGATCTCCGTCATGCCACTCGGCGATTGTCCGCGGGCGATCTCACGGCACGCCTGCGCGTGCGGGGAACCGATGAGCTGGCGGATCTGGCGCACACGTTCAACGAGACCGCTGACGAACTCGAGCGGACGATCGCCGAACTGCAGCGACTGGAGGAAGACGCCCGCAGGTTCGTTGCCGACGTCTCTCATGAGCTCCGAACCCCACTGAGCGCGATGCTCGCGGTGACCGACGTGCTGGAGGCAGACGTCCCGCGTATGCCCGACGATGCCGCGCGATCCGCCGGTCTGCTGGTGCGGGAAACCCGCCGACTTACTCGACTCGTCGAGGACCTCATGGAGGTGTCACGATTCGACGCGGGCACCGCGTCGCTGATCCTCGAGGAAGTGGACGTCGGGGAGGCGATTCGGGCGACCCTGGTGGCCCGCCACTGGGACGACACGGTCGATCTGGACTTACCGAGAGACGTTCGAGCCCAAGTCGATCGACGCAGACTCGACGTGATCATCGCGAACCTGGTCGGTAACGCGCTCCGGCACGGGCGGCCTCCTGTCACTGTCGTGCTTCACGCCGACCGCGATTGGATCGAAGTCGTCGTGAACGACCACGGCGACGGAATCCCAGACGACGCGCTGCCGCACGTCTTCGACCGATTCTTCAAAGCGGACACCGCCCGCGGTCGCTCCGAGAGCAGTGGATTGGGGCTGGCCATCGCACAGCAGAACGCGCGGATACACGGCGGCGACATCGAGGTCGGGAACGTCCCGGGCGGCGGGGCACGTTTCGTGGTTCGGCTACGCCGGAACGCCGACCAGAACCTCAACGAGGTCCAGCACGATCCTGACGATCAGTGATCAGATCCGCCTACTGTGCAGTCGTGGCCAGCACAGCTGGTCACAGCACCGGACATTTGCGGCCAGCAACCTTGTCGCCGGATAGTCCGTTGTGGAGCAAGATATCAACGGATTTGTCCTGGCCTGGGTTGCCGCGCGCGGCGTCGACCGCGAGGGCGGTGCACACCACCTGGTCGACCGCCGGCGGGGAGAGATCGTAGACCGGTACCGACACGGTGATCACGGTCTCGGTGACGGTGACGTCGATGTCCGCCAGTGAGGCCCCCATCCGGGGCACCTCGTTGCGAAGCTCGCGGGTGTCGTCGCGCAGTTCCCGGCCCGCACCCAGGCCGAGCATCTGGATGGCGCGGCGGAGGTCGCCGAGCTTCCCCCACGGCTCGTCCCAGACGGTCCCTTGCGGTGCCGTCACCGGGCGCAGCGCGGTCCCGTCGAGGTAGTACAGGGTCGGGCCGGTGGCAATGCCGACCGGGGGCTCGCCGACGTCTGTGACCCCACTACCCGTTAGGATCGCGCTGCAAGCCACGGTCAGAGTCAACCCCGTCAAGACCAGCAGAAGAGCACGCAGCGCCGCAGTCGGCACCCGGTTCACCCCTCGCACATCGACGATCCTCCCACGAGCTTGCGGAACGCCGTTCGGACGGGCGGGTGTGCGGTCCTTCCGGCGGCGACCTGCCGGGTGATTGCCGTTCATCGCGACTGCTGCTCGATGGCGCGCGTCAACAGGTCGACATACAGCCCGGTCCCGGTGGGGCTCCGCGGGTGAGTGTCGTCCTCCCAGAACACCTCTGGTACACCCTGGGTGGCGACCTTCCAGTCGACGATCACGGTGTTGGGCCAGCGCCGCTGTGCGGCGCGCAGGGCGGCATTGACCGCGTCCTGCCACGGCCTGGGCACGCTGACGTTCATGATGATCACCCGACGCGACGACCCGATCGTTCGCAGTGCCGCATCGAGGGCGGACTCGTCGAATGCGCCGTTCGTGCCCAACCCGATCACAACCACCTTTCCGAGCCGTCCGGTGTCGCGCAGCTGCGCAACGAGATCGGGCAGATCCCACATCTGCCGACCGATTTCCACATCGACGTCCGCGCCGGGCAGGCGCTCTCGCAGTTCGCGTCCGGCCGCCGCCATGACGGAGTCGCCGAGCGCGGTCACGCCGCTGCCCGGAGGGCCGGCAGTCTCCGCCCTCAGCGGGATACCCGCGGGCGGAGATGTGGGTGTTACTGATGGCGTCTGCGGGGCGCGGGCCGCGCTCTGGCCGGCAGCGATCTGAGATTGCAGGTCGTCCGCCGGCGGGGCGAAGACAATACCCGCCGCCGCAGTGAAGACGGTGGTGGCGGCCACGGCCACCGCCACGCCACGGCCGGATGACGAGGGCAGTGAGCGGGGGTACTCGGTGAACCGCACGAGAGTGCCGCGGAATCCGTGCCGCCTGATCGGGTCCTCGACCCAGCGATACGACAACGCAGCGGCAGCAAAGGATATCGATGTCGCCGTCGCGGCGAAGACGAGCGGCGACATCGCGGGAACCGCAGCCTGAAGCAGCACGATGACCGGCATATGCCACAGGTATATGCCGTAGGACCGCAACCCGATCCACCGCAACGGCCGCGCAGCGAGGGTTCGCGCGAACCAACCGCCATCAGCGACAGCACCTACTACCACGGCGCCCGCCGCGACAGTCACCAAGCCGAACCCACCGGAATACAGGAACGGGCTCGCTCCATCCAGCACCGCAACCATGACCACCAAACTCGCGGCGCCCACCACCCCCGCGGTGTCGAGGGCGCGACGCCGCACAGGCACCATCGTCCTCACCCACGCCGAAGGCATCGACAGCGCCAGCGCTGACCCGACAAGCAACCCGAAGGCATGGGTATCGGTCCCGTAGTACACACGGGAGGCATCGACGCCGGGCTCGTAGAGCACGATCATCGCGGCCAGTGACGCCAGCGCGCCCGCTCCCGCGAGCACGGCGCACAGCGAGCGACTACAAGTGACCCGCATGACGACGACGAACAGGACCGGCCACACCAGATAGAACTGCTCCTCGACCGCGAGGGACCACAGGTGCAGGAACAACGATGGCTCGCCGAACCCGGCAAAATAGGACATCCCGCTGACAATGTTCCACCAGTTGCTGGTGAACGTCGCTGCGGCGAGCAGCTCTCCACCGATATCGGACACCAGAGTCGGCCGAATCACTGTGGCCGCGGCCGTGGCGACCACGACGACCACCGACACGGCCGGAATCAATCTACGTGCCCTGCGAACCCAGAAAGTACGCAGAGGAATGGTTCGTCGTTCCGAGAACAACCCGTGCAACTGATCGGTAATCAGGTAGCCGCTGATCACGAAGAAGATGTCGACGCCGAGAAAGCCACCCGGAAGCCATGTCTCGTCGAGGTGGTACACGAGCACCGCCAGCACCGCCCACGCCCGTACCCCGTCCATCCCCCGCCGGTACCGCCTCCCACCCGACTCGTCCAGACGCGCGGTCGGAATCTCGGCGCCGCCACGACCGTCGACACGGCGGGCGAGCGTTGGTGGCGAAGAATCCATGAGCACAGAGTTCCGAAGCAGTGTCAGCACCAGATGCGGTCCGTGTCGCAACCGCGTCACAGAACCACCGACCCGGGCACAGGACGGCGCGGCGGAGCAGGCTAGCCCTCCTCGCCGGTCTCTTCTCGGAAGGCTGCAGCGCGTGCCATTTGCGCGGGCCTGCGGCGCACGATCGCCCACGCCACACCCAGCACGGCGAACCACACCGGGGTGATCAGCAGCGCCTGCAGTGTGTCGTCCTTCTGGGTGAATGCCCAGATCAGGAACAAGAAGAAGGCGAACACCGCGTAACACATGGGGACGCCGCCAGGCATCTTGTACGTGGAGGCCTGGTGCAGGTGCGGACGTCGCTTGCGATAGACGAGGTAGCTGATCAGGATGATCGACCAGACGAACATGAAGCAGAGTGACGCGATGGTCGTGACGAGGGTGAAGGCCGCGATGATCGAGCCACCGACCACGACCATCACGACACCGGCAAGCAGGAACACACCCGAGAGGTACAACGCGTTGGCCGGCACGCGCCGCCGGGTGAGCTTGCCGAACGCCGCGGGCGCGTCACCTTCCTGCGCGAGCCCGTACACCATCCGTGAGGTCGAGTAGATCCCCGAATTCGCCGAGGACGTCGCAGAGGTCAGCACGACGAAGTTGATCACCGAAGCGGCAATGCCGAGGCCGGCGAGGGAGAACATTGCCACGAACGGGCTGCGATCTGCGACGATCTCTCGCCACGGCGTAACCGAGATGATCACGGTGAGCGCGACCACGTAGAACAGCATCATACGAACCGGGATCGAGTTGATGGCCTTCGGAAGGTTCTTCTCCGGGTCCTTGGCCTCGGCAGCGGTGGTGCCGACGAGTTCGATACCGACGAACGCGAAGGTCGCGATCTGGAATCCGGCAACGAAGCCCATGATGCCGGTCGGGAAGAAGCCACCGTCGTTCCACAGATTGGCGAAGGACGCCTCGGCGCCGCCGGGGGCGATGAAATGAGTGAAGACCATTGCCAGTCCGACGACGATCAAACCGACGATGGCAATGATCTTGATCAGCGCGAACCAGAACTCAGTTTCTCCGAATGCCTTGACGCTGGGCAGATTCAATCCGATGAGGAGGGCCACCGAGACGAGCGCCGGGATCCACAGCGGCAACGACCCCCACCAGTACGAGACGTAGCCCGCAATGGCGATGACATCCGCGATACCGGTGACGATCCAACAGAACCAGTAGGTCCACCCGGTGAAGAAGCCGGCCCACGGGCCGAGTAGATCGGAGGCAAAATCCGCGAACGATTTGTACGATGTGTTGGAGAGCAACAACTCCCCCATCGCGCGCATGACGAAGAACAGCATCGTGCCGATGATCGTGTACACGAAGATCACCGACGGACCCGCGAGGGAGATCGTCTTGCCGGACCCCATGAACAGGCCGGTGCCGATCGCCCCGCCGATCGCGATCAGCTGGATATGACGATTGGACAATTGCCGGGACAGTCCCGGCGGGTGTGACTCGTCGGCTGCGACAGCAACTGGCGTCGCAGCGACGCGGGGCTCGGTGTACTCGGACACAGGTACTCCTTGCTTCGGATGGATGCGGCACAACGACGATTGGTGGCCTGCGCATGGCACCCACACGGTTCGGTTCGACTGGGCGGGATCGATCGCGACCGGGATGTCGCACGAGCAAGAGGTGGGCTGCCCCAGCAGTCACATCGACGCTCCGAGCGCCCCAGCGCTGTGCCGCGGATCACACTGTAAGGGTGGATGAGGCGCGGCGCAACGGTCACGCCTTCGCCGAGGGCACCGTGCCGCACCGCAACACCGCACCAACCATCCGACACCCGTGCGTCAAATGCACTGCACACCAGCGCTTCAAGATGCCCGTCGATTTCCGGGACCCGGGAGCGCAAGGCCATTCAGCGGTTCCCGTCGACATGCGCACCTGCCGAACATTGCGACGACGATCAACTCCGAGCAGACAACCGCGGACACAGGGAACGTGCATGGAGCGCCAGCCCGCCACAACGGCCATCGACGGCATCGCCGCTGTTCAGGGCATCGATTGTGCTGTCAGCACTGGCTGCCGACGAAGTATTGGAGCGACAGCACGGTGACTCGCCGCCCTTTCACCCAGATGATCGTGTGACGGCAAACACGTTTCGAGAAGAGGTGCGTTCATGAGGCTCTGCCCAACGACTCCACAGCGGGTCTGCATCGTCGGTGCGGGGATGGTCGGGTTGTCCACGGCATGGTTCCTGCAGGAACGGGGTGTCGAGGTTACAGTGCTCGACCGCAAGGGAATTGCGGCCGGGGCGTCGTGGGGTAACGCCGGGTGGATCACCCCCGGAATCAGCACTCCATTGCCCGAGCCGGCGGTGCTGCGGTACGGGGTTCGTGCGGTGCTCAGCCCATCCTCGCCGGTGTACGTACCGCCGACATTGAACCCTCGTTTGATTCGTTTTCTCGCGTCATTCGCCCGGCACAGCACCGCGGCGCGGTGGCGTGTCGCGATGGAGGCCCTGGTCGGGATCAACCAAGGCGCACTGTCCGCGTTCGACGAACTAGCGGACGGCGGCGTACAGGCGAGGGCACACGAGGCGAAATCCTTTCTGGCAGCGTATCGGACACCGGCGGAGCGCACTGTCCTGCTCGAGGAAATCGAGCACATTCGTGCAGCCGGTCAGGGAATCGAGTTCGACGTCCTGTCGGGTGACGACGCACGCGGGGTGGAGCCGTCGTTGTCCGACGAAGTCGGCGCCGCGATCCGACTGCATGGTCAGCGGTTCATGAACCCCGGCGAGTTCGTGCACAGCCTCGCGGATGCGATCCGAGAGCGCGGGGGCACGATCTGTGAGGGCGTTGACGTCAACGGTGTCTTCGATGACGGTAGCGCCGTTCGGATTTCAGCCCCCACAGGTGATGTGGGACAGTTCGACGCCCTGGTACTCGCGACCGGAACATGGCTCGGCGACATTGCGCGCGACTTCGGCGTCCGCATACCCGTGCAGGCCGGTCGTGGATACAGCTTCAGTGTCGCGATCGACCACGTTCCTGCAGGCCCGGTCTACTTCCCGGCACAGCGGGTGGCATGTACGCCACTCGGAGATCGTTTGCGGGTGGCCGGGATGATGGAGTTCAAGACACCCGACGCTGCACTGGATCGGCGGCGGATCGCGGCGATCGTGGAGGCCGCGCGACCTCTGTTGCGGGGCGCCGATCTCAACGCGCGTCGCGACGAATGGGTCGGTTCACGTCCGTGCACGCCGGATGGCCTGCCGGTGATCGGAGCAACCCGCTCGCCCCGCGTGTTCGCCGCAGGCGGTCACGGTATGTGGGGTATCACCCTCGGGCCGGCGACGGGACGTCTGCTCGCGGAGACGATCACCACCGGCCGAACAGCGACCGAGCTCGCACCGTTCGATCCGCTCCGGTGACCGGATCAGTTGTGGAGGTGGAGACTCCCCGGCGGCCCAGCGCATCGATCTCGGTCCGTCGATTCCCGACAAACGAGCGATACTGTGGAAGTGCGACTGCGCATGGCGGGTCCCAGGAGACTCGGCACGGCCGAGTCTCCTCCGTCACCGAGGAGAACCGATGATCAACGTCAGCGCCTTGATCGACTCGCTGGGCGGGGCCCTTCTTCGCCCGATCGTCTCCGGTCAGCGCGATCAGATCCACGACGTCACCCTCGCCGATGCCGACGACACATCCTTCGACCACCCCGGCAGCCTCGTCCTGGGTTTCGGAGTCGACTGCGCGGCCGCCGCTGTCGAACTCATTGATCGAGCAGTCCGCGCCGAGGCCTGTGCCGTGGTCCTCAAGGCACCCTTGGCCGAGGACCCGGGCGTGGCCGGCCCGGCCGCCGAGCTCGGCGTCGGTCTGATCGAACTGCAACCGCAGGCCTCGTGGACGCATCTGGTGTGGTTGACACGCAGCATCCTCGATCACTCCACGACGCTCGCACGATCCGAGATCCAGCACGATCCCAGCAACTACGGTGAACTGTTCGCCTTCGCCGACGCCGCAGCGGCCACCATCTCCGCACCCGTCACCATCGAGGACGCCCATTCGCGGGTGCTCGCCTACTCCGAACTCCAGGACACCGCCGACCCTGCCCGCATCTCCACCATCGTCGGACGCCGCGTCCCGGAGCCAATCGTGCGGCACTTTCGGTCCCGAGGAGTGTTCCGACGACTGCAGTCATCCGACGAGCCGATCTGGGTCGACGCTGGTCCCGACGGCGTACTTCCGCGGTTGATCATCCCTATCCGCGCCGGACGAGAACTCCTCGGCTCCATCTGGGCCGTCGATCCCGGACCTCTCCCCGATGACCAGGTCCACGAACTGACCCGTACCGCATCGGTGGTAGCGCTGCACCTCCTGCGTCTGCGCGCGCAGTCCGGCGCCGCACGCAGAATGACCGTCGACCGTCTCCGCGCGGGACTGCTCAGCCCAGACAACACAACGGACCTGCGGTTGCCGCCCGGCCCGTGGCGCGTCGTCGCATTTGCCGACGCTGCCACCGAAGCGCAACCGGAGTACCGGCTACACCTGTGGGAGTCGGTCATGACGCGCTACGGCTGGCCCCAACCACTGCTCACCTCAATCGAAGGCACTCCGATGGCCGTGGTCACCGACACGGGGTCTGCACGCACCGCAGGGAGCTGGGCGTGGCTCCAGGCATTGGCCGACGACACGTACGCGTACGACAACACCGTGTCGATCCTCGCCGGGCGACCCGCACACACGACACACGATCTTTCCCGATCATGCGCGGAGGCAACCGAACTCATTTCACTGGCCCGGAAAGGACGGGCCGCTACACCGTCGACGACGTATGAGGAATCCTGGCATGAAGTCGTAATCGCACGAACTCACGCGGCACTGCTCACGGAACCACCGCTCGGCGCAGGACCTATCCAGCCCTTGGTCGACCACGACGCTGAACGAGCAACCGATTACGTCACAACCCTGGCCGCGTTCCTCGTGCACTACGGCGAACCGAAGCGTGCCGCACAGTCGCTCCATATCCACCCGAACACGTTGCGCTACAGAATCAAGCAGATAACCGACCTCATCGGACTCGACTTGATGGACGCCAGGCTCCGCCTGGCCATCGCGGTCCATCTGACGTCCATCCTGGATGCCGCCGACAGCGCCGCCTCCGTTTCTCCTGAAGAGGCTGCCGTAGAACCACTTCCGGACGAACAGCCGACCAGCGACGATCGTCAGTGTTGATCGGCTAGCCGGCATTTCCTATCTCTTTCCAACCATCACCAAGATCCGAATCCGACAACCCAGGGAGCGCAACTATGTCCTCGACACCACCCACCGCAACCACGCCCGACGCGGGTTCGAACTCGGAATCGGACGCGGACCCGTCGATGTCGTGGGCGGACATCCTCACCGAGTTGGGGTACGCGTTACCGGCGACCACAGCACCGATAGGTGCGTATGTGCCGGCCGTTCGGACCGGCAACCTGGTGTACACGTCTGGCCAACTGCCTGTGGTAGACGGTGTGATCGAACGGACGGGCAAGGTCGGCCGCGACGTTTCAGTGGCGGACGCATCGAGCGCCGCTGAGATCTGCACGCTGAATGCGCTCGCTGCGATCGATGCTCTCGTCGGTCTCGACGCGGTCGTGCGAATCGTCAAGGTGGTCGGATTTGTCGCGTCCGCAAACGATTTCGCCGGCCAGCCAGACGTCGTCAACGGGGCATCGAATCTGCTGGCAAATGTATTCGGCAACGCCGGTGCACATGCTCGATCGGCAGTCGGCGTCGCGGAACTACCTTTGAATGCACCCGTCGAAGTTGAACTCGTCGTCGAGGTGGCCTGACCACGAATACGGAAGGATGGCGGTGGTCGCGACAGTCGTCAGTCTGACACATACCCCCGAAACGACAACAGCCCCGAGCCGACCCGAGTTTCAGGTCGGGGCTTGATCCCATCGGAGAGTGACTCGCGATGGACATCGGACGTAGAACCCTTGTCGCAGCGGTCGGCCCGATTGTGTCGTCCTGCCTGGGCGGGGCGCTGGCGCCGGAGGGCCCCTGCCTGGGCAGCCACACCGGCTACGGGGCGACTGTACGAACACGACAGCCTCGGCCTGTGGCAGCATCCGTCGGCAGTCGAAGCGGTACTCGCCGAATGTGTTGCTCTGCGGGTGCGGAGACACAGTTCGTTTCTGCTCGCGGGCCTGTATCGCCGTAGTGTCCTGTCCATACCGTTCAGAAGGTGATCACGCGGCCCTGCCCAATCCGGATCCGGAGGCTCACCATGACCCATCCGACGTCGACCAAGACGGCGACACGACGTATGACAGAGACGCGGCGCAGTCCCTGCCGCAGCTGCGGCTGAGTCTCCCCGCGGTCCAGCACAACGTCGATCTCATGGCGGCGTGGTGCCGCGACCGCGGCGTCGAGCTGTGCCCGCGCATCAAGACGACGATGACCCGGCCCATCGTCCAGAGACAGCTGGACGCCGGCGCGTGGGGCGTCACGGTCGCCACGGTTCGTCAAGCCTCCATTGCCCTCGAATGGGGGCGCTGCCAATCCACTGAGGGTCCTCGTCGACGTCGGGACCCCGGGCGGGCGAACCGGAGTCCGGGACGCCCCGGCGGCGCTGGGCCTCGCCCGGGAGTGTGAGAACGCGCCGGGAATCGCCCTCGCGGGCGTCGCGGGGTACGAGGGCGTTCGCCCCAACCGGCGGGACGCGGACATCGTCGCGCAGGTCGATGCGCATTGCCGGGAGACGGTGGACGCCTTCCGCGCGGTGTCGCCGTGGATCCAGACCGACAGCGCCCTACGGGGGGAACTTCGGATCATCGCGTGATGCGCATAGTGATCAGCGAGTTGTGTTGAAGGCAAGCTGATTTCGACATGCTGGGCAACCGCTCGGTCGGTTCGGTGGCGCGCTGCTTGGCTGCGATCGCAGCCCGCAGTCGTCCATGCCGTCGTCGGAGACGTAGCGTCGAGTGACTCGCCGCTCGTCGTGTTGTTCGATGACAATGACTGTCACCAATGGAGGACGCGGCCGTGGGGAAAGATCTCCACGACGTCGGCTCTGAGTTGATCTCCTTGGACGGCAAACTCTGCGGCGCCGACCCCTCCCGCATCGTGGGATCATCCGTTTCTGAAATTCACTTCTTGCAGATTCGCCTGCCGAATCCTGACATCTTGCGACTTTCGGATCGCAAGTGCTCGTCGACACCTTCAATATGGTCGGTCGTTCGTTTGCAATTTCTTCTGATTTATGAAGACCTGCAACAGAGTTCGCAAACGAAAGTGACCGCCAGCGCCCGCTGTCCTATCCTTTCCAGGTCGCCCTCCCCCGGGGTGACGTTCGTGGCTCCATTCCCCCAGCGTGGTGTCACATGGGTGGCGCTTCTCGCTTCCGAGAGTGCAGGCACCACCCTTCTATCGACTGATCGCCCTGCCACCGGCGTGACCAGGCGGGGCGATCAGTCCACAAGGGCCGCCCCTGGCTGCCGTTGGCGTCCCGTCCAGCGAGCTGTGCCGCATAGGACTGCTTGCAACACAGGGCGAAGCGGGCGGTTGCGCAAGTATCGACCCGATCCACCCGATCTGAACCCGAGAGGCGGACCGAAGTGTTCACGACAGTCGTCGTCCTGGCTGCTCTCGTCCTGGCTGTCGGCGGTGTCGTCATGGTGGTGATCGCTGCACCCCGCAACCGGAGCCCAGGTCCACGTTCAGCAAGACGAACCGGAGACGAATCTCCCGAGATCGACGACAGGTAGTAGCTCGCGCCGGGTCGTCGAAGGCGGTCAAGAGCTCGGGCCCAGACCAGGATAGGTATACAAACAGGTAATAGTGCCGTAGTCCCTGAGCCGCCGATAGGTCAAGCTGAGGTAGTCCTGATCAGCCCGACTTCGACGAGGGTGAGGAACGATGAACGGCGGACTCGAGGCATTCTTGACCTTGGTCGTCTGCAAGTGGCGCTTCGCCTCGATCGGCCGAGGTCGTAGGCAGTCAATCCTTTGGGCCCCACTGCCGCATCGACCGGAAAGGCGGCTGTACGAGTATGACAGCCTCGGCTTGTAGCGGCGCCTCACGATGCCCGCGTGACGAACTTCTCGACGTATCAGATGTTACGTGCCGATTGAGACCCGCCTTTTGCTGACCCAGCCTGTCGGGAGCGTGGATGATGTTGTGCTTCGGCCTCCAAAGCGTTTGTGAGGACAGCCTGCTGGTCCGATCGGCGCCCGCGCCGCCTCGGCGCGCCAAGTTGGTCTAGTTCGGCGCAGACCGCACGCAGGGACCATCGGTAGGCCCAGGCGTTGTCGGTGATCAGCCGACCCCGCTGACGCTACCGATATTCCATAGCTGTCGCAGGACCGCTCTCACCACAATTGTGTCGAACATTTGATTCACAGACCGGACTGAAGGTCGGGAACCTGGCGTCAGCTGGATGTTCCTGAAACTCGACGCGCAGACCGGGCATCACGCGGTGTTGGCCACGGACCCACGCGAATGTCCACTGGCCAGAGTCCAACGCAATGATCGTCATCCTGCACGGAGCGGGCTGCCGCGTGCGCGGCGTCTCTTGGATTGGCCGAAGGGCCACGACCGTGCCCTTCTTCGATGGGTTCCAGGTGGCGTGCAGGTCGGCTACTGGTTGCAGGTTCTCGCCAGGCATCTAGGTCGCTCCCTGAGGTGGGCTGTTCGAGCAGATCCACCCTGTCGCACCCGGACAGAAAACCGCACCGGTAGAAATACCTGGTTAGGTACCTATATCGGCACTCGACGCAATGAGTCCGCGTCGGGTACCAACAGTGTTGCGACGGCCCCTTGAAACCGCCTGCTTCGGGGAGAGGCGTTTCGTCGTTCTCGGGTCACTGCGTCGGGTGCAAACCGAATGGGCCTACCGGCAGGTCTTCACCACCAACGCCGAACGCGCCGCGGCACTTGCACCCTAGCTCAAGCGCGGCAACACTCGACGACGCCACAGCGCACTCGGAGGCCTTCCTCCAATCAGCCGCCTGGCACCAACCTGGTGGCCGGGTACAGCTAGTACCGCAACCACAGTTTGTGATGTCGGCCCGTCGCCGATAACGCTCGTCGTCGCGGAAGCGGCCGACGCGTGCCAGTGGGACGGCACCCCGTAGCACCCTTCGGGGTGATCGCCCATCTCCGGCGCCCAGACCTCGGTAGGTCAATGAATCCCGCACAGGCACAGCAGTTCTCGCTGGTGCCGAATTTCTCGCGTCACAGCCGTGGCGGTCGTCGACTGCGCCGGGCCGTTGGGTTCGTTTCGCCGTGGGCGCGCCCATCAGCTTCAGGGTCTCTGTACAGCAGAGCGGTGTTGCCATCTGAGGAAAACTTGCCTACGTTATGAGCGCAACGGGTGTGATCGGCGTCTCATCTTGCATCACTCGTGAAGTGCATTAGTTGTCGCGTAGGAGGTTCAATGTCCATCGACGTCCTCGGAATCGTCGTTCTCGCACTCATATTCGCGCTCGGGACATGGCGGTCGGTCAATCTCGGTGCGCTGGCGCTGATCGGAGCGGTGGCGGTCGGCACGCTGGTTGCAGGAGTTGGACTCGACGAGATCTACGAAGGGTTCCCGGCCGATATCTTCGTGCTTCTGGTGGGAATGACCTTCCTGTTCGGCGTCGCCACGGCCAACGGCACCGTCGAATGGGTCGTAGACCGAGCTGCCCACCGCGTAGGAGACCATGCGAAGGTGCTGCCCTGGGTGCTCTTCGCAGTCGCTGCGGTGCCGACTACGGCCGGAGCGCTGGGGCCGGCCGGCGTCGCCATCCTCGCTCCTCTGGGTCTTCGACTCTCACAGCGGTACAACATCAATCCGGTCCTGACCAGTTTGATGATCGTTCACGGTTCCGCGGTCGGGAACTTCTCGCCGGTCAATGTCCTCGGGGCTATCGTCAACCAGACGATGGAACGAGAAGGCCTGTCGTCGAATCCGCTGCTGTTGTTCGCCGGCAACCTGGCATTCAACGTCATGCTCGGCGGAGTGATCTACTGGATCTACGGCGGCGCGCTTCGCCGCCGCGGCGCTGATCGCTCGGACACCACTTCCGGGTTGCCGGACCCGACCGGCGGCGACGTCGCGCAGGTGCCGGATGGTTCCGGCGCCGTTGCGGTGCAGGGAGCGGCGGCCACGACGATCGCACCTTCCCGAAGCCTGCCCACACTCACGTCCCCGCAGATCGTCACCATCGGAGCCGTCCTGGTCGTGGTCGCGGGCGCCATGATCTTCGGGTTGGACATCGGCGTGTTGGCATTGACCGCCGCGGTGGTGTTGCGGCTGGTCACGCCGAAATCGAGTGAAGGAGCAGAGAAATCGATCTCGTGGAACGTTGTGCTCTTGATGTGCGGAATCATCACCTATGTCGCGCTGCTGCAGCACATCGGGACGATAGGTCGGATCGGTCACGCCGTCGCCGGCTTGAGTCTGCCTCTCCTCGCCGCATTCATCATCTGCCTCATCGCCGCAACGGTTTCCGCGTTCGCGTCCAGTGCGGGCACACTCGGAGCCTTGATTCCACTCTCCGTTCCGCTGTTGGCACAGGGGGAAGTTCCCGTGCTCGGATTGATCATCGCGCTGGCGGTGTCCGCCACGGCCGTCGACGCGACCCCCTTCTCCACCGTGGGCGCATTGACGGTCGCCAACGCCCCGGTCTCTCAGCAGCAACGCATCTTCAGTGGCATTCTGCGATGGGGTCTGTCGATGATCATCGTCGCACCGGTCGCCGCATGGCTGATGTTCGTGCTCGTCCCGAGCCTGTGATCCTGCGTTAGTGTTCTGAGTCAGGAATTGCATTCACAATTGCCGAATGGGCGAATGGCGCGTACCGGGTGGCCGAAGGCCGAGTTGACACAACGCGGTCCCGTGCGACACCACGCCCACTGGATACCGCACTCGAAGCAGCCAGGGGGCGAGTCTGACGGTTTCTCGTTCCACGAGTCCATCACCGTGTTGTGGTAGCGGTTGCCTTTGCATGACATCGACTGCGTCGCACCGGCATCGGCCAGCAACCGTCGCCAGGACCGATGCTGATACTGGGCGGATTCAACCGGTGGTCGCAACACCTTGATGACGGAGGTGTTGATGGGCAGGCCAGCGGGATGGATGAAGGATCTCACGGGCCGGTCGCCGATGAGGTCGCCTGGCGCACCGTCGCATCGACGGGAGGAGGAGATTGTGCTACTGAAGGCCCAGGGAGCTGGGGTGCGTGAGATCGCCCGGGCGGTGGGACGGGATCCGTCGACCATCTCACGGGAGCTGCGTCGCAACGCGGCAACCGCGGCGGCAAACTGGACTACCGGGCTACGGTGGCGCAGTCCACGACAGTCAGGACAACACGAAGCCCCGTCATCCTTGACTACCTGCTCCGGTCCGTCGACGGGTGCCGACGGACCGAAGCAGGTGATCGCAGCGGTGCGCGTACGCGCCCTACCTCGCTCCTGTCAGGGGCGCGGTCAGGTCGTACATCGGCATCCCGTCGACAGTGGTCGACGCGAAGTTCTGCTTCACCCATTCGGTGATCTGTGCGCCTGTGCCGACGCCGCCGGGTCCTATCCCGGCCATTTCCATGCCGTCGCCGATGAAGTAGTGGATCCGGCCCTCGGCCACGTACCGCTGGAACTGCGCGAGGGTCGGCGAGGGATCGGTACCGTTGAACCCGCCGATCGGCATCACAGGGCGGCCGGTGGCCAGCTGGTAGCCGGCGGCGCTGTTCGAGCCGGTCGTAGCGGCCGCCCAGGTGTACCGGTCTGCGTCATGTTCGAGCAGTTTGGTCATCTCAGCGCTGGGCTCGCTGCCGTGCAGCAACCCGCCGCCGGGGCCACCCCCAATCTGATCTAGCCCGACTGGCTGGCTTCCCGCAGGTGCTGCCGGCTGGTTCCCGGCGGGGCCGCCCGGCGCGGACCCCGGGCCGGGGGCCCCGGTGGCAGGGCCGGGCGACGGGATCACCACCGCCCCGCCTGGGCCGACGACAATCAAGCCCGCGCCGGAATACTCGGCAAGGTCGAATGGCAGGGCCGAGTCGCTGGGCCCTGCGGTGGGTATCGCGCCCCCGTGTGGGGTCCTGATGGTGTCGGCCGCGTACGCGGCCGGGCCCGCCAGCCCGGTGAGCACCGCCGCCGCCGCGGTCGCCGCTGCCAGCCGCCCGCTCAGGCGCGGCCACAGCAGTGCCACCGCCGCGAGTATCCCGACCACCAGCACCACCCAGCGCAGCCAGGGCAGGAAGGATTCGCTGCGCCCGAGCAACTCCCACGACCATACGGCGGTCGCGGCAAGGGCGCCCGCCAGCACGACGCGGACCCGCCAGTCGGTGCGCCGCCGCCAGGCCAGTACCGCACCCGCGCCGACCAGAGCGCCGACCTGCGGGGCCATCGCGATTGTGTAGTACGAGTGGAAGATTCCGGCCATGAAGCTGAACACCAGTCCGGTGACAAGCAGCCAGGACCCGAACAGCACGAACGCCGCCCGTCCGGGATCGATACGGGCACTCCTGCCGCACAACACGATTCCGATCACGCCGAGGATGAGCGCGGCTGGTATCAGCCAGGAGATCTGACCGCCCTGCTCGAGGTCGAACATCCGGGTGATCCCGGTACTCCCCCACGTCCCGCCGGGGCCACCGGCCGGCAGTTCACCCAATGGGGGCACACCGGCGGCCGCGCCCGGTCCACCGACCGGCAGTTCACCCGATGGGGGCATCCCGGCGGTCTCTGCGCCCGTTCCCAAGTTCATGAGGGCGCTGCCGAGTTCGTTGCCGTTCAGGCGGCCGAGGCCGTTGTAGCCGAGGGTCAGCTCCAGGATCGAGTTGTTTTGTGAGCCGCCGATCCAAGGCCTGGACTCGGCGGGCCACAGCTCGACCGTCAGCAGCCACCAGCCGGCGGCGACGACCATCGCGGCCAGTGCCGCGAACAGTTGCGCGATCCGGGCGCCGAGGCGGGGCGGCCCGAACAGCAGGTAGGTCAGCGCGAGTGGCGGCACCACCAGCATCACCTGCAGCTGTTTGGTGAGGAAGCCCAGCCCCACCAGCGCGCCGGTCAGGACCAGCCAACGGGTGCGGCCGTCCTGCACCGCCCGCAGCAGCGCCCAGGCCGAGGCCGTCATGAGCAGCACCAGCAGCGCGTCAGGGTTGTTGAACCGGAACATCAGCACGGCCACCGGTGTCAATGCCAGCACCAGCCCGGCGAGCAGTCCTGCGGCTGCGCCGAAGAACCGCCGCACCGTCGCCCACAAGAGCGCGACTGTGGCGACGCCCATCAGTGCCTGCGGCACCAGGATCGCCCACGAGCTGAGCCCGAACAGCCGCACCGACAGCGCCATCACCCACAGCGAGGCGGGCGGCTTGTCCACGGTGATCGAGTTCGCGGCGTCCGACGAGCCGAAGAAGAAGGCCTTCCAGGACTCCGAACCCGCCTGCACCGCAGCGGAATAGAACGAGTTGGCCCAGCCGGAGGCGCCGAGTCCCCACATGTAGGCCACCGCGGTCCCGATCAGCAGCGCCGCCAGCAGCCACGGCTCGGGGTTGCGGCGACGCGGGGTCGGCTCGGGCGCCGCGGCCTGCATCGACGTGGCTTCGACGGTGGTCACCGGGCGGCTCCTTCGAGGTGGTTTCGGAACACCCGACGCAGGGCGACGAAACGAGTGAGAGTGGCAATCAGATTCGCGGCCACCAGCACCGCCAACTCGAGATGCTTGGAGGCGTCGGGCAGCCAGTGGTGCAGGGCAAACAGGGATCCGCTGGTCAGAGCCAGGCCGACCGCGAACACCGCGAGGCCCTGGGCCTGGTGTTTGGCGGCATCCGCGCGGCCGCGCACTCCGAAGGTGAACGCCCGGTTGGCTGCGGTGTTGAGCACCGCGGTGATCAGCAGCGCGACGAGATTCGCCGCCTGGGCACCGATCACGGGATGCAGTGCCAGGTAGAGCACCGCGTACGCGACGGTCGAGGCGGCCCCGACCGCGGCGAACCGGACCAGCTGCCCGACCATGCCGTGCGGCACCCCCGGCACCAGCGGCTCGCGGCCGAGGCTGGTGCGTAACGCGGCGACCGGCAGAGCGCCGGTGGCCAGTGCCCGGCCGACCCGGAGCACGCCCTTCAAGTCGGCGACCGCGGTCGAGACGATGTCGACGGTGCTGTCGGGGTCGTCGACCCAGTCCACCGGCACCTCGTGGATGCGGAGCCCCACCCGCTCGGCGAGCACCAGCAGCTCGGTGTCGAAGAACCAGCCGGTGTCCTCCACCAGCGGCAGCAGCTGTCGGGCGACGTCGGTGCGCATCGCCTTGAATCCGCACTGGGCGTCGGAAAACTTCGCCCGTAGCGCACCGCGCAGGATCAGGTTGTAACAGCGCGAGATCGCCTCACGCTTCGGCCCACGCACCACACGGGAGGAGCGCGTGAGCCGCGAGCCGATCGCGACGTCGGAGTGTCCCGACACCAGCGGCGCCACCAGCGGAAGCAGCGCGTTGAGATCGGTGGACAGGTCTACGTCCATGTAGGCGACGACCTCCGAGTCGGAGGCGCTCCACACGGTGCGCAGTGCTCGGCCGCGGCCCTTCTCGTCGAGGTGCACCACACGGACGGAGTCGAACTCCTCCGCCAGCCGGTTCGCCACCGCGAGCGTCGCGTCGGTGCTGGCGTTGTCCGCCACCGTGATCCGGCTCGGATATGGGACGGATCCGTCCAAGTACGCGCGCAGCCTGCGCACGCAGGGCTCGAGGTCGCGTTCCTCGTTGTAGACAGGGATCACCAGGTCGAGAGTGACGGTGTCCGTACGGTCGGGCGGCGGCCGATCTCGTTGGTGGAAAATCGATTTCGTCGTCATGGCCGCAATGGTGCTGAACGAACCTGTGATGGCTCTGGACTGCGGCTGGCAGCTTCCTGTGCGCGCTCGCCGCGCTGGGTGGTACGGCGTAGGCGGGAGTATGGCTCCGAGAACCCGCTGCGCGAGCGTGGTCACGGAGCCACTGCCCCCGATGGAGCGTTCAGTCTTGCCGCTCGATCCGCGGCAGCAGCACCCGGAACACCGCGCCCTCCCCCTCGGCGGACTCCAGGGTGACGGTGCCACCGTGCGCGGACACCAGCGCCGCGACGATGGACAGGCCCAGCCCGCTACCGCCGCTGCTCCGGTTTCGTGAGGCGTCGACCCGGTAGAACCGCTCGAACACCCGCTCGGCCGCTTCCGGGCCCAGTCCTGGACCGGTGTCGGCGACCTCGAGCACCGCGTTCGGCCCCTCCGTGCCGACCCGCACCATCACCTCGGCGTCCTCCGGTGTGTGGCTCAGGGCGTTGCCGACCAGGTTGCCGAGTACCTGACGCAGCCGCGCCACGTCACCGAGGACCTCGGCCAGCCCTGGGCCGCCGAGCACCTCGAGGCCGATCCGCCGCCCGGGAGCCACGGCCCGCGCGTCGTGGACCGCGTCCGAGGCCACCGCGAGCAGATCCACCGGGGCCCGCTCGATCGGGCGCTCGGCGTCGAGGCGTGCGAGCATCAGCAGGTCCTCGACCAGCAGACCCATCCGGGCGGCCTGCCCTTCGATCCGTGCCATCACCACCGCGGTGTCGGTCATCGCGCCCTGCCGGTACAGTTCGGCGAATCCGCGGATCGTGGTCAGCGGGGTACGCAGCTCGTGACTGGCGTCGGCGACGAACCGGCGCATCTTCTCCTCCGACCGGCGCGCCGAGTCCTCAGACGCCGCGGTGGCCGCGAACGCGGTTTGGATCTGCGCCAGCATCCCGTTGAGCGCGGCCGACAGCCGCCCCACCTCGGTCCCGGCGCCGCGGTGGTCGGGGACCCGGCGGTCCAAGTCGCCCGCCGCGATAGCTGCGGCAGTGTGCTCGACCTCGACGAGCGGACGCAGGCTCCGCCGCACAACGAAATAGCCGAGCACCCCCAGGACCAGCAGCACCACGGCCCCGATCACGACCTGGAGGATCACCAGTCGCTGCACGGTGTCGTCGACGTCGGACAGACTCACCGCCACCGTCACCTTGCCCATCGGCGAGGAGTTGGCCAGCGCCCGCCAGCGCTGCCCGGGGTCACCGACAGAGCCGACCGTGACCGGCTCCGGCCCCAGGTCCTGCGGTAGATCTGGTTGTTTGAAGTCGTCGTTGATGACCAACTGGGTCTGGCCGGCGGGGGCCTGGGTGAGGACGAAGAAGGGGGTCGGTGGCCGGTCGGGCGCGGGCAGCGGTAGCGGCAGTGTCATCGGCGGCAGCGGCGACAGAGCCTCGGGTTTCGCCCACCCGTGCGCCGCGTCGCGCAGCGTCGCGTCGGTGCGGGCGATCAACGAGTTCTCCAGCGACGAGGTAACCGCCACCCCCGACGCGAACAACCCGAGACCCGCGAGGAGCACGAGTGCGGCCATCAGCATGAACCGCAATGGGATCTGACGGACCCGGCGCCCCACCACCATGCCTACCGCTGCTCGCGCATGACGTAGCCGACGCCGCGCAACGTGTGGATCAACCGTTTCTCCCCGGTGTCGATCTTTCGGCGCAGGTACGACACGTACGTCTCGACCACCCCGACCTCACCGCCGAAGTCGTAGTGCCACACGTGGTCGAGGATCCGCTGCTTGCTCAGCACCACACCGGCGTTGACCATGAAGTACCGCAGAAGGGTGAATTCAGTCGGGGACAACGAGGCCGTCTCGCCCGCCTTCCACACCTCATGTGTTTCGTCGTCGAGTTCGAGGTCGGCAAAGCGGATCCGCGCGGGATCGACCTGCTCGTCACGCGAAGCCCGCCGCAGGATCACCCGTAGTCGGGCGACCACCTCCTCCAGGCTGAATGGCTTGGTCACATAGTCGTCGGCGCCCAGAGCGAGGCCGGCGAGCTTGTCGTCGACAGTAACGCGGGCGGTCAGGAACAACACCGGGGCGTCCACACCGTCGGCGCGCAGTCGACGCAGCAGTCCGAAGCCATCCATGCCCGGCATCGTCACGTCGACGATCAGCGCGTCCGGCCGGAACGCGCGCGCCCGGTCGAGCCCCTCACATCCGTTGGCGGCCGTCTCCACCTCGAAGCTCTGAAACCGTAGGCTCACGGACAGCAACTCGACGATGGTCGGCTCATCGTCGACGATCAATACCCGGGCCGCGGGCTTGGTAACACTCACCCGGCCATCATCGGCGCAGCTCCTGGCCACAGCCTGGACGTTCGCTGTGAACTTCCTGTGAGCCGCCCAGGGATCCGCTCCGACGCCACATGCACTGTAGATGCATGGTGATGACAAATGCGCATCTCTATGTATAGAGTTAGGCCATGAGTACGCGATTACGTAGGACGCCGGCAACGCTCGCCGTTCTCGCTGAACTGTCGAGTTCCGCCGGTCCGATATGGGGATTGCAGATAGTGCGCGAGACGGGACGTCCTGCTGGAAGCGTCTATCCGATCCTCGCCCGCCTCGAAGAGGCAGGGTGGGTGGAGTCCGCGTGGGAGACCGATCAGGCTCACTCAGGACCACGGCGGCGCTACTACACCCTCACCCACGACGGCCGGGCACGCGCGACGGCGATGCTCGCGCCGGCGACTCCCGCACCGGCTGCGATCTATCGAGCGAGGTTGGCATGAGAGCGGCTCGGTGGATGGTCCGGACCTGCGCGCGGTTGACCCCTGCCGCCCGCAGGGATCGCTACCGCGAAGAGTGGCTGGCCGACCTCGGGCACTGCTCCGAGATCGGGGTTCGAACCGCCACAGTTGTTTTCGGAGTTCTATCGATGACCATCCAATCGCAGAAGGCGAGGTTCCACATGACCGATTCGATGAACGCCGTGTCGACCGTCAAGGCGATCGGGCTGCAGATCGTATGCGTGGCGCTGGTACTCGGGGGCGTGCAAGGCTCGTATGCCTGGTGGTCCTACGCCCTGTGGGGTGTCGGATTGGCGGGCTCGGTGTGGATCGCCGTAGCCGCTGCACACGCGGCTGTTCGCGCACCAGCAGCGTCCCGCGCCCGCAGAGCGGCGAGCGCCGCAATCACCGCCTGTATCGCAGTGCTTATCGCGGCGGTCGTCGAGATCAATCTGCACTTCGAAGCGGTAGATGCCGGTTCACCAAACCGTCCGCTCGTAGTGATCATGGTCGCTACCGGATTCGCCGGTGTCGCCGCCTTGCTCACCCTCGCCGGAGCCAGCGTGGCCGCCCTGCAACAGCGGTCGCGCTGATCAGCCGGGGTCAGTCGGGTCGATCGCGGCCTCTCCCGCCCGCGGTCCGCGACACAGACCCTTGATCGCCCTCGGGCTCGTCCTCGATGATGCGACCCGTCTGCAGATCGATGTCGACTTCGCGGTGGACACCCTCGAGATCGATGAAATCCACCATCACGGTGGGCCGACCACCCTCCTCGTCCAGCTCGACACCGAGGATCCCCGGCGTCGGCGGAGGCTGCTAGTACTGCAACGGCACTTATAGCGGGTGTCCGCGGGTTCGGTAGTGGCAGGTGCGGGCCTGGTGTTGTCGGCGTCGTCGCCAGCGTGACCAGGACCAGGCGTGGCCATCGGGGTGGGCGTGTCGGAGGATGAGATGCATGAGCAGGCGGCGGATCTCGGGTACCGTATACGCGATCATGCCCTGATCGTGTGTTCCGGTTCCCCTTTTGCTGCTTCGGTTTTCGTTCCGGCAAGCCAAGCGAGGGCGAGCATCGACAGGGTGGTGTGGGCGTACCAGGCGCGGTAGGTGCGAACCTGGTACTGGTCGAGGCCGGCCTCGTTTTTGGCTTGTTGGAAGCATTCCTCGACCCGCCACCGGGACCCGGCGACGGCGGCGAGTTCAGTGAGCGTGGTGCGGCGCGGCCCGGCACAGATGTAGTACGCGATCTGGGTCGGATCGGAGAGGGACCGGCGTGCGAGGAGCCAGTGCCCACGCCCGGGCGCCCGGGTGATCCGGATCGGGACCCGCGCCCAGGAATACTCGCGCGGCCCGTGGGCGCCGTTGCCGGCGGAGATACGGCGCCATTGCTTCGCGGGGACCTCCTCGATCAGGTGATCGGCGCGGCCGGTGCGGCCGTCGGTGGTGAACACGTCGTCGTTGCGGCGGGTGGCCAGCACATACGACACGTCCCGTTCCTCGAGCCAGGCCCGCAGGTACTTCACCTGACCGTAGGCCTCGTCGGCGGTGACCCAGGAGAACGGAACCTGCGCGTCCAGGGCTCGTTCGATCATGTGCTGCGCCAGTGTGGGTTTGGTCGCGAACTCCACCTCGTCGTCGATTCCCGCGGCGCGGCACCGGGCCCGATCGCAAGTCCAGGATTCGGGTAGGTAGAGCTCCCGGTCGATCAACGCGTGCCCCGCATCGGAGGCGTAGGCGAGGAACACCCCGATCTGGCAGTTCTCCACCCGCCCCGCGGTGCCCGAGTATTGGCGCTGCACCCCGGCCGAGCGGGTGCCCTTCTTCAGGAAACCGGTGTCGTCGACGATCAACACCCCCGAGCGGTCGCCGAGGCGCTCGACCACGTAATCACGGACATCATCACGGACCCCGTCGACGTCCCAGTCCGCCCGCCGCAGCAACCGCTGCATCCCGTCCGGGCTCACCTCACCGGCGCGCTCGGCCAGCGTCCACCCGTTCTTCCGTTCCAGACCCGCAACCAAACCCGAGACATACTCACGCACCCGGCTGCGTGGCTCTGCCCGCGCAAACCGGCCAGATACCCGCTCATGCAACGTATCCAGCTCCGCAGCAACCACATCGACAACCACTCGACAAGTATCGATCACCTGTCAAGCAAGTGCCGTTGCAGTACTAGGACGAAAGGCCGCGCCCTGACGGATATTGCGTCCTAGACCGACGCTTATACCGCGGGCTCGGTCCTCATTCACCAGTGACGGACCGCGCCGCGGCAAGCACGAAGTCGACCAACCGCTCCGCGTACGCATCGAGGTTGGCGAGTTGCAGTTCACGTAGGTGGCTAGGGACGGCCTGGACATGCATCATGGCGGCCCCGCACAAGGTGTCAAGCAGCAAGGTGGCCGAAGTATCCTGGGGCAGTTCGCCTCGTTCGATGGCGCGGGCCACGATGGCGCGGGCGGCGACGGTCTGAGACGAGTTCACCTCGTCCCAATACTCTTTCAAACCGGGGACCAGGGGCGCCTCGAGCATCAGGCGCACCGTCGAGCGGCCGGAGTCCGCGACGTGCAGCCGCAACAGCTGGTTGGCCAAAGACAGGAGTTCGGTGCGCACGTCGTCGAATGCCCGGTCAGCGACCACCCTGACGCGGGAATGGACCGCGTCGATTAACAGGTCAGTGCTGTTTGGCCATCGCAGATAGATCGAAGCCCTGGCCACGCCCGCCTTCTTGGCCACAGCGACGACACTGAACCCCTTCCAGCCGAATTCACCGAAGACCTCCAGTGCAGCGTCGAAGACCCGGCGGTCCACATTGGGATCCCGAGGACGCCCTGCGCCCGATCCCGTGGGCTCCGTCAGTGCCCGTGAGGTAGTGGTCATGAGGACCCAGTCTACGGCCGCCCGCCACCCATTGCCGAACAGTGAGTGTCTATGTATTGTGACGCTCGACATATCTAGTCATCCTCAGCTCAGTAAAGGGTGTGGATCGATTGTGAACCGTTCGGAAATCCAGGACCTCCAGACCAACGGCGCCGGTCTTCTCGCACGCCGGTGGGGTACTGCCACCTTCCGTCGACACCAGCGATCTCGATCAAATTTGGGCGGCCGCGGGCGGGGGCGGCTGGTTCGACTAGTAGGCACGCTCCGCGCTCATCGCAGCGGCCAGCGAACTCGGGAAGGCGGTCTTCCCACTCCCCCTCACCGACGGATTCATCGCCGCTCGACTGTGGGGCCCGGACAGTGTGGTCGCCGCCCACAGCACGGATGGTTCCTGGAAAGTCACACTGGTCTCGACGGAGGCTCCGGACCGGCTCGTCGAGGCAGGCGAGGCCGCCACCCATTGACTTTTCCACTACTCGGAGTCCGGAACTGCGGCACTGCATCTCACCACCGGCCGCACCGAGATCGACGGCCTCACCAAGCCGGACTGGTCGACTGTCAGCTACGACGAAGCCGAATCCCAGATCGCAGAAGGCTCAGATTCCCTCAACGAGGCGATCGTCAAGCGATGCTCGACATCCTCGGACCCAACGCGGTCATGGGCCCGTCCGTCCGTTCCCGGCGCCCGCCGGGACGCACTCAAGAAATGTCTACGCCTGTCGATCATGTACGTCGTCGGCGGCGGTACCAACGAGATCCGGCGCGGCCTCATCCCCGCGGCCGCGGACTCCCCCGCTAATCCGAAACACCCTTCAACCAGGAGCATTCATGCCTACTGCGATTACGCCGGAGCGGCTCACGGCTCTTTTCCGGCCACGCAACGTCGCTCTCGTCGGAGCCTCGAACAAGTCCAACTTCTCACTCGTCGCATATCACAACCTTGTCCAATACGGATTCGGTGACCGCACATATTTGGTCAATAAGCGGGGCGCCGAGACCCACGGTCAGCAGACCTACACCTCCTGCACCGAGATACCTGTCCCGGTGGATCTGGCGTACATGATGGTGCCGCAGGCTGGCACCCTGGACGCGCTGACCGATGCGCACGCCGCTGGCGTGCGCAACGCGGTGATCCTGTCGTCCGGCTACGCTGAAGCCGGCGCGGACGGGCGTAAGGCCGAGGCCGAACTCCTCGCCCATGCAGAGTCGCTGGACATGGCGCTGTTGGGCCCGAACATGCTCGGCTTCACCAACTTCGTCGACGGCGTCACGGCGACCTCCATTCCGGTCACGCAGCGATCGCCGGGGTCGATCGGGCTGCTGTCGCAGAGCGGTGCCAGTTCCTCGGCGATGGCCGACTTCGCAGCCATGATCGGCGCGGACCTGTCCTACATGGTCACCTTGGGCAACGAGGCGATGATCACCGTGGGCCACGTCCTCGACTTCCTCGTCGAGGACGAGTCGACCAAGGCGATCGCGATATTCATGGAGACGATCCGCGATCCCGAGACATTCCGGCGTGCGGCGCTGAAGGCGGCCGCAAGGGGCAAGGCGATCGTGATCCTCAAGGCCGGCAGCAGCGAGCTGTCTGCCCGCACCGCGGCCGCACACACCGGCGCCCTCGTCGGCGACGACAAGGTCATCGACGCCTTGTTCCGCGAGTTCGGCGTCATCCGAGTCGACTCGATCGAAGACATGATGGTCACCGCCCAGGTCGCGGCTCATGTCGGACTGTTGGACCGACCCGGCATCGGTGTAGCGTCCATCTCTGGTGGCGCGTGCGACATCATTGCCGACCGCGCTCAGGATCGGGGCGCCCTCCTGCCGGAGCTTGCGCCCCAGACGCGGTCGACGATAGAAGAATTCTTCGCTGCCTACGGCACGATCCAGAACCCACTTGATGTCACGGGCGCCGCTGTCATCGATCCGAGCATCTTCACCAAGTCCATCGTGGCATTGTCGAAGGATCCCTCGATCGGTGTGGTCGCTGTCGTCAGCTCGATTCCGTGGGAAAACGACGGCCCTTCCCCAGCCGAGGCGTTGATCTCCAGCATTGGCAACGGCATCGCTCAGGCCGAGGTCCCCGCCGTGTTCGTGAACCAGGTTCTGCAGCCCAATACCGACTACACGCGCAAGATCATGACGGATGGCAATGTGCCGGTGGTAGTTCCGGGCATACAGGCCGGTGTCGTCGCGCTGCAGAACGTGGTGACCTGGTCGCATCGGGTTCAGGAGATCACCTCCTCTGCCTCCCACGCCCCTGCCGATGTCGCGGTCCCAGACAGCAGTGCCCGCCGGGGCAAGTGGTCGGAGTCGACCGCTCGCGGCTTGCTGGCCGACGCGGGTGTGCCGGTCGTTCCTGCAACGCTGGTAACCACTGCAGACGAGGCAGTTGTCGCGGCTGCCGCGGCCGGGGCGGCCGTAGTGCTCAAGATCGCCTCCCCGGACATCCTGCACAAAAGCGACATCGGCGGCGTCCGTTTGAACGTCTCCGGCGCCGACGACGTCCGGGCAGCATTCGACGCCGTCCACGCCTCCGCGGCCGCAGTGCCGGGAGCCCGCGTGGAAGGTGTCCTCATCTCCCCGATGCGACCACCGGCAACCGAACTGCTTGTTGGCGTCGTTCGGGATCCCCAGTGGGGTCCGATACTCGCGGTCGGGCTCGGTGGAATCTTCGTAGAGGTCCTCTCAGACTCCGTGCTTACTCCGCTGCCGGTGACTCCAGACCGGGCCCGGCAGCTGCTCGACCAACTGCGCGGCTCGACAGTCCTCGACGGCGTCCGCGGAGGAGCGGCCGCCAACCGCGACCGTCTCGCCGAGGTCATCTCTCGTGTCGGCGACCTCGCAGTTGCCCTCGGACCTGACCTCGTCTCCCTCGAAATCAACCCCCTGCGCGTCAACGGCTCCGAGATCGAAGCACTCGACGCTGTTGTGGAATGGAAGGACCAGGCGTGAGCACGCCTCACTCTCTCGACCCCCGTACCCCCGTCGTCGTCGGCGTCGGCCAGTTCACCGAGCGGGTTGACGCCCCCGAATACCGTGGCCTGTCGGCCGTCGACCTTGCTGCCGGCGCTGTTTCGGCTGCGCTCACCGACACCGGAGCCGACACCAACGCCGTTGCCGCCGCAATTGACACCGTGGCCGGAATCCGCCAGTTCGAAACGTCCACACCCGGTGCCCCCGCCCCGTTCGGGAAGTCGAACAACTATCCCCGTTCTGTCGCCCATCGTGTCGCTGCCAACCCGTCGCGTGCGATCCTTGAAGTCTCCGGCGGTCAAGGGCCCCAGCATCTGGTGACCGAGCTGGCTCGCGCGATAGTGTCCGGTGACAGCTCTGTTGCAGTGGTTTTTGGGTCCGAGGCGATCTCGACCGTCCGACATCTAGCCAAGACTGAGAACAAGCCGGACTTCACTGAGACCGTCGACGGAGGCCTTGAGGACCGCGGGTACGGTCTCGAGGGACTGATGCCGATGTCCGCAGTCAACCACGGCCTGACCGACGCTCCGAGCCAGTACGCACTGTTCGAAAACGCCCGCCGCGCCCGACTCGGACAGACACGGGACGAGTACGCCTGCGGTATGGGCAAGCTGTTCGCACCGTTCACCCGGGTCGCGGCGAGCAACCCGCACTCGGCGGCACCGACCGAACGCACCGCGGCCGAGCTGGTCACACCCACCGAACGCAACCGACCGATCGCCGACCCTTACACGCGGTTCGTCGTCGCGCGCGATCAGGTGAACCAGGGTGCCGCGGTGGTGCTCATGTCGGTTGCCGCCGCCCGGGAACTCGGTGTGCAGGAGGATCGATGGGTGTTCCTGCACGGTCACGCCGACCTGCGCGAACGCGACCTGTTCGACCGGCAGGATCTCAGTCGCAGCCCGGCCGCCGTCATGGCGAGCACGCATGCGCTCGAGGTCGCGGGTATCGACGTCGCCGAGCTGGCCACGATCGACCTCTACAGCTGCTTCCCGATCGCGGTGTCCAACGTGGCCGACGGACTCGGCCTGTCCTCCGATGATCCGCGTGGGCTGACCCTGACCGGCGGCCTGCCGTTCTTCGGCGGCGCGGGAAACAACTACTCGATGCACGCGATCGCCGAAACCGTCGACCGGTGCCGCAAGGAACCCGGCTCGTTCGGGTTCGTCGGCGCCAATGGCGGCCTCCTGTCGAAGTACTCGGTTGGGATCTACTCCACCCATCCCACCGGGTGGCGCGAGGACCGCTCCACCGAACTTCAGGCCGAGATCGACGCCTGGCCGACCGTGCCGCTCACCAACCACGCCGACGGCTGGGCAACCATCGAGACCTGCACCGTCAAGTACGACCGCAACGGTGACCACACCGGCATCGCCATCGGAAGACTCGAGAGCACCGGGGAGCGGTTCATCGCCAGCGGCATCGACGGTGACGACGGCATCCTCGCACTGCTGAATTCTCCGGAACCGATCGGACAGCGGTTCTACGTGCGCTCGTTCGGCTATGGCAACCGCGTCACCACCACCGAGATGCGGATGAATGAACTGCACCCACCCACAGTGCCAGTGTTGCGCGAGGGCTACGAACACGTCCTCGTCCACCGCGAAGGACACCGGCTCGAGATCACCATCAACCGGCCTCAAGCCCGCAACGCCCTGTTCCCGCCCGCGCACGAGGAACTGTCCGAGATCTTCGACGCGTACTTCGCCGATCCGGATCTGTGGGTGGCGATCATCACCGGTGCCGGCGACCAGGCGTTCAGCGCCGGCAACGACCTGATCTACTCGGCGAGCGGGAAACCGAACTACGTGCCCAAGAGCGGGTTCGCCGGGCTGACCAGCCGCCGCGGCATGAACAAGCCGGTTATCGCCGCCGTCAACGGCTTCGCCATGGGCGGTGGACTCGAAACCGCCCTCGCCTGTCACCTCGTCGTAGTCGACGAGAGCGCGCAACTCGCCCTCAGCGAGGTCAAGGTCGGACTGTTCGCTGGCGCTGGCGGTGCAGTCCGCCTGCCCCGGATGCTTCCCCCCAAGCTGGCGAACGAGCTCATCCTCACCGGACGCCGGATGGGTGCCCAGGAAGCGCTCGGTCACGGCCTCGCCAACCGGGTCGCACCCGAGGGCAAGGCACTGGACGTCGCAAGGGAACTCGCCGAGGCGATCATCGTCAACTCCCCTACCTCCGTGCGACTTTCACTCGAGGTGATGGAGCAGGCCCAGGGCATCGCCGATGTGATCGACGCCGTGAACGCCCGCACCACAGCCGTCGACGACCTGATGACCAGCGAGGACATGCGCGAAGGCCTCACCGCTTTCGCGCAGAAGCGCCCACCGGAGTGGCGCAACCGCTAGCTTCCCCAACTCCCCCAACAGAACTGGAGCACCGTCATGAAGACCCCCATCTGCGAGCTTCTCGATATCGAGATCCCGCTGCTCGCGTTTAGCCACTGTCGCGACGTCGTCGCCGCCGTCACGAACGCTGGCGGCTTCGGTGTCCTTGGAGCCTCCTCACATACCCCAGAACAGCTCGAAGAAGAGCTGGCCTGGATCGACGACCATGTCAACGGCAAGCCTTACGGTGCCGACATCGTCGTTCCCGAGAAATTCGAAGGCAAGGGGCAGCACCTCGAGGCTGCAGATTTGCTGGCGCTCGTGCCCGATGAGCACACTGATTTCGTCACCAAATTGCTCACCGACCACGGTATCGAGGCGGCCCGCGAGCAGGTGGTCGCGATGATCTTCGCCCCGAATCAGGTCGAGGAGGGCGAGAAGCTTCTTGAGGTGGCACTGCGGCACCCGATCAAGCTGATCGCCAACGCACTTGGCGTGCCGCCCCAGTACATGATCGACCGCGCCAAGGAAGCTGGAATCCCCGTCGCCGCTCTGGTCGGCGCGAAGGAACACGCGATCCGTCAGGTTAAGGCAGGGGTCGACATCCTCATCGCCCAAGGAACCGAAGCTGGCGGGCACTGCGGCGAAGTCACGACCATGGTCCTGATCCCCGAGGTCATCGAGGCGATCAAACCGATCCGGGAAGTGCCCGTCCTCGCCGCCGGTGGCATCGTCACCGGCCGTCAGATGGCTGCCGCAGTCGCACTCGGCGCTGCGGGCGCCTGGACAGGATCCGTCTGGCTCACCACCCCCGAGGCCGAAACCGCTCCCTACACGGTCGAGAAGATGATCGCGGCGTCCTCACGAGACACGGTCCGCTCGCGGGCGCGCACCGGGAAGCCGTCACGCCAGCTCAAGTCGGCATGGACGGAGGCCTGGTCGGCACCGGGGAGCCCAGATCCGCTGCCGATGCCGTTGCAGACCCTCCTCAGTGAGGGAAATCTGCGCCGGATCGACGGTCTGGCGGAGAAGGGCGACAAGGGTGCTCAGGATCTGGCGACATACTGGGTTGGCCAAGGCGTCGGGCTGATGAACAAGGTCAAGCCGACCCGTGAGGTGGTGCTCGATTTCGCGGAGGACTACCTCGAGGCGACCGAACGCCTGGCGAACTCGCTGGGGGACTGACAACAGCACGCGCTGCGGGCCCGGCTGAGAGCCAACACACGGCTCTCGGTTGGGCCCACCATGCTGCAAGCATCCAAACGTCCGATCGAGAGAGCATGTTAGAACGACCCCTCCAGCTGCCCTCGCCGTCCGTCGCGCATTGGGATTGGCAGCTGACCGCCCGCTGCCGTGAAGTCGACGCCAGCATCTTCTACCGCGACGACTCAGACTCCGAAGCGACGGCAAAATCGCTGTGCAACTCGTGCCTGGTGCTCGACGAGTGCCGGGCCTACGCCGTCACAGCGAACGAACCGCACGGTATCTGGGGAGGACTCAATCCCAATGAACGCAGTCGCCGGCGCTGGGAGTACGCGCCACGATCGCGAACTGAGACCATCGAGGTCTAGTACTGCAACGACAGTTTGTGATGTCGACGTTTGTAGTGACTGACACGGGCTCTGGCTTGGCTGACGCGGCGCCAAGTTCGACCAGTGCCATACGTGGATGAGAGTGTGTCGCACAGGACAAGCAACACGATTGAAGAGGCGTCGAATCTCGTTGATCGTCAGAGGAATTAGCGTTCCGGGACCCGCTGGAGATCCTTTTGAGCGTCTCGGCGCAGGATCGTCAAGAACGCGGCCGCGGCTATCGACAAGGTGATGTGCCGGTACCAGGCCGGGTACCCGCGGACCTGGTAGTGGTCGAGCCCCGTCTCGTTCTTGGCGGCCTGGAAGCACTCCTCGATCGCCCAGCGACTGCCGGCCACCCGCACCAGTTCGGCGGCGGGGTGTCGGCGGGGCCGTAGCAGATGTAGTAGGCGATCTCGTCCGGGTTGCCGATCGAGCGGCGGGCCAACAGCCAATGGCCGCGGCCGGCCTCGCGCAACGGCCGGATGTCCACCACCGCCCGGTCGTAGAGCCTGGGGCCATGGGCGCCGTCGCCGCAGTTGATCCGCTGCCATGCGGTCTCCGGTAGTTCCGCGACAACGGCATGGGCGCGGCGCTGCCGCAGCTCCATCGAGATCACCATCTGCGACTTCGGTACAGCGAGAACATGTGCCACACCACGGGATTCGAGCCACAGCCGGATTTTGCCAACCTGCCCGTAGGCCTCGTCGCCGGTCAGCCACCCGAACGGCACCCCGGAGTCGAGGGCGCGCTCGATCATCGACTGCGCCAGTTCGGGTTTGGTCGCGAATTCCACGTCGTCGCCGATCCCGGCGGCGCGACACCGCTCCCGATCCTCGGTCCAGGCCTTCGGCAGGTACAACTCCCGATCGATCAACGCACGACCCCGGTCGGAGGCATAGGCGAGGAACACCCCGACCTGTGAGTTCTCGATCCGCCCCGCCGTGCCCGAGTACTGCCGCGCCACCCCGGCAGAACGAGTTCCCTTCTTCAAGAAGCCTGTTTCATCGACGATCAACACGCCGGCGTCGGCGTCGCCGATCGTCTCGACCACGACCTCACGCACGTCATCGCGCAACCCGTCACAGTCCCAGGAGTAGAAATTCAGCAACCGCTGCATGCCCTCCGGGCCGCTGTCACCGGCAGCCTCGGCCAAAGTCCAGCCATTCTTCCGCTCGATCTCACCGAGCAATCCGCGCACGTACGCACCCATCCGCCGCCGCGACTCCACCCGACTAAACCGGGACGCGAACCGCGCACAGAACGCCGTGAACCCCGCCGACCACTCCAGTACCTCAGATTGCACCACGATCAATTACCACAGGAACACCATTGGTCACAAAATGTCGTTGCAGTACTAGGCGTCGACGAGACGGTTCGATCCCGGCGGACGGCACATTTCGGAAAACCCACCATCTCCGTCCATTCCGGATCTCCGCGGCCCACACCGGTCACGCATCACCACCGAGTCGGGATGCGTGGCCGGGGCGTGGACCTCGGACACGACGATCGACCGCGCACCGGCGTCGCGCAGGGCGCGCTCGAGTCGACTCGCATCGAGGGCCCGGACCAGGACGGTGACCAGGCGGTAGCGGTCACCCGGGTCGGTCTGAGCGATCCTGGTCGGTGTCGGCGGCGGTTCGTCGACTGCGCCCGAGGCGAGTCCCGCACCCACCACGAAAGACGGCGCGAACTGGTAGGCGTCCATCCCCTGGCGTCGTCGGTCGAGCCCGAACTCCTCGTCCGGCGGGAGTCGCAGCCCGACGGTCTTCTCCGCGGCGAACGCGATCAGCAACGTGACGACGAACGAGAACGCGACGACTGCCACGACGCCAGTGCCTGATTGCCGAGCAGCGAGAAGCCACCGCCGAAGAACACGCCGTCGGAGCCGATCGTGTTGACGGCCTTCTTCGCGAACAGGCCCAGCAGCAGCGAGCCCAGCACACCACCCACGAAGTGCACCGCGACGACGTCGAGCGCGTCGCCGAAGCGGAACCACACCTTGAGCCGCAGCGCGAGCTGGCAGGCCAGGCCCGCCACCGCGCCGGTGGCCGCGCCGAGCACGGTGGCCCTGCCTTGCCGGAACCACTCGAGAATCAGCCAGATGACCAGCCCGGCGGCCGCGGCGACATGGGTGTTCAACAACGCCTGAGGCGCGACACCGTTCGCCTGCAGACCGTCCCCCGCATTGAACCCGAACCAGCCGAACCACAGGATTCCCGCGCCGACGATCGTCAGAGGCACCGAGTGCGGCACCGTCTCGCTGTCCGGCCATCCCGCCCTCCGGCCGACCACGACGAGGATGGCCAACGCCGCGGCACCGGCAGACGCGTGGACCACCATGCCACCGGCCCAGTCCTGCGCTCCCCTACTCGCGAGCCAGCCCTCGGGGTTGAACAGCCCGGCATCACGGTTGAACGCGATGCTGTGTCCGATGAGGATCCAGACAACGGTCACCACCCCGAGCGGACGATGTTCTGCTGAAGCATCACAAGGGTGTTGCGGCTCTTGACCATTCCGGCATAGAAGAACGCCAGCCCCGGAACCATGAACAGCACGAGGGCGGCACAGATCAGGACCCAGGCAGTGTCACCGGCGTCGAAGCGGCGTCGTCGTGTCAGGACCCCAGCCGATCCCGCTCCGTTGTGCGACCCGCACAGGCGCGGGAGCAGTACCGGCTCTCGGTCAGACGCCGTAGTACCGTGCGACGTCGATCCGGGACAGCGGTATCCAGTCCGACGACGAACCCTCGGCGGAACGTGCGGCGGTCGCGGATCGGCGTTCCCGCAGGGCGACCGCGAGAGCGGGCTCCTCGTCGATCCGTTGCACCAATTGGTAGATGGCCGCGAGATGGTGGAGGCACGGCTTCCGGCGCCCCGTGCACGCGCAGGTACCGGCGTGATCGGCGACATCGCCGGTCAACGAGATGCCCTTGTCGACCAACTCGGCGACCAGACCGTCGGGCAGTTCCCCCGCCGCGACCCGGCGGTCGTCGGCGCCGGCGCGAGCGACCGTGGCGCGAACAGTGGCGGACTCGCGCCTGTCCCACAGCGGTACGTCGATCCCGACCGGGAAGGCCTTGCCGCGGACGGTCACGTCCGCGCGGATCCGGCCGGCCTCGGCGACAGTGAGAACGACGGAGCCGTTACCGGACAACATACGGGCCCGCGGCAGCAGCGAGTTCGGCGACGCCGCGGTGGTCGACTCGATGGTGCGGAGCCACGCGCGGCCCCACGCGGTGACACCGAGCTTGATGGCCATCAGTTCACTCCGAGCGTATCGAGGTCCAGCAGGGCGCGCAGTTCGGCGTCGGGCAGCTTGGCGAGCACCGCCTCCGGGTTCCCCGAAACAGATTCGGCGACGGCTCGTTTCGAGTGATGCATCGCGGCGATGTGGTCCTCGATCGTCCCCCCGGTGACGAGGGTATGCACATTGACGGTGCGGCGCTGCCCGATCCGGTGCGCCCGGTCGGTGGCCTGGTCCTCCACGGCGGGGTTCCACCAGCGGTCATAGTGCAGCACATGACTGGCCCGGGTGAGATTGAGTCCGAACCCGGCGGCGCGGAGACTGAGAATCAGAATCGGCGGCCCGTCGGGCGAGGACTGGAAGGTCTTGACGAGTTCGTCGCGGCGCTCCGCGCCGAGGCCCCCGTGCAGGAACGGCACCGTGCCCAGGCCGAGTTCCGAGCTCAGGTGCGCGGACAGCAACTCACCCATCGTCCGGTACTGCGTGAACACCAGTGCCCGGTCGCCGTCCGCGACGATCTCGGCGAGCATTTCGGTTGCCCGATCGAACTTTCCGGAACGCCCCACCAGGTCCCGGTCGTCCGCTCCGGTCAGCTGCGCGGGGTGATTGCACACCTGTTTGAGCCTGGTGAGCAGCGCGAGCACGTTGCCGTGGCGCGCGATGCCGCTGCCCAGGCCGTCGGCGAACGCACTCTCGACGGCGGCGCGATAGAGCCGGGACTGCTCGTCGGTCAACGTGCACGCGACCGTCGAGTACTGCTTCGGCGGCAGGTCGGTCGCGACCTGCGCCTTGGTACGGCGCAGAACGTACGGGGCGATCACGGCGTTGAGCCGTTGCGCGGCGGTCCGCGACCGGCCGGACTCGATCGGGGTCGCGAACCGCTGACGGAACCGAGCCCGGGTCCCGAGGACCCCCGGATTGGTGACGTGGAGCAGCGACCACAGCTCCTCGAGCCGGTTCTCGACCGGAGTGCCGGTCATCGCCACCTTCAGCGTCGCCGGCAGCCGAGCCGCGGCCTTGGCTGCCTGCGCGGCCGGATTCTTGATCTGCTGGGCTTCGTCGAAAACCACCGAGTCCCAGGCGACGTCGGACAACGCGTCGGCGTCGGACCGCAGGACGGTGTAGCTGGTCAGCATCACCGTTCTGTTCGGGAGCGTCACCGGCAGTGCGCGGTTCGCACCGTGGAAGACCACCACCGGCAGGTCCGGTACGAAGCGACCCAGTTCACGACGCCAGTTGCCGATCACCGATGTCGGGCACACCACCAGATGCGGGCCCGCGTCCGCACGCATCGCGAGCAGGGCGACGGCCTGCAGCGTCTTGCCGAGGCCCATCTCGTCCGCGAGGATCCCGCCGCCCTCGCCCGCCAACGCCCGGAGCCAGCCCACACCGTGAATCTGATAGGGGCGCAGGGTCGCCTGGATCCCGGCCGTCTCCAGATCGCCGACGAGCGCGGCGGCGTCGAGGAACTGACGGAGCGACACCGCCGCCGACGGGACAGCCGACTCCCCCGCGTCGAGGGTCGCGTGTGCGGCCACCGGCATCGCGTCGGCCAGTTCGGTACAGGCCGCATCGCCCCGTCCGGACAACCGGGCGGCCTCGCGCCACACCGACACCGACACGCCGAGCCCTTCGTGTTCGGGCCGCAACCCGCGGAGGGCGGGCAACACGGCCGGCAGGTCCACCGCCCGCGCCTCCACCGTGCGTGGTTCCACCCTCGTGCCGTCGACGGGCACCGCGAGCCGGCACGTCGTGGGCCGCCCCGCCGGTAGTCCGTTGTCCGCCAGCGCCGCCTCGACGTCGTCGACACCCCACCACACGAGCGTCCCGAGCGCGGGATCGAAGGTGGCCTGCAGCCGTCCGGGATTCACGCTCGACTCGTCCATGTCCGCCGAGACTAGCGCCGCAGGGGCCTCCGCCGCCATCGGAATCGGCCCGGAAGTTCGCAGTTCAGGTGTGGTTTTCCCAACATTGACGGCCGCAGGTTTGCGGTGCCTCGAGGCCGTTCCGGCTAGGGTTCTGCAGCATGGAACGCAGCGACGCCTCGTTGGACGTGTGGCCGGGCAGTGCGTATCCACTGGGCGCGACCTACGACGGTGGCGGCACCAACTTCTCGCTCTTCTCCGAGGTGGCCGACGCGGTCGAACTGTGCCTGATTGCGCGAGACGGGACCGAGACCCGCATCCCGCTCGACGAGGTTGACGGGTACGTGTGGCACGCGTACCTGCCCACGGTCACCCCCGGTCAGCGCTACGGCTTCCGGGTCCACGGGCCACACGACCCGGCGGCGGGTCTGCGGTGCGATCCGTCGAAGCTGCTGCTGGACCCGTACGGCAAGGCGTTCGACGGAGCCTTCGACGGAGATTCGTCGCTGTACACGTTCGGCGAGGACACGTTGGGGCACACCATGACCACCGTCGTGATCAACCCGTACTTCGACTGGGCCGCGGACCGGCCGCCGCGGACGCCGTATCACGAGACCCTCATCTACGAGACCCACGTCAAGGGGATGACCGCGACGCACCCGGAGGTGCCGGAGGAACTGCGCGGCACGTACGCCGGGCTGGCCCATCCGGCGGTCATCGAGCACTTGCGCTCGTTGGGAGTCACCGCGGTCGAGCTGATGCCGGTCCACCAGTTCATGCACGACCAGATCCTGCTGGACCAGGGCCTGCGGAACTACTGGGGCTACAACACCTTCGGGTTCCTCGCCCCGCACGCCGAGTATTCGTCGGTGACGAAGCCGAGCGGTGTCGTCACCGAGTTCAAGGCGATGGTGCGCACCTTCCACGAGGCAGGCATCGAGGTCATCCTCGACGTCGTCTACAACCACACCGCGGAGGGTGATCACCGCGGGCCCACCATCGCGTTCCGCGGCATCGACAACGCCGCCTACTACCGGCTCGACGACGAGGACCCCGAACTCTACAAGGACTACACCGGCACCGGGAACAGTCTGGGTGCCCGGCATCCGCACACCCTGCAGCTGATCATGGATTCGCTGCGGTACTGGGTCACCGAGATGCACGTCGACGGCTTCCGGTTCGACCTCGCGTCCACCCTCGCCCGCGAGTTGCACGACGTGGACCGGCTTTCCGCGTTCTTCGACCTCGTCCAGCAGGATCCGGTGGTGAGTCAGGTCAAGCTGATCGCCGAGCCGTGGGACGTGGGCGAGGGCGGCTACCAGGTCGGCAACTTCCCCGGCCTGTGGACCGAGTGGAACGGCAAGTACCGCGACACCGTGCGCGACTACTGGCGCGGTCAGCCGTCGACACTCGGTGAGTTCGCCTCGCGCCTGACCGGGTCGTCGGACCTGTACGAGGCAACCGGGCGGCGCCCCGGGGCGAGCATCAATTTCGTGACCGCCCACGACGGCTTCACGCTCGCCGACCTGGTGTCCTACGACGAGAAGCACAACGCGGCCAACGGCGAGGACAACCGGGACGGCGAGAGCCACAACCGGTCCTGGAACTGCGGCGTCGAGGGCCCCACCGACGACCCCGGAATCCTCGCCCTGCGCGCCCGCCAGCGCCGGAACATCCTCGCCACGCTCCTGCTCAGCCAGGGCACACCGATGCTCGCCCACGGCGACGAGATGGGGCGCACCCAACAGGGCAACAACAACGTCTACTGCCAGGACTCGACGCTGTCGTGGATGGACTGGACGCTCCTCGACGCCAACGCGGACCTGGTCGAGTTCACCCGACGGGTCAGCGCCCTGCGATCGACGCACCCCGTGTTCCGCCGGCGGCGGTTCTTCGCGGGCCGCCCGGTACGCGACGCCGAGCACAGCCGCGACATCGCGTGGTTGACTCCGTCGGGACGCGAGATGACCACCGCGGACTGGGACAGCGCGTTCGGCAAGGGCCTGGCGGTCTATCTCGGCGGAGACGCGATACCGGAACCCGACCAGCGCGGCCGTCGGGTGGTCGACGACTCCTTCCTGTTGCTGTTCAACGCCCACGACGACGCCCTCGAGTTCACCGTGCCGCACGGCGAGGTCGACTCCCCATGGACCGGCGAACTGGACACCACCGCACCCACGGGGGGCACCGATGTCGTTGTCGCGCCGGGTGACTCCATCGCCGTCCCGTCCCGCTCCCTGCTGGTACTGCGCCGGGACCGAATGCCATGAGGCCGATCACCGCCACCTACCGGCTCCAGTTGCGCGGTGACGCGTTCACCCTCGACGACGCCCGGCGCCTGGCCGACTACCTGGACCGGCTCGGCGTCTCCCACCTGTATCTCTCGCCCATCCTCACCGCCACCGCCGGATCGACGCACGGGTACGACGTCATCGACCCGACCACGGTCTCGGCCGAAATCGGGGGGCGGGCGGCACTGGTCGCACTGTCCGCGGAACTCGCCGAACGCGACATGGGGCTGATCGTCGATCTGGTGCCCAATCACGTCGGCGTCGGCCGGCCACGGGAGAACCGTTGGTGGTGGGACGTGCTGACCAACGGCCGACGGTCGCCGTTCGCCCGGTTCTTCGACGTCGACTGGCGCGAGGACAACGGGGCGGACGGGCGAATCGCACTGCCCGTCCTGGCCGATGAATCCGACCTCGGCGGTTTGAGTTTCGACCACGACCGGGGCACCCCGATGCTCGCGCTCGGCGACCAGCGGTTCCCCATCGCTCCCGGCACCGAGGACGGCAACCCCCGCGAGGTCCACGACCGGCAGGCGTATCGGCTCGTCGGCTGGCGCGACGGGGCGGTGGGATATCGGAGGTTCTTCGCGATCAACGACCTCGCCGCGCTCCGACAGGAGGATCAGCGGGTGTTCGACACGACGCACCACCAGTTCGCGTCGTGGGTGCGCGACGAACTGGTCGACGGCGTCCGCGTCGACCACCCGGACGGCCTGAGCGATCCGTCCCGCTACCTGCGCACCCTGCGGGAGGTGATCGGCACCGACCGTTGGCTGCTCGCCGAGAAGGTCCTCGCGGCCGGGGAACCGCTCGACCCGACGCTGCCGATCGACGGAACCACCGGATACGACGCCCTCGCCGAGTACGGCGGCGTGTTCGTCGACCCCGCCGGTGAGGCGACGCTGACAGCGCTGGCCGACCGTGCGGGGGCACCCGGCGATGCGGCCTGGCTGCGCGACAACGGAATCGAACTCCGACGGCGTGCCGCGCGCACCGAGTTGGCGCCCGAGGTGCGGCGCCTGGTGCGGGCGGTACTGCGCGACTCGCCGACCTTCTGCAACCCGGACCAGTTGCGCGATGCGCTCGTCGAGGTACTCGTCCACATGCCGGTCTATCGCGCCGACTACGCACCACTGGCGGGCACGATCCCCCGGATGATCGGGGAGACACTCGATCGGCACCCCGAGTGGGCCGCCGCGCTGACGACCCTGGCCGGCGCGCTCACGGATGCGGCCAGCGAAGCGAGCACCCGCTTCCATCAGGTGTGCGGCGCACTGACCGCCAAGGCGGTCGAGGACTGCCTGTTCTACCGCACCTCCCGGCTCGTCTCACTGCTGGAGGTCGGCGGCGATCCCGGCCGGTTCGGCTGCTCCCCCGCTGAGTTCCACCTCCGCGCCGCCGAACGCGCCCGGCTGTGGCCGAGGACGATGACGACACTGTCGACGCACGACACCAAACGCGGCGAGGACGTCCGCGCGCGCATCGGGGTGCTGTCGCAGGTTCCGGAACTGTGGGCTCGCTGCGTCGCCGACTGGGAGATGTCCACCCCGAGCCCCGACGGCACCACCGGACTCTTCCTGTGGCAGAACATGTTCGGAGTGTGGCCGGCGGACGGATCGGTCCCGACATCCGCCCTGCGGGGACGACTCCACCAGTATGCGGAGAAGGCCACCCGCGAGGCCGGACTACGCACCGCCTGGACGGACATCGACCAGCACTTCGAGACCGCGCTGCACACCTGGCTCGACAGGGTCGCCGACGGACCGGTCGGCCGCAGCATCGGCCGGATCGCGCAGCAACTCGCCCCGCACGGATGGTCCGACGCGTTGGGACAGAAGCTGCTGCAACTGTGCGGACCGGGCGTCCCGGACGTCTACCAGGGCACAGAGTTGTGGGAGGACTCGCTGGTCGATCCGGACAACCGGCGGCCGGTGGACTATCGGCCTCGCCGGAGGCTGCTGCAGTCGATGGACACCCCCGGCGTCGAGACGCCGCCCCTCGACGGATCGGGTGCCGCGAAGTTGCACGTCACCCGCACCGCGCTGCGACTGCGCCGCGAACGCCCGGACAGCTTCGTCGGAGGCCACTACCGCCCCATGTTCGGCGTCGGACCCGCCCACGATCATCTCGTCGGCTTTGCTCGCGGCCCGGCCGGTCAGGCGTCGGACGTCATCGTCCTCGCCACGCGGCACAGCGTGCGACTCAACGAAACCGGTTGGGGCAGTTCCAGCATCGCACTACCGAACGGAAGCTGGTTCGACCGGCTCACCGGCGAACTGTATGCCGGGGCTGCTCCGCTGACGAAGATGTTCGACCGACTGCCCGTGGCACTGCTGGTGCGACTGGACCGGCCGTGACGAGTCGAGTCTTGCCCGCTTCGCGTGCGCGCCCGACGCCGTCGCAGCACTGAAGGCCGCTGCCGTACCCGACCAGCCGGGTGTGGCAACGACCTTCAGCAACCCCTACGCCCCAAGGATGGGGCGCGCTACTACTTCAACACCAGACGTGAAGTCGGACCTTTTCTCAGCTGAAGGTGGCGAGCGCACCGATCAGGCTGAGCAGTGCGCCGACGCCCGCGAGTACGCCGCCGATACCACTCACGACAGGCTGAATCTGCTTGATCAACGCGAGGTCTGCATCAGAAGAACCCATAACCACTCCTCATCCGAATGTCGTTGCGCGGTTGCGCAAGCAAAAATGTACTACAGCACGTAGTAGCCGCGCTACGCGTGAGAGGAGCTCACTCGGAGCCATCGAGCCCGACAGACGTTTGATCGCTGATAGCGTACCGTCCGCCCTGCCGACCACCCCCGCCGGCTGGCGGACGGGTACGCCGGCAGCGGCGGGATGTGTGCGCGCCCACGTCACCCGGGGCTTCTCCGCTCGGGTCGAGGGCTGCGGGCGCTCTCGCGCCGCCGCGTTGCGCACCGATCCCCGCGGCCACGACGAAGCCGATGCCGAGTACGGCCAGGGGATTCGGGATCTGCCGTAGCGCCACGAGTCCGATGAGAGCCGCGATCGCAGGTTCGAGGCTCATCAGTGTGCCGAACGTCCCCGCGTCGAGGCGGCGCAGCGCAACCAACTCCAGCGCATAGGGCACCACCGGGAGCAGCACCGCAAGCCCGAGGCCGAGGAGTACGAGCTGCGGTGTCAGGCGCGCGAAGACGTCCGGCGCTGCTACCAACGTCGTGACAACCCCGGCGACCGGCATCGAGATGGACAGGCCGGCAAGGCCGCCCACCTCGTCACCGACCTTCTGCGTGAGCAAGATGTATGCCGCCCAACACACGGCAGCGCCCAGCGCGAAACCCGCACCCGTCGGATCGACGTGGCCGCTCCAGGGTTGCGTCAGCAGCACGACACCGCCGCCGGCGACCAGCGCCCACAGCCGGCCGACTCCGCGGGTTCGGGTCACCGCGATCCCCAGGGGTCCGAGAAACTCCAGTGCACTCGCAGTTCCGAGAGGGATCCGCGACGCGGCGGCCATGAACAGCATCGTCATGCCGGCAGTGGCCACACCCAGTGCCGCCGCGGAACGAAATGCGCGGCGAGTGAACTGCTCTGGACGTGGTCGAACGATCGCGACGAGGAGCAGACCGGCCCAGGCGAGCCGTAGCCAGGCGGCACCGGCTACACCCACCTGGTCGATGAGCGCAACCGAGGCCGCGAGACCCAGCTGCACGCACAGCATCGCAGAGAGCGCCATCCCGGCTCCGGCCCGCGATGCACTTCGGGCCTCGATCGTCGTCATCACGTCAGTGAACCGAACTCATCCGTCAAACTCCACGCGAATAAAGTGGACTGATCGTTCACGAATCCTGAACAATGCCTGCATGGACCTGCACCGACTCCGCATCCTTCTCGAACTGTCCCGGTGGGGTTCGATGCGCGAGGTCGCCGACGAGCTCGGAATGACCACTTCTTCTGTCTCCCAACATATTGCGGCGCTGGCCCGAAGGATCGGCACGCCGCTGACAGAACCCGACGGTCGACGGGTGCGCCTGACCCCGGCGGGCCGGCGACTCGCCGAGCACGCGGTGACGATCCTGGCCGCGGTCGATGCCGCGATAGTGGATCTCGACGTGGACGCAGCGCCGGCCGGTACGGTGCGTGTAGCGGGCTTCGCGTCCGCCATTCGGCGCTCGCTGTTGCCGACCATCGCTCGGCTCGGGGCGGCTCAATCGGCGGTGACGGTCATGATCGCCGAGCAGGAGCCGTTCGAGGCTCTCGAACGGCTCGCCCGCGACGACGTCGACATCGCGCTCACGTACGACTACAACCTCGCTCCGGCGACACTTCGCAACGACTTCAGCGCGACCGCACTCTGGACGATGAAATGGGGCCTCGGCACACATGCGGCCCAGCGCCCCGGCCCGCTGTCCTCATACGCAGGCAGCAACTGGATCGTCAACTCGCGCAACACTGCAGACGAAGAGGTCCTACGCATCCTCGCCTCCATGGCCGGCTTCACTCCCCGGATTACCCACCACATCGACAGCCTCGAGCTCATCGACGATCTCATCGCCGCGGGCCACGGCGTCGGTTTGCTCCCCCTCGAGCGCACCCGCCAGCACTCCGAGGTACGGGTCAGGAGCCTCGACGATCTCGAGGTGATCATGCGAACCTATGCCGTCATTCGCCGCGGTCGCGAACAATGGTCGCCGCTGCGGCTCGTACTGGACGAATTGAACGCCGAGGAGCCCTGATCCAGGAACAAGACTGCGAACGCGTCCGCACAACCGCGTCCACCCCATCACCGGTAGCGGCACCGGCGAGCATTTTTCGATGCGACCGCTGCCGTCCGCCCCGCGATCTCACTTCCTCACGGCCGACACCAACCACCGGTTTCCCGGCCGCAACTGCTTCAGCACCGAGTGTTCGGGCAGCACACGCCCGTACCGCCGCGCGAGGTCGTCGACGATCACAGCGGTGGCACGCCAACCGTACGAGTCGAACCAGGCCTCCGGATCCGCGGGACCGTTCGAGTGCAACAGGGCGAGCCAGTCGCGCCGACTGAGGGGGCTACCCCGGAACAGCGGTGCGTCGTCCATCGCCGCCGTGAAGTCGACGTTGGTTATGGTGGCGCCGATCGCACTTCCCGCTCCCGACAACTCCCCCACGTGCCGCATCAGGGCGTCCACGCCGTCCTCGGGTAGATACGCCAGCAGACCCTCGAGGATCCAGGCTGTGGGGACGTCGGGACCGAACCCGGCTCCGCGCAGGGCCGCGGGCCAGTCGTCGCGCAGGTCGATCGGCACCGTGACGCGGGCCGCCTGCGCGGACGAGACACCGTCCAGGACGGCGTCCTTGAACTGCACCATCTCGGCGGTATCGAGTTCGTAGACGGTCACCGGCTGCGGCCAGGGCAGCCGGAAAGCGCGCGTGTCCAGGCCGGCGCCGAGGAGGACGAGCTGCCGACAGCCCGCCGCAACGGCGTCCAACACGAAGTCGTCGAGGAACTTCGTCCGCACCGCGACCCACGTCGTCAGCTCCTCGCGGCTGCCGTCGTCCATCTGATCGGTCGGCGGATTCCAGCCGGATGCTCTGACGAATTCACCGGCCCACGGGTCGTCGAACAATCTGTCGGCGCGACCGCTCTCCATCGCGCGGGCCGCTGCGACGAACACCGCGGTCACTCCGACGCCTCGAGGTTGATTCACGGCGGCACCTCCTCGGTCTACCGTCGATTGTGCTCCCGGTCACCGAGAATGCACGTCCGCGCACCCCGTCGGCCGAATATGGTCCAGGTCACATGACCGTCAAGGACTGGAGGACATACCCATGAGCGCGAACCGTTTCGTCGGCAAGGTCGCTTTCATCACCGGAGCCGCCCGCGGCCAGGGTCGCGCCGAGGCGGTCCGGCTCGCGTCCGAGGGTGCCGACATCATTGCGCTCGACGCGTGCGCGGATTTCGACTCCACCGCCTACGACGGCGCGACCGAGGCCGATCTCGCCGAGACCGTCGCCCTCGTCGAAGGTCTGGGCCGCAAGATCGTCGCCACCAAGACCGATGTCCGGGACTTCGACGCGCTCGCGGCCGCCCTCGCCGACGGCATCGGCACCCTCGGTCGCCTCGACGTCGTGGTCGCGAACGCCGGCATCTGCTCGGGCGCCATGTCGTGGGAGATCACCCCCGAGCAGTGGCAGGAGACCCTCGACGTCAACCTCACCGGCGTCTTCTACACCGTCAAGGCCGCGATCCCGCACCTCATCGAGCAGGGCGAGGGCGGCTCCATCGTCATCACGAGTTCGGTCGCCGGCCTGCGCGGCCTGCCGTTCCTCGGGCACTACGTCGCCAGCAAGCACGGCGTCACCGGACTCGCGAAGACCCTCGCGGTGGAACTGGGCGCACACAACATCCGCGTCAACACCGTCCATCCCAACGGTGTCGAGACCGGCATGCAGGTCAACGACATGCACGCGCTCGTCCAGGAGTACAGCACCACCCTGGCCCCGATCTTCATGGGCAGCCTGCCGGACCAGATCAGCCAGCCCGAGGACATCGCCAACGCCGTCGCATGGCTGGCGTCCGACGAGGCCCGGCACGTCACCGGCATCCAGCTGCCGGTCGATCTCGGCACGCTGATTCGCTGACGCCACCCCCGGACGGCTGCGGTGTGCACGTGATCGGTGCATTCTGATCACGTGCACACCTTCGAGGTCTGGGCCCCCCTTCCGAGTTCGGTGCGCGTCGAGGTCGACGGGTACGCGCACGAGATGACCCGCTCCCCCGACGGCTGGTGGCGCGCCGACGTCGCCGCCGAACCGGGCGCGCGGTACGGATTCGTGCTCGACGGCACGCCGCCGGTGCTGCCCGATCCACGCTCGCGACGGCAGCCGGACGGGGTCCACCTGCCGTCGCAACTGCATCGGCTCGATCCCGCAGGCTGGACCGACTCGGCGTGGACGGGCCGCCAACTGGCGGGCAGCGTCGTCTACGAACTGCACGTCGGCACCTTCACGGCGGAGGGCACGTTCGACGCCGCGATCGCCCGGCTCGATCACCTCGTCGATCTCGGCGTCGGATTCGTCGAACTGATGCCGGTCGCCGCCTTCAACGGCACCCACAACTGGGGCTACGACGGCGTGCTCTGGTACGCGGTGCACGAGGGCTACGGCGGCCCGGACGGCTTGCAGCGCTTCGTCGACGCCTGCCATCGGCGCGGACTGGCGGTGATCCTCGACGTCGTCTACAACCACTTCGGCCCGTCCGGCAACTACCTGGACCGGTTCGGCCCGTATCTCGCGGACGGCGCCAACTCGTGGGGTCGCGAGGTGAACCTGTGCGGCCCGCACAGCCACGAGGTGCGTCGCTACATCATCGAGAACGCGCTGAGCTGGTTCCGCGACTTCCACATCGATGCGCTGCGCCTCGACGCCGTCCACGCGCTCGTCGACAACACCGCCGTGCACCTGCTCGAGGATCTCGCGGTGGAGGTGCACCGACTGTCGGCGCACCTGCGACGGCCACTGACCCTGATCGCGGAGAGCGACCTCAACGACCCCAAGATCATCTCGGCTCGGGCCGCCGGTGGCTACGGCCTCGACGCGCAGTGGGACGACGACGTCCACCACGCCATCCATGCCGCAGTGTCCGGCGAGAGGCAGGGATACTATGGCGATTTCGGCTCCCTGCAGGCGTTGTCGCACACGCTCACGCACGGCTACTTCCACGCCGGCACCTTCTCGACGTTCCGGGGCCGCAACCACGGCCGCCCCATCGACATCCGCAGGATTCCCGCCGACGCCCTGCTCGCGTACACCTGCACCCACGACCAGATCGGCAACCGCGCCACGGGCGACCGACCCGGTTCGTACCTCACCGCGGGTCAACTCGCGATCAAGGCCGCCCTGGTCCTGTGCTCCCCGTACACACCGATGCTGTTCATGGGCGAGGAATGGGGTGCGCGAACACCCTTCCAGTACTTCACGTCTCACCCCGAACCCGAACTCGCGAAGGCGACCGCGGAGGGTCGCCGCCGCGAGTTCGCGGAACACGGCTGGGACAGCGCCGACATCCCGGATCCGCAGGATCCTCGAACGTTCCAGCGATCGAAACTCGATTGGGGCGAGACGGCGATCGCGGCGCACGCACGGTTGCTCGAGTGCTATCGGGAACTGATCGCGTTGCGGCACAGCCGCGCCGATCTGACCGACCCGTGGCTCGAGCACCTCAAGGTCGAATACGACGAGAACGAACGCTGGCTCGCACTCATTCGCGGCGACCTGCGGATCGCCTGCAATCTGGGCACCGACCCGGTGACCGTGCCCATCGGCGGGATTCCCCTCCTGTGGTGGGAGGAGCCGACGGTGGACGAGACGGCGTCGGCGATCGTTCTGCCCGGGCACTCGTTCGCGGTTCTCGACGCCGGCCGGATCGGATAGCCCGGAACAGGACGGCGCAGCCTATACGGTGACGTCCGAGTAGGGCATGTGCTCGGACACCCAGGGAAATACCACTTCCATGAGCAGCAGCACGAGCGCGACAACGAGGACGATCAGGAGTAGCGCCTTCACCGGCCGGGGGCCGGGGAGTGCGTGCCAGAGGTAGCCGTACATTCATCGCTCCTGCAACGCCGCGGGACCGTGGCCCGAGGACTTGGGGATTGTTTCGACGAGCATGGCATGCACGATCATGCGCTCGGTGTTCGAGAACAGCGGATGGCACGTGGTCAGCGTCAGCATGCTTTCCAGCCCGGGGGCTGCCTCCACCCAAGCGGCGCCGGGCAGCGGGTTGACGACCTCGACGTCGGTGGGCACGGTGATGTGCCGCCCCAGGACGTGGGCGTAGTCGCCGTCCGAGACGCGATCGGTCTGCTCGGGGCTCAGACAGGCTTCCGCCGCCGCACGCCTTTCGGGCGAGGCCGCCTCGAGTGGGAGCAGCCGGTAGGTCATCCATTGGAACTCGGTCTCCACGACGACGGCATCGCACGACTCGAGCCGATCCAGGTGCTGGAACACCGCACCGGTACCGATGCGATGCCCGGCGAGCGCGAAGTTTCCTGCCTCGCCGGGCATCTGCGTCTCGGGGTAGTGGCCGGGGCCGGCCCGCAGGTCCTCGTTGCGGGTGCCCTCGACGACGGCGTACACGGTGTCGAGGGCGGGGAGGTGCACCCGCGCGAACCCCTCGCCGAGCGCCGGGGGCAGCGGGGCAACCGGCTCATCACCGGCCGCCCCGGAGTCGTTGCCCCAGGACTGCTCCAGGTGGGCGTTGACATCGTCCTGCAGCCGCCCCGAGACGATATTGGTCCAGAACGCCTCATAGATGACGAAAAGCAGGACGAGGACCCCGGCCGTGAGGAGCAGTTCGCCGAGAATCTGCCCTGCGCCCGGCCGCGGCCGATGCGGGCCCGGAACCTTGCTGTCACTCACGGACCGGGGCCCCTTCCACAGATGTGTTGACCTAGCTGCCCGCGTTGATCATGACGCTTCCGGTGCCGCCGAGAAGATCATAGAGAAGCACGGACAGGCGACCGAGCCCGTCGATCGCGGCGGAACCGGTGGTCTGGATGTCGCCGATGACAATCGGGAACGGGAGGAAGAGCACGAGAATTCTCCTTCGAAGGGCGGCCGAGTGGACGGCCGCGAGACAGATGTTCGGCTGGTGCGTGGTATTCGATCGGTGTGGCGGAGCGGGGCGGGTGCGACCAGGTGTAGGTCGCACCCGCCCCGCTACCGTGTGCCGGCTGGGGGTTATCCCTCGCCGGACACCCGCCTGCGGTTGCGCAGGGTCAGCCATGCGCCGCCGACGATCAACGCCAGCCCCACACCGGCGAGCCAGATGACGTTCGCACCCGTCACGGGCAGGGACGGCGACTGGTCCGGCTGGGTCGGAGCCGGCTTACCCGGAGCACCGTTGTGTCCGGAGTCGCCCGGCTTGGACGGCTGCTCCGGCGAACCAGGTCCGCCCGGCTGGTTGGAGACCGGAGGGGTCGGCCACTCGGAGCCAGATCCCGGCGGGATCAGCGATCCGTCCCACGGCAGGATCGGGATGGGGAGCGGAATGATGATCAGCCCGTTGCTGCTGGTCTTGTTCTCGAGTCCCAGCACCACCGATCCCTCCGCGTCACCGGCGAGGGTGACGGAGACTCCGGTCGGCTTGCCGTCGATCGTGACGACGTCCGCACTTCCCTCGTTGACGCCCCACACCACGTCGCCCCACTTGACGTTGGTCACGTCAGTGTGGGCGCCGGTCTCGACGAAGGTGATCTCGGTGTCGAGCGGGAACTGGACCCGGCCGTCGATGACGGCGGCGTCGCACTGGGCGGTCGGGGTGACCGATGCGCCCGGCTTGACGGCGAGGATGCAGGTACGCGCCTCGTCGTCGACGTCCGTCCATGTCGCCGTGACCTGGAACGTCGTAGACGGGTCCTTCGTGACCTGGTTGCCCTTGGGGCCGGTCACGATCTTCTCGATATCCACATCCGTGGTCGGGATCGGGCGGTTGTGGATCTCCACCTTCGCCTCGTCTCCGGGCACGATTGCGACGGTGTTGCGGTAGTCCGCGTCGCCGGCGTCCTCAGCCACCCAGTAATACGGCCGCGCCCAAGCGATGCCGGGCAGGGGGTTGGGATCGACCTCGGAGAAGGTGACCATGGTGTTCCGCGGCAGCACGTCGCCGGACTTCCAGCTGAAGCCGTTTCCTGCGTTGAGGGTGATGGTCTCGCCCACTGCCGGGAAATCGGTGCCCGCGGGGAGCGCCGGATCGATGCCGTCGATCCGAACCTGGAACTCCGCGCCTGAGGGCAGGTCAGCTTCGGTGGCGGGGATGGGGTCGTCGCCGTCGAGGATGTACTTCGTGAACTCGACCGAGCCGAAGGCCCACAGGGCCTCGTTCGTCAGCGTGATCAGACGCCCCTCGGTGGGATCGTCGGACACGATGCCCGTCACCGAGCCATTGCCGTTGTCCTTGAGCCAGGACTCACCGTTGGGGTCGGTGCCCCACTGGATCGTGCCCCACTCGACGCCGGCAACATCCGGGCGGCCAACCTCGGTGAAGGTCACCTCGGTGCCGACGGGAAGCTTGGCGTTCAGCGGCGTGGCCACGCCCTTCTTGACGGTCAGCGTCTCCTTGGCGTAGTTGACACCGTCCTTCCAGCTGGCCTCGACCGTGAACTCCACGTCGTCGCCGATCTCGCCGGCGGCCTCGCCCTCAACCTGCTTGAGGATGCGCAGGGTGCCGTCGTTCTTGTCGACGAAGTTGACGACCTCGACCTTGCGCAGGTCCTTGCCGATGGTCACCACGCCGGACTCACCGATCGTGACATCCCCTGTGTATGCGGGCACGCCATAGGCGAGACCATTGCCGTTGGCCGGAACCGTCTCGGTCAGCGTGATCTTGGTGCCGCCGGGCAGGTTCTCACCGAACGGAACCGCGGTGCCGTCGGACGGGAGCGTCAGCGTCTTGGACTGCGGAACGTTGTTCGCGTCGGTCCATGTGGCGACCACGTCGAAGGTCTTCGGCACCTCCTTGTTGAACGCCTCCGGACCCGTGAGCTTCTTGCTCAGCTCGAAGGTGCCCTGCGTGATCTTCGCCTCGTTGGTGACGGAGACCGTGTTCGCTGCCGCATCGGTGCCGATGATGAGCGTCTTCGGTTCGATGACGGGCGCCGACCACGTCACACGGTCGGTGTCCGTCGGCTGAACCTCGGTGAAGGTGACCTTCGCTCCGATGGGCAGGTTCTTCAGATCGAAGACCCCGCCGTGCGTCAGCGTGAAGGGGCGGATCTCGTTACCGGAACCGTCACCGAGGTCGATCTCCGCATTGACGACGAAGGCCTCGTTGCCGGTGAGTGCGCCGAGCGCCTCACCGATGACGGTCTTGGTGATCTTCGCCGAGCCCAGGACGGCCTTGTTGACCAGCTTGACCTCGACGTTGCTCTTCGGCGTGATGGTCACCAGCGCCTGGGTGCGGTCCGCGTTGAGCGTCACGCCATCTGCCGGGCGAAACGTCCCCTGCTCGAAGTAGACGCCGTCGACCGTGGGCAGGTCGATCTCGGACAGGCGGATCTGCCAGCCGGTGCCGCGGGGGTAGAAGCCACTGACCGGCGTGCCGTCAGCCTTCACCTTGACGTTGTAGGTCGCCGACGGCTTGTCCATCTCCGGGTTCTTCCCGGGGGCGAACTCCTCGACCTTCACGGTGAACTCGGTGCCCTCCGGGAACTTCTCGGAGGAGGAATCGATCTGCTTCAGCAGCGAGAACGAGCCTCGCGCCACACCTTGGCCGGTGCCGCCACCGCCCCATTCCTGCTTGACGCCGTGCGAAAGATTCGGGCCGCCTTCGTAGGCGAGCGTGTTGCTGTACTCCGTGCCGCGCTGGTCCAGTCCGCCGCTCGTGGTGCAGAGGGTGTAGTCGATGTAGTACCGCGTCTCACGGCTGTAGTCATTCGCCTCCTTCGGGAGGGTGAAATCGATCCCGTCGGCGGTACGTGTGACCGTGGTGCCGGCAGTCAGGTCACGCTCCGCGTTGACTCCGCTGTGGCCGAGGAAGTCCTTCGCGATGACCTTCAGATTGAGGTTCTTCTTGAGATCACCGCTGACCTCACACACCGTCATGGTCTCGGAGAACGTGTCGGTGATGACCGCGGGATCGTTGCGGCCCTCGAGATGGCGTCCGGGGATTTCCACGTGCCAGTCCATGGTGGTGCCGGCCGACTGCTTCTCGCCGGCGACCTCCCGCGGATCGGTGTTGATCTTGCCGTTCTTCTTGCCGTTGAAGTCGGGACCCTTCACCGAACCCTTGACCGGCGTGCCGTTGACGGTCGCCGTGTTGGTGAACACATCTCCGGAGTCCGGCACTTTGTCCTCGGTGAGGCAGGTCCGGTACGTCACGTAGTAGTACTGCTTCGGGTCGACCTTGCCGGCGTCCTTCGGCGTGATCGTCACGGAGATGTCTTTGGCACCAGCCGCGGCGGTGGAAACGATGTCGAACTCGCCGGTGACGTCGGTGCGTTTGGGCCCTGAGCCGTCCGGCCCGGGCAGACGGTCGGCGCGCCAAACCTTGAGCCCAAGGCCCTCCTCACAGACGGCATGATTGCCACCGAGAGTGTCCGCAATGGTGACTACCTTGCCGGGGCTGGTTTCGATGAAGCTGCCCGGGACCGTGATGGTCCACTCGGCCGCCTTGTACCGCTCACCATGCAGGAGATTGCCGGACTTCTCTGGCCCAGTCTTCGGACGCCAGTCCTGCCCGACACCGGGCGCGCTCACCGTCGTGCCGCCGATCCTCACGGAGTTGTCGTAGACGGCTTGCAGGCCGTCCTCCCCGGGGAGATCCACCTCGCCGCTGGTCGTGCACGAGGTGTACTCGACGCGGTAGAGCTTGCCCTTCTCGAAGGGTGCGCCGTTAGTGATCGTGATGCCGACCGCACCCGCGCCGCCAGGCTGGGTGACGGCGACGCCGCCGGGGACGTTCTTGAGATCGCCCGGGCGACCGGACAGCAACTTCGCGTTGAGCACTGCGTCCTCGCACAGCTTCATGTTGCTCGAGAGCGTGTCGCTCAGGGTCACCGAACCGTTGCCAGCTGTGTCCAGAGCGGCCAGGTCGGCGCCGGGGATGTCAATGGTCCAACGCACAGACTGTTTGTTGTCCTGGAGCTTGCCGGACTTCGTGGCCTCGCCGATCACGCGGCCATCGCTGATGCCGCCCTCGCCGGGCAGATCGACCGGCACGACCTTCTCGTTGATCTCGAAGTCGATCGTCTCGGACGTGGTGTACTCGACCGCCTTCGTGAAGACCTCGAAGTCGCCGAACACTTCTTCGGGGCGATCCGTCACGGCGTCGGTGAGCACACAGGTCATGACATTGGTGGCGGCCACCAGATTGCAGGTGCCCCAGGCCGTCCCGTCGTCGCCCTCGAGGACGAACGCGGGGTTGGTCCCGAGCTTCAATTCGGCAGGGAACTTGATCGTGAACTCGTCGCCCGACTGCGGGTCCGCCTTGCTCGCGTCCCAGGTGCCCTTCACAGTGACGGAGTCGCCGACCGTGATCTGCTGGCCGTTCTTCCCCTCGACCTGGACGTCGGTGATCTGTACATCGATCTTGGGATTGAGTCCGCGCGGGGTGACCGCCGCGCTTCGCTTCGCCGTCGTCGGGGCCACGCTGGTCGTGCTCGCGGGCGACTTCGACGTGGACGCGGACGGCGCCTTCGTCGTGGTCGCGGGCGACTCCGATGCGGGCGCCGTCGTCGTGGTTGCAGGAGCCTTCGTCGTGGTCGCGGTCGACTCAGACGTGGACGACTCCGGCGTGGACGCGGGCGGCGCCTTCGTCGTCGAGGTGGCCGGAGTGGTGGTCGCGGTCTCGCTTGGGTCCGCCGAGGCAACCGGGGCGAGCGAGAACGACGTCAAGACCAGGGTCAGGGCCATGAACATCAACCCCAGCGCCGTCCACCGAGACACCACCCCCTCTCCGGCACGGCGAAGGAAGGAACGGTTACGCATGGGTTATACCTTTCGTTACACACACAAATTTTCTATCGACCTGCCGGAGGCTGCCGACCTGGCACACGGGATTCTCAGATCGGCCCTGCCCCACTCCAGCGGCCTACCCGAGGACCGGGAACGACTTGCAACTACCCCCGGGCGGCGCCACCAAAGTGCGCGCAAGTTCGGATGTCGACGCTGCGACCGGCGAGCAGTCTTCGGGCCGCGCGTGACGCGGCCACAAGGCTTGCCATTCGACCCCTTCCACTGAACGGCACAAGTTGGACAACTATCCATATATACGATCGGGGGACACACGCGCTGAGCCGAACCAACGTTTGATTCCGGGCCTTCGGACCACAGACGAGCGCCGGTACGTAGCGAAACCTGTTGCGCTACAGGGTGATTGAGTCGCTACCCAGCGAGAGCGGAGCGAACCATGGAGCAGTCGCGGCCGAGCGGAAACTTCACCCCCGGAATCACCCTCATCTACTGGTCGCCCGTCCAACTCCGTTGGTCATTCGTTTGGCGGAGGCGCCCGCTTTCGCGACGGCGGGGTGGCTGCGGACTGCAGTGTCGGCGCACACTCCACCGCGTGTGAGTGATGTACACCACTGTCCCGCAAGGGATCTGATGCGATGGCGGGACGAGCTGGTGAGGATCTCGCGGGAAGCGATGTTCACGGGTCACGTACCCACAAAGTCGTTCAAGACCGAGCGCAAGGTCGAAGCATCCCATCGGGTGATCGATTCGGGCCGGACGATCGCCGCCGGATCGAGGCGGCCGCCGCCCAGGGTGATCAACCCCTCGACGGTGCCGAGTGCGCCGAGTTGCTGCGGTTGCGCAAGCAGGTCGCCGAGTAGAGGCCCGGATGACTGACCTGCTCGAGGCATCGCCCTCCGGACACTACGAATACTGCACGCGTTCTGCAGCAACAGGATTGATTCTTCGGATGAAGCGGCGGGCAGAGTTGGCGGTCAAGATCGCCGAATGTCACCGAGCCTCGGGTGGAGTGTACGGGTCGCCGAAGATCATGGCCGAACACGGGATCGTCGGGATCAGTTCACGCACGAGTACTACTACCGGTATACCTTCATTGAGCAGTAATTCACCGCGATCGTCCCGGATCGGGTCGGTGTTGCACAACCCCGCGTCCACCGTTCTGGGGGAACCTCGCGGCGACCACTACCGGATCAGAACGGGACGGCGGTCACCACCACGTTCTCCAGATACGTCCCGCGCCCCTGCGCATCCTTCACGATCTCCCCACCACACGTCACGATATGCAACTCACGCGGACCACCAGCACCCTGGAACACCCACTCCGGCAACACCTGCTTGACGAACCGCTCCATCCGCGTCACCTTCCACCGGGTGACCACCCCGTCCTTCGTCAGATACACAGCATCACCCGGATACAACGTGTGCATCCAATACAACGCACCCTCACCCTGATTCGCGTTGTCCACATGACCGGCCACCAGAATCCCGCCATCCGGCGCCTCGATCGGCGCCGACCCGGTCCAGTACGTCACCGCACTCACATCCCGAGGCAGCAACAAACTCCCGTCCGCCGCCAACCCCAACGGATCGAGCGCCGTCTCCACCCCGATCGCCGGAACCACCACGCTGTCGTCCGGCAACGGACCGAACGGAATCTGCGGCCGGTCCGCTGGATTCGCCGCCGCCGGACCCGGCTTACGCGCCTTCCCGCCGTCGCCGATCACGGGCGCCGGCCCAGCAACGGGGTCGTGGACTCCGTCCGGCGACAAGTCGAACGTCGACTCGGGCACCGGCGCCGCGGACGCCGACTCCGGTTGCAGGCCACGGAAGACCAGAAGACCACCACCCGCGAGCAGCACCAACGCCATGACTACCAGCAGAATCGTCCCGCTCCGACCCGACCCACGCTTGGCCGCATGCTTCCCCACGCTTCACAACCCTCTCCATCACCCCCGACGTGAACGCGGGTGGCCCGAGACGGTTCTCGTCTCGGGCCACCCGGTCAATCATCAGCGGTCATCACAGATCTGTGACGTCACCTTCCGCAGCCTTGCGCCTGCGCAGTGCCATGAACAGGACACCAGCCGCAGCGACCAGCAGCGCCAGTCCACCGGCGACGAGGCCCGTGTTCAGACCGCCGTCACCGTCGGCGCCCAGACCCGAATCGATCAGCGCACCCTTCTCGGTGTCGGAGTTGCCGGCGGCTCCACCATTTCCGGCATTCCCGTTCCCGGAGTTGCCCGCGTTGCCGGGAGTACCCGGGTCACCGGGCGTACCGGGGTTGGCGGGAGTACCGGGATTGCCACCGGGCGTACCGGGGTTACCACCGGGAGTACCGGGGTTACCGGAACCCGATCCGGCCGAACCCGAGTTCTCCTGCGAACCAGCAGAACCCGACGAGCCGGCCGAACCCGCGTTCTCCTGCGAGCCGGAGTTCTCCAGCGAACCCGCTGCGAGAGATCCGGCCGCGAGCGAACCTGCCGCCAGAGAGCCCGCCGCCAGCGAACCGCTGCCGAGGGAACCCGCCCCGAGGGAGCCGAGCGAACCGAGGCCCAGCGAGCCGAGCGAACCCGTTCCGCCGGGCTGTTCCCCAGCGGTGACCGTCGCGTCCGACGGATTCGATTCGATCGGAGCCTTCGACGGCGGGGTGCCGGTTGCCGTGGCGACGTTGTCGATCGAGCCGGCCTTCATGTCCTCATCCGTGAACGTGTAGGTGGCCTCGCAGGTCACCGACTCGCCGGGATCCAGCGAGTTGTCCGGGCACGTGATGTCCGACAGCGTTCCGGTGCCGGAGAACTCGTTCTCCTTGACCTTCACCTCGGTGAGGGTCTGATCACCGGTGTTCGTGATCGCGAACTTGTAGGTGACGGTGTCACCCACCTGGACGTTCTCGCGCGGCTCCGCGGTCTTCTCGAGCGTCAACCCCGACTTCGGATCCCCTGCCAGGTTCTCCTCGTCCTGGGGCGACTCGATCGGAGTCTCGGTGCCCGGAGGCGTACCCGTGGCGATCGCGACGTTGTCGAGCTTGCCGGCGTTGACATCGTCCTGCGTGATCGTGTACTTCGCCGAGCACGTCACCTTCGCGCCGGGCGCCATCGACTTCGCCTCTTCCGGGCAGGACAGGTCGGTGATCTTTCCCGAGCCCGAGAACGCGCCCTCGGCCACCTTCACGTTCGACAGCGTCTGGTTACCCGTGTTGGTGATGTCGAACGTGTACGTGATCTCCTGGCCGACCTTGAAGTCCTCGACACCCTTGGGCGACGCGGTCTTCACGATCTCGAGGGCAGGCTTCTGGTTGCCCGACAGGTTCACGTCATCGGGTTCCGAGGTCACGTCCCCACCCGACGGCGGGGTACCGGTCGCGGTGGCGGTGTTATCGAGAGTGCCCCGATCGACGTCGGACTGGGTCAGCTCATACGTGGCGGTGCACACCGTAGACGCGTTGGGTGCCAAAGGCTTCGACGCATCCGGGCAGACGAAGTCACTCAGTTTCGTCTTGTCACCCGAGAAGGCGACCTCGTTCGGATGCACGTCCGTCAGCGTCACATTGCCGGTGTTGGTCATCGTGAAGCTGTAGGTGACGGTCTCACCCACCGCGAACTTGTCCGCCTCGGTCGGCGTGGCGGTCTTCTCCAGGCTGATCGCCGCCTTCGGCTCGCCCGACAGCGTCTTGTCCGACGGCTTCGACGTGACCGGCTCACCCGACGGAGGCGTCCCCGTCGCGGTCGCGGTGTTCTCCAGCTTGCCGGCATCGATGTCGGCCTGCGTCAGCGTGTACTTCGCCGTGCAGGTCGTCGACTCGCCCGGTGCCAGCGACTTCGCGCCCGCTGGGCAATCGAACGCCGACATGTCGCCGTCACCCGTGAACTTGGTCTCGTTCGGATGCACGTCCGTGAGCGTCACTTCACCGGTGTTGGTGATCTTGAAGGTGTAGTCGATCTCCTGGCCGACCTTGTAGGACTCGGTCGTCGACGGCGATGCGTCCTTCACGATGGACAGCGACTTCGCGGGATTGCCCTCGAGCGTCTCCGTGTCCGGCGGGGACGTGATCGGTTCACCCGTCGGAGGCTTGCCCGTCGCGGTCGCGGTGTTCTCGATGCGCCCGCTGTCGATGTCCGCCTGGGTCAGCGTGTACTCCGCGGTGCACGTCACCGTGCCGCCAGGGGCCACGGACTTCACCGGGCAGTCGACGGCCGACAGCTTGCCATTGCCGGTGAAATCACCCTCGTTGACCTTCAGATCGTTCAACGTCACGTTGCCGGTGTTGCTGATCTTGAAGGTGTACTTGATGGTCTGGCCGAGCTTGTAGGCCTCGGCTTCCTTCGGCGACGCGATCTTGTCGAGCGTGATGCCGGGAGTGGCCGGACCGCCGACGAGAGGGACGCTCGACTCGTTCGAGTTGACCGGCTTGCCACCCGGATCGGTTCCGGTCGCGGTCGCGGTGTTGTCGAGCTTGCCGCGGTCGATGTCCTCCTGCTGGAGGACGTACGTCGCGGTGCACGTCACAGATGCCTTGGGCGCCAACGACTTAGCACCATCGGGACAGGTGAAGCCCGACATGTCCGCCTTGCCGGTGAACGTCTTCTCGACCGGCTTGACGTCCTTGAGAGTCACGGCGCCGGTGTTCGTCATCTTGAAGCTGTAAGTGACGGTCTTGCCGACGACGAAGTCTGCAGCCGTGTTCGGCGACGCCGACTTCACCAACTCCAGGCCGGGCTTCTTCGCCGCGTTGGTGAACGTGCAACTGGTGCTCTTGCCGCTCTGACCAGCCGGAATCTCTACGGTGATGGTCGTGCCTTCACCGGACTTCTTCGTCTGGGTCTTGGCGTCGACGCACTCCCACGTGGTGACGTAGTTGTCGAGGCTTGCGCCGCCCTGGGCGGTCTCCGTGAGGGTGTAGGTCTTGCCCGCAAGTCCGAGGACCGGGCCGGCAGCCTGGTCCTGGATCCCCGTCTTGGTGCCCGTCGTGGTCGCCGTGTTGCCCTCGCTCAGGCCACCACCGGAGATCTCAAGGCCGAACTGATCGTCCTTCCCGACGCGACCGTCGGGCAGGTTCTTGCGCAACTCGATCGTGTTCGGATCATTGCAGGAACCCATATCGGTCATGGACGAACTGGTCAGGTTGGCAGGGACTGCGTTGCCCGTACCCGGATCGACCTTGAGGAGGCTTCCGCCGCCACCGACGAACAGGTAGCCGTTCGGCCCGAAAGCAATCGAATTGCTCTTCTTGAAGGCCGTCGATTCATCCGTGATCGCCTTGCCCGTCAGAGTCTTCTCGGAAGACGTCGGCATCGGCCCCTGGACCGAATAGATGCGGCCGTTATTGTCCCCGGCCGCGACGATGAACAGGTTGCCCTGTGCGTCGAAAGCCATGTCGCCGTTGCCGCCCGGGACCGTAGTCTTCTTGTCGAACTTCACCTTGAGGACGACACCGAGGGACGCGTTGTTGGCAGGGTCGTACGCCCCGAACGTGAACGAATCGGCGCCATCGTCCTTGCCGCCGTAGTAGTACAGGCCGTTCGCGGGGTTGATCGCACCGTGTGTGTTCTTGACCTTGGCCTTGTCCGACTCGCTGGTCGTCTTGCCGGACGCGGCGTCGTACTCGTAGATCCTCCGGTTATCGCCATCATCTTCCGAGGATGTGTAGATCGCGTAGGTCCCGCTGGGACCAATACCGAGCTGGTTATGCCGGTAGCCCTTGCCGCTCGGCTCAACCGGAAACGCGTCGGTGACGGCCCCGGTGTTCGGGTCGATCCGCTTCGCGACACTCGAACCGTTGTCGACTGAATACAGCACATCACATCTCAGGTTTTCCGCCGCTGCTGCGGTCCCTGCGCCGACCGTTACGGTCGACACTGTGGCCACGCCGGCGAACATCGCCATGACCACAGTTCGAATGACGCCCTTACGCAGGGCGCCGCCTAACCCCCCCATTTGAGGCCCTTCTTATGAACGCCCGGCCAGACCTGGCCACGGCGAAATGGATGATGAATGGAAAATCACCCCGACGCCGGACATACAAACACAAACGTCGATACAGCCCGCACCACCCGAATCGACGCGCCTCACCCCCGAACGGATGGGGAATTCGAATGAAATACCCTGTTCAACAACATGATTCGATAGATTGTACTGAAGTGCAAAACGCATATCGAAGGCCGGAGGTGAGGCGGCAAATCACCCTCAGTTTCACCCGTTGAAAGTTGAACCAAAAGTCCCGAGCCGGACAGCCCCCTACCGGGCACTGGGCATAGCAGTTGCGGCACACGGCATCCGAGGCGTTGCCACTCGGACACGAAAGCGGCCGGTCCGATCTGCAGATCGGACCGGCCGCTCGAGCCGTTACACGTCAACCACAGGTCAACGCCGGCGCAGCATCCGCGCCACCAGGATCGCGGTCGCGATCAGGATGACCGCGGTTGCTCCGGCAGCGATGTGCATGCCGTCGACGAAGGCCGCTTGGGCCGAGTCGACTAACGCGGCCGCCTGCTCCACCGGCATCGACTTCGACACCTCCACCGCGCCCCCGAGCGTGCCCTGCGCGATGTGCGCCTGATCCGCGTCCAGCGCCGAGACGTCCAGGCCGCGACGGAAGATCGCGAGCACCACACTGCCGAGCACGGCGACACCCAGCGCCACTCCCAGTTCGTACGCGGTCTCGGAGACCGCCGACGCGGCACCCGCACGTTCCGGCTCGACCGCGCTGACCACCAGGTCGGAGGTGAGCGTCAACGCCACGCCGACTCCGGCGCCGGCCAGGATGAATCCGACGACGAACGCCTCCGGCCCACTGTCCGGCCCCAGCGCGATCATCACCGCCGCACCGAGGGCGGCGATCACGAGTCCGACGCTCAGTACCCGACTGGGCTCCCAGCGACGCACGAGCCATGCCGCCGCGAGCGACGCGGCCGCGCTGACGAGCGTGCCGGGCAGCATCAGCAGACCCGCCTCCAGTGGGCTGTAGCCGAGCACCAGCTGCAGGTACTGCGATCCGAAGAACAGCACGCCGGCGAGCGCGAAGATCGACAGCAGGTTCGTCACGACCGCCGTCGAGAACGCCGGCCGCGCAAACAACGACAGATCGATCATCGGGTCGGCGATGGACCGCTGCCTGCGGATGAACACCCAACCGGCGAGGGCGCCGACGAGACCGACTCCGGTGAGAATCCACGACGGGCCGTGCACGACGGACTCCTTGACCGCGTAGACCATCGGGATCATTGCCACGATCGACAATCCGGCGCTGGCGAGGTCGAAGCGCCCCGGCTCCGGGTTCTTCGACTCCGGAATCACCAGCGGGCCGAGGGCGATGAGCGCGATCATCACCGGAATGTTGATGAGGAACACCGAACCCCACCAGTAGTGCTCGAGCAGCCAGCCGCCGACCAGCGGTCCGGCCGCGGCGCCGCCGCCGGCCATCGCGCCCCACACGCCGATCGCGGTGGTGCGCTGACGCGGGTTGACGAACATGGTCCGGATCAGGCCCAGTGTCGCAGGCATCAGCGTTGCACCCGAGACGCCCTGCAGGACACGGGCGGCGATCAGCATCTCGGGGCTGGCCGACCATGCGGCGATCAACGACGCCAGGCCGAACCCGGCCGCACCGATGAGAAGCAGCTTCCGGCGCCCGATCCGGTCGCCGAGCGTGCCCATCGTGACCAGCAGGCCGGCGAGTACGAACGAATAGACGTCGATGATCCACAGCAGCTGCGTGCTGCTCGGCGCCAAGTCCTCACTGATGAACGGCAGCGCCAGGTCCAGCACTGTCGCGTCGACAGAGATGAGAAGGACCGCGAAGGCGAGCACGACCAGCCCGAGCCAGTCCTTCCGGCCGGCCCGAACGTCGTGCGGATCCCGCACCGTACCCAGAGACATCTCTACTCCCACGAAACTTCTTCGATGAACGAAAACCGACCAGAAGGTGAACCGTCCAGCCGGTACAGTGCCCAACCCAGGGTAGCAGTTCACCGTCCAGCCGGTACAGTGATTTTCATGGCCTCCGACACACGCGATCGCATCCTCGACGCCCTCGAACGCCTGCTGCACGACGTCGGCGTCGCCCACGTGACGCTCGAGGCGGTCGCCACCGCGGCAGGCGTCTCCAAGGGCGGTCTGCTCTACCACTTCCCCAGCAAGGAAGCGCTGCTCGCGTCGATGGTCCGCCGTCTCGGCGACCGGTCCGACCAACAGCTCGCCGACGCCGTCGCCGGCGGGCGGACCGTGTCCGAGATCTACCTGCAGTACCCCGGCGCCGACTCGGCGGACGAGATGGCGCTGTACCGTTCGATGCTCGCCGCGATGCGCAGTGCCGACGGGCAGCACGACGAGGTGCAGCAGGCCGTCGCGGACGTCATGCGATCGTGGGACGACGGGCTGCTCGCCGAGATCGACGATCCGGTCCAGGCCGAGATCGTGCGCCTGGTCGGCGACGGCATCTACCTCGCCGCCCTGCTCGGCCTACCCGAGCCCGACCCGGAACTCCACCGCCGGGTGGTGAACCGACTGCTCGGCCCCACCGCGGCGGCGGAGGACGACTCCGCTACGTGAGGTAGCGGTACGCCGGGGACCCGGGCTCGAGCTGTTCCACCTGGAGGCGCGAGGCACGCATCCGGTCGAGCAGGTCGGTCAACCCGTCCGCCGAACCGAGCTCGACGCCGACCAGCGCGGCACCCGTCTCCCGGTTGTTGCGCTTGACGTACTCGAACAGGGTGATGTCGTCGTCCGGCCCGAGCACCTCGTCGAGGAATCGACGCAGCGCACCCGGCTCCTGCGGGAAGTCCACCAGGAAGTAGTGCTTGAGACCGAGGTGGACAAGCGAGCGCTCGAGGATCTCGCCGTACCGGGACACGTCGTTGTTGCCACCCGAGATCAGGCACACCACGGTGCTCCCCGGCTCGACATCGAGATGACCGAGCGCGGTCACCGACAACGCACCGGCAGGCTCGGCGATGATGCCCTCGTTCTGGTACAGCTCCAGCATCGCGGTGCAGATCGCGCCCTCGTCGACCTGGGTCATCGCGAACTTCTCCGAGCCGTGCCCCGTGCGGGTGCCCGCCACCAACGGCAGCGACGCGTGCGAGACGACGCTCGCGCCGAGCTCGGAGACCACCGCGTAGGGCAGGTCGCCGACCCGCTTGACCGCGGCACCGTCGACGAACGGGTCGACCTCGGGCAGCGTCACCGGGCCACCGGCGACGAGGGCCGCCGTCATCGACGCCGCCCCCACCGGCTCGACACCAACGATCGTGGTCTGCGGCGCGCGCTCGTGCAGGTACGTGGCGATGCCGGCGATGCAACCGCCGCCGCCGACCGGGACAATCACGCTGTCCGGCGCCTGACCCAGCTGCTCGAGGATCTCCGCCGCGATGGTGCCCTGGCCCGCCGCGGTGCGGGCGTCGTCGAACGGCGGCACCATGGTGGCGCCCGTCCGCTCGACGTCGGCGGCCGCGGCGGCCGCGGCGGCGTCGTAGGTCTCCCCCGTCGGGATCAGTTCGACGAAGCCACCGCCGTGGACCATGATCCGGTCGCGCTTCTGCTTGGGCGTGTTGGCCGGAACGTAGATGCGCCCGCGGATCTCCATCGCCCGGCACGCGAACGCCACACCCTGCGCATGGTTGCCGGCGCTGGCCGTGACCACACCCGCGGCGCGCTCGGCGTCGTTCAACTGCATGATCAGGTTGTAGGCGCCGCGCAGCTTGTAGGAGCGGACCACCTGAAGATCTTCACGCTTGAGGTACACCCGAGCGCCGGTCAGCGCCGACAGTCGATCACTGAGCTGCAGGGGTGTCGCGTCGATAATGTGCGCAATTCGCTCGGCAGCAGCATCGATCTCGTCCGCGGTGAGAGCGGGCGAGGTGACCTTCAGTTCTGCGAGTTTCGGCGAATTTGACACCCAACCATGTTCCCACTGCGCACCCGGTCGCGCGCAACCGCCCCGGCATCGACGGACGGGCGTCAATCCTTCCGCGAGAACTGCGACGGCCGCGGCACATTCCGCAGATTGGACTTCGCCATCTGAACAGCTTCTCCCACACCGCCGTTCATCACCATCCGCGACATCGCCAGCGCGAAGCCACGCACCTGCTCGCCGGTGATGGTGGGGGGCAACGACAGCGCGTTCGGATCGGTGACGATGTCGACCAGCGCCGGACCGTCGTGGTCGAGCGCCGACCGCAATCCCGACTCCAGATCGGCCGGATTCTCGATCCTTCGGGAGTAGATCCCCAGCGCCGCAGCAACAGCCGCATAGTCGACGGACGGGACATCGACACCGAAATCGGGCAGGCCGTCGACCAACATCTCGAGCTTGACCATGCCGAGCGTCGAGTTGTCGAACACGACGATCTTGACCGGCAGCTTGTACATCGCGACGGTGACGAGATCGCCCAGCAGCATCGACAGCCCGCCGTCACCCGACATCGCCACCACCTGACGGTCCGGCCGCGCGAACTGCGCGCCGATCGCGTGCGGCAGCGCGTTCGCCATCGAACCGTGCAGGGCCGACGACAGGAACCGGCGTCGGCCGTTGGGATTGAGGTAGCGGGCGGTCCACACATTGCACATGCCGGTGTCCGCGGTGAAGATCGCGTTGTCGGCGGCGAGGTCGTCGAGGATCGACGCCGCGAACTCGGGATGGATCGGGACCCGCTGCTTGGCCGCCTCGGTGTAGGCCCCGACGACCTTCGTCATGAGCTTCTCGTGCCGGTCGAGGGTCCGGTCGAGGAAGCCGCGATCGGACTTGCGGTCGACGAGCGGCGCGAGCGCCCGCAGCACCGACCGCGTGTCGCCGTGCACCGCGAGGTCGACGCCCGTGCGCCGGCCGAGTTTCTCCGCCGCGATGTCGATCTGCGCGGTGCGCACGTCGTCGGGCAGGAACTGGTCGTACGGGAAGTCGGTCCCGACCAGCAGCAGCAGATCCGCGCCGTGGATGCCGTCGTGCGCCGCGCCGTAGCCGAGCAGACCGGTCATGCCGACGTCGAACGGGTTGTCGTACTGGATCCACTCCTTGCCCCGCAGGGAATGTCCGACCGGGGCACCGATCGCGTCCGCGAGGGCGAGCAGTTCGTCGCGGGCGCCGCGGACACCGGCACCGGCGAAGATCGCCACCGCCGACGCGGTGTTGATCGCGTCGGCGAGCGCCCGGACGTCGTCCTCCGCCGGCACCACCGACGGGGTGCCGGTCCGCACGAGCGGGGGCGCCGAGCCCTCCGCCGGCTGATCGGCGACATCGCCCGGCAGCGTGATCACGGCGACCCCGGACTGCGCGATCGCGTGCTGCATCGCGCTCTGCACGATCCGCGGCGCCTGCACGGGGACGCTGATCATCTCGTTGTACCGGGAGCACTCGACGAACAGCCGGTCGGGATGCGTTTCCTGGAAGTATCCGGTCCCGATCTGCGCGCTCGGAATGTGGGACGCGATCGCAAGCACCGGCGCGCCCGAGCGGTTCGCGTCGTACAGGCCGTTGATCAGATGCAGGTTCCCGGGGCCGCACGAGCCCGCGCACACCGCGAGCCTGCCGGTGATCTGTGCCTCGGCCGCGGCCGCGAAGGCCGCGACTTCCTCGTGCCGGACGTGGACCCAGTCGATGCCACCGGATGCCGATCCGCCCGTGCGCCGCACCGCGTCCACGACCGGATTGAGACTGTCTCCGACGATGCCGTAGATACGCTGCACGCCCGCATCCACCAATTGGGAAACGAGTTGATCCGCAACAGTTTTCGCCGCCATATCCGCCTCCGCCCGAACGGTCCGGAATCGAGAGCTTGCTTCTCGCAGGCTACCCGGGTCCGCCCCGTTCGGCGCAGAGACGACGACTGTCCCGGCGAGCTAGTCCTGCGGGGACAACACGAAGACCGGAATCTGACGCTCGGTCTTGGTCTGGTAGTCGGCATAGGGCGGCCACGCCTCGACCGCACGCTTCCACCACTCGGCCTTCTCGTCGCCGGTGACCTCGCGCGCGATCATGTCCTGCTTGACCGGACCGTCCTGCAACTCGACGTGCGGGTCGGCGACCACGTTGTGGTACCAGACCGGGTGCTGCGGGGCGCCGCCGAGCGACGCGACCACCGCGTACTGCCCGTCGTGCTCGACGCGCATGAGCGGCGTCTTGCGCAGCTTGCCGGACTTGGCGCCCTTGGTGGTCAGGACGACGACGGGCTTGCCCTCCATCGTCGTTCCCTCGGTGCCGCCGGAGCGCTCGTACAGATCGACCTGGTCCGCGGCCCACGAGCTGGGGCTGGGTTCGTATTCACCGGTGAGAGGCATGTATCCAGTGAACACCGCGCACATGATCTTGACCACCCGAATGCCCGGACGCTGGGAGTTTCGTCCGCCTCCTCCAATTGTTCGCTGGACCGAACTTCGAAGTATGCGTACTCTGAACTCACCGGAGGAACGGACCGAAACCAGGAGACGAGGTGATCGCGATGACGACCGCAGCGCCGTCACGCCACACACGTCACCGGTCGAGTCTCACCGTCGACATCGCCGGCACCGCCTGGCCGCTCTACAAGATCGAGGCTCTGGTCGCCGCGCTCGGCGTGTTCCTCCTCGTCCTGGCGATCGCACAGGTCCTGCAGACCGCGGTCCTCACCGCCGCCGCCGTGGCGGTCGTCGTCTGGTGGACCCGGCGCGCCATGCTCGCGCACCGGCGCGACTGACCGGATCCCCGGTCAGGGCCCGAGCGGACCTGTAATTCTCTGCGAGCAACGGCCGGCTTGCGGAATGTCATGACTGTGCCGTCGTGGCAGTTGCAGCGCCGTCCTCGGTCGTCAGTCGCACCGGGACCCCGGCGGGGTCCAGCAGAACATCCACCGTGGTGTGACCGTCGGCGGAGACGGCCTCCACCGCGTAGCGGGTGCCGTCGCCGGGGGCGACGACCATGCCGACGTCGCCGGAATGCGACCGTAAGTCGACCTCGGCGCGCGTGTCGGTGACCGTCAGGTCCCCGGAGCGGGTGTCGGCCCGGACGACACTGCCGTAGGGCACCTCGATCTCGTAGTGGGCGATGCATGTGGGGTGCCCGACCGCGAAGCGATCGGGACATCGCGTGGTGATCGTCAGGCCGCCCCACTCCTGTTCGATGGTCTCCTCCGGCTTGTCGCCGTCGGTGTACTCGAAGGTCCGGCGAACCTGGATGTCGTGGCGGTCGGCGCCGACGATGTGAGCGTTGAGAGCGGCGGTGGTGAAGCCGATCTGCTTCGCGCCCGAATCATCGAACTGCAGTACGACGGTGGCGATGTCGCCGGCGTAGGTGTCGCTGCGCGACTCCTGGCTCGTCGTTCCGCTGGTGCAGGCGGTGAGCGTGACGGCGGCAAGTGTCATCGCCGCGACACCGCTGCCGCGCCGACACCATCGGAGACCCCGGGTACGAGGTGTGACGGATTCAGCGACGGACATGACGAACCTCCTGAACGAGCAACGCGGCGGCGATCAGCACGACGCCGACGGCGAGAGAGAAGACGGGCGAAGGACCGGCGAGCCGACCGTCGTCGCGGAGTGCACCCATGACGTCGACGGCGGCCACGCCGTTGAGGACCGCGTACCAGAGCACCAGGTAGACGGCCTGGAACACGCGAGGACTGCGGACGATCGAGCCGATCAGGAGTGCGAGCGCGGGAATCAGGGCCGCGCCGGTGACCCACGCGGCAATGCCGCTCACATCCGCTGCCGCCAGCATCCGCAGCAGCGGTCCGGCACCGGCCAGGACCGCGATGAGCACGCCGGCACCCCACTGGGCGACGAGTCGCGTGCGGAACGACACGCCACACTCCACGAGAGGATCGACGCCCTGTTCGAGGGCGTGCGTGCCCAGACGCGACCAGATCAGCACCGGCAGCAGCCACGCGAAGAGCAGCGCGGTGTCGACGCCGTCGGCCGGGACCACCAGTGCCGCACCCGTCACGATCGCAAGCGCGAGCCACCACCACCGCGACACGCCTCCGAGGTGGATGCGCACCTCGCCGACGAGAAGCCCCCAGAACGGGTTTCCGCGGGCGACCGGAGACAACGTTCGTGCGGTCCCGGCGAAGGCGGTCGACGCGCGCGCGACAGGCGATTCGACAGAAGTGGTCGCCGACGAGCTCCTGGCACCGATGCGCCGGGAAAGGCGGCCGCGGCGTGACGGGTCGAACCGACTGAACCACAGGGCCGGCAGTGCCGCGACGACCGTCGAGGCCACCGCCAGTCCCACCCCCGCGACGACGAGAGACAACGCGATATCCATACCGGACCACGCGAACTGCCCGAGCGCACCGGGTTCCGCTGTGAGACCGATGGAGATCTCGTCGTTCGCTCCGGGGTACTGGGCGGCCAGGTCGGCTTGGAACCCTGCGGTCGTCTCGGCGTAGATCAGGGGAAGGCCGGCAAGGAACATCGCGGGATACGCGAAGAACCACACGATGTTTCCCAGACCGCCTCGCAGCGGCGGGATCGTCTCGAAGACGATGGCGGCCGCCGCCGCGACGGTGAGGACCGGGAGACAGAAGAGCACGATCGGCAGCCACAGCGCCGTCAGGTCGAGGGTCGAGGATTCGCCGCGGAGCAGCTGCATCACAGGTGCGATCAGCGCGAGTGCCACAGCCATCGCGGCCAGCACCAGCAGGTTGCTGAAGTACTTGCCCAGCAGGTACATCGGAGTGCGCAGTGGGCTCGCGGCGAGTGTTTCACCGACGCCGGTGGAGACGTCGCGGCCGATGCTGTCCCGAACGACGTAGAACCCGAACAGCGGGAGCCACAGGCTGCCGATCATCGCGAGCATGACCCCGACATAGCCGCTGTCATATATGCCCCGGAACGATCCGACCTTGACCATCGCGTAGGTGGCCGACGCGGGCGGGATCGCGACGTAGCCGAGGGCGAGAGCTCCGAGCACGGTGACCAGGAACGCGGGACGTCGCGAGCGGTCCCGGAAATCTGCGAGCGAGACTGCGGCGACTGCAGTCGTCATCGGGTCACCTCGAACTGCGTGGTCGCCGGACCCACGGCGAACATGTAGGCGTCCTCGAGATCGGGTTCGACCGGACACGCATCGGCAGTCGGCGGGGCGGTGGCGACCGCGCGGACCCGTACGCCGCCAGCCGTGCGGACAGTCCTGGTGACCATGCCCCGCCGACGGATGTCCGCGACCGCATCGGCCGGCACCACCAACTCCCACACCGTCCCGGTCGCGGAGCGGAGCAGATCCGCCGGAGCGCCGCGCCACCGCAGGTGCCCGCCCGCGAGAACCGCGATGTCGTCGGCGATCGCCTCGATGTCCGACACGATGTGGGTGGACAGGATGACGATTCGGTCGGACGCCAGATCACCGAGCAGGTTGCGGAACCGCATGCGCTCCTCGGGGTCCAGCCCCACCGTGGGTTCGTCGACGACGAGGACCTCGGGATCGCCCAAGAGTGCCTGCGCGATCCCGAGCCGTTGGCGCATGCCTCCGGAGAACTTGCCCACCGGCCGCGAGCCCGTATCGGCAAGGTTGACGAGTTCGAGCAACTCGTCCACCCGCGACCGGGCCGATCGCGCACTCAGCCCCTTGACCGCGGCGAGGTACCGCAGGAACTCCCTGGCACTGAGGTGCGGGTAGACCCCGAAATCCTGTGGCAGATAGCCGAGTACCCGCCGAAGGCTCGCGGGTCGGACCGCGATGTCGGCGCCGTTCCAGGTGACCGAACCGGCGGTCGGGCGGGTGATCGTGGCGAGAATCCGCATCAGCGAGGACTTTCCGGCTCCGTTAGGTCCGAGAAGACCGAGCACGCCGGGTCCGATCCGCATCGTGACGTCGGAGACGGCCGGTTTGCCGCGATACGTCTTGGTGACATTGCTCAGCTCCAGTTTCATGGGTCCTCGTTCCTCTGCGAAATCACTGGCAGCAAGCGGACCATTCGACAGGTGATGCGGGCACTGGGTCCACGCGGCGAAAACGGGGTGGTGCCAGCACCACCCACGAGGTGCGCTCCGGACCATTCGCACCAGGCAACCAGCCCGATAGGCTCTGCGGGGTGCCCTCCGACGAACCGCTCACACCTCTCGCCGCGATCACGCGGCGGCGGTTCCTGCTCACGGGTTGGCCGTGGCGCGCACTGGCCTATCTGTTGACGACGCCGCCGGTGGTACTGGCGGCAGCGTTGCCGTTCTCCGGGCTCGTCGCGCCCTGGATCGTGCTGATGGTCTGGGCCGGAGACGGCTCGTACCCACAGCCACTCGGCACGGTTCTGTTCCTGGTCGTCCTCGGCGCGATTCTGGTCGTGGGACTCGGACCGCTGCTCGCGGTACCCCTGGCGGCACTGGAACGACAACGGATCAGGCTGGTGATCCCCGGCCGGGCGATCACCGCACATCGCCACCCACCCGCAGCAGGATTGTGGCCGCGGCTGCGAACGCGATACACCGAGGCGGCCACCTGGAAGGCACTCGCCTACGCGAGTCTGTTGATCGTCGTGGCGCCCGCGGCATACGTCCTGGCGGCGGTGTTCGTGTTGCTGATTCTCATCATGCTGGCCAGCCCTCTGCTGGTGAGCGAGGGGCAGCCGGTCGCGCTGGGACTCAGCCAGCTCACGTCGGCCCCGCAGGCTGTCCCCTACGCGATCGCGGGTCTGGCTCTGCTGCCGACGATCCCGTACGTGTTCGCGATCCTGGCGGGTCTCCATGCCGTGATCGCCCGGGCGCTGCTGCTGGCCGACGACCCGGACAATCTGCGCGCTCAACTCGTCGATGTCGCTCGATCCCGCGCACGGTTGGTGGACGCGTTCGAAGCCGAGCGGCGACGAATCGAACGGGACCTGCACGACGGCGCCCAGTCTCTACTGCTCAACCTCACGCTGCAGCTCGGCATGGCCCGGCTCGATCTGCCGACAGGATCTCCGGCCTCGGCGAGTGTGGCGCACGCGCACGAGCAGGCCAAGCAGCTCATGACCGAACTGCGGCAGCTCATCCGTGGAATCCATCCGCGAGTGCTGACCGACCGTGGCCTGCCCGCTGCGTTGCGCGAGCTGACCGAGGACGTGGCGATTCCGGTGACCGTCACCGCCGACATCCCGCGCCGACCACCATCGCATGCCGAGATCGCCGCGTACTTCGTGGTGGTCGAAGCGCTCAACAACGTCACCAAGCACGCCGATGCCACCGAGGTCGCGGTGACCGCCCGCATTCAGGGCGACGCGTTGACCGTCGAGGTCGTCGACGACGGCCACGGTGGTGCCGATCCGGGCCGGGGCAGTGGCCTGACCGGCCTGGCCGACCGGGTCGCCGTGATCGACGGCAGAATGCTGTTGTCCAGCCCGCCCGGCGGGCCCACCATCGTCCGTGTGGAGCTTCCGTGCAGCCAGAATTGACAACCGACATCCGGGTGGTGCTCGCCGAGGACGGCGCGCTGCTGCGAGAGAGCCTTGCCCTGATGCTCGAGCGGTTCGGATTCCTTGTCGTGGCAGCGGTGTCGGACGCCGACGCACTGGAATCGGCTGTGGCCGAGCATGCCCCGGACATGGTTGTCACCGATGTGCGGATGCCGCCGGGGTTCACCGACGAAGGGTTGCGTGCCGCCGTGGGGTTGCGGCGCCGGTACCCGGATCTCGCCGTCGTCGTGCTGAGCCAGTACGTGGAACTGAGTTACGCGGACGACCTCCTCGGCGGGGAGGGCGGTCGGGTCGGTTACCTCTTGAAGGACCGTGTCGTCGACGTCGAAGACTTCGCCGCCACGCTGCGGCAGATTGCGAGCGGCGCCACAGTCATCGATCCCACGGTCGTACGCCAACTCTTCCGCCGCCACCGTGACCCGCTGTCCGCACTGTCACCGCGCGAGCGCGAGGTACTCGCCTTGATCGCCGAGGGCCACTCCAACATGGCCATCGCGAAGCTGTTGTTCATCACCGAATCGGCGGTCGGCAAACACGTCGGGAACATCTTCGCCAAGCTGGTTCTGCCGCCGACCGACGATGCGAACCGCCGGGTCCTCGCGGTGCTCGCGTACTTGAGACGCGACGAGGTGGACTAGTTGTACTGCCCATGGACGTTGATCAACCTGCTGAAGGGAACGTTCCTGCCGATGGCGGAGTGCTGCCGGTGGTGATTGTAGGTGTGCAACCATCCCGGCAGTGCTGCCCGTCTGGCCTGTTCTGACTGGTAGTGGCGGGCGAAGGCCCATTCGGCGGCCATGGTGCGGTGGAAGCGTTCGATCTTGCCGTTGGTTTGAGGCCGGTACGGGCGGGTGCGTTTGTGGATGACCGCGAGCTCGGTGCAGGCCTGCTTCCACAGGTGCGAGCGGTAGCAGCCGCCGTTGTCCGACAGGACCCGTTCGACCGTGACGCCGCGGGCGGCGAACCACGACACTGCCCGTCGTAGCACTCCGACCGCGGTGGCGGCGGTCTCGTCGTCGTGGATCTCGGCGTAAGCGACGCGGGAATGGTCGTCGATCACGGTGTGCACGAATGCGTGCCCGAGGAGGACATCGCGATGGCGGCTGCGTTTCGTGCCGGGAGTGGTCTTGCGGTTCTGCCAGCCCTGTGGACGCCCGACGTAGCGCCAGCCACCACCGTTGGGGATGTTGCCGAGTTTCTTGACGTCGACGTGGATCATCGAACCCGGATACGGGTGTTCGTAGCGGCGGATCACTTCGCCGGTGCGGATGTCGATGTGGGACAGGCGATTGAGTCGGCAGCGGACCAGGACGGCGTGCACGGTCGAGGCCGGCATGTCCAGCCGCGACGCGATCGCTTGCGGGGACAGTCGGCGTCGCCACCGCAGATCGACGATCTTGCGTTTGGTCGGTTCCGGAGTGCGATTCGGGCTCCGGTGCGGCCGGCTGGATCGGTCGACCATGCCGGCCTCGCCCATCTCCTGATAGCGGCCCGCCCATCTCTTGGCGGTCGGCCAGGACACGTTGAAGTGTTCCGCGGCCGTGCTGATGGGCCAGCCCTCGTCGACGATGCGGCGGGCGAGCAGCAGTCGCCCGCGTGGGGTCAGTGGTGCGTTAGCGTGGACCACGAAGGTCTCCTGTCGGTGAGTGGGTGTCTAAGCAACTCCACTTCACGACAGGAGACCTTCTTCGTTCAACGACCGGCTACAGCGTGTCGTCGCAATCGTTCAACCAACCTGCCTGGGCAGTACAACTAGTCGACACAGGGCCCTCGGGACATCCTCCGTACCACCGAAACTCCCGGGCGCATTTGTGGCGGACCATTCCGGGATACGCTGACCTACGCATTCTCGCCGAGGCGACGCGCACGACACGCCGCCAACCCCGTCTGGCGAGGTTCGACGATGGCGCGATACGGGGTCTGTCAGGTGGCCGAGGACATCTATCGCACCGCCGACGACTGAGCCGACGAACGGAGAATCGATGCGAACCCGCCGCTCTCCCGCACCCCTCATCGTCGTGCTCGGCGCCCTACTGACAGTGGTCGCACCCGGGCCGGCGCAGGCAGACGCGCCGCGATCCGTATCGACGGCGTGCGGATCACCCCTGAGCGCAAACGAGGTCGATCGAGTCCTGGAACTCGCCGACACCTCAACTATGCCGGGATCCGGGCTGGACCGCTTCGAGGCCGCCGTGGAGCGGCACCGCGAGATCACCGACATCCTTGTTGCGCACAGGGATCGGCGCGGGCTGTTCTCCCTCGGACTGAACGCCGTGGAGCACGAGGCCGTCCTGCCCCTGCAGCGCGACCCCGCCGCACTCCCCGACCGACGATGGTCCCCCGCGATCAGCTACGACCTGCTGGCCCGCTATCTCCGCAATGTGCACGCCGAGTTCTCCGGCACCGCCACCGACCCCGCGTGGGCGAACTACTTCGCGATGACCCGGCAGTGCTCACTGAGCCCGGCGCGGGTCGCGATGGCCGGCTACAACGCCCATCTCACCGTCGACCTCGCGCACGCGGTCGCGACCAGCGGAACCACCACCGACAACGTTCCCGACTACTACGAGATCGTCGATTCGATTGCCGTCAGGGGCGGTTCCATCGTCACGCTCTCGAAGGATCTCTACGGCGCCGACCTCGGGCCGCTGTGGCGGTTCTACTTCGTCGGTGAGGGACTCGACCGCCTGGCCGGGAACAGCGAGCCGTCGAAGCTGCTGCTGCGCGCCGCCGACAGCGGATACAACACGATCACCCTCGCCAACGGATTCGCGCTGCAGGACCCCCGGACCGCGCAGCCCGCCGACCAGGAGATCGACGGGCTGTGGCGCGCCACCGACGGCGCCCTGCAGACCCTGTCCGACATCGGCGGACTCTGACGAACCAGCCGACTTCGGCGCGCGTGGCTTCCTGTGAGTCTCCTAGGAGTTTCGACCAACCGGACAAAACCGGCAATATCATGGGGCTTGCAGCAACAGCAGCGGTGCGCCCGAGAGCCGCCCTCGAGGACGCCAGTGGACGTGCCGCGCCGGCCACGACACCGTCGACCGCCCACCGGGACGACGCGATCCGACCCCGCCACACCGACCCGAGCCGAACCGCACCGACGGTGCACCCGAGACGCAAACCCGTCCGGCGGCCGTGCGGAAAGGATCGCCATGGAACACAGGAAGCAAACCCCGGACACGGCGGGCAGCGCACGCCGGGTACTCGCGAGAGTCCTCGTCACGCTGTCGTTGGCGGCCGTCCCCCTGGGGCTGGTCGCAGCACCGGCACTCGCCGATCCCGCGACGCCCGCAACCAGCCCGAGCGCGGTTGCAGTGACGCAGGTGCACCACCAGCATCACCACCATCACGGCGGTTGCCGGCGCTGGGAGCAGAACCATCAGGACCAGCGGAACTGGATGTGGCACGAACACCACCGGTGACACTGCGCCACACCCCACCGTCCGGGTCTTGCCGACCCGGACGGTTCGCGTCACGGCTCAGCCGGCGAGGCAACTCGGCCCGAGCAACGCCTTGAGATCGCCCATCAGCGCCGACGACGGCTCCACCCGAAGGACCTCGTCCACCATCCACAGCGACGTGCCGCGACTGCCGATCAACCGCACATGGACGTCGGACGTACCGGGGTGACGCGTCAGCACCTGCTTGAGGGCACCGAGCTTCTCCTTGGTGCACTGCCGCACCGGCAGGCTCACCGCGACCGGCTTCGCGACACCGATAGCCGAAAGGTCCGGCACCGCAAGGTCGTTCGCGATCAGCGAGACGCGGTCGTCCCGGATCGACACGCGCGCCTTGACGAGCACCACCGAGTCCTCGACCACATCCATCCCGTACACCGAGTACGCCTGCGGGAAGAACAACACCTCGATACCACCGGAGAGGTCCTCGAGCTGCGCGGACGCCCACGTCAGTCCGTTCTTGTTGATCCGCCGGTTGACCGACGCGAGGATGCCGCCGACGGTGACCTGGGCGCCGTCCTTGATGTCGCCCTCGAGGATGGTCGGGATCGCCGTGTCCGACTGCGAGGCGAGGACGTGTTCGATGCCGTTGAGCGGATGCCCGGAGACGTACAGGCCAAGCATCTCGCGCTCGAGCGCGAGCCGGTGCTTGGTGTCCCACTCCTCGTCGGGAATCTTCACGTTGAAGACCGACGTCACCGACTCGTCCGCGTCGTCGCCACCGAACAGGTCGAACTGCCCCATCGCCTCGGCCTTCTTGGTGCCCATCACCGCGTCGATCGCGTCGGCGTGCACCAGCATCAGACCCTTGCGCGGATGCTCGAGCGAGTCGAATCCGCCTGCCTTGATGAGTGATTCGGTGACCTTCTTGGAACAGGCCAGCGCGTCGATCTTCCCGAGGTAGTCGGAGAAGTCGGTGAACTTCGACTTCTCGGTGCGCGCCTTGATGATCGACGCCACGACATTCGCGCCGACGTTGCGGACCGCACCGAGGCCGAACCGGATGTCCTCACCGACCGAAGCGAAGTTGACCTCGGACTCGTTGACGTCCGGCGGTAGCACCGTGATGCCCATCTTCCGGCAATCCGACAGGTACACCGCCGCCTTGTCCTTGTCGTCGCCGACGGACGTGAGCAGACCGGCCATGTACTCGGCCGGATAGTTCGCCTTGAGGTACGCCGTCCAGAACGACACCAGGCCGTAGCCGGCGGCGTGCGACTTGTTGAACGCGTAGCCGGCGAACGGGAGGATCGTGTCCCACAGCGCCTTGATCGCAGGCTCGGAGAACTCGTTCTTGAGCATCCCCTCGCGGAAGCCGGCGTAGGCCTCCTCCAGCACCGAGAGCTTCTTCTTACCCATGGCTCGACGGAGAATGTCTGCCTGTCCCAGCGAGTAGCCGGCCACCTTCTGAGCGATCTGCATGATCTGCTCCTGGTAGACGATCAGGCCGAAGGTGTCCTTGAGGATCTCCTTGAGCGGCTCCTCGAGCTCCGGGTGGATCGGCTTGACTTCCTGCCGCCCGTTCTTGCGGTCGGCGTAGTCGTTGTGCGCGTTCATGCCCATCGGACCCGGGCGATACAGCGCCAGCACCGCGACGATGTCCTCGAAGCCGGTGGGCTGCATGCGCCGCAGCAGATCCCGCATCGCACTGCCGTCGAGCTGGAAGACACCGAGGGTGTCACCACGCGCGAGCAACTCGTACGTGGCCGGGTCCTCGATGGGCAGCGTGTCGAGATCGATGTCGATGCCGCGGTTGGCCTTGATGTTCTCGATCGCGTCACCGATGACGGTGAGGTTGCGCAGACCGAGGAAGTCCATCTTCAGCAGGCCGATGGCCTCGCACGACGGGTAGTCCCAGCCGGTGATGATCGCGCCGTCCTGCGCGCGCTTCCACACCGGGATCGCGTCGGTGAGCGGCTCGGAGGACATGATGACCGCGCAGGCGTGCACGCCGGCGTTGCGGATCAGGCCCTCGAGGCCCTTCGCGGTCTGGTAGATCTTCGCGACGTCCGGGTTGGAGTCGATGAGCGCGCGGACCTCGACGGCCTCCTTGTAGCGCTCGTGCTCGGGATCGGTGATGCCCGCGACCGAGATGTCCTTCGCCATGATCGGCGGCGGCAGCGCCTTGGTGATCTGATCGGCGATCGCGAAACCGGGCTGCCCGAACTGGACTCGCGCGGAGTCCTTGATGGCGGCCTTGGTCTTGATGGTGCCGAACGTGATGACCTGGGCGACCTTGTCGCTGCCCCACTTCTCGGTGGCGTAACGCACCATCTCGCCGCGGCGACGGTCGTCGAAGTCGATATCGATATCGGGCATCGACACGCGCTCGGGGTTGAGGAACCGCTCGAACAGCAGGCCGTGCGGAATGGGGTCGATGTTGGTGATGCCCATCGCGTACGCGACGAGCGAACCGGCCGCCGAGCCTCGACCGGGGCCGACGCGGATGCCGACCTCGCGCGCATGGTTGATCAGGTCGCCGACGACGAGGAAGTAGGCCGGGAAGCCCATCTCGTTGATGACGCCGATCTCGTAGTCGGCGCGCTCGAGGTACTCCTGCGGCGGACCGCCGGGGAAGCGACGGTCGAGTCCGCGCAGCACCTCGTGACGCAGGAACGTCTGCTGGGTGTGCCCGTCCGGGACCGGGAAGATCGGCATCCGGTCGTGGTGGGCCCACACGTCGTCGTACGACTGCACCCGCTCGGCGATGAGCAGCGAGCTGTCACACGCCTCCGGGACCTCGGAGTCCCAGATCGCGCGCATCTCCTCGGCCGACTTGAGGTAGTACCCGTCACCGTCGAACTTGAAGCGCGTCGGGTCCGATAGCGTCTTGCCGGTCTGGATGCACAGCAGAGCCTCGTGGTTCTCGGCCGCGTCCTTGGTCACGTAGTGGCAGTCGTTGGTGGCGAGCGGGCGGATGCCCAACTGCTTGCCGATATCGAGCAGGCCCTCACGGACGCGGCGCTCGATCGACAGGCCGTGGTCCATGAGTTCGAGGAAGAAGTTGTCCTTGCCCCAGATCTCCTGCCACTTCGCGGCGGCCTCGAGCGCCTCCCGGTCGTGGCCGAGGCGCAGGCGGGTCTGGATCTCACCCGACGGGCAGCCGGTCGTGGCGATGATGCCCTCGGCGTGCGTGGCGATGAGTTCCTCGTCCATGCGCGGCCACTTGCCGAGCTGACCCTCGATCGACGCGAGGGACGACAGCTTGAACAGGTTCCGCAGCCCGGTCGCGTTCTCGGCGACCATCGTCATGTGCGTGTAGGCGCCCGAACCCGAAACGTCGTCGGACTTCTGGCTGCGATCGCCCCACAGCACGCGCTTGGTGTTGAACCGCGACTCCGGCGCGATGTACGCCTCGATGCCGATGATCGGCTTGATGCCGTGCTTCTTGGCGACGTTGTAGAACTCGCTGGCGCCGTACATGTTGCCGTGGTCGGTCATACCGACCGCGGTCATCCCGAGGCGCTCCGCCTCCTTGAACAGCGGGCCGACCTTTGCCGCACCGTCGAGCATCGAGTACTCGGTGTGATTGTGCAGGTGAACGAACGAGTCAGCCACGCGCGCCTCTCTGTCTACGGCCGGTGTGCGAGCACCGGCGGGTCCAGCAGCCTCCAGCAGCCACTGAGTCTATGCCCTGGCACCGACGGCCCGGACAGTCGCTACCGAACGTCTGTCACCGCGCCGCGGCGGGTGATTCTCACGGCACCGCGACGGCTTCGACGGCCGACTGAGCCCGCCTGCGGGTCCGCCGCGCACGGACCAGAGCGTCGGTGGTGAACACCACCAGCGCGGTCCAGATCAACGCGAACCCGATCCACCGCGACGGCGGCATGACTTCGTGCATCACCGCCACACCCCACACCATCTGGAGGACCGGCGTGAGGTACTGCAGAATGCCGAGCGTGGTCAGCGGAATGCGTTGCGCCGCGACTCCGAACAGGAGAAGCGGTACCGCGGTGACCGGCCCTGCCGCCATGAGCAACAGACTGTGGCCGACGCCGTTGCCGAAGAACGAACCGGCGCCCGTGACGGCGAGCACCACCAGATAGGCCACCGCGAACGGCGCCGCGACCACCCCTTCCGCCGTCAGGCTCGTGCGCGGGTCGAGCGGGATCACCTTCTTGATCAACCCGTACGTCGCGAACGACAGGGCCAGCGTGAGCGCGACGAGTGGCGGTCGGCCGTAGTCGACGGTGATGATCACCACCGCGATCGCCGCCAGCACCAACGCCGCGACCTGCGCGCGGGACAGCTTCTCCCGGAAGATCAGCACACCGAGAAGCACGCTGACCAACGGGTTGACGAAGTATCCGAGCGCCGCCTCGACGACGTGGCCCGACACGATGGCGTAGATGTACGTGCCCCAGTTGATCCCGATCGCGACGGTGGCCGCCGACACCAGACCCCACGTCCGCGCGCCCATCCCCCGCAGCGAACCGAGCCTGCCCAGCACGACGAGCACGACGAGCATCAGCAGCACCGTCCACACCATCCGGTGGGCCAGCACCTCGAGCGATCCGGCGGGGGCGAGGAGACCGAAGAAGATCGGGAACAGGCCCCAGATCAGGTAGGCGCCGACACCCGACAGCAGTCCGGTGGAATCGTCACTTCGGGCCCGCTGTGTCACGTAGTCCGACGATAGCCGCCGGGCTACTGTGACTCGTCACGCACCGGTACGGATCCGGGGCGCAGACGCAGGAGCCCGCGGTGACGACGACCACAGAGCCCGAGAACACGAATGCCGCGCGGTCGGCGGGTCATCCGTGGCGACGACGCTCCGCATGGACCCTCGGCCTGCTGCTCACCGTCGTCCTGGTCTTCGCCCTCGCCTTCCTGACCACGCCGTGGCCCGGCTCGATCCTTGTGCGCTTCATCTTCGACAAGGGCGCGCAGAAGACGACGGAGGCCCTCGAGAAGCACGCGCCCGACGGCATCGCGTCGATCCCGGACCTGCAGTACCGGACCGGCGACAACGACGCCTACCTCGACGTCTACTTCCCCGAGGGCCTGGCGGGCACGCCGCAGGTGCTGCCGACCGTGATCTGGACGCACGGCGGCGCCTGGATCTCGGGCCACCGCACGAACTACGCACCGTACTTCCAGCTGATCGCCGACGCCGGATTCACCGTCGTCTCGCTCGACTACTCACTCGGACCCGGACGCAAGTACCCGACCGCCGTCGAGCAACTGCGCGACGCTCACGCGTACGTCCTCGCGAACGCCGAACGCCTGCATGTCGATTCGAGTCGGATCGTGCTGGCCGGCGACTCGGCCGGCGCGCAGCTGTCGAGCCAGCTCGCGACGATCGCGACCAATCCCGAGTATGCGCGGGCCGTCGGGATCGAGTCGGCGCTGCAGCCGGAGCAGCTGCGCGGGGTCGTGCTCAACTGCGGCATCTACGACGTGCCGAACATGGTCGGCGGGCCCGGCATCATCGGATGGGGCACCACCGAGTCGATCTGGGCGTACACCGGCACCAAGGACTTCGAGAACTCGGAGGCGGTGGCGCAGATGTCCACGCTCCACCACGTCACCGACCAATTCCCGCCCTCGTACATCTCCGGCGGCAACGCGGACGGGCTGACCGAGGAGCAGTCCCAGGCGCTCGCCGCGAAGCTGACCGGCCTCGGGGTCGACGTGACCACGCTGTTCTACCCGGACGACCACGAACCGGCCCTGGGGCACGAGTACCAGTTCGACCTCGACAACGCCGACGGCATGAACGCGCTCGCCCAGACCATCGAGTTCATCCGCAAGCACACCGCGGATGCCCCCGTGAACTAGACGACCGATCGGGCTTCGATGCTACTGATAGCCCTCTGGGTTCCGCGGCGTGTACGGAGTTTCGAGTAGGTCGATGTCGTCGGGCTCGAGTGTGAGCTCGAGCGACTCGAGCGCGTCGTCGAGATGCTCGGGCTTCGTCGCCCCGATGATCGGTGCCGTAACCGGCCCTTGCTGACGAACCCAAGCCAGGGCCACTTGTGCCCGCGACACGCCGTGGCGTTCGGCGACGACGCCGACGGCATCAACGATCCCCTGGTTGGAGTCGATGGTCTGGCGGTAGTACGACCGCAGGACGGTGTCGGTTTCGGCGCGGGCACTGGTTGCACCGCGCGGCCGCGTCAACTGCCCACGTGCGAGCGGGCTCCATGCGAGTACACCTACCCCCATGTCCTGGCACATCGGGTGCATCTCGCGTTCCGCCTCGCGTTGGAGCAAGTTGTACTGGTCCTGCATGGACACGAAGCGCGTCCACCCACCGAGATCGGCGGTGTGCTGCGCCTTGGCGAACTGCCAGGCGTACATCGAGGACGCGCCGAGGTAGCGGACCTTGCCTGCGCGGACGACGTCGTGCAACGCCTCCATGGTCTCTTCGATCGGCGTGCCTGGATCCCACCGATGAATCTGGTAAAGATCGATGTAGTCGGTGCCCAGGCGACGCAGGCTCTCGTCGATCTGCCACAGGATGTGCTTGCGCGACAGTCCCGCTCCGTGCGGGCCGGGACGCATCGGGAAGAACACCTTGGTCGCGAGCACGAGTTCGTCGCGTCGGGCCAACTCGCCGAGCACCCGACCTGTGACCTCCTCACTCGTACCGTCCGAGTACATGTTCGCGGTGTCGAACGTGTTGATGCCGGCTTCGACGGCCTTGCGGTAGAACACCTTCGCGTCCTCTAGCGGCACCGTCCACGCGTGGTTGCCACGCCGTGGATCGCCGAAGCTCATGCAACCCAGAACCAACTCCGAAACCCGTAGCCCACTGTTGCCGAGTCGGCCATACCTCATCGGACGGTCCCCCATACCCGTGATCACTGAATCCTCCACATTCGTCAGCAAGTCCTTCGGCGCAAACAAGTCTCGGACCGAACGCTGCCGAATTGAAGGCCGAACCGTTCCTGGCACTGATGCAGCCAGGAACGGACACACCTCGTACTGGCAGAATCCTGCGGGTGAGCACATCCGGCCCGCTGGGCGAGTTCCTGCGATCACGACGGTCACTCGTCCGGCCGCCGGACGTCGGTCTGCCCGTCGGTCCAGGTCTGCGCCGGACTCCTGGGCTACGCCGGGAGGAACTCGCCACGCTCTCCGGCGTCAGTTTCGACTACTACACCCGACTGGAACAGGGACGCGAACGCCGGCCGAGCCGCGCAGTCATCGAAAGCCTGGCCCGCGCCCTGCATCTGGCCGTCGACGACACCCGTCATCTCCACCACCTCGCGGCCCTGACCGCGGATCCGCCCACGACCGGGACACCGGCACCCGCCACGACCCTGCGGCCCAGTATTGAGCGCCTCCTGCCCCGGCTGAGCCCGTCACCCGCGTATGTACTCAACCGGGTCAGCGACATGATCGCCGCCAACCCTGAGGGCATCGCGCTCTTCCACGGCATCGGGTCCTGGCCACGAGGGCGGCGCAACACCGTTCGTTACATCTTCACGCACCCGACCGCACGCAGCCTCTTCGTCGACTGGGAGGCCACCGCCCGAGCAAGCGTCGCCCAGTTGCGGACGATGAATGCGCACTGCCCCACCGATCCTTACCTACTCGACCTGGTGTCCGACCTCGAGTCAGCCGATCCGACGTTCCACCACCTCTGGGCGAGTCATGCTGTCGGACCACGCCGACACACCAGGAAAGATCTCGACCACCCCGATCTCGGCACCATCTCGTACGACTTCGAAACCCTGTATCTCCCGCACGACGAGCTGCGTGTCTCCGTCTATACGAACACCGCCACCTGACAGTGTCGCCACGACGCGCAGGCCCGGTCGCGATCCCTCAGGCCGCAGGCATCCTTTCACCAACCGACGTCACGCCCGATTGGGGTATTCGCTCCACCGGGGACGTGAAATGACCTCGCCCAGAACGGCTCCCGCCTGCCACCTCACCCTCCGAAAACCCTGAGACTCTTCAAGCCTCGGACCACTCACCGAGTGGTACCGGACAGCGAATTTGCCGCGCGCACAACCGCCTCGGCGTCTGCGATATGGTCGGTGGCGAATCCATTGTCAGGGGAGGACAATTGTGACGACCATCTACCTTGCTTGTCTCGCCATGGGTCTCGTGGGGATTGTCGGGACACTTGTCGTCGGCGAGACCGGATCGGATGTCGGTGACACAGACGGAGGAAGCGGGCTGCCGTTTCTGAGTCTGACCACCGTCGCGACTGCACTGTTCGGTGTAGGTGTCGGCGGCAGCGGCGCGAGTGTGGCGGGCGGGAGTGGCCTCGTTGCCGCGCTCACCGCGACTGCCGGCGCAATCGTTCTGGTCGGTCTCACCCGAGGTGTGCTGTTGCCGTATCTACTGCGGCAACAGTCCAACTCCCACATCGGACGGCAGACCTACATCGGTCTCGTCGGCACGGTCACCATCCCGATCGCCCCCGGAGGTTGGGGTGAGGTCGCGTTCACCGACACCGAAGGCAACCGGGTCCGCGCGCGAGCAGTATCGGCCGAAGCTGTGATGCTTCCCGTCGACGCGCGGGTCTACATCGGCGATATCGATGCCGACAACGTTCACGTCGTGGCCGTCCCCGACGATCTCGCATCGGATTCTCCACTGCACAAATCGAACTGAGGAATCTTCATGGTGACAGTCGTGGCCGCCATTGTGGTGGCTCTGGTGATCTTCATCGGATTACCGCTCGTGTACGTCCGGAATTACATCAAGGTGCCGCCGAACGAGGTCGCGGTCTTCACCGGCCGCGGCAAGCCGAAGGTCGTCCGCGGCGGCGCGCGCTTCAAGATCCCCGGCATCGAGCGGGTCGACATCATGTCGCTCGAGCCGTTCAACGTCAGCATCAACCTCCAGAACGCGCTGTCCAACGACGGCGTACCGGTGAACGTCGAGGCCGTCGGCCTGGTGCGCATCGGATCCGCCGACGAGGCCGTGCAGACCGCGGTCCAGCGGTTCCTGACCTCCGATCTCGACGAACTGCGCCGACAGATCAACGAGATCCTGTCCGGGTCGCTGCGCGGCATCACCGCAACCATGACCGTCGAGGATCTGAACTCGAATCGCGAGACCCTCGCCCGCAGCGTCGTCGAGGAGGCCGGTACCGACCTCGCCCGCATCGGTATGGAGGTCGACGTCCTCAAGATCGCCGGGATCAACGACCACAACGGATATCTCGAGTCCCTCGGGCAGCGGCGCATCGCGGAGGTCAAGCGTGACGCCGCCGTCGGCACCGCCAACGCCGAACGCGACGCGCAGATCCAGTCGGCCAAGGCCCGACAGGAGGGCGCCGTCGCGCAAGCCGAAGCCGATACCGCCATCGCGACTGCCAACCAGGCGCGCGACGTCGAACTCGCGAAGCTGCGCGCCCGGACCGAGGCGGAGAACGCCGAAGCGGACCAGGCCGGACCGTTGGCCCGCGCGACCGCCGAGAAGGCCGTCCGCATCGCGCTGGAGCAGGCCGAAGCGGCACGGGTGGAGGCTCGGATCGAGGTCGAACAGCGGCGCGCCGAGCAAGCCAAGGCGGCGCTCGAAGCCGACGTCATCGCCCCTGCGGAGGCGGAGCGTCAGGCCGCGGTCGCCCGCGCCGAGGGCGAGAAGCAGGCCGCAATCCTCAAGGCCGACGCGAACGCCGAGGCCGCTCGCCGCTCCGGAGCCGCCCAGGCGGACTCCCGCAAGCTCGCGGCCGATGCCGTGCGCGCCGAACAGCAGGCCGAGGCCGACGGCATCAAGGCCCGGCTGGGTGCCGAGGCGGAAGGCCGCAAGGTGTCCGCCGACGCGCTGCGCGCGGAGCAGCAGGCCGAGGCCGACGGTTTGCGTGCCCGGCTCGAGGCCGAGGCCGACGGCAAGCGGAAGGTCGCAGAGGCCCTCAACGCGTACACCCCTGCCGCGGCCCAGATGCTGATGCTCCCCGACGTCCTCGCGGCACTCGTCGAGGCCACCGAGGCAGCAGCGAAGCCAGTCGGTGACATCGACCGGATCTCCATCGTCGGCAGCGCCGACGGCGTGTCCGGCAGCGTCGGCTCCATCCTCGGCATCAGCCCGTCGACGATCGCCGGAGTCATCGAGACCCTCGAATCCTCGGGCATCGACATCACCGGCATTCTCAATTCGGTCGGGCACCACCCCCAGCAGGGCGCACCGACGGATATCTCGCCCACGGTGGCGACGGCACGCGTACCCGTGAGCGCCGGCAGCAACGGCGTGAGCGACACACCTGGCGCGTGACCGCATACGAACGGCCCGCGCCACGGATTGTGGTGGGCGGGCCGTTCGTGTTCGGTCCCACCGGTCACGGCAGCGCCGGTACCGGCCCGTCGTCCGGCCCCGGCACCACCACCGTGGTCTGGGACGGCAGCAGCGGGCTGACCGCGAACGCCCCGGCGACGGCGTCCGCGGGCAGCGCCTCGACCGCGCGCGCGGTCGGGGTCGCGGCCAGTGCCCGCAGCTGCGCGAGCGAACCGCGGACCACCGCACCCACCACACACGTGCACCCCGTGGACAGGCGCGCCGCCGAGTACGCCATGACCTGCGACTGCCGGTCCACGCCTGCCCCGGCCATCGACAGCCGCGCCGACGCCACCGTGGACGCGCGTTCGACGGATTCCCGATTCGCCGCGACCGGGATCGTGACGATCGGTGTCTGCACCCGCTCGATCGGCACCCGGAACATCACCTGGGACACCCTCAGGTCGCCCACGGTGTCGAGCAGGGTCGACGCCGTCGCCGGCGCATCCAACGACACCAACGCCCAGTGCTCCGCGCCGGCGTCGGGCACCGCGTCCTCGACCAGTGACGCGTTCGCACGGTCGAGATACGCGGCGACCGGCTCCCCGGCGTCCGGGCCCAGCCTGTCGGTCGACACCCGCGCCGGGGGCACCGGGTTCGCCACCCCGAGCGCGACGACGGTACCGGTGAGCGCGACCGCCGCAACGATGGTCGGCCACCTCCGCGAACTCATCTCACGTGCCCCGCAGAACTCCGAGCGCGTGCTGCAGATCCTTCGGGTAGTCGCTGGTGATCTCCACCCAGTGACCGTCCGCCGGATGTGCGAACCCGAGGGAGCGCGCGTGCAGCCACTGACGTTCCAGGCCCAGACGCTCGGCCAGGCGCGGATCCGCACCGTAGGTGAGGTCACCGCAGCACGGGTGCCGCAGCGCCGAGAAGTGGACCCGGATCTGATGGGTCCGACCCGTCTCCAGGTGGATGTCGAGCAGGCTGGCCGCCTGGAACGCCTCGACAGTGTCGTAGTGCGTGATGCTCGGCTTGCCGTCCGCGGTGACCGTGAACTTCCAGTCATTGCTGCGGTGCCGGCCGATCGGCGCGTCGATCGTGCCGCTGCTCGGATCGGGATGGCCCTGCACGAGTGCGTGGTAGCGCTTGTCGATGGTGCGCTGCTTGAACGCGCGCTTGAGCACCGTGTACGCGCGCTCCGACGTCGCGACCACCATGACGCCGGACGTGCCGACGTCGAGACGGTGCACGATGCCCTGACGCTCGTGCGCCCCGGACGTCGAGATCCGGAAGCCCGCCGCGGCGAGGCCACCGATCACCGTCGGGCCGGTCCAGCCGACGCTCGCGTGAGCCGCGACTCCGACCGGCTTGTCGACCGCGACGATGTCGTCGTCGGCGTAGAGGATCTCCATCCCCTCGACCGGTTCCGCCTCGATCGTGAGCGGACGCGGCGGCTCGGGCAGCTCCACCTCGAGCCACGTGCCGGCGGACAGCCGATCGGACTTCCCGACGGCGGCACCGTCGATCCGGACCGCGCCTTCCTCCGTGAGCACGGCCACCGCGGTGCGCGAGAGTCCCAGCAGGCGCGCCAGTCCGGCGTCGACCCGCATGCCCTCGAGTCCGTCGGGAACCGGCATCGATCGTGTCTCCCTCATGCCGCATCCCCCTTCCGCGAGGTCTCTGTCGTCGCGTCAGTCTTCGTGCCGCTCGGTTCGATTCCGAACAACGTGAGCGCCACCAGCAGGATCGCACCGCACACGATGGACGAGTCGGCGACGTTGAACACCGGCCACCAGCCCACCGAGACGAAGTCGACGACGTGACCCTGCAGCGGTCCCGGCGAGCGGAAGAGTCGGTCGATCAGGTTGCCGAGCGCGCCGCCGAGGACCAGGCCCAGGCCGAGCGCCCACCACGGCGAGCTGAGGGTCCGGCCGATCTTGATCACGCCGATCACGACACCGACCGCGACCAGCGTGAGGAGCCACGTCATTCCGGTCGCCATGGAGAAGGCGGCACCCGGGTTGCGGATCAGGGTCAGGGTGACCGTGTCGCCGATGATGCGGACCGGATCCCTGGGATCGATCAGCGCGACGGCCAGGACCTTCGTCACCAGATCGAGGGCGAACACCACGACCGCGACGGCGACGAGCAGGAACATGCGACGCGGGCCGCGCGGTGCCGCCTCGGCGTCGCCGCCCGACGACGCCTCGACGGGATTGTCGGGGTCCGGTACGGGCTGATCGGGAATGGGTTTACCTTTCACGGCGCGGTCGTCGCTGTCGGTGCGGTCGTCACTCACTCCGCCATCATCCCCTACCCGGGAGACAGACCGGTCATCCCACCCGCGCCGACTAACCTGTTGGCGTGCCACTGCCGTCGAAACTCTTTCGTCCCGGAACCGCGCTGATCGCGGTCACCCTCTCCCTCACCGTCCTCGTCACCGGGTGCGGAAGCGGCGGCGATGCCGCCCCGTCCAGCCCCGATGCGGTCGGTGCCGCGTCCGACGAGGTGACGGTCCCGGTGACGGCCGCCACCACGGAGATCGTCGACGCGGGAGCCGAGCCGCGGAGTGTGGTGCAGTTCCGTCCCCCGCAAGGCACCCGGCAGCAGGCCCGGCTGGTGACCACCGGCACCGTCCAGCAGCAGATCGACGATCAGCCCGCACAGGATTTCTCCAGCCCGGAGTTGACGATGCCGCTCACCGCCCTGGTGACGCAGGGGGCGTCCGACAGCACGCCGGCCACGACCACCGATCTGACGCTCGGAACCCTCACCACGGCGGACGACGCGACGAACGAACTCCTTTCGCCCGCAACCGATTCGCACGCCGGGTTCACGATGAACCTGTCGGGAGCGATCACTGCGCTGCGGCTGCGTCCGGACCCCGACGCCCAGAACAAGGCCCGGTCGATGATCGAGCAGGCGTTCTACCAGGCCGTCTACCGCACCGTCGCGTTCCCGGAGCAGCCGATCGGCGTGGGCTCGGTGTGGACGATCCACCAGCAGGTGATGAGCGCCGTCGCGCTGAACCAGGTGACCACCGCAACCCTGACCGCACGCGACGGCGATCGGCTCACGATCGATGTTCGGGTGGCGCAGTCCCCGCAGTCACCCGTCTTCGAACTCCCGAACGGCGCGGGAACCCTGAACGTGGATTCGTACTCGCTGCAGGGCTCCGGTCGTGTCGTCGTCGATCTGGGCAAGCCCCTGCCCGTCGACGGTTCGATCAGCGTCGAGGGCACCCAGTCGTTCAGCGACCCGTCGGACGCGATGAGACTGCGTCAGACCACCAGCGAGCGGGTCGAGTGGTCCGCATGACGCGGCGCCGCTACCCCCTCGTCGCAACGGTCACAACGGTCACAACGGTCGCGGTGGTCGGGGCCGTACTGTCCGCGTGTGGATCGTCGGACGAGCCCGCGCCCGCAGCCGTCGATCTGGGCCCCGTGGTGACCGCCCCGGCATCGGCGCCCGGGACGGGGCCGATCACGGACTCCGCGGTGCTGAAGGCCGCCCTCCTCACCGCCGCGGATCTGCCGCCCGGCTTCGCACCACTGCCCGATCCCGTCGACGACCTCGGTCTCGCACCGGATCCGGGCAACGCAACGGACCGCTCGCGCACCGATCCCACCGGATGTGCGAGCGTCCTCGACACCGTCTCCCGCCAGGTTCCCGGCGCGGCCGCATCCGCCGAGGAGAACCTCGCGGGTCCGGGATTCGCCAGCGTCGACGTGGACGCGGCCGGCTACGCGGGCACGGCCGCCGCCGATGCCTTCGCGACCGTCCAGTCCACCTTCCGTGACTGCACGACCTACACCGGTACCGATTTCGACGGCACGCCCGTGCAGTACCGCCTCGATCCCCTGCAGCAGCCGGCCGTCGGTGACGCGTCGACCGCGGTCCGGCTCACCACCACCAGCGAGGGATTCACGCTGGTGTCCGACGCCGTCGTCGCGGTCGTCGGCTCGACCGTCGTACAGGTGGTCGCGACCGGACCGGACGCCGCGAACGGCGACCTGCTCACCGGGCTCGCGCGCACGACGACCGACCGTATTCGGGTGGCGTCGCAACCGAAGTAGGTGCGCCCGGCACACGAACGCCGATGCCGGCGCCACCCGAGGAGGGTGACGCCGGCATCGGCGTGACGTACGGAACTGCTACGCGGGGCAGGCCGGCGAGGTCAGGTTGGCCATCGTGACCAGCTGGCACGCGTACTGCTGCGACATCTTCCAGACGCCGTCCTCGGCGACGAAGTCGACGGTGGCCGGGTTCGCCTGGCCGTTGACGGTCAGCGTGACACCGGCGGTTACGGTCTCGTCACCGGTCGGCGTGACGTCGACGACCTCGATGCCCGCGTTGGCGTCCTTGGCGGCCTTCGCGACCTGGTTGATCAGTTCCGGATCCGCCTCGGCGCCCTGAACCAGCTGGACCTTCTGGTCCAGCGGGACGCTCTCGTCGAACGCCTTCGCGAGAGCCGCATTGAGCTCGGCCGGCGTGGGCGGGGCCAGCGCCGGCGTCGCGGCGGCAGCGGTGGTCGTGGTGGCCTGGGCGGTGGTGCGCTCGCCGCTGCCGCCGTCGTCCGAGCAGGCGGTCATGGTCAGGGCAGCCGCGATCGCCACGCCCGCGATGGTCATCTTCCGAAGCTTCAAGTCTTCGTCCTTTTCTTCTCGGTCGAAAATCGTTCACGGCTCAGCCGGGATGCACATCCACTCTCCCAGCTATGACGCCAGTTCACAGCAAGCGTACCGGGATGAGGCGGACCTCACCCGAGGCTGTCGAGCGGATCGGCCACATCCAAGTCCCCCGTGGTGTCCTCGAAGGTACGCGACTGCCCCGGTCCGCTGCTACGGGTCTCGAACCGAACCGTCACCACGCCGTGTCCAGCGCCCTGCACCCAGCCGTGTCCGTACTCGGGGTGCGACACGTCCAATCCGGGATGCCACCGGGGCCGCGACTCGGAAGCCGCACGGTCCGACGAAACGTCCTCGAGTCCACCACTTTCCGACACATCCTCACCCTGGTCCAGCTCGGGGAACAGCGACCCCTGGACCACCGCGGACAACCCACCGAAGCCCACGCCCACCAGGCGGATCGGACCCAGTTCGAGCGGGTCGATCGCCTGGCGCTGCGCCGTCGCGGTGAGCGTCTGCAGATCGGTCGTCGCGTACGGCAGCGTGATCGATCGGGTCACGATGCTCATATCCGACTTACGGAGTTTCAGGACGACGGTGCGGGCCGCGCGGCCGTCCCGCGCCAACCGCCTGTGCGCAGCGGCGGCGCTCGACTCGACGGCCCGCCGCAGCTCGGACAGTGTCACGATGTCCTGCGCGAAAGTCGTTTCGGCACTCACCTGTTTGGCGTCGGCGCGTTCCGCGACCGGACGGTCGTCGATGCCCCGGGCCAGCCGCTGCAGACCCGGTCCGATCGTCGTCCCGAGAATGGATGCCACCTCGGCCTCCGGCAGCGCCGCGAGGGCGCCGACGGTCTCGATCCCGAGCCGCTTGAGCTTCTCCTCCGCGACGGGACCGATACCCCACAGCTTGCGCACCGGCAGCGCCTCCAGCAGGGCCTGCTGGACGTCCGGGGACACCACCGTGATCCCGTCCGGCTTGGCCAGACCGGACGCGATCTTCGCGACCTGCTTGCCCGCGCCGGCGCCGATCGAGGCGACCAGCCCCGTCTCGGCGAGAACCAACGCCCGCAGCTCTTCGCAGTAGCGCTCCACCTCGGCCTTGCCGGCACCGGCGAGCTCGGCCGGTTCCCCGAACGCCTCGTCGAGCGAAAGCTGTTCCAGCACAGGCATCCGCACCCGCAGCGCCTCGAACACCTCCCGGCTCACGTGCCCGTACAGCCCACCGCGGGGCGGCAGCACGACGGCCGACGCCCCCACCAACCGGCGCGCCTGGTGCATCGGCATGGCCGAGCGCGCGCCGAAGACCCTCGCCTCGTAGCTCGCCCCCGCAACCACTCCCCGACCGCCGAGGCCGCCCACGAGCACGGGACGACCCCGCAACGTAGGACGGGTCAGCTGCTCGACGGATGCGAAGAACGCGTCCATGTCGAGATGCAGGACCCACCGGCGGCTGCGTGTGGGGTCGGCGGAGTCCATGGATGAAAAATACGCCGAGCGGACGACAGGCCCCGTCGAGGCCTTCGGCTATGCGGTGGGCGTCGCCGACGGCTGCCCGTCCGCCCGGACGGTGCCGGCCTCGGCCGTGCCGCGCGGCACGGTGAAGGTGGCGGCCACGCACGCGATCGCGACGGCGAAGCACGCGATCGTGTACCAGAGGCTGCCGATGGGATCCCCGTTGCTCGTGACGCCGTCGACCGCCCCGAAGAAGTCCGGCAACGCGCTCAGCCACAGCACGCCGAGCACCGCGATGTACACGATGGAGTAGATCCGGACGAAGTCGTTCGAGTAGGCGGGGACGTCGGACGTTCCCGCGCGCAGCCGCGACCACTGCTTGTACAGCAGCGGAATCGCGACGACCGTGACCGCGACCAGTTCGGCGGCGTAGAGAACACCCCGGACCGTGTCGCTGCCCATCCCGAAGACCGTCGCCGGGAGCGGGAGGACGAACACACCGACCGACGCCGCGAGACCGACCACGATTGTGCGCCAAACCAACCCGAGTCCGGAGAAGTGCCGGCCGTCGTCGACGTGGCGTCCGACGAAGAACTGCACGCACAGGGCCAGCGACATCGGCCACAGCGCCGCGAACACCACGACGCTCGGCAACGGAACCGAATCGAAGAAGGGCAGGTTGACCTTGTTGTCGAGGGTCCACTCCCACCACCGCAACTGCGGACCGAGCTGGTCGAACATCTCGTAGAACGCGTGGTGCACGAAGCCGACGCACACCGCGCCGAGGAACACCCCGTAGCGCCGGAACACCCCGAGCATCCGGACGATCTCGAACGCCAGCGTCGCCATCAGCGGATAGATCGCGACGATGTACAGCGGCAGTCTGCCCCACAGGAATTCGACGGTGAACCCGTTGTGCGCGAACATCGTGCCCAGGTATTCCTCCGTGCCGAACGTGGCCGGGAAGTAGATCGGCGGCTCGATCACGAAGAGGAAGGCGGTGGCACCGAACCACAGCACCAGGTTGGTGGGATCGCCGTGCCGCCGCAATCGCAGAATCGCGTACACGAGGGCCAGCACCGCGCCGAGAACGATCGTGAACTCCAGGACCGGCAGCGTCCAGTTCTCCAACGCACCGGGGTTGCGGAACTCGACGAGCCCCCCGGCCTCGTCACACGAGAAGCCCAGCCGGGTGGCCAGATCCTCGAACGTGGGTGAACACAGATCCGACATCAGTTCACCGCCTTCGACGACACCGACTCGGCGGAGTACCAACGCGTGCAGTCGTAGCCGTCGTCGTAGCGGGTGAACCACTCGCCGGCGAGCACGGGCAGGTTCTCGTGCGTCGGGTCGTGGCCGGGCAGCTGGCTACGAACGGCGCCGCGCAGAGCGGTGAGCTGCTCGCCGAGGGCCAGGCCGTCGAACGCGCGCGGCATCGGCCCCTTGGTCAGGTAGGGCGCGAAGCTGGTGAGCACCCGCTGCTTGGTGCGGTGCCGGGCAAACATCGACATCGAGTCGACCTTCCGCTCGGACAGCGGAACGTGCTGGTTGAAGCCGGCGCATGCGATCCGGATCGACTTCATCACGTGCGCGAAGATCGACGGCGCCATCCGCATCCGGTACATCTCGTTGCCGACGAGCGAGTTGTAGATGATCAGCGCGGAGCCGCGGTGCTCGACCTCTTCGACGAAGTGCCAGAGGAACAGCGAGGCGACCCGGTCGTCGCCGGGCGCGAACAGTGTGGCCGCGTTGTCGAGCATCAGCTTGAACACCGGGGTGAAGGTCGCCTCGAGGTCCGCGGTGTACGCGAGGCGGTAGTCGATCGAGGTGCGCTCGGTGAGCAGATCGAACTCGCCGATCACCGCGTCGAGCGTGTTCTGCAGGCCGGGGTAGCGCCGGATCAGCCCGTTCACGTGCTGACGGTGCGCGGTCGAGTGGTGGCCCTCCTGACGCATGAACGCCACCGCCTCCTCGGCGACCGCCGGGTCGGTGATCAGCGGCTTGGCCTGCAGGATGAGCTTCACGATCATCTTCTCGTACCGGTACTTCCCCAGCACCGACGCCCTCCTCCGCGCCGCCGCCATCGCCTCGGTCGACGGGTTCCTCGACCGCCTGACGGCGCACGTCCGGGGACGGGCGGACCCGGCCGACGCCCTGACCGAAGCCGTGGTCTACACCCTCGACGAACTGCCCCGCACCCCGCACCTGGGCATCATGCTGTCCGGTTCGCACTCCCACACCGAGGGAATCACGTCGGACGAGGCGCCCACCTTCGGGATGACGATGATCCGACGCTTCGACGTCGACTGGGATCGGCACGGGTACGACGAACCGTCTCTGCGCGAACTCGTCGAGTACCTGCTGCGGACAATGCAGTCGTTCTTCGTCTCCCCCGGAAACCCTCCACGCGGCGAGCACGAACTCCGGCGGTACCTACGCCGCTGGATGGGCGCCGCGATCAGCGCCCAGACGACAGCACACACGACGAAGCCCTGAGGAACCTACGGTCCCTCAGGGCTTCGTTCGCGAAGCGTCGCTACCCGATCACGCCTTGGTGACCGTGGCGCGCACGCCCTCACCGAGTTCGACGACCGCGTCCCCGGAGACGTCGCCGAGTTCGAGTGTCGTCGCCAGGACCTCGCCCGCGATCAGATCGCGGTGCCGCTGTGCCCAGTCGAGACGATCCGCGGGAACCTGCAGCGTCACCGAGATGCGATCGGAGACATCGAGACCCGCCGCACGACGCGCGTCCTGCAGTTCACGGATGCGGTCCTTGGCCCAACCCTCGGCCTCGAGTTCCTCGGTCACCTGCGAGTCGAGTACCACCAGACCGGCGCCGTCGGGCAGGGCCGCCGTCGACTCGGGCTCGGCCGCGACCAGCCGCTGCGTGTACTCCTCGGGGAGCAGCGCGATTCCCGCGGCAGGAGCGGAGCCTGCGGAGCGACCCGGCCACACCGTGACCACACCGTCCGTCTCGGACCAGTCGCCCGCCTTGACCGCCTTGATGACGGTCTGCACGTCCTTGCCCAGGCGCGGACCCGCGGCCCGGGCGTTGACGACCAGCTCGAAGCGACCGTGCACGTCGACGTCGTCGGTGATGTCGACCTTCTTGACGTTCACCTCGTCGGCGATCAGGCCCAGGTACGGGCGCAGCCGATCGGCGTCGGGTGCCGCGACGGTGACCTCGGGCAGCGGCAGCCGCACCCGAAGGTTCTGCGCCTTGCGCAGACCCAGCACCGTCGAGCAGACGCCCCGGACATCGTCCATCGCGGCAACCAGCTCCGCGTCGGCCGGGAGCTCGGACGCCGTCGGCCAGTCCGTCAGGTGCACCGACCGGCCACCGGTCAGGCCCCGCCAGATCACCTCGGTCGCCATCGGCAGCAGCGGCGCCGCCAGACGGCTCACGACCTCGAGCACCGTGTGCAGGGTGTCGATCGCGTCCCGGTCCTCGTCCCAGAACCGGTTGCGCGAGCGTCGCACATACCAGTTGGTGAGCGCATCACAGAACGTGCGCAGCTCGTCGCACGCGCCGGCGATGTCGGTCGCCTCGAGCGCATCGGTGATCGCGTCCCGCGTCGCGGCGAGCTTGGCGAGGATGTACCGGTCGAGCACGTTCGACGAGTCGGTCCGCCACTGGCCGGGCTTGGACGCGTACAGCTGCAGGAAGCTCCAGGCGTTCCACATCGGCAGCAGCGCCTGTCGGACACCCTCGCGGATGCCCTGCTCGGTGACCACCAGGTTGCCGCCGCGCAGGATCGGCGACGACATCAGGAACCACCGCATGGCGTCGGAGCCGTCGCGGTCGAAGACCTCCTTGACGTCCGGGTAGTTGCCCTTGGACTTGCTCATCTTCAGGCCGTCGTCGCCCAGAACGATGCCGTGTGCGGCAACGGTTCTGAACGCAGGGCGGTCGAAGAGAGCGGTCGCGAGCACGTGCAGGTTGTAGAACCAGCCGCGGGTCTGCCCGTTGTACTCGACGATGAAGTCGCCCGGGTAGTGCGTCTCGAACCAATCCTGGTTCTCGAACGGGTAGTGGACCTGAGCGAACGGCATCGACCCCGACTCGAACCAGCAGTCCAGCACCTCGGGAACGCGACGCATCATCGACTTGCCGGTCGGGTCGTCCGGGTTGGGACGGACCAGCTCGTCGATCATCGGCCGATGCAGGTCGGACGGACGGGCACCGAAATCGGCCTCGAGCTGGTCGAGCGAGCCGTAGACGTCCACGCGCGGGTAGGCCGGGTCGTCCGAGATCCACACCGGGATCGGGCTGCCCCAGTAGCGGTTACGGCTGATGTTCCAGTCGTGGGCGCCGGCGAGCCACTTGCCGAACTGCCCGTCCTTGATGTGCTCGGGCACCCAGGTGATCTCCTGGTTGAGCTCGACCATGCGATCACGGAACTTGGTCACCGCAACGAACCACGACGGCACGGCCATGTAGATCAACGGCTGGCCCGAACGCCAGCTGTGCGGGTACGAGTGCTCGATCGTCTCGTGCCGCAACAGCTTTCCGGCAGCCTTGAGGTCCTTGATGATGACCGGGTTGGCATCGAACACCTGCAGGCCCTCGTACGGCGGCACCATCGAGGTGAACTTGCCACCCGGATCGAGCGGTTGGACGATCTCGATGCCGTTCGCCGTCGCGCACTCCATGTCCTCCTCACCGAAAGCCGGTGCGAGGTGGACGATTCCGGTACCGGAGTCGGTGGTGACGTAGTCGGCCGACAGCACGCGGTGCGCGTTGGCGTGCCCCTTGTCGGGGCCGTGGAAGAAGTCGAACGGCGGCGTGTAGGTGAGGCCGAGGAGCTCAGCGCCCTTGTACTCGCCGAGGACCTCGGGCGACTCGCCGAGCTCACGCGCGTAGTGGCCGACACGGGCGGCGGCGAGCACATAGCGCTTGCCGTCGGCGCCGAGCACCTGCACGTAGTCGACGTCGGGGTGCACCGCGATCGCCAGGTTCGACGGCAGCGTCCACGGCGTCGTCGTCCAGATCAGGGCATTCGCACCGTCGAGCGGCGAGCCCGGGGCAGTCAGCACCATGTCGACGGTGACGGCCGGGTCCTGCCGCATCTTGTACGCGTCGTCGAGGCGAGTCTCCTGGTTCGACAGCGGCGTCTGCTCGTACCAGCTGTACGGGAGCACCCGGAAGCCCTGGTAGATCAGACCCTTGTCGTAGAGCTCCTTGAACGCCCACATCACGGACTCCATGAAGTCCAGATCCAGGGTCTTGTAGTCGTTGTCGAAGTCGACCCAGCGCGCCTGACGGGTGACGTAGTCGCGCCACTCGTCGGTGTAGCGCAGCACCGACTGCTTGCAGTACGCGTTGAACTCCGCCAGACCCATCGAGTCGATCTGCGACTTGTCCTTGATGCCGAGCTGCTTCTCGGCCTCGAGTTCCGCGGGCAGACCGTGGCAGTCCCAGCCGAAGCGCCGGTCGACCTTCTTGCCGCGCATCGTCTGGAAACGTGGCACCAGATCCTTGACGTAGCCGGTGAGGAGGTGGCCGTAGTGCGGCAGACCGTTCGCGAAGGGCGGGCCGTCGTAGAAGACGAACTCCTCGGCACCGTCACGGTTCGCGATACTCGCCCGGAACGTGTCGTCCGCATCCCACGCTGCGAGCACCTTCTGCTCGAGCGCCGGGAAGGACACACTTCCAGTGGCGCGTTCACCGACGAGATCGACGCGCGGGTACGCGTCGTTCGTCTGGGGAGGGGTGGATTCGTTACTTGTCACCGCGCGGCTCCTCGTGCCCAACTACCGGCACGGGGACGACGACGGCGCCCTGTGCGCCGCTACCGCGGTACCACCCCGCTTGCTCGTCGCCACGTTCGCGAGACGAGCCACTCGATCAAGGCTGTGACGGGCCCACCCGTTCGGTTCTACTGAGCCGGATCCGGGTTACGCGATCAACGCGAATCCCGAATCTCGACCGTTCTTCCGAAGGCTCCCCGGTGATCGCCGGATCTCAGCCGTATGTGCGTTCAGTCTAACCCTGAGCCGAATTCCCGTCGGAATCACCGTGGTCGGACTCGACGTCACCGTTCTTCGTGTCGGCCGGCGTAACGGCCGGTGCCGCCTTCCTGCTCGCCAGCGCACTGACGAGCAGGAGGACGGCACCCGCGACACAGACTGCGATGCATCCCCAGGCCCAGAGGACGGAACCCGTCATCAAGGCGATCACCAGCAGGGTAAAACCCACTGCCGCGAGGACCAGCGTCATGACCAGCACGATTCACCCTCTACTCGAGAGCCGGCCGGGCGTCGGCTCAGTCAGCTGTTTCCCTTGGCGAACGACTGGCTGAAGCCGGACTGGTTGAAAGCGTCCTGGCCACCGTCGACCGGCACGGCCGAGCCGCGCTGCTCCAGCTCCTCGAGCTGCGACTCGAGGTACGACTTGAGCCGCACCCGGTACTCGCGCTCGAACGTCTTCAGCTGCTCGATCCGACCCTCGAGGACGGAACGCTGCTGGTTGATCGTCGCCATGATCTCGGTGTGCTTCTTCTCGGCGTCGGCCTGCAGCGCATCGGCCTTCTCCTTGGCCTGCCGCAGCTGGGTCTCCGAGCGGGTCTGGGCGTCCGAGAGGAGCGACTCCGACTTCTGCTTGGCGTCCGAGACCATGGTCTCCGACTTCTGCTTGGCGTCGGAGACCATGGTCTCCGACTTGGTGCGCGCATCGGTGACGAGGCGCTCCGAGTTGGTGCGGGCGTCGCTGAGGAGCTGCTCCGCCTCGACCTTGGCGTCGCCCGTCAGGCGGTCGGCCATCTCCTGCGCGAGGCCGAGGACCTTCGCGGCCTGCATATTGGCGTCCTCCGACGGACGCGGCGCTGCCGCGGGAACCGGAGCAGCCTTGGGCTGTTCGACGACTCGAACCGGTTCCGGCGCGGGAGCCGGAGCGGGCGCCGGCGCGGCGGCCGAACGCGGAGCCTTCTTCGCCTCGGCCAACTCCTGGTCGAGCTCGCCTACGCGCTGACGGAGATCTGCATTCTCCTCGATGAGCCGGGACAGCTCCTGCTCGACCAGATCGAGGAAGGCGTCGACCTCGTCCTCGTTGTAGCCACGCTTCCCGATCGGAGGCTTGCTGAACGCGACGTTGTGCACATCAGCTGGAGTCAGCGGCATGGAAGGATCCCTTCACGCGTCAATTGGCGGTCTAGCACGCATTGAGTTCTAGGGCATTGCGCGTACTCGTTAACCATTTCGTTACCCGTCACACTGTAACTGCGGGTCATTCTGTCACACCAAACCCGAAGGTGAAGCTAGTCCCGAGACCACCTGCATGAGGATGAACAGCAGGAACAGCAGCACCATGATCGACAGGTCGAGCCGGACCCCACCGAGCGAAATCGGTGGAATGAGCCGGCGAAGAAGCTTCACCGGCGGGTCTGTGACCGTGAAGATCGCCTCGAGCACGATCACGACGAAACCCGTCGGTCTCCAGTCACGGGCGAACACCCGGATGAACTCGACGATGATCCGTCCGATGAGCAACAACCAGAAGATGAACAGGATCACGTAGATCACCGAGAACACGGCCACACCTTCACTCTGCCTGACAATGACCGGTCGATCAAAACGATCTCGCTAGCCGAGTCGCGCATCACACTCGCGCGCAGTCGACGACTCGGTCTCATCGGCGGATCGCCCGTTCGGACCGCGGACTACTTCTGGTTGTAGAACCCGGTCTCCGCGATGCGGCGCCGCTCCTCGGCGGAAACGTCGATGTCGGCGGGTGACAGCAGGAACACCTTGGTCGCGACCTTGTCGAACGACCCGCGGAGCGCGAAGGCGAGCCCGGCAGCGAAGTCGACGAGTCGCTTGGCATCGGCGTTGCTCATCTCGACGAGATCCATGATCACCGGCGTGCCGTCGCGGAAGCGCTCGCCGATGGTGCGGGCCTCGCCGTAGTCCCGGGGACGCAGCGTGGTGATCTTGGACAGCGGCCCGCCCTCGTCGACCACCGACCGGCGGCTCTCGTGCCGCTCCATCCGCGGGTCGACGGCGAGTGCGCCGCGGGTGGCGCCGCGCGGTGCAGCACCTCGTGGCGCGATGGGCTCGACCCGCGCCGACGAACGGGGAGCGGACTCGTAGCGGTCGAAATCACTCTCGACCTCGTCACGGCGGGACGCCGCGTAACCGGGCTCGGCGTACTCGCGGCGGCCCTGCCCGGGCTCGTCGATGTAGTCGTCCTCGAAATCCTCGAGGGGAACCATGCCGAAGTAAGCCTTGAACTTGTGCAGGCTGCTCATTGATCGACCTTCCTGGGCGCGGCGGACTGGTTCTGACGAATCCTGCGGTCGACCGCAGAGATCTTCTTGGTGTTACTGGTGTGACTGGTGATCATTTCGAGACTATCGGTCGGCGGCCGAGGAGGGCGGTTCCGACACGCACACAGGTCGACCCGTGGCGGACCGCGGCCTCGAGATCACCGGTCATCCCGGCGGACAACGTCGTCGCCTCGGGATGCGTGCGCAGAAGGTTCGCGTGGAGCGTCGAGAGTCGCGCGAATGCAGCGTCGGGGTCGACGCCCAACGGCGGCACACCCATGATTCCGCCGAGCACCAGGTTCGACGACCCCGCTACGCGATCGGCCAGCTCGCCGAGATCCCCGGCCGGTACCCCACCACGGTCCGGATCGGCATCCAGGCTCACCTGGAGGAGAACCTCGAGCGGATCCGATCGAGCGCCCTCGTCGAGCGCACCCGCGGCCGCGCGGTCGAGCGCATCGGCGAGCCTGACGCTGTCGAGCGAGTGGACCGTGTCGGCCCAGCGCACGACCGACTTGACCTTGTTTCGCTGCAGGCGACCGATCATGTGCCAGCGCACCGACTCGTCGGCGCCCGGAGTCGACCGGAAGTCGGCCACCTTGGTGCCGGCCTCGGGTTCGCGCGACTCCCCGAACGCCCGGAAACCGAGATCGTAGAGAATCCGGACATCCGTCACCGGGTAGAACTTCGTCACCGGTAGCAGCGCCACCTCGGTGAGAGGGCGCCCGGCTTCCCGGCAGGCCGCGTCGAGTCTGGCGCGGACCGCCGTCAGCGCCGATGCGATTTCGTCGTGCCTACTCATCGGCCGTCAACTCGATCCCGTCACTCTTCCCCGGGTGGGTCCATCCAGATCACCGCTGCCAGGCGGCCCGTGGGCGCTCCCCGGCGGTGGCTGAACAACGTTGCATCCTCGATCGTGCACCGCGGATCCTCGGCGACACCCGAGACCCCGGCGGCCAGCAACTGCCGCCGCAGACCGGCTCGCAGATCGAGCCCCGGCGTGCCCTTGACCGTGCGAGTGGCGCTGCCGGGCAGGAACTTCTCGACATCGGCCTGCATCGCGGCCGGAACCTCGTACTGACGACCGCTCGCCGCGGGCCCGAGGAACGCGCCGATCCGCTCGGGCCGCGCGCCCTGCTCGATCATCGCGCCGATCACCTTGGGCACGATGCCGATCCGGGCTCCGATCCGACCGGCGTGCACGGCGGCGATGACGCCGGCCTCGTCGTCGGACAGCAGGATCGGCACGCAGTCGGCGCTCAGTGTGACCAGGGCCAGACCGGGCACCGTGGTCACCAGCGCGTCGGTGGCGGGAACGGGACCGTCGACAGGACCGTCGACGACCGTGACGTTCCGGCTGTGGATCTGTTCCATCCACACCAAGCGCTCGAACGGCAGCCCGATGCCGTCGGCGAGCCGGCGGCGGTTCGTATCCACCGCAGCCGGATCGTCGCCGACGTGATCACCGAGATTGAACGACTCGTACGGCGCCGCGGACACACCACCGGCTCGGGTCGTCACGACCCGCCGGACCCGGACACCCGTCACGGAAACCCCGCTCAACGGCGCATGAAGGAAGGCACATCGACGTCGTCGTCTTCGCCTTCCTCGTTGCTGACCGGTACTGCACGGGAAGCACTGCCACCCAGCGGCGGCAGGGTCGACCCCGTGGGCGCGCCGACCGGCTCACGCGGAGCCGCCGGAGCCGCCGGTGCGGGCTCGGCGGGTGCCGCCGCGGCGCGCTCGGACTGCCCGACCTCGCCGGCCCGTCCTGCGCCGATGTTCCCGCGGCCGATGGCCGACTGGACCTCGAGCGGCCGCTTGGCCGGCGCTCCGCCGTCGAAGCCCGCGGCGATCACGGTGACGCGAACCTCGTCGCCGAGCGAATCGTCGATCACCGTTCCGAAGATGATGTTCGCGTCGATGTGCGCGGCCTCCTGGACCAGCGACGCCGCCTCGTTGATCTCGAACAAACCCAGGTCCGAACCGCCGGCGATCGACAGCAGCACTCCGCGCGCGCCCTCCATCGACGCTTCCAGCAGCGGCGAGTTGATCGCGGTCTCGGCGGCCTTGATCGACCGGCCCTCCCCACGGGAGGAGCCGATGCCCATGAGCGCGCTTCCGGCGCCGGACATGACGCTCTTGACGTCGGCGAAGTCGACGTTGATCAGACCCGGCGTGGTGATCAGGTCGGTGATGCCCTGGACACCGTTGAGGAGCACCTCGTCGGCGCTGCGGAACGCGTCCATGAGGCTGACGGCGGCATCGCCCAGCTGAAGCAGCCGATCGTTGGGGATCACGATCAGGGTGTCGCAGGACTCACGCAGAGCGGAGATCCCGGACTCGGCCTGCGAACCGCGGCGCTTGCCCTCGAAGGAGAACGGCCGCGTGACGACACCGATGGTGAGGGCGCCGAGCTTGCGGGCGATGCTCGCGACGACCGGGGCACCACCGGTACCGGTGCCACCACCCTCGCCCGCGGTGACGAACACCATGTCGGCCCCCTTGAGGACCTCCTCGATCTCGTCCTTGTGATCCTCGGCGGCCTTGCGGCCGACCTCCGGGTCGGCGCCGGCGCCGAGACCACGGGTCAGTTCGCGACCCACGTCGAGCTTGACGTCGGCGTCGGACATGAGCAGCGCCTGCGCGTCGGTGTTGACCGCGATGAACTCGACTCCCTTGAGTCCCTGCTCGATCATGCGGTTGACCGCGTTGACGCCGCCGCCGCCGATACCGACGACCTTGATTACGGCGAGGTAGTTGTGCGGGGGCGTCATGGGCTCTCGCCTTCCGTGAGTGGATTTCGCGCTCGTACTAGGGGTGATTATGGAAAACCCTCAACCTCAACCACAGGGTTCAGGTTATGTCAAGTAGTCCCTTGGGGCGAAACGCTATGCAGTGCCACAGCGATCCGCCAGCAGGCGCGCCGACACGCGCCAAGTTTTTGCGGGGCACGGAGCCCCCGATCCGCTCGTGGCGTGAGCCTCCGGATCGCCCATCACTTTACTGTGGGCAGTTCGGGACTCGACACATCGAAGATCCGACCGGGCTGTGTCAACAGTGCGGAGACCACTGCCGACTTCCTCTCGGAATCGTCGACACCGCCCCACACCACGACACGGCCGTCCACCAGAGTAACCGAGACACTCGAAATCGTCGGTGCGGCAACCTCGGACACCTGGACCCGGACCGCCTCCGGCAGCGACCCGAGCACCTCCAGCGCAGCCTGGGTGGCGTGGTCGGCCTCGGTCGGTGTCGGCGTGACGAGTCGCACCACACCGAACGGCGGCGGCTCGACGGCGTAGTCCACCCCGGTGGCGTCCATCAGATGCGTTCCGTCCGGGGAATCGAAGAACACCACCGGAATCCGCTCGCGGACGGTCACCCGCACGGTCGACGGATATTCGCGCTGCACCCGCGCTTCCGCGACCCGGGGTATCCCCGCGACACGCTTGGCCGCTGCCGCGGTGTCGACCCGCAGCAGTGGAGTCCCGTCCGCGATCCCCGCGACCGGCAGGACCTCCTCCGCGGTGAGGAAGCCGTCACCGACGTACTCGACCTGACGGACCGACATCATCGGGCTGAACCACAGCGCGGCGCCGAGGCCGCCGAGCACGACCACCACGGCGGTCGCGATCAGGAAAACCTTGCGCCGCAACGACCGGGCGCGCGCCCGCTCCTCCGAACCGCGATCGGCGGTCTTCGCCTCCGACTCCGGTCCGTTCCCGTCGCGCCGACCGGACGACGTCGCCTGGCGCGGCGAACTCCGGCGCGTGCGATCGCCGCGCGACCGGCGCGCATCGGGCCGGCCGCTGCGGGGTCGACCCCGACGATCGGCCGTCACTGCGGCTCCGAACCCGATCCCGCCGAACGACCACCGTGGTTGGGCCGCGACCGCAGTGCATCGAGTATCGGACCACCGAGCATCGTCACGTCGCCCGCACCCATCGTGATCAGGACGTCGCCGGGCTCGACGAGTCCGGCGAGCTGACGCGGCACCTGGGACCGATCGGGCTGATAGTGAACAGGTTTCGTGAGCGCCTGCGCGACCAGCGCGCCGCTCACTCCGGGGATCGGCTCCTCGCGCGCGCCGTACACGTCGAGCACTACGACCTCGTCCGCCAGGTCGAGCGCCTCGCCGAACTCCTGCGCGAACGTCACTGTCCGCGAGTACAGATGCGGCTGGAACACCACGACGACACGGCCCTGCCGGCCGTCGTTGTCGACCAGTTCCCGCGCGGCGCCGAGCACCGCCCGGACCTCGGTCGGATGATGCGCGTAGTCGTCGAACACCCGGACCCCGCGCTCGCGGCCGGTGAGCTGGAACCGGCGGTGGACCCCACCGAACCCGGCCAGCCCCTCGAGCAGTTCGTCCACCGACGCGCCGGCGTCCACGCCCGCGAGCAACGCGGCAAGCGCGTTGAGCGCCATGTGCTTTCCGGGCACGCCCAACCGCAACGTGCGCGGCTCGACCTCGCCGGCGAAGCGGATGTGCGCCACTCCCCCGACGTCACGCGCCTCCCAGGACAGCAACTCCACACCCACCGGAACCGGACCGGCGGACGCGGCGGCCTCCGCCGTGCCGTAGCCGACGACCCGTACCGCGCTACCGGACTCCACCGTTCGCCGCGCGAGCGCAGCCGACCCCGGATCGTCGAGGCACGCCACGAGCAGGCCGTCCGGAGCGATCCGCGCGACGAAGTCGTCGAAGACCTGGACGTACGCCTCACTGCTACCGAAGAAGTCGAGATGGTCCGCCTCGATGTTGGTGACCACCACGACGTCCGGGTCGTACTGGAGCAGCGAGCCGTCGCTCTCGTCGGCCTCCGCGACGAAGACCTCACCCGAGCCGTGATGGGCGTTGGTACCGGCCTCGTTCAGTTCGCCGCCGACCGCGAAGGACGGGTCGAATCCACAGTGCTGCAACGCGACCACGAGCATCGAGGTCGTCGAGGTCTTGCCGTGCGTGCCCGACACCAGGAGCGTGCGATGCCCGCGCATCAGCGACGCCAGGACCGCGGGGCGCAGGATCACCGGAATGCCGCGCTTCGCGGCCTCGACGAGCTCCGGATTGTCCTTCGGGATCGCGGCGTGCGTGGTGACGACGGCCGTCGGGCCACCCGGCAGCAGATCGAGGGCGCTCGCATCGTGGCCGATGCGGACGACAGCGCCGCGAGCACGCAGCGCGAGCACGCCGCGGCTCTCCTTGGCGTCCGAGCCGGACACCTGCCCACCCCGGGAGAGCAGGATCCGCGCGATGCCGGACATTCCGGCACCTCCGATGCCGACCATGTGTACCCGCTCGAGACCCGCGGGTAGCTGCTCGTTCATCGGTTTCCCCTTGCTACATCGACAACGATCTGTGCGACGGTCGCCGCCGCACTGCGGTGGCCGGCACCGGCCGCGCTGCGGCCCATCTCCTCGAGCCGTGCGCGGTCGGCGAGCAACGGCACCACGGTCTCCGACACGTAGTGCGGCGTCAACTCCGCATCCGGAACGATCATCCCACCTCCGGCAGCGACGACGGGCCGGGCATTGAGTTCCTGCTCGCCGTTTCCATGTGGCAACGGCACGTACACGGCGGGGAGGCCGACGGCCGAGACCTCGGCGACGGTCATGGCGCCCGAACGACAGATCACCGCGTCGGCGGCGGAGTACGCCAGGTCCATGCGCGTCAGGTACGGCACCGCCACGTACGGCGCCTCCGGATGCGACTCGACTTCCACGGAGTTCTTGGGACCGTAGGCGTGCAACACGGAGATACCGGCCGCCGCGAGTTGCGGGGCGGCACCGGCGACGGCCTCGTTGAGCGACCGGGCGCCCTGCGATCCGCCGAACACCAACAGCACCGGACCGTCCGCCGGCAGACCGAAGTGCTCACGCGCCTGCGCGCGCAGGGCCGCCCGATCGAGTCCGGTGATGGACGAGCGGACCGGGATTCCGACGATCTCGGCATCCGCGGTGCCGCGCGCGGCCACCCCGGAACCCGCGACCGCGGCCAGGACGCGACGGGCACGACGGGCACCGATCTTGTTCGCGATGCCCGCACTGGCGTTGGCCTCGTGGATCACGATCGGGATCTTCCGGCGGCGGCGCAGCAGACCCGAACCGGCAGCAAGATACGCGGGCAGCGCGACATAGCCGCCGAAGCCCACGACGACGTCCGCGTCGGTACGGTCGAGCACCGCGCGCGTGGCGGCCACCGACCGCCGAATCCGGCCGGGTAGCCGGAACAGATCCATCGTGGGCTTGCGGGGCAACGGAACCGGCGGGATCAGCTCGAGCGGATACCCCCGATCGGGGACCAGGGTGGTCTCGAGGCCTCGCTCGGTCCCGAGCGCCGTCACCACGGCGGACGGATCGAGCGCACGGATCGCGTCCGCGACAGCCATTGCCGGCTCGATGTGCCCGGCCGTCCCGCCGCCGGCCACCACCACGGACAGGCCTGTCTTGTCGCCGCTCACCTACGCGTTCCTCGCTCTCCTGGACGGGGATCGCGCGAAGTGCCCGCGCGGTCCCGATCCCTCATGGGGCCGTGGCCCCGCTTCTCGTTGTTCCGTCGACCGTCGTCGGTCGGCCGGCGTCGGGGTTGGTCGTGCCGAAGAGCACGGGTGTCCTTGGCGCCCGGGCGTTCTCCGCGGGCGGGTTGCACCTTCCGGTTCTCCGTGCGGCGCACGACGGCCGCCCCGCGCGGGCGCGGCGGGATGTACGCCGCCGGCTTGGGCAGCCGCAGCAGTCGAGACATCCGTCCGTCCTGCCCGCTGTGCAGCGCGGCGACCGCCTCCGGCTCGTGTCTCGCCGCGTTCGCGACCAGACCGAACATCAACAGTGTCGTCGCCGTCGAGGTGCCACCCGCCGACACCAGCGGCAACTGCAGACCGGTGACCGGCAGGATGCCGACGACGTAACCGATGTTGATGAACGCCTGACCGGTGATCCACGCGGTCGCGGTCGCGCTCAGCAACTGCAGGAACGGGTCCGCCGAGCGCCGCGCGATGCGCAGACCGGTGTACACGAACAGCGCGAACAACCCGATCACCGCGCCCGCCCCGATGAATCCCAGTTCCTCGCCGATGATCGCGAAGATGAAGTCATTGTGGGCGTTGGGCAGATAACTCCACTTGGCCCGGCTCTGGCCGAGCCCCTCACCGAACAGGCCACCGTCCGCGAGCGCATACTTCGCCTGCCGCGCCTGGTAACCCGCGCCCTGAGCGTCGTCACCCGGGTTCAGGAACGACTGGACGCGCGCGGACCGGTATCCCGCAGTCAGCGCGAGGGTTACGGCCGCCGCACCGCCCGCCAGGAGCACGGTGAGGAAGATCTTCAGCGGAAGGCCCGAGAACCAGAGCAGCGCCAGCAGGATGATCGCGAGCGAGATGGTGGTTCCGAGGTCGGGCTGCAGCACGATCAGGACGAAGACCAGCAGCGCCGCGGGCACCAGCGGGATCAACATCTCCTTGAGCGATGCACCCTCCCGCCGCCGCGTGGCGAGCAGGTGCGCGCCCCACACCGCGAACGCGATCTTCGCGAGTTCGGAGGGCTGCAACGAGATCGGACCGATCACGAACCAACCGCGGGTTCCCTGCGACTTCGTACCGATGCCGGGAATCAACACCAGCACCAGCATCGCGACCGTCACACCGAACGCCGGCAGCGACCACGTACGCATCACCCGGATCGGGATCAGCAGCGCGATGTAGAAGATCACCAGACCCAGCGTCGCGAAGATCAGCTGTGAGACGAACTTTCCGTACGCGGACCCGTCCCGCGCCACCGACTCGACACTCGACGACGACAGCACCATCACCAGCCCGAGCACCGTCAACAGGACCGCGATGGTGACGACGAGATGAAACGACGTCAGCGGACGAGCCAGCCACGCCCCGATCCGGGTGCGCGGCGCGCGCTCGGGGGCTCCTGTCATCCGCGGGTCCCGGACTCCGGCTCGATGTCGGCCAACGCCGTGACCGCTGCGGCGAAGCTGCGCCCGCGGTGTCCGTACGAGTCGAACATGTCGAGCGACGCGGCAGCAGGTGCCAGCAGCACGGTGTCGCCGGGAGCAGCCAGGGCCGTGGCGGCGCGCACGGCCTCCGCCATCACGGTGTCCGCGTCGGCCGCGGGAAGATCGAGGTGGAGCACGTCCGCTCCGGCGATCGGTTCGACCACGGACCCATCGTCTCCCGCGCGCACGTGAACGACCGGGACCTCGGGGGCGTGTCGCGCGAGCGCCTCGGCGATCTGATCGGCGTCACGGCCGATGAGCACCGCACCGGCCAGTCGGTCCGCGACGTCGGCGACCAGGTCGTCGATGCGAGCCCCCTTGAGCAGGCCGCCGGCGATCCACACCACCGAGTCGTGCGCGACGATCGACGACCGCGCCGCATGCGGATTGGTCGCCTTGGAATCGTCGATGAACGTGATGTCGGTGAGCCGACGGACGACCTCCGCCCGGTGCGGTCCCACCCGATGAGCCCGCAGCCCCGCATCCACCGCTGCCGGGGAGACGCCGATCGCGCGGGCCAGCGCGGCCGCCGCCAGCGCGTCGCACAGTCCGGCCGGACCCGGCGGGCTGATCTCGTCGGCCGCGACGAGGGGAACCGAATCCGCGAACGCCCGGTCGATCAGCATCCCGCCGCGAACGCCCAACTCTCCGACGTCGGGCGCATCGAGCCGGAAGCCGACGGTGTGCCCGTCACGCGGCCGCTCGACCAGCGTGGCGGCGACCGCGTCGTCGAGGCCGACGACGGCGACGCCACCGGTGAGGGCCTGCGCCTTGGCGTCCGTGTAGCCCTCCATGCCGCCGTGCCAGTCGAGATGATCCTCGGCGATGTTGAGTACGACGCCGGCTGTCGGGCGCACGGACGGCGCCCAGTGCAGCTGGAACGACGACAGCTCGACGGCGAGGACGTCGACGCGGGGCTCCTGCGCACGCAGTGCGTCGAGCACCGGCAGGCCGATGTTGCCGCACGCCGCCGACGACATGTCCGCGGCCTCGAGGATCGAGTGCAGCATCGACGTCGTCGTGGTCTTGCCGTTGGTGCCGGTCACGACCAGCCACTGTCGCGGCGGACCGTACACCCCGGCCCGGTCGACATGCCACGTGAACTCGATGTCGCCCCAGATCGGGATGCCGGCGGCCGTGGCCGCCGCGAGAACCGGCGCGTCCGGCCGGAACCCCGGACTGGTGACGACGAGGACGAACTCGGCGACGCGCGCCGGGTCGGCGACCAGGTCGTCGAGCGGCACCGTCTCGGCACCGAGCTCGGCGCAACGGGCGAGGGCGTCCACGTTGGTGTCGGTCACCGTCACCCGGGCACCGAGGTCGTGCAGCGGAGCAATCACCGCGCGGCCGGAGATGCCGGCGCCGGTCACGAGGACGCTCGCGCCGCGCAGTCGGTCCAGATCTCCCGCGTCGACTCCCGCGTCGTGTCCGGTCCCGTCGAGCTGCATCCGTCAGTCCCCGATCGCCGCGAGATATTCGCTGTAGAACAGTGCGAGGCCGATCGCGGACGCGATCGCGGCCAGCAACCAGAATCTGATGATCACCTGGGTCTCGGCCCAGCCGCCCAGTTCGAAGTGGTGGTGGAACGGCGCCATCCGGAACACCCGCCGTCGGCTCGATCGGAACACCGCCACCTGGATGACCACCGACGCCGCCTCGGCCACGAACAGGGCGCCGATGACGACCATGAGCAGCTCGGTGCGGGTGGTGATGGACAGGCCGGCCAGCATGCCGCCCAGCGCGAGCGAACCGGTGTCGCCCATGAAGATCTTCGCCGGCGCCGCGTTCCACCACAGGAAGCCGATGCATGCCGCGGCTCCGGCGGCACACAGCAACGCCAGGTCCAGCGGATCACGGACGTCGTAGCAGCCCTTCGACGGACCGAGGCTGCCCGGCCCGTCGACGCAGGCGTTCCGGTACTGCCAGAACGTGATGATCACGTATGCGCCGAGCACGAGGCTCATCGAACCGGCCGCCAGACCGTCGAGGCCGTCGGTGAGGTTCACCGCGTTCGACCACGCGCTCACCAGCAGGTAGCAGAACAGGATGAAGACGATCGATCCCATGCTGACAGTGGCGATGTCGCGCACGTACGACAGGTGCACGCTGCCCGGGGTCAGACCGCTGCCGCCGCGGAACTGCAGCGCCAGGATGCCGAACACGACCGCCGCCACCAACTGGCCGACGAGCTTGGCCGTCTTGTTCAGACCGAGGTTGCGCTGCTTGCGGATCTTGATGAAGTCGTCGAGGAACCCGACGCCACCGAGCGCGGTGGTCAGACCGAGCACCAACAGGCCCGACGCGGTCGGCCCCTCGGCGTCGTAGCCGATGCCGATGAGATGCGAGCCCCAGTAGCCGGCCCAGATTCCCGCGAGGATCGCGACGCCGCCCATCGTGGGGGTACCACGCTTTGCCTGATGGCTCGCCGGGCCTTCGACCCGGATCTCCTGCCCGAAGCCCTGCCGCGAGAAGACCTTGATCAGGACCGGCGTCAGCAGGATGGACACCGCGAGGGCGATGCCCGCGGCGAAGAGGATCTGCCTCACTGCGGCGCCTCCGAATCGGTGATCTGCGCGGCGTCGGTGGTCGGCGCGTCGAGAACCGCGTCCGCGACCTCCCACAGTCCGATCGACTGCGAAGCCTTCACCAGTACGAGATCACCGGCCTCCAGTTCCTGCTCCAGCAGCGCGATCGCACTCGCACCGTCGGGCACGTGGACCGCCTCGTCACCCCAAGAACCTTCCATCACCGCTCCCTGGTACATCGCGCGGACGGGCCGACCGGCTCCGACGAGGATCAGCTTGGTCACGTCCAGGCGCACCGCGAACCGTCCGATCGCGTCGTGCTCGACCACTGATTCTGGTCCGAGTTCCGCCATTTCGCCGAGGACTGCCCAACTCCGGCGTGCCGGACCACGACCGGACCGGGCCATCGACACGAGCGCCTTGATCGCCGCACGCATCGAATCCGGGTTCGCGTTGTACGAGTCGTTGACGACGGTGACGCCGTCGGCCCGATCGCGGACCTCCATCCGACGCGCCGAGACCGGCCCGGCGGAACCGAGCGCCGCCGCGACCTGGTCGAGCGTCGCCCCGCACTCGAGCGCGACGGCGGCCGCCGCGAGCGCGTTGCCGACCTGGTGTTCGCCGTGCACCGCGAGCGTGACCGGGATGCTGCCGGCCGGGGCGGTCAGAGTGAAACTGGCGCGCGCCTGATCGTCGAGGCGGACGTCGGTCGCGCGGACATCGGCGGCGCCGGACTGGCCCACCAGCACGACGCGTGCCCGGGTCCGCTGCGCCATCGCCGCGACCAGCGGATCATCGGCGTTGAGCACCGCGACGCCCCCCTCGGCGGCGGTCGGCAGCGACGCCGGCAGCTCGCCCTTGGTGTCGGCGATCGCCTCGCGGGAACCGAACTCGCCGAGGTGCGCCGTGCCCACATTGAGGACCACACCGATGCGCGGTGGGGCGGACTTCGCGAGGGCCGCGATGTGCCCGCGTCCGCGGGCGGACATCTCCAGGACCAGGAAACGGGTGTCGGCGTCGGCCCGGAGCGCCGTCCAGGGATGCCCGAGCTCGTTGTTGAACGAACCGGGCGGGGCCACGACGGACCCGAGGGGCGAGAGAACTGCCGCCAGCAGGTCCTTCGTGGAGGTCTTGCCGGACGAACCGGTCACCCCGACGACGGTCAGGTCCGAGTCGGCGGTGAGCCGGTCGACGCTCACGCGCGCCAGCTTCGCGAGCGCCTCGAGTACCGCCGCGCCGGAGCCGTCGGTGTCGTGTTCGAGGGCCAACGCGCCGTTGTCCGACGCGCCGAGCGGCTCGACCACGATCGCCGGGACACCGACCGGGCGGGCCGCGAGCACGGCCGCCGCGCCCGCCGCCACCGCAGCGGCCGCGTGGTCGTGCCCGTCGGTCGTCGCGCCCGGCAGCGCCAGGAACAGCCCACCCGGTGTGACCTTGCGGGAATCGAACTCCACCGTTCCCGAAACGGTGGCCGACGGATCGTCGACATCGTGGAGCGTCCCGCCGACCGCCTGTGCGATCTGGGCGAGCGTCATCGGGATCATGCGTTTCCTCCGTGTGCGGGGTCTTCGGAGGCGATCCGATCGATCGCCTCTCCCAGAACCTCGCGGTCGTCGAATGGGTACTTCACCCCGTGGATCTCCTGGCCGATCTCGTGGCCCTTGCCGGCCACGAGGACCACGTCGCCGGAGCGGGCCCAGCGGACCGCAGCGGCGATGGCCTCACCGCGGTCTCCGATCTCGAGCACCTCACCCCGCTCGGCCGCCGGAACCGACAGCGCGCCCTCCCTCAGCGCGGCCCGGATGGTGGCCGGATCCTCGGTGCGCGGATTGTCGTCGGTGATCACCAAAAGGTCCGCGCCGCGGGCCCCGGCCTCGCCCATCAGGGCCCGCTTGCCGGTGTCGCGGTCGCCGCCGGCGCCGACGACGACCGCGATCCGGCCGTCGGTCTGCCCCCGCAATGTCGCGATCACGGCCTCGACCGCAGCGGGCTTGTGGGCGTAGTCGACGACGGCCAGGAAGTCCTGCCCGCGCTCGACCCGCTGCACACGGCCGGGCACGTCGACCCCGCCGATTCCGGCGATCGCCGCGTCGACGTCCGCGCCCGCCGCCGCGCAGACCGCCACGGCCAGCACCGCGTTCGCGACGTTGTACTGCCCGGGCAGACGCAGCGACACCGAGTGCGTCGTCCCGTCCGGCCCGGTGAGCGTGAAGACCTGGCTACCCGACGGCACCGCCTCGGCCCGCCCCGCGGTCCAGTCACCCGGTCCGCTGGTGGCGACCGTGGCGACGGCGCCGGGAAGGTTCGGGTGCGCGCGGCGGGCGATGTCCGCCATCCGCGCCCCCCACTCGTCGTCGATGCAGATCACCGCGCGCTCCGCACGGACCGTCGAATCCGCCGCGAAGAGGCGGCTCTTCGCCGTGAAGTAGTCGTCGAAGTCGCGGTGGAAGTCGAGATGGTCCTGGGACAGGTTGGTGAACGCACCGATCGAGAACCGAACGCCGTCGACCCGGCCGAGAGCCAGCGCATGACTCGACACCTCCATCACCACGGTGTCGATCCCCCGCTCGAGCATCGCCGCGAACAGGGCGTGCAACTGCGGCGCCTCCGGCGTGGTGAGTGCGCTCGGCACTCGGTCCCCCGCGACGCGGGTCTCGATCGTGCCGACCAACCCGATGCTGCGACCGGCCGCCGCGAGGCCCGACTCGATCAGATATGCCGTCGTCGTCTTGCCCGAGGTTCCGGTGATGCCGACGACCTGCATCTGCTCCGACGGATGGCCGTAGATCGTGGCCGAGACCTCGCCGAGCACCCGCCGTGGTTCGGGGTGCACCAGCACCGGCAACGCGGGGACGTCGGTGGACTCACGGAACTGTCGGGCGACGAGCGTCAGACCGGCGTCGTCGGTGAACACCGCCACCGCGCCGGCCTCGACGGCCGACCCCACGAACTCGGCGCCGTGAGCACGCGCCCCCGGCAGCGCGGCGAACAGATCGCCCGCCAGCACCGACTGCGCCCGCAACTCGACGCCGGTGACCGTGGTCGGCACAGCCGCGTCCCGGTCCACTCGATCGGATCCGAGCCATTCGATCCGGGCACCGACCTTGTCGGCCAGGTCTTCCAGGTCGGTCCGGGGCGGGTTCGTCGGGCGAAGACCGCTCCCCGGCGCCGCACCCGGCATGGATGGCTGCGGACTCGGATGCACAGGCAGTGGGTCCTCTCGGAATCGAATTTCGGTTCGGGGTTCGTTCGGTCGTGTCCATCCTTGCGGACGGAGACCGACGTGTCAGATTACCGGCGGCGGCGCCACGGGCACGACCCACCATGTTCGGTACACACCGGTTACGTGGGAATCGTCACCCCGACGGGCGGGACGCGGCCCGGACGGTGTCAATCGGCCTGCAACACCAGCCGCCGACCCGGGTCCGGTGACAGCGGAACGCTGTCCCGCTGCAGGAGCCACGACGCGATGTTGTGGAACAGCGGCGCGGCCGACTGTCCCCCGCCGCCGTCGATACCGCGGACTGGCGCGTCGAGCATGATCCCGATGACATAACGCGGATCATCCGAGGGCGCGATGCCCGCGAAGGTGATCCAGTAGTTGGAGTTCGAGTAGCACCCGCAGGCAGGGTCGACCTGCTGCGCGGTACCGGTCTTGCCACTGATCTGGTAGCCGTCGACGCCCGCCTGCGGCCCGGTGCCCTGCTGGTAGCCCATCGGGTCCTTCTGGGTGACCGACCGGAACATGTCACGAGTGGTACGCGCAGTCTGCTCACTCACCACCCGCACCGGTTCGGGGCGTTCGGTCTCGATCCGGGAGCCGTCCGGCGCGAGGGTCGACTTGACGATCCGTGGAGCGATCCGCTCGCCGTCGTTGGCGATCGCCTGGTACATGCCGGTCATCTGCAGAAGCGTCATCGACAGACCCTGGCCGATCGGCAGGTTGGCGAACGTACCGCCGGACCAGTCGTCGAGGTCCGGGACGTTGCCGGCGCTCTCGCCCGGCAAGCCGACGTCGGTGCGCTGGCCGAGTCCGAACTTGTGCAGCATCTCGGCGTAGCGCTCCTCCCCGACCCGCTCGGCGAGCATCAGCGTGCCCACGTTCGACGACTTTCCGAAGACGCCGGTCGAGGTGTAGGGCGCGACGCCGTGCGCCCACGCGTCCTTGACCGAGACACCGGCCATCTGGATCGAACCGGGGACCTGGAGCACTTCCTCGGGGGTGGTCAGCCCGTACTCGATCGCCGCGGCCGCGGTCACGATCTTGTTGACCGATCCCGGCTCGAACGGCGAACTCACGGGCAGGTTGCCCATCTGGGCGGTGCGCGGGTTGTTCCCGACGCCGATGGCCGGGTTGAACGTGCCGTCGTTGGTCATCGCGAGGACTTCGGACGTCTTCGCGTCGAGCACCACCACGGACGCGTTCTTCGCACCCGACAGGTCCTTGGCCTGCTGCGTCTGCTGCTGCACGTAGTACTGCAGGTCGGAGTCGATGGTGAGTTCCACGTTGGATCCGTCCACCGCGGGCTGCAGATCTCGTCGACTGCCGGGGATGACCGCACCGTCGGACCCGCGGTCGTGCGTCTCGGAACCGTCGTTGCCGGCAAGCGTCGAATCCATCGACTCCTCGAGCCCGAGCAGTCCGTGTCCGTCCCACCCGGTTGCACCGACGATGTTCGCCGCTAGCGAACCACCCGGGTACTCGCGAATGTCCTGCCGCTCGAGTCCCACTTCCTCGAACTCGTCGGCGATGTCCGCCGCCACCGCGGGATCGACACTGCGGGCCAGGTAGACGAACGTCTCGTTGCTGCGCAGCTTGTCGAGCAGTTCGCTCTCCGAGACCGTGTCGCCGAGCCGCTCGTGGATCCCCTTCGCGATCTCCTTCAGCCGGGTGTCCGGATCGGGAGCGGTCTCGCCGGTCTCGTCTTTGGCACGCTCCTCCTCCATCCGCTTGCGCTCACGCACCGGCTGGAACGTCAGCGCCTTGGCATCGAGGGTGTAGGCCAGCTTATTGCCGTTCCGGTCGAGGATCGCACCCCGAACCGCCGGGAGGGTGACGGTCGTCGTGCGCTGATTCGCGGCCTCCGCCGACAACCGGGGCGCGTCGATCCCCTGGACCCACAGCAACTGCACCGCCACGACCCCGAGTGCAATGAGCATCGTCGCGCGGCCGTACTTGAGACGGAACCCGAAGGAATCGGTGCGCCTCGCGGCGGGCTTACGCCCCCGCGATCTCCGCGGCGGTGCGGGCCGACGCGGACGTGAGGCGGGAGTGCGTCCACCCACCGACGTCACTGCCGAGCACCCGCCGGGGGTTGAGTGATCACCGTCACAGGCGTCAATTGTTCACCGCGAGCCTGGATCCGGCCGTCGTTGACGGGCGGCGGCGTGGCGGCGGGAGGCGCGGTCGCGGGGGCAGGCGGCGTCGCCCGAGGCGCCGCCGGCTCGGCCACGGGCGGAGGCGTCCGGTCCAGCGGAGCGACCGGCTTACCCTCGGCGGGCTTCGGAGTGCCGATCACCTCGACGCTGCCGTCGGTGGACACGACCAGTCGCGCTGGATCCTTCACCGGGATCAGCCCCTGCTCGGCAGCCTTCTCCGCGAGCACCGGCGCCGAGTTGCCCGCCGCGACGTCACGCTGGAGCGCCGCCGTCCGCTCGCGCAGGCCCTGGTTGTGAGCGCGCGCGTCCGCGAGCTGGTACGAATCCTCGGCGGACCGTGTCGTCAACAGCAGAGTCGTCGCGAGACCGAGGCACAGCAGGCCGATGATGGTGGCCACGAACGGGATCCGGGCCACGATCGCGCGCGGCGACGACGGAGTCGACGCCGTCGAGGTCGGCCGGGCGCCGCCCACGACGGATGCCCGCTGCTGCCGGCGCTCGTATGCCTTCTGCGCCGCACTGGACCGCCGGACACGCGCGGACCCGATACCGGTGGACGTCATCCGAACCGTCATGTCAGTCACGCTCCAGCCCTCCTGGCGATTCGTTCCGCTGCCCGCAGACGCACGGGCGCTGCTCTCGGGTTGTCTTCGATCTCCTGTTCGGACGCACGTTCCGCTCCTCGCGTGAGAATCCGGAACTCCGGCCCCATACCCGGCAGTTCCACCGGGAGGCCTTCAGGCGTCTTCGACTTCGACAGTGGCGTCAGCTCCTGCTTGACCACTCGGTCCTCGAGCGACTGGTACGACATGAACACGACCCGACCACCGACCGCCAACGCGTCGAGGGCAGCGGGGATCGCGGCTCGCAGCGAATCGAGCTCGCCGTTGACCTCTACCCGAAGTGCCTGGAAGGTGCGCTTCGCGGGATGGCCACCCGTGCGGCGCGTAGCTGCCGGGATGGCGTCGTAGATGAGCTCGACCAGCGCGGCGCTGGTGGTGAACGGCTGCTTCTGACGACGGCGTACCACCTCGGAGGCGATCCGCCCCGCGAAGCGCTCCTCGCCGTACGTGCTCAGGATGCGCGCCAGCTCGCCGTGACTGTAGGTATTGAGCACCTCGGCCGCGGTGATCCCCGTCGTGGGGTTCATCCGCATGTCCAACGGCGCGTCGACCGAGTAAGCGAATCCGCGCTCGGCCTCGTCCAACTGCATCGACGAGACACCCAGATCGAACAGGATGCCGTGCACCGTGCCAATCGGGTCCAGGCCGGCCTCCTCGAGCGCGTGGACGATGCCGTCGTAGCGCGTGTGCACGAAGGTGGTGCGGCCCGCATAGGGGGCCAGGCGCTCGGACGCGATGCGGAGCGCCTCGGGGTCACGATCGAGCCCGATGAGATGCAGGCCGGGATAGGTCCGCAGGAAATGCTCGGAGTGCCCACCCAGACCGAGTGTCGCGTCGATCATGACCGCGCCCTCGCCGAGGGGGTTGTGGGCTGTGAGTGCCGGCCCGAGAAGGTCGTCCGCGCGGTGCAGCAGCACCGGGACATGACCGAACTCGCCGGGGACGGACCGGGTGTCGTCCTCGCCGTCGACCATGGTTCCTCCGGCTCCTGCTCGATGCTGTGGGGCTTGCACGTGGTTGGGGGTCCGAAGAGGTGGTTCGGCGGGCTGTCGTCGACTGATGCGCTGCAACGAAACTCGCGAACGTCACTCTCCGGGAGAGCGAATGCCTCGAGGTCCCTGTCCGATCGAGGAACCTGGCGCTGGGGAAGTGCGTCAGGGTCCCGGCGGTGAACCTGGCGCTGGGGAAGTGCGTCAGGGTCACACTCGGGCAGAGGCCTCGCGGCACTCGCCTGTGGCGTCGGTGGGCTAGAAGATCCCCTCGAGCGCCTCGTCTCTGGCTTGTGAGTAGCTTTCCTCGTGCTCCGCGACGTAGGACTCCCATGCCTGGGCGTCCCAAATCTCGAGGAAGTCGACCGATCCGATCACCACGCAGTCCTTCGACAACCCCGCATAGCGACGATGGTCGGAAGACAACGTGATCCGTCCCTGGGCATCGGGATGCTGCTCGTCGGTTCCCGATGCAAGCGCACGCACGAATGCGCGAGCCTGCGGATTGCTTCGGGAAGCCGCTGACGCACGACGCGCAAGCGCGGTGAACTCCTCACGGGGGTACACCGCAAGGCTGTGGTCCTGCCCTTTAGTGACCATCAACCCTCCCGCCAACGCGTCCCGGAACTTCGCAGGCAACGTGAGTCGCCCCTTGTCGTCGAGCTTCGGCGTATAGGTACCGAGAAACATCTCGACACCTCCCGCCGGGGCCCTGTGGCGAACGTGTGGTCGATACCGGCCGGTATCGCCCTGCATTCTGGCGGGTCACTCACGCGATCCGCTGCGCACCACATTACCCCACTTTCCTCCACTTTCAATCCGATCGGGGGGCCGATTTGACATCTGCGCGCGAATAACCGCAGATCACCGGGCATGGCTCGAAGTGGGGCGTTTCCGCCCACGTGATCGCAAACACGAGAGCCTCCCCGGCCCCGACGGAGGGCCCGCACTCGGCCGGCCGAGAAAACCCCAGTTCAACGCTCCGCCTCCCTGCGATAGCAGAACCTCGGATCGAACCCACCGGCGGCAGGAGCAGGCAGTGGGGACATGTGGGGGCAACGTGTGGGGAACTGTGGGTGAGGCGGGAGGGATCGGCCACGGACCCACACGGACCGACACGGCCACCGCGGACGCGCCGACCGCACGAAAAACGGCGATGGCGCGACCTTTGCGGTCGCGCCATCGCCGTTTCGAGAGCCTGGGCGTTTCTGACGCCGGAAGCTACTCCTGTTCGAATCTCCTGCGGAAGCGATCCTCCATCCGGGACGAGAATCCGCCGCCGGACTTCTTGCCTCCATGAGGCTTACGCGGATGCGATCCTCGCGCACCCGGCCCTTCACCGGACGGGTCGTCCCCGTCGGGTACCGCTGCCAGATGCCCCTTCCCTCCACCGAACAGGAAGAGCACACCGGCACCGAACATAACGACGAACCCGATCACACTGACGATCGGGAATCCGCCCAACCACAACACATCCAGAGCCACGCCCGCGATGAGCAGGACGAGACCCAACGCAAAGAGGGCCACCGCCTGCAATCGACGTTTTCCAGCGGGGGCACGCATTCGCCCGCCCCTCACCGTGGACGCGAACTTGGGATCCTCGGCGTAGAGAGCGCTCTCGATCTGATCGAGCATGCGCTGCTCGTGCTCGGAGAGTGGCACGGTACCTCCCCCGGCACTAAGAGTTGGCACCTCGCCGCGGTGCGGAGAGGTGGGTAACGGACTAGCGGTTACCTGAATTCAATAATACGAGGAGAGTCCTCCTCTGACCACCTACTCCGTCGACGAGTTCCCACCGAATCGGCGACAATCCGGTATGCCCCACCAGAAGGGCCCGTGAACGTGTCCGGAATCACCGCATCCACGCTACGCCGAGAGCCCGGAAACAGCGCCCCGATTCGTCGCCCCGAGGCGATCCTCGACCGCAGTGAGGAACCTCCCCACCTCGAAATAGAACGCATCCGCATCCGCATCCGTCACGGTTCGCGTCACACCGGCTTCGATCGAGGCCCGGAGCGCGGAATGCTGGGCGAAGTAGTCGGCCCACTCCACGAAATCCGGTGCCGCCCGCGCCATGAGGACCCAAGCGCTCCGGGACCGAGGCCGCCTCGCCCGACCGGAGTTCGCCGCCCCTTCCACCCCGGCGAGGACCGCAGCAGCACCACGGAGTGCCCCGAGGTACGCACAACGGAATCGTTCCGCAGCCTGGACCGCACCCGCCGCCTCCGACAGCAGACCGTCCGCGCGACGCAACAACGCGACCGCAGACATCGGAGCCGACACCGGCCCCGCCGGCCCGACCGGTGAACCCGACACGGCAGGACGCCCGGACGATCCACAACCGGTCGCCGCGATCCTCGACCGCCCGGACATCGACCGCCGCTTCGGCACCGCCTCGCGCTCGACCACCTCTTCGGCATCCGCAGCTCCGACAGCACCGACAGCACCGACACCCCGCGCAACTTCAGGCACGACCTTCGACATGACTTCGAGCACCTCCCAACGCTCCGAAGTTCGGGACCGCCGATCCGGTGATGTTCGCTTCCCTCGAACATCACCGGATCGGCCATATCGAACATGCGTTCGACCTATTCAATATAACTGGCCCCACCGACATGTCGTCAAGAGAGAAGGGTGAGCCCGCGCATGGATGCGAGCACCGGCGAGAGCCCCGACACGAATCCGGAGTCCGCTCCGGTCGTCGTGGACCTGTCGGTATCCGACATGCGTGCCCGGCTTCCCGAGGCGCTGTCGATCTATGTGGCGGCCATGGGATACCCCCGCGGAACCGAGTACCACCGCGCACCCATGTGGACCGAGCACATGCAGCGAGCCGGATGGCGCGCGGTCGGCGCGGTACAGGCCGATCCCGAACTCCCCGACCGCCCGGCACCGTTGGTCGCGATCGCCTACGGCTATCGCGGCGCCCCCGATCAGTGGTGGCAGCAGCAGGTGCGGCACGGGATGCAGGCGACCGGGTGGAGCCGGGAGCAGATCTCGTACGTTCTCGGTAGCTACTTCGAGCTGACCGAACTGCACGTCCATCCGGACGCGCAGGGACACCGCCTGGGCGAGCGACTGCTCCGACGCCTGCTCGCCGACCGCCCGGAGCGTGGCGTACTGCTCTCCACCCCGGAGGTGGACGACGAGGACAACCGGGCCTGGCGCCTGTACCGGCGCACCGGGTTCCGCGACGTCGTCCGCCACTTCACCTTCGCGGGCGATCGCCGACCGTTCGCTGTTCTCGGACGGGGGTTGCCGCTGTGATACCGGAGTTCACGAGAGCCGCTGACGCTCGACTCGACGCGGTGGTGGTCGGTTCGGGCCACAATGCCCTGGTCTCGGCCTGCTATCTGGCCCGATCGGGATGGTCGGTGGAGGTTCTCGAACGGGACACCGTCGTCGGTGGCGCCGTCTCGACGGTCGAGCGGTTCCCGGGACACAAGGTGGATCGCGGGTCGTCGGCGCACATCATGATCCGGCACACCGGGATCATCGAAGAGCTCGACCTCGCCGCGCACGGACTGCGCTACATCGACTGCGACCCGTGGGCGTTCGCCCCGGCGCCGGCGGGATCGGACCGACCGGGAATCGTCTTCCACCGCAGCCTCGATCGGACATGCCGATCCATCGAGGAATCGTGCGGTGCGGCCGATGCGGACGCCTACCGACGTTTCGTCCGGACGTGGGGGCCGCGGACCGAGCGCGTGATGCGGGCCTTCGCGGCGCCGCCCACCGGAGGACACCTGCTGCGGTCGTTCTGGGGCCTCGACACGTCCGGGGGCGGCAGCGAGATCTCCCGCGAGTTCCTGACGTCGGGCGATGCGCTGCTCGACGAGTACTTCGACAGCGAACCGCTCAAGGCGGCACTCGCGTGGTTCGGTGCGCAGTCGGGTCCGCCGATGTCGGAGCCGGGAACCGCGCCGATGGTCGGGTTCGCGGCGCTGATGCACACGCTGCCACCCGGTCGAGCGGTCGGCGGCAGCGGCGCGCTGACGGCGGCGCTCGCCGCCCGGCTCGCCTCGGACGGTGGAACGGTCACGCTCGGTGACGGCGTGACCGAACTACGCAAGGACTCCGACGGCTGGACCGTGGTGACGGAGTCCGGACGTCGGATCCGTGCCCGCCGAGTCGTCGCCGGCTGCCACGTGCTGACCACTCTCGATCTGCTCGAACGCGGCGGCTACGACCGCGCCACACTCGACCGCTGGCGTCGCCGGATCCGGGTGGGGCCCGGCATCGGCATGGTGCTGCGTCTAGGGACCGACGCGCTGCCGTCGTACCCGAGCGCGCCCTCCGATGCGACGGACGCGACCGCGACATCGGGCCTGCAACTCCTCGTCTCCGACCGGGCCCAGCTGCGGACGGCGCACGGAGCCGCCCTCGCCGGCGAGTTGCCCCCCGAACCGGCGGTGCTCGCGATGAGCTTCAGCGGCATCGACCCGACGATCGCCCCCGCCGGCGAGCACCAGGTGACACTGTGGTCGCAGTGGCATCCTTACGCGTTGTCCGGCGGCCGCAACTGGGCGGATCTCGGCGAGAGCGAGGCCGATCGCATCGTCGCGAGTGTCGACGCCCTCGCACCCGGCTTCGCCGACAGCGTGCGTCACCGACACATCCAGACACCTGCGGACATCGAACGCGAGATGGGTCTGATCGGCGGCAACGTGATGCATGTGGAGATGTCACTGGACCAGATGTTCATGTGGCGTCCGATCCCCGAGCTGTCCGCGCACCGGGTACCGGACGCGGAGAACCTGTACCTCACCGGAGCGTCGACCCATCCCGGCGGTGGCGTGTCCGGCTCGAGCGGACGCAGCGCGGCGCGGGTCGCCCTGTCCGACGCGCGCGGTGGTCGACTGCGACAGGCGCTCCGCAAGCCCTTCCGATGAGCCCCCCGAACACAGTCATGCTGCGCGCCTCGGTGGCGCTCGCCGTCGCCGCGGTCGCCGCGCAGATCGTCTATCCGCTGGTGGACGGCCGATCCCGGGACGTGGTGACGGTCGCCGTGGTCGCGCTGCTGGCCGCCGCTTCGATCGTGCACGCCGTGGCCGTGCGCGGCGGACGGTGGGCCGCCGGGATGGTCCTGGCGACGGCCGGGGTCGGTCTGCTGTCCGAGGTGGTCGGAACCGCGACGGGCATCCCGTACGGCTGCTACGAGTACGCCACCGGACGGCTCGGCTGGGCCGTCGCCGACGTGCCGCTGGTGGTCCCGTTCGCGTGGACGGCGGGCTTCTACCCGGTGTGGTGCGTCGCGTCGCGACTGACCCGCGCGCGGCTCCCCCGCATCGTCCTCGCGACGATCGGCGTCGTCGGCTGGGACCTGTATCTGGACCCGCAGATGGTCGCCGACGGCCAGTGGCGCTGGTGCGTCACCGATGCCGGGCTGCCCGGTGTCGAACACATTCCGCTCACCAACTACGCGGGCTGGGTCGTCGTCGCCCTCGCGATGGCGGTTCTCGTCACCCTCCTGGACGTGCTCGACCGTCGTCCCCGAACGACGCCGCTCCGGCACGACGCGGTGCCCACCGCACTGTTCCTGTGGACGTGGCTGGGCTCGGCGCTGGCCCACGCGGTGTTCCTCGACGCACCCGAACTACGGTACTCGGCCGTCTACGGCGCGGTCGCGATGGGCGTACTGGGGGTGCCACTGCTCGTGGTTCTGGCGCGCACACGCCGGAACGAGCTGGACAACACCCCTACCGCCTGACACGAATACCCGTGCCTGGCACGATGACCCCTGTGCAGCCGTCCACGCCATCGCCATCACGTACCCGGTTCCGTCGCCTGTTCTCGACCGCGGCACTCGCACTGATCACGGTGCCGCTGCTGGCGGGGTGCCTGCGTGTGCAGGTGTCGATGGGCGTGTCGGCCGACGACAAGGTCTCGGGGCAGATCGTGGCAGCCACCGTCCCCAAGGACGAGAACGACAAGGGTCCACAGCTGACCCCGCCCCCGTCGCTCGCCAACCGGATCCGGGTGCAGGAGTACCAGAAGGACGGGTACGTCGGAACCGAGGCGTTCTTCAGCGGACTGTCGTTCGGCGACGTCCAGGATCTCGGTGGCATGTCGGGGCAGACCGACGGGGCCCTGCAGTTGTCGCTGCAGCGGGCCGGTGATCTGGTGAACCTCAGCGGTCGGATCGATCTCGAGAACGTTCCGGCCCAGGGCACCGACGTACAGTTCACGATCGCCTTCCCGGCCCGGGTCGCCACGACCAACGGCACTCGCGAGGGCGATTCGACCATCACGTGGAAGCTCCCGGCCGGCGAGGTCAGCACGCTGCGCGCCGAGGTTCGCTACGCCGATCCCAAGACCCGCAGTTTCGCCGGATGGGCGGGTATGGCGGCCGGCGTCACGATCGCCGTCGCGGCGATCGTCGGTGTGATGGCGTGGGCCACCCGCAACCGCAGAACACCGTCCGGGCCTCGCCGCGAGGAGCCTCTCGAGACGTCGACACGGTGAGCCTTCGATAGTGGTTCCACCGTTCGAACCGCTCGCCGTCGCGACCCGCGCGGGTACCGGGCTCGCGCTCGCGGCGGCCGCCGTCACGGCCGCGAACGTCGCCGGGTTGCCCCGACTGCACGCCGAACCGGTGACCGAACCCGTGACGGTCCTGGTGCCGGCCCGGAACGAGGCACACCGGATCGCCGGTCTCCTCGGGGATCTACGCGGCCAGACCCTCCTCGGCACGCTGCGCATGATCGTCCTCGACGACGACTCCACCGATGCGACGGCACTGGTCGCCGAACGCGCCTTCGACGGCGACAGCCGCTTCGCGCTGATCCGAACCACGCATGCCCCGCCATCCGGATGGTTGGGCAAGACCGCTGCCTGCCGGACCGCCGCCGAGCACGCGGCCCGACTGGTCGATCCGCGACGGCCGGGTGTGCTGGTCTTCCTCGACGCCGACGTACGACTGGCCCCGGACGCCCTCGCGGCCGCCGTGACCGAGTTACGCCGCACCGGCGCCGACCTCGTCTCCCCGTGGCCCCGTCAGGATGCAGTCACGGCCACCGAACGCATCATCCAGCCGCTGCTGTGCTGGTCGTGGTTCTCGATGCTGCCGGTGCGCGTCGCCAACGACAGCCGCCGCCCGTCGACGGCGGTGGCCTGCGGGCAGTTCCTCGTGTTCGACGCCGCGGCCTACTTCCGGATGGGCGGACATGCCGTCGTCGCCGACAGCCTCACCGAGGATCTCGACATCGCCCGGGAGCTGCGCCGGCGGGGCGGACGGACCGTGGTCGTGGCCGCGCAGGACAAGGCGACGTGCCGGATGTATGTCGGCCCCGCCGCGCTGCGTGCCGGATACACCCGCTGGTTGTGGACGGCGTACGGCTCGGCCGCCGGATCGACGGCGGTTGCCGCCGCGGCCGCACTGACCTATCTGGTGCCGCCGGCCGCGATGCTGTTCGGGCGCGGCAACAACCGCCGGTGGGGCGCTGTGGGCTACGCCGCAGCCACCGCCTCGAGACTTGCTGCGCGCACGGTCGAGACCGGACGACGACCCCGGGTGGGCGACCTCCTGGACGCGGCCGCCCACCCGGTGTCGATCGTCGGCCTGATCGGCCTCACCGTCGCCTCCCACCGGGACCGCCGACGTGGCGGACTGCGGTGGAAGGGCCGGGCGATCGGCTAGCCCCGTACCGTGGCAGCACTCGGCGTTCGCTAGCCGTTCGCGATCACCGCGGCGACCTCCCTCGCGAGGGCGCGTTCGCCGTCTGCATTCGGATGCACCGGCACCGGCTGCGCGGAGTAGACCAGCGGCTCGATCCACCGCTCCCCCACCGGCTTACAGCCGTCGTGCCCTTCCGATACCCGGGCCATGTCGACGAACGACGTACCCGTCTCGGCGGCCGCTCGCGCGATCGCGTCGTTGAGCGTCGCCTGGAGATCACGCAGATACGGGACGTCGCCCTGCGCGATCGGGAACTGCGGAAAGCAGCCTCCGGTCGCCGGCAGCAACCACGGGTACCCGACAACGACGACATGGGCTCGCGGGGCGCGGGCATGTACGTCCTCGAGCGCTTTGACGAGCGCCGGGTAGGTCTGGCTGGTGATCGGTTCGAACAGGCCCGCGCCGTATCGCGACTTGCACGGGTCGAAGGCGCCGGGACTGACCGCCCAGGCACCGATACAGGTCGCCATGGCGCCGGCAAAGGTGTCGTTGTTGTTTCCGCCGATCATGACGGTCACGAGCTCGGTCGACGGGGACAGCGCGTCGAGTTGGGCCCGGGTCCCCGGATACTGTGGTTGGTAGAAGTCCCCGGTCTTGGCGCCGCCGCAGCTGACGTCGGTGAGCCGATAACCCGATTCGGCTGCCACGATGTGTGCGAAGTTCTGTTCGGACTGCCAGCACTGCGGCAGCTGTCCGGACGCGATCGGAGCGACGCCCGATCCCGCACTGACACTGTCGCCGAGATTCACATACTCGGTACCGCCGGGCAGCGCGGCGGCCGGCGACGCCAGGGCGACGGCGTGAGCCGCCATCCCTGACGCGGCCGCCAGCACGGCCGCCATCGCCTTCCATCGTCTGCCCGTGATTCTTGTTGCCATAATGCGTCTCCCCCAACTCGGATGCGATCGGCCGGAAGAACCGATCGGGTGGACTCGCGCGCACCGGCTGCCGCCCCAGATGATGGCCGCATACGGCATACAAACGTTCTGATCGCAACGCCTGGCAAGGAACTGGTGGAGCTGGACCGGACCGCTACTCCATCGTCTCGATCCGCAGAGTGACGGGGCAATCCCCGGACGACCGGCCGACCTGAAGGTCGTACGCCCCGGGTTGGTAGGCCCACGAGCGACTTTCCTCGTCCCAGATCTCGAACGCCCGGCGGGGCAGGGTGATCGTCGCGGTGACGGCGTCGCCGGGCGATGCCTCGACGGTCGCGAAGCCCGCGAGCGCCCGGGCCGGCCGGTCTGCGTGCGCCTCGACCGGCGCGAGATAGACCTGCACGACCTCGCGTCCGCGCCGGGATCCGGTGTTGCGGACGGTCACGGTGACGGTGTCCGCGTCCCGCTCGACGCCCTCGTACGCCCAGGTCGTGTAGCCGAGGCCGTGCCCGAAGGGATACGCGGGGTCGACGTCGGACCGATCCCACGCGTGGTAACCGATGAACAGGCCCTCGGCGTAGGCGAGCTTGCCGTCGACAGGGGTGACGTCGGTGACCGGGCAGTCGGCGAGCGTGGCGGGCCAGGTGGTCGGCAGCCGGCCGCCGGGCTCGGCCACACCGGCCAGCACGTCGGCCAGTGCGGCGCCGGCCTCCTGCCCGGGGAACCAGCTCAGCAGCACCGCCGCGACCTCGTCGCGCCACGGCATCTCCACCGGCGAACCGGCATTGACGACGACGACGGTTCTCGGGTTGGCCGCGGCCACACGGGCCACCAACTCGTCTTGACGACCCGGCAGTTTCAGCGTGGTGCGGTCGAAGCCTTCCGACTCCACCTTGTCGGTGGTGGCGACGACGACGACGGCCACGTCCGCCTCGGTGGCGGCGGCCACGGCCTCGGCCATGAGCTCCTCGGGGTCACGCTGCGGCTCGAGGTGTCCGAGACTGAAGCTGACGATGGCGATGGGAGAACCCTCCATCTTCATCGGGGTGTACCGCAGGACCACCTTGACCGTCCGGCCCGCCTCGAGCTCCACGACGCCGCGGTCCTTCGGCGAGCCGAAGAGCATCTCGAACGGGTCGAAGCTCTCCAGCGCCTGGTCGCCCTCGAACAGCGTCTCGCCGTCGACGGTCAGGGTGAACTGGCCGATGCCCTTGGTGCCGAAGCGGTGTGGGCCGGACTGCTCGGGCGTGAAGGCGCCGATGATCTCGATAGTCTGCAGCGCCTCGTAGTCGATGCCCTCGGGGAGGTCGCCCATCCACATGATGTTGCCGTTCGCCAGCGGGAGCTCGCGCTGCAGCGAGCCGTCGGCGGCGTAGCAGCGGGCGCGCAGCTCGAATCCGTGGTCGGCGACGCCCATCTCGTCGCTCAGCGCCGTGCCGACGCTGTAGCTCAGCTTGCCGTCGGGCAGCGCAGCGGTCAGCCCGGCGAGGGGGGAGACGACAGCCTCGGGGAAGACCATGGCGGATCCTCCGCCGAGCACGCGGGCGTCCCGCGCGGCCAGGCCGATCAGCGCGACGGTGGTCTCGGCAGGGTCGATCGGCAGCACCGGGGCGGCGTCGACCTCGGCGTTGCGGGCAAGCACGAAGGAGCGCCGGGCGACCTCGCGCGCGATCTCGCGGCCGTCGACCGCGGCGGGGAACTCGGCGACCGCGGCCGGGGCGCCCTCGAGCAGCCCGACACGCGCCGCGAGCAACAGGACGTGACGCACGGCCTCGTCGACGACGGACTCGTCGACCTCCCCGTCCCGGACCGCTTTGACGAGGAGCTCGCCGTAGACGGACACCGGGCCGGGCATCGCGACGTCCAGGCCGCCGAGGATCGCGCCCACCGTCGAGCGGGTGCCCATCCAGTCGGAGACCACGATCCCGTCGAAGCCCCACTCGTCGCGGAGGACGCCCCTGAGTAGTTCGGTGTGTTCGCTCATCGTGGTGCCGTTGACGCCGTTGTAGGCGGACATGATCGCCCACGGTCGGGCATCCTCGACGATCGCCTCGAACGGCGCGAGGTAGAGCTCGCGGAGGGCCTCCGGGGAGACGATGTTGTCGACACTCATCCGGTCGGTCTCGGCGTCGTTGGCCACGAAGTGCTTGACGGTGGCTCCGACGCCGCCGGACTGCACGCCGCGGACGAAGCCGGAGCCGATCGCGCCGGTGAGCAGCGGATCCTCGGAATACGCCTCGAAGTGCCGGCCACCGACGGGGGTGCGGTGCATGTTCACGGTGGGAGCGAGCAGCAGGTGCACGCCCTTGCGGCGCGCCTCCTGCGCGAGCAGCGTCCCCGCCCGGGCGATCAGCTCGGGATCCCAGGTCGCGGCCATCGCGGTCGGCGAGGGCAGCAGGACGGACGGGTCCTCCGGACCCCAGCTGGCCCCGCGCACGCCGACAGGGCCGTCGGACATCACGACGGAGCCGAGACCGATCTCGGGGAGCGGCGGCAGGGTCCAGATGTCCTGCCCCTGAAGCAGTCGCGCCTTCGCGTCCAGATCCAGCTTGGCGAGCGCCGATTCGACGGCCTCGCGTACGGCTTCGTTCTCCATCGTGAATTCCTTTGTCATCGAACGGTTTCAGCAACCAGCGAACCGCGTCCACCAGAATGAAACCGGTTGGCGAACAAGTCGATTCGCCGATCCCGGCGAGGATGCGGCCGACTGGGCAGCTGGGTGGCGCCACAGCGGTTCGATACTGACACGATCACCTAATGAGTGATAGGCGTTGATATGAAAACGTTATATTTAGCATCGACGGGGGCCGTGGTGCCGATGAGCAACCGCGCGAGAGGTTCGCGTCAGCGTCGGCCGGTGCCGTCCTCGGAACGATCACCCAGGGCGAGCAGCGCGACGAAGTTACGGAAGGCAGCGGGCATGTCGACATCCTCAGGAGCCAGGAGCCACTGGATCTGCATGCCGTCCAAGACCGCGATCAACAACGGCGACGCCTGTTCCGGCGTGAGACCACCGGGCAGTCGATCGCCGAACTCCCGCCGCAGCAACTCGGCGAAAACCTCACGCGCACCGGCATAACGCTCAGTGAAGAACTCCCGTGCCGGATGCTGGCCGATCGCACTCTCCGCCGCCAACGCGGTGAAGGTCTGGACGACACCGGGACGTTCGGCGTTGAACTCGACAACCTGCTCGAGGTGCGACAGGCGCGCATCCGTGGCCCCTGCGAGGAACGCAGCGACATCCCACCGGTCGCGAGCCTCGAGCACGCCGACCAGGAGGTGTTCCTTACTGGGGAAGTAATGCAGAAGACCGGGCTGGGTCAGCCCGACGCGTTCCGCCACGGCAGCGAGCGTCGTTGCCCGATAGCCACGCTCGGCGATCACCGTCATCGCCGCGTCGAGGATGGCCTCACGCCGCGCTTCCGCCCTGGCCGCCCGCCCGCCCCGCTGTCGCTCCGTCACGGTACGAGCCTAACGACGGCGGCGTTCGACTCACTGGGCGGCCGCGAATGACGGCAGGATTGTAACGATACCGTCACAAAGCCTAATTCCCGCTAGGCGCGATGCCTACCCTCTCGACCTATGACACGTCGCTTGCGGAAAAGTCTCGTCGTCCTCGTCACCGCGATCACGGCAGTGGTCGCCGCCGGCACCACCGCACAAGCGGGTGGGATTCCCACGTCGGCCGCCGGGCCCACGAAGGCCGTCGAATCCACGTACTCCGACCGCGGGCCGTGGGAGCTGACCACGCAGAAGGGCTTCGGCTGCTGCGACTCCACCGGCGCCGCGTTCGATGTCTGGTACCCCACCGACCTCGGCGCGAACGGGGAGCGCCACCCGATCATCACCTGGGGCAACGGCACCTTCGCCCACCCGCACCAGTACGACTATCTGCTCTCGCACCTGGCGTCCTGGGGCTTCGTGGTGATCGCGGCCGACAACACCAACACGGGCTCCGGCCGGGAGATGCTGGAGGCGGTGGACTTCCTCCGGCGCCAGGACGGTGATCCGTCCAGCGTCTTCCATCAGAAGCTGGACACCGACGCCGTCGGCGCGATGGGGCACTCCCAGGGCGCGGTCGGCACCCTCAACGCGACCGCGCACTCCGGCGGCACCGTCAGGACCGCGGTCCCCATCGAGCTCCCCGGCCAGTACATGTGCACGCTCGGGTTACCGAAACCGGAGGGGATGACGACTTGCACGGACCCCCGGGAGCTCACCACCGGCTCGGTCTTCTACGTCAACGGCTCCGACAGCCCGATCTCGGCGTCCACCCAGCCGCTGCCGTGGCAGATGATCGGCATCCAGTCCGCACAGGCCTACTACGAGGCGACTCCGGAATCGTTGACCAAGGTGCGGGCAACCCTGAACGGCCCCAACCACAACGACATTCAGGGCCAGCCGGGCTGCACCCCGGACAACCTTGGCTGCGTGAACGGCGTGACCGGCTTCCTCGGCTACCTCACGGCCTGGGTCATGGACCGACTGCAGGGTGACACCCGGGCGCACAGCGCCTTCGTCTCGGGAACCGGCGAACTGTTCGGCGACCCCGACTGGAGCAATCAGACGAGCAACATCACCGGATGAACCGACGAGTGAGTGCCGGGCGACTCCGCGGCCGGCACTCACCCAATGGGCGGACGCGTCGAGCCCGTCACACCGACGTCGAGGCAGACATACCCAGGTTCGCCAGCACCTCACCGGTGGCCCGCGCGAAGTTGAGCGTGATGAAGTGCAGGCACGGCGCGCCCTCGGCGATCAACCGCTCGCTCATCTCGGTCGCGACCTCGATACCGATCTCACGCACCGCGGCACGGTTCTCCTCCGGACCGTCACCCGCAGCCCGGGTGAGCCGCTCCTCCAGCGCGGCCGGCAGCTTCGAACCGGACAGCTCCAGGCTGCGACGGGCCGAGCGCAGCGACGTGATCGGCATGATCTCGGGGATGATCGGCTTCTCGCCCTGCTCGGGGTCGTACGCCACGACGCGGTCGCGCAGTCGCAGATAATCGTCGACGTCGAAGAACATCTGGGTGATCGAGTACTCGGCGCCGGCCCGCAGCTTGGACACGAGGTACTTCGTGTCGTATTCGAGGTCGGGCGCCCGGTAGTGGCCTTCCGGGAACGAGGCCACACCCACATGGAAGTCGCCCATGTCGCGGACCAGACGGACCAGTTCCTCGGCGTACTCGACGCCGTCGGGATGCTTGACCCACTCACCCAGCGGATCACCGGGCGGGTCGCCCCGGAGCACGAGGATGTTGCTGATACCGCGATCGGCGTAGGCGCCGCACATCGCACGCAGTTCGTCGATGCTGTGCCCCACCGCGGTCAAGTGCGCCACGGGGAGCAGCGTGGTGTCCTCCGCGAGCCGGCCGGTGACCCGGACGGTGCGATCGCGTGTCGAGCCGCCCGCGCCGTACGTCATGGACACGAACGCCGGTCCGAGTCGCTCGAACTCGCGGACCGCGCGCCACAGACGCGCCTCGGCGTCCGCGTCACGCGGGGGCGAGAACTCGACTGAGAAGGGGATCCGACCACTCTTGGAAGCTTCCGACGAGCTGATCCGGTCCACGATCGATGGGGTCTGGGTCTCCCAACCCGCGCTGTTGCGCCCCCGAACGGCATCGAATGTCACCGATCCAGCATAGGTTGGCCTCCCTGTTTCACCCGCATCGAGTGGGGTCCGTACCGGCAGCCTCGGCATCCGAGCGACCACTATGGTGGTGTCGAGGCTTTGCGCCACGGTCGCCGCCGCGCGCCGGTCCGTACTCAACTTGGAGGCTGTCCTGTCCGCTGGAGCCGGCGAGTCCACTCGCCCTTCCCGGTCCACCCCACCGCTCACCGATCTCGTCGAGGGTGCGCTCCGCGATTTCTTCGCGTCGCGGGCCGACACGATCCGTTCGGTCGGCGGCGGCTACGAGAACGCTGTCGCGACCCTCGAGAGCTTCGTGCTGCGCGGCGGCAAGCGGGTGCGTCCGGTCTTCGCGTGGACGGGCTGGCTCGCAGCCGGTGGCGACCCCGAGGGCGCGCAGGCGGACGCGGTACTGCGGAGTGCGTCGGCGCTGGAACTGGTGCAGGCGTGCGCACTGGTCCACGACGACATCATCGACGCGTCCACCACGCGTCGGGGGTTCCCCACCGTGCACGTCGAGTTTGCCGATCAGCACAGCGCGCAGCAGTGGAGCGGCGGCAGCGCGGAATTCGGCCGGGCCGTCGCGATCCTGTTGGGCGATCTGGCACTGGCCTGGGCCGACGACATGGTCCGCGAGGCCGGGCTCGCGCCGGAGACCCTCGCCCGCATCTCCCCCGTGTGGTCGGCGATGCGGACCGAGGTCCTGGGTGGTCAGTTCCTCGACATCAGCGGCGAGGTGCGCGCGGACGAATCGATCGAGGCCGCGCTGCGCGTCAACCGCTTCAAGACGGCCGCGTACACGATCGAACGCCCGCTACACCTGGGTGCGGCACTGGCGGGGGCCGACGACGCCCTGGTCGAGGCTTACCGCCGGTTCGGCACCGACATCGGCATCGCGTTCCAGCTCCGCGACGATCTGCTCGGGGTCTTCGGCGATCCCGAGGTCACCGGCAAGCCCTCCGGCGACGACCTGCGCGCGGGCAAGCGCACCGTGTTGTTCGCGGAGGCCCTGCAGCGCGCCGACGCCACCGATCCGGCGGCCGCGGCGCTGCTGCGTGAGTCGATCGGCACCGACCTGTCCGATACGCAGGTCGCGCGGCTGCGCACCGTGATCACCGACCTGGGCGCCGTCGACGACGCCGAACGTCGCATCTCCGAACTCACCGCCGACGCACTCGCGGCGCTCGACGGCAGCACGGCCACCGACGAGGGCAAGCGGCGACTGCGGGAGATGGCGATCGCCGTCACCCGCCGGGACGCCTGATCGCCGTGGGTGTGCGCACCGTTCCGGGCGCCACCGACCGGGTCGTGGTGGTCGGCGCCGGGCTGGCCGGGCTGGCCGCCGCGCTGCATCTGCGGGGGCGCGGCCGGGACGTGACGCTGCTCGAGCGTGACGACCGTCCGGGCGGGCGCGTCGGAACGTACCGGGGCCCCGGGTACGTGATCGACAGCGGCGCCACCGTGCTGACGATGCCCGAACTGGTGCGCGACGCGCTCGCCGCCGTCGGCGCGGACTTCGACACGACGACGCCGCCGCTGCGGTTGCATCGGTTGGCTCCCGCGTACCACGCGCGTTTCGCGGACGGCTCGACGATCGACGTGCACTCCGACCCCGAGCGGATGGTCGCCGAGGTCGCCCGGGTCTGCGGACCGGACGAGGCACGCCGCTATCTGGATCTGCGCCGGTGGCTGGCCCGGGTGTTCGACGCCGAGTTCGACACGTTCATCGACGCCAACTTCGACTCACCGCTGGATCTGTTCTCCACCCGGAAGTCGGCGACCGATCTGGCGCGCCTGCTCGCAGCAGGCGGCTTCGGCCGGCTCGGCGGTCAGGTTGCCCGGCGGGTCACCGATCCACGGCTGCAGCGGATCTTCACGTTCCAGGCCCTGTACGCGGGTGTGGCGCCGGCGAAGGCGCTCGCGGTGTACGGCGCGATCGCGCACATGGACACTTCGCTCGGGGTGTCGTTCCCCGAGGGCGGGATGTGCACCATCGCCGAGTCGATGGCCGACGCCTTCACCTCGGCCGGCGGCACCCTGCACCTGGGCACCGAGGTGACCCGCATCGAGCGGTCCGGTGACCGGGTGCGCACCGTGCACACCGCCGACGGTCGTTCGTTTCCGTGCGATGCGCTCGTCCTCACCCCCGACCTGCCGATCGTGGACGACCTGCTGGCGACCCGACGCGTCCGTCGTCAGCGGATCTCGCCGTCGGCCGTCGTGCTGCACGGCACGGTCCCCCGCGTCACCAGCACGCGGTGGGGTGCGCCACACCACCACACGATCGACTTCGGCGCGGAGTGGGAGCGCACGTTCGCCGAGATCGCGGCGCGGCCCGGACGCGGCCGCCTGATGAGCGATCCGTCCCTGCTGATCACCCGCCCCGCGGTGACCGATCCCGGGCTGATCCTCAACCGTGACGGCGTCGAACACGAACCACTGTCGGTGCTGGCGCCGTGCCCGAACCTCGACAGCGCCCCGCTCGACTGGTCGGCATTGACCGACGCGTACGCGAGCGAGCTCCTGCAGACCCTGGAACAGCGCGGATACCACGACATCGGCACCGACTATGCCGTTGATCACATCGATACGCCTGCCACGTGGGCCCGTCAGGGGATGGCGGCCGGGAGCCCGTTCGCTCCGGCCCACATCTTCCGGCAGACCGGGCCATTCCGGCGCCGCAACCTGGTCAGACGGCCGGCGAACGTCGTTCTGGCGGGATCCGGAACGACACCCGGCGTCGGCGTCCCGACGGTTTTGATCTCGGGCAAACTCGCCGCCGAGCGCGTGTGCGGACGGCCGAAGCCGGTGCTTGCCCGATAATTGCCGCCGACGCACTAAACTGACTACCCGTCCCATGCTGTCCGACCGTCACGACGCGGCCGGATATCACTGAACGATCCTTCCGGGGAGGAACCTGCACCGATGTCGGCCTCTTCCGGAATCCACGACGCTGCCGTTACCGAGCGGTCCTGGCTGCGTTCGAGCGCCGATTATCTGCGCACCCCCGAGGGACATTCGACGGTTCTCGGTTTCGTCGGCGCCCTGATGATCACGTTCGGCGGCTTCGGCGCCGGCAGCGTCCGTCGGCACGATCCGCTGCTCGAGGATATGAGCCTGTCGTGGCTGCGCTTCGGTCACGGCTACGTCCTGTCGACGATCGTCATCTGGGGCGGCGTCCTGGCGATGATCACCGCGTGGGTGCGCCTCGGCCGAGCCACGATCAAGGGCCGTGTCGGCCTCCGAGCGCTGACGTGGACGGTCCCGGTGTGGACCGCGCCGATGCTGCTCGCGGTCCCGATGTTCAGCCGGGACGCGTACTCCTACCTGGCGCAGGGAGCCCTTCTGCGGGACGGCTTCGATCCATACGCGGTGGGACCCGTCGTCAACCCGGGCATCCTGCTCGACAACGTCAGCAACGTGTGGACCACCACCACCGCACCGTACGGCCCGATCTCACTACTGCTCGGCCAGGGCATCACGACCATCACCGGTGACAACGTCGTCGCGGGCACGATGATGCTGCGTCTGACGATGCTTCCGGGTCTGGCGCTGATGGTGTGGGCGTTGCCCCGGCTGGCCCGTCAGCTCGGCGGCAACCCGGCGATCGCGCTGTGGCTCGCTGTCCTCAACCCGCTGGTGCTGATCCATCTCATCGGTGGCGTCCACAACGAGCTTCTGATGGTCGGCCTGATGGTCGCCGGCATCACTCTCGCGCTGGATCGCAAGCATGTCGCGGCTGTCGCGATCATCGCACTCGGCGTCGCGGTGAAGGCCATGGCAGGGATCGCGCTGCCGTTCATCGTGTGGATCTGGATGATCCACGAGCGCGACAAGGCGCTGGCCGAGGGCCGTGAACCCGCGACACCCCTGGCGGCCTTCTTCAAGACCGCGGGCACCGGGTTCGCGGTGTTCGTCGCGATCTTCACCGCGGCCTCGGCGGCCGCCGGTGTCGGGATCGGGTGGCTCACCGCGCTGTCCGGCTCCGCGAAGATCATCAACTGGCTGTCGCTGCCGACGTTCCTGGCGCACATCGTCACGGTGAGCAGCGAGCTGCACGCCGGTCAACCGGCCCTCGAGATCACCCGCATGATCTGTGCGGTCGCGCTCGTCGCAATCCTCGTCGCGGTGTGGTGGCGGTTCCGCAAGACCGAGCGCGACGCAGTCATGGGCATCCTCGTCGCTCTCGTCGCGATCGTCGTCCTCTCCCCCGCCGCACTGCCCTGGTACTACTCGTGGCCGCTCTCGATCGCCGCCGGCTTTGCGATGTCGACCCGAACGCTGCAGATCCTCGTCGGCCTGTCGACGTGGCTCATGCTGGTGTTCCAGCCGGACGGGTCGATCGGGCTCTACACGTTCTTCCACGTCGCGCTGGCCACCTTCGCCGCTGTCGTGGCTGCGGTGTCCCTCAGGACCGTCGACCCGCTGCGTCTGCGGTCGGTGTCCGACAAACCCCGTGCCGCGGCCGCGGCGGCCGCGGTGGCGGTCGACGAGATGGCCGACGCCGCCGAGCAGCGCTCGTCGGTGACCCGACCAGCAGTGTGACCCGACCGGCGCTGTGATCCGAGCAACCCCCACGGACGACCTCGCCGCGGCCTACCGGCACTGCCGTCGGCTCGCCGCCGAGCACGGCCGCACCTACTACCTCGCGACCCGCCTGCTGCCGCCGGAGCGACGGCCCGCCGTCCACGCCCTGTACGGGTTCGCGCGCACGGTCGACGACGTCGTCGACGTCGACTGCGCCGGCCGGCCACCGGCCGAGCGCGCGGCAGCGGTCGACCTCGTCGAGTCTCGTCTCGACGATGCACTCGCCGGACGCCCCGTGGACGATCCCCGCACCGGTGCGGTCGTCACGGCCCTCGCCGACACGATCCGCCGCTACGACATCCCGGTCGCCCACTTCCGCTCGTTCCTCGACTCGATGCGGATGGACATCCCGGGCACGCCGACATACCGCGCGAACTATCCCGACATGGACGCGCTGCGGCAGTACATGCACGGATCGGCCGCGGTGATCGGCCTGCAGATGCTGCCCGTCCTGGGCACCACGACATCCCTCGCGGAGGCCTCGCCCCGGGCGGTGGCGCTGGGCGAGGCCTTCCAGATGACCAATTTCATCCGCGACGTCGGCGAGGACCTCGACCGTGGGCGGGTGTACCTACCCGCCGACACCTGGACCACGTTCGGGGTGGACGAGGAACTGTTGCATCGCTGTCGGCGCACCGGGACGGTCGACCCGCGGCTGCGGCGGGCGCTGGCCCACTTCACTGCCCTGACGCGAGCGCTCTACCGGCAGGCGGAGCCGGGACTGGACATGCTCGAGCCCCGTGTCCGTCCGGGGATGCGCGCCGCCGTCGTGCTGTACTCCGAGATCCTCGACGAGGTGGAGGACAGCGGGTTCCGAGTCCTCGACCGGCGCGCGACGGTTCCTCGGCACCGACGGCTGGCGGTTGCGTTGCCGCTGCTCGCGCGAACGCTGACCGTGCGGGACCGCTGACGACACAGCGCACCGGGGTCCGGGCCGCGGACCTACCCGCGACCCGACCCGGCCGGAAACTCAGAACGCCATCGACTGTGCGCGGCGGACGACCTCACGCGCCAGGTCACCGTGCATCGCATCGATGGGCGTACCGGGCAGCGAATCGTCCTCGGCGAACAGCCACCGCATGACTTCCTCGTCCTCGTAACCGCCGTCCTTGAGCACGCGGATCAGTCCCGGCAGCAGACGGACGGGCTGTCCGTCGTCGCCGAAGAACGCCTCCGGAACGCCGAGGACGCTGTCACGGCGAACCGCGATCAGCTCGTGGTCGCGCAGCAACTGGTGCACGTGGGTGACGACGAGACCCATCTGCTTCGACACGTCTGCCAACTGCAGCAGAGAGATCGATCGGTCCAACACGTCATCGCAGTAAGGGATAGCACTCACTCCCGTAACGTTATCGGGTCCGCACCGCGGCTTCGACCACGGTCCCTTCGTGGGGACGGGGACGGTGACGCGGGCTGACTACGATCGAACTGAATCTGTGGAAGGAACGAGGGGGCGCGAGCTTGAATCCCGGAGGTCGACGACTGATCGGTGTGGTGCTCGATCGGCGCTACCGCATCGATGCACCCATCGCGCGCGGCGGCATGTCCACCGTGTACCGCGGCATGGACCTGCGTTTGGACCGACCGGTCGCGATCAAGGTGATGGACCCACAGTTCGCCGCCGATCCGCAGTTCCTCGCGCGCTTCGAGTTCGAGGCCCGCGCGGTAGCCCGGCTCAACCATCCCGGGCTGGTCGGCGTCCACGACCAGGGCAGCGACGGCGAGCACGCCTTCCTGGTCATGGAGCTCGTCGAGGGCGGCACGCTGCGCGAGCTGTTGCGCGAACGCGGCCCGATGCCCCCGCACGCCGCCGCTGCCGTCGCCCGACCTGTTCTCGAGGCCCTCGCCGTCGCGCACCGCGCAGGCCTGGTCCACCGGGACATCAAGCCCGAGAACGTGCTCATCTCGCACTCGGGGGACGTCAAGATCGCCGACTTCGGTCTGGTGCGGGCGATCGCCGCGTCGAACACGACGTCGCGCAGCGTCATCCTCGGCACCGCCGCCTACCTGTCCCCCGAGCAGGTCACCACCGGCACCGCGGACGCCCGCAGCGACGTCTACGCGGCCGGGGTGCTGATGTTCGAGATGCTGACGGGTACGACGCCGTTCACGGGCGACACGTCGCTGTCGATCGCCTACCAGCGCATCGACAACGACGTTCCCGAACCCGGCAGTGTCATCGACGGCGTTCCGGCGGAATTCGACGACCTCGTGGTCCGCGCCACCGAGCGCGATCCCGAGGAACGTTTCGCCGACGCCGGTGCGATGGCGGCCGAGTTGCGCTCGGTGTGCACACAGCTGCAGTTGCCGTCGTACCGGGTTCCGGCTCCGCGTCGGACGGCACAGCAGTCCGGCTTCCCCACCGCCGCCACCACGCGCACCCCGCACGATGCCGCGGGGCCGCCCGCACCGGCACCCGCGCCGTCCGAGAATGCGACGACCGTGATGTCCGCGCCGACGGAGGGTCCGCAGTCGGGCATCCAGCACACCAAGGTCGTCACCACCGCGACGCCGCGGCTGCCGGAGAGCCCGCCCGAGAGCGAACCACCGGCCGAACACGGCTTCGGGGACATCGACGCGCAACGGCGCCGGTCCCGCCGCACGGTACTGGTGTGGCTGCTGGTGATCCTGCTGGTCGCCGCCGGGCTGGGGTTCGGCGGCTGGTGGCTGGGCTCGGGTCGCTACGCCGCGATACCGGCGATCGACGGCCTCGACACCGCGGGCGCCACAACCGCGATCGAGGCCGCGGGGCTCTCCACGCAGACGCGGGGCGAGTACTCGAACACCGTCGCGGTCGATGCCCTGGTCGGCACCGATCCGGCCGCGGGCGCCAAGGTGCCGCGCGGGTCCGACGTGACGCTGTTGGTGTCGTTGGGCCGTCCCACGGTTCCCGAGGTCAGCGGTCGCGGCGATGTCGCCGCGGTCGAGACGTCACTGCGTGAGCGCACGTTCGCCCCCGTCGACGGCGGCGAGGCGTTCAGCGCGCGTGTTCCGGTCGGTGGCATCGCCGCGCTCGAACCGGCCCCCGGCACGATGCTCGACGTCGGCTCCCAGGTCCGGATGATCCGGAGCAAGGGCGCGCCGCCGGTGGACGTCCCGAACGTCTCCGGGATGTCGGAGGACGCCGCCCGCCAGGCCCTGGACTCGGTGGGCATCACTGTCCGCGACGTGCAGCAGGTGTTCGACGCGAATGTCGACGCCGGAGACGCGATCGGCACCGACCCCGCGGTGGGCACGAGCGTCAAGGCCGGGTCGAGCGTCACGCTGCGCGTCTCCAACGCGGTGAAGGTGCCGTCGATGCTCGGACGCACCGTCGGTTCCGCGAAGTCGGAACTGGCCCGCCTGGGCCTGCAGTACGAGGTCCGTCAGGTGGCCGGGTCGGACCGCTCGCTGGTGATCTCGCAGAACCCGGGTTCGGGTGACCGGGTGGCCCCCGGCGGCACCGTCACGCTGATCTCCTTCCCCTGACCCGTCCCCCTGTATCCCCCGAGAACGGCTGAAGGGTCCCCTCGTGCGCTGCGGGCGCAGGAAGGGACCCTTCAGGACGGGCGGTGGGTGTCAGCCGCGGAGCATCTCCGCCACGAGGAACGCCAGCTCCAACGACTGCTGGGTGTTCAGGCGCGGGTCGCACGCGGTCTCGTAGCGTCCGGACAGGTCCAGGTCGGAGATGTCCTGGGCGCCGCCGAGGCACTCGGTGACGTTCTCACCGGTGAGTTCGACGTGGATGCCGCCCGGATGGGTGCCGAGACCGTTGTGCACCTCGAAGAAGCCCTGCACCTCGTCGACGATCCGGTCGAAGTGGCGGGTCTTGTAGCCGGTGGATGCCTCGTGGGTGTTGCCGTGCATCGGATCGCACTGCCAGATCACCTGGTGACCGGTGGCCTGCACCTTCTCGATGATCGCCGGCAGCAGGTCGCGCACCTTGCCGTTGCCCATCCGCGAGATCAGCGTCAGCCGGCCGGGCTTGTTCGTCGGGTCCAGCCGCTCGACGTATTCGACCGCCATCTCGGGGGTCGTGCTCGGGCCGATCTTGAGGCCGATCGGGTTCGCGAGCAGTTCGGCGAACGCGATGTGCGCGCCGTCGAGTTGGCGGGTCCGGTCGCCGATCCACAGGAAGTGCGCCGACAGGTCGTACAGCTTCGGGTGATCGTCGTCGTTGTCGAGGCGCAACATCGCGCGCTCGTAGTCGAGGACGAGCGCCTCGTGGCTGGCGAAGATCTGTGCGTGGTGCAGGCTGGGGTCGGTGACACCGCACGCGTTCATGAACTGCAGGCCGCGGTCGATCTCGGCGGCGAGGGCCTCGTAGCGGGCACCGGCCGGCGACGACGTCACGAACTCGCGGTTCCAGTCGTGGACCTTGTGCAGATCGGCCATCCCGGCGCCGGTGAGCGCACGCACGAGGTTCATCGCCGCGCTGGCGTTCGCGTACGCACGGACCAGACGGGACGGGTCGTGGACCCGGACCGACTCGTCGGCGACGATCGAGTTGACCATGTCTCCGCGGTACGACGGCAGGCCCAGCGCGTCGGTGTTCGACGAGCGCGGCTTGGCGTACTGCCCGGCGATGCGCGCGACCTTGACGACGGGCAGGCTCGCACCGTAGGTGAGCACGACGGCCATCTGCAGCAGCGTGCGGATGTTGCCCTTGATGTGCGGTTCGGTGTTGTCCGCGAAGGTCTCCGCGCAGTCACCGCCCTGCAGCAGGAAGGCCTCACCGCGTGCCACCTCTGCGAGCTTCGCCGACAGCGCCTCGACCTCGCTGGCCACCGTGATCGGCGGCACGCTCTCGAGGACGGTGCGCATGGCCGACGCCTGGTCGGCGGGCCACTGCGGCTGCTGCGCGGCCGGCTTGGCGAGCGCGGCGTCGAGCTGCTCACGCATACCCGCGGGCAGCGGCGGAAGTTCGGGCAAGCGGTCGATCGGAACGTCGACAGTCCAGTTCACCACTACAGGATATTCGCCCCGTCGACCCCGGGTAACCGAAGGCCCCCATTCGACAAGATCAACCTGTGACCCGATCACCGCCGGGAGGCGGTGATCCTCGTCACCGAACCGAGCGGAAAGCCTCGATCGCATCGAACTTCGCGAGGTTGTGCCGGGCGTCCGCGAGCGCGTCGTGCGCATCGTCGGGAACCGGTGGCAGCGGCGGGCAGCCGTTCATCTCCCAGTGCTGACGCAGCTCACGCGTGTAGCGCGGCATGTTCGACGGCAGCTCGGTCATCGCACCCCACAGCTGGCAGAGCGCGACGTGGTCGTATGCCGCGACCCACGCCCACAGTTCGGGTTCGATGCCCGGCCGCGGCACGAGGAACTTCATCAGATCGTCACGGATGCGCGAACGGCTCTTCCACAGCGGCGACGACGGCGGCGGCAGCTTGGGCAGCACGTTCCGGCGCACCCATTTGCCGGCACGCTCGGGATCGAACTCGGTGGACACCGCGTAGAACTCGCGGCCGTCCTCGCAAACCACACCGATCGAGACGAGCTCGATTGTGCGACCATCCTCGATGAACTCACAGTCGTAGAAGTAGCGCACCGGGGGAGCTTATGCCCCCCGCGCCGGGGCACTCGACACCACGCCCCCCGTTCGTAGAAGGATGGCTTGGTGCACACCCCCACCCCCGACTCCGCCGACCGGTCCCCCGCTGCCGCCGCGGACTCGCCATCGGCGACGTCCCGACGGCGCTCGCCGGTCGTCGTCCTCTCACGCGTCGCAATCGTGCTCGCGTGCGCGGTCGGCGCGGTGTACCACCTGTTCGGGATCCCCGGGCTGCGTGACGTCGGCTTCTACTACCGAATCGACCTCGACGTCTACCGGCTCGGCGGGTCGGTGTTCGCCGCCGGTGGCCCGCTGTACGGCTCGATGCCCCCGACCCAGTCGGGAATCGGACTGCCGTTCACGTATCCGCCGCTCGCGGCCGTGGTGTTCAGTCCGATGTCGGCGATCTCACTCGAGGCGGCGGGCGTGGTGCTCACGGCGCTGTCGCTGGTGGCCCTGTTCGCGACGCTGGTGCTCACCCTCGCGTCCATCGGGATCTCGCCTCGCTCGACTCTGGTGTGGACGGCACTGGCCGCCGCTGCAGCGGCCCTGACGTTGGAGCCGGTCTACTCGACGCTCGACTACGGCCAGGTGAACATCCTGCTGATGGTGTTCGTCGCGGCCGACTGTCTGTTGAAGAAGACGCCGTGGCCGCGGGGCATGCTCATCGGGTTCGTCGCGGCCGTCAAGCTGACGCCCGCCGTCTTCGTCCTGTTCTTCCTGCTCCGCAAGGACTTCCGGGCGGCGGTGACGACCGGGCTGAGTTTCGTCGGGTTCGGCGCGATCGGCTTCGTCGTGGCGCGGGCCGACTCGTGGCAGTACTGGACCGACACGCTGCTCGATTCGGGCCGGATCGGCGGACCCGCCTACCCCGCGAATCAGAGCATCACCGGTGTCCTCGCCCGGCTCGGTCTCGACCCGTCCGTCCGCAGCGTGCTGTGGCTGCTGCTGAGCGCTGCCGCACTCGTGCTCGCAGGGGTCGCGATGTGGCGGGCCTTCGCTGCGGGCGCGGCGGCGCTGGCGTTGTTCGTCAACGCGCTGCTGGGACTGCTGGTCTCGCCCGTCTCGTGGTCACACCACTGGGTCTGGGTGGCCCCGCTGCTGCTGCTCGTCGGCGTCGAGGCGTACCGGCGGCGCAGCCTGGTCCTCGGCGCCGGCGTGGTCGCCAGCGGGGCGATATTCGTGATCGCCCCGCACTGGCGCCTCGGTCACGGACGTTGGGAGGGAACCGGCTGGCCCGTGTGGGATCAGTTCCTCGCCTCGTCCTACGTGTGGTGGGCGATCGCCGTCATCGCGGCCGTCGCCGTCCACCTCGGGCGTCGTCGCGCCGGCGAGGCCGGCTCGGTGGCGGGCACCACGCATCTGACCACCGTCCCCTGACGCTCCCCTCGAGGATTCCGCGGCGGTATCGCGCCACCAGCAGAGCACGTACACCGTCAGCGAACCGACCAGCGTCACCACGACCCACATGGTCAGTGCGATGTCGACCCACGAGCCGATCGGCGGGTTGCCCGGCAGGATGCCACGCAGCGGAATGACCGCGAACAGCATCGCGGCCATCCAGCTGAGCATGTCGGTGTGCACCCGTCGGCGGCGTCGCGCGGTCTGCACGGCGACGAAGGCGGCCAGTGCCGCGAGCACGGCCATCATCAGCAGCAGAATCGCCGAGTACACGAGGGTGCCCACGCCCCTGACGAGATGGACCGTCGTGCTCGAGGCGAACTCCTCGTCGACGCCCACCGCGTCCGACCGGACCGTCCAGCCTTCGACATTGTCGTCGAGGTAGACGCTGCTGCGGTGGATCTCGACGCCGTCGCCCGTGCCGGTGTATGCGGCGACCACCATAGGGGCGACGTCGAACCGGTCGAGCGGCCACCGCCCGGCCTGTCCTTGCACCATCAGCTGAGCATCGAACGTGGTCGGCACCGCGCCGGCCGGGAACACCAGCTCGGTGCGCGACGTGCTGGGCGCGAGATGCAGGCTGATCGGTACGGCGAGCGTCTCCCCGTCCGGTCCGGAGAAATCGGAACCCGGCCCGATGGTGACTTCGACGTCGAGTCGGCCCGAGGCGGGGTGCAGCGACGTCGGGGTGACGATCACGGCCACCTCGTCGTGGTCGGTGTGGATCGCGACGACCTCGTCGCGGTCGTCGGTGCTCGACGCGTACACGGCGAGGGAACCGAGGTAGAACACGGCCATCACGGAGACCACGAGCGCCCAGAACAACCGGGGCCGGTTTCGCCGGAACGATGCGAGGGGCACGAGTGGGAAGATACCGCGATCGGAAACCCGGACGGATTTATCGGGCGAGCGCGTCGGCCACCGAATCGACCGGCGGAGAGGACACTTTCGGCTCCCGGCCGGTCAGGACATCGCGCGCCGCCTTCGGATAGGCGAGCATCTCCCGGACCGTGTTCTTCACCAGCGTCGACCGTCGCCCGCCGGCCCGACCCGCGCGGACACCGTCGACATCGATCCCGGCGGCACGCCCCAACGCGACGGTGCGCGGGAGGTGGAAACGCTGGGTGACGACGAGAGCACGCCGGATGCCGAACGTGCGGGCGGCGCGGACGCAGGTGTCGTAGGTGTCCAGTCCGTACGGGTCCTCGACGATCCTCGCGGGGTCGACCCCGGCCGCGACGAGATAGCCGGTCATGGCCGCGACCTCGTCACCGGACTTCCCGTGGGCGTCGCCGGAGACCAGCACGACGGACGCGCTGCCGTCCGCGAGCAACCGCGCCGTCGCGTCCAGCCTGCCCCGGAGGAACTTCATCGGCCGACCGGCTCGCACCCGCGCGCCCAGCACGATCACGACCGGCGCGTACGGCGCATCGGACGGATCGTGCATTCGTCCGGCCGCGGCCGCGCCGATCCACACGAACGGCAGGCCCACCACCGCGACCGCACCCGCCCCTGCGAGACAGGCGCCGCGCAACACGGCTCGAGGAATCAGGGTTGTGGAGTTTCGAGGTTCGGGCACATCCGGCGGCGACTATCCGGCGCGGGTGTCGGGCACACGTGCGGCGTCGGCCGCCGATTCGGCCGGGGGCGCTCCCGGGGCCGGGTTCTTCAGCGTCGCGGCGTAGATGTCGACGTATTCCTGACCCGACAGGCGCATCAACTTGTACATGACCTCGTCGGTGACGGCCCGCTCGACGAAGCGGTTGCCGCCCATGCCCTCGAAGCGCGAGAAGTCGATCGGCTCCCCGATGCGGACGGTGACCTTCGCCGGCTTCCACATGCGCGAGCCGATCGGGTTGACCTTCGCGGTGTCGATCATCGCGACCGGGATGACCTTGACCCCGGACTCGAGCGCGAGGCGGGCCATGCCGGTCTTGCCCTTGTAGAGGCGACCGTCGGGCGAGCGGGTGCCCTCGGGGTAGATGCCGAGGAGCTTGCCGTCCCCGAGGACGCGCAGGCCCGCGTTGAGCGCGTCCTGCGCGGCGGAGGCACCGGTTCGATCGATCGGGACCTGGCCGACGGCGGAGAAGAACCACCGCTGGAAGCGGCCCTTGAGCCCGGTGCCGGTGAAGTACTCGCTCTTCGCGAGGAAGGTGATGCGGCGGTTGACTCGTAGCGGAAGGAAGAACGAGTCGAGCACCGCCTGGTGGTTGCTGGCGAGGATTGCCGGGCCGTCGGTCGGAATATTCTCGGCGCCTTCGAGTTTCGGCCGCCCGAGGAGCAACAGCACCGGACCCAACAACACGTACTTAAACAGCCAGTACCACATGGCGTCCTTCCGTCCGAGCTCGATTCCCCCAGGTCTACCCAGGCCTCCACCTAGGGAATGACTGTACTCAGCAGTCCGGACCGCTGCCACACGCCGCCGCCAGATCCGCCGCACCGATCATCGCGGCCGCCTCGCCGAGCAGGGTGTGCCGGATCCGCGCCAACGGCCGGTGACCCGCACCGGTTGTCAGGCGCGCATAGTGCTCGCGGGCGTCGTCCAGGAAGAGCGGCGCCGACATGCCGACACCGCCGCAGATCACGATGAGGTCGGGGTCGAAGACGTCCGAGACCGTCGCCAGCCCCACGCCGAGCCAGCGGGCAAAGTCCGCGAACACCGCGAGCGCCAGCGGATCTCCGTCCGAGGCCGCTGCCGCGATCCGTCGTCCGGTCAGCGACCCGGGATCGACCGCGACGGCGCGGGCCAGGACGGTCGACGCCGACGGGTCGGCTGCGAGCAGTTCGAGTGCGGTGTCCACCAGCGCGGTGCCACTGCAGTAGCGCTCCCAGCATCCCCGTTTCCCGCACGCGCACGGGCGGCCATCGGGAACGACCTGCGTGTGCCCGAGTTCGGGGGCCACGCCGAAGCTGCCCCGGTACAGCCTGCCGTCGATCAGCAGGGCGGCGCCGATGCCGGTGCCGATCGCCACGATGACGACATTGCGCCCGCCGGCGGCGGCACCGAACCGGCATTCCGCCCACGCGGCCGCGTTCGCGTCGTGCTCGAGCACGACGGGCAGACCGAGGCGCTGACCCAGCGTGCGGGCCACCGGCGCATCGACCCACGGCAGATGCGGCGCGAATCGGACCGTGGTGCGGTCGGAATCGACGAAGCCGGCGACGGCGAGACCCACCGCCGCGATGCGGTGCCGATCGGCAAGTTCGCGGACGGCCCGCTCGATCCCCCGCTCGAGTGCATCCGCGGCGTGCGGCGTCGGCGCCTGCGCCGTATCGAGCACGTCACCGCTCGCATCGACGACCGCGGCCCGGATGCTGGTACCCCCGACGTCCACGCCGACGGTGAGAAGTTCGGTGCTCTCCACCCTGCCGATTGTGCCGACCGCGCCCGGCGGTGCGTGCGGCGGGTACCGCGTGTCTAGTGCTTGATCGTGACGTCGATCGGCACGAACTTGTGCGACGTGAACGGCCCAGACGGCCCAGACGGCCCAGTGGCAGTCGGCTCATCGGCGGTACCGGTGGCGGCACGGTCGTGATCGTCGAGGACCTCACGCAGCACGGCGAGCAGCACGGCGCCCTGACCTGCCAGCAGCGTGACGAGGTCGTGCTGTTCACCGCGCACCAGCGCGGCCAACGCGCACAGCGGGCACCACGAGCAACTGCTGCAAGCGGGCTGGGAGCCGGTGCCCGCGCCGACCGTGTCGGCGACTGCAGCGGCGGCATCGGCTGCGCCCTCCCCGGAGCGGGCCGCCGCGGCCTTCTGCAGGATCGGCTCGAGCCGGTCGAGAACAGTCTCGGCGAGCGCCTTGAGTTCGGCGGCCAGTTCGGCGTGGTCGCCGGTCACCGGGGCCACACTGCGGGATCGGGGACGAACCGCACGACCAGGTCGGATCCGTCGAAGTCGGCGTCGCGCACGACGCAGCGGCGCAGCACCGACGCCAGGCGCACGCGACGACGTCTGCCGTCGGCTCCCACCAGCAAGTCGTCCTCCACTCGTCCCAGCGTCAACGTCCCGGGATCGACGAGCGGCAAGTGCATGCGCATCGCGTACACCGATTCGACGTCGCCCGAACCCGATTCGAGGGCGACGCGCACCGGCGCACAGTCTGCCCCGAGCACCTCGGACGGATCTGCCACGTCCGTGTAGACCGTGCGTGCCACACCACCGAGGGCATCCCACCCTATCGGCTCGTTCGCGAGGTGGTCGGCAGACAGCACCGTCACCTCACCCGTCGTGGCCGTCAACTCGGCCAGGATCTTCCGCTCCGCGGTGCGGCGGGTGTCGCACCAACTCGCGAGCTCCTCCGGCATGTCACCCGAATCCATCTGGGGCAGAGTCTTGTTCACGACAATCGCATCGACGCGGAGCCCGGCGAGCGCCAGCGCGGACAGGACCCGGCGGGTCTCCGCGAGCGCGACTCGCTCGGCGCAGGTCACCACCCGCACCGACGTCCGGTCGCGGTCCTGCAGCAGGTCCCCCACCGCGGCAGTCGCGTCGAGCACCCGATCGAGCATCGCGACGACGAAGGCCAGCCGGGCACCGGTCGAGGTCGCGGCGGCGATACGCCGGTGCTGCGGCCACACGCGCTCCACGTATCCGGAGACGGATCCGGGAATTGCCAACGTGCGCAGCGCGTCCGCGGTCGGCGGGCAGTCCACGACGATGACGTCCCAGCGCGCCTGTTCGGCCAGTCGCACCACTTCGTTGAGCCCGAGGGCCTCCTCGACGCCAGGCAGCCCCGTCAATTCCTCTGGTGCCAGATCGGCGAACTGGGCGCCGTGATCGTGGACACCACCCAGGGCCAGCAGCGCGACGAGTCCGCGGTAGCGCTCCTCGAGCAGTGCCTGCGTGTCGATCTCGCGAGCGTGGAGGCCGGGTCCGACGCGCGACTCCTCGCTCCGCCCGACCGGGCGGTCGAGCACATCCGACAGCGAGTGCGCCTGGTCGAGGGACAGCAGCAGGACCCGACGTCCCGCCTCGGCGAGCGCGACCGCCGTCGCCGCCGCCACCGTCGTCCTGCCGACACCGCCCTTGCCGACGAACAGTCGGACCTGGGTGACCCGGGTGGAACCGGCGGCGCTCAGCCCTCCACCCGCTTCTTCAGTTCCTTGAGCGCGGTGTCGGTGATGACCTTCTCCGCCTTGCGCTTGAACAGACCGATCATCGGGATCGTCAGATCCACCGTCAGTTCGTACGTGACACTGGTGCCGCCGCCGGGTTCACGTTCGAGCGTGTAGGACCCGAACTGCGCCTTCTGGATCTCGCCGGACACCAGCTCCCAGCTCACCGACATCCCGTCGGGCGCCCAGCGGTACCGGAGCACGTAGGTGTCCTTGACCATCCCGGCGTCCAGCACGAATCGGACCTGTTCGGCGCGGCCGTCGGGCCCGGTCGAGAGCACCTCGACCGACTTCGCGGCCTCCACCCATGCCGGGTAGTCGTCGAAGTCGGCGATCACACCCATCACCCGCTCGGCGGGTGCGTCGACGGTGATCGACCTCTTGGTCTTCTCGGCCATGCCTCGGACGCTTCCTTTCAGAACGGCGCGACGTGCGCGTCACCGCACGTCCATCTCACACGATTTCCGACAGGACTCACAATCTCACTACTGCGGGGGTTCACCCGCGGCGCGTCCCGCCTCGAGCTGTTGCTTGAGCTCGAACGTCATCACCTTGCCCGCGAGCCGTCGGGCGTGGTTCATTCCGGCCAGGTCGAGGGACGCCAGCGCCTGCGGGCTCACGCCGGTCGGCTCCGCATGCAGGAAGTAGTGGACGACGGTGCCGTCCATGACCTGCTCGAGCCACACCTCCATCGTGCCGGTCAGCGGACCCGCCACCGTCCAGCGAATCCCCTTCTCCGCCCGATTCTCACGGACGTCGAGAACGAGGTCGGGCCACCACGCACGCCAGCGCGCGGGCACGGATACGCGGGCAGCCACCTTCTCCGGGGCTGCGGCGACAAAAGTCTGGTCGGCGACCTGAATGCTGCTCACTCCCACAGCTTCACACACCGCCCTCACGCCCCGTGATCTGGACTACACCTGGGTGGGAGAAGATCCACCAAGCCGCAGGTAGGTAGCCTTGCCGCGTGCTGTCCTCGGTCGGTCTATCGTGAGGACCAGCAAACCCTACTCGTCAGTATCTGCAGTGTCGGAGGTTGTCGTGCCCGAGTTCAGCGTTCCTGCCACGTTCACAATCCCGGAGGACGCATCCGCGGTCGACTCCGTCTTCGAGTACTCGACGACCAAGCCCGGACACGTCGTCTACCGGCGACAGGTCGGCGGGTCCTGGGTGGACGTCACCGCCCGCGAGTTCGCCGATCAGGTGACCGCCGTCGCGAAGGGACTGATCGCCCGCGGCGTCCAGCCCGGCGACCGCGTCGCGCTGATGTCCGCGACCCGCTACGAGTGGTCCCTGTTCGACTACGCGATCTGGAGCGCGGGCGGCGTCACGGTGCCGATCTACGAGACCTCCTCCGCCGACCAGGTCAAGTGGATCCTCGAGGACTCCGGCGCGATCGGCCTCATCGTCGAGACTGCCAAGCACTCCACGGCCATCGCGGAGGTTGCCGCCGCCGCACCCGATCTGCGGGCCGTGCTCCAGATCGAGCCGTCCGGTACCGACGAGGGCGCGGTTGCAGTCCTGACGGCGCAGGGCGCCGACATCCCGGACGACGAGGTACGGGCCCGCGCGAAGGCCCTGAAGGCCAGCGATCCGGCGACCCTCATCTACACCTCCGGCACCACCGGACGCCCCAAGGGCTGTCAGCTCACCCACTCGAACCTCATCGCCGAGTCCAAGGGCATCATAGATTCGAGTCTCGGCAAGCTGCTGACGACGCCGGGCGTGAGCACCCTGATGTTCTTGCCGCTCGCGCACGTCCTCGCGCGCGCAGTCAGCATCGCGGCCTTCGACGCCGGCGCCTCCCTCGGCCACACCAGTGACATCCCGAACCTGGTACCGACGTTCGCCACCTTCAAGCCCGATTTCATCCTGTCCGTCCCGCGCGTGTTCGAGAAGGTCTACAACACCGCCCGCCAGAAGGCGCACTCGGAGGGCAAGGGCAAGATCTTCGACCTGGCGGCCACCACCGCGGTCGAGTGGAGCGAGGCCAAGGACAACGGCGGCCCGGGCCTGATCCTCAACATCAAGCACGCCGTGTTCGACAAGCTGGTCTACTCCAAGCTGCGGGCGGCGCTCGGCGGCAAGTGCCAGCTCGCGATCTCCGGAGGCGCTCCCCTGGGCGCGCGCCTCGGCCACTTCTTCCGCGGCATCGGCGTCACGATCTACGAGGGCTACGGCCTCACCGAGACCACCGCCGCGTTCGCCGTCAACACGATCGGCAACCAGAAGGTCGGTACGGTCGGAAAGCCGTTGGCCGGCAACTCGGTTCGCATCGCCGAGGACGGCGAGATCCTGCTGTCCGGCCCGGTGGTGTTCTCCGGCTACTGGCGCAACGAGGCCGCGACGAAGGACGCCATCGAGGACGGCTGGTTCCACACCGGCGACCTGGGCACCGTCGACTCCGCCGGCTACATCACCATCACCGGCCGCAAGAAGGAGATCATCGTCACCGCCGGCGGCAAGAACGTCGCCCCCGCGCAGCTCGAGGATCACCTGCGGGCCCACCCGCTGATCAGCCAGGCGATCGTCGTCGGCGACCAGAAGCCGTTCATCGGCGCGCTGATCACCATCGACGCCGAGGCGCTGCCCGGATGGAACGAGCGCAACGGGAAGACCGCAGGAACCACGGTCGCCGAACTGCTGAGCGATCCCGATCTGACCGCCGAGATCGACGAGGCCATCGCGGAGGCCAACAAGCTCGTCTCGCATGCCGAGGCCATCAAGAAGTACCGCATCCTGCCGGTCGACTTCACCGAGGAGACCGGTGAGCTCACCCCCACCCTGAAGCTCAAGCGCAACGTCGTCCACGAGAGCTTCGCCGACGACATCGAGCGGATCTACAGCAAGTAGTTCCACCGCGACCTGGTCCGGCGCCCACCCTCCTCTTCGGACGGTGGGCGCCCGACTTTTCCGTGCGCGGCTCTTGCCCGCGTCAGCCCAGCAGGCGACGCAGCTTGCCCCCCAGCACATCCCAGCGCCAGTTCGCCTTCACCCATTCACGCCCGGCCGCGCCCATCGCGGCGGCCCGGTCCCGATCCTCGAGCACCGAGATCACCGACTGCGCGACGTCGTCCACGGACGTGCCGTCGACGACGAGCCCGGTCTCGTGCTCGACGACCGTCTCCGGCGCACCACCGGAACGGCCGGCGATCACCGGCACGCCGGTGGCCGACGCCTCGAGGTAGACGATGCCGAGTCCCTCCACGTCCAGCCCGGCACCGCGGGTCCGGCACGGCATCGCGAAGACGTCCGCGATGGTGTGGTGCGCCGCCAGCTCCGCGGCCGGGACGCCGCCGGTGAACACGACGTGCTCGGCGACGCTGCACTCGTGGGCGAGCGCCCGCAACCGCTCGGCGTCGGGCCCCCCGCCGACGATCACCAGGACCGCGCCGTCGATGCGCCGCCGGATCGCGGGCAGCGCGCGGATCAGCTGGTCCTGCCCCTTGCGCGGAACCAACCGCGACAGGCACAGGACCGTCGGCCGATCCCCCAGCCCGTAGCGTGCGCGCAGTTCCGCGCGCGCCGCCGGGTCGGGACGGAACAGGTCGGTGTCGACGCCCGACGGCAGGTGCTCGAGCGCGGCGTGCGACCCGAATGCCGCCGCGAACCTGCCCCGCGTGTACTTGCTGACATAGGTGACGGCGTCGGTGTGGTCCCCGATCCGGCGCAGGGCCTGTCGCGCGCCGGGCAGCATGGACCAGCCCACCTCGTGGCCGTGGGTGGACGCGATCACCCGCTGCGCACCGGCGCGGCGGACCGTCGGCGCCAACAGGGCCAGCGGGGCCGCCGCCCCGAACCACACACTGGTGCACTCGTACTTCTCGACGAGCTTGGCCGCACGCCGCGCCACGAACGGCGTGGGCACCATCAGCGTCGTCGGGTGCCGCACCACCGCGTAGGGTTGCTCGGCGTCGAAACGAATGTGGCTGTCCCCGCGCCATCTCGGGGCGTAGACGACCAGTTCGTCCGCGGGAAGCTGGGCCGCAAAGGCATGCAGGTACGACTGGATTCCACCAGGTCGCGGAGGAAAGTCATTCGTCACCAACAGGGTTCGACGCATGCGTCCACCGTAGGTGCCCGCGACCCGGCACCGGGCGTCAGGGTCGGGACAGCTGCCCCTTGATCCAGCCGGCCCACGAATCGACCAACCCGTCCGTCCCGGTGCCCAGGATGCCGCGGATCCGGCTGTCGAGATCGGTCGCGGTGACCGGCCCCCGGGCCAGCTGCCGGTACAGCTCGTCCAGACGCGGCTCGCCGTACTCGGCGGCGATGAAAGCCGCAAGGGACCAGGACGATTCGTAGGCCGCGCGGGCGGTGTCACCGCCGGCCCGGAAGTCCTCGTTCGCCGGCAGCGCCGTCGGCGGACCGGTCCGCGCCACCTCCGCCGCCAGGGTGGGCGCGAGGTCCCCGAATCGCGCCTCGATCCCGTGGTAGCCGATGTAGTCCGCGTAGCCCTCGAGCATCCACATGGGGGATCCGTCCTCGGTTGCCGGACGGGCCGCGACATGGGTGAGTTCGTGCCGCAGGACCGAGACCCGGGTCAGGTCGGTGAGGCGTCCCGCCGCCTCCGGACTGAACACGATCCGCTGCCCCGACGCCGTCCCCGAACGATGATCCACGGCATCGGACACCGCGACCGCGGCGATGTCGGCTCCGCTGTGGTCCGAGCCCACCAGCGAGGAGAACTCCTCCTGCGAGCCGGCCACCATGACGACGGCCCTTCGCGACCAGTCCTCGCCCCACACGTCGGTCACGTGGGCGACGGCGTCCCCGAGGTCCGCCGCGATCAAATCGATCATCGCCGACTGCTCGGGGTGACCGAGCACGATCGACGGGCGCCCCTCTTCACCGGCCACCGTCCGTGTCGTGACGGGTCCGAAATCCCAAGGACCGCGCCACGTTTCACGATTCGATCCGGGCAGTGGCGAATCGTCCACCAGCTTCCACTCGTCACCATGCCGAGCCAACAGAAGCGAGACCGGCTTGCGGGTGGACTGGGCATCCGCGCCGGCGATCCCGTAGCGCAGGTACACCGCCGGGGCCCACACGTCGGAGGCACCGAGCGCGTCCGCCAACCCGGACGGGACCGGCGTCTCCGGTTCGAGCCCGATGTCGTAGGCGAACTCGGAGAAGGGAACCTGCGCAGCATTGTCGGCCCGCCGGACCTCCGAGTCGAGAAAACCCGGTGTCGCCTGCGGATCGAACAACGCCGGCAGCGCCGCCGTGTCCCCTGTCCGCACCGCACGCGCCCACTCGTCCAGCACTGCCTGTGCACCCGTCCGGCGACCGTCGTCGTACGGGTTCCCGACCGGCGCTGCGGGGCCCGGCGCCTCCGGTTCGTCACCGCCCCGGTCGAACGTCGTCAGGGAGAGGACCAGCGCCACCGCGACACCCAGCCCGGCCAGACCTACCCACTCCCACCGACGCACACGCCGCCGCGGCGCGGGACTCGGTGAGTGATCATCATCGGGCACGTCCGAGAGTCTAGGAGCCGCGGACACGGATGGACCCGATACCCCTGGGTATCGGGTCCATCCGGTGTCGGTGTATCGAGCGTTGGGGCGGCGTTCTCAGTAGCGGCGAGCGCCGTAGAAGGGCATCGACGCCATGGAGTCGACCTTCACCGGCGTGCCGTACGTCGAGGCGTGCAGCACGTTGCCGTCACCGGCGTACAGGCCGACGTGCGAGGCGTCGCTGTAGAACAACACCACGTCGCCGGGCTGCAGCTGACTCTTGTCGACCGGCGTACCGCCATCGGCCTGCGCCTGACTCGAGCGCGGCAGAACCTTGCCGATCTGCTTGTACGCCCACACCACGAGCCCGGAGCAGTCGTACGCGTCAGGACCGGTCGCGCCCCAGCTGTAGGGCTTCCCCACCTGGGTCAGTCCGGCCTGCAACGCGGCCGATCCGGTACCCGAGCCGAGGTTCGCCAGGATGCTCCCGGCGTCGACGCCGGCCGGGAACGGCGAGCCTGCCAGCTGTGCACGCTCGGCACCGGTGAGCTGGTCGAATGCCTTGGTGACCGAATCGATCTGCTTCTGCAGCTCGCTCTGCTTGTTCTGGAGCTCGTCGCTGACCTGCTTGGCCTGCTCGGTCGCGGCGCGCGCCGCATCGGCCGAAGCCTGCGAGGCCTCCGCCGCGGCGGTCGCATCGGCGGTCGCCTGCTTGAATCCGGAGACGGCCTTCGAGGTCTCGTTCGAGATCGCGTCGAGCGCCGACATCTGATCGAGCAGCTGCTGCGGCGAGTCGCTCACCATCAGCGCGAACAACCGGTTGGTGCGGGCGCCCTGGTAGCTGGCGGCGGCGAGCTTGCCGACCGTGGGACGGAACTGGTCGATCCGGGACTCGGCGGCGGCAAGCAGGTCACGATCTCCGGCCAGGCGCGCCTCCGCGTCCCGCTGGGCCGCCTGCTTGCCGTCGAGGTCGATCTGCGCGTTGTGCAGCGCCTCGGTGGTCTGTTCGGATTCGCGCGACAGGTCCGCGAGCCGCTCCAGCGCCTCGGTCGGGTTGCTCACCAACGGATCCGCGCCGGCCGAACCGGCGGGCAGTCCCACGAGGGTCAGGGAGAGCACTCCCGTCGCCAGAGCGGCACACATCGAACGCTTCATCTTCTGCGAGGACTTCTGGGAGGGCACAGCGGCGCGACTCTCCGTTTCTGGATTCGTCTCCACCAGACGGCGGTGGGGCCTGCAAGGGGGTCCGTAAGGTCTCGAACAGGTTACGGAATGGCATATGTCCGTGTCTACCCGGGAGTAGGACAATTCGTACATCGTCGCGAAAGCCACAAAAGGCCCGGGACCGACACGTGTCGAAAGACGTGCAGGGCGGGTCCGACCGGAGTCGGACCCGCCCTGCACACGTCGAACGTCTAGCGCGTCACGCGTAGCGGCGTGCGCCGTCGAACGGCATCGACGACACGGGCGCCAGCTTGACCGGCTGACCCGCGGTCGAGGCGTGGATGACATTGCCGTCGCCCGCGTAGATGCCCGAGTGGCTTCCGCCGTAGAACGAGATCACGTCGCCGACCTGCAGGTCGGACTGGGCCACGGCGAAACCGGCGGCGGCCTGGTCGTAGCTCGTGCGCGGGAGGTTCAGACCGGCCTGCTTGTAGGCCCACTGGACCAGACCCGAGCAGTCGAACGCGTCCGGGCCGGCAGCGCCGTACACGTACGGGGCACCGAGCTTGGCCCTGGCGGCCTCGACGGCCTTCTCACCTGCGGTGACGATGGGGGCGAGCGAGGCCGGAACCGCAGCCGCGCTGCCGGTCGCGACGCCGGGCACGATGCCCTCGGGAATGCTCGGGGTGATGCTCGCGATCGCGGCGTCGACCTGCTGCTGCGTCACACCGGGGACCTCGACGGTGCCGACACCCGGGATGTTGATCGGATCGGCAAGGGCGGGGGCGGCGGAAACCGTGACGGCTCCGACGGCAAGTGCGCCGGCAACGGCGGCGCGACGCGCGGAACGCGTGAAAGTAGATGACGCCACGAGAAAGGGGACTCCGTTTCTTCCGTTCGTCCGCCGACCGAGTTAGCTGACGGGTTCGGGCTGGGAAGATCAGCCCTACCCGACGACACCGCAGCGCGGCTTCGACGGGATTCACCCCAGAAAAACTTGGGTTCCCGGCTCGTCCCCTCCGGAGAGGTTCCGATTAGGCGGTCCCAGCGATGCCGTCCCGGGTGGGGCGGCAAGACTCCGCTAGGTCTCGAGAAGATTACGAAAGCGCATCCCTCGTGTCGACTTGGACGCGCGGAAATCGCTCCGTTTTCCCGATTTGCCGGGTTTGAACCCGCTTCGATCGACACATGATCACGACGAGATAACGAGCGGTCCCTCTCCCTCGCGCCCGCGACCGGCACCCCGCGCCCCGCCGGGGACCGACCACACCCCGACAGAAGCCCGTGTATCCGGCGTCACCACTGGTCAACGCCGATCGACACCGCGCCGGGCCGAGGGACGCAGCGCCCCCGCCGACAACGGCACACGACCCACACGCGGCCACCGAAACCGCAGTCCCGCAACGAAGATCACGCGCCACACATTCGACGAACCCGCCGGGCCGGTGTGATCCTCGTCTCTCCAGGCCGAATCGCCACCCGATCCACCGACTTCTGGTGCGTGCCCCCGCGTGCCGCGGGCACTGTCGGTGCCGGTCTCTAGTGTCCCGAGGCGTGAGTGCGCCGCGATCCGCCCGTTCGACCGACGGAACCCAACTGACGTTCGACGAGCTGGACACACCGCTGCGCGAGATCACCTTCGTCGTCGTCGACCTCGAAACCACCGGCGGCAGCGCCGATACCGATGCCATCACCGAGATCGGCGCCGTGAAGGTGCGTGGCGGCGAGATCGTCGGTGAGCTCGGGACTCTCATCGACCCGGGACGCGCGATCCCGCCGTACATCGTCGAGATCACCGGGATCACGACCGCGATGGTGCGCGGTGCACCCCGCATCGACGCCGTCCTGCCCGCGTTCCTCGAGTTCGCCCGCGGTGCCGTGCTGGTCGCCCACAACGCGGGATTCGACGTCGGGTTCCTCAAGGCCGCCGCGGCCCGCCAGGACATCCCCTGGCCCAAGTTCCAGGTGTTGTGCACCGTGAAGCTCGCCCGCCGTGTCCTGAGCCGCGACGAGGCGCCGTCGGTGAAGCTCTCGGCGCTCGCGACCCTGTTCGGGGCCGAGACCACCCCGACGCACCGCGCACTCGACGACGCCAAGGCCACGGTCGACGTCCTGCACTCCCTCATCGGCCGGGTCGGCAATCAGGGTGTGCACAGCCTCCCCGAGCTTCTCGACTACCTGCCGCGGGTGTCGTCCGAACAGCGCGCCAAGCGCACACTCGCGAGCCACCTCCCCCGCACCCCCGGGGTCTACCTGTTCCGCGGCCCGTCCGACGAGGTCCTCTACGTCGGCACCGCGACCGATCTCCGCCGCCGGGTCCGTACCTACTTCACCGGGTCGGAGACGCGGGGGCGGATGAAGGAGATGGTCGCGCTCGCCACACGGATCGATCACGTCGAATGCGCGCATCCACTCGAGGCCGGGGTACGCGAGCTCCGACTGCTCAGCGCCCACGTGCCCCCGTACAACCGCCGATCCAAGTTCCCGATGCGCGGCTGGTGGGTCACCCTCACCGACGAGGCCTTCCCGCGCCTCTCGGTGGTCCGTACAGCGACGATCGACGCGCTGGGGCCGTTCCGGTCCCGCACCGACGCCGCCGACGCCGCACAGACCGTCGCCGAGTTCTGCGGCCTGCGGACGTGCACCACGCGCATCCGCCGGGGCCAGCCGCACGGACCCAAGTGCCCTCCCCGCGATCTCGGCGGCTGTCCCGCGATCTCCGACGACGAGGACGGCTACGCCGTCGCGCCCGAGCGGGCGCGGGCATTGTTCCGCGGCACCGACGACGCGCCACTGCACCGAATGCGCGACCGGATCGAGGAGTTGGCGGCCGCCGAACTGTTCGAGAGCGCCGCACGACTGCGTGACCGCACCGCGGCGCTCGGGCTGGCCCTTCGGCGCATGCAACGGCTCGGGTCGCTGACCGCCGTCGACGAGCTGATCGCGGCCCGGCGGGCGGCCGACGGCGGGTGGGAGTTCGCGGTGGTCCGCTCCGGGCGCCTGGCCGCCGCCGGCGTCGCACTGCGCGGGGTTCCACCGATGCCGGTGGTCGAGGCGCTGGTGGCGTCGGCGGAGACCGTCCTGCCCGATGCGACTCCGCTCCGCGGCGCCTCGCCCGAGGAAGTGGGGCTCGTCGCACGATGGCTGCACGCCGACGGCACCCGCATCGTCCGAACCAGTGCGGGATACGGCGAACCGGCCCACGGAGCGGGTTCGTGGGAGGACTGGTGCACGCTGGCGCGGGGCGCGGCACCGCCTACTGTGTTGGACGAACGACAGCACCGTGCCGCACCAGAGCACTGAAGGAGCACCATGATCAACGCCATCGTCATGATCCACGCCGAGGCCGACCGGATCCCCGAGACCGCGCAGGCGGTGGCCGATCTCGCCGGAGTTGCCGAGGTCTATTCGTGCGCGGGCGACATCGACCTGATCGCGATCGTGAAGGTCCGCGACCACGCACAGATCGCCGAGGTCGTGACCGAGCGGATCAACAAGGTGCCCGGCGTGCTCAAGACCGCGACGCACATCGCTTTCCAGTCGTACTCGAGCGCCGACGTCGAGGCGGCCTTCTCGCTCGGCGAGTAGACCGCCCGGTCCCGGGGCGTCGGAGCCCCGGGACCATCGAACGCGTCCGCCTCAGCGTTTGGCGGCCAACTCCACGGTCAAGGCGGCCCAACGCTCCAGCAGGGCCGCTGCCGCACCGGAATCGATCGCCCGAGCGGCCTTCTCCATGCCCGCCGCCAGCGACTCCTCGAGGCTGCCGGACAGCCCGTCGTACGCGGCGATCGCGCCCGCCGCGTTCAGCAGCACCGCGTCCCGCACGGCGCCCTCGTCGCCGGCGAAGATTCCCCGCGCCACCCGCGCATTGTCGACCGCATCGCCACCGCGCAGCGCGTCGAGCGGAACGCGGGCGATCCCGAGGTCCGTCGGATCCAGCTTCTGGGTCCGCACGGTGCCGCCGGACACGACGTACACCTCCGACGTCGTCGAGGTGGTGATCTCGTCGAGTCCGTCGTCACCGCGCACGACCAGCGCCGAGTTCCCGCGTTCCGCGAGCACCCCGGCGACGACCGGGATGAGGTCCTGGAACGCGCACCCGATCAGACCGGCCCGCGGACGCGCCGGGTTGGTGAGCGGTCCGAGCACGTTGAAGACGGTGGGAATTCCGATCTCCTTGCGCGGGGCTCCCGCGAATCGCAGCGCCGGGTGGAACACCGGGGCGAAGCAGAAGCCGATCCCGACCTCCTCCACACACCGCGCGACGTCCTGGGCACCGAGATTGATGTGCACGCCCAGCGCCTCGAGAACGTCGGCGCCGCCGCTCTTCGACGACGCGGCCCGGTTGCCGTGCTTGACCACCCGCACGCCGGCGGCGGCGACGACGACCGCCGCCATCGTCGAGATATTGACCGTGTGCGACCGGTCGCCGCCCGTGCCGACGACATCGACGACGTCCGGCGACACCGGCACCGTCTTCGCGTGGCCCAGCATCGCGTCGGCGAGTCCGCGCAGCTCCGCGGGGGTCGCCCCCTTCATCTTCAGCGCGACGCCGAAGGCCGCGATCTGCGCCGAGGTCGCGGCGTCGGACATGATCTCGTCCATCGCCCACGCGGTGTCGTCGGCGGTGAGGTCACGACCGTCGGTGAGGGCTCCCAGGACCGCGGGCCAGCTCCGGTCAGTCGCGCCTGCCACTCGTTCCGTGCCTTGCGCTACTGCCTGCCGCACCATCACGACCCTTTCTGCCGGGCGCCCACCAACTGCCGGGTGGGCATGTCGCCCCGCAGCTTAGTGCGCGTGCCGCGGGTCACGACGCGGACGGCGGTTGCAGGCCCTCCCAACCGAGCGCCGTGCCACCCCAGCGCTGCGCCAGGCCCGCCATCCGGGATCGCTCCTGCGAACAATGCAGGGCATCGAGGATCTGGACCCGTTCGAGGACCACGGACACCGTTCCGTCGTCGGCCGACTCCGGATCGCCCGCCAGTTCGTAGCCGTCCTGGGCCGCCACGGCGACCGCGTCCCGGACCTCGGCGACGGGGAGCCGCAGGTGATGCCGGAGCACCGCCTCGGCCTCGGGGATCCAGGCGGGATCGCCGCCGGCGCCGCGTTCGAGAACCGTCGACGACGCCTCCGCGTCGTCGAATCCCGACACGACCACGACGAGATCCGGACGAGTTCGATCGAGAGGGGCCGGCGCGCTCCGAGACAGAAGACCGTTGATCCAACGTGCGACGCCGCGCCTGAGTTCCATGCGCTTACCTTGCCATGTTCGCCGGGACCCGCTGACGCGACCGGATAACACGCTCTGACGTGGGACGACGCGCCGACATAGGACCCGGCTACCCGTCTGTTACGACAAGGCGTCATACTTCTCAGCGTGACGAGCGCAGTAGGGACTTCAGGATCGGCAATCACCCAGCGCGTGCACTCGCTGAACCGGCCAAACATGGTCAGCGTCGGCACCATCGTGTGGTTGTCAAGCGAGCTCATGTTTTTCGCAGGGCTCTTCGCTATGTACTTCGTTGCGCGGGCGCAGGCGGGCGACAACTGGCCGCCGGAACCCGTGCATCTCAACCTGGCACTGGCAGTGCCGGTCACCCTCGTACTGATCGCCTCCTCCTTCACCTGCCAGATGGGCGTTTTCGCCGCGGAGAAGGGTGATGTCTTCGGACTTCGGCGGTGGTACCTGGTGACTCTCGCCATGGGCACGTTCTTCGTGCTCGGCCAGGGCTTCGAGTACATCACGCTCGTCAAGGAAGGGGTGACGATTTCGAGCAGCGTGTACGGCTCGGTGTTCTTCATGACCACCGGCTTCCACGGTCTGCACGTCATCGGCGGCCTCATCGCCTTCGTCTTCTTGATCGTCCGCACCAAGGTCAGCAAGTTCACGCCTGCACAGGCAACTGCGGCGATCGTCGTCTCGTATTACTGGCACTTCGTCGACATTGTGTGGATCGGCCTGTTCGCCACGATTTATTTCATCCGTTAGCCAGCTGGACGCCCAGGCAGCCCCCTGACGCTTCAGTCGTCCCGACATACCAAAGGGATACAGATGAGTTCATCCCCCCCTCCCGCAATCGAGGGTGACATGCCCCACCGTCCCGCAGCAGCCTCTGCGGCCAAGACGCGACGTCAGCGCAAGATGCGCCGTCGCGTCACCGGCGCGCTGATCCTCATGCTGGGCCTGGTCAGCGCTGGTTTCCTCGCTTCCGCCTTGACGCCTGCACCGCAGGTCGCCACCGCGAGCGACGACTCCGCCGCCCTGATCCGCGAAGGCAAGCAGCTCTACGACACCTCCTGCATCACGTGCCACGGCGCGAACCTGCAGGGTGTCCAGGACCGCGGCCCCAGCCTGATCGGTGTCGGTGAGGCAGCCGTGTACTTCCAGGTGTCGTCCGGTCGTATGCCCGCCGCACGCAACGAGGCCCAGGCTTCCCGCAAGCCGGCCAAGTTCGACGCGCGCCAGACCGACGCCATCGGCGCCTACGTCCAGTCGCAGGGTGGCGGCCCCACCCTCGTCCGCGACGAGAACGGCGAGATCGCACAGTCGTCGCTGCGTGGCGGCGATGTCGCGCGCGGTAGCGAGCTGTTCCGCCTCAACTGCGCGTCGTGCCACAACTTCACCGGGCGCGGCGGTGCGCTGTCCTCCGGTAAGTACGCCCCCGTTCTGGATCCGGCCAGCGAGCAGCAGATCTATGCCGCCATGGTCACGGGCCCCCAGAACATGCCCAAGTTCTCCGACCGCCAGCTGACGCTGGAGGAGAAGAAGGACATCATCGCCTACGTCAAGCAGTCGAGCGAGAACAAGAACCCGGGTGGTTACGGTCTCGGCGGCATCGGACCGGGGTCCGAGGGCCTCGCTATGTGGGTCATCGGCATCGTCGCTGTCGTCGGTGCAGCACTGTGGATCGGAGCAAGGTCATGAGCGACGCCGGCAGCGGCGATACGCCGAAGAAGTACACGGACGACGAACTCGACCGGATGAGCCGGGACGAACTCGTCGAACTCGGTACCAATCTCGACGGCGTCGATGTCGCGTTCCGTAGGGATCGCTGGGCGGTCGAGGGCACCAAGGCCGAGAAGCGCGCCGAGCGCTCGGTGGCCTTCTGGTTCATCCTGGCGGGCCTGTCCGCGATCGCCTTCATCGGCATCTTCCTGTTCTGGCCCTGGGAGTACGCGGGCCCGGGCGAGGACACCTACTGGGCGTACAACCTCTACACGCCGCTGATCGGCTTCACCATGGGTCTCGCGATCCTCGGTGTCGGCGTCGGCGCGGTGAAGTTCACCAAGAAGTTCGTCCCCGAAGAGGTCTCGATCCAGGACCGCCACGACGGCGGTTCGGCCGAGGTCGACAAGAAGACCCTCGTCGCTCAGCTGAGCGACACCCTCGACACGTCGACGATCGGCCGCCGCAAGGTCATCAAGCGCAGCCTGATCTTCGGTGGTGGCGCGCTCGGCATCATGTCGGTCATGCCCCTCGGTGGCCTGATCAAGAACCCGTGGGCCAAGGGCGACAACTCCCCGCTGTGGGTGTCCGGATGGACCCCGCGCTACAAGGGCGAGACGATCTACCTGCGTCGCGACACCGGTCGTCCGCACGACATCGTGCTGGTGCGCCCCGAGGATCTCGACGCCGGCTCCATGGAGACGGTGTTCCCGTTCCGTGAGTCCGAGCGTGGCAACGACGAGGAGCTGTTCAAGGCTCTGCGCGGCATCCGCAATGCGGTCATGCTCATCCGCCTGCGCACCGAGGACACCCAGAAGGTCGTCAAGCGCAAGGACCAGGAGAGCTTCAACTACGGCGATTACTTCGCGTACTCGAAGATCTGCACCCACCTCGGCTGCCCCACCTCGCTGTACGAGCAGCAGACCAACCGAATCCTGTGCCCCTGCCATCAGTCGCAGTTCGACGCGCTGCAGTACGGCAAGCCGATCTTCGGTCCCGCCGCTCGTGCTCTTCCGCAGCTGCCTATTACAGTGAACGAAGAGGGCTACCTCGTCGCCAACGGTGACTTCATCGAAGCCCTCGGCCCGGCATTTTGGGAGCGTCGACCGTGACCACTACAACCCCATCCAGAGTTGCCGCCCAAGCGGAGGCAGTCGACTCCCGGTACCACATCGCGGCCGGAATGAAGCGACAGATCAACAAGGTCTTCCCGACCCATTGGTCTTTCATGCTCGGCGAGATCGCGCTGTACAGCTTCATCATCCTGCTGATCTCCGGCGTCTACCTGACCCTGTTCTTCGATCCGTCGTTGGCCGAGGTCACCTACAACGGTGCATACGAGCCGCTCCGCGGCGTCGAGATGTCCCGCGCCTACGCGACCACGCTCGACATCTCGTTCGAGGTCCGCGGCGGTCTGTTCGTCCGTCAGATCCACCACTGGGCCGCACTGATGTTCGCAGCGTCGATCATCGTGCACCTGCTGCGCATCTTCTTCACCGGCGCGTTCCGTCGCCCGCGTGAGGCGAACTGGGTCATCGGCTCGCTGCTGCTGATCCTGGCGATGTTCGAGGGCTTCTTCGGCTACTCGCTGCCCGACGACCTGCTGTCCGGCACGGGCCTGCGCGCCGCGCTGTCCGGCATCACGCTCAGCGTCCCGGTCGCCGGCACCTGGCTGCACTGGCTGATCTTCGGTGGCGACTTCCCCGGCACCCTGATCATCCCGCGCCTGTACGTCGCACACGTGCTGCTGCTGCCCGGCATCATCCTGGCCCTCATCGCCGCGCACCTCGCGCTGGTGTGGTACCAGAAGCACACGCAGTTCCCCGGCCCCGGCCGCACCGAGCAGAACGTCGTCGGCGTTCGCATCCTCCCGGTGTTCGCTCTCAAGGGCGGCGCGTTCTTCGCGTTCACGTTCGGCATCCTCGCCCTGATGGGTGGTCTGCTGCAGATCAACCCGATCTGGAACATCGGCCCGTACAACCCGTCGCAGGTGTCGGCTGGTTCGCAGCCCGACTTCTACATGATGTGGACCGACGGCATGGCGCGTCTGTGGCCTGCGTGGGAGATCTACCTGTTCGATCGCTACACGATTCCCGCGGTGTTCGCTGTCGCGCTGATCATGGGCATCGTGTTCGCACTGCTGATCGCCTACCCGTGGATCGAGAAGAAGTTCACGAAGGACGACGCTCACCACAACCTGCTGCAGCGTCCGCGCGACGTTCCGGTCCGTACCGGTATCGGTGCGATGGCCATCGCGTTCTACCTGGTGCTGACGATCTCGTGCATCAACGACATCATCGCCTACCACCTGGACATCTCGCTCAACGCGATGACCTGGATCGGTCGTATCGGCATGGTGGTCCTGCCTCCGATCGCCTACTACGTCACCTACCGGTTCTGCCTGGGTCTGCAGCGCAGCGACCGCGCGGTGCTCGAGCACGGCATCGAGACGGGCATCATCAAGCGCCTGCCGCATGGTGAGTACGTCGAGATCCACCAGCCGCTCGGCCCGGTCGACGATCACGGCCACCCGATCCCGCTGGAGTACCAGGGTGCCGCGATCCCGAAGAAGATGAACAAGCTCGGATCGGCCGGCAAGCCCGGTTCCGGTAGCTGGGTCTCCCCGGACCCGGTCGAGCAGAGCCAGGCTCTCGAGGCCGCCGAGCATGCCGGCGAGCACGAGCAGCTGAAGGTGCTCACGGAGTACCAGGACCGCGCCCGTGGAATCGGGTCCGGAAACGGCTCCGGCGACGGCGAAGCGCACTAGTTCGCCGAGACTGACGAGGAAGGCCCCGAACCGATATCGGTTCGGGGCCTTCCTCGTTGGCGTCCGGACACTCGGTCGGGTCGGCCGCCTGGCTGGACTGCCAGGTCGAGGAAGCCGGAAAGTGCCCGAAGCTGCCCGGCGGACCTCTACTGTCCTGGACAACGACGAGGTTCCGGGGGTCCGATGGTGGCGAGTTATGTCTACGAACGGTATGCCCCGGTGCGTGCCGAGGTCACCGAGTTCGACCTGCCAGTGCAGGGCGCGATTCCGGAATGGCTCGACGGCCGCTATCTGCGCAACGGCCCCAACCCGATCGCGGACGTGCGTCCGGACGAATACAACTGGTTCACCGGCGACGGCATGGTGCACGGAATCCGGATGAGCGGTGGACGCGCGCTGTGGTACCGCAACAGGTGGGTCGACTCGGAGGTCACGTCGAAGGCGCTGCACCGATCCGCTCCCCCGGAGCACGGCCGCTCACCGCTGCACGGACCGTCCGCGAACACCAACGTCATCGGCTTCGCGGGCCGCACGCTCGCGCTGGTCGAAGCCGGCGTCGCATGCGCCGAACTCTCCTACGATCTGGACACGGTCGACGTGTGCGATTTCGACGGCACGGTGCGTGGCGGCTACACCGCGCATCCGATCGAGGAACCGGAAACCGGCGAGCTCCACGCAGTCTCGTACCATTTCGGCCGAGGCGACACCGTTCTCTACACCGTCGTCGGACTGGACGGCCGACTTCGCAGGAAGGTCCCGATCCGGGTCGGCGGCAGCCCAATGATGCACGCATTCTCGCTGACCCGCGACTACGTGGTGATCTACGATCTGCCGGTCACGTTCGACGTCCGCAGCGCCGTCACCGCGAACGTCGCGCGACCGCTCCGTCCCTTCGCCGCGCTCGCGCTCAGTGCCACGATCGGACGCGTCCGCGTGCCGCGTCCCGTCCTGAACCGTCTGCCTCCGACCCGCGCCGGGAGCTTTCCGTACCGCTGGGACAGCCGCTATCCGCCCCGCGTCGGGCTGGTCCCCCGCCACGGTGATCCGACACCGCTGTGGCTGGAGGTCGAGCCGTGCTACGTCTTTCATCCGGTCAACGCCACCAGTGACGACGGGAAGGTGGTCGTGGATCTCGTCGTGCACGAGCGGGTGTTCGACGCCGACCGCACCGGACCGTCCGAGGGGCGTCCGCGACTGGAGCGCTGGCATCTCGAGCCGCGGGTCAGCAACCGGGTCCGCCGGACCCGGCTCGGCGACGAGCACGTGGAGTTTCCGCGGTTCGACGAGCGCTTCACCACCTCGCTCCATCACGATTGCTGGCTCGTCGTCGGCTCCGACGACCTGTCCGGCGAACACCGGCTCATCAGGTCGGATCGTGCCCATGGTGTCCAGGCCATGCGCGACTTCGGTCCGCGATCCGCGGTGGGAGAGTTCGTGTTCCACCCGGAGGCTCCGGACGCCCCGGAGGGCCACGGCGTGGTCATGGGACTGGTATCGGATCTCGGGTCGAAGTCGACGGAGCTGCGGATCCTGGACGCGCGGACGCTCGAGGATCAGGCGTCGATCGCGCTGCCGCAACGGGTACCCGCCGGCTTCCACGGGAACTGGATACCGGACACCGCATCGGCCCTCTGATGGCCGCGCCACGCCACAGGTGGGAGTCAGGCTCGGTCGACAGCGGTGCACAGCTCCCCGATCGCGCAGATCACTCGGTCGCTGTGCGGGTCCATCCAGACGGGAGCGCCGTCGCAGAGACGGGGCACCAGCAGGTGGCGACCACGCGAGGGCCACTGCACGAACTCGTAGCCGGCCAACTCTGTCTGGGTTGTGTCCGCAACCCACACCGCAGCTTCGGCGAACGGGGCTTCGACCGACAGTCCGTTGCACACGCTGAATCCGCTCACGCCGCCGGTTCCGCTCCACCCGATCGTGACGGCGTACTCGGCGCCGATGGACAGTTCCCACATCAGTCTGTCGGGCTGAACGTCACGCCCATGACGCAGGCAACGCAGGTCCCGAGTGACCGCGACGACTGCATCCACCCACGAACCGGGCAGGTCGAACCTCCTACCCCGACTCTCGAAGTAGTCGGGTACGTCGTCGATGATCGCGAAGCGCCACAGGAGACGGTCATGGCGTTCGGCCTCGGAGATCCGCATGACGAGCATCCTCCCGGATGCGGTCCGACTCTGTCCGGCCCGACCGCTTTCCGCTGTCGCGGACAGTGCAGCCGGGCGACCTGCGCGCGGAAATGGCTGAAGGCGCCGAACCCCTTTCGGGTTCGGCGCCTTCAGCCGTTGCTGTGAAGCGTTGGAGCTAGTGCTTCTCCGGACCGAGGTGGTACTCGAAAACCAGGCCTGCAGCAGCGGCGATCACCAGAACCACGCCGACGACGATCATCCAGGCCTGGAAGAACGCCAGCGAGATCGCGGCGATCGCAGCGGCACCGGCCAGCAGGATGGGCCAGAAGCTACCGGGGCTGAAGAAGCCCAGATCGCCGGAGCCGTCGGAGATCTCCGCCTCCTCGTAGTCCTCGGGGCGGGTGTCCAGACGGCGGGCCACGAACCGGAAGTACGTGCCGACGATCAGGCTCAGTCCGGCCGAGAGAACGATTGCGGTGAGGCCGGCCCACTCGATTCCGGTCCGCGACATCGCGGTGAAGACACCGTAGACGATCGCGACGAGAATGAAGAACACCGTCAGGATCTCGAAGAGCTTGGCTTCGATCTTCATATCAGTTCTTGTCCTTGGTCAGAGATTCTCGGAATTCGCGGGTCACTTGCCGCTGGTCGATGCTTCGCGCACCGTGCGGTCGGTGTTGAACGGCGAGGTGGAGGTCGCGGTGGGCGACTCGCCGATCGATGCCAGCGCCTCGGCAGTGGTCAGGCCCTTGCCGCCTTCCTCGACGGACTTGCGAGCCTCGATGTACTGCTCGAACTTCTCCGGCGTCACAGCGCGGACCTCGAAGTTCATCATCGCGTGGAAGGTGCCGCACATCTCGGCGCAGCGGCCCACGAACGCGCCTTCCTTCTCGATCTCGCTGATCTGGAAGACGTTGTCCGAGTGGTTCTCCTTCGGGTTCGGGTTCACGTCACGCTTGAACAGGAACTCCGGAACCCAGAACGAGTGGACGACGTCCGACGATGCGAGCACGAACTCGATCCGCTTGCCGGTCGGCAGCACGAGGATCGGAACCTCGTTGCTGGTGCCGACGGTCTCGATCTTGTCGTAGTACAGGTAGGACAGATCCTGGGTGTTCTTACCGTGGATCGGGCCGGTCTTTTCCCGACCGTGCTCGTCGAGGCCCTCGGGCTTCGACGCAGCCAGCGCAGCAGCGGTGGCGGCCTCGTCGGTGCCCTCGTACTTCGCCGTGCCGTCACCGAGATCGATCGTGCGGTAGCCGAACTTCCAGTTCCACTGGTACGCCGTCACATCGACGACGACGTTCGGATTGTCCTTCTTCTCCGTGACGTAGTTCTGCACGACCACGGTGAAGTAGAAGAGCACAGCGATGATCACGAACGGAACTGCCGTGTAGAACAGCTCCAGCGGCACGTTGTATGCCGTCTGCCGGGGGAACTCGGGCGAGTCCTTCTTCTTACGGTGGAAGATAACCACCCAGAAGGTGAGACCCCACACGATGACACCCATGACGAGGGCGGCGATGACCGACCACGTCCAGAGTTCGCGCATACGTTCGGCCTGCGGGGTAACTCCCGATGGCCACCCGAAGCGAAGCACCGAATTGTCGATTGAACAACCCGACAGCAGCATGGCAGCTATGCCCAAAGATGCTGCCAGCCCGGCTCGCCGAAGGATCCGACCTTGCGCCACGTTCACGCCTTCCTGATCGCCGCAATTCCACTAGGGCACACCCGAAGGGAAGGCCCAATTACTACGCAGCGTAGACCAAAGGCGTCGATCCTCCACTGTCGGGTCGGCACCCGTGTTGCAGTCAGGACCAATGACCCTCCACCGTACGCGCGCGACCTGGGATTCAGCTGAGTCCCGAGAACCCGAGGATGGTGCGGGCACGATCCGGGAACGGAAACTGCGGCATACTTCCCTGAGGAATTCGGACCGTCTCCGGAAGGCCGACTCCCTACCGACAATCGACTCTGAATCGAGGTACTGGACGCCGTGTGCGGACTGCTCGGACTACTCACCACCGACGGCACCAGCGACGACGCCGTCGCGCGCGTCGATGCGGCCATGCACTGTCTGCGTCATCGCGGGCCCGACGAACACGGCACCTGGCACGACGACGATCTGATCTTCGGCTTCAACCGACTGTCGATCATCGACATCGAGCACTCGCACCAGCCGCTGCGCTGGGGTCCCCCGGAGAACCCGGAGCGTTATGCCCTGACCTTCAACGGTGAGATCTACAACTACCTGGAGATCCGCGCCGAACTCGCGAAGGATCACGACGCCCGGTTCCGTACCGAGGGCGACAGTGAGGCCATCGTCGCCGCGTTCCACTACTGGGGCGCGGACGCGGTCCGCCGTCTGCGTGGCATGTTCGCGTTCGCGGTGTGGGACACCGAGACCCGTGAACTGTTCGTGGCACGCGACCCGTTCGGCATCAAGCCGCTGTTCATCGCCACCGGAACGGGCGGCACCGCGTTCGGCAGCGAGAAGAAGAGCCTGCTCGAACTGGCGGACGTCATCGGCATCGACACCGACCTGGATCCGCGGGCGATCGAGCACTACACGGTCCTGCAGTACGTGCCGGAACCGGAGACGCTGCACGCGCAGGTCCGTCGGCTCGAGTCCGGCTGCTACGCACGACTGGCGCCGGGCAAGGCTCCCGAGGTGACCCGCTACTTCACACCGAAGTTCCCGGCCGTGCCGTTCGCCGCCGGCAGCGAACAGGCCCGCTACCGCGAGATCGCGGAGGCGCTGGAGGACTCGGTCGCCAAGCACATGCGCGCCGACGTCACCGTGGGCTCGTTCCTCTCGGGCGGCATCGACTCGACCGCGATCGCGGCGCTCGCCATGCGGCACAACCCGAACCTGATCACGTTCACCACCGGTTTCGAGCGGGAGGGCTACTCCGAGGTCGACGTCGCCGCGGAGTCCGCGGCGGCGATCGGCGCCCGGCACGTCGTCAAGGTGGTCTCCCCCGCCGAGTTCGCGGCCGCGATCCCCGAGATCATCTGGTACCTGGACGATCCGGTCGCCGACCCGGCACTGGTGCCGCTGTGGTTCGTCGCGAAGGAAGCCCGCAAGCACGTCAAGGTGGTCCTCTCGGGCGAGGGCGCGGACGAGCTGTTCGGCGGCTACACGATCTACCGCGAGCCGCTGTCGCTCAAGCCGTTCGAGTACCTGCCGGCTCCGCTGCGCCGGGCCGCCGGCCGGCTCTCGGATCGGATCCCCGAGGGCACCCGCGGCAAGAGCCTGCTGCACCGCGGCTCGATGACGCTCGAGGATCGCTACTACGGCAATGCGCGCAGCTTCAGCGACGCCCAGCTGCGGGCGGTGCTGCGCGACTTCCGCCCCGAGTGGACACACCAGGACGTGACCGCGCCGATCTACGCGCAGTCCCGGGACTGGGATCCGGTGGCGCGCATGCAGCACCTGGACCTGTTCACGTGGATGCGCGGCGACATCCTGGTCAAGGCCGACAAGGTGACGATGGCGAACTCGCTCGAGCTGCGCGTGCCGTTCCTCGACCCCGAGGTGTTCGACGTCGCGTCGCGCGTGCCGCTGGATCAGAAGATCACGAAGACGACGACGAAGTACGCACTGCGGCAGGCACTCGAGGGCATCGTGCCGCCGCACGTGCTGCACCGCGCGAAGTTGGGCTTCCCGGTGCCGCTGCGGCACTGGCTGGCCGGCACGGAGCTGTTCGACTGGGCACACCTGCAGATCGCCGAGTCGCAGACCGACCACATCTTCGACAAGGCCGCCGTCACCCGCATGCTCAACGAGCACCGCGAGGGCGCGTCGGATCACAGCCGACGGCTGTGGACGGTCCTGTGCTTCATGGTGTGGCACGGCATCTTCGTCGAGAAGCGCATCGTGCCGCAGATCCAGGAACCGGCCTACCCGGTCAACCTGTAGCGGCCCACCGCCGAAACGCCACCGCCCGGGTCCTCGTCGAGGACCCGGGCGGTGGCGTGTGAACGTGCTTACGGGAGCAGCGCGGAGATCTCGTCGGCCGCGTCCTTGCCGTACGCCTCGGTGAGACGCTTGATCGCGTCGTCGCGCTGGAACGTCCATTCCTGCGTGCCGACGGTCTCGAGGACGTAGACGGCGACCAGGGAACCCAACTGAGCCGAGCGTTCCAGGCTCAGGCCCGCACTGTGGGCGAGCAGGAAGCCGGCGCGGAACGCGTCGCCGACACCGGTGGGGTCGACCTTGCCGCGCTCGGGCACGACGCCGACGCGGACCCAGTTGCCCTCGCCGTCGACGATCTCGACACCCTTCGCGCCGAGGGTGGTGACCCGCAGCCCGACCTGGGCGCGGATCTCTTCCTCCGACAGCCCGGTCTTCTGCTGCAGCAGACCCCACTCGTACTCGTTGGTGAACAGGTACTTGGCGCCGGCGATGAGCTTCTTCGCGTCGTCGCCGGACAGGCGGGCGAGCTGCTGCGACGGGTCCGCCGCGAACGGGATGCCGAGGAGGCGGCACTCGTCGGTGTGGCGGACCATGGCCTCGGGATCGTTGGCCCCGATCAGCACCAGGTCCAGGCCGCCGGCGGACTTCGAGAGGGCGGCGAGTTCGATGTCGCGGGCCTCGCTCATCGCGCCGGGATAGAACGACGCGATCTGCGCCATGTCCTCGTCGGTGGTGCACACGAAGCGGGCCGTGTACGCCGTCTCGGACACGCGCACGCCGCCGCAGTCGACGCCGTTGGACTCGAGCCACGCGCGGTACTCGGCGAAGTCGGCACCGGCCGCGCCGACCAGCAGCGGCGAGCCCCCGAGCACGCCCATCGCGTAGGCGATGTTGCCGCCGACGCCGCCCCGACGGATCACGAGATCGTCGACGAGGAAGCTCAGCGAGATGTGCGCGAGCTGATCGGCAAGCAGCTGCTCGGCGAAGCGGCCCGGGAACCGCATCAGATGGTCGGTGGCGATGGAACCGGTAACCGCAATAGTCACGCGCGGATCCCTTTCAGCTCGGATGGTCTGGTCGGAAACGCAGTCTGACGCGGAGCCCGCCGGTGAGGCAGACTCCGCGTCAGAGTGCGTGGATAAGGTTGTACGGGACTCAGTTGAAGGAGTCGCCGCAGGCGCAGGACCCCGTGGCATTGGGGTTGTCGATCGTGAAGCCCTGCTTCTCGATGGTGTCGACGAAGTCGATCGAGGCGCCCTCGACATACGGCGCGCTCATCCGGTCGACAGCAAGGTTGACGCCGCCGAAATCGACGATCAGGTCACCGTCGAGGTTCCGATCGTCGAAGAACAGCTGGTAGCGCAGTCCCGCACAGCCACCCGGCTGCACGGCGATGCGCAGCGCGAGGTCGTCGCGCCCCTCCTGATCGAGCAGTGCCTTCGCCTTGGCGGACGCAGCCTCGGTCATCTTGACGCCGTGGGTGGCGGTCTCGTTCTGCACAGTCATGGGCTCTCCCTGTCGCTCGTGCCAAACCCGTGATCGCTTCAACGGTACTCTGCGGACCTCTATTCCTCATGTATCGGCCCGATATGGGTGAACCCCGACGCACCCCGCCAACCGTCGGCAACGCACGACGTCAATGCCGCGAGCCGGGACGCGGCCTCGCTCATCGCGCGCTCGACGGATCCCGCGAACTCGGTGACCGAGAACGCCGCGACGATCCCGACCGCCCGGGCGGTGTCCCGGTCCACGGCGACCTGGCCGGCGATCACGACGGTCGGCACACCCATCCGGGTCGCGGCGGCGGCGAGCGCGGTGACGAGCTTGCCGCGCAGCGACTGGTGGTCGAACTTGCCCTCTCCGGTGAGCACCAGGTCCGCGGACTCCAGCTGCCGCGCCTGTCCGGTGCATTGTGCGACGATCGCGGCGCCCGGTTCACGACGAGCACCGAGTGCGAGCAGCGCGGCGCCCAGGCCTCCGGCCGCACCCGCGCCCGGCAGGTCCGCGATCGGGCCGGCGCCGGCAGCGTCCAGCTCCGTCGCCCACTCCGAGTTGCGCTGCTCGAGCTCCTCGACGGCGGCGGGGTCGGCACCCTTCTGCGGACCGAAGATCCGTGCGGCCCCGTGCTCGCCGAGCAGCGGGTTCTCGACGTCGGTGGCGGCGACCAGCTCGATCGCCGCGAGCCGTCGGCGCGCCCGGTCCAGACCGCCCAGCGCGGCGATCATTCCGCGCCCACCGTCGGTGCAGCAGGACCCGCCGAGACCGACGACGATCCGTCCGGCGCCCGCGTCGATCGCGGCGTCGATCAGCTGCCCCACCCCACGGCTGTGCGCATCGAGGGCGCTGCGCGGGGCCGGTGGCCCGTCGAGCAACCCGAGGCCGACAGCCTGCGCCGATTCGACGTACGCGGTGTCGGCGGCGAGCACCCAGCGCGCGTCGGCCGGCCGGCCGAGCGGTCCCTCCACCCGAACGGACCTGATTCCCCCGACGGTGGCCGAAATCACGTCGACGAATCCCGGGCCGCCGTCGGACTGCGGTGCGAGCACGACGACATCGTCGGGTCGCGCGGTCTCCCACCCGGAGGCCATCGCCTCGGCCGCCTGTACAGCAGTGAGGGTTTCACCGAACGAGTCGGGGGCGATGAGCACACGCATCAGCGGAGTGTATGGCGCTGCCCCGACCTCGGCATTTCGGGGCGGGTCCTGGTGGTTCCACGGTGGTCGGTTTCGCCAGCACGGCAGTTATCCCATAGCCTGGATGCGTGAAGCTGCTACGCCGAGGCGACTCTGACAATTCCGACAAACGCGATGGTGCGGCCGCCGGAGAGATCACCGAGTCGACCGCGACGACCGCGGAGACGATCGAGACCGCCGGGGCCGCGACCCCCGGCAAGGGCCGCCCGACGCCCAAGCGCCGCGAGGCCGAGGCCAAGCGTCGTGGCCCCGTCGCACCCGCTCCGCTCACCGCCAAGGAGGCCCGGGCCCGCCGCAAGGCCACCCGTGGTTCCAAGGAGGAGCGCAAGGCGGCCGCCGCGGAGCGCCGTGCCGACTCCGCCGACCGTCGTGCCCGCATGCTCGCCGGCGAGGACAAGTACCTGCTGCCGCGCGACAAGGGTCCGGTCCGCGCGTACGCCCGCGACATCGTCGACAGCCGCCGCAATCTGGTCGGCATGTTCATGCCGCTCGCGCTGGTGCTGATCATGGCGATGTTCCTGAGCCCGGTCATACAGAACTTCGTCACACTCGCGATGCTCGTGATGATGCTGTTCATGGCCGGCGAGGGCTACTTCCTCGGCCGCATGATCAACAACAAGGTGCGCGAGCGCTTCCCCGACAGCACCGACGGCGGGTTCAAGCTGGGCTGGTACGCGTTCGTGCGCGCCTCGCAGATCCGCAAGATGCGCGCACCGAAGCCGCGGGTCGGCCCCGGCGACGCCGTCTGACCCACACACCGACTCGGGCCGGTCCTCGCACTGCGGGGACCGGCCCGAGTCGATTGGTAGCGTCTATGCCCGTGCCCTCCCCCGATTCGCCCCGCCCCCGCCGCACACTCGTCCTCGGCGGCGCCCGGTCGGGCAAGTCGGCACATGCAGAGGGCCTGCTCGACGACGTCGAGGCCGGCGCGCCGGTGCGGTACGTCGCGACCGCCCGCCGGTACCCGGACGACCACGACTGGGAGTCCCGGATCGACCAGCACCGCAGCCGCCGACCGGCGTCGTGGGCGACGGTCGAGACCGGCCGCGACGGCGACCTCATCGATGTCCTCACCGATCCGGACGCGCATCCCCCGACGCTCGTCGACGACCTGGGCACCTGGCTCACCGGTGAGCTCGACGACGCGAACGCGTGGGACGCCCCCCGCGGCACCGTCGAGCCGAACATCGACGCACTGGTCCGCGCGGTCGACGCGTATCCGGGCCGGTTGCTACTCGTGAGTCCCGAGGTGGGCCTGGGCGTGATCCCCGAGACTCGCTCGGGAAGGCTGTTCCGCGACGAGATCGGCGCCCTCAATTCCCGGTTGGCCGCAGTGTGCGACGACGTGATCCTCGTCGTCGCGGGCATCGCCCTGACGCTCAAATGATCGGCGCTCAAATGAAAGGCCTAGCGTGACAAGCGAATCCGTGAGTCCATCCGCCCCCGACTTCGAACCTCCCGTCCCGCCGGACGCAGAGATCCGGGATCAGGCCCAGGCTCGCCAGTTGCTGCTGACCAAGCCGACCGGATCCCTCGGACGGCTCGAGGACCTGTCCGTGTGGGCGGCCGCCTGCCAGGGTGTCTGCCCGCCGCACATCTTCGCCGATCCCCGCGTCGTCGTCTTCGCCGGCGACCACGGCATCGCCCGCGGCGGCGTATCGGCGTATCCGCCGGAGGTCACCGCGCAGATGGTCGCCAACTTCCGCGACGGCGGGGCCGCCGTCAACATCCTCGCCTCGATCGCCGGTGCCGCGGTGCGCGTGGTGGACCTGGCAGTGGACGCGGACACGGATCCGTCGGTGTCGGCCTACAAGATCCGCCGCTCGTCGGGATCGATCGACCGCGAGGACGCGTTGACGCACGAGGAGACGCTGCGCGCGATCGCCGCGGGCCGCGCCATCGCGGACGAGGAGGTGGATTCGGGTGCCGATCTGCTGATCGCGGGCGAGATGGGCATCGGGAACACCACGCCCGCGACGGTCCTCATCGCCGCCCTCACCGACACCGAACCGGTCGCTGCCGTCGGACGCGGCACCGGCATCGACGACGCGGGATGGATGCGCAAGACGGCCGCCGTGCGCGACGCCCTGCGTCGGGCCCGGCCCTACGTGCGGGACGCGGTGGGCCTGCTGCGCACCGTGTCGGGCGCCGACCTGGCCGCGATGGCCGGGTTCCTCGCACAGGCCGCGGTCCGCCGGACCCCGGTGATCGTCGACGGTCTGGTCGTGACGTCGTCGGCGCTGGTCGCGGAGGAACTCGCCCCCGGCGCCCGCGAGTGGTGGGTGGCCGGCCACCGGTCCACCGAACCCGCCCACACGATCGCGCTGCGACACCTGGGACTCGACCCGATCCTCGGCCTGAACATGCGTCTCGGTGAGGGTTCGGGTGCCGTCGCGGCGCTGCCGATCCTGCAGGGCGCGGTGGCGACACTCGCCCACATGGCCACTTTCGACCAGGCCGGCGTGAGCAACAACACCGAACCCGAATCCGAACCGACGGAATCGAACTGATCGTGCGCGCCGCGGTGACCGGCCTCTCGCTGGCGCTGTCGTGGCTGACGGTGCTGCCGGTCCGCGGCCCGCACGACATCGGTCGCCCGGAAGGTCGGCGCGCGATCGCGGCGGCGCCCGCGGTCGGTGCCCTGCTCGGCGCCGCGGTCGCCGGCGCGCTGTGGGTGCTGTCGGAGACCGGACTCGATCCCACACTCGCCGGACTGCTGACGGTCGGTGCACTGGCGCTGGCCACCCGCGGCATGCACGTCGACGGACTGGCCGACACCGCGGACGGCCTCGGGTGCTACGGAGCGCCGGAGCGCGCCCGTGAGGTGATGCGCAGCGGTGGCGCTGGTCCGTTCGGCGTCGCGGCGCTGATCGTGACCATCGGCGTGCAGGCCCTGTCGTTCGGCGCGCTGGGCGCGGCCCAGCAGTGGGCGGGCGTGATCGTGGCCGTCACCGCGGGCCGGGTCGCGGTCGTGATCGCCTGCCGGCGCGGAGTTCCCGCCTCCAGCCCACGCGGCTTCGGCGCGCTGGTCGCCGACTCCCAGGGCCGGTGGGCTGTCGGACTGTGGACCGTCGTTCTCGCGGCCGCGGCCGTGTGGGCGGTCCCCGACCGGTGGTGGCAGGGGCCTGTGGTGATCGTTGCAGTTCTCGCCGTCGCCGCCTTCCTGATCCGGCACTGCGCGCGTCGGTTCGACGGCATCAACGGCGACGTCCTCGGTGCCACACTGGAATTCGCGGTCGCCGCCACCGCGGTCGGGTTCCTGCTCGGAGGCTGACCCCGAGAAGCGAATCGGGCCCTCCCGCAGCAGCGGAAGGGCCCGATCGTCGACTGCAGAAACTCAGCGCAGCTTGGTCATCCAGCCGTGGGTGTCGGCGAACGTGCCGCGCTGGATACCGGTGAGCGTGTCGCGCAGCGCCATCGTGACCTTGCCCGGCTCGCCGTCGGCGATCGTGAACTCGCCCTCGGCGGACTTCACCCGGCCGACCGGCGTGATGACGGCGGCGGTACCGCACGCGAACACCTCGGTGATCTCACCGGAGACGGTCTTCTCACGCCATTCGTCGGTGCTGATCCGGCGCTCCTCCACCGCGAAGCCGGCGTCGGTGGCGAGGCTCAGCAGCGAGTTGCGGGTGATGCCGGGCAGCAGCGAACCGGACAGCGACGGCGTCACCAGGCGCGCGTCGGGACCCGAGCCGAAGACGAAGAACAGGTTCATCCCGCCCATCTCCTCGACGTACTTGCGCTCGATCGCGTCGAGCCACACCACCTGGTCGCAGCCCTCGTCGGAGGCCTGCGCCTGCGCCAACAGCGACGCCGCGTAGTTGCCGGCGAACTTGGCGGCACCCGTGCCGCCCGGTGCAGCGCGGACGTACTCACGCGAGAGCCACACGCTCACGGGCTTGACGCCCCGCGGGAAGTACGCACCGGCCGGGGAGGCGATCAGCAGGTAGCGGTACTCCTTGGCGGGGCGGACACCCAGTCCGGCCTCGGTGGAGAACATGAAGGGGCGCAGGTACAGCGAGTCCTCGCCGCCGGCCGCGGGAACCCAATCGCTGTCGACGTCGAGCAGTGCGTCGATCGATCCGACGAACAGGTCGTCCGGCAGCTCCGGCATCGCGAGGCGGCGCGCCGACTGACGCAGCCGCTCGGCATTGGCCGTCAGACGGAACGATGCGATACCGCCGTCCGGCTGGCGGTACGCCTTGAGTCCCTCGAAGATCGCCTGCCCGTAGTGCAGCACCATGCCGGCCGGATCGAGCTCGATCGGGGCGTACGGCAGCACCTCGGCGTCGTGCCAGCCCCGGCCCTCGGTGTACATGATCGACACCATGTGATCGGTGAAGTACCGACCGAACCCGGGCGCTTCCAGAATCTCGCGCCGCGCCTCTTCGGTCGCGGGAGAGGGATGCTGGATGCGCGCGAATTCGAGGCCGTCTGTCATAAGCCGTGATCCTATCTAACGGAGTTGCGCCGCTTTTTCCCTGGTATCGAGCGTTACTTGGTGTGGACCGGCACGAACGGCGGCGTGACGACCTCGCAGCGCAGACTACGCCCGCGCACATCGACGCTGACCTCGTCGCCCGCCTTCAGCGCAGTCCCGGTGTCCAGCAACGCAAGTGCGATCCCCACCTTGAGGGTCGGGGAGAACGTCCCCGACGTGGTCTCACCGATCGGAGCGCCGCCGAGGGAGACGGTCTGTCCCTGCCGCAGCACACCGCGGTCGAGGGCCTTGATTCCCCACAACCGCCGGACGGGCCCGGCCTCCTTCTCCGTGACGAGCGCCTCACGGCCCCAGAACTGCGGCTTGGACCACCCGATGGCCCACCCGCAACGCGCCTGCAACGGCGAGATGTCCAGCGAGAGCTCGTGTCCGTGCAGCGGGTAGCCGGCCTCGGTGCGCAGCGTGTCACGAGCGCCCAGGCCCGCGACCTCGCCGCCCTCGGCGCGGACCGCGTCGAGCAGAGCCCGGAACAGGGCCTCGCTGTCGTCCCAGCGCGGCAGCACCTCGAAGCCGCGCTCACCGGTGTAACCGCTGCGGCACACCCGCACCGGGACACCGTTCCACTCCATGTCCGCAAAGCCCATGTACTCGATGTCCGCGATCTCGATGTCACCGCGCAGTCCCAGCGCGGCGAGGACGTCGCCGGACTTGGGGCCCTGGACCGCGAGCACGCCGTAGTCGCGGTGCTGGTCGGTGACCGTGACGCCGGCGGGCGCGGCGGCCGCCAGGCGGGCGACGACCTCGGCGGTGTTCGCCGCGTTCGGCACCAGGAACACCTCGTCGTCGGCCACGTAGTACGCAATCAGATCGTCGACGACGCCGCCGGTCTCGGTGCAGCACAACGTGTACTGGGCCTGGCCGGGGCCCACCTTCGCGAGATCCGCGGTGAGCGTCCCGTTGACGAAGTCGGCAGCACCCGCACCCTTCACCAACGCCTTGCCGAGGTGGCTGACGTCGAACAGGCCCACCGACTCGCGGACCGCGGTGTGCTCGGCGACGGTGCCGGCGTACGAGACGGGCATCTGCCACCCACCGAACGGCGCGAACGTGGCACCGAGGTCGACGTGGACGGAATGGATGGGGCCCTGCAGCAGGCTCGCGTCGCTCATGAGGGACAACGCTAGCCGACGCCGTCGGCGCACTAACATCGGAATTCGGCCGTCGACTTCCCACGCGACACACCGGCCTGTCGCACCCAGACAGTCGCAACCCGACAGTCGCAACCAACCAATCTGGAGATGCCGTGCCCGCAACTTCCTCCCCCACCCGTCCCCTCGGACCCGACGTCGCACTCGCCGGTTCCCTCGGCAAGCGCGTCGATGTACTCGTGATCGGTCTCACCACCGGATCCGACGGCCCCGAGGCGCTCCTGGGCAGCGGGGTGGACGAGGACGTGCTGGCGGCGCTGCTCGACGACCTGCAGGCCGTCGGCGCCACCGGCAAGGCCGAGGAACTCACCCGCGTCCCGGCTCCCGCCGGACTGCCGGTATCGAGCGTCCTGGCCGTCGGCCTCGGCGCCGCCGACAAGATCGACGCCGAGCAGGTCCGCAAGTCCGCCGGCGTCGCCGCCCGTTCCCTGTCCGGGGTTGCCACCGCCGCGACGACGCTGTCCTCGGTCGACCTCGGCGCGGCCGCCGAGGGCTTCTTCCTGGGCGCGTACACGTTCGCCGAGTTCAAGTCGAGCAAGTCGGCGCCGGGGCCGGATGCCCAGCCTGTCGGCCGCGTCGAACTGCTCGTCGAGTCGCCGCGCGCGAAGGAGCCCAAGGCCGTCCTCGCCCGGTCGGTCGCGATCGCGAAGGCCGTCGCGACGGCCCGCGAGTTCGTCAACACTCCCCCCAGCCACCTGTTCCCGGCCGAGTTCGCCGACCGCGCCAAGGCACTCGGCACCGGCGCCGGGCTGACGGTCAAGGTCCTCGACGAGAAGGCGCTCGCCAAGGCCGGCTTCGGCGGCATCGTCGGCGTCGGCAAGGGTTCGTCCCGTCAGCCCCGCCTGGTGCAGATGACGTATTCGGGCAGCAAGCGCCGCGGGGTCAAGAAGGTCGCGCTCGTCGGCAAGGGCATCACCTTCGACACCGGCGGCATCTCCATCAAGCCGGCCGCCGGCATGGAGAACATGACCTCCGACATGGGCGGCGCCGCTGCTGTCATCGCGACCGTCGTGCTCGCCGCCGAGCTGAAGCTGCCCGTCGACGTCACCGCATGGGTGCCGATGGCCGAGAACATGCCGTCGGCCACCGCGCAGCGCCCCGGCGACGTCCTGACGCAGTATGGCGGCACCACCGTCGAGGTGATCAACACCGACGCCGAGGGTCGCCTGGTCCTGGCCGACGCCATCGCCCGCGCCTGCGAGGACGCGCCCGACTACCTGATCGACACCGCGACGCTGACCGGCGCACAGATGGTGGCGCTGGGCAACCGCACGCCCGGCGTGATGGGCACCGACGAGTTCCGCGACCGCGTCGCGGCGATCTCGCAGGAGATCGGCGAGAACGCGTGGCCGATGCCGATGCCCGCCGAGCTGCGCGGCGACCTCAACTCCCGGGTCGCGGACCTGGCGAACGTCACCCCGCACCGCTGGGGCGGCATGCTCGCGGCCGGTCTCTTCCTGAAGGAGTTCGTCGCCGACGGCGTGCAGTGGGCGCACATCGACGTCGCCGGTCCGGCGTTCAACACCGGAGGCCCGTTCGGCTACACCGGCAAGGGCGGCACCGGGGTCCCGGTCCGCACGATGATCTCGGTGCTCGAGGACATCGCCGCCAACGGATAGTTTCCCCACTTGCTCGTTGCACGTCCGACGGGCCCGTCCAGACCTGGGCGGGCCCGTCGGGCGTGCGCCGCGTTCACAGCTCGGGGTCGCCCCGCAGCAGCTCGCGTTCGCGCTCCCGCTTGCGCTCCCGCTTGCGCTCGATCCGGCGCCGCGCGTCGAAGTCGCGCATCCGCTGCGGGTAGCCCGTCTTGCGGACGTCGTACACCGGGATGTGCAGGTCCTCGCCGAGCCTCCGGGCGCCACGTTCACCGCCGACCTTGCGGCGGGTCCATTCGCCGTCCGCCGCGACGAGCACCACCGTCACCTCCGTCACCGTGGTCTGGGGTTCGACGTACGCCTCGACCCCGTGGTGCGAGTGCGCCCAGTCCGCGAGGTGCCGTGCGTCGGACTCCGCGTCGGACGTCGGACGCGACGACCGCCCGCGCGTGAATCGGCCGAACAACCCCACGTGAACTCTCCTCCCTGCCCGCCACGGACCGGTCCGCGACGATCTGTCCGATTTTGCCAGCAGACGCGCTCGACGACGAGGAATTTCACATGACCCGCCCCTCGGAGGACACGGTCTGGGCATCAATGAAAGGATGGGCGCAGCGCGCCGCACGACGGGTCCGAAGCGCAGCACACCACCGGAGTGAGGCGCCTCGGAAACGTCGTACACCGCCGCAGGAACCGTGCATCTCGAGCACAATGGTTTTCGACCACAAGTCGACAAAACTCAACAACCCGAACACAACCGTCGAGGAGTCAAAAGAAATGGCCTTCTCCGTCCAGATGCCAGCCCTTGGTGAATCCGTCACCGAGGGAACTGTCACGCGGTGGCTCAAGCAGGAAGGAGACACGGTCGAAGTAGACGAGCCTTTGCTCGAAGTCTCCACCGACAAGGTCGACACCGAGATCCCGTCCCCCGTCGCCGGCGTTCTGACCAAGATCGTCGCTCAGGAGGATGACACCGTCGAGATCGGTGGCGAGTTGGCCGTGATCGGTGACGCCGGTGAGGCTCCCGCGCCCGCCGCCGAGGCCGCTCCCGCTCCCGCCGCCGCCGAACCGGCCGCTGCTCCCGCGCCCGCCGCCGAGGCCGCTCCCGCACCTGCCGCAGCCCCCGCCGCTGCGCCTGCTGCCGGTGCCGCGTCCGGCACGGCCGTCACCATGCCGGAACTGGGCGAGTCCGTCACCGAGGGCACCGTCACCCGTTGGCTCAAGGCTGTCGGTGACGAGGTCGCCGTGGACGAGCCCCTGCTCGAGGTCTCCACCGACAAGGTCGACACGGAGATCCCGTCGCCCGTCGCCGGCATCCTCCTCGAGATCAGTGCGCAGGAAGACGACACCGTCGACGTGGGCGGTCAGCTCGCGGTCATCGGTTCGGGTGCGCCTGCCGCCGCAGCACCGGCCGCTCCGGCTCCGGCTCCCGCGCCGGCAGCTCCCGCTCCGGCCCCCGCCGCAGCACCGGCTCCGGCCCCCGCCGCTCCGGCAGCACCTGCTGCTCCCGCAGCACCGGCCGCTCCCGCTGCCGCTCCGGCCGCCGCTGCGCCCTCGGGTGACGCGCCGTACGTGACGCCGCTGGTTCGCAAGCTCGCCGCCGACAACAACGTCGACCTGGCGAAGGTCACCGGCACCGGTGTCGGCGGACGCATCCGCAAGCAGGACGTCCTCGCCGCCGCCGACGCCGCGAAGGCCCCTGCCGCGGCACCGGCTCCCGCCGCCGCCCCGGCCCCCGCCGCCACCGCCGGCGTGCGTCCGGAGCTCGCTCACCTGCGTGGCACCACGCAGAAGGTCAACCGGATCCGTCAGATCACGGCCGTCAAGACTCGCGAGTCGCTGCAGACCACGGCGCAGCTCACGCAGACCTTCGAGGTCGACGTCACCCGGATCGCCGCGCTGCGCGCCCAGGCCAAGGCCGACTTCGCCGAGCGCGAGGGCGTCAACCTGACGTTCCTGCCGTTCTTCGCGAAGGCCGTGGTCGAGGCGCTCAAGGTTCACCCGAACGTGAACGCGAGCTACAACGAGGGCGCCAAGGAGATCACCTACCACGCGGCCGAGCACCTCGGCATCGCCGTGGACACCGAGCAGGGTCTGCTCTCCCCGGTGATCCACAACGCCGGTGACCTGTCGCTGGCCGGTCTGGCCCGCGCGATCGCGGACATCGCCAAGCGTGCCCGCAGCGGTGGCCTCAAGCCTGACGAGCTCTCCGGTGGCACCTTCACCATCACCAACATCGGCAGCCAGGGCGCCCTGTTCGACACCCCGATCCTGGTTCCGCCGCAGGCGGCGATGCTGGGCACCGGCGCGATCGTCAAGCGTCCGGTCGTGGTCCAGGACGAGAACGGCAACGAGTCCATCGGCGTCCGCTCGATGTGCTACCTGCCGCTCACCTACGATCACCGTCTGGTCGACGGTGCGGATGCGGGTCGCTTCCTGACCACCATCAAGCAGCGTCTCGAAGAGGCGTCGTTCGAGGCCGATCTGGGCCTGTAAGGTCCACCGGATCTCGATCACGACACCAGTCGTCGCCAGGGGCACCATTTCCGCAAGGAGTGGTGCCCCTCGGCGTTTCGGTCACCGCCTGTGACCGGCCGTCACCGCTCGAGGAGAAATGCCATGCGAATCGTCGTCGCCGGCTCGTCCGGAATGATCGGGCAGGCCCTGGTCGCGTCAATGAGGACCGGCGGCCACGACGTGACGAGGCTGGTGCGCCGTCGCCCCTCGAGGGCCGACGAGTTCGAGTGGGACCCGCAGCACGGCGTCGTCGATGCCGAGGTCCTGCGCGGCGCCGACGCGGTCGTGAACCTGTGCGGGGCGGGCATCGGCGACAAACGCTGGTCGGGCGCCTACAAGCAGGCCATCCGGGACAGCCGGCTCACCGCGACGGACGTCCTGGCCCGCGCCGTCGCCGACGCGGCGGTGCCCGTTCTCGTCAACGGCAGCGCGGTCGGCTACTACGGCGATACCGGTGACCGGGTCGTCGACGAGAGCGCGCCGTCGGGCAGCGGATTCCTGGCGGCGGTGTGCCGGGACTGGGAGGCCGCGACGGCGCCCGCCCGCGCGGCCGGCGTGCGGACCGTGTCGCTGCGCACCGCGACGGTGCTCGCGCCCACCGGCGGCATGCTCGGGAAGCTGCGTCCGCTGTATTCGCTCGGTCTGGGCGGCCGACTCGGCAGCGGCCGTCAGTACATGTCGTGGATCTCTCTCGCCGACGAGATCGCGGCCATCGAGTTCGTAATCGCCCGCGACGACCTCCACGGCCCCGTGAACCTGTGCGCGCCGGAACCGGTCACCAACAAGCGCTTCAATGCGGCGCTGGGCGGGGCCCTGCACCGTCCCGCACCGTGGGTGGTGCCGGGGTTCGCCGTCTCCGCGCTGATCGGCGAGTTCGCACAGGAGGCGGTGCTGTCCGGGCAGCGCGCAGTTCCGACGGCCCTCGACGGCGCCGGATTCACGTTCCGGCACAGCACGATCGACGACGCACTCGCCTACGCCTGCGCCCGCTGAGCACGGACCGAGCGGCACCGTGTGCCCGTACCCGGACCGCCGGGTCGGCGCCGGCGGATGCCAGGCGTAACGTCTGGGTCCATGAGCAGTGCCACCGCATCGGCCCGATTCAGCACACAGCCGATGGCCGTCGAACATCTCGGACGCATCGACTACATGACGGCGTGGGATCGCCAGCGCGATCTCGCCACGACCCGCGCCGACGACGTCGGTCCCGACACCCTGTTGCTGCTCGAGCATCCGGCCGTCTACACCGCCGGCCGTCGCACCGCCCCCGAGGACCGTCCCGTCGACGGGACGCCCGTGATCGACGTCGACCGTGGCGGCAAGATCACGTGGCACGGCCCCGGCCAGTTGGTGGGATACCCGATCGTCAAGCTCGCCGAGCCGGTCGATGTCGTCAGCTATGTGCGACGGATCGAGCAGGCCCTCATCACCGTGTGTACCGATCTGGGGATCACGTGCGGACGCGTCGAGGGGCGGTCCGGCGTGTGGCTGCCGGCCTCCCTGGTCGACGGCAACTGGCTGCCAGAGCGCAAGGTCGCCGCGATCGGCGTCCGGGTGCAGCGCGGGGTGACGATGCATGGCTTCGCACTGAACTGCAATTCCGTCCTGGACGGCTTCGACAACATCGTGCCGTGCGGAATCAAGGACGCCGGTGTCACGACGCTGTCGCGCGAGTTGGGTCGCGACGTGACGATCGACGACGTCACTCCGGCGGTCACGGTGGCGGTCATGGCGGCGCTCGCCGGCGAGCTTCCGGTGACGGTTCACGACATCGAGCGTGTGACCTTCGACACTGCACTTCAGACGCCCGAGTTCACCACCGTCAGGTTCGGCTGAGCACCCCCGCCCAGCCCCGGACGACGGATCGGTCAGGCGTACCATCGAGCACGTGACTGTCGCCCCAGAAGGACGGAAGCTTCTCCGCATCGAGATCCGAAACGCGGAAACGCCGATCGAACGCAAGCCCAACTGGATCCGAACCCGCGCCAAGATGGGTCCGGAGTACACCGAGCTCAAGGGCTTGGTGAAGAACGAAGGCCTGCACACGGTCTGCGAGGAAGCCGGCTGCCCCAACATCTACGAGTGCTGGGAGGACCGGGAGGCAACGTTCCTCATCGGTGGCGAACAGTGCACGCGCCGTTGCGATTTCTGCCAGATCGATACCGGTAAGCCCACCGCGCTCGACCGTGACGAGCCGCGTCGTGTCGCCGAGAGCGTCCGCTCGATGGGCTTGCGCTACTCCACGATCACCGGCGTCGCCCGCGACGATCTGCCCGACGGTGGTGCGTGGTTGTACGCGGAGACGGTCCGCCAGATCCACGCTCTCAACCCGGGCACCGGCGTCGAGAATCTCGTCCCCGACTTCAACGGCAAGCCGGACCTGCTGGCCGAGGTGTTCGAGTCCCGTCCGGAGGTGCTCGCGCACAACCTGGAGACGGTGCCGCGGATCTTCAAGCGGATCCGGCCGGCGTTCCGGTACGAGCGCTCGCTGGGTGTCCTCACCGCGGCCCGCGACTTCGGTCTGGTCACCAAGTCCAACCTGATCCTCGGCATGGGCGAGACCCCGGAGGAAGTGCATCAGGCGATGGTCGACCTGCACGAGGCCGGCTGCGACATCCTCACCATCACTCAGTACCTGCGGCCGTCGCCGCGGCACCACCCCGTGGAGCGGTGGGTCAAGCCGGAGGAGTTCGTCGAGCACTCCAAGGCAGCCGAGGAGATCGGCTTCGCCGGTGTCATGGCCGGGCCGCTGGTCCGCTCGTCATACCGTGCCGGTCGCCTGTACGCGCAGGCGATGGCACATCACGGCCGCGCTCTCCCCGAGGGGCAGGCCCATCTCGCCGAGGCCGGTAGCGCCTCGCAGGAGGCCAGCTCGGTCCTCGAGCGCCTCGCCACCCGCGCCTGACGTGCTCGGTCCCCTCACCGCGCGCGTAGTCGGGCGCGGTGAGGGTCGTATCCTGTGAGGTATGGCGAACGGCAGTAAGTCCGGAAAAGCGGGCAAACCAAGCAAGGAAGCGAAGGCTGCGGCGAAGGCGGCCCGCAAGCAGGCGTCCAAGGAACGCCGGACTCAGCTCTGGCAGGCGTTCCAGATGCAGCGCAAGGAAGACAAGCTGCTGCTGCCGCTGCTGATCGGCACGCTGGTGCTCAGCGCCGTCGTGTTCTTCCTGATCGGCCTCATCTTCGGGATCGAGTGGTTCCTGCTGCCGATCGGCATCCTCATCGGCGTCCTGCTCGGCTTCATCATCTTCGGCAAGCGTGTCCAGAAGACCGTCTACGGCAAGGCCGAGGGTCAGGCCGGCGCGGCCGCGTGGGCACTCGAGAACATGCAGGGTTCGTGGCGCGTGACGAATGCGGTCACCGGCACCACCCAGCTCGACGCGGTGCACCGTGTGATCGGCCGACCCGGCGTGATCCTGGTCGCCGAGGGTTCACCGCAGCGCGTCAAGGGTCTGCTCGCGCAGGAGAAGAAGAAGACCGCGCGACTGGTCGGCGACACCCCGATCTACGACTTCATCGTCGGCAACGAGGAGGGCCAGGTCCCGCTGTCGCAGCTGGCCAAGCACCTGGGCAAGCTGCCGCGCAACATCGACACCAAGCGGATGGACACCATCGAGTCCCGCCTGGCTGCCCTCGGTAGCCGCAGCGGCTCCGCGCTCCCCAAGGGCCCGCTGCCGCCCGGCGCGAAGATGAAGGGCATGCAGCGCACGATCCGTCGTCGCTGACGCGCCGCTCCCCCATGTGACCGAATGTCACATCGGTTCAGTCGGACTGAACCGATGTGACATTCGGCGTTTCACGGGTGGGGCGACTCGCTCAGCGGGTGCGGACGAGCGCGGTGCCGGTGGCGCGGTCGTGCATGCCGCGTCCGTCGACGTCGGTGATGACGGCGGGCGCGATGAACACGATGAGCGCCTGCCGGGCCAGGGCCCGCAGGAAACCGACGCGCACCGGGCCGTCGACGCGGGCCACCTGCAGGCCCATCATGTACTGGCCCGGGGTGAACGAGAACAGCGAGACGCACACGAGGCCGACGGCGAACCACAGCATCAGCGTGTAGGTGCCGACGAGGGAGTTCTCGAGGGGCGCCTCGCCGATCAGCAGCATCACGACGCCGGCCGAGGTGAACCAGTCGATCGCCAGCGCGGCGATGCGGCGGCCGGTCGAGGTCAGGGCGCCCGGTCCGTCGGCCGGCAGGCCCAGCAGTTCGCCGCGGTAGACCTGCGCCTGCGTCTGATCCTTGGGCAGAGCCGCGGAAGGTCCGGAGAGCCAGGAGCCGGTCATACGTGACATGCCGTCCAGGATAGGCGTCGACGTGCGCATACCGGCGGGCCGTCGCCCCATCGGTGCCGCTCGTCACACCCGTGACCGGTGTATCTGGTCACATTCACCGCGCGTACGTCGAGCGAACTCCGACGTGTAACACCCGCGAAACATAGGCTTGATTAACGGGCAACACCGGCTCTCTACCGTCTTGCCTCGACGAAACCGCCGAAACCCAACCGGCAGGTAACCGACTGAAGGAGCACCAACGTGGCTTTCACCACAGCCGAAGAGGTCATCAAGTACATCGCCGACCAAGAAGTCGAGTACGTGGACATCCGATTCAGCGACCTGCCCGGCGTTCAGCAGCACTTCTCCATCCCCGCGTCCGCGTTCAACCAGGACGTGTTCGAGGACGGCCTCGCGTTCGACGGCTCCTCGGTGCGCGGCTTCCAGTCGATCCACGAGTCCGACATGATGCTGCTCCCCGACGTGTCGACCGCGCGGATCGATCCGTTCCGCAAGGCACGCACGCTGAACATGGACTTCTTCGTCCACGATCCGTTCACCCGCGAGGCCTACAGCCGCGACCCGCGCAACGTCGCCCGTAAGGCCGAGGAGTACCTGGTCAGCACCGGGATCGCCGACACCGCCTTCTTCGGCGCCGAGGCCGAGTTCTACATCTTCGACTCGGTCCGCTACGACTCGGCGATGAACGGCGCATTCTACGAGGTGGACTCGATCTCGGGTGCATGGAACACCGGCGCCGAGGTCAACGCCGACGGCAGCCCCAACCTCGGCTACAAGGTCCGCGCCAAGGGTGGCTACTTCCCCGTCGCCCCGTACGACCACTACGTCGACCTGCGTGACGCGATCTCGACCAACCTGACCAACGCCGGCTTCGAGCTCGAGCGCGGTCACCACGAGGTGGGCACCGGTGGTCAGCAGGAGATCAACTACAAGTTCAACACGCTGCTCGCGGCGGCCGACGACCTGCAGCTGTTCAAGTACATCGTGAAGAACACCTGCTGGCAGTACGGCAAGTCGGCCACCTTCATGCCGAAGCCGCTGTTCGGCGACAACGGCTCGGGCATGCACGTGCACCAGTCGCTGTGGAAGGACGGCAAGCCGCTGTTCCACGACGAGGCCGGTTACGCGGGCCTGTCGGACCTGGCTCGCTGGTACATCGGCGGCATCCTGCACCACGCGCCGTCGCTGCTCGCGTTCACGAACCCGACGATCAACTCCTACCACCGCCTGGTGCCGGGCTACGAGGCCCCCATCAACCTGGTGTACAGCCAGCGCAACCGTTCCGCGGCCGTGCGTATCCCGATCACGGGCAACAACCCGAAGGCCAAGCGCCTCGAGTTCCGCGCACCGGACTCGTCGGGCAACCCGTACCTGAACTTCGCGGCGCAGATGATGGCCGGCCTGGACGGCATCAAGAACAAGATCGAGCCGATGGCTCCGGTCGACAAGGATCTCTACGAGCTCCCGCCGGAGGAGGCCCGCAACATCCCGCAGGCCCCCACCAGCCTGAACGCGGTCATCGATCGCCTCGAGCAGGATCACGACTACCTGACCGAGGGTGGCGTCTTCACCACCGACCTGATCGAGACCTGGATCTCGCTCAAGCGCGAGCAGGAGATCGCCCCGGTCAACCTGCGTCCGCACCCGTACGAGTTCTCGCTGTACTACGACTGCTGAGTCAGATAGTGCGCTGACCTGCTGCACTACGTGACGCCACCCGCGTCCGTCCCCAGCAGTTCCCGAGTCGACCCGCTCCGCGATCACAGATCCGATCGCCGAGCGGGTCGACTCGTCTGTATCCGGCCACGGATGCGGCAGCGAACTCCGGTACGTTCCCGAGCGGCCTAGCCTGATTGAAGTGCCACATGCACGACTGGCGCCGCGAGCCGAGGTGCATGCCAAAAGGGCTCGACGCACCAGAGACAGGTTCGATCACACTTCCACGCGGACGGAGACCGACCGATGGATGCCGACAACCTTGTTCTCGTTCCCGGCGCCGGCGGCGTGGGCCGCGTCATCGTCGACCGACTGCGCGCGCTCGACGTACCGGTTCGTGTGATGGTCCGCCGCGTCGATGATCGCGCCGACGAGTTGTCCGCGCTCGGCGTGGAGGTCGTCGTCGGCGATCTGACCAGGCCGGAGACCGTTGCGGCCGCGCTCGAGGGTGTGGGGCGGATGCATTTCGGAATGAGTGTGTCACCGGACCATCTGCTGGCGGCGACCGTGGTGGCCACCGTGGCGCGGGAATACGGGAGGCTCGACGGTCTGGTGAACCTGTCGCAGATGACGGTGTCGCAGATGACCACCACCAGCACGGCGGAGTCGCACCAACAGCGACTGCACTGGCTGGCGGAGCAGGTATTCGACTGGTCAGGGTTGCCGGTGGTCCACGTGCGACCGACGGTGTTCCTGGACAATCCGCTGTTCACCACGCTGGCTGCGCGGTCGATCCGGGAGAACGGGACGCTCGCGCTGCCGTTCGGTACCGGGCGCACGTCACCGGTCGCCGTCGACGACGTCGCCCGGGTGGCCGCCACCGTTCTGCGCGACCCGGCCCCGCACGTCGGACATGTCTACGAACTGACGGGTCCACGCACTCTCGACATGGTCGGCGTGGCCGAGGAGTTCTCACGGGCGCTCGGGCGCTCGGTGCGCTATGTGGACGTACCGCCGGACCGGTGGCTGGCCGATGTGCTCCCGAAGGCGGGACTGCCACGACACACCGAGCAACACATCGCAACCATGGCCCGGCTGCACCGGGAGAATCGCTACGCCCGCGCGACCGACGACGTCTGGCGCCTGACCGGCGTGCCGGCACAGACTGTCGAGGCGTTCGTGGCCGCACGCCGGGACTTCTATCTGCTCGGCGGAGATGGGACGAGCCCGTCACTCCGATCGGAGTGACGGGCTCGTAGCTAGTTTCATCAGAGCACGAGGCTCTGATCAGTAGCGGCTCGCGCCGGAGAAAGGCATCGCGTCGATCGACGAGACCTTCACGTTCTCGCCCTCGGTGGGCGCGTGGACGACCTTGCCGTTGCCGATGTAGATGCCGACGTGATCCGAGCCGTAGAAGCCGATGACGTCACCGGGCTGGAGGTTCGACTTGGAGACGGGGGTGCCGCCCGAGACCTGGTCGTAGCTGGTACGCGGGACGGACTTGCCGGCCTGCTTGTAGGACCACTGGACGAGGCCGGAGCAGTCGAACGAGTTCGGGCCGGTCGCGCCCCACACGTAGGGTGAGCCGATCTTGGACTGGGCTGCGTTTGCGGCGGCCTGGCCGGTGGAGCCGGCGACCGGGGTGACCTCGACCGAGCTGCTGCCCCAGCTGGGCGCCGTGAACGGCTGCGCCATGGCGGGAGCGGCGGGGATCATGATCGCGCCGGCGGCGACGGCGCCGAGCAGCAGGCCGCGGGTGGTACGGGTCAAGCGGGTGTTCTTCAGGGCCATTCGAGGGTCCTCCGAGTCTTGCTGTGGTCCGACACTTGGTCTGGCATCGGTGTTCGGGCACAACCCAGAGTTCCGTCGTTACCGGATCGATACACCGGTAGATCTACCCGCATGGGTACCTGTTTCGTCCCCCGGCTACCTACGCGCCTCGGAAAACCCACTCTGACCAGCGCATATACCTCGGACTACGTGTGTTGCCGGTCACTCTCGGAGCCGTGACGGCGCTGTGACGGGGGTCATCACAGCGCCGTTACGTAGTCGCCGGGCGCGAATCGGTCGGTCAGGAGGCGGATCCACCGAGCGCCGGCAGGCACCGGTAGGTCGCCATGACGGCCTTGTGGTCGGTGGGCCACGGCAGCGGGGAGTCGACGAATCGGTCCTGCGTGCTCTCGATCACCCGCTCGTTGCGGACGATCGACTCCCGCGGTCCGACGATGCCGGCCGACGTCAGGCGCAGGCGGGAGTTCCGGCTGGCGAAGATGTAGTCGATGCGGTCTCGCTCGTCGGCCTCGGGCGCCCACGTGAGTTCGGAGACGGGGACGTCGGGATTTCCGGCCGGCCAGGTGAACCCGGGGTGGGTCACCGGGTTCGGGTACATCCGCCGGTAGGAATCGGCATATCCGGCCTGCTCGAGCAGCCGGGTCGATTCCCACGGCAACACGACGCCGTTGTGGTCGAACAGGTCCCTGGCCTCCGCCGTCCAGTCCAGGTTCGACGGCTCGTTGAAGTCGCCGCCGATGATGACCGACCTTCCCTTCTCCCGTTCCAGCGCCGCATCCTCCAGGAACGCGGAAATCACGGCAGGACGGCCCGAGTCGATGTTGACTCGCTGGACCACGTCCGGGTCGGTGACAGGACCCGGCATCTTGCCCCAGCCGAACTGCGAGAACTCGCCCGGGCTGGGGATCCCGCCGCCGTACCCGCGCGGAAGGTACGTCGCGTACCACCGGTACTCGAGGTGCGCCGAGTACACGGCGAGCTCTGGTCCGCCCGGCACCGACACGACCGCCTTGACCATGTAGTCCAGCGCGCCCGTCTCCTCGACCGGGAACCGGGACAGGATGCCGGTGTCCGACGACGTGGCGGTGTGGAACCGGGACCCTCGCCGGCCGAGGATGTCGGCGAGCGCAGTTGTCGCGTCGCCCGATTCGGAGAGCAACACGATCGATGCCCGGGTGGACTCGATGATGTCGGCGACCCGCTCGAGACCGTTCGGGATCTTGCTCCCGCTGTGCCAGATATTGATGGACAGGACGCGCACTTCCTGGAACGGGAACGCTCCGGCGGACGCGGCCGTGCCGATCGCCCCCGCACCGAGGGCCGCCGTTCCTGCAGCCACCGTGAACGCCTTCATTGCCTGACGCCGTGTCAGCGAAGTCATCACACCACTCTCCTCATCGTCTGCCGCTATGGCGCAGCGATGAGACCAAACGGAACTGAACGGTCCGCGAACCGGACATTACCGGCACGCGGGCGGAGGATGACCAGCCGAAAGGTAGTGGTCTACGGCGACATACGACGTCAGCCCGGTAGCTTGGCCGCCAGGATGTCGACCTTGCTGATGTGGGGGTGCCCGACGAAGAGTTCGTCGGCCCGCGCCATGAGCGCCGCGGCGACCTTGCCCGCGAGATGGGCCTGGCGGCCGGCGTCGTCGGGGAAGGCGTCGAAGATGCCGAAGGTGGCGGGCCCGAACTGGAGGGCGAACCACGCGACGGTGTCGGGTTCCTCCTGCACGAGCGCCAGGGCACTCTCGAGGAACTGTGCCGCCTCGTTTTCCTTGCCGCGTTTCGCCTCGACGCGGACCAGCAGTGCGGCGGTGACCATCGGATACCTCCAGCGGTCGTACGGAACGAACCACTCCTCACTGTTCTCGCATGCTCCGACCGCGTCAACGACGACGGGAGGCCACGCGCCGCGCGGCCTCCCGTACGTGTGGATCGATCAGTCGATCTCGGCGAACCGCGGAATCAGGTGCTCGGACACGTGCTTCGCCTCGTCGATCAGCGGCCAGCCCGCGAGGATCAGGCCGATCAGCCCGGTGCGCTCACGCAAGGTCCGGACGTGGCCGGTGATCTCGTCAGGCGCGCCCACGTAGTACACAGCGGACGACCCGGTCGCGAAGATGTCCAGCGGTGACCACGCGGTGATACCCGCGTACAGGCCGTCGCCGAGGTACAGGTCGTCGGGTTCGGGGATCTTGCCGGCGACGATGGTGTCGACCCAGCCCTGCCGCTGGGCGTCCCGCGCGATGAAAGTGCGCAGGTCCTGTTCGCCGCCCGTGCGCCTGCGCACCGCCTTGTCCAGGATGTCGCTGATCTGGTCGATGCCGGCCTTCTCGAACAGCGATCGGAAGCGCTCGATCGCCTCGTCTCGGCTCGGCTCGGCTCGGGCGGACGATGACACCGGACAGCGCGCCGAAGTCGGTGAACTCGCGACCGGCCGCGGCCGCCGCCTTGCGGGCACCGTCGAACTTGTCCTCGATGAACGACGTCTCGCGCAGCATCGCGAGGTACGCATCGAGCACCTTGCCCGAGTTCTCCAGTCCCGCAGGCGAATCACCGGTGCCCCACAGCGGCACCTCGCGGTCGGCGAGCGGGTCGATGCGCAGCGGCGTGTTCGGGAAGTTCGACTCGGTGCCCTCCCGGTAGTACCGACGGAAGTCCGCCCAGTACTGCTCCCCCAACTCGTAACGCCGGTCGTGTTCGACGTTCATGTCGTACTTGGTGAGGATGTTGTCGCGACCGTTGACCGAGTTGATCATCAACCGACCGCCGCTGAACGCGTCGAAGGTGAGCGCCTTCTCGGCGAGCAGCCGGGCCGGGATCATGTTCGCGTACACCGCGACGAGGAACTTCATCCGCGAGGTGTGCGAGGCCGCCCACGTCGCCGACACGAACGGATCGTTGGGCCACGTCGCGACGAGTGCGCCGTCGAAACCACCGTCGTCGATGGTCTTCGCGAGTTCGATCTGACGCTGCCCGTCGACCGGGAACAGCCCGCCCGGCGTCCACGGATAGTCACCGTCTGCCTGCGTGAGGTACCAGAAAGTCTTGACGCTCATCGGTTTCCAGCCTCCACGGCGAGTACGGTCGGGTCGATCGTCTCGATGCGGGCGCGCCCGGCGAGGGTTGCGGCATCGACGGTGTACAGGGCGTCGAGGTACGCGACGGCGAACGAGCCGGGACCCGACGACGTCTCCTGCGCGATCTCGGACGCGACCGCGACGTGGGCATGCGCGGCAGCGAGCCCGATCAGCGGTGTCGGTGCAACCGCCAGGTAGGCCGCCACGAGTCCGCCGAGCGAGCACCCGGTGGAGGTCACCCGCGGCAGCATGTCGCTGCCACCACCGATGCGGACACCGACCACGTTGCCGTCGACGTCACGTCCGACGAGGTGGTCCACCGGACCGGACGCCGAGACCGCGTCGGCATGGGCGAGCAGCGCGACGGCAGCGGGAACCGCGGTAGCCGGGTCGTCGGAGCTGTCGACACCCCGGGTGTCGCCACCGAAGCCGGCCAGCGCGATGATCTCGGACGCGTTGCCGCGGATGGCGGTCGGCCGATGCTTCAGCAGGTCGACGGCCAGTCCACTGCGCCACGGCAGCCCGCCGACGCCGTGGGCGTTGCTGGCGCCGGCCGCGAGCACGACGTTGGTGAGGAAGTTCGCGGACACGATGTTGGTGAGCGAGTGGACGAGGGGCACCTGGGCGCGCAACGCGTCCAGGGCATCGGCGAGGCGGCCGCCGGTGACAGCTTCGGTCATGAAAAGACCTTGGGGAGGGCGTGATTCGGGCGAACGCGGATCAGGACCTACGACATCGGGTCACTGATCACCGCCGGGAAGGGTCACGAGTGGCGGCGCCGGATCCGCAGTCCACTCCTCGAGGGAGCCGTCGTAGATCTTGATGTCGTCGTACCCGGCCAGCACCAGGCCGAGCGCCGACAGGCACGCGGAGATACCGCCGCCGCAGTACACGACCACCGGGTCGACGGCGCCGGCCAGCGCGCCGGATGCGAGGGCACGCACCTCTTCCACGTCACGCATCCGGCCGGTCTCGTCGAGCAGGCTCTTCGCCGACAGGTTCCGGCTTCCGGGGATGTGGCCGCGACGCGAGTAGCGGGTCTTCTCGGCGCCGGAGAACTGACCCGGGGCCAGCGCGCAGACCAGCGTGCCGGGCGCCGTGCCGTCGCTGATCGCGGCCACGTCGTCTCGGTCCACCCACCGCGGCAGGTACTCGACGTCCGAGGTGGCGTCGACCGGCAGAAGCGCCGGGACCTCGTCGCCGGACTCGACGGGCAGGCCCGACGCACGCCACCGGGCGAGTCCGCCGTCGAGGACGCGGGCGTGGATGCCGACGCTGCGCAGCAGCCACCAGAACCGCGATGCCCACGTCATCGACCCCTGGTCGTAGACGACGACGTCGGAGTCCCACGAGATGCCCAGCTGCGCAAGCTCTTCCGCAAGCTGCCTCACCGGCGGCCGGCTGAAGTGCAACTCCTTGGCGGTGTCGGAGAAACTGGTGAGCAGGTCGATGTGCCGCGACCCCGGCACGTGGGCGTCACGCCACAGTCCGGCACCGGACTCCGGACGGTAGTCACCGTCGAATCTGGCCGGCGCGAGTTGGAGCGTCACGTCGAGAACGACGGGCCGGACCGCACCCCCGAGCTCGGAGGCGAGTTCCTCCGTCTGAACCAGGGGCCACTCAGCGCTACGCAACTTCCACATCCTTCGACGACGACGTACACGAACGTAAATGACGACTTGCGTATACGCAAGTATTCAGACGTCGTCGGTGGCATAATCATCGGGTCCGGAAAGAGACACGACAGATGGGGCATCGATGACGCACGGGGACGAACTGACGGATCTTGGCCCGCTCACACCCGGCGACGCCTCCGGCCGCTCCGATCAGACGTCCAAGCAGTACCTACGCCTGCGCGCAGACATCCTCGACGGCAAGTTTCCGCAGGGCGCGGCACTGCACGAGACGCAACTCGTCGAGTCCTACGGCGCCTCCCGCACCCCCATCCGGGAGGCGCTCAACTGGCTCGCCCACGACGGGCTGCTCGAACGCGCCGCGCGCGGGTTCCGGGTCCGCTCCGGAACGCCCGAGGATGTGATCGAGATCTACGCCGCACGGGTCGCACTCGAGTCCGAGGCGGCCGGCGCCGCCGCCCTGCGACACACGGACCTCGACATGGCGAGACTGGAACGACTGCACGATTCCTGCTGCCACGCCGCCGACGACGTGCAGGTACGGAGCGGAAACTTCCGGTTCCACGAGGCACTGTGGCAGGCAGCCCACAACACGACAATCACGTCGCTGCTGATCCGCCTCACGACCCAGTTGCGGATCTACGACAGCGGCCCGCCGTCGAACTACGGCGAGCCCGACCTCCTCAACACCGAGCACAACCTCATCCTCGAGGCGATCCGAGCCCGCGACGAGCGGGCGGCCCGCGAACACATGCGGACGCACCTCGAGCGCAGCCGCGAGCAGCGGATCCGCCTGTTCGCGAACGGCTGAGAACCGCTGTGTCAGCCTGCTGACGCCGAAAACGCCGCGGAGCCGCATACGGCGGGAGTCTCCCGCCGTATGCAGCTCCGACGCTTCAGAAGGGGTGGTGCTGGGTCAGGACTGCGGCGACCGCTCGGCGGCGTCGCGTGCGGCGATGTAGCCGAACACGAGACCCTGCCCGATCGTTGCCCCCGCCCCGGGGTAGGTGTGGCCGAACGCGTTGGCCGCGGTGTTGCCGATGGCATACAGGCCCTCGACCGGGCTGCCGTCCTCGCGCACGACGCGCGCCCGCTCGTCGGCCTGGACACCGCCGCACGTGCCGAGATCGCTGAGCGTCATCTTCACCGCGTAGAGCGATCCGCCCGTCAGCGCCCGCAGGTTGGGGTTCGGCTGCTGGGTGGGGTCGCCGTAGTAGCGGTCGTAGGCGCTCTGGCCCCGCCGGAACTCGCTGTCGGTTCCGGTTGCCGCGTCCTCGTTGAACTTTCGGAACGTCTCCGCGAACGCCTGCTCGGGAAGGCCGACCTTGCGGGCCAGTTCGGCCGCATCGGACGCCTGGTGGGCGATGCCGGCCTTGTACCACGACTCCGGAAGCGGCTGACGCGGGAACAGTCCGGCCGCGAAAATGTAGCTGTTGCGGTACTTCTGGTCGAACACGATCCACATCGACTCCACCGGGTCACCGGCGCGCTCGCGCTCGAGAACCTTCTGCCCGTAGGACATGTAGTCGATGGACTCGTTGATGAACCGGCGACCGGTCTGATCGACGATGAACGACCCGGGCAGCGAACGCTCGGCGAGCATCACGGTCGGCGGGCGACCGGGCAGGGCCGCCACGGCGGGGAACCACCACGCCTGATCCATCAGACCGGTGGTGGCACCGACCTCCTGCGCGAGCCGGATCGCGTCACCGGTATTACCTTCCGCACCGAGGCTCTCGTGATCACCGAGCTGCTCGGACTGGTACTTGTGCCGCATCGCCATGTCGTGGTCGAACCCGCCGGCCGCGAGCACCACGCCCCGGCGCGCGGTGACGGTGACCTCGCGGCCGCCCTGCGCGACGACGGCGCCCGTGACCCGATCGCCCTCCGTGACCAGACGCACCAGCTCGGTCTCGGTCCAGACGGGAATGCCCGCGCGCACCACGCCTGCGAACAGACCCGCAGCCAACGCCTGTCCACCGGCCATGTACTCGCGGCGCAGCGCGAGGCCACCGACTCCCTGGGCGAGACGCTTGACGACACGCGGGATGCCCTTGGTGGGCACCCGCGCCATGAGGTTCATCCACTTGTAGTCGGCGCCGGTGGTGGGCATCGGCATAGGCGCTTCCATCAGGCCCGGGCGCAGACGCGGCCGCTCCGCCCCGAGGACCGAGGCGTCGAACGGGCGGCACTCACAGGTGCGACCGATCGCCGATCCGCCCGGCAGCTCGGGGTGGTAATCCGAGTAGCCCTCGGCCCAGAAGAACTTCATCGGCGTCGTGCGCTGCAGCAATTCGACCGTGGCAGAAGAATTCTCGACGAAGGCGGTGCCGCGTTCGGCGGGCGCTGTGCCGCCGACGACGGAACGCACGTAGGTTTCCGCCCGCTCGCGAGAGTCTCCGGCGCCCGCTTCACGCAGGATCGGGTTGTCGGGCAGCCAGAAGGCACCGCCCGAGCGGGCCGTCGATCCGCCCACGTACTTCGTCTTCTCGACGATGAGCGTGGACAGCCCCAACTCGTTCGCGGTCAGGGCGGCGGCCATGCCGGTGCCGGCCCCGACGACGAGTAGGTCGACGGTGATGTCGCGTGCGGGGGTAGGGGTCGGTGCGGGACGGGTGGTCATAGTGCTCCTTCGCCTAGTTCTGGTGTGGAGGCTAGGAAGGTCCGCCGCGCACCGAAACCTGCAATCCCATCCGCTGGGATGTCGCGGCGGTCCGGGTTCCGGCGGGGACCCTCCCACGCAGCGGGACAGCTCCTGACATGTGATCTTCCCCACTCCAGAATGGGTGGGCGGAGTGTCGGCCACAGGCTCGGTCGGCCCCCCCGGCCGTGGTCCACATCCGTTGCCCCGTCGCGTCGGTTCGCCGACCGCCACTCGACCGAAGGAACACCACCGTGCGATTCACCTACGCAGAGGCCATGACCGACCCCGCCTTCTACGTGCCGCTGGCGCAGGCCGCCGAACGCGTCGGCTTCGACTCCATGACAGTTGCGGACAGCATCTGCTACCCGGAAGATTCGGATTCGGTCTACCCGTATACGCCCGACGGGAACCGCGAGTTCCTCGAGAACAAGCCGTTCGTGGAGGCGATGATCCTCGCCATGGCCCTGGGCGCGGCGACGAGCACGCTGCGGTTCACGACCTTCGTGCTCAAGCTCCCCATCCGCCCACCGGTGCTCGTCGCCAAGCAGGCCGCCTCGGTGGCATACATGACGAACAACCGGCTGCGGCTCGGCGTCGGGGTGAGCCCGTGGCCCGAGGACTTCCAGGTGATGGGGGTGCCGTGGGAGCGACGCGGCAAGCGCACGGACGAGGCGATCGACATCGTGCGGGGACTCACCGGCGGCGGCTACTTCGAGTACCACGGTGAGATCTACGACGTGCCGTCGATCAAGCTCAATCCGGTTCCCACCCAACCCGTCCCGATCCTGATCGGTGGGCACAGCGACGCAGCACTGCGCCGGGCCGTGGTGCGCGGGGACGGCTGGACGCACGCCGGCGGCGACCCCGCCGAACTCGATCGGATGCTGGAGAAGCTGCAGAAGATCCGCGTCGCGGAGGGCAAGGCGGAGACACCGTTCGAAATCCACGTCGCCTCGGCGGACGCCTTCACCGTGGACGGAGTCCGACGACTCGAGGACAAGGGCGTCACCGACGTAATCGTGGGCTTCCGCAACTCCTACGAGGTCGCGCCCGACGCCGAGCCGCTGGATCGGAAGATCGCGAACCTGGAGCGCTACGCGGAATCGGTGATCGCCAGGATGTCCTGACCACGGCGGGCATCGCGGGCCGTGGAGGCCGGCTCGCGATGCCCGTGCACGGCCACTACCGAACCCCGGCCACCCGACTAGGTAACCGGTCCACCGCCCGCAACGTCGTGTCAACCAGGTCGCGATCTCGATGGCGTCGAAAGGCATGCTGGGCACGATGTTCCCGCAGTTCCTCGACACCCCGGTGGTCGCGGGCAACGACTTCGTCCCGAACGTCGAGCACATCCTGAGCCTGAACCCGGACGTCGTGATCCAGTGGGGCGACAAGGGTGACGACATCGTCGCGCCGCTGCGCAACGCCGGCCTGAAGGTGATCCTGCTCGAGTAAGGCACGCAGGAGGACCTCGAAGCCTGGATCACGATCTTCGGCAAACTGCTCGGCAAGAAGTCCGAGGTGGACGCGGTTCTCGCCAAGATAGCCGGCGACCGCGCGATGGTCGAGAAGACCGCCGCGTCCCACGCCTCGGCCGCCCCGCGCGCGATGTACCTCTACAACGCGCCCGAGATCAAGGTCGGTGCCGACAACAGCTACATGGACTTCTGGATCAAGCTGGCCGGCGGCAAGAACGTCGCATCGGGCGCGGGCAGCGGATCGAGTTTCGCCGTCACCCGCGAACAGGTTCTGGGTTGGGACCCGGAGGTGCTGATCCTCGGCAACTTCGAGCCCACCACCCCGGCCGACGTCTACGCCGACCCCAAGTGGGCCTCGCTGTCCGCGGTGAAGAACAAGCGCGTCTACAAGGCCCCGATCGGCGGCTTCTCGTGGGATCCGCCGTCCAACGAGGCCAACCTGATGTGGCTGTGGGTCAACTCGGTCTTCTTCCCCGACGTCGACCACGAACTGCGCGAGCGCATCCGGGAGACGTACCGCACGCTGTACGCGTACGACGTGACCGACGCCGACATCGACCGGATCCTGATCAACGAGGCGGTCACGCTCCCCCGCACGTGGACGGATGCCGAGGCGAACGTCGTTCTCGGCGTGCGGCTTCCGCGCGTGTTGCTCGGCATGCTCGTCGGTGGCGGTCTCGCGCTCGGCGGCGCCGCGCTGCAGGCCGCGTTCCGGAACCCGTTGGTGAGCCCGCAGATCCTCGGCGTCTCGTCCGGTGCGTCGTTCGGTGGCGTGTTGGCAGTCATGCTCGGCCTCGGCTCGACGTTCCTCGTCGGCGGCGCGTTCCTGTTCGGCCTCGTGGCCCTCGGCATGGTGCTGCTGATCGGGCGCAGCCGGTCCGGCGGCGCGATCCTGATGATCGTCCTCGGCGGCGTGGTAACGAGCGCGTTCTTCTCGGCGCTGGTCTCGTTCATCACGTACATCGCCGACCCGTATTCGACGCTGCCGTCGATCGTGTTCTGGCTCATGGGGTCTCTCGCGACTGCCGACATGGCGAAGGTCGCGGTCGCGGCCGTGCCGATCCTGCTGGGCGCCGCGCTGATCCTGCGGTGGCGGATCAACATCCTCTCCCTCGGCGACGACGACGCCGCCTCGCTCGGGGTGAACCCGGGACAGCTGCGCGCGGTGCTGCTGATGATGGTCGCACTCATGACAGCCGGCGCCGTCGCGGTGTCCGGCGTGATCGGCTGGGTGGGCCTGGTGGTTCCGCACATCGCCCGACTGTGGGTGGGCCCCGATCACCGGATCTCGATGCCGACGACGTTCGTTCTCGGCGCCGCCTATCTGACGATCATCGACACGCTCTCGCGCACCGTCACTTCCGGGGAGATCCCGCTCGGCATCCTGACCGCGATCATCGGTGCGCCGGTGTTCGTTCTGCTGCTTCAGAATTCGCGTAGACAGGCCTTCATCGATGCTTGAGGTTCATGGCGGCCTCGAAATGCGGGACGGCGGTTTCCACTATCCCCGCCGCGACTGGGTGTTCCGCCACGCGAACCTGCGGGTCGAGGGCGGCATCACCTCCATCCTGGGCCCCAACGGCCAAGGCAAGACGACGCTGCTGCGCTGCATCGCCGGGCTGACGCCGCTGCGCGAAGGGCACGTCGAGCGCGACAATGCGATCGGGTACGTCCCGCAGGCGAGCCTGTCGAGCTTCGCTTACTCGGCGCTGGCGTCGGACGCCACGTTCATGATCCTCGACGAGCCTGTCTCGGCGCTGGACCTGCGCAATCAGGCCCGGGTGCTGGAACTGCTGCGCGACCTCGCGGCCGACGGCATGGGAATCCTCCTCACGACGCACCATCCGGACCATGCCCTTCACCTGGGCGGCAATGCCATCGTGATGCGAGCACCCGAGGACATCCGGCTGGGCCCTGTCACCGAACTGGTCACCGACGGCATGCTCACCGAGCTGTACGGCATCGAGGTGGTCAGTGCCACCGTCGACGACCGCGGCGCCCCGCGCACCGTTCTCTACACCCGCTACGACAATTTCACGGCCGGGGAACCGGCCACACTTGGGAAAGTACCTCGATGACACTCGATTCGGCTGCGCCGCAGTCCCTTTCACCCGTCCTGCATCTGGTGATGGGTTCGAACACCGGCATGTCGGGCGGCACCACCGCCGCCCGGCTGGTCCGGCCGGTCGACCTCTACGACCTCGACACCTTGGACCTCGCCGGCGTGCACGGTCTCCTGATCAACGGCAACTGCGACCAGATATTCCTCGAGCGGCGCCGCGGCGTGCTCACCGACTTCGTCACCGCCGGTGGCCGCATCGCGATCATGGGCCACCCGCTCACCGACTTCCTGCCCGGCCTCGGCCAGTGGCGCAAGCTGCAGTACTCGGGCCCCAAGGATCTGGCGATCACCGCCGGCGACCCGCACCCCGTGTGGGACGGCGTCGATCCCGCCGACGTCAGCTTCCGGCGGGGCGTCTCCGGCTTCTACGGCCGCGGCTACAGCCAGAAGCTGCCCCACGGCGCCGTGGTCACCAACCGCATCGGCCGGCACGCGCTGCCCGTCGACTACGTCTACCCACTCGGAACGGGCCAGGTGCTGGTCCACGGCGGCATCGATCTCGCTGTCTACCAGGAGGATCCGAACACCTCCGCGCGCATCTTCCCGCAGCTGCTGACGTGGCTCGGCCAGCAGGAGGCACAGGCATGACCACCATCGAACCGTTCGCCCGCACCGACCGCGCACCCCGCTCGCGCCGCCGGCTCGCACTCGTGCACGGCGGATCCCACTTCCACCTGCAGACGCTGAAGGATCCGGCGGTGATCGCGCACCAGCCCGAGTTCCTGTATCTCGCGGGTCTGACCGACGGCGACCTCGACGCGTTCGACACCGTCATCCTTGCCGACCGTCTGCACCCCGAACTGCTTCGCAGGCACACCGCGCAGATCCTCGCGGTCGCGCAGCGTGGCGGCACGCTCGTGGTGCTGGGTGAGAACGCCGCGCACACGTGGTTGCCCGGCATGTCGTGGACGGCGCGGCCCACCAACTTCTGGTGGTGGCTCGAGGGCGAGGATCCGTTGATCCGCACCCGTAGCCCCGAACACGAGGCGTGGGAATACCTTTCGACCAAATCGGCGATCTGGCACCACCACGGCCTGCTGCACACCGACGCCGACGTCGTGCCGCTGCTGGTGTCGGAGGAGCCCGACGAGAACGGCGACCTCCACGACGCCGGGATGATGCTGTTCGAGGACACCGTCACCACGCCGGGCCGGATCATCGCGACCACACTCGACCCGACGTACCACCACGGCAACAACTTCATGCCGGGGTCCACGCGCTTCCTCTACGCGCTGCTGCGCTGGCTGGACAACACCGGGTCCTGGTCAGGAAGTGTGCATCAGCCCACCGATCCCAGTGGCAGGCCGAGTCCCGCGAGCGATCCGAGCGACCCGGTACCGGGGCCCTCCGAGATCGGACAGTGGATCGCGACCGTGCGGTGACCGCCTGCCGCGATGGCGGTGTAGACCCGACCTTCCGGCGGTGCGGGAAGGTCCAACTGGCCCTTGTCGTTCTGGCCGACCGCCACGATTTGCCCCGTCGAGGTCAGCGCCACCGAGTGGTAGGTGCCCGCCGAGATCGCCGTGTAGGTCACTCCCGACGGGAAGGCGAACTGCGAACTTCCGCTGGAACCCCATCCGACGACCTGTCCGCCGGAGGTCAGGTCTACACCGACATCGCGGTCGGCGGTGGACACTCGCTGCTCCTGCGATCCGACGGCAGGATCGTCGCGATCGGGCGCGGCGACAACTACCTGCAGACCATCGTCCCGGCGTTGCCGGAAGGCGTGACCGTCACCGCCGCCGTCGCCGGAATGAACCACTCGGTGGCACTACGTTCCGACGGTCAGGTCCTCGCGTTCGGCAAGAGCACGGAGGGACAGTTGCTGTTCCCGCCGGCACCGGAGGGCACCCGGTAGCTGTCCGTGGCCGCGGGTGAGGACTTCTCCCTCGCGGTCCGAACCCTCGCCCCCGGCGGCGAGGGCCCCGGGGAGCCCGGAACCGGTTCGCTGGGAAGTCTTTTCGGCAACTGAGCCCGCGCCCGGGTGAAGGGACCCCTCGAGCGCTGACAGGCGCCGAGGGGTCCCTTCAGCCGTCACGCCGGTGTGTCAGTCGACGTCGTAGACCTCGGTGGCCGACGCCGCGAGCAACCGATCGGTCATCTCGTGCTCGAGCACGACCAGGCGCGCCTCGTCCGTACCGGCCACCCGTGACGGCCCGCGTGACCATCTCGAACGCGTCCCGAACACCCGGCCCCCGTGCGCGGTGGCGATCTCGACCTCGCGGCGCTCAGCCGGCCCCTCGGGATCGAGCAGCGGCAGCGCCCGCTCGAGCACCTTGAAGGCGTGCGCGACGCCGCCCGGTGCGTTCGGGCCGTGGTACTTTATCAGGTCGTCGAACGAGACGGTGATCGGCGTGCCCAGCTCGGCCACCTCCAGTCGAGCCACGGCCGCCACTACTCGCCTCCGAACACGCGCTGCACCACGGCCTTTGCCCGGCGGGTGACGCGGAGGTAGTTGTCGAGGAACTCGTTCGCGTCGCCGCCCGGCCAGCCGGCGACCTGCGCGACCGCCGCGAGGATCTTGCCCGGCCCGGGGAGCTGGTCGGTCGGCTTGCCGCGCACCAGCACCAGCGCGTTGCGCGCCTTGGTCGCGGTGAGCCACGCATCGCGCAGCAGCTCGATGTCGGTCTCGCTCAACAGCTCCGCCCCGCCGATCGCATCGAGCGTCTCGAGGGTCGACGTGTTGTGCAGTGACGGGATCTCGTGGGCGTGCCGCAACTGGATCAGCTGCACCGTCCATTCGATGTCGGCGAGACCGCCGCGGCCGAGCTTGGTGTGCGTGGCCGGGTCGGCACCGCGTGGAAGTCGCTCGGAGTCGACGCGGGCCTTGATCCGACGGATCTCGCGCACCGCTTGCTCGGAGACGCCGCCCTCCGGGTAGCGGGTCTTGTCGATCATGTGCAGGAATCGCAGACCCAGATCGGCGTCACCCGCGACGGCGTGGGCCCGCAGCAGCGCCTGGACCTCCCACGCCTGGGCCCACTGCGCGTAGTACGCCTCGTACGACGTCAGGGTCCGCACCAGCGGTCCGCTGCGCCCCTCCGGCCGCAGTCCGATGTCCACCTCGAGCGGCGGATCGGTGCTGGGCGCGCCGAGCAGGGTCCGGACGCGGTCACCGACGATGTTGGCCCACTTGACCGCCCGGGTCTCGTCGACTCCCTCGCGGGGCTCGCACACGAACAGCACATCGGCGTCCGAGCCGTAGCCGAGCTCTCCGCCGCCGAGCCGACCCATGCCGATCACGGCGAACTTCGCGGGCGCGGGCGCACCGGTCTCGGCCTCGCTCGACCGGATGACGGCGGCGAGAGAGGCATTGAGCACCGCCGCCCACACCGACGACAACGCCCGACACACCTGCGGGACGTCGAGCATGCCGAGGATGTCGGCGCTCGCGATCCGCGCCAGTTCGTAGCGGCGCAGCGATCGCGCCGCCCCGACCGCGCGGGCGGGGTCGACGTACCGCGAGGACGACGACAGGATGCCCCGCGCGACGTCCTCGGGTCGGGGGTCGAGCAGGCGCGGACCGGAGGGACCGTCCGCGAACAGCCGGATCACGTCGGGCGCCTTGATCAGCAGGTCCGGGATGTAGGCGGACGAGCCGAGCACCGTCATCAGTCGCTGGGCCACCGACGCCTCGTCGCGCAGCAGACGCAGGAACCACGTCGCGTCCACGAGCGCGTCGGACAGGCGCCGGTAGGCCAACAGGCCCGCATCGGGATCCGGGGTGTCGCTGAGCCATTCGAGCAGAGTCGGCAACAGCAGCGCCTGGATGCGCCCCTTGCGGGAGGCTCCGCCGGTGAGTGCGGTGAGGTGACCGAGCGCGTTCTCCGGCGCCGAGTAGCCGAGGGCCGACAGCTGTCGCACCGCGGCGTCGGGGCTCAGCCGCAGGGCCTCCTTGTCGATCCGGGCGACCGACTCGAGCAGCGGCCGGTAGAACAGCTTGGCGTGCAGCCGCCGCACCCGGTGCGAGTTGCGCTTGATCTCGGCGTTCAGCACGCCGAGCGCGTCGTTGCGGCCGTCCGGCCGCATGTGCGCGGCGCGGGCGAGCCAGCGCAGCGCCTCCTCGTCCTCCGGCGGCGGAAGGGTGTGCGTGCGCTTGAGCTTCTGCAACTGCAGCCGGTGCTCGAGCAGTCGCAGGAACTCGTACGAGGCGGTCAGGTTCGCGGCGTCGTCGCGTCCGACGTAGCCGCCGGCCGCGAGCGCGGTCAGGGCGTCGACGGTGCTCTTGACCCGTAGCGACGCGTCGGCGCGGCCGTGCACGAGTTGCAGGAGCTGGACGGCGAACTCGACGTCGCGGAGGCTGCCACGGCCCAGCTTGAGCTCCCGCTCGCGCAACTCCGGCGGCACCGATTCCTCCACCCGGCGGCGCATCGCCTGCACCTCGGGCACGAAGTCCTCACGCTCGGCCGCCGTCCACACCATGGGGCCCAGCGCGTCGGTGTACTGCCGGCCCAGGTCGAGGTCGCCGGTCATGGGCCGGGCCTTGAGCAGCGCCTGGAACTCCCACGTCTTGGCCCACCGCTTGTAGTAGGCGATGTGCGAGTCGAGCGTGCGGACCAGCTCGCCACGCTTGCCCTCCGGCCGCAGCGCCGCGTCCACCTCGAAGAAGGCCGACGATCCGATGCGCATCATCTCGCCGGCGATGCGGCTCGACACCGCGTTGGACGGCTCCGCCACGAACACGACGTCGACGTCGCTGACGTAGTTCAGTTCGCGCGCACCGCACTTGCCCATCGCGATCACCGCGATCCGGACGGGACACGGCTCGTCCGGGCACACCGCGGCCACGGCCACCGACAGCGCGGCCGTCAGTGCCGCGTCCGCCATGTCCGAGAGCTGATGTCCCACAGTCTGATACGGGACCACCGGCTCGTTCTCCACCGTCGCGGCCAGGTCGGCCGCGGCCAGGACCATCATCTGGTCGCGGTAACAATCCCGCAGGGCCGCAACCGCTTCCGGCCCGGTGACGGCAGCGCGATAGAACATCGAGGACGCGTTGGGGCCGGTCTCGGGCACCGCGCCGACACACGCCAGCAGGCGCCGGGTCAGCTCGTCCTTCGACGGCAGCGTCATGTCACCGGCGAGCAGCTTCCACGACATCGGGTGCGCGACGAGGTGATCGCCGAACGCACTGGACGCGCCGATCAGCCCCAGAAGCCTCCCGCGCAGACCCTTGTCGGTGCGCAGCGCCGCGTCGAGCTCGGCCCAACCGTCACCCAGGCTCTCCTGCAGCCGTACCAGCGTCCGCAACGCCAGGTCCGCGTTCGCGGCCCGCGACAGCGACCACAGCAACTCCACCCCGTCGAGGTTGGACCAGCCCAGCACCTTCAGCTCTTCCGGAGCGGTCGGCTCGACCAGGCCCAGCCGACCCGCACCGGGCACCGCCGAACGGGCGTACGGAGGCTTCACCGGATCACCCCGACCCAGACGTCGTCACGATCGGAACGTGGACTGACCGGACAGGGCACGCGTGTCACCTCTTCGGGGATCGTACGGTTCGGGTGGGCCGTTCTACAGGCCCAGGTACGCCTTCAATTCGAACGGCGTCACCTGGCTGCGGTAGTCCTCCCACTCCCGGCGCTTGTTGCGGAGGAAGAAGTCGAAGACGTGCTCGCCCAGCGCCTCCGCCACGAGTTCGGACTTCTCCATCTCGAGCAGTGCTTCCTGGAGGCTCCCCGGCAGCGACTTGTAGCCCATCGCCCGTCGCTCGGCGTTGGTCAGCGACCACACGTCGTCCTCGGCCTCGGCGGGCAGTTCGTAGCCCTTCTCGATGCCCCGCAGACCGGCCGCGAGCAGCACCGCGAACGCCAGGTAGGGGTTGCACGCGGAGTCGGGGCTGCGGATCTCGACGCGACGCGAGGACGCCTTGTTGGGCGTGTACATCGGGACACGGATCAGCGCGGACCGGTTCGACGGCCCCCACGTGGCCGCGGTGGGCGCCTCGCCGCCGTGCACCAGACGCTTGTAGGAGTTGACCCACTGGTTGGTGACGGCACTGATCTCGTTGGCGTGCTCGAGGATGCCGGCGATGAACGCCTTACCGGTCGCCGACAACTGCATCGGATCGTCCGGGTTGTGGAACGCGTTGGTGTCGCCCTCGAACAGGCTCATGTGCGTGTGCATCGCCGAGCCGGCCTGATCGCCGAACGGCTTGGGCATGAACGACGCCCGGACGCCCTCGTCGATCGCGACCTCCTTGACGACGTAGCGGAACGTCATCACGTTGTCGGCCATCGACAGCGCGTCGGCGTAGCGCAGGTCGATCTCCTGCTGGCCGGGTGCGGCCTCGTGGTGGCTGAACTCCACCGAGATGCCCATCGACTCGAGCGCGTCGATCGCGTGGCGCCGGAAGTTCGGCGCGCGATCGTGCACGGCCTGGTCGAAGTAGCCGCCGCTGTCGGCCGGTACCGGCGGGGTGCCGTCGATCGGCCCGTTCTCCAACAGGAAGAACTCGATCTCGGGGTGCACGTAGCACGAGAAGCCGAGGTCGCTGGCCTTGCTCAGCTGACGCCGCAGCACGTGCCGCGGGTCGGCCCAGGACGGCGTGCCGTCGGGCATCGCGATGTCGCAGAACATGCGTGCCGAGTGCTGAGCGCCGTCCTTGTGCGCCCATGGCAGGATCTGGAACGTCGACGCGTCCGGCTTGGCGACGGTGTCGGCCTCCGAGACGCGGGAGAAGCCCTCGATCGCCGAGCCGTCGAATCCGATGCCTTCCTCGAAGGCACCCTCCAGCTCCGCGGGGGCGATCGCCACCGATTTGAGGTACCCGAGCACGTCGGTGAACCACAACCGCACGAACCGAATATCGCGCTCTTCGAGGGTGCGAAGCACGAACTCCTTTTGGCGATCCATGTCCGCGAGACTAAGCAAACCGCGTTAAATCTGTGTTACATCGTGAAATCGGTCTCGTCCGGCCAGCTCAACACGTCAGGTCCGGATCGGGAACGGTGCGATCGACGAAGTACGCGGAGACCGGATCGTCGACGCAGGCGACGCCGTCGAACACCGCGGTGTGCTGGGTCCCGCGGTACGTGATCAGCGCACCGCCGAGCTGCTTCGCCAGATTCACCCCCGCCTGGTAGGGCGTCGCCGGGTCCTCGGTGGTCGAGACCACGACCACCGTCGGCAGGCCCTGGAGTGCCGCCGCATCGATCGTGTGCGGCGCGCCGGTGTTCGGCACCGGCCAGAACGCGCACGCATCGAGCGGGGCGTTGCCGGTGCCGCGACCGTCGTCGAGGAACGGCGCCGCCTGCCGGTACCGCGTGTCCGCCTCCCCCTCGATCGCGCGGTCGGTCACCGGCGGATCGTCGACGCAACGGACCGCGTTGAAGGCGTCCTCGAGGTTCGAGTAGCTGCCGTCGTCCAGGCGACCCTCGTACATGTCGGCGAGCAGCAGCAGCTCGTCGCCGCGCCCCGCGGAGAGTTCCTTCAGCCCGGCGCGCAACGGCCGCCACAGGCTCGGTGAGTACAGCGCCTGCTGCACGCCGGTGATCGCGTCGCCGTAGCTCAGCCCTCGTGGATCCGTCGTCGCAGCAGGGCGGTCCACCAGCGGGTCGACCAGCGCCCGGAACCGGGCGTCGACCCGGCTGGGGTCGGATCCCAGCGGGCAGTCCGCCGACCGCGCGCAGTCGACGGCGAAACCGTCGAACGCCTGCTGGAAGCCCGCGCCCTGCAACACCACTTCCTCGACCGGATCCTGCTCGGGGTCGAGCGCCCCGTCGAGCACCATCGCGCGCACGTTGCCGGGGAAGGTCTCGGCGTACGCCGTGCCGATCCGGGTGCCGTACGAGAAGCCGAGATAGTTCAGCTGCGGATCACCGAGCACCGAGCGGATGACGTCCATGTCGCGGACCACCTCGCGGGTCCCGACGTGCGCCAGCAGCGGCACACCGGACCGTTCGGCACAGCGCGCCGCGTAGGTGCGGTTCTTGTCCTCGGTCCGCGCGATGCCCGCCGGACTCATGTCGACATTCGGCTCGCGCCGCTCGGCGTCGGTTTCCTGCGGGGTCTGGCACCGGACCTGCGGAGTGGACGCACCGACGCCCCGCGGATCGAACCCGATGACATCGAAACGCTCGGCCACGTCGGTGCCGTCCGCGACCGACGCCGTGCTCAGCCCCGACGCCCCCGGACCACCCGGATTGACCAGCAGCGAGCCCACGCGCGCGCCCGTCGCGGCCGACCGCGAGATCGCGATCTGCGCGGTATCCCCGCCCGGGTTGTCGTAGTCGAGGGGCACGGTGACCTTCGCGCACTCGAGGGTCGGGCTCAGCTCGCCGCCGTCGGTAGCGAAGCCGTCGCACGAGCCCCACCGGATCTGCTGCGTGTAGAACGCTTCGAGACCCGGTGGAACGGTCCCCGCTCCCGCCTCACCCGCCTCGGCCGCCACCGGGGTGCCGGAGACGGTCCCGGACGACGGTTCGGTGGTGCATCCGACGGCCAGCACGGTCACCGCCGCGATCGTGGCGACGAGCAGTGTTCGACGTCCGGTCCGCATACCTCCGATCGTGCCATGCCCCGTCGAACGCCCAGGAAACACAGCATCCGAGGCCCATTCCGGCGGCGCTGCGCGCGTGCCCACGGCACGCCCGCCGATGTGACGAACTGCACTGGAAGCGCACTTCGTGGGCCTCGGTCGCGGTGGCAGACTGAAGGCGTCATCACCCAACCCGGGGACCCGCAGAGGCGGGCCTCGAGGCCAGAAAGGGACAACGATGTCCGAGACCGCTCCGTACGGCTCAACAAGCTCGACTTCTTCCGACGCCCCCAAGCGCAAGACCCGGATCCATCACCTGCAGGCGATGAAGTCCGAGGGCACCCGCTGGGCCGAGCTGACCGCGTACGACTACTCCAGTGCTCGCCTCTTCGAGGAGGCCGGCATCCCCGTCCTGCTCGTCGGCGACTCGGCCGCCAACGTCGTGTACGGCTACGACACCACCGTTCCCGTCACGATCGACGAGATGCTCCCGCTCGTGCGCGGTGTCGTCCGCGGCGCGCCGCACGCCCTCGTCATCGCCGACCTCCCGTTCGGCACGTACGAGGCCTCACCGCAGCAGGCACTCGAGACCGCCTTCCGCTTCATGAAGGAAGGCCAGGCGCACGCCGTCAAGCTCGAGGGCGGCGAGCGGGTGGCCCCGCAGATCGCGGCGCTCACCGCGGCCGGGATCCCGGTCCAGGCGCACATCGGCTTCACCCCGCAGTCCGTCAACAGCCTCGGCGGCTTCCGTGTACAGGGTCGCGGGGACGGCGCCGAGCAGCTCATCGCCGACGCCATCGCGGTGCAGGAGGCCGGCGCCTTCTCCGTCGTGATGGAGATGGTGCCCGCCGAGCTCGCCGGTCAGGTCACCCGCAAGCTCACGATCCCGACCGTCGGCATCGGCGCAGGTCACGAGTGCGACGCCCAGGTGCTCGTGTGGCAGGACATGGCGGGCTTCACCAGTGGGAAGACCGCCAAGTTCGTCAAGCGCTTCGGCGAGGTCGGCGGCGCCCTGCGCGACGCGGCCGCGGCGTACGCGGCCGAGGTCGGTGCCGGCACGTTCCCCGGCCCCGAACACAGCTTCTGACGTCACCGCGTTTCGGTTCCGAGATCGGGGACCCCGGTCGAGAAATCGGACGGGGTCCCCGATCTTTGGCACACTCGACATTCCGGGCTCACCGTGAGCCGGCCCCGACAGAAAGCTCAGGTGCACCATGCTCGAACGCCGCGGACGTCTCGCCGCCACCGTCGCCGCGACCGCTGCAGTGGCCGCGCTGATCGGCGGGTGCAGCAGCACCGAGTCCCCGACGCCGGAACAGAGCGCGCACACCGCGGAGTCGACCTCGCCCTCGAAGACGCCGCCGGCGACCACCGGGAACTCCGGGAACTCCGGCGCGGGCGGCGGTGCCGTCGCCGGCGTGACGGCGGAGCAGGCGGCACAGCTGTGCTCGGACATCGACGAGCAGTTGCAGAGCTGGCGCACCTACACCCCGACCATCGGGAAGGGTGGGCTCAACACGGTCGTCGTCACCTGGGCCACCTCCAACGGGATGAACCTGATCGAGCTCGCGGGTGACCGCGATCGGATCGACGCGATCACCACCGCGCAGTGCCCGCAGGTGCGGGACGGGGCGCTCTATGCGCTCGAACTGCCCACTCTCGCGGCCGGGTTGATCGGATTCTGATCGAGGTGCGCACCCTGTACCCCGAGATCGTCCCGCACGAAACCGGTTTCCTGGCTGCCGGCGACGACCAGCACGTGTACTGGGAGGTCAGCGGGAACCCGGACGGCAAACCGGTGGTGTTCCTCCACGGCGGACCCGGCGGGGGCACCGACCCGGCACACCGACGGTTCTTCGATCCCGACGCCTATCGCATCGTGCTGTTCGATCAGCGGGGCTGCGGCCGCTCCACTCCGCACGTCGCCGAGGGGGCGGACCTGACGGTGAACACCACCGACCACCTCCTCGCCGACATCGAGTTGTTGCGTGGGCATCTCGGCGTCGAGCGCTGGCAGGTGTTCGGCGGATCCTGGGGTTCGACACTCGCACTCGCCTACGCCCAGCGGTTCCCGCAGCGCGTCACCGAGCTGGTGTTGCGCGGCATCTTCCTGCTGCGGCGCAGCGAGATCGACTGGTACTACAACGGCGGGGCCGGGCACATGTTCCCGGAGCGGTGGGCGGAGTTCCTGGCGCCGGTGCCGGTCGCCGAGCGCACCGGCGATCTGGTGGAGGCCTACCACCGGCTGCTGCACGCCGACGACCCGGACACGGCGCTGCGTGCGGCCATCGCATGGTCGAGCTGGGAGGGCGCGACCAGCTCGTTGCTGCCCAAGCCCGAACGGGTCGCCGAGACGTCCGAGCCGCGGTTCGCGTTGGCGTTCGCGAGGATCGAGAACCACTACTTCCGCAACGCGGGCTTCATCGAGGAAGCACAGTTGCTCCGCGACGCCGGGGTCCTGGCATCGATACCCGGGGTGATCGTCCAGGGCCGCTACGACGTGGTGTGCCCCGCGACGAGCGCGTGGGAACTGCACCGGGCGTGGCCGGCGTCGGAACTCCACATCGTCGACGACGCCGGGCACGCGGCCGCCGAGCCCGGGATCACCCACCACCTGGTGGAGGCGACGGACCGCTTCCGCGGCTGACGGTTTCGGTCCTCGACTGGACCTGTGTGCACTGGTAGACCTGAACTGTGGCAGGACGGAAGCAGGGATCCGGCAGTACCGTCACCGACGTGATCGTCCCCGCGGCACGGGGCCACTACGAGCGGTTGGTCTCGCTCGCCGCCGACGTGCGGGACGACGCCGACGACTCCGTGCACCAGATGCGGGTTTCCGCGCGCCGCCTGCGCAGTCTGCTGGGCACCTACCGTGACGCCTTTCCCCCGGACGCGACGGTCACCGCCCGCTCCGAACTACGGTGGCTCGGATCGGTTCTCGGCAAGGCCCGCGACGCAGAGGTGCTCGCGGCCCGGTTCTGCGAACTGATCGACGCCCAGCCCGCCGATCTGGTGGTCGGCTCCGTCCACCAGCGACTGGTCGGGACACAGGAGGATCTGTACCGGGCCGCTCACGCGGACGCGGTCGACGAGTTCGCCCGGCCGCGCTACGCGGCGCTGTGCGCGCTGCTCGAGGAGGTCACCTCCGGGCGCGAGGCGGCGCCGGTGGATCTGACGCTGCGCAGCGGCCTCGACAAGGCGTACCGACAGCTCCGCAAGGCCGCGAAGAAGGTTCGCGCGCTGCGGCACGAGGACGGCGCGGATCTCGGGCCCGCCCTGCACCGGGTCCGCAAGCGCGCCAAGAAGCTGCGCTATGCCGCCGAGGCGGTCTCGGCAGCGGAGCCGTCGGCCGCGGATCTCGGGTCGGCGGCCAAGGCCCTGCAGTCGATGCTCGGCGACCACCAGGACGGCGTCCTCGCGCGAGACTGGATCATCGACGCCGTCGCGCAGGCGCGCATCGACGACGAGGACACCTTCACCTACGGACTGCTGTACGCCGCCGAGGAAGCACGTGCGGCCCGGACCACGAGCGAACTTCCACGGCTCGTCAAGGCCATCAAGAAGGCGCACCGCACGCTCGACCTCCGAACGTGACCTAGGCGGGGAACGCGAACTGGACCGAGCGCCCCGCGACGTCGGCGCCCACCAGGCGCACCTTCACCTCGTCGCCCTCGGCCGGGTCGCCCGCGCACTTCGCAATGACCGACACCGCCGGCACGAACACCTCCGCACCCCTCTTGTCCCCCGCCGCGCGCAGCACGGTCGCGTCGAACACCTCGCCGACCCGGCCGGCCAACAGGGTCGCCTCGGTGAGGTCCACGCACGCCCGGTCGATCTTGCCCGCACGGGAGTCCGACGCCCTCATCAGCGCGGGCAGGGTGGGCAACGCCTCCCGCACCCATTCGGGTACGGGCTCCCCCGCCGACACCGCGAGGCACACCTCTGTCGTGAACCGGTCCGACAGACGACGCAGCGGCGCGGTGACGTGCGCGTAGGGTCCGCCGATCCCGGAATGGGCCACCACCGCGGGAAGCTCACCGTCGAAGGCCACGTAGTCGGCGCCCCGCATCAGGGAGGTCGCCTCCGTCATCATCACCAGTGACGCCGCCGCGTTCGGATCGAGCCCGGCGAGCACCTCACCCACCCGGGTGCCGTCCGCCCAGGCGACGCCGAGCGCACTTGCGGTGCGCCGCAGCGACTCCACCGCGCGCGTCGCGGGCGGCGGCATCGTCCGCAGCAGCCCGACACCCGCGTCGAGCATCAGCCGCGCCGCGCACATCCCGGTCAACAACGACACCTCGGCATTCCAGTCGTCGGCCTCGGTGCGCGGCTCCATCTCGACCCGCCAGCCGTTGCCGTGGCGCACCACTCGCTGTTCGGGCAGTCGCAGTTCGATCGCGCCACGCTCGGTCGCCGCGACCGCCCGCAGCCTGCCGAACGCGGGCAGTGCCGCGATCGACGGATGCAGGGTCCCGGACGCGGAATGCGCCTGCACGGTGGCGTAGTCGAAGCGGGCGACCGACCGCACCAACGCACGGGTGACGGCCACCCGGACCGGCTCGGCGTGCTCGTCCAGGTCCATCCGCCACAGCACCGCGGGGCGCACGACGTCGGGCAGCAGGCTCGCCGCGTCCTCCGACAGATCCCGCGGATGCAGCGGCACCGAACCGTCGGGGAGATAGAAGGTCTGGCCGCGGTCACGCGTCTCGCGGTCCAGTGCACCACCCGGCAGCACCACCGCGGCCACATCGGCGATCGCGTAGTGCAGCACGAAGCCGTCGCCGTTGCGCTCGAGGTGCAGCGCCTGGTCGAGATCCATGGACCCCGGCGGGTCGATCGTCACGAACGCGAGATCGGTCCGGTCCTCCCGCTCCCCGGCGCGCGCGTCCACGGCGGCGGCCACCTCCGCGAGCACGGCCTCCGAGAATCCTTCCCGGAGCGCGAATTCGGCTCGCACCGCGTCGAAATCGACGCCGCGCGCGATGACCCGGGCCATCCCGACCGGCCGCGGGCTACCGTTCAGTCGTTCCACTCGGCGTCGGCGTCGTCGGCCGCCTTGTTGCGTTCGGCCGCGATCTGCAACGCGCGTTCGGCGCTCTCCCGGTCGGGATACGGTCCCATCCGGTCGAAGACGTTGCTCGCCTTGCCCTGGGTGACCGAGCCGTCGGAGGGGCTGAAATACCACTGCTGGTCGTCGTCGCTCATGTCCTCAGTGTGCCTCGGACGCGGCGTCGTCACCATCGCAACGCGAGGGAAGGGGCATAGGTCTGTGACATCGCCGCTCAGGCTGCTAATCTCTGCGCGTACCGCGCTTTCTCGTCGACGCACCGCGTCACCGAACCATCGACGCGCTGCGTCAAAGATCGGAGCCCCGCATGTCCTACATCCTCTTCGATACGCTTCTCCCCGTTCTCGGCAAGACCGGCGCCGAATACTGGGCCAAGCTGCTGATGATCAACCCGCTCAGCGGCATCCAGGCGTAGTACCCGCAGACAACGAGAAAGGCCCCCGGCAGCGCCGGGGGCCTTTCTCGTGTGTGATTCGGGCGGACGAGTTGGCGTGTAAGCCGGATCCTGTCCCCGACGCGAGCGCCGGGTGGCGACCATCCATCTGGGCACACCGTTGCCGGGTACCTCAAGCGGTTCACCCGCAGGCTCGGGCGAGCAGCCCTCGAACACCTGCGCAGCCGCACCATGTCCCGGAGGACACCGGTGCGGCCTTCAACCTTGCTCCGGGCGGGGTTTACCTAGCCGCCCCAGTCACCTGGGGCGCTGGTGCGCTCTTACCGCACCTTTTCACCCTCACCGACCGCTGTGTCACAAGGACACAGCCGCATCGGCGGTCTGTTTTCTGTGGCACTGTCCCGCGAGTCACCTCGGGTTGCCGTTAGCAACCGCCCTGCTCTGTGGAGTCCGGACTTTCCTCGGCATCGGGCCTGACATCTCGAGGATGTCGGTTCCCGTCGCCGCGGCCGCCCGGCCAACTCGTCCGCACGGTAAGCCTACTGGGTCGCCGCGCCGTGTCCGAACCGGCGGTGTCGGAGTGCCGGGCTAGGGTCCGGAACATGACCCGATACGTGTCACTGCTGCGAGGCATCAACGTCGGTGGAATCAACATCAAGATGGCCGATCTGAGCCGGGTGTTCACCGAGTTGGGCTTCGACGACGTCAAGACCGTGCTGGCCTCCGGGAACGTCCTGTTCTCCAGCGACTCGACGGACATCCCGGCGCTGAAGTCGGACATCGAGGCCGCGTTGCGCGCCGCATTCGGCTACGAGGCGTGGGTGTTCGTGCTCAGCACCGAGACATTGGCCCGAATCGTTGCGTCCTACCCGTTCGACCCCGCGCACGACGGCTGGCATCCGTACGTGATGTTCACTGCGGAGCCGACGGTCCTCGCGGGTCTTCTCGACGCACATACCGACCTCGATCCGGACATCGAGCGGATCCGGGGCGGCGACGGCGTCCTGTACTGGGAGGTCGAGCGCGGGATGACACTGAAGAGCAGTTTCGGTAAGAACACCGGCAAGCCGAAACTCAAGGCGGTCACCACCACTCGCAATCTGCGGACCCTGGTGAAGCTCCTGAAGTAACCGCGGGCCCCCGGTTCTCACGGGCAACAGCCGCCGGCCCGAGCTCGGTTCGTTCGAGCTCGGGCCGGTCACCATCCCACTGACGATCCTCGGCGCCCGTCACCGCGCTGTGGGCGGTGCGGTAGGCGCCGTGGCCGTCAGCTCCGGGCCGGCTCCAGCGACTCGTCCGCGAACGGATCGCCCTGGCGCGGCGCGTTGTACAGCGTCTCGTCCAGGATCTTCTCGCGCTTGGCGACGATGGTCGGCACCAGCGCCTGACCGGTCACGTTGAGCGCGGTGCGCCCCATGTCGACGATCGGTTCGACCGCGAGCAGCAGGCCGACACCGGCCAGCGGCAGACCGAGCGTGGACAGCGTCAGCGTGAGCATGACGGTCGCACCGGTGGTGCCGGCGGTGGCCGTCGAACCGATCACCGACACCACGATGATGAGCAGGTAGTCGGTCAGGCTCAGGTCGATACCGTAGAACTGGGCGACGAAGATCGCCGCGATCGCCGGGTACACCGCGGCGCAGCCGTCCATCTTGGTGGTCGCGCCGAGCGGCACCGCGAACGACGCGTACTCGCGCGGCACACCGAGATTGCGTTCGGTGACCCGCTCGGTGAGCGGCAGTGTGCCGATCGAGGAGCGTGAGACGAACCCGAGTTGCGTGGCCGGCCACACTCCCGTGAAGAAGTTCTTCACCGAAAGCCCGTGCACCCGAATCAGAATCGGGTAGACGACGAAGAAGACGATCGCCAGTCCGATGTACACGGCGAGGGTGAACACGCCGAGCTGACCGATCGCGTCCCAACCGTAGGTGGCGACGGCCTTGCCGATGAGGGCGGCGGTGCCGATCGGCGCGAGGCGGATGATCCACCACAGCACCTTCTGCACGATCGCCAGCAGCGCGGCGTTGAAGTTCAGGAACGGCTCGGCCTTCTCCCCCACCTTCAGGGCGGCGATGCCGATCGCGATCGCGACGACGAGCAACTGCAGGACGTTGAAGCTCAGCGACGTGGTCGCCGAGAAGCCGGAGGCGGCGTCACCGGTGACGGTGGTCCGGGCGCCGAGGCCGAGGAAGTTCTGCGGCACCAGACCGGTGAGGAACGCCCACCACGATCCGGAACTCTTCGGCTCGGAGGCCGTCGTCGCGTCGACCGTGGTGTTCGCGCCGGGCTGCATGACCAGGCCGACGGCGATACCGATCAGCACCGCGATGAACGCGGTGATTGCGAACCACAGCAGCGTCTGGACCGCGAGGCGGGCCGCGTTCGCGACGTTCCGCAGATTCGCGATGGAGCTGACGATCGCGGTGAAGATCAGCGGTATCACCGCGACGGTGAGGAGGGCGACGTAGCTGGAACCGATGGTCTTGACGGTTCCGACCAGCCAGTTCTCGTTGCCGTCGGCGGCATCGGGCATGGACCGGGCGATCAGACCGATGACGACGCCGAGGATCAGGCCGGCGACGATCTGCGGGCCGAACGAGGTTGCCCACTTGGGCAGGGCGCGCCGGGGCGCGTCGAGGGTGGGGGCCGACATGAGGGCCTTTCGGGTGGAGATGTGGAGACGGCGCACGACGACGCGCGCGACCGAAGGGGACGCACGGAGGGCTCAGAGGGAGGAGCCGTCCCGGGACTCGAGATGTCTACCGGGTGTCAGGCGTGACAGACCGCGCTCGCCTGCAGACAGTTGTCGACGTAGCGGCGACAGGTCAGCAGGGCGTTCACAACGAGGAAGGGTACGCCCATACCGGGCATCGATTCCAACCGGGCGGCACCGGCGAGCGAATCGGCGGACAATGGGACCACGATCGACGACACCGGCCGCGGAAGATCGCGGCCGCCGGAGGAGCGATTGTCATGGACGAGTCCGAGGGCTTGGCCCGGACCACGACTCAATTGGCGGCGACCGTCGTCGCCGCGATCATCCTGTCGATAGGCATCGTCGGGTTCGTTCCGGGCATCACGTCCGACGTCGGCGACATCACCTGGGCCGGCCCCGGGACCGACGCGCGACTGCTCGGCACCGTGGAGGTGTCGATCCTGCACAACCTCGCGCACATCGCGGCCGGCGCCGTCGGTCTGGCGATGTCCCGCACACTGGCCTCCGCCGAGATGTTCCTCATCGGCGCCGGATTCCTGTCGGCGATGCTCGCCGTGTACGGGTTGGTCATCGACGCCGCGACGGCGTCGAACTTCATGCCGATCGACACCGCCGGGAGCTGGCTGCACCTGCTCGCCGGCGTCGGACTGGTGTTCCTGGGCGTCGCGCTGCCGCGACACGACGACGGACCTACAGATGCGACGTATCGTTGACCAGCCGCACCGACGAGCCACCGTCCGGGTAGAACTCCGCGATGCTCAGCGACGCCAGATCCAGGTGCAGGCGGTACAGCAACGACGGACCCACGTCGAGCGCCAGTTGCAGCAGTGTCTTGATCGGCGTCACGTGCGTGACCACCAGGATGTTCGAGCCCGCATACGACGCGGTGAGCTCGTCACGCACCCGCTCGATCCGGGCCCGGACCTCGTCGAAGCTCTCGCCCTCGGGTGGGCGCACGGACGTGTCCGACAGCCACCGGCGATGCAGGTCGGGGTCCCGCTCGGCGGCCTCACCGAACGTCAGGCCCTCCCACTTACCGAAGTCCGTCTCGGTGAGTCCCTCGTGCACCGTGACCGGCAGTCCCAACGCGCGGGCGGCCGCGTCCGCGGTCTCCCGGGCTCGCCCGAGCGGCGACGACACCACCGCGGCGATCGCGCCGCGCTCGGCGATCCGCTCCGCCGCCGACCGGGCCTGCGACCGGCCGAACGCCGTGAGTTCGGGATTGCCGCGGCCCGAATAGCGCCGTTCGACGGACAGTTCGGTCTGGCCGTGCCGCAGCAGCAGCATCCGGGTGGGGGCGCCGACCGCGCCGGTCCAACCCGGAGCGGTGGCCGCGGCCGGCTCCGCCGCGGATTCCTCGGTGGTCTCGGCGACCGCACCGGAGGTGATCGCGTCCTCCCCGTCCATCGCCTCGTTCGCGAGCCGGTCGGCGTGGGAGTTCTCGGCGCGCGGGATCCACGTGTACGTGACCCGCGCGAACGATCCCGCCAGCGTCCGCGCCTGCTCGGCGAGCGGAATCATGTCCGGGTGCTTGATCTTCCAGCGCCCGGACATCTGCTCGACGACGAGTTTGGAGTCCATCCGGACGTCCACCTCGCGGGCGCCGAGGTCGCGGGCCGCGGTCAGGCCCGCGACGAGGCCGCGGTACTCGGCGACGTTGTTGGTGGCGACACCGAGGAACTCGCGGCGCTCGGCGAGCACCCGGTTCCGATCGGCATCGAACACCACCGCGCCGTACCCGGCCGGGCCCGGGTTACCCCTCGATCCGCCGTCGGCCTCGACGACGACCCGGTCAAGAGTCACAGACCGGACTCCTTGGTGCGCACCATGATTGCGCCGCATTCGGGGCAGCGGACGACGACGTCCGCAGCGGTGCCGGCGATCCGGGAGATCTCGCCGCGGTCGATCTCGATGCGGCACGCGCCGCAGCGACGGGCCTGCAGCAGGGCCGCGCCGACACCGCGCTGCTCGCGCTGCTTCTCGTAGATCGCGAGCAGGTCCTCGGGGAACTGACCGACCAGGGCGGCGCGGTCGGTGTCGCAGCGCTGCTGCGTCTTCTCGAGGTCCGCGACGGCGTCGTCGCGGCGACGCTCTGCGTCGATCAGTTCGTCCTCGACCTGCGTCAGGCGGGCACCGGCGTGGTCGTGATCGGCCTGCGACGCCTCCCGGCGCTCCATCACCTCGAGCAGTTCGTCCTCGAGCACGCTCTGTCGACGCTCCAGGCTGCTGAGCTCGTGCTGCAACTCCGACAGCTGCTTCGCGCCGACGGTGCCGCCCTCGAGCAGCTTCCGGTCCCGCACCTCGCGCTGGCGGACCGCGTCGACCTCGCCTTCGAGCTTCTTGATGTCCCGGTCGAGGTCGTCGAGGACGATCTCGACGGACACCGCCGCGTCCTTACGGGAGAGGCGCTCGGCTTCGAGTCGCTCCACTTCCTGCTGCTCGGGCAGTGTCGAGCGACGGTGCGCGAGCCGTGCCAGCTCGGTGTCCACACCCGCGAGCTCGAGAAGCTTGGACTGCACTGAGGGATCGACGTTCACGCGTGGAAGCTCCTGCTGTGTTCTTGATGTTCTTGGGGTCGGACCAGTGGTCGTTCGTCGTAGCCGACGAACTCGTACCGGCCGAGATCAGGTGTCAACCGTACCCCGACAATGCGGTGCGCCGACCACATCAGCCGACCGCTTCACCGGCACCCGTCAGTGGCACGCGACGGTCCACGGGTCGGTGCGCAGTTCCGTCACCCGCACCTCCCAGCCGTCGACGTCCGAGAACCGCTCGTCGAGCACGCCCTTCGCCTGTGCGCACCACGGTTGTTCGCTGGCCCAGTGCGCCACGTCCACGAGCGCCGGCCCGCCCTGCCGCAGATGCTCGTCGGCGGGGTGGTGACGCAGGTCCGCGGTCACATAGGCGTCGACGCCGAGGCCGGTCACGGTGTCGAGCAGCGAGTCGCCCGAGCCCCCGCAGACCGCGACAGTGCGGACGATCCGGTCCGGATCTCCGGCTGCGCGAACACCCCATTCGGTGCGCGGCAGCGCCGCCGCGACCCGTTCGGTGAACTCGCGCAGCGTCTGCGGCCGCGGCAGCTCCCCGACCCGGCCGAGGCCCCGGCTGCCGGGGAAGTCGACGGTCTCGAACACGTCGAACGCGGGCTCCTCGTACGGGTGCGCCGCCCGCAGGGCGCGCAGCACGCGTGTTCGGGCCGAGCGCGGCGCGATCACCTCGACGCGGTCCTCGCGCACCGCCTCCACCTCGCCGACGGTGCCCAGCGTCGGGTTGGCGCCGGCGAGCGGCCGGAACTGTCCGTCGCCGGTCGCCGTCCAACTGCACTCGCGGTAGTCACCGAGCTCGCCGGCGCCGGCCGCGAACAGTGCGTCGCGCACTCGGCCCGTGTCGGTCGTGGGGACCATCACCACCCACTTGTCGGTCACCGTGTCGGGGATCGGGACCAGCGGGCGCGTGTCCACGAGGCCCAGCGCGCCCGCGAGCGCGTCGGACACGCCCGGATCGGCGCGGTCGGCGTTGGTGTGCGCGCTGTACAGCGCGCATCCGCCGCGGATCAGCCGGTGCAGCAGCGCCCCCTTCGGCGTGTGCGCGCCGACGGTGTCGACGCCGCGCAGCAACAGCGGGTGGTGCACCAGCAGCAGTTGTGCACCGGTCGCCAGCGCCTCGTCCACGACCGCGGCGGTCGCGTCGACGGCGACGACCACCTTGCGGACCTCGTCGGCGGGGTCGCCGGCCACCAGGCCGACCGAGTCCCACGACTCGGCGAGGGCCGGCGGGTAGGCCGTCTCGAGGGCCGCGATCACCTCGGCCAGCGTCGGGGTCGTCGTCGGGGTTGTCATCACGGCATCTCCCTCGTCAGTTCACTCATGGCGGCGATAAGTTGCTCGGCCTTCCCGCGCGGCCGGACCGCGACGCGCAGGAAGTCCGGGCCCAGGCCCGGGAAGGTGTCGCAGCGGCGGACCGCGATCCCCCGCTCGCGCAGGTGGGCGCGCGCACGCTCGCCGTCCGGCAGACGCAGCAGCAGGAACGGCGCCGACGCCGGCAGGTGGACGTCCACCCCGGCGTCGCGGAGCAGCGCGGCCATGTCGCCGCGGTCGGCGGCGATCCGGTTCGCCATCTCCCCGGCCTGCTCGACGGCGGCGGGTTCGCTGCACGCGGTGATCGCCTCGAGTTGCAGGCTGCCCACCGGCCAGTGCGCGCGCCCGTGCTGCATCCGCGCCAGCACGTCCGGGTGGCCCAGCGCGTAGCCGCACCGCAGCCCGGCCAGCGCCCACGTCTTCGTCAGGCTCCGCAGCACCAGGACGTCGGGCAGCGAGAGGCCGGCTACCGACTCGGTCTCCCCCGGGACCGAGTCCATGAACGCCTCGTCGACGACGAGGATCCGGCCGGGCCGGCGCAGCGCGAGGACGTCATCCGCCGCGTGCAGCACCGACGTCGGGTTGGTGGGGTTGCCGAGCACCACGAGATCGGCGGAGTCCGGCACGGCGGCGGGATCGAGGCGGTACGGCGCCTCCAGGGTCACGTGCGTCACCGGGACGCCGGCCTCGCGCAGTGCGAGTTCGGGCTCGGTGAACGACGGATGGATCAGCGCCGCCTTGCGCACCCCGAGCCGCGGCAGCATCGCGAACCCCTCGGCGCCGCCGGCCAGTGGCAGCACCTCCTCCGGCGTCCGGCCGTGCCGGACGGCCACCTGTTCGCGGGCGCACCGGTCGGCGTCGGCGGCCGGATACCTGCCCAGGCCCGCCAGGGCGTCGGCAAGCCTGCGCCGCAACCACTCCGGCGGCCCGTCTCCCTGCACGTTCACCGCGAAGTCGAGCAGTCCGGGGCCGGTCTCGGCGTCGCCGTGGTGCCGCAGGGCCGCGAGAGTGTCCGCCGCCGATCCCGATCCGAATTCCATAGCCGTCGAGCCTACGGCGCGTGCGGTGGCGCACCTGCCCGGGCGTCGGTGGACGTCGGCAGCACAATGGAGCCGTGACACTTTCCTCTTCCTCCCCCGGCCTCGCCTCGACACCCACGACGATCGCCCCGGTCATTCTGTTCGACCTCGACGGCACCCTCACCGACTCCGCGCTCGGCATCCACAACGGCTTCCGGCACGCCCTCGCCGCGGTCGGCGGTCCCGAGCCCACCGCGGAGATGCTGGCGACGGTAATCGGCCCGCCGCTGATGGACTCGATGCGCGGGATGGGACTCGACGCCGACACCACCGCGGCGGCGCTGGCCGCGTACTTCGAGCGGTACGACGCGATCGGCTGGTCGGAGAACGAGGTGTACGAGGGCATCGAGCCGATGCTGACGGCCGCCCGGGGCACCGGCGCCCGCCTCGCGGTCGCGACGTCGAAGACCGAGAAGTTCGCGATCCGGATCCTCGAGCACTTCGGCCTCGCCGACTACTTCGAGGTGATCGGCGGGGCCAGCAGCGACGGGTCGCGCCGCGCGAAGGCCGACGTCGTCGAGCACGTCCTCGGCGGGCTGGGCCTGCCGGCGACCGTGGGCGGCACCGCCGACGTCGTGATGATCGGCGACCGCGAGCACGACGTGCACGGCGCGGGGCACTGGGGCATCCCGACGGTGTTCGTCGAGTGGGGCTACGGCACGGCAGACGAGGCGGCCGCCGCCCGCTGGACGGCGCCCACCGTCGCGCATCTCGAGCGGATCCTCACGCGGGCCGGGTGAGCCGGGCATGATTCACGTCACCTTCGTGTGCACCGGCAACATCTGCCGGTCCCCCATGGCGGAGCGCATCTTCGCCGAGCACGTGCGCCGCGCCGGTCTCGACGATCGGGTGCGGGTCAGCAGCGCGGGCACCCACGGCTACCACGTCGGCGACGGCGCCGACGGCCGCACCGACCGGGTGCTCGTCGATGCCGGCTACCCGACCGGGCACCGCGCCGAGCAGGTCGGGGACGACCATCTGGCCGCCGACCTGGTGGTCGCGCTCGACCGTGGACACGATCGGGCCCTCGCTCATCTCGGGGTGCCCACCGAGCGCCGCCGACTGCTCCGCAGCTTCGATCCGGATGCGGACGGCGATTCGGTGCCCGACCCGTACTACGGCGACATGACCGACTTCGAACTGGTCCGCGACCAGATCGAGGCAGCCGTTCCGGGCCTGCTGAACTGGGTGCGGGGGAGCTGACCGGCAGCCGAGCCGCTACCGTGGACACGTGCGAAGGCTGAAGTTTCTGCTGCGTCCCGGCTGGCTTGCGTTGGCGGCCGTGGTAGCCGGTTTCGCCTTCATGTGTTTCACCGTCCTGGCGCCGTGGCAGCTCGGCAAGAACACCAGGACCGAGGAACGCAACGGGCTGCTCGAACAGTCCATCAACGCCGACGCGGTGTCGATCGACACCCTGCTCGGTGGTGCCGGCCCGGCCCCGGACGACGAGTGGCGCAAGGTCGTCGCGACGGGAACCTATCTTCCCGACAGCGACCTCCTGGTCCGGCTCCGCTCGGTGGAGGACGCGCCCGCGTACGAGGTGCTCACCCCGATGCGACTGAGCGACGGCGCCACCCTGCTCGTCAACCGCGGTTACGTGCGCCCTGTGCAGGGCACCGAGGCGCCGCCCATCCCGGCGCCGCCCACCGGCGAGGTGTCCGTCGAGGGCCGCGTCCGCATGTCCGAGGGCACGGTTCCGGGCAAGGAACCGATCACCGAGGCCGGCACCGAGCAGGTGTACTACATCGACTCCGGCCAGATCGGGCAGTTCATCGGCACCGACCTGGTCAACGGCTACCTGCAACTCGACGACGCCCAGCCGGGCGGGCTCGGCACCATCCCGCTGCCGATGCTCGACGCCGGGCCGTACCTGTCGTACGGGTTGCAGTGGCTGGCGTTCGGCATCATGGCGCCGCTGGGTCTGGCCTACTTCGTCCGCGCCGAACTCCGCGAGCGCCGCAAGACCAAGGCGACCGCGGCGGCGCCGCCGGCGCCGGAACCGGCCGACGAACCAACCACCGCGACGCCACCGGTCGACGAGACTCCGGCCGGTGCGGCTCCCGAACCCACCGTCGACGAGTTCGCACTGCCCACCCGCCGCCGTGGACTGCGCAAGAAGGACGCGGCCCCCAGCGCGCCGCTGTCCGCCAGCGAGGCCAAGATGGCCGACCGCTACGGCAGACGTCGCTGACCCGGTCCCCCCACCGACACGGAGAAGCCGCCGGCCCCTCGCGGGTATCGGCGGCTTCTCTTTATGACAACGCCGCCCGGCCCCCGGTATTCCGATCCCCCGGTATTCCGATCCCCCGGTATTCCGATCCCCCGGTATTCCGATCCCCCGGTATTCCGATCTCGGCCTCGGCCCGGGGTCAGAGCGCGGTACCGCTGTCGCATTCGAACTCACTCACCTGCGCCTGGACGATTCGGGCGCCGAGATCCTCGCCGGATCCGTCCCCGCGAAAAGCGGTCAGAGTGTGCCGGTCCTGCCACCGTTCGAGGACGTTGATCCGGTCGGGTTCGATCGGATCGGGACTGAGGGCGAAGTCCAGGCATCCGTCGGCGGCCCGCGCCGCCGTCACGACGCTCCGGCAGGCAACCAGGTAGCCCTCGCGGTCGTCCGGGGCGACCCGCAGATATCCGGCCACGATGATCATGGTTCTGACTCCGTTCGTCTCGAGCTGTCGTGAGGACAGACTCCGGCGGACCGGAGAACTCGTCGCAGCCGGTCAGCGTCGTCGGCGCCGACCGACGACGAGGGCCAGCGCCGCGGACGTGACGGCCGCCCCCGCCTGGACGATCGTCGACAGCCGCGCCGCTCGCTCGAGGTCGGCGACGACCGGCGCCGGGCCCGATCCAAGGGTCGGCCGCATCTCCACGCCGTACGCGTACTCGGTGCGTCCGCCGAGTTGGATCCCGAGCGCTCCAGCTGTGGATGCCTCCGCGACGCCCGCGTTGGGGCTCGGATGATTCGACGCGTCCCGCCGCCACGCCTGGAGGGCGTCCCGAGCCGAGCCGCCCACGGCGGGTGCCAGGGCCACGGTCAGCGCGCCGGCGAGGCGGGCGGGCGCCAGATTCACGACGTCGTCCCAGCGCGCCGCAGCCCACCCGAAGCGGTTGTACTTCGCCGAGCGGTAGCCGATCATCGCGTCGAGCGTGTTGGACGCGCGGTACGCCAGCAGCCCCGGCACCCCGGCCACCGCGCCCCAGAAGAGTGCGCCGACGGTCGCGTCGGAGGTGTTCTCGGCGACCGATTCGAGGCTCGCGCGGGCCAGCCCGTCGGCGTCGAGCACGCTCGGATCGCGACCGCACAGCGACGGCAGCAGCGAACGTGCCGACTCCAGGTCCCCGGCTTCGAGGTGTCTTGCCATTGTCCGGCCGGTGCCCGCGAGGGAGGTACCTCCGAGTACGGTCCACGTCGCCGCCGCGGTCACCGCCGTCTCCCCGACCCAGCCGCACTTCGCGCCCAGGCGCTGCGCGAGCACACCGCCGACAGCGGTCGCGCCCACCAGGATCGTGGTGTGCGCGGCTCCGGACAGCCGACTGTCGGCGTACGTCCGCTTCTCCAGTTCCATTGCAGCAAGACCGAATCCGGCGACCGGATGCCACCGCCGCGGGTCCGCGAACACGCGATCCGCGGCGTAGCCGAGGAGCAGGCCGACAGCCCTCGCGGTGGAGCTCGGACGACGAACAGCGGGTTCCCGACGGGAGTTGTGGAGCACGACGGTATTTCTATCAATGCCTAGGTCGACGGGCCGGCACCGGGCTGTGGGGATATGCCCGTCGGAGCACATGGGGTCGAGGTGCTGTGTCTCCCCCGGTCCACGTCGTGCTGCAGCGGTGACGGTGGCAGGCTCGAACCATGCCCGATTCCACCGCGTCGCCATCCGTCCTACTCGTCGAGGACGACGCCCCACTCACCGATCTGCTGTGCGATCTGCTCGCGGAGGAGGGTTACGCCGTGGAGGTCGCGACCGACGGTCACCGGGGGCTCCACCTGGGGCTGACCCGCCGGTTCGATCTGATCGTGCTGGACCGCGGGCTTCCCGTCCTGAGCGGTCTCGAGGTGCTGCGTGCACTGCGCCGACAGGCGGTGGACACTCCCACTCTCGTGCTCACGGCCAGGGGCGCACTCGACGACAGGGTCGAGGGTCTCGACGCGGGCGCCGAGGACTACCTGGTCAAGCCGTTCGAGGTGCCGGAGCTGCTCGCCCGGCTGCGCGCGTTGCGCAGACGCCGATTCGAGGGCGCGGAGCAACTCCCGGTGGGCCGACGCCGCCTGGACCTGGCGAGCCGGACGGTGATCGGGCACGACACGGCTGTCGAGTTGTCTGCCAGCGAGTGCGCTCTGCTCGCCGTCCTCGCCGAAGCGCCGGGTCAGGTCTTCACCCGGTCGCAATTGTTGCTGTCGGCGTTCGACGGCGCCGACGACCCGGGCACCGTCGATACCTACGTGCATTACCTGCGACGCAAACTCGGTCGCGACGTCGTGCAGACCGTGCGCGGTGTCGGATACCGGCTCGGTGCCCGATGAGGCGTCGGCGGCGACCGACCGTCGCGACCCGCCCGGCCGCCGTCATCGGCGACGAACAGTTGCTGCGCCGCGCCGGACGTTTCGCAGCACTGCAAGCCGCGGCGGCTCTCGCACTCGTGCTGCTGGTGGTGGGCCTGGTGGCGTATCTCGTCGACGCCCGCGTCCAGTCACGGCAGATCGACACGCAACTGCAATCCGTGGTCGACACCGTCGAGGACGTCGACGATCCCCCGCCCGGCACGGCACTCGCGTTGCGGGGACCCGACGGTGAGACGCAGGTCAGCGCCGGCGCACCACCGCAGATCGCGGGGCTGCTCGACGGACCCGCCGGGTTCTCCGACCTACGTGCGGGCGGACGGTACTACCGCGTACTGGTCGGCGGCAACACTCACGGCCAGGTTGCCGCGGCCCTCGACCTCGAGCCGTTCGAAGCGGGACGCCATCGACTGCTCTCGGCCCTGATCCTCGCGGAGATCGCCGGTATCGCAGCATCCGCGGTCGTGGTGATCCTGCTGTCCCGCAGATCGATTCGGCCACTGACCCTGGCGCTGTCGCTGCAGCGACGTTTCGTCGCCGATGCGTCGCACGAACTGCGTGCCCCGCTCACGGTCCTGCATACCCGCGCGCAACTACTCGCCCACCGTGTCGGACGACTCGAGCCCGAGGAGGTCTCCCGCCAGCTCGACGGGATCGTCGCCGATACCCGCGCGCTCGGTGAACTGGTGGAGGATCTGCTCCTCTCGGCGGCCATGGAGACCGGACCCGACACCCGGGAACCTGTCGACGTCGCCGCGCTCTGCGAGCAGGTCCGCGACAGCGTCGAGGCGCACGCGCGATCGCTGGGCGTCGACGTCGATATCGTGCGCGGCGACGCGCCCTGCGTCGTGAGCGGGTCTCGCCCGGCATTGCGACGCGCAGTGTACGGACTCGTCGACAATGCCGTCACCCATGTACGCCCCGGCGGACGGGTCACGCTCCGTGTCGACGGCGACACCGACGTGGTGCGAATCGCTGTGACCGACACTGGTCCGGGGATCGAACCTCAGCAGCTGAGTCGACTGTTCACCCGCTTCGCGCACGGCCCTGAGCAACCGGCCGGAGGCCGCCGGTATGGCATCGGGCTTGCTCTCGTCCGTGAAATCGCGACCGCCCACGACGGCGAGATACTGGTCGATCCGAGGCCTGGTCGCGGGGCCACCTTCACGCTCGTCCTGCCGAGGCACGCCTAAGACGTTCCCAGAAGGCTCCAAGAATTCGCGCCTACCGTGAGAACCGGAACACCGGGAACACGCGACGGAGGCGAGTCATCATGGGGCCCACAACGTTCAACGGCCTGCCCATCCACCCGTTGCTCGTGCATTTCGTAGTGGTGCTGGTACCGCTCTCCGCACTGCTTCTACTGCTGTCCGTATGTTGGCCCGCAGCGAGGCGACGGATCGGGGTCTTCTCCCCCGTGGTCGCCCTCATCGCCCTGGTTCTCGTGCCACTCACGACCCACGCCGGCGAGTGGCTCGAACACCGCACCGCGCCTGATCCGCTGGTGCGGATCCACGCTGAACTCGGGGACCAACTGATCTACTGGTCGGCCGGTCTCTTCGTCGCCGCACTGGGATGGTGGGCCATCCACAACCCCCGTTTCCAGGCGTGGCGGGCCGAACGCGGCGGGTCGACGAGCAGTACGGCGTCGCGGGTCGTCGCCACCGGACTTTCCGTCGTCGCGGTGGTGCTGGCAGTCGGATCGACGGTGCAGGTCTACCGGATCGGCGAGAGCGGCGCGGCCGCCGTCTGGAGCGATACGACGGCTGCCGATTCCCCGGCCGCACAGTGACGCCGGACCACTTCGGACAGCCTTGCATAGCTGGTGACACCGTGGCGTCGGCAATACGATTCGCGCTGTGACCTCGAACCAGGAGTCCCCGAATGCCGGCGAGCAGGCCGGAACCCATGCAGCGGAGCCGCACACCGCAGGGTTGTCGTCGCGCCTGAACTGGCTTCGCGCGGGGGTACTCGGCGCGAACGACGGCATCGTCTCGGTAGCGGGTCTCGTCGTCGGTGTCGCCGCGGCAACCACCGACCGCGGCCCGATCCTCACCGCCGGTCTGGCAGGGCTCGCGGCCGGCGCCGTCTCGATGGCGCTGGGCGAGTATGTCTCCGTGAGCACCCAGCGTGACACCGAGCGCGCTCTGCTGGAGAAGGAGCGCCTCGAACTGACCACCATCCCCGACGCCGAACTCGACGAACTGGCATCCCTGTACGAGGCGAAGGGTCTGTCCCCCGCCACCGCCCGTACCGTCGCCGAGGAGCTCACCGCGCACGACGCGTTCGCGGCGCACGCCGAGGCCGAGTTGGGCATCGACCCGAACGACCTCACCAACCCCTGGCAGGCTGCGTCTGCATCCGCGATCGCGTTCACCGTCGGCGCGATTCTGCCGATGCTCGCGATCCTGCTTCCGCCGGCGAGCGCGCGCATTCCGGTCACATTCGTGGCCATGCTGGTCGCCCTTGCCATCACCGGCAGCATCAGCGCCCGACTCGGCGGCGCCGACCGGTCCCGGGCGGTGATCCGTGTGGTCAGCGGTGGCGCGCTCGCGATGGCCGTCACCTACGGGATAGGGCAGCTACTCGGCGTCGCCGGGGTCTGACGCGGGGTCCGGCGACCCCTCGCCCCTGGATCGCCCCAGCAACCAGGCCTCGAACGACGGGTTGCACAGGCAGGCCGGCGACCGCCGCGCCCGGAGCAACGCCACCGCGCCGGCCGGGTCCGCCTCGCCGGACAGCACCATCGCCCGACCCGCGATCAGACTCGACCGGTTGAGCCCCACCTGACAGTGCACGAGAACCGGACCTGTCTTGCGGCACGCGTTCACCCAGGCGGCGAGGGCATCGACCTGATCGAAGCCCTGTTCGGCACTGTCGTACATGCGGACGTAGACCTCGGAATCGACGACGTGCGCGATCTCGTACTGCTCCCACGGGTACAGCGACACGAGGTGGGTGACGAACGTCGGCAGCAGCAGTCCGTCGCGGCAACCGCCCTGCCACAGATTCGGGGCGATCTCGCTGATGACCGGAACGTCGAAGGGCAGGTGTCCGTGCGCCGTGATCCCGACCAGGCGCTGGCGCAACGGGTCGAGCCTGATGTCGATCGCGGTCGGATCGACGGAGTCGTCGTTCACGCTCGGGGTCCGTTCGGAGTGTCGGCCGGGGATTCCAGTATCGCCTGGTTCCCGACCGTCGCGCGTTCCGAACACTTCCCAGACTTCCCTGGTCGTTTCGGCGGACCAGTGGTCGGGTTCGGGCTACGATCCCCCGGACGCGCAGCCTGAGCGCGAGAAATATTTGGGGGAGGTTCCGAAGTGCCTGATCGATCAGTCATGTCCGTGCGCAAGCCGACGAATTGGGTTGCGGGAGCGGTCGCCGCAGCGGCCACAGTAGCGATTGCGGCGGGCGGGGCCGGGGTGGCATCAGCCGCTGACGCCGGCTCTTCCGGATCGCTGGGCGTAACCCCGTCGAGGATCTTGATGGACGGCGTCTACAAAGTCGGCTTCGACGTTCAGCCGGGAACGTACACGACGGCCGGCGCCTGGCCCGGCAGTCTGCTGCCCTGCTCGTGGACCCGCATCGAGGCGCTGCCTACCGGCGGCATCAACGCGATCGAACGCGGGGTTTCCTACGGACCGGTCACCGTCACGATTGCGCCGGACGACGACGGGTTCGAGACCGCCGGCTGCCGCGGGTGGAATCCAGTTCGTGAGCCCGACTCCGTCGACGCCGGATCTTCGAGTGGTTCGCTCGACTTCGGCTCACTGAGCACGGGCTCGCTCGGCTCCTGATCGGCTTCGGCTTCCGGCCACGACGAAGTCGTATCGAGACCCATCAAGACCCATCGAGACCCACGGATTCAATCCAACTTTCGCCCATGCATTTTCGATCGTGGGCCGACCGATCGAGCTCCCCGGAACGCCCCGCCCCGTGCGGGGCGTTCTGCGTTTCGACTACGGGTGTATCGACCGTGTCGCGGGAACTGTCGAGCGATCTGACTGAAGTTGGCCGGCATCCGTGCCACGATCCGCGAATGAACGACTGCTTGTGGGCGCGGAGGGTTTCGAACCCCCGACCGCTGGTGTGTAAAACCAGAGCTCTACCACTGAGCTACACGCCCGAATTCCGGCGGTGGAATTCCGCCGGAATCGCATCAGGACTTTAGCGCGGTGAGCGCTTTCTCCCAAGCTGCCTGGTCACGGGGCTCGCCGGGGCCGTTCATCTCCGCGAAGCGGATGATGCCGTCCTTGTCGATCGCGAACGTGCCGCGGTTGGCGAATCCGAGCTTGTCGTTGAACACCCCGTACGCCTCGGCAATCGCGCCGTGCGGCCAGAAGTCGGACAGCAACGGGAAGGTGTAGCCCTGTTCGGCGGCCCAGATCTTGTGGGTCGGCGACGGGCCCACCGAGATCGCGAGGATCTCGGCGTCGTCGTTCTGGAACTTCGGCAGTTCGTCCCGCACACGGCACAGTTCGCCCTGGCACACACCCGTGAACGCGAGCGGGTAGAAGACGAGCAGGACGTTCTTCTTGCCACGGAAGTCCGACAGCGTGACTTCCTGGTTGTTCTGGTCCTTGAGGGTGAAATCGGGCGCAGTGGCGCCCACTTCGAGAGGCATGCCTGGTCCTAACATCGGGTACGTCGGCGCATCCGTCACGACAAACGTACGCCGCACGGATGAACCGAATGTGGTCTCGGCGAGATCAGCGCTTGGGTGCGCGAGCCTTCGGCTGCACCAGCCGGCTACCGCTCCACATCCCGAGGTTCGCGGCCGACGTCTGGGTCAGCCCCGCCGTGGGCGCCGATTCGGCGATCTCGCTGGGCTCGACATGCCCGGACTGGCCGGTCTTGGGGGTGAGTACCCACACGAAGCCCTCGTCGGACAGCGGTCCGATCGCGTCCATCAGGGCGTCGACCAGGTCACCGTCGCCGTCGCGCCACCACAGCACCACGACGTCCATGACCTCGTCGGAGTCCTCGTCGACCATCTCTCCACCGATGGCCTCCTCCACCGCCGAACGAATGTCGTCGTCGGTGTCCTCGTCCCAGCCCAGTTCCTGAACCACCATGTCGTGGGTAATGCCAAGCTTCTGAGCGTAGTTCTGAGCGTCCGCCGCGGCGACCACGGTGGTGTCCTCCTCTGTTCGGTGGGTGGCGGGCCCGAATGGGCCCGACCGACTCCAGTGACGATCGAGCGTGTGTCGATCAATAGGTGAAAGCGAACATGGTCGAAGCCGTTCGCGCAAGCCGACGTCCCCGAAAATCTCGAGAAAGTGCGATCGGCACGCCGTCGACGACGGTTGCCAGGGCGAATTCCGACCCCCACCGTATCCCGCGACGCGCCGAAGACCGAACAGCAGGAGTGGGGGTGCCTCCGCGGACTGGATGGTGAAAGATGAGGGTTGCGCCATATTCATATGGAAACTCGGGCGGCCCTAACAAGGACCGTCCGGATGGAGCGGACGCGACACCGCGCGTCCCACCACAATGAGGAGCACACCTTGTCAGACCTGATCCAGGGGCCCGCGTCTCAACCGAACGCCGACACACCAGGCGTATCCGGAGCGGCCTCGTCACCCGCCGCGAACGCGCAACCCGGCACAGACGGCCGGGTCCGCGTCATCCGCGAGGGCGTGGCTTCCTACCTGCCGGACATCGATCCGGACGAGACCACCGAATGGCTCGAATCGTTCGACGGTCTGCTCGACCGCTCGGGAGCCGCCCGCGCCCGCTACCTGATGCTGCGCATGCTCGAGCGCGCCGGCGAGAAGCACGTGGCGATCCCCGCACTCACCTCTACCGACTACGTCAACACCATCCCGACCGAGAACGAGCCGTGGTTCCCCGGCGACGAAGAGGTCGAGCGCCGCTACCGCGCGTGGATCCGCTGGAACGCCGCGATCATGGTGCATCGCGCGCAGCGGCCGGGCGTGGGCGTCGGTGGTCATATCTCGACGTACGCGTCGTCGGCCGCGCTCTACGAGGTCGGTTTCAACCACTTCTTCCGCGGTAAGGACCACCCGGGCGGCGGCGACCACATCTTCGTGCAGGGCCACGCCTCGCCGGGCATCTACGCCCGCGCGTTCCTCGAGGGCCGGATCCCGGCCGAGCAGCTCGACGGCTTCCGCCAGGAGGCCAGCCACGCGCAGTCCGGCGGCGGCCTGCCGTCGTACCCGCACCCGCGCCTGCTGCCCGATTTCTGGGAGTTCCCGACGGTGTCGATGGGCCTCGGCCCGATGAACGCCATCTACCAGGCCCGCTTCAACCACTACCTGCACGACCGCGGCATCAAGGACACCGCGGATCAGCACGTGTGGGCGTTCCTCGGCGACGGCGAGATGGACGAGCCGGAGTCGCGCGGTCTGGCGCACGTCGCGGCCACCGAGGGCCTCGACAACCTGACCTTCGTCGTGAACTGCAACCTGCAGCGCCTCGACGGACCGGTCCGCGGCAACGGCAAGATCATCCAGGAGCTCGAGTCGTTCTTCCGCGGCGCCGGCTGGAACGTCATCAAGGTCGTCTGGGGCCGCGAGTGGGACGCGCTGCTGCACGCCGACAAGGACGGCGCGCTCGTCAACCTGATGAACGAGACGCCCGACGGCGACTACCAGACGTACAAGGCCAACGACGGCGCGTTCGTCCGCGAGCACTTCTTCGGGCGGGACCCGCGCACCAAGGCCCTGGTCGACAATCTCTCGGATCAGGAGATCTGGAACCTCAAGCGCGGCGGCCACGACTACCGCAAGATCTACGCGGCGTATGCGGCGGCGATGGCGCACAAGGGTCAGCCGACGGTGATCCTGGCGCACACCATCAAGGGCTACACCCTCGGCAAGCACTTCGAGGGCCGCAATGCCACGCACCAGATGAAGAAGCTGACGCTCGACGATCTCAAGCGGTTCCGCGACATCCAGCGCATCCCGATCTCCGACGAGGAGCTCGAGAAGGATCCGTACCTGCCCCCGTACTACCACCCCGGTACGGACTCCCCCGAGATCCAGTACATGCTGCAGCGGCGCAAGGCGCTCGGCGGCTTCCTGCCGTCCCGCCGCACCGACTCCACACCGCTCGCGCAGCCCGCGGACAAGACGTACGACGTCGTCCGCAAGGGCTCGGGCAAGCAGGAGGTCGCGACGACGATGGCCGTCGTCCGCATCCTCAAGGAACTGTTGCGGGACAAGGAGATCGGCAAGCGGATCGTGCCGATCATCCCGGACGAGGCGCGCACGTTCGGCATGGACTCGTGGTTCCCGTCGCTGAAGATCTACAACCGCAACGGACAGCTGTACACGTCCGTCGATGCGGAACTGATGCTCGCCTACAAGGAGAGCGAGATCGGCCAGATCCTGCACGAGGGCATCAACGAGGCCGGCTCGACGGCGTCGTTCACCGCGGTGGGCACGTCGTACGCCACCCACGGCGAGCCGATGATCCCGGTGTACATCTTCTACTCGATGTTCGGCTTCCAGCGGACCGGCGACGGCCTGTGGGCGGCGGCGGACCAGATGGCCCGCGGCTTCGTCCTCGGCGCCACCGCCGGCCGCACCACGCTCACCGGTGAGGGTCTGCAGCACGCCGATGGTCACTCGCTGCTGCTGGCGTCGACCAACCCGGCCGCGGTGTCGTACGACCCGTCGTTCTCGTACGAGATCGCGCACATCGTCAAGGACGGTCTGCGCCGCATGTACGGCGGCACGACGTCGGCGGACGGAACGCTCGAGCCGGGCTTCGGTGGAGAGAACATCTTCTACTACCTCACCGTCTACAACGAGCCGTACCAGCAGCCCGCCGAGCCGGAGAACCTCGATGTCGAGGGCCTGCTCAAGGGCATCTACCTGTTCAAGCCGGCCGAGAGCTCGGGCGTCCCGGAGGGGCGCTCCGCAGGCTCCGCACCGCGCGCGCAGATCCTGGTCTCGGGCGTCACGATGCCGGACGGTCTGCGCGCACAGCAGCTGCTCGCGGACGAGTGGGGCGTCGCCGCCGACGTGTGGTCGGTGACCTCGTGGGGCGAGCTGCGCCGCGACGGCATCGAGTGCGAGCGCGAGGCGCTGCGCAACCCAGGTGTCGACGCACCGGAGCCGTACGTCACGAAGGCGCTGTCCCAGGCGCAGGGTCCGTTCGTGGCGGCCTCGGACTGGATGCGTGCGGTCCCGGACCAGATCCGTCAGTGGGTCCCCGGCTCGTACACCACGCTCGGCACCGACGGGTTCGGTTTCTCCGACACCCGCCCGGCGGCGCGACGGTTCTTCAACGTCGACGCCGAGTCGATCACCGTCGCGGTGCTCTCGGCGCTGGCGAAGTCCGGTGAGATCGACCGCTCGAAGGCGGCCGAGGCGGCCGCCCGCTACCGGATCGACGACGTGCTCGCCGCTCCGAAGCAGACGTCGGATCCCGGCGTCGCCTGAAGCGGCCCGATCGGCACGCTGATCGACAACTGATCACGCCCGCCGCTTGCACGAGTGTCCCGGAGACGCCGTGCAGGCGGCGGGCGTAAGTTCCTCTCATGGCCGAGGATCTGCCCGAGACGTCGAACAGCTCGTCGGAGCCGCCCGCGCTGCGCGAGGCGCCGACCCCGAACTCGCCGCGACGCGTCCGCTATCAACCTCCGGCCCCCAGGTCGGACGGCAGGCCCACTCGCGATTCACTTCCGGACGCACTGCTGCGCCGGGTCAAGCAGTTCTCCGGACGGCTGTCCACCGAGGCCATCGCCTCGATGCAGGACCAGCTGCCGTTCTTCGCCGACCTCGACGCCGAACAGCGCGCGAGCGTCCAGATGATCGTCCAGAAGTCGGTGGTCAACTTCCTCGAGTGGCTCACCGACTCCGACAGCGACATCCGATTCACCATCGACGCGTACCAGGTGATTCCGCAGGACCTCGCCCGACGACTGACCCTCCGCCAGACGGTCGACATGGTGCGGGTCGCAATGGAGTTCTTCGAGCAGCGTCTCCCGGCTCTGGCCCGAAACGACCGGCAGCTGGTGGCGCTCACCGAGGCGATCCTGCGCTACGGGCGCGAGCTCGGTTTCGCGGCCGCCTCCGTCTACGCCAGTGCCGCGGAGTCCCGCGGTGCATGGGACACCCGGCTGGAGGCCCTGGTGGTCGACGCGGTTGTCCGCGGCGACACCGGTTCCGACCTGCAGTCCCGGGCGGCAACCCTGAACTGGGACGCCACCGCGCCCGCGACGGTCATCGTCGGCACGCCTCCCCCGGAACAGGGCGTGTCGGTGATCGGCACGGTGCACAGCGCAGCGCAGCGCCACGATCGCGGGGCCCTCGCCGTGATCCAGGGCGATCGGCTCGTCCTCGTCGTCAGCGGTGAGCTGCACGGCACCAAGGCGGCGCGGGAGTTCATGACCGATCTCATGGACAAGTTCTCCGCCGGCCCCGTCGTGATCGGACCCACCACCCCCAGTCTGGGGGCCGCACACTTCAGTGCGGTCGAGGCGCTGGCCGGCATGGAAGCCGTCGCGGGTTGGCGGGGCGCTCCGCGGCCCGTCTTCGCCGCCGACCTTCTACCCGAACGCGCCCTTCTCGGAGACACCGCGGCCGTCGTTGCCCTAAACGAACGTTTGATCCAGCCGTTGTCGGCCGCCGGCTCGGCACTGTCCGACACGCTCGACGCCTACCTGGATTCCGGTGGGGCCGTAGAGGCTTGTGCCCGTCAGCTGTTTGTTCATCCAAATACTGTCCGCTACCGCCTGAAGCGAATTGCCGAAGTCACCCGCCGGGATCCGACCAACTCGAGGGACGCATATGTGCTCCGCGTCGCAACCACGGTGGGCCGACTAGCTCAAACACGTCACGAAACGTCGACTTCTGACACATCAGTCACAAAATTCACATTTAGGAATGTCGGGACGTAACACGGAGGCGCCCGAATTCGATAACGGCGGCCGACGTGCTTTTTTGTAGGAAACCTACAAAACACGTGTCCAGGTTTCATCCCCGACAACATCTCGCAGACCTGCACCCGCAGTGTTCCCTTGAAAGCGTGATTTCGTTGCTAGCCCCGGGTCAGGGCTCTCAGACCCCCGGCATGCTCAGCCCATGGCTGGAGCTGCCGGGTGCACACGATCGCGTGGCTCTGTGGTCCAAGGCCTCCGGCCTCGATCTCGTACGCCTGGGCACTACCGCCTCGGCCGAGGAGATCACGGACACCGCAGTGACCCAGCCGCTGGTCGTGGCTGCCGCGCTCCTCGCCTACGAGGAGCTCGAACGTCGCGGCCAGATCCCCTCCGACACCATCGCCGCCGGTCACTCCGTCGGCGAACTCGCTGCGGCCGCGGTCGCCGGCGTGCTCTCCTCCGACGACGCGGTGATGCTCGCCGCGATCCGGGGTGGCGAGATGGCGAAGGCGTGTGCGTTGGAGCCCACCGGAATGTCGGCGGTGCTCGGCGGGGACGAGGACGCCGTCCTGTCCCGGCTCGAGGAACTCGATCTCACGCCGGCCAACCGCAACGCGGCGGGCCAGATCGTGGCGGCCGGGCGACTCGACGCACTCGAGCAGCTCGCCGCGAACCCGCCCGAGAAGGCCCGCGTACGGGCACTTCCGGTGGCGGGTGCGTTCCACACCCGGTTCATGGCGCCTGCTCAGGACGCCGTGGCCGAGGCCGCGTCGCGGATCACACCCAACGATCCGTCCCGCACTCTGCTCTCCAACTCGGACGGCGCGCCGGTGACCTCCGGTGCCGATGCCCTGACTAAGCTGGCCGCGCAGGTGACCCGACCTGTGCGCTGGGACCTGTGTACCGCGAGCCTGCGGGCCGCGCAGGTCTCGGCGATCGCGGAACTCCCCCCGGCGGGCACCCTGATCGGAATCGCCAAGCGCGAAATGCGCGGCACCCCGACCGCGGCGCTCAAGGAACCCGGGGATCTCTCCGCACTGACCGAGTTCACCGAAGTCGGTTAGCTTGCTGCGCGCTCACGATGCGCGCACCGGGTCGGCCCCGGCCGCCCCGGACCCACAGAAGACAACACATCGAATGAAGAAGGGAGCCACGTAGTGGCCGCCAACCAGGAAGACATCATCGCCAACCTCGCCGAGATCATCGAAGAGGTCACCGGAATCGAGCCGTCCGAGGTCACGATCGAGAAGTCGTTCGTCGACGACCTCGACATCGACTCGCTGTCCATGGTCGAGATCGCGGTCCAGACCGAGGACAAGTACGGCGTGAAGATCCCGGACGAGGATCTCGCGAGCCTGCGCACCGTCGGCGATGTCGTCGCCTACATCCAGAAGGTCGAGGCCGAGGGCGGCGAGACCGCGGAGACCGTCAAGGCCAAGCTCGAGGCCGCCAAGAACGACGACGAGTGAGCCGAACGTGACTTCCGCTTCTACCCGAGGGAGATTCCCCAACATCGTCGTCACCAGCCTTGCGGCTACGACGTCGGTCGCCGGAGATGTGGATGGCACGTGGAAGGGCCTGCTGGCCGGTGAGAGCGGCATCGACGTGCTCGATGGCTCATTCGTGGAGGAATTCGATCTACCAGTGCGTTTCGGTGGCCAGTTGAAGGTCCCGTTCGACGACGCACTGTCCCGGGTCGAGATCCGCCGGATGAGCTTCGTCGAACGTCTCGCTCTCGTTCTGGGTCGTCAGGTCTGGCAGAACGCCGGCAGCCCCGAGGTCGACAAGGATCGCCTCGGGGTTGTCATCGGCACCGGACTCGGCGGCGGCGAGGCGCTCGTCGACGCCGTCGACAAGCTGCGCGCAGGCGGGTACCGCAAGGTGTCCCCGTTCGCGGTTCAGATGGTGATGCCGAACGGTCCGTCGGCCACCGTCGGACTGGAACTCGGCGCGCGCGCCGGTGTCATCACGCCGGTCTCGGCGTGTTCGTCCGGCTCGGAGGCCATCGCGCATGCGTTCCGCATGATCGCGATGGGCGACGCGGACATCGTCGTCGCGGGCGGAGTCGAGGGCAACATCGGCTCCGTGCCGATCGCGAGCTTCGCAATGATGCGCGCGCTCAGCACTCGCAACGACGACCCGAAGGCGGCTTCGCGCCCCTTCGACAAGGACCGGGACGGTTTCGTCTTCGGCGAAGCGGGCGCAATGATGGTCCTCGAGACGGAGGAGCATGCGAAGGCACGCGGGGCGACGATTCACGCCCGCCTGCTGGGCGCCGGCATCACCTCGGACGGATTCCACATCGTGGCGCCCGATCCGGAAGGCACGGGTGCGGCTCGCGCCATGACCCGGGCCATCGAGACCGCCGGTCTCACCAAGTCCGACATCAAGCACATCAACGCACACGCCACCGCGACCCCGATCGGCGACATCGCCGAGGCACTGGCCATCCAGGCCGCGGTCGGCACGCATGCTGCGGTGTATGCGCCCAAGTCGGCACTGGGCCACTCGATCGGCGCCGTCGGCGCCCTCGAGGCCGTGCTCACGGTCCTGAGTGTGCGTGAGGGCGTCATTCCCCCCACGCTCAATCTCGACAACCAGGATCCAGAGATCGATCTCGACGTCGTGAAGGGTGAACCCCGGTACGGCGACATCGATTTCGCGATCAACAACTCGTTCGGTTTCGGTGGGCACAACGTCGCGCTCGCCTTCGGCCGGGCTTGATCCCAGCCGAACTTCGCTGGACAGCCAGGTGGGGGGCCCCGCACCCCGGGGTCCCCACCCCCGAACCCTCGCCCCATATGGGCTCGCTCAAGGAGGACTCGATGACCGTCATGGCCCCCGCGACGAACACCGAAGCATCAACCGATCCGCGCGATCCGCTCGCGCGTCTCGCCAAGTTGTTCGATGCCGGTACCGTCGTGCCCCTACATCCCCGCGACAAGTCCGGAGTACTCGCCGCATCCGGTGAGATCGACGGCGTTCGCACCATCGCCTACTGCTCCGACGCCACCGTCATGGGCGGCGCCATGGGCATCGAAGGCTGCAAGCACATCGTTGCCGCCATCGACACCGCCATCGCCGAGAAGGCGCCCGTCATCGGACTGTGGCATTCGGGCGGCGCACGCCTCGCCGAAGGCGTCGAGGCGCTGCACGCCGTCGGACTGGTCTTCGAGGCCATGGTCCGTGCGTCCGGCCTCGTCCCGCAGATCTCCGTCGTCCTCGGCTTCGCGGCCGGCGGCGCCGCCTACGGCCCCGCGCTCACCGACATCGTGATCATGGCCCCCGAGGGCCGCGTGTTCGTCACCGGACCCGACGTCGTCAAGAGCGTGACCGGCGAGCAGGTCGACATGGCCTCGCTCGGCGGCCCCGATACGCACACCAAGAAGTCCGGCGTCGCGCACATCGCTGCACACGACGAGGACGACGCCTACCATCGCGCCCGCCGCCTGGTGTCGATGTTCTGCGAGCAGGGCGAGTTCGATCTCGCTGCCGCCGAGCACGGCGACACCGACCTGCGGGCGCTGATGCCCGAGTCGGCCAAGCGCGCGTACGACGTTCGCCCGATCGTGCACGAGCTGCTCGACAACGTCGAGGGCGAGTCGAGTTTCGAAGAGCTGCAGGGCAATTGGGCGCGCAGCATCGTCACCGGCCTGGGACGCCTCGGCGGCCGCACGGTGGGTGTGATCGCCAACAACCCGCTCCGCCTGGGCGGCTGCCTCAACTCGGAGAGCGCGGAGAAGTCCGCCCGCTTCGTCCGCCTGTGCAACGCCTTCGGCATCCCGCTGGTCGTGGTCGTCGACGTCCCCGGCTACCTGCCCGGTGTCAGCCAGGAATGGGAAGGCGTCGTGCGCCGCGGCGCGAAGCTGCTGCACGCCTTCGCCGAGGCCACGGTTCCCCGCGTCACGCTGGTCACCCGGAAGATCTACGGCGGCGCCTACATCGCGATGAACTCGCGCGCGCTGGGCGCCACCGCGGTGTACGCGTGGCCCGAGTCCGAGGTTGCGGTCATGGGCGCCAAGGCTGCCGTCGGCATCCTGCACAAGCGCGCCCTGGCCGCCGCGCCGGAGGAGGAGCGCGAGGCGCTGCACGATCGCCTCGCCGCCGAGCACGAGGCCATCGCCGGCGGTGTCGGCCGCGCCATCTCCATCGGCGTGGTGGACGAGACGATCGATCCGGCCAAGACGCGCAGCGTCATCACCGCGGCCCTCGCCGCGGCACCGGCCGGCCGTGGACAGCACAAGAACATTCCGCTGTGACACGACGACACTGAGTGATGGGGCCCCGCACCGCGGGGCCCCATCACTTTTGGGTCCCGACGGCCCACTCCACTGCCGGGCCGAGACTCACCACCCTCGTCGACGCCGTCCGGTTTGCCGGATCTCGTTGCACCACAGAGAAATCGGCCACACCCGGAAAAGGACACGACCGAACCGACTCAGCCGACGTCGCGGCGCAGCCAGGTCACCTCGGCGCCCTCGCCACCGCTGCGGTAGGGCTCGAGCACCTCGTCCCACGGCGTGCCGAGGGCGTGCTCCACGGCGGCGGCGAAACCGTCGGCGCCCTTCGCGAGCAGCGCCCGCAGTCGCATCTCGCCGACGACGACGTCCCCGTTCGCACTCGTCGAACCGCGCCACAGCCCGAGGCCCGGCACGTGGCTGAATCGTTCGCCGTCCACGCCGTCACTCGGGTTCTCCGTCACCTCGAAGTACAGCAGGGGCCAGGCCCGCAGGCCCGCCGCGAGCCTGGACCCGGTACCGACAGGGCCGGACCAGTCGCAGGTTGCCCGTAGTGTGCCGCCGACCGCGGGCTGAGCCGTCCAGCGAAGGTTGGCGCGGGCATCGAGAATCGAGGTGAGGGCCCACTCGACGTGTGGACAGACGGCGGCGGGCGACGAGTGGACGTAGATCACTCCGGTCGTCGCATCCGCGAACTGGTTCAACGAGCGCACTGCAACACCTCCAGCTTCGACGAGGGACGTCTTCCCCAACGACCTCGATCAAGTGGAGCCGGCTGTGTCGCAATCGCGACTTCACAGAGCGACACAACGTCGACCAGTGTGCCCTGTGATGCCACTGTTACGCCAGTGATAGCAGTAAATTGATCTACCGACGGGCGCGCAACTCGGCGACGACGCCGTCACTCAATGCCGGCCACAGCGGCTTCGCCCAGTCCCCGAAAGCCCTATCCGTCAGCACGACGCACGCGGCGTCGACGGCCGGGTCCACCCAGAGGAAGGTCCCGGACTGGCCGAAGTGCCCGTAGGTGGCCGAGGAGTTGCCCGAGCCGGTCCAGTGCGGACTCTTGCCGTCCCGGATCTCGAAGCCGAGCCCCCAGTCGTTGGGCCGCTGCGGGCCGTAGCCGGGCAGCAGGCCGGCAAGTCCGGGGAACTGCACGCTGGTGGCCTCGGTGTGGGTCTGCGGCGAGATCAGGATGGGGCGCAGCAGTTCGGCGGCGAACCGCGCGAGGTCGGCCGTGCTCGCCTGTCCCCCGTGCCCGGCGGAACCGACGAGGGCGGAGTTCACCATCCCCAACGGCGCGAACACTGCCTCGGCCACGTAGTCGGCGAACCCGATCCCGGTCTCGGTCTCGACGAAGTCCGCCAGCACCTCGAACCCGGCGCTGGAGTAGATGCGCTTGGCGCCCGGCTCCGCCTGCACCTTGTGTTCGCCGAATGCCAGACCCGACGTGTGCGCGAGCAGGTGTCGCACCGTGGCGCCGGGTGGGCCGGCGGGCTGGTCGAGTTCGATCGCCCCTTCTTCGACGGCCACGAGAGCGGCATACGCGCACAACAGCTTCGTCACGGACGCGAGTGGATACACCCGCTCCTGGTCACCGAAATGCGCAACGCCTCGGCCACCGTCGACGACGGCAGCCGAGGCGTTGTCCACCGGCCATTGCCCGATCCGATCGAGAGTCTGCACCCGATCAGACTACGAGGGGCGTCCGATCAGAGGTTCACCAGTCCGCTTCGGTGTAGCGGACCACACCGCGAATGTTCTTACCGTCGAGCATGTCCTGGTAACCCTCGTTGAGCTGCTCGAGCGAGTACGTGTTGGTGACCATGTCCTCGAGATTGAGCAGGCCCGCCCGGTACAGGTTCAGCAGGTTCGGGATGTCCACGCGGGCGTTGCAGCCACCGTAGATGTTGCCCTGCAGGTCCTTCTGCAGCATCGCGAACAGGAACGCGTTGAGCTTGACGTCCATGTCGGCCATGTGGCCCATCGCGGTGACGACGCAGCGACCGTTCTTGGCGGTGAGTGTGAGGGCCGGGTCGACGTACTCGCCCTTCATCTCACCGACCGTGATGATCGTCTTCTGGCACATGCGGCCCCAGGTGATCTCCATGATCGGCGCGATCGCCTCTTCCATCGAGGCGAAGGCATGCGTGGCGCCGAACTTGAGGGCCTGCTCGCGCTTGAACGGCACCGGGTCGATCGCGAACACGTGGCGTGCACCCGACGCGACGGCACCCTGCAGGGCGCTCATACCGACGCCGCCGACACCGATGATGGCGACCGAGTCACCCGGCTTGACGTCGGCGACGTGCGTCGCCGAACCCCATCCGGTCGGGACACCGCAGCCCACGAGGGCGGCGAGCTCGAACGGGATGTCCTTCTCGATCTTGACGACCGACGTCTGGTGCACCGTCATGTAGGGCGAGAACGTGCCGAGCAGGCTCATCGGGATCACGTTCTCCCCGCGCGCCTGGATGCGGTAGGTGCCGTCGGCGATGGCCTGGCCGCTGAGCAGCCCCATGCCGAGGTCGCAGAGGTTCGAATGGCCCGACGAACACGACGGGCAGCGTCCACAGGCCGGGATGAACGAGAGCACGACGTGGTCGCCGACCTCGAGATCCGTGACGCCCTCGCCGACCTTGGTGATCACACCCGCGCCCTCGTGGCCGCCCATGGCCGGGTAGGACGCCATCGGCGTCGCACCGGTGACGATGTGGTGGTCGGAGTGGCACATGCCGGCGGCTTCCATGCGGATCTGAACCTCGCCGGCGACCGGGTCACCGAGTTCGATCTCCTCGATCGACCACTTCTCGTTGATGCCCCACAGCAACGCGCCCTTGGTCTTCATTTGCAACCGCCCTTCCATACCTAACAACCGATTGCTGTGACGATAGCCACAAATCTTCTAAATTGGAACACGTTCTAGGCGGTGAGTAGGAAACCGGCCCACTGAGTGGGAGAACTTCCCAGGTCACCGCCCGTTCACGGCGCCGGACTCCCGCCGAGCCCACCCGGACCGACTGGACGCTCGACCTGATCTGTCGGTATCCCGTGAGACGTTTCCGTTGTCGAGTTGGCTTCAGGGGAGGAACTCAGCAGTTCGTGTCCGACATCGTCTCAGTCTTCGTCCTTGCGCTCGTCGTGACATCGATGGGCCTGACCGTCAAGCAACTGGCACGCAGCCGAGCTCGTCGCGCGACGTACCTACGGACCGTCCGCGCGATCCGGTGGTGGATGGTGCCCGCCGCAGCCATGCAACTCACCGTTGTCGCGGGAACCTTCTGGGTGTTGTCCGAGGCCGTGCCGATCCTGAGGTTCGGATGGTGGTCGGCGCTCGGCGGTAGCGGCAACATCGCGCTGGGGCAGACCGACAACAGCGGATTCGTATGGTCGGCACTGTCCCTCGCGATACCCGCGGCGCTCGTCCTACTGGTGCCCTTCCTCGCCCACGACGAGGAGCGCACCTTCCGAGCCGGCGCCGAGGAGTGGACGATGGCCACCCGCGTCCGAACCCAGGTCACGTTCGGGCTGATCCACCTGGCGATGGGAATCCCCGTCGCAGCCGGCATCGCCCTGATCGTCAGCGGGTTCTACTTCGAACGCCTGTATCTGGTGGCGGTGCGCGGGAACCGAGAGCGGATCGCGGAGCTGCGCAACGTGCCCCCACCGGCCGTGATCGACTGTCCCCCGCTTCCCGTCGGCGCCCCCTATGATCCGCACCACTGGGATCGGGTGCAGGCCGAGCGGGCGGCAGTGCGAGCCGAGAACACGCGCCTGCGCCTCGCCTGGGAGGACGGGGAGGACGAGGCAAGCCGACGCGCCCGCTCCCTCAGGGCCGAGCTTCGAGCCCCGGCACTCGCGACGGCGGCCGCGGCCCATGCGGTCTCGAACTGGATCGTCTGCGCCCTGCTGTTCGTGTTCATGCTGACGACGTAGCGACACGACAGCGGACGGCCAGGGCCGCGTCGAGTCGGACATGCCGTTCACGTCACCGTCACCGGATGTATTCGCCGAGTCATCGGTCCGGACATCCCGCGCGGGGATGGTGTGCACCCGACCACACGCCACCACCCTCGAACCGGAGTGTCCATCCATGCACCTCGCCCGTCGCACCGCGTTCACGGCCCTCGCCGTTGCCACCCTCGCCGCTCCGGGTGCAGTGGGCCTGGCCACTGCTGCTCCGCACACCGTCGCGCAGCGGGCCCCGATCTGCGACGGAGCGGGCGCGTTCGGTTCGCTGTCGACGGGGTCGCTGTCCACCGGTTCCCTGCCGGGCACCGACTATCTGTGCGCCCAGCCCGGTGATCTGCTCGACGTGCGCATCGGCGACGTCCACGCCACGCAGCCGTCGCTCGGCTACGACGAGGTCTACTACAAGCTCGGCCGCTACACCCTCGGCAAGGATGCGATCAACAAGAAGTTCGACGACTGGTGCGAGGCCAACGGCCAAGCGAAGGCTGCGACCGCCGCGCCGACGGCCACTCTCGCCGATCCCGCGTCGTTCACGTGCGAGGTGCCGGTGGGACAGGAGACCGAGGACACGATCGCGCCGATGAAGACCGTCGTGATCGGCCCGGGTGGAGCGCTGTATCTGACCGACGGCCACCACACGTTGACGTCGTTCTACGAACTGGCCGACGGCGGCCCGAACCTGCACGTCCGCCTGCGGGTGCTCGACAATCTCAGCCAGCTCTCCACCCAGGACTTCTGGGCCGAGATGAAGAAGGGCAAGTGGGTGTGGGACCGCGATGTGGACGGCCATACGGTTCCGGTGGAGCAACTTCCGGCCGGTGTCGGGCTCGCCAACTTCGCCGATGACAAGTACCGCAGCCTGATGTACTTCTCGCGGGACATCGGTTTCACCGCCGGCACCATCCCGTTCCAGGAGTTCTACTGGGGTGCCTGGGTCCGCGAGACGTCCGGCATCGACCTGACCGACTGGAACCGCAACGACCTCGCCGGCTACCTCGACACCGTCCAGCGCGCCACCCGGGCGCAGACCGCGCTTCCGGCCGACTCCGCGGTCCAGAGCGGCTTCACCGCCCGCGAACTCGGCGTCCTCCCCCAGTGGAACGACGGCAAGGCCGAATCGAAGGGCGAGTTCGCGAAGCTGTCGAAGCCGTACTCGGACGACAAGCCCGGAAAGATCGCCTACGCAATCGAATACAAGCGCAGCCTCTCCCGCTGACGCCTCATCGCCGCAATGGCCGCATTGGCCGCACTGGCCGCGCGGCCGTCACATGGCCCAGACGAAGGCCGTCGTGACCGCCCCGATCGCGGCCAGTGCGAGCAGTCCCCAAGCGCGGACACCGCGCCGGAAGGACCACGCCGCTGTTCCGGTCACGCCGACCAGAGCGGACGTCGCGACGGCTCGCCCCCACATGCGCGCCTCGTCGGCACGCTCGAGACTCGTCAACGACGGCGCCTCCCCGAAGAACGACGCCTCGGATATCAGGACGACGTTGCAGAGCCAGGCCGGCACCACGAGCAGTCCGATCACCCCTACACACCAGGCGATCGCGCGGGCCACATCGACTGCGATCGGGGTGCTCGGACGATCGCGGAAGTCGGGTGAGCCGTCGGACGAGTCCCGCACCGGTGTGCCCATTCCCCGATTGTCGGCTATGCCACCGCATCCGGAACGTCGCGTCGCGCGCCAACCCACCGTGTCGCTATGACCCGAACGAGTGAAAGAACGCTTCGATCTGGAGCGAGAGCACCCGAGTGAAGTCGGTCAACGCGTTGCTCCAGTTCTGGAGATCGATGGTGCTGACTGCAGCCCTCATGGCGAGCTCCTCGCGAGCGAGTGGCCCCGCTACAGGATGCAGGGGCTGTCCCTGTATCTCGCCCCGGCAGAAGCAGCTGTTACGCCGACGTCTGCCGGGTCACTGGCCGAGGCGTGGCCATTCGCACCGATGAGACTTGCCGCAGCCCTCCTACATGTTGAGATCGCCCGCTTCTGAAATTCAGATCCATGGCGCCGCTGTCGGCGACCGACCGTGCTGCGTCTTTCGGAACGGAATCACGTTCCGGCGCTGCGGGCCGATCGGTCGATTGTTTGAAATTCCTTCTGACCTGCGGCTACTCGTCGAGAACATTCGCGATCGAGCGTGACTTTCGACGCGCATCCCGCCTAGTCTCAGTTCGCCGCCCCTCCCCCCGGGGCGGCAACCCGTGGCCCCATCCCCCCTGTGCGGGGTCACGCGGGCGGCGCTTCTCGCCTCGCGAGTGCCTACACCGCCCTACCACTGACTGATCGCCCCGCCGCCGCTGTGACCAGGCGGGGCGATCAGTCACCGGCCCGTCCCCTGGCCGCCACGAGTGCGGTGTCCAGTGGGCGTGGCGCCCGTGCGGCACCCGGGTTCGGTCCAGGTTTCGCAGCGGCGACTCGCTTCACACGAACACCAGAACAGGTATACGAGTAGGTAGTACGGACGCGTTGTCGGCGGCTCCGATCGGTCAAGCTCGATCTACCCCGATCACCCGATATCACGATGAAGCGAGGCACCATGAGCGGCTGGCTCCCTACCTTGATCATCCGCAAGTGGCGCCTGGCCGGCTCGAGACTGTTCCGGCGATCGACCACCTCGACCCCGCCTCCACATCGAAGCGAGGGACCCCTGTGCGAGTACGACAGCCTCGGCCTGTAGCTCCTCTGAGGCCGGTCCGCAGGCTGGATGTGCTTCGTGTGGGGCGGTTTCCCGTTGTGGCAGCGCTACCCGACAGAACCGCTGCCATCAGCGAAGAACAGACAACGAATGCCCCTTTCTCGACGTCGAGAAAGGGGCATTGGCGTGGGGCGGGCGGGGCTCGAACCCGCGACCAATGGATTCGCGAGTGGGGACACTCGAGGAACCTCATCGGTTCCCTATAAAGACTGCGGCACAGTCGGTTTGAGTTCGAACAAAGCTTGCCGAGTCGCAGCAATTCCCGCCCATTCTCGCTCATAAACGACGAATAGGCGTCGGATCGGATCCAAGGCGAGAGTGATGCGATGACGCTCCCTGCTTTGATGGCTGAACGTCGTGGACTGCCGTCCCAAGAGAGGAGGTCCGGCGCCCGTGGACCCCTTTACGTGGGCGCAAGCTCACGTCAAGCGGGACTGCTGCACGGTTAGGTGACGCAGTCCCCTGCCGTCCACACTCCCCTCACGTCGTAGCGCATCACCGACTCCGCCTCCCACAACCCGGTCAGATATTGACGAGGACGACGAGGGCAAAACATCCTGAGCGCGATAGAGCGTAGTGGGACTGGCGCAGGCCTCGGCTGCGTGACCTGCAACTTTGCTGACGCAAGTAGGGAATGGGGGCAAGCCGTTCCGGGTGGTGGCTGGCCGAACATGTTGGGGGCGGCATCTTTTGCAGCTCCCGTGGGGTGGGGCCCGAAATTTTTGAACCCTCCGCACCCTTTTCTGCCCTCACAGTCGGCGGAGGAAGCAGGACCCGTCTGGCGGTACCCCGTGGGTGGTGGTGTGTAGGCAGATCTAGGTCGGACCCAGGGGGGATTGCCAGATTGAGCGTAGTGCTGGCCGCCGTTGACACGCGTGGCTGGATGGTTCGCCGCGGCGGTGACTTTGGTGGGTGGTGGTGACCGGCTTAGCGTGTGTGCGGGGCGATTTGTCGGCGGTCTGGAAGGATCGCCGCCGTGCTGATTCCATTCCACCTGCAGGCTGTACCTGTCGGTTCTCCGGTGTCTGATCCTGGTTGGCTTACTCAGCCGGTCGCGACAGTTATCGCTGCTGGTGTCGCCTTGGTGGTGGCTTGTGTGACTCTGCTGGGTATCTGGTTGAACCATCGACAGCACCTGGAGAAGGAAACCTCGGCGGCCGTGGAGCGCCGGCGTAACGAGGCGCGCGAGGCGTTGGTTGAGGCTCTTGACGTATCCGGTCGCGCTTGGTCGCTCGTTGGTGATGCGCACAGTCTCCATATGGGTCTGATCACGGATGGGAACGTGAGGATGGCTGAAACCCGTGAGGCGTTGGCCCAGTGCCGAGCGGCGCAGGCCAAGCTTGAGTTGTTGGCGCTCGACGGTGACGGCGCTATGCGCGATCTGACCCAGGTTCTCGGTCAGATCTGGTACGACATTGCCGAGAACCCTGGTCCCGGCTACGTCGATTTCAAGCCAGCGTGGGCGGCACATGGAGCCGCGATCAGCTCGTTCAGGACCACGATGAATCGGCTACGCACCAAGTATGACCCACTAATCACCGAGCTACCCCTCGCGGAGCCGGAGCGCTTCTGCGGGCGCGAAGGCAGCGAAGCACCCGCTGCAACCTGAGGTGGCCGATCGATTCGTATCTCTGCTGTCTTTCGGGTAGGCGACATTGGTGGCGGCTTGTTCAACTTCGCGGCGTTCGTAGATGGTGAGGCGGGCACAGAGGAAGTCGCGTTCGTCGGTCGTGATGCGGAGTTGTGCTTCGAGTTCGAAGGTGGTGGGGCGGAGGTCGTCGACGGTGGCCTCGGTGTCGCCGACGTCGGTGTCGCCCGTGTCGTTGCGGTCGTCGCCTGTGAATGCGAACTCGGCTCGCAGCTTATCTACGTTCGCCGCATCCTTGAAAGCATCTCTAAACGTTGAAGCGGAACTATCTCCTGCGCGTTTGCAGCTCGTGGGGATTATTGCTGAGCATGGTTGACCAGCGCATTCATGTGCTGGCGCCGTTGGCAAGCGATGGCACTTCGCGAACCTGCTGCGGACGCTCTGCGGACGACCGCGACGTCTTCCAATTTCGGAGCGGCGTGAGAACTCTCGCTGACCGACTCGGAGCGATCACCGCTGAAGGCCGCATCTGCCTTGCGTCAACCTGCTGGCGGGACTTTCGACCTCGTCGAGGCGAGCACCGGCCTCCCACGGCTGCGAACACGACTTCTGTGCCGCCGATATCACTATTGGCCGGAGGCGCCGGGTCCAACGAGGGCGCGACCGTCCACTCACAGAAGACGGGGCCGCGGGCTCACAACGTCTCTATGAATGTCTCGCATTGGATCCGCCCAGAGGCACGCACCAGTATCGGGTCGCCGTCGATGCTCGTCGCTTTACCGGTCACCTCAAATGTCACCGTCGGATCAGTGTCGCTTGCGGCGATCGTGGCGTTCTTCCCGTGCACACCAATGAGCGTGTAGTGCCGGCCGTCCGGATTCGAGAAGCGGATCCTTGCAAATGGCGGCGAGGGAGTCCCGTCCGGGTACGTTTCGCGGTCGAAGGCGGTGACGTCGAGATCGAAGTCCCGCCCTGGGTTTTCACCGCCGCTGTCGTAGTCCGCGAAGTCGCTGGTCTTCGCCGTGTACTCGCGGGAATCACCCGTGTGCGGCAGACGCCAACATTCGGGGTTGCGTGGGGCGGGCAAGTCAACCTGTTCGGGCCACGCCCCAGCCAGCCGGAGCCACGTGCCCGATTCCGATCCAGCGCCCACCGCGGTCGAGGTATCCGGTGTCTCCGGCGGCGCGGATGTTCCGCATCCGGCGACCACCATGGCCGCGGCCGCGATCGTTGCTGACGCTGCGACTCGCTTGTCCCCACCCCGCATGGCCTCCACCGCATTTCGGCGCGGCGCACCCTGCGAGGTCGGCTGTCGGTCTGGGCCACCGAGCATCAGGAACGCACCTCACGGCCGTGAAGCATCGCGACAAACAGGCTCGGCAACCCGTTGACCGCGACGAGCATGGTCACGACGATCGCGATACTCAGCCCCGGTCTCGAAACCAAGAGCGGGTCGCCGATCGAGAGAGCGCCGACAATGCTCGCGATCCATCCGGCGGTGTGCAGACGCCGAACGACCTGCGACGACCTGCCCGGATGGCGCGCCCACGCCACCGGCAGTGCTCGGTCACAATCGTCACGGGCTGAACGATAAGCCCCGGCGGTATGGAACACGGCGCTCAGCAGTAGAGCGCACACTCCGATCAGCACATTCCCCCCATTCGTCGATCGAACTGCCTCGACCGTATCCCGAGAATCCCCGGATGGCGTCTGATCGTCGTCGCCAGGTGGCGGCGCAGCAGACATCCAACCAAAACCGGAACCTCCGTCGACCAACTATCTTCTTCCCGATCACGGCCGAACACCCATCACCAACCCGGAGCAATCGTGGTGGAACCGTTTGCGGCCGGGTTGCGTCAAACCAAAAAGGGCTTCGCTGTGAACCTCGTGCAGCCATGCTCAGGACTTCACATGGCGCAGACGGACTTGGAGGGGTGCATTGGGAGATCCGCTGGGTGTCAACACCGAGGCGTTGCGTTCGCTCGCTGCGTCGTTGACAGGCGAGGCCGATCGGATCTCGGGCATCGACCCGTCGGGTCCGATCGACGCCGCCACCGCCGCAATGCCGGGATCGTCGGTCGGTGCGGCCGCGGCCCGCGCCGGGCACCCGCTGCTCCGGTCCTACCGCGACGCCGCCGAGCGGCTGCGTCAGATGGCAGCCACCGCGGAGGCGAACGCCCGCGTCTACGACGACGCCGACCACGCCTTCCGCCGCGCTCTCGACACCACGGCCGGGGGCCTCTAGATGGTCACACTGTCGCAGTTGCGCGCATGGCGCCCGGACGAGCTCGCCGCCGCCGGCACCGCGGTCGCCGCATCGAACCGCACCTTCGGCGACGCAATGAACGCGACCGGATCGCACTTCACCGACGCACTGTCGAGTTGGCAGGGCGCTGCCGCCGAGGCCGCCGGATCACGCTCCGCGACGGAACAGGACGCGGCCCGCCGCATCGCGACAGCGGTCACCGCCCAGGCCGACGCATTGACGAATGCCGCGGCCTCGATCGGTCCCGCCCGACTCACCGCCCTCTCGATCGCCGACGAGGCGATCGCCTCCGGATTCGCGGTCGCCGACGACGGCCGGGTCGGCGCCCCACCGTTCGTCAGCGGTAACCCGGTCGCAGACCTGCTGATTCAGGCACAACTGGGCGAACAAGCGACCGTGCTCGAGGCCCGACTGATGCCCGCTCTCGCGACGGTCGGCGAACTCGACGCCCGTGCCGGCGCCGCCCTGGACACCGCGACCGCCCAGCTCGGCGACCCCGGTGCGGCCCGAGCGGGGAACCTCGGAACCGATGGGCTCCCCGAGCCGATACCCGGTGCCACGGCCGCCGACAACAAGAAGTACTGGGACTCGCTCACCGAGGACCAGCGACGCCGGATCATCGACGAGCATCCGGACTGGGTCGGCAACCGCGACGGTATCCCCTCCTCCGTGCGTCACGAGGCGAACGTGAGCCGGTTCGACGACGAACGCTCCCGCCTCGAAGCCGAACGCGACCGCCTGCAGACGAACCTCGACGACAACTTCTTCGGCGGCACGTTCACCAACGACGACGCGGCGCTCTGGTACACCGAGCAGAAACTGCGCGACCTCGACGAAATCGAGGGCATCGTGGCGGACAACCCCGACGGCCGCCTGATGCTGCTCGATCTGCAGTCCGGCGAACGCGGCATGGCTGCGTTCGCCGTCGGCGACCCCGACACCGCCGACCACATCTCCGTCACCACCCCCGGACTGAACACCAACATCGACGGCTCCTTCAACGGCATGGTCGACGAGGCAAAAAACCTGCGGAGCGAGGCGGAAGAGCAACTCGAAGCCGTCGGTCGGGACGAGACTGTAGCGAGCATCGCGTGGTTGGGATACGAACCACCGCAGGCGGACACCGGCGCGTCGAATGCGTTCATGGACGGCGTACGCGGCTACGGCGATGTCGTCCAGACTGATCGTGCGAACGCGGGCGCCGCGAAGCTCGCCGGGTTCTACGACGGCCTCGATGTCGCGTCGACGCATCCGGACCCGCACATCACCGCCCTCGGGCATTCCTACGGATCCTTGACTACCGGTCTGGCCCTGCAGGACCCCGGACCCGGCCAACCCATCGACGACGCCGTGTTCTACGGATCACCTGGCATCAACGCCGGCGACGAATCCGACCTCGGCCTCGCCGAAGGACACGGCTACGTGATGGAGGCGGACGGCGACGTCCTGATCCCCGAAGCTGGCAAGATTCACGTGTTCGGACCCGACCCCAGCACCTCCGATTTCGAACAACTCTCCGTCAACGCAGGCACCAGCCCCGACGGCGTAATGCGAGATGGCGTCGGGTCGCACAGTGAATACCCAACACTCGGCAACAACGGGGAGCTTCGAATGTCGGGATACAACATGGCCTCGATCGTGGCCGGACTACCCGAACAGGTCGTGCGCTGATGAACCGACGAACCCTGCCGCTGCTGGCGGCGCTGGCAACAACCGTGACAATCCTGACCACCGGATGCGGAGACCTCGAGACCATGGGCAACCCCTACAACCACACCGACGAGGAGATCGCCGCCGCGGCCGCCCTGCTGCCCACTCTGCCCTCACTCGAGGACACCGAGAAGCAGATCACCGAGGCCGTGGTGCAGATCGCCGACGCCGCCACAGCCATCGCACCGGAACTGCAGTGGGAGTGGCGACGCGAGCGGAGCCAGTCCAGCTGCGGCGGCGCGTTCGGCAAGACCGACGGGCTCGAGATCCAACTGCAGATGTACGTCTCTCTCACCCCGATCTCCGACGCAGACTGGCCCCGTATCCTCCAGGCCGCCCACGACATCGCCGCACCCCTCGGCATCACCCAGCTGACCGTGCGCGTCGACAAGCCGGGCAAGCACGACGTGGTGCTCACCAGCGATGACGGCAGCCGGATCTTCCTCGGCTCGGACGTGCGCGCCGTCATCAGCGCCCAAACCGGCTGCCGTCTCCCCACCGAGCAGACCGACCCGACCCCGTAACGCGTCAACCCCCGATTGCCGCCCGCCCAGCACACCCGGCCGACCACTCCGAGAGCGACACCATGACCCACAGCGCACCACTCGACGACCTCGCCGTGAATGCACGCCGAGTTCACGAGGCAGTGACACTCGTACGCGGACGGGCCCAATCCGCGGGCGGGCACGTCACCACCGAAGTCGACGCCACCGGCCGCATCACCGCGCTGACCATCACCGACACCGCCCTCGCGGGCGGCGCCGCCGCGCTCGCGGCGATCGTCACCGAAACCCACCGCGCAGCATGCACCGAAGCGGAGGGAGCAGCCCAAGCCCTTCGTGGCGAGTTGGCTGCGGATCCCCGAGTCGCACAGGTCATCGCCGGAACACGCACCACCGCCCGCGCTGCGCCTCGCCACCACCCCGGACCTGAGGAAGACGACGACGCGTACTACGCCACCAGGTCGATCCTCCGGAGCATCTGACAACAGCGATCTGGCCACAACGCCATCGGTCCAAGCGGCGCGGACAGCGCACGGCTGCTCGGACTCGAGGTCGGTGGCCGGTACCGCTACCCACTGTTCCAATTCGCCTTCACCCGGGATCGGCGTGGCATTTCGCCGGTCGCCGGGTACGCACACGAGGTGATGGAATGCGACCTCGACACGTGGGGCACGCTCGACTGGTGGTTCACCGCGAACCTCGGAATCCGCCATGAACGCCCGGTGGACCGCCTGACCGCCGGTCTCCTGACCGAAGCGGACGTCGACCGGCTGATCGCGCTCGATCTGCAGGGCATGGACTAATGGGCGGTGCCAAGCCCGGCCGGTCCGGAGCCTGTCCGCTGATCGGGTCGAGGGCGGGTCTCCCGCAGTGGTGGGAATCGGGGTGCGACCTCAAGCCCTGTTCGGGGGTGGCCCCAATGGTTCTCGGCAAGTCGCAGCGGCATTTCCGGCCAGCAGTACGATTCGGACATGGCGAGTTGGGTGCGGTGGACTCCGCAGAATATCTATGTTCCGTGCAAGTCGTGCAACTCCGACGACTCGGTGTTCTGGCCGTCAAGGCTGGCGACCCGGGCCGACTCGGAAGACGAGTATGGGCGACAGTTGGACACCCGTCGGAACGACGAGTGCCCACACGAGCAGCATTCTCCGTCGTACTTCACTAAGACCAGTGAGAGCGACCCGCGGGCTGAATGGCTCGACATCGACTGGGATCCGCCGGCCCCACTGTGAAGTCCCTGCGGCTGATCAGCGACGAGTACAAGCCCTCACGGCGCAGATACGCGCCACCCTCGTTCGCCTCACAGGCCTGCTCGTGCGCGACCAGATACGCGAGCTTGTCCGCCCGGTGAAAAAGCGCGGCGTCGAAGCGGGCCGTCCGAACGAGGCGGCGAGGGTTCCATGCAGACATTGTCCCCGGCCACGGCCAGGCTGGACATTGTCATCGAAGAGTTGATCCGCATCTCGCCCCGCAGGAGGGGTTGCTGTGAACCACTGCACTCAACTCCCCATGGAACGCAGGGCACCGGGCTGAACGCTCGACACACGACTTCTCACCGAAAGACCGGAAAGCGCGGGTCAGAACGGGTGATGATGGTGATACTTGGCATGCGTCCGGGGAAGTTCCGGCAAGTGACCGCCAAGGGTCGGCCACCCCGTCCTCAGGTTCTTCACCCTGCCGCGAAGTCGTTCTCGGGCCGCATCACTCGTCGCAGATCCAGCCTGAGCCTCAAGAAATGAACGATAGTCCTCACGCTGGCTACGCGCCCAGGCGGACTGACATCTCGTCAGAAAGCCCGGACTGCACGACACCAACGGATCGTCCTTACTTTCAACCAATGACCGCAATGAGCGCCCCTCGGGCAGAGCACTGATGGGCTCAATCGAGTACCGGCGGAGCATGACGTATGCGAGCCGAGCTGCGGCCAGCGCAGCCCCGACGTCCCGCGGGTCCGGATGCGGGGAGTATTCGACACCGTAATGCCTGCACACATCAGCGAGAGCCCTCGGGCCCTTCCGATATTTGTCGCCAGCTCGGTCGAGCACGAGTGGATCGAGGACCGGACCACCAAGAGACCACTGTTCGGGGACGAACACGCGGTTGAACTCGTTCTCGACGATCGTCAGGTGAGCCGCTGCGTCGAATGTAACCAGAATGAACCCCGTTTCCCATGCGCAGGAGAGCGCCTCACTGATGTCACGGAGTCCTTCGACGTACTCATCCGATGTATAGGACGGCACCATGGACGGACCTTCCTCGGCGACGAGCCTGCGAACGGCGTCCATGTCGGGCGCGTTGTCCCAACGCGGATCGAGCACCCAGTCCAGAGTCTCGACCGTCGGCGCAGCGCCGTCGAGACCGAGCTCGATCAAAGTGAGTTGCGCCGAAGCAATATGCGCCGTTACGGGATCGGACGCGAGGGAGGTCGTGTGGAACGCCGCGATGGGCATTTCCCCGACCAACAACGTTCTCGACCCTGAACCAGAGGACTGGTCACTCTCACCCGCCCAGACTGACTTACCGGACGAACCCGGCAACGATCCCTGACCGCCACCCATTGCACTCCACCTCTATCCTCAGCAGTCTCAAAATCGATCTGACCGTTATGCACCATCTCGGAAGCCCTGGCACCGTACCGTGGCGTGCCGACCCCCAACGGACAGTTGGGATCGGATCACAGTTGGCGACGGGACGCTTCGAGGCACGCCAGACTCCCAGAGCATGCTTGGCATACAAGTCGGCGAGGCAGATCCGTTCCTGCACGATCACCAGCTCTCGCTCTTGCATCATGTCGCGATTGCGTTGCCCCACCTCACCGGCGTCATGCAGTCGGTGCGCACATTCGACGATCTTCCCAAGTTGATGGTGCAACAGGGCAGGTTGCCTGGGTCGGCCAACTTGTACGTTTCCTCAGTTCGCTCATGGCGGTGGATCGACCTCGCCAATCCTGCAGCGATCAGCTGCAGGAGGACAGAGGTGCTGGTCCAACATCATTCGACCAGCCCCTCTGCCATTGGTTCATCAGTTCCCGAGCAGACGCTTCGCGACGGCGAGTTGGTCGGGGACCGGGCCCGTCTCAGCGAGGGCTGCCGTGATGTCGTGAGGCGTGACATAGATGGTCTGTACAACATCAAAGCCGCCGTCCTCTGCCACCGTGATGCACCGCCCCTTCGCTGACCGCGGGATCTCGGCCGGCCGCGGTGCATCGTCGGGCAGCACCCCGAGGACTGTCGTGCCCTGCTCGCGGGTCGTCACCTTGAACGCGATCCTCAGCCCGCTATTGTCGCGGATCACGGTGGGGATGGATTTCGCGTCGGGCTTCTGGGTAGTCAGGACGACGATAATCCCGGACGAACGACCCTTCTGGATCAGCTGCCGGATCCCCTTAGTGATGACCGCACCCAACTCGCGCTCCTCCTTGTCCATGCCAGAGGTATCCAACCAAGTCTGGCACTCGTCGATCACCACAACGACCGGATACAGAGCCATCTCCATACGCACCTGCAGCGGAACGTTCCAGAAGTTCGAGATCCCGGTGCGCGTGTAGAGCGCCCGCGACCGCGCCACCCGTAGCTGCTCGACCCTCTCGAGCACGTCGACAAGCTGTCCGTCGATGTCGCCGCTGTTGTCGAACGTTCTGGCGATTGGCCGCAGTGGTTCTAGGTCGAAGCCAGCCTTGCCGTCGAATACATGTAACTCAGCGTGCCCGGCCATGCCAGCGAAGACAGGCAGCATTGATGCTGTCTTGCCGGACCCCGGAGTACCTCCGACCACCAACCCACTGTTACCCGCCCAGGTAATGCATGCGTCGTCGCCGGTCTCGGTCTGTCCGAGGTAGGAGCGACCGGCGACCGCGTCGTACGGCACCGGGCCTGTCCGGGTCAGCTTGGTGGGCATTTCCGGCGGTGTCACGTCGTGGGTTCCGACGACGATGCGTCGGCCCCGCTGTTCGACGGTCAAGGTGGTCATGCCCAGTTCGACGCCGAGCACGCCCAGGGCGGACTGCCAGGTGGCGACCGATTGTCCGGGCAGCGGGGTGAACTCGAGTTCGATCCCGTCGACGACATCCGCGATTGCCACGAGTGTCGGAAGCTGCTCGGACACGAGTTTGGTGGTCGATCCGTCAGGGTTCTTCCTGGGGGTGGTCGTTTTCACGCCCAGGCCGGCGGTGCGGAGTAATTCGGTGACGGGGCGGTGACCGTGGGCCCCGATCGATCGGATGAGCGGGTACCGCTGGACGAGGTCGGCGCCAGCGGTACGCCACTGGGCGACGGCGGCCTCGACCTCGGCTTGCTCTTTCGCTGCTGCTTCCGCAGCCGCGTCGGCAGCACGCGCGGCTGCGGCGTCGGCCGGAGACATACGGCGGATGGCTGCTTCCCGTGCGGCGCGCCGGCGTTCATCCGGGGACATGGCGGCCAGCCGGGCATGGGCCTGCACGCGTGCCAGGACCAGCGAGTGGGCGGCAGAGTCTGGATGGCCGGCCTCGGCTGCGAATTCTGTTGTCTCGGCAAGCCGGCCGCGCAGATCCCGGGTGAGGGCCTTCCACGGGTCCGCCAGGTCGGGGTATGAGGTGGTCATTCGGCTAGCAATGTCTCCGACAGCAGAGACCACCGACTGTGTCTGGACGATTGCAGGACGCAGGGCCTGATTCAGCACTGCGGCTGCTCTGTGCCACGTGTCGTCACGCAACTGTGCATCGCCGAAGATCGGTTTCCAGTCGTTCTCGATGGCAGAGAGCCAGGCCGTCGACACCTTCGCAACCCGTGCAGTGAGCGTGTCCAGCACTGCGGAAGCGATCTCCTGGCACGCTGCGTGCGCGGCCGCCGATGCCTGCTCCGGCGCTGTGAACAGCCGCTCCTCGAGCTCCCGGATCTGTGCGGTCAGATCGTCGCCGAGATCGGCCCAGCCGCCGGCTTCACACATCGGAGACCCGGCCTCGGCCATGGCCGTGATCGCATCGGTGATGCGCTCCGATTGTGCCTCCGTCTGGGCCATCCGATCGAGATCACGCACGGGGCCTTCGGCTGGTTGCCGCGGTTCCGTCGCTGGCTCTGGTTCCGGACTTGCCTCCAGTTGTGTCACCAGCTCGGGGTTACTCGGCCGGGGTGTCTCCGGCATGACCTCAAGTTGCGTGTCCTGAATCTGTGGTTCTGTCTCGGTCTCGGTTTCGTGTGTCTGTCCGAGCTGTTTCTGGATTCGGGCCCGGTGGGCCCGCATCTCGGCGATAAAGTCGTCGTTCTTCCTAGCCACGTTGCGCCCCGTGGCCTGTGTTGATGGTGATCTGCCACAGGCCGGCCGGGGTGGGTGACAAGGTGGCGGGGCGTATCGCCCGGTGCGAGCGCAACTCGATCGGCGAGTTCGGGATCGGTAGATCGAGCATGTCCTCGGCCGGGTAGTGAACGATCCGGTCGTTGGTCAGGATCTGGATGATCCGAGCGGATCGGTCCACGCGCTCGGTTTTCAAGACCCGGTTGATCCGGAGGCTGGTCAGCATCTGGTCGGCCACCTGGGACAACACCGCCGGATGAGCCCTCGGCCCCAGCAATTCCCACTCGATGATCACCGAATCCGTCTCCCCGGTCATCCGCTGATACGCGACCGGCAGACACCCGGTGTAGTTCCGCTCCGCCGGACCGTCCAAGAGCGTGTCCCAGAACCCCTGGGCGGGCGGTTCGGTCCACCGCAGGACCCCGACCGCCCGCGCGAGCTGCCGCAGCCCCTCGAGCTCCAGGGCGTCTACCTCGTCGAACGCGGTCCGTGTCACGGTCGGCCCGCTTCGCGCAGCACCTTGCCGACCCACCAGGACGACATGTTCACCATCTCGCCCAGTTCCTCGTGCGTGTAAACGCCCGCCAATGCAATCACGATCTCCCGTCGCACCGTCGTCGCGACCTCATCGATGGTCGCGTACAGCACCCCACTCGTCCCCGCGACCTGCGGCGACCACGGAGCCGTCGCGTCGACGTCGTCCAACAGCTGCGCAGCCTGGCTCTGCAACGACCGGGCCGCCCGAACGAGTGCCGCCTGCGCCGCCACTCGCCCCATCGCGATTTCCTCCGGAGTACGCGCTCGATGTCGTGGCACGACCTCTCCATTCAGTTGCATCATGCAGATATTTCCTGCTGAAATCAGCTGATACGCCAGCCATCGGAGATGACCGCACTCATCCTATCGGGCGTTGTACAGGTATTTTCGGCCCTCGTTCCGATCACGGGACACCAGTGGCATCGTCCATATTCATGACCCCCTCACCAAGAACCCGGGCACCCAGCCATCTGAATCGCCCCGGTGAGTCCGGAGACCGTCCTTCAACGCGCGGCCCGCTGTAGCTGCCACCCATAGAATCGAGACCACCTGCATGACTGTGTACTGCCGTACCGGCGTGGTCGCCGCGACGACAGTCACCGTGATCGCCGGCTGTTTGCCGGACGGCCCGGTCGCCGAGCCCGTGACCTTCGGCACCGCGCCCGCTACTGCCGCCGACACATTCACGGTCGGCTCGGCGGTGTTCTTCGCAGATCTGCCCGATGGCGCCCGCGTGTTCCACATCGACGACGGCGACGACGCGCGCGTCACGAGGTATTCAGACAGCCCGTGGAGACGATCAACAAGTTTTGAGTACCCGCGGGGATCGCTCTCAGCTCCCGGAACCTCGGCTTCCATCCTGTGAGTCACTGCCCGCTTCAGTCGGCTTCAGGGCCAGGTCAACGCACTCCGAATCGCGCCGAGCCAGTAATGACTTACACCAGATCCGGCCTGTGCAAGTCAGACGAGATGACATTCCTCACCGAGCAGTGAACAAAGATAGAGCCCATGCTCGCAGGGAGCTGCGAACCGAGAGCGGCCCACCGTGTGGGTGCACACGGTGGGCCGCTCTCGGCTCCAAGGAGCCGTCACTTCTGGGTCTTGCCGCTCTTCATGACCGTCCATCCATTGAGGTAGGTCACGGGGTAGTCGGACCAGCCGGTTTCCACGTCTTCGCCCGTCGTCGCGTCTAGCGTGACGGTCTCGTCCGAGGTCTCGAAGTACACTTTCTTGTCGTAGAGCGAGAGGACCTCCATCTTGAGGTCGCCGACCTGCTCGGAGGGCATCTCGTAGACGATGCTCATGTCGTCTCGGTTCACCACCTGGAGGAGAGGTCCGGGAGAAGACGTTGCCCTACCCGAGTCGAAAAGCACGGAGAGATTCGACTTGGGATCGCGGAACTCGTAAATGGTCTCTCGCAGCTCTGCCGGTCGACCGGTGTCGTTGGACAGGTAAAAGGTTCCTCGGATGTCGCTCCCATTGGCGTAGGCCTTGATTCTCGTGAACGATGGGCCCACACTGTCGGGCACCAAGGTCCAGCACATCTGATCAGAGAGGCTGGAGAGAAGCCCACTCGTACCGGGCTTCACCTCCCACACCGGCTTGCCGTCTTCGAGCGAGTACCTTCCGATGGAGGAGCAGGTGTCGAGGAAGTCCCTCCATTCCTGCTCGATAGTCACGGACCCATTGAAGGAGCCATAGACGGAAGCCCTGGCTTCCACCATAGTTCCGTCAACCTTCCAGGTCTCCTTACCGGTGGACAGATCAGCCCCGGTGACGAAGGGTGCCTTGTCGGAAGGTGTGTGCTGGAGAGCGACGTAGTTTCCGCTGCCTGAGGCCATGTTGGTGATGTCCTCGGAAAGGTCGTACACCTTGTCGAGAACGTACTCGTCCAGATTCATCGTCGCCAGGACGGTCTTGTTGCGCGCAGGCTCAGTGCCGGAAGACGGAGTCCGAACAACAGCGAGGACGATTCCGAAGGGGTCGCCGTCACCTGCCGCAATGTCGAAGTCGAGAATCTCGAATGTGGCCTTCGAGTTGTCAGTTCCTGTCAGTTTCTCCTTGAATCCCACTCCTCCAGGAGTGAACAGTCCACTGGCGTCTCCCATGCCCTTCCTGCCAGGAACGCATCTGGCAAGCCTCTTGTCCGAGTCACCTTCCCAGTAGTAGAGGGGAACCATGTTGTCCGGGACTTTCTTGATGTCCGCAGGCGTGCAGTGCTCCAGCGCCACGCCCTGAGCCTCGACCGTCTGGGTGCCGCCAGAGGCGTTCTCGGTCTGGGCGTCACCCTCCGATGAACAGGCCGAGAGAAGGGCGACAGCGGACACCGATCCGATCACTACAGCCTGCTTGAGACGTTTCAATTCCTGATCTCCTTGATAGTTCTACTGTTGCACTTATCATTCACTTCAGTCAGGTTTCGGCTCTGGCCTAGACGGTTCGTGCGATCTCGACGGCAAGCCGGCCGTCCGCGGTGGGTGTGACGCGGGAGTCGATGTGCAGGAAGGACTTTCGGACTGCGGCGATCTTGCCGGTGCGCAGGTCCCGGGCGACGACGCTCGCAAGCTGCCGGCGGCCACGGTCGTAAAGCTTCCAGGTAAGCCATTCACCGGGCCGTGTGCTCGCCAGCGCCATGAGTTATTCCGTAGCCCAGTCGCTTGTGAGCTTCCTGCACCAGATCCTCGAAGAGGATTTGATCGGCAGCCTGCTCCGCCGCGGCGGACTGTACTCGCTCGACTTCCTGTGCTGCCGCGGCTTCCCGGGCTACGGCAGCCTCCCGCGCAGCTTGCTCGGACGCCGCTTGCTCGAGAGCAGCACACTTCATCCTGCACTCCTCCGCCTCAGCGTCAGCCGAGGCAACAACTTGCTCGACCACTGCAGCGTTCGCCCTCTTCGCAACCTTCTCGAGCACGATCAGCGCAACCGCGAAGGTCAGGATCCCTCCGGGAATCATCTCTTTTCCCGCGCTCAACGCCAGGAGGATGCTGGTAGCCAATCCGAGGACCGCGGATATCTTCCAGATCCGCACCCTCGTCCAGGGAAGATCCTGGGTCGCCCCATCCATGCCGTTCATCGGTGGTATTTCCTGAGTCATGCACCCTCCCCGCCCCCATTGTTCCATGCAGATACGGCAACGCATCCACACTGGATCTATCTGCGTATCGTGCAGATAGAATGCAGCTTAAAGAAGTTTCGTGCAAAAATTCCTCCCACCGAAGCCCGAGAACTGGGACCAGGACGAGTGTGCACACTATGCAGATTCGGTCGCGGTCTTATTAGAAAGTCAGGCTGGCCGCCTGCTGGCACCGCGCCACTTCTGTACGCACGCGCGCGGGATCGGGCAGGGCGGCTGCGCAGGTCGCGGACAAGCGATAGGTCACAGGATCCGTACGAGATCCGGTTCGATATAGAGCCAGAAATGTCGGTTGATGTTCGTGACGACGTCCGCCCCTGCGGGCAGCCTTCGTTCCAGCTCGTCGGCCAGGCTCAGGAACTCCCACGGGTCTGCATCCGGCCCCAAGGTGACGAGTAGATCGAGGTCACTGTCCGGGCGGGCGGTACCCCGCGCATAGCTCCCGAACACATACGTCTCGACAACCCCGTAGCGACGCAATATCTCCCGCAGCTCCGGCAGCGGGATCGGTAGCACCAGTTCTCCGGCGTCACGGGCCATACCATCGAGCCTAGAAGGTCGTTCGATCCAGGAAAGCCGGCAGGAAGGTCCCCCGCAGCCACGACGACAACGCCGAAGGAGTTCCGTGTGAGAGCCCAGCATCCGTGCACCGCCGACGAGCTGGACTATCTGCATCTCGTTCCCAGGGCACGCCGGAGCGTAGGCGCCGCACGAAGCGGGCCTCGGCCCGCCGCGATAGCCGTCTCCAGCTCACTGCCGAGTTCCGGCGCAATCTGCTCTGAAGGTGGCCGGAGGCGGGGCGGTTTCACCGCGTCGGCGGTTGTTTCCCGGCCTCGCGATACCGCCGCTTCTCTTCGTCTGTCACCGGCAGCGCGCGCCCCAACGCGGCTTCTGACCGATGACGGCGTGCCGTGATCTCTTCCGGTGTTGCGGCGCGATGCCGACGAACCTGCATGTGGTCTCCGGTCAACGCCGACATCGCCACCTCCGGAGTCGCAATCCGCTACCGCGCTCGACGACGGCGGCGGCTCTCTCACCCAACCTACGGCAGCAACGACGCGAACAGGGTCGATGACCGGGCGTCAGCTGCGGACGGTTCCCATAAATGGATGACATTATCCATTTATGGGTAACGTCCGGGGACGCACGGTTCGCGGCAACGGTCAGTTCAGTCGGCGGATGCGGTCCGGAGGACGCTTGTCCGCGCACCGATCACACAGATTCTGCTGCCGGTAATGGTCGGTCCGCATCCGCACCCCAGAACCGGCGTCCCCGCATTCTTCGCACACCAACTCGGCAGCAGCCTCCGCCGCGTCGACGAGTGCGCACATCGCCTTCCGGAGTTCGTCCTGCTCGGTGCGGAAGTAGTACTTGAGACCACCGAACTTTTCCTTGACCTGATGCACCTGATAGTCCGGGTCGAGGGCGGCGAGATCCTCGTCAAGTCGGACGATGATCGGATACCAGCCCTTACTCGCCCGGATCCAACGTCCCCACCCGTCCGGGATCCGCAGCAGGATCCGCCGTAAACCCTCGGTGTACTCGCCGGCATCCTCCGGCACATGCAGACACTCCCGCACCCGATTCCAGTCGATCCCGATCTGCCTCATCTGCTGGATCACAGCGAACGCCCCTTCACCGTCTGCATCGGCAAACGCATCACGAAAAGACGTCACCGCTGAACCCACGGCCTTCAACTGGGCTCGGTCACGCTCGGTCAACTCCGGAGGCTGCTCACGGTCGGACATACCCATCAGTCTCCCCTCTCACGCCAGGGAACACGATCCAACCGAACGCCAGTGCACAGCCGAGCCAGGAACTCAGTGCCGCCACCAGTCGGCGACGTGGTCCTCCAAGGGTTCGACAACGGTGGCACTGGCGTCGGAGTGACCTGATCCGTCCAGAGCCGGAGCAACAACCCCGATCGCGAGCACCGTGCCGTCGGCCTCGTAAACCCACACCGGGGAGCCGGAACTTCCTCGGCCGGAGGCGAAGTGGAACACAAGCTTCGACGACGGAGTTTCGACCGCACGAGTCAACTGGCCGCAAGTCGGACGCGAAACCTGGTCGAGGCTGCAGGCGACCGGGTCCACTCGTTGCACTTCTGCACGGGTGAGCATCCCCTCCGGGATCCCCACTCCGGGGATGCTGTCGTCGACAGTGACAGCGTCAGGATGGAAGGAAACAAGAGCAGTGTGGCTGGCGCCGACGTCTTGCCGCCCATCTACCGTAGAACCTTCCGAGACCATGATCCGTCCGATCGGTCGACCTTCCGCAGTTTCTACGACGTCACCGTCGCTCCCGCAGGGTCCTGAAACAACCGCTTGCGGCACGCCTTCCGCGGTGGTCCGCGCGAACCCAAGCCTGCAGGCGGTCGCGGTACCGTCACCATTAGCAACGACAACCTGATCGGTTACTCGAATAGTTTGTGGCTCAACACCGGTCACCGCAGGTGCGATCGCGCTAGCCACGATCGCAACGGCCGCAATTGCTGTCGCTCCCCCAAGTGCCTTCATCATGGCATTCACACTATCAACGACTTCGATGCCAGTTCCCTGTCCTCCGATCGGGAATACCGCTTGCAGGCAATGCCTTTGAGAAAAATGATCATCGACCGCGATCGTATACCGCACACTCGCAGAAGACTGAGCCAGCGCCGCGCCGCCGGCATCAGGTGCGGTCTCGACACCACCGATCTGTCTGGTATCCGTGTCTTCCGCACACCAATTCCGGTGCAGTTGACCACTGTCGGCCTTCGAGCCAACGCAGCACTGCCGCCGGCATCGCGCCGTCTGCGCTGACGCCGACGCCAGCAACCAGAGGCCCGTCCCCACATCGCTCGCACGTGACCGCGACGACCTGTTCACGAGGCTGGCACCGGACACAGTGTCGGCGCTCGCTGATCTCACCGGGCGGGTCAAGGTGCAGCCAGACCGTGTCGAGGTCGTCGCGATGTGCAGTCACATCTTGTCGCGTCGATGGCCGGTAGCCGCACGTGGGGCATGTCAATCTGTCGGCCACGGGACTACCTGCAGCAGCGGCAACCGTCGAGGCCAGCGGCGGGGGCTTGGTCGAAGACTCAGGCGTCGGCGGGCCCACAACGACAGGGAACTGCTCGGCAACTCTCCGCGGCAAGTGCCGGTACAGGGTTGAGCGCGTCAGACCAGTCTTGGCAACGATCTCGGCGGCGGTGGCCCCCGAGTCCCTCAACTGGATCGCGTGGGCGAGTTGAGATTCGGTAACTACCGACGGCCGACCAGTGCGCCGCCCCTTCGCAGTGGCGACATCGCGAGCGTGCGCAGCGCGCTCTAGTGTGTACGTGCGTTCCATCTGCGCAAACAGTGCCAGCAACACCACTGCCAGCTGACCGATCGGATCATCTGGATTAGTCGAGTCGATTCGGATCGGGTCCGCGAGGTTGCGAACCCCGATCTCACGCTCACGTAGATCGTGAATGAGGTTCAAGGTGTCGCGCACGTTCCGCCCGAGCCGATCGAGAGTATGCGTAACGATGACGTCGCCGGCACGAGCGTACTTGAGCAGCGCCGACAGTCCAGGACGGTCGGTGGTGGCTCCGGATTTTCGATCCACGTAGATGCGGTCCGTCGCTATGCCCGCGGCGGTCAGGGCAACAATCTGCCGTTCAAGGTCCTGCTTGGTCGTAGACACTCGCGCATACCCTAGATCCACACCCGCGAGAGTACCGAAAGTTGTTCCTGCCGTAGTCTTTTGAAGAATCATTTTGGAACTAACCTTTGAGACGGTTTCTCCTGCCGCGATGCGTTCCGGCACACGCAAGCACTTGGCCGTCCCACAACCAAGGTTACGGAACGTTGGGACTGCCACTATCTCGATGGCTCGATGACCTGCACCACGGGGACTTACCCCGTGGTCTCACCCAGAATGACGTGTGCATTCACGCCGTCCTTGCTCAAGACCTTTGAGATCGGGTCATAGACGTCTCGATGAGCCGCGATCACGAGCAATTCTTGTGCTCGGGAGGCGCCCACATACAGGACGCGGCGAGCTTCACCGGGCTCGTCGGCACACCACTGTTGCACCCCATCTTCCTCACGAGACCTGGAGGGTTTGGGAACAACCAACGCCACGGCGGGCGCTTGAAGACCCTTATAGCCGTGGACGGTCGAGTATGCGAACGCCTCTGCGGCCGCGTCCGGTTCGATAGGCCACACATCGCCGTCGGGTCTGCGGACTCCCTCCAGCGACCATCCAAGGACGTGTTGGCTCTCCTCCTGCGAGAGCAGATACGTTTTGAACTGCGACGGGCTACAACTGAACGGAGGCACAGATCCCACAGCCAACCGCAGGCATCGCTCACGGAACTGCGAGGCTGTCAGTCGGCGATCATCGAGATACGCGTCGAAGGTGAGCGCAGCAAGCTCGTCCGGGCAGAGTTCCTGCAGATATCGCTCCAGCAACCGCAATGCTCGCGCGCGATCCGGACCGAAGGACTCCTTGTCCTGTATCCGGTGGATCAGCATGGCCAAGCGGACGAGTTTGTTGCTCTTCGGGCTAGGCGATTTCGCGGAGCCTGCTAGCTTTCGTGCCTTGTCAGCGTGGTGCGCCAGGACCACCATCTCTCTGCGGTCGACGCTGAGGCGGTCGAGGAGCTGTCCGATCGCCTGTCGCGCATCATGCTCGGCGGTGTACGACAGCAGGTACACAGGATGATCAACGTCTTTGTCTTTTCCGACCGGATCGTCGGACGCACCGCCATAGCGCAGGCTGTCGACCGCTCGGCAGATGGCCGGCGAACTACGGAAATTTCCGTTCAATCGTTCGCCGTGGGGCACCTGATCCAGGAGAGTGTCCAGTTGCGTCTCGCCTGTGTCTTGTCGGAATCCATAGATCGCTTGGTCTGGATCACCGACCATGATCAATCGCACGCCGGAATCGAGAAGTAGCTTCAGCACGGCAACGTCTTCACGGCTACAGTCCTGGACTTCGTCGACGATGACTTCGGAGAAACGCGCACTCAACACCTCTGCGAGACGCTCGCGATAGCTTCCCCGGAGGTACTCCGCCAGACACACCCGCGAGGCCTCCGCGTCGAGGATGCCCTTGCGCACCAGGGAAAGCCAGAGTGCTGAGGCCTTGGATTCCAACGCGTCGGTCTTCCAGGGCTCTTGGCTTGCCAGCCATCCCCTGCTTTCCCATGGCACGCGCTTGATCCGGAATTTCGCGGTACCCGCGGCGTCGAAGGAGAACCAGTCGAGTTCTGCCCTAAGCCCGTGTGCTTGCACTGTTGTTCCTGGCACCGTCGCCCAAGTGTCACGGAAGGATGGCGAGATACCTTTGCGTGAGCGAAATACCGGACCTACGACGAATCGATTGATGAAGCTGTCGATGGTGCCCACGAAGTTGGGAACCTGCAGAAGCGCCGGATCAGCGCTGCATCGTGTGCGCGCCTCATCGATCACGGCGTTGGTGAACGAGATGAGACCGACTCCGCGTCGAGGATCGCTCGCCGGCCGGTCGATAAATCGCTGGACGATCGCCTGGGTCTTTCCCGCCCCTGGGCATGCCTCTACATAGATCGATGACTTCGTCCTGATGAGGGCACGCTGGGCGCGAGTGAAGTTTAGGGGCGGCATGCTTACGGAACCGGCTTCCGGACCGATACGGCGATAGCTTCAACTAGGTAAGCCGGGCATTCGAACGATGCCCCATCGACGATCCTCCGTGCGACGTCGTGTGCGAATTGGCCCTTGCTGATCAGCCCCTTGGAGTTACGCAACCGCACGTAGAATTCCCGGGCTGGATCAGAACTCTGGGTGATTTCCCCCCACTGTCGCTGCGATTTTGGGTGTTGGTCGAGGTAGGCCTGACCCAAGACGACGTGATTCATGGTGCCGGAAACCAGCAGGTCAGCTTCGAGGGTGTGTGGAGCTTCCGCTATATGGAGTAGGTCGTCGCCGACACCGAGGGACTCCCGCAGGGCCCGTAGGTCTGCCGCACGGTTGTACAGGACCTTGTCATTGTCCTCGTTGTCATCGTCTTCGTCGGACGCCAACTCCGGCTCTGCGGCGAGTGAGTCGTTGATGTTTCCGGGACTCGGCTGTGGCGCCTCCTCGCCGGCAGCATCTCTCTTTTTGCTCTTGCTGTTCTTGCTCCGCTTCTCTTCGGGGGTGAGTGCTGGATCGGCATCGGTGACCACGACCAGGCGGTCAGCCAGCCGACTACCGTTCACCTCCTGCATCAGCAGCTTGATGTAGGGCTTGAAGTCGACGGAGCCGACGTTGACAACCGACACACCACGAAAAGCTCGGCGGAGCTGCTGCTCGGATTGAGTGGATCCGTTGAAGACGCAGTGTCGCGCCAGCACCGGGACGAGAACGGCCTCGGCGATTCCTTCTACCAGTACCACCGACCGGGCGAACAGCAGCTCCGAGCGGGTCACATCGAGATACTGATCGATCTTCCGACGTTCGTTCGGCTCAAGTGAAATGTCCGCCAAGGGGATCACTGCGGTGCCGGTATCTCCGCTCGATCCATGCCTAACGACGACCACATTCTCGGTCTCCAGGGCACTCGCCAGGTTCGGCGAGTGCGTCGTGGCAATGACCTGGATCCGTCCGGCCGGCCCCTCCCGGTCATCGCGCACTGACGTGGCGGCTTGGTCAACCAGGAACTCCATGAGCACGGCCTGCAACTGCGGATGCAGATGTGCTTCCGGTTCCTCGACCAGGAACAGCGTCAGCTCCGAATCTCGGGCATTTTGCAGTTCCAGGATCACTGTGGCCATGAAGAGCAAATTGGCGTATCCGAGGCCGGACATGGTCAGATCTGCCGGCCTGAGCTCGTGCTCAGCCATCTTGAGTCGCAAGCTGCGCGCAAGACGCTCAAGACGCGGTCGTTCAAATCCGAGGTGAACCTTCTGCGCGCGCACCGGATCAGTCAGCTTGGACAAATGCCCCTGAATGCCGCTATTCACACCCGTGACAGCCGGGTGCCCCTCGAGATCATCCAGCGCTTCCTGCGCCTGCGTGACGAACTCGTTCCGATCGCTCTCCTCGACAAGATGTTGCATTATCAATGCCAGCCGGTTCCCCGAAGCTGAATCGAGCTCGCGTTGTGCATCCCGGAGGGGGGCCAGATAGACGTGATTTATCTGCTCACGCTTCTCCGGTTCAGGATCTGGCGAGCATGCGCGCCCAACCAGATGCTCGACACGCCCCCGGCGGACACCGTCCGGCGACGGCCGAAAACGCGTCACATGGACAGCGTCATCGTTCGCAAGGTCCAGCGCACCGATGAGATGCGCGCGTTGGAACGCCGTCAACCCCGAGAACTGGGACGTCAGGAGCACCTGCTCTGTGTCGCCGTCCCTCACATCGTCGATCTCGAAGTATCGAGTCCGCCGCCCGCTCAGTGGAGCGGTCGCCAATCGCAACGCTTCGATGATGTTGGACTTGCCTGCATTGTTCTCGCCGACTAGCAAGGTCACCGTCGGGCCCAGGGGAATCGTGACCTTTCCGCACGATCGGAACCCCTCTATCGTGAAGCTCCGAAGGTACATCCCTTCTACCGGTGCCCCTTCTGTGATTGTCGAGGCCGTCGCCGTTGTCACAGGTCCCCTTGTCTCAGCACCGACGCGATTGCCAACGAGTCGACGATCGTCATCGTCTCGACCGCAACGGTGGTCACCCGCTTGATCAGATCGACGATGTAGCGCGGGTCGTCGCGCTCGTCGCACCAGTCGTTGGGGTCGTTGACGATCCCGGACGCCTTGTCGGTCTTGACCTGGTAGCGATCGATGATCCACGCCAACGCTGACCGGGAGCCGAGCATGTACCGTTCAGCAGCCTCGGGGATGCCCGCGATGGTGACCTTCGGGTTGAAGACGATGCTGGTTCGGTCGTCGACGTTCTTGCCGGTCTCGGGGTCCCTCTTCTTGCCCCACTTCATCTTCGACACCCGCCATGTCTCACGATCCTCCGCTGAGACGTCCTTCTTCAGCTGCACATCGAGGTCGTACGGCTCCACGGTCCCGTAGTTCACGTGCAGGTCCGCCAGCTTCCTGCCGGCAGCGACCAACTGCTCGAACCGGTCCCGAAACTCGGGCGTCGGGATGTGCGGGAGCATCTTCTTCAGATCCGCGGCGTAGGTTTCGCGGTAGGCGGGGTCGTGGAGCAGACCGTAGACGTAGTAGAAGATGTCGTCCTTCGTGACCTGGTCGCCGACCGCGCCGCGGTAGAGAGCGAGGATGCCGTCGGTGATGTTGTCGACCCGACGGTAGCCGTGCTCGTCGACGCCAGCAGTGTCTGCCGCCGCGAAGTCGAGTTCACCATCAGCCGATTCAGCCTTGCTGTAGGTCCAGCGAGGGAAGAACTGTCCGGTATCGAGCAGATGCAGGTTCGGCAGAAGGTCCGTCATGAACGGTGTGAACTCGAAGTGCGACGCCGGTGCCGTCAGCACGATCCCGATGTTCTTGTGGTGTGGTGTGGGGAACATCGACGGAGTGAGGCCAACGATGTGGTTCAACGTGCGGTCGAAGTAGACGTTCTGTTTGCAGAAGGGGCGGTACGAGCCCACGACCAGTCCGTCTGGAGCGAAGCTGGCCGGACGATTGGAGATCAGCCGATTCTTGAGGCTCAGGGTCCAGCTGATCTTATGGCCGTCGTTGACCGTATCTCCGCAGTCCTTGAAGAAGCGATCACGGCTCTCCTTCTTTCTGCCAAGCCCCTTCTCGCTCAGCCAAGTTGAGTAGAGACCCTCGACGTGCGAATAGAACTCGAGAGTGGCCCGACAGTTCTGCTCAACCTTCGGCGCGGAGTAGTTGTAGACCCAGACGTCGCGTCCCGTCTCCAAGCCTCTTGAATACGAGTCGAACACCGTGCAACTCGTCACGACGTGCTTCTCTCCGATCGCAGGCCACCCCTCGAACGCGTCGTTGCGCTGATTGATCCAGTCTCCGTGGGTATTCGGGGTGATGGCCTGCCAGTCGACGGTCGCGAGGTTGCCGTCGTCGACAATACGGAGTTTGTCCTCGCGGCTGAGGTAGTCGCCGATGTCGCGGTAGAAGATCTCACAGAGGCCAACGTAGGCGGGGTTCTTGACACCAATAAGGATCGCGACTGTATTGCGACTGCCGGAGCCAAATACCTTGCCGCCCTCCTTGCGGGAAAGTTCGCCAGCGGTGCGCTGGTTGCCACGGAGGTTGTAGACGTAGATACGGGAGTACTCGTCGGTGAGGGACATCCGTAGCCCAGCCGCGGTGTTGCCGTCGATCCAACCGCCATTGGAGACGAACGCGACGATCCCGGCGTCGCCGATACGGTCGGTCGCCCATCTGAACGCACGAATGTACGAGTCGAACAACGAGTTGCTGCCGCCGCGTCCACGATCTGCCAGATATGTCTCTCGTATCCGGCCGTCCAATGTGGGGTACGCGACGTTCTCATTGTTGTCGTTGGCAGAGTCTTGGCCTACCGAGTACGGCGGGTTGCCGACCACCACGTTGATCGGGATTGCGTTCTGACGGATGATGCGGTCGTTGTTCTGCGGGAACATCACCGCGTCGAGGCTGTCGCCGTCCTCGGTGATCTGGAAGGTGTCCGCAAGCACGATGCCCTCGAACGGAACATACTCGGAGGCAGCCTCTTTGCCGATGAGGGCGTGGTAGGTGGACTCGATGTTCACCGCCGCGATGTAGTAGGCAAGCAGCATGATCTCGTTGGCGTGCAACTCGCACGCGTACTTGCGGGCCAGATCGGCGGGGTCGATGAGTCCGGACTGCAGTAGCCGGGTCATGAAGGTGCCGGTGCCGGTGAACGGATCCAGGATATGAACATCTTCGTCGGTCAGGCCGCGGCCGAACGCATCCCGGGACGCGTGGTCGGCGGCGCGGAGGATGAAGTCGACGACTTCGACAGGGGTGTAGACGATGCCGAGGGCTTCGGACTGCTTGCGGAAGCCGAGACGGAAGAACTTCTCGTAGAGTTCGGCGATCACCTTCTGCTTGCCGTCCGCGGTGGTCACCTCGGCGGCGCGGGTGCGGACGGAGGCGTAGAAGCCGTCGAGTTTCGCAGTCTCGGCCTCCAATCCGGAGTCGCCGAGGGTGGCGACCATCGCCTCCATCACCTTCGAGACAGGGTTGTGGGAGGCGAAATCGTGTTCGGCGAACAGGGCGTCGAACACCGGCTTGGTGATCAGATGCTGCGAGAGCATCGAAATCGCGTCATCGCGGCTGATGGAGTCGTTGAGATTGTCCTTCAGCCCCTGATGGAACCTCTCGAACGCCGCCGCCACCTCCGGGGACGCCCCGGCCAGCAAGTGCCGGATGCGGGTGATCTGGGCGGCGGCGATGTCGGCGACGTCGGCGGCCCAGTCTTCCCAGTAGGCACGGGTACCGACCTTGTCGACGATCTTCGCGACGATCGCTTCCTGCCACTCCGACAGCGAGAACAACGCCATCTGCGTCGCCATCTGCCCACCATCTGCGCCACCTTCGGCCACAGAACTGGGCGCATCGGTGGTGCCGGTGGCATCGGTGGACGAACCGGTGCCGGCGACGGATTCGTTGTCGCTGCTCACGGGGCCGATGTGGTCGCCCATCAACATGGTCGAGCCCTTGCCGGTCTTCTTCGCCTCGGTGGTGGCGTTGAGGGCGATGGAGTTGACCATCGCGTTGAACCGGTCGTCGTGCGCGCGGAGCGCGTTGAGGACCTGCCACACGACCTTGAAGCGGCGGTTGTCCGACAACGCCTGCGACGGGGACACGCCGACAGGGACGGCGACGGGCAGGATGATGTAGCCGTAGTCCTTGCCGTCGGCCTTCCTCATCACCCGACCCACGGACTGCACCACGTCGACGACGGAGTTGCGGGGGTTGAGGAACATCACCGCATCCAGCGCCGGCACGTCCACTCCCTCAGACAGGCAGCGGGCGTTGGTCAGGATCCGGCACTCCCCCTCCGGCACCGGGGCCTTCAACCACGAGAGTTCGGCGTTGCGCTGCAGGGCGTTGAACGTGCCGTCCACGTGATGCACCGAGCACGCCAGGTCCCGGTTCGTCGACGACACCGCATGTCCGTCGTTCTCGTTCTCCTCGAGCAGGTCCCGATACGCATCCACCACGGACGGGAACACCTCGGCGACCTGCTTGGAGGCGGCGATGTCCTTGGCGAACACCACCGCACGTCGCATCGGTGGCTCCCCCGGCGCGAACCCGGTGCCGTCCGGGGAGCGGCCGGCACGTTTGGCGAGACCGTTCCAGCAGCCGACGATCTTCGAGGCGTCGTCGAGCTTGAGTTCGGAGAACTCACCGGCCAGCTGGGCCTGCAGCGGGGAGGCGACCAGGTTCTCGTCGACGGTCAGCACGATCACCTTGTAGTCGGTGAGCAGGCCGCGTTCGACCGCGTCCCCGAACGACAGGCGGTGGAACTCGGGGCCGTAGACGGTCTCGTCGTCCATCGAGGCGAGTTCGGCCGAATGCTCGGCGGCCTGGTCCTTGACCTTGTCGTCGAACAGCCGCGGGGTTGCCGTCATGTACAGCCGGCGTGACGCTTTGAGGAAGTCGCCGTCGTGCACCTTGACGAAGTTCGACTCGTCCTCCCCTGCCAACGTGACGCCGGTGGTGCGGTGCGCCTCGTCGCAGATCACCAGATCGAACCCGTCCACCCCCTGCTGCTGCGCCTTCGCGACGACGGGCAGGGACTGATAAGTGGTGAACACCACCGTCAGGCCCTTGGCCCGTTTGCGGTGCCCCATCTCGGCGGCGAGGGTGGCCGGGTCGGTGGTGACCGGGATCGCGACATCGACCGCGCCGATGTCCTCGGCGGCGCGGGAGACCTTCGTGTCCGAGCACACCGCGAACGCCCGCAGGTCCAGCTGGGTCTGCGCGGTCCACTCCCGCAAGGTCTGCGAGAGCAGGGAGATCGACGGCACCGCGAACAGGATCCGGGCCGACCCGCTCTGCTCGAGCGCGGTGCGTTCGGCGATCTTGAGCGCGGTGAACGTCTTGCCGGTGCCGCACGCCATGATCAGCTTGCCGCGGTCGTTGCCAGCCTCGAACCCGGCAAACACGGCATCGATGGCTGCCTGCTGGTGCGGGCGCGGATCGTGGCGCTTGGCCTCGGTGAGTTCGACGTGCAGTTCACCGGCCGGCCAGGCGATGTCCCAGTCGATCGGGGACTCTGCGATCTCCGCCAACCCGATCCGCTGCACCGGGGTGTGCTGATCCTCGAGCGCCGCCTCAGCGTTCTTCCCCCACCGGTCGGTGGTCGAGATGATCACCCGGTTCGTGAACGGCTTCTTCCCCGACGCCGTGAAAAATGAATCGATATCGCCCTTGGCGAGCGTGTGGGTGGGTTCGTAGAACTTGCACTGGACCGCCGTGAACGCGCCGGTGTCGCGCTCCCGGGCGACCAGGTCGATCCCGGTATCGGGCTTCCCGTCCCGGCCGGGCCAATCCGTCCACCGCCACACCTGGTCGTACTGCTGCGACAACAACGGATCGAGCTCGAAGTAGCGGACCATCAACTGCTCGAACTTCGTGCCCCGTTCCGAGTTCGACGGCGCCTGACGGAACGCCTCGATGACCTCGTGAACAGAACCCATGACCAACCCGCCCCTTCGCAGACCCGACAACACTCGGAATGACATCTTGCCCGGTCTCATCCCGGTCTTGATGTGCAGGTACGACCCGGCCGTGTCGGATGGCCATCCCCCGCATTCTGTTCTCTTCAAACCCGCGTCGAGGGCGGGCCATAGGCCCGCCCTCGACGGCCGGTGAGAGGTCTCGTTCTCGGACAATCGCTATGAACCGAGGCTGACACCTCAGGTCACAGCGACACAGACTGACAGTGCTTCCGCTTCCACCGGTAGACGGTGGTTCTGTGGACGCCAACCTGGTCGGCGACATCCTGAGCTGGCATTCCTCCAACCAGAAGTTCGATCGCGAGAGCACGGGCAGCGTCGTCACTACGAGCGTCAGCTGCAACGTCCTCGTCGACAGGCGCAACCGTGTCGCGGCGCGAAGCCGCGGGACTGGCCACGGTCGGCTCGGTCAGAGCAAGCGCCGTGCCGTGGTACTCGTCACCCCCACCGACCAGATCCTCGTCTCCGCCGCTATCGCAGATTGGATCGCTTGTCCGGACCGAGGTGTCGCACGCTGCAGTCTGAGTAGCAGACGACGCTCGTCGCAGACGCACCGCAAGATGTGTGACTGCGACGAGCGCTACAGGTGGAACTGCGGCGACTGTCGCACGAAGCCACACGGGTAGCGCCTCATCGGGAAGCGCGGCATGCAACGCGTTCCCCGCAACCGAGACCAATGCACCGACGATTAACAGTCCCCAGGCGTAACGCCCAGCGCCCGCGACTACAGCGACAGTCGCAACAACGACTACGCCATCGACTATCGCGGGCCACAACGCAGGAACCGCGACACCGGAGCGAGCGGCGAGATCGCTCAAGGCCGTGAATGACAGCACCGCCGCAGCAACACCGATGCCGGTGGTTCCCACCACAGCCACCAAGGCTGGCCACCGCGCCGTCATCGCACAGTCGCCACGGTCGAGGGACTGACCCTGACCTGCTGCCGGGCGAGTACCGCGCGGACACGCGCGGCCCCGCGGCGGTTGACCTCGTCCTGCGAGAGGTCGTGGCTGCAGATGCCGCCCATGCGATAGCCACTGCTGTCACACATCACGCACGCCGCGATTCTGCGGCGCCGAGCATCGGCGGCCGTGAGACGGGCTGCGGCCTGGGCAGCTGCCACCTCGTTAGCACGGCGACGAGTCCATGCCTCACGCTGCTCACGAGCGCTGGCACATGCACCACACGGCTTGGCGGTGCCGTCTGGATGCTCAAAGCAGTATCTGGATGGGGCGCCTCCCGCGAGCGCGCCTGCTTGCGCGCGCGACCCCCGGGAATCACTCACGGGGTTCTCTAAGGGAAGTGGGACATCTGGAAGTCTCCCCAAAAATTCGGATTTGTCCCCCGGTTCCATCAGATTCGTCGTCCCAGCTTCACTCTGCGAGGACGCTCGGGTGTCCTCCGAATCAGGCGACTCATCTGACTCTTGCGCCTCACTTAGGCTCTTGAGTAGCTCGATCCGGTAGAGTGTCGCGACCCCCTTTTCGACAGTCTCACCCGTCACCGGATCGAACGACCGGGCCCGCCGTCGAGGACCTTCAACGACCACGACGATGCCGGCTTGGACGAGCTCTTGTAGCGCGCGTGTCGCGGTACGCTCCGTAGCGCCGAGGACAGCAGCGATGCGAGCACGAGCCACATGCCCCTCGCGACTGGGCTCACGGCAGCCCTCAGCAATCACAGTCAGCGCCATGAGGGCCCGCTGAGAGAGCCCTCGATCCCGCAAGCGCTGCGCGTTGTCCATCACCTGTCCGACGATTCGCCCCGCCACCGCTACAGACCCCGGAATTCTGAGTCGGCGCTGCCAGCCGCCGCCCCCGGCAGATCCTCGATCGCCCCGGACAGCACCGGCGAAACGACAGACTCGCCAGCCGACCGTTCGAGATCCGCGAGTACGGCGACCACGGCATCGACCAGATCGACCGAGTCAGTCACTGACAGACTGAGATGCACAGGTCCGCAATTGATTCGAACGCCATGCGCAGTCGTCTCTGCACAGACTGACCAGCGCAGGGCGCTGTCGGCGACAATTCGGTACTCGAGCACGTCGCCAGTCCCGAGCGTGGCGGACATCGCGGCGAAATCGAACGTCCTACACGTGCCGAGGTCGTCGGCACACGTCGATGCGTGGGTGATCGCGGCGTCCATCGCGGCCACGTGCGTCTGAAACGTTCCGAGCTGGTCAACGTGGCCAGTGTCGAGATGGCAGGACACGACGTAGCGGGTAAAATCAGTCATCGAGCCTTCTTCTTGGTAGAGGTTGGATTCACTGCCCGTCCGGTGTTCGAGCACCGGGCGGGCGTTTTCGTTCGTGACCGCGGCGACCATCAGGCCGCGCCGCCGGTGACCTGGTTGTCCTCCCAGGCGACAATGTCGCTGAATTTGTAGCGGGCGAATCGGCCAATCTTCGAGAAGCGCGGTCCTTTCTTCTGCGTTGCCCACTGCGCCAACGTCTTCGGGGGCACCTTCAGCCGACCCGCGACCTCTTCGCGACTCAGCCAGTAGTCCTCGCTGGTGTGCATCTTCCCTCCACGTATCTCGTTATTCGATGAGCTCAATCGACTAACACGATACATGACGAGATTCGTTGGTCAGTACCGCAAAACGCGATACCCTACCGTCGTGGACGCAGACGAAGCAGTTGGCAAGCGAATCGAGGATCTGAGAAGCGCCCGGGGGCTCAGCCAGGGGCAACTGTCGGACCTAGTCCGTGCAGCCGGCCTGAACTGGTCACAAGGAACGGTCTCGCGAGTCGAGGCAGGGACTCGCCCAGTTCGGTTCACCGAAGCATTCACTGTGGCCAAGGCTCTCGGCGTTGAAGTCGTAGCGTTGGCACACACAGGTGGCGGGCTTGAGTACGTCTACCAGCAGGATCTCGGCACGGTCATTGCGGCGCGGCGACACCTACGGAAGAGCGAAAGGCAGGTCGAACAATCGATCGCCATGGCTCAGGTCATGCGGTTCGCGGTCGAACTTTCCGAGGGTCGACAGGGCCCGTACGTCGTGCACTCGTCGACTGCCTCAATTACATACTGGCTAGCAGGCCATCTGCGGACACCCGTAGAGGGTGTGCTGGAACTGTTGGGTATCCCGCGGGCGGTCGCCGACCACCAGTTGGCCCGCGCCGACAGCGACTTTCAATCCATCGAAAAGTCCGGCCTCGACCCGGAATGGGACGGGCCCGACTACGCGCCGAACCTTGGCGAGTGGATCCGTCGCCACATGGACGACAACGGATCAGACCCAGCTCTGCAAGATAGCCAGGGATGGAGGGACCTGCTTGACGATCTCCACGACCAACTGCGCTCAGCTGCAGTAGTCAGCCTGTGGCGTCGCTACTTCCCGTTCGTAACGGAGGTCCCGCATGTTTGGTACGGCGGAATGACGAAGGACACACCCCCCATCGTCGAGGGAATCGACACCACCGACATTGACGAGCAGATGAATCTGCCCGTGCAATTTCTTCTGCCCGCATCTGCGCTAGAAGTACTAGACGGACATAGGTACTAGATGGCCGCCGGTAGACCGCCGCTGCGGATCGGGCAGCACGGGAAGATCACCCGGCGCGACCTCGGCGGCGGAGTCTGGCTGGCGCACTGCCGGTTCCGCGACACAGACGGCGTCGTCCGTCGCGTCGAGCGGCGCACGCCCGCCGGCCGCCGGGACCAGCACGGGAAGGTCGCCGAGCGGGAGCTGCTAGACCACCTCGACGCACGCCGAGCGCCGAGCGAGGAGGACGTCACCGACGCGACGACCATCACCGCACTGGTCCGGACGTACCTCGGCCGTCTCGAAGAGGAGGGGCGGTCGGCCGCGACGATGGACACCTATAGGTTCGCCGCCGGGAAACTCGAGAGCAAGATCGGCGGCGTGCGGGTGGGTGAGGCCACGGCCGGACGAATCGACACGGCCATACGTGCGATGGCCAAAGCGCACGGGCCGACGATGGCGCGGCAGGCGAAGACGATCCTTCGCGGCGCCCTCGGCATCGCGGTGATCGCCGGGGCAGTGGACTCGAACCCCGTGCGCGATGTCTCCCCCATCAAGTCCAAGACGCCTCCGAAGGGGGCACGGCCGCTCACGGCCGACGAGCTGCGCGCGCTGCTCGTCGCGCTCGGCGAGTCGGAGTACTGCGCGGCGAACGATCTGGTCGACCCGATCACGCTGTTGATCGCGACGGGCCTACGGCGGTCGGAGCTGCTCGCGCTGCGGTGGTCCGACGTCGATGACGAGGCCGGCACCGTGACCGTGTCAGGAAAGGTCGTCCGGGCAAAGGGCGCCGGGTTGCAGCGCGTCCAGGCGGCGAAGACAGCAGCGGGACTGCGGACCATCGCCTTGCCGCTGTTCGCGCTCGAGGCGTTGAAGCGTCGGGCCGACGAGCCGCAGCTCGGGCAGCTCGGCGTGATCTTCCCGTCAACGTCCGGAACCCTGCGCGACCCGAACAACTTCGGGAAGCAGTGGCGGAAGGTCCGCGACGACCTCGGGGTGCCGGAGGTGACGACGCACAGTTTCCGCAAGGCGCTCGCCACGCTCATTGACGAAGGCGGCCTGTCGGCCCGCGTGGGCGCCGATCACCTCGGGCATCGACATGTCAGCATGACGATGGACCGGTACATGAGTCGTGGCCGGACGCACACCGCGGTGGCGGATCTGCTGGACAGTGTCGTCGCCGTAAACGACGAATAAACGACGGATGGCACCTCACCCGATCAGGAAAAGTGCCATCTACGTGGGGCGGGCGGGGCTCGAACCCGCGACCAATGGATTATGAGTCCACGGCTCTAACCGACTGAGCTACCGCCCCCTGCCGCGGCGGTACGCCGCGGACAGCCGAATGTTACCGCCCGCCCTCGACAGTTCCCGTCTGCGGGGTGGCGCATGTCGCGTGCCCGACAGGGCGTGTCGGTGCCTGCCCGCAGACTGGGCGGCGACACGATCGAACGGCACGATCCCGCGACACCCGAAGGACCTCGAATTGAAGAACTGGACCACCCGACCGATCTGCGCGTTCGATCTGGAAACAACTGGCCGAGACCCGCTCTCGGCGCGAATCGTCACCGCATGCGTGGTCACCGTCGAGGGTGGGCGGCCCCGGTCACGCAACTGGATCGTCGATCCGGGTGTCGACATCCCCGAGGACGCCAGCTCCATCCACGGCATCTCGACGGCCCACGCGCGCGAGCACGGCACGGATTACGCAGTCGGGTACCGGGAGATCCGGCAGGCCCTCACCGACGCGTGGGCGGCCGGCTACGCCGTCGTCGCGTTCAACGCCTCGTACGACCTCACCGTGATGGACGCCGAGGGCCGCCGCCTCGGTCTGCCACCGATGGACGACTACGGGCTCGTCGTCGACCCGTACGTGATCGATCGGGAGGTCGACCGCTACCGCCGCGGCAAGCGCACGCTGGGCGCGCTGTGCGAGCACTACGGGATCGAGTTGGGGTCGGCGCACGAGGCGGAGTCCGACGCCCTCGCTGCCGCCGAACTGGCGCAGATCCTGCCGCAGCGGTTCCCCGAACTCGCCGCGCTCGACGACGTGATGACGAGTCAGGCAGGCTGGCATGCCGAGCGCCAGCGCGACTTCGCCGAGTACCTGCAGCGCGAGGGCCGCGACGCGTCGGACGTCGACGGGCAGTGGCCGATCCGGCTCGCGGCCTGACGCCACAGCGCCCGGAGTGCTCCCCGGTCTGCGATGATGCCGTGAACCAGCACACACCAGACCGGGGAGGCTGAGTTGGACGAGCACAATCCCACCCTGCCCGTGGCCTTCGACATCACCGCGCTGGTGGTCGCGCTCCTATGGCTCGTGCTGGTGGTGGCGGTCCTCGGCGCACTCGCACGGCTGCTGATGGGCAACAAACCCGGCGCCGCCGATATGCGTTCGGATTCCCCGCCCCGCTGATCGTTCCGAAACGCAGAAGGCCCCTCACCCGCTAGGGTGAGGGGCCTTCTGTTCGGCTCCCCCGGCTGGACTCGAACCAGCAACCGTTCGATTAACAGTCGAATGCTCTGCCAATTGAGCTACAGGGGATTACCTGGGCGGCACTGCCGTTTCCCGCGGTGCCTGGAAAACTGTAGCCCATACCCCCACCCAAGTACCAAATCGCCTGAACAGAGACGGATCAGGCAGGATGTATGCAGGCAGTTCGACGGGAGGAATCCGGAAATGTTGCGGTTGTTGGTAGGCGTTGCGGCGGGTTACGTGCTGGGCACCCGAGCGGGACGAGCCCGGTACGAACAGATCAGCAAGGCCGCGAAGGCCGTGGCAAGCAGCCCCGCCACCAAGAAGGTCATCGAGACGGGTCGGCAGAAGCTGTCGGATTCGCTCAGCACGCAGCCCAAGCTCGAGCCGATGAAGCCGATCGACGAGCGGACCACGATCCTGGTCCCCCACGACCAGCTGCGGAGGAACTAGCGGCACCTCGGTTCGGCACCGGCGGCGCCGACCGTCAGGCGATACCTTCGCCGCTGGTGTCGCCGATCGCCTGATCGAGCAGGCTGCGCCGGTACTGCTCGAGTGCGACCAGATCACCGAGCAGGGAATGGAACTCGTCGGAGTCGGTGGTCGGCGAGACGCGCTGCAGCTTGGACTTGAGCTCGGCGACCTGTTCGCCGACCCAGACCTCCTGCAGTCGTGCCAGCACGCCGCGGATGTAGCGAGGAATGATGTCCTCGTCGGCGGGCAGCGGCTCGACTGCGAGTTCCATCACGATCGACTGCACGACGAGGTCGCCCGCATTGCGCCCGACCGCGTCCACCCATTCACCACCACCGAGACCGGCGGATGTACCGCCGGCCGCGGCGACCGCCTCCCGGACGGCCGCATAGGCCGGATGGGCGAACGTCTCCCCCGGCAGCGAATCGAAGACCGTGCCCGCAATGGCCGGGTACTGCAGGGCCGCCTTGAGGGCGTCGCGCTGCGGCCACAGCGCCGGGTCGTTGGGCCGCGGGCGGGACACACCGGCCGCCGGAGCCGACGCCGACGCTCCCGGGGAGTCGTCGACGGGACGACGCTTCGTCGGTGCCCCGCCTCCGCCACGCGCGATCTTGCGCGCCTCGTCCCCGACCCGACGGCGCACCGCCGGAATTTCCTCGCCGACCCAGCCCGACAGCTGCACGGCGTACTGATTGCGCAGCGTCGGTTCCTTGATCCGCGCGACCACCGGCACGGTGCGACGCAACGCCTCCACCCGCCCCTCGGCGGTGTCCAGATCATGTTCGGCGAGAAGGGATTTGACAACGAACTCGAACATCGGGGTGCGGCGCGCGACCAGATCGCGGACGGCCGCGTCACCCGACTGCTGACGCAACTCGCACGGATCCATTCCGTCCGGCGCGATCGCGACGAAGGTCTGCCCCGCCATCTTCTGGTCGCCCTCGAACGCCTTCAGCGCGGCCGCCTGGCCCGCGGCGTCGCCGTCGAAGGTGTAGATCACCTCACCGCGGAAGTAGCTGTCGTCCATGAGGAGTCGGCGCAGCATCGCGAGATGTTCGTCACCGAATGCGGTGCCGCAGGATGCAACGGCGGTCTTCACGCCGGCCAGGTGCATCGCCATCACGTCGGTGTAGCCCTCGACGACCACCGCCTGGTGGCCCTTCGCAATGTCCCGCTTGGCCAGGTCCAGACCGAACAGCACGTTCGACTTCTTGTAGAGGATCGTCTCGGGGGTGTTGACGTACTTGCCAGGCATCGTGTCGTCGTCGAACAGCTTGCGGGCGCCGAAGCCGATGACGTCGCCGGAGAGATTGCGGATGGGCCACAGCAGCCGCCGATGGAACCGGTCGATCGGTCCGCGTCGACCCTCCTTGGACAGCCCGGCGGCCTCGAGTTCCTTCGCCTCGAAGCCCTTGCCCATCAGGTGCTTGGTCAGGGTGTCCCAGCCGTCCGGGGCGTAGCCGCAGCCGAACTGCGCGGCCGCGGCCGCGTCGAAGTTGCGTTCGGTGAGGTAGTCGCGGGCCGCCTGCGCGTCGGGCTCCTTCAGACGCGCCGCGTAGAACTCCTGCGCCGCCGCGTTGGCGGCGACGAGGCGCGCCCGGGTACCCCGGTCGCGCTGCACGGACGTGCCGCCGCCCTCGTACGAGATCTGGTAGCCGATCCGATCGGCGAGCTGCTCGACCGCCTCCACGAAACTGACGTGTTCGATCTTCTGCAGGAACGAGTAGACGTCGCCGCCCTCACCACAGCCGAAGCAGTGGAAGTGGCCGTGATTGGGCCGGACATGGAACGAGGGCGACTTCTCGTCGTGGAAGGGGCACAGCCCCTTCATCGAATCGCCGCCCGCGCGCTTGAGCGAGACGTACTCGCCGACGATGTCCTCGATCCGAGTGCGTTCGCGAACGGCCGCGATGTCTCTGTCAGGGATTCGGCCGGCCACGAAGGCAGTCTAGGCCCTCACCGCAGGCGAACACCTATCCCCAGCTCGCCTGGGCGCCCAGGCTCTGCTTGTCGATCCGTTCCAGACGACTCTCGGTGCACGACGCGATCTGGTCGACGATCACCCGCACCCGCGCGGCGTCGTCGGCGGCGGCGTGCCACGCGGGCAGGAACAACGGATCCAGACCGGACGGTGCGGTGCGCAGCAGCCACTCGGCCACCCGGTGCACCCGGTCCCGCTGCCGGTCCTGGCGGTTCTTGTGCCCGGCGTCGGACATCACATAGTGCAACGCGACGGTCTTGAGTAGGGCCACCTCGGCCGCCACGATCGAGGGCACCACGAGGTCGGCCTGATACCGCGTGAGCGGGCCGGGCCCGACCGCCTCTCGGGTGCCGCCGACGGCGGCCGACGCGAACCGGCCCACCAGCTCGCTGGTGAGGTTCTTCAGCGCCACCGAACTGGTCAGCGTCCCATCGTAGTCGCCGACGGAGGTCACCACAGGCAGCCTCGACAGGCGTTCGGCCGCCTCCGCCAGCTCGTCGACGACGAGGCCCGAGAACTGCCTGGCCCCCAATTCGGCCAGCGCACGAACCTCGATCGCGTCGCCCAGCACGCGCAGGTCGATGCGGCCGGCGATCACACCGTCCTCGACGTCGTGCACCGAGTAGGCGACGTCGTCGGCCCAGTCCATCACCTGCGCTTCCATGCACTGCCGCCCCTCGGGCGCGCCCTCGCGCACCCACGCCAGCACCGCCGCGTCGTCGTCGTACGCGCCGAATTTCGCCCCGGGCCGCGGCCGGGTCCACGGGTACTTGATGGCGGCGTCGAGCGATGCCCGGGTGAGGTTGAGCCCGACACTGCGCCCCTCCGGGTCCAGGACCTTGGGCTCGAGGCTCGTGAGGATCCGCAGGTTCTGCGCGTTGCCCTCGAAGCCGCCGCAGCTCTCCGCGACCTCGTCGAGCGCCTTCTCCCCGTTGTGTCCGTACGGCGGATGCCCGATGTCGTGGGCCAGGCCGGCCAGGTCGACGAGGTCGGGGTCGAGTCCCAGCCCGTCGGCGATGCCGCGGCCGATCTGCGCCACCTCGATCGAATGCGTCAGCCGGGTCCGCGGGGTGTCGCCGTCACGCGGACCGACCACCTGGGTCTTGTCCGCGAGACGCCGCAGTGCGGCCGAGTGCTGGACGCGGGCGCGGTCGCGCGAGAACGCCGAGCGGTGCTGCGACGACTCCGCGGCCGCGATCAGTCCCGCGGTCTTGGGCGCCTCGGACACGAGTCGGTCGAGATCGTGCGAGGTGTACGGCGCCCGTGTGTCGCGGCCGATCACTGGCCCGCCGTGTACGGGAAGTCTGCCGAGAAGTGAGTGAGCTGATACCACAGCAAAGCACCTGTCTCCCTCGTTATTCCGTGCAGCTGCGATTCCCGGGTGATCACCGCGGGACCCTGCCGGGTGGGTGCGGTCCACGCCTCGAGACCCGCGTCGCGGGCCATGGTGCGGGTCCGGAGAGAATGCCACGGATCGCTCACCAGCACCGCCGACTGCATGCCCTGCTGCCCCATCTCGCGGCTGACCGCCTCGATGCTCAGCAGGGTGTCGGAGCCTTCCTCGACGGCGGTGATCCGATCCCCAGGCACTCCCTGGTCCATCAGGTAGTTCCGGCCCGACGCCGCCTCGGTGTACTCGTCACCCTCCTGCTTGCCACCGACCGTGACTATGGCCGGCGCGACACCCTGTTCGTAGAGCTTGCGGGCCTGGTCCAGGCGGGCCTCGAACACCGACGACGGGGTGCCCGCGTACTGAGCGGCACCGAGTACGACGATCGCGTCGGCCGGTGTGGTGTCGGTGATCCGCGCCACCTGCCACACCCGGAAGGCCGTGCCCCCGACCAGAACGAGGCCGATCAACGCGGCGCCGAGCACAGCCCGACCGGCCCAACGAGCCACCGCGGCACCGAACGAACGGCGCGGCACGGGGCGGGGCGACAGCTCCGGGGGGTCGTAACTGGGGGCGGTACTCACTCCCCGATTCTGCCAGTCACCCGCCCGGGCCGCCGATGACGACGCGCGGCACCGGATAGATTCGTCCTATGGCACACGCACCGTCGCGTTCACCCGCTCGCCAGTACACGCCGCGCCGATCGGTGGCCGCGACCGCCGTCGCCGCGCTGCTCACACTGGGCGCCTTCCTGTTCGCGCCCGCGACCGCCACGGCCGAGGCCCCGCTGCGGCTGCCGGACCACATCACCGACCTGTCCGGGGTTCTCGACTCCGGTCAGCGCTCCGACGTCCAGGACGCGCTCGACACGCTCTACGACGAGCACAAGGTCGCGCTCTGGGTGGTGTACGTCGCTGACTTCGACGGACTCTCCGAGAAGGCGTGGACGGAGCAGACCGCGAAGCTCAGCGGTCTGGGGAACAAGGACGCGCTGCTCGCGGTCGCCACGACCGACCGCGCGTACTACTTCGATGTCCCACAGGCGCTCTCGGAGGTCACCGACGCGGAGGTCACCTCGATCCGCACCGATTCGGTGGAACCGGCCCTGCGCGAGCGGGACTGGTCCGGGGCCGCGATCGCCGCGGCGGGCGGGCTCGGGGACGCGATGACCGCCTCGGGCGCATCGCTGAAGGTTCTCGGCGTCGGTGTCGGCATGGTGGCGCTGGCCGGCGGCGGTGTCTACCTCTACTCCCGCAAGAAGCGGGGCGACCGTCTCGAGGCGACCGTCGCCGCAGCCCGGCAGGTGGATCCCACCGATCCCGAAGCTCTTGCCGCGCTGCCCGTTCCAGCCCTCGATGCGCTCGCCAAGGACGCCCTCGTCGAGATGGACAACGCGATCCGCACCAGCGAGGAGGAGCTGAACCTGGCCGTCGGCGAGTTCGGCGCCGATGCCACCGCGCCGTTCACGACCGCCTTCGAGCAGGCCCGCCGGACGCTGGCGTCCGCGTTCACGATCCGCCAGCGACTCGACGACGACATTCCCGAGACGCCGCAGCAGCAGCGCGAGATGCTCACCGAACTCATCACGACCTGCGGACGCGCGGACCGCGAACTCAACGCCCGGGTAGCGGAGTTCGACGCGATGCGCGACCTCCTGATCGACGCACCTTCCCGGCTGGACGCCCTCACGCAGGACGTCGTCTCACTGACCGTCCGCGTCCCGTCCGCGGAGGCGACGCTCGCGTCGCTACGGGGCGAGTTCCCGGCCTCGGTCCTGGCGACAGTCGAGAAGAATCCCGAGATGGCGCGCGAGCGGATCACGTTCGCGGAGCAGAACATCGCGGCCGGACGCGATGCCACAACGCTCCCGGCCGGAAAGCAGGGCCCGGCGGTGGTCGCGATCCGGGCGGCGGAGGGCGCGCTGAACCAGGCCCGTCAACTGCTCGACGCCGTCGCGCGGGCCGACACCGACATCCGGCACGCCATCGCGACGCTGCCGGCGGCGATGGCCGACGTGCAGGAGGGCATCACCGCCGCGGCCGCGCTCACTGCGCAGGGCGGACAGAAGCTCGCCGACGCGACGGCCGCCGCCGAGGAGGCGCTGCGGAATGCGCAGGCCGCGAAGGACACCGATCCGCTGGGCAGCTTCACCAAGGTCGTCGACGCGGACGCGAAGCTCGACGCCGTGCTCGCCGAGGCACAGGAGGCGCGGCAGCAGGCCGACCGCGCACGGCAGCGGCTCGACCAGGATCTCACCGCGGCCGAGGCCCAGGTGAGCGCGGCATCGGACTTCATCTCCACCCGGCGCGGCGCCGTCGGGGCCGAGGCCCGCACCCGCCTGTCGGAGGCGCAGCGGCACCTGCAGGCCGCGCAGCAGCTCACCGGCTCGGATCCGTCGAAGGCACTGCAGCACGCACAGTCCGCCACCGAACTGGCGTCGCGGGCACTATGGGCGGCGCAGGCGGACGTGAACCGCTACCAGGACGACCAGCGCAACCAGCGACCGCCGAGCGGTGGCGTGTCCGGGGGCGGCGGCAATGCGGCCGGCGCGATCCTCGGCGGCATCCTGATCGACAGCATGCTCCGCGGCAGCAGGGGCGGGAACTGGGGTGGCCGCGGCAGCGGTGGGTGGGGCGGACCCGGACCCGGGTCCTTCGGAGGCCCGAGCAGTTCGGGCCGTATCGGGCGCGGCGGCGGAGGCCGTTTCTGAACCCCGCCCGAATGGCCGAATGTCACATGCGTTCAGTTGGACTGAACGCATGTGACATTCGGCCGGGAAATCAGGCGCCGATCAGGCGCTGCGCGAGGTAGCCCTCGACCTGGTCGAGAGCAACGCGCTCCTGCGCCATGGTGTCGCGCTCACGGACGGTGACCGCGTGGTCCTCGAGCGTGTCGAAGTCGACCGTGATGCAGAACGGGGTACCGATCTCGTCCTGGCGACGGTAGCGGCGGCCGATGGCGCCGGCATCGTCGAACTCGACGTTCCAGTGCTGACGCAGCGTGGTCGCGAGGTCCTTCGCCTTCGGCGTGAGGTCGGCGTTGCGACTCAGCGGCAGCACCGCGGCCTTGACCGGGGCCAGGCGACGGTCCAGGCGCAGCACGGTGCGGGTGTCGACGCCGCCCTTGGCGTTGGGCGCCTCGTCCTCGGTGTACGCGTCGACGAGGAACGCCATGAGCGAACGGGTCAGGCCCGCGGCCGGCTCGATGACGTACGGCGTGTAGCGCTCACCGCTGGTCTGATCGAAGTAGTTCAGATCCGTGCCCGACGCCTTGGAGTGCGTCGCCAGGTCGTAGTCGGTGCGGTTCGCGATGCCCTCGAGCTCGCCCCACTCGCTGCCCTGGAAGTGGAAGCGGTACTCGATGTCGACGGTGCGCTTGGAGTAGTGCGACAGCTTCTCCTGCGCGTGCTCGTACAGGCGCAGGTTGTCCTTGTTGATACCCAGGCCGGTGTACCAGTCCATGCGGTAGTCGATCCAGTACTGGTGCCACTCCTCGTCCTCACCCGGCTTGACGAAGAACTCCATCTCCATCTGCTCGAACTCGCGGGTGCGGAAGATGAAGTTGCCGGGGGTGATCTCGTTGCGGAAGCTCTTGCCGATCTGGCCGATGCCGAACGGCGGCTTCTTGCGCGACGTGGTGAGCACGTTCGCGAAGTTCACGAAGATGCCCTGCGCGGTCTCCGGACGCAGGTAGTGCAGGCCGGTCTCGCTGTCGACCGGGCCGAGGTAGGTCTTGAGCAGGCCGGAGAAGGCCTTGGGCTCGGTCCACTGCCCCTTGGTGCCGCAGTCCGGGCACACGATCTCGGTCATCGCCACGGCGTCCGGGTCATCGAGCTTGTGCTTCTCCGCGTACGCCTCCTGCAGGTGGTCCTGGCGGTGACGCTTGTGGCAGTTGAGGCACTCGACGAGCGGATCGGTGAACACGTCGACGTGGCCGGAGGCCTCCCACACCTGGCGGGGCAGGATCACCGACGAGTCGAGGCCGACGACGTCCTCACGGCTGGTGACCATGTTGCGCCACCACTGCTTCTTGATGTTCTCCTTGAGCTCGACGCCGAGTGGACCGTAGTCCCAGGCCGACTTGGTACCGCCGTAGATCTCACCGCAGGGGTAGACGAGCCCCCGGCGCTTGGCGAGGTTGGCGACGGTATCGATCTTGGACTTGGGTGCCACTTGGGTGCTCTCCATCTGGGTAATAGATGCGTGGTTCACGTGCGGTTTTCGCCAGTCCAGCCTATCGGTACCCGCGCCGACGTCCACTCACCCGGTTGACATGCACATTCGTGCATATCAAAATGGATATGATTTGCAATAAGGTGGCATGTCCGACCCTGTCCGATCCCAGACGAGGAGCTACACCGTGAGCGTTGCCGACGCGGGCGACCTGCGAGCCGACGCACACGACCACGGGCCCTGCACCGAGACCCCGGCGGCTCCGATGCCGTCGAAGGAGACACTCATCTCGGCGGGCGAGATCCTGCGCGCTCTCGCCGCGCCGGTCCGCATCGCGATCGTGCTCCAACTGCGCGAGTCGCAGCGGTGCGTCCACGAACTGGTCGGCGCGCTGGGCGTCACCCAGCCACTGATCAGCCAGCACCTCCGCGTCCTCAAGGCGGCCGGGGTAGTACACGGCGAACGCAACGGACGTGAAGTGATGTACCGACTGGTGGACGACCACCTCGCCCACATCGTCGTCGACGCCGTGGCCCACGCAGAGGAAGAAGGATGACCGAAAACGTGACGGACGGAACCGACCGACGCCGACGTGCCGCCGTCGGCGTGCGCTCGACCAAGCAGCGCAGCGCGATCTCCGCGCTCCTCGACGAGATCACCGAGTTCCGCTCCGCCCAGGAACTGCACGACGAGCTCCGCAAGCGCGGCGAGGGCATCGGCCTCACCACCGTCTACCGGACGCTGCAGACGCTCGCCGATGCCGGCACCGTCGACGTGCTCCGCACCGACACCGGCGAATCGGTGTACCGCCGGTGCTCGAGCGGCCATCACCACCATCTCGTCTGCCGCGGTTGCGGATTCACCGTCGAGGTCGACGGACCCGCCGTCGAGCAGTGGTCGCAGACCATCGCCGACAGCAACGGCTTCACCGACGTCAGCCACACCGTCGAGATCTTCGGAACCTGTCGGGACTGCGCCCAGGCGCGGTAGCCCGGCAGGCTCGACCGCACCAATTCGAGCCGATGCCGACAGACGGTTCCCGGCGGCCACGCAGCTCGCCTGTTACGCCAGCAGCCCCTTCCGGGCATCCTCGGCCCCGGACAACACCAGCAGCAGCATCGTGGTGAGCGGCGCGTCGGCCAACCCCGTCGCCGGGAAGGTGTAGCGCAGCACGACATCGGCGAACTTGCCGCGGGTGATCACATTGATCGACCCGAACTGGAGCTGCGCGTTGCGCTCGGCCACCCGCTTGTGGAGCGCCGGCTTGACCGTCCGGTCCCACGCCAACACTCCCGTCAACGACAGCACGTCGAGCCCGTCCGCGAGTGTGACCGCACGCAGCGAGCACAGTGCGCCGCCGTACTCGAACCGCAACGAGCCGTCGTCGTCCGAGTCGACGGCGACGAAGCCGCCGAGCGCCTCGCGCACCCGGGCCTGCAGAGCCTCCGAGGAATCCATCGACGGCCTCACTGGTACTTGACGCCGCCGAAGCGGCGGTCGCGGGAGGCGTACTCGACGCACGCGGCCCACAGGTCGCGGCGGTCGAAATCGGGAAACAGCTTCTCCTGGAACACCATTTCCGCGTAGGCGGCCTGCCAGATCAGGAAGTTCGACGTCCGCTGCTCACCGGAAGGCCGCAGGAACAGGTCGACGTCGGGCATGTCCGGCTCGTCGAGGTACTTCGCGAATGTGGCCTCGGTGATCTTCTCCGGGTCGATCTCACCGGCAGCGGCCCGGCGGGCGATCTCCCGTGCCGCGTCGGCGATCTCGGCGCGGCCACCATAGTTGACGCACATCGTCAGCGTCATGACGGTGTTGTTCCTGGTGAGTTCCTCGGCGATCTCGAGTTCCTTGATCACGCTGCGCCACAGACGCGGTCGACGACCCGCCCAGCGCACGCGCACACCCATCTCGTGCATCTCGTCGCGCCGTCGGCGAATGACGTCCCTGTTGAAGCCCATCAGGAACTTGACCTCGTCCGGGCTTCGCTTCCAGTTCTCGGTGGAGAATGCGTACGCGGACAGCCACTTCACACCGATCTCGATGCATCCCTCGAGGGTGTCCATGAGGACCGCCTCGCCGCGCTCGTGGCCCGCAGTCCGCGGCAGCCCCCGATCCTGCGCCCAGCGGCCGTTGCCGTCCATCACGAGCGCCACATGATTGGGGATCAGCTCGGGCTGCAGAATCGGCGGACGGGCGCCCGAGGGGTGCGGGGAGGGAGGGCGGATCCCCCGGTCAGGCTGAGCTTGCGGTTCGCGTCGTCGAATCACGCTCCCCATCCTGCCTGACCGTGTCCGGGTCCCCGACCGCCGCATGCGGACGCGACCGTTCGATCAGGGGCAACGTGCGCAACTGCCGCTCGAGATGCCACTGCAGGTGCGCGGCGATGAGCCCGCTGGCCTGGCTGCGCATCGACGACGTCGCACTCTCGGTGTCCTGCCACTGGCCGTGCACCAGCGCGTCCATGAAGTCGAGAACACCCGGAGACGGTGTGGCCGCACCGGGCGGACGGCAGTGCACACACACTGCGCCACCGGCCGCGACGTGGAAGGCGCGGTGCGGTCCGGGAGCCGCGCACCGGGCGCACTCGTTCAATGCCGGCGCCCATCCCGCGTAGCCCATGGCACGCAGCAGAAAGGCGTCGAGAATCAGCTCGACGGGCCGGGCCTGGTCCCCGATCGCCCGCAACGCCCCGACGGTGAGACTGTGCAGTCGCGGGGCCGGGGCCCGCTCCTCGCCGGCCAACCGTTCGGCAGTCTCGAGGATCGCGCAGGCCGTGGTGTAGCGGCCGTAGTCGTCGACGATGTCCGCACCGAACGCGTCGACCGTGTGGACCTGGGTGACGACGTCCAGGCTGCGGCCGGGGTACAGCTGCACGTCGATGTGCGCGAACGGCTCGAGCCGGCCTCCGAACTTGGACTTGGTACGACGCACCCCCTTGGCGACCGCCCGGACCAGTCCGTGCTGCCGGGTCAACAGGGTCACGATGCGATCGGCCTCGCCCAGCTTGTGCTGGCGCAACACCACCGCATAGTCCCGGTACAACCTCACGACAACCTCACCTGGCCAGTCTCCCACGCCGCACCGACGAGTCTCGACAGGCGCGGGCGGCAAAACCCCACCCCGAAAACTGGAACGCGTTACTGTTCGTTCGAACGAACAGTCGGCATGACGGGGCGGGAATGAGCACTGAACTGCAAGAACACGACGTCGAACAGCACGCTCCGGGGCTCGAGGAGCAGGCCGTGGCGCTGGCCGCCGGACGCACCTCGTCCGTCGCGGCCGTCACCGCCGCCCTCGATCGGATCGAGGCCACCCAGACCACACTCAACGCGTTCCGGATCGTGCGCCGGGCCGCCGCACTCGACGAGGCGGCCGCAGCCGACCGCCGACTCGCGGCCGGGGAGCGCCAGCCGCTGCTCGGTGTCCCGATCGCCGTCAAGGACGACGTCGACGTCACCGGCGAACCCACCGCGTTCGGATGTCCGGGCGAGTTCCCCGCCAAGACCGCCGACTCCGAGGTGGTTCGCCGACTGCGCGCCGCCGGCGCGGTGATCGTCGGCAAGACCAACAGCCCCGAACTCGGGCAGTGGCCGTTCACCGGGGGCAGCGCGTTCGGTCACACCCGCAATCCATGGGACCGCGGGCGCACACCGGGCGGATCCTCGGGCGGCAGCGCCGCGGCGGTGGCGGCGGGGCTGGTGTCCGCCGCGATCGGCTCCGACGGCGCCGGCTCCGTCCGGATCCCGGCGGCGTGGACCCACCTCGTCGGGATCAAGCCGCAGCGCGGGCGGATCTCGACATGGCCCGAGCCCGAGGCGTTCCACGGCATCACCGTCAACGGACCGCTCGCACGCACCGTCGCCGACGCGGCGCTGCTGTTCGACGTCGTCGCGGGCAACCACGACGGCGATCTGCACAAGCCACCACCGGTCACGGTCCGCGACGCCGTCGGCCGCGATCCGGGACGGTTGAAGATCGCCCTGTCGCTGCGGATCCCGTTCACCGCCACGCCCACCGCACTGCACCCCGAGATCCGGGCCGCGGTCGGCCGCACCGCGCACGCGCTGCGCCGACTCGGACACGACGTGACCGTCGACGACCCGGAGTACGGAATCCTGTTGGGCCTCAACTTCCTTCCCCGGTCGCTCGCCGGTGTGGACGCGTGGCTGGGGCAGCTCCCGGATCCGTCGTTGGTCGACCCACGCACCCGTGCCAACGCCCGCACCGGACGTCTGCTGTCCGGCCTGCCGCTGCGCGCGGCCCGAGCCGCCGAACCCCGGATGCGACGTCGGGTCGGGGAGATCTTCGACGACTACGACGTGATCCTCGCCCCCACCACCGCCACTCCCCCGCCGCGGGTGGAGGGGTTGGACGCGATCGGCGGCGTCGAGACCGACAAGGTGATCACCGCGGCGTGCCCGTACACGTGGCCGTGGAACATCCTGGGCTGGCCGAGCGTCAACGTCCCCGCCGGCCTCACCGCCGACGGGCTCCCGATCGGCGTCCAGTTGATGGGCCACGACAACACCGAACCGATGCTGGTTTCGCTTGCGGCGCAACTCGAGTCGGTCCAGCGTTGGCAGGACCACCGCCCGACCCGGTGGTGGTGACCGGTGGGCTCGACGGAGGTGCGTGACCGAATTCTCGCGGCGGCGCTGCGCATCGTCGGCACCGACGGCGTGCCCGCCGTCACGAACCGGCGGATCGCCGCCGAGGCCGGGGTCTCGCTCGGCTCGATCACCTACCACTTCCCCACGCAGTCCGACCTGCTGCGGGCCGCGCTGACAGGGTTCGTGGCCGAGGAGACCACTCGACTTCGCCACCTCGCCGAAACCTACCGCGACAAGGGGCTGAGCCTCGAGGACGCCGCGGCGCTCACCGAGCAGGTCGCGCGGGATCTGGACTTCTCGGCCGAGCGAATCGCCCCGTTCGAGATCTACATCCAGGCCGGCCGGGATCCCGAACTCCGTGAGGCGTCGGCCGAGTGCTTCGCGGCGTACGACGAGCTGACGGCGACGATCCTGACCGCGCTCGGCGTCCCACAGCCGGAGTCGCTGGCCCCCACCCTGGTGGCGACCATCGCCGGCCTGCAACTGCGTCGGCTCGCCACCGGCGATGCGGGGCAGGACATCTCGACGGCCATCCTGCAACTGGTCCGCGGGGCGTACCTCCCGGCGCCCTGACCGCGTCGGGTCACGCGCTCTCGGGGGTCAGGACCATCACCGGGATCCGCCGGGCGACCCGCTTCTCGTACTCCGCCCATCCGGGATAGAACTCCAGCGCCCGAGCCCACAACCGTTCACGCTCCGCGCCCTCCGCCTCGTACGCCCGCACCGGCCGCGAGGCGCCGCCAGCGACCGTCATCGAGGCCCGCGGATGTGCGCGCAGGTTGTAGAACCACGCCGGGTTGTCGGGCCGCCCGTAGCTCGAGGCGATCACGACCATCCGGTCCCCGTCCCGCATACCGACCAGCGGGAGCGTCCGGCGCGCTCCACTTTTCGCGCCGACGGTCGTGAGCATCACGATCGGCCACCCCAGCACCAGGCTCGTCAGCGTGTGCCGGCCCCGAGTGATCCCGAAGACCACCCGATCGATGTGCCGCTGCCCCGGAGCGAGCACCCGGCCCGTCGTCGCCGACGCACCCTGCCTGATCAGATATCGACGCACCGGGTTCGCCTCACGATAGGTTCCCTCATTCGACATCGGACCCTCACCTCGTCTCGAGCCGGTCGAGGTCTCCATCGTCGCACGTCGACAGGGTGCCGCGCCGGAAACAGTCGTGCCGCTCCCCCGACCGGAGGAGCGGCACGACGAAAACCGGAGCGGCGGATCGCTAGAAGCCGAGACGGCCCAACTGCTTGGGGTCGCGCTGCCAGTCCTTGGCGACCTTCACATGCAGTTCCAGGAAGATCTTGGTGCCGAGCAGCTTCTCGATCTGCTTGCGGGCGGTGGTGCCGACCTCGCGCAGGCGGGCGCCGCCCTTGCCGATGACGATGCCCTTCTGACTGGGACGCTCGACGTACAGCAGCGCGTGCACGTCCAGCAGTTCGCCCTGCTTCTCGGTGCGGCCCTCACGCGGGATGACCTCTTCGATGACGACGGCCAGCGAGTGCGGCAGTTCGTCGCCCAGGCCCTCGAGTGCCGCCTCGCGGATCAGCTCCGCCATCAGGGTTTCCTCGGGCTCGTCGGTGAGCTCGCCGTCCGGGTAGAAGGCCGGCCCCTCCGGCATCGCCTTCGCCAGCACCTCGACCAGCAGCTCCACCTGCTCGCCCGACTGGGCCGACACCGGAATCACCTCGGTGTCCGGTCCGAGCACCTTCGACAGCGCCAGCAACTGCTCGGCGACGCGGTCCTTGCTGACCTTGTCGATCTTGGTGACGATGCCGATCAGCTTGGTCTTCGGCGCCATCTGCCGGACCTGGTCCAGGATCCACCGGTCACCGGGGCCGATCTTCTCGTCCGCCGGGATACACAGGCAGATGACGTCGACCTCGGAGTACGTGTCGCGCACCAGGTCGTTGAGGCGCTGCCCCAGCAGCGTGCGCGGACGGTGCAGACCCGGCGTGTCGACCAGGATCAACTGGGCGAAGTCGCGGTGCACGATGCCGCGGATCGTGTGTCGGGTGGTCTGCGGCCGCGACGACGTGATCGCGATCTTGCTGCCCACCAGCGCATTCGTCAGCGTCGACTTGCCCGTGTTGGGCCGTCCGACGAAACAGACGAAGCCGGAACGGAATTCGTTATCGGTCATGGTCACTCCTGGCTCACGTTTCCGTCTTCGTCCACATGGTCGTTCTCGGTATGTTCTTCGGTCGCCACGCGCTCGACGTGAACGGTGCTGATCCGCACGCGCCCGCGTACGTCGGCTCCGCCCTCGCCGCGCAGTCGCAGGCCCGCGGTCTCGACCTGCGAACCGGGCAGCGGCACGCGGCCGAGCTCGTAGCCGAGCAGTCCGCCGACCGTCTCGACCTCGTCGTTCTCGATCTCGATGTCGAACAGCTCGCCCAGGTCCTCGACGGGCAACCGCGCCGACACCCGGTAGGTGCCGTCACCGAGGTCCTCGATGGGCGGGGTCTCGTCGGTGTCGTACTCGTCGGCGATCTCACCGACGATCTCCTCGATCACATCCTCGATGGTGACCAGGCCCGCGATGCCGCCGTACTCGTCGACCAGCACCGCCATGTGGTTGCGGTCGCGCTGCATCTCGGCGAGGAGGCTGTCCAGCGGCTTCGAATCCGGCACGAACACGGCGGGGCGCATCACCTGCGCCACCGTGACGCTGCGGCCACCGTCGGACGAGTAGTACGTCTGCTGCACCAGGTCCTTGAGGTACACCACGCCCAGCACGTCGTCGACGTTTTCGCCGACCACGGGGATCCGCGAGTGCCCGGAGCGCACCGCAAGCGACGTGGCCTGGCCGGCACTCTTGTCCGCCTCGATCCACACCATCTCGGTCCGCGGCACCATCACCTCGCGGGCGGAGGTGTCGCCGAGTTCGAACACCGACTGGATCATCCGGCGTTCCTCGTCGGCCACCACGCCGCGTTCCTGTGCCAGATCCACCAGCTCGCGCAGTTCGATCTCCGACGCGAACGGGCCCGCCCGGAACCCCTTACCGGGGGTGAGCGCGTTGCCGACGACGATCAGCAGCCTGCTGACCGGGCTGAGCAACGTGCCCAGCGCGACCAGCGGAACCGCCGACGCCAGGGCGAGCGGATACGCGCGCTGCCGACCCAGGGTGCGGGGGCCGACACCGATGGCCACGTAGTCGACGAGCACCATCACCACGATCGTGACGACCATGCCCCATACGGCTCCGAGCAGATCGATCAGCGCGCCCGCGAGCAGGACGGCGGCCGCGATCTCGCAGAGGATCCGCAGCAGGACCATGAGATTGACGTAGCGGGGACGGTCGGAGACGATCCGCACCAGCCGCGCCGCGCCCGGACGGTCGTCCTTGGCCAACTCGTCCACCCGCGCCGGGGAGAGCGTGTTCAGCGCCGAATCGACGGCAGCGAACAGACCACCGAGCGGGACCAGGACGACGGCGAGAACGATCAGGACGACGGCGTCACTCACCGGCCGATCACCGTCCGCCGGACATCACTGTTCGGGGCCATCGAAGAACCCGGCCTTGCCCAGCAACCGCTGGTCCCGGGCGGCGAGTTCGGCCTCACGTTCGGCGCGGCGCAGATCCTCGTACCATTCGGCCAGCAGCTGATTCTGCAGCCCGAACATCTCCTTCTCCTCCTCCGGCTCGGCATGGTCGTAGCCGAGGAGGTGAAGGACACCGTGGACGGTCAGCAGCGCCAGCTCGTGATCGAGCGAATGGCCCGCGTTCTGCGCCTGGTCGGCGGCGAAGGACGGGCACAGCACGATGTCACCGAGCATCGACGGACCCGGCTCCGGCGCGTCCGGGCGACCGCCGGGCTCGAGCTCGTCCATCGGGAACGACATCACGTCGGTGGGGCCGGGCAGGTCCATCCAGCGCATGTGCAGATCGGCCATCGTGGCCGAATCCACGAGCACCATCGACAGTTCCGCCGCGGGATGGACGTCCATCCGGGCGATCACGAAGCGCGCGACGCTGATCAGGTCCTCGTCGGAGACTTCCATCCCCGATTCGTTGGAGATCTCGATACTCATTTACGTCGCTCTTTCGTCGTCCGCGGGCGCGCGGTAGCCGTGCTGGGGCGGAAACAACCCTACCGCCGCTGCGAGCGCGACTGGACCGCTCGTCGGTGCGCACGGTTCCCCAGCGGCATGTCGGCCGCGCGGGTCGACTCGAAGCGGTCGTACGCGTCGACGATGTCGGAGACCAGGCGGTGCCGGACCACGTCGCTGCTGTCGAGAATCGCGAAGTGAATGCCGTCGATGTCGTCGAGGATCTCGGTGGCCGCCCGCAGGCCCGAGCGCGCCCCACCCGGCAGGTCGACCTGCGTGACGTCGCCGGTGACGACGATCTTGGAGCCGAACCCGAGTCGGGTGAGGAACATCTTCATCTGCTCGGCCGTGGTGTTCTGCGCCTCGTCGAGGATGATGAACGCGTCGTTGAGGGTGCGGCCACGCATGTACGCGAGCGGCGCGACCTCGATGACGCCGGCCTGCATGAGCTTCGGGATCGCCTCGGGATCCATCATGTCGTGCAGCGCGTCGTGCAACGGACGCAGATACGGGTCGATCTTCTCGTGCAGCGTGCCCGGCAGGAAGCCCAGGCGCTCGCCGGCCTCGACGGCCGGACGGGTCAGGATGATCCGCGTCACCTGCTTGCTCTGCAACGCCTGCACGGCCTTCGCCATCGCGAGGTACGTCTTGCCGGTACCGGCCGGGCCGACACCGAACACGATGGTGTTCTCGTCGATCGCATCGACGTAGCGCTTCTGGTTGAGCGTCTTCGGCCGGATCGTCTTGCCGCGCCGCGACAAGATGTCCAGGCTCAACACGTCGGCCGGCGACTCGGACAGACCCTGCGTGAGCATGCCGACGGTCCGGCGCACCGCGTCCGGCGTGATGGGCTGATTGCGGCGAACCAACGCGGCGAGCTGCTCGAGCACCCGCTCGGCGAGCGCGACGTCGGCGGGGGTGCCGGTGAGGGTGACCGCATTGCCGCGGACATGGATGTCGGCGTCGAGGACCTGTTCGAGAGCGGTCAGGTTCTCATCGGAAGACCCGAGCAGGGGCGGCACCACCTCGGGCGGGAGTTCCATGCTCGAGCGCACGGTGCGCTCGGCCGGCTGCGTGGGATCCTGCGGGGAGTCGCTGTAACGCGACCTGCCGTTCTCGACTTGTTCACTCACGTGAGGGCTATGGCCTACTTTCAGGTCCGATCCGTCCACGACGGGCTGTCATGTGTGCCCAAAGTCTAGCGCCCGACAGTGATCACGCCCACCGAGTTACCCCTCGGACCTACCGCCCGGTTCGCCCGGATCCCGCAACCAGCGCGCCGCCTCCGCCACGATGTCGGCCGCACGCTCGGGCGGCAGACCCAGCAGTACCAGACTCGCGGTCGCGAAGGTCTCGCCGCGGTCGTTGATCACACCCTGATTCGCGCGCTCGAGCAGTGTCAACGTCATACCCTCGTCCATCGCGACCAGAAGGTCGGCGGGCAGGTACGACGAGAACACCCCGTCCCGTTGGCCCCGCTCGACATTGCCGACCGTGGTCGCCCGCAGCGGGTCGAGCAGGTCGTGGATTCGGTCCTCCCCCAGTTCGCGACGAGCGAACGAGAGCAGAACCCGGAAGCGGTCGCCGATCGGCCACGTACGCAGCGCCAGCACCGCGAGCGCCAGGTCGGGTCGTTCGGGCAGGGGCGGGCCGGTGACGAGGCTCACCGCGATCGCGGCGGACGCCTCGGCGACCAACCCTTCGATCAGCGCGTCCCGGTTCGGGAAATGCGAGTACACGGTCCGGCGCACCACCCCCGCCGCACGGGCCACCTCGTCCATGCTGGAGTCCGGATCGGCCGCGAACGCCGTGATCGCCGCCTCGAGAATGCGGGCACGGTTCGCCCGCGCCTGCGGCCGCTGTTGCGGCGGTGGCGAGGGGGACGTCGAGGACTCGGAACTCACGAAGCCATCCTCCCCCACCCGCCCGCCGCGCCGCTCGAACGTCGGATACCGGCAGGCGTGTTCGATCCGCGACCACGTGGCCTCCATCACACCCTTCTTGCACACTCGTGTGCAGATAGCTAACTTGCACATCAGTGTGCAATGTTCTCGGCGCGGAGGACGCCCGGGGGTAGGGAGGGAACGACGATGACGGTCACGCTGACGCGATTGCCGGGTCTGGCCACCACACCGGTGGACCGCATGACGGAGCCCTATCGGCGACGATGGGCGGCACTGGGAGTGCTCTGTCTGAGCCTGCTGATCGTGGTGATGGCAAACACCGCCCTCATCGTCGCGGCGCCGGACATGACCCGCGACCTGCAGCTGACGAGTTCGGACCTGCAGTGGGTCATCGACGGGTACACCGTCCCCTACGCGGCGCTGATGCTGCTGTTCGGGGTCATCGGCGACAAGTACAGCCGCCGCGGCGCCCTGTTCGCCGGCCTGCTCGTCTTCGGCGGCGGCGCCGTGTTCGGCAGCCTCGCCGACAGCACGACGTCGGTGATCGCGGCCCGGATGATCATGGGCGTGGGTGCCGCGATCATCATGCCGGCGACCCTGTCCCTGCTGGTTGCGACGTTCCCCGCCGCGGAACGCGCCCGGGCGATCGCCGCGTGGGCCGCGACGTCGGGGCTGGCGATCGCACTCGGACCGCTGCTCGCGGGCTGGCTGCTCGAAAGCCGCTCGTGGCACTCGACCTTCCTCATCAATGTGCCGATCGCCGCGTTCGCGATCGTCGCCGCACTCGTGCTGGTCCCGCCGTCGAAGGCGCACGGCCTGGGCCGGATCGACTGGATCGGCGGGCTGCTGTCGGTGGTGACGATCGGCGCGCTCGTGTTCGCGATCATCGACGGATTCCACTTCGGCTGGACCTCGCGAGCGGTTGCCGCGGCCGTCGTCTCCGCTGTCGGACTCGCCGCGTTCGCGCTCTGGGAACTGCGGCACGAACAGCCCCTCCTCAACGTGCGCAAACTCGGCGAACGCAAGGTCGGCGGCGCGGCGCTCGCGGTGCTGCTGGTGTTCCTCGCCGCGTTCGGCGCGATGTTCTTCGTCGCCCAGCAGTTCCAGTTCGTGCTGGGCTTCGGCCCGCTCGCGACCGGCGTCCGGTTGCTGCCGCTCGCGGTGGCGGTCTCGGTCGGCGCCGCGGCCAGCGCCCGCCTGGTCCCTCGGATCGGCACCCGCGCCGCCGTCGCCGGAGGGATGGCGGTGGCTGCGATCGGCGTGTTGCTGCTCGTCCGCGTCGACGCCGCGTCCGGGTACGCCGACTTCGTCCCGACGCTGGTGCTGCTCGGAATCGGTGTCGGGCTGTCGGTCTCACCCGCCACCGATGCGCTCATGGGCAGCTTCCCCGACAGCGACCTCGGTGCGGCCGGCGGACTCAACGACACCGCGATCGAACTCGGCGGATCGCTCGGCATCGCCATCCTCGGCTCGGTCCTCGCCTCGGCCTACAAGGACGGCATCTCCGGATTCCTCGCTGCGCTCCCGATCCCGAAACTCACGGGGCCACAGGCGGATCTGGTGGCGCAGGGACTCGAGGCCTCCGGCGAGTCGGTGGGCGGAGCCGCGATCGTCGCCGAGGAGATGTCGCAGAACATGCTCGCGCAGGCGCAGGCACAGCCGCTGATGGAGGCCGCCACCGCGGCATTCGCCGATGCGATCTCGCAGGCCAGTCTCGTGGGCGGCCTCGCGCTCGCGGTCGGCGCGGTGGTGGTCGCGGGCATCCTGCCCGGTCGGACCGTCGACCGTGTCGGCATGGACAACTAAGGTACGGCGTCGGCCGATCATGCTGCTTGCGCGGTCGCACCAGCCAGTTTGCGGCCCGCGGGAAGCGAGAGGAGCGGCATCATGACGGAGGACGCGTCGTCGGGTGGTTTCCCGGACCTACAACGGGCTGCCCTACATCGGCCTGATCGAGGACGTGCGAGAGAGGTCGCCCGATGACTGACTGCCGAATCGCCGAGGTCGGGTTCACTGACACACACATCGTGCTGGCGCTCACGAACGGCGACGTACTGACGACCCCGATCGTGCGGTACATCCGCGTCGAGAAGGCGACACCCGCCGAGCGCGCCCGCTGGGTGCTCGCCGACGACGGGCACGGTGTGAACTGGCCGGAGCTGTGGAAACCCGACGACGAGGGCATGGTGAGCGTCTGGGAGATCCTCCAGAACCGGCTCTACGAGGCCGCGCTCGGTCGCTTGCAGCAGGCCGGCTGGGACGTGGATACCGTGTCGCAGCGCGACCACGAGCTGGTCGCCCTGTGGCGCCTGGAGGCCGACGTCAACAACGGCGGGTTCTTGCAGTTCTTCGGAAACTGGGGCGAGCGAAACCATCTCACCGCTGTCGCCGCGCTCGACCTGATCGGTGCACGCAGGGCCGCAGAGCTCGTCCGCAGGATGTACGCGGTGATCGAGCCGTACGCCGACGAGGTCGTCTCACTCGCCGATCTTCCGGGTCTGCTCACCGACGCCGACCACGACCGGCTGCAGGAGCTCGACGAGGCGTTCTGGGAGTACCCAGACCGGCTCGCGCGGCTCGTCGTGCAGCACTACGGCGTCGACACACACGACGACGGTGGCACACGATGATCACGACCGAAGAGATCGAACGCCGCACCGACGGCGACCGGCTGCCGCTTCTGACGCTGTCCGAGTTCTTCGACGGAAACACCCAGGAGGATTCCTTAGCGCCGAACCAGTGGGGCTACGGTCGTTCGCCGCTCGCGGAGATCGCCACGCGACTACGTGTACTCGAGGCGTCCTCCGACATCGCCTGGGTGCGTGTCGAGTTGCACCCCGACACCGGCGACGGCGTGATCGAGGCACCGCACGGAGGCGCGCCATGACCGAATCTGAATCACGTGCATTCGTCCCGACAGTGGGGGATGTTCTCGTGTTTCCCATCGAGCGGATCGACCGGTACGGGGCGTGTCAGGTCGTCGCGGCCGACGAGACCGAGCGGCTGGCAACGGTCGCGGTGCTCGCGTGGACGGGCGCAGCGGTGCCTGACGTCACCGCGTTGGCCGGCGTGCCACGGATGGTGAAGGACTTCATGTTCTGGCGCCCCGAGGAGGTCGTGATGGAGGTGGCGCTCCCGGTGCCCGAGTCGTATCGGCGGATCGGGAGTCTGCCCGTGACCGGCGAGACCGTCTCGCGGTCCTCCGGGTCATGGGATTTCGAGCACGACATCGCGCGCCAGCATCGGTGGGACGTCACGCCGACCGAAACGACCTCGGCGTTCAAGGCGGCCCTGGACAGCGAGGAGATCGCGACAACTCCGGGCCTCGTCTACGCGCGCAACGGTGACCCGTACGAGGCGCGCTTGGCCGCGGCGCGCAGCTTCAGAGACGACGCCGGGTACCGGGTCGGCGACGATTTCTGCATGGAGTCGCTGCGGGCCTGGCCCGCGCTGTACCAGGTCACACTCCACTCCTGGCGCGATGACCTCGTGCCGTTCCTGGAATCGTCCCCGCTGGTCAACGAGTTGACCCTCACCGGGCACGGCCGGCGTGAACTCGACCTCTCCCGCACGAGCCTGGACCGACTGTCGGTGGACATCACGGGGCTGGAACGACTCGTACTCCCGCCGAGCCTGGACCTTCTGCTCCTGCACGGCGCGGGTGCGGTGAATCGCTTCGACTCGCGCGACGGTCTGCTCGACGGCCCGAGCGCCGAGACACCCGAGGCGCTCGCGATGCTGCAGGTCGTCGCCGATCAGGACGGCCGCTGGATCTCGGTGCAACTCACCGGGACGGTGCCGCCGGTGCGCGGACTCGACCGCGTGCAGGGACTGCGGATCGGAGCCATCGACGACCTGGACATCTCCGATGTCGCCGAGTGCTTCCCGAACACTTCCTGGCTGCACCTGTTCGGTGCGCCCGGTCTGCTCCGCGGACTGTCCGAGTTGCCGGCGCTGCCGACCTTGGAGACGCTGTGGCTGTGCGACCTGTTCGGCTACGAGCCCGGCGACTTCCCGGGGCCGGGCGAGCTGCCGGCGCTCACGAGCCTCGACCTCGACAGCATCCCGACCGACGTCGCCACCCGCGTGCGCGCGATGTACAAGAAGGCGTCGCACGTCTCGCTGAGCGTGCGCAGGCCCCGCAAACCCGAGTGGCTGGCCGAGAACTTCGAGAACCCGCTGCGGCACTGGGACGGACGCGACGGCATCCCGGCAGCAACAGCGAAGCAGGCCCGCACCGCATTCGTCACGGCGCTGCGGCAGGTGCGCGACGCCGACGCGTCCCGCACCGACGAGACCGGCTACGCGAAGACCGTGACGGCCTCGGTCACCGAATTCCTCGACGTCATCTCGGGCCTCAACCGCAAGCGCCAGTTCCTGTACACCCTGGAACGCGACGAGGTGATCGACGCCGTCGACACCCTGACCACCGGTCTCCCGCCCGAGGCCAACCGCACTCTCGAACCGCTCATCGAGGAGGCACTCGACGACTGAACACCGCCGGGTCCTCGAACGGGAGCCAGTGACCGCTATGCCTCGCCACCGACGGACCAAGGAGCCGGATCCAGGGCCGCGCGCAGCGACAGTTCCCAGGACCGCGAGCCGCGGTCGAGGAAATCGTTGTGGCCCTCCCCAGGCACCTCCCACAGCACCGCCCGATCCCCCGCCGCGACGGCCCTCTCCACGTACACGCGGCTGCCCGAGGCCGGGATACGCAGGTCCTCGGCACCGTGGAGGCACACCGTCGGGATCCCGGTCGGGACCCGGTGCAGTGGGGAGGCGTCGAGATAGATCTGCGGATCGCTCGCGTGGTCCACCCCGAACAGATCTTCGAGGACGACGCCGCCACGCCGGGTCGCGGACCGCGAGGCCAGGTCCAGGGCCCCGGCCTGGGACACCACCCGCTCGGGTCGGACGAGCGAATCTCGTTGCCCGGCAACCCAGACCGCGAGTTGCGCACCGGCCGAATGGCCGACGATCCGGACGTTGCCGAGATCCAGCGGAATCGGCGAGTGCTCCGGCAACAGCGTCGCGGTCGCGGCGAGCGCGGCAGCGATGTCCGCGCTCGTCTCGGCCCAGCGGCCGCCGGCACCGACACGGCGGTACTCGACGTTCCATGCCGCGACACCACGCCGGGCGAGCTCGACCGCAAACGCGGTCGCCAGATTCAGGTGGAAGTCGGCACTCCAATAGCCACCGTGGATCAGCATCACCACCGGCACCGGCACCGGCGCCTGCGCGCCGTTCGGAAGGTAGAGATGCCCGAACTGCTGTGGTTCGGGGCCGTACTCGATCTTCGTTCTGCTCATGACTATTGGAGCGGTGCCGTCGTCCAGCGATCCGTCAGCACACCGATCGCACCCAACGCGACGGCCGCGGCCGTCGACGTCCGCAGCACCGTCGGACCCAGCAGGACCGCGGTCGCGCCGGCCGCGGTGAGCGCGGCGACCTCGTCGTCGGATAGCCCGCCCTCGGGGCCGACGACCAGCATCACCTCGGGGGCGTCCCGCAGTGGGAGCGACGCGAGCGGCAACTGCGCCGACTCGTGCAGCACGGCGACGACGCCACCGCGTCCGACCACGTCGCGCACCCGCTCGAGCACCTGCGGGGTGTGATGGAGTTCGGCGACCTCGGGGACCAACGCACGGCGCGCCTGCTTGGCCGCGGCCACCGCGGTGTTCCGCCAGCGCGTGACACCCTTCTGAGTCTTGGCGCCCTCCCAGCGGGCCACGCACCGCGACGACTGCCACGGCACCACCGCGTCGATCCCGGCCTCGGTGGCCAGCTCGACGGCCAACTCGGAGCGTTCGGCCTTGGGCAGCGCCTGCACCAGCGTCACCGCCGGCGACGGCGGCCGCTGATCGCGGCGCGCGGTCACCTCGAGGTCGAGCCGGTCCTTTGCAGCGGCCGTGACCGTCGCGTCGGCGATCCCACCGCGACCGTCGGCGAGGAGCAGTCGCTCCCCCGGCTTGATGCGCCGCACCGTCGCGGCGTGACGGCCCTCGGGCCCGTCGAGCACGGCAAGCTGCCCGACGTCGGGCAGCGGATCGAGATAGAAGACGGTGGCGGCCATCAGCGGACCCCGCGTCGGTCAGCGTCCACTGAACGCATCACGCAGGCGGGAGAACAGGCCCCCGCTGTTCTGCGAACCGGTGGACACGACCTCTGCGTGGTCGCGGTCGCGGTGGTTCTTGAACTCCTGCAGCAGCTTGCTCTGCTTGCCGTCGAGGCGCGACGGGATCACCACCTCGAGGTGGGCGTGCACGTCGCCGCGGACACCCGAGCGCAGCTTCGGCATCCCGTGGCCGCGCAGGATCGACACCGATCCGGGCTGGGTGCCGGGGTCGACGGTGATCTCGGTGGGTCCGTCGATGATGGTGTCGAGCGTGACCGAGGTGCCGAGCGCGGCGTCGACCATGGGGACGCGGATGGTGCAGTGCAGGTCGTCGCCGTCGCGGACGAACACGTCGTGCGGCTGCTCGATCACCTCGACGTACAGGTCGCCGGGGTGGCCGCCGCCGGGGCCGACCTCACCCTGCGCAGCGAGCCGGATACGCATGCCGTTGCTGACACCGGCGGGCACCTTGACGGAGATGTCGCGGCGGGCGCGGACGCGGCCGTCGCCGCCGCACTTGTGGCAGGGGTCCGGGATGGTCTCACCGGCGCCACGGCACGTCGGACACGGACGCGACGTCATCACCTGGCCGAGGAACGACCGCTGCACGGACTGGACCTCACCCGCGCCGCCACACGTCTCGCAGCGGACCGGCTGCGAATCGCCGTGCGTGCCCGAGCCGGTGCAGCTGTCGCACAGGATCGCGGTGTCGACGGTGATGTGCTTGGTGACACCGGTGGCGCACTCGTCGAGGGTCAGCTTGGTGCGCAGCAGCGAATCGGCGCCCGGCTGCACGCGCCCCTTGGGCCCGCGACCGCCGCCACCGCCGCCACCGAAGAACGCCTCGAAGACGTCACCGAGACCACCGAAACCGGCTCCACCGAAGCCACCGGCACCCGCGCCACCGCCGGACTCCATCGGATCGCCGCCGAGATCGACGATGCGCCGCTTCTCCGGATCCGTGAGCACCTCGTACGCAGTGGAGACCTCGCGGAACCGCGCCTGCGCCGACTCGTCCGGGTTGACGTCGGGGTGCAGCTCGCGGGCGAGCTTCCGGTATGCGCGCTTGATCTCCTGGTCGGTCGCGTTCGGCCCGACGCCGAGCGTGCCGTAGTAATCCCGTGCCACTTTGGGTATCTCGTCCTTCTCTACTTCGTTCGCATCACACGGTGAGCAGCTCCGGTGCCGGAAGATCCGGGACCGGTGCGGGTGCCCGGCCGCACGCTATCGCTCGGCGAGTACCTCGCCGATGTACCTGGCAACGGCAGCCACCGAGGCAATTGTTCCCGGATAGTCCATCCGAGTCGGTCCGAGGACCCCCACACCGCCGAGGACGGTGCCGGCGGCCCCGTAACCGGTGGAGACCACCGACGTGCCGCGCATCTCCGCGACCTGGGTCTCCTCGCCGATCCGCACGGTCACGCGACCGGCATCCTGGGTGGCGGCCAACAGCTTGAGCACCACCACCTGCTCTTCGAGCGCCTCGAGCACCGAACGCAGCGACCCCGGCAATCCTGCCTGCATCGTGAAGTCGGCCGCATTGCGGGTGAGGTTGGCGGTGCCGCCGAGGACCAGCCGATCCTCGGGATGCTCCACCAGCGTCTCGACCAGCACAGTCGCCGACCGGACCACGGCGTCACGCAGGTTCTCCGGCGCATCCTCCGCGAGTTCGGACACCGCGATGGACGCCGCCGCGAGTCGCTTGCCCTCGAGCGCCCCGCCGAGCAGGGCCCGCAACCGCGACAGGTCCTCCTCGTCGATCACGTCACCGAGCTCGACGATCCGCTGGTCGACGCGCCCCGAGTCGGTGATCAGCACCAGCAGCAGGCGTGCCGGCGTGAGCGCCACCACCTCGAGGTGACGCACCGACGACGCCGACAACGTCGGGTACTGCACGACGGCGACCTGGCGGGTGAGTTGTGCGAGCAATCGCACACCGCGACGCAGGACGTCATCCAGGTCCACACCGGACTCGAGGAACTCGAGGATGGCGCGCCGCTCGGCCGACGACAGCGGCTTGACCTGGGCGATGCGGTCGACGAACTGCCGGTACCCCTTGTCGGTGGGCACCCGGCCCGAACTGGTGTGCGGCTGCGTGATGTAGCCCTCGGCCTCGAGTACCGCCATGTCGTTCCGGATCGTCGCGCTGGAAACGCCCAGGTTGTGGCGTTCCACCAGCGCCTTCGATCCGATGGGCTCCTGGGTGGCGACATAGTCGGCGACGATCGCCCGGAGAACCTCGAATCTCCGTTCATCCGTACTCGACACCGCTGCCCACCTCCACTTCGCCACGAGAACGGGACCCGACGTGGTGGCCCCCGGTACGCGGGCACCGCCGTGCTTCGTGCCCACCTCGCTACCCAGTCTAATGGCCGGCGCGATTCCGAACGCCGCAGGCCGCGCCGGGCATTCGGTACGAACCGAACAGCCGTCGCAGGCCGTAGGGTGACCGTCGGGGTGACCGGCATTGGTGATCCGGTCCACACGAGGAACTCAGGCGGCTAGAGCGATGATCTTCAAGGGTGTCAGGGACGGCAAGCCGTATCCGGAGCACGGGTTGACGCTGCGGGACTGGGCGCAGATCCCCCCGCGCCAGGTGCGACTGGACGAGATCGTCACCACCACGAGAGTCCTGGAACTCGATCGACTGCTGTCGGAGGACTCCACGTTCTACGGCGACCTGTTCCCGCACGCGGTGCTGTGGGAGGGCAACATCTACCTCGAGGACGGCGTCCACCACGCGGTCCGGTCCGCCCTGCGCAATCGCGTCGTCCTGCACGCCCGGGTCTACGACTACGACGCCGCCCTCGCCGACGACTGATACCCCCGCCCCTCCGGTTCAGTCGAGGACGTCCCGGACCACGGCGTCGGCGAGCAGCCGACCGCGGTCAGTGAGGATCAGGTGGTCGTCGGCGATCGTCGCGAGTCCGTCGGCGACGACCCGCTCGGCGGCCGCACGCTCACCCTCGGACAGGTCCGCCAGCGGCAACCCGGTCCGCAGCCGCACGGTGAGCATCACCCGCTCCACGTGCACGTCCTCGGCACTGAGGGTCTCGCTGCCGCCGACCGGCAGCTCCCCGGCGGACAGGCGGTCCGCGTACCGCGCGGGGTGCTTGACGTTCCACCACCGCACTCCGCCGATGTGACTGTGCGCTCCGGGGCCGGCGCCCCACCAGTCGCCGCCGTCCCAGTAGCCCAGGTTGTGGAAGCAGCGGGCGTCGTCGTCGGCCGCCCAGTTCGACACCTCGTACCAGCGCAGGCCCGCCTCGGCGAGACGCGCGTCGATGCGCTCGTAGCGGGACGCGAGGACGTCGTCGTCGGGAGCAGGCAGCTCGCCGCGCCGGACCTTGCGGGCCAGCGCGGTGCCGTCCTCGACGATGAGCGCGTACGCGGACACATGGTCGACGCCGGCACCGAGCACCGCGTCGAGCGAGGCGTCCAGGTCGGCGTCGCCCTCTCCGGGCGTGCCGTAGATGAGATCCAGGTTGACGTGGTCGAACCCGGCTGCGCGCGCCTCACGCGCGGCGGCCACGGCCCGCCCCGGCGTGTGGGTGCGGTCGAGGACCTTGAGCACGTGCGGTGCCGCGGACTGCATCCCGAGCGAGATCCGCGTGTAGCCGGCGCCGCGCAGCGCGCCGAAGAACTCGGGTGACGTGGACTCGGGATTCGACTCGGTGGTGACCTCCGCCCCGGGAGCCAGCCCGAAGCTGCCGCGCACGGCCCCGAGAACCTCCGCCAAACCGTCCGCACCGAGCAGCGAGGGCGTGCCCCCGCCCACGAAGACGGTGTCGACCGCGGGCCCACCCGTGATGTCGGCGGCCTGCGCCAACTCCCGCTTCAGAGCCTCGAGCCAGGACTGCGGGGACGCGGACGTGCCCAGCTCCCCCGCGGTGTAGGTGTTGAAATCGCAGTAGCCGCACCGCGTGGCGCAGAACGGCACGTGGACGTAGATCCCGAACGGACGCGTCCCCACTCCCGCCAGGGCCGAGTCGGGAAGCTCGAAGGGTATCGAGTCGACGGCAGGGGTCGAGGCAGCAGATCCACTCACGTCTCCAGTGTCCCAGCCGCCGTCATCGGCGCCACGTTCCCCCACGAGATCGGGACATTTCCCGAGAATTTGGGGGAAATATGTCCCCAGTGGTCGGCAGACGGCAAATCCCATGGCAGAATGGCCGCCATGACAGATACCGGGGTGCGATTGGTGGCCAGACGCCACGTCGACCTCAAGCGTGTCTGTAGCTGTTGTTGTCTGCCCTGCGGCGTGTAAAGCAGCCCGGCGTCCCCCTGCCCTGAGTGCAGTCGACGCTCGCCTGTGTTCGTCTCCCCGTTTCTGCCCGCTTATCCCGGCCGGCCGAGGACGATCCCCGCGAGGAAACAGCCCTCCTCCCCCGTCTTCGACCGGTGCACCGTGAGATTCACGAAATTCAGGAGCACCCATGACGTCGACCACCGACGCCGAATCTGCCGTGAGCCCGCCGGCGCGCACCGCGCGTCCGAAGAAGCGTGTCTCCGAGGGCCAGTGGGCCCTCGGCTACCGCGAGCCGCTCAACGCGAACGAGCAGATCAAGAAGGACGACAACCCGCTCAACGTCCGCGCGCGCATCGAGAACATCTACTCGAAGCAGGGTTTCGACAGCATCGACAAGGCCGACCTGCGCGGGCGTATGCGCTGGTGGGGCCTGTACACGCAGCGCGAAGAGGGCTACGACGGCACCTTCACCGGCGACGAGAACATCGACCTGCTCGAGGCCAAGTACTTCATGATGCGGGTGCGGTGCGACGCGGGCGCGCTCACCGCCGAGCAACTGCGCACGGTCGGCGAACTGTCCACCGAGTTCGGTCGTGACACCGCCGACCTCTCGGACCGCGAGAACGTCCAGTACCACTGGATCGAGATCGAGAACGTCCCGGAGATCTGGAAGCGACTCGAGGCCGTCGGACTCAAGACCACCGAGGCGTGCGGCGACTGCCCGCGCGTCGTGCTCGGCTCTCCCCTGGCCGGCGAGTCGTTCGACGAGGTCCTCGACCCGACGCCGGCGATCGACGAGATCGTCCGCCGCTACATCGGCGATCCCGAATACTCGAACCTGCCGCGCAAGTTCAAGACAGCGATCTCCGGACAGCAGGACGTGGTGCACGAGATCAACGACGTCGCGTTCGTGGGCGTCAACCACCCCGAGCACGGCCCGGGCCTGGACCTGTGGGTGGGCGGCGGCCTGTCGACCAACCCCATGCTGGCGCAGCGTGTCGGCGTGTGGGTGCCGCTGGACGAGGTCCCGGACGTGTGGGAGGCCGTGGTCTCGATCTTCCGCGACTACGGCTACCGCCGTCTGCGTGCGAAGGCGCGGCTGAAGTTCCTGATCAAGGATTGGGGAATCGAGAAGTTCCGTGAGGTGCTCGAGACCGAGTACCTGAAGCGCAAGCTCATCGACGGCCTCGCGCCGGAGAAGCCGGAGCGCCCGATCGATCACATCGGTGTCCAGAAGCTGCGTAACGGCCTCAACGCGATCGGGTTCTCCCCCATCGCCGGTCGTGTGTCGGGCACGATCCTCACCAAGGTGGCCGACGCGGCGGAGCGGATCGGTTCCGACCGCATCCGCTTCACGCCCTACCAGAAGCTGATCGTGCTCGACGTCGCCGACGACAAGGTCGAGGAGCTGATCGCCGAACTGCAGCCGCTCGGCCTGCACGCGCGGCCGTCGCACTGGCGCCGGAACCTGCTGGCGTGCAGCGGTATCGAGTTCTGCAAACTGTCGTTCGTGGAGACCCGCAAGCGCTCGCAGGTGCTCGCACCCGAGCTCGAGGAGCGGCTCGCGGACATCAACGCCCAGCTCGACGTCCCGATCACGATCAACATCAACGGCTGCCCCAACTCGTGCGGCCGGTCCCAGATCGCCGACATCGGCTTCAAGGGCCAGTTGGTCGACGACGGCGAGGGCAACCAGATCGAGGGCTTCCAGGTGCACCTGGGCGGCAGCCTCGGCCTGGACAGCGCCTTCGGCCGGAAGCTGCGCCAGCACAAGGTGACCAGCGCGGAACTCGGCGACTACATCGACCGGGTGGTGCGCAACTTCGTGAAGCACCGCAACGAGGGTGAACGCTTCGCACAGTGGGCAGTTCGAGCAGACGAGGGGGATTTGCGATGACGGTTGATCTGACGACGGCGACCGAGGACGACCTCCGCGCGTTGGCCGCGCGGGGTGCCACGGAACTGGACGGCGCCTCCGCGCGGGAACTGCTGCGGTGGACGGAGGACACCTTCGGGGCCGGGGCGAGCGAAGCGACGGGGTATCGCAACAGCTACATCGTGGCATCCAACATGCAGGACGGGGTGCTCGTTCACCTTGCGGCACAGGTTCATCCCGGCGTGGACGTGCTGTTCCTGGAGACCGGCTACCACTTCCCGGAGACCATCGGCACCCGCGACGCGGTGGAGCAGGTGTACGGCGTCAACGTCATCAACGCGCAAGCCGAGGCCTCGGTCGCCGAGCAGGACGCGGCCGAGGGCAAGGACCTGTTCGCCCGCGAGCCCAATCGCTGCTGCGCGCTGCGCAAGGTCGCGCCGCTGAAGGCGACGCTGAAGAACTACCGGGCGTGGGTCACCGGCATCCGCCGGGTCGAGTCCCCCACCCGGGCGAACGCCCCGCTGATCTCCTTCGACGAGGCGTTCGGACTGGTGAAGATCAATCCCATCGCCGCATGGTCGGACGACGACATGCAGGCGTACATCGACGAGCATTCGATCCTGGTGAATCCGCTCGTCGACGAGGGATATCCGTCCATCGGGTGCGCTCCGTGCACCGCCAAACCTCTCCCCGGCGCCGATCCGCGTAGCGGTCGGTGGGCCGGTTCCGCCAAGACAGAATGCGGGTTGCACGCCTCATGACAATCGACATCTCACTCCCCGAGCCGCGGCTTCAGCTGGACGGCACCAAGTTCGACACCCTCGACGCCCTCGAGTCCGAGGCCATCCACATCTTCCGTGAGGTGGCGGGCGAGTTCGAGCGCCCCGTGATCCTGTTCTCGGGCGGCAAGGACTCGACGGTGCTGCTGCACCTCGCGATCAAGGCCTTCTGGCCGGCGCCGCTGCCGTTCGCGCTGCTGCACGTGGACACCGGGCACAACCTGCAGGAGGTGCTCGACTTCCGCGACCACGTGGTCGCGAAGTACAACCTGCGCCTGCACGTGGCCAAGGTCGAGGACTACCTCGCCGACGGCCGGCTCACCGAACGCCCCGACGGCATCCGCAACCCGTTGCAGACGGTCCCGCTGCTGGACGCGATCGCCGAGAACCGCTTCGACGCGGTGTTCGGCGGCGCCCGCCGCGACGAGGAGCGGGCCCGCGCCAAGGAGCGGATCTTCTCGCTGCGCAACGCGTTCGGCCAGTGGGATCCCAAGAAGCAGCGCCCCGAGCTGTGGAACCTGTACAACGGCCGGCACTCCCCCGGCGAGCAGGTGCGCGTGTTCCCGCTCAGCAACTTCACCGAACTCGACATCTGGCGCTACATCGCGCGCGACAACGTCGAGCTGGCCAGCATCTACTACGCGCACCAGCGTCCGGTCTACCAGCGCGACGGCATGTGGATGACGCCGGGCGTGTGGGGCGGACCGGCCGACGGCGAAGAGCTGCAGACGCTCTCGGTGCGCTACCGCACCGTCGGCGACGGCTCGACCACCGGCGCGGTCCTGTCCGACGCCGCCGACAACGAGGCGATCCTCGCCGAGGTCGCCGCGTCGCGTCTCACCGAGCGCGGCGCCACCCGTGGTGACGACCGAGTTTCCGAAGCGGCCATGGAAGACCGCAAGCGAGAGGGCTACTTCTGATCATGAGCGACCTTCACGAGCGTAGCCAGCGGAGCGAGACGAAGCTCCTGCGCCTGGCTACGGCCGGCAGTGTCGACGACGGCAAGTCCACTCTCGTGGGCCGGCTGCTGTACGACACCAAATCCGTTCTGGCCGACCAGATCGACGCCGTCACCCGCGCGTCGGTCGACAAGGGCCTGTCCACCCCCGACCTGTCACTGCTCGTCGACGGCCTGCGCGCCGAACGCGAGCAGGGCATCACGATCGACGTCGCGTACCGCTACTTCGCGACCCCGCGCCGCTCGTTCGTCCTCGCCGACACCCCGGGGCACGTGCAATACACCCGCAACACCGTCTCGGGTGCCTCCACCGCGCAGCTTGTGATCCTGCTGGTCGACGCGCGCAAGGGCGTCATCTCGCAGACCCGCAAGCACGCCGCGGTGCTGGCGCTGCTCGGGGTGCCGCGACTGGTGCTGGCGGTCAACAAGATCGACCTCGTGGAGGATCCGGCGACGGTCTTCGCCGACATCTCCGCCGAGTTCCGGTCCCTGACCGGTTCGCTCGGCTGGGCCGCCGAGGACGTCCTGGAGATCCCGGTGTCCGCGCTGCACGGCGACAATGTCGCGGTGCGGTCGGAGAAGACGCCGTACTACGACGGGCCGACGCTGATCGAGCATCTGGAGTCGGTGCCGGTGGACAGCGACAATGAAGGCAAGCACGCTGTGGGCCTGCGCTTCCCGGTGCAGTACGTGATCCGTCCGCGCACCGCCGAGTTCCCGGACTACCGCGGCTACGCCGGACAGGTCGCGGCGGGGTCCGTCGCCCCCGGCGACGAGGTGGTGATCCTGCCGTCCGGAACCCGGACGACGGTCGCCCGGATCGATACCGCCGACGGCGAACTCGACTCCGCGCATGCGGGACGCAGTGTGACGCTGGTGCTCGCCGACGACGTGGACGTCTCGCGTGGCGATACCATCGCCTCGCCGATCTCCGCCCCCGAGCCGATCGACACGTTCGACGCCACCGTGTGCTGGCTGGCCGAGAAGCCGCTGCGGCCGGGTGCGCGTCTGCTGCTCAAGCACGGCACCCGCACCACGCAGGCCATCGTCGGGGCCCTCGTCGAGCGCCTCGACGAGCAGGAGCTGACGTCCGAGCTGAGCCCGGAAACCCTCGAGCTCAACGAGATCGGCAAGATCACGGTGCGCGTCGCGGAGCAGATCGTGGCGGACGACTACACCGTCAACCGCCACACCGGCTGCTTCCTGCTGATCGACCCGGCCGGCGGCAACACCCTCGCCGCCGGACTCGTCGGCGATGCGATCGCGGCCGTCGAACTCGGTGAGCGGGTCTGAGACCGTGACGCGGCTGATCACGGCGGCGATGCCGCCAATGATCGCTGTCGCCCACGGCAGCCGTGACCCCCGATCCGCTCGGGTGGTCTCGGCTGCCGTGGCGGCGATCCGCGCCCGGCGGCCGGAACTCGACGTGCGGCTGTGCTTCCTGGACCTGAACGCGCCGTCGGTCGATCAGGTGGTCGATGCGGTTGCCGCCGAGGGACATTCGTCGGCAGTCGCCGTCCCGTTGCTGCTCGGCAGCGCATTCCATGCTCGGGTGGATCTGCCCGGAATCCTCGCCGCTGCCCGGGCCCGGCATCCGCAGCTGACCGTGCTGCAGTCGGGCGTCCTCGGGCACGACCGTCGACTGATCGACGCGGTGCGCAGCCGGATCACCACGGCCGGCGCCACCGCCGACGACGCCGACACCGGGGTCGTGCTCGCGGCGGTCGGATCGTCACACACCGCCGCGAACGACGACACCCGTAGGCTGGCCGCGGTCCTCGCGGAGGGTACGCGGTGGGCCGGCGCTGTCACCTGTTTCGCGACCTCCGCGGAGCCCACCGTCGGTCAGGCAATCTCCCTGCTGCGCTCGAGAGGGGTCGAACGCATCGTGATCGCCCCGTGGTTCCTCGCTCCCGGCCGCCTCACCGACCGCCTCGGTGCCGCAGCATTGGCGGCTGCCCCCGAGGTGCTGTTCGCCGACACCATCGGTGCACACCCCCATCTCGCGGACGTCGCGCTCGATCGATACGAAGCAACGCTCGCCGTGGACGCCCGGATCGAACGGTCCGCTTGACGGTTCCTCGGTACTCGTTGCGGCTCAGGTGATGAGGCCTATTCCGGACAGGTCGGGCGTTGCGTGTCCGTCGCCATGCGCTGACCGCAATCGCCACTGCTGCCACCGACAGGAGATCGGAGACCGTCAGACCGTGTTCCGGGCTCAGGCTCCACAGGACACCGCCCTCCAACGGGCCGTTGGCGAACACCCACACGACCGCAACGGAAACCAGTGCTGTGGCGGCGGGCCGAATCGGCTTCGCCAGGCACCACGCCGAGAGAACAACCAAGATGTTCATCGTGAGGGCGGGATAGAAGTAGTCAGCCATCGAAAGTCTCCTGGTTCACACCGGCGATTGCGCACCATTCTCCCTTCTGCTCAGCCGGGCGAGCTGTTCGCCCCGTCCCGCTGAATCACGTTCGAAAGGCCATCCCGCGATCACCCAACGCCTCACCGAGGATCCGGATCGCCTTCGGGCCCACGCCGTGCATCGCAAGCAGTTCGGATTCGGTGTGCCGGGCAACGTCCTCGAGTGACGACAGTCCCGCACCGGCGAGCGCCCTGGTTGCGGGCCGACCGATCGCGGGAGGCAGGTCACCGCTGCCGGGCTCGGACACCTCGGGCATCGCCATCGCGGCCTTGCGGAGGTGACGGATCGTCGTCATACGAGGGATCGTAGGTGCCCGGACCGACGGCCGTGGCGTTCGGCACAACCGCTTTACCTCGAGTGAACTTCAGGTTCTAGCGTCGAGGACGACCCCCTGACGCCCCGACGAAGGACCTCGCGTTGACGACCGCCACCCCGATTTCTCAGCTCAACGGCGACTTCCGCCGGGCGTTCCGCGGCCACCCCGCCGGTGTCGCGATCATCACCGCGCAGGGCCACGACGGGCCTGTCGGACTGACGTCGTCGTCGGTGTCGTCCGTCGCGGTGGACCCGCCGATCCTCGGGTTCTCGCTGCAGTCCGATCGGGGCTCGGCCGCCGTCGTCGGATCCGCCGCCAGCTTCCTGGTGCACCTCCTGACCGCCGAGAACGTCGCCCTGGCACGGCTGTTCGCCACACCCGGGACCCGACGCTTCGGCCCCGAGATGTCCTGGTCGCACCTCGAGACCGGTGAACCCATGATCCACGGAACCGGGCACGTCCTGCGCTGTACGCCCCTGTCGAGCGTGCATGCCGGCCCGGCGACCGTTCTGACCGCCGCCGTGGAGGACATCTACGCACCCGAGCACCTCGGGGCGCCACTGGTATACCAGGACCGGAGCTACCACTGCGTGAGTCCGTGGACGGCACTCCCCTGATCATTCGCTCGTTCGACTCGTCGATAGTCGCGCGAAAATCTTTACCGCAGCTTTATTCTCGTGGCCATGCAGCGAACTCTCCGCCGAGCCCGCCGACGGGTCGGCGCCACGGCGTTCACCCTCGCCGCCACAGCATCACTCGCACTCACCACCGCCACCGCGCCGGCATCCGCAGCAACTCCGGTGCTCCCGAATCCGGGATCCGTGATCGGTGACCCCTGGGAACTCCAGACGGTCATGCGCGCCGCGGCCGCGGTCGTCGACCACAGCGCACCCGGCATGTCGATCGCGATCGTCAAGCCCGACCCACACCAGCCGGGCGAGTCGATCACCACGACCTATTACTTCGGGTTGGCGGACAAGGAGAACAAACACAAGGTCGGCCCGCAGACGCAGTTCGAGATCGCATCGGAGACCAAGACGTTCACGGGTGCACTGCTCGCGAAGAGGATCTATCGGGGCCTGGCGGAGCTCGACGACCCCGCCCAGGACTACGAGCAGAACGTCACGTTCCCGACGATGGACGGATCTGCCATCACGCTCGGGGATCTCGTCACCCACCGGTCCGGACTCACCGACGATCCGGGCAACCTGCATGCGGGCTGCCCGGGCGACGACCCCAAATGTGTGGACGCGAAGGCCCTGTACAACCGGACCCTCCTGTGGGAGGGGCTCGAGGCCCCCGGCACACTCGCGAATCCCCCAGGCTCGACGCAGATGGGCATGGCCTGGCAGCTGTACCCGGCACAGAAGGGCATCGCGTATCCCTACGCGTTCAAGGACGGCGCCTCGAACGGCAGCACCAGCGCCACCTACCTCCTGCCCTCCGCGGGTTGGGGCGTGACCGTGCTCGCGAACGGTAAGAACGTGCTTCCCGACGACCAGGAGAACCCGACGACCGATCTCGCCGCGCTCGAGCTGATGCGTGAACTGGCTCCCGCCGGCCCGCTGGCGGAGGGAAGCAGCAGCGGATCACTGTCCTTCGGTTCCCTCGGCTCCTGAACCGGTACCGGATACACGAAGGCCCGGCCCCGTGCGGGACCGGGCCTTCGTCCTTTCCGCGCTACCCGGTGATGTCGGTGGGCCGGACATACACCGTCTCGCCCTCCCGCAGGCCGAGGACCTCGGCGTCGCTGCGGGTGATCTGGGCCGAGAGTTCCTGCGCGCCGGTCTTGGGCTGCAACTCCACCCGCACCTCGAACCCGAGGTGCACGACGCGGGAGACCGTGGCCGCGAACGACTGCGGGATCTGGGTGCGCTCGAGCCGCAGATCGTGCGGGCGCACCAGCTGCCCGTTGAGCCGCGCCACGGGCCCGAGGAACGACATCACGAAGTCGTTGGCCGGGGTGTCGTACAGCTCCTGTGGGGTACCGACCTGCTCGATCCGCCCCTTGTTGAGCACCGCGATCCGGTCGGCGACGTCGAGCGCCTCCTCCTGGTCGTGGGTGACCAGGACCGTGGTCACGTGCACCTCGTCGTGCAGGCGCCGCAGCCACGTGCGCAGGTCGTCGCGCACCTTGGCGTCGAGCGCGCCGAACGGCTCGTCGAGCAGCAGCACCTGCGGGTCTACGGCGAGGGCACGGGCCAGCGCCATGCGCTGACGCTGACCACCGGACAGCTGCGCCGGGTAGCGGTGCTGGAAGCCGTCGAGTCCGACGATCGCGAGCAGGTCGTCGACCTTCTTGGCGATCTCGGCCTTGGGACGCTTGCGGATCTTGAGGCCGAACGCGACGTTGTCGCGCACCGTCATGTGCTTGAACGCCGCGTAGTGCTGGAACACGAAGCCGATGTCGCGCTTCTGCGGCGGGACCCCGGTGACGTCCTTCCCGGCGATCGTGATGGTGCCCGAGTCGGGCTGCTCGAGGCCGGCGATGGACCGCAGCAGCGTCGACTTGCCCGAACCGCTGGGCCCGAGCAGCGCCGTGAGCGAGCCCGACGGGATGTCGAGGGTGACGTCGTCGAGCGCGGCGAAATCGCCGTAGTTCTTGCGTGCCCCGGTCACGGTAATCATGTCGTGCTCCTCTTACGGTCGAGCAGAGTCATCAGCAGGAGGGTCACCACAGCGATCGACATCAGCAGTGTCGCCGCGGCGTAGGCCCCGAAGGTGTTGTGGTCATCGATGTAACGGGAGTGCACGAGCAGGGTCAGGGTCTGCGACTGGCCGGGAATGCCCGACGAGACCATGATGACGGCACCGAACTCGCCGAGAGCGCGGGCGACGGTGAGGACGATGCCGTACGTCAGGCCCCAGCGGATCGCCGGAAGGGTGATCCGGGAGAACGTCTGCCACTTGGACGCCCCGAGCGTGGCCGCGGCCTGCTCCTGCTCGTCCCCGATCTCGTGCAGCACGGGTTCCACCTCGCGCACCACGAACGGCAGGGTCACGAAGATCGTGGCGATCACCATGCCGGGCAACCCGAAGATCACCTTGAGGCCGAGCGACTCGACGCCGCCGAACCACCCGTTCGCACCCCACAGCAGGATCAGCGAGACGCCGACAACGATCGGCGACACCGCGAACGGAAGGTCGACGACGGACTGGAGCAGCCCGCGGCCGGGAAAACGACCCCGCACGAGGGCCAGCGCGGTGACGATGCCGAAGATGACGTTGATCGGCACCACGATCGCGACGATCAGCAGCGACAGGTTGAGCGCCGAGATCGCGGCCGGGGTGCTGATCGCGTGGTAGAAGGCGACGAATCCGTGCTCGAAGGTGCGGTACAGGATCACGCCGATCGGCACGATCAGGAGTACGAACAGGTAGCCGAGGACGATGGTGCGCAGGCTTATCCGCGCCAAGGGTGAGATCTTCACTGCGCCTGCTCCTCTCGGCGCTGGTTGCGCGCGGCGAAGATCCGCAGCACGAACAACGTCGCGAAGGCGATTGCCAGCAGGGTCACCGACACCGCCGCCGCACTGACGGGACGGTCGATCTCGATCTGCTGCTGAATGTACTGCGAGGCAACCTGGGTCTCGCGCGGGATGTTGCCGCCGATCAGCACCACCGAGCCGTACTCGCCGATCGCGCGGGCGAAGGCGAGCCCGGCGCCACTGATGATCGCGGGTGCGAGCGTCGGCAGCACCACTCGACGGAAGATCGTCCAGTTGTTCGCGCCGAGCGACGCCGCGGCCTGCTCCACCTCGCGGTCGGCCTCCATCAGCACCGGCTGCACCGACCGGACCACGAACGGAAGGGTGACGAACGCGAGCGCCACGATCAGGCCGGGCTGAGTCGCATTGAGGTGCACGTCGATCGGGCTCTGCGGCCCGTACAGCGACAGCAGCACGATGCTGGCGACGATGGTCGGCAACGCGAACGGAAGATCGATCAGCGAGCCCACGATCCGCTTGCCCGGGAACTCGTCCCGCACCAGCACCCACGCGATCATCGTGCCCATCACCACGTTGATCAGGGCGACGATCACCGACACCACGATCGTCACGCGGAGCGCCGCCAGGGCGCCGGGCGCGGTGACCGCGTCCCAGAACCCGGACCACCCGTCCTCGAACGATGTCACTGTCAGCGCCGCCAAGGGCAGCAACACGATGATGCTGAGCCACAACGCCGCGATCCCGATCCCCAACGGACCGACCGCGCCGGTGACGGCGAACCGGCGCCGGAAGCGTCCCTTCGGTCTCCGTGGTGGTGCGGCCTGCACGGTCGGCTGTGGCGCCTGAGTCGTCACTGTCGTCATCACTTCGTCGCGTTCTCGTAGATAGTGGCGATCCGGCCCGAGTCCTGCTCGAACAGATCCTTGTCGACGGTGTCCCAGCCACCGAGGTCGGCGACGGTCCACAGCTGCTGCGGTTCCGGGAAGTCGGCGGCGTACTCGGCCATGACGGCCGGGTCGACGGGCCGGAAGCCGGCCTCCGCCCACTGCCGTTGCGCCGCGGGGGTATACAGGAAATCACGGAACGTGACCGCGGTGGATGCGTTCCGACCGGTCGAGACCACCGCCACCGGGTTCTCGACCTTGAAGGTCGCCGTCGGGGTCACGTGCTCCACCGGATCACCCTTGCGTTCGGTGAACAGCGCCTCGTTCTCGTAGCTGAGCAGCACGTCACCGGTCCCCTGCAGGAACATCTCGGTCGCCTCGCGGCCGGACTTCGGCTGCACCTTCACGTGCTCACCGATCAGCTTGCCGAGATAGTCGAGACCGGCCTGCGGATTCCGCCCGCCGTCGCTCGCGGCCGCATAGGGAGCCAACAGGTTCCACTTCGCCGACCCGGAGCTGAACGGGTTCGGGGTCACGACCTCGACGCCCGGCCGGAGCAGGTCGTCCCAGTCGCGGAGGTTCTTCGGATTGCCCTCGCGGACGACGAGCGTCACCACGGACCCGAACGGGACACCGCCGTAGGTGTCCTTGTTCCAGCTGTCGTCGACCAGCCCCTCCTCGACGAGGCGCGTGATCTCCGGCTCGACGGAGAAGCTGACGAGGTCCGCCTGGGCACCGTCCTTCACCTTCCGCGACTGGTCGCCGGACGCCCCGTACGACGGGTTGAACCGCACCCCAGCGCCCTCGCCGGTCTGGGCGAACGCGGCGGTCACCTTGTCGTAGCCGGGCTTCGGGACTCCGTACGCGAACATGTTGATCGTGCCGCCGCTGCCGTCCGCACCGACGTCGACTCCGCCCATGACATCGCTCGAGCCGCCGCTACACCCGGCGAGAGCGACTGCTCCGACCGCGACGAGCGCAGTCAGGAACGAGCGGAACCGATGCTTCATACGGATTTACCTTCCTACGGTGCCGGCAGATGCAGAAGAGCTCGCGCCGGAGACCCCGACCGGACGGTCGGTCGGTTCGAATGAGGCCTGGATGCGGGGAGGTGTTCGCGGTGCACGTCACCGCTGAGCGGAACGGGAGGAGAGAGCGCGTTCGGATCGAACGCGCGTGTCACGACAGAGCGAACACCGAGACAGGAATCAACAACAGTCGATGTCGGCGACTGCGAGTCGGCCGACAGCGATCAACGCCAGTTCATGGCGGACCTGGTGCGCGACGACTACAGACACGCGGCAGACTTTAGCAGAGCACGGAACCGACGTCCGAATGGCGCGATCCGCCGGCACGGACGGTCAGCGGGTGAAGTACCAGGCGATGACGACCAGGACGATCAGCGCGATCAGCGCCAAGGTCACGCGTGAGCGCGGCATCAGGAACCCTCCACCTTCGTGTGTGCGTCCACCCGGACGTCGGAATCGGCCGGATCGGGGCGACCGACCGCCGCGAACAGCGCGGACAGCACGCGGTCGAGCGCCCAGGCGATCCCGAAGCAGGCAGGAATCATCACCACGATCACCAGGACGACCTGGGGGATGAACGGCAGGCCGGCGACCCACAGTTCGGCGCCGTCCCACCAGTTCGCGAGTTGATCCACCCGACCACCCTAGCCGCTGACGAAACGGTGACCGAACACGGCGCATCAGTCGCCATGTTCGGTCACCGGCGGCACGGGAACCCGCGCGGTCCCTACTTCGTCGCGTTCTCGTAGATGACGGCGATACTGCCCGTCCCCTGCTTGAAGAGTTCCGCGTCGACGGCGGACCAGCCGCCCAGGTCCGCGATGGTCCACAACTGCTGCGGCTGCGGGAAGTCAGCCGCGAACTCCTTCGCGACAGCCGGATCGACAGGCCGGAAACCGGCCTCCGCCCACAGCTTCTGCGCCTCCGACGTGTACAGGTAGTCACGGAAGGCGGTCGCCTGGGCAATGTTCGGACTGTTCGAGATCACCGCCACCGGGTTCTCGATCTTGAAGGTGGTCGGCGGGGTCACGTGCTCGACCGGATCACCGTTCCGTTCGGTGAAGAGCGCCTCGTTCTCGTAGCTGAGCAGCACGTCACCGGTCCCCTGCAGGAACGTCTCGGTGGCCTCGCGCCCCGACTTCGGCTGCACCTTGACGTGCTCGCCGACCAGCTTGCCGAGGTAGTCGAGACCGGCCTGCGGGTTCTTGCCACCGTCACTCTTCGCGGCATAGGGGGCCAACAGATTCCACTTCGCCGAGCCGGAGCTGAACGGGTTCGGGGTCACGACCTCGATGCCGGGCCGGAGCAGGTCGTCCCAGTCCTGGATGTTCTTCGGGTTGCCCTCACGGACGACGATCGTCACGACCGACCCGAACGGAATCCCCTTGTAGGCGTCGTTGTTCCAGTCCTCGTCGACGAGGCCGGCATCGACGAGGCGGGTGATGTCGGGTTCGACCGAGAAGTTCACGAAGTCGGCCTGCGCGCCGTCCTTGACCTTCCGCGACTGGTCACCCGAGGCCCCGTAGGACGGGTTGAATCGCACCCCCTTGCCCTCCTCGGTCTCGGCAAATGCGGCGGTGACCTTGTCGAATCCCGGCTTGGGAACCGCGTATGCGAACAAATTGATCGTGCCGCCGCTGCCGTCGGCGCCGGTATCGGCGCCACCGACGACGTCACTCGAGCCGCCGCCGCACGCGGTCAGCGCGACTGCGCCGATCGCGGCGAGTGCGGTCAGGAACGAACGGGAACGGTGCCTCATGGATTGCCTTCCTACCAGGCTCACAGGTGCTGTGGATGCCGTACGAGAACCGACCCGGCACATGCCGGGTCGAGAAGAGCGGAACGGAAAACGGAACACTGAAGTCGGAACTCGGACAGATGTCCTGGAGTTGACGGCGTTCGGCACGAGCCGCGCACGGGAAGTTCCCCGCGACCGGCGGGGAACTGGGGTTACGACAGAGGTGCGGTCGAGACCGGATCTACGCGCAAGCGAACGCCGAGACCCGCATCAGCAACAGTGAATATCCGCAACTGCAAGCCCGCCGACGGCAATCAACGCCAGTTCATGGCGGATGCGGTGAGCGGCGGCAGCAGACACGTCGCCGACGATAGCAGACGTCCGTCCGTAATCGAACAGTCGGAACGATGCCGAAGAACCCGAACAACCCTGCCGGAGACCTCCGCCGAACTGTGGACGCTGACCGACGCACGGTCGATGATGAGGGGATGACGTCGCAGGCCGAGCAGTCCGTGACCACGCCGATCAGAGATTCCGACGAGGTCGCACCGAGGCGTCGCAGCGTCTTCCCGCCGATCGACGACTACGCCTTCCTCTCCGACTGCGAGACGAACTGCCTCGTCGCACGCAACGGCGCGGTCGAGTGGATGTGCGTCCCGCGCCCCGACTCCCCCAGTGTGTTCGGCGCGATCCTCGACCGTAGCGCCGGACACTTCCAGATCGGACCGTACGGCCAGAACGTGCCGTCTGCGCGGCGCTACCTGCCGGGTGGGCTGATCCTCGAGACCACGTGGCAGACCCAGACCGGCTGGCTGATCGTGCGTGACGCACTCGTGATGGGCCCGTGGCACGCCAACGAACAGCGCTCCCCCACGCGCCGTCGGACACCGTCGGACTGGGACGCCGAACACATCCTGTTGCGGACCGTCAAGTGCGTGAGCGGCACCGTCGAGTTGGAGATGAGTTGTGAGCCGGCGTTCGACTACCACCGCGCCCCGGCGCACTGGGAGTACACCGGAAACGTGTACGAGGAGGCCACCGCCACGTGCCGCACCGCCTCCCCGGGCGAGCAGCCGACGCTGCGGCTGACGTCGAATCTGCGGCTCGGACTCGAGGGGCGCGAGGCCCGCGCGCGCACCCGCATGGTGGAGGGCGACAACGCGTTCGTGGCCTTGTCGTGGTCGGAGCCGACGGCCCCGCAGACCTTCGAGGAAGCCGCCGACAAGATGTGGCAGACCACCGAGTGCTGGAGACAATGGGTGACGATCGGGCGTTTCCCCGACCATCCGTGGCGGAGCCACCTGCAGAGCAGCGCACTGACTCTCAAGGGCCTGACCTACGCACCGACCGGCGCCCTGCTCGCCGCACCCACCACGTCACTGCCGGAAACCCCCGGTGGCGAACGTAACTGGGACTACCGGTACGCATGGGTGCGGGATTCGACGTTCGCGCTCTGGGGCCTCTACACCCTCGGGCTCGATCGTGAAGCCAACGACTTCTTCTCGTTCATCTTCGACGCTGCGCAGTCGGACGACGGCGATCCGGCCCCACTGCAGGTGATGTACGGCGTCGGCGGCGAGCACACCCTCGTCGAAGAGGAGCTCAGTCACCTGAAGGGATACGACGGGGCCCTGCCGGTGCGGGTCGGCAACGACGCCTACAACCAGAACCAGCACGACATCTGGGGAACCCTGCTCGACTCGGTGTACCTGCACGTCCGGTCCCGCGACCAGGTCCCCGAGACGTTGTGGCCGCTGCTCGAGCGGCAGGTCCAGGAGGTCATCGAACACTGGCGTGAGCCGGACCGCGGGATCTGGGAGGTGCGCGGCGAGCCGCAGCACTTCACATCGTCGAAGATCATGTGCTGGGTGGCGCTCGACCGCGGCGTCAAGCTCGCCAACCTGCACGGCGAGAAGGCCTACGCGGCGCAGTGGTCCGAGATCGCCGACGAAGTCAAGGCCGACATCCTCGAGCACGGCGTCGACGAACGCGGGGTATTCACGCAGCGCTACGGGCACCCGTCCCTCGACGCCTCACTGCTGCTGGCACCACTGCTGCGGTTCCTGCCCGCCGACGACCCCCGGATCCGGGCGACGGTCCTGGCGATCGCGGACGAACTCACCGAGGACGGACTCGTGCTCCGCTACCGCGTCGAGTCCACCGACGACGGCCTGTCCGGCAAGGAGGGCACGTTCACGATCTGCTCGTTCCTGCTCGTGTCCGCGCTCGTCGAGATCGGGGAGGTGCAGCGGGCCAGGGACCTGTGTGAACGGCTGCTTTCGTTCGCGAGCCCGCTCAAGCTCTACGGCGAGGAGATCGACCCCAAGAGTGGCCGACACCTGGGCAACTTCCCGCAGGCGTTCACCCACCTGGCCCTCATCAATGCCGTCGTCCACGTCATCCGCGCCGAGGAAACCGGCCACACCGGGACGTTCCAGCCCGCGCACGGCCCTTCGTGATCGTTGCGGAACGGCCGCGAATGTCGGTGGCCTGTGTGACGATCGACGCATGCTGGATCACCTCGGAATCCAATGTGCCGACCCTGCAGTCGGTGCGGCCTTCTACGACGCGGTGCTCGCTCCGCTCGGCGGTGTTCGAATCAAGGAGTACGGACCCGTCATCGGGTACGGCGTCCCGCCGCATCCGGACTTCTGGATCAGCCCGCGGGTACCCGCCGACGCCGGGTTCCGCGAGTCGCACATCGCGTTCGTGGCCGAGTCTCGCGCCGCGGTCGACGCGTTCTTCGCCGCGGCGGTCGAGTCCGGGGCGGAGGTGCTGCACAAGCCGCGTATCTGGCCGGAGTACCACCCGGACTACTACGGCGCGTTCGTGCGCGATCCCGACGGCAACAACGTCGAGGCGGTCTGCCACCGCCCGGAGTAGTTGCGCCGACTCAGAACGTCCGGCGGAGCAGACTCTCCGCGTCGGCCGCGATCGCGCGCACCACATCGCCCGCCGGTCGTTCCGACGTCACGAGCCCGGCCGCCTCCCCCGCGTACACAACACCCTGATTGCTGTCCGCCGGATCGTAAGCGGCGGCGAGGGTTTCGTTGTCCGCACCCTTAGCGTGCCACTTCGCGGTGTAGTCGTTGGACAGCGCGCGACCACCCCAGCGGGCCGGCCACGGCTGATCGCGGGCCTGGTCGAAGATCGACGTGTAGACGGTGTCGGCGCTGCCGGCCTCGATCAGCTTCCTCCGCGCATACTCCGGGCCGATCGTCTCGGGGCTCGCGAGCAGAGCGGTGCCGATCATCGCGCCCACCGCACCTGCGGCGATCACCGCCGCCAGGCCGCGGCCGGTGCCGATGCCGCCGGCCGCGAGTACGGGCAGGCTCGTGGCGTCGAGTACCTCCTGCAGCAGCGGCAGCGTACCGATCCGTCCGGTGTGCCCGCCGGCCTCGCCGCCCTGCGCGATCACGAGGTCGACGCCCGCCCGCTCCACCACACGGAGATCCTCGACGGTGTTGACCTGCGAGACCGCCAATGCGCCGGCTGCGTGCACCCGGTCGACGTAGGGTGCCGGATCACCGAACGACAGCGACACGACACGCGGCTTCTCGGCGAGCGCCGCCTCGAGCAGCGAGTCGTCGGCGTCGAGCGACCACGTCATGAGGCCGATGCCGAGTGGCCCGCCACCGATCTCGCGGGCGACCGCCGACTCCGCCGCGATCCACTCCGGCGTCGAATAGCGCGCCGCACCGAGCAGCCCCAGCCCGCCCGCCCGAGTGACCTGACCGGCCAGTTCGCCGCCGGCCCGTCCGCCCATCGGGGCACCGAAGATCGGCACCTCCAGCCCGAGCTCACGGGTCAACCAGGTGCCGATCATCGCGTCCCCTCCTACTTGCCCTTGGGCTTGTCCGCCACCGACTCGTTCGACAGCGCCGCGACGAAGGCTTCCTGCGGGACCTCGACGCGACCGATGGTCTTCATCCGCTTCTTGCCCTCCTTCTGCTTCTCGAGCAGCTTGCGCTTACGGCTGATGTCGCCGCCGTAGCACTTCGCGAGCACGTCCTTGCGGATCGCGCGAATGTTCTCGCGCGCAATGATCTTCGAGCCGATCGCGGCCTGGATCGGCACCTCGAACTGCTGACGCGGGATCAGCTCGCGCAGCTTGGTGGTCATCTTGTTGCCGTAGGCGAACGCGGCGTCCTTGTGCACGATCGCGCTGAACGCGTCGACGGTCTCGCCCTGCAGCAGGATGTCCACCTTCACCAGCGCCGCCTGCTGCTCACCCGACTCCTCGTAGTCGAGGCTCGCGTAGCCCTTGGTCCGCGACTTGAGGGCGTCGAAGAAGTCGAACATGATCTCGCCCATCGGCAGCGTGTAGCGCAGCTCGACGCGGGTCTCCGAGAGGTAGTCCATGCCACCGAGCTCACCGCGTCGGGACTGACACAGCTCCATGATCGCGCCGGTGTACTCGCTCGGCGCGATCACGGTGCACTTGGCCATCGGCTCGTACACCTCGCGCACCTTGCCCTCCGGCCAGTACGACGGGTTGGTCACCTCGTGCTCGGCGCCGTCCTCCATTACGACTCGGTAGACCACGTTCGGCGCGGTGGAGATGAGGTCGAGGCCGAACTCGCGCTCGAGTCGGTCCCGGGTGATCTCCATGTGCAGCAGGCCGAGGAACCCACAACGGAAGCCGAAACCGAGGGCCACCGAGGTTTCCGGCTCGTAGGCGAGCGCCGCGTCGTTGAGCCGCAGCTTGTCGAGCGCGTCACGCAGCACCGGGTAGTCGGAACCGTCCATCGGGTACAGGCCCGAGTAGACCATCGGCTTGGGGTCGCGGTAACCGGTCAACGGCTCGGACGCGCCGTTACGGAAGGTGGTGACCGTGTCGCCGACCCTCGACTGCCGCACGTCCTTCACACCGGTGATCAAATAGCCGACCTCCCCGACGCCGAGGCCGACGGTGGCCTTGGGCTCGGGCGAGATGATTCCCACCTCGAGCAGCTCGTGCGTGGTGCCGGTCGACATCATCGTGATCTTCTCGCGGGGACGGATCTTGCCGTCCACCACACGCACGTAGGTGACGACGCCGCGGTACGCGTCGTACACGGAGTCGAAGATCATCGCGCGCGCCGGACCGTCCGCGTCGCCGACCGGGGCGGGCACCTGCTTGACGACCTCGTCGAGCAGTTCCTTCACACCGACACCGGTCTTGCCGGAGACCCGCAGCACGTCCTCGGGTTCACAGCCGACGATGTGCGCGATCTCCGCGGCGTACCGGTCGGGATCGGCGGCCGGCAGGTCGATCTTGTTGAGCACCGGGATGATGGTGAGGTCCTTCTCCATCGCCAGGTATAGGTTGGCCAGAGTCTGCGCCTCGATGCCCTGGGCGGCATCGACGAGCAGCACCGCACCCTCACACGCCTCGAGCGCGCGAGAGACCTCGTAGGTGAAGTCGACGTGGCCCGGCGTGTCGATGAGGTGCAGGACGATCTCTTCGGTCGTGCCGTCCTCGTTCTCGACCGTCCATGGCAGCCGCACGTTCTGCGCCTTGATCGTGATGCCGCGCTCACGCTCGATATCCATGCGGTCCAGGTACTGGGCGCGCATCGCGCGCTCCTCGACGACCCCGGTCAGCTGCAGCATCCGGTCCGCCAGCGTCGACTTGCCGTGGTCGATGTGCGCGATGATGCAGAAGTTCCGGATCTTCGCGGGATCCGTGAATGTTTTCTCTGCGAAGTTGCTGGTCAAGCCCTATTCCCTCGTCTCACTCGCGCACCTACATCGACCCGGTCCGGTTGCCTGTCCCGCACTGGTCCCGCACCAGAACCATATCCACCGCGTCCCGTGCCCGTTCATCATCTCCCGGCCACAGGTGCGCATAGACGTCCAGTGTGACAGCTGGCGACTTATGTCCTAAATACTGAGCCACCATCGGGACCGACGCACCCGCGAAAATCAGCGTCGACGCGAAGAAGTGCCGGAGGTCGTGGAAGCTCTTCCCGTCAGGCAGACCGCAGTCCCGGCGCACGATGACGCGTTGACGGAGAAGGCGGATCTTGGGCCTGATGTGAAGGTTCTGCAGGCGCAGCTTCCGGTGGTGTCGAAGACGGATGTTGGCCTCGGCCAGGTCGACAACACCAAGGATGCCGACAAGCCGGTGTCTGGCCCGCAGGCTGCTGCTTTGGCTCCGAAGGAGTCTCCGACGTTTACGGGGACGGTGTCTGTGTGGTCTGTGAAGTTCACGTCTGGCGCTGTTGCGGGTCGGGTGTGGACGGCGTCGGCGGCGGATGGGTCTGGGTCGTGGCAGGCTGTGGCGTCGGGTGCGCCGGGCGTGGTGGTGAACGGCAACCGTGGCAATCCGCCGACAGGGACTACCGCGACAGGTGATGGCTCGATCGCGATCGGACGCAACGCGGCAATGACGTCCCCGTCAGGAACGGGCCATGTGGTGATTGGATCCGGGGCAACGGTGACTGTTCCCGTCATAGGGAACGGCTCTGTCGCGATTCGACTCAACTCATCTGCGGGAGCCACCGCGGCAGCAGTCGGCTGCTCTGCTCAGGCGGCAGACAATGCCACTGCTGTCGGATATACGGCAAAAGCGACCGGAACCTACGACACCGCTTTCGGCTTCAGCACCACCGCCAGTGGCGGGTTCGGCGTGGCTCTTGGGCGGAATGCCGCAACGTCTGGCGGCCAGAATGGCACGGCCATTGGATCTGGCGCGAAGTCGACCCACGCGAACTGGTCGTGAAGATCGGCGGCACCGACATCGTCATCGCAACCCAGCCATAGGAGCACCATGCAAATCACCTTCGAACTACCCGACGAACACATGCCCCGCGCATACCGAGTCGCCTGCTACAGCCTCAGTGGACACGATCCCGACACCTGCGCTGTGCACCTGCAACGATTCGCACAGAAAATGGCGCTCGAACACGTCGCCTTCACCGAACGCCGGATGGCGGAACAGGAAGCCGTCGATGCACTCGAACCACTGGCATGACAATGGCCCCCACCCTCACCCGAGGAGTGGGGGCCATTTCTGCGTTCACAGGAACGGTTTCGCGTGCCAGTCAGCTAGCGGCGCTCAGTGCACCGGCGATGCCGAGGATAACGAGACCTCCGAAAGCCCAGCTGACAATGCCGGCAATGTTTTCGACCAGCGTGAACTCGGAGAACGAACCCATAGCTAACTCCTTCAAGTGATAGTGGCTGTACGGCAAATTCTGCCGGATGCCGAAAAACTAGCCGCTTGTGCTGGCTGTGTCACGTTGTGGTGTGGGGAGGGTATAGGTGAAATCGGCAAATTGACAGCCTCCCGAAGGTATGGCTGGGCGCCCCACTCAAAGGGGGGTGAGGCGCCCGGGACGGCTGCCGCCGGCTTCCGGCTTGTATGGCGTGGCGGCGGGTGTTCGAACTGACGGGTTCGTAGCGTGCCGTAGGAGACCGTGGGGGTGGCCCGGAGGCTTCCTGCCACTCGACCGGCCGGAGAGTTGGCTCTCAGAGGGTTCTGCCTCCCCGCGGTCTCCGTTCGCTGCCTGGCTCGACACAGGAACGTCACTACTTGGTGGTGGCCGGAAGCCGAAATGCCGACAGCGGATACCCCCCGTCCACCAGCACACGGAGGCACACCCACGGTGATCGTGATCGGAATCGACCCGCACAAGTCCACCCACACCGCAACCGCCGTCGACTCGGCGACCAACAGGGATCTCGGATCACTCCGGATCCGGTCGTCATTCGACGACTATGCCCAGCTGATGACCTGGTCCAAGCAGTGGCCGGACAGGATCTGGGCGGTGGAGAACGCGTCCGGACTCGGTCACCACCTCACTCAATGGATGATCAGCCGAGGCGAGGCTGTCGTCGACATCCCGTCGACCGCGACCGCACGGGTGCGCGAACTGTCCCGTGGCGGCCGGCGGAAGAACGACCGCATCGACGCTGCAGCGGCGGCGTGTGTCGCGTTCTCGCAGGGCGACTTCCGGCCGGTCGCCCCGGAAGGCCACACCGACGTGCTGCGGATCCTCGACGAACGGCGGATCGACCTGGTCAAACAGAACGGCAGGCTCGTCAACCAGCTCCATGCCCTGCTGCGGGAGCTGTTCCCAGGTGGTCTGGAACGCGAGTTCGACACCGAAGCCGCCGCCCAGCAGCTGAAAGCCTTCGGTCCGGACAGTGGGGCGGATGCGATGAGAAAGAACATCGCCCTCGACATCATCGGCGACCTCCGCCGACTCCGCTTTCAGATCGACGACCTCACCAACCGGATCAAGACCGAACTCGCCGCCTGCGGCACCACGCTGCCGAAGATCCCAGGCGTCGGAACAGTGACTGCCGCCCGAATCCTCGCTCGCACCGGCAACCCGATGCGGTTCGCGAACGAAGCCGCGTTCGCGAACTACACCGGCACCGCGCCCGTCGAGATCGCCAGCGCCGACAAACAACGGCACCGGCCATCCCGCAGTGGCGACCGAATGCTCAACTCGGCCATCCATATCGTCGCCGTCACCCAGGCCAGGACACCCAGCAGCGACGGCTACGCCTACCACCAGCGGAAGATGGCCGAGGCAAGACCTCACGCGAAGCAATGCGCTGCCTCAAACGGCAAGTCGCGAAACGACTCTGGCGAACAATGCGGGACGACTTCGAGTGGCAGCTCGTGATGCCCCGCGTCTCCTAGAGCGCAGTAGCGAGCAGCGAGATTTCAGCAGCCACGGCCGCCGGATCTGCGCTGACAGTGACATGCGCGACGGTGTCGAGACTCGCGTGCGATCCGACCCGTACTGCCCGCTCCGCGTTCTTCAGCAGGTCGAAGTCATTGAGGTCATTGCCGAACGCGACGTAGTTCGTGTGCCCCAACGACTCCAGGGCCTCCCACTTAGTGGTGGACCCCGGCGCGAAGTCGATGATCCCTTCCTCAAGGTGGTGGTTGACCGTCAGTCCCAGAGCTCGACCGGCCGCCGCGAGTGCCGGCATGTCGTTCGCCCCGAGAACCAGGAACTTCACCACCTCAGGCAAGTCGGCAAATCCGACCATCTGCGCGAGATTGCCTTGATCGACCCGTCCACGGATCGGATGGTCATGCGCGCCGGTGTAGGCGTAATCCCAGGGCCCGTCCGCGAGATACGTTGCGTCGAAATGTTCGACGGCGTCCATCAGCTCCTGCAGCACGGCAGCGTCAAATGCGGCGCGGGCCTGTACCTGTCCGCCGACTGACACGAGACTTCCATTCCCGCCGATCAGCGTCGCGGACGCAAAGGCGCCGTCAAGGACAGGCAGGAGGTCGCGGATGGGGCGCGCTGACGCGAAAACTGGATGGTATTCGGCTCGTTCGCATTCCTCGATTGCCGCCAGGATTCGGTCATCAATCGTCCGGCCGTCAAAGCAGAGTGTGCCGTCGATGTCGAAAACTACTGTCCGGGCGTCGAGAGTGAGCATCGGAACATCCTACTAACCGACGATGGTCTGACCGAAAGGCCAAGGTGGTGTCGGCCAGCGCTTCCCTCGCTGGCCGACACCAGGCTTTGACCCACTGCGATGTTCGAAGGATCCTGCGATTGACAAACACACAGGAACCCTCCGTCCACATCGCGCAACCTACGCGCCGGGTCCGACAATCACATCCGAGCCAGCAGCTCCGCCTTCTTCGTCGCGAACTCGTCCTCACCGAGCACGCCCATATCCGGCAGCTCCGCGAGCTTCTTGATCTGGTCGGCAATATCCGGCGCCGCGGCGGCCTGCATCACGATCGGGGCGGGAGCTGACGGAGCCGACGCATCGGCCTTCACCTTCCTGAACGCCTGGATGAACGTCTCAGCGCGGCCGTGCGCAACCTGCTTGATCTCTGCCGAACGGCCCGAAATCGAGATGCTGATGACCTCGCCGCCCATCTTCTTCGCGTGACCCAGTGACCCGATGGCTGAGAACTCGAACTCTTCAACCTGCGCGCCGAGGAGCGACTTGTCGAAGAAGAACAGGCGCTGCGTGGTCAGGACGAGCATGCCCTGCTTGCCGCCATAGACGCCCTGGGCGGGCTCGACGACGCGCTCATCGGTGTGGACGCACGGAGTGAGGGCTGAGGCCTCCTGGAATCCGAAGAACCGGCCCATCTTCACTGGTCCCACACCAGCGCCGAAAGCGGGCAGGTTCAGCCGACTCAACCGAACCTATAAAACAGCTTGACCTGCAGTAATGCGATCAGCCCAGGTGGTGGGACTCGCCGTGCACGATGTGCGCGATGATGCAGGAGTTCCGGATCTTCGCGGGATCCGTGAACGTCTTGTCGGCGAAGCTGCTGATTTCTGGACCCCTTACCGGGACTGGCACCGGCCCGTTGGCGGGCCACTGTCACGGCGCAAGGATGGTCCAATCACACGCAACGCCGATTTCTCGGTGCACGGTCGGCGGCACCGGACACAACTAAGCTCGGGCACCATGGCGAGCACGTGGGGCAGCATCGGCAGAAAGCTGGGAGACTTCGCCGTCGCGCAGGGCCCGAAGCTGCTGAAGCAATTACAGAACTCCGGGACCGTCAAACGCGCGACCGAGGCGATCAGTGGATCCGGACACCCGGGGGTCAAGCCCGGCCGCCCCGTCGCACACTCTTCGGCGCCCACCGCGCACCGCGCCCGCCGGATCGAATACTCCCCCAGCCTCGACGGGCAGGCCGATCCGGGCGAGGTCGTCTGGACGTGGGTCGCTTACGAAGAGGACCCGCGTCAGGGCAAGGACCGTCCAGTCCTCGTCGTCGGGCGGGACGGCCACACATTGCTGGGGTTGATGCTGTCGTCGAACCGCGAGCGGGACGACGACCGCAACTGGTTGGCCCTGGGCACCGGCACGTGGGATTCGGAGCACCGCCCCAGCTGGGTTCGCCTCGATCGCGTCCTGGACGTCCCGGAGGCGGGCATCCGTCGCGAGGGCGCCATTCTCGATCGCCCCCGCTTCGAGGCGATCGCCGCGCGCCTGCGATCGGACTACAGCTGGAGCTGAGTTCTCGAACAAACGAAAGGAAGGGTCCGCCGCATCCCGTGCGGCGAACCCTTCCGTCACTTATTGCGGTCAGTCGTTGAGACGATCGAATCGACCGAACAGCGCGCGATAGATGACTGCACCGAGCGCGCCGCCGATCAGCGGGAAGACGATGAACAACCACACCTGACCCATTGCACCGTCCTGGAACGGAGCAACCGCGAAGCTGCGGGCCGGGTTTACGGACGTGTTGTCGATCGGGATCGAGATGAGGTGGATCACCGCGAGGGTGAAGCCGATGGAAACACCCGCGAGGGGCACATCCGAAAGCTGATCGGTCGAGGCGAGGACGACGAACACGAGCAGTGCCGTCAGCAGGATCTCGATCGTCATCGCCGCACCGATGCCGTAGCCGGGCTCGATGAGCTTGCCCAGCGGTCCGCTCTCCGCCGACGGACTGTGGATGCCCCAGCCGTTCGCGGCGAGTCCGTCGGTCTTTCGGTCGTAGGTCGGCAGGCTCTGCGCGATCGCATACACCGCCAACCCGGCGAAAAGACCACCGATCACCTGCGCGAGCGCGTACAGGCCGGCCTTGGCTGCGGAGATGCGGCCGAGGATGAAGTGGCCCAACGTCACCGCGGGGTTCACGTGGCATCCCGAGATCGGGCCGATCGAGTAGACGAGGAACATCAGCGTCAGACCGAACGCAAGCGCGATACCGAGCTGACCGACCTTGGCCCCCGCGAAAACTGCAGTACCGATTGCGGAGAAGACGAGCACGAAGGTCCCTACGCCCTCGGCCAGGTACTTCTTCAGATCGGAGATCGGCTCCTTCTCCGCAATCTCCTGTGCCGTGCCCTCAGCCCGGTACTTCTTCAGGCCGGAATTCGACCCCTCGTCCGCAATATCCTTGGCTGTCGACATACACCCACCTCTCGAACCGCGTTGCCTGCGTTGTCGATCGGACTTTACGTACAAGAAGGTCGGTTTCCCGGGATTTCGGATAGGCCCGAGTCCGAATCGGTATGCGGGAGCGCCGGTTCCGCCACGAAAACGCGAACCGGACGATCGTCGGTTTGAGATCGCCGTGCCGATGCTGGTAGTGTCGTCGGTCGGCGCACCCTTGCGCTCAGAGCTTTTCGACAGTAACCAGCAAAGACGACAGGATTTTACGCGTGGCCAACATCAAGTCCCAGGTGAAGCGGATCCGCACCAACGAGCGCAACCGACTCCGCAACCAGTCGGTCAAGTCCTCGCTGCGTACGGCGATCCGTTCCTTCCGCGAGGCCGCGGCAGCCGGTGACAAGGACAAGGCCAACGAGCTCCTCGTCGCCACCAGCCGCAAGCTCGACAAGGCAGCCAGCAAGGGCGTCATTCACGCCAACCAGGCTGCCAACAAGAAGTCGGCGCTTGCGCAGGTCGCCAACTCTCTCTGACAAGTTTCTGACGGTTCCGCCGTCGCAAGCTCTGTAGAAAAAAGCCCCCGATCATCGATCGGGGGCTCTTTTCCGTGCGCGGACGAGGCGGTGTGGAAGTACTCGGACTGGCGGGAGACGGATCCGGCCGGGACACGACCCCGACCCCGCCCGAATCCGGCCGGTCGGCGCCCGTCAGCGGCCGCCGTGGAGCGCCACGACCCGCTGGACCGCCCACTCGACGGCGAAGTCGGCGTCGGCGGCCTGGCCCTTCACGTCGGCATTGAGCTTGGCGACAACCTGCAGCGCCTCACCGATCGATGCCGGGTCCCATCCGCGCGCCTGTCCCTGCGCTTTCTTGATCTTCCACGGCGGCATTCCCAGCTCCGACGCCATCCGGAACGGGTCGCCTCGGCCAGCCGAGCCGACCCGCGCGATGGTGTGGACCGCGTCAGCGAGGGCATCGGCGAGGAGGACGTGCGGGACACCGCGATGCATGGCCCACCGTAGGGCCTCCATGGCGCCACGCCGATCGCCGGCCACCGCCTTGTCGGCGACATCGAAGCCCGACACCTCTGCCTTGCCGGAGTAGTACCGCTGGACCGCGACGGCGTCGATCTTGCCACCGGTATCGGCCACCAGCTGCGAACACGCGGCGGCCAGTTCACGCAGGTCCGATCCCACGGATTCGACGACCAACTCGATTACCTCGGGCGAGACTCGCACACCCGCGGCACGGAACTCTCCCCGGACGAATTCCACCCGCTCACCGGGCTTGAGCTTGGCGCACTGGTGCACGGTGGCACCCGACTTCTGGAGCACACCTGCCATCGCCTTCGCCCGGCCGGCGCCGGAGTGGAGCACGATCAGCACCACGCCCTCGGGGAGGTCCGCGGCCGCGTCCTGCACGAGGGCCACCGCGTCCTTGCCGGCCTCGGCCGCGGCCTCGAGCACGAGCACCCGATCCTCCGCGAACAGGGAGGGGCTGAGCAGTTCCGCCAACTCCGGAGCACTGGTGTCCCCCGCGCGCAACCGCGAGACCGGAACGTCCTCCGCCGCCGAACCGGCCGCGGCGCGGACGGCGGCGATGACCGAGGCGACCGCCCGCTCGACCAACAACTCCTCGTCACCGAGAACGAGGTGGAGCGATTCGGGCCGCGTAGAGGTGCTCACCGGACGATGGTGCCATGAGAGCGCCCCACCACCGCAAGTGCCCCGGACCCGGACCGAACCACCGCGACGTCGCCGTCGCGGTCGGTTCGCATCGTCACCGCGCCGAGTGCGCCGACCTTCGCGACGATGCCGGGATTGGGATGCCCGAACAGGTTGTCGGCGCCCACGCTCACGACCGCGACCCGGGGCCGGACCGCGGTGAGGAATTCCGGTGCGGTGGTGCGGGATCCGTGGTGCGGCAACTTCAGGACGTCCGCGCGCAGCGACACCCCCGAGCGCAGCAACGCCCGCTGGCCGGACTCCTCCACGTCGCCGGTCAGCAGGATGCGGCCGGCGGGAGTCTCGGCCATGATCACCAGCGAGCCGTCGTTGGCGGCGTCGTCGGCGGCCGCGGGGTCACGCGGCGTCGGGACCAGAGGACCCAGCACCGTCATCCGCAGGTCGGCCACCGTCAGTTCGCGCCCCGGTTCGAGCCGCAGCAGCCCGGCTCCGGCCCGTGAGGCGGCGGCCGACACGAAGCGGAAGCCGCCCCGGGGAAGGTCGGCCGGACCGATCGCCACCGCGCCGACTGCCCGGTCGCCGAGGACGCCGTCGAGTCCGCCGTAATGGTCGGCGTGTAGGTGGGTGATGATCACGAGCGCGATCTCGTCCACACCGAGACGGCGCAGGCACTGGTCCATTGCCCGCGGCTCGGGTCCCGCATCGACGACGACGGCCCGACCGTCGCCCGCCGCCAGGACCAGACCGTCGCCCTGACCGACGTCGCACGCGACGAACCGCCAACCGGCCGCGGGCCATCCCGGCGAGTACAGCCGCGTCGGTACCCATATCGTCGCGACACCGATGCCGAGCGCCAGCAGCATGCGGCGCGAGGATCGGTACCGCATCGCCAACCCCGCCAGCACGACGCCGACCGACACGATCACCGCTCCGGTCAGCCCACCGGCGACGACCACCGTCCCTCCCGGCACCGCCGCGGCCCGGTCCGCCGCCTCGAGGAGCCACCACAGCGGCGGGCCCGCGATCCGGACGACGAGGGCGGCCGCCGGGAGCCACACGGACGCCAGGATCGCCGTCACCGCCCCGACGATCGTGATCGGTGCGACCACCGGCGCGACGAGGACGTTCGCGACGATCGACACCACGCTCACCGTGCCCGACATCGCGGCCACGAGCGGTGCGGTCACGACGAACGCCGCCACCGCGACCGCCCACGTCTCGGCGAGCCAACGCGGCCAGCCCCGCGCCCGGAGCCGTTCCACCAACACCGGAGACACCAGCACCAGTCCGGCGGTCGCGGCCACCGACAGCGCGAACCCGAAATCGACAGCGAGCGCCGGAAACAGCGCGAGCAGCACGATCACCGAGCCGGCGAGTGCGGGGATCGCCTGCTTCCGCCGTCCGGTCGTCAACGCCAACAGTGCGATACAGCCCATCGCCGCGGCGCGCAGCACACTCGGGGAGGGCCGGGCGACCACGACGAAGGCAGCCAGCGCCACGCCCGCCAACAGCGCCCCGGCGCGCGGGCCAACCCCGATCCCCCGCACCACCAACAGGACTGCACCGAGGACGATCGAAATGTTCGCGCCGGACACGGCCGTCAGGTGCGAGAGCCCGGCCGCGGTGAACTCGTCCTTCACCTCCTGCGGCAGCGCGGAGACATCGCCGACGACGAGTCCGGGCAACAACCCGGCCTGATCCGCCGGGAGTGCCTCGGCGGTCGCCGTCGCCAGCCGATCACGGATCGCCCCCGCCCAGCGCTGGATCACGGGCGGTGGGCCGACGCCGGACGGCGGACCGGTGGCCCGCACCACGGCGACGGTGAGGTCACTGCGCTGCGGTGTGTCGAGACGGCCCCGCAGTGTGAGCCGCTGTCCGGGAAGCAGGGCAGCCCATTCGGGCCCCTCCGCGAACACCAGAACCGCGCCGCCCGCGCGGATCTCCGTTCCGCGGTCGGTGACCGCGCGCAACGACGCCCGGATCATCAGCTGACGCCCGCCCCCGAACCCTGCGCTCCGCAGCGGCTTCGGATCGTCGTCGACGATCACGGACAGGGTTGCCGAACCACCCGCTGCCGCGCGCACCGCGAGAGGATGGGCTTCCACGGCGTGGGTGCGCACCGCGATCGCCACCGCAAACCCGGATCCGATCAGCGTGGCCGCCAGGAGACCCGCCGCGATCATCGCCCACCGCGATCCGCGCGCGTCGGCGCCGGTCCGACGGCGCACGAGAATCGGAACGGCCAGCACCGTCCCGACGCACGCGAGGACCACCGCCGCCACCACCGCGCAGCGCCACCCGGCGTGCAGTCCCAGGAGCATGACACCCCAACTCACGAGCGCGGCCGGAACCAGTCTGAGATCGAGCTGGTGCTCCCGCTCCGTCACAGCACCACCAGTTCGCGCAGCTTCGCCAGCCGCGCCGGACCGATGCCGTCCACCTCCCCCAGTTGCGCGATGTCGGTGAACTTGCCGTTGGTCTGGCGCCACGCCACGATCGCGGCGGCGGTGACCGGGCCCACCCCCGGCAGCGCGTCCAGCTCCGCCTCCCCGGCGGTGTTCAGGTTGACCTTGCCGACGGCCTTCGCGGTCGCGCCGGGTGTGGCCGCCGCCGCGCTCGCCCCCGAGCTCACGCGGGCGCTGCCGACCGTGACCGGCGCGCCCTCAGCCGGGGCGACCCCCACCAGTATCTGGTCGCCGTCGTCGACACGCTCGGCCATGTTGAGCCCCAACACATCCGCGCCGGGTCGCGGGCCGCCGGCCGCGGCGAGCGCGTCGGCGATCCTCGACCCCGGTGGCAGCAGCACCAGACCCGCCTGATTGACCAGGCCCACGACACTCACCACCACCTGGGCAGCCGGTTCCGGGGGTGCGGGCGGCGCCGCCTGTGAGGAGACGCTCTCGGCAACTTCGGTGTCTCCGGCCCCGACGTCCCGGACCTCCACGGCAGGCAGCGGCGGAACCACCTGTGCGGTGGGCCTGTCCCGCCACACCGTCACCGCCGCGATTCCCGCCGCCACCAGCGCGACGACGACGAGCGCCGCGGCACCACGACGACCGGGACTCAGCCGGGCGCCGGGCCAGCGCGGAGACGGACGTTCGGGGCCCGGTTCGGCGGAGAAATCGTCCGCCTCGGTTGCCTCGGCCAGCCACTCGGGAGCCCAGGCGCGTGGGTGCGCCTCCCCCACAGCGTTATCGGAGTCGTCGTCGTGGTCGCGGCCGCTCGACCCGACACGAGCCGACGGCGGCAGCACGGCAGCCGAGGCGAGCCGTCGCCGCACCCGCGCACGATCCTGATCGGTACCCATGACGCCGACGGTAGGGTCCCGCCGCGACGGCGGAACCCCGGAGAGCCCGCCGGAAAGAAATCCTGTGGATCAGAGATCGGCTGTGGATGACGGGCCGGAATCGTGTTCCGGCAGCGCCGCGTCCGCGCCCCCGGGACAGACGACGATGCCGATCGCACCCGGTCCGACGTGCGCGCCGAGCACGGACCCGATCTCGGTGACGATCAGTTCGCTGACATCCGGGATCCGTTCCTTCAGCTGAGCGGCGATCTCCTCGGCACGCTCGGGCGCCTGCGAATGATGCACCGCGATCGCCGCGCGCTCCGCGCCCGCCTGCTCCACGGCCGCATCGACCAGTTTCGCGAGCGCCTTCGTCGAGGTCCGTGTCTTCTCGCGCAGCACCAGCTTGCCGTCGACCAGGTGCAGGACCGGCTTCATCGCCAACGCGGTGCCGAGCAGCGCCGCAGCGGTTCCGATCCGGCCACCGCGTCGCAGATGGTCCAGGCGGTCGACGACGATCGACGTCCGTCCGCGCGCCGCGACCTCGACCGCTCTCTGATACACCGACTTGAGGCTGCCTCCCGCGCGCGCGACCCGCGCCGCGGCCAGCGCCGGGTAACCCAGACCCATCCCCGTCGACTCCGAGTCGACGATGCGGACCATCTCCCCCAGCTTGTGCGCCGCCTGCCGGCCCGCCTCCCACGTGCCCGACAGCTGCCGCGAGATGTGGACGGCCACCACCCCGTCGCCGCCACTGTCGGCCAATGCCGCCGCATACGCGTCGCCGAGTTCTCCCGGAGACGCGCCCGAGGTGGTCACCCCCGACAGATCGTCCGGGACGTCGTCGATGCCGTCACGCAGATCCGTGCCACCGCTGAGCAGATGCAGCGGCACGACCCGAATGCCGTACCGGTCCACCAGTTCGGGCGACAGACAGGCGGAGGAGTCGGTGACTACGACGACAGGCACGCCACTACCCTATTTCGATCTCGTCGGAGGTGGTCGAGCGACGGACGTTCTTGATCGCGTCGATCATCGCGGCCGCCACCTCCTCGTGCGCGTCCCAGCCCCAATGGATTCCGTCCGGATTCGCACGATCCGAGAAGACGTTCTCCCGCACCGCGGCCGCGAGATCCACCATCGGCACACCCTTGTCCGACGACCATGCCTCGAGGGCACGGACCGCGGGGGCACGCCCGGTGTGCACACGACCGTAGGCATCGCAGCGATGCACGGACGGATAGGTGCCGATCACCGGCAGGTCCGGGCGGATCGCTGCCAACGCGTCGCGGCAGCTCTCCAGGTACTCCACCGACAGCTTGGGCGGCAACGCCACCGGACGGCCCAGCTTCGACAGCCGTGGCTGCAGCCATTGGTAACCGGACCGGACGACGCGCCGCAACGCCGGCGGCCGGATGTAGCGCAGCTGTTCACGCAGCGCCGTCGGCAGCGGTGACGGCAGCGAATCCATGCCGCCGACCGCGAAGACGACGGCACCGGCCTGCGGCACCGCGGCCCACACCCGCGGGTCCTGTGTGATCGCCCACCACGCGTCACGGCTGGTCCAGCCGATGCGCGCGACGAGTTCCACCCGCCAGCCCAGATCCTTCGCGACCAGGGTCGGCCAGATCCGCGGATGGTCGGCCGGCAGCCCGCCCTTCGGCCCGTAGTAGGCCAACGAGTCGGCGACGACCAGCAGCACCGGCTGCCCCGAGCTGTCACCGACGGCGGGGCCGTCAGAGGACGTCACGACGGCGGGGCCGTCAGCGGACGTCACGACGGCGGGGCCGTCAGAGGACGTCACTGGCCACGCTCGCTGACGCGTTCCACACATCCAATCGCCATACCGGATCTGTCCCCTCCCCGTGTCCGCTGAGCTGCACCCAGCTGGTGTTTCCTAGTCCACCGAGCACCGGCCACCGATCCACCGGCAGGTCGAGCAGTCGCGCCGTGAGCGCGGCGATGAGGCCGCCGTGTGCGACCAGCACCAACGGATCCGAACCCCAGGATCCGTACCGTTCGAGCTGATCGAGCACGACGGGCAGGCTGCGGGCCGCGACGTCGATCCGGCTCTCACCGGCGGGCGGCGCCCATTCGGCGTCGGTGCGCCACCGTGCGCGCGCACCGGGCGAGATGACGTCGACGTCGGTGTGGGTGAGGCCCTGCCAGTCCCCCAGGTGGGTCTCCCGGAGCCGGGCATCGGTCTCCACCGGCAACCCGATGTGGTCGCCGAGCGCGAGCGCGGTGTCGTGCGCGCGGCGCAGATCCGACGACACGATCGCGAACGGACGCTTGTCGGCGAGCGCCTGCGCCGCCGTCTTCGCCTGCGCGCGGCCCAGATCGGACAGGTCGGTGTCGAGCTGTCCCTGCATCCGGTCCGACGCGTTGTATTCCGTCTGACCGTGCCGCAGCAGGATCAGACGTTTGACCGCGGGCCCCGCCGCGGCCGAGGTCACTGCTCCGGCTCCCCGGCGTCGTCCGCCGGATCGGGCTCGATCGACAGCTGCCGCGGCTCGACACCCTCGACCGGGATCTCCGGGCAGTCCTTCCACAGCCGATCCAGCGCATAGAAGTTGCGCTCGTCGGTGTGCTGGACGTGGACGACGATGTCGACGTAGTCGAGCAGCGCCCAGCGACCCTCACGGGTGCCCTCGCGTCGCACGGGCTTGTGCCCGGCCTCGCGCAGCTTGTCCTCGACGTTCTCGACGATCGCGTTGACCTGACGCTCGTTGGGGGCGGAGGCGATGACGAAACAGTCCGTGATCACCAACTGCTCCGAGACGTCGAGCACCACCACGTCCGAGGCCAACTTCTCGTCGGCCGCCAGTGCCGCGATGCGTGCCATCTCCATGGCGTCGTTCGATGCGCTCACTCAGTGTTCTCCCGGTTCTGCTTGTACTGAAGATTGTGAAGGGTCTGCGGGTGCTTCGCCGGGCGACTGTCGCGCCGGAACCGGCTCGGACATCGTGACCGCACCGTCCAGGCGTGCCACACCGCTCGGCTGGTACAGGTTGCGCTTGCTGATGTACTGGACCACGCCGTCCGGCACGAGGTACCAGACGGGCCGGTGTTCGCTGGCCCGCAGTCGGCACTCCGTCGACGAGATCGCCAGGGCCGGGATCTCGATCAGGGTCACCGCGTCGCGCGGCAGCCGCTCGAGGTGCGACGAGAGGTGCTCGGTGTGCAGCTCGTAGCCGGGCCGCGAGACGCCGACGAACTTGGCGAGCGCGAACAGTTCCTCCCAGTCCTGCCACGACAGGATGCTCTCGAGCGCGTCGGCGCCCGTGATGAAGAACAGTTCGGCGTCGGGATGCTGCGTTCGCAGGTCCCGCAGCGTGTCCACCGTGTAGGTGACCTTGGCTCGGTCCACGTCGACGCGGCTCACCGAGAACCGCGGATTCGACGCCGTGGCGATCACCGTCATCAGGTAGCGGTCCTCGGCGGGGCTGACCTCGCGATCGTCCTTCTGCCACGGCTGACCGGTGGGCACGAAGATCACCTCGTCGAGGTCGAATCGATCCGCGACCTCACTGGCCGCCACGAGGTGCCCGTGGTGGATCGGATCGAAGGTGCCACCCATCACGCCCAGGCGGCGCCGTCGGGTGATCGCTGTCGGCTGCTGCACGATGATCCAGCTTACGGGTTGACGCAGCTCACGAATTCACACAGGCAGCAAACCGGCAACCACCGCGGCCAGTTGCTGCGCGGATCGGCACTCGTGCATGTCGATCACCTCGTTGTAGACCAGCGCCGCCGAGTCACCCGTACCCCACTGACCATGCGGTTCCGGGTTGAGCCAGTGCGCGTGCTTGGCGACCGACACCAGGTGTTCGAGCGCGGGAAGACCGGGATCACGGTAGTTGTTGCGCCCGTCACCCAGGACCAGCAGCGAGCTGCGGCTGGTGATGGATTGCGCGTACCGCTCCGCGAACACCCCGAGCGCGTGACCGTAGTCCGAGTGTCCGTCGTACGTGATCAGGTCGGCTTCCCGGACCATCCGCGACATCGCGACGCCCAGGTCGGAGCCCGTGTCGAAGAACCGGGTGACCTCGTCGGTGGTGTCGATGAACGCGAACACCCGCACCCGCGAGAACTGCTCACGCAGAGCATGGACCAACAGCAACGTGAAATGGGAGAACCCGGCCACCGAGCCGGAGACGTCACACAGCAGCACCAGCTCGGGCCGGGCCGGGCGCGGCTTACGCTGTACCAGATCGATCGGGACGCCGCCGGTGGACATGGACTTGCGCAGCGTTCGACGCAGGTCGATCGCGCCCGCCCGCGCCCGACTGCGACGCACCGCCAGCCGGCTCGCCAGCAGCCGCGCCAGCGGGGTGACGCTGCGCCGCAGGGCCGTCAGCTCCGCGTCCGACGCACGCAGGAAGTCCACCTCCTCGGCGAGCTTGGGCACGCCGTAGCTCGCGACCCTCTCCTTGCCGATCTGTTCCGCGGACCTCCGCCGGGTCTCCGACTCGACCATCTTGCGGAAGTCCGTGATCCGCTGCACCGCGGCGCGCTTGGCCACCTCGGAGGCGTAGTCCCCCGCAGGTCGTTCGCCGTCCTGCTGATTGCCGAGCAACCCGGAGAGGATCTTCTCGATCAGCCTGTCGGGGGCGACGTTGCGCAGCGCCTGGTACGCCGAGAACGACGGCCCGTTGGACGATTCGTACCGGCCGAGTTCGTCGACCATCTGCGCGACCAGCACCTCGAGCTGTTCGAGGGCCTCGGGCGAGTCGCCGGAGAGGAGTTCGGCCAACAGCTCCCGCAGCGCGTCGAGGTCGACCTCGCCGTCGGGCGACCGTGGCAGCGACCGGTCGATGCCACTGTCGTCGCGCGCACCGACTCCGACGGGGAACCACAGGTCGAACAGCGCGTCGAAGGTCGCGCGGTGCGTCGGGCGGCGCAGCAGCGAGCAGGCGAGCCCCTCGCGCAGCGCCTCGCGGTCCAGGAGATCGAGAACCGACATCACCTGGCCGGCATCGACGGTCTCGGACGGGCCGACCGAGATCCCGCGGCGCCGCAGCGCCTCGACGAAGTCGACGAGATGACCCGGAATTCCGTGCGGCGCCGGCGGACCTCCACGGCGGTGTGCTGGCGACGTGGCCATCGGCTCGATCCCCTCAGTTGAGGCGCAGCTCGGCGGCGGCGCGCTGCTGATCGGCCCGATGCTTGAGCACGACACCCATCGTGGCGCGGACCGCGTCGTCGTCGAGAGTGTCGAGACCGAGCGCGAGCAGCGTGCGACCCCAGTCGATGGTCTCCGACACCGACGGCACCTTCTTGAGCTGCATGCCGCGCAGCACGTTGACGGTGCGCACGAGTTGCTCGGCGATGGCCTCCGGCAGTTCCGGGACGCGGCTCGCGAGGATCCGGCGCTCGAGCTCTGCGTCGGGGAACTCGAGGTGCAGGAACAGGCAGCGACGCTTGAGCGCCTCCGACAGCTCCCGTGTCGCGTTGGAGGTGAGCACCGCGAAGGGCTTGCGCGTCGCGGTGATCGTGCCGAGCTCGGGAATGGTGACCGCGAAGTCGCTGAGGACCTCGAGTAGCAGACCCTCGATCTCGACGTCCGCCTTGTCGACCTCGTCGATCAGCAGCACGGTCGGGTCCTCGCGGCGGATCGCGGTCAGCAACGGGCGCGACAGCAGGAACTCCTCGGAGAACACGTCCTGCTTGGTGGCGTCCCAGCTGTGATCGCTGCCGGCCTGGATCCTGAGGATCTGCTTGGCGTGGTTCCACTCGTACAACGCGCGAGACTCGTCGACGCCCTCGTAGCACTGCAGGCGCACCAGTTCCGCGCCCGACGTCTGCGCGACGGCGCGGGCCAGTTCGGTCTTGCCGACGCCGGCGGGGCCCTCGATCAGGAGCGGCTTGCCCAATCGGTCAGCGAGGAACACCGCGGTGGCGGTCGCCTTGTCGGAGAGGTAGCCGGTCTCGGCGAGTCGCGCGATGACGTCGTCGACGCTCGCGAACAGCGGCGGTGCAGTCGGCAGGGCCCGGTCCACACTCGCTCCTTTCGGGCCGTCAGGCCGGTCGGGTATGACCGTCTCCCCAGACAGTCCACTTGGTCGAGGTGAGCTCGCCCAGGCCCATGGGGCCGCGGGCGTGGAGCTTCTGCGTGGAGATCCCGATCTCTGCGCCGAACCCGAACTGTTCACCGTCGGTGAATGCGGTCGAGGCGTTGACCATAACCGCGGCGGCGTCGACGCGGGCGGTGAACTCGCGCGCGGCGGACAAATCGGACGTCACGATGGCCTCGGTGTGGCCGGTGCCGTACCGGTCGATGTGCTCGACGGCCGCGTCGAGACCGTCGACGACCTTGAGCGCGATGTCGAGAGTCAGGTACTCCTCGGACCAGTCCTCCTCCGTGGCCGGCACCAGTCCGGGCAGGTCGCCGTGCACGGTGACGCTCTGCATCTGCAGGGCCTGCAGCAGCTGCGGCACCGCGGTGTCGGCGATCGCGGCGTCGATCAGCAGCGTCTCCGCGGTGTTGCACACGCTGGGACGCCGGGTCTTGGCGTTGAGGACGATCTTCTCGGCCATGTCCAGGTCGGCCGCGGAGTGGATGTAGACGTGGCAGTTGCCGACACCGGTCTCGATGGTGGGCACGGTGGCGTCGCGCACCACCGCGTTGATCAGCCCGGCGCCACCGCGCGGGATGACGACGTCGACCAGACCGCGGGCCTGGATCAGGTGGGTGACACTCGAGCGGTCCGCGCTGGGCAGCAGCTGCACAGCGTCCTCGGGCAGTCCCTCCGTCGCGAGGGCGGCGCGCAGCACCTTCACGAGCGCGGCGTTGGACTCGGCCGCCGACGACGATCCGCGCAGCAGCGCCGCGTTGCCGGACTTGAGCGCGAGGCCGAACGCATCGACCGTGACGTTGGGGCGGGCCTCGTAGACCATGCCGACCACACCGAGCGGGACGCGGACCTGGCGGATCTCGAGCCCGTTGGGCAGCGTGGAACCGCGGACGATCTCGCCGACCGGATCCTGCAGGCCCGCGACCTGACGCAGGCCGGACGCGATGCCCTCGACCCGATCGGCGGTCAGCCGCAGCCGGTCGAGCAGCGATTCCTCGGTACCGGCCGCACGCGCGGCCTCGATGTCCTCGGCATTGGCGGCCAGGACGGCGTCGGTCGCGGCGAGAACGGCATCCGCAGCCGCATGCAGGGCGGCGTCCTTCTGCGCGGTGGTCAGCAGCGCCAGCACACGGGACGCGACACGCGCGCGGCGAGCGGCGCCGTGCACCGCCTCCCGAGTGTCCCCGGCTTCGCCGGCTGCGGGTGAAGTATGCGTCGCGGCAGTCATCTCTACAGATTAGCGACCGCGCCGGGCGCATAATCTATCTGCCCACGCGCCGTCTGCGTAAGGAAATGTCATTGTCACGACACGAGACGATCCCCGAAGCGCCCTCGGAGGGGTACAGCCGCGGACTGAACTCGCGCACCATCCAGATGATCGCCCTCGGCGGCGCGATCGGCACCGGGTTGTTCTACGGCGCCGGCGGTGCGATCGAGGAGGCCGGACCGTCACTGATCCTGGTCTACCTCGCGGCCGGTCTCGTGATCTTCGTCATCATGCGGGCGCTCGGCGAACTCCTCACCTACCGGCCGATCTCGGGCAGCTTCGCCGAGTACGCCGAGGAGTTCCTGGGCCGGTTCTTCGGGTTCGCGACCGGCTGGGCGTACTGGGCGGTGTGGGCCGCGACCTGTATGGCCGAGATCACCGTCGCCGGCAAGTACGTCGAGTACTGGTGGCCGAGTGTGCCCACGTGGCTGACTGCACTGGTGGTGCTGCTCGTGTTGTTCGGCGCCAATCTGATCTCGGTGAAGCTCTTCGGTGAGGCCGAGTTCTGGTTCTCGGCCATCAAGATCACCGCGATCCTGGGCATGATCCTCATCGGCATCGGGGTGCTCACGATCGGCTTCGGTCACGCGACCAACCCGACCGTGACGAACCTGTGGGCCGACGGCGGTGTGTTCCCGAACGGATTCGGCAGCGCACTGATGAGCCTGCAAGTGGTGATGTTCGCGTACGTCGGCGTGGAACTGGTCGGTGTGACGGCGGGCGAGGCCGAGAATCCCAAACAGACGTTGCGCAAGGCGATCAACACCCTGCCGTTCCGCATCGGGCTGTTCTATGTCGGTTCTCTCATCGTCATCCTGTCGGTCGCGAGCTGGCGGGACTTCGAGGCCGGCAAGAGCCCGTTCGTGGAGGTGTTCGAGCAGATCGGCATCCCGGCAGCCGCCGGCATCATGAACTTCGTGCTCCTCACCGCGGCACTGTCGTCGTGCAACTCCGGCATCTACTCGACGGGCCGGATGCTGCGGAGCCTCTCGCTGCGCCGCCAGGCGCCCGCGGCGTTGAGCCGGCTCAGCAGCCGGCAGGTTCCGTACGCGGGTCTCACCATGTCGGCCGGCGCAATGGTCATCGGCGTCATCGTGAACGTCCTGTCTCCCGATCGCGCCTTCGTCTACATCACGTCGGTGTCGACGATCGGGATCATCTTCGTGTGGGGCGTGATCCTCATGTGCCACCTCCGCTACCGCCGATTCGTCAACAGCGGCGCGCTGCCGGCGTCCGACTACCGACTGCCCGGCGCGCCCTACACTAACTGGATCGCACTCACATTCCTGGCGTTCGTCGTCGTGCTGCTCTTCTTCACCGAGACCGGCCGGATCGCGCTCGCCGTCGGCGCCGTGTTCGGCGCGTTGGTCGTCGGCGGCTACTACGCCCTCCTCGGGCGCGCTTCCTCTCGCTACTGAGGGCACGGTCACCGACGACGCCGCCGTCGAGCGTGCCGTCGGGGCCACGGTGCTCGGAAATGCCATCGACTAGTTCTGCGCTTACGCCTACCTCACGACCACGATCGGCAAGGCCTTCGTCCCGGACGTCGGCGCTCGTCGTTCTCGTCCGAGGGCGAGCGTCTCGGCCCCTAGGAGGACGAGCGCGACCAGGGCGAGGGCTGCGCCGATCCAGCCGACACTGGGGTACCCGAATCCGGCAGTGAGTACGAGTCCACCGAGCCAGGGGCCGACGCTGATGCCGACGTTGAACGAGGCGGTACTGCCTGCCGCGACGAGCGCCGGTGCCGCCGGAGCGATTCCGAAGACCCGCGCGTTGAGCGCGGGGTTGGCACCGAACCCTGTCGCTCCGAGGAGGAACACCAGGATCACCATCGGAAGAACCGATTCGGCGGTCAGCGCGATCAAGGCCGAGCAGACGAGCAATCCGGCGAACCCGACCCCGAGGACCCGAACGGGCCACCTGTCGAAAGCCCGACCCCCGAGCGCGATGCCCAGCAGCGCCCCGACTCCGTAGACCGACAGCACCGCGGGAACCCACGCCGGCGCAAGCCCGGTGGTGTCGATCAGCAAGGCGCCCAGGTAGGAGAACGTGACGAGCAGCGCGGCCGTCGAAGCCGCGGTCATGGCATAGGACAGCCACAGACGGGGCCGCGCCATCGCTCGAAGCTCATCACGAACCCGCGGCGGCTCACTCGGCGTCAGGGCGGGCACCCGCGCCGCGACACCGGCCATCGCCGGCAACGACAGGACGACCACCGCCCAGAATGCACCACGCCAACCGAAGTTCTGCCCGATCCAGGTACCGGCGGGCAGCCCGATCACCGTCGCCACGGTGAGTCCACCGGCGACGATGCTCATCGCGCGGCCGCGCCGGTGACCGGGAACCAGTTCCATCGCGGTGCTCGCGGCGACGGCCCAGAACCCCGCGTACACGAACGCACCGATGAACCGGCTTGCGAACAGCGTCTCGAAGCTCGAGCTCGTGGCCCCCACCACGTGCGCGAGGACGAACACCCCGGTGAACAGCAGCAGAGCGCGACGACGGGGCCACCGCAAGGTCGCGATCGTGAGGACCGGGGCTCCGATGACCATCCCGAGCCCGAAACCTGAGATCAACAGGCCCGCCTGCGGGACCGAAACGCCCAGGTCGACAGCAATATCGGGAACCAGCCCGGCCAGCATCAGTTCGCTGGTGCCCTGGGCGAAGATCGCGAAACCGAGGACGAAAACTGTCGTCGGCATCAGAGCATCACCCCGCCGCCGACGCCGATCCACTGTCCCTCAGCCGTAGCCCGCCGATCCATGTACCCCACTCCATTTCTTTAGTGACCGTTACAGAAAGAAGACCCTAGCACCTTGTGTAGCGCTTGCTCTAAAATGTGACCCATGGTGACAACGCTTCGCGGGCGCCCTCGCTCGTTCGATCGAGATGCGGCGTTGGACAAGGCGATCCGGCTGTTCTGGCGTCAGGGCTACGAGGCCACCTCGGTGCGCGATCTCACCGAAGAACTCGGTATCGGGGCCCCGAGCCTGTACAACGCGTTCGGCGACAAGCAGCAACTCTTCGCCGAGGCGCTTCAGGTGTATGTCGAGCGCTACGGCGGCTTCATCGACCGCGCGCTGGCCGAGGAGCCGACCGCGAAGGCGGCAGCAGCCCGGGTCTTCCGCGACGGCCCGCTGCGCTACACCCGCCCAGACCTTCCGGCCGGCTGCCTCGTTGTCGATGGCGACGCGGGCACATCCAACGCCGAGGTCGCAGCGTTGCTGACCGAACTCCGCACGAGCAACGTCACGGCGTTCGCCGCAAAGATCCGGACCGATATCCACGCGCACGTTCTGCCGGCCGACACGGACGCCGTCACACTGAGCCGCTACACATTGACGGTGCTGAACGGCTTGGCCCACGCCGCCCGCCAGGGGGCCGGCCGGGTCCAACTCGAGGGCGTCGCCGAGCTTGCCCTGCGCGCCTGGCCCTGAGCGGCCGCCACCGCAACCCCAATCGTCGGACGAACGCCGACCCGCGGCCAGACGGCACGCTCCAGGCGCGCCGACCTCGCCGCGCCTAGGGTCGAGGGATGTCCGCGAACAGAGTGGTCGTAGTCGGCAGCATCAACATGGACCTGGTGGCCCGGACACCTCGGATGCCCGCGCCGGGCGAGACGATCCTGGGCACAACCTTCGCGACCACCCCGGGCGGCAAGGGTGCCAACCAGGCGATCGCGGCCGCCAGGGCGGGCGCGGACGTCGCCTTCGTCGGCGCGGTGGGCGACGACACCTTCGCGCTCGACCTCCGCCAGGCTCTCGTCGACGCCGAGGTCGACGCCGAGCGACTGCGGGAGGTGTCGGGACCCAGCGGGGTCGCCGTGATCACTGTCGACGACGACGGGCAGAACTCGATCGTCGTGCTCCCCGGCGCCAACTCGCGCGTCCTCGACCTCACCGACGAGGAGCTGAGGCCGGTCGCCGACGCCGACGTCCTGTTGTGCCAGTTGGAGATTCCGGTCGAGACGGTGACCGCGGCGGCCCGGCACGGCTCCGCGCACGACACCGTCGTGATGCTCAATCCCTCTCCGGCACGGCCCCTTCCGGACGAATTGATCGCTTCGGTCGATGTCCTCGTCGTCAACGAGACCGAGGAGCAGCAGCTCGGCCGGGACACCCTCGCGCGGGTGGCGCACGTCGTGACGACCCTCGGCGCAGACGGCGCGCGCTACCGCGGCCCGCAGGGCGACCGGGTGCAGGTCGGCTCCCCCGACGTCGATGCCGTCGACACCACGGGAGCCGGCGACGCCTTCACCGGCGCACTCGCGTTCGCGTGGGACCGCGGCCCGCGCGACGCCCTGACCTTCGCCTGCGCGGCGGGCGCGCTGGCCACCACCCGACCGGGCGCGAGCGCCGCGTCGCCGACGCGCGCGGAGATCGAGGCGCTCCTGTCCGAGAACACCTGATACCGAATTCACTTGGCACGCTCGGCGTCCGTCCGTACGGTCCCCCTGTGAACACACCGATCGCACCCGCGCTGCGCCCGTGCCTCGGGCCTCGGGAGTGGCCCGCCCTCGTGCGCATCTGGCGCAGCGCCGTCGAGGCCACCCACGACTTCCTGACACCGGACGACGTCGACTTCTACGAGTCACGGATGCTCGGCGACTACCTCCCCGCCGTCGAGGTGACGGTCGCGACGGTCGACGGGCTACCGGCCGGATTCTCGGGGCTGGCCGGAAGCTCCCTCGAGATGCTCTTCGTCGACGGCGCACGCCTCGGTCGCGGCGTCGGATCCGCACTTCTGCGCCGAGCGGTAGCCGAGCATCCCGATCTGCATCTGGATGTGAACGAACAGAATCCCCGCGCGGTCGACTTCTACCGGCACCACGGCTTCGTCACGACGGGTCGCTCGGCCACCGATGACGACGGGCGCCCGTTCCCGATCCTGCACATGGCACGCGCGACACACCCCAGCGACGGGCGTTCCCGCCGCTGATCCGACCGTCGTCGCCGACCTGTCGGCCCCCTCGGGCACGATGGACCCATGACGACCGCGACCACTGCAGATCTCCGTGACGAGGCCGAACGGTTGCTCCGGGAGCTGGCCGGCCCGCAGGCCACGCTCCGCGAGGACCAGTGGACCGCGATCGAGGCGCTGGTCGTCGGACGACGGCGCGCGCTGGTGGTGCAGCGCACCGGCTGGGGCAAGTCGGCGGTGTACTTCATCGCCGCGAAGCTGCTGCGGGCGCACGGGCACGGGCCGACCGTCATCGTCTCGCCGCTGCTCGCCCTGATGCGCAACCAGGTGGCCTCGGCCGAACGCGCCGGCGTGCGCGCGGCGACGATCAACTCCGGCAACATGACGGAGTGGGACGAGATCCACCAGCGCGTCGCGGCCCGGGAACTGGACGTGCTGCTGGTCAGCCCCGAGCGTCTCAACAATCCCGACTTCCGGGACCAGGTGCTGCCGTCGCTCGCCGCCGACGCCGGTCTGGTCGTGGTCGACGAGGCGCACTGCGTCTCGGACTGGGGTCACGACTTCCGGCCCGACTACCGCCGGATCCGCACCCTCGTGGAGGAACTGGGCGAGGGGATTCCCGTCCTCGCGACGACCGCGACCGCCAACGACCGCGTCGTCGCGGACGTCTCGGCGCAGCTGGGTGTCGGCGGCGCCGAGACCCTCGTGTTGCGCGGCGGCCTCGAGCGCGAGTCGCTGCACATGTCGGTGGTCCGGATCGCGAACGCCACCCAGCGCGCCGCGTGGCTCGCCGAGCACCTCGACGAACTGCCCGGATCCGGGATCATCTACACCCTGACCGTGTCCGCGGCGCGGGACCTGGCGAGCCTGCTGGCCGACCGCGGCCACCGCGTCGCCGCGTACACCGGGCAGACCGACGCCGCCGAGCGGGAGGCACTCGAGACCGACCTGCTGAACAACGACGTCAAGGCGCTGGTCGCCACGTCGGCGCTGGGGATGGGCTTCGACAAGCCGGATCTGGGTTTCGTGGTGCACCTCGGCGCACCCTCGTCCCCGATCTCGTACTACCAGCAGGTGGGCCGCGCCGGCCGATCGACCGACAGCGCCGAGGTGGTGCTGCTGCCCGGCAGCGAGGACCAGCAGATCTGGAGCTACTTCGCCTCGGTGTCGTTCCCCCGCGAACACATCGTCCGGAAGGTGATCGACGTCCTCGACACCGAACGTCCGCAGTCCACGCAGGCCCTCGAACCGCTCGTCGAACTCAACCGGACGCGACTCGAACTGGTCCTCAAGGTCCTCGACGTCGACGGCGCGGTGCGTCGGGTCCGTGGCGGCTGGGTCGCCACGGGGCAGCCCTGGACGTACGACGCGGAACGCTACGGCCGCCTCGAGGTGGCACGCCAGGCCGAGCAGGAAGCCATGCTCGAGTACGAGCGCACCGACGAGTGCCGCATGACGTTCCTGCGCCGCCAGCTCGACGACCCCGGGCTGGGCGACGGGGACGGGCGCTGCGGCCGCTGCGACAACTGCGCGGGCCCCAAGTACAGCGCCACGGTCAGCGAGGCGGCGGTCGCCGACACCAGGCAGCGGCTCGAACGGCCCGGCATCGACCTGCTCCCCCGCAAGCAGTGGCCCACCGGCATGGCGAAGCTCGGAATCAGCCTGTCCGGCAAGATCACCGACGGCCCCGACACCGGCCGCGTCCTGGGCCGACTGTCCGACCTCGGCTGGGGACAGCGCCTGCGGACGCTGCTCGACGGCCCCGACGCGCCCGTGCCCGACGCCGTCGTCGATGCGTGCATCAAGGTCCTGGCGGCCTGGGATTGGGCGGAGCGGCCCGCCGCCGTCATGTGCCTCGAGTCCACCACCCACCCGGTGCTCATGCGGTCCCTGACCGCCCGGCTCGCCGAGGTGGGTCGCCTCACCGACCTGGGAGTGCTGCACGAGCGGCCGGACCATCCGCCCGTCTCGGCGGCCAACTCGGCCTACCGTGTCGCGGGTCTCGACGGCGCGTGGGAGGTGCCCGATCTCACCGGAATCGACAGCCCGGTGCTGCTGCTCGACGCCGTCACCGACACGGGTTGGACGCTGACGATGGCGGCGCGGATCCTCCGCCGGGCAGGAGCTCCCTCCGTCCTTCCTTTCGCGCTCGCCACCCCCAAGTGATACCGAACGTGACCAGGCTCACATTGAGTGCCCCACCTGCACGACTGCGGGGTCTCATCTGCCCGATTTCCGGGGATCCGTGAAATCGTGACGCAGGGTTGTTACGTTCGATTCATCAATGACGCCAATACAAACGCGAGTTACCCCGACCACCGTGCCGGACGCGGTGGAGTTCCGTAAGCCACAGATCTCAGACGGAGTCCGGCTCTGGGAGATCGCCAAGGATTCACAGACGCTCGACGTCAACTCGAGCTACTCATACCTGTTGTGGTGTAGAGACTTTCAAGACACGTCGATCGTCTCCACCGTCGACGGCCGGGTGACCGGATTCGTCACCGGATACATTCGCCCCGAGGCCCCGAACACCCTGTTCGTGTGGCAGGTGGCCGTCGATGCCGCCCAGCGAGGCCGGGGACTGGCCGGACGCATGCTGAACGATCTCCTCGACCGCGTTGCGCTGCAAGGCGTCTGGAATCTGGAGACCACGATCAGCCCGGACAATGTCGCGTCGATCGCGCTGTTCACGTCCGTCGCCCATCGCAGAGGTTCGACGATCACCGACCGGAAGCTGTTTTCCCCGAACGACTTTCCCGACGCGCATGCAGCTGAGAATCTCTACACGATCTCGCCGCAGCACGCTTCCTGAGGAAGGAACACTCACTCATGACCACTGTCGAGACCAGCATTTTCGAATCCCTCGAGTCCGAGGTGCGGAGCTACAGCCGGAACTGGCCGACCGTCTTCGAGTCAGCGTCCGGAGCCTGGATCCGCGACGAGGCCGGCCGCGACTACCTGGACTTCTTCGCCGGGGCGGGCGCCCTCAACTACGGGCACAACAACCCCGTCATGAAACAGGCCCTGATCGACTACATCGCGAGCGACGGCATCACCCACGGCCTGGACATGTCGACCGTGGCCAAACGCGACTTCCTGAAGAGCTTCCAGCGCAACATCCTCGAGCCCCGCGGGCTCGACTACAAGGTCCAGTTCCCCGGTCCCACCGGAACGAACTCGGTGGAGGCCGCACTGAAACTGGCCCGCAAGGCCACCGGCCGCGAGTCGGTCATCAACTTCACCAACGCTTTTCACGGTATGACGTTGGGTGCACTGTCGGTCACCGGCAACTCCATGAAACGTGCCGGCGCAGGTGTGCCGTTGGTGCACGCGACGCCGATGCCGTTCGACAACTACTTCGGTGGAGTCATGGAGGACTTCCACTGGTTCGAGCGCGTCCTGGACGACTCGGGTAGTGGACTCAACCGCCCGGCCGCGGTGATCGTCGAGACCGTGCAGGGCGAGGGCGGCGTCAACGTTGCCCGGCCGGAATGGCTGCGCGCCCTCTCCGAGCTGTGCACCCGCCGCGACATCCTGCTGATCGTCGACGACGTGCAGATGGGGTGCGGACGCACCGGCCCGTTCTTCTCGTTCGAGGTCGCGGGCATCACCCCGGACATCGTCACGCTGTCGAAGTCGATCGGCGGTTACGGCCTGCCGATGGCGCTGACCCTCTTCAAGCCGGAGCTGGACCTGTGGGCGCCGGGCGAGCACAACGGCACGTTCCGCGGCAACAACCCCGCGTTCGTGACCGCGACGGCCGCCCTGGACCACTACTGGTCGGACGACGCACTGCATCGGGCCACGCTCGCCAAGGGCGCGCGGATCAACCAGATCTTCTCGAACCTGGCTGTCACCTTCGACGGCGTGAGCACGCGCGGCCGCGGCATGGTCCAGGGTCTCGTGTTCGACGATCCCGGGATGGCCGTGAAGGTGTGCGGCATCGCGTTCGACGAGGGACTGCTGGCCGAGACGTCCGGCCCGTCGGACGAGGTGGTCAAGCTGCTGCCGCCGCTCACCATCACCGACGCCGAACTCGATCACGGGCTGAGCATCCTGGCCGAGGCCACCGCCAAGGTCTTCGCCTGACCGCGCCCACGCCCACACTTCAGCGACGAGAGGAACTCTCATGATCGTTCGCACGACCGACGACATCACCGACACCGACCGCGACATCACGAGCGACGACGGCAACTGGCGCAGCAAGCGCATCGTTCTCGCCGGCGACGGCGTGGGATTCTCGTTCCACGAGACCACGATTCGCGCCGGATCGGTCAACGAATTCCACTACGCCAACCACATCGAGGCGGTCTGGCTGGTCGAGGGCGACGGCATCCTCACCGACCTCGACAGCGGCGAGGTGTACCAGTTGCGGCCCGGGTCGATGTACCTGTTGAACGGCCACGAACGGCACCGCGTGGAGCCCGTCACCCAGATGCGCATGCTGTGCGTGTTCAACCCCCCGGTGACCGGTCGCGAGGTGCACGACGAGAACGGCGTCTACCCGCTCGTCTCCCTCGACGAGACCGATGCCGCGGCGTCGTAGGTTCCGCCCACAGCGCGCGAAGACACGTGGTGGCCGGGTCGATTCGTCGACCCGGCCACCACCGTCGTCAGTTCCGGCCCGCCGGCCGCAGGGATCAGCCGATCCGCTGCATCTCGATGGTCGGATCCTCCATCGGGGGAATCTCGTCCGCCGCCGGTTCCTGCCGGCGGCGCCACCAGATGGTGAAGGCCACCGCCACGACGACGAGCGCGGCGAGTGCCGCGACCGCGATCCAGAAGCGCGGCCCGTAGTACCCGACGAGCACCATGCGGATCGCGTTGCGGGCCCACGTCAGCGGCATCAGCGCGTGCAGCCACTGCACCGGCGTCGGCATCTGCTCGATCGGATAGACCGCGCCGAACGCGAAGATCTGGATCATCAACGCGCCGAGCGCGATGAAGGTGCCGTTGACCGCACCGAAGACGACGGTGAACAGCCGACCGGACGCGACCGCCGCCGCGCCGACCAGGATCATCACCGCGATCATCGCGACCACACTCGGCGGGTCCACATCGGCCACCACGAACGCCACCACCGACAGCGTCAGGGCCGCGACGAGGGTCACCAGCGCCGGGATCCGGTAGCGGCGCAGGCCCTCCCGGACGACGCCCGCGTGGACGCGCTGCGGGCGGCCCGGCCGCGGTCGGACCACGAACCACATCAGGATGCCGCAGAGGAACAGCAGCACGGACATCACCGCGGGCACGGCGCCCGGACCGAACCCGGCGGCCGGGTTGGGGTTGCGTTCGGCAACCGCGACCGGCGAGGACAGCAGGTTCGCGGTGGTGGCGCGCTCCTCCTCGCTGAACTGCGGCACCTGCTTGGCGCCGTCGGACAGTCCGGTCGCGAGCTGGGTGCTGCCTTCGTCGAGCTGGCCGACGCCCTTCGAGAGTTCGCCGAGGCCGTCACGCAGCTGGACACTGCCGGGGGCGAGCTGCCCGAGCCCGGCCGACAGTTCGTTCGCACCGGTCGCGAGCTGGTGCGCGCCCTGCGAGAGCTGGCCGAGCCCCGAGTTCAGCTCGCCCGCGCCCGCCGTGGCCGCCATCAGGCCGCCGCGGTAGTCGGCCGTCGGGTCGGTGAGCTGACGCGCGAGTTCGCGTGCCCCGTCCCGCAGTTCCGCGAGCTGACCGCCGATCTCGCCCGACTCACCGACGATGGCCAGCACGGGGCCGGTCACCATGTCGACGATCTCGCTGATCTGCTTGGCGCCGGCACCGAGCTCGTCGGTGCCACCGACGAGCTGGTTCAACCCGGCGCCGAGTTCACCAGATCCGGCGGCCGCTTCGTCGGCGCCCGTCGCGAGCTGGCCCGCGCCGGTGGCGAGTTCCTTGCCTCCCGCGTTCGCCTGCCCGAGTCCGGTCGCGAGCTCCTGACTGCCCGCGTACAGCTGGTTGGTGCCGGCCAGAGCCTCTCCGGTGCCGTCGGAGAGCTGCTGCGCGCCGGCGGCCGCCTCACCCATCCCCTTGCCCACGTCGCCGAGTCCGACGAGGACCTGGTCGACGGACTGCTCACCGATCGACTCGGAGACCGCGGACCGCACCTGTGCCATCACGCTCTCGCCGACAGGAGTCGCGACGAGGCTGTTGTAGTCGTTGTAGACGACGTCGAGCTGGGCCTTGCGCCCGTTCCCCGTCGCGGCACTCGCGACGTCGGCGCTGAACGTCTCCGGGATGACGACGGAGAAGTAGTAGGTGCCATCGTCGACACCGGTCTGTGCTTCCTGCGGCGAGACCACCTTCCACGAGACGTCGCCACTCTCGACGAGGGCGGCCACTACCTCGTCTCCGGCGACGATGCGAGTGCCGTCGACGTCGGCGCCCGCATCGGAGTTCACGATCGCGACGGGCATCCGGTTCACGGTGTCGCCCGGATCCCACAGGGCCCACATGTAGAACGCCGCGAAGGACAGCGGCGCGATCACGACGATCGCGAGGATCGTGCGAATCACGTGAGCGCGGCGAGCCGACGGGCCTGCGGCACTGCTCTGGGTTGGCACCATGAAGGGCTCTCTCTCGTGGTCCGAGGCGCGCCGGACGAACGTGTGGCCGCCGACGACGCTGGACATACGTCCAAATCGGACACGATAGAGAGTGCCGGACCTCGGGGTGGGCGCTTTCACGAAATTGCCCACCCCGATCGGCCGATCAGCTCACGGGGTCGGGGAAGAACAGCTCCCGCGCCCGGCGGGCCACCTCCTCCGGTGGGACGTCCTCGACCCGGGTGCAGACGGCCCAGCGGTGGCCGAACGGGTCGAGGAACACCCCGTGCCGGTCACCCGAGAAGGTGTCCGCCACGGCCGTGATCAGGTGCGCGCCCGCACGCACGGCGGCGTCGACGAACGCGTCGGTGTCCTCGACGTACACGACGAGCGACGAATGCACCCAACCCTGCTCGGGCGCCTTCAGCCCGAAGTCCGGCATCTCCTGGGAGAGTTGGAGCATCGAGTCGCCGATCCGGATCTCGGCGTGCATCACGGTGCCGTCCGGGGCGTCCATCCGGTCGACGATCACCGCGCCCAGACCGCGGACGTAGAAGTTCAGGGCGGCGTCCCCGTCGGGGACGGCCAGGTACGGCGTCAGGGTTCGGTATCCGTCGGGGATCGGTTTCACTGTGGTCATGGCGACAATTCTCGAACGCCGACGGCGGTCGTGGATTGAACGGATCGGACACGCGCCTACCCTGGATCGGGTGATCGACCGAATGCTCGACCTGCTCCGCGGCCGTCGCGTGTGCGTACTGACCGGCGCGGGCATCTCCACCGATTCCGGGATCCCGGACTACCGCGGACCCGACTCTCCCCCGCGCAACCCGATGACCTACCAGCAGTTCGTCGGCGACCCGTCGTTCCGGCGGCACTACTGGGCCCGCAATCACCTCGGGTGGCGGCACATGGATGCGGCCCGGCCCAACGCGGGCCACCGCGCGCTCGCGGCACTCGAGAACGCCGGCGTCGTGCAGGGCGTGATCACCCAGAACGTCGACCTGCTGCACACCAAGGCCGGCAGCCGGCACGTCATCGATCTGCACGGCAGCTATGCGCAGGTCCGTTGCCTCGACTGCGGCAACCGGATGTCGCGGATGACGCTCGCCGAGCGCCTCGACGCCGCCAACCCCGGCTTTGCCGAGACCGTCTCCGCCGCAAGCGGTGTGGAGATCGCCCCCGATGCCGACGCTGTCGTCGAGAGCACCGAGCACTTCCGGATGGTCGACTGCGCCGCGTGCGGAGGCATGCTCAAACCGGACATCGTGTACTTCGGCGAGAGTGTCCCGAAACCGCGGGTCGCGGCGTCGTTCCAGATGGTCACCGACGCCGACGCCCTGCTGGTCGTCGGCTCGTCGCTCACCGTCATGTCCGGGCTGCGATTCGTGCGCCGCGCCGCCCGCGACGGCATCCCGGTCGTCATCGTCAACCGCGGTACCACCCGCGGCGACGAGTTCGCCGCCCTCAAACTCGAGCAGGGCAGCTCCGAGGTCCTGCAGTCCCTCGTCGCCGCCCTGCCAGGCTGATCGGGCTCGCTACAGCGGCACCAGATCGTCGGCGTGGACCACCGGGCGGTGCATGTCCGCCGGCAGATCCGTGGTCGAGCGCCCCAGCATCTCCTCGATCTCGGTCGAGTCGTACGCCACCACGCCGCGCGCCACCGGACGTTCCTCCGGGCCGATCAGCGAGACCACGTCGCCGCCGTAGAAGCGGCCGCCGACCGCGGTGATGCCGGCGGGCAGCAGCGATCGCCGACGCTCCACGACTGCCCGTACCGCGCCGGCGTCCAGGTGCAGCGCGCCCTGGGTGTCGGCCGCATGACGCACCCAGAACTTGCGCGCCGACATGCGATGCGGCCGAGCCGCGAAGACCGTGCCGACATCGGCGGTGGTGAGGGCGGTCGCCGCGTCGGAGGCCGCGGTCAGCAGCACCGGGACACCCGAATCGGCGGCCAGACGCGCGGCGGAGAGCTTGGACGCCATCCCGCCGGTGCCGAGCGCGCCCCCGGAGCCTGCCACCACACCGTCGAGATCCTCGGGGCTGTTGACCTCGGGAATCAGTGTGGCCCCGCCCTTTCGGGGATCACCGTCGTACAGTCCGTCGACATCGGAGAGCAGCACCAGCGCGTCCGCACCCACCAGGTGCGCGACCAGCGCAGCGAGCCGGTCGTTGTCACCGAACCGCAGTTCGGTGGTCGCGACGGTGTCGTTCTCGTTGACGATCGCGACCGCATGTAGCGCCCGCAACCGGTCGAGAGTGCGCTGCGCGTTGCGGTGCTGCGTGCGACGGGCGATGTCGTCGGCGGTGAGCAGCACCTGACCGACGGTGCGGCCGTACCGCGCGAACGACGTACCCCACGCGTGGGCCAGCGCCAGCTGACCCACGCTCGCCGCAGCCTGCTTGGTCGCGAGATCCCTTGGGCGGTGGGTCAACCCGAGCGGCGCCAGGCCCGCGCCGACCGCGCCGGACGAGACGACGACCACGTCGGACCCGGCCCGCATCCGTGCCTCGAGCGCGTCCGCGAGCAGGTTGAGCCGGCCCACATCCAGTCCGCCGATCAAGCTGGTGATCGCCGACGACCCGATCTTGACGACGATGCTGCGCGCCGACGCGATGGAGGCTCTGGTCTCACTCACTTGTCTTTGGGATCCTCACTCGGCAGTCCGCGCCGCGCCCGCTGCGCATGCTTACGTTCGGGGGCTCCGATGCGGTCGACCTGGTCCAGTCGCGCGTCGGTGCCGCGGCCGGTGCGGACGATGTCCACGCCCGCCGCCGTCTGCGGCTCCCACTCGAAGCCGACGTCGCCGATGGTCACGAACGCGCCGGGCTCGGCGCCCTGCTTGACCAACTCGTCCTCGACGCCGAGGCGGGCCAGGCGGTCCGCCAGGTAGCCCACGGCCTCGTCGTTGTCGAACGCCGTCTGTCGCACCCACCGCTCGGGCTGGGTGCCGCGGACGATGAAGCCGCCCGGGTTCTCCGGGTCGGCAATGACGCTGAATCCGGTCTCCTTCGCGGCGATCGGACGGATCACCTGCCGCTTCGGCTCCGCCTTGGGATGCGCCTCGCGGTAGTCGTCAACCATCTTCGCGAGCGCGAAGGTCATGGGCCGCAATCCGTCTCGGCTCACCGCGGAGATCGTGAACACCGGCCAGCCGCGGGCCTCGAAGTCCGGGGTCACCATCTCGGCGAGCTCGGCGGCCTCGGGCACGTCGGCCTTGTTGAGGATCACGATGCGCGGCCGGTCGGCGAGGTCACCGAGGCCGGCGTCGCCCTGGAGCGCGGGCTGGTACGCCGCCAACTCGGCCTCGAGCGCGTCGACGTCGGAGATGGGGTCCCGACCCGGCTCGAGGGTCGCGCAGTCCACGACGTGCGCGAGCACCGCGCACCGCTCGAGATGCCGCAGGAAGTCCAGGCCGAGGCCACGACCCTGGCTGGCCCCCGGGATCAGCCCCGGCACGTCGGCCACCGTGAACGTCGTGTCACCACTCGACACCACACCGAGGTTCGGCTGGAGCGTCGTGAACGGGTAGTCGCCGATCTTCGGCTTGGCAGCGGAGAGGACGGACACCAGCGACGACTTGCCGGCGGACGGGAAGCCCACCAGCCCGACGTCGGCGACGGACTTGAGCTCGAGGACCAGGTCCCCTTCCTCGCCGTCCTCGCCGAGCAGCGCGAAGCCCGGGGCCTTGCGCGCCTTGGACGCCAGCGAGGCGTTGCCGAGGCCACCGCGACCGCCACGGGCTGCGACGAATCGGGTACCGACCCCGACGAGGTCGGCCAGGATGTTGCCCGCCTTGTCGAGGACGACGGTGCCGTCGGGCACCCTGAGGGTCAGATCGGAGCCGTTGGCACCCTCACGGTTGCCACCCATCCCCTGGGTGCCGTTGGTCGCCTTCGCGCGGGGATGGAAGTGGAAGTCGAGAAGGGTGTGGACGTTGCCGTCCACCTCGAGCACGACATCCCCGCCGCGACCACCGTTTCCACCATCGGGGCCGCCGAGCGGCTTGAACTTCTCGCGGTGGACGGAGGCGCAACCATTGCCGCCTTTTCCGGCGCTGACGTGCAGCACCACGCGGTCAATGAATCGGGACATGACTGCCGGATCCTTCCTCAGTCAAAGATCTTGCGGTTGATGCAGTGTGACGGAGACGACGCACTGCGGTGAAAACGACAGTAGGGGCGGGCAGGGTTTGAGACCCTGGCCCGCCCCTACTGGGAGATCGGAACGGAATCGGACTCGTCACCGAGTCCGAACCGTAAGTGGCAGCAGACCTAGGCCTCTGCCGCGACCGGAACGATGTTCACGGTCTTGCGCCCGCGCTTGGTGCCGAACTCGACGGCGCCCGCAGCGAGAGCGAACAGGGTGTCGTCACCGCCACGACCGACGTTGACGCCGGGGTGGAAGTGGGTGCCACGCTGGCGCACGAGGATCTCACCGGCGCTGACGGACTGGCCGCCGAAGCGCTTGACGCCGAGTCGCTGTGCGTTTGAATCGCGACCGTTACGGGAGCTGGATGCGCCCTTCTTATGTGCCATGTCGAATCCCTCCAGGAATCGGTGAAAAGCTCGAGCTACTTGATGCCGGTGACCTTGAGGACCGTCAGCTTCTGACGGTGACCCTGGCGCTTGTGGTAGCCGGTCTTGTTCTTGAACTTGTGGATCCGGATCTTCGGGCCCTTGGTGTGCTCGACGACCTCACCGGTCACGGAGATCTTCGCCAGCTTGTCGGCGTCGGTGGTCAGCTCGGACCCATCGACCACGAGGACCGGGGCAAGCGAGACAGCGGTGCCGGGCTCACCCTCGATCTTCTCGACCTTGACGAGGTCACCAACAGCGACCTTGTACTGCTTTCCGCCGGTCTTGACGATCGCGTACGTTGCCATCGGACGGCTACCCCTTGCTACTTCGAACGTGCTCGCGCCGCTGCCCTAAAGGCTTTCAGTGCTGCGCGACTGGTCTGGTGTGGCGGCTACCCCTTGCGCGCCCGTGGTATGCCCAAATCGGGCGCAGCAGAGCGGTATCGCCGGGTAGCGACCGGTCAAGATTACGGGACGGCGACCGTCAGGGTCAAACTGGCCGGTCGACCGGTCCCGATGTGGCACTCCGCCGCCCCGTGTCACATACGGAGCGGCGGCCTACCACAGTATTCGTCAAGCCTCGGCATCCACCGGCGGGCCCGCGGGACGTGCAGCGGCACGACGGCGGCGCGGACGACGTGCCGGGGGCACCTCACCGTCCGACGACTCCGAGGGCCCTGCTGCCTCCACTGACGCCTCTGCGACCGCAGGAGCCGCCTCTTTGGGCGCCTCGGGGGCAGCGGACGGCACCGACTCGGGCTCCGGAGCGGACTCGGGCTCCGTGACCGGAATCACGAACACCGTTCCCGTGTCGGAGGTCTCACCGACCGGGGCGGCTGCCGCACGGGACACCCGCCGGCTGCGGCGGCGTCCCCGGGGGGCCGCCTCCTTCTCCGTGTCGGCGTCGGACGCCGCGGGCGTCTCGGGTTCGGGCTTCGTCTCGGGTTCGGGCTTCGGCTCGGACTTCGCCTGGGGCTGGGGTTCGAGTTCGACCCCGGCCTCGTGCGACGCGTGCTCGTCCGGATGCGACTCGTGCTCGCCGTGATGCGAGGCCATCGCGAGCGCCACCGGATGCGCCCGCTTCACGGTCGCGTCCGCAGCCGACTCTTCCGGACTCGGGTGCGGATGCGCCTGCTGCCCGTCTGCCACGGGTTCCGGCGCAGCCGCGGCGGCGCGGTCACGACCGCGCTTCTTGCGGCCACCCGACTCCTTGGACTGGCCCCGGCCACCGTCGTCGGTCGACTTCACCTCGACGGGTTCGCTGTGCACGATGATCCCGCGACCGTGGCAGTGCTCACACGTCGTCGAGAATGCCTCGACCAGTCCGGTGCCCAGCTTCTTGCGGGTCATCTGGACCAGGCCGAGCGACGTGACCTCGGATACCTGGTGCCGCGTGCGGTCCCGACCGAGCGCCTCGGTGAGTCGACGCAGGACGAGATCGCGGTTGGACTCGAGCACCATGTCGATGAAGTCGACGACGATCATGCCGCCGATGTCGCGCAGGCGCATCTGCCGCACGATCTCCTCGGCCGCTTCGAGGTTGTTACGGGTGACCGTCTCCTCGAGATTGCCGCCGGCACCGGTGAACTTGCCGGTGTTGACGTCCACGACGGTCATCGCCTCGGTGCGGTCGATCACCAGCGTGCCACCCGAGGGCAGCCACACCTTGCGGTCGAGCGCCTTGGCGAGCTGCTCGTCGATGCGATGCGTCTCGAAGACGTCCGGGGTGCCGGACTCCACGACGTGCCGCTCCACCCGCGGCAGCAGATCCGGTGCGACGGTCTTGATGTAGGTCTCGACCGTGCTCCAGGCCTTCTCGCCCTCGATCACGAGCTTCGAGAAATCCTCGTTGAACAGGTCGCGGACGACCTTCACGAGCAGATCGGGCTCCTCGTACAGCGCCTGCGGCGTGCCCGACTTGCCCTCCTTCGCCTTCGCGGCCTGTTCCTCGATGGTCGCCCACTGCGTCTGCAGTCGGGTGACGTCGCGCGACAGCTCTTCCTCGCTGACGCCCTCGGACGCCGTGCGAATGATCACACCGGCGTCGGCCGGGACGATCTCGCGGAGGATCTCCTTGAGGCGCTTGCGCTCGGTGTCGGGCAGCTTGCGGCTGATACCGGTCGACGTGCCACCCGGCACGTACACCAGGAATCGTCCGGCCAGGCTGATCTGCGTCGTCAGGCGCGCGCCCTTGTGACCGACCGGATCCTTGCTGACCTGGACCAGCACCTGGTCGCCGGGCCGCAGGGCCTGTTCGATCTTGCGGGAATTGCCGCCGAGACCGGCCGCCTCCCAGTTGACCTCACCGGCGTAAAGCACGCCGTTGCGGCCACGCCCGATGTCGATGAACGCGGCCTCCATGCTGGGCAGCACGTTCTGGACGCGACCGAGGTAGACGTTGCCGACCATCGACGACGAGGACGACCCCGTGACGAAGTGCTCCACCAGAACGCCGTCCTCGAGGACCGCGACCTGCGTGGATGCCGCCGGGTTGGTGCCGCCGACCTTCTCGCGGACAACCATGACCCGGTCGACCGCCTCGCGGCGTGCCAGGAACTCGGACTCGCTCAGGATCGGGGGACGGCGACGGCCGGCGTCGCGGCCGTCACGACGGCGCTGACGCTTGGCCTCGAGCCGCGTCGAGCCGCTGATGCCCTGGACCTCGTCCTTGACGGCGCGGGCCTTGTTGCGCGGTTCACGCTCGTGGACGACGGTGTTCGGCGGATCGTCCTCGGACGAGACCTCCCCGTCGCTGCCGCCCTTGCGCCGACGGCGGCGGCGACGACGACGGCTGCTGTCGCCGGACTCGTCCGACTCGGCGTGCTCGTCCTCGGCGGACTCGGGAGCCTCGGCCGCTTCCACGGCGTCGTCCTCGGAAGCCGTCGCCTTGTCGGCCTCGTGAGCCTTCTCGGCGTTGTCGGCCTCGTCTGTGTCGTCCGACTCGGCGCCGTCGGCCTGCTGCTCTCCACGGCCTCGACCGCGGCCACGGCGTCCACGACGACGGCGGCGCTGCTGCTCACCGCCCTCGCTCTCGCCGCCGTCGGCGCTCTCGGCGCCCGCGGCGGTTTCGGTGTCTTCGGTGCTCTCCGTGTCTTCCCGGGCACCGGAGGTCGCCTCCGCGTCCTCGGCGACGGCGGCCGGCGCGGCTTCGTCGGCCGCGGTCTGCGACTCGTCGGTCACCTCGGGGGCGGCGGCCGCGCGACGGCTGCGACGACGACGCGGTGCGGTCTCGGCGGCGGCCGCTTCGGGCTGGAGGAACAGCGGGGCCTGCACCACCGCGGGTGCGGCGGCCGACTCGTGCTCGGTGCCGAGTTCGACGTTGGTGAAGAGCCCGGTGAAGTCGTCGCCGGAGCGGGCCGGCTCGACGGGCGTGGCCTCGGCGGGGGCTTCGGTCTCGGTGGCGGCCTCGATCACCGGCTCTGCGGCGACCTCGACCTTCGGGGCGGCCTTCTTGCGCGCCCGCTTGCGGGGCGCGGGCTTCTCGGCGGGCGCGGGCTCCGCGGCGGGCTCGGGCTCGACCGGGGCAGCCTCGGCGGAGGCGGTCTCCACGACAGGCTCGGCGGCAGGCTCCGCCGGAGCGGTCTGCGCGGCACCGGACACGGTGGCGTGGATGCGCTCGGCGATATCGCGCTGGAGGCTGGACTGCGCGCTGCGCAAATCGGTGCCCAGCGCTGCGGCCTCCGCGAGCACCTGCTTGCTCGTGACACCGAGCAGCTTGGCGAGCGCGTGCACGCGGATCTTCTCGGGGAGCACCGGGGTGGTACTCGGGTCGACCGACGCTTCCGCGATCGGTTCCTGAACAGTTTCGGGCGGCGCTTGATCGGCCACGTATTCTCCTCGAGCCCCCGGGCGCGTCCACCCGTCTTTCATCGGATGTGACGCGGCCGCGCGGGGGCGATGGTTGTGTACTCGCACCGGGGGTACGAGATTGTATGGTCTCGCTCCACGTGGTTCACAGTGTCCGTTAATCACTGCGGAATCGCGCGGTGCCTGGCTGGATGGCGGCGATCCACGGCGCGAGCGCCTGACCGTTCACGACGTGAGCGCCTGATCATCCAGCGTGCCGCACGGAACAGGGATTACCTGCGCCGGTAGGGCAGCGATGACGGGCTTCGCACCGTGGTGTCATCCGATCGGATCCGCGTGGAGCAAAATTGCGGTCCGACCGATTTCAGTATCCCACACCTGGGCCGGGTGTCCTCTCATCGGCGCACCGGTAGGTGGCAAAACAAAGGGACGCTCCGCGGGCACGACGGCCCGGGAGCGTCCCGAGTTGTGGGCCTCAGGCCCGAGCGAGCTGGGGAAACCAGAGCGCGATCTCACGCTCGGCCGACTCGACGGAGTCGGATCCGTGGACCAGATTCTGTCCGCCGTCGAGGGCCAGGTCGGCACGGATGGTGCCGGGGACCGCCTTCTCGACCGGGTCGGTACCACCGGCGATCTGACGGAACGCGGCGATCGCGCGCGGGCCTTCGAGCACAGCGGCCACGAGCGGCCCGGAGGTGATGAAGTCGAGCAGCCCCGGGTAGAACGGCTTGCCTTCGTGTTCGGCGTAATGCGTCGCGGCGACATCGCCGGGCGCCGTCCGCAGTTCCATCGCCGCAATGGTCAGACCCTTGCGTTCGATGCGGGAGAGGATCTCGCCGACATAGCCACGGGCCACGCCGTCGGGCTTGATCAGTACCAGGGTGCGCTCAGTCACGGCGAACAGCCTAGACGGTCAGTCTCGTTGCCCCGGCAGCAGACCCCGCTCGATCCGGCGCGCGATGTCCTTGCGCAGGTACACGATGTACAGCCACACCGCACCGAACAGAAGACCGATCACGCCGAGCGCGGTGTCGATGAAGAAGCCGAGGATCGTGAGAACCTGCAGCGTGAGGTTGAACTTCATCGCCCACGGTCGTCCCTGCACTCCGGCGCCCAGGATCATCAGCAGCGCCAGCACACAGATGTACAGGCCCGACGCCCACGTCAGGCCCTTCGAGTTGACGACGGCAACGACGGGTAGCGCCAACAGCACCACGATCGCCTCGAGGATGAGGGTTCCCGCCATCACACCGCGGAAGCCCTTCCACGGATCCTTCGCCGGCGGCTGGAACTGGGGTTCTGGGGTGTCGCTCACGCGGGGTCCTTTCCGAACAGGGAGCGGGCAACGCCCGCGGTGACGACCGAACCGGTGACGACGACGCCCGCCCCCGAGACTGCCTCACCGGGCTCGGCGACCTCCTCGGCCAGCCCGATCGCGGTCTCGAGCGCGTCGGCCAGGGTGGGCGCGACGACGACCCGCTCGTCGCCGAACCGTGCCACGGCACGGTTCGCGAGGTCCTCGACATCCATCGCCCGAGGCGATCCGTTGTGCGTGACGACGAGCTCGTCGAATACAGGCTCGAGTGCGTCGAGGATGCCGTCGACGTCCTTGTCCCCCATGACGCTGACGACACCGACGAGCTTGCGGAAGTCGAACTCGGCAACCAGCGCGGCCGCCAGGGCCTGCGCCCCGTGCGGGTTGTGCGCGGCATCGAGGAACACGGTCGGCGCGCTGCGGACCCGTTCGAGACGGCCCGGGTTGACGACGGACGCGAAGCCCGCACGGATCGCATCCGCGTCGAGCTGCCGGTCGGGTCCGGCACCGAAGAACGCCTCGACCGCGGCGAGCGCGAGCGACGCGTTGCGCGCCTGGTGCTCGCCATGCAGCGGCAGGAAGATGTCCTCGTACACGCCGCCGAGGCCCTGCAGCTCGAGCTGCTGGCCGCCGATCGCGATCTGCCGACGCAGTACCCGGAACTCCGAGCCCTCACGCGCCACCGCGGCGTCCGCCTCGACGGCCCGGCGCAGCAGCACGTCCATCGCCTCGGGGCTCTGCTCGGCGATGATCGCGACGGTGTCGATCGGGGCGACGCCCTCGACTCCGCTCTCGCGACCCTTCTTGATGATCCCGGCCTTCTCCCCCGCGATCGACTCGAGGTCGGGGCCCAGGTACTCGACGTGGTCGAGCCCGATCGGCGTGATCACCGCGACCTGGGCGTTGATGACGTTGGTGGCATCCCACTTGCCGCCCAGACCGGTCTCGACGACCGCGACGTCGACCGGCGCCTCCGCGAAGGCGGCGTAGGCCATCGCCGTGGTGACCTCGAACTTGCTCATCGCGGGACCACCGGCAGCCTCGGACTGCCTGTCGATCATCGCGATGTACGGCTCGAGCTCGCGGTACGTGTCGATGTAGGTGCGCACCGGGATCGGCGCGCCGTCGATGCTGATCCGCTCGGTCGCCAGCTGCAGGTGCGGACTGGTGGTCCGGCCGGTCCGCCGATGCAGGTGGGTGAGCAGGGCGTCGATCATCCGCGTCACCGACGTCTTGCCGTTGGTGCCGGCGACATGGATGGCCGGGTAGCTGAGCTGCGGCGAGCCGAGCAGATCCATCAACGCGGAGATCCGGGTCAGCGACGGCTCGATCTTGGTCTCGGGCCAGCGCTTGTCCAGTTCCGCCTCGACGAGCGCGAGTTCGGCGAGGTCGACCGGGGTGGGATCTCCCGGGCGTTCGGTGCTCACGCTCCGCCCAGCTCCTTCAGACGTGCGGACATGCGGGCGATCTCCTCCTGCGCCACCTGCTGACGGGCGCGGATCTTGTCGACGACCGCGTCGGGGGCCTTCGCGAGGAACGCCTCGTTGGACAGCTTCGCGGTGGTGCCCGCAAGCTCCTTCTCGGCGGCCGCGAGGTCCTTCTCCAGACGCTTCTTCTCGGCGCCCAGGTCGACGGTGCCCGACGTGTCGAGTTCCACGGTCACGGTGGCCTTGCTCAGGCGCACCTCGACCGAGGCGGTCGCGGAGAAGCCGTCGGCGGGCTCGGTGAGCTTGGCGAGTGCCGCCACCGAGGCGAGCTGGCCCTCGACGTCGGCGTCGGCCGCACCGGACAGGCGCGCGGCCACCTTCTGCGACGGCTTGAGGCCCTGGTCGCTGCGGAAACGACGCACCTCGGTGACGAGGCGCTGCATGTCCTCGATCCGCTGCGCGGCAACGGGATCCGCGGCAACGCCGGTGGCGGTCGGCCAGTCGGCGATCACGACGGACTCGCCACCGGTGAGCACCTTCCACAGCGTCTCGGTGACGAACGGGATCACCGGGTGCAGCATCCGCAGCAGCGTGTCGAGGACGTTTCCGAGGACCGCCTTGGTGCCCTCGGCGTGGTCGGAGCCCTCCGCCAGCTGCACCTTGGCGAGCTCGAGGTACCAGTCGCACACCTCGTCCCACGCGAAGTGGTAGAGCGCCTCGCACGCCTTGGAGAACTCGAACTTCTCGAATGCCTCGTCGACCTCGGTACGGACCTGCTCGAGCCGGTCCAGGATCCAGCGGTCGGCGTCGGTGAGCTGATCGCGCGCCGGCAGGTCCGCGACGACGGCACCGTTCATCAGCGCGAACTTGGTGGCGTTGAACAGCTTGTTCGCGAAGTTCCGCGACGACTGCGCATGGTCCTCACCGACGGCGAGGTCGCTGCCCGGGTTGGCGCCGCGGGCGAGCGTGAAGCGCAGCGCGTCGGCGCCGAAGCGGTCGACCCAGTCGAGCGGGTCGATGCCGTTGCCGCGCGACTTCGACATCTTCTTGCCGAACTGGTCGCGGACCAGGCCGTGCAGGAACAGGTCCTGGAACGGCACCTTGCCGCCGCCCACCGCGTCGTCGCCGGCCACGTACGTGCCGAACATCATCATCCGGGCCACCCAGAAGAACAGGATGTCGTAGCCGGTGACGAGAACGCTGGTGGGGTAGAACTTCTCGATCTCGGGGGTCTTGTCGGGCCAGCCCATCGTGGAGAACGGCCACAGGCCCGACGAGAACCACGTGTCGAGGACGTCGGGGTCCTGCTCCCAGCCCTCGGGTGCGGTCTCGTCCGGGCCGAAGCACTGCACCTCGCCGTTCGGTCCGTACCAGATCGGGATGCGGTGGCCCCACCACAGCTGGCGCGAGATGCACCAGTCGTGCATGTTGTCGACCCATGCGAACCAGCGCGGCTCCTGGCTGGCGGGGTGAATGACGGTGTCGCCGTTGCGAACCGCGTCACCGGCGGCCTTGGCGAGCGCATCGACCTTGACCCACCACTGCATCGACAGCCGCGGCTCGATGGTCTCGCCCGAACGCTCGGAGTGGCCGACGCTGTGCACGTACGGGCGCTTCTCGGCGACGACGCGGCCCTGCTCGGCGAGCACCTCGCGGACCTTCACGCGGGCCTCGAAGCGGTCCATGCCGTCGAACTGCGTTCCGGTGTCGGCGATCTTGCCGGTCTTGTCCATGATGGTCGGCATCGGCAGGCTGTGCCGGACGCCCATCTCGAAGTCGTTGGGGTCGTGCGCGGGCGTGATCTTCACGGCGCCGGTGCCGAACGCGGGGTCGACGTAGTCGTCGGCGATGATCGGGATCTGCCGGCCGGTGAAGGGGTGCTCGAGCGTGGTGCCGACGAGGTGCTTGTAGCGCTCGTCGTCGGGGTGGACGGCGACCGCGGTGTCACCGAGCATCGTCTCGACACGGGTGGTCGCGACGATGACGTGCGGCTCGTCGTCGTTCAGCGAGCCGTAGCGCAGCGAGACGAGCTCGCCCTCGACCTCCTCGAACTTCACCTCGATGTCCGAGATCGCGGTCTGCAGCACCGGCGACCAGTTGACGAGGCGCTCGGCGCGGTAGATGAGGCCGTCGTCGTACAGGCGCTTGAAGATGGTCTGGACGGCGCGCGAGAGGCCCTCGTCCATCGTGAAGCGGTCGCGGGACCAGTCGACGCCGTCGCCGATGCGACGCATCTGGCCCTGGATGGTGCCGCCGGACTCGCGCTTCCAGTCCCAGACCTTCTCGATGAACTGCTCGCGGCCGAAGTCTTCCTTCTTCTTGCCGTCCGCGGCCAACTGCTTCTCGACGATCGTCTGCGTCGCGATGCCGGCGTGATCCATGCCGGGCAGCCACAGCACCTCGAAGCCCTGCATGCGCTTGCGGCGGCACAGCGCGTCCATCAGGGTGTGGTCGAGCGCATGGCCCATGTGGAGGCTGCCGGTGACGTTCGGCGGCGGCAGCACGATCGAGTAGCCGGGATTGTCGCTCGACGGGTCGGCCGTGAAGTAACCGGCGTCTACCCAGCCCTGATACAAGTCGGCCTCTACCGCACTGGGATCCCAGCTCTTGGGGAGGGCGTCTGCGGGGTTCTGGGGAGTCTCTGGCGCACTGGTCACCCCCCAATCGTAGTCAGTGCCGCCGAATCGTCCGGACCCGGCTCGGCGCCCCCATCGCCCCCGCCCCCCCCCCTCGCGTTTTGCGCACTTATCGGTCCCGGCTCGGCCCGTCCAGGAACGACAAGTGCGCAAATCGGCGGATCAGGATCCCAGTACATCGGGCAGTGGCACGTCCTCCTCGAGCACGTGCTCGGCGAGGAACGACTCCACCACCTGGTACCAGATCTTGGCGTGCTGGGGGCTGAGCACCCAGTGGTTCTCGTCGGGGAAGTACAGGAACCGGTGGTCGGTCTCCCCCTGGGCGTCGGCGGGCAGCCCCGACTCGGACAGCAGTTCGTACCAGAGCCGCAGTCCCTCACCGATCGGCACGCGGTAGTCCTTGTCGCCATGGATCACCAGCATCGGGGTGACGATGTCGGCGACGTACAGGTGCGGGGAGTTCTCGAACGCCATCTCGGGCGTCATCTCGCGCTGCCAGTACCAGGCGGCGTCGGTGGTGGGACCGAACTGGTCCAGCGCCCACAGGCTCGCGTGCGTGACGATCGCCTTGAAGCGGTCGGTGTGGCCGGCGATCCAGTTCGCCATGTAGCCGCCGAACGAGCCGCCCATCGCGGCCGTTCGCTTCGCGTCGATCTCCGGCAGCGCCTCCGCGGCGTCGGTGATCGCCATCAGATCGGTGTAGGGCGCCTTGCCCCACTGTCCCCAGCCGCGTTGGACGAAGTCCTGACCGTATCCGGTGGACAGCGCGGGATCCGGCAGCAGCACCGCGTACCCCTTGGCGACCAGCAGCCACGGGTTCCAGCGCCACGACCACGTGTTCCACGAATTCAGCGGGCCGCCGTGCACCCACAGCAGCAGCGGCGCCGGGCGTTCCGCCGACGCCGAGTCGGGCAGTGCCAGCCACGAGCGCAGCGGGGTGCCGTCGGCGGCCTGCCCCACTACCTCGGCGAGGCGGCCGGGCAGCCGGGGCGACACCGACGGGGCACGCAGTTCCGTGACGGAGCCGACGTCGCCGACGAGGGCGATCCGCACCGGGTGCGGCGGCCGCGCGTACGAGGCGCGCATCGCGTACACCGCGGAGCCGTCCGGGGCCGGACGCAGATCGGTGTAGGCGGCGTCGTCGGTCGTGAGCGCCGCCGGTGTATCGCCGCGCAGCAGGAAGATCGGGCCGCGACCGCGGTCGTCGGCGGTGACGAGCAGGCCGTCACCGCCCGGCAGCCACGCGACGGCCGTCGGCCAACGATCCCAGCCCGGGGCGAGATCCTCGACGACCCGGCTCGCGAAGGTGATGCGGTGCAGCGTGATTCGTGGCGCCTGCTCCGGATCCCCGTGGGATTCACGCAGGTACACGACCTGCGTGCCGTCGGGCGAGATCGCCGGATGCAACAAGTCCGCCGTGTCGTCCTCGACGAGCGTGGTGCGCTCCCCCGTCGCCACGTCGATCCGCACCAGGATCGTGCGCATCGTGCCGAGTACACCCGGGACCGACCAGGTGCTGACGACGAACGATCCGTCGTCGGCGAGCGCGTAGTCGGCGTCGCGCAGCGCGACGCCCGGCATCGGCGTCAGGTCGTCGAGCACGATTTCCTCGGCGGCACCGCCGCTGGTGGCACCTGCCAGCAGGTGCGGGACGTCGGGGCCGAGGTCGTGGTCCCAGTGCCGCACCGGGTATCCGGTGTGCAGGACGGCCGAGACCTTCTTGTCCTTGCGCTCGCCGCGGATCCGCTCGTCGTCCTCGACCGTCCCGGAGGCCCCGAGGACACCGGTGCTCACCACGACGCGCGCCGCCGACCGCGCGGCACGCACGCCCGCGATCCCGCCACCGCGTCCGGCCACCCGGCAGGCCTCGCCACCGGCGGCGGGCAGGCGCCACAGTGACGCCGCCGTGTCGTCGGAGTCGTCGGGCGAGGGCCGCGTCGACGTGAACAGCAGATCGCCGTCGTGGGTGAACGCGGCGCCGGATTCGCCCTTCGATCCCCACGTGAGCCGCCGCGCGGGGCCCGCACCGGCCGGATCGATCTCCCACAGCGCGGACACGTACTTGGTGGCCGTGTCGTCGAGCACCGCCTGCGCGACGACGAGCCGGGTGCCGTCCGGGGACAGCTCGAGGCCGGACATGCGAGGCAGGGCGAGGTAGTCGTCCAGGTCCTGGAAGGGGGTGCCGAGAGAGTGCTGCGGGGTCGAGGTCACCCCTGATTGGTACCACGCCGAGACGGCCCGTGACGGCCGTCACGGTGCACGTTCACGATGCGATCACCGCGGATTGCGCCACATCTTCCACAGTGTCGGACCACCGTTCGGGATCACGATCTCTCCGGTGACCTCGAACCCGAAGCGTTCGTAGTAGGGGATGTTCGCGTGCTTGCTGGATTCGAGGTAGGCCGGCGCCGCCTCGGCATCGCAGCGGGACAGGCGCGAGTTCAGCAGTGCCTTGCCGTAACCGCCACCGCGGCCTGCCGAGGAGGTGCCGATGGTCGCCAGATACCAGTGCGGTTCGGTGGGATGTGCCGACTCGAGCGCATGCGAGACCTCGGCACCGACGCGCAGGTACCGGCCCAGTGCGCGCGCCACGGTCGGCAGGCTCAGGAAGGAATCGAACGCCGACTGCTTCCACCGGCCCGGCGGATCCCACAGCGCACCGCCGACGATGGTGCCGTCGGCCGACTCGGCCAGCTCCGCACCCCCGCCGGAGAGATGGTGGTAGCGGATCTCCGCCGCGAACAACCGGGCCAGGCCGGCCGGCCGCTTCGAGGCGTCGGGCAACATCCAGCTCATCACGGGATCGTCGTCGAACGCCTCGGCCAGCGCACGTGAGAGCGCGGGAATGTCCGGTCGGGTCACGGGTCGCACGACGGCTGCCATAACCGCGAGAGTACCGGCCGGGTCAGCCCAGCAGCGGTGCGATTCGGGGCGGGATCTGCTGCAACGCGTACGGCAGGCTCAGCACGGTGCTCCACGTCATGGCCTCCGCCGCCTCGTCGTCGAGGATGACCGCGCGCCCGTCCTCGACGACGTCGAGTGTCCGATAGATCGGCGTCTTCGCGAGCTCGGCGCGGAGATCGTCGCCGAACCCGCCCCCCGCGTACCAGACGAGGAGGTCGACGTTCGCGAGCGACAGCTGCTCGGTACTGATCTCGGCAAAGTTCGTCTTGCGGATCTGCTCGGCCACAGGCGGATTCACGAATCCGAGTTCGCTGAAGAAGCGAACCTTGGGGTCCTCCGGTCCGTACACCCCGAACTGGCCGGGCCCCTTCAGCGCCCCGACGAGCACCGTCTTGCCGGCGAACACCGGGTTGGCGAGCGCGACATCGGTGAACTGCTGCTGCACCCCCGACACCAGTTCGGCGGCTCGGTCCTGCCGCCCCAGTGCCTCCCCCAGGATCATGGTCTGGTCCTGCCAGCGCACGCCGTAGTCCGCGACCCCGGCCGGTTGCGCCACCGTCGGGGCGATCGCGGAGAGCTTGTCGCACTGGCCCTGCGTGAGGCCCGAATACGTACCCACGATGAGGTCGGGGGCGACGCCCGCCACCTTCTCGATATCGATGCCGGTGCTCGCGCTGCCGATGACCGGCAGTTCCGCCTCACCCAATTCGTCCTGCGCCCACGGCCACACCGCGCTCGGGTAGTCGCCGTACCAGTCGAACACCCCGACCGGCACCGTCCCGAGAGCCAGCAGTGCGTCCTGGTCGTTGTAGCCGACGCTCACCACCCGCTTGGGCTGGGCGGGCACCGTGGTCTGCCCGTACTTGTGGGCCACGGTCGCGCCGGGGGCGTCGTCGGAATCGCCGCCACCGGATTCCGCGCCGGCGCATGCCGCCGCGAACGCGAGCAGCGCACCGGTGCCACCGATCAGGAACCCCCTCCGCGAGAGGGCACCCATGTCCCGGCGTCCGACCGTCCCGAAGCCGTGTCCAGGTCCGCAATCCCCCATAGGTAGACCCTCCGTTCGCGACCACAGCCAGCACTCGAGTAGGTAAGGCTCACCGACCCTACCCCGCGGTTCGGTGCGTCGGACCGTGCATCGCGGGAATTCGGGGGCCAGTATGGGTCCATGACGCGTAAGGGTCCCCGGGAAGACATCGACGAGAACGACCTCGTCGTCAGCCACACGAAGGACTACGCGGCCGGCGTGCCGGCCGTGCTCGTATCGATGGAGCGCGCCGTGGAGCAGATGGGCATCGCCCGCACCGCGCGCACCCTCACCCGCCTCAACCAACGCCACGGGTTCGACTGCCCCGGCTGCGCCTGGCCCGAGACGCCCGGACACCGCAAGCCCGCCGAGTTCTGCGAGAACGGCGCCAAGGCGGTCGCCGAGGAGGCCACGCTCCGGACCGTCACCCCCGAGTTCTTCGCCGCGCACCGGATCTCCGAGCTGGATGAGCACACCGACTACTGGTTGGGCCAGCAGGGCCGGCTCGCGCACCCGATGGTGCTGCGCCCCGGCAGCGAGCACTACGAACCGATCGGGTGGGACGACGCCTACCGACTGATCGGCGACCACCTGCGCGGGCTCGGCAGCCCCGACGAGGCCGTGTTCTACACGTCCGGCCGCACCAGCAACGAGGCGGCGTTCCTCTACCAGTTGATGATTCGCAGCTTCGGCACCAACAACATGCCGGACTGCTCCAACATGTGCCACGAGTCGTCGGGCAGCGCGCTCACCGAGGCGATCGGCATCGGCAAGGGCTCGGTGTCGGTACCCGACCTCGAGCAGGCCGATCTCATTCTCATCGCGGGACAGAACCCGGGCACCAACCACCCGCGCATGCTGTCCACCCTCGAGAAGGCGAAGGCCAACGGCGCCAGGATCATTGCGATCAACCCGTTGCCGGAGGCAGGCCTGCGCCGGTTCAAGGACCCCCAGAAGGTCGGCGGCGTCCTCGGCCGCGGAGTCGACATCGCCGACGACTTCCTGCAGATCCGACTCGGCGGGGACATGGCGCTCTTCCAGGGCCTGGGCCGACTGCTGCTCGAGGCCGAGGACCGCGCACCGGGCACCGTCGTCGACCGCGCGTTCGTCGATCGGCACTGCGCCGGGTTCGAGGAGTACGCCGACCACGTGCGCGCCGTCGACCTGGACACGGTCGTGGAGGCGACCGGCCTGACGATGCAGCAACTCGAGGACACCGCCCGCGCGCTGGCCGAATCCGACCGCACCGTCACGTGCTGGGCGATGGGACTCACCCAGCAGACGCACGCGGTCGCCACCATCCAGGAGGCCGTGAACCTGTTGCTCATGCGCGGCATGATCGGCAAGCCGGGCGCCGGCGTGTGCCCGGTCCGCGGCCACTCCAACGTTCAGGGCGACCGCACCATGGGCATCTGGGAGAAGATGCCGGAGGAGTTCCTGGCCGCCCTGGACACCGAGTTCTCGATCGAGAGCCCGCGGCGGCACGGGTGGGACACCGTCGACGCGATCCGGGCGATGCGCGACGGCCGCGCCCGGGTGTTCATGGCAATGGGCGGCAACTTCGTCGCCGCCACCCCGGACACCGCGGCCACCGAGCAGGCGCTGCGGAACTGCGAACTGACCGTGCAGGTTTCGACCAAGCTCAACCGCAGCCACGTCGTGCACGGGCGCACCGCGCTGATCCTGCCCACCCTCGGCCGCACCGACCTCGACGTCCAGGCCACCGGCAAGCAGTTGGTGTCGGTGGAGGATTCGATGTCGATGGTGCATCTGTCCCGCGGACGGCTGAAGCCGGTGAGTGAGCACCTGCACAGCGAGGTCGCGATCGTCTGCCGGCTCGCACGCGAACTGCTCGGGTCCGAGCATTCGGTGCCGTGGGCCGAGTTCGAGGGCGACTACGACCTGATCCGGGATTCGATTTCCCGCGTCGTGCCGGGCTGCGAGGACTACAACACCCGGGTGCGCCGACCCGACGGCTTCCAGCTACCGCATCCGCCGCGAGACGCACGCGAGTTCCGGACCCACACCGGCAGGGCCAATTTCGCGGTCAACGCGCTCGAGTGGGTGCCGACCCCGCCCGGACGGTTGATCCTGCAGACGATGCGCAGCCACGACCAGTACAACACCACGATCTACGGCCTCGACGACCGCTACCGCGGTGTCAAGGGTGGGCGGAAAGTGGTCTTCGTCAGCGCCGCCGACATCGCCGAGATGGGTCTGTCCGACGGGCAATCGGTGGACGTGGTCTCCGAATGGACCACCGCGGACGGCACGGTCGAGGAGCGGCGCGTCCACGACTTCCGGATCGTCGAGTACAGCACGCCCCGCGGCAACGCGGCCGCCTACTACCCCGAGACGAATCCGCTGGTTCCCCTGGATCACGTTGCTGCCAAGTCGAATACACCCGTATCCAAGGCTATCGTCGTCCGGCTCGAACCGGCCCGGGCCGGCTGATGGGACGCGTCACCGCCCGGCGGCCCGTCCTGCGCATCACCCCGGACGGGACCCGGCACCGCCCGGACACCCTGGCCGTCGAGGAACCTCTCGAGATCCGCCTCGGCGGGCGGTCCCTCACCGTCACGATGCGCACGCCCGGCAACGACATCGACCTGGTCCACGGGTTCCTGCTGGCCGAGGGCATCATCGGCAGCGTCCAGGACGTCTCGGTGATCCGGTACTGCGACGGCGTCGACGACGACGGCGCCAACACCTACAACGTCCTCGACGTCGAACTCGGGCCCGACGTTCCGGATCCGGGCACCCGGGGTCGACGCGAGTTCCTCACCACGTCGGCGTGCGGGGTGTGCGGGAAGGCATCGCTCGACGAGGTCGCGACCCGCAGCCGCTTCACACTGTCCGACAGCACAATCGAGGTCACCGCAGCCGCGCTGTCCTCGATGCCACCCACTCTGCGTCGGGGCCAACGGGTGTTCGAGGCCACCGGCGGGCTGCACGCCGCCGGGTTGTTCACGACCGACGGCGCGCTCCTCGCGCTGCGTGAGGACGTCGGTCGCCACAACGCGGTCGACAAGGTCGTCGGCTGGGCGCTGACCGGGCGCCGGATCCCCCTGTCCGATGCCGTCCTGATCGTCAGTGGCCGGGCCTCGTTCGAACTCGTGCAGAAGGCCGCGATGGCCGGCATCCCACTGCTCGGCGCCGTGTCGGCGCCGTCCTCACTGGCGGTCGACCTGGCCCGGGACCAGGGGATGACACTCGTCGGGTTCCTCCGCGGCGAGAGCATGAACGTCTACACCGGCGAGCACCGCATCAAGCGGTGACGGCACTACCACGTCACCGCGCAGTGCGACGACGACGACGGTGTCGTCGAACTCGTCGACACCGTCGCCACCGGTGAACTCGTGGGCAATCCCCCGCGCTACTCGCAGCTGCTTTGACCGTTCTAGCAGGTGCCCGCGGGTGTCCCCCCCGCCTGCAACTGCTGGAAGAACTGCTCGGCGTCGCCGAAGGAGTCCGCAACCGCGGCGCGATGATCGGCGCCCTCGTAGGTCTTGTAGCCGACCGTCGACCCGCTGTCGCACAACGCCTTCGCCAACGCCTTCGATCCCGGCTCGGCGACCAGCGTGTCGGCGGTGCCCTGCAGGATCATCGTCGGAACCGAGAGCTTCAGCTGCGCCGGCTCCTGCTTCTTCAGATAGCCGATCAACTTGTCCATATCCGCGCCGGGCGCGAACGCCTGGTCGACGGGCACCGACGGGATCACGTCGCGGATCTGCGCGACGCAGCCGTTGCGGGCCGCGGTCAGCAACGCCTTGGAGGTCGGTGTGACGTACGAATCCGCGTCGATTGACGGATCGGCCGCCTCCGCGCCGAGCAGGATCAGCGGCAGGAACGCGAGGGCCGGTGCCACTGCGGGGTTTCCGGAGGCCAGGTACGCCGGCGTCTGGCTCGTGCCGTTGCCCGGCGCGATCGCGACCGCGCCCCGCAGATCCAGCTCCGGTGCCCGCTCCGCACCCTGCGCGGCGGTGAACAGCGTGGCGTGCCCACCCTGGCTGTGCCCCATCGCGTACCACTGGTTGCTGATCGAATCGTCGAGTTCGCGGCTCGCGCGCACGATGTCGACGACGGCGTTGGCCTCCGTCCCACCGTCCATGTACGGGTGCCCGCCCGGCGTGCCCATGCCGACGTAGTCGGTCTGCACGACGACGTACCCGTCGGCGACGTAGCGATCGAGGGTCTCGTCGACCACGCCGAGGTAGTCGTGCGCGAGGCCGTCGTCCGAATCGGCGGACGGCGCGCAGATGTCGGAGACACCCGTGGTGCCGTGGGCCCAGCTGAGGACGGGCCACCCGCCGTCGGGTGCGGAGGTCTTCGGAATCGACACCGTGCCCGACACGACCACGGGATCGCCCTGCGCGTTCTGCGAGACGTACGTGATGAGCTCGCTGCGGGCCGCGCTGGGCAGGACCGGGGCGCCCCGCAATTGCTGACTCGACAGCAGCTGACCCGGTTCCAGCGTCGCCGCACCGTCGGCCTCGGCCGAGCTGTTACTGCTGCATCCCGCCGCCACCAGCGCGACCGACGTGGCCGCCACGAGCGTGAAGAGTCCCACGCCCCGTGTGCGGCCGCTCCCGGCCTTCGTCAGTGTGTTCACGAACAACCTCCAGATTAAGAAACGCGTCTTAGCCCGATGAAGATAGCTCATTCAGTACGCTGTCGGCTATGAATTCGCCGAACGCTCGCGACACGATCCTCGAAGTCGCCGAACGTCTCATCGCCGAACGAGGCATGCACGGGGTGTCCGCGAGGGAGATCGTGAGAACCGCGGGGCAGCGCAACAATTCGGCACTCACCTACCATTTCGGCTCGTGGGACGGCCTGCTCGAAGCGATCTGGCTCGAGCACATGGGCTCCATCAACGCGCTCCGCGCCGACATGCTCGCGAACTCCGGCGACTCCGACCGCCTCGCCCATCTGGTCGCTTGCTACATCCACCCCTTCGTCGCGGAGGTCGCGGCCCGCGAGCCGTCGTCCTACTGGGCACGGTTCAACGAACAGTGGCTCACCGGGGTCCACCTGGACTTCGTCTCGACACCGACATCGCTGGTCCCCGCCGATCCCAGGTACCCCCGGATCGGCGGGATGAAACTACTCCAGGAACTGTTCGCCGGCATCACCGACGAACTCACCCACCTGACTCCCGACGCCCGCGCACGGAGGGTGGCCATGATGGCCCGATTCGTCGTGTCGGCGATGGCCACCTGGGAGCGAGAAGCCACCGCCGGGACGACTCGCGACCTCGAGGCGTTCGAAACCGAGCTGACCTCGCTCGCGATCGCAGTTCTGCGCGCCACCTGAGACGGCCGGATGCTGGTGCACCACATCGGAATCGGAGGGACACTGCCCCGCACGCGCCGCGGGTGCGACGAGGGCCCTGAGCCGACACCGGAACCCGGTCGGCGCACAGCAACGTGCGCCCGGCCGATTCGGACCTGATCCGAATCAACCGGGCGCACGAGGCGTGGTGGAACTGGCGGAGAGTCCTTGTTCAGGACCACCCGGTACCTATGCCGACTTGTCGCGACGCTCCCGCTCCGGCTTGCGCGGCACGATCGTCGGCAGGACGTTGTCGTTGACGGTCTCCGCGGTGACGACCACCTTCGCGACATCGTCACGACTGGGGATGTCGTACATCACCGGGAGCAGGACTTCCTCCATGATCGCGCGCAGCCCACGGGCACCCGTGCCACGGTGGATCGCCTGATCCGCGATCGCCTCCAGCGCGTCCACCGTGAACTCGAGTTCGACGCCGTCCATGTCGAACAGGCGGGTGTACTGCTTGACGAGCGCGTTCTTCGGCTCGGAGAGGATCTTGACCAGAGATTCCTTGTCGAGATTGGTCACCGACGCCACGACCGGAAGCCGGCCGATGAACTCGGGAATAAGACCGAACTTGATCAGGTCCTCGGGCATGACCTCCGCGAAGTGGTCCTGCGTGTCGATCTCGGCCTTCGAGCGGACCTCGGCGCCGAAGCCGATGCCGCGCTTGCCGACCCGATCGGAGACGATCTTTTCGAGACCGGCGAACGCACCCGCCACGATGAAGAGCACGTTGGTGGTGTCGATCTGGATGAACTCCTGGTGCGGGTGCTTGCGCCCACCCTGCGGCGGCACACTCGCCTGCGTGCCCTCGAGGATCTTCAGCAGCGCCTGCTGCACACCCTCACCGGACACGTCCCGCGTGATCGACGGGTTCTCGCTCTTGCGGGCGATCTTGTCGACCTCGTCGATGTAGATGATGCCGGTCTCGGCGCGCTTGACGTCGTAGTCGGCGGCCTGGATCAGCTTCAGCAGGATGTTCTCGACATCCTCACCGACGTATCCGGCCTCGGTCAGTGCCGTCGCGTCCGCGATCGCGAAGGGCACGTTGAGCATCTTCGCCAGCGTCTGCGCGAGGTAGGTCTTGCCGCAGCCGGTGGGGCCGAGCATGAGGATGTTCGACTTCGCCAACTCGACGGTCTCACCGCGCGCGTCCCGACTGCGGTCGCCCGCCTGGATGCGCTTGTAATGGTTGTAGACCGCCACCGCCAACGTCCGCTTCGCAGCGTCCTGACCGATCACATAGTTCTCGAGGAAGTCGCGGATCTCCGCGGGCTTGGGCAGCTCGTCGAGCTTGACCTCACTGGACTCCGCCAGCTCTTCCTCGATGATCTCGTTGCACAGATCGATGCATTCGTCGCAGATGTAGACCCCGGGTCCCGCAATGAGCTTCTTGACCTGCTTCTGGCTCTTACCGCAGAACGAGCACTTGAGCAGATCGCCGCCGTCACCGATGCGTGCCATCTCGTAAGGTCCCTACTTCCTTGTCTACGTGCGAGCACCCTCACCCGAATCCCCGCGGATCGCTGTTCAGCGATCGCGTGCCCTCGGCTCAGGATCGAAGGCCCATGGTGTGACCGTACCCGCAGATCGGGAACGAGGTCGACCAAAAGCCGGTGATTCCCACACGGCGAACACGATTCCGACACATGAATCACATCCGCGTGAAGAACGCGGAATGCCCCAGCTTGACGGGTGTGCACCCCGGTCCGCCGCAATCCGATCACTCGGCGTGTCGGCGAACCGGGATGCCCCACATCACTTCTGGGCGGACAGCTTCCGGTACTGGAGGACGTCGTCGATGATGCCGTACTCCTTCGCCTCTTCCGCCGTCAGAATCTTGTCGCGGTCGGTGTCCTTGCGGATGACGTCAGGATCCCGGCCGGTGTGCTTCGAGAGCGTGGTCTCCATCAGTCGGCGCATGCGCTCGATCTCCGCGGCCTGGATCTCCAGATCGGAGACCTGACCCTGGATGCCACCGGTCGCGGGCTGATGGATCAGCACACGGGCGTTCGGCAGCGCGAGGCGCTTGCCGGGCGTGCCGGCAGCGAGCAGGACGGCCGCGGCCGACGCGGCCTGGCCGAGGCAGACCGTCGTGATGTCGGCCCGCACGTACTGCATCGTGTCGTAGATCGCCATCAGCGACGTGAACGAGCCGCCCGGCGAGTTGATGTACATGGTGATGTCGCGGTCCGGGTCGAGCGACTCGAGCACCAGCAGCTGCGCCATGACGTCGTTCGCCGACGCGTCGTCCACCTGCACGCCGAGGAAGATGATGCGCTCCTCGAACAGCTTGTTGTAGGGGTTGGACTCCTTGACGCCGTAGCTGGAGTGCTCGATGAACGAGGGCAGGATGTAGCGCGACTGGGCGCCGGCCGGAGCCTGGCCGCCGAGCGCGTGGGCGGCACGGGGATCGAAGAGGTTGGTCATCAGTTCTCCAAGATGGTGTGGGCGGAAGGTCGGATGCGTTGCGGGCTAGTTGCCTGCGCCGCCCGCCTGCCGCGCGCGGGTGATGACGTGGTCGACGAAGCCGTACTGGAGCGCTTCCTTCGCGGTGAACCAGCGGTCACGGTCCGAGTCCGCAGTGATCTGCTCGACGGTCTGGCCGGTGTGCTCCGCGATGAGCTCGGCCATCTCGCGCTTGGTGTGCGCGAACTGCTCCGCCATGATCGCGATGTCGGACGCGGTGCCGCCGATGCCGGCCGACGGCTGGTGCATCATGATCCGCGCGTGCGGCAGGGCGTACCGCTTGCCCTTGGTGCCGGCCGACAGGAGGAACTGCCCCATCGAGGCGGCCAGGCCCATGCCGAAAGTCGCGACGTCGCACTCGGCGAACTGCATGGTGTCGAAGATCGCCATGCCTGCCGTGACCGAGCCGCCAGGCGAGTTGATGTACAGGGAGATGTCCCGGGTGGGGTCCTCTGCCGACAGCAGCAGGATCTGGGCGCACAGCTTGTTCGCGATGTCGTCGTCCACCTGCGTACCGAGGAAGATGATGCGCTCGCGAAGCAGGCGTTCGTACACCGAGTCGCTGAGATTCAGACCGGAGGTGGCTGAAGTCATGGCGGGATTCTGGTAAGTCACGGTACCTGCCTTCTCGATAAGTCGTTGGTTCCTGACACTGACACTAACGAAGTAGGGCGGCACCGGAGTCCCGGTGCCGCCCTACTTCGCTGAAAGCGGAAATACTCGCGCCCACCGGGGGTGGCAGGCGTCATTCCGCCGGGGTGCTACTTGTCGTCGCCCTCGGCGTCGGCCTCGTCGGCCTCCGCCTCTGCGGTGCCGAACATCTCAGCGGTGTCGATCGCCGCACCGGCGGTGTCGGTAACGGTCGCAGCGTCGACGACACCGGCAAGCGCCTTGCCACGTCGCACGTCCGCGAAGACGGCGCCGAGCTGGTTGGCCTGCTGGATCTGCTGGATGAACTGCTCCGGAGCCATGCCGTAGCGCTGCGCCTGGAACAGGATGCGCTCGGTGAGCTCGTCCTGGCCGACGGTGGTGCCCGCGGCGTCGGCGATGGCGTCGAGCAGCAGCTGGGTCTTCACCGAGCGCTCGGCAGCCTCCTTGGCGTCCGCGTCGAACTGCTCACGCGTGGTGCCCTGCGACTCGAGGAGCTCGTTCAGCTTCTCCTCGTTGTGGTCCAGACCGTGGATCGCGTCGTGCAGCGCGGCGTCGACCTCGGCCTTGACGACGGCCTCGGGCAGCGGGACCTCGACGGTCTCGAGCAGAGCCTCGAGCACCTTGTCGCGGATCTGGCCGGCCTGCTCGACCTTGCGGACGCGTGCGACGCGCTCACGCAGGTCGGCCTCGAGCTCTTCGAGGGTGTCGAACTCGCTTGCCATCTGGGCGAACTCGTCGTCGGCCTCGGGCAGCTCGCGCTCCTTGACGGAACCGACGGTGACGGTGATGACCGCCTCCTGGCCCGCGAACTCGCCGGCGACCAGCTTGGAGGTGAAGTCCTTCGACTCGCCGGCCTTGACGCCGACGATGGCCTCGTCGAGGCCCTCGATCAGCTGTCCCGAGCCGACCTCGTGGGACAGACCCGACGCGGTGGCCTCCGGAACGGCCTGGCCGTCGACGGTGGCGGACAGGTCGATCGACACGAAGTCGCCGTCCTGAACCTCACGCTCGACACCCTTCAGGGTGCCGAAGCGCTGACGCAGCGACAGCAGCTGCTCGGCGACTGCCTCGTCGGTGACCTCGATCGGGTCGACCGTGACGGCGACGGTGGAGAAGTCCGGCAGGGTGATCTCGGGGCGGACGTCGACCTCGGCGGTGAACGTGAGCTCCTGGCCGTCCTCGAGCTTGGTGATCTCGATCTCCGGCTGGCCGATGACCTTCACCTCGGAGGCGTTGACGGCCTCGGAGTAGCGGGACGGGAGGGCGTCGTTGACGACCTGCTCGAGCACCGCGCCACGACCGACACGAGCCTCGAGCAGCTTGGCCGGAGCCTTGCCCGGACGGAAGCCGGGGAGACGGATCTGCTGCGCGAGCGCCTTGTAGGCCTTGTCGAAATCAGGCTTGAGCTCCTCGAAGGGCACCTCAACGTTGATACGGACTCGCGTCGGGCTGAGCTGCTCGACGGTGCTCTTCACGGATCTGGCTCCTTCGTGTGGTGGTGCTCTTTGATTCGATATCTCGTGTCTCTTCGTGGCAGGACCGGATTGTCGGCCCTGCCACGCGTCTGGTCGGGGTGACAGGATTTGAACCTGCGACCCTCCGCTCCCAAAGCGGATGCGCTACCAAGCTGCGCCACACCCCGTCAGAACAGGCCTCCGCCAACCTCGCGAGGACCCGAGGCAGAATCCTACGGCCCCCCGATTATGAAATCCAAAGCGAGGTTGGGTACAGTCTCATCTCGCAGACGACATCGCTGGCGATCCCACAAATGTCGTATGCACGGGGATGTAGCTCAATGGTAGAGCCTCAGTCTTCCAAACTGATTACGCGGGTTCGATTCCCGTCATCCCCTCCACGCGGAGGAAACCCCCACCGTTCGGATATATGTCCGAACGGTGGGGGTTTTTCTTGTTTCCGCCCCTTCGGAACCCATCACCCATCCGACCCCGGGCCGCCCCCGCCGAGCGCGCGCAAATCCGCCGCCCGACCAGACCACCGTCGAGTGACTCTTGTCACATTACTCGGAGCTTCGGCCGCTTCGTGATTCCCGCCGCACACCAGGGATGCCTGACCTAAGTTGGAACCTGTTACAGATTTCCGACTTCCCCCCCCGAAGGAGTGCCGGATGCACACCCCACTCTGCGACGATCTCGGAATCGAGTTCCCGATCTTCGCCTTCACCCATTGCCGCGACGTCGTGCTCGCCGTCAGCAAGGCCGGCGGATTCGGCGTTCTCGGCGCCGTGGGGTTCACACCCGAGGAACTCGAGATCGAGCTGAAGTGGATCGACGAGCACATCGGCGACCACCCCTACGGCGTCGACATCGTGATCCCGAACAAGTACGAGGGCATGGACTCGAATCTGTCCGCCGACGAACTGACCAAGATGCTGCAGTCGATGGTGCCGCAGGAGACGCTCGACTTCGCTCGCGGCATCCTCACCGATCACGGTGTCCCCACGCCGGCCGACGGCCACGAGAACGCGCTGCAGCTGCTCGGCTGGACCGAGGCCACCGCCACCCCGCAGGTCGAGGTGGCACTCCAGCACCCGAAGGTCACGCTGATCGCCAATGCCCTCGGCACCCCGCCCGCGGACATGATCGAGCACATCCACGCGTCGGGCCGGAAGGTCGCGGCGCTGTGCGGATCGCCCTACCAGGCCCGCAAGCACGCGGACGCCGGCGTCGACATCATCATCGCGCAGGGCGGCGAGGGCGGCGGCCACTGCGGCGAGGTCGGCTCGATCGTGCTGTGGCCGCAGGTCGTCAAGGAGGTTGCCCCGATTCCCGTGCTGGCGGCGGGTGGCATCGGCAGCGGCCAGCAGATCGCGGCCGCGCTCGCCATGGGCGCCCAGGGCGCGTGGTCGGGTTCGCAGTGGCTCATGGTCGAGGAGGCCGAGAACACCGCCGTCCAGCAGGCCGCCTACGCGAATGCCGGCAGTCGCGACACGGTGCGCAGCCGCTCGTTCACCGGCCAGCCCTGCCGGATGCTGCGCAACGACTGGACCGAGGTGTGGGAGAAGGCAGGCAACCCGGAGCCCCTCGGCATGCCGCTGCAGTACATGGTGTCCGGCATGGCCGTGGCCGCCACCCACAAGTACCCCGACGAGACCGTCGACGTCGCGTTCAACCCCGTGGGTCAGGTCGTCGGCCAGTTCACCAAGGTGGAGAAGACCGCGGCGGTCATCGAACGTTGGGTGCGGGAGTACCTCGAGGCCACCGGAACCCTGGAGCGTCTGAACGAGGCCGCCAACGGCTGACCGGCACTCGCACTAGTCGGGCAGGAGCGGGAGGCTGTCACCACCGTCGCGACCGAGCAGCGCGGCGCGGGTGACCGCGACCGATCCGAATTTCGCCCGCACCGCGTCGAGCGCGCCGTCGAGGCGGACACCGTCGGACTCCTTCGACGAGCTCCCGGTGTCCGGCTCGAACGGCAGCGCGAGCTGTTCGGCGCCTTCCGCGTCCAGGTTCGACAGCGCCACACCGATCAGCGTCAGTCCCCGCTCGGCGATCAGCGGCCGCGAATGCTCCAGCAACGATCGCACCGCACCGAGAATGGTCTCGGTTCGTGCCGAGGCCTCGCCGAGGGTGACCGAGCGGGTGGCACGCCCGAAGTCCGCGAACCTCATCCGGATCACCACCGTGCGGCACACCCGTCCGGCCGCCCGCAGACGCCTCGCCACACGGTCCACCAGCGCGGCGGCGATCGTCTCGATCTCGGCGAAGCTTCGCACGCGACGCCCGAGGGCACTCTGCGCCCCGATCGACCGACGCCGTCGCCCCGTCTCGACCCGCCGCGGATCGCGCGCCCACGCCAGCGCGTGCAGGTGCCGGGCGGATCCCGATCCGACCACGGTGGACAGTTCGCGCTCGGACAGCGCCGCGAGTTCCGCGACGGTCCGAACGCCGTATCCGTGCAGCTTCGCGGAGGTCACGGCCCCGACACCCCACAGTCGTTCGATCGGCAGTGGATGCAGGAACTCGAGCTCGCGATCCGGCGGCACCAGCAGCAGCCCGTCGGGTTTCCCCACTGCACTGGCGACCTTGGCCAGGAACTTCGTCCGCGCGATGCCGACCGTGATCGGCAGCCCCACCTGTTCGCGCACGTCTCGGCGCAACCGCTCCGCGATCTGTCGCGGACTGCCGCTGATCCGGCTCAACCCGCCGACGTCGAGGAATGCCTCGTCGATCGAGATGCCCTCGACCAGGGGTGTCGTGTTCCGGAAGACGTCGAACACCTCGCGGCTGGCCCGCGCATACGCGGACATCCGGGGCGGGACGACGATCGCGTGCGGGCATCGCCGCCGCGCCTCCGATCCGCTGCTCGCGGTGCGCACCCCGTACGCCTTCGCCTCGTAGCTGGCCGCGAGGACCACTCCCCCGCCCACGATCACCGGCCACCCCCGCAGGCCCGGATCGTCGCGCTGCTCCACCGAGGCGTAGAACGCGTCCAGATCGGCGTGCAGGATCGTCGCCTCGGCACGCGGCGGCGGGGAACGATCGACGACGTCAGACACGAACATATGTTCGCATCGACCACCGACAGGATTCGAGACACGATCACGCCACGCCCGCCCCCGGTATCCTTGACAATGTCCGATTTGACACCTCCGGAAGGTCCCCCGTGGAACTCCTCCTCATCGTCGCCGTGATCGGCGCCGTCGTCTTTCTGGTGATGAAGAGCCAGAACAAGAACAAGGGCCACTCGGCGAACCAACTCGAAGACGCCAAGGCGGATGCCCGCCAGTCGATCGAGCGCCTGGGTGGCCAGGTCTACAACCTCGTCGGCAGCGACGACGCCTCCAAGCAGGCTCTCGCCGACGCCTCCGAGCGGTACACCGCCGCCGGTTCGCAGATCGAACAGGCCACGACGCCCGTGCAGGCGCGTCTGGCGAAGCAGACCGCACTCGAGGGTCTGTACTACATCCGCGCCGCGCGCTCCGCGATGGGCATGGATCCGGGTCCCGAGATCCCGAGCATCGACGGCCAGAAGTCGGCCGGCTCGGTCACCGAGGACCGCGACATCGAGTTCGAGGGCCGTCAGGTCTCGGCGTCACCCAATCCGTCGGCTCGCACACCCAACTACTACCCCGGCGGCCGCGTCGCCGGACGTCCGGTCCCCGCAGGCTGGTACTCCGAGCCGTGGTGGAAGCCCGCGCTCGTCGCCGGCGCGTGGGGTGTCGGTTCGATGTTCCTGTTCTCTGCGATGTTCTCCGGGATGTCCGGGGTGGGATACGACGCGCAGGGGTTCGCCGACGGCTACCAGGACGGCATGGACGCAGCCGACGGTGACGGCGGCGACGCCGGCACTGACGGCGGAGACGGCGGAGACGCTGGCGGCGATGTCGACTACGGCGCCGCGGGCGACGGCGGCGGCGACTACGGCGGAGACTGGGGCGGCGGAGATTTCGGCGGGGGCGACTTCGGCGGAGGCGACTTCGGCGGAGGCGACTTCGGGGGCTTCGACTTCTAGTCGGCCTGACAACCGGGGCACCAGAACAGGTTGCGCCCCTTCATAACCGAGTGAGAGATCGGCGTGCTGCAGATGCGGCACGCCGATCCTGCTCTGCGGTAGGTGTAGGTCCGCGGCCGGTCCTTCGCGTACGACGGCTCGCCGTGGTCGTCCTCGGGCCGCACGACGTGCATCCTGCCGCGGCGGACCCCGACCTTCATCAGTTCGACGAGGTCGTCCCACATCGCGTCGAACTCGGCGCGGCTGACGCGCTTGCCGGGCCGCTCCGGGTGGATCCCGTGCCGGAACAGGACCTCGGCACGGTAGACGTTGCCGACGCCGGCCAACACGGCCTGATCCATCAGCATCGCGCCGATCGGTGTCTGCGACTTCGAGATCCGCGCCCACGCCCGGTCCGGGTTGGCGTCCTTGCGCAGCGGATCGGGACCCAGGCGGGCCTCGATCGCGGCGACCTGCGGCGGATGCAGCACCTCACAGGCGGTGGGACCGCGCAGGTCGGTGCCGAACTCGGCGCCGATCATGCGCATCCGGACCTGCCCGACGGGCGCCTCGAGCGGGAGCGCGGACTCGGTGAACTTGCCGTACAACCCCAGGTGGACGTGCACCACGAGACCGTTCTCGTAGTGGTGCCACAGGTGCTTGCCCCACGCGTCGGAACGCACGAGGACGCGGCCGTCGATCAGGGCCGCGTCCTCGGCAAATCTGCCCTGCGGGCTCGACACGTACACCGGCGATCCCGCGAAACGCTGCTGATGCAGGCGCGCGAGACGGTGGAGAGTGTGGCCCTCGGGCACGTTCTGCTTACCTGTTCGTTCAGGCTTCGGGGGCCGCGGGCACGGCCGGCGCCACACCCGTCTTCTCGTACTCGGCGAGGATGTCGATGCGACGCTGGTGACGCTCCTCGTCGGACCACTCGGTGGCGAGGAAGGCGTCGACGATCGCGAGGGTCTCCTCGAGGGAGTGCATGCGGCCGCCGATGCCGATGAGCTGCGCGTTGTTGTGCTGGCGGGCCAGCTGCGCGGTCTCGACGCTCCACGCGAGGGCGCAGCGGGCGCCAGGAACCTTGTTCGCGGCGATCTGCTCACCGTTGCCGCTGCCACCGAGGACCAGGCCCAGGCTGCCCGGTTCGGCGACGACGCGGCGGGCCGCCTCGATGCAGAAGGCCGGGTAGTCGTCGACGGCGTCGTAGACGTGTGCACCGCAGTCGATGGCCTCATGGCCGTTCGCGGTGAGGTGTTCGATGATCTGGTTCTTGCGTTCGAAGCCGGCGTGGTCGGCACCCAGGTATACGCGCATGATCTCAATTCTGACAGGTCACGTCGCCGCGGCGATCGTGGGGACTCGAGGAGGAGAAACCCGCGCGTCGAGTCACCCGGTACCGGCGCCGGGAGCGCCGGCCCGTCGAAACGTCGATCCACGCCAGGTGGGCATGGGCCGCTTCCCCACCGCGACCTCGAGCGCCGCGCGTCCGGAGAGCCGCGTGGAATCCAGAATCGGCAGTGGCGAGTGCTCGGGCCGCACGAGCAGAGGAATCTCGGTACACACCAACGCAACCGCGTCGCAGCCGGCGGAAGCGAGCCTCTCGATGAGTGCGACGAACGACGCCCGCGTCTGTGGCCGGAAATCCCCGTGGACCAGTTCGTCGAAGACTGCCGAGTGGACCATGGCCTGATCGGCGGTATCCGGAACGACGGCGTCGATGCCCCGCGCGGCCAGTTCTCGGGGGTACAGCGGTCCCTGCATCGTGAAGCGCGTTCCCAGGATGCCGACGCGGGCGTGCCCGGCCTGCTGGGCAGCATCCGCGACGATGTCGACCACATGCAGCCCGGGCAGGGCGAGGTGATCACCGTCGGCCTCGAGAGCGAGATGCGCCGTGTTGTCCGGGCAGACGAAGAAGTCGCACCCGGCTCGCGCGAGGCGTTCGACACTGGTGGCGAGCACCGCACGCACCCTCTCTCTCGCCCCCCCCCGGAACGGTCACTCGGCGACCGGACCTCAGTCGAACTGGGGATCCTCGGTGCGGGTCCGCTTGAGCTCGAAGAAGTGCGGGTACGACGCCAGGGCGACGGTGCCGTCCCACACCTTGCCGGCATCCTCACCGCGCGGGATGCGCGAGAGGACCGGGCCGAAGAACGCGGTGCCGTTGACGTGGATGGTGGGGGTACCGACGTCGTCGCCGACCTTGTCCATGCCGGCGTGGTGGCTGCGGCGCAGTTCGGCGTCGAACTCGTCGGTGTCGGCGGCCGCCGCCAGCTCGGCGGGCAGGCCCAGTTCGGCGAGGGACTCGACGACGACGTTCGTCAGATCCTGGTCGCCGCCGTTGTGGATCCGCGTGCCCATCGCCGTGTAGAGCGGCAGCAGGATGTCGTCGCCGCGCTGCTGGGCAGCCGCGATGAGAACCCGCACCGGGCCCCAGGCCTTGCCCATCTTCTCGCGGTACTCCTCGGGAAGCTCGCGTCCCTCGTTGAGGACGGCGAGGCTCATGACGTGGAATTTGGCCTCGATGTCGCGGACCTCGGTCACCTCGAGGATCCAGCGCGACGTGATCCAGCACCAGGGGCACAGCGGGTCGAACCAGAAGTCGACGGTGTCCTTCTTGCCGGTCTTGCCGGAGTTTGTCTGTGCTTCCGCGCTCACGCGTGTCTCCCTCGTTCTGCGGTGCGACAGATCCACGTCACACCTCTCGATTGATAGACAACCATGCGCGTGCGGGAATGCTTCCCGCACACCTCGGAGCAACGTTACTGTCGATGGAGGACAGCCAGTAGCCACACTGGAACGGAGCCTCCCCGTGACATCCCACGAGTCATCGAATCGCACGTTCGTCATCGTCGGCGGCGGCCTGGCCGGCGCCAAGATCGCAGAATCGTTGAGAGACAGAGATTTCGACGGGTCCATCGTCCTCCTCAGCCAGGAGGACCATCTCCCCTACGAGCGACCACCACTTTCCAAGGAACATGTCGCCGGCAAGAAGGGGCTGCCCGATTTCACCGTCCAGCACGGGGACTGGTACCGAGACCACCACGTGGACCTGCGTCTGGGCACCACCGCGACGGCGCTCGATCGCGACCGCAAGTGCGTGGTGCTGCCGGACGGTTCGACACTCGGCTACGACCGACTCGCGCTCGCGACCGGATCCCGTTCGCGTCGCCCACCGATCCCCGGCGCCGACGCGGCGGGCGTGCACTACCTGCGCACCATCGACGAATCCGACGCCCTGATCGCGGCGCTCTCCCCGGGAGCCCGACTGGTGATCGTCGGCGCGGGCTGGATCGGACTCGAGATCGCGTCGGGGGCGCGCGGTCGCGATGTCGCGGTCACGATCGTGGAGTCGGCCGAATTGCCGCTGCTCGCAGCGCTGGGCAGGGAGATGGGTGCCGTGTTCGCCGATCTGCACCGCGAACACGGCGTCGACTTCCGTTTCGGGTCCAAGGTCGAGGAGATCACCGTCACCGACGGGCGTGCGGACGGCGTCCGACTGGGCGACGGGACGGTGCTGCCCGCCGACGCGGTGCTGGTCGCTGTCGGCGCGCAACCCAACATCGAGATCGCCGAGGCCGCCGGGCTTTCGGTCGACGGTGGCATCCTCGTGGACGGCACGCTCACCACGAGCGACCCGGACATCGTCGCGGTCGGCGACATCGCCGCCCAGCAACATCCGCTGCTGGCGGCCCGCGTCCGCGTCGAACACTGGGCCAACGCGCTGAACCAGCCCGCGATCGCGGCCGCGACCATGCTCGGCCACCCGGTCGAGTACACCAACCTGCCGTACTTCTTCACCGACCAGTACGACCTGGGCATGGAATATGTGGGCTGGGCACCGAAGTACTCGAAGGTGGTGACCCGCGGCGACGTCGGAGCACGAGAGTTCCTGGCGTTCTGGCTCGACGAGGAGAACCGGGTGCTCGCCGGCATGAACGTCAACATCTGGGATGTCACCGACGACATCAAGGCGCTCGTCGCGTTCTCCGGTCCTGTCGACCCCACCCGGCTCGCCGACCCCGCCGTCCCCCTCACCGAACTCGCCACCTGACCCCGCGATTTGCGCACTTCTCGGTGCCGCGGGTGTCCGCGTCGCAACGATAAGTGCAAATCGCGAGAGGAGGGCGGCGCGTGATGGGATAGCGGGGAGTCGATTGTCCATCCGTGATGAGGAGATCTTTGTGGCCCCACCGAATCTGACCCGCGAACAGGCCGCCGAACGCTCGGCGCTGCTGACCGTCGACAACTATCGCATCGAACTCGATCTCACCGACGGCGACGGCCGACCGGGCGAGAGCACCTTCCGGTCCCGCACCACCGTCACGTTCGCGGCGACGGCCGGAGCGTCGACGTTCATCGACATCATCGCCGACACAGTGCATTCGGCGGTCCTCAACGGCACCCCGGTCGACGTGTCGTCGTACGACGAGGCCACCGGGATCACGCTGAGCGGCCTCGCGGACAGCAATGAGCTCGTCGTCGAGGCCGACTGCCTCTACACCAACACCGGCGAGGGACTGCACCGCTTCGTCGACCCCACCGACAATGCGGTGTACCTGTACTCGCAGTTCGAAACCGCCGACGCCAAGCGGATGTTCGCGTGCTTCGACCAGCCGGATCTCAAGGCCACCTTCGACATCTCCGTCGTCGCGGCGGAGGACTGGAAGGTCATCTCCAACGCCGAGACCGTCGAGCCGCTGGCGGCCGCTCCGGGCCGCCACGTCTTCCGCACGACCCCGCGCATGAGTACGTACCTGGTGGCACTGATCGCCGGCCCGTACGCGCAGTGGACCGACAGCTATTCCGACGAGCACGGACACATCCCGCTCGGCATCTACTGCCGTGCATCGCTCGCCGAGTACATGGATGCCGAACGCCTGTTCACCGAAACCAAACAGGGCTTCGGCTTCTACCACCGCAACTTCGGTGTGCCGTACGCGTTCGGCAAATACGACCAGCTGTTCGTGCCGGAGTTCAATGCGGGCGCGATGGAGAACGCCGGCGCGGTGACCTTCCTCGAGGACTACGTGTTCCGCTCCAAGGTCACCCGCTACTCGTACGAGCGGCGCGCCGAGACGGTGCTGCACGAGATGGCCCACATGTGGTTCGGCGATCTGGTCACGATGCGCTGGTGGGACGACCTGTGGCTCAACGAGTCGTTCGCGACGTTCGCGTCGGTGCTGTGCCAGACCGAGGCCACCGAGTACACCAACGCATGGACCACCTTCGCCAACGTGGAGAAGTCCTGGGCGTACCGGCAGGACCAGCTGCCGTCGACGCATCCGATCGCCGCGGACATCCCCGACCTCGCGGCCGTCGAGGTGAACTTCGACGGCATCACGTACGCCAAGGGCGCCAGCGTGCTCAAGCAGCTCGTCGCATACGTCGGGCTCGAGCCGTTCCTGTCGGGTCTGCGGGACTACTTCGCCGAGCATGCGTTCGCCAACGCGACGTTCGACGACCTGCTACGGGCGCTGGAGAAGGCGTCGGGCCGCGACCTGTCGGGGTGGGGTGCGCAGTGGCTCAAGACGACGGGCCTCAACATCCTGCGCCCCGACTTCCAGATCGAGCCCGACGGCACGTTCTCCCGGTTCGCGGTGTTGCAGGAGGGCGCCGCTCCGGGTGCCGGCGAGACCCGTGTGCACCGTCTCGCGGTCGGCATCTACGACGACGACCCTGCCACCGGCAAGCTGGTCCGTACGCACCGCGTCGAGCTCGACGTCGAGGGCGCGAGCACCGACGTGCCCGAGCTGGTCGGGGTGCCGCGCGGCAAGCTGATCCTCGTCAACGACGACGATCTCACCTACTGCTCGCTGCGGCTGGACCGCGATTCGCTCGACACCCTGGTCGGCCGGATCGGCGACATCGCCGAGCCGCTCCCCCGCACCCTCGCATGGTCGGCGGCGTGGGAGATGACCCGGCAGGCGGAGATGCGGGCACGCGATTTCGTGAGCCTCGTCCAGCGCGGCATCGGCGCCGAGACCGAGGTGGGTGTCGTCCAGCGACTGCTGCTCCAGGCACAGACGGCGCTGTCGGCGTACGCCGAGCCCGGCTGGGCGGACGCATTCGGCTGGCCCGCGTTCGCGGACCGGCTGCTCGAGCTGGCCCGCGAGGCCGAGCCCGGCTCCGACCACCAGTTGGCGTTCGTCAACGCGCTCACCGGGTCGCAGCTGTCGGCATGGCACACCGAGGTGCTGCAGGAGCTGCTCGACGCCGACCCCGCGAAGCTCGGACTGTCCGGGCTGGTCGTGGACACCGACTTGCGCTGGCGGCTCGTCCACGCGCTGGCCGCGGCCGGTCAGGTGGACACGGACGGTACCGAGACGCCGTTCATCGACGCGGAGGCGGAGCGCGACCCCACCGCCGCGGGTGCCCGTCAGGCGGCGTCGGCGGCGGCGGCCCGGCCCCAGGCCGCGGTCAAGGAGCAGGCCTGGACGACCGTGTTCGACGACGACACCGTCCCGAACATCACCGCCCGCGCGATCATCGGCGGCATCGTCGCGCCCGGCCAATCCGAACTACTCGAGCCGTACGTGGCCCGATACTTCGCGGAGATCCCGGCGGTGTGGGAGCGGCGGTCGAGCGAGGTGGCGCAGACCGTGGTGGTCGGCCTGTACCCTTCCTGGTCGATCAGCGAGGCGTCCGTGGCCGCGGCCGACGAGTTCCTGTCGGGTGAGCACCCGCCGGCGCTGCGCCGCCTCGTCGTCGAGGGCAAGGCAGGCATCGTCCGGTCGCTGAAGGCCCGGGCGTTCGACGCGACCTGACCGACAGCGTCCGATCCCCGGAACGCCGATGACCCGATGTCACAGCGGTTCAGTTCGACTGAACGCATGTGACATCGGGTCACCGGGGTGAAGCGGAAAGTGCAGGGACTACTTCGGGGCGATCGCGGAGCTCATCACGCGCAGCGCCGAGACGAGACCGTCGATGAGGTCGCCCTCGCCGAAGGACGCGACGGCGGCGGTGACACCGAGCTGCGTGATCCGGTCGGTGACACGGTTCTCGACGCCGCGGCCACCACGGATCTCGACGACACGCTGGTTCGGCGACACGGCGATCAGGATCGATCGCTCGGCCTCCGGGGTGTTCGGGAAGACCGCGTCCGCACCGGCGGCCGGGTTCTCGCCCAGGTCACCGACGTAGATGTTGAAGCGCACCTTCGTGGCGCGCGTCGCGTCCGTGAGGGCGTCATCGAGGGCCACCAGCTGGTCGGTGGTGAAAGGCAGCAGGTCGTCGAAGGACTCGCCGATGCGGTGCACACCGGAGATGCGACCGCCGGAGGTCACGACGGTGCCCACCGGCAGATCCGCCGCCGCTACCGCCGAGGACTGGAGAACGTCACCACTTGCCACTTGCCGAACCTCCGATCAGATCTGCACCGGCAGCGTGTCCGGCGTGGTGACCATGCGAGGTCACCTCGTCGACAGCGCTCCACAGGACCGGCTGATGGGTCCAGCGCTGACCGAGGCGGTACTCGGTCGGAACGAAGCCGGGCGACTTCTTGGTCATGAAGGACAGTCCCGCGACGATCGCGATCACCAAGACGGGAATCCCTACGAATATCAGCACTGTCTCGAGAATGCTCACACCGCAAACCGTAGCCGAGTCCTGCCGAAATGGAAGCGTCGGGGCCGAATCATGCCTCGGCTCGCGTGGTGACACATAAATGCATCAGGCCGCACCCTCGCCCAGATAGGGCAGCCAGGTCGGATGCACCTCGGTGGTAGTCGACAGCAGCCGCCAGTGCGGACCGGACGGGGGCACCAGCGCGGTCCTGAGCGTCCACCCCAGTTCGGTGAGCAGTTTGTCCGCTTTGCGGTGATTACACGGCGCGCAGCACGCGACGCAGTTCTCCCACGAATGCCCGCCGCCGCGGCTGCGCGGCACGACATGATCGATGGTCTCGGCCTTGTCCCCGCAGTATCCGCAGCGGAAGCGGTCGCGGTGCATGAGCGCGGCGCGGGTCATCGGGACACGGGTCCGGTACGGAACCCGAACGTAGTTACGGAGCCGGATGACGAAGGGCACCTGGAGGGAGTAGCCCTCCGAGTGGATCACGGGGCCGAGCGGATCCTCGTGGACCGGGTCGGCTTTGTCGCAGACCATCAGCACGACGGCGCGTCGCGCGGGCAGAGCGGTGAGAGGTTCGAACGTGGCATTGAGCAGCAGCACCCGACGTTTGTTCCAGGAGGTCACGGTGCCGAGACCCGGCAGACCGAGCCCGGACGATCCGGGCTCGGGGATGACGTGCAGCGGAAAAGCCCCCGACGTGCAGTTTCCCCGCACATCAGTGGGCACGAGTTGTCGATGCGCTCGCGCGCTCTGTCGATGTGTCATGCGACCTCCGCGAAGACTGACCCCAGTTGACCACGGATGATCGGCTCCCGCACACCCATTTCCGCGAAAAATTTGCCGCACGGGCGGTGAACGAACGGTGCCGTGCACCACACCCGGACCGGCTGAGGCATCCTCGAGGCATGCTCGACTCGAAACCGGGCACAATGGGACGGGACATGACTGAAACGAACCCCACCACGCAGCAGACCTTCTACGAGGCAGTGGGCGGAGCCGAGACGTTCCGCAAGCTCACTGCGCGCTTCTACGAGGAGGTGGCGACGGACGAGGTGGTCCGGCCGCTGTATCCCGAGGAGGACCTCGGGCCGGCCGAGCGCCGCATGCGTATGTTCCTCGAGCAGTACTGGGGCGGGCCACGCACCTACTCCGAGGAGCGCGGACATCCCCGCCTGCGGATGCGCCACAATCCGTTCCGGATCGGCCCGATCGAACGGGACGCGTGGCTGCGCTGCATGCACACCGCGATCGCCTCGATCGACGAGCAGACGCTGGACGAACCGCACCGCCGCGCCCTGATCGACTACATGGACATGGCGGCCGCGTCGATGGTCAACTCGCCGGTGTAGCAGCCACAGTTTCCGGACGGATCGTTCGAAGGTCCTCGATGCGGCACTATGAATGACTGTGACGCCCCGCGAGGACCAGCCGACCAGCCGCATCACCGGCGACGCCCGTTCGTGGTGGTCCGACGCCGTTTTCTACCAGGTCTATCCGCGGTCGTTCTCCGACTCGAACGGCGACGGCATCGGCGATCTGGGCGGCGTGATCGACCGCCTCGGCTACCTCGAACTGCTTGGCGTCGACGCGCTCTGGCTCAGCCCCGTGATGCGGTCGCCGATGGCCGATCACGGCTACGACGTCTCCGATCCGCGGGACATCGACCCCCTGTTCGGCGACCTCGCGACGATGGACGAGCTGATCGTCGAGGCGCACGCGCGCGGCATCCGGGTCACGATGGACCTCGTTCCCAACCACACGTCCAGTGAGCATCCCTGGTTCCGGGAGGCCCTCGCCGACGGTCCGGGCAGCAGCACCCGAGACCGCTACATCTTCCGCGACGGCCGCGGCCCGGACGGCGCGCAGCCGCCCAACAACTGGCCGAGTGTCTTCGGCGGGCCCGCGTGGACGCGGATCACCGAGCCCGACGGCACCCCGGGCCAGTGGTACCTGCACATCTTCGCGCGCGAGCAGCCCGACCTGAACTGGGACAACCCCGAGGTGTTCGCCGACCTCGAGAAGACCCTGCGGTTCTGGTTGCACCGCGGCATCGACGGGTTCCGCATCGACGTCGCCCACGGCATGGCCAAACCGGAGGGGCTCCCCGACCACGACTGGAACACCAACGAGCTCCTGAAGAACGACGACGACGATCCGCGGTTCAACAACCCGGCGGTGCACGAGATCCATCGGGGGATCCGCCGGGTCATGAACGAGTACCCGCACGCGATGGCGGTCGGCGAGATCTGGGTGCGCGACAACGAGCGGTTCGGCGAGTACGTCCGCCCCGACGAACTGCACCTCGGCTTCAATTTCCGGCTCGCCGAGACGGCGTTCGACGCCGACGCGGTGCGCGCCGCGATCGAGAACTCGCTCGACGCCGTGGCGCATGTCGGTGGCACCCCCACGTGGACACTGTCGAACCACGACGTGGAACGCGAGGTGACCCGGTACGGCGGCGGCACCCGCGGCGTGACCCGCGCCCGCGCGATGGCACTGGTGGAGCTCGCGTTGCCGGGCGCGGCGTTCATCTACAACGGCGCCGAGCTCGGCCTCCCCAACGTCGATCTCCCCGACGCAGCCCTCCAGGACCCGACGTGGGAGCGATCCGGCCACACCGAGCGCGGGCGCGACGGGTGCCGGGTCCCAGTGCCGTGGGAGGGCGACCGACCGCCCTTCGGCTTCTCGACGTCGCCCGACACGTGGCTGCCGATCCCGCCGGCGTGGACTCCACTGACTGTGGAGTCCCAGCTCGAGGACGTCGACTCGACCCTGTCGCTGTACCGCGCAGCACTCGAGATGCGAGCCAACCTCCCGGAATGCTCCGGGCCCGGAATCGATTGGTACGGAAGCCCTCCCGGCTGCTTCGCGTTCCGTCGCAGCGGCGGCCTCATCTGTGTGTTGAACACGACGGACGCCCCGATCCAGCTGCCTCCGGGCACGGTGCTGCTCGCGAGTGCACCCCTCGCCGACGGGCTGCTGCCGGCCGATTCGGCGGCCTGGCTGGTCTGATTCGCGGGTCTCCCGCCCAGCGGGAGATTCGATTTCGGACCCCTCCGAGCGCTCCCTAGTGTCGTGGACGCGACGTGACGTGCCACACAGGCACTGTGTGCCGCGTCCCCCAGGCACCCCGAGGAGACCCGCGATGTCCGCGACCGATTCGATCCAGACCGACCAGTCCGCCGAGCCCACCTGGGATCACGAGGTGGATCTGCTGGTGGTCGGCAGCGGCGCAGGCGGTTTCACCGCCGCGCTGGCCGGCGCCGCCGAACGACTGGACACCCTGCTCATCGAGAAGGCGGGTGTCTACGGTGGCGCCACGGCATTGTCCGGCGGCGGTGTGTGGGTACCGAACAACCCGCTGCTGATCCGCGAGGGCCTGGCCGACTCCCGCGAGGACGTCCGCCGCTACCTCGATGCGGTCCTCGGCGACCGGGTTCCGTCGGCGAACCTCGATGCCTTCATCGACGAGGGCCCCAAGACGCTCGCGTTCCTGGAGACGTCGAGCCGCCACATGCGATTCCAGTGGTGCACGGGCTACTCCGACTACCACCCCGAGCAGCCCGGCGGCCGTCCTGCGGGACGCACCATCGAGCCGCTGCCGGTCGACCTCAAGGAACTGGGCGCCGACCAGGATCTGCTGCGCCCGGCCGCGCTCGCGACCCCGCCCGGACTGTTCATCACGTCCAAGGACTTCGTGCAGCTCAACATGGTGATGCGGACGTGGAAGGCCCGGCGCACCGCGCTCAAGACCGGGTTCAATGCCGTCAAGGCGATCCTGCTGCGGCGCCACATGGAACCCTCGGCCGTGCCCTGATCGCCCGGCTCCGCCTGGCGCTCAAAGACGCCGGGGTGCCGCTGTGGCTGAACACGCCCATGCAATCCCTCGTGACGGATTCCTCGGGCGCCGTCATCGGACTGGTCGCCGAGCGCGGCGGCCGACCGGTGCGAATCCGGGCCCGCCACGGCGTGCTGCTCGCGACCGGAAGGTTCGAGTTCAACGACGACATGCGCAAGGCGAACCTGCCGGAAGGCGGCCGCGACAACTTCAGTGCCGCGTCGTCCGACAACACCGGCGACGGCATCATCGCGGGCCGGAACGTCGGCGCTGCAGTCGATCTCATGGACGACGCGTGGTGGATGCCGTCGTTCCAGCGGCCCGACGGCATCGTCCAGGTGATGGTCGCCGAGCGGTCCGTCCCGCGGTCGATCATCGTGGATCAGCACGGCAAGCGGTTCACCAACGAGGCCGCCCCGTACGTGACGTTCGTGCACGATCAGCTGGCCAGCGGTCACGAACCCACGTGGTTCGTCTTCGACGAGCGCGCCAAGAAGCGCTACCCGATCGGTGGCATCATGCCGGGCCGGAAGTTCCCCAAGGCGTGGATCGACGGCGGCCTGATCGCCGTCGCCGACACGATCGAGGAGCTGGCCCGCAAGATCGATGTCCCGGTCGCCGGACTCACCGAAACCCTCTCGCGTTTCAACGGATTCGCTCGAAACGGACGGGACGGCGACTTCCACCGCGGCGAGAGCGCGTACGACAACTACTACGGCGACCCGAGCCTGCCGCACCCCACGCTCGACGTCATCGACACCGCCCCGTACTACGCACTGCGGATGCGGGCCGGAGACCTGGGAACCAAGGGCGGACTCATGTACAACGAGAACGGTCAGGTCCTGCGCGCGGACGGCAGCGTCATCGACGGCCTGTACGCGACCGGTAACACGTCCGCCTCGGTCATGGGCAACGACTACGCCGGCGCGGGTGCCACCATCGGTCCCGCGATGGTCTTCGGCTACATCGGTGCCCGCCACGCCGCCCGCGGCAAGTGACGTCGCGTCTCGGAAGGAAGGTTGAACCCATGAGTGAGGATTCGAATATGCTGTCCGACAAGGTCGTTCTTGTCACCGGCGGTGCCCGCGGGCTCGGCGCGGCATTCGCCCGCCAGATCGTCGAAACCGGCGGCAAGGTGGTGATCGGCGACGTCCTCGACGACGACGGCCGCGCCACGGCCGCCGACCTCGGCGACGCCGCACGTTACGTCCACCTCGACGTCACGGATGCCGAAGGGCGGCGTGCTGCAGTCGAATTCACGCTCACCGAGTTCAGAACGCTGAACGGCCTGGTCAACAATGCGGGCATCTCCACGGGCCAGTACATCGAGCACGAACCGCTCGAGCACTTCCGGAAGGTCCTCGACATCAACCTGGTCGGCGTCTTCAACGGAATCCAGGCGGTCGTCGCGCCGATGCGCGCGGCCGGCGGCGGATCGATCGTGAACATCTCGTCCGCGGCCGGGCTCATGGGATTGGCCCTCACGGCCGGCTACGGCGCCTCCAAGTGGGGCGTGCGCGGGCTGTCGAAGATCGCCGCCGTCGAACTCGGGACGGACCGCATCCGCGTCAACTCGGTGCACCCCGGCATGACGTACACGCCGATGACCGCCGACATCGGGATCCAGCCGGGTGAGGGCACACCCCGATGGGGCGCATGGGCGAGGCCGACGAGATCGCGGGCGCGGTGACGTATCTGCTCTCCGATGGGGCGTCGTACGTCACCGGCGCAGAGATCGCGGTGGACGGCGGCTGGACCACCGGTCCGACCGTGAATCGCGTCATGGGTCAATAGCGCCGTTCGGCAGAACCCCGGCCGTGGGTGCCCGCTTCGGGCAGCTAGCCCAGCCCATGGCCGGGGTTCGCCGCATCTCGGAACCCTTGACAAACTTCGTGATCTGTCTCACTGTCGAAACATGACGACGACGATGTCCGGCCAAGCGTCCTACGTCCCCCGCTCGGGTGAGTCCTGGCGCGACCCATGGGGGATGTATGCGGCCCTGCGCGACCACGATCCCGTGCACAACGTCGTGCCGGCCGACTCGCCCACGGACGATTTCTGGGTGCTCACCCGCCACGAGGACGTGTACGCGGCATCGCGGGACGCCGAGACCTTCTCGTCCGCCGAGGGGCTGACCATGACCTACGGCGAGCTCGACAAGATCGGGCTCCGGGACAATCCCCCGCTGGTGATGCTCGATCCGCCGGTGCACACCAACTTCCGCCGGCTGGTGGCGCGTGGCTTCACCCCGCGTCAGGTGGAGGCCGTCGAACCCGAGGTCCGCAGGTTCGTCGTCGAGCGACTCGAGGAACTGCGCGCCGCCGGCGAGGGCGACATCGTCACGGCCCTGTTCAAGCCGCTGCCCAGCATGGTGGTCGCCCACTACCTGGGTGTGCCGGCGGAGGATCGCGGCCAGTTCGACGGCTGGACCGACGCGATCGTCGCGGCCAACGCCACCGGCGATCCGCTCGAGGCGGCAACCGCGGTCGGCGACCTCATGGGCTACTTCGGCGGCCTCATCGAGCGCCGCCGAGCCGAGGCCGACGCAGGCAATTCCGGCGACGACACCATCTCGCATCTCGTCGCGGCCGGGATGGGCTCCGACGGCGACTTCGCGGGCATCCTGTCGATCCTCGGATTCGCGTTCACGATGGTCACCGGCGGCAATGACACCACCACCGGAATGCTCGGCGGCGCAGTGCAACTGCTCACGCAGCGCCGGGACCAGCGTCAGCTGCTGCTGGACGATCCGTCGCGCATCAACGTCGCCATCGAGGAACTCCTGCGACTGACGTCCCCCGTGCAGGGCCTGGCCCGCACCACCACCCGCGACGTCACCATCGACGACGTCCCCATTCCCGCGGGACGCAAGGTGCTGTTGGTGTACGGCTCCGCGAACCGTGATCCCCGCGTGTACGGCCCGGATTCCGAGGAACTCGACGTGCTGCGTAACCCGCGGCAGATCATGACCTTCAGCAACGGCAACCACCACTGCCTCGGTGCGGCGGCCGCCCGCATGCAGGCGCGGGTGGCGCTCGAGGAACTGCTCGCCCGATGCCCGGACTTCGAGGTCGACATCGACGGTGTCGAGTACGCCGCCGGCAACTACGTCCGCCGGCCCACCCACGTCCCGTTCCGAGCCGTCGGACGATGACCTCCGAAACCGTCGGGGCGCCCGGCACTTCCGGATCCTGGCTGCAGGACGAACGCAACGAGGCGGCGGCCGGGAAGATCCTCGACGCCGCCGCCGAGTTGTTCGTCGAACGCGGTGTCTCGGCAACGGGAATGGCCGAGGTCGCCAAGGCCGCCGGGTGTTCGCGCGCCACGCTGTACCGCTACTTCGAGAACCGTCGCGCGCTGCACCGGGCGTACGTCCACCGGGAGGCACGTCGACTCGGTGAGCAGATCGCCGCGAGGGTCGCACCCATCGACGACGCCCGGGCGCGGGTGACCGAGGCCGTCCTGCTGGCGATCGACGAGGTTCGCTCCACCCCGACACTGGCGGCGTGGTTCGGCCTCGGCGACGCCGGCCTCGCATCGGAACTGGCGAGCACGTCCGAGGTGATCGAAGTGATCGGCACCGCATTCCTCGCCGATGTCTGGCACAGCGATCACGCCGAAACCGTCCGCCGCGCACGCTGGTTGGTACGCGCCATCGTCTCGCTGCTGACGGTGCCCGGTGCCGACGCCGCGGACGAGCGGACGATGGTCGAGCAGTTCCTGGTGCCGGTGCTGATCGCGCCCGGGACGGCCGACCGTCCTACGCCGTGAAGAGCGGGATCGCGCCCGCACGGCGCGCGTAGACCGACCCGAACCGGGCGTCCAGGCGCACCCACGACGGGTGGGCGCGCACCCGGACCAGTTCGTCCTCGGCGATGCGGTCCAGTTCGGTGTCGGCGGTCGCGGCACCGCCGTCGGCCAGCGGCACGAATCCCATTCCGGTGAGCGCGAACACGGTGCGCATCGAGACGTCGACCCGGGCATCCCCGCCCTCGACCTCGAGAACCTTCTGCTCGAGCAGCGACGTGGGCGGGCCCTGCGCGCTGCCGTGCTCCTTCGCCAGCGCGGCGCCGCGCTGCGCCAGCCCGAGCAGGACCCGGGCGGGCACGTCGTCCACGTGCACGAATCCCGACTCGGGCGGCAACGCGCCGCGCCACGCCGAATCCATCGCGAAACCCGGGTCGATCTCCGCGCCTGCACCGGGCTCCGACAGCGCCCGCAGCAGGACGTCGGCACCCGCCGTCGTGTCCTGCGGACGAATCCCACCGGCCACGACTCGCGCCGCGATGGCATCGAATCCTGTTGCCGCCCAGACAGACAGCCTGCCGTCCGACCGCTGCCGCAACCGCACCACCGCGGCCTCGTCGAGACGCAGGGCGCGCCCGACGAACACCGCCAGATCGGCGCGATCCGCGGGGCCCGGAACCGTCAGAACGCGCTCACGCACGCTTCCAGCTCTCCAGGTACTCGCGCTCGGGGGCCGTCAGCCGACGCAACCGCTGGGTGCCGATGTCGAAGGCCGCGATCTGGGTGGACGCGACGATCGCCGGCGGCGTCGTGGGCGCGGCGCCCCCGGGCCGGACCTCGTACGCGATCGTGAAGTCGACGGCGCGGACCTGCTCGATCCACATCAACACGTCGAGCGGGCTGTCGTCGTGCCGGAGCTGTCCGCGGTAGCGCACGTGCAGGTCGGCGATCACCGCGCCGTCGCGCAGCGTCACCGTCGGCGAGTTGTCCTCGAACAGCCACGGGATCCGCGCCTCCTCGAGCAGCGTCACCATCCGCGCGTGGTTGATGTGCTGGAACGCGTCCATGTCGGACCAGCGCACGACCACCTTCGTGTGGAATCCGACGTGCGTGCCGACGACCGCGCCGTTCGATCCCACTTCCTGCGAAACGCTCAGTAATGACTCTCGCGACCCGCTCAACGTCCAACCTCCGATCGGGTGCCCACTCCCCGCACCATGCTGCGTACCTGACGCGCCGCCACCGAGAGCGTCGCGAGGTCCAGCGTTCCAGACTCGAAGATCTCCGCGAGCGCGGACCTCGCCCGCGCCAGTCGCGACGCGTTGGTCGACTCCCAGTAGTCGATCTTCTCCTGCGACGTCTCCGTCGGTTCACCGCCGACCAGCACCTCCAGCGTCAGCGAGCGCAGCGACCCGTACAGGTCGTCCCGCAGCGCGAGCCGCGCCAGCGAATGCCAGCGGTCGCCGCGCGCCAGATCGGAGACCGCCGTGAGCAACCAGTCGATGCCCAGGTGCGCGTCGAGCGAGTAGTACAGCTCGGCTACCTCCTCGCCGTCCCGCTCGCAGATGTCGGCGACGTCCATGATGTCCAACAGCGGATACAGGTCCAGCAGGCGGTACACCTCGAGTGCGAGATCCCGTGGTGCGCCGTCCGCGATGGCCGCCCGCGACCGCTTCTCGAGGTCCGTCACATGGTGTCCGCGCAGCCAACCGGGAACCTTCGGCGCCAGCCGTCGGTACCCGGTGGAGTAGCGGCTGATCTCGGCGCCGACCGCGATCGGCTGCGGCCGGCTCGACAGGAACCACCGCGATGCCCGGTCGAGCACCCGGCGCGACTGCAGCATCAGCACGTCCGAGACGGCCGACGGCATGTCGGCGACGCGGACCCGCTCCCACACGTCGTGCAGGCCGAAGATCTCGGTGGCCGCCGCGTAGGCGCGGATCGCGTCCGTGCTCGACGCGCCGGCGTCCTCCGCGAGCCGGTAGGCGTAGGTGATGCCGCCGTTGTCGATCGCCTCGTTCGCGAGCATCGTCGCGACGATCTGCCGCCGCAGCGGGTGTGCGCGGATCGCCGAGTTGAACCGCTCACGCAGGGGCAGCGGGAAGTAGCCGGGCAGCCTGGACGCAAAGAAGTCGCTGTCCGGCAGTTCGGTCCCGAGCAGGTCCTGTTCGAACGCCAGCTTCACGTGCGCCATCACGGTCGCCAGCTCGGGTGACGTCAGGCCGGCGCCGGCCTGAGCCCGACGGTTGAACTCCGCCTCGGTGGGCAGCGCCTCGAGCTTCCGGTCGAGGCCGTGGTGCGAGATCAGGGTCGCGATCAGTCGACGGTGCACGCCGAGCGTCTGCGACGCACTGGCGCGGGACATACCCAGCTGGTTGTTCTGGGCGATGTTGTCCGCCAACACCAGTCGCGCCACGTCGTCGGTCATCGACTCGAGCAGAGGATCACGGTCGTCCTGCCCGAGAGCCCCGCTGCTGACCAGCGAGTCGAGCAGGATCTTGATGTTGACCTCGTGATCGGAGCAGTCGACCCCGGCCGAGTTGTCGATCGCGTCGGTATTGATCTTGCCGCCGTGCAAGGCGTACTCGATCCGACCGAGTTGCGTGACACCGAGATTGCCGCCCTCCCCGACCACGCGGGCCCGCAGGTCGGCTCCGTGCACCCGCACGGCGTCGTTGCTCTTGTCGCCCACCGCCGCGTCCGACTCGGACGCCGCCTTGACGTAGGTGCCGATACCGCCGTTCCACAGCAGATCCACCGGCGCGGTCAGAATCGCCTTCACCAGGTCGGGCGGTGCCATCGTGGTCACGTCGGCGTCGAGTCCGAGCGCCTCGCGCACCTGGGCACTGACGGGCACCGACTTCGCGGTGCGGGCGTAGACGCCACCGCCCTCGCTGATGAGAGCGGAATCGTAATCCGCCCACGACGACCGCGGCAGCGCGAACATCCGGCGCCGCTCGGCGAACGAGCGGGCCGCGTCCGGATCGGGATCGAGGAAGATGTGCCGGTGGTCGAACGCGGCCACCAGTCGGATGTGTTCGCTCAGCAGCATGCCGTTGCCGAACACGTCGCCGCTCATGTCACCGATCCCGACCACCGTGAAATCGTCTGCCGCAACGTCGAGTCCGAGTTCCCGGAAGTGCCGCTTGACGCTCTCCCACGCGCCGCGGGCGGTGATGCCCATCTCCTTGTGGTCGTAGCCGGCCGAGCCTCCCGACGCGAACGCGTCGCCGAGCCAGAAGCCGTAGCTCGCCGCAACGTCGTTGGCGATGTCGGAGAACGTGGCCGTCCCCTTGTCGGCCGCGACCACGAGGTACGTGTCGTCCTCGTCGCGCCGGACCACCCGCTGCGGCGGCACGACGGCGCCGCTCACGCGGTCGACGTTGTCGGTGACATCGAGCAGGCCCGAGATGAACGTCCGGTAGCAGGCGATGCCCTGATCACGCACGGCCTGCCGGTCGACACCCGGATCACCCGTCGGCGCAACGGGCTGCTTGACGACGAACCCACCCTTCGCGCCGACAGGCACGATCACCGCGTTCTTGACCGCCTGAGCCTTGGCGAGGCCCAGGATCTCGGTGCGGAAGTCGTCTCGCCGGTCCGACCAGCGCAGGCCGCCGCGCGCGACGGGACCGAACCGCAGGTGGACGCCCTCGACCTCGGGCGAGTACACGAACACCTCGAATCGCGGCCTCGGCTTGGGCAGTTCCGAGATCCGACTCGGCTCGAACTTCAGGGACAGGAAGTCCCGCGGTGCGCCGTCGTCGCCGCGCACGAAGTGGTTGGTGCGCAGTGTCGCCTGCACCAGACCGAACAGCGCGCGCAGGATGCGGTCCACATCGAGGCTCACCACCTCGCCGATCGTGGCCCGCAGGTCGCGCTCGAGGGCCCTGGCCTGCTTCGGGGATGCGGCCTCCGGGTCGAACAGGGCCTCGAACAGGTCGATCAACGACCGGGCGATCTCCGGGTGCGCCAGCACCACCGACTCGATGTGCGCCTGGCTGTACGCGAACCCGGCCTGCCTCAGGTACTTCACGTACGCCCGCAGGACCGACACCTGACGCCAGTCGAGACCCGCCCGCAACACCAACTCGTTGAACCGATCCGCCTCACAGAGCCCGTGCCACACCGCGGTGAACGCCGCTGTGAAGCGTGACCGCAGGAGCTCCCCCGGGCCACCGTCACGGAGATCCTCGATCGAGTCGCGCAGCAACTCCGGAGGCACGGACAAGCCGAAGTCGTATATCCAGCAGTGCATCCCGTCCGGCCGCACGATCAGGTACGGCCGCTCGTCGAGGACCTCCACCCCGAGGCTGTGCAGCACCGGGAGCACGTGCGAGAGCGAGATGCCCTCGCCCGCGAGGTACAGCGCGAACTGCCACTGCCCCTCCGGCGCCGAACTGTCGTGATAGAGCCGCAGAGCGATCGCGTCGGGCTGCAGGGCGCAGAGCCGGCCGATATCGGCGATCGCTCGTCCCGCGTCGAAGTCCTCCTTGTAGCTCTCCGGAAGGATCGCGGCATACTGTTGCGCCAGAACAGGGTCCACCGACGGATCATCGGCGACCGCATCCGCGAAATGGTCGTCCCAGCTACGGCTCGCCGCGGCCAGCAGGTTCTGGATCCGCAGCCGGTTCTCCTCCGACGTATCGACCGGCGCGTGCGGGCGCCCGACCGGTTTGCGAATCGTCACGTGCAACAGGGCCAGATCGCCCTCGGTGACACGCGCGGTGTATTCGAGCGAGCCACCGCCCAGCTCGTCGAGCAGGATCTGTTGCATCGCCAGCCGCACCCGCGTCGTGTAGCGATCCCGCGGGAGATAGACGAGACACGAGACGAACCGGCCGAATCCGTCCTCCCGCATGAACAACCGGACCTGACGGCGAAGCCCGATGTTGAGCACCGCGGTGATCGTGTCGAGGAGCGTGTCGGTGTCGATCGAGAACAGTTCGGTGCGGGGGAACGACTGGACCACCTCGAGCATCGCCTGCCCCGAGAACGACCCCAGGTCGAACCCGGCCCGTTCGATCGCCGTCCGCACGCGCCGCGCGATCACCGGGATCTCGAGGACGTTCTCGTGCATCGCGGTCACCGTGAACACCCCCAGGAAGCGGTGTTCACCGACGATCGCGCCGTCGTCGGCGAGGATGCTGACCCCCACGAAGTACGGATACACCGAGCGGTGCACGGTCGCCGGCGCCGATCCCTGCGTCAGCACCAGCAATGGCCGATCCGGAATATCAGCCGCGAGAGGAAGATTGACGCGCTCGTCGGCGAGAACGTCCGACCGCAGCACACCCAGGCCGCTGTCCGGCACCGACCGCTGGGCCCGTCCGCCGGCCGTGTCCCGCTCGCCCAGCTCGTAGCGCCGATACCCGAGCACCGCGTAGTGACCGTCGGCCAGCCAGCGCAACAGGTTCGCGCAGTCCTTCAGCTCGTCGGCCGACCGCCCGGGCGGTGGGTCGCCCGCACGGACGGCGAGTTCGGTCGCGAGCACCAGCTGCAGGGCCCGCATCGATTCGGTGTCGGCCACCACCTGACTCACGTCCGAGAGGACGTCGCCGATGGACGCCTCGAGTGCGTCGAGCACCGCGCCCTCGGTCGCCGGATGCAGCTGCACATGCATCCACGACTCTTCCAGGCAGCCGGGAGACGGATCGTGGATCGACGCGGCCGGCAGGACCGCCTCCAGATCGCCGGCGGCGTCGCGGCGCACCTCGAAGATCGGGTGCACCACCTCGCTGATGGCCGCGTCGAGGCGGCCGACGAGGGCGGTGACGGACTCGACGAGCAGCGGCATGTCGTCGGTGACGATCTGCAGCGCCGCGCCGAGCCCGGTGCCGTCCGACGGGCGGTGGACCCGAGTCACGGCCCACCCCGGTTTCCGGTGGCGGGCGAGCGTGACGTGCTCGCGCAGAATGGCGTCCGAACGACCGTTCAGGACGCTGTCGCCTTCACCGGCCGACGTGTGGCGGAAGTAGGCGGCCGCGAGATCCGGCAGACAGGCCCGCAACTCGGCGGGCAGTTCGAGAGACCAGTCGGAATCGGCAGAATCCGTCATTACGACGCTCCATCCCTGTTCGAGGTCACCGCGGGTGGCTCACTGGCGAGCCTAACCGCGGTGACCCCGAGCGGGGTGGATCTCCCGTCCGACCGGGGTGTGCGAGGTCTTCGGTGCCGCTACGCGGGCGCCGCCGCCGGCAGGTAGCGACCCAGAACCGCGCGCTCGGGCTCGGTGAGCGGTCGCGACCGCTCGGCCCGGACATCGAACGCCACCATCAGGGCGTCACCGGATGCACACACGTTGCCGTCCGCGTCCTCGATGACGTGGCGCAGGGTGAACGACGACGTCCCCAGGTGCACCACCGACACCGTCACCCGGACCGTGCCGGAGGTGGCGGTGATGGGACGGAGGAACTCGGCGTCCATCTTGCGGACGACGGCCGCCCCGGGTGCGGTGTCCACGGACGCCGCACCCTCGGCCAGGAAGAGCGGACGCGCCTCCTGCAGGTACTCCACTATGCGGGTGTTGTTGACATGTCCGAGCCTGTCGGAGTCACCCCACCGCACCTGGATCTCGCAGCTGTAGACCAGGGACGGAGCGGACACGGGATCAGTCCCGGGTGAGCTTGCGGTGCGTGACGCGATGCGGACGGGCCGCGTCGGCGCCGAGGCGCGCAACCTTGTTCTCCTCGTATGCCTCGAAGTTGCCCTCGAACCAGTACCAGGCGGCCTCGTTGTCGCCGAAGGCACCTTCCCACGCCAGGATGTGCGTGCAGGTCCGGTCCAGGAACCAACGGTCGTGGGAGATCACGACGGCACAGCCGGGGAACTCCTGCAGCGCGTTCTCGAGCGAGCTCAGGGTCTCGACGTCGAGGTCGTTGGTCGGCTCGTCGAGCAGGATCAGGTTGCCGCCCTCCTTGAGGGTCAGCGCCAGGTTCAGGCGGTTGCGCTCACCACCGGAGAGCACGCCCGCCGGCTTCTGCTGGTCCGGGCCCTTGAAACCGAACGCGCTGACGTAGGCACGCGACGGCATCTCGTTCTGGCCGACCTCGATGAAGTCGAGTCCGTCGGAGACGACCTCCCACACGTTCTTCGTCGGGTCGATGTTGGCGCGATTCTGGTCGACGTAGCTGAGCTTGACCGTCTCGCCGACCTTCACGGTGCCGGAATCCGGCTGCTCGAGCCCGACGATGGTCTTGAACAGCGTGGTCTTGCCGACGCCGTTGGGGCCGATTACACCGACGATGCCGTTGCGCGGCAGCGTGAACGAGAGGTCCTTGATGAGCAGACGGCCGTCGAAGCCCTTGTCGAGGTTCTCGACCTCGACCACCACGTTGCCGAGGCGCGGCGGGGTCGGGATCTGGATCTCCTCGAAGTCCAGCTTGCGGTGCTTCTCGGCCTCCGTGACCATCTCGTCGTAGCGGTCGAGGCGCGCCTTGTTCTTCGCCTGACGGGCCTTGGCGCCCGAGCGGACCCACGCGAGCTCGTCCTTGAGGCGCTTCTGCAGCTTCTGGTCCTTCTTGCCCTGGACCTCGAGACGGGCGGCCTTCTGCTCCAGGTAGGTGGAGTAGTTGCCCTCGTAACCGTGCAGGCGTCCGCGGTCGACCTCACAGATCCACTGCGCGACGTGATCGAGGAAGTAGCGATCGTGGGTGACCGCCAGGATGGCGCCGGGGTAGGCGGCCAGGTGCTGCTCGAGCCACAGGACCGACTCGGCGTCGAGGTGGTTGGTGGGCTCGTCGAGGAGCAGCAGGTCGGGCTTGCTCAGCAGCAGCTTGCACAGCGCGACGCGGCGCTTCTCACCACCCGAGAGGTGGGTGACGGGCTCGTCCGGCGGCGGGCAGCGCAGCGCGTCCATCGCCTGCTCGAGCTGCGAGTCGATCTCCCACGCATTGGCATGGTCGAGCTTCTCCTGAAGGGTGCCCATTTCCTCCATCAGCTCGTCCGAGTAGTCGGTGGCCATCAGCTCGGCGATCTCGTTGTACCGCTTGAGCTGCACCATCGTTTCGCCGAGACCCTCCTCGACGTTCTCGCGGACCGTCTTGGTCTCGTCGAGGTGCGGCTCCTGCATCAGGATGCCGACCGATGCGCCGGGCGCGAGGAAGGCCTCGCCGTTGCCCGGCTGGTCCAGCCCGGCCATGATCTTGAGGATGCTCGACTTACCGGCGCCGTTCGGGCCCACCACACCGATCTTGGCGCCCGGGTAGAAGCTCATGGTGACGTCATCGAGGATGACCTTGTCGCCATGCGCCTTGCGCACCTTTTTCATCGTGTAAATGAACTCAGCCACCCAAAGGCTCCAATCTGGAACGGAAATGCGCAGCTCACCGGCTGCGAGAACGTACGACTCGACCGCCAGCCTACCGCGCCCGCCCCGCGCCTCTCCCCGCGCGAGCGGTTTCGCGCGGGGAGAGCGGTACAGCCCTTCCCTGGTCAGAGCCGCTGGCGCACGAACGGCGTCGAATCGGGCAGCGACGCAGCCATCGTCCCGTCGTGGTTGGTCGGGTAGGTCATGTACGTCGCGTCGACACCGGCGAGTCGCAGATCGGCGATGAGCTTGAACGACAGCGGTGCCGGGACCACCGTGTCGAGCAGGCCCTGCGCGATGAACAGTGATCGGTCGTACCCGGTGGTCGGTACCGCGAGATACTCGGTGAGGGCCGCCCGGAACTCGGGGTCGCCGAGGGGACGGCTCAGCAGTGCTCCGACGGATATTCCCTTCACCTTCTCGGCCTGCGCCTCGTAGCAGAGGTTCTCGGCAGCATCCACGATCTCTCGTCCCGCCGGAGTCAGGTAGCTGTTCACGTCGGCCTCCGGCATGGTCGCGCGCATACCGGCGAGGATGTAGCTCGTGAACACCGTCAGCCCGTCGAGCCCGAGATCCGGGATCCACGGCCCGCCGAACGGGAAGACATTCTCGAGGTTCGACGGCGCACCCGTGGTGACCGCGCCTCGGTAGTCGAGTTCGGGCGCGTAGCGGGTCGCCTGGTTCGCGGTGAACAGTGCGGCGTGGCCGCCCTGGGACTGACCGATCGCCATCCACCGCGACGACAGTTCGGGCACCACCGCGCGGCCGGCGCGGACCATGTCGATCACGGCGGTCGCCTCGGAGTCGCCCTCGAGGTACGGGTGCACACCGGGCGTGCCGAGCCCGATGTAGTCCGTGGCGACGATCGCATACCCCTGGGAGAGCCAATGCCCCAGATAGTTCGCGTCGCGGGCCGACCGCGGATTCCGCGACGGCGCGCACGCGTCCCCCAGACCGACGGTGCCGTGCGCCCACGAGAGCACCGGCCAGCCGCCCGCCGGTGCCGCACCCGCCGGCACGAAGACCACCCCGGAACTCGGCGCGGGATGCCCCGCGGCGTCCCGCGTCGAGTAGGTGATCCGGTAGGCGGCCGAGGTGCCGGGCAGCCCGAGCTCGGGCGGCAGCGCCTCCACCGTCTGCACGCTCCCAGGCTCCTGTCCGGCGGGCAGACCGCCGGCGGATGCTGTGGTCGGAGCAAACGTCACCGCGGCCACCACCGCGAGCAACGCCAACGTTCGGCCTGGCTTCCCCCGTGTCCTGCAGCCCATCGAACCCTCCCGTGTGGTCGCCGTCACTCGATACCGATCCGCAATCACCTTCGCAGACAACGACACCCGACCACCCCCGAACCGCGCGATTCCCACGTCCGCTATCCGGCGAGCGCGGGTACCGCATCGTCGACGTCGCGCTGCCCGTCGTCCGGGACCTCCTCCGCCTCGTCGGGCTGCGCGGTCGACTCGTCGGCCCCGCCGGACCCTGCCGGACCGCGCGAGCGCCACGACCGGTCGAGCTTGGCGGTGCAGCGGGCCAGGTCCGGTCCGATCGAGGTGGCGCGCATCTCGAGGTCGGAGCGCGGCTCCCCGTCCCGCGTCTTGTACTCGTTGGTGCGCAGCTCGCCGTGCGCGATGATCGGGTCGCCCTTCATGAGCGATGCCCCCACCCCCTGCACGAGCCTGCGCCAGCAGCTCACCGTCAAGTACAGCGTCCCGCCGTCGGTCCATTCCCCCGTCTCGCGGTCACGCCGGCGAACGTTGCTCGCCATCCGGAAGCTCATGACCTCTTCACCGGACGCGGTCTCCCGCTTGACCGGGTCGGTGATCACGGTGCCCACCACCGTGCCGTGTGTCTCGTACATCGACTTCCCCCTCGCGAATCCGTCCTCGTCGCGTCCCCGAAACGGCGAACGCACCGCCCGATCGGGACGGTGCGTTCGACGATGCCGTGGATTCGAGCCCTGATCCGGGTCGGGGCGAATCTGTGGACGAACCGAAGTCGTGTCCACAACCCCGCGCGGGAGCGGCCTTCGCCGGCGGTTCGTGTCGTGCCGGTGTGCTACAGACCGGCCTCCCGGTCACGGCGGGCCAATTCGGCGAACATCGCGTTGTGCGCGGCCAGGTCGGCGTCATCGTCGCGGTCGGCGGCCCGGTCGACGCGCTTGGCGGTCTTCTGATCGCTGCGCGACCACTGCACCAGCAGCGCGAGCATGACGAGCACCAGCGGGACCTCGCCGGTGGCCCACGCGATGGAACCGCCCAGCTGCTGATCCTTGAGCAGGTCGGCGTTCCAGCCGAGACCCAGCGAGCGGTAGAACGTCGCACCCATGACCTCGCCCATGCTCATCAGTGCGATGCCGAAGAACGCGTGGAACGGTAGCGATCCGAACACCATCGCCAGCTTGGTGATGGGCTGCAGCTGCCGCGGCGACGGATCGACGCCGATGACGACCCAGTAGAACAGGTACCCGCTGAGGATGAAGTGCACGTTCATCAGCAGGTGCGCGGTGTGGCTGTCGACGTTCGCACCGAAGATGCCACCGAGGTACAGCGCGTAGAAGCCGCCGACGAACAGCACCGACGCGATGATCGGCTGGGTGAGGAACCGCGAGATCGGGCTGTGCAGGAACGCGAGCAGCCACTCCCGGGGCCCCGGCACGCCGTCCTTGCCGGCCGGTCGCATCGCCCGCAGCGCGAGGGTGAACGGGCCACCGAGCACCAGCAGGACGGGCGCGAGCATCGACAGTGCCATGTGCGCGCCCATGTGGACGCTGAACATCGCGGGGGCGTACCGCCCGACACCGGACGAGGTCCCGATCAGCAGCACGGCGCAGCCGCACATCCACGCGATCGTGCGACCGACGGGCCAGCTGTCGCCGCGCTTGCGCAGCGTGCGCAGCCCGACGATGTAGAGCACCGCGAGGATGATCGCGGCGGTGCCGAAGACCAGGTCGAAGCGCCAGTCCAGGACGAATCGCGCGAAGGTCGGCGGACCGTCGAGGTTGTAGCCGATCTCCACCTCGGTGAGCGTCGGCAGAGAGGCCGGGGGCGGCGGCGGGGTGCGGCCCAGGCCGACCGCGATGCCGATCGTCGCGGCGAACACGAGTGCCTCGGCGCCCGCGAACCGGATCAGCGCGCCGCGGGATTCCGGGTCGGCGGCGAGCGCCGGCAGGGCCCGTCGTCGCTGCATCCACCCGAACACGCCGAGCAGGACCAGCGCGACGACCTTGGCGACGATGAGGCGGCCGTACGTGGTGGTGAACAGGTCGTCGATGGGCAGACGCACGAGCGCGTTGATCACACCGCTCAGTGCCATCGCGACGAAGCAGATGGTCGCCACGAAGGAGAACCGGCGCGCCGCGACGTCGGTGTAGGCCCCGCGACGACGGGCGTGCGCGAGGAGCGCGAACAGGCCGCCGGCCCAGAACGCCGCCCCGACGAGGTGCCAGATCAGGCTGTTGGTCGCGACGTCGTGCGAACCGCCGGACGACGAGTGTCCGGTGAGTGCCAGCGGCATCATCGTCGCGACGCTGAGCGCCAACAGGAAGGGCGTCCACGACCAGCGCAGCACGATCCGCGACAGCACCGCCAGCACGACGGCGAGGATCGCGGTCCACTGCCACGCGACGGCGGTCTCGACCTGCCCGATCGCGGAGAACAGGTTGGCCGGCTTCACCGCCTCCGAGAACGGCTGGCCCGACGTGTCCGACAGGGTCAGCGGCACCAGGATCGCGGAGCACAGCGCCCACACGAATGCCGCGGCCGAGGCGGTCCGGACCGCGCGGTAGCCGTCGACGTCGAGGACGCCCGACTTCTGGGGCGGCACCATGAACGCCGCGAACAGCAGCGATCCGACCGCGATGACGGCGGCGACCTCGCTGGCCGCGCGCAGCGCGGGTAGGCCGTACGTGGTGAACGGTCCCGGGTCGGGGATGCCCATCAATACCAGCGCCTGGGACGCGGACAGCGCCACGACCAGCGCGGCGACGACCCCGGCGAGGACACCGCTGACCGCGTAGATGACGCTGGATCCTGCTCGGGGGTGACTGACGGGAGCGTGGTCGGACTGCTCGCGCAGGGGTGTTGCCATACCGACAAGGGTAGGACCTACGACAATCTGTCGGACTTACCCCTCACCCGAGTCGCGGGCGCGCGCGACTCCGGCGCTCCGGGCGACGGTCGTCAGCATTTCCCCGAGCGTGGCGATCGTGTGCGCCGAGAGGAAGTGGTCGCAATGTGGCAACGCCGCCGCCATCGGGCCTGCGGCCGGCTCGAATCCTGGTGCCGCCGCACGAGGATTGAGCCACACCACCCGGTGGGCCCGCCGCCGGATCCGGGCGACGGCCCGGGCCAGATCGGCAGGCTCGTCGCTGTCCCAGCCGTCCGACGCGACGATCACGACGGCACCGCGCAGCGCACTTCCGTGTGGCGAGGACAACAGTGCCGCGAGGCTGCCGGCGATGTGTGTTCCCCCGAACCTGTCGACGACGCGCTCGCTGGCACGCGCGACGGCCACGTCCGCGCTGCGGTGCGCGAGGACGGGCGTCAGCCGGGTCAGGTGGGTAGAGAACGCGAACACCTCCGCGTTGCCCCGCACCACCGCGGCCCGCATCAGGTGCACGTACACATCGGCGTAGCCGTGCATCGATCGGCTCACGTCGCACAGCAGGACGATCCGCCTGGGTCGCTCGCGCGGTCGGCACCGGACCAGGCGGACGGGCTCGAAGCCGGTGCCGCGGGCCCGGCGGATCGTGGCGCGCAGATCGACCCGGCCGTGCCGGTGCGGTTCGCGGCGGCGGCTCGGCCGGCGGGGCCAGTTCGGCTCGGTCTGTTCGAGCCAACGCCCCAGCAGTCGCAGATCGTCGTCGCGCAGCTGTCCGAACGGTTCGTCGGCGATCGCCTCGAGCGGGCTCGGCAGCCGCAGCGTCACCGCTGTCGCCCCGTCGTCCGCGCTCCGATCCGGCACCGGGATGGCGGCGTCGTCGAGGGTCGCCCACGGCGGCGCGGCACGCCGTCGGGGCCCGGCCGACGCTCGCCCGTCGCCGGACCTTCCGTCGGCGCGTGTCCGGCTCGTGTTCGAGGCCGACGCCCGCGCGGCCGGGTCGAGCGCGAGTACCGCGTCGTCGAACACCGCCGCGAACACCGCGTCGAACCGGTCGATGTCGCTGTGCCGGCCGACCAGGCTGACCCGTGCGGTCCAGTACAGCCGGCGCCGGTCGGTGGGCGGCAGCACCCGCAGCGCCTCGGTGAACCGGGCGGCGCCGCTCGCCGAAACGTCGACGCCGGCGCGGCGGGCGCGGGTGACGAGCGCGACGGCGAACGCGGCCAGATCGATGCCGCGCAGCAGTGCCGCCGACCCGGTCACGTCCGTCGTGATCGCAGGATCGTGAAGACCACGACGGCTGCGACGACCGCGACGATCCACGGCAGCGCGCGCCGGGCCGTCGATCCGCCGGCCAGCTCGATCAGGTCGATGGGCTGCACCTCCGGTGGCGCTGCCGAACCGACCGGCATCGGCACGACGTCGTTCGGGGCGGCCGGCTCCGCGCTGCCGGACGCGAGCTTGTCCTCGAGCGACGCCGCGAACTGCCCCATCAGCTTCTCCGACACCTGCGCGATCATGCCGCTGCCGAACTGGGCCAGCTTGCCGACGATCTTCATGTCGGTGTCGACGGTGACGCGGGTGGCGCCGCCGTCGTCGTGGAGGCGGGCGGTGATCGTCGCCGCCGCGTTGCCGCTGCCGCGCTTCTCCCGGCCGCGCGCATCGATCACCGCGGTGTGCGACTGCTCGTCCTTCGAGGCGAACGACGCCCGCCCGGCGAACTCGCTCGTCACCGGACCGACCTTGATCTTCACGGTGCCCAGGTAGTCGTCGCCGTCCCGTCCGGTCATCGTCGCGCCGGGCAGCAGCGGCGCGATGCCCTCGAGATCGGTGAGGACCTCCCACGCCTGGTCGATCGGTGCATCGACGGTGAACTCGTCTGCGATCTTCATGCTGGTCCTCTCGGTCCTGTCGGTCCTGTTACTGGGTTGTCCGGCCGGCCACGTACTCGCCGACCGCCTCGGCCAGCGCGACGCGGTCGTCGGGAGTCTTCGCGATCGCCCCGAGACTCGCGAGGGCGGCGGTCGGCGCCAGGTCGGCCGCCCCGAGCGCCGCGAGCGCGGACACCCAGTCGATGGCCTCCGCGATCCCGGGCGCCTTGTCGAGGTCGAGGGACCGGGCCGTTGCCACGAAATCGGTGACGTCGGCGATCAGGGCGGTGTCGGCGCCCGGCACGGTGCGGCGCAGGATCGCTGCCGCCCGCGCGGGCGCCGGGTAGTCGATCCAGTGATAGAGACAACGGCGGCGCAGCGCGTCGTGCAGGTCTCGACTGCGGTTGGACGTCAGGACCACGGTGGGCGGCTGCTCGGCGACGAACGTACCCAGTTCGGGGACGGTGACCGAGGATTCGCCGAGAAACTCGAGCAGCAGCGCCTCGAATTCGTCGTCGGCACGGTCGATCTCGTCGATCAGCAGGACCGGCGGGAGCGGACCGCGGTGTCGGACGCACCGCAGGATCGGACGCTCCTGCAGGAACTGCTCGGTGAACAGGTCCGCCTCCTGCAGTCGCTCCCCGTGCGCCTCCGACAGCCGCACCGCGAGCAACTGGCGCTGGTAATTCCAGTCGTACAGGGCCTCGTCGGCACCGAGACCCTCGTAGCACTGGAGCCGCACCAGCGGGGTGCCCAGCGCGGCGGCGAGCGCCTTGGCCGCCGTCGTCTTACCGACCCCCGGCTCACCCTCGAGCAGCAGCGGTCGACCCAGGCGCAGCGCAAGGTACAGCGCCGTCGCCGTGCCCTCGTCGAGCAGGTAGTCCTGCGCGTCGAACCGCCGCGTCAGATCCTCGATGTCCGCGAATCCGGGGGCGGCTGCAGCGATCACGACGCGTCCCGGTCCTGGTCGAGCAGTGCGCGGTAGCCGTCCCACGTGTCGACGTCGAGCGGGATCCGGCCCTCGGCCGGGATCTCGAACGTGTCGGCAGCTTCCCGGTCGAAGAGCTTCCACACGGCCTTGTCGCCGTACAGCTCGGCGATGTCACCGAACACGCTGCGCCCCAACCACAGTGGATGTCCCGGGCCGTCGGAGTAGCGGCACATGCCGAGGTTCTCGAGCCGCCCCTGCGCCACCAGCGCGCGCACGGTCGCCGGCGTGACACCGGGCTGATCGCCGAGCATCAGCACGATCCCGGACGCCAGCGGCTCGACCTCCGTCAGGGCCGCCTTCACCGATGCCGAGCATCCACTGCCCGAGTCGGGGCAGTGCACGATCGTGCAGCCGCGCAGGTCGACGAGGTCCTCGATCGCGTCCGCCGAGCCGGGCACGGTCACCAGCAACTGCTGGAACCGGCACGCGCGCGCGACGGCGAGAGTGGCGTCGAGCAGCGTCGCGCCGCGGTACGGCAGCAGTTGCTTCGGCCGCCCCAGACGCCGCGACCCGCCGGCCGCCAGGACGAGTCCGGTCACGAACATCGCGCACGCTCCTTCTCATAGGTGCGGCGGCAGCCGGGCGCACAGAACCAGTAGTCCTCGCCGTCGATCTGCAGGTGCGGCGTGTCGTCGACGACGGTGACGGTCATGCCGCACACCGGGTCGATCACGGTCAACGCGGCCCCGATCTCCCCCGCGACCGTCTCCTCTGCCTCGTAACGACTTCCGATGGGAAGCTGCTCGACGCGGATCGCCCGCACCAGCTCGGCGAGAATCGACAGTGCGATCTCGCCGGCAGTGCGGGCACCGATCGGCAGCCCCGCGGGCGTGTGCACGACGGCACGTTGCTCGGGATCCAGGTCCAGTTCGGCGACGACCGCGGCGCCCCGCACCCGGCCGGCAACGAGCCCGATGTACCCGGCACCGGCGTCGAGCGCCTCCCGGATCGCCGTCGGCTCGTCCCCGCCGAGGCTCGCCACGATCACTGCGGTCTCGTCCTCGACGGGCTCGGCACCGCGTCGGACGTCCAGGCCGAGGCGGCCGGCCAGGTCCGCGACGGCGTCGGCCACCGGTGTCGCGCCGACCACCCGCACGATCGGGGCGGGCAGGCACGGCTCGAGGAAGATCTCCATCGCGCCACCGGACAGACACGGATTGACGACGACACTCGCGCCGGGCGCCTCCGGGTAGTCGACCCCGCCGTCGGGCAGGATCCGCAGCAGCAGGCTCTCGCCCGATTCGAGGACGTCGGCCGCCGCACCGCGCACCGAGTTCTGGGCGCAGTGCCCGCCGACGAAGCCCTCGATCGTGCCGTCCCCCAACACGATCGCACGGTCACCCGGCGACGCCGACGTCGGCTGCTGCGCGCGGACCACCGTCGCGCGCACGAACGGACGCCGCTCGCCCGTCAGCTGCGCGGCGCGCGCACTCAGGTCCATCGCACTCTCCTGTCAGATCGGCGGGGTCGCTCGACCCTGCATCGCCTCCCACACCCGCGACGGTGTCAGCGGCATGTCGGCGTGCCGCACCCCGAACGGCTTCAACGCGTCGACGACGGCATTGACGACGGCCGGCGGCGACCCCACGGTCGCGCTCTCCCCGATCCCCTTGGCCCCGATCGGGTGGTGCGGCGACGGGGTGACGGTGAAGCCGGTCTCGAGGTGCGGCACCTCCAGCGCGGTGGGGATGAGGTAGTCCATCAGCGAGCCGCCCAGGCAGTTGCCGTCCTCGTCGAACGCGATGATCTCCATCAGTGCCATGCCGATCCCGTCGGTGATGCCGCCGTGCACCTGCCCCTCGATGATCATCGGGTTGATGCGGGTGCCGCAGTCGTCGACCGCGAGGAAGCGGCGCACCTTCACCACGCCGGTGCCCGGATCGATGTCGACCACGCAGAAGTACGCGCCGTACGGGTAGGTGAGATTCTCAGGGTTGTAACAGATCTGGGCCTCGAGACCGCCCTCGACGCCGTCCGGCAGATCCCCCGCGCCGTACGAGCGCATCGCGATGTCCTGGATCGTCACGGCCGCAGAGGGATCGCCCTTGACGTGGAAGTTGCCCTTCTCCCATTCGAGGTCCGAGACGGACACCTCGAGCATGCCCGACGCGATGATCCGCGCCTTGTCGCGCACCTTGCGCGACACCAGCGCGGCCGCGGCGCCGGACACCGGGGTGGACCGACTGCCGTACGTGCCGAGCCCGAACGGGGTGTTGTCGGTGTCGCCGTGCACCACGTCGACGTCCTCGGGTGGGATCCCGAGTTCCTCGGCGACGATCTGCGCGAACGTCGTCTCGTGCCCCTGCCCCTGGGTCTGCACCGAGATCCGGACCACGGCCTTGCCGGTGGGGTGCACGGTCAACTCGCAGCCGTCGGCCATGCCCAGGCCGAGGATGTCCATGTCCTTGCGCGGGCCGGCGCCGACGGCCTCGGTGAAGAACGACATCCCGATGCCCATCAGCTCACCGCGTTCACTCTTCTCGGCCTGCTCGCGGCGCAGGGCGTCGTACCCGATCATGTCCATGGCCTTGCGCATCGTGGTGGCGTAGTCGCCGGAGTCGTACTTCCACCCCGTCTTGCTGGTGTACGGGAACTGTTCGGGCCGAAGCAGATTCCGCAGCCGCAGCTCCGCCGGATCCATGTCGAGGTCGTATGCGAGGCAGTCGACCAGGCGCTCCACCAGGTACACCGCCTCGGTGATCCGGAACGAGCACGCGTAGGCCACCCCGCCCGGCGCCTTGTTGGTGTAGACCGCCGTCATCGTGCAGTACGCGGCCTCGAGGTCGTAGCTGCCGGTGAACACCCCGAAAAAGCCGGCCGGGTACTTCACCGGCGCCGCGGTGCCGTTGAACGCGCCGTGGTCGGCGAGGACGTCGGTGCGGATCGCGAGGATCTTGCCCTCGCTCGTCGCGGCGATCTCCCCGACCATGATGTAGTCGCGGGCGAAGCCGGTGCTGGTGAGGTTCTCGCTGCGGTCCTCCATCCACTTGACGGGCTTGCCGGTGAGCAGCGACCCGACGATCGCGCACACGTATCCCGGATAGATCGGAACCTTGTTGCCGAACCCGCCGCCGATGTCGGGGGAGATGACGCGGATCTTGTGTTCGGGCAGTCCCGCCACCAGCGCGTACAGCGTGCGGTGCGCGTGCGGCGCCTGGCTCGTGGACCACAGCGTCAGCTTGCCGTCCACCGCGTCGTAGTCGGCGACGGCGCCGCACGTCTCCATCGGGGCCGGATGGACCCGCGGGTAGACGATCTCCTGGCGCACCACGACGTCTGCCTTCGCGAACGCCGCCTCGGTGGCGTCCGCGTCCCCTGTTTCCCAATCGAAACAGTGGTTGTCGGTCTTGCCGTCGAGGTCGGTGCGGATCACCGGGGCGTCGGGCTCGAGGGCGCGCCGCGCGTCGATCACCGGATCGAGAATCTCGTACTCGACGTCGATCAACTCCAGCGCGTCGCGGGCGGAGTAGCGGTCCTCGGCGACGACGAACGCCACCTCCTGGCCCTGGAACCGGACCTTGTCGGTGGCGAGGACGGCCTGCACGTCGTTCGACAGCGTCGGCATCCACGCCAGGCTCTTCTCGGCGAGGTCCGCACCGGTCACCACCGCCGCCACCTTCGGGTGCGCCTGCGCCGCGGTCGTGTCGATGCGCACGACGCGGGCGTGCGCGACCGGCGAGCGGAGGATCGCCAGATGCAGCATGCCGGGCAGTTGGACGTCGTCGACGTAGTGGCCCCGGCCCCGGATGAACCGCGGATCCTCCTTGCGGAGCATCCGGCCGTGCCCGCACGGCTTCTCGTCGTTCGCGACGCGGTCCGGGTCCAACTCGGCCGGTTCGTCCAGCGTGGTCACGACGCGCCTCCCGTCGTCACGGTGTCGGTCGTCGTCCCGCCGTGCTCGGCCGCCCACCGGACCGACCGGACGATGGTCGTGTAGCCGGTGCAGCGGCAGATCTGGCCGGAGATGGCCTCGCGGATGGTCGCCTCGTCGGGGTCCGGATCGCGGTCGAGCAGGGCGCGGGCGGTGATCATCATGCCGGGGGTGCAGAATCCGCACTGCAGTCCGTGGCACTGCATGAACCCCTCCTGCACGGGATCGAGCACCCCGTCGTTCGCGAGACCCTCGACGGTGCGGACGTCCCGGCCGCCGGCCATCACGGCGAGCATCGTGCACGACTTCACCGGCTCGCCGTCGACCGAGACCACGCACGTGCCGCAGTTGCTGGTGTCGCAGCCCCAGTGGGTTCCGGTGAGCCCCAGGCGGTCCCGTAGGAAATGGACCAGGAGCATCCGCGGCTCGATGTCCTCGGCGACCTCGGTGCCGTTGACCGTCATCGTCACCTGCATTTCACAACTCCGTTCCGTCGAGTGTGCCCGCGGCGCGTTGTGCGGCCGTGCGCAGCGCGCGGACGGTCAGTTCCCCGGCGAGGTGGCGCTTGTAGGCGGCGGTCCCGCGCGGGTCGGTCACCGGATCGCACGCCTGCCCGGCGAGGACACCGGCCTCGATGAACACGTCCTCGGACAGTGCCAGTCCGCCGAGGTACTCCCCGATCGCGGCGACGCGGTCGGCATCGGGTTGCACCGCGGTGAGCCCCACCCGGGCGCCGCCGATCCGGTCGTCGTCCAGCCACATCGAGGCGCCCGCGGCAGCGATGGCCCAGTCCCCCACCCGCCGTTCCACTTTCGCGTAGGCGCTCCCGCCGGCATGCTCCCGCGGGATGCGCACCTCGACGAGGATCTCGTTGCCGCGCACCGCGGTCTCGTAGGGTCCGACGAGGAAGTCGGCCATCGGCACCTCACGCACGCCCGTCGGCCCGCGGATCACGCACACGGCCCCGACCACCGAGCACACCGTCGTCAGGTCCTCGGCGGGGTCGGCCTGACACAGCGACCCGCCGATCGTGCCGCGGTTGCGGACGACCGGGTCGGCGATCACCCGTTCGGCGTCCCGGAAGATCGGGAACAACGCGGCAAGGTCGTCGGACTCGAGGATCTGCCGGTGGCGCACCATCGCACCGATCCGCACGGCGCCGGGTTCGACGGTGATGTCCCCCAGTTCGGCGACCAGATCGTTGATGTCGATCAGATACTCGGGGTTGGCGAGGCGCAGCTTCATCATCGGCAGCAGGCTGTGCCCGCCGGCCACGACACGCGCCTCGTCGCCGAGTCGGTCGAGCAGCGCGATCGCGTGCTCGACGTCGGTCGCTCGTTCGTATTCGAACAGTCCCGGAACCTGCATGTGATACCCCTCACACCGCCGGATGTCCTTCCAGCCTGTGCCCGGCCGGGGTCGCCGTCAAGCACGATTCAGCGATCACTTGATCACGCCGGCACCGGCCCTGTCGTGATCATCCGGATTGCTCGTGGTGGATTCGTCCGTGCAGGTCACGCAGTGGAAGCCCGCCTCCGCCCCACCGGCGGGCGATGATCTCGGCCGCGATCGACACCGCCGTCTCCTCCGGCGTCCGGGCCCCGAGATCCAGACCGATCGGGCTCGACAGCCGGGCCAGTTCCTCGTCGGCCAGCCCCGCCTCACGCAGGCGCGCGAGCCGGTCGAGATGCGTGCGCTCGGACCCCATCGCCCCCACGTACCCCACCTCCGGCAGCCGCAGCGCCACCTCGAGCAGCGGGACGTCGAACTTGGGATCGTGCGTGAGGACGCAGACCACGGTGCGGCCGTCGATCCGGCCCGCCGCGGCCTCGGTGGCCAGGTAGCGGTGCGGCCAGTCGACCACCACCTCGTCGGCCGTCGGGAATCGGCTCGCGGTCGCGAACACCTCGCGGGCGTCGCACACCGTGACGCGGTACCCGAGGAACGCACCCTGCCGAGCCACCGCGGCAGCGAAGTCGATCGCCCCGAACACCAGCATCCGCGGCGGTGGGGCGTAGCTCGCGACGAACACGCGCATCCCCTCGCCGCGGCGCTGGCCGTCCGGCCCGTACTCGAGCACCGCCGTCCGCCCCGCCGCGAGCAGGCCGCGTCCGTCGTCGGCGACGGCCTCGTCGGCGCGCGGGGAGCCGACCGAACCGGTGACGGTGTCAGGGCGGATGACGAGGTGCCGGCCGACACGCGCCCGGTCCTCGTGGTCGACCACCGTAGCGACGGCCACGGGCCGACGGGCCTCGATGTCGGCGGCGATCTCCGCGAGATCCGGGAACGTGCGCGGTGAGACGGGCTCGACGAACACGTCGAGGATGCCACCGCACGTGAGCCCGACCGCGAACGCGTCGTCGTCGCTCACGCCGTAGCGCTCGAGCACCGGCTCGCCGGTGGCGACCACCTCCGACGCCAGCTCGTACACGGCGCCCTCGACGCACCCACCGGACACGGATCCGGCGACGACACCGTCGGACGCGACCACCATCGCGGCGCCCGGGGCACGCGGCGCGGACCGGAATGTGGCGACGACGGTGGCCAATCCGGCGGTGTCCCCGGCCCGCCAGATTTCGAGCAGATCGGACAACACGTCACGCATCGAGTCGGCCTCCAGCCCCGGCCGTCGACGCAGGTCCGACGGGCCGAATCGCGGATGTCGATCTTTGCCGGGACGTACCCTCGAATCCGTGACACCCGCCCAACTGCGAGCCTATTCCGCGGTGGTGCGGCTCGGATCGGTTCGAGCGGCCGCCCGCGAATTGGGCATGACGGATTCGGGCGTGTCCATGCATATCGCCCAACTCCGCAAGGAACTCGACGATCCGCTGTACTGCCGCCGACCGTCCGGTCTCGCGTTCACCCCCGGCGGGCTGCGCCTCGCGAGCCGGGCCGTGGAGATCCTGGGGCTCCAGCAGCAGACGGCGCTCGAGGTGAGCCAGGCCGGGCACGGACGACGCCTCCTGCGGCTCGCGGCGTCACCGCTGTTCGCCGAGCACGCCGCCCCCGGGTTGATCGACATGTTCGCCGGGCGGGCGAAGGACCTGGCGGTGGAGCTGAGCGTCCACCCGGTCCGCCAGTTCGCGAGCCTGATCTCGTCGCGCGCGGTCGACGTCGCTCTCGGACCCCGCATCGTCGGCAGCGGCGAACCGCTGTGCGTGCACCCCTTCCTGCACTACGAGGTACTCACCGTCTGCGCACCCGATCACCCACTCGCCCACACACACCCGTCGCGGTCCCGACTGCGCGAGCAACAGTGGTTCCTCGGCCCGTCCGCGGCCGGCGGCGACGGCGCGATGCGGCACCTGCTGCGCGCCCTCGACATTCCCCGGGACCGGCAGCGGATCTTCCAGAGCGACGCCGCCGCCGCCGAGGCCGTCCGGCGCTCGTCCGCGCTCACGCTGGCCCTGGGCTTCACCGTCGGCGACGAACTGTCCGACGGGTCGCTCGCCCGGGTCGACGGCCCCGACCTGCGCGCCACCGGCGAATGGTGCGCCACCACACTGCACCACCAGCATCTACAGCCCGCGGCATCCGAACTGCTGCGCTTCGTCAGCACACCCAGATGCATCCAGGCCATGATCCGTGGCACCGGCGTCGAGGTGACGCACTTCAAGCCGAAGGTGCACGTGACGCTCTGGAGCTGACCCGGATGCACGGATCATCCCCATTCAGCGGGTATGCTTTTCCGCGCGCCTCCGTAGCTCAGTTGGATAGAGCAAGAGCCTTCTAATCTCTAGGTCGCAGGTTCGATTCCTGCCGGGGGCACCACAACCGCAGGTCGAATCGTTCACCCGACCGGTGAGCCGGTGAGCGGCGAGATCACCATGCACGGCACCGGACGCGGGTGCTCCGGATCGAGCGCATTGAGCACGTGCGCGGCCGCGATCGGCGACGCCCCGAGCGCGGCGTGCTCGGAGTAGTCCTGCGGGCACTGGTCCTGCACCACGATGTTGGTCGTGTCGGGTCCGGGCACCAGTCCGCTGGTGTACGGCACCACCAGTTCGTCGTAGCGGGTGGCGATGTTCGTGTAGGTGACGCCCGGTGCGTAGGGGCTTCCACCTTCGTTGATCTTGTCGACGAAATCGGCGCCCGGTGCCATGTCGAGACACGAGGCGCAGAGTTGGCCGAACGTCTGTTCCTGCAACGGCATCAGCCCGTTCTGCTTGGCGAAGGCGGTGATCTCACCGGCCCAGAAGGCGCCGGCCCCGCCCCACAGTGGCGCCAACGAGACGTACTTGTCCACCTTCGCGGCGCCGCCGAGGAACTTCACGTAGTAGTTCGGCATCAGGGTGCCCTGCGAGTGCCCCACGATGTCGACTTCGGTTGCACCGGTGGCCGCGAGAACCTCGTCCACGAAGTCGGAGAGTTGCCCGGCGCTCTGGTCCAGAGGTGTCAGCGCGCCGAAGGCACTCGCCGGCCACGTCGCACCCGGTCGCGTGCCGTAGGTGGGAGCGAAGACGCAATAGCCCTCGTTCTTCAGCAGCGGAACATAAGTGGCCCAGTTGGTTTGCCGGTTGGCGCCGGTGCCGTGAACCAGGACTACCGGCTCGGGGTGTTCCGGAGTCGGCCTGCAGGTCCAGTCGTTCGATCCGGGAATCGACCCGCCGGGATTGGCGGCCTCCAGCCCGATCCCGTCGTAGAAGTTGTGCGGGACCGGCATCGGGTCGGCCGCAGCCGTCGGCTGTAGTGCCGCCGGACCGAATCCGGCTATCGCCGCAAGCGCGAGCACGGCAATGAACGACGTGCGCATCTGGTTCCCCCTGAGTCGTCGCTCTGACGTCCCCGACCGGTCGAAACCTAACACCCGGAGGGCAATCCGGACCCAGAATTCCCCGCTGTGCGCACTTATCGTTCCACGGCCCCGCCCTCGAACACCGATACGTGCGCAAAACGCGGGCGGCCCGCCCCCGGATGCCGGGGACGGGCCGCACTTCACGAAGCCGGCGAACTCACTCGCCGTCGACGGTCTCGACGAATCCCTCGGGAGTCTGGAAGCCCTCGAGCTTCTGCTCGCCGGTGGCCGCCGGGTCGGGGCTGTCCGCCGGAACCGCGGTCCGGAGGTTCATACCGCCCAGGTCGGTCTTCATGTAGATCACGTTGTACCGATCCCAGGTCGTCAGCACGAAGTACAGGTCACTGCCGGTCGACCAGGGATGCATGAAGCCGCCGTACAGCGACGGCAGCGTCGTTCCGCTGATGAGGGTCTGCTTGCCGACCCACGGGCCCTCGGGGCTGTCTGCGACGCGGATCACAAGACCGTTGAGGTCGGTGTACATGGCCACGTACTTGCCGAGGAAGTCGTTCCACTGCACCGACAGCTCGCTGACCTTCCCACCGATGACCGGGACCGCGTCTGCGATGTTCGAACTCCACGCCGAACCGTTCCAGTACTCGTAGGCACCCAGGTTTCGGATGTCCGCCTTGGGCACACGAGCGAGGCGCGCCTCCCCGGATCGGCCGGAGGGCGTGCCGAACTCATAGACGTAGCCGTCACCCTGAGCCGGCACGAACGCACTCATCTGCCAGTTCTTGTTGCGTGGCGAGAAGGCCGGGATCTGATCGACGCCGGGGATCGGGATCGGCGTATCGAAGACCCCTTCGCGATTGACACGCACGGTCGCCGGGTCCGTCTGCCAGTGGTCTCCGTTGTCAGTGGAGTAGGCGAGCCCGGAGTAGTTGGTGGTCCACTCGCCCGGCGTGTCCCACGAACGGACGGACATCCACCGCACGTACTGCACACCGTCGACGGCGACGCCGCCGGTCGGGATCACCGTGAACTCGGGGAAACCGCCCGGCTTCTCAGAGAGCAGACCCTGGATGACCTGCCTGGAGAAGTTCGGCGGCGCCGCCGCGAGCGGTGAGTCGTCGATCCGCATGCCGTCGGTCAGGTTAGCGTCCGTGCTGCGGAACAGGACGTTGCTGCGCCACTGATCGCCCTCGATGCCACAGTCGCCGACAGTGTCACCGAACAGCATCATGACGCCGTGGTCCGCGTCTCCGCTGTCCCACATGATCCCGAGGTCGGTACCGGAGACGCTGTACTTCTCGATGCTCTTGTTCGGGCTACCCGGTCCGGTAACCATTTCGATGGCCTTGGTCTTGCCCGACAACACCGGCAGCGCACCGTTGGGCGCGCCGGTGATCCACGGGAGCGAGTTGATGAGCGAACCCGTCGCGCTGCCGAGGCTGCCCGAAGCCAGGCTGCCGAGACTGCCGGAGCTCCCCGCGCTGCCGGCACTTCCCTGGCTACCCGAACTTCCTGCGCTACCGAGACTTCCGCCGTTCTGCCCGCACGGACCCCCGACCGCGTTCGCGGGTGTCGCCATTGCAACCGAGAGTCCGACAGTGACTGTCGCAGCGGACAGTGCCGCCGTCCATCTTCTCTTCGTTGCTCTCACAGACCGTTTTCCTTCCAGTGGTCGGGGAGGCAATGTGTGCGCGGCCCAACCGCTGTATCCCCCCGGAGACGTGCATCGATCAATGAGCAAACCATGAAACGCCCAAGATTCGGGTGTTACTCATGGGATTTCTGTGGAAATTGAGACGTGAATAGGGTAATCGCGCCCGGTCTCCGCCGCGAACACCGTCCGGGTTCAGGTGACGCCGAACCGATCTCGCCCATCCTGCGTAACACGATGTTTACACGTGGCCAATCTCACTTTCCCCAGGTAACCGTCGAAGTGTAGGCCAGCTACGGACTATCGTGTAACGGAAAGATTAATAAGTTCTCACGGAATCAGGTAGGTGAATGTTGTCTGTACGCGACCGCGTTGAGGAGATCTACGAGCAGGTCCTGCTGCGCAATGCCGGCGAGCCCGAATTTCACCAGGCAGCAGCCGAGGTCTTCGAATCTCTGCATGTGGTCCTCGAGCGTCACCCTCGCTACGCCGATTCCGGCCTGATCGAGCGGCTCTGCGAGCCCGAGCGTCAGATCATCTTCCGCGTGCCGTGGACCGACGACAACGGCAACGTGCACGTCAACCGCGGTTTCCGTGTTCAGTACAACAGCGTGCTCGGCCCCTACAAGGGCGGCCTGCGCTTCCACCCCAGCGTCAACCTGGGCATCGTCAAGTTCCTCGGTTTCGAGCAGATCTTCAAGAACGCGCTCACCGGCCTGCCCATCGGCGGCGGCAAGGGTGGCTCGGACTTCGATCCCAAGGGTCGCTCCGAGGCCGAGATCATGCGCTTCTGCCAGTCGTTCATGACCGAGCTGCAGCGCCACATCGGTGAGTACACCGACGTGCCCGCCGGCGACATCGGCGTCGGCGGCCGCGAGATCGGCTACCTGTTCGGCCAGTACAAGCGCCTCACCAACTCGTTCGAGTCGGGCGTCCTCACCGGCAAGGGCCTCAACTGGGGCGGCTCGATGGTCCGCACCGAGGCCACCGGCTACGGTGTCGCCTACTTCACCGCCGAGATGATGGCCGCCAAGGGCGAGAGCCTCGAGGGCAAGAAGGTCGTCGTGTCGGGCTCCGGCAACGTCGCGATCTACGCCATCGAGAAGGTCCACCAGCTCGGTGGCACCGTCGTGGCCTGCTCCGACTCCGCCGGCTACGTCGTCGACCCCAAGGGCATCGACCTCGAGCTGCTCAAGGAGATCAAGGAAGTCAAGCGCGCCCGCATCAGCGAGTACGCCGACCAGGTCCCCCACGCCACCTACGTCGAGGGCGGCTCCATCTGGGATGTCGAGTGCGAGATTGCACTCCCCTGCGCCACCCAGAACGAGCTGGACGAGGTCGCCGCCAAGAAGCTCGTCGCATGCGGCGTGCAGGCTGTGGCCGAGGGCGCGAACATGCCCACCACCGCTCAGGGCATCAAGGTCTTCCGTGACGCGGGCGTCGCGTTCGCACCCGGCAAGGCCGCCAACGCCGGTGGTGTCGCCACCTCCGCACTCGAGATGCAGCAGAACGCCTCGCGCGATTCCTGGAGCTTCGAGTACACCGACGAGCGCCTGTCGAAGATCATGCGCGGCATCCACGAGCGCTGCATCACCACCGCTGCCGAGTACGGCCAGCCGGGTGACTACGTGCACGGCGCCAACATCGCCGGCTTCGTGAAGGTCGCCGACGCGATGTTCGCCATGGGTGTCATCTAGTCCTCACGCACCGCAAACGGCTCGGGCCCGGCATCGACTTCGATGCCGGGCCCGAGCCGTTTCGTACTACCGATCGGGTCGGTCCTCGTCCGGATCCGTCCGCGCCTCCTCCGAATCCTCCCGCGCCTTGCGCGCCGCCTCCCGCATCTCGATGCCGTCGGTGATCCAGTCCCCGATCTCGCGGGTGACGTCCCGGACCGCGCCGGTGATGATCACGGCGATCCTGCCGACGTGGGTGGCCGCCGATTCGGTGATGTCCTGCACCGTGTCCTTGCCCCGCTCGAACTTCCCCACCATGTTCGACGCACCTCTCATGCAGCGGTCTTCCGACGCTCGACGATAACACCGTGCACCGGAGCGGGGCCGACCAGCGACGGCGGCAGCGCGAGCCGGAAGATCTTGGCCCACACCGAGCCGATCTGCCGGAAGAATCCGCCGGTGTTGTACGGCAACCCGTACTGTTTGCACAGTTCCCGCACCCGCGGGGCCATCTGCGGATAGCGGTGCGCCGGAATGTCCGGGAACAGGTGGTGCTCGATCTGGTGTGACAGGTTGCCCGACATGATGTGGAACAGCGGGCTGCCACTGATGTTCGCGCTCCCCAGCATCTGCCGCAGGTACCACTGGCCGCGGGTCTCGTCGGCCGTCTCCTCCTCGGTGAAACTCTGTACGCCCGAGGGGAAGTGGCCGCAGAAGATGATCGAGTACGCCCACACGTTGCGGACCACGTTGGCGGTCGCGTTCCCGAGCAGCGTCGAGACGAACAGCGGCCCCGCCAGCGCCGGGAACACCACGTAGTCCTTGAGTACCTGACGGCCCGCCTTCCGCCACCAGCCCACCATCAGTGGTTTGACGTCCGCCCAGCTGCGCTTGCCCTGGACCACGTTCTCGGCCTCGAGGTCGTGCAGCATCACACCCCACTCGAACAGGAACATCAGCCCCGTCGCATACACGGGATTGCCGAGATAGTAGGGGTTCCAGCGCTGCGCGTCGTCCATCCGCAGGACGCCGTATCCGATGTCGCGGTCCCGGCCGACGATGTTCGTGTACGTGTGGTGCATGTAGTTGTGCGAGTGTTTCCACTGGTCAGCAGGGCACACGGTGTCCCATTCGAACACCCGCGAGTTCAGGCCGGGCTCGCGCATCCAGTCGTACTGGCCGTGCATGACGTTGTGGCCGATCTCCATGTTGTCGAGGATCTTCGAGATCGACAGCGCCCCGACGCCGGCGAGCCAGAACGGCGGCAGGAACCCGAGGTACATCAGACCACGGCCCGCGACCTCGAACCCCCTCTGCGCCTTGATGATCCGATAGATGTACTCCCGGTCGACCTGACCGAGGTCCGCGACGGTCTCGGCGCGCAGGGCATCGAGTTCGCGGCCGAGATCCTCGACGTCGTCGTAGCTCAGGACGGCGATCTCGCCGGCCTTCTCCGGCTCCGGTTCACGCTCCCAGAACCTCAGGAAGCCGGGCACACCCGGCAGACTGACTCCCAACATCGTGTTCTCCTGTCCAGTCGTGCGATCGGGTCGCTCAGATGTCGATGTCGACGTCACCGAGCGGCGCGGAGATGCAGAGTTGGATCGGCTGATCCGGGTCGTCGTGGGTATCGCCGGTACGGACGTTGCGGGTCCGGCCGGATCGCTTGAGCGCGGTGCACGAGAAACAGATCCCCATCCGGCAGCCGTACTCGGGCACCAGCCCGGCGGCCTCGGCCTGCTCGAGGATGCTCGCCCCCGAGTTCTCGACGGTGACACCGCTGCGCGCGAACGACACCGTCCCACCCGCCGCGTCGACCGGACCGGTCGAGCCGATCACGAACCGTTCGGTGTGCATCTGTTCACCGAACCCGTCGGCATCGAGCAGGTGGCGCACGGCCGCCGTGAGCGCGTCCGGTCCACACACGAACACCTCGGTGCCGACCCCGAAACCGGGGGCCACCCGCTGCAGGTGTGCGCCGCAGAAGCGCCCGCCGGGCACGGTCTCGACCAGGTCGATCGTGACGTTGTCGTGCGCGGCGTCGATCGCGCGCAACTCGGCGCGGTCTGCGATGTCGGCGACGGTCCGCACATAGTGCAGGAACGCGATCCGGCCGGAGTAACCCTCGTCGATGAGCGTGCGCAGCATCGACAGCACCGGCGTGATGCCGCTGCCGCCGCTGACGAGCAGCACCGAATCGGGCCGCGGGTCCGGCAGCCGGAACTCACCGGCGGCCGGAGCCAGGTCGACGACCAAACCCTCCTCGACGTGGTCGTACAGGTATTGCGACACCAGCCCGCCCGGGTGGGCCTTCACGGTGAGCCGGATCGGATCGCCCGCGCGGTGCTGCGAACCGGTCGGCGAGTAGCAACGGACATGGCGGACCCCGTCGATCACGACGCCCACCTGCACGAACTGTCCGGCGGCGAATCCGCGCCACTGCCGGGTGGGCCGCAACTCGAGGCATACCGAACCCGCCGTGGGCCGCGACACCGACACCACGCGGGCACGCATGTCGCGCACGGTCGCCATCGGATCGACCAGTTCGAGGTAGCGGTCCACGGCGTGCGGGGTGGCCATCGACTCCAGCAGCGCGAGCAGCGGGCGCCGTATGCGGCCGGTGGAACTCACGGAAGGTTCAGATCTCACAGCCATGGTCTCTCCTCGTCGGAGCGCCGATTCGATGTCGGCCACACGGTTTCAGTGCACAGTCGTACACTAATTAGTGTGAACGCAGTTACCCCACGCCTGTCAATCCCGGACATCAGTGACGCCGGTCACGCTCCGGATGCGGCGGGTGCGGGATCTCGGTGAATACACTCGACGCCGTGACGGAGCCGGTGGAGACGCGAGCGCAGCGCAAGGAGCGCACCCGCCAGGCACTGCTCGATCGCACGCTCGACCTCCTGGCGGACCGCAGTTTCGCGAGCGTCAGCCTGCGCGAAGTCGCGCGCGCGGCCGGGATCGTGCCGACCGCCTTCTACCGCCACTTCGCGTCGATGGACGAACTGGGCGTGGTCCTCGCCGAGGACAGCATGCGGGTGTTGCGCCGGATGCTGCGCGACGCCCGACGCACACCCAGCACCAAGAACGCGACGGCCTCGCTCGACATTCTCGTCCGCCAGGTGCGCGCGCACGAGGCGGAGTTCCGCTTCATCGCCCGCGAGCGGTACGGCGGCGTCACCGAGGTCCGGCGCGCGATCGCCACCGAACTGCGCCTGTTCGTCAGCGAACTCACGATCGACCTGTCCCGCATGCCGGGGCTCGCCGACTGGGACGTCGAGGATCTCGAGATGGCCGCCGACCTCATCGTGCAGGCGATGCTCGCCGCGGTGATCGACCTGCTCGAGGTGGAGCGTCCGGGGTCGGCCGACGAACGCGCGGTGATCGAGCGGGCCGAGAAGCAGTTGCGGCTCATCATGCTCGGCATCGGGAGCTGGAAGCCCACGCGCGCGTAGCGGTTCGGCTACCGTGGCCACCATGACAGCCGACGCGCGCCACGACCGAGTTCGCCTGGGCGACCTGACTTTCGACGTCAACGTCACCGGCCCGGACGACGGCGTCCCGATCGTTGCGCTCCACGGCTTCCCGGAGAGCGCAGCGTCGTGGCGGCCGATCACGCCGCGACTCGTCCGCGCCGGATTCCGGGTGATCGCGCCGGATCAGCGGGGATACTCCCCCGACGCTCGCCCCGAGGCGGTCGAGGACTACCGGTTCGACCACCTCGTCGCCGACGTCGTCGGGCTGCTCGACGCGTACGACCTCGACTCGGCCCACCTGGTGGGTCACGACTGGGGTGCGGCCGTCGCGTGGCAGGTGGCGGGCCGGCACCCGGAGCGGATCCGCAGCCTCACGGCGGTGTCGGTGCCGCACGCGGCGGCCTTCGGATGGGCCCTGCGCAACGACGCCGACCAGCAGCGGCGGTCCGGCTACATGCGACAGTTCCGCACCGAGAGCAACTCCGAAGCCGTTCTGCTCGAGGAGAACTCACGGCGCCTACGGGCGGTCTTCGGCGACGGCAACGACCCCGATCTGGTCGAGGAACACGTCCGGCTGCTGTCGGAGCCGGGCGCCCTGACTGCCGCGATGAACTGGTACCGGGCGTTGGTCCACGAGTTCGGCGACCTGCCGCCGGTGCGGGTTCCCACCACGTACGTGTGGAGCACCGCGGACCCCGCCATCGGCCCGGCGTGCGCGGAGCGCTGCGGCGACTTCGTCGACGCGCCGTACCGCTTCGTCGTGCTCGAGGGCGGAAGTCACTGGATCCCTGAGGAGAACGCCGACGCACTGGCCGACGCGATCCTCGCCCGAGCTGCCCAGAGCTGACGGTCGGCCGTCACCCGCCGAGGAACACCTCGAGCTCGTCCACCACCGCATCGAGCGGCGCCGACGTACTCTGCGCCTGCGCCATCACCAGCGCACCCTCGAGCGCGCTCACCACGAGCACCGCCAACGACGCCGACCGCGCCTGCGCGACGCCGTCGCCGACGAGCGACGCGGCGATCAGGTCGCACCATTCGGAGAACGTCGCGCCCGCCACCTCGCGCGCGCCGCGTTCGGTGCCGAGCGCGGCCGCGACGATCGGACACCCGGCGGCGTAGTCGGTGGCCTCGAGCCCCCGACGCCACAGGTCCACCAGCGCCCGCAGCGCCGAGACGGTGTCACCGGACTCGAGAACGCGGGCGACGCCCCGCCCCAGGTAGGCCGCGGCGGACCGGGTCGCCTCCTCCACCAGCTGGGACTTCCCGTTCGGGAAGTGGTGGTAGATCGAGCCGCGCGGGGCACCGCTGTGGGCGAGCACGTCGGCGAACGACGTCGCGGCCACACCCTGCTCGCGGATGAGTGCGACGGCGCTGTCGATCATGGCCGCGCGCGGACCGTTCACGGGATCGCTTCGCCTCGCCATGTCGTCGCCCTTCCGTCGATCGCACCGTTGCCGTCCGGTTCTATGTATGTTGTCATACCTAGAACCGGATCGTCACCCACCAGGAGCAGCCGTGACCCAGATCGTCGCACCCCCGCACCCGTTCGACGCGGCCGTCGAACTCAGCGCGTTCGACGCAGGCCGGTCACACGGTCACACCGACCCGGCCTACGCGAACATGGTGGGCCCGTTCGGCGGCATCACCGCTGCAACCCTGCTCCGCGCGGCGCAGCAGCACCCCGAGCGTCTGGGCGAGCCACTCTCCCTCACGGTGAACTTCGCCGGCCCGATCGCCGACGGCCCGTTCGAGGTCACCGCCCGCCCCACCCGCACCAACCGCTCCACCCAGCACTGGAACATCGAGCTGACCCAGGACGGCGTCGTCACCACCACCGCCACCGCGGTGTTCGGCATCCGCCGCGAGACATGGACCTCCACGGACATCACGCCACCCGCCGTTCCAGCGGCCGATGCCGTTGCGGTCCAGGGGTTCCCCGACTTCATCGCGTGGGCCCGCAACTACGAGATGCGGTTTGTCGAGGGCGCGATCCCCGACGTCGCGGACGACACCGCCGGCGAGCAGCCCGACTCGACGACGACGCTGTGGGTACGTGACAACCCGCCCCGCGCACTGGACTTCCCCGCCCTGGCATCGCTGTGCGACGTCTTCTACCCGCGCGTGTTCCTGCGTTTGGGCCGCATGCTCCCGGCAGGCACGGTGTCGCTGACCGTGTACTTCCACGCCGATGCGGCGATGCTCGCCGCGCAGGCCGACGAGGCCGTCCTCGGCACCGCCCGCGCCCAGAACTTCGGCAACGGCTACTTCGACCAGTCCGGCGAGATCTGGGGACGCGACGGCGTCCTGCTCGCCACCACCCACCAGTTGGTCTACTTCAAGTCCTGACAACCCGTCCTTCTGGCCGAATGTCACACGCGTTCAGTCGGACTGAACCGATGTGACATTCGGCCCGGTGCGCGGCCCGGGGTCCCGCTCGGGCGGGCGGACCATCAACAGCGCCGCCAGGCCGATACCGAGGACCACGAGCAGACCGACGATGCCGGCCCGATCGGCGCCGAACCACCACGCGAAGAAGCCGAACAGCGTCGGCGCGAGGAACGAGACCGCGCGGCCGGTGGTTGCGTACAGCCCGAACAGCTGCCCCTCGCGTCCGGGCGGGGTGATCCTCGCGAGGAACGTACGCGACGACGACTGCGCCGGTCCGACGAACAGGCACAGCAGCAGGCCGAAGATCCAGAACATCAACGTGCCTGAGACGGCGAGCAACACGGTGCCGACCACCAGCATCGCGATCAGCGAACCGGCGATCACCACCTTGGGGCCGATCCGGTCGTCGAACCGTCCGGCCACGATGGCGCCGAGGGCGGCGACGACGTTGGCGGCGACACCGAAGAGCAGCACACTGTCCGACGCCATTCCGTACACGTTGACGGCCAGCACCGCGCCGAAGGTGAAGACGCCGGCCAGGCCGTCGCGGAACAGCGCGCTCGCCACGAGGAACCAGACGGTGCGCCGGTCGGCGGCCCACAGTTCCTTCAGATCGCGCCACAGCACCCGGTACGACTCGACGAAGCCCGCCTTCGCGGCACCGGGGTCGGCCGCGGTGCGCGGCACCTCGGGGACCGCGAGCAGCACCGGGATCGCGAACACGAGGAACCACACCGCCGCAAGCAGTGCGACGAGCCGGATGTTGAGGCCGCCGTCGGTGCTCAGCCCCAGGAGACCGCGGGTGTCGCCGTCGCCGGCGATGAACCCGAAGTAGCAGACCAGCAGCAGCACGATGCCGCCGAAATAGCCCATGGCCCAGCCGAACCCGGATACCCGGCCGATGTTCTCGGGAGTGGACACCTGCCGCATCATGGCGTTGTACGGCACGCCGGCGAGTTCGAAGATCACCGATCCGACGCCGAGCAGCACCAGTCCCAGCCACAGGTAGTGGTAGTCGTCGACGACGAAGAACATGCCCGCCATCGCGGCGACCGTGAGGAACGTCAGCACCGCCAGGGAGCGTTTGCGCCGACCGGCGGCGTCGAACCGCTGGCCGCTCACGGGCGCGAGGACGGCGATGAAGAAGCCGGCGATACCGAGCGACCACCCGAGCCACGTGCTCGCGGATATCGATCCGGGCAGATCGTCGCCGACGGCGTCGGTGAGATAGACCGAGAAGACGAAGGTGACGACGACGGCGTTGAACGCTGCCGAGCCCCAGTCCCACAAGCCCCACGCGGCGACCTGACGACGGGTCGCCGCCTGCCCGATGCCGGCGCCCCCAACCACTTCGGTGCTCATGGCGGCGAGCCTACGTAGTCGGACGTGCCCTGCACGGTGACACACCCGCACGCCGGTCGAATTCGAAACAAACACGAGGTGGACATCGAAATCCATACTTCCATCAAATCTCTCGGATCAATTCAATTTCGCGACTCGAAAACCGCCCCGGCAATTCTTGCGTGTTACACTGCCTGGCGACTGATGGGAATGCGTCGACGACCCGCGCACAACTGCGCGGACGCCCGATCCGGAACACGTCGACCCTCGCGAACGAACGGCGAATACTCGCGTTTCGTGCACACCGCACGACCGTCGACGCGGGCAACTCCCGCGCCGCCGGCGTCGCGTGCCGCCACCGGCCCCGTCGGTCCACGAGCCGTGTCGAGGGACACGACCCGCTCGCGCGGAACAGTTTTCGCGTTCACCCGGAGCGGACATCGCTGCGCCGCGGCGCCGGTACGACGACGCAGATGCGCCCGTCGACCAGTACAGACACCCCTCGGTCTCGCCTGCTCGCATCAAAGATTCGCGAGCCGAATTCTCACGAAGAAATGTCAAGGAGATAACGAATGGACGTACCCGAACTCGTCCAATTCAGCGCCGTGGCGATTATTCTGCTACTAGTGTTCTTCTACGGCGGAACATTTCTCATCTCCCTCCGCATCGGCCGGAAGAGGGAAAACGCCGACAACTTCATGACGGCCGGAAACCAGGTCGGTTTCGGCATCTCCGCGGCCAGCATGACGGCCACCTGGATCTGGGCATCGTCGATGTACGCATCGGCGACTGGCGCCCCGGGCCCACACCCTCGCGGAGATCATGTACGCCCGGCACGGGCGATCGAGCCAGCTCATGCTGGCCGGATCCAACGTCGTCGGCAGCCTCATCAGCCTGATGTCGAACTTCATCGCGGGCGGCGTACTCATCTCCCTGCTGTCACCGCTCAACTTCATCCAGGGTGCGCTCGTCATCGCGGGCGGTGTGCTGCTGTACACGTTGTGGTCGGGATTCCGGGCCTCCGTGTTGACCGACGTGATCCAGTTACTGGGCATGCTCGGCGCCGTCGCCATCCTGATCCCGATCGTCTTCTTCGCCGCGGGATTCCCGGCAGCGTTCGAGACGGGTGCCGCGAATCTGACTCCCGCCCAGGGCAACTTCTTCTCGAGTGAGGCGTTCTTCAATCAGGGCGCCCCCTACATCGCCGCCGTCCTCGCCTACGCGATCGGAAACCAGACCATCGCGCAGCGACTGTTCGCGGTCCGCGAGGACCTCATCAAACCGACGTTCATCACCGCCGCGGTCGGATACGGCGCCACGGTGATCGGCATCGGCATGTTCGGCGTCCTCGCGTTGTACCTGGGCATCGATCCGCTGGACGGGGACGTCAACAACCTCATTCCGCAGATGGCGGGCACCTACCTGCCGGCGGTACTGGTCGCACTGTTCTTCCTGCTCATCCTCGGAGCCTTGTCGTCCACCGCGGACTCCGATCTGGCGGCGCTGTCGTCGATCGTCATGACCGACGGGTACGGCCACACCGTCGCCGTCCGAGCGGCCGCCGATCCACGCCGGATGCTGCTGATCGGCCGCGCCACCATGGTCGTCGCGACCGCGCTGGCCGTGGCGTTCGCGAGCATGCGACTCAACATTCTCGATCTCCTGGTGTTCGTCGGCGCCCTGTGGGGCGCGCTGGTCTTCCCGGTGATCGCGAGCTTCTACTGGAACAAGGTCTCCAACAAGGCGTTCACGATCTCGACCCTCGCCGCAGTGGCCACGTTCCTGCCGGTGCGCTTCGGTTGGTTCCCCACCGACGGGGCGAGCGGGTTCCTCATCGATGTCGTGTCCGTCGTCGGCGTCGGTGTGGTGCTCGCCCTGATGGCCTTCGGGTTCTTCGGACTCCGCGTCGCGAAGATCGTCGGCGCGGTCGCGATCGTCGTGGTCGCGCCCTTCGGCATCGGCTTCCTGCACGACTACGCCACCCTGAGCGGCTCACTCGTCGCGTACGCCGTGAGCACGGTGGTCTGTTACGTGATGTCGGTGCGCAACCCCGAATCGTTCGACTTCGCGACGATCAAGGAACGGGTCGGCGACTTCGACAGCGAGCCTGGGTCCACCGACATCGACGACGACCGTCCGTCGCTGGGGGAAGCGGCCGTCCGGGACTGACCGCTCCGAACCGGCCCCGGCTCGATCCGACTGCAGACTCGATCCGATTACAGAGGAGTACCTGTGAACACCGTGTTCCTGACCGTCTACGTCCTGATATGGCCGATCGTCGTCGCCGCGACACTGTTCGTCATCACCCGCGGCGCCGTCCGCGAGTGGGCCGCCGCCCGCAGGAAGGGCGAGCGCCTCGTCTGACCCGACGCGCGTGACCACGGGGTGTCCCGGACCGAACAAGGTCCGGGGCACCCCGTACGCGTTATACGCACAGTTGCATATTCACCTCGTTGCATACAGACTGGGGACGTGGCACTCGAACACGCGATCCTCGTCTCCCTCAGCGAGCAGTCCGGCTCCGGATACGAACTCGCGCGCCGATTCGACAAGTCGATCGGCTTCTTCTGGAGTGCCACCCACCAGCAGATCTACCGCGTACTCAAGCGGATGGACGACGCCGGCTGGGTCACGGGAGAGGCGATCGCACAGGACGGCCGCCCGGACAAGAAGGTGTACCGCGTATCCAGCGCGGGCCGGGCCGAGCTGGCCCGCTGGATCGCCGAGCCCACCGAGCCCGGCCACCTGCGCAACGAACTCGCCGTGAAGATCCGCGGCGCCGCGTACGGCGACATGGCGTCGCTCATCGCAGAGGTGCGCCGGCACCGCGACGAGCACGTCGCACGCCTGGACCTGTACCGCAGGATCCAGGACCACGACTTTCCCGAATCCCGCCGTCGCGCTGGGTCCGTCCTGCACCAGTACCTCGTCCTGCGCGGCGGCATCCGCGTCGAGGAAGGGTTCGTCGGCTGGTGCACCGAGGTGCTCGCCGCCCTCGAATCCGAACAGCATCCCGATTCTTCTTCACAGCCCTGACCTGACCGAAAGGCCCGGCATGACTTCCCAGTTCCCGCATCTGCTCTCGCCACTCGACCTCGGATTCACGACGCTGAGGAATCGCGTGATCATGGGGTCGATGCACACCGGCCTCGAGGACCGCGCGAAGAACACCGCCCGTCTGGCCGAGTTCTACGCCGAACGCGCCCGCGGCGGCGTCGGCCTCATCGTCACCGGCGGCTACGCCCCCAACCGGACGGGCTGGCTGCTGCCCTTCGGCGCGAAGCTCACCAACCGGTTCGAGGCCCGTCGGCACCGCGTCATCACCCACGCCGTCCACGACGAGGGCGGCAAGATCGCGCTGCAGATCCTGCACGCCGGCCGGTACAGCTACCAGCCGCTGAGTGTGTCCGCGTCGTCGATCAAGGCGCCCATCAACCCGTTCCGGCCGCGGCGCCTGACGAGCCGTGGCGTGCGCTGGCAGATCCGCAACTTCGTCCGCTGTGCCCGTCTGGCCCGTTCGGCCGGGTACGACGGCGTCGAGATCATGGGCGGCGAGGGCTACTTGATCAACCAGTTCCTGTCCGAGCGCACCAACCGTCGCACCGACGAGTGGGGCGGCACCCCCGAGAAGCGTCGCCGGATGGCTGTCGAGATCGTGCGCCGCACCCGCGCCGCCGTGGGCCCGCACTTCATCATCCTGTTCCGGCTGTCGATGGCCGACCTCGTCGAGCGTGGACAGAGCTGGGACGAGATCGTCGCGCTCGCACAGGAAGTCGAGGCCGCCGGCGCCACCATCATCAACACCGACATCGGCTGGCACGAGTCGCGGGTGCCGACGATCGTGACGTCGGTACCGCGCGCAGCGTTCGCCGACATCACCGACAAACTCGCGAAGCACGTGTCCATCCCGGTCGCGGCGTCCAACCGCATCAACATGCCCGAGACCGCCGAGGAGATCCTCACCCGCGGCGACGCCCGGCTGATCTCGATGGCCCGGCCGATGCTCGCCGACCCCATGTGGGTCCGCAAGGCCGAGGCCGGCGCACCCGACGAGATCAACACCTGCATCGCCTGCAACCAGGCGTGCCTCGACCACGCGTTCGTCAACAAGCACGTCTCGTGCCTGCTCAATCCGCGTGCGGGGCGCGAGACCGAGCTGGTCCTGCTGCCGACGCGACGAAAGAAGACCCTCGCGGTCGTCGGCGCCGGACCGGCCGGACTGTCGGCGGCACTCAACCTCGCGCAACGCGGCCACACCGTCACCCTGTTCGAGGCACGTGACGACATCGGCGGCCAGTTCGGTATCGCGCAGAGGATCCCCGGCAAGGAGGAGTTCGCGGAGACCATCCGCTACTACCGCCGCCAACTCGACCTCGCGGGTGTCGACGTCCGGCTCGGCACCCGCGTCACCGCCGCCGACCTGATCGCCTCCGGCTACGACGAGGTGGTCCTCGCGACCGGCGTGACCCCACGCGTCCCGAACATCCCTGGCGTCGACCACCCGAAGGTGCTGTCGTACGCCGAGGTTGTGCGGGACAGGAAGCCGGTCGGCAGGACGGTCGCGGTGATCGGCGCCGGCGGCATCGGCGTCGACGTAAGCGAGTTCCTCACCCACGAGCACTCCCCCACTCTGGACCTGAAGGAGTGGAAGCAGGAGTGGGGCGTCACCGATCCCGAGTCCGCTCCCGGTGCGCTGACGACGCCGCGGCCCGCACCGTCGCCACGCGAGGTGTACCTGCTGCAACGCAAGCCCGGACGGATCGGCGCCGGGCTCGCCAAGACCACCGGCTGGGTGCACCGCGCCGCGCTGAAGGCGAAGGGCGTGCACGAGCTGTCGGGCGTCAACTACGAGCGCATCGACGACGCCGGTCTGCACATCACGTTCGGCGAGAAGCACGAGCGTCCTCGGACGCTCGACGTGGACACCGTCGTGATCTGCGCGGGGCAGGAGTCGGTGCGCGACCTCGTCGACGAACTGACGGTCGCCGGTGTGACCACGCACATCATCGGCGGCGCCGACGTCGCCGCCGAACTCGATGCCAAACGCGCGATCGAGCAGGGCACCCGGCTGGCGGCGAGCATCTGAGCGCATGACCACCACGAATCCGGGCACCGACTACGCTGCATTCTCGTGAGCCTGCCGAACCCCACCCCAGACGCCCGCGCGGTCGTGACCGGCGCCTCCTCCGGCATCGGCGAGGCCCTCGCCGCCGAACTGGCCGCGCGCGGACACTCGCTGATCCTCGTCGCCCGCCGAGGCGACGTCATGGAGAAGCTCGCCGCCCAGCTGCGCGAGAAGTACGGCGTCGAGGTCGAGGTCCGCGCCGTGGACCTGTCCGACCGCGAGGGCCGCGCCCCGCTGGTGACCGAGCTGTCCGAGCGCGAGATCTCGATCCTGTGCAACAACGCCGGTATCGCGACGTTCGGTCCCGTGAGCGAGCTCGATCCGTCGTACGAGCGCGACCAGGTCGAGCTCAACTCCGTCGCCGTGCACGACCTCACCCTCGCGGTCCTGCCGGGCATGGTGGCGCGCAAGTCGGGCGCGATCCTGATGGTGGGCTCGGCGGCCGGCAACATGCCGATCCCCAACAACGCCACCTACGCCGCCACCAAGGCGTTCGTGAACACGTTCTCCGAGTCGCTGCGCGGCGAACTCAAGGGCAGCGGCGTCAACGTCACGCTGCTCGCGCCGGGCCCGGTGCGCACCGAGACCCCCGACCCCGCCGAGGCGTCGATCGTCGACAAGCTGGTCCCCGACTTCCTGTGGATCTCGAGCGAGTACGTCGCGAAGGTCTCGCTGGACGCGCTGGCCGAGAACAAGATGCGGATCGTGCCGGGCATCCTGAGCAAGGGCATGTCGGTGGCCGGGCAGTACAGCCCGCGCGCCGTCGTCGCCCCGATCGTCGGCACGTTCTACCGGAAACTGGGCGGCTGACGCACCGCGCGTCAACCGCGCGTCAGGGCTCGGGCGGGCGCCGTCAAGTACCCGTCAAGAACCGACCGATGAGCACGAGACCGGCGTAGTCCTGAAGGTGACCCCGCTCCACCTGGATGCGGGCACCCTCAGGAGACGCCGGTGACCCTGCTCGATCTCTTTCCGTCCCTTCGCACGACGATGACGCCGCGACTGGATCCGGCGCTGTGGCCGACCACCACCGACCACGACGACCGGGGCCGGATCCGGGTCGGCGGAGTCGCGCTCGACGACATCGCCGACCAGTTCGGCACACCCACCTACGTCCTCGACGAGACCGACGTGCGGCACCGTTGCCGCGCATACCGCGCCGCGTTCCCCGAGGCCGAGATCGCCTACGCGGGCAAGGCCCTGATGATCCGCGCGGTCGCGGACTGGGTGACCCGCGAGGGGCTGTCGATCGACGTGTGCTCGGGCGGCGAACTCGCGATCGCGCTGTCCGCGGGCGTCGATCCGGCTCGGATCATTCTGCACGGCAACGCCAAGACCGCGACGGAACTGCGGGCCGCGGTGGACGCCGGAGTGGGTCGGATCGTGGTGGACTCTCTCACCGAGATCCGCCTCCTCACCGCGATCGCGAACCGGCGCGTCCAGGTGCTGGTGCGGGTCACGCCCGGCATCGACATCAACGGCCATCGCGCGGTGGCGACCGGGGTCGACGACCAGAAGTTCGGATTCCCGTTGTCCCACGATCAGGCGGGCGATGCCGCGCGACTGGTCCTCGAGCAGCCGAACCTCGAACTCGTCGGCCTCCATTGCCATCTCGGGTCCCAGATCGCCGACGCCGAGTACTTCCGGTCCGCCGTCGCCCGCCTCGTCGGGCAGATGGCGCAGATCCGCAGCGATCACGGCGTCATCCTGACCACCCTCGACCTGGGCGGCGGACACGCCGTGCCCTATCGTCCCGGCGACCCGGAGTGTGATCCGGCGGTCCTGGCCGCCGTCGTCGACGACGCCCTCGACGACGCCTGCGCGCGCAACCGCTTCCCCCGCCCACAGATCGTGCTCGAACCGGGACGGGCGATCGTCGCCCGGGCCGGGGTCACCCTGTACCGCGTTGTGTCGACGAAGACTCATGCCGGCGGACGCACCTTCGTCGCCGTCGACGGCGGCATGAGCGACAACCCCCGGGTCGCGCTGTACGGCGCCCGGTACGACGTCGTGATCGCCAACCGGCATCCACTGGGCCGCCACACCACGGTGACCGTGGTGGGACGGCACTGCGAGGCCGGCGACGTCGTCGCCGAGGACGTCTCACTCCCCGTCGACCTGCATCCCGGGGACGTCCTCGCCGTGCCGTGCACCGGCGCCTACCACCACAGCCTCGCCTCGACGTACAACGGCGTCGGCCGGCCACCGGTAGTCGCGGTGCGGGACGGGCACATTCGCGAGCTGATCCGCCGCGAGACCGTCGCCGACCTCATGGCGCGCGAATCCGACGCCTGACCGATTCCAGTGAGTGGGATCACATCCGCCACGCGGACCCGCCGGGACTGATAGTGATGCACAACACACTGTTATGTCCACTGGGAGGAACCTGTGAAGACCCGCGGCGCCGTCATCACCGAAGCACCTGGGACCTACAAGGTCGTCGAGCTCGAACTCGCCGGCCCACGACAGAACGAGATCATGGTCAAGATGTTCGCGTCCGGCCTGTGCCACTCGGACGATCACCTCGCCAAGGGCGACCACGCTTACAGCCACCTGCCGATCTGCGGCGGTCACGAAGGCTCCGGCATCGTCGTCGAGGTCGGACCGCACACCGACGGCTGGGAGGTCGGCGACCACGTCATCTTCTCGTTCCTCGCGGGCTGCGGGCGGTGCCGCTGGTGCGCGAAGGGGCTGCAGAACCTCTGCGACCGCGGCGCCACCATCATGAGCGGAAGCCGCCCGGACGATCCGGAGAGCTTCCGGCTCTCGATGGACGGCACCCCCGTGGCGCAGATGTGCGGGCTCGGCACCTTCAGCGAGTACTCCACCGTGCACGTCGATTCCGCGGTCAAGGTCGACAAGGACCTCCCGCTGGACAAGCTCTGTCTCCTAGGGTGCGGTGTCGGTACCGGCTGGGGTGCGGCCGTCAATTCCGCCGAGGTCTATCCCGGCCACACGGTCATCGTGATGGGTATCGGCGGGATCGGCATCAACGCCGTCCAGGGCGCGGCTCACGCCGGCGCGGCGCACATCATCGCCGTCGACCCGGTCGAGTTCAAGCGCACCACCGCCCTCGAACTCGGCGCCACCCACGCGGTCGCGACGATGGAGGAGGCCACCGAGATCGCCCGATCGTTCACCAATGGTCAGGGCGCGGACTCCGCGATCGTGACGGTCGGCGTGACCACTGGTGAGCATGTGGCGCAGGCATTTTCGTCCATCCGCAAGGCGGGCACCGTCGTCGTCACCGGTCTCGGCAAGGGCACCGACATCGGCATCCCGGTCAGCCTGCTCGAGCTCACGCTCTACCAGAAGCGCATCCAGGGTTCGCTGTTCGGCGCGTCCGCGCCGAGTGCCGACATCCCGTGGATGGTCGAGCTGTACCGCAGCGGCAAGCTCGAGCTCGACAAACTGATCACCACCACCTACACGCTCGACAACATCGCCCAGGGGTACATCGACATGCACGAGGGCAAGAACATCCGCGGCGTCGTCCTGTTCGACTGACCGCCACCTCGGTGCCGGGCGCACTCACCTCCGTCGCCTGCGCCCGGTACCGAAGATGCTCCGCGAGATCTCCCGCCCGGCAGCCGACGCCGCCGACCGGAGGAAACTCTTGACCGCCGTGTTGCCGAGGATCTGCTCGGCAACACTCGGCCCCTCGTTCGGGGCGGGCGGCGGCGGCAGATCCGGAAGGTCCGGCAAGGGCGGCACATCCAACGTCGGGTCGAGGTTCGGCGCGCCCACGACCTTCGCCGTCAGCAATTCGTACGCCGACTCCCGGTCCACGGTCTGCCCGTACTTCGCCTGCAACCCGCTGGCGCCGGACGCCGCCCGGATCCCGTCGTCGCCGATCGTGTCCATCAGCGACCGCGGCGGCCGGATCCTCGTCCACGCCACCGGAGTCGGAGCGCCCTTCTCCGAGAGCACGGTGACGATCGCCTCACCGGTCCCCAGCGAGGTGAGCGCCTTCTCGAGATCGTAGTGCGCGGTCTTCGGATACGTACGGACCGTCTTGGTCAGTGCCTGCTGGTCGTCCGGGGTGAAGGCGCGCAGCGCGTGCTGGACCCGCGCACCGAGCTGCGAGAGCACGGCATTGGGGACATCGGTGGGCAACTGGGTGCAGAAGAAGACGCCGACGCCCTTCGACCGGATCAGCTTGACCGTCTGCTCCACCTGCGCCAGGAACGCCTTGGACGCGTCCTTGAAGAGCAGGTGCGCCTCGTCGAGGACGAAGACCAGCTTCGGCTTGTCGAGGTCGCCTTCCTCCGGCAGCGTCTGGAACAGGTCGGCCAGCACCCACATCAGGAACGTCGAGAACATCGCCGGACGCGCGGCCTGCGCGCCGAGTTCGAACAGCGTCACCACCCCGCGCCCGTCGGCGCCCATCCGCAACAGATCCTCGGTCTCGAACTCGGGCTCACCGAAGAAGGTGTCACCGCCGTCGGCCTCGAGATTGACCAGCGCGCGCAGGATCACACCCGCGGTGGCCGCCGACACGCCCCCGATGCCCTCGAGGTCGGCCTTGCCCTCGTCGGACGTGAGATGCGCGATCACCGCGCGCAGGTCCTTCAGATCCAGCAGGGCGAGCCCACGGGTGTCGGCCCAGTGAAAGATCAGCCCCAGCGTCGACTCCTGGGTCTCGTTGAGTCCGAGGACCTTGCTGAGCAGGATCGGCCCGAAACTCGTGACGGTGGCACGCACCGGGATCCCGATGCCCTCGGTTCCCAACGACACGAACTCGACCGGGTAGCCGGTGGGCACCCAGTCCGGGTCCCCGGTCTCCGCGGCTCGACCGGTGATCTTGTCGTTCGGTTCCCCCGGCGCGGACAGCCCGGACAGGTCGCCCTTGACGTCCGCCATCACGACGGGAACACCTGCCGCCGAGAGCTGTTCGGCGATGCCCTGCAGTGTCTTCGTCTTGCCCGTGCCAGTGGCGCCGGCGATCAGTCCGTGGCGGTTGACGGTCGCCAGCGGAATCCGCACGCGGGCAGCCGCATCCACTGCACCGTCGACGACGACCGTCCCGAGCTCGAGGGCCGCTCCCTCCGACGCGTATCCGGACGCGATCTCGGCGGCGGCGCCGAACCCCTCGGCCGAACCCCCGTTGTCCGGACCGGCCTTCGCGCCTTCACGCTCCGCCCGCTCCGCGTCGGCCGCCTCACGCTCGGCCGCTTCCGCAGCCGCTGCCGCTTCCGCAGCGACGCGAGCCGCCTCCTCGGCGGCCGCTTTCGCGATCCGAGCCTTCTCCGCCGGCGTCGGGTCAACCGTCATGTGGTGTCCTCCTCGAGCAGAAAGCGTGCGGGAAGTTCTCCACCGTGGACAATATCCCGCCCGGGCGTGACTACTGTGTTTCTCGTGCAGGACAAATTGGTATGGATCGATTGTGAAATGACGGGCCTTCGGCTCGGTACGGACAAGCTCATCGAGATCGCGGCATTGGTGACCGACAGCGACCTCAACATCCTGGGTGAAGGCGTGGACATCGTGATCCACGCCGACGACGACGCTCTGGCGGACATGCCCGACGTCGTGACCCAGATGCACGCCAAGTCCGGACTGACCGAAGAGGTACGCGCGTCGACGGTGACCGTCGCCGAGGCGGAACAGATGGTGCTCGCCTACATCCGCGAGCACGTGCCCGTCGCCGGCACCGTGCCGCTGGCAGGCAACTCCATCGCGACCGACCGCGGCTTCATCGCCCGGGACATGCCCGAACTGGACGGGCACCTGCACTACCGCATGATCGACGTCAGCTCGATCAAGGAGCTGTGCCGCCGCTGGTACCCGCGGATCTACTTCGGCCAGCCGGAGAAGGGCCTCTCGCACCGGGCCCTCGCGGACATCAAGGAATCGATCCGCGAACTGCAGTACTACCGGCGCACCGCGTTCGTGGCGGATCCGGGCCCCTCCACCACCGAGATCGCGGCCGTCGCGAAGGAGTTGGGACCGGCCTGACCAGCCGATTGGCACTTTCCTCGATCGACAGGCTAATATTCATCTCGCTGCAGCAACCGGTTCCGCCGGAAGCAACAGCGATGGTGACTGTAGTTCAGTTGGTAGAGCACCAGGTTGTGATCCTGGCTGTCGCGGGTTCGAGTCCCGTCAGTCACCCCGAAGAAAAGCCCCCGGCATCGCCGGGGGCTTTTCTCGTTTCTCCGGCGGCACCTCACCCTCACGTCGTGCGCTCCGCCGCCACCGCGCGTTCTGCGCACCGATCGCTCGCCGAGGCCCTCCGAAGTCCGCCGCATACACAAAAGGCGAGATAGCAACGCCGGCGTGATGCAGTTCACTTTTCAAGTACCCGGCGACACACACAAATCGCCCTGAACAGGAAAAACTCACAAGTCCCACTCAGTGGGACCTCCAATTAACCGTTTGTTCATCCGGCCCCTACTGTGACGCACAGCATCTTTGATGCAGCGGCATGACACATGCCACGCCCCCAATCCGCATCACATGAAGGAGCTTCACAATGGGTTCTTCCGACTCCGACCTCGCCCTGATCAAGCAGATCCAGCCGGTCATCACCGGCATCGGCGGCGCTCTTGCCGGCGTCGGCGCAATCCTGGGCCTGGTCGGTGCACTGAACGCCCTCTTCCCCGCGTAGAGGTCGACACACAGACTGCTCCACGAGAAGCGGCCGGCACCCGATGGGTGCCGGCCGCTTCTTGCTGTGTCTCACGCCACGATCTTGCAGTCGCGTCGCGACAGGTACTAGTCGAACAGCGTCGGCGAGTCGCCGCTGTCCGCGTCGTCTACCGAACGTGCGGCGCGCGCACCTGGTTCAGCCTTACGCACCACGGTCAGCGTCGTCGTCCGACGCGAGAGCCGGTGCCCATCCGCGTGTTCGAGCAACGCCATGCCATGCCGGACCTCGAGAACAGTCCACGGGCCCGCATGGCCCGCCGCCTGAACGAGATCCCCGACTCCCACCGCTACCACGCTCAGCTCCCGTTCCTTCGGACGATTCGGTCACACCCAGAATAATCGCCCGCTACGCGTTGCCGGCCCGCCAGGTCTCCCAAGGGATGTTCCAGTCCCCGAGTCCGTCGGTGCCCGACAGGGTGCCGCCCACCGTGTTCTTGACCAGGACGATGTCGCCACGCTTGGTGTTGTCGTAGATCCACTTCGCGTTGGACGGGCTCATGTTCAGGCAGCCGTGGCTGGTGTTGGTGTTGCCCTGCTCGCCGAGGGACCACGGCGCGGAGTGGAAGAAGATGCCGCTGTACGACATTCGCGTGGCCCAGTCGACCGGCGTCTTGTAGCCGTCCGGCGAACTCACCGGGACACCGTAGGTCGACGAATCCATCACCAGGTGATCGAACCGGTCTCCGACGATGTAGACCCCGTTGTCCGTGGGGGTGCTGTTCTTGCCCATCGACGTCGGCATCGTCTTGACATCGCGACCGGACACGTTGACGGTGACCTGCTTGGTGTCGTCGTCGGCGGTGATGACCACGGCGTCGCCGATCGTGAACGACGAGTGCACGTCCTCCTGCCCGAACAATCCCTTGCCGAGATCTCGGCCGTACGCCTTGACGTCGACGGTGACCGTGGTGCCCGGCGCCCAGTAGTTCTGCGGCCGCCAGCGCACCTCACGATTGTTGAGCCAGTAGAAGGCGCCCTCGACCGGCGGCGCGGTGACGATCTCGATCGCGCCCTCCGCAGCCTTGCGGTCGGGGATGTTCTCGTCGAACTGGATCGCGACGGGCTGGCCGATACCGACGACGCTGCCGTCGCCGGGCATCACGTACGGCTTGGTGAGGTTCCCGGGGGCACTGGTCGTGAACGACAGAGTGGTCGATGTCGAGCCACCGAGTCCGTACGCGTCGGCCTGGAGCGTGTACTTGCGGTTGTATCCGAGTGGTTCGGTGTTCGTCCACGACAGCCCGTCCGGAGCCACCGCTCCGGCGACCGTCTTGCCGTCCGGGTTGCGCAGCGCCACGTTCGCCAACCGGCCGTCGGCCACCCGGACCGAGACCGGGTCGCCGGGCGAGAAGCCCACGGCGCCGTCCACGACGGTGGTGGTGAGCTTCGGCTGGATCAATGCGACGAGCGGATTGGAGTCGACCGGCCCGGTATCGGAAGTGGAGGCGCCGGCCGCACCGGTCGAGATGGTGCACCCCGTGACGAGCATCACCATCCCCAGAGCCGCTGCGACCACTGCCGCGGCGGCAGGCAGCCTCGATCTCGTCGCTCCACCCCCGCGCCGACGACCCTCACCGCGACTGACCTTCATGAAAACCCCACTTCACACTGCACACCTACCGAGGCAAGTCCCTTCGACCCACCCCACCCACGTGCCGACCAGACAATCCCTCCGGCACCCGCGCTCCTGCATGATGCCAGGTTCGCGCAGCCGACTTCCCCGACGTGCCGGACACGTGAGTAACGGTCGAATACCAATCGCCACCTGCGGCTCGAGGGTTACAGGACCACTGATTTGCTTTCGCTCGAAGCCGTCCGCTAATGTTCTCCTCGCACCGAACGAGGGACACCTCGCGACGAGCAATGCGCCTATAGCTCAGTTGGTAGAGCAAGTGACTCTTAATCACTGGGTCCGGGGTTCGAGTCCCTGTGGGCGCACGCTAGTTCACTAGCAGCCGGTTCTCCGGCAAAATGGGCATGCGCCTATAGCTCAGTTGGTAGAGCAAGTGACTCTTAATCACTGGGTCCGGGGTTCGAGTCCCTGTGGGCGCACCGTGAAAGGCCCCCGCACATCATGTGCGGGGGCCTTTCGTCGTTTCCGATCGAAGGCTCGATGCCTCCGAAACGACGAACGGGACGTCAGGTCACACGATCCCGGGGAATGTGTGACCTGACGTCCCGTTCGAGCTGCCGGACCTGGTCCGGTCGCGTCAGCGGAAGATCTTGCGCAGCACCAGCAACCCGACGACAGCACCGGCACCGATGAGCGCCGCCTTCACGGCGGGCTCGTTCAACTTCGCGAGGACACTCTGCTTGGTCGTCTCGACGAGCCGCTTGGGGTTGGTGCGGACGGCGAGCACGTCGAGTGTCTGCGCGAGTTGATTGCGGGCGTTCTCGATGTCCCGCTCGATGCTCTCGGTGTCCCTGGGCACGTGTCCTCCAACTGGTTCGAATCGGTGCGGCTGTGATGCTGCTGTGCCGGTCACGCTACCGGCACAGCTCGACACAACCGTAGAGCAGAAGGGAGTGCGGGGCGTCGTGCGGACCGTCGCTCGTGCCGTCCGCGCCCGTCCGCGGTCGGCCACAGCCGTCGGGGGCCTTCGGTAGCCTCAGTCGCTGTGACCGAGAACAGGCTCGCCCCCGGCGACATCGCACCCGACTTCACCCTGCCCGACGCCGACGGCAGCGAGGTGTCGCTCGCCGACTACCGCGGCCGCAAGGTGATCGTGTACTTCTACCCCGCCGCGAGCACGCCGGGCTGCACCAAGCAGGCGTGCGACTTCCGCGACAGCCTCGCCGAACTCAACGAGGCCGGTCTGGACGTCGTCGGCATCTCCCCCGACAAGCCCGCCAAGCTAGCGAAGTTCCGCGACAACGAGGGCCTGACCTTCCCGCTGCTGTCGGATCCCGAGAAGACGACGCTCACCGCATGGGGCGCGTTCGGCGAGAAGAAAATGTACGGCAAGGTCGTCCAGGGCGTCATCCGCTCGACGTTCCTCGTCGACGAGAACGGCAAGATCGAGGTGGCCCAGTACAACGTGCGCGCCACCGGCCACGTCGCCAAGCTCCGCCGCGACCTGTTGGTCTGACGCCGCCCCGTCAGCCGAGGCCCTGTAGGAACAGGGCCTCGGCGACGGCCAGATTCTCGATCTCCGACGGGTCAACGCTCTCGTTGGGCGCGTGGATCAGCGCCCGCGGCTCCTCGACACCCATCAGCACGATCTCGGCGTCCGGGAGCTGTCCGGCCAAGGTGTTGCACAGCGGGATCGTGCCGCCCTGCCCCGCCACCGCCACGTCGGCGCCGAACGCCTCCGCGAGCGCGGACGTCAGAGCGGTGTAGCCGGGCCCGGACGTCTTCGCCCGGAACGGCGACCCGACCGCCTCACGTTCCACCGTCACGTGGGCGCCCCACGGCGCCGCTTTCTCGAGATGCGCGATGAGCGCGTCCTGCGCCTTGTGCGGATCCATCCCCGCCGGCACTCGCAGATTGAGCCGGGCCGACGCCCGCGGCTGGATCGCCGCCGCGGACCCGACGACCGGCGGAGCGTCGATCCCGAGGATCGTCAGCGCCGGACGCGCCCACACCGCGTCCGCGACCGAGCCCGAACCGGTGAGCCGGACCCCGTCCAACACGCCGGCATCCGCCCGGAACTGGTCCTCCGGATAGTCCACACCGTCCCAGTCCTGCGCGGTGTCGAGCCCGTCGACGACGGTGTTGCCGCCGTGGTCCCGCAACGTGGAGAGCATCTGGACGAGCGCAGCCAGAGCGTCCGGCGCGGAACCGCCGTACATGCCCGAATGCAGTTCGCCCGCGAGGGTTTCCACATGCACCACGACGTTCGCGATTCCCCGCAGACTCGTCGTGAGGGTGGGCCGGCCGACTGCGACATTGCCGGTGTCCGCGATCACGACCACGTCCGCGGCGAACAGTTCGGGCCGCTGCTCGACCAGATCCTCGAGCCCCCCGCCGCCCATCTCCTCGGAGCCCTCCGACACGATCCGGATCCCCACGGGCAGCGGCTCCCCTGCTCCCGCGAGCGCCCGCAGCGCGAGCAGGTGCATGACGACATTGCCCTTGCAGTCCGCGGCACCGCGCCCGTACCACCGGCCCTCGCGCTCGGTGAGTTCGAACGGCGGCGTCGCCCACAGCGCCTCGTCGCCCGCAGGCTGGACGTCGTAGTGGCTGTAGAGCAGCACCGTCGGCGCACCCTCGGGTCCCGGCTGATGCCCGACGACCGCGCGGGAACCGTCGGACGTCCCGATCAGTTCGACGTGGCCGATCCCGGCCGCCCGGAAGGCGTCGGCGACCCAGTTCGCGGCGGCGGCGCACTGCTCGGGCGGGGCCTGCCTCGGATCCGCGATGGACCGCAATGCCACGAGCGCGGCGAGTTCGTCACGCGCGGTCGGCATCAGCTCCCGAACCCGGGCCCGGATCTCGTCCGACTTCTGCACCACCACGGCCACCTCCAGCATTCTCGACGCGTCGCATCCGAGCCTACGAGCCGGAGACGGCCGACGTGGCGTACTGCCGCTAGGTGTCGTACTGCGCCACGAGACGTTCGACGCCATCGAGGAGCAGCGACAGCGCGAACCGGAAATCGGCGTCCTGCCAATCGACGTCGTCCTCCGCGAACGCACCGCTGTCCAGCGCCGACATCAGGGCCGGAAACTGCGCCGGGTCGAGGACCCTCGGCAGGATGCTGGCGTAGTTGTCCGCTTCCGCGTCGGGGACCAGATCGATGGTGAACCGGGCCCGGCCGATGACGTGTACCGAGACGTTCAGCGCAACCTGCACCTTGAGCGGCTCGGGCAGCGCCGTCGATGCCAGAGTTCCGAGAGCAGCCTCGAGCCACGCGATGTTGTTCGGCCCGAGAGGGGCCCCGCTGATCGGCAGGTGCAGCCACCACCGGTGGCGCATGAGCGTGTCGTACTCGGCGCGCGCCCACACCTCGAGCCCCTCCCGCCACGACAGCTCCGGCGGAATCGTCGGCGGCGGGCCGATGACGCGATCGGAGATCAACTCGAGCAGTTCGTCCTTGCTCTCGACGTACCGGTACAGCGACATCGTGGTGAAGCCCAGACGCTTGGCGACCCGCGCCATCGACAGCGCCGCCACGCCCTCGTCGTCGGCGAGTTCGATGGCGGCATCGAGGATCTCGCTCACGCTCAGGCCCCGCTTGGGGCCACGGCTGCCGGCTTCGCCCAGTCCCCAGGCGAGTTCGACGATCCGAGGCAGCGCCGCGCCCTCAGTGGTCTCCATCCGCGTCACCGCTCCTCTCTCGAGCCGACTCTTGCGCTCATCCTAAAACTGCGTATGTTGTAAACAGTTGTGTATCACGTACGCAGTTTTGGGGAGGACGGCTCATGTACCGACCACAGACCACGCACGCCATCTCGGCGACCGGGTTACGGAAGACCTTCGGCGACCGCACGGTGCTGGACGACGTGGATCTCCACGTGCCCACGGGCAGCGTGTTCGCGCTGCTCGGCGCCAACGGCGCCGGCAAGACCACCACGGTCCGCATCCTGTCGACCTTGCTGCCGTTCGACGCCGGGCAGGTCGAGGTCGCGGGACACCACCTGCCGTCACAGGCGCGTGCGGTCCGCGCCGACATCAGCGTCACCGGCCAGTACGCGTCGGTCGACACACTGCTCACCGGCCGCGAGAACCTCACCCTCATCGGCGACCTGCATCACCTCGGTCGCCGTGAATCACGGCGCCGCGCAGACGAACTCCTCGAGCAGTTCGACCTCACCGACGCCGCGAACCAGCGTGCCGACACCTACTCCGGTGGAATGCGACGACGCCTCGACCTCGCGATGAGCCTGGTCGCGCGGCCGCGGGTGCTGTTCCTCGACGAACCGACGACCGGGCTCGACCCCCGGAGCCGTCGAGACATGTGGGCGATGGTGCGCGAACTGGTCCGCGACGGCACCACGATCCTGCTCACCACGCAGTACCTCGACGAGGCCGACGAGCTCGCCGACCGGATCGCCGTCCTCGACGCCGGAAGGATCGTCGCCGAAGGCACCGCGGACGAGCTCAAACAGCTGGTACCGGGCGGGCACGTGGAGATCGCCGTCCACGACCCGGCCCAGCTCGCGCGGGCGAGCGCAGCGCTGTCCGACGCCGTCGTCGACCTCGACGCCTCGACGCTGCAGATCCCGACCGACGGCAGCATCCGCTCCCTCAAGGCGCTCCTCGACCGCATCGACGACCCGACGCTGTCCGTCGATCGGTTCACCCTGCACACCCCCGATCTCGACGACGTGTTCTTCGCCCTCACCGGTGGAGCCCGCAAGGAGGAAGTCCGATGACCGTGCCATCTACGACATCGACCCTGACCGTGAACGAACCCGTGTTCGCACTGTCCGACTCCTGGACGATGTTGTGGCGGAACCTCACCCACATCTCGCGCAGCCCGGACACGATGCTCACGGCCCTCGCCCTGCCGATCATGTTGATGGTGATGTTCGTCTACGTGTTCGGTGGCGCGATCGACACCGGCGGCGCCTACATCGATTACGTTGTGCCGGGCATCATCCTGTTGTGCGCGGCCTTCGGCGCGTCCACGACGGCGGTGAGCGTCTCCAGCGACATGACCGACGGCATCATCGACCGGTTCCGCACATTGCCCATCGCACGGTCCGCGGTCCTGAACGGACACGTGCTGGCGAGCGTCGTGCGGAACATGATCACGACCGCGATCGTCGTCGCATTCGCGCTGCTGATCGGGTTCCGCCCGACGGCAGACCCCGTGCGGTGGCTCGGGGCGATCGGGATCATCGCGTTGTTCGTGTTCGCGCTGTCGTACCTGTCGACCGCGCTCGGGTTGCTCGCGAAGAACCCGGAAGCCGCGAGCGGCTTCACGTTCGTCATCCTGTTCCTGCCCTACGTCAGCAGCGCGTTCGTGCCGGCTGCCACGATGCCGAGTTGGCTGCAGTGGTTCGCCGCGAACCAGCCGGTCACCCCCGTCATCGAGACGGTTCGGGGGCTGCTGATGGGCACGCCGATCGGCGACAGCGCCGTGCTGGCCGTCCTGTGGTGTGCCGCCGTCACCGTCGTCGGATTCGTCGGCGCCACGGTGCTGTACCGCAGGCGGACGACGCGTTAGCGGTACCGCGGGAAACACCAGAACGGGCAGGTCGTCGAATCTGACGGCAAAGACCGATAATCTGTGCTCGTGGAGTCCACTACCAGCCGCCGTCCCCCTCGCAGGGTGGACCCCGCGCTGGAGGTCCAGAGCGACCCCCAGGAACTCATGCCCCGGCGGCGCCCGACGCAGGAGCGCAGCCGCCGCAAATTCGACGCCCTACTGGCCTCGTCGCGGGAACTGCTGGTCGACGTCGGCTTCGAATCGTTCACGTGCGAGGAGGTGGCGGCCAGGGCGGATGTGCCGATCGGCACGCTGTACCAGTTCTTCGCGAACAAGTACGTGATCGTGTGCGAGCTCAACCGCCAGGATCTCGTGGGCGTGCAGCAGGAGTTGGAGGCGTTCAACGGCGAGGTACCGTCGCTCGACTGGCTCCGGTTCCTCAACAAGTTCGTCGATCACATGGCGGGGCTGTGGACGTCGGATCCGTCGCGGCGTGAGGTGTGGCTGGCGATGCAGTCGACGCCGTCGACCCGGGCCACCGGCGTGATCCACGAGAAACAGTTCGCCGAGCAGGTCTCGCGAATGCTGGCGCCGCTCACCCCGCACACGCCCCGCGAGCGCCGCAAGATGATGGCCGAGGTCCTGGTCCACGTCGTCTACTCGATGTTGAATTTCTCGGTACAGGACGGCCAGAGCCACGCCGACGCCGTCGCCGAACTCAAACGGCTCATGGTCGCGTATCTGCTGGTGGCCGAGAAGGAATCACGCTCGACCTGAGGTCCACCGCACCCGACCGGGGTCAGCGGGCCTCCACCTCCGCCACACCGTCGTAGCCACCGCAGGTCCTGCCACGCACCCGCACTGCTGCGACGACCGTGATGGCGGCCGCGACGAAGATCATGCTCGCGGAGACCAGCAGCGCCGTGTCGAGGCCGGCATGGAACGCCGCGTACGTCGCGTCGATGACCTGGTCGACGATCGGACCGTAGGCCGACGACGCCTCCTCACTTCCGCCGGCCGGCACGGCCCCGGTCTTGATCGCGTCGATGACGATGGACTGGAAGTTGGCGGGAATGTCCAGATCGTTGAGCCTGCCGGTGAGGTCCTCCGTCAGGTGGGAGTTGACCAGCGCGCCGAGCGCCGCGACCCCCACTACGGCCCCGATCTGACGCATCGTGTTGGTGGCCGCAGCCGCCATCCCCGAGTGCGCGGCGGGCACCCCGGACAGGACGGCAGACGTCAACGGCACCACCGCGATCCCGAACCCGAGACCCGCGACGGTGAGCGCGCCGGCCAACGGAACGAAGGACGGGTCGCCGCTCAGTGCCGCTCGGGTGAGCAGGATGCCCACCGCCGCCAGAATGCACCCCACGATCATGGGCACCGCGGCCGAACTGCGGGCCACCCAGAATCCGCACAGCGCGGAGCCGACCACGATCGCGACCGCCATCGGCGTGAACATCGCCGCGGCGTGCAGTCCCGAATAGGCGTAGACCTCCTCGAGATACAGCGCGGTGAAGAAGAAGATGGAGAACACCCCGAAGTAGACGGCGAACGCGACGATCAGCGCGCTGCGCACCATCGGCGGGTGCAGGTACCGGAAGTCGAGCATCGGGTTGCGGACCCGCAGCTCGACGATCACGAAGGCGACCAACGAGATTCCGCCGACGACGAACAGTGTGATCACCGACGGTGCGTCGTAGCCGACGTTCTCCCCCGAGATGCCCGCAAAGATGACGCATCCGAGGAAGGTGGAACCCAACACGAACCCCGCCAGGTCCAGTCGCCCCGGCTGCGGATCGGAACTCTCGGGAACGAATCGAACAGCCGCGACGAACAACACGGCGCCGAGGACGAGGTTGAACCAGAACACCGCGCGCCAGTCGTACGTGCCGACCAGCAGACCGCCGACCACCGGGCCCAGCGCGAGCGCCAGACCGGACACACCGGCCCACGCACCGAGCGCCTTGGCACGGTCGCTCCGATCAGGGAACACGTGGCGGATCACCGACAGCGTGCCCGGCTCGGATGCGGCCGCTCCCACGCCCATCACCGCGCGCCCCACGATGAGCACCGCGACGGTCGACGCGACCGCCGACACCGCCGAACCGACGCAGAAGATCACGATGCCCGCGACCATGACCCGCTTGCGTCCCCACCGGTCGCCGAGCGAACCCGCCGTCAGCATCAGAGACGCGAACACCAGCGTGTAGGCGTTCACGACCCATTGCAGCGACACCACACCCGCATGCAGGTCCGACTGCACGCTGCCGAGCGTGACACTGACGATCGTGGTGTCGAGGAACGTCAGGAACAGCACCGCGCAGACAGTCGCGAGCGCGGCGCGCGGTTGCGCCGTCGCGCCGATCGGCGCGACGACACCGCGGCTCATGTCGAACTCAGCTCGGTGTCGCCGCCGATGTCGTCGGCTGTCCGCACACCGGCGGCGGGTTTCCCTCGAGGGTCAGCAGGTCGCAGAACGTGCCCTGTGCGACCTTCCACTGGCCGTCCTGCTCGACGGCCTCACCGATCCGGTCTGCCAGCACGGGTTGACCGTTCATCTCGATCGTGTACGTGACGGTCGCGTGGCCGGGGGCGTCCATGTCCACGTTCGTCACGGTCGCCGTGGTGCCCTTCGCCATCGGCGATTCGGCCTGCGCGTTGATGGTGTCGGCGAACGCCTCGCCGTTCTGCACCAGCAGGATCTTCTGGCCTCCCGATGTCTCCCCGGAGAAGAATGCGACGAAGGCGTCGTTCACGTCCTTCGACGCCCCGGTCATCGGCATCGCCGTCCCCGTCCCGCTCGGGGAGGTCATCCCCGTCCCGAATGTCATGGACGCGGATGTCATGGAGGCGCTGGTCGAACCGGACGAGTTGTCGTCGTTCGACGAGCACCCGGTCACGGCCAGCAGTGCCGCGAACCCCACCGCGGTCACCGCCCGGATCGTGCCGGGCCTGCGGAAAATCTGATCGTTCTGTGTCGAGTGGAACACGGTTTAGCCCTTCCGTCTCGGATCACCCCGGAACAGGTTCGGAACAGCCTCGCCTCCGTTTCTACGCCGATTACCGTCCCTCGACCCCCTGTTCGGCGGCAATCCGGCGCGATTTCCGCCCGCGGTCCGGCAGAAACGACGAGACCGGCCGACGGATTTCTCCGTCGGCCGGTCTCGTTCGTCCGGGTCCGGTCAGGCGATCGGGTCCGGCTCCTCGATCACGACCATCGCTCCCGCCACGTCCCCGTCGTGGGTGAGCGACAGGTGGATCTTCGCGGACGGCAGGAACTGCGCGGCCTCGTCGTGCAGCTTGATCGTCGGGCGCCCCCAGGCGTCGTTGACGACCTCGACCTGCACGTAGGCGTTGTCGCCGACGGCCGGCGGCCGGGCGAACCGGGAGGCCGCCCACGCCTTGATCACGGCCTCCTTCGCCGCCCAGCGCACCGCGTAGTGCCGGGCCGGTTCACTCTTGGCCTCGCAGTAGCGCCGCTCCCCCGGACGGAAGCTCGACTTCATCGCCGTACCGGGACGCTTCAGCTGCTCCTCGAACTCCGAGATCGTGACGACGTCGAAGCCGATTCCGAGAATGGCCATCACTGGCACCCCGGATTCCCGAGGCGGTACACGTGATCGCTGCCCAGGCGCGCATCCTCGGCGAGGAGCATGTCGGCCTCGAGCTGCCGGGATGCCTTGGCGGGCACCGAGTCCCCGCCGAAGCGACGGTCCGCCGGACGCTCGTACAGGCTGTCGCCACCGCACATCGCCGCGGCCAGACGGCGCTGACCGTCGACGGTGCGCTGCTGTGCCTGCGCCAGGTAGGCCTCGCGCTGGTCCGCCGGGATCGACTCGACGAACGCCTGCGGGTGAACCACCGCGATCAGGCCCGACACGTGACCGAAGCCGAGGCTGGTCAGCAGGCCGGCCTTGAGCGCGAACTGGTCGCCGAAGCGCAGCGGGGTCCGCGGCCACACCAGGTGCGAGAACTCCGCCATCTTGTCGTCGACGCAGTCGAGGCTGCGGTTCGGCGGGATGACGCCCTGGCCGAGGACCTGGCACAGGCCGATCAGCTGGAACGCCGCCGCACCACCCTTGGCGTGACCGGTGAGGGTCTTCTGCGAGATCACGAACAGCGGGGCACCCTCGCTGCGGCCCAGGGCCGCGGCCAGACGCTCGTGCAGTTCGGCCTCGTTCGGGTCGTTCGCCGCGGTCGAGGTGTCGTGCTTGGAGACCACCGAGATGTCGTCGGCGGTGACACCGAGCGCATTGAGCGACAGCGCGAGCTGCGAGTCCTGTCCCCCGCGTCCGGCGCCGAGGGCACCGATGCCGGGGGCCGGGATCGACGTGTGGACACCGTCGGCGAACGAACCCGCCCACGCGACCACACCGAGGACCGGCAGGCCCATCTCCAGGGCCAGGTCGCCCCGGGCCAGCAGGATCGTGCCGCCACCGGCCGACTCGACGAATCCGCCGCGACGGCGGTCGTTGGCCCGCGAGAAGCGACGATCGCTGATGCCCTTGGCGGTCATCTCGTCCGACTTCGCGGTCGCCGACATGTCACCGAAGCCGATGATGCCCTCGATACCGAGGTCGTCGAAGCCACCGGAGACGACCAGCTTGGCCTTGCCGAGCCGGATCTTGTCGACGCCCTCCTCGACGGAGACCGCAGCCGTGGCGCACGCCGCAACCGGATGCACCATCGCGCCGTAGCCACCGACGTACGACTGGACGACATGCGCCGCAATCACATTCGGCAGGGCTTCCTGCAGGATGTCGTTCGCGCGGGACTCACCGAGCAGCGTGTCGATGTACAGCGAGCGCATCGACGTCATGCCGCCCATACCGGTGCCCTGGGTGTTGGCGACGAACGCCGGGTGCACCCAACGGAGCAGTTCGGACGGGGTGAAGCCGCCGGTGAGGAACGCGTCGACGGTCGAGACGATGTTCCACAGGCCCACACGGTCCACGGATCCGGCCATGTCGGCGGGGATGCCCCACTTGGTGACGTCGAACCCGGTCGGGATCTGGCCGCCGACCGTGCGGGTCAGCTTCGCCTTGCGCGGCACGCGGATCTCGGTGCCGGCCTTGCGGGTGACGGTCCAGTCGCCGCTCTCCGCGTCGACCGCGGCGGTCGTGTTCTCCGGATCGGAGTCGACGAACGCCCGGGCCTCGGCCTCGGAGCCGACCACGAACGACAGGTCCTTGTCGATGAACACCGACGTCAGCAGCGGCGCCGTGTTGTCGACCATCGCGCCCTCGTCACCGTAGGTGCGGATACCGCACCGCTCGACGACGGCGTCGTGGTAGCGGTCGGCGATCTCCGCCTCCGGCACCAGGTCTCCGGTCTCGGCGTCGTACCAGCCGGCGACGGGATCGTTCTCCCACGTCACCAGGCCGGTGTTCCATGCCAGCTCGAGTACGCCGGCCGCCGAGAGCTGCTCGTCGACCTCCATCTCGAAGCGGGTCCGGGACGAACCGTACGGGCCGAGCTCACCGGCGCCGACGATCACGACCAGATCGGCAGGATCGACGTCCAGCTCGGGCCAGGACCCGACGGCCGGCAGTTCGACCGCACGCGGCGGAGCAGGCAGCGCCGCAATGGAATTCGCGTCGACACCGGCCTCGTCGGCCTTCTTGCCGGCGTTCTCGGCCGCCTCGGCGGCCTCCTTCGCCAGCGCGGGCAGATCCAGGTCGACCTCGGCGAGTCCGCCGGTCAGGTCGACCACACGCGGTGCATCCGCAGCAGCACGCCGGACGTCCGCCGTGCACGAGCCCAGCAGTTCGGTGGCCATCTCGTCGGTGGACCAGGTGCGCACGCCCTTGGCCTCGACGGCCTCGACCATCGGGTCGTTGCCGCCCATCAGGCCGGTGCCGCGCACCCACCCGATCAGCGCGTGGACGATCGTGACCCGCTCGGCCCACGTGCGCTCGGCCGACCAGCGTCCGACGACCGCGTCGAGCGCGGCCTTCGACTCGCCGTACGCGCCGTCGCCGCCGAACAGGCCGCGGTTCGGGGAACCGGGCAGCACCACGTGCAGGTGGGTGTCGACGTCGCTGTCGTAGCCGATCTTCGACAGACCGCCGATCAGTCGCTCCACCGACCACAGCAGGACCCGCATCTCCATCTCGGCGCGGGCGCCGGCGTCGGAGAGCTCACCGGCCACGCGAGGTGCGGCGAACGGGAACAGCATCGTCGGAGTCATCGCCTCCTTGATCAGCTTCTTCGCGCCACCCGCGGTCTCCGTCTGGACCGTGCCGACCCAGTCGATGAGCGCGTCGACGTCCGCGTAAGACGCCATGTTCGCGGGGACCACCCACAGGGCGGCACCGGCGCGGGCGTTGTCGGCGTAGAGCTTCCGGTAGAAGCCCAGCCGCGCGTCGTCGAGGCGCGAAGTGGTCACGACCACCGTCGCACCGCCGCCGAGCAGCTTGCCCGCCACCGAAGAGGCGATCGAGCCCTTGCTCGCACCGGTGACGACCGCGATCTCACCGGACCACTGGCCGGCCTCGTCGATCGGGGCGATCGCGACCTGCGCGATGCGGCCGTAGATCTCGGCGAGCGTGGTGCGGCCGCCGTCGGTGGCGCGCTGCTGCCACCACTGGGCGTGGGCAGCCACGGCAGCACCGGCACCGTCGAAACGCTCGACGGTCAGCTCGGTCTCGCCGATCCAGGCACGGGCCAGGTCCTCGCGAGCGGTGGCCCAGCGGTCGTCGATCAGGACGGCCTTCTTGGCGTCGAACGCGGGGGCGACCAGGCGCGGCCAGTCCGAACCCAGCTCGGCCGACACGAGGTCGACGAGCGCGGTGTCCTCGGTTGCGACCGCGGCCGCCGCCGCGTCGCTGAAGCCGAGCTGCTCGAGCACCAGACGGGCAGCAGAGGCGAGAACGCCGTTGCGACCGGTGATGTGCTCGGTGAACTCGCCGAGCGCGGCAGCGTCGACGGTTCCGCCTGCACCGCCACCGGCGGCCGGCAAGGAAACTGCGAGACCGCGTCGCGAGGCGACCGACTGCACGGCCGCGTCGACGAGCGCGTCGACCGCTGCGCCGTCGGCGATCGCACCCTCGTGCAAGCCGCCCATCGCGCCACCGCGGACGCTGGAGCCGTCACGGGTGCCGAGTGCGACCTCGGCGGTCACGTGGTGGGCCCAGCCGTCGCCGAGCTCCCAGACCTTCTTGACGCGGTCCGCGATCGCGGCGGGGCGGCGACCGGACGGGCCGAACACCTTCCGCAGGTGATCGTTGATCGAGTCGGACAGCACCGGGCCGAACGGCTTGTAGGTGCGCGCCAAGCGGTCGACCGTCACTGCGAGCGAGCCCATGTCGGCATCCGCGGCGCCGTCGATCGCGCCGAGCGACAGCTCGGCGCCGAGGTCGACGAGCAGCTGGTTGCGGCGCGAGGACACGCCGTCGCACAGCGCCTCGATGGTGTCGGCGGGACCGATCTGGTCCGGGCGCAGCTTGGTCCACAGGGCGATGAGCACCTTGGTGGCGTCGGCGGCCTTGAACGCGATGTCGTCCGGGCGCGGACCACCGGCCGGCGCGGCCGGGGCCGCGGCGGGCGCGGCGACAGCCGGAGCGGCTGCCGCTGCGGGAGCGGCACTTTCGATGGGCTCGTCATCCTCCACCGGCGCCGGGTCGACATCGGTGCTGTAGACGACGGACGCCTCACGCTCGATGTTGAGGACCTCGACCGTGCTGTTCGCATGCTCGGGCAGCTTCATCGTCTGCGACGCGAGGTTCGCGACGGTCGGGGTGGCACCCAGACCGATCTCGACGAACCGCTCCACCCCGAGGCCGCCGTCGGCCTCGTCGGTGAACAGCAGGTCCTGCGTCTCGATCCAGCGGACCGGGCTCGCGAACTGCCAGGCCAGCAGCTCGACGAGGATGACGCGGGTCAGCGCGACGGGGCGCTCGCTCCAGCTGTCGAAGTCGGCGAGCACGGCCTGCAACTGCTGCGACGGCACCAGGTCGGCGATCTCCTGGACGAAGTCGCGGCGCAGGTTGAACAGCTTCGGCACCAGGTTCGGGATGTAGCGGCCGATCAGCACCGACGGATCGATGTCCTGCGGCAGCAGCTCGTCGAGCTTGGCGCGGAAGTCGTCGACACCGCCCCGCAGCACGGTCGAGTGGAACGGCACGTCGATGCCGGGCACCACAATGAACGCGCGCTTGCCGCCGAAAGCCTCACGGCGGATGTCGATCTCACGCTCGAGCGCGGCGAGACCGTTGACCGTGCCGGCGATCGCGTACTGCGAACCCTTCAGGTTGAGGTTCACGATCTGCAGGAATTCACCCGTCGCGTCCGCGACGCCTCCGACGAAGGCCTGCAGCTCGTCGTCGGCGACACCGATCTGCGACGGACGGATCGCGGCCATGCGGTAGTCGCTGCGGCCGGCCGCGTCGCGCGGGACCAGCTCGTGCATCGCCGAACCGCGCTGGAACACGACCTCGAGCAGCGCCTCGAGCGGCAGCACACCGGCGACCGCGGCGAGCGCGTTGTACTCACCGACCGAGTGGCCGGCCAGGTACGAACCCTCCACGTAGGCACCGGATTCGCGCAGCTCCGCGACCTGGGCCACGCCGAGGGTGGCCATCGCGACCTGCGTGAACTGGGTCAGGTGCAGCACGCCGTCCGGGTGGCGATGCTCGACGCCCCGCGCCTTGACCAGCGTCGGGTTGTCACGGACCACGGCCAGGATCGAGAAGCCGAGGGCCTCACGGGTGTGCTTGTCGGCGCGCTCCCACACCTCGCGGGCGGCCTTGCTGCGGGCGCGGGCGTCGAGGCCCATGCCCGGGCGCTGGATGCCCTGACCGGGGAACGCGTACACCGTCTTCGGCGTGGCGGTGCGGCCGGTGGCGACCATCACCAGGTCGCCGTCGACACGGCAGCCCACCTCGACGATCTCGGCACCGCGGTCGGTCGCGACACGGTCGACGCGGACGTCGATCTCGGCGCCGGGACGGACCATCCCGAGGAAGCGGGCGGTCCACGCGGTGAGACGACGAGCAGGAGTCTTCGACTGCGGATCGACGGCGGTGACGGCCTGCTGTGCCGCGGCGGACAGCCACATGCCGTGCACGATCGGGCTGCCGAGCCCGGCCAGCAGTGCGGCCGCGTCGGACGTGTGGATCGGGTTGTGGTCACCGGAGACGCGGGCGAACGCCGCCATGTTCCGCGGCGCCACCATCTTCAGGTCGCGGCGACGGCGACGCGGGGTCTCGGCGACGTCGTCGCCGAGCGAACCGCCGGCGCGGGCCGGATCGGCCAGCTCACCCTTGCCGGTGCGACCGCGGATCGCGAAGCGCTCGGTGAGCGTCGCGACGGCCGGGGCGTCGAGGCCCTCGCCGAGCATCGCGCCGACCTCGACGCGGACCTCGACGACGCGGCCCATGTCGGTGTCGACGATCTCGCCGGCCTCGGCACGGACCACGAGAATGCTGGTCTCCGTGGGCAGTTCACCCACCAGGTGCACGGCGTGGTCGAGGTGGACCAGGTCGAGCATGCCCTCGATGACGTGGACGCCCGCCGTGGTGGTCGCGGCACCCAGAGCGGCGAACACGGCCGGCCAGCAGGCGCCGACGACGACGTCGGGCACCGCATTGCCGCTGGTGCTCACGGTCTCCGGCAGGCCGACGCCGGTGACACCGGCGTGGTCGGCGACCAGGTCCGGGGTCCACGCGAGGTTGATGTGCGCGACACCACCCTTGACCGCCGGAAGCTCCTGTCCGGCAGCGACGCCGAGCAGTGCGGACATCGACGCCTCGGCGTCGGCCTCGGTGACGACCGGGGCACCGCCGTCGCGGACCGCGGCCGGGACGGTGATCCGGATCTCGACGGCCTTGCCCAGCGCGAGCGGGACCGTGAGGTCGACGTGCTCGGCGCCGGCGACGACCAGGCGGGCACCGGTCTTGTCGTGGCTCGCGACGGTGTCGGACTCGATGGTCCACTCGGCGACCTCGCCGAGGCGACGGACCGGGTTCTGCGTCAGGCGCGCGGCCCACAGCACGTCGGGCGCGGTGAGGACGGCGTCGAGCAGACCCGTGCCGAAGCCACCGTGGCGACGACCCGCGACCTGGGCCGGGGTGACACCGGTCGCGACGAGCTCGTCGGCCGTGGCCTTCTCGAAGCGGTCGAGCAGATCGCCCACCGGCTCGTCGACGCGGGTGATGCCGGCGACCGCGACGGTGCCGGGGATGACGCACACCTGGTCGGCGCCGTAGCGCGGATCGTGGGCCTGCCACAGCGAGTCCGAGCGCCACCAGCGACGGACGTCGCCGTCGACGACGGGCACGAAGTTGACGGGCTTACCGGGCGTCTTGCACAGCGCGGTGAAGAACGGGACATCGGCCGGGTGCAGCACCGTGGTGGCGTAGTCCGGGTATGCGGCCTCGAGCGCGCACAACGCGGCGAACGGCTGGTCGAGCGTGGCCGAATCCGCGAACAGGGTCTCGATCGGTCCGCGGTCGTTGCGGTGCAGGCGGGCCTCGGCACGCTGGAGCATCTCACCGAAACGGGCACGCCACGAGACGTCCAGCCACACCGACTGCGTGGCCTCCGCGATCGCGTCCTGCACGTCGCCGCCGCAGTCGAACGCCTGCGGGGAGTCGACGCCGACGGCGAGCTCGAGGTAGCGGCGCAGCCACTGCTGGTAGGTCATGGCCGCGACGTCACCGAAGTACGGCTTGGCGGTCACGTCCAGCGCGGCGATGATCTCGTCGCGGCGGGCAGCGACGGCCTCGGCGTCACCGGCGACCTCGTCGAGCAGACGACCGGTGCGCGATGCGGCGTTGTCGATCTCGTGGATGTCGGCGCCGAGCTGGCTGCGGCCGGAGGCCATGCCGCCCTCGGCGGTGCCCGCACCGACCCAGTCGGGGGTGCCGGGGGTGTCGACCAGCAGCTGCTTGACCTCGGGCGAGGTGGTGGCCTCGAGGGCTGCCATCGCGGCGGTGCCGACGAGGATGCCGTCGAGAGGCATTGCCGGGAAGCCGTATTCGGTGGACCAACGGCCGGTCAGGTAGTCGGCGGCCCGCTCCGGGGTGCCGATGCCGCCGCCGACGCAGAGCACCAGGTTCTCCCGGGTGCGCAGCTCGGCGTAGGTGTCGAGCAGCAGGTCGTCGAGGTCCTCCCACGAGTGGTGACCACCGGCGCGGCCGCCCTCGATGTGGACGATGACGGGGTACGTCGGGACCTCGTTGGCGATACGGATCACCGAACGGATCTGCGCGACGGTGCCCGGCTTGAACGCGACGTAGCTGAAGCCGGCCTCGGTGAGCTCCTCGATGATCGAGACGGCTTCCTCGAGCTCGGGGATGCCCGCGGTGACGACGACGCCGTCGAACGGGGCGCCCGCGGCCCGGGCGCGCGGCACGAGGCGCTTGCCGCCCACGTGCAGCTTCCACAGGTACGGGTCGAGGAACATCGAGTTGAACTGCACGGCGCGACCCGGCTCGAGCAGGCCCTTCAGTTCCTCGACGTGGTCGGCGAAGATCTGCTCCGTGACCTGGCCGCCGCCGGCGAGCTCGGCCCAGTGACCGGCGTTGGCCGCGGCGGCGACGATCTTCGGATCGACCGTCGTGGGGGTCATGCCGGCGAGCAGGATCGGCGAGCGACCGGTGAGCTTGGTGAACGCGGTCTCGACGGCGACGCGGCCGTCCGGCAGCTGAACTGCCTTGGGCGCGAACTCGGTCCACGCGCGCGGCACCTCGGGTGCGGCGCCCGGAGTGAGCAGGTTGCGGTGACCGCCGCGGGTGGACGCGGCGATGATGCCGACGCCGTGGCCGCGCAGGCCCGCAGAGGTCATGCGGGTGAGCAGGTCGCCGGGGCCCAGGTCCAGGATCCACGCGGCACCGGACTCGACGGCGCCGTCGACCGCGTCGACCCAGTCGACCGGATCGACCAGCACGGCCTGCGCGAGGGCGCGCACCTGCTCGGCGTCGAGGCCGCAGCGGGTGGCCCAGCCACCGATGATGTCGACGGCCTCGTTCAGGGCCGGGTGATGGAAGCCGACCTCGACGGACAGCGACTCGAAGACCGGCGAGAACACGGCGCCGCCGCGAGTCTTGGCGTCACGGGCGCGGGTCTCGTCGGCCGCGATCTGCTCGCAGCGCTGCTGCACGCGGGCCAGCTGGGCCGGCGGACCGGACAGCACGACACGACGGCGGCCGTTACGGATCGCCATGACGGCAGCGCGCTCAGGCTCCTGCCCCTCGGCGAGCTCGGCGACGATCGCCTCGAGACGATCGGGGTCGACGTTCGAGACGGCCAGCATCGGCGCGCGGTCGGCGGTGGCGATGATGCCGCGGCGACGGCCGACGAGACCGGCTGCGGCGCCGATGAGCTGGGCGGTGGCGAGCAGCGCACCATCAGCGGCACCGCCACCCTCCACGGCGGCGGCAGCGATGAGGCCCTGCGAGTGGCCGATCGTCGCGACCGGGGCGGTCTCGGCCGGATCGAGGCCCTGCTGCTGCAGCGCGCGCAGCGCCGCGAGCTGGGTCAGGAAGACGCCGGGCAGCGACACGGCGGCCGAGGTGAGTGCGGCCGCGGACGGGCCGGCGGGCGCGCCGGCAGTGTCTTCGTCGTCCGCGAGTTCCTGCTCGAGGATCCACGCGATCGGATCGAAACCGACCGGGCGAACCACCAGGAGGTCCTGCGCGACCGGCGCGAGGAGCGCGGCAGCCTCGTTCACCAGCTCGGTGAGCGTCGGCTCCAGGCCGCTGTCACGTGCGAGCTCCGCGAGGGCACTCAGCCACGGCGCGCCCTGGCCACCGAAAGCCAGCGCGTACGGCTCGCCTGCCCGCAACCGGTCCACGAGCGGACCCTGCGCGGAGGACCGGGCAGAACCCCGATCCGATCCGAACTGGCTGCTCTCCCTCGAGGTTCGTCCGTTTCCTGCAGTGTCGTCGATCGTCACTGAAGTTAAGTCCTCTCCTGGTTCCCTGACGGGAGGTAGGTCGTGGTCGGCCGCCCTCGGCAGAGCTGTCGCGGCGATGTCGCGGCACCCCTCGAACACGCTTCGAAATCCAGCGAATCCGGGCGCGTCAAGGTTGGCACAAAATCATGAGGGAAGCCTCACGTTTGCCACCGACCCCCTTCCCTACCAGCGAGTATCAAGTGACATTGCGCACAGGATCGCGCGAAAGTGACCCGCCAGTAGACCGCGTAACTGCGGGTCACAGGCCATGCATGGACGTCCACAAACCTGAGGGAACCCTCACGTTGATTGTTATCAATTCGTGACCTCCTTGACGGCGGGCCTCGAACGTGCGGTCGGTTCGAAATCGGGGGTCGCGGTCGCGTCGGAGTCTGTCGGGGTGCCCGGATAGCGTCCGCCCGGACAACCGAACACCAGGGGGGAACATGGATACACCGGAGGTTCACGGACTCGCCGATGCATTCGTAGATGATGCATTCGTCGATGCACTCGTCGAACACATCGCCGCGACACTGCCGAGCGAGCGGTCGCAGTGGCCGCCGGCCTGGCCGGAGGAGGCCGAGGCCGCCCTGCTCGACGCCGTCTTCTCGGCACGGGCAACGTACGGCACACCGCGCACCGGTGTCCGACGCGTGATCGAGAACTGGCGCTGTCATCGCGGCACGCGACTCGACGACATCAGCGCGCTGGCGGACTTCGCCGACACCCCGGACCGACTCGCCGAGATCCTGGGCAACCGGCAACGCGTTCCGGGCAACTACACCACCAAGGCCGAGGCGACCGCTCTCGCCGCCGCAGGCCTCGTGCACGCCGGCATCGACACCTCGCGGAAACTGTCCGACGGGCGCGGCGCCTGGTCCGTCATCACCGCCATCCCCGGACTCGGCACCACAACATGGGAGACGTTCGTGTTGCGCCTCGGGCTCATCGGCCCTCGAACGCTCGAGGCTCTGTGCATGTTCGTCACGGAGGCAACCGGATCGGCGCAACCGGTCACCGAGTCCCATGCCCTGGAGTTGCTGGCCGGAGCCGCGGAGACGGCCGACCTCGATCCGGCAGCGCTGCTGAACGCGGTATGGCGGCACCAGCGAGCACGGGCCGGCAGGCGGGCACCGAAGCCGTTGTCCGCGTAGACGAACAGCCGTACGCCGACCGTCGGCCGGTCCTGACGATGGAGACCGGTCGACGGTGGCGTAGTCTGACAAGCGCTCGCGCGAGTGGCGGAATTGGCAGACGCGCTGGATTTAGGTTCCAGTGTCTCAGGACGTGGGGGTTCAAGTCCCCCCTCGCGCACTCAAATCAAACGAAATGACCCCCGACTCGGTTTCATGAATCTCGGGTCGGGTGTCATTGCCTGTTCGTCAGTGGCTCTCATGCATGCCCCTGCGGGCGGGGTCGAGGATCGCTGCAGCACTGTTCACGGCGCCGACTGGCTGCGCCAGCGGCTGCACCGTACGGGCGGCGTGCCGGAGACTCTCGTCGTGCAGCAGGCGCTCCACGATATGGGGCAGTCTTCCGCGACGGATGTCCCGCGGGGTGAACCGGAGGGCGTTGCCGTACCGGGCGCACTCGTCGAGGTTGATTCGCCGTTCCGGCTGCAGGCCGATCCCCGCGAAGGGCGCTCCGGATGCGCAGGCGGTCTGCACGGTGCCCTCGCCACCGTGAATGATCGAGGCGTCGATCATCCCCGCCAGCAGGTGCGCGGGCAGGAAGTCGTACACCTGCACGTTCTCGGGGAGGGCCGCGCAGTCGTCCTCGGTGACGTATCGCCCCGCGCTCGACACGATGTCGATGTCCATCCGGGAGAGCTGTTTCAGCACCTCGAGCACGAGTCGTCGTCCCGCGGACGACCCCATACCGATGTACACGGCGGGTCGCTTCCTTTCCGCAAGAGACGCTACGCGATGCGGAAGCTCGCCAGCGCTCTGAGCGAAGAGGGGGCCGACCGCGATCTCCCGGGCCGCGAGGGGCCGCTGGTCGGCGAACGGAAACAATGACGCGATCAGATTGAGGTCTGCGTCGAGCGCTGCCAGCGTGCGCTCGGGCAGGTGGACGGCATGCTCGGCGGCAACGCGGCGGAAGGAGCCAGGTTTCCACCGGGCCTTGGTAGCGGCCTGGCGCAAGAACCATGCGGCTGCACGGTTCACGTCAGCGGCCGCCGCACCCTGGCCGGCCGTCAGCGGGAACATGGCCATCCGGGTCAGGTGACCATGGCTCATCGCATAGGGACGGACATACACGAGAGGAACCCGCGCCGCCCTCGCCGAGATGAACAGCGTCAGCGTGGTGCCGATCACGATGCAATCGGGCAGCCACCGTTCGATCAACGCGAGTTCACTCGCAACCCGCGTTCGCACCATGGAGTCGGTGAACGGGTGCCGCAGCGCGCGCCCCTGATCCACCGCGATGAGCTGCTCCGCTTCCCGTTCGCTCAGTTCAGGGTCGAGAAGCTCGAGCGCGAACCCTGCCTCCCGGACGTAACCGGCGAAGCGTCGCGAGTATCCCATGAAGAGCACGTCATGCCCGTCGGCCCGTACCTCCTTCGCGACCTCGACCGCACGGGAGGTCTCGCCGAGATTGAACGTTTCCGGCGCGAACAGGACCCGCAGGCGCCGGGTACCGCTCATCCCTCCTGCCCTTCCGGGAAGTACGCAGCGACGGATCGAAGCATGAGGTCACGAACGTGACGAGCGCTCGACAGGGATGCTGGTTCCCCGTCGCTTCCAGTCCGAGACAGTCCAGCGAGATGGGGGTACCGCTCGCCGGACAACCGCCGGCCTGCACTCACGGCGGATTCCAGCAGAAAATCAAGATCATCGACAGGATCGCCCGCTGCCTTTCGTCGGCGAGCCTCGAACCGGATGTTCTCGGTTATCAGCAGCACCGTGCTCAAGCGCTCACTCGATGGAAGCAGACTCTCATCGAACAGGCTCAGTGCCCTGTCGATCCACGCGAGATTCTGCGGAGTCACGCCGTTCACGTCCGTCGGCAGTTCGAGTAGCCAAGGGTCGGACGCATAGATACCGAGCAGGGCATCCCACAGTGCCGTAAACCGTTCTCGCCAAGAGCCATTCAGCTGCGGTGGTTCACCGAGTGCTCGGTCGAGCATGGCGGAAAGTAGATCGTCCCGGTCGCTGACGTGGCGGTACAACGCCATCTTCGCGCACAGTGCGGTCTCGGCCACGCGCGCCATCGTGACCGCCGCCAGCCCGTCGGTCCGGGCGAGCGTGATCGAGGCATCGACAATTTCGGTGAGCGACAGCCTCGGCTTCGGACCCGGGCGGAGCACCGAAGGAGTGCCCCAGAGTCGCGAGAGCGCCAAGCCCGGTTCAGTCATGCACCCCTCCGGTAAAGATTCCTCAGACATCCACAATAGCGTCCTATGGACGCAGATAGAGTTCCGGGCCCGAGTGTCACGCGACGACGAGCTCCGCCGATAGCGACGCCCCTTACCGGGTGACAACGGAACGAGACAGCGGCGGAACGAACCGGCAGAACGCGCCTACGCGTCCTCCGGCGCGAGGAGAGTCAGCGCGAGGAGTACCGGCCAGTTCGCATCCTCGCTCGCACACCAGACCGGTCGGGCACATCGCGAGTGTCTGTGTTGCAAACATCTGCGGATCCGGGTCCATGAGCACCCCCCTCCCGACTAGCGTCGGTTCTCACCGCCCGTCCCGTGCACGGCGCGGCGGTCCACCGAGGCAGCTCTCCACCACGACGGGAGGCCGGGATGTCCACTCGAACGCTCTCCGACTCGACCTTCACCCACATCATCGATGTGCAGGCAGACAAGGTCGACATCGCCGAATGGCTGTTCACGCTTCCCGAAGCGGAGTTCCAGCAATGTTGCCCCCCGGACCACGTCACGGTGGGCGTCGGCACCGGGGCGGATGGTAGGCCGTTGTCCATCGGCGTGGAGCAGATCGGCAAGACACTGCTGATCCACCACTACATCGGTGAGGTAGTCGCGCCACACCACTGCCGGATGGTGTCCACGTCCGACGCCGTCACCGCCGACGGACGCACGACCGTCCAGGCCACGTGGGAACTGCGTGCGGAGGCCACCGACGACGGACGCTGCACCATCACCAACCGTCTCATGCTCACGCCGACCGGCGACTACTTCGCGTTCCTCGACAGGCACGGCATCACCTACGAGGACGCCGCCGACACCACCACCGCCGCGGCGGCCGACCACAACCGACGCGAGACACCGGGCTTCGCGGCAAGCATCGCCCGCCGCGCATCGACGCCGAACGGGCGACACGCGATGGATTCCGTTCCGGCAGCGAAGATTCGGAACGGCGATTCCGCGGCCGGACCCGACGGCGATGCCGCCAAGGCCGTGGTCCGCCGGAACACCGAGGAGGTGCAGGGCGGCGGCGATTACGCGGTGTTCGACGAACTGTTCGCGGACGACTACGTCGACCACACCCCGCAACCCGGCACCACCCCGGACAAGGCGGGCACGAGACTGCTCTACCAGTCACTACGGGCGGCGTTTCCGGACTTCCACCCCGAGATCCATTGGCAGGCAGTGGACGGCGACCTCGTGACCACGCACAAGACGTATCACGGCACCCACCGGGGAGTGTTCCTCGGCGTCGCACCGACCGGCCGCGAGATCCATTTCGAGACCGTCGACGCGATGCGGGTGCGCGACGGCCGGATCGTCGAGCACTGGGGTGTGGCCAACCTGTACTCACTGATGAAGCAACTCGGCTGAGTCGACGCGACCACCCTCCACCGGAGCAACGTCGCCTACATGGTGTCGCACACCCGGTGCCGTTGTCGCAGGGGTATTCAGTGCTGAGAAGCTCTGCGACACCGACACAAGGCATGCGACGACCGCTCGTCGGACGTGGGTCCCGCCGACCTCATCGGCCGGCACCGCCAACAGAATCGGGGTCAGTCCCGCGTCGTAACGACTTGTCCCCCGACCATCACGAGCGACGGCTCTGCGAGAACTTGCGGCCCGGTGCGCGGATCCTGTTCGTACACAATGAGATCGGCCGGGGCGCCCGGCTCGAGTCCGCCACCGCCGAGCCACGTCTGCGCATTCCAGCACGCGGCGCCGAGAGCCTCGGTGGGCGTCATGCCGACCTTGCCGAGCGAGGCGACCTCGTCGGCGATCCGCCCGTGCTTCACGTGTCCGCCGGCGTCGGTGCCCGCGTAGATCGCGATGCCTGCATCGCGCGCGGCACCGATGGTGTCGTTCACCCGCGCGTACAGGTCGCGCATGTGCGCGGCGTACACGGGGAATCGCGTCGCGCCGTCGGCGATCTCCGGGAAGTTGTCGATGTTGATCAGCGTCGGCACCAGCGCGGTGCCGCGTTCGGCCATCATCGCGATCGTGGTGTCGGTGAGCCCGGTGCCGTGCTCGATGCAGTCGATCCCGGCGTTGATCAGACCGGGCAGCGCGTCTTCGCCGAACACGTGGGCGGTGACCCGGGCGCCCTCGCGGTGCGCCGCCTCGATCGCGTCGACGAGGATGCCGTCGCTCCACAGCGGTGCCAGGTCACCGACCTCGCGGTCGATCCAGTCGCCCACGAGCTTGACCCAGCCGTCACCGGCGCGAGCCTGCCGCACCACCTCGTCGGGCAACTGGGACTCGTCCTCGAGATCCACCGGCAGCCCGCGGATGTACCGCTTCGGGGCGGCGATGTGCCGTCCGGCGCGGATGATCCGCGGCAGCCCCGCGACGTCGTCGAGCGAGCGGGTGTCCACCGGCGATCCGGCGTCGCGGATCAGCAGGACGCCGGCGTCACGCTCGGTGCGGGCCTGTGCCAGCGCACCGTCCAGGTCCTCCGCACCGCCGCCGTACCGGATCCCGACGTGGCAGTGCGCGTCGACGAGACCCGGCAGGATCCAGCCGTCCGTGCACAGCGTCCTCGCGCCGGGCACCGGCTCGGCCGAGAACACACCGTCGCGCACCCACATGTCGAACGGTTGCTCGTCGGGCAGTCCGGTGCCCCGCAGGTGGAACGAGCTCACGGATGTGCCTACTTCTTGGGGAGCTTGAGCTGCGACAGATCGATGCCCTCGAGTCCCGGCGGCAACTGGTCGAGACCCTTGGGCATGTTCGACAGGTCCGGCATGCCGGCGGGCATGCCACCCATGCCCGGCATTCCGGCGGGGAAGCCGCCCGGGAAACCACCCCGGATCTTGGGCTGCGTCGGGCCCTTGCCGCCCTTCTTGCCCTTCTTCCCCTTCTTGCCCTTCATCTGCTTGCGCGCACCGGGCATGCCCATGCGTCCGGCCATCGCGGCCATCATCTTGCGGGCCTCGAAGAAGCGCTCGACGAGCTGATTGACGTCGGAGACCTTGACGCCCGAGCCGTTCGCGATCCGCAGTCGACGCGAACCGTTGATGATCTTCGGGTTCTCGCGCTCCTCCGGGGTCATGCCTCGGATGATCGCCTGGATCCGGTCGAGCTGCTTCTCGTCGACGTTGGCGAGCGCGTCCTTCATCTGCCCCGCGCCGGGCAGCATGCCCAGCAGGTTGCCGATGGGGCCCATCTTGCGCACGGCCATCATCTGGTCGAGGAAGTCCTCGAGCGTCAGCTGGCCGGAGCCGATCTTGTGCGCGGTCTCCTCAGCCTGCTGCGCATCGAACACCTGCTCGGCCTGCTCGATGAGGCTGAGCACGTCGCCCATGCCGAGAATGCGGCTGGCCATACGGTCCGGGTGGAAGACGTCGAAGTCTTCGAGTTTCTCGCCGGTCGACGCGAACAGAATCGGCTCGCCGGTGACCTCGCGGACGCTCAGCGCGGCGCCGCCGCGGGCGTCGCCGTCGAGCTTGGTGAGCACGACGCCGGTGAAACCGACGCCCTCACGGAACGCCTCGGCGGTGCTGACCGCGTCCTGACCGATCATCGAGTCGAGCACGAAGATCGTCTCGTCGGGCTGGACGGCGTCGCGGATCCCGGCGGCCTGCGCCATCAGGTCCGCATCGATGCCGAGACGTCCGGCGGTATCGACGATCACGACGTCGTACTGCTTGTTGCGGGCTTCCTCGACACCGGCCTTGGCGACCTCGACGGGGTCGGCGGCCGAGACACCGAGCGCGTTGTCGCCACCACCGATCGACGTGCCGGGATGCGGCGCGAACACCGCGGCACCCGCGCGCTCACCAACGATCTGCAGCTGGCTGACGGCGCCGGGACGCTGGAGGTCACACGCGACGAGCAGCGGGGTGTGGCCCTGGTCCTTGAGCCACTTCGCGAGCTTGCCGGCGAGGGTGGTCTTACCGGAACCCTGCAGACCGGCCAGCATGATCACCGTCGGCGGCGTCTTCGCGAACTGCAGACGACGCGTCTCGCCGCCCAGGATGCCGACGAGTTCCTCGTTGACGATCTTGACGACCTGCTGCGCCGGGTTGAGCGCGCCGGAGACCTCAGCGCCCTTCGCGCGTTCCTTGATCTTGGCGATGAAGGAGCGGACGACGGGCAGCGCGACGTCAGCCTCGAGGAGTGCGAGACGGATCTCGCGGCACGTGGCGTCGATGTCGGCTCCGGAGAGTCGACCCTTGCCACGCAGATCCTTGAGGGCTCCGGTCAACCTGTCGGAAAGGGATTCGAACACCGAGTGCGCTCCTGAGCTCTGAGAGAAGGCCGTGAATATTCTCGCAACCAGGGTAACCGCTCGACGCGGTCGGACCGCGCGGCAACCCTGTACCCGGCACCGATGAACCGGCGAACGGCGCCGCGGGCGGTTCCTGCGACAACGCCCGAGAGCGCACCGCAGCAACCGCCCGATGTCGACCGCGCCGGGCTCAGGTGGACTCGGAGTCCGGCTCCTTCTCGGGTTCCGGCGCCGGGACGACGGACAGGATCGCACGCTCGAGCCGCTCGCGCCCGGCCCTGGTGTCGGACTCCGACAGCCGGATACAGAACGCGTCCACCACCGACGAGCCCAGCGTGCTCACCCGCGCCCAGCGCACGTCGGCGCCGTTTCGCTCGAGTACCCGGGCCAACCGGCTGAGCAGGCCCAACCGGTCCTCCGCACGCAGTTCCACGATCACCTGACCCGATTCGTCGGCTCCCTCGGTTTCGAACCAGATCACCCGAGGCGGAGCCTGCGCGTACTGCACCGGAACGGCCGCCGCGGTCCGATCCTCGAGCGGCTGCGTCCCGCGCGACTCCAGCTCCCGCGCGTCCAGTTGCTCGAGGACGTCCACCTCCCCCGCCATCGCCCGGATCAGCTCCTGCCGCAGCAGGCCGGCCTGGGGCGGGGCCCCGAACCGCGGCGCGACGACGAACGAGTTGATCGCCGAGGTGCCGTGGCTGCCCAGCGACGCCGACAGCACACGCAGCGAGTTGAGGGCCAGCACGCCCGCCTCGTGGGACAGCAGTCCGGGCGTGTCGGGCGCGACGACGGTGACCACGAACGTGTGCGCGGCAGACCCGGGATGGAGGGACACATGCACCCCGCCGCGGGCCGCCAGGTCGATCAGCGCAGGATCGATCGGATCCGGCACCGGCAGCTTCTCCCCCGCCATCGCGAGGCGGCAGCGCCGCACCAGCTCACCGATCAGGGACGACTTCCAGTCGCCCCACACACCCGGTCCGGTCGCCAGCGAGTCGGCCTCGGCGAGCGCGTGGAGCAGCTCGAGCAGCACCGGGTCGCCGCCCAGCTTGTCCACCACCATCTGCACGGTCCCCGGATCGTCCAGGTCCCGGCGGGTAGCCGTCTGCGCCAGCAGCAGATGGTGCCGCACCATCGCGGTCAGCAGCCCGATGTCCGACGGCCACAGCCCCAGCCGGGTCCCGATCTGCGTGGCCAGTTCGGCCCCGACCTCGCTGTGGTCGCCGCCGCGCCCCTTGCCGATGTCGTGCAGCAGCGCGCCGAGCATCAGCAGGTCGGGGCGCGCGACACGGGTGGTGAGCGCGCCCGCCTGCGCGACGGTCTCCACCAGGTGCCGGTCGACGGTCCACGTGTGGACGGCGTCGCGCGGCGGCAGGTCGCGCACCGCGCCCCATTCCGGCAGCAGCCGTCCCCACAGCCCGGTCCGGTCCAGGGCCTCGATCGTCGGGATCGCCCGCGTGCCCGACCCCAACAGCACCAGTAGGTCGCCGAGTGCGCCCTTGGGCCACGGCTCCCGCAGTTCGGGGGCGCTGTCGGAGAGCCGACTCAGCGTCGACGCGGAGATGGGCATCCCGGTCGACGCCGACGCGGCCGCGACCCGCACCACCAGGCCGGGGTCCCGCTTGGGCCGCGCGTCACGCGCCAGCACCACCTCGCCGGCATGCTCGACGACGCCCTCGTCGATCGGCCGTCGCACGGGAATCCCACGGAGCTTCGAAAGACCGCGCCGCGGAAGCGAATTGTTCGCCGTCCGCAGCCCGACATCCACCGAATAGCTGATGGTTCTGGCGCAGTCGCTGAGCGTGCGGGCCAGATCGAACCGATCGCCGATGCGCAGCGCCGCACCGATCTCGTCGGCGTCCTGCGCCCGCAACTGATCCCGCGAGCGGCCCGCAACCCGGTGCAGTTCGGTGCGCACGTCCAGCAGGCGCCGGTGTGCGAGCGCCAGCCCGCCACCCGGCGCGTCCGGCCCGAGACCGGGCATCCCGTCGGTGAGCTGCGCGATCGACAGTGCGTTGAGCAACTGGACGTCCCGCAGTCCGCCGCGTCCGTTCTTGAGATCCGGCTCGGCGCGGTGCGCGATCTCGCCGCTGCGCGCCCACCGGGAACGCGACTGCTCGACGAGTTCGTCGAAGCGCGAACGAATCCCGGTGCGCCACTGTCGCCGAACGCCACCGATGAGCAGGTGGCTCAGCTCGACGTCGCCGGCGATGTGGCGGGCCTCGAGCATGCCGAGCGTCGCGGTCAGGTCGGCTGTCGCGACCTGCAGGGCCTGCGGGACGGTTCGCACACTGTGATCGAGCTTGATGTGCGCGTCCCACAGCGGATACCACAACTGGTCGGCGACCTGCGAGACCACCGCGGGGTCGACGTCGTCGTGCAGCAGGATGAGGTCCAGGTCGGAGTAGGGCAGCATCTCGCGGCGCCCCAGTCCGCCGACCGCGACGATCGCGAACCCCGAGTCCGGGCGGATGCCCAGTTCGTTTCCTTTTGTGGTGAGCCAGAATTCGTGAAGATCGACCAGGGCGTGGCGCAGCGAGGGGGCGTCGAGACGGTGGTGACGGGAACCGCCCGTCAGCAACTGTTCCCGCGCCCGGGCAAGGTCCCGGGCCTCGTCCGGATGTCCCGACTCCGCACCGCGAGACGCGGACGGCCCCGACCCGGCCGCCGTGGCGGCGACGGGATCAGGGCCGTCGAATCCGGACCCGTGAGGGTCAGAGCGCATCCGAACCTCGTTCCCCGGTTCGCACTCGGACAACCGATTCGACCGGTGTGACCCAGACCTTGCCGTCACCGATCTTGCCGGTGCGGGAGGCCTCGACGATGACCTCGACGACCTTGTCGACCGCGGCGTCGTCGACGACCACCTCGACGCGAACCTTGGGCACGAAGTCGACCGAGTACTCAGCTCCGCGGTAGACCTCCGTATGGCCCTTCTGCCGCCCGTAGCCCTGCACCTCGCTGACCGTCATCCCGAGCACACCGGCCTGTTCGAGGCCGGTCTTGACGTCCTCGAGTGTGAACGGTTTGACAATCGCCGTGATCAGCTTCATCTCTGTATCCCTTCGAAAAGTCTCATGTGCCCGATGTTCACTTTCCTTCAGTATCGCGTCAGGCGAAGTCGTATGCAGTTTCTGCGTGCTCACCCTCGTCGATTCCGCGTGCTTCCTTCTCCTTCGACACCCGCCATCCGAGGGGCTTGAGTGCGAAGGCGATGACCGCGGTGAGAACTGCGGTGAAGATCAGCGCACAGGCGGCGATCACGATCTGGATCACCAGCTGCTTGTAGTCGCCGCCGTAGAAGAGCCCGGTCTTGGTCGCGAAGAATCCGATCGCGACCGTGCCCCACAGGCCGGAGACCAGGTGGACACCGACGACGTCGAGCGAGTCGTCGTAGCCGAACTTGTACTTCAGGCCCACCGCGAGGGCGGACAGGATGCCGGCGATGGCGCCGAGCACGAGCGAACCGACCGGGCTCAGAGAACCTGCCGCCGGCGTGATCGCGACCAGACCGGCCACGGCGCCCGATGCCGCACCCAGGCTCGTCGCCTTGCCGTCGCGGATCCGCTCGGTGGCGAGCCAGCCGAGGATCGCGGCCGCGGTGGCCGAGGTGGTATTGACCCAGGCGAGACCGGCAGCACCGTCGGCGGCGAAGGCCGAACCGGCGTTGAATCCGAACCAGCCGAACCACAGCAGCGCGGCGCCGAGCATCACGAGCGGCAGGTTGTGCGGACGGAACGCGGTCTTGCCGAAGCCGATCCGCTTGCCGACGATGACCGCGAGCACGAATGCGGCCATGCCGGCGTTGATGTGGACCACGGTGCCGCCGGCGAAGTCGATCGGTGCGACCTGCGCGACCAGACCGCCCTCACCGTCGTCCATGGTTCCGAAGATCTTGGCGGCCAGTCCGTTCTCGGAGCCGGAGAGCAGCCCGCCGCCCCACACCATGTGTGCCAGCGGGAAGTAGACCACCGTCACCCAGATCGCGGAGAACGCCATCCACGTGCCGAACTTGACGCGCTCGGCCAGTGCGCCGCTGATGAGCGCGGTGGTGATGATCGCGAACGTCACCTGGAACGCGATATCGATGACATTCGGGTAACCCCATGCGCCGGCGATGAAGTTGCCGTCGGCGTCGGTGATGCTGTCCTTGAGGCCGAAGAACTCGAACGGGTTCGCGAAGACCCCGCCGATGTCCTCGGTCCCGTAGGACATCGACCAGCCCCACAGCACGTAGATGACGCCGATCACGGCCATGGACCCGAACGACATCATCATCATGTTCAGGACCGATTTGGACCGCGACATCCCGCCGTAGAAGAACGCGACGCCGGGTGTCATCAACAGCACCAGCGACGCGGCCATCAGCATCCATGCGGCGTTGCCGGAGCTCGCCACCACTTCCTCGGGACTCACTAGAACCTCCCTCTCGCGCGCCGGGCAGCACGTCGTCATGGAGAAGAGTGGTCACGCGGTGTTTCCGGCAGGGCTCTCGGCTGTTTCGCGTAGGTGAACGCATGGCCAGACTATGTTGCGGGCACGTTTCATCAGGGAGTTTTCGCGAGGATCCTGCCCGTTACGAGCCCAACTGCTCGCGCATATCGACGCCCAACCACCCCGGAACCGGACGCTTGGGACCCGGCGAACAGTACGCATCCGGGGCCTCCGGACAGGAGCCGAGCGGGGCGATTCCGGCATTGATTCCCTGTCCTGCCCAAGGGATTCCCGCCGCCTTGTTCACCACGAGGGCGGACGATCCACCGCCGTCGAGCCCCACGGCCAGCTCGGCGCCGAGCGCCCGGTACAGATCCTGCACGTTCCCGAGGGTGAAACCGTCCGGCTCGTTCGATCCGCCTTGCAGGATGTACAACTGGTCGCGAGCAGTGTTGTAGCCGATGGCGGTTCGGGCCGCGCGTCGGATCGGGTTGTCGACGAACTGGAACTCCCCGGCCGGCCCACGCAGCTTGACGCCCGCGAACGCCGTGAACTCGCGCCCGCCGAACTCCAACTGGTCGACCCGCCGTCTGGTCTCCTCGTTGCTGAACGGGCCTTCGGCGTCGTGCAGCTCGAACGACACCGGCATCGGCAGTCCCGCGACGTTGTCGTCGACGACGAAGAACGTCGACAGCGGCGACCACACCTGCCCGGCACCGTCGCTCAGGCCCTCGGACCCGACGAAGTACCGGTCCCAGAACTTCGAGAAATCCAGGCTCCGCGTCGCCAGGTGAGTGTCGTAGTACGTCCCGAGCGGCGACGAGCACCCGCTGCGTGCCCAACTCGTGCCTTCGGACTGCGGGCGCACATCGAAGAAGTTGGTGTTGATCGCAATTGCGGGCTGCCCCATGCGGTTCCACGCATCGACGGGCGGGTACAGCTCCGACGTCTGCTGGATCCCACCGGCGACCGCGGTGGGCGTCGCCTCACATCGCAACGAGTCACCGGCCTTGCGATCCACGAGCAACTCCGACGTGAGCGGTGACCGCGAGGCCCCCGGGATCACGATCAGCCGGCTGTCGGTGCCCATGTCGTAGACGCTGCCGTCCGCACGCTGCATCGGCAGCCGGAAGTCGGGGCCGAACTGGTAGACGACGGGGCTGCCCCCGGCTGCCGCGACGGCGCCGTCGAGCCGCGCCCGGGCATCGGTGAACGGGTCGGCCGACGCGGGGGCGGTGCCCACGAATCCGGCCAGGAGAACGGCCCCTGCCGCGGCGGTCAGAAAGGTCCGGACGGTTCGCACTACGCGCCTCCCCCAGCGTGAACTCGTGACCGAGCAACGCGGATGCGCTCGACTCCCCCGACACGTCACGAACAACGGGCCCCAGTAGATCGCTCTACCGAGGCCCGTTGTCCGAGTGCATGTCATCCGTTACGTCGTCGTGACCCCCGTCCGGACAACGCGGACGGAAGGGATCGGCGCACCGGACGAAACCGGCTATCCGAGAAGTGCGTCGACGAACGCCCCCGGCTCGAACGGCGCCAGATCGTCGGCACCCTCGCCGAGGCCGACGAGCTTGACCGGAACGCCCAGCTCGTGCTGGACCTGGAACACGATGCCACCCTTCGCGGTGCCGTCCAGCTTGGTCAGCACGACGCCGGTGATGTCGACGACCTCCGCGAAGACCCGGGCCTGCATCAGGCCGTTCTGCCCGACGGTGGCGTCGAGGACCAGCAGGACGTCGTCGACGGCCGCCTTCTTCTCGACCACACGCTTGACCTTGCCGAGCTCGTCCATGAGGCCTGTCTTGGTGTGCAGGCGGCCGGCGGTGTCGATCAGGACGACGTCGACGCCGTCCTCGATGCCCTTGGCAACCGAGTCGAACGCGATCGCGGCCGGGTCGCCGCCCTCCTTGCCGCGCACCACCTCGGCGCCGACCCGCTCGGCCCACGTCTGCAGCTGATCCGCTGCCGCGGCACGGAACGTGTCGGCGGCACCGAGCAGGACACGGCGGCCGTCGGCGACCAGCACGCGGGCGAGCTTGCCGGTCGTGGTGGTCTTGCCGGTGCCGTTGACACCGACCACGAGCAGCACCGCGGGATGATCACCGTGCGGCAAGGCATGGATGGAGCGATCCATCTCGGGGCGCAGTTCCTCGACGAGCACCTCGCGCAGGAGCGCGCGGGCATCGGCCTCGCTGCGCACGCCGCGGGCCGCCATCTGCTCACGCAGACGTTCCACGACCTTGGTCGTCGTTGCGGTGCCGAGGTCCGCGATCAGCAGGGTGTCCTCGACCTCCTCCCACGAATCCTCGTCGAGGTCACCACCACCGAGCAGGCCGAGCAGGCTCTTGCCGACCGCGTTCTGCGACCGCGACAGACGACCGCGCAGGCGGTCCAGACGGCCCTCGGTGGGTTCGATCTCCTCGATCGCCGGCGCGGGGGCGGCCTCGACGACGGGCTCGGGCTCGACGACGGGCTCAGGCTCGGGGGCGGGCTCGACGACCGGCTCCGGCTCCGCGACCGGCGCGACAGCCGGCTTCTCCTCGACAATCGGCTCGGGCTCCGCGACCGGCGCGACGAACGGCTTCTCCTCGACGACCGGCTCCGCCGCGGGGGCGGGCTCGGGCTCGACGACGGGTTCCGGCTCCGCGACGGGCTCGGGGGCGGGCGGCGGCGTGGGCTCCGGGGCAGGTGCGGGTGCGGCCGGCGGGACGGGGGGCGCCGTCGGAGGAACAGGCGGTGCGGCCGGCGGCACCGGGGGTGCTGCCGGCGGCGTCTTCGGCGCCGCCGGGGGCACCTTCGGCGGCGCGGTGGCCGTCGGCCCCTGGCTGAAGTTGAATCCGCCACCGGCTTGATACCCGCCCGAACGGTCCTTCGGCTGCTCCGTCAGCTCCGGCTTTTCGGGCGCGGTCAGGCTGATGCGGCGACGTCGGGCCATGGTGAGGCCGACGACGAGCGCAACGACAAGGACGGCCAGTACGGCCGCTATTGCTATCCAGGCTCCGGTAGTCACCCCAACATCCTGTCAGGCTGCTCGCGGCTGTGACGTGTCCGGGCAAGAGAGGCGACGCGGGGCGGCGGCCGCACGTGACACCCGGGGATCCGATCCCCGGGTGTCACGTGCCGCCGCGGCGCGCCTTCTACAGCAGTCCGGCGATCTCCTCGGCGATCTGTTCGGGGGTGACGGTCGGCTCGAAGCGGCGAACGACCTCGCCGTCGCGGTCGACGAGGAACTTCGTGAAGTTCCACTTCACCTCGTCGGTGCCGATCGCCTCGGGACGGGTCTTGCTGACGTGCTCGTAGAGGAATCCGTGGTCCGGTCCGAAGTCGCCCGGGGCGGCGGCGCGCAGGTACGTGAACAGCGGGTGCGCGTCGTCGCCGTTGACCTCGAGCTTGGCGTACACCGGGAAGGTGACGTTGTAGTTGACGCTGCAGAACTGCTGGATCTCGGCGTCGTCGCCGGGTTCCTGGTCCCCGAACTGATTGCACGGGAACCCGACGACCTGGAGCCCGCGATCCTTGTTCGCCCCGTAGAGCGCCTCGAGCCCCTCGTACTGCGGGGTCAGTCCGCACTTGCTGGCCACGTTGACGATCAGCAGCAACCGGCCCTTGTAAGTGCTCAGATCCTTGGTGGTTCCGTCCGCGGTCTTCACCGGGAAATCGTGGGCGTTCATCGGTTCTCCCATTCGTCTACTCATCGAGTGTTATCGAGTGCGGACACGCGGTCGCGTGCACGTGGATGAAGGTTCCGGTGTCACCCGGCGACCAGGTCCTGACCGCGCAGCCTCTGCGAGATCACGGTGGTGATGCCGTCGCCGCGCATGCTCACGCCGTACAGCGCGTCGGCCACCTCCATCGTCGGCTTCTGGTGCGTGATGACGATCAGCTGCGACTTCTCCCGCAGCTGCTCGAACAGACCGATCAGTCGACGCAGGTTGGTGTCGTCGAGTGCGGCCTCCACCTCGTCCATGACGTAGAACGGCGACGGCCGGGCCCGGAAGATCGCGACGAGCATCGCGACCGCGGTGAGCGACTTCTCGCCACCGGACAGCAGCGACAGCCGCTTGACCTTCTTGCCGGGTGGCCGGGCCTCGACCTCGATGCCGGTGGTGAGCATGTCTGACGGGTCGGTGAGCACCAGGCGGCCCTCGCCGCCGGGGAACAGCTTCGCGAACACCTCGACGAACTCGCGCTCGACGTCGGCGTAGGCCTCGGTGAACAGCTCGAGGATGCGGGTGTCGACATCGACGACGACGCCGAGGAGATCCTTGCGCGCGTTCTTCACGTCCTCGAGCTGGGTGGACAGGAAGTTGTAGCGCTCCTCGAGCGCCGCGAACTCCTCCAGCGCCAGCGGGTTGACCTTGCCGAGCGTCGCGAGGTCCTTCTCGGCCCGCTTCGCGCGACGTTCCTGCGTCGCGCGGTCGTACGGTACCGGCGCGGGCCTGGTGACCTGCTCCCCGCGCTCGCGGGCCTGCTCGTACTCGGCGATCTCGAGCTCGGTGGGCGGCAGTGGGACGTCGGGCCCGTACTCGGCGATCAGGTCGTCGAGTGCGATGGCGTACTGCTCGAGGATCGTCTGCTCGAGCTGTTCGATCCGCAGCGCGGCCTGCGCGCGGGCCACCTCGTCGCGGTGGACCGCGTCGGTGAGCGACGCCATCTGCGCGGTGAGCTGCCGGACCTGTTCCCGGACGGCCTCGACCTGTTCGGTGTGAGCGGCGCGCAGGCGGGCGAGTTCGTCCCGATGGGCGGCGGCCGCTGCGACCACCCGTTCGAGTCGTCCCGCGATCCGTCCACCGGCGTCGGCCACGGCGGCCGCGACAGCGGCCGCGGTCTGCCGGGCCCGCAACGCCCGTTCCGCGCGGGCTCGGGCCTCACGCTCGGCCTGGGCCGCCCGGCGGAGCGAATCAGCCTTGCCGCGAACGGATTCCGCACGTTCCTCGGCGGTGCGGACCGCGAGTCGTGCCTCCACCTCGACCGCGCGCACCTCGGTCAGAGCCGCTGCGGCTGCTTCACGCTCGAGGGTGGTGGCGTCGGGACCGTCGGCATCGGCCGGATCCCCACCCGACTGCTCCTCCTCGGCCCGCCGCAACCGTCCCTCGAGTTCCGCGAGCGACGCCAGGGTCTCGTCCCGGCCGGTCTCCGCCTTCAGCCGCTGCGCGACGAGCCGCTCGGATTCGGCGTGCGCGGCCCGGACAACCTGCCCCAGCCTCCCCAACTGCTCGTAGACCGCGGACAGCGCGGCGTCGGACTCGTGCAGCGCGGCCAGGGCCTGCTCGGTGACCTCGGCCCGATCGGCCTGTTCGGCGACCGCGCCGGCGAGCGCCGCCGTCAACTCCTCGGCACGCCGCTCGGCGGCCTCGAGGCCGGCGACGGAGGTGTCGATCGCGGCCTGCACCTCGAGCGTGCTGGGCCGACGGTCCGAGCCGCCGGTGATCCAGCCGGCCCCGACGAGGTCGCCGTCGCGGGTCACCACACGCACCGACGGCATCGCCCGCACCAGTTCGGTGGCGTCGTCGAGCGAGTCGACAACCGCGACGCCCGCGAGGAGCGCCGTGATCCCGGAGCGCACCGACTCGGGGCACTCGACGACGTCCGCAACCCACTTCGCCGTCCCAGTCAGCGTGGGACGTGTTGTACTACCGCGGTTTTCGATCGTGAAAACGATTGCGGCCCGTCCGCCGTCCGCGGCCTTGAGCTCCTGCACCGCACTCGCGGCGGCAGCGGCGGACTCCGCGACGATCGCGTCGGCCGCGGGGCCCATGACGGCGGCGACGGCAGCCTCGAAACCCGCGTCGACGCGGATCAACTCGGCCACCACACCCGTCAGGCCCAGGTCAGCGTGATGCTCGAGCAGCCACGCGCCACCGTCCTGGCGTTCGAGACCCATCGACAGGGCGTCGATCCGAGCCTTCAGCGACGCCACTTCCTGACCCGCGGCACGCTCGGCCGCCTGCAGTTCGGTGACCCGGTCGGTCACGAGAGTCAGTGCCGCGACGGCACGTTCGTGGTGGCCGTCCAGACCCACCTCGCCGGCGTCGAGGTCGTCGACCGTGGCCTCGACGGCGTCGAACTCGGTCTGCGCCGCGTCCCCGCGCTGTCGGGCCTCGTCGATCGCGACGTCGAGGCGGGCGACCTCAGCGTCCACGGATTCTGCCCGGGTCCGCAATGTGTCGACCTGCCCCGACAGCCGGGCCAGTCCTTCACGTCGGTCCGCGATCGCCCGCACCGCCGCGAGGTGGGCGCGCTCGGCGTCGGCAGCGGCCTCCTCACGTTCGGCGAGTTGCTCGCGGGCCGCCTCCAGGGTGGCGCGCGCGATCTCGACCGCCGCGACGAGTTCGGCCTCCTCCTGCGCGATCCGCTCGGCGCGGGCCTCCATCTCGTCCGGATCCTGTCCGCGACCGGCGTCCGGCTCGGCGTCGAGATGACGCGCCCGCTCCTGCGCGATCCGGATCGTGGCACTCACCCGTTCGGCCAGCGCCGACAGCTGGAACCATGTCTGGCCCGCGGCCTCGGCCTGCGGTGTCAGGCGGGCGAGGGCCTGCTCGTGCCCACCGAGTTCGGCGGTGGCCGCCTCGAGCGCGGCCTGCACCGCTTCCTGCTGCTGCCGGGCGAGCTTCTCGTCGTGCGTCTGGCTGGCGAGTTCGGTGCGCCGCGTGACGAGGTCGTCGGCGGCCAGTCTCAGGCGCGCGTCGCGCAGGTCCGCCTGCACGCTCTGCGCTCGCCGGGCGACCTCGGCCTGCCGGCCGAGCGGCTTGAGCTGTCGACGCAACTCCGCGGTGAGGTCGGTGAGCCGCGCGAGGTTGGCCTGCATCGCATCGAGCTTGCGGACGGCCTTTTCCTTGCGCTTGCGGTGCTTGAGGACACCCGCGGCCTCCTCGATGAACGCCCGCCGGTCCTCCGGACGGGATTCGAGGATCGCGGACAACCGCCCCTGACCGACGATGACGTGCATCTCGCGGCCGATGCCGGAGTCACTGAGCAGTTCCTGCACGTCCATCAGCCGACACGAGTTGCCGTTGATCTCGTACTCGCCGGCGCCATCGCGGAACATGCGCCGCGTGATGGACACCTCGGAGTACTCGATCGGCAGCGCGCCGTCGGAGTTGTCGATCGTCAGCGTCACCTCGGCGCGACCCAGCGGCGCGCGGCCGGCGGTACCGGCGAAGATGACGTCCTGCATCTTGCCGCCGCGCAGCGCCTTCGCGCCCTGCTCGCCCATCACCCAGGTGAGAGCGTCGACCACGTTGGACTTGCCCGAACCATTGGGGCCGACGACGCACGTGATGCCGGGCTCGAACCGCAGAGTCGTGGCAGACGCGAAGGATTTGAAGCCCTTCAACGTCAGACTCTTCAGGTGCATGACGGTGGACTCTACCGGCGGATCAGCGCTCGACGAACCCGGAAAGGCCCCCGCGTGCCGCGCCGAAGTGCTCGACGACGAGCGTCACACTGCCCGGCGTCTGCCCCGACCGCAGCAGCGCCAGGAGCCGCTCGAGCGCATCGCGCGGCCCCTCGGCGATCACGAGCACCCGGCCGTCGACGTGATTGGTCGCATGGCCGGACAGACCCAGTTCGAGGGCGCGCGCCCGGGTCCACCACCGGAATCCGACACCCTGGACATATCCGTGGACCCAGGCGGTGAGGCGTTCGGTGTCGGGACTCATGACGGCAATTATCCGACGGGCGCCGTGAGCCTGCGGACGTGCGGGCCATCGGCTCGGCCGCGCCCCATCCCGAGAACCCCCATGCCGGCCACCGGTCCGCAGTGCCCGTCGTCTGCAATGCCGGATCAGTCCTACCGGACCCGCGGAGCGTTGCGATGCGAAGTGATCACAGTGGTCGATTCACGCCACGCTACTGATCAGCAAATATATCGTGGTCGTCATGTCGCGGCCACATGGTCAGACGTGGCCCATTCCAGTGGGGGTTGAGCATGTCGCCAAGGGGCCTGTCACGCACCGCCGTAGCGCTACTCGCTGTTGCACTGACGTGTGCTGCGGCGCCGGCCGGTTGCGTCCATGAAGATGGTGTACGAACCGGAGCCGATTGAGATGGCCGGCGTGTCGTAGCCGAACGAAAGACGGTCACCGCGTGATTCTTCGAGAGACCTACCAAGTCGACTCGAGACAGGACCACACGATGACCACTGCCCACGATATAGACCTGCGCCAGCTCGTCGAAGACCGACTCACCGGAGCAAGCCCGGACCTGCTGCGCGAGCTGCTCACAATGTTCATCCGCGCGCTGATGGGCGCCGAAGCCGACGTCCTGTGCGGCGCCGGCTACGGGCAACGCTCCGACGAACGTATCAACTCGCGCAACGGATACCGGCACCGAGACTTCGACACCCGCGTCGGGACCCTCGACGTCGCGATCCCGAAACTGCGTTCGGGAAGCTACTTCCCGGATTGGCTGCTCGAGCGCCGCAAGCGCGCGGAGCGGGCCCTGACCACGGTGGTCGCGACCTGCTATCTGCTCGGGGTGTCGACCCGCCGGATGGAGAAGCTGGTCGAGACGTTGGGCATCACCTCGCTCTCGAAGTCCCAGGTCAGCATCATGGCGAAAGAGTTGGACGAGCAGGTCGAGGCGTTCCGCAGCCGCCCCCTCGACGCCGGCCCGTACACGTTCGTCGCCGCCGACGCCCTCGTGCTCAAGGTCCGCGAGAACGGGCGGGTGGTGAACGTCCACGCCCTGGTCGCGGTCGGGGTCAACGCGGACGGCTACCGCGAAATCCTGGGCATCGATGTCACCTCCGCCGAGGACGGTGCCGGCTGGCTCACGTTCTTCCGCGGGATGGTCGCCCGCGGCCTGTCCGGGGTGAAGTTGGTGACCTCCGATGCCCACGCCGGCCTGGTCGCGGCGATCGGCGCCACCCTGCCCGGTGCTTCCTGGCAGCGTTGCCGCACCCACTACGCGACGAATTTGATGTCGGTCACCCCGAAGTCGTCGTGGCCGTGGGTGCGCACGCTGCTGCACTCGGTCTACGACCAACCCGATTCGGAATCCGTTCACGCACAATATGATCGGATCATCGAAGCCCTCACCGAGAAGCTCCCGAAGGTCGCCGACCACCTCGACGGAGCCCGGGTCGATCTACTCGCGTTCACTGCGTTCCCGAAACAGATCTGGCGACAGATCTGGTCCAACAACCCGCAAGAGCGGTTGAACAAGGAGATCCGCCGACGCACCGACGTCGTCGGGATCTTCCCCGACCGCGCCGCCCTGATCCGCCTCGTTGGCGCCGTGCTCGCCGAACAACACGACGAGTGGATCGAGGGACGCCGCTACCTCGGCCTCGACGTCCTCGCCCACGCCCGCGGAGACAAGCCCGCCGACACCACCGAACCCACCGAGGAGGTCACACCCGCCCTGACCGCATAGCCCCGCGAGGAATCACGCGGCGACCTCGTTACACCACGCCTCTGGACTTGACCCGCCGGCCGCCCTCGCAGAACCAACGGGCGACCCCTTCTACCGATATGACGGCACCGCACCATTGGCGTCCTACGAGCCTGGTGCGGTTCTCAAGACACGCAGCGTGCCGTACCACGTGGTCAACGTCCCGACACCGGTGCAGGCAGTGCAGGTGCTCTACCGATCGACCGACGCCCTCGGGCAGCCGTCCGCAAATGTGACCTCGATCCTGCGACCGGAGAATGCCCAGCCGAACAGAGTCGTTTCCTACCAGTCCTTCTACGACTCGCTGAACCCTGAGGACGGCCCGTCGAGAGCAATCGCCGGCGACATCACCATCGGTGGTGTGACCCCCAGCGGGCGCAACCCCAACATCGGCGGCACACTCCCCTCCGTCGAAACGGCCGTGTTCGGCCCACTGTTCGCGGCGGGCTACACGATCGTCGTCGCCGATACCGAGGGTCCGGATGCGCACTTCGCTGCCGGACCCGAGTACGGCATGATGACCCTCGATTCCCTACGCGCCGCCCGCAACGTTCCCGAAACCGGAATCACCGACGACGCCAAGATCGGCCTGATGGGGTATTCCGGTGGTGCGATCGCCACCAACTGGGCATCGATCCTCGCGCCCGAATATGCACCGGATATCAACGACGATCTGATCGGTGCCGCCCAGGGCGGCGTGCTCGTCAATCCGGTCAACAATCTCCGATACGCCAGCGGAAGCATCGGATGGGGCGGTGTTGTCGGAATGGGCGTGGTCGGTGTGGCCCGTTCGTACGACATCGACTTCAGCCCGTATCTCAGCGACCGGGGACGTGAGGTCATGGCTCGACTGGACGACGCGTCGATCAGCAATGTGATCGGGCAATATCCCGGCCTGACCTGGCAGGATCTCGTCAAACCGGAGTACGCGGATCCCAACTCGATTCCCGAGTACGTCGATGCCGTCAACCGGATCAACATGGGTACCGCGCCGATACCCACGATCCCGATGTTCATCGCTCAGGCAGCCAACGGAACCCTCGAGGGCACCCAACCGGGTGGCCCCGGTATCGGAGCGGGTGACGGCATCATGGTCACGGGAGATGTCCGTAGCCTCGCCATCAGATACTGCGACGCCGGACTGCCTGTTCAGTACGACCAGTACGACACCATCAGCCATTCCCCCGGCGGCGCGCTCTGGCTACCGGGCGCCCTCGTCTGGATCAACGACCGATTCGACGGTAAGCCCGCCCCGTCCAACTGCGCGAGCATCGCACCCGGGAATTCCCTTGCGCCACAAGAACACGCCAACCCCTGACCTGTCGCATCACATCCGCAGAACAGCGGGGTCGCACTCGACGTCGTCAGAGACCTCCGATACGCCGACCACCAACCCGAGCAGCCTCCGTCAGATATCGAATGCGATGACGTCCGGCCGCCGGTCGGCCACTACACGAGCATCGACTCGGAGGACGACGCGAAGGCCGGCCCAGCGAATTCGAACTTGGGACCGAACAGGTCGTTCAGCGGTCTTCGGGATGAGGGTGTTCGGTGCTCGGAATCTCGGTGACACGCCACCCTGCGAAGAATCGACGGGCGTTCACGAGATAGTTCCTCAGATGCCGGAAGAGCGCCGATACCTCCCAAAACTGCATGTTCATACCCAATGACCTCATACCGAGAGTGCAGTCATATCAGTCCGCCTCCGGTAACGCAGCCGCCTTGCAAACCGGGTAGGGACACCCCCCACTAGGTCGTGTCTGACAAAGCCTTTGTCCAGTCGATGACCGCCCGTGCTCGATACAGTGATCGAATGCTCATTTCCGCTGACGTGATCGACGTCCTGGGCCCGATGTCGGGTCTCGTTTTTGCTGGCGAGGCGGGTGGGCGTCTGACTTTCGCGCTGTGGCGAGACGGTGCAGTGCGTCTTCTCGACGACAGACTCGCCGAGAACTCGCAGCGAGAGCTCCCTCTGGAGGATGACGTCTGCGTCCTTGCGGCGTCCAGCCTCGATCTGCTCATACTCGCCTCCGCCGGCGGGCTCGTCATCGCCGTAGAGGAAGTGGTCACGGTGCCCGGAATACCCGCCGACGCGGCTGCGCTCCTGGGCGGTCTACTTGTCGTGGCTGTCCCGGACGGCGAGAGGCACCGGCTGCTCGCGCTCGATTCCGCGACCGGGGCGATCCTCGACGACCAGGCGATCGACGCCGACGATGCTCGCGCCTTCCTGTATCCGCATCCTGCCGAAGATACGGCGATTCTCGAGCTCGCCATGGGGCAGGATGGCGTTCTCGCGTTCCGCGTCGATGTCGAGGGATCACGCCTACATCTGACCGAGATCCTCGCAGGAGATGATCCCGTGATCGCGGGCTTCAGTCCGTCGGGCGCGAGGCTACTTGTCACCCCGTATCCAAGCAATCCGCAGACCGTACGGATGCTGTCGTGGCCTGATCTGAAGGAGATCTCACGGCTCGACGCGAGTGACGTCGACGCCGCGTACGGTTTCGGGCTCGCCGGGTGCTGGATCAACGACGACCGAGCCGCCGTGTACGCGACCGAGGACGCATTGATCGTCGCCGACGAGAACTTCGACTCGTCCGAACGCATCGCACTGCCGATCGACTTCGGCGACGAGGGAGAGATCGAAAGCCTCACGCATCTGGGTTCGGGGAACGTCGCCGTCGGCGCGTGGACGCCAGCCGGTCGACTCACCCTCGTCGTGCGCCTCAACGAAGGAAAGGACTGTGACTGACAACTCCTATGTACAGGCGACGACGGCGTTGAGGACGACCGCTGTGAACTGCCAACGAAGTTGGCAAATCCCGGAGCCCTGACCTGCGGTGTGACAACTAGCGTGTCAACGCCAGGGTGCGATCGTGGTCATCGAAGTTGGCAATAGTTCTGTCTGATTCCCAAGGCGGCCTTGGATCTCGTCGGATGCGGTCCACGGCCGACGGCCAGGCTGACCCGCGAGACATTGTCGTCAGCCCGCGCACTCCGTCGACGTCTCAGAGCTCGATGTCTGCCAGGTGTAGCTGTTCAACGGCCTACCCGAAATCTGACTGGTCCATGACAAGGAGACGGCACGAGCGGCTTGCACTGGCGCACCTAGTCGTCCTTCCGTCCACTCACCCGTCGATGATGGTCAGGTTGGCCATGCTGCGCAGTGATGAAACATCTGTGACGTGTGATCCGGAGAGTTCGAGCATTCCCAGATGCGGCAAGCCGGCCAGTGGCGAGACGTCCGTGATCGAGGTCCCCTCGAGGTCGAGCCAGGTCAGGCCCGTCAGGCCCGCCAGCGCAGCCACGTCGACTACCTCGGTCTCCGCGAGTTTGAGGCAGGTGAGGCCGCTCAGGCCCCCCAGGGGGTCGACGTCCCGGAGTGGCGTCCAGCGCAGATCCAGAAACTCCAGTCCGGTCAGACCGGCAAGCGGGGATACATCACTGACTTGCGTTGCGCTGAGGTAGAGGTGGGTGAGACCGTTCAGGCCCGCCAACGGGGACACCTCCCGCACAGGCGACCAGCGCAGGTCGAGCCTCTGCAACGCGGTCAGCGTCGACAGCGGGCGAAGATCGATCACTACCTCCCCGTGCAATCGCAGTTCGGTCAGGTTCGACAGTTCGGACAACGGGGCCAAGTCCGCCACGGGCAGCTGATCAAGCTCGAGAAACTCAGTCCGGGCGATGGCTTCAGCATCCAGAGGTGTCGAGATCGGACGGCCCAGCTGCGCGTTCACCGCAGCAACCACACCAGCCGCCCCACGACGCACGCTACGTCTCGGGCTCATCGTTCCGATCCTTCGCCTGTTCGGGACATGGTCCGGCGGGTCACGCCACCCTGGTTTTCGGGGCCGATGACCTCCGTGAGGAACTGCACCCGCGGGATCGGGGTTCGTGCCGCTTTGACAACTACCTGTCAAATTGCCAACTACGGTGTCAACTGTGACAACTAGCTGTCAAATTGCCAACTACGGTGTCCGTTCACAACCGCGGTGCGGTAGATGACTGCATGCTTGTCGTATCTCGTATCTCGTATCTCGTATCTCGTATCTCGTATCTCGTATCTCGTATCTCGTATCTAGTAGCGAGGCCGCGCCATCGCTTGATCTGGTTTCAGTTTCCTCGCCGAAGCCCCCCGAGGTTCGCCATCTCGGTGTTCGCCACCCACACCGCGATCACTCGACCAGTGTGGACGCGTACGTTGCTGCTGCGCCCGGCGACAAATCTCGGCACACGATAACTGTCTTGCGTCAAGAATCTGGCCGGCGATCACCACTGGGCCAAGTACGCACCCCCTGCCACAGCCTGCCTCTTCGCAGCACGCCCCGCCATGCCACCGCCGCGAGCGCGACTTCATAGCCGCCGATATCGCGATCGGCCGGGAGTCGGGGCAGACGAGCTCTCGGCCAACGACCGTATGTGATCTGCCACGAGAACCGCCACAAACCAGACCGATTTGTCGGCTTCGTCTGCTACCCATAGACCCATGAGACGCACGCTACTGGTAGGAATCGCAGCAACCGCCCTTCTCGTCGCCGGCTGCAGTTCGAACGATTCGGACACGAGTGCTTCCCCCACATCAACTGCTTCTAAGCAACCCGCCGCATCCACCTCGAGCGCAGTGGCCGAGGTTGCGTCCATGAAGATGGTGTACGAACCGGAGCCGATTGAGATGGCCGGCGTGTCGTAGCCGAACGAAAGACGGTCACCGCGTGATTCTTCGAGAGACCTACCAAGTCGACTCGAGACAGGACCACACGATGACCACTGCCCACGATATAGACCTGCGCCAGCTCGTCGAAGACCGACTCACCGGAGCAAGCCCGGACCTGCTGCGCGAGCTGCTCACAATGTTCATCCGCGCGCTGATGGGCGCCGAAGCCGACGTCCTGTGCGGCGCCGGCTACGGGCAACGCTCCGACGAACGTATCAACTCGCGCAACGGATACCGGCACCGAGACTTCGACACCCGCGTCGGGACCCTCGACGTCGCGATCCCGAAACTGCGTTCGGGAAGCTACTTCCCGGATTGGCTGCTCGAGCGCCGCAAGCGCGCGGAGCGGGCCCTGACCACGGTGGTCGCGACCTGCTATCTGCTCGGGGTGTCGACCCGCCGGATGGAGAAGCTGGTCGAGACGTTGGGCATCACCTCGCTCTCGAAGTCCCAGGTCAGCATCATGGCGAAAGAGTTGGACGAGCAGGTCGAGGCGTTCCGCAGCCGCCCCCTCGACGCCCGGCCCGTACACGTTCGTCGCCGCCGACGCCCTCGTGCTCAAGGTCCGCGAGAACGGGCGGGTGGTGAACGTCCACGCCCTGGTCGCGGTCGGGGTCAACGCGGACGGCTACCGCGAAATCCTGGGCATCGATGTCACCTCCGCCGAGGACGGTGCCGGCTGGCTCACGTTCTTCCGCGGGATGGTCGCCCGCGGCCTGTCCGGGGTGAAGTTGGTGACCTCCGATGCCCACGCCCGGCCTGGTCGCGGCGATCGGCGCCACCCCTGCCCGGTGCTTCCTGGCAGCGTTGCCGCACCCACTACGCGACGAATTTGATGTCGGTCACCCCGAAGTCGTCGTGGCCGTGGGTGCGCACGCTGCTGCACTCGGTCTACGACCAACCCGATTCGGAATCCGTTCACGCACAATATGATCGGATCATCGAAGCCCTCACCGAGAAGCTCCCGAAGGTCGCCGACCACCTCGACGGAGCCCGGGTCGATCTACTCGCGTTCACTGCGTTCCCGAAACAGATCTGGCGACAGATCTGGTCCAACAACCCGCAAGAGCGGTTGAACAAGGAGATCCGCCGACGCACCGACGTCGTCGGGATCTTCCCCCGACCGCGCCGCCCTGATCCGCCTCGTTGGCGCCGTGCTCGCCGAACAACACGACGAGTGGATCGAGGGACGCCGCTACCTCGGCCTCGACGTCCTCGCCCACGCCCGCGGAGACAAGCCCGCCGACACCACCGAACCCACCGAGGAGGTCACACCCGCCCTGACCGCATAGCCCCGCGAGGAATCACGCGGCGACCTCGTTACACCACGCCTCTGGACTTGACCGTGGCCGAGGCAACTTCCTCCGGGAAGGCCCCCTCCGGGCAGGCCCTCTACGACGAAACATGCGAGGACATTGCTGAGTCATTCGCCTCGCTTCGTGAGTTCGCAGAGAGCACGGGAGAGTCGTGGGATGCACAGAAGGCTGCCGACGACTTCATGGCGACCATGAAGGATCAGACTGGCTGGACTGTGCAGTTTGGGGCGGAGAGCGTCACGGTCACCGGAGGCGACCCGAGTCAGGGCATTCGCGTTGATGACTGGGACGACTTGAGCAAGTCCGATCAGGAACAGATCCGAAAGGCCGTCGAGGCCGCCGCAAAGGGCGAATGCTAGGACCAGCACTAACTTGCTGGTGACGACATCGGCCTGTATGGCCAATACCAGCCGCCGGAGACGTAGAACAACGAAAGACGCCCCACCCGTCGACTGAACTGACCCCCGGGAGTTGGACTGAGAAATCAGTTCAGACTCCCGGGGGTCAGTGTTTTGGATAGACGAAGTTCGCTGACGCAAGAGCAGCGCATCGCAGCAGTAGTGTTGTTCGAGAAAGGTGCGGCTTCGAGGGCCGTAGCGACGTCGTTGGAGGTGCCCCGCGATCCGATTCGTAGGTTGCACCAGCGGTGGCGGGTCCGAGGCAGAGGAGTGCTGGTGTCGAAGAGGGCAACGCCTGCTGTGTATCCGTTCGAACTGAAACTGGACCTTGTGCAGCGGTTCCTCGCGGGCGAGACACTCGCGGAGCTGGCGGAGGAAGGCGGGTTGTCTTCGCCTGTCCTGCTGCGTAGGTGGGTTCGGGAGTATCGCGCTCACGGCGAAGATGCGTTGCGGCCGAAGCCGAAGGGGCGACCAGCCAAGAGCACGGTCACGGGCGAGGAGACGGAGCTGGACCGTCTTCGCCGTGAGGTCGAGTATCTCCGGGCGGAGAACGCGTACCTGGGAAAATTGCGGGCCTTGATGGAGGAGAAACGACGGACAAGGTGAATGCCGTCGTTGCCCTCAAGGCCGTCCATTCCCTCACCACGTTGCTGAAGATCGCCGGTCTTGCGCGGTCGACGTTCTTCTACCACCAAGCCAGGCTGTCCGAGCCGGACAAGCACGCGGAGCTCAAGACCGCGATCCGGCAGATCTTCGACCGGCACGGCGGCCGCTACGGGCATCGCCGCATCCACCAGCGGCTGCGCCGCGAGGACTGGGTTCTGTCGAAGAAGACCGTCCTGAAGCTGATGAACACACTCGGGCTGCGTTGCGCGATCCGTCGCAAACGCTATGTCTCGTTCAAGGGCGAGCCCGGCAAGATCGCCCCGAACTTGTTGAGGCGCGACTTCACGACCACGGGGACGAACCAGAAGTGGGTCACCGACGTGACGGAGTTTCGTGTCGGCGAGCAGAAGGTCTACCTCTCGACGGTGATGGATCTGTTCGATCGGCAGATCATCGGTCACGCGCACGGAACTTCCCCGAATCTCGCGTTGACGAACACGTCGCTGCGCCGGGCGTTGAAGACCAGGCACCGAGGGCAGAAGCCGATTGTCCACTCCGATCAAGGATTCCAGTATCAGCATGTTTCCTGGCGGCGACTGCTGAAGGGGCGTGCGATCCAGTCGATGTCGCGCAAGGGCAACTGCCTCGACAACGCGGTCATGGAGAGCTTCTTCGGGCATTTGAAGGACGAGCTCTACTGCAACACCACGTTCCTCACTGTCGACACTCTCACCGTCGCGATCGATGACTACATCGCATGGTTCAACACCGAACGAAGCCACTCAACGCTGAAGGGCCTGAGCCCGGTTGAATACCGGGCTCAGGCCCTTGCCGCATAGCCCCGTTACGATCTCACTTGGCCAGTCCAACTTCCGGGGAGCAGTTCAGACATATGACGAGGTGGGGCGCCTTTCATTTCAGCCGGCGTCTCCCCGCCGCCGCACGAAACGGCTGTCTTGCGTCAAGAATCTGGCATGATTACAGCCGCCCGCAACTGCGTCTCCGGCCGTTCGTGTGCCGGCTCGAATCCCAACAGAATCGCGGTGTCAGCGACCAGAGTGGAAGCAAACAATGCACAACACCTCGCACGTGCTCGACGCGATTCGCTTAGCACGCGACGGATTCTGCGTGACGCGGAGCGAGTTTCCTGAGGACCTGCGCGCCGCGCTTATCGCAGACGCGGGCCGACACACTTTCACGACACCTCACGCTCACGTCGGTGGCGCCTTCGCCATGACCTCACTCGAACACCAGGACCGCGCGCCGGGCCGAGCGAGCGGATGGATCGGCGACGCTGCGAGCGCTGCAGGCCTCGGCGCCTTCGCTCCGAACGAGGCGAGCTACCAACGCTACCTACCAGGCGGCAACGGGATTCCACCCCATCGCGACCAGCGTTACTACGCGTCGTACATCGCGATCATCACCCTGCAGGGCACCGCTACGTTCGCGATCCATGCGTCCCGCAATCACAGAGATGTCGTCGAGCAGTGGACCACCCAACCCGGCGAGGTGATATTCCTGCGGGGTTGGCAACCCGGACAGCCCCACGACCCTCGGCCCTACCACCGAATCGACCCACCAGTCGACGTGCCGCGCCTGATGTTCCAACTCCGCCACAACCTCGCCGCGAGCACTCCCCCATCCCCGCTCCTCGCCGAGCTCACCGACACGGAAGTGCTGCAAGCAGCTGAACTCGCCGCTACCCGGCCCGCTCAACGAACATGACGTCCGCCGTAGAGGTCTCGACCGCGGTCAATTGCGGCTGATGTTGCCGATGATTCGGCCCACCGGTCGTGGATGCCCGGCGGTGGCCGCATTCGACGTGTGCACTTCTGCGACCAATCCGCTGGCTCCGGACGTCTGTTCGCGCACCTTCTCTACCGTTGCCGACCACGTCCGGCTACCGGTGGCCAGGTGCTGGGCTGGGTGCTAATCGAACGCCGGAACCCTGCCGGAAAGTCTGACGCAGGAGATAACCATTGACTCTCGGCACTCACCAAACCGAGGAATCCGGTCGACGACTCGGCGTCCACCCGCACTCCCGGACAACGCCGCGCCGAAGCATTCACCGACATCCTGCGCCACTACCTCAACTCCGGCGACGCCCCCGTCGAAGGCGGCGAACGGCCGCACCTGTCACTACACGTGAACGCACGCGACCTCGCCCGCACCGAGCCGAACACTGACGACCACGCCGACACAGGAAGCAGCACGCCCACCGATCACGCGGACACGTTGGGAGACAAGGACGTCGCCTGGATGCCGTGGATGGGGCCGCTCACCATCGCAACCGCCCGCCGCATCGCCTGCGACTGCGACCTCACCCCGATCGTCATGAAGGACGGGGTACCACTCGACCTCGGCCGCACCACCCGCACCGTCTCGAAGAAACAACGCCGAGCCCTCGTCGCCCGCGACAACGGCTGCGCCTTCCCCGGCTGCGGCGCACCACCCGCCCACTGCAAAGGCCACCACGTCAAACACTGGGCCGACGGCGGACCCACCGACCTCGACAACCTCGTACTCCTGTGCCACTACCACCACCGACTACTCCACCACTCGCACTGGCAAGTCGAGATCGGCCCCGACCGCCACCCGTGGTTCACACCACCGAGTTCGGTCGACCCCTACAAGAAGCCCATCCCGGCACACAACCGGGCCGGACCACGCGCAGCATAGGCGCATGTTTCCCGAGAGCCGTCCGTCAGGCGCGGAAGGTCTACTCCCGCGTGATCGACAGCGTCACCTTCGTGCCCGCCTTGAGCGTGCGGCCGACGGTGCAGACCTTGTCGACCGAACGCTCGACGAGTGCGATGAGGCGTTCCTGTGCCTCCGCGTCGAGTTCGCTGAGGTCGAGTTCGAGAACCTCGTCGAGCTGCGGGTAGACCTCGTTCTCGCGGTCCGCGGCACCGGAAACCCGGATGGTCGCGTCGTAGTCGTCACCCAGTCGGCGGGAGAGCGGGAAGTCGGAGCTCATCCCGGAACAGGCCGCGAGCGCGATCTTCAGCAGCTCACCGGGGGTGAAGACCCCGTCCACGGATTCCGATCCGATGCGCACCTCGGCCCCGCGGGAACTGCGTCCCGTGTAGAGGCGGGTACCGGTGCGCTCCACCCACAGTTCGGTGGGCGCGGGGGCAGGAGTCTGTTCAGCCATGAGTGGAGATCCTGCCATCCGCCGGGGCCTCGTCCCACACCTGGATGCCCGAGATCTCGGGCAGATCGTCACGCTGGAAGGATGGATCCTTGCCGGCCGCACGCTGACTGGTGTAGTGCTTGAAGAGCAGGAACGCGATGCCCGAGAGCGGCAGCAGCGCCGCGAGATTGACGGTCGCCATCACGCCCATGACCAGATCGGCCAGCCCCCACACGAGCGGCAGCGAACCGATGGCGCCGGCGAACACGCACACGACGACCAGTGCGCGGAAGCCGTTGAGCACGCGCCGGGACCCGGTGAGGAACTCGATGTTGGTCTCGCCGTAGTAGTAGTTGCCGATCACCGAGGTGAACGCGAGGAAGAAGATCGCGACGGTGAGGAAGTGCACGGTCCAGCCGCCGAGCTGCGCGCTGAGGGCGTTCTGGGTCAGCGACGCACCCGCCCTGGTGCCGTACTCGGGATTCGACAGCAGGATGATGAACGCCGTCGCCGTGCACACCAGCAGCGTGTCGAAGTACACGCCGAGACTCTGAACCAGTCCCTGCTTGACCGGGTGCGACACCGCCGCGGTGGCGCCCGCGTTCGGCGCCGAGCCCATGCCCGCCTCGTTCGAGAACAGGCCACGACGGATGCCGTTCATGAAGGCTGCCGCGAACCCGCCACTGACCACCTCGCTGATGCCGAACGCGTTCTCGACGATGAGCCGGATCATCCCGGGCACCTCGGTGATGTTGAGCGCGACGACGACGAGCGCGAGCACCAGGTACCCGCCCGCCACCACCGGCACCACCACCTGCGAGACCGACGAGATCCGGCGCACGCCGCCGAAGATCACCGCCGCGGTGAGCGCGGCGACGACGAGTCCGACGGCCACCGCGATGCCGCGGCCGTCCGAGTCGAGCGAGGTCGACACCGCGTCGACGATCGAGTTGGTCTGCACCGCGTTGAAGACGAAGCCGTAGGTCACGGTGATCACGACCGCGAAGATGACACCCATCCATCGGCGGCGAAGTCCGTGCAGCATGTAGTAGGCCGGTCCGCCGTGGAACCCGCCGTCCTCGTCGCGGACCTTGTAGACCTGTGCGAGCGTCGACTCGATGAATGCGCTCGCGGCGCCGATAATCGCCATCACCCACATCCAGAACACCGCGCCGGGCCCACCGACGCTGATCGCAATCGCGACGCCGGCGATGTTTCCCGTCCCCACGCGGGACGCCGCGGAGATCGAGAAGGCGCGGAACGCCGAGATTCCCTTGCGCCCGTCGGGAAGCGTCTCAGCGGGTTCCGCCACCGACCGCAACATGTCCGGCAGCAGCCGCACCTGGACGAATCGGGAGCGAACGGTGAAGTACAGCCCCAACCCGACGAGCAGCGCGATGACGACGTACCAGTACGTGTCGTTGATGTCGGTGACGACGTCCACAAGAGAGTCCACTCCTGGGACTATGAAGGACGACCGTCCCCGACGCCAGTCCGAAACCGACCGGTAGCGCTACTCCTGGAACCGGTATCCCATCCCGGTCTCGGTGAGCAGATGCCGCGGCTTGGACGGGTCCACCTCAAGTTTGCGCCGCAACTGGGCAAGGTAAACCCGCAGGTAGTGGGTCTCGGTGGCGTACGCCGGACCCCACACCTCACGGAGCAACTCCTTCTGCCCCACGAGCTTGCCCTTGTTGCGGACGAGCATCTCGAGCATCCCCCATTCGGTGGGCGTCAAGTGCACCTCGGCCCCATCTCGCGTGACTTTCTTCGCTGCCAGGTCCACCGTGAACGAGTCGGTGACGACCACCGGCTCGCTGGTCTCCGCCGCTGCCGCACCACGCCGGACCGCGGCCCGCAGACGGGCGAGGAACTCGTCCATTCCGAACGGCTTGGTGACGTAGTCGTCGGCGCCGGCGTCGAGGGCCTCCACCTTGTCCGACGAGTCGGTCCGGGCCGACAACACGATGACCGGCGCCGTACACCAGCCCCGCAGTCCGGCGAGGACCTCGATGCCGTCCATGTCGGGCAGGCCGAGATCGAGCACCACCACCTCCGGGTGCCGCTCTGCCGCCGCCCGCAGGGCAGCCGCGCCGGTCGAGGCTGTCGTGACCTCGTAGCCGCGCACACTGAGGTTGATCCGCAGTGCGCGCAGAATCTGTGGTTCGTCGTCGACCACCAGTACCCGCGTCATCGAACGCCTCCCCCTTCATCGGCCGACTCCACCGAGTCTCCCGAGTCTGCCGCCAGTTCGACCACCATGGTCAGGCCGCCGCCCGGCGTGTCCGTCACACCGACCGTGCCCCCCATCGCCTCCACGAATCCCTTGACCACCGACAAACCGAGCCCCACTCCTATCGTGTTGTCCCGATCGCCCAACCGCTGGAAGGCGTCGAACACCTGATCCTCGGTGCCGCGTGCCAGGCCGGGCCCCGTGTCGGCGACGGTGATCGTCATCCGGTCCCCCACTCGGGCCGCACCGATCCGGACGGGTTCGTCGGGTGCATAGCGCAACGCGTTGTCGACGAGGTTCGCCAGGACTCGCTCGAGCAGGCCGGCGTCGGCCATCACCACGGCGTCCCCCACCTCGACCTTCACCTGGTCCCGTACACGTCGCGCCGAGGCTGGCCCGCCGAACCCGGCGCCGACGAGGGCCCGGTGAACCACCTCTTCGAGGTACACCCGCCGCAGCGTCGGCTTCACCACGCCGGCCGCGAGCCGCGACGAGTCGAGCAGGTTGCCGACGAGCGCGGTGAGCTGATCCGTCGACTCCTCGACGGTGGCCAACAGTTCGGCGGTGTCCTCGGGCGAGAACTCGATGTCGTCGCTGCGCAGGCTCGACACCGCCGCCTTCACTGCGGCGAGCGGGGTGCGCAGGTCGTGGCTGACTGCCGACAGGAGCGAGCGGCGCAGCCGATCGGCCTCCGCGAGGGCGTTCGCCTGGCTGGCCTCCTCCGCGAGCTGCCGCTGCCGGATCAGGCCGACAGCCTGGTTGGCCACGGCACCGAGCACCTTGCGGTCCCGGGCGCCGAGTTCACCGCCCGCGAGCAGCAGGGTGTACTCGCCGTCGCCCGCCTCGCACGCCGTTCCGGCCTCGTCGACGGTGCCCGGCGCCGACGTGCCCGCCGAGCTGATGACGCCCTCACCGCGCCGGATGACGCTGACACCGGTCTGCGAATAGGTTTCCCGCACCTTCTCGAGAAGCGCCGGAAGATCCGCGCCGCGCAGCACCGACCCCGCGAACAGTGCCAGCAGCTCGGCCTCCTGCGAGGCCCGACGCGCCTCCCGGGCGCGCTTGGCGGCGGCGTCGACCAGCACCGCGACGGCGACCGCCACCACCAGGAGCACGATCGTGGTGATGAAGTTGTCGGGCTGCGCGATCGTGAAGCTGTAGAGCGGTGCGGTGAAGAAGTAGTTGAGCAACAGCCCCGAGATGAGGGCCGACAGGATCGCCGGCCCCACACCGCCGAGCAGCGCCACCGCCAGCACGACGACGAAGAACAGCGCGTTCTGCCCGCCGACACCGGCCACCCTGTCGATCACAGCCATGAGCACGGCCGCGAGCGACGGCACGACGACGGCGGCCAGCCACGACATCAGCCTCCGTTCACCGCGACCCAGGATCGAGATGCGGTGTCGGGTCGCGGCCTCGTCGTGCGTGACCATGTGGACGTCGATCTTCCCGGACTGCTGGACGATCGACGCACCGATGCCCTCGTCGAGGATGCGGGCCCACCGGGAGCGCCGGGAGGTCCCGATCACCAACTGGGTCGCGTTGACCTCGCGGGCGAACTCGAGCAGCGTCGTGGGGACGTCGTCGCCGACGACGCTGTGCAGGCTCGCTCCGATGCTCCCCGCCAGTTTGCGGACCCTGCCCATCTCGGCTGCGGCGACGCCCTCGAGGCCGTCGCCGCGCACGACGTGCACGACCATCAGCTCGGCGCTGGCCTTGTTCGCGATGCGGCTCGCCCGCCGGACCAGGGTCTCCGATTCGGGGCCGCCGGTGACCGCCACGACCACCCGCTCGCGGGCCTCCCACGTGTCGGTGATCTTGTTCTCGGCACGGTACTTCGCGAGCGCGGCATCCACCTGGTCGGCCACCCACAGCAGCGCGAGTTCACGCAGGGCCGTGAGGTTTCCGCGCCGGAAGTAGTTCCCCAGCGCCGCATCCACCTTCTCCGCGGAGTAGACGTTTCCGTGAGAGAGCCTGCGTCGCAACGCTTCCGGCGTGATGTCCACGAGCTCGACCTGGGTGGCGGCACGCACCACCTCGTCGGGGACGGTCTCCTGCTGCACCACGCCGGTGATCTGCTGGACGACGTCGTTGAGGCTCTCGAGGTGCTGGACGTTGAGTGTCGAGAGCACATCGATGCCGGCGTCGAGCAACTCGTAGACGTCCTGCCAGCGCTTCTCGTTGCGGCTGCCCGGGGTGTTGGTGTGCGCGAGCTCGTCGACCAGGACCACCGCCGGGCGCCGGGCCAGCACGGCCTCGACGTCCAGTTCCGGCATCGCGGTGCCCCGATACTCGATGTACTTGGGTTCGATGACCTCGAGACCTGAGAGCTGCTCGGCGGTACGGGCGCGGCCGTGGGTTTCCACCACGGCCGCGACCACGTCTCCGCCGCGCTCGCGGCGTCGGTGCGCCTCGCCGAGCATCGCGTAGGTCTTGCCGACACCCGGCGCCGCACCGAGGTAGATCCTCAGCTCGCCTCGGCGACGACTTCGCTGCTCACCGAGGGGCGGCGCACCGGGCTTCTCGGAACTGCTCACACCGCCATCATTCACCCGAGGACGCCGCACCGCATCCAGGCGCGGTGAGACCGAGCGCGAGGTTGAGTTCGAGCACGTTCACCCGTTCCACGCCGAGGAACCCCAGCTGGCGGCCCTCAGTGTACTGGGCGACGAGGTCACGGACGCGGTCCTCGCTCAGACCGTTGGCCGCGGCGACCCGTCGAACCTGCAGCGCCGCATACTGGGGCGAGATGTGCGGGTCGATACCGGACCCGGATCCCGTCACGGCGTCGACCGGCACGTCCTGCGGTGTCACGCCCTCGCGCTCGGCGACCGCGGCGCGCCGCTCCTCGACGAAGCGCGCGAGCACCTCGCTGCTCGGCCCCTGATTGCTCGGCAGGGCCGCGGCCGGGTCACCGGGCGCGAAGGGATCGTCGTTCGCGACCGAGCCGACGACCCGGTTGTGGAAGAACGGATCCGGCTCACCGGCCGCCACCTGCGGGTCGACCCCGATCCAGCGACTGCCCACGACGCAGCCTGACGCGTCGGACACCGGCGAGCCCTCCGACGATCCTGAACTGATTCGTCCGACGCCCCACACCGCGGCCGGATACAGCACACCGACGATCGCGGTCAACGCCAGCAGGACCAGCAGTCCCGCCCACACCTGCTTGAGAAATCCGATTGCGAATCTCATTGGTCGATCACCCGATTCCAGGAACGAGACGGACGAGAAGGTCGATCAGCCAGATGCCGACGAAGGGGGTAATGACACCGCCGAGACCGTATATCAACAGGTTTCGTCCGAGCAGCTTCGACGCCGCCGCCGGCCGGTAGCGAACTCCCCTGAGGGCCAGCGGGATCAGGCCGACGATGACGAGGGCATTGAAGATCACTGCCGACAGGATCGCGGACTGCGGGCTCGCGAGGTGCATGATGTTGAGCACCGCGAGCTGTGGGTAGATGCTGCTGAACAGCGCCGGCAGGATCGCGAAGTACTTCGCGAGGTCGTTGGCGAGGGAGAAGGTCGTCAGGGCGCCGCGGGTGATCAGCAACTGCTTGCCGATCTCGACGACCTCGATCAGCTTGGTGGGATCCGAGTCCAGATCCACCATGTTGCCGGCCTCCTTGGCCGCCGACGTCCCGGTGTTCATCGCGACACCGACGTCGGCCTGCGCCAGCGCCGGGGCGTCGTTGGTGCCGTCGCCGGTCATCGCGACCAGGCGCCCGCCCTCCTGTTCCGCGCGAATCCGTTCGAGCTTGTCCTCCGGCGTGGCCTCGGCCATGAAGTCGTCGACCCCGGCCTCCTCCGCGATCGCCCGAGCGGTGAGCGGGTTGTCACCGGTCACCATGACCGTGCGAATACCCATGGCCCGCAGTTCCGCGAACCGCTCCGCGATGCCCGGCTTGACCACATCGGTCAACGCGATCACGCCGAGAACCGTCGCGGTTCCCTGCTCGGCCACGGCGACGACGAGCGGCGTGCCGCCCCCGAGGGCCACCTTCTCCACGGAATCGGTGACAGCGGGATCGACCACGGCGCCGTAGCCGGCCACCCAGGCCAGCACCGCGTCGCCGGCGCCCTTGCGGATCTGCTGCGAACCGACCGGGGTCGCGAGATCCAGTCCGCTCATCCGGGTCTGCGCGGTGAAGGGCACGAACTCGCCCCCACGCTCGTCCTCCGACGAGTCGGCCGCGAGCCCGAACCGGTCGGCACACAGGTCGACGATGCTGCGCCCCTCGGGAGTTCCGTCGGCGAGACTCGACAGCCTTGCGGCCGAGGCCAGTTCGATGTCCGAACGGCCCGGTGCCGGGTACAGCGCCGTCGCGCGACGGTTGCCGAAGGTGATGGTGCCGGTCTTGTCCATCAGCAGCGTGTCGATGTCGCCGGCTGCCTCCACCGCCCGACCTGACATCGCCAGGACGTTGCGCTGCACGAGGCGATCCATGCCCGCGATACCGATCGCGGACAGCAGCGCACCGATCGTGGTGGGGATCAGGCACACCAGCAGGGCGATCAGCTTGATCGGATCCTGCTCCTGACCGGCGTACTGCCCCATCGGGCCGATCGCGACCACCGCGAGCAGGAAGATGATCGTGAGCGACGCGAGCAGGATGTTGAGCGCGATCTCGTTGGGCGTCTTCTTCCGGGACGCCCCCTCGACCAGTGCGATCATCCGGTCGACGAACGACTGGCCGGGCGCACACGTGATCCGTACGACGATCCGGTCCGAGAGGACCGTCGTGCCACCGGTCACCGCACACCGGTCACCTCCCGATTCCCGCACGACGGGAGCGGATTCGCCGGTGATGGCGGACTCGTCGACGGTCGCGATGCCCTCGACGACGTCCCCGTCGCCGGGGATCGACTGTCCGGCCTCGACGACGACGGTGTCGCCGATCGCGAGCTGGGTGGCGGATACCTCCTCGATCGCCCCGGACAGGGTCAGCCGTCGAGCAACCGTGTCCTGCTTCACCTTTCGTAGGCTCGCCGCCTGGGCCTTGCCGCGGCCCTCGGCCACCGACTCGGCGAGGTTGGCGAACAGCACGGTGAACCACAGCCAGGCGGTGATCAGCCACGAGAACAGCGTGGGCTGCGCGATCGCCATCACCGTGGTCACGACGGACCCGACCAGGACGACGAACATCACGGGGTTCCGTGCCTGATGGCGCGGATCGAGCTTGCGCACCGCACCCGGGAGCGACGTGATCAACTGGCGCGGGCTGAAGATTCCCGCCTTGACGGGCGAGCGTCCGTGAGCAGCGTCTTCGAGGGTCACGTCGGGTACGACGTCGATCGGTTTCACGTTCATGTCAGTCCGCAGACTCATTGCAGGGCCTCCGAGATGGGCCCGAGTGCCAGGGCCGGGAAGAAGGTGAGGGCCGCGACCAGCACGACGGTGCCGGTGAGCAGGCCCGCGAACATGGGGCCGGACGTGGGCAGGGTGCCGGCGCCGGCAGGTGTCTTGCGCTGTGCGGACAACGATCCCGCGAGCGCCAGGACGAAGAGGATCGGCAGGAAGCGGCCGAGCAGCATACACACACCGAGGGCCGACTGGAACCAGTCGCTGGTCACGGTGAGGCCACCGAAGGCACTGCCGTTGTTGTTCGACGCCGACGCGAACGCGTAGAGCACCTCGCTGAATCCGTGGATGGATCCCGGCGTGCCCGGATCGCCGCTGTTGCCGAGGTATCCGACGGTGGATCCGAGGATCACGGTGATCCCGGTGCCGATCAGCACCAGGGCGGGCATCACGAGCACGGACAACGCCGCGAGGGTGATCTCACGCTGTCTCAGCTTCTTGCCGAGGTACTCGGGCGTCCGGCCGACCAGCAGGCCACCGACGAACACCGCGATCAGTGCGAGCACGAGGATGCCGTAAAGACCCGTACCGACACCGCCGGGAGCGATCTCACCGAGCAGCATGTTGAGCAGCACGGCGCCGCCGCCGAGCGGCGACATACTGTCGTGCGCGGAGTTCACCGCGCCGGTGCTGGTTCCGGTCGTGGTGACCGCGAACAGCGCCGATCCGGGGATTCCGAACCGCACTTCCTTGCCCTCCATCATCGAACCGGCCGCGGTGGCCGCGACACCGCGCGCCCCGGACTCGGCGGCCAGGGTGACCGCGAGCAGTCCGAAGTACAGGGTCGACATGACAGCGAGCAGCGTCAGGCCCTGCCGGCGATCACCGACCATGGTGCCGAACGTGCGCGTCAGGCTCACCGGGATGAGGAGGATCGCGAGGATCTCGACGATGTTGGTGAGCGGGGTCGGGTTCTCGAACGGGTGCGCCGAGTTGGCTGCCAGGATGCCGCCGCCGTTGGTGCCGAGTTCCTTGATCGCTTCCTGTGACGCGACGGGCGCCAGCGCGTTGGTGACGCCGTTTCCGTCGAGCCCGGTCGACGCGAATCCGGTATGGAACGACTGGATCACGCCCTGGCTCAGCAGGATCAGCGCGATCACGAACGCAATGGGCAGCAGGATCCGCAGGCAGCCGCGGGTGAGGTCCACCCAGAAGTTGCCGATTTCACCGCCGCGCGAGACGCGGACGAATCCACGGATCAGGGCCGCGGCCACCGCCATACCGACCGCCGCGGAGACGAAGTTCTGCACCGCCAGGCCGGCGGACTGGGTGAGGTGGCTCATCGTCGTCTCGGGTACGTACGACTGCCAGTTGGTGTTCGCGACGAAGGATGCCGCCGTGTTGAAGGCCACGGCCGGACTCACACCTTCGAGCCCGCCGTTCAGCGGTAGTACTCCTTGCACGCGCTGCAGGAAGTAGAGGAACACGACGCTCGCGGCCGAGAACCCGAGCAGGCTTCCGGCGTAGCCGTACCAGGTCTGTTCGGCACGGGGGTTGATCCGGCAGAGCCGGTACAGCAGGGACTCGATGCGCAGATCGCCCGATCGGAGATCTGTGTCGGTGGTGTAGACCTTCGCCATGTAGTCACCGACGGGGACATACAGAATCGCAAGCACGGCCACGACCAGTGCTATCTGCAGTCCCGCTGCGAGAGCGGGATTCATGTGGGTATGACCTCTCGGAGACTAGAACCGCTCGGGGTTCAGGAGCGCGATGAGCAGGTAGATCACCAGGGCAGCGGCGATCACGACGACGGCTACGGTGACCGTCCCCGCGACGGTCACCGCATGCTCCGCGCCTGAAGACCTCGCAGCACGAGCGCGCAGACGGTGAAAACACCGATGATCAACCCGACGTAGGCCATATCAGCCATGGCGTTCCTCTTCGACTTCCTCATGGATCAGGGCGCCGCATCTCGACGCTCACTGTGGAGCGTGCACCCGTTTCTGCCATGCAGCCGTCGCTCTTACGCTCTACTGACGCCGCCATCCGAGGTCATTGACACGATCTTTACGCGCCCTCGTGCCTCGCTGTGAGCGCGCGCACCGACGCCGGGACCGGCACGTCGTCACGGACCCAGGTCGCCCGGACCGGCTCTGCCGCAATCGTTCGCATCGGAACCAGTCCCGCCCAGACGTCAGGATTCCCATCGCCCGGGCCGGGCGGGCCGGAACGGGCCTTGACCGTCCACTGCCCCGGATCGATCGGCAACGCAATCGTCAGGGTCGCCGCAAGCTCCTTGCGGGTGGATTCCCGGACCTCGCCGCTGCGCCCGGGTATGAGGGCGTCGGACAGCGCGACGAGGGCGGTCTCGGCCACGTCGTCGGGAACCCGCTCGAGGTTTCCCCGCACCACCGCCGACCTGTAGTTCGCCGAGGAGTTGAAAAGGTTGTCGGCCACCACGATCGCGTCGAGCAGCGTGATGCTCAGGGCGGCGGGTGCGCCGGCCGCGACATGCCTGAGTGCACCGGCACCGGTCGATCCGTGCAGCAGGATCCGGTCACCGACGCGCGCGTACAGCATCGGCACGGCCCACGGGAGGCCGTCGACGACCGTCGCGAGGGTGCCGACGGCCGCCGCGTCCAGCACGGCGTCCAGGTCGGCGCGGTCGGGGCGGGAGCGTTCGGGAAGTCGGCGGATTCGCCCCAGTTCGGGGGTAGTTGTAGTCACGGTTCCAGCCTGGCCCAATTCCGGTCTCGTATACAGAACCAGAATCGGCGATCATTGCAGACCAGTATTGTGACGGCATGGCCCGCACCTCGCGCGATGTACACCTGCATCTCGAACTCGCGCCGGCCGGCGAACCTCTGCGCCGGCGCGTCGCCGCCGCGATCGTGGAGGCCGTGCGCACGGGCGCCCTCGGCCCGGGAGACGTCCTCCCCGCCTCACGGTCCCTGGCCGCCGATCTCGGGATCTCACGGACGGTGGTCGTCGACGCCTACGACGAGTTGGCGGCCGCGGGCTACGTGGTCACCCGGGCCGGGTCCGATACCCGGATCGCTCCCGGCGCCGACGCCGCGGCCCGTGCCGGCGTCGGTTCGCACGTCGCGCCGACCGTCCTTCCCGACGAGAATGCGCCGAACGACCACCGGGACAACACGATCGATCTCTCCCCCGGATACCCCGACACCGGCCTCATCTCGGACCGGGACTGGCGCAGCGCGTGGCGCGGCGTGACCTCCGCACCCGTCCCCCACCGCGTTCCGGGGCCGGACGAACACCTGCTTCTGCGCGAGGCGCTCGCGGTGCACCTGCGTCGGACCCGCGGGATCGCCGTTCGTCCGGACGAACTCGTGATCGTGCCGGGAGTGCTGTCGGCACTTCGCGCCCTCGCCGCGGCCCGCGGACTGTCCGGCCGTCATCTCGCATTCGAGGAACCCGGATACTCGAGGGCGCGACACACCCTCGAATCCGCGGGCGCGCTCGTCCGCCCGGTCCCGGTCGACCACGACGGCCTGGACCCGGCGCTGATCCGGCAGACCGACGCTGCGGTGTACTGCACACCGGCACACCAGTATCCGATCGGTGCACGGATGCCGGCCGCACGCCGCGCACGACTCGTCTCCGATGCACTCACCGCGGATCGCCTCCTGATCGAGGACGACTACGACGGCGAATTCCGATACGGCGTTTCGACACTGCCGGCGCTGCGGTCGATCGACGGGGGCCACGACTGCGTGGCGTACGTCGGTACCGCATCGAAGATCCTGTCCCCCGCCCTACGGCTCGCGTGGCTCGTCCCGCCGAGACCGATGCTGACCGCGGTCCGCCAGGCGCTGCAGATCAGCGGGGAATCCGCCTCCACGATCACCTCCGCCGCTCTCGCACGGTTCATCGAATCCGGCTCGCTCAGCAGGCATCTGGCCCGTGCCGCGCGAACCTACTCGGCCCGCAGACGGTCGTTCGTCGACAGCCTGCGCAGACACCTGCCCGACGTCGAGCCGAGCGGCGTCGAGGCAGGATTGCACGTGGCGCTGCGCCTGCCCGACGGGGTCGACGATGCCGCGATCGCGGCGGAACTGGAACGACGGGGAGTGACGGTTCGGGGGCTGGGGGCGTATCGGATACGCGACGACGGCCCGCGCGGACTGTTGTGCGGCTACGCGCGGTTGCCCGAATCGCGGGCCGATGCCGCGGCGAGGGTGATCGCCGATGTCATCCGCGAATCGACCGGGGCCGCGGCCGGCACTTGGGACAGCTGCACGACGAACGGTTCGTGAACCTGCCCTGGTCGTACAGGTAGTCGCGTGCTCCCAGCGCATGCGTCCGCACTGCCCTACTCGGAGTCGAGTCCACTTGCCGGGGCCCGCACGACAATCGGCCGGGACGGTGTGCCCGCCTCCGTCATCGGCTCCCGAAGTCCGAGCCGCTCTTCCTCGGCAGCAGACTCGGTCACGGCGGATATCGCCTGTTGCAGCCGAAGGAAATCCGCCCATCCACCGTCGCACTCGATCGAGGGCAGCCCGAAGCTCTCCGCTCGTCGCGCCCAGGTCAAATGCACCTCGGTGAAGCGTTCGGGATCCTCCACGTGCTGGCAGAGAACGTCGTCGAAGGCGACGTCGTGCGCTACTACCTCAACCGCCACCCCGAACAACGGATGCTCGGCTGACACTTCTACAGCGACTTCCTCTGCGATCCCCGAGTGCGACATGTCGCATTCTTCACTGGGCCGGGCAGTGGCGCACCAGCCTTCGGGCAATGCGGAGAGCTGTGACTCGGTCAGGGGCATGCGCTTCATCCGCGAACGAGGCGGGGCCGCGGCTGGCACTTGGGACAGCTGTACGACGAGCGGTTCATGAACTTCTCGCGCCGGATGGGCGCACCGCATCGCCGGCACGGCAGATTCTCCTGCCCGTATGCGGCGAGCGAGCGGTCGAAGTAGCCGGACTGCCCGTTCACGTTGACGTACAACGCGTCGAACGACGTGCCGCCCTGTGCGAGCGCCTCGGTCATGACGGATTCGACCGCCTCGAGGAGGCTGCGCAGTCGCGGTCCACTGATCTTGTCCGTCGGGCGATTGCCGTGAATTTCGGCGCGCCACAGGGCCTCGTCGGCGTAGATGTTCCCCACTCCCGACACGACCGTCTGGTCGAGCAGGGCCCGCTTGATCTCGGTGTGCTTGCCCCGCAACACCTTCACGACCCGGTCGGGGTCGAATCGCGGATCCAGTGGGTCGCGGGCGATGTGCGCCACCGAATCCGGTAGTTCCGTGCCGTCGACCGTGACGAGATCGGCGAGCGCCCACCCACCGAATGTGCGCTGATCGACGAAGCGCAGGTCGGTTCCCGACGCGAGCCGGGCCCGGATCCGCAGGTGCTTCTCGTCGGCGGCCGAGGGTTCCTGCACGAGCATCTGGCCGCTCATCCCGAGGTGGACGACCAGCGCGACGTTGCTCGGCTCGAGGATCAGCCAGAGATACTTGCCGCGACGCTCAGCGGCGGCGATGGTCTCGCCCTCGATCCGACGGGCCATGTCGATCGAACCGGGCAGGTGCCGACGGACCGCACGGGGATGCAGCACGTCGACCCTGTCGACGGTGTGGCCGACGACGTGAGCCTCGAGGCCACGTCGGACGACCTCGACCTCGGGAAGTTCGGGCACGGTCCGTCTCGCTCGATTCGAAGGGTTACTTCTCGGCGACGGACTCGTCGGCCCCGGCAGGTCCCGAAGACTGGGCGGCCTCAGCGGACTCGGACAGCGCACTCCAGGCCGTGCTGGCGGCCTTCTGCTCCGCTTCCTTCTTGGAACGACCCACACCCACACCGAGGGCGCCACCGGCGACGACGACCGTCGCGGTGAATTCCTTGTCGTGGTCCGGACCGGTCGCGGTGATCTCGTACACCGGCACGCCGACTCCGCGTTCCGCGGTGAGTTCCTGGAGGCTGGTCTTCCAGTCCAGGCCGGCACCCAGTTTCGGAGCGCGGGCGAGCAGATCGGCGAACAGGTCGAGCACTACCCGACGGGCGGTGTCGATGCCGTGTTCCAGGTGGATCGCGCCGAGGAGCGACTCCATGCCGTCGGCGAGGATGCTGGGCTTGTCACGGCCGCCCGTCATCTCCTCGCCCTTGCCGAGGAGTAGATGCGCACCGAGCCCGCCCGGGCCGAGACCACGCGCGACCTCGGCCAAGGCATGCATGTTCACGATGCTGGCGCGAATCTTCGCGAGTTCGCCCTCGGACTTCTCCGGGTGCGCGAGATAGAGCCGCTCGGTGATCGTCAGTCCGAGGACCGAGTCGCCGAGGAACTCGAGACGCTCGTTGGTGGGCAACCCGCCGTGCTCGTACGCGTACGAGCGGTGCGTGATCGCCAACGTCAACAGCGGCTCCTGCAGAGGCACGCCAAGAGCGGCGAGGAGCGATGCGTGATCCCCCTCGCCGCCGGCGGGTGCTGTATTGCTTTTTATGCTGGTCACAGCGCCACAGAACAGACTAGACCGCGGCGGTAACCTGACGGCCCTTGTAGGTGCCGCAAGACGGGCACGCGACGTGGGGCAGGGTCTTCTCGCCACAGCCACGGTTGGGGCAGGTGATGAGGGTGGGCGCAGTGGTCTTCCACTGGCTCCGTCGCGACCTCGTGTTGGACCGCGACATTCTGCGCTTGGGAACAGCCACGTCTACTTCTCCTCGTTGATCTTGCTGGCATCAGCATGTGCATTGCTGGCTTCGGATCCTGCACCGAATTTGGCTGCGAGCCCAGCCCAGCGAGGATCCATTGTCTCATGACTGTGTCCCGATTCGGCAATCGCCAGGCGAACGCCACATTCGGGGCACAGTCCCTCACAATCGTCGCTGCACAACGGCTGGAGCGGAAGCTCCAATCCGACGGCATCGACGATCACCGGCTCGAGGTCGATCTCGTCGTCCACGATCCGGTAGACCTCATCCTCCTCGGTGGTCTCCTCGGTGGCGCTGTCCGGGTACGCGAACAGTTCCGTGAGGTGAAGATCCACCGTGTCGGTGAACGGCTCGAGGCACCGTGAGCACTCGCCCACCGTGTCCGCGTGAACGGACCCGGTGACGAGGACACCCTCGGACACCGACTCGAGCCGTAGGTCGAGCTCCACGTCCGTGCCCTTTTCGATCGCGACCAGGTCGAGACCGATCCGATTGGGAGCCGGTACCACCCGCGACACAGTGTGCATCGAACCTGGACGACGGCCCAGCGAGAGCGTGTCCAGCACGAAACCCGCGTCCCGAGTGGGGCGCGAGGAACTGCGATGATGGGAAGGCAACGAATTCTCTTTCGGGAAGCACATGGAACGGGCAACCATTCCACGGTACGCGATCAGGTGCCCAGGAAGGAAATCGGTAGGAAATCGGCCGGAAGACGGCCGGATTCGGGGTCGCCGGAACGGCCGGTACTACGGGCCTACTACCGCCGACGTTCGCCGTAGCCGGCGTCGTAGTCCGGAACCCCGGTACCGGTCCGCAACTGCTGCCGCCCCCGTCCGACCGACCGGATGGTGCCGTTCAGGAAGTCCTCGAACTCGGCGAGCTTGGTGTCGACGTACAGGTCGCACTCCGAACGCAGGCGATCCGATTCCGCGTGGGCCGCATCGATCACCCGCGCCGACTCGGCGTTGGCGGCCTGTACGACCTCGGCCTGTGAGACGAGCCGTTCCTGCTCGGCGACACCGTCGGCGACCGACCGCTCGTACGACGCCTTGCCGGACTCGATCATGCGGTCCGACTCGGCCCGCGCACGGCCTGTCACCGAGTCGTACTCGCGCTGGCCCTCGGCCACGGTGGCGTCCGCCTCGTCGCGGGCGTCGTGCACCAACTGTTCGGCGTGCGACCGCGCCTCGGCGACCATCCGGTCGGCCTGCGCCTTGGCATCGGCGAGGATGCGGTCCGCGTTCTCGCGGGCATCGGTGACCGTCTCGTGCGCCTGCGCGTTCGCGCTCGACACGGTCTGCTCCGCGTTCTGGCGTGCGTCGCCGACGAGCTTGTCCCGGTGGTCCAGGACGTCCTGCGCGTCGTCCAGCTCGCCAGGAATCGCGTCCCGCACGTCATCCAGTAGCTCGAGCACGTCGCCACGCGGAACGACGCACCCCGCGGTCATCGGAACTCCACGCGCCTCCTCGACGATCGCGACAAGCTCGTCGAGTGCCTCGAATACCCGGTACACGCACAACCCCAATCGTCAGTGCCATCGCTGGTGCTGGAATCCAGTCTGCCCCAGTTGCGGCGGCTCAGCCGCCGCGGCTGCCGGTGTGTCGGCCGTTGTGTTGCGCTCGACAGCCGGACGGCGCGGCCGAGCGGGACCGTCCGACCCTTTCAGGAGTTCTCGGCGGCCCGTTCGGCGATCCTGCTCATCAGCCGCGCATGCACCTTCTCGGGGACCATGTCCGCCACGTCGCCACCGAACGTCGCGACCTCCTTGACCAGCGAGCTGGACAGGAAACTGTAGGTGGGATTGGTCGGGATGAAGAGGGTGTCGACACCCGAGAGCTTCTGGTTCATCTGCGCCATCTGCAGCTCGTAGTCGAAGTCGTTGGCGCCGCGCAGGCCCTTGACGATCGCCGAGATCCCTTGCGACTTGGCGTAATCCACCAGCAGTCCGTGCCACGACGCGACCCGCACGTTGGACAGGTGGCTGGTGGCGTCCTCGAGCATCTCGATGCGCTCGTCGACGGTGAACAGACCACGCTTGCTCTTGTTGATCATCACGGTCACGATGACTTCGTCGAACAGCGCCGCGGCGCGTCCGATCACGTCCAGGTGACCGTTCGTCACGGGGTCGAAGGATCCAGGGCACACAGCGCCAGTCATGAATCCAGACCGTAGCAGGTGGCGACCTCGATTCTGGTCTCGCCGTAGCGCTTGGCGCGCTCGGCGCGCATGCCCTCGGGCCACGACGTCTCCGGCGAGCGCGACGACCGTTCGACGACCACGATCGATCCCTCCCCGACCCAGCCGTTGTCCAGCAGTGCGGCGAGGGCGGCAGTCACCGCGTCCTCGCTCACGGCGTACGGCGGATCGGCCAGCACGACGTCGTATTCACGTTCCGCCGTGCCGCCCACGACGGCCGCGACCGGTGCGGTCCGCACGACCGCACCGGACAGGCCGACCTCCGCCACGTTCTGCTTGATGACGGCGGCCGCCTTCGTATCCGACTCGACGAGCAACACGTGCTCGGCGCCGCGGGAGAGCGCCTCGAGCCCGAGGGCGCCGGAACCTGCGTACAGGTCGAGCACGGCGGCGCCCTCGAGGTCGATACGGCTGTCGAGCGAACTGAACAGGGCCTCGCGGACTCGTTCGGACGTCGGCCGGGTCCCGCTCGCGGGAACCTTCAAACGTCTGCCTCCGGCACGGCCGGCGACGATTCTTGTCACGCTGCAGTCCTGTTCACTCGCCTGGTCGTCAGTCGTTGCCGGCGGTCTCCCGTGTCGAGACGACCGCCAGGAGGTCGCCGCCCTCGACCTGCTGGACGCCGCCGATGGCAACGCGCGTGACGATACCGCTGCGGGGTGCTGTGATCGCCGCCTCCATCTTCATGGCCTCGATCGTCGCGACGGTGTCGCCCGCGGTGACGTGCTGCCCCTCGCCGACGACGAGGGTGACGACGCCGGCGAACGGCGCAGCGATGTGGGCGGGGTTGTTCTTGTCGGCCTTCTCCGCGGCCGGGACCTCGCTGGCGATGGAGCGGTCACGGACCGACACCGGGCGGAGTTGGCCGTTGAGGATGCACATGACGGTGCGGTAGCCGCGCTCGTCGGGTTCGGAGATGGCCTCGAGTCCGATGAGCAGTTCGACGCCCTTACCGAGCTTGACGCGGTGTTCCTCGCTGCGGCGCAGGCCGTAGAAGAACTGGTTGGCCGAGAGCTGCGAGGTGTCGCCGTACTTGTCGCGGTGCTCCTCGAACTCCTTGGTGGGGCCGGGGAACAGCAGCCGGTTGAGCGTGGCCTGGCGTTCCTTCGACGACCCCGACAGACCCTTCTCGTCCTCCGCGGTCAGCGGGGTTTCCGGCTTCGCGGCGCCGCGGCCTTCGAGGGCCTTGCTGCGGAACGGTTCGGGCCAGCCGCCGGGCGGGGTGCCGAGTTCGCCGCGCAGGAATCCGACGACGGAGTCGGGGATGTCGAACTTGGCGGGGTCGGCGGCGAATTCGTCGGCCGCGACGTCGGCGCCGACGAGGTGCAGGGCGAGGTCGCCGACGACCTTGGACGACGGGGTGACCTTGACGAGGCGGCCGAGCATGCGGTCGGCGGCGGCGTACTTGGCCTCGACCTCCTCGAACCGGTCACCGAGCCCGAGGGCGATGGCCTGCTGGCGCAGGTTCGAGAGCTGCCCGCCGGGGATCTCGTGGGTGTAGACGCGTCCGGTCGGGGCCGGCAGGCCGGACTCGAACGGCGCGTACACCTTTCGCAGGGCCTCCCAGTAGGGCTCGAGGTCGCACACGGCCTGGAGGTCGATGCCGGTGTCGTGTTCGCTGTGCGCGGCGGCCGCGACGATCGCCGAGAGCGCGGGCTGGCTGGTGGTGCCGGCGAGCGGGGCGGCGGCGCCGTCGACGGCGTCCGCACCGGCCTGCCAGGCGGCGAGGTAGGTCGCGAGCTGGCCACCGGGGGTGTCGTGGGTGTGCACGTGCACGGGCAGGTCGAAGTTGGAACGCAGCGCGGACACGAGCTTCGCCGCGGCCGGGGCGCGCAGCAGTCCGGCCATGTCCTTGATCGCCAGGATGTGCGCACCCGCCTCGACGATCTCCTCGGCCAGGCGGAGGTAGTAGTCCAGGGTGTAGAGGTTCTCGTTCGGGTTCGACAAGTCGCCGGTGTACGAGAGCGCCACCTCGGCGACGGTGGTGCCGGTCTCGCGGACGGCCTCGATCGCGGGACGCATCTGGTCGACGTTGTTGAGGGCGTCGAAGATCCGGAAGATGTCGATACCGGTGTCGGCGGCCTCCTGCACGAAGGCGCGGGTCACCTTCTCCGGGTAGGGGGTGTAGCCGACGGTGTTGCGACCGCGCAGCAGCATCTGGAGGTTGATGTTCGGCACCGCCTCCCGCAGCGCGGCGAGGCGGTACCAGGGGTCCTCGTGCAGGAACCGCAGCGCCACATCGTAGGTCGCGCCGCCCCACGCCTCGATCGAGAGCAGTTCGGGGGTCATCCGCGCGACGTGGCCGGCGACGTCGAGCAGACCGGAGGTACGAACGCGCGTCGCGAGCAGCGACTGGTGGGCATCGCGGAATGTGGTGTCGGTGACCGCGAGGGCCTTCTGCTCGCGCAGTGCCTTCGCGAACCCCTCGGGACCGAGCGCCAGCAGCCTCTGGCGGGAGCCGTCCGGGGCCGGAGCGGACAGGTCGATCGCCGGCAGTTTGTCCTGCGGGTACACGGTGGTCGGCCGGGCGCCGTGCGGCTTGTTGACCGTGACGTCCGCGAGGTAGTTGAGGATCTTGGTGCCGCGGTCGGCCGAGCTGCGCAGGGTCAGCAGCTCCGGGCGCTCCTCGATGAAAGAGGTCGTGACGCGTCCCGCGCGGAAGTCCGCGTCGTCCAGCACCGCCTGCAGGAACGGGATGTTCGTCGACACACCGCGAATACGGAACTCGGTGACGGCGCGACGGGCCCGCGCGACGGCGGCCTCGAGATCGCGGCCGCGGCAGGTGAGCTTGACGAGCATCGAGTCGAAGTAGGCGCCCACCTCGGCGCCCAGGTTCGCGCCGCCGTCGAGTCGGACGCCCGCGCCGCCCGGGGTGCGGTACGCGGTGATGCGGCCGGTGTCGGGACGGAATCCGTTGGCCGGGTCCTCGGTGGTGATGCGGCACTGCAGGGCCGCGCCGCGGATCGTGATCGCGTCCTGGGACAGGCCCAGATCTTCGAGGGTCTCGCCGGACGCGATGCGCAGCTGCGCCTGCACCAGGTCGACGTCGGTGATCTCCTCGGTGACCGTGTGCTCCACCTGGATCCGCGGATTCATCTCGATGAACACGTGATTGCCGCGGGTGTCGAGGAGGAACTCGACGGTGCCGGCGCACTGGTAGCCGATCTGCTTCGCGAACGCGACCGCGTCCGCGCAGATCCGATCCCGCAGCGCCGGATCGAGATTCGGTGCCGGCGCCAGCTCGATCACCTTCTGGTGACGGCGCTGGACCGAGCAGTCCCGCTCGAAGAGGTGGATCACCCCGCCCTGGCCGTCGGCGAGGATCTGCACCTCGATGTGGCGAGGGTCGATCACCGCCTGCTCGAGGAACACCGTCGGGTCACCGAACGCCGACTCGGCCTCACGCGAGGCGGCCTCGATCGATTCGCGCAACTGTGCGCGCTCGGCGACCCGGCGCATGCCGCGTCCGCCACCGCCGGCGACGGCCTTGACGAAGACCGGGAACTCCATGTCCTCCGCGGCCGCGAGCAACTCCTCGACATCCGCCGACGGCTCGGACGACGCCAGCACCGGCAGGCCCGCCGCCTTCGCCGCCGCGATCGCGCGCGCCTTGTTTCCGGTCAACTCGAGGATCTCCGCCGACGGGCCGACGAAGGTGATGCCCTTCGCCGCGCACGCCGCCGCGAGGTCCGGGTTCTCCGACAAGAACCCGTAGCCCGGGTAGATCGCGTCCGCGCCGGCCCGCTCGGCCGCCGACACGATCTCCTCGACCGACAGGTACGCGCGGACCGGGTGGCCGACCTCGCCGATCTGGTAGGCCTCGTCGGCCTTCAGACGGTGCACCGAGTTGCGGTCTTCGTACGGGAACACCGCGACCGTTCCGGCGCCCAGTTCGTAGGCGGCACGGAACGCGCGGATCGCGATTTCGCCGCGGTTGGCGACGAGAACTTTGGTGAACATGGGAAGAAAAGTACCGTGCCGCAGGCCACTCCGCGGAGGCACCCTCTCACGATGCGGGATGCTTCGCAAGCTTCACAAATCTCGCCCCTGACGTGCAAAATTGGCAAGTTTGCAAACAAGAGAAGAACCGTGCTGGACAGACACCCGCCAGACCGTTCGTGCGGTTCCGCGTGGCCGGATCCGGCACGGTTCTCCGGCTAGGACTTCTCCAGGAATTCGATCTTCTCGGCGTCCAGCGCGGACGTCACCATCGCCGCCAGTCCGGGATGCTCGGTGAGGTCCGGATCGGACTCGGTGACCCGGCGCGCAAATTCCTGCGCAGCGGCGATGACGTCCTCGTGCTCGAGGAGCGAGAGCAGTCGTAGTGTCGTGACACTGCCCGACTGCGCAGACCCCAGGATGTCGCCCTCGCGCCGCTGCCGCAGATCGAGCTGGGCCAGTTCGAATCCGTCGTTGGTGCCTGCGACGGCACTGAGCCGCTCGAAGGCAGGTGACCCCGGAAGCATCTCGGTGATGAGGATGCACAGCCCCTGATGGTCACCGCGGCCCACACGGCCACGCAACTGGTGCAACTGGCTCACGCCGAAGCGGTCCGCGTCGACGAGCACCATGACCGTGGCGTTGGGGACGTCGACACCGACCTCCACCACCGTGGTGCAGACCAGCACGTCGATCGCGCCTTCCGAGAAGTCGCGCATCACCGCGTCCTTCTCGTCCGACGGCAGCCGCCCGTGCAGCAGACCGACCCGCAGGTCGCGCATGGGACCGGACCTCAACTCGTCGAACAGCTCGACCGCGGACTTGGTGTCCGGCGGCTCCTTGCCCGCCTTGATCATGTCGGCTTCGCTGTCGCCGTCACCGATCCGCGAGCACACGACATACGCCTGGCGGCCGTCCGCGACCTCCTCTCGGATCCGCTCCCACGCCCGGGCCACCCACTGCGGTTTCTCCCGCGCCGCGACGACATTGCTCACGATCGGCGAGCGGCCGCGCGGCAGCTGCCGGAGCGTCGACGTCTCGAGGTCACCGAGCACCGTCATCGCGATGGTGCGCGGAATCGGCGTCGCGGTCATCACCAGCAGGTGTGGGCTCAGTCCGTCACGGGCCCGGGAGCGCAGTTCGTCACGCTGTTCGACGCCGAACCGATGCTGCTCGTCGACCACGACGAACCCGAGGTTGAAGAACTGGACATTGTCCTGGATCAGCGCGTGCGTACCGATCACGATGCCGGCGTCGCCGGTCACGATGTCGAGCAGCGCGGCGCGCTTGAAGGCTGTCGACATCGATCCCGTCAGCAGGGTGACTTTGGTGGCAAGGTCCTCGGCGCCGAGTTCACCCGCGATCCCGAGCGGTCCGAGCATCGCGCGCAGCGACCGGTCATGCTGCGCGGCGAGCACCTCGGTGGGTGCGAGCAGCGCGCACTGGTACCCGGCGTCGACGGCCTGCAGCATCGCCCGCAGCGCGACGATCGTCTTTCCCGAGCCCACCTCGCCCTGCAGCAACCGGTTCATCGGATGTGGGCAGGCCAGGTCGGCGGAAATCTCCTGCGCCACCTCCTTCTGCCCGTCGGTCAGCTCGAACGGCAACCGCCGGTCGAACTCCGCGGCCAGGCCGTCCGGCTTCGCCGGACACTGCGGCGCGACGCGGGCCGCGACGTCCCGCCGACGCCGGGCCAGGACCAGCTGCAGCGCCGCGGCTTCGTCGAACCGGAGACGCTCCTGCGCCCGCGCGATGTCGTCACGGGTGTCGGGGAGGTGGACCGTGCGCAACGCCTCGTCGAGCCCGATCAGCCCGTGCTCGTCCCGGATCGATCGCGGCAGGGGATCTTCCACCTCGTCGAGCTGATCGAGCACCTGACGGACGCACCGCAGCAGGGTCCAGCTCTCGACCTCACGAGTGGCCGGGTAGAGCGGAATCAGTTCGCGATCGAATATCGACATGTCCACCGCCGCCCCGGAATCCTGCGTGGCGCGCGCCAACCCGGCCAGCGCCCCGGCGCCCTGCACGTGTGCCATGGGCACGATCGGATCCTCGGACTCTTCCGGCTCCGGCAGGATCAGGTAGCTGGGATGGGTCAGGCTCCACTTGCCCCGGAAGTACTTGACGGTGCCCGAGAACATCGCGCGCACGCCCTTGCGGACCGCGTGCTTGACCTTGTGCGGATTGAAGAAGGTGACGTCGACGCTCTGCGACTCCGCGGCGAGTACGACCTTGAGCATCTGCCCGCGTCGGCTCTTCATGTTCACGACATCCGCGGACACGACGCGGGCGATGATCGTGACGTGGGAGCCCTCCTCGGGTTCCTTCTCCGTCAGTTCCCGACCCTGCGCCGCGTACCGGTGCGGATAGTGCCGCAGCAGGTCCTCGACCGTACGGATGTCGAACGCCTCACCGAGGGCGTCGGCGGTCTTCGCACCCAGCAGGTGGTCGAGCCGGTCGCTCAGCGTCGCCATGCCAAGTCCTCCTGACCGCGCGCATCCCGTTCCGTCGCCCATCGCAGCCCCGTTGCCCATCGCATCGACACAGTCGCCATCCACTCGCCCTCTACTCGACCCCGAACTGCAACAGGTCGCGGCTCTGCCCGCCTGTATAAACCATGACCTCGACACCGGGGTGCCGGGACGTGATGTAGCCGGCGACCCGCTCCCCCAGCTCGTCGGCGGCCTTTGCGCCCAACAGAATGGTCACCAGTTCGCCGCCGGCACCCAGGACGAGATCCACGAGACGACATCCCGCCGCCGCGACGTCCCGCTCGATCACCACCACCTCGTGACCGACCAGCCCCAGCCCGTCGCCCGGCTCGCAGGTCCCGACGTAGGTGAGCGCGCGTTCGTCGGCGATCCGCAGCGAGCCCCACCTCGTGGCCGCAGCGGCCTCCGACATCGCGAATGCGTCGTCGACCGCGATCCGATCGGCGTCGTGGACCGCGATCGCCGCCAGCGCCTGGACCGTCGACGAGCTCGGCAGGAACACGACCTCCCGGTCGTCCGCACGCGCCTGGGCGCCGACCGCGACCAGGTCCTGGGCGGCGAGTGCGCCGTTGGGCAGCACCATCACCTCACCGTGACCGGTGGCGCGGATCGCGGCGAGCAGTTGCGCCCGCGTGATCGTGCCGTCGGACCGCAGCACGTGCGCACCCTCCTGCGCGAACAGTTCCGCCGCACCCTCACCCTCGACGACCGACAGCACGGCGCGCGGAGCCGCCCCCAGCTCACGCGGTCGTTCGGTGCGGGTGGCGTCGAGCACGAAACACGTGATCCGGACACCGCGCAGGCGGCCGGCGTCCAGCCCCGCCTCGACCGCGGCACCGGCGTCGCTGCAGTGCACGTGCACTGACCAGGTGGCCGAACCGTCGCTGCCGTCACTGACGATGACCACCGAGTCGCCCAGTTCGCACAGCCGCGCGCGCAGTCGCGCGATGTGGTCCGCGTCCGTCTCCGCGACCAGGTACATCACCTCGTAGTCCTGGCCCGACACGGCATGCGCGACGTGGTCGACGACGCAGGTGTTCTCGCCGTCTCGCTCGTCCGCGCCCGGAGTCCGGAACGGGGCACGCTCCGGGGCCTGCCCGGTGACGACCTCGACCAGGGCATCGAGGATGACGACCAGCCCGCGGCCGCCCGCATCGACCACACCGGCCGCACCGAGGACGTCCAACTGCGTCGGCGTGCGCATCAACGCTTCGGCGGCCGCGTCCGCGGCCAGCGTCGCGATCTCGGACAGCCGCGCGTCCGCGTGCCCCTGCTCGGCCGCGTCGGCGGCCGCCGCCAGAACGGTCACGATCGTGCCCTCCATCGGAACACTCACGGCCTCGAGCGCGAGGGCCGCGGCATGCCGCAACGCCGAGCGCAGTGTCCGGGCATCGATCAGATCGGTGTCCGCGGCCTCGGCCACCCCGCGCAGAACCTGGGAGAGGATCGCCCCCGAGTTTCCGCGGGCACCGGTCACCGCGCCGCGCGCGAGCGCCTTCGCGACGCCGGACGCGCTCGCCGCGGCACTGCCCAGAGAAGACAGTGCGTCGACCGCCGACCGCATGGTCGCCAACAGATTGGTTCCGGTGTCGGCGTCCGGCACGGGGAAGACATTGAGGTCGTTGATCTCGTCGCAGTGCTTCTCGATACCGGCGGCACAGGCGCGGGCCCATCGGTGCAGCGCCGTGCCGTCCACCGTCTCCAGGACCTCGAGCAATCGCCTGTCCTCTCCCTGCACCGGTTCCACACGCTGACGGGACACGCTCCCTATAGAAGAGGTGGCCCCGGCAGCCAAGCCTAGCGGTGGGTCCGACATACCCGTGGTGGCCCGAGCGCGGCGACCGTGTACGTTCGTTCGCGTCCTTCGTTCTTGGGCCCGACGGTGTGTGTTTTCTCCGTGGGTCCGATGATTTGGCCAATCCGTGCAGATGCGGTTACCCTTGCAGGGTTGCCTCGCACGAGTGGTTCTACTTCGCGTGTTCGTAGGCAAGCACAAGACAATGTTTCACTATCACAAGGAGTTCGCGACTATGGCTGCCGTCTGCGACGTATGCGCCAAGGGGCCCGGCTTCGGTAAGTCGGTCTCGCACTCGCACCGGCGTACCAACCGTCGCTGGAACCCGAACATCCAGACCGTTCGCGCTCAGGTTGCCCCCGGCAACACCCAGAAGCTGAACGTCTGCACCTCCTGCCTCAAGGCAGGCAAGGTCGTCCGCGGCTGATTCGGCCACCAGGACAGTCTTCGACTGAACCCCCGACACCCTCGGTGTCGGGGGTTCAGTCGTCTTCGGGGCAGATCAGGGCAGGTCGGGTACGGATCCGTCGCGGTAGGTGGGACCGAACTTCCGATCGGTTCGGGTCCGGCGGCTACTGTGCTCACGTGACTGCAACTGACGCACCGAGCAATGTCCGCATCGAGGACGGTGTCCTGCGGGTGGCCGTGGCCACCTCCGCGAACGGAACCTCTCTCGACATCGACGGAATCACCGAAGCCACCACCGCCCTGCGCGAGGCCGGCAGCGAGATCGGCGCCGTGCTACTCGCCGGCGACGGCGCGAACTTCTGCGCGGGCGGCAACGTACGGGCATTCGCGTCGGCGGAGAAGCGTGGCGAGTTCGTCGGCGAGGTGGCGGCCGCGTTCCACGAGTTCGTCCGCGCGCTCGACGCGACGACCGTTCCGATCGTCGCGGCCGTCCACGGGTGGGCGGCCGGCGCCGGCATGAGCATCGTGTGCCTGTCCGACATCGCGATCGGTGGAACGTCGACCAAGCTGCGTCCGGCGTACCCGTCCATCGGGTTCACCCCGGACGGCGGCATGTCGTGGACGCTCCCCCGGGTCGTCGGCGCGTCCCGGGCCCGCGAGATCCTCCTCACCGACGCGGTGCTGAACGGCGAGGAAGCCGTGCGTCTCGGAATTCTCAGCCGCCTCGTCGAGGACGATCAGGTGTACGACGAGGCGCTGCGCGTGGCACGCACCCTCGCCGCCGGACCGACCGCCGCGTACTCGGGCATCAAGACACTGTTCACGAGCAGCCGCACCAACACGCTGTCCGAGCAGCTCGACGCCGAGACCGCGTCGATCTCCGCGGCCGCCGACGGCCCGACCGGACGCGAGGGCGTCGACGCGTTCGTCGAGAAGCGCCGCCCGGACTTCTCGTCCGTTCGCAACGCGTAGTTGCGATCCGCGGATCCCGGTCGCCCGTCAGGCCTCCACGGTCACGGCGACCGGGGTCCGGTCCGCACGAAGGTGCACCTTCGGCCAGTAGCCATCCATGAAGGCCTGCTCGAACAATCCCTCGTCGTCGGAGAGATCGATCCCGAAATCGCCCGAGTGGTAGACGGTGACGGCCTCCACGCCGAACCCGGCGACGAACCGCGCACGATCTTCGTCGGTGTCGCCTTCGTCACGCCCCCACTCCCACAGGTAGCCGACGGCCGCATCGTGAACCGCCGTCAGATCCGCCAGGATGTCACGCACCACCGGTAGCAACTCTTCGATCCGCGCGCGGCTCACGCCGTCGAACAGCACCCCGACGGGCCGACCGCCGAACCTGCCGGCCTCCGGGATCTCCGCCGTGTAGCCCATGACCGACGGCACTCGCACGACGATCTCACCCAACACCGGATCGCTCAGCGGCACGTCCGAACCCGACACCTCGATATCGGCGGCCGGAAGGTTCGGAGCATCGAGGAAGGCCCGCTCGTCCTGCTCCTCGTAGTGCGGATTTTCCTGGGCCGGCACGAGGTACGGGACGATGGACAACTGCCCGGGCGACGCGGCGAGGATCCGGCCGTCGTCGGAGTGCAGGTGCACTCGGTTCGCCTCGTGGGCGACCGTCGCGACCCGGAACCGGCGGGGAACCGGGCGCGACCGCCTGCCGATCTCGAGGACCTGACCGTCTTCCGTGTCCAGCACGCGGACGGATTCGACAGGTGTGGTCATGATCGACACCCTGACGACGAACCGGTCCTCACGGCAGCCGCCAATCCACCGGGTCCGCACCGAGATCCGCGAGCAGTTCGTTGGCGCGACTGAACGGGCGCGACCCGAAGAATCCGCGCCGCGCCGACAGCGGCGACGGGTGCGCCGACTCGATGGTCGGGACGTCGCCGAGCATCGGCTTCAGCGTCGACGCATCGCGCCCCCACAGGATCGCCACCATTGGCGCCTGCCGTTCCACCAGTGCCCGGATTGCCTGTTCGGTCACCGTCTCCCAGCCCTTGCGACGGTGCGAGCCGGCGTCACCGGGCGCGACGGTGAGCACCCTGTTGAGTAACAGCACGCCGTGCTCGGTCCACGGCGTGAGGTCGCCGTTGGACGGGGTCGGGTAGCCGAGGTCGTCGGTGTACTCGGCGAAGATGTTGTTCAGGCTCCGCGGCACCGGCCGGACGTCCGGTGCCACCGAGAAGCTCAGTCCCACAGCATGACCCGGAGTCGGGTACGGATCCTGACCCACGATCAGCACCCGCACGTCCTCGAACGGGTTCGTGAAAGCTCGCAGGACGTTCTCCCCGCTGGGAAGGTAGCTACGACCGTCCGCGATCTCCGCGCGCAGGAACTCCCCCATCTCGGCGATGCGACCCTCGACGGGCGCGAGGGCCTTCGCCCATCCGGGATCGACCAGATCGCCCAGCGCCTTGGCCCCCATCAGTCGAGCCTGCGCAGCGCGTCACGGTAGAATGCGGCATTGGCCTGGTACAGCTTGACGTTGAGGTCGAGGTGTCCCTCGGGAACCTCGTACCCCTCGCGGACCTTCGCCGGCACGCCCAGCGCCATGCTGCGCGGCGGCACCTCGAACTTGAACGGGACCACCGCTCCCGCACCGATGACCGAACCCGCGCCGACGACGGATCCATTGAGGACGACCGATCCGGACGCGATGAGGCAGTTGTCGCCGATCGTCGCACCCTCGATGTGCGCATTGTGTCCGACGACGCACCCGGCACCGATGATCGTGGCGTCGATCGACGTGCAGTGGACGATCGTGCCGTCCTGGATGTTGGTGCCCGCGCCGACACTGATGGTGCCGTAGTCGCCGCGCAGGACTGCCTGCGGCCAGATCGAGGCGCCCGACCCCAGCGTGACGGCGCCGATCACGACGGCGTCGGGATGGACGTATGCGTCCGGCGCGATGTCCGGCTCGCGATCACCGAGTGCGTAGATAGCCATGCCTGCAACCTATCCCGCGTCGAAGCTCTGCCAGCCGCCGGACACCGTCCACGGGTGTCCGTCGACGAGCACCGCGGGACCGTCCTCATCGCCGGCGACCTCGCCGATCACCGTCCACCCGTCGGGCGGGGCCGTCCCGGCGGGGAACGTCGCGGCGAGGGCGTGGTCCTCGCCGCCGGTCAGGACCCAGTCCCACGGATCGACCCCCACCCGCTGCGCCGCGGCGACCAGCATCCGATCGAGCTCGATCCGGTTCCGGTCGATCCGGATCCGGACTCCGGACGCCTCCGCGATGTGACTCAGATCCGCGACGAGTCCGTCGGAGATGTCGGTCATGGCCGACGCGCCACCGCGGGCGGCCTCGATGCCGGCGCGGTACGGCGGCGTCGGCACCCGGTGTGCGGCGACGAGCGCAGCAGACACCTCGTCGGTGTCCTCCCCCGGACGCGCGAGATCGGCGAGCAGCAGCGCGAGCCCCGCGGCCGACCGCCCGAGCGTGCCCGCAACCGCGACGACATCGCCCGGAACGGCTCCCGACCGGAGAACGGGCGCGCGCCCCTCGAGGTCCCCGAGCACCGTGATCGACACCACGACGTGGTCGGACTGCACCAGGTCGCCGCCCACCACTCCGGCACCCAGCGCCTCGGCCGCGAGCCCGATTCCTTCCGAGATCCCTGCAGCCACCGACACCGGGGTGTCGGAGGGGCAGCCCAGCGACACCAGAAAGGCCGTCGACCGGGCACCCATCGCGGCGATGTCCGCGCCGTTCTGCGCCACCGCTTTTCGGCCCACCTCCTCGGGAGTGGACCAATCGAGGCGAAAGTGCCGGCCCTCGACCAGCATGTCCGCCGACACCGCGACCCTGCCGTCGGCCGCGCGCACCACCGCGGCGTCGTCCCCCGGCCCGAGGAGCGTGGTCGCCGGCTGCCGGCGGCCCTCGACCGCCCGTCCGATCACCGCGAACTCGCCGATGTCGGCGACCGTGCGATCGGCGTCGTCGCGCCTGGGTCCTGCGGTGTCGATGATCGGCCTCCCAGCGTCGGTCCCGGTGGTGGATGGGTCCAGCCGTGCCGGGTCACGGGTTCGAGTCCCGCGACTGCGGTACCTTTTAATTTGCGGCCGGTATCCCGGCACGGAATGCCGGAGGCGGCGTTCCGGGGTCCCGGATCTCTCGAGACTCTACCGAGATACCGGCGCACGACGACGGGAAGGGACGGACCCGCGGTGCAGGCTTTCGTACTGATTCAGACCGAGGTCGGCAAAGCCGCTGCAGTCGCGGCCACGCTCTCGCGCATCCCGGGCGTCGACTCCGCCGAGGACGTGGTCGGACCCTACGACGTGATCGCTCGCGTGGGCGCACACGGCGAGAACGGACTGTCCGACGTCGTCGACGACATGAAGAAGGTTCAGGGCATCACCCGAATCCTGACCTGCCAGATCGCGGCACCGACCGCACCGACCGAGAACTGAGATGTCCGAACCCGAACACACCCCATCCGAGCAGACCGAACAGCACCGTGCGGAGCCGCAGGAGAAGGAGAAGCGCAGCCCCGCACTGATCGCGACAGCCATCGCGCTTCCCGTCGCCCTCGTCGTCGGCGTGATCGCCGCAGCTGCCATCGCCGGCCGCACACCGGTGACCGAGCCCGTCGGCCTCGGCCCCGTCCAGGCGCCCGCCGCGCAGTCGGCCGAGTGCAACGCATTGATGGAGAACCTGCCCGAGGACATGGGCGACTACACCCGTGCCGAGCTGCGCGATCCCGCACCCGAGGCCACCGCGGCGTGGCAGCCGTCCGAGGGCGAGCCCGTCGTGCTGCGATGCGGTCTCGAGCGCCCGCCGGAGTTCCACCAGGCGTCCGTGCTCAACGTCGTCGACGGCGTGCAGTGGTTCGAGATCTCGGGCGCCGCGCAGGGCATCGACGCGAGCACGTGGTACGCCGTGGACCGCGGCGTCTACGTCGCGCTCACGGTTCCGAACGGATCCGGCCCGACGCCGCTGCAGGACGCCTCCGCCGCGATCTCCGCGTCGATGCCGCAGAAGCCGCTCGACCCCGCCCCGGTTCCCAACCCCTAGAAGTACCCTGCCAGGGCGAGTTCGGCTCGAGCTGAGCTCGGGCCGAACTCGCGTGTCGGTCGGGCGCCGGCCTCAGCGCAGTCCCGTCCCGCGGGCGAGTGCGGTGTCGACGAGGGTGGAGACCAGCGTCGCGTACTCGACGCCCGCGGCGTCCCACATCCGCGGGAACATCGAGATCGACGTGAAGCCGGGCATCGTGTTGATCTCGTTGATGACCGGCCCGTCGGCGGTGACGAAGAAGTCGACACGCGCCAGGCCCTGGCAGTCGAGGGCGCGGAACGCGCGGACGGCGAGTTCTCGGATCTCCGCGCTCACGTCGTCGTCGAGCTTGGCCGGGACGTCGAACTCACAGATGTCGTCGAGGTACTTGGTGTCGAAGTCGTAGAACGCGGACTCGTCGCCATCCGTGTCTGGCATACGGATCTCGGCCACGACGCTCGCACGCACGTCGCCGTTCGGGAACTCGAGGACACCGCACTCGACCTCGCGGCCGACGACACCGGATTCGACGATCACCTTGGGATCGTGCGAGCGCGCGTGCTCCACGGCGGCGTCCAGCTGCGACCAGTCGGCGACACAGGTGATCCCGATCGACGAGCCGCCCCGCGCCGGCTTGACGAACACGGGCAGACCGAGCCGCTCCTTCTGTTCGTCGGTGAGCGTCGGGGTGCCCGGGCGCAGCACCACCTGGAAGCCGACCGGCAGACCCTCGGCCGCGAGCAGCTTCTTGGTGAACTCCTTGTCCATGCCCGCCGCGCTGGCCAGGACGCCGGGACCCACGTAGGGAATGCCCGCGAGCTCGAGCAGCCCCTGGATCGTGCCGTCCTCGCCGTACGCGCCGTGCAGGACGGGGAACACGACGTCGACAGAGGCGAGCGCCTGGCCGGCCTGCGTCTCGTCGAGGCTCACCAGCGCGCCCGCACGAGTGGGGTCCGCGGTCAGTGCCAGGGCGGTGCCCTCCGCGTCGACCGTCGGCATCGACCGGTCCCGGATCGCGAGGTCCGCGGGATCCGTGGAGCCCAGGACCCAGGCGCCGTCCGTGGTTATGCCGATCGGTACCACTTCGTACCGGTCCGGGTCGAGGTTCCTCAGGACGCTGCCGGCGGAGACACAGGACACCGAATGCTCGTTACTGCGGCCACCGAAGACGACGGCGACCCTGGTACGCGGATTGTTCACGCCCCAAACCGTACCGTCGAGGGCGGCATCACATCGAACCGACCGAGTATGCCGATTGCGGTCGCCCGAGAGCTATTCGGGTTTGATGCGGCGACCGAGCAGGAGACCGACCGCGTCGTGCACGGACATCCCCTCGTGGCACACCCGGTGGACGGCGTCCGTCAGCGGCATCTCGACGCCGTGCGCGGCCGCCAGCGCACGCACCGAGGTGCAGGACTTGACGCCCTCGGCGATCTGCCCGTTGGTCGCGGCCTGCGCGCTCTCGAGGGAGCCGCCGAGCCCCAGGCGCTCACCGAACGAGCGGTTGCGCGACAGCGGCGATGCACACGTCGCGACCAGGTCGCCCACCCCGGCGAGTCCGGCCAGCGTCGCCGCGTTCGCGCCGAGCGCGACACCGAGACGGATGATCTCGGCGAGCCCGCGCGTGATGAGCGTCGCGATCGTGTTCTCGCCCAATCCGATTCCCGATGCCATCCCGCACGCCAGGGCGATGACGTTCTTGCACGCGCCGCCGATCTCGCAACCGATCACATCGGTGTTCGTATAGGGCCTGAAATACCCTGTAGCACAAGCCTTCTGAACTGCGAGTGCGCGAGCCTCGTCGGAACACGCGACAACCGTGGCGGCAGGCTGACCCAACGCGATCTCCCGCGCCAGATTGGGCCCCGACAGGACAGCGACGCGGGACGGATCCACCTGGGCGACCTGCGAGATGACCTCGCTCATCCGCAGCAGCGTCACGCTCTCGATGCCCTTCGCGAGGCTGAGCAGCGTGGCGTCCGAACCGATCGCCCCGGCCCAACCCTGCAGGTTGTCCCGCAGCGACTGCGACGGCACCGCCAGCACCACGATGTCGGCGCCGTCGAGAGCCGCCTCGTGATCGGCGGTCGCGGACAACGTCGACGGAAGGACGATCCCGGGCAGATAGTCGGGATTCTCGTGCCGGGACACGATCGCGTCGGCCACCTCGGGCCGCCTCGCCCACAGGGTCACGTCCGTGCCCGCGTCCGCGAGCACCTTCGCGAACGCCGTCCCCCACGACCCCGCCCCGAGTACCGCTGCTCTGCTCACGCCGTCCCCTCCGATCTGCGCTCACCGCTCGTGCCGTTCACTGCCCACACCGTTCCGCCACCGACCCTGCCCACGCCGCACACTGCTTTGGAACACGATATCTCCCCGGCTCCCCAGCTCGCCGGTCGCGAGCCACCCTCGACACGACTGGCAAGATTGCGTCCCATGAAGGCGGAGCACCGATCGCAGCGGCCGGTGCACACCCATGTCCTGATCGCGGTCAAGGAATTACGGCTCGCGAAGTCGCGGCTCGCCGAATCCCTGTCGGCCGCCGACCGCACCGACCTCGTCGTCGCCATGCTGCACGACACGTTGGCGACCCTCGTCGGCGCGGGCGTCGGCCCCGGACCCGACAACTCGTTCTCGGGAATCACGGTCGTGACGCCCGATCCGATGGTGGCGACGATCGCGGATCAGTACGGCGTGAGCCACCTCCCCGACCCTGTCCGGGCGGTCCCCGGGGAGTCGAGTCTCAATGCCGCGCTGGCCGCGGCGGAGTCCTCCGTGCAGACCGATCCCGACCGGACGGATCTGGTGGCGCTGCAAGCGGATCTGCCCGCGCTGCGCGCCGACGAGTTACTCGAAGCGCTCGCTGCCGCCCGGAAGGTGGGGCGCGCGATCGTCGTCGACCACACCGGCACCGGCACGGCAGCCCTCTTCGCGTGCGGGCCGGGCAACGCGCTGGATCCACGTTTCGGCACCGATTCCGCGGCCCGCCACATCGCCTCCGGCGCGTACGCACTCGACGGTGACTGGCCGGGATTGCGCCAGGACGTGGACACGGTCGCGGATCTCGCGGCGGCCGCGCGACTGGGGCTCGGGCCGGCTACACGCGCAGCGCTCGAGCACATGAGGTGTACGCCCGGTGTCCGGCGGCTCTGAATACTGTGAACTGCGCGTGATCGATTGTCGCGCCTGCAATTCTCGAGGGATGATCGGAGAGTGAGCAACGGGAGAGCACTCGAACGACGCACAGACTCCGATCGGGCGACCGAGGACGGCTCCGGCGCGGACCGCGGGGTTCCGGCCGGCGGCCTGGAGAGCGGCCACCGGCCGAGCATCCCGACCGCGCCGCCGGCCGCGACGCCGGACGGCACGGAGGACGTCGGACTGCCCGTGGCTCGCTACCTCAATCGCGAGCTGAGCTGGCTCGACTTCAACTCGCGCGTGCTCGCGCTCGCCGAGGACACGTCGCTGCCGCTGCTCGAGCGCGCGAAGTTCCTCGCGATCTTCGCGTCCAATCTCGACGAGTTCTACATGGTCCGCGTCGCGGGCCTCAAGCGGCGGGACGAGACCGGCCTGTCCGTACGGTCGGCGGACGGACTCTCACCGCGCGAACAGTTGGCGCTGATCGGAACCCGGACGCAGGAGATCTCGTCCAAGCACGCGCAGGTCTTCCTCGACTCGGTGCGTCCGGCGCTCGCCGAAGAGGGAATCTCGATCATCGGCTGGCCCGAACTCGACGCCGAGGAACGCGGACGGCTCTCGGATCATTTCCACGAGCAGGTCTTCCCGGTCCTCACCCCGCTGGCCGTCGATCCCGCGCACCCGTTCCCCTACATCAGCGGCCTGAGCCTGAATCTCGCGGTGACGGTGAAGGACGCCGCCACCGGTGGCGAGCACTTCGCCCGCGTGAAGGTGCCCGACAACGTCGACCGCTTCGTACGCGTCAAGCGCACCGGCGACGCACCCGGCGCGATCGCGGCGTTCCTGCCCACCGAGGACCTCATCGCTGCGCACCTCGACGTGTTGTTCCCCGGCATGGAAGTGGTGGAGCACCACGCCTTCCGGGTCACGCGTAATGCGGATTTCGAGGTCGAGGAAGATCGCGACGAGGACCTCCTCCAGGCGCTCGAACGCGAACTCGCACGCCGCAGGTTCGGCTCCCCCGTCCGACTCGAAGTCGCCGACGACATGACCGAGCACATGCTCGAGCTGCTGTTGCGCGAGCTCGATGTCGACCCCGGTGACGTGATCCAAGTTCCTGGGCTACTTGATCTTTCGTCGCTGTGGCAGGTGTACGGCGTGGATCGCCCCAACCTCAAGGACGCCCCGTTCGTCCCGGCGACCCACCCCGCTTTCGGTGAGCGAGAGACACCGAAGAGTGTGTTCTCGACGCTGCGCGACGGCGACGTCCTGGTGCAGCACCCCTACGATTCGTTCTCGACCAGCGTCCAGCGGTTCATCGAGCAGGCCGCCGCCGACCCGCAGGTTCTCGCGATCAAACAGACGCTCTATCGCACCTCGGGTGACTCGCCGATCGTCAACGCACTCGTCGCCGCGGCGGAGGCCGGCAAGCAGGTCGTCGCTCTCGTCGAGATCAAGGCCCGCTTCGACGAGCAGGCCAACATCAAGTGGGCACGCAAGCTCGAACAGGCCGGCGTCCACGTCGTGTACGGACTGGTCGGTCTCAAGACGCACTGCAAGACCTGCCTCGTGGTCCGCCGCGAAGGTTCGACGATCCGCCGGTACTGCCACATCGGCACCGGCAACTACAACCCCAAGACCGCGCGCCTGTACGAGGACGTGGGCCTGCTGACCGCCGCACCCGAGATCGGCGCCGACCTGACGGACCTGTTCAACTCGCTCACCGGTTACTCCCGAAAGTCGCAGTACCGCAACCTCCTGGTCGCCCCGTACGGCGTCCGCTCCGGAATCATCGAGCGCATCGAAGCCGAGATCGAGCACAAGAATGCCGGACGGGAGTGTGGGGTCCGACTCAAGGCCAACGCCCTGGTCGACGAGCAGGTGATCGATGCGCTCTACCGCGCGTCCCAGGCCGGCGTTCCGGTACGCGTCGTCGTCCGCGGCATCTGCGCCCTCAAGCCGGGAGTTCCCGGGCTGAGCGAGAACATCGAGGTTCGCTCCATCCTCGGACGTTTCCTCGAGCATTCCCGGATCATGCACTTCCGGGGCGCCAACGAGTTCTGGATCGGCAGTGCCGACATGATGCACCGCAACCTCGATCGTCGCGTCGAGGTGATGGCGCAGGTCAAGGACCCTCGACTCGCCCGGCAGCTCGACGAGATCTTCGATTCCGCACTGGATCCCACCACCCGGTGCTGGGTTCTGCAGTCCGACGGCAGCTGGCTGGCGGCGCCGGCCCGCGGCGAGAAGGTCCGCGAACACCAGGAGGAGATGATGCGCCGTCGGCGGTCCTTCAGCTCCTGAGCAGGATCCACCACAGCCTCCGTGTACCGCGAGAGCCGTGGCCGAAGGAAGGAACGAAGCCCTTGAGTCGTGAGAAGCCGAGTCCCGACAAGCCGAGCCCCGACAGACCGGTCAAGGCGAATATCTTCGCGGCGGGCGCAGTTTTGTGGCGTAAGTCTCCGACGAATCCGTATGAGATCGAAATCGCTCTCATACACCGCCCCCGATATGACGATTGGTCATTTCCCAAGGGCAAGCTCGATCCCGGCGAAACGTCGATTGTCGCAGCGGTTCGTGAGATCGGCGAAGAAACTGGCATAACAGCGCAATTGGGGCGACATCTGTCACGTGTGACATATCCGATACCCGGGCATCGAAAGCTCAAACGAGTCGAGTACTGGGCAGCGGAGGCTGCATCCGGACAGTTCACGGCGAACAACGAGGTCGACGAACTGCGTTGGCTGCCACCCGATCGCGTTCCCGACCAGCTGTCCTATCCGATGGATCGAACGATCCTGCGACGATTCATGCAGCTCCCGCCCGATACCACGACCGTCCTACTGGTCCGGCACGCCAAGGCCGGCAGCAGTAACAAGTACACCGGGGACGACACCCTGCGCCCACTCGATACGAAGGGGCTGGTCCAGGCGGAAGCTCTTGTCCCTCAACTGCAAGCCTTCGGGGCCACCGAGATCTCCTCGGCCGACCGCACCCGGTGTACACAGACCATGGAGCCCCTCGCCGAAGCGCTCGGGACGCCCATCCGCATCGAGCCGTTGCTCTCCGAGGAGGGCTACGCAGCCGATCCTGCGGGCGCGCGTGCCCGGGCCCGGAAGATCGCGGCACTGGGGGGCGTCCAGGTGATCTGCAGCCAGGGCGGCGTCATCCCCGACCTCATGGAGTGGTGGGCGGAGCGGGACGGCATCCAGCTGCCGTCGGCTCGAAACCGTAAGGCGAGCACCTGGGTGTTGTCGCTGTCCGGCGGGCGTCTCGTGGCGGCCGATCACATCGACAGCCCCCTGCCGGTCATCCGTAAGGCCGACTGACGCGAACCCCGATCTGGTACAACAGAAAACACAACGCGGCGGCCACGGGAAAGATCCCGTGGCCGCCGTGTCAGTTACGGAGAATTCCGTGGGCGCCGAGGCGCCGGCGGTGTCACTTACGCGCAGTGCGCTTGGCCGGAGCCTTCTTGGCCGCAGTCTTCTTCGCGACAGTCTTCTTGGCGACGGTCTTGGCCGGAGCCTTGGCCGCAGTCTTCTTCGCCACGGTCTTCTTGGCGACGGTCTTGGCCGGAGCCTTGGCCGCAGTCTTCTTCGCCACGGTCTTCTTGGCGACGGTCTTGGCCGGAGCCTTGGCCGCAGTCTTCTTCGCCACGGTCTTCTTGGCGACGGTCTTGGCCGGAGCCTTGGCCGCAGTCTTCTTCGCCACGGTCTTGGCCGGAGCCTTGGCCGCAGTCTTCTTCGCCACGGTCTTGGCCGGAGCCTTGGCCGCAGTCTTCTTCGCCACGGTCTTCTTGGCTGCGGTCTTCTTGGCCGCGGTCTTCTTGGCCGCCTTCTTCACCGGCTCAGCAGCGCCACGCTTGACCGCCGGACCCGAAGCCGGAAGCTTCTGGCCACCGGCAATGAGCGCCTTGAACTGCGCACCCGGACGGAAAGCCGGAACCGAGGTCGGCTTGACCTTGACCGTCTCACCGGTGCGCGGGTTGCGTGCGACGCGGGCCGCACGGCGACGCTGCTCGAAAACTCCGAATCCGGTGATGGTGACGCTCTCACCGGAGTGCACGGCGCGCACGATGGTGTCGACGACATGCTCGACGGCCTCGGTGGCGGTACGCCTGTCCGAACCCAGTTTCTCGGTCAGAACATCGATGAGCTCTGCCTTGTTCATGGAAATTCCTCCGCAAACTAATGGTCCACCGTCGGACCGACTACGAACTACGGTAAACCCGAAATCGGCAAGAGTCTATGTGCCACGCCAATTCTCATCAAGCGCGGCCCCCCCATCTGTGGTAGACGAGGGGGCCGAACCAGTTATCCGATTGGGTCAATTGTCGTTCGCGACACGGGCCGGAAGCGTCTCAGGTTTCCAAGAAGGCCTTGACTTTTCGAACTCGGAAATCGCGTCTACCTGGCGCAATGTCAGCCCGATGTCGTCCAGGCCCTCCAGCAGACGCCACCGCGTGTAGTCATCAATCTCGAACGGCACCACCGTCGTTCCAGCGGTCACGGTCTTCTTCTCGAGGTCGACGACCAACTCGAGACCGGGCTGCTCGTCGAGCAGCTTCCACAGCAACTCGACGTCGCTCTGATCGACCTGCGCGGCCAACAGACCTGCCTTGCCGGCGTTGCCGCGGAAGATGTCGGCGAACCTCGACGCGATGACGACGCGGAAACCGTAGTCCGACAACGCCCACACGGCGTGCTCGCGTGACGAACCCGTGCCGAAGTCCGGTCCGGCGACCAGGACACTGCCCTTGTCGTAGGGCGCGGTGTTGAGAATGAAGTCCGGATCGGTGCGCCAGGCCGCGAAGAGCCCGTCCTCGAATCCGCTGCGGGTCACACGCTTCAGGTACACCGCGGGGATGATCTGATCGGTGTCCACGTTGGACCGGCGCAGCGGAACACCGATTCCCTTATGGGTGGTAAAGGCTTCCATCGTTTTTCTCCTAGTTCCCTTGCGCCCTATGCCAGATCTGCCGGTGCCGCCAGCGTGCCGCGCACGGCCGTGGCTGCGGCGACGGCCGGAGAGACGAGGTGCGTACGCCCGCCCTTGCCTTGGCGGCCTTCGAAATTGCGGTTGGACGTCGACGCGGAACGCTCACCGGGGGCGAGCTGATCCGGATTCATACCCAGGCACATCGAACATCCGGCCTGACGCCACTCGGCTCCCGCAGTGGTGAAGATCTCGCCCAGGCCTTCCTCTTCGGCCTGTGCGCGAACGCGCATCGAACCCGGGACGATCAGCATCCGGACGCCTTCGGCGACCCGACGGCCCTTCAGGACGTCCGCAACGGCACGCAGATCCTCGATGCGCCCGTTGGTGCACGAGCCGACGAAGACGGTGTCCACGGACACATCCCGCAGCGGCGTTCCGGCCTCCAAGCCCATGTACGCCAGCGCCTTCTCGGCTGCGTTCCGCGCGCTCTCGTCGGCGATCTCTGCCGGATTCGGGACCGAATCTCCCAGCGGAGCGCCCTGTCCGGGGTTGGTGCCCCACGTGACGAACGGGGTCAACGAGGCCGCGTCGATGCGCACCTCGGCGTCGAAGACGGCGTCGTCGTCGGTCTTCAACTGTTCCCAGGCCGCCACTGCGGCGTCCCAGTCGGAACCCTGCGGCGCGTGCGGGCGACCCTTGATGTACTCGTAGGTGATCTCGTCCGGTGCGATCATCCCCGCGCGAGCGCCGGCCTCGATCGACATGTTGCAGATCGTCATCCGGGCGTCCATCGACAGCTTGCGGATGGCCTCGCCGCGGTATTCGAGGACATACCCCTGTCCCCCACCGGTACCGATCTTCGCGATCACCGCGAGGATGAGGTCCTTGCTCGTGACACCGGACGGCAACTCACCGTCGACCGTGATCGCCATCGTCTTGAACGGCCGCAGCGACAGCGTCTGCGTCGCCATGACGTGTTCGACCTCACTCGTACCGATTCCCATTGCGAGAGCACCGAAAGCGCCGTGCGTCGAGGTGTGGCTGTCACCACACACGACGGTCGTACCGGGCTGGGTCAGGCCCAGCTGCGGGCCCACCACGTGCACGATGCCCTGATCGAGATCGCCCATCGGGTGCAGACGCACGCCGAACTCCTCGCAGTTCCTCCGGAGGGTGTCGACCTGCGTGCGGGAAACCGGGTCCGCGATGGGCTTGTCGATGTCGATCGTCGGGACGTTGTGGTCCTCGGTGGCGATCGTCAGATCCGGTCGACGCAGCTTGCGGCCCGCGAGCCGGAGCCCGTCGAATGCCTGCGGGCTGGTGACCTCGTGAACGAGATGCAGGTCGATATAGATGAGGTCCGGCTGCCGCGCCGAACCCTCGCCTTCGCCGCGCACGACAACGTGCTCGTCCCACACCTTCTCGGCCAGAGTGCGTCCTCTGTTCGCCATCTTCTCCACCTCTGTATCCGGATGTCGCGCCGCCGGGCTTCAGGGCCGGCCCGTGTCGCGTGATGTGCCGAACCGTCCCTCGCGAAATCAGCTATGATCCCAATATGCGAGAACGGAGTATCGACCTATGAGACAGCATAGCGGCATTGGAGTGCTCGACAAAGCAATGGGCGTCCTGCATGCAGTGGCCGAACAACCTTGCAGCCTCACCGAACTGTGCAACCGCACAGGACTCCCCCGCGCTACCGCCCACCGTCTCGCCGTCGGGCTGGAAGTGCATCGCCTCCTCACTCGCGACGCGGACGGACTGTGGTGCACGGGCCCCGGTCTGGGCGAGCTCGCCGCGAGCGCCAGCGACACCCTCGTCGATGCCGCCACCCTGGTCCTGCCACGGCTGCGCGAGATCACGGGCGAGAGCGTTCAGTTGTATCGGCGGGAAGGCACGCACCGGGTGTGCATCGCCTCGATGGAACCGCCCACCGGCCTGCGCGACACCGTCCTCGTGGGTGCACGCCTGCCGATGACGGCAGGCTCGGGCGCCAAGGTCCTTCTCGCATGGGCGGACCCCCAGACGCAGCGGGCGATCCTGCCCGACGCCTCGTTCGGCGAACGTGTCCTCGTCGAGGTGCGCCGCCGCGGTTGGGCACAGAGCGCGGCAGAACGAGAGCCGGGCGTCGCGAGCGTCGCCGCGCCGGTCCGGGATGCCGCAGGGAACGTCGTCGCCGCAATCTCGGTGTCCGGGCCGATCGACCGGATGGGTCGCCGCCCGGGCGCACGCTGGGCCGCCGATCTCCTGGCGGCGGCGGACGCCTTGCACAAGCGCCTCTGAATTCCATGACGCACCCCACTCGGCGGTCCGCGTAGTGATTCGTGGCACAGTTCTCGCCAGAACGAATTCCAGCCGAGTGGAGGAACTGCAGTGGGAACCAACCAGCGCGGTCAGATCACGATGACGGATGCCGAGATCACCGAGTTCGTCGAGCGGAGCCGGGTGTCGACCATGGCGACGGTCGGACCGAACGGCATGCCGCATCTCGTGGCCATGTGGTACGCGGTGATCGACGGTGAATTGTGGTTCGAGACCAAGGCCAAGTCGCAGAAGGCCGTCAATCTTCGCCGCGACGGCCGGCTCACCATGATGATCGAGGACGGCGACACGTACGACACCCTGCGCGGAGTCTCGATCGAGGGTCGCGGCGAGATCATCGACGATCCGGAGGCGCTGTTCAAGGTCGGCATCAGCATCTGGGAGCGCTACACGGGCCCCTACTCCGAGGACGTCAAGCCGGCCGTCGAGATGATGCTGCACAAGCGCGTCGCCGTCCGAGTGGTCCCGGAGCGGGTCCGGTCGTGGGATCACCGCAAGCTCGGTCTGCCCGCGATGCCCGTCGGCGGATCCACCGCCGCGTATCTGTAGTCGCAGGGAAAACCACGCGACGTCTCCCCCTCCTCGGCGGTAGATTCCGACAGACGAGTCACCACCGAGGCAGGGAGGAGGACGACGTGAGCGAGCCCCGCAACGACGCGATCAAGCGCAAGTTCCGCGAAGCACTCGAGCGCAAGAATCATCAGCAATCGAATTCCGCAGCACATCTGGACGGTCAGTCGAAGGTCCACGACGCGCACGGCAGCGCCGAGCACAAGCGCGAGTTCCGCCGGAAGAGCGGCTAGGACCTCTGGAGAGCGTCAGACGAACCTCAGAAGCCCTGAGAGAACCTGAGAGAACCTCAGCGAACGAAAAAGACCCTCCGATCAATGATCGGAGGGTCTTGCTTTGTAGCCCCGACGGGATTCGAACCCGCGCTACCGCCTTGAGAGGGCGGCGTCCTAGGCCGCTAGACGACGGGGCCAGGAACTTCGTTCTTTACATGCTGTACACCAGGATAAATGCTCTCACCGAAAGAGAATTCCCTGATCCAGGATCGGAGAGTGCTTCCCTTGGTAGCCCCGACGGGATTCGAACCCGCGCTACCGCCTTGAGAGGGCGGCGTCCTAGGCCGCTAGACGACGGGGCCAGAACATTTTCAAGGTGTGTCGCCGCATGCGTGCGACACGATGGAACGCTTCCAATTTCAATCCGACCCTTTCGGATCCGATCTGCGATGGAAGCTCGGCCAGCTGAACTAACCGGAGTTCGGAGTGAAATTCACTCGAACTCTCCGCTGGGGTACCAGGACTCGAACCTAGAATGGCGGTACCAGAAACCGCTGTGTTGCCAATTACACCATACCCCAATGCTCTTCCGGGCTTGCCTGACCTCGCGGCCGGGGGCTTGCCTTTCGAACGAGGAGAACAATATCAAAGCCCCCCACTGTTTCTCCAAATCGGCTGGTCAGAGGGCTGAAATAGCCCTCCGACCGCCGACGGGGAGGCTAGCTGCCGACCTGAGCGCGGGCGGAACGCAGACGCGCGAGCGTCGCCTCCCGACCGAGCAGTTCCATCGACTCGTACAGCGGCGGGCTGATGTGCGAACCGGTGACCGCGACGCGCACCGGCGCGAACGCCTTACGCGGCTTCAGTTCCAACTTCTCGATCAGCGCGGCCTTGAGTGATTCCTCGATATCCGCGGTCACCCACTCCGACAGGGAGTCCAGCGCCTCGATCGTGGCATCCAGGACGGGCGCCGCGTCCGCACCGAGGTTCTTGGCCGCGGCAGCGGGGTCGATCGCGAAGTCCGCGTCGGACACCAGCAGGAACTTCAGCAGGTTCCACGCGTCCGACAGGACGACGATGCGCGTCTGGACCAGGTCGGCTGCAACAGCGAACTGATCGTCGGTCAGCGCGTCGACAGGATGCCCGTGCGTCGTGAGGAACTGGCGCAGCCGCGCAGCGAAGTCCGCCGGCTCGAGCAGACGGATGTGCTCGGCGTTGATCGCGTCGGCCTTCTTCTGGTCGAAGCGCGCGGGATTCGAGTTCACCTTGGAGATGTCGAATGCGGCGACCATCTCGTCGAGCGAGAAGACGTCGTGGTCGTCGGCGATGCTCCACCCCAGCAGCGCGAGGTAGTTGAGCAGGCCCTCCGGAATGAACCCGCGGTCCCGGTGGATGAACAGGTTCGACTCGGGGTCACGCTTGGAGAGCTTCTTGTTGCCCTGCCCCATGACGAAGGGGAGGTGTCCGAACTCCGGGGTGAAGTCGGCGACGCCGACGCGCTGGAGCGCCTCGTAGAGGGCCAACTGGCGCGGCGTGGACGACAGCAGGTCCTCGCCACGCAGGACGTGGGTGATCTTCATCAACGCGTCGTCGACCGGGTTCACCAGCGTGTAGAGCGGGATGCCGTTGCCGCGCGTGAGCGCGAAGTCCGGCACCGTGCCGGCCTTGAACGTGGTCTCGCCGCGCACCAGGTCGTTCCACGCCAGGTCGTGGTCGGGCATGCGCAGGCGGACAACGGGCTTACGTCCCTCGTCCAGGTACGCCTGACGCTGCTCGGGAGTGAGGTCCCGATCGAAGTTGTCGTAGCCCAGCTTGGGATCGCGTCCGGCCGCCTTGTGCCGCGCCTCGACCTCCTCGGGGGTCGAGAACGACTCGTAGGCCTCGCCCGCGTCGAGCAGCTTCCGCACGACGTCGAGGTGCAGGTCGCGCCGCTGCGACTGCCGGTACGGCTCGTACGGGCCGCCGACCTCGGGCCCCTCGTCCCACGACAGACCGAGCCAGCGCAGGGCATCGAGGATCGCCTGGTACGACTCCTCCGTGTCGCGGGCGGCATCGGTGTCCTCGATGCGGAACACGAACTTGCCACCGTGATGCCGCGCGAAGGCCCAGTTGAACAGGGCGGTTCGGACGAGCCCGACGTGCGGGGTGCCGGTGGGTGACGGACAGAAACGGACGCGTACTTCGCTGGTGGTCATGGCTCACTTCGATACACGCTGCTAGGCGCTGGGAAAGGACCCCTACAGGCTAGTACCGCGCCGGTTCCGTGCACACCCGGAAGGCGATCCGATCAGCGTTTGGCGGCAACCGGATTGGTCAGTGTGCCGATCCCCTCGACGGTGACACTCACTGTCTGGCCGTCGACGATCGGCCCGACGCCCTCGGGCGTGCCGGTGAGAATCACGTCGCCCGGCAGGAGTGTCATGACACCGGAGATCCACTCGATGACCTTCGGGATGTCGTGGAGCAGCAGCGAAGTGCGGCTGCGCTGCTTGATCTCGCCGTCGACCTCAGTCCTGACCTCGACGTCCGAAACGTCGAGCTTCGTCTCGATCCACGGTCCCAGCGGGCAGAACGTGTCGTACCCCTTGGCCCGCGTCCACTGGCCGTCGTGGCGCTGCTGATCGCGCGCCGTGACGTCGTTCGCGACGGTGTAGCCGAGGACCACGTCGAGGGCCTTCGCCGCGGGTACATCCTTGCACGGACGGCCGATGACGACCGCGAGTTCGCCCTCGTAGTGGACCTCGTTCGACGACGGCGGCAACAGGATCGGCGCACCCGGCCCGACGATCGACGTGTTGGGCTTGATGAAGATGACCGGATCCTCCGGCGCCTCGCCGCCCATCTCCGCAGCATGCGCCGCGTAGTTCTTGCCGATGCAGATCACCTTGCTCGCCAGGATCGGCGCCAGCAGGCGAACGTCGGCCAGCGGCCAGCTGCGACCGGTGAAAGTCGGTGTGCCGAAAGGATGTTCGGCGATCTCCTTCGCGGTCTGCGCGTCGCCCTCCCCTTCGATCGACACGAAGGCAACTCCATCGGGACTGGCAATTCGACCAAGGCGCATGTGCCCGAGTCTATCCACCCATCGGACGCGATCGCGGGACACCCGGCACCGGCGGCCCCCGAAGAGGTCTACACTCCGAACGGTATCCACACTATAAGACTCTCATTTCACATACTGGGATGGCAACGTGAACCAGGCAGCACAGCAGGAAACGCAGGCGAGCACGCTGCACCGCTGGTCGATGCTGGCGCTCGGCGTACTCGCGCAGGCAGCGGGAGCCATGTTCGCCAACGCGCCCGCTTTCCTGATCCCGACCCTGCAGAGCGACTATGGCGTGAGCCTCAGTCGCGCCGGACTGATCGCCGCGGCCCCGACGCTGGGCTTCCTCGTGAGCCTCATGGCCTGGGGTGCCGTGGTCGACCGCATCGGCGAACGGCGTGTGCTGGTGATCGGCCTGTCCGTCACCGCGCTCGCGAGCGCCGGCGCGGCACTGAGTCAATCGTTCGCACTGCTGGGCGTATTCCTCGTGCTGGGCGGCATGGCCGCGTCGAGCGCCAACGCCGCGAGTGGACGCGTCGTCGTCGGATGGTTTCCGCCCGAGCGCCGCGGCCTGGCAATGGGCATCCGGCAGATGGCGCTGCCGCTCGGTGTCGCTTTCGCGGCACTGACCGTCCCGCAGATCGCCGAATCACACGGTGTGGGTTGGGCGTTGGCACTTCCGACCGCCGTGACCATCATCGCGGCGGCAGCGTGCCTGCTGATCGTCGACCCGCCCCGGCCGACGCGCGCAGCGGCGAAGGAGAGCGGGCTGCTCGACAACCCGTACCGCGGCCGCGGAATGCTCTGGCGGATCCACGGCGTCTCGGTGCTGCTGGTGGTCCCGCAATACCTGGTGTGGACGTTCATGCTGGTGTGGCTGATGACGGATCGGAACTGGTCCGCCGCGTCCGCCGGCATCCTCATCACCTTCACGCAACTCCTCGGCGCGGCCGGTCGGATCGGCGCAGGCTTCTGGTCCGACCGGGTCCGCAGCCGAATGGGCCCCATGCGGTGGGTTGCGGTGGCCGCCGCCGTCTCGATGCTCGCGGTCGCGCTCACCGACTGGCTGGACTCCCCCGCGGCGGTTGCGCTCATGGTGATCGCGTCCGTGATCACCACCGCCGACAACGGGTTGGCCTTCACGGCGGTCGCGGAGATCGCGGGGCCGTACTGGAGCGGTCGTGCGCTGGGCGCCCAGAACACCACCCAGTATGTGGCCGCGACACTGGTCCCCCCGATCTTCGGCGGGTTGATCGGCCTCGTGAGCTTCCCTCTCACGTTCGCGATCGCGGCACTGTTCCCACTCGCTGCGGTACCGCTGGTGCCGGAGGACCCACCCGAACGTGTGTGAGAAACAACACGACCGCCGCCCGGCTACCGGGCGGCGGTCGTGTCGTGTGGAACTCGATGAACCTAGACGGCAGCCGCGATCCGGTCGCCCACCTCGGCGGTGACGATCGGGGCGTCGCCACGCGAAGCCAGATCAGCCTCGACGGCAGCCTCGATGCGGACGGCGTCGTCCTCACGGCCCAGGTGACGCAGCAGCATCGCGGCCGACAGGATCGCTGCCGTGGGATCGGCGATCCCCTGGCCGGCGATGTCGGGTGCGGAGCCGTGGACGGGCTCGAACATCGACGGGTTCGTGCCCGACGCATCGATGTTCGCGCTCGCGGCCAGGCCGATGCCACCGGTGACGGCACCCGCGAGGTCGGTGATGATGTCGCCGAACAGGTTGTCGGTGACGATCACGTCGAAGCGCGTCGGGTCGGTGACCATGTAGATGGTCGCCGCATCGATGTGGCAGTAGGCCGTCTCGACATCCGGGTACTCGGCGCCGATGGTCTCCATCGCGCGGGTCCAGATCCGGCCCGCGTTGGAGAGCACGTTCGTCTTGTGGATGAGCGTCAGGTGCTTGCGGCGGGTCCGCGCCAGCTCGTACGCGGCGCGGACGACGCGCTCGGCGCCGAACCACGTGTTGACCGAGACCTCGGTCGCAACCTCGTGCGGGGTGCCGACGCGGATCGACCCACCGTTGCCGGTGTACGGACCCTCGGTGCCCTCACGGACCACGATGAAGTCGATGTCCGGGTTCGCGGCCAGCGGCGAGCTCGACCCCGGGTAGGTGCGGGCCGGACGCAGGTTCACGTGGTGGTCGAGCAGGAACCGCATGTTCAGCAGGAGCCCGCGCTCGAGGATGCCCGGCTCGACGAACCGCGGATCGCCGATCGCGCCGAGCAGGATCGCGTCGTGCTGACGGATCGCGTCGAGCTCGGCCTCCGGCAGCAGGTCGCCGGTCTCGTTGTAGCGCTTGGCACCGAGGTCGAACTCGGTGGTCTCCACGTCGGGAACCAGCTTCCGCAGCACCTTCAGCGCTTCCGTGGTGACCTCGACACCGATGCCGTCACCGGGAATGACCGCAAGCTTCATGGACACACTCTCTTCTCGTAGAACCGACAGCGGGAGAATCCGACGGTGGCCGCGACCGTCCTCGACGATCGCGGCCACCGGTACAGACTGGAAGATCAGGACAGGTCGACCTGCGCGACGCGGGCGTCGAGCTGCTCCACGATCTGGGCGACCTCGGCGTCACCGACGACCTGGTTGACGCGCAGGATGACGGTGGCACCGGTGCCCTCGACGTCCTGGCTCAGGGCGGCGGCCTGGATGTCGATGCCGGCGTTGCCGAGCACGGTGCCGAGCACACCGAGAACGCCCGGGCGGTCCGCGTAGTGCACGACGATGTTGTGGCCCTCGGCGCGCAGGTCGAAGCTGCGGCCGTTGACGTTGACGATCTTCTCGACCTGCTGCAGGCCGGTCAGGGCGCCCGCGACGGCGGTGACGGTGCCGTCGGCGGCAACCGCGCGGACCTCGACGGCGCTGCGGTGCGTCTGTGCCTCGCTGTGCTTCTCGACCTCCACGCTCACGCCGCGCTGCTCCGCGAGCTGCGGGGCGTTGACGAACGTGACGGCCTCGTCGCTGCTCGCGGAGAACAGGCCGCGCAGGGCGGCCAGGCCCAGGATCTCGACGTTCTCGGCGGACAGCTCACCGCTGACGACGACCTGGACGTTCTGGACGGCCTCGGGCGACAGGGTGCCGGCGAGCAGACCCAGCTTGCGGACCAGCTCGAGCCACGGCGCGACCTCTTCACCGACCGGGCCGCCGGAGACGTTGACGGCGTCCGGCACGAACTCGCCGGCCAGGGCCAGCAGGACGCTCTTGGCGACGTCGGTGCCGGCGCGGTCCTGGGCCTCCGAGGTGGAGGCGCCGAGGTGCGGGGTGACGACGACGTTGTCGAGGTCGAACAGCTTGGAGTCGGTGCACGGCTCGGTGTTGAACACGTCGAGGCCGGCGGCGCGGACCTTGCCGGAGACGAGCGCGTCGTACAGCGCGTCCTCGTCGATCAGGCCACCGCGAGCGGCGTTGACGATGATGACGCCGTCCTTGGTCTTGGCCAGACGCTCGGCGTTCAGGAGGCCCGCGGTTTCCTTGGTCTTGGGCAGGTGCACCGAGATGAAGTCGGCGCGCTCGACGAGCTGGTCGATGTCGACGAGCTCGATGCCCAGCTGCGCGGCGCGAGCGGCCGGCAGGTAGGGGTCGTACGCGATGATCTCGGTCTCGAACGCGGCGAGGCGCTGCGCGAACAGCTGACCGATGCGGCCCAGGCCGACGACGCCGACGGTCTTGCCGAGGATCTCGGTGCCGTTGAAGCTCGAGCGCTTCCAGGTCTTCTCACGCAGCGTGCGGTCCGCGGCCGGGATCTGACGCGCGGTCGACAGCAGCAGCGAGACGGCGTGCTCGGCGGCCGAGTGGATGTTGGAGGTCGGTGCGTTGACGACCATGACGCCACGCTCGGTGGCGGCCGGGATGTCGACGTTGTCGAGGCCGACACCGGCGCGGCCGACGATCTTCAGCTTCGTCGCGGCGGCGAGCACCTCGGCGTCGACCGTGGTGGCGGAGCGGACGAGCAGCGCGTCGGCCTCGGGCACAGCCGCGAGCAGAGCGGGACGGTCGGGGCCGTCCACCCAGCGCACCTCGACACCGTCACCGAGCGCATCGACGGTCGATTGTGCGAGCTTGTCGGCGATCAGGACAACGGGACGGCCATTCTGGCTCACGAGGAACTCTCCTGTGTTGGGTGCGGGCTGTTTCAGGTCGAGCAAATGTCCACGGCCGGGCACCTCGAGGGCGCGCACGGATGGCCGTAGTCAGGATCAGTTTAGTTGGCACGGCGCAGCTATTCCGCAGGGCGGGTATCCGCTACCACATAGTGGACACCGAAGGGAAGCACTTCGGAGATCCACGCCACAATCCGGAAACGACTTCGGCCCGAGGCCGTGCGCACAGAACGCACGGCCTCGGGCCGAAACTGTCAGCTGTGGATCAGGCCGTCTCGGTGATCGGGCGATCGACCCAGCTCATCAGGTCGCGCAGCTTCTTGCCGGTGACCTCGATGGGGTGCTCGGCGTTGGCCTTGCGCAGGCCCTCGAGCTCGGTGTTGCCGTTCTCGACGTTGGCGACCAGGCGACGGGTGAACTCACCCGACTGGATGTCGGCCAGGATGGCCTTCATGCGCTCCTTGGTGCCGGCGTCGATAACGCGCGGGCCGGACAGGTAGCCACCGAACTCGGCGGTGTCGGACACCGAGTAGTTCATGCGGGCGATGCCACCCTCGTACATGAGGTCGACGATCAGCTTGAGCTCGTGCAGCACCTCGAAGTAGGCCATCTCGGGGGCGTAGCCCGCCTCGACCATGACCTCGAAACCGGTCTTGACCAGTTCCTCGGTGCCACCGCAGAGCACGGCCTGCTCACCGAAGAGGTCCGTCTCGGTCTCTTCCTTGAACGTGGTCTTGATGACGCCGGCGCGGGTGCCACCGATGCCCTTGGCGTAGGACAGAGCCAGGGCCTGGCCCTCACCCTTCGGGTCCTGGTGGACGGCGATCAGGGCCGGGACGCCCTTGCCGTCGACGAACTGACGACGCACCAGGTGGCCGGGGCCCTTCGGGGCGACCATGCCGACCGTGACGTTCTCCGGAGCCTTGATCAGGTCGAAGTGGATGTTGAGGCCGTGGCCGAAGAACAGCGCGTCGCCGTCCTTCAGGTTCGGCTCGATGTCGTTCTTGAAGATCGACGCCTGAGCGGTGTCGGGGGCGAGCACCATGATGACGTCGGCCCACTCGGCAACCTCGGCCGGCGTGCCTACGGTCAGGCCCTGCTCCTCAGCCTTGGCGCGGGACTTCGAACCCTCCTTGAGGCCGATGCGCACATCGACACCGGAATCGCGCAGGCTCAGCGAGTGCGCGTGGCCCTGGCTGCCGTAGCCGATGACCGCGACCTTGCGGCCCTGGATGATCGACAGGTCTGCATCGTCGTCGTAGAACATCTCGACTGCCACAGTTCTTACCTTCCCTCTGGGTTCTATGAACGCTTGATTGTCTGTTGTTGTCGGGTGTGACGGTACTAGCGGGTGGCCGTGATGGACTTCGGCCCACGGCCGACCGCCACCACACCGGACTGCACGATCTCGCGGATGCCGAACGGATCGAGCATGCGCAGGAGCGCATCGAGCTTGGAGCGGGTACCCGTGGCCTCGATCGTGACGGCCTCCGGCGCGACGTCGATCACCTTGGCGCGGAACAGGTTCACCGTCTCGATGACCTGCGTGCGCACGCTGGCATCTGCGCGCACCTTGATCAGGATCAGCTCGCGCGCCACCGACGCGTCGGTGTCCTGCTCGACGATCTTGATCACGTTGACCAGCTTGTTGAGCTGCTTCGTGACCTGCTCGAGCGGGAACTCGTCGACCGTCACGACGATCGTCATGCGCGAGATGTCGGGGACCTCGGTGCCGCCGACGGCGAGCGACTCGATGTTGAATCCCCGGCGGGAGAAGAGTGCGGCGACGCGGGCCAGCACGCCCGGCTTGTCCTCGACGAGAACACTGAGGGTGTGACTGGTGCTCACTGGCGATCCTCTCCTGCTGCGGCCTCGCCGGCACGCTGCTCGCGTTCCATGGCCTCGTGGATGGCGGCGGGCTCGGACACAGCCTCGTCGTCGTCGAACAGCGGCCGGATTCCCCGGGCCGCCATGATCTCGTCATTGCTGGTGCCGGCGGCGACCATCGGCCACACCTGGGCGTCGGCGCCCACGATGAAGTCGATGACGACGGGCTTGTCGTTGATCGACTGTGCGGTGCGGATCGCGTCCTCGACGTCCTCCTCGCGCTCGACCCGGATGCCGACACAGCCGAGAGCCTCCGCCAGCTTCACGAAGTCCGGGATCCGCACCGCGCCATGGGTGCCCAGGTTCGTGTTGGAGTAGCGCTCGTCGTAGAACAGGGTCTGCCACTGGCGGACCATGCCGAGGTTGCCGTTGTTGATCAGCGCGACCTTGATCGGCACGCCCTCGACGGCGCACGTGGCCAGTTCCTGATTGGTCATCTGGAAGCAGCCGTCACCGTCGATTGCCCACACCTCGGTGCCGGGCATGCCCATTTTGGCGCCCATCGCGGCGGGCACCGCGTAGCCCATGGTGCCCAGGCCGCCCGAGTTGAGCCACGTGCGCGGCTTCTCGTAGTTGACGAACTGCGCGGCCCACATCTGGTGCTGGCCGACGCCGGCGCAGTAGATCGCATCGGGGCCCGCGAGGCGGCCGACGGTCTGGATCACGTACTCGGGCGAGAGCGCGCCATCCGCCGGGCGGTCGTACGCCAGCGGGTAGGTGCGCCGGATGCCGTCGAGGTACGCCCACCACTCGGTGAGGTCGAGGGTGGTGCCCGTCGCCCGGTCGGCACGGATCGCCTCGATCAGCTCGGTGATGACCTCCTTGCAGTCGCCCACGATCGGGACGTCCGCATGGCGGTTCTTGCCGATCTCGGCAGGGTCGATGTCCGCGTGGATCACCTTGGCGTCGGGCGCGAACGAATCGAGCTGCCCGGTGACGCGGTCGTCGAAGCGAGCGCCGAGCGTGATCAGCAGGTCACTCTTCTGCAGCGCAGCAACGGCGGCCACGGTGCCGTGCATGCCCGGCATGCCGCAGTTGAGCTGGTGGCTGTCCGGGAACGCGCCGCGCGCCATGAGCGTGGTGACGACGGGGATGCCGGTGAGCTCGGCCAGTTCGAGCAGCTCGGGCGAGGCGTCGGCCTTGATCACGCCGCCGCCGACGTACAGGACCGGCGACTTGGCGTCGGCGATGAGGCGCGCAGCCTCACGGACCTGCTTGCCGTGCGGCTTGGTGACCGGGCGGTAGCCGGGCAAGTGCATCTCCGGCGGCCACGAGAATGTGGTCTGCGCCTGCAGGATGTCCTTGGGGATGTCGACGAGAACCGCGCCCGGGCGGCCGCTCGACGCCAGGTAGAACGCCTCGGCCAGGATCCGCGGGATGTCGACGCCGTCGGTGATGAGGAAGTTGTGCTTGGTGATCGGCATGGTGATGCCGGAGATGTCGGCTTCCTGGAAACCGTCGGTCCCGATCAGCGAACGCGCCACCTGGCCGGTGATCGCGACGACAGGGACCGAGTCCATCTGAGCATCGGCGAGCGGGGTCACCAGGTTGGTCGCACCCGGACCCGACGTCGCCATGCAGACGCCGACCTTGCCGGTCGCCTGGGCGTAGCCGGTCGCGGCGTGACCCGCGCCCTGCTCGTGACGCACCAGGACGTGCCGAACCTTCTGCGAATCGAAGAGCGGGTCGTACACCGGCAGAACGGCACCACCCGGGATACCGAACACAGTGTCGACCTCGAGCTCCTCGAGGGCGCGGACCACGGACTGCGCGCCGGTGACCCGCTCGGGGGCGACCTGACGACGGTTACCGGTCGGCGTGGCGGCGGCCGCGGTTGTCGGGCTGGCTGCTCCCGACTTGCGCGGCGTGGGTTGAGGCCGTGCGGTTGGTGCGCTCACTGGAAAGTCCTCTGATTCTGGCTCCGGGCAACAAAAAACCCTCGTCAGCATCCGCTGTACGAGGGTGGCGCGTCGTTATCTGGCGAGTTGTAAGAACCGGCTCAGGCGACGACGCGCCGGCCGATTACGAGCAACTCATTCTGCTTCACGCGCTCGACGGTAGGCGCGTCAATGGTAGACAGTCAACTTTGGTGAGTGCGCTGTCCCAGAATGTAAGATGCCTCGGCTGCAGTGCGAAGATGTAGAGGTGTCATCTCCTCAGCAGCCCGTGCCACCGGTGCCATCATCCCATACGCCCTCAGACGACCGACAGGTCATCCGGATTTCCCCACTCGCCCTGATGGCGTGCTTGTTCCTGTTGTTCTGCTTGAGCTTCCCGGTTCTCGGATGGCCGGCCGCGTTCGGCTGGACGCTGGTGATCCCGTTCCTGATCGGGGCCTGGGTCCTGCGCGTGCGGACCACCGTCGGCCCGGACGGCCTCGAGCTGCGCCGAGCCTTCTCTTCGCAGTCCATATCGTGGGATCAGATCAAGGGCTTCCGCTTCCCCAAGCGCGGCTGGGCACGCGCCGAACTCCTCGACGGCAACGAGGTCTCCCTGCCCAACGTGACCTTCGGACGCCTCCCGCAGCTCGCGTCGGCGAGTGGCGGCCGCGTCACCGACCCGTACGCCGCAGCCCGCGAGGCACAGGCGGAGAAGTCTCGCGCCAAGGCCGCGGCGGCCGACGAGGCCGCCCAGTCCGTCGAATCTCCGGGGGCCGCGAAGCCCGAGTCCGCCGGCGATTCGGAGCCGGATACCGACTAGCTCGCGCGCGGGGGTAGCGTCCAACCAGGATGTCTCTCGCTCCCACCGGAGATGACGAGGCTGCCACACCAGCCGAAATCGGGTCCAGCGACCAGCACCTTCACGGACCCACCAGTTCACGTATTACGCCGCGCTCGGCGAGCACAGCCCGCCGCCGAGAACCGCTGATCGACGAAGGAATTCGCCCATGCCCCCGCTGAGGTCACGCACCACCACCGTCGGACGCAACGCTGCCGGAGCCCGTTCGCTCTGGCGCGCAACCGGTATGACCGACTCCGACTTCGGTAAGCCGATCGTCGCGATCGCGAACTCCTACACGCAGTTCGTGCCCGGCCACGTTCACCTGAAGAACGTCGGCGAGATCGTCGCCGAGGCCGTCCGCGCAGCGGGTGGCGTGCCGCGCGAGTTCCACACCATCGCCGTCGACGACGGCATCGCGATGGGCCACGGCGGCATGCTCTACTCGCTGCCGAGCCGCGAGATCATCGCCGACTCCGTCGAGTACATGGTCAACGCGCACACCGCCGACGCCCTGGTGTGCATCTCGAACTGCGACAAGATCACCCCCGGCATGCTCAATGCCGCGATGCGCCTGAACATCCCGACGGTCTTCGTCTCCGGCGGCCCGATGGAGGCCGGCAAGGCCGTCGTCGTCGGCGGCGTCGCGCAGGCCCCCACCGACCTGATCACCGCGATCTCGGCGAGCGCCAACGACTCCGTGTCCGAGGAGGGCCTGGACGAGGTCGAGCGCAGCGCGTGCCCCACGTGCGGTTCGTGCTCGGGAATGTTCACCGCCAACTCGATGAACTGCCTCACCGAGGCACTCGGACTCGCACTGCCCGGCAACGGTTCCACGCTGGCCACCCACGAGGCGCGTCGCGCCCTCTTCAGCAAGGCCGGCACCACCGTCGTCGAGGCGGCGCTGCGCTACTACCGCGACGAGGACGAGTCGGTTCTGCCCCGGAACATCGCCTCCCCCAAGGCGTTCCGCAACGCGATGGCACTCGACGTCGCGATGGGCGGCTCCACCAACACGGTGCTGCACACCCTCGCGGCAGCGCAGGAAGGCGAGGTCGACTTCGACCTGAGCACCATCGACGAAATCAGCCGTCGCGTGCCGTGCCTGTCGAAGGTCTCCCCCAACTCGGACTACCACATGGAGGACGTCCACCGCGCCGGTGGCATCCCCGCTCTCCTCGGTGAACTGCGCCGCGCGAACCTACTCGAGACCGACGTCTCGACCGTCCACACCAAGAGCTTCGACGAGTGGCTCGACACGTGGGACATCCGCTCCGGCAAGGCGTCCGACGAAGCACTCGAACTGTTCCACGCAGCCCCCGGCGGTGTGCGCACCACCGAGCCGTTCTCGACGAACAACCGCTGGTCCGCGCTCGACACCGACGCCGAGGGCGGCTGCATTCGCGACCTCGAGCACGCGTACACCGTCGAGGGCGGCCTGTGCGTGCTGCGCGGCAACATCGCCGTCGACGGCGCGATCCTCAAGACCGCGGGCATCGACGAGGAGCTGTTCTCGTTCCAGGGTCCGGCCGTCGTCGTCGAGTCCCAGGAGGCGGCGGTCTCGGTGATCCTCCAGAAGCAGATCAAGCCGGGCGACGTCATCGTCGTGCGTTACGAGGGCCCCAAGGGTGGTCCGGGCATGCAGGAGATGCTGCACCCCACTGCCTTCCTCAAGGGCGCCGGTCTCGGCAAGGTGTGTGCACTGGTCACCGACGGTCGCTTCTCGGGTGGCACGTCCGGCCTGTCGATCGGGCACATCTCCCCCGAGGCTGCGTCGGGCGGTGTGATCGGTCTGGTCGAGGACGGCGACCAGATCCGCATCGACGTCGCGACCCGCACCCTCGAGGTCCTCGTCGACGACGAGACGCTCGCGCAGCGCCGCGCCAAGATGGAGGCCTCCGAGCGCCCGTGGCAGCCGGTGGATCGTCAGCGCTCGGTCACCACCGCACTGCGCGCCTACGCGGCGCTGGCCACGTCGGCCGACAAGGGCGCCGTCCGCCACGTGCCGTAAGAGGTCCTGCCGCTCCGCTTTTCGCTGTGCCGCGTCCCCGATCGGGGGCGCGGCACAGCCGTTTCCGGAGCGGCAGATCTGTGGATACCGAGAAATCCATCCACAGATCGCGGATCGAGCACCGTCGACGGCTCCGGCGACGTCAGGCTCGATACATGGATTTCGACGGCACACCACTGGTGTTCAGGTCCGACGCACTCGGTCGCGGCTTCACCGACCACGAACTACGCGCGGCCCGACGGTCGCGGGAACTGCTCGCGGTCCGACCCGGGGCGTACGTCCGCGCCGCCGACCTCGCCCGACTCGATTCCGTCGCGCAACACAGACTGGCGGTCCTCGCCGCGGCGTCGTCGTGCCCGGATGCCGTCGTCAGCCACGTGTCGGCGGCGGTACTGCACGGGATCGCCGTGTGGGCCGTGCCGCTGCGGCGGGTGCACTCCACCCTCGACCGCGCCTCCGGCGGCAAGATCACCACTCGTCGACATGTGCACGTCGCACGCTGCCCGCCGAGGACATCGTCGTCGTGGACGGTGTGCCGGTCACAGCGCCCGCCCGAACGATCGTCGACCTCGCGCGGACGACGCCGTTCGAGAGCGCGGTGGTGTCGGGTGACAACGCGCTCGCCACCGGACTGGTGACGCCCGAGGATCTCGAGGACGCGCTCGTCCGGTGTCGTGGCCGACGCGGGGCGGCACAGGCGGCGCGGGCGGTCGCGTTCATGGACGGTCGGAGCGAGAGTGTCGGCGAATCCCGCAGCCGTGTACTGATCCACCGCGCCCGGCCGCCGGCGCCGGAACCAGCGGGACCTGTTCGACGGCGATTCCTGGATCGGCCGTGTCGACTTCTGGTTCGAGGGCGAGCGCGCGGTCGGCGAGTTCGACGGGCTCGGCAAGTACGCCGAGCATCTGCGCCCCGGTCAGACCACCGAACAGGCGGTCATCGAGGAGAAGCTGCGCGAGGACCGGATCCGCACGGCCGGATACGGCGTCGCGCGATGGGGTTGGCGGGAGCTGAGCACACCCGAGGAGGTGGTGCGACGGCTGCGGCGCGCATTCGGCTGAGCCCGCCGCCGCTCCGGAAATGGTCGTGCCGCTCCCCCGATGGGACGAGCGGCACGACGAGAACCGGAGCGGCAGGCGTCAGATGACGGGGTTGGCCCCGTTGAGGAAGATCCACACGCCGACACCCACGGCCGCACCGAGGATCAGGATCACCGTCGATCCGACGTACGGGCGGGTGGCCCACTTGCGGCGGCCGTCCAGGGAGATCCGGCCCGGACCGGTCAGGATGATCGCGGCCGCGGCCGCACCGAGCACCGTCTCGTACTCGATGCCCTCGGGCGCGAAGTACTCGAGGCCGGGCACCATGGACTGCTTGAGGCACCACGCGTTGATCATCACGGCGACCACCGTGGCGGCCGCGATCGGAGTGAGCAGGCCGAGGATCAGCAGTGCACCGCCGGCCACCTCGCCGACCGCGCCGGCCACCGCGAGAACCCGCGCGTGGTCGAAACCGGAGTCCACCAGGATGTCCCGGTAGCCGCCGAGGCCCGGCCCGTTCCACCATCCGGTGAGCTTCTGCAGGCCGTGCGCGAGCAGCGTGCCGCCGACCACGAGTCGCAGGACCAGCAGACCGAGATCCAGCGTGCCGCGCCGGTTGTCCGCCCCGCCGTCCGAGCCCGGCATCGGCGGGACCGCGACCGGGGCGGCGACCGTCGACGCATCGCCGATCGGCTCCGACACGATCGGCTCGGACACGATCGGCGGGGACAGGGTCGGCGTCGGCACGGTGGCGTCGTCGCGCTGGATCACGGTGGTGGGCTGGTCCTCGATGCCGGTCGGCGCGGGAGCGGGGCGGAAGGCGGGAATCTGCTCCGTCGGCAGACTCGAGGCGCCCCTGTCGTCGAAGTCGAGGTCGTCGTCGGTGTGCGCCAACGGTCGGCTCCCCCGGTCGACGGACTGCGCGGCGAACCTCTCGGTCGGCTGATCGAACGGGCTCGGCGCGGACCCCGCGCCGGTGGACTCGGTGTGATCTTTCGACTTGTCAGTCACGCATGGCAGCCTAGGACGGTTCGTGGAGCTTGACCGGGTAGCGAGGCCCGGCGCGCCGGTCACACCGCGCCGCGTGGCGCACCCCGCCCGGGCTTCCGTAACGTCTGCACCATGACGAAGGGTGTACCGGGCCGGAAGGTTCGAGGGGCGGCCACGGCAGCCATCTGTTCGATCGCTGTGGTGGCGGCCGCCGGATGCGCGCGGTTCGACGACTCCACATCGTCGCCGTTCACCCCCGAGCCGACGTTCGGTTCCGGTGCGGAGGTGCAGCCTCGCGAACCGTCCGCACCCTCGTCGGTGCTGCCCGAGCCGTCGGTGCCGAACGACCCCTGCTTCGACCGCGACCCCAATGTCATTGCCACGTGCCTGGATGCGACCGGCGGGCTGGTGATGCTGCCCGACGGCGGCTCCGCATTGGTGGCGGAGCGTCGCACCGGGCGCATCGTGCGGGTGGCGCCGGGTGAGAAGCCGACCGAGTTCGCCAGGATCCCCGTCGATTCCGGATCCGACGGCGGCCTGCTCGACATCGCGCTGTCCCCCACGTACACCGAGGACAACCTCCTCTACGCCTACATCACGACGGGCAGTGACAACCGGGTGGTCCGCATCGCGCCCGGGGACACGCCCAAGGACGTCCTCACCGGAATTCCGCGCGGCGACGTCGGAAACGCCGGCGCACTGACGTTCTCGACGCCCGGAGAATTGATGGTCCTGACGGGCGACACCGGCAATCCCGCGGCCGCGGCCGATCCCGCGTCGCTCGCCGGAAAGCTGCTCGGTGTGACCGCGCTGTCCTCGACCCCGAATCCGCCACGGCCCGCCGTCGTACTGTCCGGGCTGGGTCGGGTGGGCGACGTGTGCGCGGATCCCGGTGGTGGCGTGTGGGTCACGGACCGTACAGCACTCGAGGATCGGATCCAGCGCGTCCGACCGGACGGAACCGTCGGGGCGCCCGCGTGGACGTGGCCGGACAAGCCCGGGGTCGCCGGATGCGCCGCCGCACGGGGCGCGGTCGCGGTCGCCCTGACCGACGCGCAGGCGATGGCGGTCCTGGCTACCGAGCACGACACCGGTGCCGTCACCTCGGCGCCGGCCCTGCTGGCGCAGAAGCTCTACGGCCGTCTCGGTGGGACGGTGATCAGCGGTGCCGGCGAGATCTGGGCGGCCACGGTGAACAAGTCCGGCGGGGAGCCCGGTCCCACCGACGATCGTGTCGTGAAGCTTCCGCTGCCGAGCGGTGGCGGCGGGACCGACTGACGCTCAGGCGCTCGCGGGTCTGGCCGTCTGCGGGTCTCGCCGATCTCCGTGCTCGCCCCGGTCGCCGCGTGCCAGCGCGCTCGCGAGCATCGGCAGCACCAGCACCGTGATGGCTCCGGCCGCGACGAGGATCGACGCCGTCGCATTGGACATCTCGCCCGCCGACACCGCGACGCCGGTGACTGCGACGATGAGCGGAAGACCCGTGGTCGAGTACAGCGCGATCTGGAGTTGCTCGCGGGTGTCGAAATTCGCGCCGGCCGGTCCCCGGTCGTAGCGCGACGCGACGAACACCGGGAGACCGCGGGCCACCAGCAGCAGGCCGAGGAAGGCGAGCAGGACCACCGGCTCGCCCGCCACCGCGGACACGTCGATCGCCATCCCGGACGTGACGAAGAAGATCGGGATCAGGAGCCCGAACGCCAGGCCCTCGAGTTTCGCCTCGAGCTGCTCGTTGCCGTCGGGCACCGCGCGTCGCAGGATGAACCCGGCCGCGAAGGCGCCGAGGATGACGTCGAGGTCGAACACCGCCGCGACGGCGATCAGCGCCACCAGCAGGAGCATCACCAGGCGAACCGTCGTCTGGGCCGTGGTGTCCGCGCCGCGGCGGATCACCGCGAGCAGGTCCGAGCCCTCGCGCAGGATCCTGGTCGGCAGCATCGCGACGACGACCGCCACCACCGCGAACGCCGCGAGCACGACGAGGGACATGATCGCGCCGCGGGCGCCGAGCAGCACGGCCATCGCGATCACCGGGCCGATCTCGCCGACAGCGCCGTGGTTGAGTACCGCCTTGCCGATCGGCGTCTCGACGAGCCCGCGATCCTTGAGGATCGGCAGCAGCGTGCCGAGTGCCGTCGACGTCAGCGCGATCGCCACGGCGATCTCCGAGTGCACCAGACCCGCCGCCCCCAACGCGGCGACGATCCCGAACGCGACGGCCAGGCACACCAGCCACGTGACGAGGGCGCGCCGACCGCCGCGGCCGGTCAGCTCCTCACGGTCCACCTCGTATCCGGCGAGGAGGAACAGCATGCCCAGTCCGAGTTCCCGCAGCATCTCGATCTCGCTGCCGGCGTCGGCAAGTTCGAGCACGTAGGGACCGATCACGATCCCGGCCACGAGCAGCAGCACGACCTCGGGCACGAGCTTGCGGGGCAGTGATCCGGCGACCAACGGCGCGACCACGGCCGCGACGGCGATCCAGAACAGTGAGGTGGCGACGGCGGCGTCCATGCGCCGCTACATTACTGCCCGATCAGCTGCACGCCGCGATGACGAGCTCCTTGACGCGCGCCGGGTCGGCCTGCCCGCGAGTTGCCTTCATCACGTCGCCGACAATCTTGCCGGCCGCCGCGACCTTGCCGCTGCGGATCTTGTCGGCGATGTCGGGGTTCGCGGCCAGGGCCTCGTCGACCGCGGCCTGCAGCTTGCTGTCGTCACGCACGACCACGAGCTCCGGGTGCGCGGCGAGGATCTGTGCCGGATCGCCCTCACCGTCGAGCACGTAGTCGACGACCTTGCGGGCGAGCTTGTTGGTGAGCTTGCCCTCGGCGACGAAACCGATGACCTCGGCGACCTGCGCGGGCGTGATGGGCAGCGCGGTGAGCTCGACGCTCCGGGTGTTGGCCTGCTGGCTCAGGTAGGCGACCCACCACGAGCGGGCCTCGGACGCGGGCGCGCCGGCCTCGGTCGTCGCGATCACCAGGTCGAGTGCGCCGGCGTTGACGAGGTCGCGCATCTCCTCGTCCGAGACACCCCACTCCTGCTGGATGCGCGCGCGGCGCAGCCACGGCAGCTCGGGCAGCGTGCCGCGGAGTTCCTCGACCCAATCGGCGTCAGGCGCGACGGGCTCGAGGTCGGGCTCGGGGAAGTAGCGGTAGTCCTCGGCGGTCTCCTTGCGGCGACCGGCGGACGTGGTGCCGTCGGCCTCCTGGAAGTGCCGCGTCTCCTGGATGATCTCGCCACCGGAGACGAGGACGGCGGCCTGACGGCGCATCTCGTGGCGGACGGCGACCTCGACGCTCTTGAGCGAGTTGACGTTCTTGGTCTCGGTGCGGGTGCCGAACACCTCGGCGCCGATCGGCATCAGCGAGACGTTCGCGTCGCAGCGCAGCGAGCCCTGGTCCATGCGGACGTCGGAGACATCGAGGGCCTTGAGCAGATCACGCAGGGCGGCGACATACGCGCGGGCCACCTCGGGCGCGCGCTCACCTGCACCGGTGATGGGCTTGGTCACGATCTCCACGAGCGGGACGCCGGCGCGGTTGTAGTCCAGCAGCGAGTGGCTCGCACCGTGGATTCGGCCGGTGGCGCCACCGACGTGCAGCGACTTACCGGTGTCCTCCTCCATGTGCGCGCGCTCGATGTCGACACGCCACGTGCTGCCGTCGTCGAGCACCACGTCGAGGTAGCCCTCGGTCGCGATGGGCTCGTCGTACTGCGAGATCTGGTAGTTCTTCGGCTGGTCCGGGTAGAAGTAGTTCTTCCGCGCGAACCGGCCCCACGGGGTGATCGAGCAGTTCAGCGCCAGGCCGATGCGGATCGCGGACTCGACGGCGGCCTGATTGACCACCGGCAACGCTCCGGGCATGCCGAGGCACACGGGGCACACCTGGGTGTTGGGCTCAGCACCGAACTCGGTGGGACACGGGCAGAACATCTTGGTCTTGGTGTGCAGCTCGACGTGCACTTCCATGCCCAATACGGGCTCGAACTTCGCGAGGACGGCGTCATAGTCGAGAAGGTCAGCGGACACGGCGGCAGTCATGGCCATGAGTTTATGCGCCCCGTCACCCGAAGAACGCGGCCGCCTCCCGGTAGCGCTCGACGGGCACGGTCTTGAGCTGTTTGGTCGCCTCCGACAGCGGCACCAACTCGATGTTCGTGCCGTGCAGCGCCACCATCTGACCGAACTGGTTGCTGTGGGCGGCGTCGGTCGCGTGGACGCCGAATCGGGTCGCGAGGACCCGGTCGTACGGGGTCGGCGTCCCGCCGCGCTGCACGTGCCCGAGCACCGTCGTGCGCACCTCCTTGCCGATGCGGTGTTCGATCTCGACGGCCAACTGCTGCGCGACACCGGTGAAGATCTTGTGTCCGTACTCGTCGATGCCGCCCTCGCGGAGCGTCATCGACGCCGGGTCGGGCGAGGCCCCCTCCGCGACCACGCAGATGAAGTGCGAGTCGCCGCGCTGGAAGCGCTTCTTGACCAGCGCGCACACCTCGTCGACGTCGAACGGCTCCTCGGGCACCAGCGTCAGATGCGCGCCCGACGCCATGCCGGACTGCAACGCGATCCAGCCCGCGTGACGGCCCATCACCTCGACGAGCATCACCCGCTGGTGTGATTCGGCGGTGGTGTGCAGCCGGTCGATCGCGTCGGTGGCGATGGTCAGGGCGGTGTCGAAGCCGAACGTGACGTCGGTGCAGTCGATGTCGTTGTCGATCGTCTTGGGCACCCCGACGACGGGGACACCGCTGTCGGCGAGCCAGCTCGCGGCGGTGAGCGTGCCCTCGCCGCCGATCGGGATGAGCACGTCGATGCCGTTGTCGTCGAGGGTCTGTTTGATCCGGTCGAGGCCGTCGTGCAGTCTCTGCGGGTTCACCCGCGCGGTGCCGAGGATGGTGCCGCCGCGCGCGAGGATCCGGTCTATGCGGTCCTCGTTGCGCATCTGCATCTTGCGGTCCTCGAGCAGACCCCGCCAGCCGTCCTGGAACCCGACGACGGTACTGCCGTAGCGCGCGTCCGCAGTGCGCACGACAGCGCGGATGACGGCGTTCAATCCGGGGCAGTCGCCGCCCCCGGTCAGGATTCCGATGCGCATCACGGCCCCTCTCGGCCATCGCGGAGCAGAGCGGTCCCTTCTCATCTTGCCGCGCCCGCGCCGATCAGGCACGCCGAGTCGATCAACCGGGCGTGACCAGTCCCGTTTCGTAGGCGAGGACGACGGCCTGCGCACGATCCCGCAGCGACAGCTTCGCCAGCACCTTCCCGACGTGCGTCTTGACGGTCTGCTCCGCAACGAACAGGCGTTCGGCGATCTCGGTGTTCGACAGCCCGGCCGCGATGAGTTCGAGGACCTCACGCTCGCGCGGCGTGAGCGACTCCAACCGCGTGTTCCGCGGGCGCGGCGCCGAACGCCGACGGGTGACGTCCGCGATGAGACGACGCGTGACGCTCGGCGCGAGCAGCGCCTCACCGGCCGCGACCACCCGCACCGCCCGGATCAGCTCCTCGGCCGGCGCATCCTTGAGCATGAACCCGCTCGCCCCCAGCCCGAGGGCCTCGTAGACGTACTCGTCGATGTCGAACGTCGTGAGCATCAACACCCGAACCGGATGTTCCGTTGTGGCGGAAAGGATTTCACGTGCCGCGTCGAGACCGTTCATCTCCGGCATCCGCACGTCCATCAGCACCACGTCGGGGCGCAGGCGCTTGACCTCGCTGACGGCGACCCGCCCGTCCGGCGCGTCACCGATGACACTGATGTCCGGCTGTGCACCGAGCAGCGCGCCGAAACCCTGCCTCACCATCGCCTGGTCGTCCGCAATGAATACCGTGATCGCCACCGTGACAGACTAGGCGGCCGGCCCGGCCGGGGTGCCGGCCACAACCGGGACACTCCCCGGAATATGGGCCCGGACCTCGAATCCCCCGCCGTCGAGTGCGCGGGTGTCGAGTGTGCCGCCGACGGCGCGGGCACGATCCCGCATGCCGGCGATCCCACTGCCACCCGACGACTCGGGACGCGGTTCGGCTCCCACCGCGGGACCGTTCGTCACGACGAGCGACGTGACGGCGGGCGAGAAGTCGACGACGACCTCCACGTGCGCGCCCGGACAGTGCCGACTGGCATTGGCCAGCGACTCCTGCAGGATCCGGTACACCGTCAGCCCCGTCGTCTCGGAGATCGCGGACGGCTCCCCGGAGATGCTGCGCGACAGCGACATACCGGCACGGACGCTGCCGTCGAGCAGTTCCTCGATCTGCGCGACGCCGGGCTGCGGGGCCCGCTCGGTGGTGTCCCCGTCGCTGCGCAGCACGCCGAGCAGGCCACGGATCTCGTTGAGCGCCTCCCGCGCGGTGGCACCGATGGATTCGAACTCCGCCCTCGCCTCGTCGGACACCGAGTCCAGCCGATACGGCGCGCTCTGCGCCTGCACCACGACCATCGACATGTGGTGGGCGACGACGTCGTGCAGGTCACGGGCGATCCGCGCCTTCTCCTCGAGGATCGCGCGGCGGGCTCGTTCGAGTTCGCTGGTCTGCTCCTGGGCGGCGAGCTGGCGCCGCGAGATCACCAGCCAGCGGATCAGCAGCCCGAACAGCACGAGGACCGTGAGACCCACCGCCCAGCCGCGCCCGTCCTGGCCCGGCGTGTCGGCGAGGAAGAGCAGCGTCGTCGCGCCCCACGCGACCGCGACCACCGGGATCGGCGACCGCAGGCTCACCGCCAGCAGCAGCGCCATCAGCACCATCACGTGGACCACCTGCCACGGGAAGTCGTAGTCGTCGGCGCGCTGGTACACCACCGGGATCACCAGCGCGCCCGCCGCCGAGATGGCCCATCCCAGCGCCGGATTAGCCCGGATCAGCAGGAGCGGCAGCGCGGCGAGCCCTCCGATCAGCGGCTGCACGCCGGCGGGCACATGGTGCGTCACGTGGAGCGTGGGCCACGCGATCGCGTACAGCACCGCGGTCACGAACAGCACCACCAGGTCCAATCGCTGCCCCGTGCTCATCCGCTTCAGGCGCGGGGCCGCGGCCGAGACCGCGCCCTGTGCCGCACGGTCGAGTGCACGATTTCGTTTCCTCACACCCGGAAACACTAGGAACCGGGACTCGAAATGTCCTCATACCCAGGGGTGAGATGCGACTGGCTCCGGGGTATCAGGCGCCGGTCGCGATCACTCCCGCGACGTGCCACGGTTCGGCACCGCGGGGTGATGTCGCAGGGTAGCGCCCATTTCTAGCGTCGTTTGTCATGCGAACTACGAGATGGATCGGATCCGTCCTCGCCGTGACGATCGGCGGGATGACGCTCACTGGGACGGTGTCGGCCCCCACCGCCGACGCGCACTCCCCGGCACGGGAGAACCGAGCGGCCGCGGCCGCCGTGACGTTGCTGACCGCCGACGACCACGCCCTCGCCGCGTCCGCGATTCCTGACGACTTCGCCGCCGTCATGGGATATCGGCCGACGGTGATCGACGGCACGGTCGTCAATCCGCTCGGCGCGTGCTCGTCGCCGATACCGCTGCCTGCCGAGTTCGACACGGCCTGCAAGGCACACGATCTGGGGTACGACCTGCTGCGTTACGCACACCGCGGCGGCGGCGACCTCGGGGCCTGGGCGCGCACCGAACTGGACGCGCAACTCGACCGACGGATGCACGCGGCCTGCGACGCCCGGGCTGCAGACCGGACGTCCTGCTTCGCGATGGCGAACACCGCGACGGCCGCCGTGGGGATGAACTCGATGCGTCAGGGGTTCGGCGCACCGGTCGACGAACCGTGGATGCGGTACGGCCTGGGTGGGCTGCTCGGCGCCCTCGGAGCGCTGCTCGTGACCCTGACTCTGCGGAGGATCAGGCCGATGCTCGGCCTTGTCGCTCCCAGCCCGGCGGTGGCGGCATGAGCGCGATCCCCGGCGCGCATGCCGGGAGCGCCCGATTCGCGGTCACCGTTGCGTTGCCGCGGGTGAGCACATCGGTGGCCATCGCCACCGGAGCCGTCGCCTCGCTGGCGCCGTCGCTACTCCCCCGAACCCCTGTCGCGCAGGGCATGTTCACCGGAACTCTGGTGGCGCTGTGCTGGGGCGTGGCCGCACTGCTCCGACGGCTGCGACCGGCCCGCGGCAGCCACACGCACGACGCCGCCCGGGCCGGCGCAGCCGTGCTGGCAGGCCTGATCCTCGCGTGGTCGGTGGCGTCGGCGGACCACTGGCAGAACGCGCTCCGCTCGGCGATGAGCCTGCCCGCGATCGGTCCGGGACACTGGGCGCAGGTCGCGTTCTGGGCGGTCGCGGTGTGTCTCGTACTGTTCGGCCTCACCCGGGGATGCGTCACGCTCGCGCGACGCCTGGGATGGGTGCGCTGCGTCGGCCTGCTGGTGGCGATCGTCCCCCTCGCGGGCCTGATCGCGGTACCGCGGGCGGCTTCGGCTGCAGCGCAGCATTTTCGGACCACCAGCTCGGTCATCGACACCAGTCTCGTTGCAAACGAACAGAACTCGATCGTTCCATGGACGACGCTCGGCGCGGAGGGCCGGCGGTTCGTGGCCGGCGTATCCGATCCGCGGGCCGTCCGCACGTATGTCGGGCTCGACTCGGCGCCCGACGTCGCCGCCCGGGCCGCGCTCGCGGTGGACGAGCTCGACCGCACGGGCGCGTTCTCCCGATCGCACGTCGTGGTCGCCGTCCCGACGGGTTCGGGATGGATCGACGGCGAGGCCGCCCGCGGTATCGAGCGCAGGTTCGCCGGCGACGTCGCGACCGTCGGCATGCAGTACTCGTACGCGCCCAGCTGGGCGACGTTCCTGTTCGGCCGGGCCGACGCGGAGGAATCTGCGCGGACACTGTTCGCGGCGGTGTCGGCACGGATCGCCGAACTGCCCGCCGATGCCCGGCCCGCGCTGCACGTGTACGGCCAGAGTCTCGGGTCGGTGGGCGGCAGCGCGATCTTCGGCGACGCCGACGACCAGCGGGCGCGCGCGTGCAGCGTTCTGTGGGCCGGACCCCCGGCCGGGGCGGTGCGCACCGACGATGCGACGGTGCTCGCGAACAGTTCCGATCCGGTGGTGTGGTGGTCACCGTCGCTGCTGACCCGGGCACCCGACCTAGGCGACGTCCGCGTCGACGCACCTGTGCCGCAATGGATTCCCGGTATCAGCTTCCTGCAGACCGGCGTGGACATGCTGTTCGCGCTCGACGCTCCCACCGGGCACGGGCACCGGTACGGCGCCGATCAGGGACTACGGATGCCGGACTGCGCCTGATCCGAAGACGCCCACGACCGGCGGTGTGCGCTTACCGTGGACACATGACCCCACAGAAGGAGACGGACGCGGCCCGCGAGATCCTGCGGGACAACTTCGAGCGCATCCGGGAACTCGTGGTCGAGGTGTGTGCCGGCCTGACACCCGAGATGTCCGACTACCGGCCGGGGCCGAACGCCAACTCGATCGCGTGGCTGATCTGGCACCTGACCCGGGTCCAGGACGATCACGTGAGCGACATCGCCGACGTGGAGCAGGCCTGGACGTCCCGGGGTTGGCGGGAGCGATTCGCCCTGCCGTTCCCGGCCGGCGACGTCGGCTACGGGCACAGCAGCGCCGACGTCGGCATCGTGCACGCGGACGCCCGATTGCTCGCCGACTATCACGGCGACGTGCACCTGGCGACGCTCGAGTACATCGACGAACTCACCGCCGACGAGCTGGACCGGATCGTCGATCGCCGCTGGGATCCGCCCGTGACCGTCTCGGTGCGCCTCGTCAGTGTGATCGGCGACTGCCTGCAGCATCTGGGGCAGGCCGCGTACGTGCGGGGGCTGTTCGAGGCGCGGTGATGCGGAAGTCGCGGCGGTCGGGGCGTCGGGTCCGGCGCCGGTAGGCCGTGACGGTGCCCGGCCAGTTGGTGGTGATCTTGCCCGACGCGGTGCGATACCAGCTGCTGCACAGGCTCCACACCGAGTCGGCGAGCTTGCGTTGGATGCGGTCGTCGAATCGTCGCTCGACACCGGCGTCCACCTCGACCGCACACCCCGGCTGCTCGACGAGCCACTCGACGAGTCCGGCGATGTGCCGGGCCTGGGACTCGAGCATGTACACGATCGATCCCGAGCCGAGGTTCGTGTTGGGACCGTACATCAGGAACAGGTTGGGGAACCCGGCCGTCGTGACGCCGAGATACGCGTGGGCGCCGTCGGACCAGGCGTCGTCCAGACTCCGTCCGGCGCGTCCGCGAATCTTCATAGGCGCGAGGAATTCCGTTGCGGCGAAACCGGTCCCGTAGATGATCACGTCGGCCGGGTGCAGGGTTCCGTCGACCGTCCGCACACCGTCGGGTTCGATGCGGTCGATGGCGCCGACGACGACGTCGACGCTGCTGCGCGTCAGTGCCGGGTAGTACTCGTCCGACAACAGCATCCGCTTGCAGCCGGGCTCGTAGTCCGGCGTCAGTGCCGCCCGTAGCGCCGGATCGGTGACCTGCTCGCGCAGGTGCCTGCGCGCCAGTGCGCCCGCGATGCCGCCGCGCCACCTGGTGTCGAGCAGGCCGACGGTGAGCAACTCGAATATCCCCCAGGTGACGAGGCGTTCGCCCCGCAACGTCGCCGGCACCGACCGGAAGATCCGGTGATGCCGGTCCCCGTACACACGATCGGGTTTCGGGAGGATCCACGGCGCCGATCGCTGGAACAGCGTCAGCCGGCCCACGTCGGCGGCGATCGCCGGCACGAACTGGACCGCGCTGGCACCGGTGCCGATCACCGCGACGCGTCGGCCCGCCAGATCGACGTCGTGGTTCCACTCGGCCGAGTGGAAGGCGGGCCCGGCGAACGTCTCGCGTCCCGGAATGTCGGGCAGCGCCGGGCGCGACAACTGGCCGACCGCGGTGACGAGGACGTCGGACTCGACGATCTCACCGCCGGCGGTCCGCACCGACCACCGGTTGACGTGCTCGTCGAACTCGGCCTCGATGACCGTGACTCCGAACCGGATCAGCGGCCGCAACTGATGCCGCTCGGCGATGTCGCGCAGGTACGCCAGGATGTCGGGCTGCTCCGAGAACCGCCGCGACCATTCGGGATTGGGCTCCGACGAGATCGAATACAGCGGCGACGGCACGTCGCACGCCGCGCCGGGATACGTGTTGACGCGCCACACACCGCCGACGTCGTCGCCCTTCTCCAGGATCGTGATGTCCGTGAGCCCGGCACGACGCAACTCGAGCGCCATCGCGATTCCGCCGAATCCGGCGCCGATGATCGTGATCGACGGCTTCCCCACTTCGATCCTCCTGGCATCCCGCACACATCCTGCTGCCCCGGAGCCTAGTCCCCCACGACAGCGAACAGCCCGGATCCGAATGTCCGGATCCGGGCTGTTGCCGAACGCGTTCGGTGACGCGCCGGGCGTCAGTTCACGGGCGACGCGATCGGCCCGCGGGCGGCCTCGTAGGCCGCGCCGACGCGGTACAGGCGCTCGTCGGCCAGAGCCGGGGCCATGATCTGCAGACCGACGGGCAGGCCGTCATCCGCGGACACACCCGACGGAACCGACATCGCGCAGTGGCCCGCCAGGTTGGTCGGCAGGGTGCACAGGTCGGACAGGTACATCGCGAGCGGGTCGTCGACCTTCTCGCCCAGCTTCCACGGCGTGAACGGGCTGGTCGGCGAGACCAGCACGTCGACCTTCTCGTACGCGGCGTCGAAGTCACGCGCGATCAGCGTGCGGACCTTGAGCGCCGAACCGTAGTAGGCGTCGTAGTAGCCCGACGACAGCGCGTAGGTGCCGATCATGATGCGGCGCTTGACTTCCTTGCCGAAGCCGGCAGCGCGGGTCGCGGCCATGACCTGCTCGGCGCTCATGTCGCCGTCGTCGACCCGCAGGCCGTACCGCATGGCGTCGAAGCGCGCGAGGTTGGACGACACCTCGCTGGGCAGCACCAGGTAGTACGAGGCCAGCGCGTACTCGAAGTTGGGGCACGAGACCTCGACGACCTCGGCACCGAGGGCCGTCAACTGCTCGACCGCGGCGTCGAACGACGAGATGACGCCCGGCTGGTAGCTGTCGGAGTGCAGTTCCTTGACGACGCCGACGCGCACGCCCTTCAGGTCGCCGGTCGCGCCCTGGCGGGCCGCCTCGACGACGGGGCGGACGGGCTCGTTCAGCGACGTGGAGTCACGCGGGTCGTACCCGGCGATCACCTCGTGCAGCAGCGCGGTGTCGAGGACGGTGCGGCCGCACGGGCCACCCTGGTCGAGCGACGACGCGCAGGCGACGAGACCGAAGCGCGAGACGGTGCCGTACGTGGGCTTGGTGCCGACGGTCGCGGTGACCGCGGCGGGCTGCCGGATGGAGCCGCCGGTGTCGGTGCCGATCGCGAGCGGGGCCTGGTACGACGCGAGCGCCGCGGCCGAGCCGCCGCCCGAGCCACCCGGGATGCGCGTGGTGTCCCACGGGTTGCGGGTGGGCCCGTACGCGGAGTTCTCGGTGGACGAGCCCATCGCGAACTCGTCCATGTTGGTCTTGCCCAGGATCGGGATCCCGGCCTCGCGCAGCTTGGTGGTGAGCGTCGCGTCGTACGGCGACACCCAGCCCTCGAGGATCTTCGACGCGCACGTGGTCGGCATGTCGGTGGTGGTGAAGACGTCCTTGAGCGCGATCGGCACGCCCGCGAGCGCCGACGACGGCGCCTCACCGGCAGCGAGAGCGGAGTCGACCTCCTTGGCCGCGACCAGCGCCTGCTCGCCCGCAATGTGCAGGAACGCGTGCAGTTCACCGTCCACCTGACCGATCCGGTCGAGGTGTGCCTGCGTGGCCTCCACCGACGAGATCTCGCGCGAGTGGATCTTCGACGCCAGCTCCGAGGCGTCGAGACGAGTCAGATCGGTGCTCATTCGCCCTCTCCCAGGATCTGCGGAACGGCGAACCGATCCTGTTCGACGGCCGGCGCACCCGACAGCGCCTGCTCGGGCGTCAGCCCCGGCACGATGACGTCCGGCCGCGTCACGTTCGCGATCGGATTGGGGTTCGCGGTGGGCGGGACATCATCTGCCGCGACCTCGGACACCGCCTTCACGTGGCTGAGAATCGAATCCAGCTGACCGGCGAACTCGTCGAGTTCTGCGTCGGTCAGGGCAAGCCGGGACAGCCGGGCGAGGTGGGCGACCTCGTCACGGGAGATGGCAGGCACCTTCGGTGACCCCTTTCAGGTCGAAGTGAACGTTCCCGACCAGCCTAGAGCGTGGCCGGATCGGTCGTGCAGCCCGTCACCCCAGCGGACGCGAGCCCGGGGTGAAAGGATAGGGAACGGCGGGGGTGCGCACTGTGTCCCGTCTTCGGCGTCGGACCCGGCACCGAACGAACGGAAAGGCAGCACGTGTCCTACCTGCTCCGCGTCCAACTCCCCGACCGACCCGGCAGCCTCGGCGCACTCGCCGTCGCACTCGGCTCGGTGGGAGCGGACATCCTCTCGCTCGACGTCGTCGAGCGAGGATCCGGATTCGCCGTCGACGACCTGGTGGTCGACGTCGAGGCCGGGTCACTGCCGGACACTCTGATCACCGCGGCGGAGAAGCTCCCCGACGTCCGGGTCGACTCCATCCGCCCCTACTCCGGCATCCTCGACACCCACCGCGAGCTGGAGTTGATCGACCACGTCGCCACCGCGCACTCCGACCGCCTGCAGGTCCTCGTCGACGGGGCGCCGCGGGTGCTGCGGGTCGGCTGGTCCACCGTCATGGACATCGGCCCGCACGGCTCGTTCCGTGTCGTCGGTAGCCCGGGCGCACCCGAGACCCACGCCGGCGACGCGCCCTGGATGCCACTGAAGAAGGCCACGGTCCTCGACGGCAACGACGACTGGGTGCCGCAGGTGTGGCGCGACATGGACACCACCCTCGCGGCCGCCCCGCTCGGCAGCACCGGCCGGGCACTGCTACTCGGGCGCCCCGGCGGACCGGAGTTCCGCCCGTCGGAGGTGGCGCGACTGGGCTACCTCGCCGGCATCGTCGCCACCGTCCTGGGCTGACGTCAGACGAGTTCGCGCACCAGCGCGGTCAGCTCCATGCCGGGGATCGGTTCCCAGTTGCGCTCGGGCGCGGGAACGAAACCGTTGCGGTCGTATATGCGTCGCGCGTCGACCATGTCGGGCTGCGTGGAGATGACGACCGCGCGGTCGCCGCGGTCGTACGCGACGTCGAGCACGTGGCGCACCAGCGCGGAGCCGACGCCCTTGCCGCGCGCCGACGCCGCGACCGCGAGCATGCGGAACTCGAGTTCACCCTTCTCGGCGACGTCCGCGAACGGCGACTCCGGCTCGGCGATTGTCACCGAGCCGACGATCTCGCCGTCGACCAGCGCCACCACGACATCGGCCTGGTCGGCACGGGTCGCGGTGTCGCGCAGTCGCTCCGCGTACATGTCGCTGTCCGATACGAAACCACCGTCGATGTAGACGTCGGCAGTGAGCTCGCCGACAGTGTCGTAGTCGGCAGGTGTGACGGGCCGGATATCGATCATGGCGTCACTATGTCAGCCACTGGCCGCCGTCAGAAAACCGATTCAGATGCCCCGAGCGGCGCAAATGAGACACGCGCCACATTTGGGACGGTCTGCGATCGAGGCCGCCACTGCCCCGGCCGACGCCGCGACTCCGGGTGCACGCCCGCCCCCGAACTATTCCGACCAGCATCGATGGCGCGAAGTTCACCATGCGCACACTCGGCGGTCCGTCGCGAATTTCCGGCCGTCGGAATTCCACCGAAAACGACACCACGTCGTAGCGTGGCGTTCATCACGTAGACAAGCGCGGCGCGACAGTGTGAATGTTCCTGTCGCGCTGTGCTTCTGCCACGAAACGTCGGATGCCGTCCGGTCCGTTTTCGAGCAGACGGCGGAATCCTGCCTCGTCGAGGATCGGCACACCGAGTTCCTCTGCCTTGGCCGCCTTGGAACCGGGGGCGTCGCCGATCACGACGAACGCCGTCTTCTTCGACACCGAACCGGCGGCCTTGCCGCCGCGGATCAGGATCGCTTCCTTCGCCTCGTCCCGGGAGAACCCCTCGAGCGAACCGGTGACGACGATCGACAGGCCCTCGAGGCTGCGCACGATCGACTCGTCACGCTCGTCCTCCATCGACACCCCCGCCGCGCGCCATTTCTCGACGATGTCCCGGTGCCAGTCGACGGCGAACCATTCGACGACGGCCGCCGCGATGGTGCCGCCCACCCCGTCCACCGCCGCCAGTTCGTCGACACCGGCGTTCTCGATGCGCTCCAGGCTGCCGAACTCGCCCGCCAGCGCCCGCGCCGCCGTCGGGCCGACGTGCCGGATGGACAGCGCGACCAGCACGCGCCACAGCGGTTGCTGCTTGGCCGAGCCGAGGTTGTCGAGCAGGCGCCGGCCGTTCGCCGACAGCTTCCCCGCCTTGGTGCGGAACAGCGACGCCTGCATCAGGTCGTCCTCGGTGAGCGAGAACAGGTCGCCCTCGTCGCGGATGACGCCGGCCTGCAGCAGCGCCGTGGCCGCCTCGTACCCGAGGACCTCGATGTCGAACGCGCCTCGGCCCGCGACGTGGAACACGCGCTCGCGCAACTGCGCCGGGCACGAACGCTGGTTGGGGCAGCGGATGTCCGCATCGCCCTCCTTGGCCGGGGCGAGCGTCGTGCCGCACTCGGGGCACTCGGTGGGCATGACGAACTCGGTCTCGGTGCCGTCGCGCACGTCGACGACCGGGCCCAGCACCTCGGGGATCACCTCTCCGGCCTTGCGGATCACGACGGTGTCGCCGATCAGCACGCCCTTGCGCTTGACCTCGGAGCCGTTGTGCAGCGTCGCCAGCGCGACCGTCGAACCGGCCACCAGGACCGGCTCCATGTACGCGAACGGGGTGACCCGGCCGGTGCGGCCGACACTGACCCGGATGTCGAGGAGTTTGGTGGTGGCCTCCTCCGGCGGGTACTTGTACGCGACCGCCCAGCGGGGCGCGCGCGACGTGGAACCGAGGCGGCGGTGCAGGGCCATCTCGTCGACCTTGACGACCAGACCGTCGATCTCGTGCTCGACGTCGTGGCGGTGCTCGTCCCAGTACTGCACCTTCTCGACCACCGCGTCGATGCCGACCACGCGCGACGTGTGCGACGACACCGGCAGCCCCCACGCCGCGAGTGCGGTGTAGGCGTCGTACTGGCCGACCGGGTCGAAGCCCTCGGTGCGGCCGAGCCCGTGACAGATCATGCCGAGCCGCCGCCGTGCGGTGACGGCCGGATTCTTCTGCCGCAGCGAGCCGGCCGCCGAGTTGCGCGGATTCGCGAAGGGCGCCTTGCCTTCCTGGACCAGGGACGCGTTGAGGGCCGCGAAGTCCTCGAGCCGGAAGAACACCTCGCCGCGCACCTCGAGCAGCGCGGGAATCGGGTATTCGTCACTGGGCGTGAGAGTTTCGGGGATGTCGGCGATGGTGCGCGCATTGAGCGTGACGTCCTCGCCGGTGCGACCGTCACCGCGGGTGGCCGCGCGGACCAGCTTACCGTTCTCGTACACCAGATTGAGCGCGACGCCGTCGATCTTCACCTCGCACAGGTAGTGCAGATCAGGACCGGTCTCGACTTCTACACGCCCGGCCCAGGTGCGTAGTTCGTCGTAGTCGAAGACGTTGTCGAGGCTGAGCATCCGCTCGAGATGGTCGACGGCCTTGAACTCGGTCGCGAACCCGCCGCCGACGAGCTGCGTGGGCGAGTCCGCCGTCCGCAGGTCCGGGTGGCGTTCCTCGAGCGCGTTCAGCTGCCCGAACAGTGCGTCGAACTCGCCGTCGGAGACGACCGGCGAGTCGAGCACGTAGTAGCGGAACTGGTGGTTGCGGACCACCTCGGCCAACTCCTGCCAGCGTTCGCGATCCTCGGCACTCGCAGGCTCCACCGCGGCGTCGGACGGGCTGGTCATTGCGGTAGCGGCTTCGTTCTGGTCCACCTGGGAAGGTTATCGCAGCCAGCTGACAGTTTTCGCGGCCGCAAACTCCCGTTCAGGCCATGGCGGACGGGTCGGCACCGTCGGCGAAGGCGCGGGTCAGCTCGTTCGCCGACCGCAGGGCCGTGCGGGCCCAGTCCGCGTCCGCGCCCGCCAGACCGCACGCCGGGGTCACCGTCACGCGCGACGACAGCAACTCACGCGCGAAGCCCAGGCGATCGAGCAGACGGGTCGCCGGCTCGGCCAGGTCCCGCCAGCCCGGTGTGCGTTCGGGCGCGGTGGTGGGCACCAGGCCCAGCGCCAGGTCGATTCCCGCGTCGAGCAGTTCGCCGATGCCGTCGAGGTCCGCGGTGCGCAGCGTGGTCACGTCGAGGCCCACCATCGACGCACCACTGCGATGCAGCAGACCGAGGGGGGCGTCGGCGGCGCAGCAGTGCACCAGCACGGGCGCGCCGACCCGCTCGATCGCCGACTGCAGCAGTGCCAGGGCCTCCGGTTCGGGCAGCGCACGCGGGGTCTGCAGGATCGACACTCCGGACAGCAAACCCGCGAGGACCGCGGGCAGTCCGGGCTCGTCGAACTGGACCACGACCGGTGAACCGAGGCGCCGCGCCGTGTCCGCGACATGGGCCGCGACACCCTCCGCGAGCGATTCGGTGAGATCGCGCAGCGCACCCCGATCGGTGAGCACCCGGTGCCCGGCGTGCAGTTCCAGTTGCGATGCGAGCGTCAGCGGGCCGACGGCCTGCACCTTCACCGGCTGGTCGGTGCCCCGGCGTCCCGCCAGCTCCCACGCCTCCTCGAGGGCATCGAGGTCGCGGGCCAGCAGGTCGCGGGCGGTGCGGGTGGCCGCGCCGACCCGTTGCGTGAGGCGGTAGCCGGTCGTGGAGGTGTCGAGCGGCATGGAGATCAGCAGCGCCGCGGCGCGGCCGATCATGTCGGCCCCGATGCCGCGGGCCGGAAGTTCCACCAGGTGTGGCAGGGCGGGCAGTTCGCCGACGACGATCTCGGCGGCCGCCCGCGGATCGGTCCCGGGCCAGGAGCCGACGCCCGTCGCGACGCCGACGGGAACGCGGGCGCCCGTCACGGACGGTCCGCGGAGGTTCCCGAGATGGTGCCGCTGCCGATGACCACGTCCCCGTCCTCGTCCGGGTGGTACAGGACCACGGCCTGCCCCTTCGCGACACCGGTGAGCGGTTCCGACAACTGCACCGAGATCCCGCCGTCGACTTCCTCGGCCACCGCGCGGGCGGTGCCACCGTGGGCACGCACCTGAACGACGCACTCGATCGGACCCTCGGGCGCCTGCCCGGACGTCCAGATCGCGCGCTCGGCGGAGATGGTCCACACCTTGAGCCGCTCGGCCGAACCGACCCGGACCGTACCGGTTTCGGGCTCGATCGACGTCACGTAGCGGGGCTGACCGTCCGCGGCCGGGCCCTTCACACCGAGCCCCTTGCGCTGACCGATGGTGAACCCGTGGACGCCGTCGTGCTCGGCGAGGACCTCACCGGAGTCGGCGTCGACGACCGCGCCGGGACGGATCCCGATCTTGGCGCCGAGGAACGCGCGGGTGTCACCGGACGGGATGAAGCAGATGTCGTGGCTGTCGGGCTTGTTCGCCACGGCGAGGCCGCGCTCGGCGGCCTCCTCGCGGATCTGCTCCTTGGGGGTGTCGCCGACCGGGAACATGGCCCGCGACAACTGCTCCGAGGTGAGCACCGCGAGCACGTAGGACTGGTCCTTGTCGGCGTCGACGGCGCGGCGCAGGACGCCGTCCTCGAGCCGCGCGTAGTGACCGGTCGCGACGGCGTCGAAGCCCAGCGCGATCGCGCGGTCCGCGAGCGCCGCGAACTTGATCTTCTCGTTGCATCGCAGGCACGGGTTGGGGGTCTCCCCCGCCGCGTACGCCTCCACGAAGTCGTCGATCACGTCTTCCTTGAAGCGCTCCGCGAAATCCCAGACGTAGAAAGGGATTCCGAGCACATCCGCCGCACGCTTGGCGTCGCCCGCGTCCTCCTTGGAGCAGCAGCCACGCGACCCGGTCCGCAGTGTGCCCGGCGCCGTCGACAGTGCGAGGTGAACACCGACCACGTCGTGGCCGGCCGCCACCGCACGGGCCGCCGCGACCGCGGAGTCCACGCCGCCGCTCATCGCTGCCAGAACTCGCATCTACCGATTCCCTCCGTGTGTTCCCCGAGCGCCGGCACTCGCCAGTCCGGCGGCGCGGGCACGCTCGATCACCTGCGGCAGCGCCGACAACAACGCCTCGACGTCCCGCTCGGTCGACGTGTGCCCCAACGAGAATCGCAGTGATCCACGCGCGAGGACGGGGTCGACGCCCATCGCGGTCAGCACGTGACTCGCGCTCGCGACGCCGGCCGTGCACGCCGAACCCGTGGAGCACTCGACGCCGGCGACGTCGAGCAGCATCAGCAGCGAGTCGCCCTCACAGCCGGGAAAAGTGAAGTGCGCGTTACCCGGAAGCCGCCCGGCACCGGTGGCGCCGTTGAGGATCGCATCGGGGACCGCGCGCCGGACGCCGTCGATCAGGCTGTCCCGCAGGGCCGCCAGCTCGGCGCCGCGCACGTCCATGTCGGCGGTCGTGATCTGCAGCGCGGACGCCAGTCCGACGATCGACGCGGTGTCCTGGGTTCCGGAGCGCAGGTCGCGTTCGTGCCCGCCGCCGTGCAGCAGCGGCACACACGACACCTGCCGGCCCAGCAGCAGGGCGCCGACGCCCTGGGGGCCGCCGAACTTGTGCCCGGCGATGCTCAGCGCCGACAGGCCGCTCGCTGCGAAGTCGACCGGCAGATGCGCCGCGGCCTGCACCGCGTCGCTGTGGATCGGGACGCCGAACTCTGCGGCGACGGCCGCGATCTGCGCGATCGGGTTGATCGTGCCGATCTCGTTGTTGGCCCACATGACGGTGACGAGGGCCGTCTCGTCGGCGTGCACCGACAGCTCGGCCCGCACGACGTCGGGGTCGACGGCACCGTCCGCATCCACGGGCAGCCACGTCACGTGGGCTCCCTCGTGGGCCACGAGCCACTCGACGGCGTCCAACACGGCGTGGTGCTCGACGGCACTGGCGAGGATGCGGGTGCGTTTGGGGTCGGCGTCGCGGCGGGCCCAGTAGATGCCCTTGACGGCGAGGTTGTCGCTCTCGGTACCACCGGAGGTGAAGATCACCTCGGACGGCCGGGCCCCGAGGCAGGCGGCGATGGACTCGCGGGACTCCTCGATCCGGCGCCGGGCCGACCGACCCGATCCGTGCAGTGACGAGGCGTTACCCACCGTGGCGAAGACCTCGGTCATCGCCTCGATCGTTGCCGGATACATGGGTGTGGTCGCGGCGTGGTCGAGGTAGACCGCTGAGCTGGTGGCAGACGAGATCATGACTCGACAAGGATAGCCGTTCACCCGGACCCGTCACGCCGCGGAGACCCCCGTCACGCAGCACGTGCGCGACGACGACCTTCCAGACGCGCAAGGATGCGGTCCGCGCCCACCGCAGCGCCGCGGCGGACCTCGCATTCACACCGCTCGGCCAGCTCCCGACGGTCGCGGCCCGGGGCCTGCAGCGCCCCCAGCGTCACCCGGGCCCGCAGGCCGCGACTCCTGAGCACCCGGCGCATCGAGGCTCCGATCGAGTCGTCGCCCACGAAGCACGGCCCGGTCGTGTGCGCCCCCGCCGCGTCGACATACTCCACCAGCACCGGCTGGACGGGCCGCTGCGCGTCGACCGCGGCCTGGAACAGCGCCGGCCGGAACCGACCGAACGCCCGACCACACCACGTGGTCCCCTCCGGAAAGACGATCACCGTGTCCCCCGCGAGCAGCCGATCCCGCGCGGTGGCGACCGTGTCCGGCAGGCCGCGCAGGTTGCCCCGCTCGATGGGGATCACCCCGGCCCGCCGGGCCACGCCACCGAGCAGCGGCCAGGTCAGCAGGTCGGCGCGGGCGACGAACCGACCCGGCAGCACCGCCGCGAGCACCAGGACGTCGAGCCACGAGACGTGCCCGGCCACCACGAGCGTCCCGCCGGGCACTCGGGCCGGCGATGCGGACACGTCGATCCGGATACCGATGCCGCGCAGTGCTGTTCGCGCGAACATTCGATGGCATGCCACCCGCGGCTGCCGCGGGAGCAGTCGCACGATCGGCAGCAGCACCGACGCCGACGCCACCGCCACCAGCGCGATCCAGCGGCCGCACGCGAGCGCGACCGGGACCCGCTCGGGGCGCCGCGGCAGGCAACCGTCGCCGCACGGGCTCGTCGGCAGCCACGAATGACTCATGCCGCGGCCTCGATCACCGCCGACGCGCGCCGCAACCGCTCGAGGTAGCGGGTGTCGGCGTCGTGCAGGCTCTGCAGGGCCACGAAGTCGGCGACACCGAAGTCCGGGTCGTGCGCGGGTTCGCCGCAGATCTTCGCGCCCAGCCGCAGGTAGCCACGCAGCAGCGGCGGCACCGACGGCCGCAGCGGCGCGGCGATGTCGTCGAGGGGACGGCCGTCCACCCGGACCGGACGCAGCGGTCGCGCCCACGTCGACGGATCGGCGGCGTGGCGGCTCAGCAGGAAATCGCGCACGCCGCGCACGTTCGCACCGGCAACCGCGTCGGGGCGGTCCTGCATCGGCACCGACACACAGCCCATGACGGTGTCGTGGCCGGTGAGCTGCAGGTAGTGCAGGATCCCCGCCCACATCAGTGCCAGGACCGAGCCCGAGCGGTGGTCGACGTCCACACAGGCCCGTCCCATCTCGACGACCCGCCGTCTCGCAGGGTCGAGCGCCGACAGGTCGAACTCGGTCGCGGTGTAGTAGCCCCCGGCCGCGACCGCGGCGTCGGGCGGCAGCATCCGATAGCAGCCGACGAAGTCACCGGAGACGTTGTCGCGGACGAGGAGATGGTCACAGAAGTCGTCGAACCGATCGGCATCGATCCGCTCGGCAGACGGGGGGAGGACGAAGCCGGGTTCGGCGGCGAACACGCGGTAGCGCAGGCGCTGCGCCGCCTCACGATGCTCGCGGTCGGAGGAGACGAGGAGGGAGTAGCGGGATCTGGTGGTCCCTGAAGTCACGGGCGCGGTGTAGACGGTCTCGACGAGTGGCGAAGTTGTCATGCCAGAGGTCTATCGAGCCCGTCCGGCGACGAGGCATCAGCCGCATGTCGACGGGATGCCGGTTCGGTGAACGTCACTGCCGCGCGCGAATTGACGCCCCGCGCGCACGATTGCACGCGCGGGAGACGAATTCGCGCGCGCGGCGGCTGTGGACAACGTCGGAGTTGTCCACAGCAGCGCGAACAGGCGTCGCGCATCGCATCTGCGACGTCGAAGATCGAGGCCATGACCGAGCCTGCACCTCGAACACTGAGACGACGCGATGCGCTCTCCCGAGGCTTCACCGACGCCGAGATCCGCACGCTCTGCCGAAACGGAGGTCTGCGCAGGCTCCGTCCGGGCACATACCTGAGCGCAGTAGCCGATGCCTCGATGGACCCCGCGCAGCGACACCGCGAACTGATCCGGGCGACGCTACCGGGACTGAATCCCGACGCCGTCGTCAGTCACCAGTCCGCCGCGGTGCTGCACGGCCTGTCATTGTGGGACATCCCACTCGACCGCGTATACGTCACGCGGAACCGGACGGGAGGTGGACGGCGCACCCGGCACTTCGCCCAGGCCAGGATGCCGGCGATGCCGTGTTCGCAGAAAAGCAACGTGAGGACAGGATCCGCGACGCCGGCTGGGAGGTCGCGCGGTGGACGTGGCGAGACCTCGACCGTCCGGACGTGATCGGAGCGAGAGTTCGTCGATCGATGCAGCGGCGCGACGACCGGCCCCGCCCCCTGGGCGCGGTGCTGCGCGCGAATTGACGCCCCGCGCGCACGATTGCGCGCGCGGGAGACGAATCCGCGCGCAGCGGGAAGTGGACGGGCACAACACAAAACCCCCGCCACCGGAACCGGTGACGGGGGCGTGCGAGCCTGGGACTGGGATCAGCCCTTGTGAGCCTTGACAGCCTCGGTGAGCTGCGGTGCGACGTTGAACAGGTCGCCGACGACGCCGAAGTCCGCGATCTCGAAGATCGGGGCCTCTTCGTCCTTGTTGACCGCGACGATGGTCTTCGAGGTCTGCATGCCGGCGCGGTGCTGGATGGCACCGGAGATGCCGAGCGCGATGTACAGCTGCGGCGAGACCGTCTTACCGGTCTGACCGACCTGGAACTGGCCCGGGTAGTAGCCGGAGTCGACGGCGGCGCGCGATGCACCGACGGCGGCACCGAGCGAATCGGCGAGCTCCTCGACGACCGAGAACTTGTCGGCGCTGCCGACGCCACGGCCACCGGAGACGACGACCGACGCCTCGGTGAGCTCCGGACGATCGCCACCGACGATCGGGGCACGCGAGACGACCTTGACGGCGCTCTCGTCCTGAGCCGGAACCTCGACGACGACCTGCTCGCCGGCAGCAGCCTGCGGCTGGGCCTCGACGGCACCCGGGCGGACCGAGATGACCGGAACCTCGCCGTTGGCCTTGGCCTCGACGGTGAACGCGCCACCGAAGATCGAGTGGACGGCGCTGCCGTCGGCCTTGACCTCGACGACGTCGGACAGCAGGCCGGAGCCGATGCGAGCTGCCAGGCGACCGGCAACTTCCTTGCCCTCGGTGCTGGCGGCGGTGACGACGGCGGCCGGGCCGGCGGTCTCGACCAGGCCGGCGAGGACGTCGACCTTGGGGGTCACGAGGTAGCCGTCGATGTCGTCGGACTCGGCGACGTAGATCTTCGCGGCACCGGCGGCAGCCAGCGCGTCGGCCAGCTTCGCGGCGGTACCGGCCGGGCCGGTGACGACGGCAGCCGGCTCACCGAGAGCGCGGGCGGCCGTGATGAGCTCGGTGCTGACCTTCTTGAGTGCACCCTCGGCGTGCTCGACGAGCACGAGTACTTCTGCCATTGCTTACTTCTCCCTGTCTTCTCTGCTGGTCTCGAGGGGGCGCGATCAGATGATCTTCTGGCCCACGAGGTACGCGGCGATCTTGGAGCCGCCGTCGCCCTCGTCGGCGACACGCTCACCAGCGGTACGCGGGGGCTTGGGGGTGGATGCGGTGACGGTGGTGCCGGCGTTGGCGACGCCCACGGTCTCCGGATCGACGCCGAGGTCGGCCAGGGTGAGGACCTGAACTTCCTTCTTCTTCGCGGCCATGATGCCCTTGAAGGACGGGAAGCGGGGCTCGTTGATCTTCTCGGTGACCGAGACGATGGCCGGCAGACCGGCCTCGAGGCCGAAGACGCCCTCGTCGGTCTCGCGCTCGCCGGTGACCTTGCCGTCGGCGAGGGTCAGCTTGCGCAGCTGCGTGAGCTGCGGCAGGCCCAGGTACTCGGCGATGATGGCCGGGACGGCGCCGATGCGGCCGTCGGTGGCCTCGTTGCCGGCGATGACGAGATCGGCGGCCTCGCCGTTCTCGAAGCCGATCTGGCCGAGGGCCGCGGCGAGGGTCCAGCCGGTCTGGACGGCGTCGGAGCCGTGCAGGGCGGGATCGTTGACGTGGACGGCCTTGTCGGCGCCCATCGACAGAGCCTTGCGGATGGCGTCGGTGGCACGGTCCGGTCCGGCGCACAGCACGGTGACCTCGCCGCCCTGGGCCTCCTTGATGAGGAGAGCCTCTTCGACTGCGCGCTCGTTGATCTCGTCGAGCACGGCGTCGGCGGCCTCGCGGTCAAGCGTGAAGTCGCCGTCGGAGAGCTTGCGCTCGGACCACGTGTCGGGGACCTGCTTGATCAAAACGACGATGTTCGTCATGGGTCTTCGTCGACCTCCTGTGTCTATCTACCTGATGATCGCGAGCGGCTCCGCGAGATGCCGAGCTCTCGTAAGTAATTTCGTTGCACGTTGGCTGTGCGACAGATTACCCCACGTTAAGTTACCCACGGGTAACTTAGGCGAAATCCGGTCTCACCATAACCGCCTACCGGGCGTTTCATGCGTGTGATGTGGACCACCCCGACCGCCGTCGACACCGCGGGCACTAACCTCGCTGGGGTGAGCGAATCCACAGTTGGTTCCACCGCCGAGTCCCTCGACACCACGACGCCGTCCCCCGACGACGCCGCGACGCTGCCGTTGACCGGCGAGCGGACCGTGCCCGGAATCCCCGAGGAGAACTACTGGTTCCGGCGCCACGAGGTGGTCTACCGCGACCTGCTCCCCCGCTGCACCGGCCGCACCGTCCTGGAGGCCGGATCCGGAGAAGGCTACGGCGCCAACATGATTGCCGACGTCGCGAGCAAGGTCACCGGGCTCGACTACGACATCTCCGCCGTCGAACACGTCCGTGCCCGGTACCCCCGGGTGGAGATGCTGCACGGCAACCTCGCGGAGCTTCCGCTCGCGGACGGTTCCGTCGACACGGTCGTGAACTTTCAGGTGATCGAGCACCTGTGGGACCAAGCGCAGTTCCTGCGCGAGTGCCACCGTGTCCTGACGCCGGGCGGCGAGCTGCTCGTCAGCACGCCCAACCGGATCACGTTCTCCCCCGGCCGGGACACCCCCCTCAACCCGTTCCACACGCGTGAACTCAACGCCGCCGAGCTCACCGAACTGCTCGTCGAGGCCGGCTTCCGGGTGGCGGTCATGACCGGCGTCCACCACGCCGCGCGTCTGCGCGCGCTCGACACCAAGCACGGCGGCTCGTTCATCGACGCCCAGATCGACCGCGCCCTGGCCGGCGAGCCGTGGCCCGAGGATCTCACCCGGGACGTCGAGGGCATCGACGTCGACGACTTCGAACTCCGCGAAGCCGACATCGACGACAGCCTCGACCTCGTCGCCATCGCGATCAAGGATCCTGTGGCATGACCGGCACTCAGGGGGGTCGGGCCGCCGAGGCCCGAGAGCCGGGCATGTTCTGCCTGGTCCTGCACTCGCATCTGCCGTGGCTCGCGAACCACGGCCGGTGGCCGGTGGGCGAGGAGTGGCTGTACCAGTCGTGGGCGGCGACGTACCTGCCGGTGACGGCCGTGTTGCGCCGGCTCGCCACGGAGGGCCGCTCACGGCTGCTGACGCTCGGCATCACGCCGGTGCTCGCTGCCCAACTGGACGACCCGCACTGCCTTGACGGCATGCACCACTGGCTCGGCAACTGGCAGATCCGCGCGCACGAGGCGGCGGGGATGCCGTCGGCGTCACACAAGGAACTCGGTGCGCGCGAGCACCGCGCGTCCGCCACGGCGCTCGCGGACTTCGAAACCCGTTGGCGCCACGGCGGATCCGCGGTGATCCGCGAACTGATCGACGCCGAGGCGATCGAACTGCTCGGCGGCCCGCTGGCCCATCCGTTCCAGCCGTTGCTCGATCCCCGCCTGCGCGCGTTCTCGCTCGCGGAGGGCCTCGCGGACGCGAAGGCCCGCTGGGACCACACACCGTCCGGCATCTGGGCGCCCGAGTGCGGCTACACGCCGGGCATGGAAATCGGTTACGCAGCCGCGGGCGTGTCGCACTTCATGGTCGACGGCCCCGCGCTGCGCGGCGACACGTCGGCGGGTCGGCCGGTGTGGGACTCCGACGTCGTCGCGTTCGGCCGCGACCTCGAGGTCAGCTACCGCGTGTGGTCCCCCAAGACCGGGTACCCGGGCCACGCCGCCTACCGCGACTTCCACACGTACGACCACGACACCGGGCTCAAGCCCGCGCGCGTCACCGGGCGCAGTGTGCCGTCCGAGCAGAAGGCCCCGTACGACCCGGACCTGGCCGCCGCGGCGATCGACAAGCACGTCGAGGACTTCGTCGAGACGGTCCGACGACGACTCCGCAGCGAGTCCGAGCGCATCGGCAGGGACGCACTGGTCGTCGCCGCGTTCGACACCGAACTCTTCGGGCACTGGTGGTTCGAGGGCCCGCAGTGGCTCGAGAAGATGCTGCGCGCGCTGCCCGAGGCCGGGATCGACGTCGGCACCCTCGCCGATGCACGCGCCCGTGGCTACGTCGGCGCACCCGTGGAACTGCAGGACTCGTCGTGGGGTTCGGGCAAGGACTGGCGGGTGTGGGCCGGCGACCAGGTTTCCGACCTGGTCCAGCTCAACGCGGAGGTCGTGCAGACCGCACTCGACACCATCGACAAGTCGCGCGATGCGAATCCGGGCAGACCGGAACTTCGCAATCGGGTCCACGACCAGATGTTGCGTGAGACGCTGATGGCGGTCTCGAGCGACTGGGCGTTCATGGTCAGCAAGGACTCGGCAGCCGGGTACGCGCGGGATCGGGCCCACAAGCACGCCCACGCGCTGCGGGAAATCGCCGACGCGGTCGCGTCCGGCCGGGACGACGTCGCACGCCGTCTCGCGGACGGATGGAACGCCGCCGACGGCCTGTTCCCCGCCCTCGACGCGCGGCGCCTGCCCGGTCCGCTGACTGATACAGCCGCATTCGCTGGGAGCGTGTGATGAAGATTCTGATCGTGTCGTGGGAGTACCCGCCGGTCGTGGTCGGCGGGTTGGGACGGCACGTCCATCACCTCGCGACCGAACTGGCCGCCGCCGGCCACGAGGTGGTGGTGCTGTCGCGGCGGCCGTCGGGCACCGATCCGACGACGCACCCGACCGTCACGGAGATCTCCGAGGGCGTTCTGGTGGTCGCGGTCGCCGAGGATCCGCCACACTTCATCTTCGGTGAGGACATGCTGGCGTGGACGCTCGCGATGGGCCACGCGATGGTCCGCGCCGGGGTCGCGCTGTCGAAGGGCGGCATCGGTGAGGGCTGGCAGCCCGACGTCGTCCACGCCCACGACTGGCTGGTGGCGCATCCGGCGATCGCCCTCGCCGAGTTCTACGACGTCCCGCTGGTCTCGACGTTGCACGCGTCGGAGGCAGGCCGGCACAGCGGCTGGATCTCGGGGCGGATCAACCGTCAGGTCCACTCGGTGGAGTGGTGGCTGGCGAACGAGTCGGACTCGATCATCACGTGCTCGGCGTCCATGGAGGACGAGGTCACTCAGCTGTACGGGCCCGAACTGCCGCCGATCACGGTGATCCGCAACGGCATCGATGTCACCACGTGGAGCTACCGCCCGCGCGCACCGCGGTCGGGGCCGGCGACGCTGCTGTACGTCGGACGGCTCGAGTACGAGAAGGGCGTGCAGGACGCAATCGCCGCACTCCCCCGGATCCGGCGCAGCCACCCGGGCACGACGCTGGCCGTCGCGGGCGAGGGGACCCAGTTCGAGTGGCTGCAGCAGCAGGCCCGCACGCACCGAGTGGCACGTTCGGTGACGTTCCTCGGCAACCTCGACCACGAGGAGCTGCTGAGCTGGCTGCACGGCGCCGACGCGATCGTGCTCCCCAGCCGGTACGAGCCGTTCGGGATCATCGCCCTCGAGGCGGCCGCCGCGGGCACACCGCTGATCACCTCGACCGCGGGCGGGCTCGGCGAGGCCGTCGTGGACGGCGTGACCGGACTGTCGTTCGAGCCGGGGGACGTGGACGGACTGACCTCCGCGGCCCGCGAGGTGCTCGACGATCCCGCCGCCGCTCAGACGCGGGCGCGGGCGGCTCGCGAGCGGCTGACCGCCGACTTCGACTGGCGCAAGGTCGCCGAGGAGACGGTCCAGGTGTACTCGGCGGCCAAGCGCCGCGTGCGGCATCCTTTGGCACGCCCCGAGATTCCCGAGCGCCCGCTACCCGGTCGGTAGCGGGCCGCCCGGCCCACGCCCGAGCCCACTCACTGTGAGGCGCCGGCGCCGTTCCCGTTGACGGCGGCGGCGCCGTTCATGGTCTTCTTGCGGGCGATGTCCTCGAGCGCGGCGATGTACTTCGCCCGCTCCGCGGCGCCGGCCTCCCAGTCGACGCGACGGTTCTTGACCGCCTTGGCGGGCGAGCCGACGGCGATGCTGAAGTCGGGGATCTCGCCCTTGACGACGGCGTGCGCGCCCAGCACGCAGCCGCGGCCGACGCGCGTGTTCCGCAGGACCGTGACCTTCGCGGCGATCCACGTGTCCGGTCCGATGCGCACCGGTCCCTTGACGATGCCCTGATCCTTGATCGGGACGTTCACGTCGTCCATCCGGTGGTCGAAGTCGCAGATGTAGCACCAGTCCGCGACGAGGGTCGACGCACCGATCTCGATGTCGAGGTACGTGTTGACGACGTTGTCCTTGCCGAAGACGACCTTGTCGCCGATCCGCAGGGATCCCTCGTGGCAGCGCAGGGCGTTGCCGTCACCGATGTGCACCCACTTGCCGATCTCCAGGCGGGAGAGTCCCGGCGTCGAGTGGATCTCCACGTTCTTGCCGAGGAACACCATGCCGCGCGTGATGATGTGCGGGTTGGCGAGTTTGAACTTCGCCAGACGGTAGTAGCGAACCAGGTACCACGGTGTGTACGCCTTGTTCGCGATGACCCACTTCAGCGAGGCCGGCGTCAGGAAACGTGCCTGCTCACTGTCCCGACGTCGGGATCCACGCCACCTCGAGCGCAACGGTGCGCCCCACATGCTCGTCATGACACGTAAGCCTACGGACCGCCACTGTGCGCCCCGTCACGTGCCCCGTCCGGTCAGAGGGCGGCGTGCCTGCTCACGCTGTGGCCGCCCCACGAGTGACCACTCCAGCGCGGCTTGACCCACACCTGACGCCGCCGGGTGCGCCGACGACGCGACGCCCGGACCCAGTCGTCGTCGTGCGCGACCGCATACGCCACCAGCGCCCCACCGAGTGCGGTGACGAGCATCGCGACCACCGACGCCATCACCAACCCGATCGCGCCGGCGATGCCGGCGACGAGCATCGAGGTGACGACACGGCCCGCGGACGGCGATCCGAGGAGGTGGTTGTCGATATCGGAGACCCCAGGACCGGGGTCGACTGTGACCGCTTCGGATTCTGTCCGCGTTCCCGGCTGCATGGATCTATTAGACACAATTCCTCGCCGCGTGTCGCAGCGGATTTCGATAAACGATCGGCAACGATAGTTTCCCCGACGAATTACATCCATGGCGTTCACTCCAACAGGACAATTCAGTCGGGATCAGCCACACAGTGCGGTCTCGACCGAGACGTACGGCAACGCGTGCGCCAGCGCCACCGGCGCGTGCGTCACCTGACCCGACCAGGCATTCAATCCCATCGCCAGCGCACGGTCGGCGCGCATCGCCCCGCGCCAACCCTTTTCCGCGATCACCGAGACAAACGGCAACGTAACGTTTACCAACGCGCGGGTGGACGTATGGGGAACAATGCTCGGCATATTGGGAACCGCATAAATAATAGAATTGTGAACCATATAGGTGGGTTGGTCGTGGGTCGTGGGACGCGAATCCTCGAAGCACCCGCCCTGATCGATCGCGATGTCCACCAGCACACTGCCCGGCAGCATCCGGGACACCTGCTCGGACGAGACCAACCGCGGCGCGCGGGCACCGTGCACCAGCACGGCGCCGATCACCAGATCCGCGTCGACCAGCGTCCGCTCGAGTTCCGTCCGGGTCGACACGACGGTCGAGATACGGGCCCCGAAGCGGGCGTGCAGCGCGCGTAGGCGCTCGACGTCGCGGTCGAACACGGTCACCCGTGCGCCCATCCCCACCGCGACCGCCGTGGCGTGGGTCCCGGCGCTCCCGGCGCCGATGACCACGACACCGGCAGGTGGAACGCCGGGCACCCCGCCGAGCAGGATGCCGCGTCCGCAGCCGCCCGCGGTGGATTGCAGCGCGTGCGCCCCGACCTGCGTGGCGAGGCGGCCGGCAACCTCGCTCATCGGTGCCAGCAGCGGGAGCGAGCCGTCGGCGCGTTCGACCGTCTCGTACGCGATCGCGGTGACGCCACTCGACAGCAACGCCTCGGTGCACTCGAGCGACGCCGCGAGATGCAGGTAGGTGAACAGCACCTGCCCCCGTCGCATCAGTTCGAACTCCGGCGCGAGCGGCTCCTTGACCTTCACGATCAGGTCGGCCTCGGCCCAGACGTCTTCGGCGTGATCGACGATCCGGGCCCCCGCGGCGACGAACTCACCGTCGGACATCGACGAACCGTCGCCCGCCCCACGCTCGACGACGACGTCGTGTCCCTGCGCACGCAGTTCGGTGACCGAGAGCGGGGTCAACGCGACCCGCAGCTCACCGCTCTTGATCTCCTTCGGCACACCAATTCTCATGATGCCTCCTCCGCGCGGACCTGCCGGGTCACGGAACTGCCGGGTCCCGACGCGCTGCGGATCGGGCGGGATCGAAGCGCGGATCGTGGGACCTTCATCGAGGGTCCCACGAAATGCGCCGGGGCGGTTCGGCGACCGCACATCGCAGCCGGGATAATCTCTGGTCCGAGCAGATCCCTACCCAAGGAGATGTAATGCGGCGTGCCCTACGGTCGTCGGCGGCGGCGCTGACGGCGATCTCGGCCCTCCTCCTCGCAGGATGCGGCGGGGATTCCGGCACCGCGGACGTCTTCGGTGCGGGCGGATGCGGGAATGCACGCCGATGCGCGGAGCAGCAACACGAGCCCGGTGACGGGATCCCGGTCGCTCGACTTCCAGTGGTCCCGCCCGATCGGCGGCCCCACCCCCACGAACGCCTCGGTGGCGGCGAACGGACAGGTCTTCCTCACCGCACGCACCGACGAGGGCTGCAACCTCCTCTCGTTCCAGATCGACACCGGCCGCAAGCGCTGGTGCACCCGGATCGGCCCGGGCGCCGCGACCTCGACTCCCGTGGTGGACGCCGCCACCAACATCTACATCGGCGACGAGGGCGCGATGAGCTCGTTCAACGAGCGCGGCCAGTTGCGCTGGCGTACACCGGTGTCCGGCACTCCGCGGTCCGCCCAGTTCACCGGCGACGGCAACCTGCTGTTCATCACGCAGCTCGGCCAGATCAACGTCCTCGATCCGCAGACCGGCTTCAAGGTGGCGCCGTCGTACGACCTGATCCCGCCGGCGTCGTACACGCAGGGCGCCAACGTCGAGCCCGTTCCGAACGACCAGGGCCTCGACGGGTGCCTCGCCGGCGGGCAACAGTGCCCGGTCGCGAACACGCCGGCGATCGATCTGGACAACGGTCGCTTCGTGTTCACATTCTGGCGCCCCTTCGCCCCACAGGCCGACCTGGTCGCGATGCGCTACACCGGAGGTGACGATCCGAGGATCGTCGAGGACTGGTCGACCGGCACCCTGCCGGGCGGCCCCGCCGGCGGCCCGAACCTGTCCGCGGACGGAAAGACCGTGTACACCAACGACAATGCCGGGCACCTGTGGGCCGTCGACGCCGAGACCGGTGAACCGCGGTGGAGCTACGACGTCGGCTACCCGGCCCTGGGCACCCCGTCCACGTCCGCCGGCGGACTGATCATTCCTGCCGGCGCGGAGAAGGGTCGGCTGCTGGCGGTGCGCGATCGCGGCGACCACGCCGAACTGGTGTGGGAGCGAGCCGATCTGCTGCAGCTCGGCGTGCCCGCGCAGACCGCCGGCACCACCGGATACACCGTCGTCCGGGACGGCGACGCCGGACTCGCACTGCTGACGTTCGACACCGAGACCGGCGAAACGCTCGACCAGGACCCCCTGCCCGGGGCCACCGGGTTCACCGTCGGTACCTCGATCGGACCGGACGGCGAGGTGCTCACCCCGACCCTGATCGGGGAACTGTTCGTCCTGAAGTAGGCGTCAGTCCCGCGCGGCACACACGAAAGCGACGGGCGTCCGGCCGATCCTGGTGAGTACCACCGACATCGGCGTGGTGCCGCGCAGTTTCAGGCGCGGCCGCAGCACCGCCGGATCGATGTCGAGACCACGGACCAGGATCTCCGCCGACCCGCAGTCGCGCGCGGCCAGTTCCTGCCGCAGCGCCTTCTCGGTGTACTTGAGCCGCGCCAGTATCCGGAAACCGCGCACGCCGTCGGGCACGCTGTCGCCGGTCAGGTAGGCGATCCGCGGATCCAGCTGCCACAACCCGTGCCGGGCCGCGTAGTGGCGCACCAGGCCGGACCGCACGACGGCTCCGTCCGGGTCGATGATCCACTCCCCCGGTTCGCGCTCCGGGATGTCGTCGGGCTCGGCGTCGGTGATCTCCCAGGTCGTCCCGTCCGAACGCAGCACGCTCGCCCGGCGCCGCACGCCTGGGCCTGCCAGCCCCGGCGACCACAGGCACGCCTCGCGCACCCCGCCGTCGAGCGAGACCACCTCCACCTCGCCGTCCCAGTCGAGCCGGTCGAAGTCGAGGCCCGGGGCGCACTTCACCGCGAGATCACGCCCGGCGTAGACGTCGAGCAGGTCCGGCAGCGGCGGCATCAGGGCCGCCGGGTCGTGTGTGCGCCTACCGCCGGAACGTCGTGCGGGGTCGGCGATCACGACGGTGTCGCGGGTACAGGGTCGTAGCGCGTCGGCGCGCACGAGTGTCGCGCCGGGAACATTGTGGGCCGCCATCGCCAACCGGACGGGGTCGAGATCGCTGCCGATCACGGTGTCCGCCACCGGAACCAGCGCCGAAAGCTCGGCACCGATCGAGCAGGTGACGTCGTGGACGCGGCGGCCCGCGAGCCGGACGCCGCGGTGCCGCGCCACCACGATCGGCGTCGCCTGCTGCAACGCGTCGTCGGTGAACAGCCAGGACTCGGCACCGTCCAGCTTGGCCTGCGCCTTGCGCCGCAGCAGCACCGTCTCGATCAGCAGTGCCGCGCGGTCACCGAAACGCGCACGCGCCCGGCCGATGTCGGCCAGTCGCGTACGCGTCGACAGCTCCGATTCCGCCGTCTCCGCCAGCGCCGCGATGCCGTCCGCGCTGCGCAGGTATCCGACGTCGTCGGTCGTGAAGTCGTATCCCAAAGCTCGTTCGGCTCAGTTCAGTCGGTGGCGCCCGGCTTCACGCCGGTGATCATCACGTTGTAGAAGAAATTGCGCGGAACCACGTGCTGGAGCACCTTGTCGTCCAGCCAGCTCAGCGACTTGAAACCACCGAACGCGAACCTGGCCCAGCCCCAGCCCAGCTTCTCCGGCGGCACGGCGGCCTCGAAGGTGCGGACCGGCCAGCCGAGCAGCGCGGCGGCGAACTCCTCCGTCTTGGCCTTCACCTCGACGGCGCCGGCCGACTTCGCGATGTTCTCGAGGTCGGTGGGATCGAACGTGTGCAGGTCGACGACGGCCTCGAGCGCGGCGGCACGGGACGACTCGTCGAGCTCGGCCTGCGGACGACGCCAGTCGGACAGGAACGGCAGCTTGGTGACGTTCGTGGTCGCAGCCCACGTCGCGCGCCCGAGCCAGCGGGCGTAGAAGTTGCCGATGGTGCTGGGCTCGCCGGCGAAGACGAACCGGCCGCCCGGCTTGAGCACGCGCAGCACCTCGCGCAGCGACTGCTCGACGTCCGGGATGTGGTGCAGGACCGCATGGCCGACGACGAGGTCGAAGGTGTCGTCCTCGTACGGGATGGTCTCGGCATCGGCGACGCGGCCGTCGACGGGCAGCCCGAGGTGCTCCGCGTTGCGCATCGCGACCTTGACCATGCCCGGGGACAGGTCGGTGACCGAACCGGTCTTCGCGACGCCGCCCTGCATGAGGTTGAGCAGGAAGAAGCCCGTTCCGCAGCCCAGTTCCAGCGCCCGCTCGTACGGCAGCGGCTGATCGCCCGCGACGGCGTCGAACCGGCCCCGCGCGTACTCGATGCAACGCTCGTCGTACGAGATGGACCACTTGTCGTCGTAGGTCTCCGCTTCCCAATCGTGGTACAGGACCTGGGCGAGCTTCGTGTCCTTCAACGCAGCCTCGACCTCTTCGGCGGTTGCGTGCGGGTTCGGCGCGGGATCGATCCCGTCGTTCGGGCTAGCAGTCATGCAGCGAATCCTACCCAATGGTAAGGAATGAACAAGTTCTAGTTTTGGGCCTCGGGGGGCCCGATTTGCGCACTTGCCGCGGTTCCGGACGACCGGAAACGCCGACAAGTGCGCAAATCGCGGTGAGCTCTACTTGCCGGTGAACTTCGCCTTGCCGGGGCCGTTCTCGACGAACGACTCCATGCCGATGGTGCGGTCCGCGGTCGCGAACAGCGACGCGAACAGGTGCTGCTCGATCTTCAGGCCGGTCGCCAGGTCGGTGTCGAGGCCCTGATCGATCGCGGCCTTCGCGGCGGCGATCGCGCGGCTCGCGGCGCCGGTGAACTGCGACGCCCACTTGCGGGCGGCGTTGTACACCTCGTCGGGAGCGACCATCTCGTCGATCAGGCCGATCTGCAGGGCCTCCTCGGCGCCGACGAAGCGGCCCGTGAACACCATGTCCTTGGCCTTCGCCGGGCCCACCAGGCGGGCGAGGCGCTGCGTGCCGCCACCGCCGGGAATGACGCCCAGCAGGATCTCCGGGACACCGAGCTTGACGTTGTCGCCGGCGATGCGGCGATCCGCACCCAGCGCGACCTCGAGGCCGCCGCCCAGCGCGTAGCCGGTGATGGCGGCGACGGTCGGCTTCGGGATGTCGGCGATCGCACCGAGCGCCGACTGCAGGTCGGCGATGATCTCGCTCATCTGCACGAAGTCGAGCTCCGCCATCTCCTTGATGTCGGCGCCCGCGGCGAACACCTTCTCACCGCCGTAGACGATGACAGCCTTGACCTCCGGATCGACGGTGGCCTGCCGGGCCGCGGCCCGAATCTCTTCCTGCACCTGACGGTTCAGCGCGTTCATCGGGGGGCGCGCCAGACGGATCGTACCGATACCTTCGGAAACCTCGAGGGTCACAAACTCAGCCATGTGACTGAGGCTACTGGTCGGCGCCCCAGGGCAACGCCCCGGTGTCGTAGTACCCCTCGTCGCCGGGGAAGGCCACCCGCGGCTTGCCGTCCACGAAGCTCAGCTCGGGCAGGATCGGCGAGATCTCCGGCTCCGCAGCCAGAATCGCGTCGACGCCGTCGAACCGGCCGAGCGCGGCGAGCTGACTCCACGTGGGCGGCAACAGGACACTGCGACGCTCACGCCAGTCGTCGACGGCCGCAGCCGGAGTCCGCCACGAGACCTCCGCGGCCTCCGACGTGTCACCGTCCGCCAACTGCCCCTCCGGGAGCACCGCGACGAAGAAGCGCGTGTCGTACCGGCGCCCCTCCTGGACGGGGGTGATCCAGTTGGCCCACGGGCGCAGCAGATCCGTTCGCAGGACCAGGTTCTCGCGCGCGAGGAAGTCCGCGAACGACAGCTCCCGCGACTCGAGCTGGCGACGCGCCCGCGCGTACCCGGTGGTGTCGGCGACGACGGTGTCGACGGTGGGGCCGGCCAGCAGCACGCCGCACTCCTCGAACGTCTCACGAACCGCCGAGCACACGAGGGCCTTGGCACGGGCATCGTCGACGCCGAACCTCTCGGCCCACCACGACAGCGGCGGACCGGCCCAGCGGACGTCGGCGTCCCCGTCGGACGGATCCACGCCGCCGCCGGGAAACACCGTCATACCGCCCGCGAATGCCATCCCCGCCACACGCCGCAGCAGGAAGACCTCGACGCCCGCGTCGCCGTCGCGCACGAGCATCACGGTGGACGCGTCCTTCGGCGCCGGGACGGTGGTGTCCGGTGCGGTGGTATCCGGTGCGACGGCGCCGACGGAAGCGGCGCCCGACTCTCGAGAAGTTCCCATATCCGGAACCTACGCCCCGAGTGACGAACGCCTCACCACCGGTCCGGTCCGCGTGTCAGGCCCGGTGCAGGCCGGGATGCCGCGTGCGGCGGGCGAAGAATCGGCCGTCGACGCGGTCGAGGGTGATCGCCTGGCTGAAAGCCTCGCTCAGGTTCTCGGCCGTGATGACGTCGTCGAGCAGGCCCTGCGAGACCACGCGGCCCTCCGAGAGCAGCATCGCGTGCGTGAAGCCCGGCGGGATCTCCTCGACGTGATGGGTGATGAGCACCGTCGCCGGCGAATCCGGGTCCGCGGCCAGGTCACCGAGGCGCGCGACGAGTTCCTCACGGCCACCGAGGTCGAGGCCCGCGGCAGGCTCGTCGAGGAGCAACAGTTCGGGGTCGGTCATGAGCGCACGAGCGATCAGCACGCGCTTGCGTTCACCCTCGGACAGCGTCCCGTAGGTGCGGGTCGCGAGATGCTCGGCGCCGAGACTCTCGAGCATCTCGACGGCCCGCTCGGTGTCCATGTCCTCGTAGCGTTCCCGCCAGCGTCCGAGCACCGAGTAACCGGCCGACACCACCAGATCGCTCACGATCTCGTCGGCCGGAACCCGATGCGCGAGCGCCGACGACGACAGCCCGATCCGTGGCCGCAGCTCGGTGATGTCGACCTTGCCGAACGTCTCGCCGAACAGTCGGGCCACGCCGGCGGTCGGGTGGACCTCGGCGGCGGCCATGCGCAGCAGCGACGTCTTGCCGGCGCCGTTGGGGCCGAGCACGACCCACTTCTCGTCCAACTCCACTTGCCAGGAGACCGGGCCGACGAGGGTCGCTCCGCCACGGCGAATCAGGACGTCTTCGAAATCGATGAGGAGATCAGGATCTGGTTCCGACACAGCGACCATCTTCCCGTACTCGGTTGCGGCCGCATCGACTGGACCCGGACCTGCGTGTCGCCCTGGGGATCAGGGAATCGGGGCGATCACCGTCATCGAACCGGGTGCCACCTCGGTGAACCCCGCATCCCGCACCGCCACAGCGGCACCCCTGCCGACTTCGTCACACAGCGCGGCCCACGACCGCGGGTCGGCGTCCCGGACGGCGCAGCGGAATCCGTCTGCCGCCCACTGCCGCACGCGGTCGACGGGCATGGCACCCGCCAGGATCATCGACGCGTGCCCCACCTGGGCGGCGGCCTTGCCGACCGTCATCTCGAGGGACGCGTCGATCCACAGCGTCGGCAGTGCCGGGTCGACCGGTCCCGGCTCGTCGTGGTCCAGGTCGGTGCCGCCGATCTGCAGCTTCTTGATCCGCGGATCGAGGTCGCCCACCCGCCCCGGGACGAGCGCGCGGGCCTGCGCGCCGTCCACGTCGACGGTGACGCCGTCGACGTCGCACGCCGCGAGCCACTGGGCTCCGCGGGCGCGGCGGGCCACCTTGCGGATGCGGGCGTCGGTCCACTCCCGGACCGCGTGCTGCCACGGCCCCGGCTCGCCGCCGGCGTCCGGCCCGACACGCTCGTCGAGACACAACGCGACGGTCGCGGAGGCGGCCGCGGCGAGCAGCGCGCTCCGCGCGGGCGGTTCGATCTTCGGGATGTGCAGCACGATCGGCATCGCCAGCACCTGAGCCGGATCGGCCGGATCCGGGCGGTTGCCGTATCCGGCGGCCAGCACGGCGTGGCGTGCCGCGAAACCGTCCCCGGTCAGGGTCATGCGATCGGCACGCGCCGCACGACACCGTCCACCGCGTCGGCGGCCTCGACCTCGTCGCGGGTCACGCCGAGCACGAACAGCACCGCATCGAGGAACGGATGCGACAGCGCGGTGTCCGCGACCTCGCGCAGCGCCGGCTTGGCGTTGAACGCCACACCCAGACCGGCCGCGGTCAGCATGTCGATGTCGTTGGCGCCGTCGCCGACCGCGACGGTCTGCTCCATCGGCACCCCGACCTCGGCGGCGAACTTGCGCAGCGCGACCGCCTTCGCGGCGCGGTCGACGATGTCGCCGACCACACGCCCGGTGAGCTTGCCGTCGACGATCTCGAGGGTGTTGGCCTGGACGAAGTCGAGCTCGAGCTCGTGCGCGAGGCCCTCGATCACCTGACGGAAACCACCCGACACGACACCGCAGTGGTAGCCGAGGCGCCGCAGCGTCCGGATCGTGGTCCGCGCACCGGGCGTGAGCTGCAGATCGGCGGCGACGTCGTCGATGACCGACGCGTCGAGTCCGGCGAGGGTCGCGACGCGCTGGTGCAGGGACTCGGTGAAGTCGATCTCGCCGCGCATTGCCGACTCGGTGACCGCGCGGACCTCGTCCTCGACACCGGCCCGCGCCGCGAGCATCTCGATGACCTCACCCTGCACGAGCGTCGAGTCGACATCGAACACGATGAGCCGCTTGGCGCGCCGGGCGAGCCCGCCGCGCTCGACGGCGACGTCGACGTTCTCACCGGCCGCGACCTCGGCCAGGCCGGCACGCAGCTGCGCGTCCGCCTCGACGCCGGTGCCCGACGCGGTAACCATCAGCTCGAGGCCGGTGACCGGATAGTCGGCGACACCGCGGATGGAGTCGATGTTGGCGCCCTGCCGTGCCAGCTCACGCGACAACGAACGGAACGCCCGGGCGCTGACCGGGCTGCCGAGCACGACGACCGCGTGGGTCGACACCTGACGGCTCGCCGCGTCGGCGCCGATCTCGACATCGACGTTCATGCCGACCGTGTCCATCGCCTCCTCGAGCTCCTCCTGGAGGGCTTCCGGGTCGGCGGGACACAGGACCAGCACGCCGAGCGTGAGGCGACCGCGGATCACCACCTGCTCGACATCGAGCAGGCTCACATCGTGGCGGGACAGTGCCCCGAAGAGCACCGACGTGACGCCGGGCCTGTCCGGACCTGTAACCGTCACCAGAACAGTGGCGTCTGACGCACCCACCGAGAACTCCGTTCGTTTGGGCTCGAACTACGTACAAAGAAATCCGGCCCCCATTCTGCCAAGTCGAGGTGGCGGCACGGGAAAGGCCCCGCCAGCTCCCTCGACATCGGGGATCGGGCGGGGCCTTCCGGCAGAGCAGGGACCTTCCGGTCCGCTAGGACTTGCTGTCTTCCAGGACCGCGGTGGCGTGCTTGCCGCCGTGTCCGATACCGACATGAGCCTCGTCGCGCAGGCGCTCGACCATGTGCGGGTAGTGCAGCTCGAACGCCGGACGCTCCGAACGGATCCGGGGCAGCTCGGTGAAGTTGTGGCGCGGCGGCGGGCAGGTGGTGGCCCACTCGAGCGAGTTGCCGTAGCCCCACGGGTCGTCGACCTTGACGACCTCGCCGTACCGGTAGCTCTTGAAGACGTTCCACAGGAACGGCAGCGTCGAGGCACCGAGGATGAACGAGCCGATCGTGGAGATCGTGTTCAGCGTGGTGAAGCCGTCGCTGGGCAGGTAGTCCGCGTAGCGACGCGGCATGCCCTCGGCACCGAGCCAGTGCTGGACCAGGAAGGTGGAGTGGAAGCCGACGAACGTGGTCCAGAAGTGCCACTTCGCGAGGCGCTCGTCCATCATGCGGCCGGTCATCTTCGGGAACCAGAAGTAGATACCCGCGTAGGTGGCGAACACGATGGTGCCGAAGAGCACGTAGTGGAAGTGCGCGATCACGAAGTACGTGTCGGTGACGTGGAAGTCGATCGGCGGGCTTGCGAGCAGGACGCCCGACAGACCACCGAAGAGGAAGGTCACGAGGAAGCCGACCGAGAACAGCATCGGCGACTCGAACGTCAACTGTCCCTTCCACATCGTTCCGATCCAGTTGAAGAACTTCACACCGGTCGGGACCGCGATGAGGAACGTCATGAAGGAGAAGAACGGCAGCAGGACGGCGCCCGTCGCGTACATGTGGTGCGCCCACACGGCGATCGACAGGGCCGCGATGGCCATCGTGGCGTACACCAGACCGCTGTAACCGAAGATCGGCTTACGCGAGAAGACCGGGAAGATCTCCGAGACGATGCCGAAGAACGGCAGCGCGATGATGTACACCTCGGGGTGACCGAAGAACCAGAACAGGTGCTGCCACAGCAGGACGCCACCGGTTGCCGGGTCGAAGATGTGGCCACCGAGGTGACGGTCGACGAACAGGCCCATGAACGCGGCGGTGAGCAGCGGGAACGCCAGCAGGATGAGGATGGCGGTGATGAGGATGTTCCACGTAAAGATCGGCATCCGGAACATGGTCATGCCCGGTGCGCGCAGGCACACGATGGTGGTGATGAAGTTGACGCCACCGAGGATGGTGCCCAGACCGGCAACCGCGAGGCCCAGGATCCACAGGTCCGCACCGATGCCGGGCGAGTGCAGCTCGCTCGTCAGCGGGGTGTAGGCGGTCCAGCCGAAGTCGGCCGCGCCACCCGGGGTGATGAAGCCGGCGGTGGTGATGATGGCGCCGAACAGGTACAGCCAGTAGCTGAACGAGTTCAGACGCGGGAACGCCACGTCGGGCGCGCCGATCTGCAGCGGAACGATGTAGTTCGCGAAGCCGAACACGACCGGGGTCGCGTACAGCAGCAGCATGATCGTGCCGTGCATCGTGAACAGCTGGTTGAACTGCTCGTTGGACAGGAACTGCAGGCCCGGAACAGCGAGTTCGGTTCGCATCAGCAGGGCCATGAGGCCACCGATGAGGAAGAAGGCGAACGACGTCACCAGGTACATGATCCCGAGCACCTTGGGGTCGGTGGTCGTGATCATCTTGTAAATGAACGAGCCCTTGGGTCCCTGCCGTGGCGGGTAAGGCCTCGCTGCTATCTCTGGGACTGGCTGGGGCGCTACGGCAGTCACTAATCCTCCTGAATGTGCCCTTGATCGCTCCGCAGGCTCCGCTCTGAGCGCCGATCCCGGGCTGGCGAGATAGGCGTTCGCTGGCTTGCGCTCATCGAATCGTAGACGGTGCCTTCGGGGCCCGCGGACCGGGTCCTACTCCCTGTCGTACTCGGGCCGTAGTTCCCTCGGCCCACAGAGCCGCGAGCAGGACTTTAGTCCCCCACCGGACCATCCGCCGGATGCGTCACGGCGTGTCGGTGCCGGTCGACCGACGCCCGAGCGTCACACCACAGAAGTCGACCACCGGGAACCCCACATCCCCGGTTGTTAAGGTTTTGCTTACCTAACCCCCTTCCTCTTGGAGTCTCGACCCGTGCACACACAGACCCGACGCCGCACCCTCACGTCCCTGGCCGCAGTCGGCGTGGCCGTCAGCCTCGCCCTCACCGGTTGCTCGTCCAGCGGGAGCACCGCCGATACAACGGCGTCCGCGACCGACGAGTTCCCGCGGACCGTCCAGCACTTCCGCGGCGCGACCGACATCGACGCCCAGCCGCAGCGGATCGTCACGCTCGACAACAGCTACGCGGACGCCGTCCTGCTGCTCGAGTCCCCTCTCGTCGGCTACGTCGACTACCGCGGACAGGGCCTGCCCGACTACCTCGGCGACGCGCGCGACAAGTACGCCGCCGACGCCACCTCGGTCGGCAAGGTGTCCAACGCGAGCCTCGAGAAGGTCGCGCAGCTGCAGCCGGACCTGATCCTCTCCGCCGAGGTCCGCGACGGAAAGAACTACGAGGCGCTCTCCGCCCTCGCCCCGACGGTGTTCTCCCAGTCGACCGGCCCCACGTGGAAGGACAACATCCGCCTCGTCGCGAAGGCTCTCGGCAAGGAGGATCTGGCCGAGCAGAAGATCGGCGAATACGAGGCCCGGGCGAAGGCGATCGGCAACGAGATCAACGCCAAGGCGGACAACCCCGACGTCTCCGTCGTGCGCTTTGCCGGCGAGCCGACCGCCCGCCTCTACCGGACGACGTCGTTCAGCGGCATCGTCCTCGCCGACGCCGGACTGGCCCGGCCGGACAGCCAGGGCCCGGACCCGGCCGACGCCGGCAGCATCATGAACTCGATCAGCCCCGAGCGGATCAACGAGGCCGACGCCGACGTCGTCTTCGTCGCGACGTACGAGGATCCCGAGGGCAAGTCGATGAAGGCGGCGGAGGCCTTCCTGCAGAACCCACTGTGGGGGACGCTGAAGGGCCGCATCGTGGAGGTCGACGACGCGATGTGGATGACGCCGGTCAGCATCCAGGGCGCGCACAAGATCCTCTACGACCTCGCGCAGGCATTCGGGGTGGATCCGCACAACGGCTAACCTGAGTCGGCCGCACCCGCCGAGCTCGTCGAACAGGAAGTCGTCGCATTGTCCAGTTCCCAGCCCGTCCGCACCGTCCGTCGAACCGCCGTGGCCGCGATGGCGGCCGCGACGCTGGTGGGACTCGCCGGCTGCAGCAATACGCCGGACGACGACGCGAGCACGATCGTGCGGACCACGACGAAGATCGCCGGCGCGGGTGTCGTGGGCATCGAACGCGACACCCACGCCGCGTGTGCGCCGGCCACCCCGGCCGACCCCGGGGCCCCGGATCCGCAGCGCATCGTCGTACTCGACAGCGCCGCAATGGATTCGGTATGCGCACTGGGACTGTGGCAGCGCGTCGTGGGTGCCGCGACGTCCGACGCCGGAACCCCGCAGCCGTCGTACCTCGGTGCCGGGGTCTCGGCGCTGCCGAGCGTCGGACCGGCCGGCTCCCCCGACGTCGGCCTGATCGCGGCGGCCGCCCCCGACCTGATCCTGGGCTCCGAACCGGCCGATCCGGCACTCGCCGACCGCCTTCGGGCGGTGGCACCCACCGTGTTCGTCGGCGCCGACCCGGTGCAGTGGAAGGACCGCTTCCTCGCATCAGGGAAGGCGCTGGGTCGCGGCATCTCCGCGCAGCAGGCTCTCGACGCCTACACCGCGGATGCCGCCCGAGTCGGGGCCGAGATCAACGCCCGGCAGACGCAGGCGTCGGTGGTCCGGTTCGGTTCGGATTCCTTGGCGATCGAGGGGCCGGGCAGCTTCTCGGGTCAGGTCCTGGCCGACACCGGCGTACAGCGACCGGCGTATCAGCGACTCGACGTGGCGTCCAAGGACATCGACGATCTCGGCGACGCGGAGGGCGATCTGATCTATGTCAGCTTCGACGGACCGGGCGGGCTCGAACACGGAACGTCGGTCATGGAGTCCGACGACTGGCACGAACTCGGTGCCGTGACCGACAAGCGCGTCTTCGCCGTCGACGACGCGATCTGGAACGACGGCAACGGCCTCGTCGCAGCACGGGCGGTCGTCACCGACCTGCAGCGCAGCCTCAACGAGTACGTCAGCTAGGCCGACGATGCCGGTCCCCGAATTCGTTGCGGCCCTACGTGAACACGTCGGTCACGCCCCGCTGTTCCTGTCGGGCGTCAGCGCCGTCGTGATCGACGACGACGGTCGCCTCCTGCTCACCCAGCGGTCCGACAACGGCCGGTGGGCCGTCGTCTCCGGCATCCTCGAACCCGGCGAGAAACCCGGCGCCGCCGTCCTGCGGGAGATCCGCGAGGAAACCGGGGTGGACGCGGAACTGGTGCGTGTCACCAGCGTCGACACCGCCGGCCCCGTCACGTATCCCAACGGCGACATCGCCAGCTATCTCGACGTGTGCTTCCTCGTGCGCGCCGTGTCGGGTGAGGCGCGCGTCGCGGACGAGGAGAACCTCGACGTGCGTTGGTTCTCGCCCGACGGCCTCCCCGCCGACCTGACCGAGTCGTCACGGATGCGGATCGAGAAGGCGCTCGGCGACGACCCGCGGGCCTGGTTCGTCCGCGAGTGAGTGCGTCACTCCCCCTCAGCCTTTCGCGGTCTCCCACAACCCCATGACGTTGCCCTCGGTGTCCCGGAAGTAGGCGGCGAAGCCCATCTCGCCGACGGGCTGCTTCGCCGAGACCGTCGCGCCACCGAGCGACTCGATCTTCGCGAGCGCGGCATCGATGTCGGGGACGTCGATCGTGATCACCGGCCCCTGGGGATCCTGGTCCGCGCGCCGGAACATGCCGCCACCGATGTACCCGGGTTCGTTCGGCATCCCCGAATCCTCGACCGGCCCGGTGGACACGCCGGTGTACTCGAGCTCGGGCATCTCGGTGACGTTCCAGCCGAATGCCACCTTGTAGAAACTTCGTGCCCGGTCACCGTCGTCGAACGGTACCTCGAAATGCACTACTCGACCACTCATTACCGTCTCCTAGATCGTCGTCGGGCATCGTCGGCTCGGTCCTACAACCTCGACACTAGGCGCGGCTCACCTCCGCGACAACGGTCCGAACGAAACCTGGCCCTCGCCATTGCCTTTCGCGGCAGCGTCCGTCACTCTTCTGCGGTGACCACATCAGGGTTCGACGCAACCAGGCCCCCGGGAACGACACCGGTGCCGACGGAACTTCCGGACAAGCACGGCGAGTCGGACGACCCGCGGTATCCGTCGCCGCGCCAACTGCGTCAGGCGATCGCCTTCGTCATCGACCTCGTCCTGCACATCGCAGTCGGCGTCGTCGGAATGATCGTGTGCCTCGATATTCCGGCAGTGTCGGATTGGGCACCGCTCGCGCTCCCGATCGGATGGATCCTCGCGTCACTCCTGCAGCGCGTCGTGGCCCAACGGATCTTCCACACGACCGTCGGCAAGGCACTGGCCGGCGTGTGTGTCATCCGCCCGTCCGACGGGCAGTGGCCGACCACCGGCTACCTGCTGAAGTGGTGGCTGATCGGGGCGTTCGACGTCGTCGGCACCTTCACGGACAGCACGTGGTTGGGCGACTACGACGACTCGCCGGCCGTCGTCCGCCGCAGGGACGTCACCCTTCCCTGAAAACACCGACGGCCGAATGTCACACCGGTTCAGTCCAACTGAACCGGTGTGACATTCGGCCGAAGTGGTGCGGGTGGGCTAGAAGTCCCAGTCCTCGTCCTCGGTGTTGACAGCCTTGCCGATGACGTAGCTCGAACCGGAGCCCGAGAAGAAGTCGTGGTTCTCGTCCGCGTTGGGCGAGAGCGCCGACAGGATCGCCGGGTTGACGTCCGTCTCGTCCTTCGGGAACAGGCCCTCGTAACCGAGGTTCATCAGCGCCTTGTTGGCGTTGTAGCGCAGGAACTTCTTGACGTCCTCGGTGAGCCCGACCTCGTCGTACAGGTCCTGCGTGTACTCGACCTCATTGTCGTACAGCTCGAACAGCAGCTCGAACGTGTAGTTCTTGAGATCGTCCTTCTCGGCCTGGGTCAGCTGCTCGAGTCCGCGCTGGTACTTGTAGCCGATGTAGTAGCCGTGCACGGCCTCGTCACGGATGATGAGGCGGATCATGTCGGCCGTGTTGGTGAGCTTGGCCCGCGAGGACCAGTACATCGGCAGGTAGAAGCCCGAGTAGAACAGGAAGCTCTCGAGCAGCGTCGAGGCGACCTTGCGCTTGAGCGGGTCGTCACCGCGGTAGTAGTCGAGGACGATCTGCGCCTTGCGCTGCAGGTTCGGGTTCTCCTCCGACCAGCGGAACGCGTCGTCGATCTCGCGCGTGGTGCACAGGGTCGAGAAGATCTGCGAGTAGCTCTTCGCGTGCACCGACTCCATGAACGCGATGTTGGTGAGCACGGCCTCCTCGTGCGGGGTGACCGCATCGGGGATCAGGCTCACGGCACCGACGGTGCCCTGGATGGTGTCGAGCAGCGTCAGGCCGGTGAACACGCGCATCGTGAGCTGCTGCTCGTTCGGCGTGAGAGTGGCCCACGACTGGATGTCGTTGGACACCGGCACCTTCTCCGGCAGCCAGAAGTTGCCGGTGAGGCGATCCCACACCTCGGCGTCCTTGTCGTCGGGCACGCGATTCCAGTTGATCGCCGACACGCGACTGACCAGCTTGATCTTCTCGCTCACGATTCCCTCACTTCGTTCAAGCTCTTCACTACGGTCACAGCATGCACGAGACGCAACCCTCGACCTCGGTGCCCTCGAGTGCCATCTGACGCAGGCGGATGTAGTACAGCGTCTTGATGCCCTTGCGCCACGCGTAGATCTGCGCGCGGTTGACGTCACGCGTGCTGGCGGTGTCCTTGAAGAACAGCGTCAGCGACAGGCCCTGGTCGACGTGCTGCGTGGCCGCGGCGTAGGTGTCGATGATCTTCTCGTACCCGATCTCGTACGCGTCCTGGTAGTACTCCAGGTTGTCGTTCGTCAGGTACGGCGCCGGGTAGTAGACGCGACCGATCTTGCCTTCCTTGCGGATCTCGATCTTCGCGGCCACCGGGTGGATCGAGCTGGTGGAGTTGTTGATGTACGAGATCGAGCCGGTCGGCGGGACGGCCTGCAGGTTCTGGTTGTAGATGCCGTACTTCTGCACCGACGCCTTGAGCTCACGCCAGTCGTCCTGCGTCGGGATGTGCACGCCGGCGTCCGCGAACAGCGCACGCACCCGCTCAGTGGCGGGCTCCCACACCTGGTCGGTGTACTTGTCGAAGTACTCACCCGACGCGTACTTGGACTGCGGGAAGCCCTTGAAGTGGGTGCCGCGTTCCTTCGCGATCTCGTTCGACGCACGGACCGCGTGGAACACGACCGTGTAGAAGTAGATGTTCGTGAAGTCGACGCCCTCTTCGGAGCCGTAGTGGATCCGTTCGCGAGCGAGGTAGCCGTGCAGGTTCATCTGCCCCAGGCCGATCGCGTGAGAGTCGTTGTTGCCCTGCTCGATCGACGGCACCGAGTAGATGTGGGTCTGATCCGAGACGGCGGTCAGCGCGCGGATCGACGTCTCGATCGTCTTCGCGAAGTCCGGCGAGTCCATCGTCTTGGCGATGTTCAGCGAGCCGAGGTTGCACGAAATGTCCTTGCCGACATGGCTGTAGGACAGGTCGTCGTTGAACGTCGACGGCGTCGAGACCTGCAGGATCTCCGAGCACAGGTTGGAGTGCGTGATCTTGCCCTCGATCGGGTTCGCCCGGTTCACCGTGTCCTCGAACATGATGTACGGGTAGCCCGACTCGAACTGCAGCTCGGCGAGGGTCTGGAAGAACTCACGCGCCTTGATCTTCGACTTGCGGATCCGCTTGTCGTCGACCATCTCGTGGTACTTCTCGCTGACGTTGATGTCCGCGAACGGCACACCGTAGATGCGCTCGACATCGTACGGCGAGAACAGGTACATGTCCTCGTTCTTCTTCGCGAGCTCGAACGTGATGTCCGGGATCACGACGCCCAGCGACAGCGTCTTGATGCGGATCTTCTCGTCCGCGTTCTCACGCTTGGTGTCGAGGAACCGGTAGATGTCCGGATGGTGGGCGTGCAGGTACACCGCGCCGGCGCCCTGACGCGCACCGAGCTGGTTGGCGTACGAGAACGAGTCCTCGAGCAGCTTCATGATCGGGATGACGCCGGAGCTCTGGTTCTCGATCTTCTTGATCGGGGCGCCGTGCTCTCGAACGTTACTGAGCAGCAACGCAACTCCGCCGCCGCGCTTGGACAGCTGCAGGGCCGAGTTGATCGAACGACCGATCGACTCCATGTTGTCCTCGATGCGCAGCAGGAAGCACGACACGGGCTCGCCGCGCTGCTTCTTGCCGGAGTTGAGGAACGTCGGGGTGGCCGGCTGGAAGCGACCGGCGATGATCTCGTCGACCAGCTCGGTCGCGAGCGTCTCGTCGCCCGCGGCGAGCGTGAGCGCAACCATGCAGACGCGGTCCTCGAAACGCTCGAGGTAGCGCTTACCGTCGAACGTCTTGAGGGTGTAAGAGGTGTAGTACTTGAAGGCACCGAGGAACGTCGGGAAGCGGAACTTCTTCGCGTACGCACGGTCGATCAACGACTTCACGAACTCGCGGGAGTACTGGTCGAGCACCTCGGGCTCGTAGTAGTTCTCCTTGACCAGGTAGTCCAGCTTCTCGTCCAGGTTGTGGAAGAAGACCGTGTTCTGGTTGACGTGCTGGAGGAAGTACTGGTTAGCCGCCTCGCGGTCCTTGTCGAACTGGATCTCACCGTTCGGTCCGTACAGGTTCAGCATCGCGTTGAGCGCGTGGTAGTCCAGCTCCCCCGCCGACGCGTCGGGTCGTGCCGCAGCGCGCTCTACACTCCCAGCCGGGGCTGAATCTGTGATGGTCGGTGCCACTGTTCACTCTCCATGAATTGTTCGAGGCCCTCGCGCACGGCGATGACATCCTCTGGTGTTCCCATTAGTTCGAAGCGGTACAGGTACGGCACCTGACACTTCTGAGAGATCACGTTCCCGGCGAAGCAGTACGACTCGCCGAAGTTCGTGTTGCCGGCAGCAATCACCCCGCGGATGAGCGAGCGATTGTGCTTGTTGTTCAAGAATCGGATGACCTGCTTGGGCACGTAACTCGTGTCGCGCCCCATCGCCGTCGTGCCGCCCCCATAGGTGGGGAGGATCAGGACGTAGGGCTCGTCGACTCCGAACGCGCCTTCACGGTCATGGAGCGGGATGCGCGCGGCGGGGACACCGAGCCGCTGGACGAATCGGTGTGTGTTCTCCGACACGCTGGAGAAGTACACCAGCGATGCCATCGGTGTTCACCCTCTTACTCGAGCTGAGATTCGACCGGCCCCGCGACGCTTCAAGCAGCGTTTGCGGTGAGGGTCTTGATGCGATCGGGTCGGAAGCCCGACCAGTGGTCGTCACCGGCCACCACGACGGGGGCCTGGAGGTATCCGAGGGCCATCACGTAGTCGCGCGCCTCGGGGCTCTCGGAGATGTCGACGATGTCGTATTCGAGACCGGCCTTGTCGAGGGCGCGGTAGGTGGCATTGCACTGAACGCAGGCGGGCTTGGTGTAGACGGTGATGCTCATGATGGTCCCTCTTTCCACGGCCTGACGAGCTACGGATGCGTGCTCTGCATGCCGAGGAAAAGAGCCGGTTTTCCGACCCGGGATCCGTTTCGTTCCCGTTGTGCCCCTCGGCTGTGTAGACACTACACCTAGTGGCCGACAGAAACGCACAACCCGAGATCTTGTGAGTGACACGGTTGATATTCGCAGGTTGACCCCCTCCCGGCGGCGCGCCGAGACCCACTTTCGGCGTGTCGCAGATCACGTTTGCGTCGGTGATTTCGGTCACCTCCGAACCGTCTCGGACACGCCCCCGACGCGACACGCCGCGGACACGCCGAAGACGCGCCGGCGGTGCCGTCACAAGCACCGTCGACGTGTGTTCACGGACACACTCACAACCCCTCGCCGCCCCACTCGCGCAAACGTCGGGAGCGCCGGTGCGGATGCCGGCCCCAGGGTCGGGACGGAGGGGTCCGGACGTCGCGCCGACCACCCCGAGCGACGTACCCCCCGACGCATAACTGGCCGGTAACTGGCAGGCGGCTTCCACCGTCGCCGCACCGCGGTGTGCCAATGTGATCAGGTGCCGTCGAACGAGAGCCCCTACTACTTCGCGACCGTGTCGCGGGTAGTTCGCGTGACGCCCAACATGCAACGGATCACCCTCGCCGGCGGCGACCTGACCCGCTTCACCTCGAGCGGCGACCCCGACGAGCGGCTCCTGGTGGTGTTCCCGCCCGACGACACGGACCGCCCGCCCGCGCCGGAACCCGTCGGAGACGGATGGGACTTCCCCGGCACGGAGAGTCCCGAGATGCGCAGCTACACCGTTCGCCGCTGGGACGCCGCAACCCACGAGATGGACATCGACTTCGCCGTGCACGACGGCGGCGCCGCCGTTCGATGGGCCCTGCAGGCGCGCCCGGGGCAGGTGCTCGGGGTGACGACGGCGTCCGGCTGGTACCGCCCGCCGACCGAATCACGCTGGCAGCTGCTGATCGCGGACATGACCGCGCTACCCGCAGTGGTGCGCATCGTCGAGGGCCTCGAGCCCGGCACGCGCGTCCACGTGATCGCGGAAGTCACGACGGCCGCGGACGCGCAACGCCTCGACACCGCCGGCGACGTCACGTTCACGTGGCTGCACGGCACCGGCAACGGCGTCGGGCCCAGTGCCCTCGCCGCCGCCGCGAGGTCGTGGACCCCACCCGACGGCCCCGGCTACGTGTGGTTCGCCGGTGAGGCAGGCCTCTCGCGCGAGGTGCGCCGGTGGGTGCGGCACGACCTGGGCTGGCCGTCCGACCGGTACGACGTCATCGGCTACTGGCGCGCCGACAAGGAGGCCTGGACCGCGCGGTACGAGCAGGCGCGCGAGCAGATCGAGGCGGCGAAGCTGGCGGCACTGACCGCGGGCGGCGACTTCGACTCGGTCCGCGACGCCGTCGACGCGGCGATGGAGCAGGCCGGGCTGTGAGCACTTCCTGAAACGCCGAATGTCACATACGTTCAGTCGAACTGAACGCATGTGACATTCGGCGAAAAGGACGTCAGGCGTTCGCGAGGGCCTCGGACGCCTTGGACGCCTTGGACGCCTCGACCAGCGCGGCGACGACGCCGGCGACCTGCTGCGCAACCTCGGCGTTCTCACGCGGGTGCTGGTCGCCGAACTTCTGGATGGTGCCGCCGATGGAGAGTTCGACGTCGAGCACGTTGCCGCCGGCGATGCCGAGAGCCTTGCGGGTGTCGTCGTGCGCCCACTTGGCGGCGTTGGGGCTCGGGGACGCGCTGATCACGGCGACCGGCTTGTCCTTGACGGCGCCGGTGCCGTACGGACGCGACAGCCAGTCGATGCCGTTCTTCAGGACGGCGGGGATGGTGCCGTTGTACTCCGGGGTGACCAGGAGCAGGGCGTCCGACTCGGCCGCAGCCGCGCGCAGCTCATCGGCGCCGGGGATCGTGGCACCGGGGACGTCGACGTCCTCGTTGTAGAAGGGGAGGTCGCCGAGACCCTCGTAGATGGTGAGCTCGACACCCTCGGGTGCGACAGCTGCCGCGGTCTCCGCGACCTGACGGTTGACGGAGCCGGCACGGAGGCTGCCGACGAGGACGAGAACGCGGGACTGAGACATGGGAAGTTCCTTCGGTGATCCGGTCGATAACGCCGTGGACATGTATAGCAGCACAAACGGACCGCGGTCCACTTGCATTCCCGCCTGGGCTACGATGCTCACGTGAACAGCCCGCTGCTTCCGCTGGTGGACGCCGAGATCCCCGAGCGATGTGATGCCGCCCGCAATCGGAAACTGCTCCTCGACGCTGCCGCTCGACTGGTCGCCGAGCGAGGCGTCGACGCCGTGACGATGGAGGCCGTCGCCGCCACGGCCGGAGTCGGCAAGGGCACCGTCTTCCGCCGCTTCGGCAGCCGCTCGGGCCTGATGAACGCGCTGCTCGACCACACCGAGCGCGAACTGCAGCACGCCTTCATGTTCGGGCCCGCACCGCTCGGCCCGGGCGCCGACCCCATCGTCCGCCTCGTCGCGTTCGGGCGTGCACGCCTCGACATGGTCGCCGTCCAGGGAGACATCCTGCGGGCCGCCGAGGACTCCCCCGAGTTCCGGTTCGCCGGTCCGGCCCGGGCCGTGAGCCTGCGACACATCGTGACGCTCCTCACCGTCGCGGGCGTCGACGGGGACACCGAACTTCTCGGCACAGCCCTGCTGGCACCGCTCGAGGCGAGCCTCGTGCTGCACCAGATCCGCACCCTCGGAATGTCGGAGAGACGGATCGCCGACGCCTGGGAAGACCTGGCCCGCAGGATCACCCGTTCGGCGCCGCCCGCCGACTAGGGTGTGGTCATGCGCACGTCGTTGGTCGTCCTCGCCCTCCTGTCTGCAGCCACGCTGACCGCGTGTGGCAGCAGCACCGACAGTGCGGACGCCGGGACGACGTCCGCGAGCACGTCGGCGTCGGCCGCTGCTGCGCCCGAGGACGCGCTGTGGGGGCACACATACCTCTCGGTCGCCGTCACCGGTACAGCCATCCCCGGCGGCGGCCCGCTCGAGGTCGCCTTCCCCGAGAAGGGGAACATCGCGATGAGCGCGGGCTGCAACCGCGGCGTGAGCAGCGTCGACCTGTCCGGCGGAGTCGTGAAGACCGGTCCGATCGCGACCACCATGATGGCCTGCCCGGGCGACCTCGCGGGCGCCGACAAGTGGATGACCGACCTGTTCGCCACCCAACCGTCGTGGACGCTGACCGGCGACATCCTCACGCTCTCGTCTCCCGGAACCACCGTCACGCTCGCCGACAAGAAGACCGCGAATCCGGATCGCCCGCTCGTCGGAACGACGTGGGTGGTCGACTCGCTGATCGGCCCGAACGCGATCTCGACGTCGGCGGCCCTCGAGACGTCGGCACCGACGTTGACGATCGGCGACAACGGGCAGGCCACCGGATCCACCGGATGCAATCGTTTCAACGGTCCCGCCCAGGTCGGCGAGAGCACCGTCATGTTCGGTCCGCTGGCCACCACCAGGATGGCGTGCCCGACGGACGTCGCCGAGGTGGAGCAGGCCGTGCGGCACGTCCTCGACGGCGAGGTCACCTACACGATCGACGGCGACACCATGAAGCTGATGCGCGCCGACAGCACCGGCCTGGGACTGCGCGGCCAGTAGGCGACCACGCCTACGTCAAAGCGTCTCGCGCAGCCACTCCCCGAGCACCCGCGCGCTCGCGTCCACCTGCGCCGGCCAGTCCATCGCCGAGTCGTCGGCCTGATCGCTGACGTGCTTGACCAGTCGGCAACGCGCACCGACCTGCGCGCACGCGAACGCGACAGCGAACCCCTCCATGTCGACCAGGTCGGCCCGGGCGGCGAGTGCATCGCGGATCTCGGCGTCGGAGATGAACGAATCCCCCGTCGCGAGGACCGAGCCGTCGCCGTCCTCGACCTCGATGACGTCACACACGGGGTGACCGAGCGAGCGCAGCACCTCGCTGCTGATGTCGTGGTTGAGGACCGCCGACGGCAGGTAGAGGCCGCTGTGATGGGTATGCAGGGCGCCGGCGGTACCGATGTTCACCACGAGCGGCAGCCGATCCGGATCGCATTTCGCGAGTGCGTGCGTGACCGCGACCGCCGCGGCCACCTTGCCGATGCCCGTCACGACGACGTCGAGGCCGTCCGGCACGTGCGCCGCCTCGCCTGCCGTGGCGCTCACCACGAGGATGCCGGTGCTGCCGGTGCTGCTCATCAGGGTCTCCCGAGTTTCTCTGCCGACGCCGGTGGGCGTGCGGAATCACATCCTGCCGTGCCGGTTCGCGTTGCTGCACACCCGACCCGTGCTCGCTACAGTTCTGCCATGGCAATTTCGCGCGCCCGGATCATCGAGGAACTCGGCGTCGAGTCGACGATCGATCCGGCAGCCCAGATCCGCAACCGTGTGCAGTTCGTCAAGAACTACCTGCGGTCCACCCCGGCGAAGGGCTTCGTGCTCGGAATCAGCGGCGGCCAGGACAGCACGCTCGCCGGCCGACTGACCCAGTTGGCGGTCGAGGAGCTGCGCGCCGAGGGCCACACCGCCGAGTTCGTCGCGGTCCGCCTGCCGTACGGATCGCAGTTCGACGAACACGACGCGCAGGTGGCCCTGAAGTTCATCGGACCGGACCGGTCGCTGACCGTGAACGTCAAACCGGGTGCCGACGCGACCATCGCCGAGGCCTCACAGGCCATGCGAGGACTGCTGGGCGACGGCGGGCTGCTGCGAGACTTCGTGCGCGGCAACATCAAGGCGCGCGAGCGCATGATGATCCAGTACGCGGTCGCGGGCGAGCTCGGCTACCTGGTGGTGGGTACGGATCATGCCGCGGAGGCGCTCACCGGGTTCTTCACCAAGTTCGGCGACGGCGGCGTCGATCTCACCCCGCTGACGGGACTCACCAAGCGGCAGGGCGCGGCACTGCTGCGCGAACTCGGCGCCCCCGACTCGACGTGGCGCAAGGTGCCGACCGCGGACCTCGAGGACGACCGGCCTTCACTGCCGGACGAGGTCGCGCTCGGGGTCACCTACCACCAGATCGACGACTTCCTCGAGGGCCGGGACGTCACCGACGAAGTGGCCGAGAAGCTGGAGCGGATGTACCGCAACACCCGCCACAAGCGGACGGTTCCGGTGACTCCGCTCGACACGTGGTGGCGCGAGGACTGACGGTCCACGACCGAGGGGGATCCATGACCAGATTTCTGGTGGCGGGCGGCACCGGTGTCGCCGGGCGGTCCGTGGTCGCCGAACTGCTGCGCCGCGGCGAGCCGGTGCGGGTGCTCAGCCGCCACGGCGGGGCGCCGAGCAACGGTCTCGAGCACGCCGCCGGGGATCTGGTGAGCGGTGAGGGACTCGCGGCCGCCCTCGACGGCGTGGATGTCGTGATCGACACCACCGACGGCAAGACCCGCAGTACCCGGGCGGTGTTCACGACCGGCGCGACCAACCTGCTCGCCGCCGCGCGGTCGGCGGGCGTCTCCCGCGCGGTGCTGCTCTCGATCGTCAATGTCGACCGCGGGAGGTTCGCGTACTACCGGGCCAAGACACAGCAGGAACGGCTGTACAGCGACTCACCGCTGCCGACGCAGGTGGTGCGCGCGACGCAGTTCCACGAGTTCGTCCCGATGATCTGCGCGCCGGCGTCGAAGGTCGGGCTGATCCCCGCGTTCACCCGCACCCGGTTCCAGCCGATCGACACCGCCGACATCGCCCGCGCGCTGGTCGACGCCGCCGTCGCGGATCGGGTGTTCGACGACCCGACGACGATCGGCGGACCCGAGGTCCTGACGATGCGTGAGATGGCACTCGCGTGGAAGGCGGCCACCGGCGCCCGCGGCCGGGTCACGAACCTTCCCATGCCCGGCAACATGGGCACCTTCTGGAGGAACGGTTGGAACCTGGTGCCGGACAAGACGTTCGGCACCGTCACCTTCGCCGAATGGCTGCGCGGCCGGTGAGCCGCAGAGCTATCCGCCCGCGAACGGCGGCAGCACGTCGACCTGCGCGCCGACCGGTCGCGACGGGTCGCGGGTGAGCTCGGAATCGACCAGGTACGCCGCGACGCCCAGGATCTTCTCCATCCCGGCGCCGTAGCGGTCGACGAGTACCGCCGTCAGGTCCGCGAGATCGGCGTCCATAGGCACCGACAACGTCTCCGTCGTGCAGTCGGCCGCCTCGGCCGCCGCCGCGAAGTACCGCACCTCCACCGTGCGCACCGCCCCGAGTGTGTCAGCCACCGATCGCTCCCATACTGCGTTGCGGGGGGACGAATCCCGCCGCGTTGATGCCGTGACCGGCCCACTTGTCCCACATCGCCGCGCGCCACAACTGCGCGAGTTCCTCGTCGTCGGCACCGGAGCGCAGCGCGTCCCGCAGGTCCACCTCGCGATCACTGAACAGGCACGACCGGACGGTCCCCTCCGCGGTGAGCCGGGTGCGATCGCAGTCCCCGCAGAACGAGCGGGTCACCGAAGCGATGATCCCGACCGTGGCCGGACCCCCGTTCACGAGCCACTCCTCCGCGGGCGCCGACGGATCCTCGCGGCCCACCTCCTGCAGCTCGAAGCGCTCGCCGAGGACGGCGAGGAGGGTCTGCGCGTCCACCATATTCTCCCGCGCCCATTCGTGGTCGGCATCGAGGGGCATCTGCTCGATGAACCGCAGCGCGCATCCGGAGTCGAGGCACCACTGCAGCAGATCGGCTGCCCCGTCGAGGGTTTCGGCCATCAACACCGCGTTGATCTTCAGTGGCGCGAGTCCGGCGTCCTGGGCGGCGCGGATCCCCGCGAGCACCGAGCTCAGTCGGTCACGGCGGGTCAGTTCCGCGAAGTGTGCCCGATCGACCGTGTCGAGCGAGACGTTGATCCGCGTGAGCCCGGCGCGGGCGAGGGCGTCGGCGCGGTGCTCGAGCCCCACCGCATTGGTCGTCATCGACAGGGGAATCCCGGGCACCGCGGCGGCGCAACCCGCGACGATGGTCTCGAGGTCGCGGCGCATCAGCGGCTCTCCACCGGTGAACCGGACCTCCCGTACCCCCAGCCGGTGCACAGCGACGCCGACCAGTCGGACAATCTCGTCGGCGGTGAGCAGCTGCCGCGCCGGGACCGCCGGCAGACCCTCCGCCGGCATGCAGTACGTGCAGCGCAGCGAGCACTTCTCGGTGATGGAGACCCGCAGATCTCGCGCGATCCGCCCGAAACTGTCCACCAACTCGGGAACGTCGGGACGTCCGGTCGTCGCGGGCGCGGTCCGCACAGCAGGAATGCCGACGTCCACCACCGTTCCCGTTCGTACCGCGCTCATGCCCCCCAGTATGCCGCTGTACCGCCGCCCGAGTGCGGGGAAGATGCCTAGGATTGGCACTCATGGCACAGCGTCCTGGGCACGAGCACCGCGGCACTGCGAGATCCGTCGAAGAACACGCCGCGGAGGTGGGCCGACTCCTCGCGCCGCTGCTGACGCGACCGTCCGAGACCGTGCGCCTCGACGACGCGCTGGACCGGGTCCTGTCGTACGACATCACCTCCCCCGTCGATCTGCCACTGTTCCGCAATTCGCAGATGGACGGATTCGCGGTCGATGCCGTCTCGGTGGCGGCGGTTCCGGTGACGCTCCCGGTGGTCGGCACCGTCGCCGCCGGCCCGGCCGAGCCTGCCCCGCACGTGCCGGGAACCGCGGTGCGGATCATGACCGGGGCGGTGATTCCCGATGGCGCGGATGCCGTTGTGCCGGTGGAGGACACCGAGGTGATCGACGGAAAGGTGACCGTCAGTCGGCCCCGGGACCGCGGCGACTACGTCCGCGAGCGGGGCAGCGACGTGCGCACCGGGATGCTGCTGCTGACGGCCGGAACGCTGCTCGAACCGCGACATCTCGGGGTGCTGGCCGCGGTCGGGCTCGGGTCGGTGGCGGTGCGGACCCGGCCCCGCGTCGCGGTGATCACGACCGGCGCGGAACTGGTGGACGCCGGCACCACACCCGCGCCGGGACAGATCTACGACTCCAACGGCGCCGCGCTGTCCGCGAGCCTGCGGGCCAACGGCGCCGAGGTCGCGGTGGTGGACCGCAGCAGCGACGAGCCCGACGCCTTCCGTGCCGCGCTGCGCCGCGCGGTTGCCCGCACCGAACTGGTGATCACCTCGGGCGGGGTGTCGATGGGCGACTACGAGGTGGTCAAGGACGTCCTCACCGAACTGGGCGCACGGTTCGGTCCGGTCGCGATGCAGCCCGGCGGACCGCAGGGCCTGGCGTTGGTCGACGAGATCCCGGTCCTGACGTTCCCCGGTAACCCGGTGAGCACGATGGTCTCGTTCGAGGTGTTCCTGCGCCCGCTGCTTCGCCGCGCGGTGGGACTGCCCGCCGTGCCGACCGAGGATGCCGTGCTCGGCCACGCGGTCACGTCGATCGCGGGCAAGCGCCAGTTCCTGCGCGGCCGCCGCACCGACACCGGGGTCGAGGTGGTGTCGGGTCCCGGATCGCACCTCGTGGCGGCGTTCGCGTGGGCCGATGTACTGATAGACGTTCCCGCCGCCGTCACGTCCCTGGCGGCGGGCGATCGAGTGAAGGTGTGGCCCCTGTAGTGAGCGAACAGAACATGAGCGAGCTGAGCCATCTGGACGGCGAGGGCCGGGCCCGGATGGTGGACGTGAGCGCGAAGGCGGACACCACCCGGATCGCCGTCGCTGCCGGCGAACTGGTGACCACACCGGAGGTGGTCGCGCTGGTCCGCGCCGACGACATGCCGAAGGCCGACGTCCTCTCGACCGCGCGGATCGCGGGCATCGCCGGCGCCAAGAAGACCTCCGAGCTGATCCCGCTGTGTCACCAGCTGGCACTGTCGTCGGTCAAGGTCGAGTTCGGGTTCACCGACACCTCGATCACGATCGAGGCCACCGCGAAGACGAAGGGCCCCACCGGGGTCGAGATGGAGGCCCTCACCGCGGTCGCCGTGGCCGGCCTGACGCTGCACGACATGGTCAAGGCCGTCGACCCGGCCGCGACGCTCGACGGCGTCCGGTTGCTGACCAAGGAGGGCGGCAAGCGCGGGCAGTGGCGGCGCGACGACGCGACGCCGACCGCCGCCGCCACGGTCACCGACGTGCGGGCCGGTTCCGCGACCGTCCTCGTCGCGTCCACGGGTGGCGCGCGGGGTACCCGACCCGACACCACGGGCCCGGCGATCGTCGGCTGGCTCGAGACCCGCGGCCACACTGTCCGCGGCCCGCTGGTCTACGCCGACGCCGACATCGCGGCGGGCCTGGCCGACGCACTCTCCGACGCCCCCGCGCTGGTGATCACCACCGGCGGCACCGGGGCCTCCCCCACCGACGCGACACCCGAGGCCACGCTCGCCGTCCTCGATCGGCAACTGCCGGGCCTCGCGGAGGCCATGCGCCGGCGCGGCACCGAGGTGACCCCGCACGCGTCGCTCAGCCGCGGCGTCGCCGGGTTGGTCGGGCGCACCGTCGTGGTGAACCTGCCGGGGTCGCCGGGCGGGGTAAAGGACGGCCTGTCGGTGCTGGACCCCGTCCTCGATCACCTGTTGGCGCAGGTCGCGGGGGGCGGTGCACACGATGCGTGAGCTGCTCGCGCGCATCTGCGCCGAACCACTCGATCCAGCGGTCGTCGACGCCGCAGTCGCCGGGCCGGAGCACGGCGCTGTGGTGGTTTTCACAGGTGTCGTCCGCGACCACGACGGCGGCCGGTCGGTGTCGGCGCTCGAGTACCAGGCCCACCCGGACGCCGGACGGTTCCTCCGCCAGTGCTGCGAGCAGGTCTCCGAGCGCACCGGACTGCCCGTCGCGGCGCTACATCGGGTGGGGCAGTTGACCATCGGCGATCTGGCGTTGGTCGCTGCGGTGGCCGCACCGCACCGCACCGAGGCCTTCGCCGCGTGCGCCGAACTGGTGGAGCGGATCAAGGCCGAGGTGCCGATCTGGAAACGTCAGCGGTTCGCGACCGGCACGTCCGAATGGGTGGGTTTGTGACCCGGTCGGAGCGGCCCATCGGCCGACCCGCACAGCCCCGGATACCGGAACCCGGTATGGTGGCGAGTACTGGACGTCCGCTTGCGAGGCGTCCAGCGTCGTAGAACGCTTCACTTCGCGCCGGATCCGAGCGAGTGCTCGAATGCCCAGAGGGCATCCACGCCCGCCAACGAGTGCAGACGAGTGCACCAGCACAAGCATTTCTTGCGGCGATCGATCTTGCCTCCCGGCAATGTCGCCACCTTGTGCAGGCCGTGCACCGGGACCTCCCGGCCGTAGGCGTGCATGACGAATGCCCGAAAGGCACCGACGAACTTGTCCACCAGCATCACCACCCCGTCCGACGAATCGGCAACTCCCTCCTTCGAGTCCCTGGGCGTCCCCGCCCCGATCGTCACCGCTCTGACCAACGGCGGCATCACCGCGCCGTTCCCCATCCAGGTCGACACCCTCCCCGACACTCTCGCCGGCCGCGACGTCCTCGGCCGCGGCAAGACCGGCAGCGGCAAGACCCTCGCGTTCTCCATCCCGCTCGCGGCCCGCCTCGCCGGCGGCAAGCGCCGCCCGGGCAAGCCCCGCGGCCTCGTCCTCGCCCCCACCCGCGAGCTTGCGACGCAGATCACCGCGACACTCGAACCCCTCGCCGACGCACACGGTCTGCGCGTCACCACCATCTTCGGCGGTGTCTCGCAGCACCGCCAGGTCAAGGCGCTCGAGGCCGGGGTCGACATCGTCGTCGCGTGCCCGGGCCGCCTCGAGGACCTGATGAAGCAGGGCTTCGTCAAGCTCGACGGCATCGAGATCACGATCCTCGACGAGGCCGACCACATGGCGGATCTCGGCTTCCTGCCCGGCGTGACCCGCATCCTCGCGGCGACGCCGGCCGGTGGCCAGCGACTGCTGTTCTCGGCGACGCTCGACAACGGCGTCGACAAGCTGGTCAAGCGGTTCCTGCAGAACGAGGTCCTGCACTCCGTCGACGAGGCGAACTCGCCGGTCGCGGCGATGACCCACCACGTCTACGACGTCTCCGGCGTCGAGGCCAAGAAGGCCCTGATCCACAAGCTGGCGTCCGGTCAGGGTCGGCGCATCTTGTTCATGCGCACCAAGCACCAGGCCCGCAAGCTCGCCCGCCAGCTCACCGAGTCGGGCATCCCGTCGGTGGACCTGCACGGCAACCTCTCCCAGGCCGCGCGCGACCGCAACCTCGCTGCCTTCTCGGAGGGCTCGGCCCGCGTGCTGGTGGCGACCGACGTCGCGGCGCGCGGCGTCCACGTCGACGAGGTCGAACTCGTGGTCCACGTCGATCCGCCGGCCGAGCACAAGGCGTACCTGCACCGCTCGGGTCGCACCGCGCGCGCCGGCAGCGCCGGCGACGTCGTCACCATCGTGCTGCCCGATCAGCGCAAGGATCTGTCCGCGCTGATGCGCAAGGCATCGATCAAGGTCACCCCGGTCCAGGTGACCGCCGACTCCGAGCACGTGATCCGTCTCGTCGGCGAGCCGGCCCCGCACGTGCCGCCGGCCCCCAAGACCGACAAGCCGGCCGGTGACGCGCGCCGCCAGCAGGGACAGCGTCCGGGCCGTGGCGGTCAGGGCGGCCAGGGCCGAAACAGCCGGGGTCCGCGAGCGGAAGGCGCCGCCACCACCGGTGGTGGACGCCGCCGCTCGGGCGGACGTCCGGGCGGCGGCAGCGGAACGGGCGCCACCGGTTCCGCCGGCTCGCAGGGCGGCGGAACCCGTCAGGCGTCGCAGGGCGGCGGCTCGCGCCGCCGCCGCGGCTGACACCCCTCAGGAACGAATCAGAAGCGTTCCCAGTGGATCGCGTCGGCCAGTGCCCGACGCGTCCGCCAGCCGAAACGCTCCAGATCGGGCACCTCCTGGAACTGGTCCACCTTGCCGACGCACAGCCACGCGATGGGGCGGACCGGGGCCGGGATGTCCAACAGTTCGGTGAGGTACTCCTCGTCGTAGAACGACACCCACCCGACGCCGATGTTCTCGGCGGCCGCGGCCAGCCAGAGGTTCTGGATGGCCAGCACCGCCGAGAACAGGCCGGTGTCGTCGATGGTGTGCCGGCCGAGGATGTTCTGGCCACCGCGCGACGGATCGTAGGTGACCACGATGCCGGTCCCGCTCTCGCGGATGCCCTCGATCTTGATGGGGTCGAACGTCTTCCGGCGATCCTCGGGCAACGAGTCGGCGAAGGCACGGCGACGGTCGGCGACGTGGTCGGCGAACGTCGCGAGGGTGTCGGGGTTGCGGACGACGATGAAGTCCCACGGCTGCGTGTTGCCGACGCTCGGTGCCGCGTGTGCCGCACCGAGCACCCGTTGCAATGTCTCGTCGGGGATCAGCTCGCCGCTGAACTCGGCGCGGACGTCACGGCGTCGGCGGATGGCTTCGTATACGGAAACAAGAGATTCGGTCACCACCCCACGGTAGCCGTCCCCGGAAAGCCCTCCCGGTAGAGCTGCTCGCGGGTATCCGATCAGGCGTCGACGGTGTAGCGGTGCACGCCCATCATCGTGTCCGCGTCGAGCCCCTCGGCCTCGGATTCGGTGCAGGCGTCCAGCATCGCGTCCACCGAGTCTGGATCCAGGTCGGTGCCGATCACGACCAGTTCGGTCCGACGGCGCTCGCCCGGGTTCCACCGCTGCGGATGGAACGCGATGTGGTCACCCACCACCTGCAGCAGGTACTTCTGTTGATGACCCCGCACGCCGAAGTACACGTACCCCTTGATCCGGTACACGCCCGCGGGCTGCTTCTCCAGGAAGCGGATGAGCCGACGCGGGTGCATCGGCAATTCGGACGCGAACGTGACGCTGTCGTAGAGCGTGTGGATGTGCGTGTCGTGATCGCCGCCGCATTCCCCGCAACCGGCGGCGTCTGCTGCGTCGGCGAGCAGATCGTCGAACGACAACTGTTGTCCCGGCCGGGGTTCGGGCCGCGGGGCACGGTCGAACAGCAGGCCGGGATCCACGCGCCCCTGCACGGTGGAGACCACAGCCGCCCGCGGATTGATCCCGCACACGTCGCCGAGAAGGGTGTCGTGGTCCTCCCCGCCGATGCGGTCCGTCTTGTTCAGCACGATCAGGTCGGCGATCGCGATGTGCTGGTCCAGTTCCGGATGCCGCGCCCGGCTGTTCTGGTACTCGGCACCGTCGACGAGCATGACGAGACCGCCGTACGTGATGTACGGGTTCTCACTGCCGAGTACCAGCCGAATCATGTTGCGCGGCTCCGCGAGTCCACTCGCCTCGACGACGATGACGTCGATCTCCGACGTCCGGTGCGCCAGCCGGTCCAGCATCGCGTCCATGTCGCTGACGTCCACCGCGCAGCACATACAGCCGTTGCTGAGCGCCATCATCGAATCGACTTGCCCCGCAACCATCATCGAGTCGATGTTGACCGAGCCGAAGTCGTTGACGATCACGCCGATCCGGGTGCCGCCGTTGTTGCGGAGCAGATGGTTGAGCAGGGTCGTCTTTCCCGACCCGAGGAAACCGGCCACGACGACGACAGGGATCGACCGCGGACCACGTTTCTTCGCCACTCCTCGATCCTCCGCGCCCCGAGTCACCTACATCACCGACCGGCCATGCTACTCGGTTGGGGCCGGTGTGTTTCCACTCGCGCGAGAGCCCATACAACAATGCCCCGGTCAAATGCCATATCGTTGGCGACATCGACGCACTCTCCCACCTGATCCGCACTCGCCCGGCGACCGAGCTTCTCGTGTCGTCGCCCTCCGAGGTCTCCAGGACCCTGGCCTCGCTGGCCACCGTCAACCCCTACTTCGTCGCCACCACAGGCGATCCCGGCCTGGGCGACTGGCGTCCGGCGAGTCGGCTGTACGACGAAGCGGACGCGCTCGCCGAGGTCGTCGGACATGTCGGAGCGCGCATCAGCTCGACGGAGTATCGCGTCGCGGCGTCGACGCTGTTCCTCGGGTATGCGGCGCGGTTGTGGTCGCTGGTGCTGGGCGGGGCCGTCCGTGATCGACGACTGCTGGACCTGGATCCGGCCGAGTTGCTGTGGCTCGACGACCACGGTCAGATCCGGTTGCACGTGCGCGAGCCTCGCGGCTGGGAGGGCGCAGATCTGGTGGATCTCGTGCGGGCGATGGTCCTCGACCGTCACCTCGAACCGATGGTCGACTCGATCCGGTCCGCCGAGCCGATGTCCGAGCGCCTGCTGTGGGGCAATGCGGCGTCCGCACTGATCGGGGCGGCGCGTGTGCTCGACGGCGACACCCGCACCGACGCCATCACCGTGACCGAGACGATCCTCCGTGATCCCCGCCTGACCGACACCGTCGACCGTGAGGGCGCGGGCTACCGACGTCGGAGCTGCTGCCTGTTCTATCGCACGCCGGTCTCCGGATACTGCGGCGACTGTGCGCTCACCGGTCCGAGCGAATCCGTCCACCACCAGGGGGACGAGTCGGTGTGACCACCGCAGGACCCGGCCACGCCACGATCGAGTTCGGCCGGTCGCACGTCCACCTGCGCACGGCTGACGCCCAGTCCGACGTCTCGAGAAATGGTCATTCGACCCAGCCGACGTGCTTCAGGCCACAAATTGCACTACAGTTCAAAAAGTTGCCCGACCCCCCCTGGGCAGCAACGGGCCCGCCCAGAATTCCCCCCCTGCCTGGGCGGGCCGTCGGGTGGTGGCGCGTGAGACTACTCCGCGTCACCACCCGGCACCGTGTGCGAGGATCCGTCGATGATCCTCGAGCATGCACCACTGCAGGTGAGACCGGGACAGGCCGCCGCATTCGAAGCGGCGTTCAGCCAGGCCAGAACGATCATCTCGGCGATGAAGGGGTTCCGGCGCCTCACGCTCTCACGCTGCCTCGAACGCCCCGGCGCTTATCTCCTCCTGGTGGAGTGGGACACGCTCGAGGACCACACCGAAGGGTTCCGCGGATCGGCGGAGTACCAGGACTGGCGTCGGCTGCTGCACCACTTCTACGACCCGTTCCCCACCGTCGAGCACTACGCGCCCGTCGACGACGCCTGACACGCCCGCCACTGGCGCGGCGTGCAGGGACCGCCGGGGACGGCACCCGACCCTGCAGAATGAGCGCTCATGGAATCACTTGCCATCCTGAGTGACGTCGACGCCGGCGAGCTGCTGACCCTGCAGCGGGCCGCCTACGTCACCGAGGCACAGGCCCACCACGATCCGAACCTTCCGCCGTTGATGCAGACGTCGGAGGAGCTGCAGCGCGAGCTGCGGGACGACGCGGTGCTCGCCCTCGGACTGCGCGACGACTCGTCGCGACTGGTGGCAGCGGTGCGCGTCCGCATCGGGCAACCCGACCGCCGGACCGCCGAACTCGGCCGGCTGGTGGTCGCACCCGACATGCAGGGGCGGGGCCTGGGCAGCAGGCTACTGTCCCTCACCGAGCAGCATCTCCCGGAGTCGGTCACCGAGATGCGGTTGTTCACCGGCGAGTTCAGCAGCGGGAACCTGCGGCTGTACGCGCGGTTCGGCTATCACGAGACGCACCGCACCCCGACACTGTCCGGCTACGATCTTGTGCACCTCGCCAAGACCGTCGGCTGACGGCCGTCCGCGCCGATCGGCGATACGTAAAAACTCCGGGCCACGATCGTGATGATCGTGACCCGGAGTTTCGGAGTGGAGCTAAGGGGACTCGAACCCCTGACCCCCACACTGCCAGTGTGGTGCGCTACCAGCTGCGCCATAGCCCCGTGTTGAGTTGTTCTCTGCGCTTCGGGAGTGACTCCCTCGTGCTGAAAGAAAGTTACACCATCGCCGTCGCGGGCAACAAATCGCCTGGTCAGAGGAAAGCAGGCCGTGGTGGCCGACCCGGTCTGGGTCGGCCACCACCGGGTCCTACTGCGTCACCTGCGACACCCAGTCGGGGTTGCCGAGCGCGTCGATCACTTCACCGTTGTGGACGACGGCCGGGGTGCCGGTCGCGCCGGACGCGGCGAGGGCCTGACGGCCGGTCTCGGCGTCCGCGGCAGCCTGCTGCATCCGCTCACCGCTGGTGATGCAGTTGACGGCGGCCTCGTTGGCGCCGGCGTCCTTCGCGAGCTTCGCGAGGTCCTCGTTGGAGAGGTCCGACTTGCCGTTCTCCGCGGGCTGGTTGGCCGGCGAGAACAGCTCGCCGTGGAACGTGGAGTACGCGATGGCGTCCCCGGTCTGGGCGACGCACTGCGACGCGGCGACCGCGCGCGTGGAGAAGTCACCGCTGGCCGAGAGCCGGTTGAGGAAGTTGAGGATGTGGTAGCGGACCGCGAGCTTGCCGTCGTCGACGGCCTGCGCCACCTCCTGGCCGTGCTTCTGCTCGAGCTGCGCGCAGAACGGGCACATCGGGTCCTCGAACACGTCGATCGTGTTCGTGACGTCGGGCAGGCCGAGGCGCACGACGCCGGCGTCCTCCATCGTCACCTGGACGGCGGAGTTCTGCACCCCCCCGTATCCCTCGTTCCGCGGCTTGTCGTTGTCCTTGGTCAACAGGATGCCGCCGATCACCAGCGCCGCGATCACGACGATCGCGAGACCGCCGACGATGTACGTGGCCTTGCTGGAGGTCGGTTGAGGGTTGTACTTGGCCGACTTCGGCTTCTTCGAACTCACTTCGCGTCCTTCGTCATAGGTGTGAGATCCGTTCGGGGAACTGACTGCGGCGCCTGCTCCATCATGTGGGCAGGCACAGCTCGACGACTACTCTGCCACCGCTGCCTGAGCGGGTACTGAGAGCGGTCCGCGGGAGCGCGGGCCGAGGGACAGCGGGCTCCGCGGGAACACCACCAGCCACACCGCCAGCGCCAGGAAGCCGACGTCGCGGGCGACCTCCCGCGCGTAGTCCCACCCGTCGACGTCGGCGACACCACCGCCGCCGAAGCAGCCGCAGTCGATCGACAGACCGCGCGCCCACACGGAGACGATGACACCGATCAGAACGAGCAGCGCGGCCGCCGACACGATGGCGGTCAGTCGCACACCCAGGCCGATCACCAGGAACAGTCCGAGCGCGATCTCGAACATCGGCATCGTGTACGCGACGGGACGGACGAGATCCTCGGGCAGCAACTGGTACGCGCGCACCGCGACGACGGTCTGGGTGGGGTCGATGAATTTGATCCATCCGGAGATCAGCCACACAGCCGCCAGACCGAAGCGCGCCAACAGGCTCACAATGCGTATCCACACGCCCCACACGCTACCGAACAGGTATGCCTCGGCTTTCTAGATCATGTGCGTTTTCGCAGCTAGATTCGGCTGTGTGAACGACTCTGCCCCCGATCCCGACACGTCGAACACGGCGTCCCCGGCCGCCCGGCCGCACGACTTCGACCACACGCATTCGGACGTCTCCGGCGGCTGGCTGCGCGCGGCGGTGTTCGGCGCAATGGACGGTCTGGTGACCAACACGTCGCTGATCGCGGGCGTCGGCGGCGCGGGCGTGGAAGCACACACGGTGATCCTCAGCGGTGTCGCAGGTCTGGTGGCCGGCGCATTCTCGATGGCGCTCGGCGAGTACACGTCGGTGTCGACGTCCAACGAGCAGATCGACGCCGAGGTGCGGGTCGAACGCCGGGCATTGCGCAGGCATCCCGAGGCGGAGGAGGCCGAGCTGGTCGAGACCTTCACCACAATGGGCATGAGCGAGCAGACGGCGACGGCCGCGGCCGCGGAGGTGCACGCCGACACCGAGCGTGCCGTCAACATCCACATCACCCACGAGCTGGGCGTCAACCCGCTGGAGAAGCCGTCACCGCTCGTGGCGGCCGGCTCGTCGTTCGTGATGTTCTCGATCGGCGCGATCATCCCGCTGATCCCCTACCTGCTGGGGTTCGAATCGCTGGTCGCGGGGCTCGCGGTGGGCGGCTTCGGTCTACTGCTCGCGGGCGCGCTCGCGGCGCACTTCACCGCCCAGTCCAGGATCCGTGGCGCACTCCGGCAGCTGGTGTTCGGTGCGATCGCGGTCGGTGCCACCTACGTGGTCGGCGCGCTCATCGGAATCGGTGTGCCCGGCTGACGCTGCATCCGACGCCTCCCCGTCGGTGTCGGTGTCGTCCGGCACCCGCCCCTTGGGCACCAGGAACCACAACACCATCGGCAACAGCATGATGGTCCCACTCACGGCCCAGGCCGCGCCGTAGGACCAGGCCTGCGCCACGATCCCGGCGACGAGCGGGCCGGCGAACGCGCCCACGTCGTTCATCATCTGGAACAGGGCCAGGACCGGGCCACCGCGCCGCTTGGACCCGACGACGTCGGCGACCGCGGCCTGCTGCGCCGGTCCCATCACACCCGACCCGATGCCGCACACCGCGGTCGCGATCAGGAATACGACGATGTTGTCGCTGGCCCCCATCGCGATCGTGGACACTCCGCAGATAGCCAGTCCGACGAGCATGAACGGCTTGCGGCCGATGCGGTCGGTCATCCGCCCCGCCTGCATCAGGACGGCGGCGTTGCCGAGCGCGAACACGGTGAGGGCGATCGCGGCCGTGGTGCCGTCGCCGTCGAGCATCTCGACGACGAACAACGGCACCAGCGAGATCCGGACACCGAAGATCACCCAGCCGGTGACCAGGTTCGCGCCGAGTGACGCCCGGAACATCGACGACTGGAGTCCCTCTCGGATCGTCATGATCGGCATCGCCCCGTGGACCTCCGGCGCGGCCAGGTGCGACTTGCGGAGCGCGAAGAACACGACGGTCGCGGCAACGAGCAGGGCGACCGCGTAGATGACGAACGGGACGCGCAGACCGAACCGCACGAGTGCGCCACCGAACAGCGGTCCCGTGATCGTGCCGATCAGGAACGCCGCCGAGTACACACCGGACACCCGCCCGCGGCCACCGGGTGGCGACATGCGGATCAGCAGGCCCAGTGCCGACACGGTGAACATCGTGGACCCGATGCCGCCGAGACCCCGGAACACCAGCAGCTGCCAGTAGTCCTGCGCGAACGCGCACGCCCCCGTCGAGACCGCGGTGATGATCAACCCTGCCAGATAGGTGGGCCGCTCCCCCAGCTTCTGCACCAGGGTGCCGCTCATCGGCGCGAAGATCAGCCGCATCAGCGCGAACGCGCTGATCACGGCACTGGCGGCGGTGACGCCGACGTCGAAGCTGCGGGCGAACTGCGGCAACGCGGGCGCCACGATGCCGAACCCGACGGCGACGATGAACGCCGACACGACGAGTACCCAGATCTCCTTGGGAAGTTTCGCCTCAGCGCTCGTCGAGGTAGACGTCAATTTTCTCATTGCCGATCAATCTATCGGCGCACTCGAACGGTGGTTCAGCCCAGTCCCAGTGCCCGGGAGACCACGTCCTGCGCCGCGGCCTGCACCTGCGCGAGATGGTCGGGGCCACGGAACGATTCGGCGTAGATCTTGTAGACGTCCTCGGTGCCGGACGGCCGCGCCGCGAACCAGGCGTTCTCGGTGGTGACCTTGAGCCCGCCGATCGCCGCACCGTTCCCGGGCGCCGACGTGAGCGTGGCCGTGACCGGTTCACCGGCCAGGTCGGTCGCGGTGACCTGTTCCGGCGACAGCTTCGACAGCACCGCCTTCTGGTCGCGGGTCGCGGGCGCGTCGATCCGCGCGTACGCGGGATCGCCGAACTGCCGGGTCAGTTCCCGGTACCGCGCCGACGGGCTCTGCCCGGTGACCGCGGTGATCTCGGCCCCGAGCAGCGCCAGCAGGATGCCGTCCTTGTCGGTGGTCCACACGGTGCCGTCGTGGCGCAGGAACGACGCCCCGGCGCTCTCCTCACCGCCGAAACCGAGCGAACCGTCCAGCAGTCCCGGAACGAACCACTTGAATCCGACCGGCACCTCGACGACGGGTCGGCCCAGCCCGCCGGCCACCCGGTCGATCATCGAGGAACTGACGAGGGTCTTGCCGACCTTCGTGGTCGGCGACCATCCCGCGCGGTACGTGTAGAGGTAGTCGATGGCGACCGCGAGGTAGTGGTTGGGGTTCATCAGCCCGCCGTCGGGGGTGACGATGCCGTGCCGGTCCGCGTCGGCGTCGTTACCGGTGGCGAGGTCGAACCGGTCCCGGGCAGCGATCAGCGACGCCATCGCGTACGGCGACGAGCAGTCCATCCGGATCTTGCCGTCACCGTCGAGGGTCATGAACCGCCACGTCGCGTCCACCAGGGGATTGACCACAGTCAGGTCGAGCCGGTGCCATTCGGCGATGGCGCCCCAGTAGTCGACCGATGCGCCGCCGAGCGGGTCGGCCCCGATCCGCAGGCCCGACGCCCGGATCGCGTCGAGGTCGAGCACGGTGGGCAGGTCGTCGACGTAGGCGGCGAGGAAGTCGTAGCGCCCGGCCGTCTCGAGCGCCCGCGCGAGCGGGACACGCGCGACGGCGGACAGTCCCGAGCGCAACAGGTCGTTGGCGCGGTCCGCGATCACGGTGGTCGCATCGCTGTCCGCGGGGCCGCCGTGCGGCGGGTTGTACTTGAAGCCGCCGTCGCGCGGCGGGTTGTGCGACGGTGTGACGACGATGCCGTCGGCCCGGGCGGCCGGACCGGACGCGTTGTGCCGCAGGATCGCGTGGCTGACCGCTGGCGTCGGGGTGTAGCCGTCTCGTGAATCGATCACCACCGCAACATCGTTGGCGACCAGAACCTCGAGCGCTGTCGCCCAGGCCGGCTCCGACAGCGCGTGCGTGTCGCGACCGAGGAACAGCGGACCGGTGATGCCCTGCGCGGCGCGGTATTCGACGATGGCCTGCGTCGTCGCGAGGATGTGGGCCTCGTTGAACGCCGAGTCGAGGCTCGAGCCTCGGTGTCCGGACGTCCCGAACACCACCTGTTGCAGCGGATCCGCCGGGTCGGGGGTGCGCGTGTAATAGGCGGACACCAGATGCGCCAGATCCTCCAGATCCTCCGGCAACGCCACCTGTCCCGCTCGTTCGTGCACCATCTACCCCTCCGACTTCGACCCGATGAAACGCTGTGGAACGCTTCGGCTCCATCGTGCCAGGACCGGAGGCTACCGGCCGGTTCACGAGGTGATCCGAAACCCCGCCCACGCGAATCCGATACCGACGGCGAGACTGGCCGCGACATACACCGCAGACGTCACGGACCGCCGCACCCGGGTCAGACCGACAGCCTCGTTCGCGAACGTCGAGTATGTGGTGAGGCCCCCACAGAAACCGGTGCCGAGCACTGCGAACACCGCCGCCGGCAGCGTCGCGCCCGCGAGCAGACCGAGGATCAGACAGCCGACGACGTTCACGACGAACGTGGGCACCGGGAAGCTGCCGTACGAGTGCAGGTGTCGTCCGGCGAGATACCGCACACCCGCGCCGACGCCCCCACCGAGCGCGACCCACAACACCGTCACGACACCGACCCCCGACGCGTGTGCCACACCTCGCCTATCCCCATGCCGAGACGCGCGGCGAACAGCGCCGGCACCAACGTCGCGAGGAGGTACAGCACCGCGACGCCCGGGTTCTGCACGACATCGACCGCGAACGTCGAGAACGTCGTGAATCCGCCCAGCACCCCGACCCCGAGGAACAGCCGCCACAACCGGTCCGGTCCGACCATCGCCGCGAGCACTCCGAGGAGCAGCGAACCGACGACGTTGACCACGACGATGGTCCAGATACCGGGGAACTGCTGGGCCAGCAGGTAGCGCACACTCGCACCGATCGCCCCACCTGCCGCGACCACGGCCAGCGTCCGCGCCTCGGTCATCGCCCGCCGTCCTTCCCTTGCGGTCACCGCGCCTGTGAGTCGGTCCGGCCCGCGCGGGACCGACCGCGCGAACCCGGCGTCCGCGCCCTCATGATCATCGCCGCCACGAAGTATCGGCACGGCGATTGTCCGTCATTGACGAACCGGTGCGGGGCGTCCGCCTCGAAGTACAGCGTGTCCCCGGCGGCGAGCACCCATCCGCTGTCGCCGACGCCGACCGTGCGCCGGCCGTCGAGGACGTGCACGAACTCGTGCGAGTTGGGGGCGTACGCCGGGAAGTGCCCCGCGTCGCACCCTGGAAGACGCGGTCGGGGTACCGGTACTGCGTCGAGGAATCGATCTATCTGGCGCCGTGGGCCACCGGTCGACGGCTCGGCGGTGCGCTGCTCGACCGGACGCTCGCCGAATGCGCCCGCCTCGGCATCCGCGAGGTGATCGCGGTGCTGACGTCGGAGACCGGCGCGCCCGGCTCCGGCTCGTACCACCTGCACCGCAGCCGCGAGTTCGAGGTTGCCGGACGGCTTCTCGACGTGGGGTTCGAACACGAGACGTCCCTCGACACGATCATCATGCAGCGCGCGCTACCCGATCATCCACGCGGCGGCAACGGCACGAAATAGCTGGTGCGATGCTGGTAGTCGCGGTACCCGGGCCGCTCGGCCATGTGCTGCTCGAGCAGGCGCGCACCCGTGGCGAAGACGAGGAAGTACGTCATCGCCAGCGGCGAGAGGATCGTGAGAACGCCGGGCCACGTCTGCGCGGCGACGAGGAAGATCCCCCACCACACGCACGCGTCGCCGAAGTAGTTCGGATGACGAGTCCAGCCCCACAGGCCGCGGTCCATGATCGTGCCGCGATTCGCCGGGTCCGCCTTGAACGCCGACATCTGTGCGTCCCCGACGGATTCGAACACGACCCCGACCGTCCACACGATCACGCCCAGTACGGTCAGCACCCCGAAGGGCCCGCGCGTGACGGCGGCGACCTGAACGGGCAGAGAGACGAACCAGAGCGCGATGCCCTGCGTGATGTAGATCTTGCGGATCGCGGTGAGCGTCCGGTTCCCGCCGGCGTCGTCGAGGAGCTTTTCGTAGCGCGGGTCCTCTCCGTGCCCGCGCGAGCGCCGCTCCATGTGTATCGCGAGCCGCAGTCCCCACACCGCAACGAGGCCGGCGAGCAGCCAGCGTCGCCACTCGTCGCCGTCGCCGAATGCCGCCGCAACCAGCGCAACGAGGACGAAGCCGACACCCCAGGACACGTCGACCACATTGTGCCGGGCCCGCCGGAACCCGAAGGCGGCGGTGACCACCATGAGGATGACGATCGCGATCACACTCGTGATGGTGACGAGCGCGAAACCGCCCCAATCGAAACCGTTCATCTCGAGACCATTCATCGCGCCGCCCATTCCGTCCGCACGTTCCCCACCTCGAGGCCCGCGGCCTCGACAAGTCCGACGGTCTCCCCCGGCCCGGTCGTCGTCATCACGCATCCCTCCGGTCGAGGACGATCTGCTGCACGTCGAGGTAGCCCGAGCGGAACCCGGCCTCCGAGTAGCAGAGGTAGAAGTGCCACATCCGGCGGAAGACGTCGTCGAATCCGAGCGCGGCGACGTCGTCCGCGTTCTCGGCGAACCGCTCGTCCCACAGCCGCAGCGTCCGCGCGTAGTGGTCGCCCATCGACAACCGTTGCCGCACGCGCAGGTTCGTCTGATGTTCGGTGATCTCCTCGATCGCCCGGACGGATGGCAGGAATCCGCCGGGGAAGATGTACTTGTGCACCCAGGTGTAGGTGTTGCGGGTGGCGAGCATCCGGTCGTGCGGCATCGTGATCGCCTGGATCGCGACTCGTCCACCGGGCGCCAGCACCCGATCGAGGGTGCGGAAGTAGGTGCCCCAGAACTGGTGTCCCACGGCCTCGATCATCTCCACCGACACCACCGCGTCGTACCGGCCGTCGACCCGCCGGTAGTCCAGCAGATCCACCTGTACCCGGTCGGCGTATCCGGCCTCGGCGATCCGCTTGCACGCCAGGTCCTGCTGCTCGGTGGACAACGTCACCGATCGAACGGTCGCGCCGCGGGCGGCCGCCCGGATCGCGAGTTCGCCCCAGCCCGTGCCGATCTCGAGCACCCGGCTGCCCTCGCGCACACCCGCACCGTCGAGCAGGTGGTCGATCTTGCGGTGCTGGGCCGAGACCAGGTCGTCCCACGACGGGACGGTCTCGTCGCGTCCGAACAGCGCACTGGAATAGGTCAGCGTGTCGTCGAGGAACAATCCGAACAACTCGTTCGACAGGTCGTAGTGGCGCGAGATGTTCGAGCGGGTGTTGCGGGTGGTGTTCTTCTCGCTGCCCGGCGGCTTCGGAATCACCATGCCCCGCAGGCGCTGCAATGGGCCCGGGATCAGCGTCGCGGCGCGGGCCGCGAACACCTCGAGCACCGCGGTGAGGTCGGGTGCCGACCAGTCACCGGCCATGTACGCCTCGCCGAAGCCGATCAATCCACTCCGGCCCACCCGCGCCGTGAAGTCACGCGGCCGGTGCACGAGCATGACCGGCGCATCCGGCGCGGCGGGATCGCCCAGGACGCGGCCGTCGGGGAACTCGACCCGGACAGGCAGTCGCGAGACGGCGTGCCGGAACAACCCGTCGGCGATCCGGCCGGCGGCCTGCGCTCGCGGCCCGCTCGGCACCCGGTGCAGATCTCCCCAACTGCAGCGGCCCGTGGTCGAGTCGGGCGAGATCGAACTCCGGGTCGTGGCCCCGATCGTGGTCGCGGTCATCACACTGCCTCCTGTCGCTGATGCACGGGCCGAGGGCGTATCGGCAGCCCCCTCGCCCACAAGCGGATTCCCTGCCAACGGATCTGCGCGGCCACCCGCAACGGGGCCAGCGGCACCTCGAGCGCCGCCCGGAGGACCTCGCGCGTCGTCGCGTCCCGCCGTTCGCCGATCACGGTCGCGACGAACGGCGACTGCCCCTCACGCTCGAGGGAGATGACCAGCCGTAGCGCGGCGCCCGGGACCGGCAGGGTCATCCGGTACTCACCGTCGACGTCGTTGAACGGCGAGACGTAGAACTCCTTGGTGGCACGCGCGGCCCCCGCGCTGTCCGGCCGCAGCAGGTAGCAGTGCCGCTCACCGTAGGTGTTGTGCACCTCGGCGATCACGCAGACCGGTCGGCCGTCCGCGTCGTGGCACCAGAACACGCTGAGCGGATTGAACACGTATCCGAACACTCGAGCGTTGCTGAGCAGCAGCACCTTTCCGCCGTCCAGGTCGATCCCGTGCGCGGCGAGGAAGGCATCGACGTTCTGCCGCAGGGTCCGCGACAGATCGCCGAGGTGGTCGGAGGACGCGAATCCGGCGAGCGGCGCCAGCAGCCTCGGAAGGTGCGGAAGGCGCGGCAGGTTGTCGACGTCGACCAGCCAGCTGTAGCTGCGATAGCGGAAGACGTTGTGCAGCGGGGCGGTTCGTACGTGACTGATCACGGTCCGGTAGATCGCCGGCGTCTCGGGAATCGACTGTGTGGTCATGTCCATCGCCCTCCGACACTCTCCGCGGCGCGCAGTCCGGACAGCGCGCCGTCCTCGTGAAAGCCCCAGCCGTGGTAGGCGCCGGCGAACGCCACGACGTGGTCGCTCAGCTCGGGCAGCCGGCGCTGCGCGGCGAGCGAGGCCGGCGTGTACTGCGGGTGCTCGTAGACCATGGTGTCGAGCACCAGGTCCGGATCGACGACGTCCTTGCCGCCCAACGTCACCAGGTAGCGCTCGCCGGTGTCGGGCAGTTGCTGCAGCCGCGTCATGTCGTAGCTCACCAGCACCTGCTCGGGCCGCGCGGCGCAGAAGGGGATCCGGTAGTTCCACGACGCGCGGGCCCGCGACCTGCGCGGCAACACCGATTGGTCGGTGTGCAACTGGGTGTGGTTGACCGAATACGGCATCGCGCCCAGCACCTCGTGCTGCAGCGGAGTGGGCGCCGCGAGCATCTTCAGCGCCTGCAGCGGGTGGGTGGCGACCACCACCGCGTCGAACCGGCGCAGCCGGTCTGCGTCGTCGCGGATCTCGACATGATCCGCGTGCCGGTGTACGGCCCGCACGGGCGTCGAGACCCGCACGTCGTCGATGTGGTCGGCGATGCGGCGCACGTATTCGGCGCTGCCACCGCGCACGGTCCGCCAGGTGGGCGAACCTCCGACACCGAGCATTCCGTGGTGGTCGAGGAACGTGAACAGGTAGCGGGCCGGATACTGCAGCGCGGTCTGCGGGTCGCACGACCACACTGCCGACACGAGCGGCGTCATGAAGTGCGCGACGAAGTAGGGAGCGAAGCCTCCGGTCGCGAGGAAGTCACCGAGCGTGATCTCGTCGGCGTCCCCGTCCTCCAGCAGGGCGGATGCCCGGCGGTGGAAGCGCTTGACCTCGAGCAGCATCCGCACGTACTCCCCGCGCAGCAGAGTCGACACGGTGGGCGCCAGCCCGCGCAGGCCCTGGCCGCCCGAGTACTCGAGCCCGCAGCCGTCGCAGCGCACCGACATGCTCATGTCCGAGTCCTGCGTCGGCACATCGAGTTCGGCGAACAGGCGAAGCAGGGTCGGGTAGGTGCGGTCGTTGTGGACGATGAAACCGGTGTCCACCGCCAGACCGTCACCCACCGGTGTACGCACCCGATGAGTGTCCGCGTGGCCACCGAGGCGTCCGTCCGCCTCGTAGAGCGTGACGTCCGCGTCCTTCGCCATCACCCAGGACGCGGTCAGCCCGGCCACACCTGCACCGACCACCGCAATCCGCCGTCTCTCGCCGCTACCTGTCACGACCACCCGTCCCTCCGCCGCTGTCCTGCTGTCACGAGGCATTCGGAGGCGACAGGCGCCGCGATTGGTCCAGAACGAAATCGACCACGATCCGGTCCACAGCCCAGCGTGTAGCGTTGAGGTATCGCGCAGCACTTCACGTCGAGCGTTCTGCTCACACGGGCCGCGATTGGAAATTAGCGGCCGATTCGCGGCCACACCAGGAGCGTCAGGTGACGCACACTTCTACCCACTCGGACCTGAAACGTACCGCGGCTTCCCCCGGGGACGGACAGCCGTTCCCGACACCGACCCGAACCCCGCGACTGCTTCTGCGGACGGGCGGACCGCGCGACGTCGACGGGGTCTGGTGGCCGCGCACTCGGAACCTCACGGTCGAACTGCACGACCTGATCACCAAACTCACCCCGAGTCTCGGCGCCGTCGCGAGCATCCGGTTCGGCTGGAACTCCGTCAGCATGATGCAGCGGCGAATCGACATCGACGACGGCGTCGAGATCACCGGCCCCGAGACGGGCCAGCCGGGCAACGTTCTGCGCGTCTACGGGCGAGGCGGCCGCCACCTCGACCTCGTCGTCGTGCGTCCCGGACTCGACACCCACTACGGGTATCAGCTCATGCGCCGGGTCGTCGATCCGTCCTGGGCCCGGCCGCCGGTAAACGCGTCCGCGGCAGTCCCGGAGGAACACGGACGGCCCCCCGCTTGACCCCACCGCCGAGACAGCAAAAAGGCCCGGTCGGAAGGCGATTACCTTCTGACCGGGCCCGTTTGGTGGAGCTGCCGGGAATCGAACCCGGGTCCTCCGCCGCTTTGCCAGGGCTTCTCCGTGTGCAGTTCGCTATGTCTCTACTTGGATCTCCCGGTCTCGCGAACAAGCCGTGATGACGATCCCAGTCGCTGTTGGATGTCCCGCCCCACTCCGCGACCGAGTGGAACGGTAGAGCCCTCTAGCTGATGCCAGGGTCCGGGGCGAGGGCACACCCGGTCTGACAGACACGCAGTCGCTACTTAGGCAGCGAGGGCGTAGTCGCGCTGATTGGAATCGGCGCTTATTGGTTTGCAGCGACGCTTACGGTGGTCTCTTGCCTGCACCGACACGCTTCCCCTGACTCAACGTACGCAGTCGAAACCGTTCAGCCCCGTACGTCCCCGCGTCTCTCGCGGGGCTACTTACTTTAACCCGCGCGGACGCGCGAATCATCCCAATTATCGCCGACCGGTTCGAACCGCTCCCCGGCACCCCCACGACAGATCACCCCATCTGCGCATTTCCCCGTTCCGGGTCGCCTCGTTCCGTTAATGTCGTGCCCCGAGACGGCCGGTCGAGTGACGTTCGCCACTCGCTACTCGTACGGGGGAAACAGGGTATGAGTTCGTTCGCACGTCGATTGATGTCCGCTGCCACGCTCGCGATCGCGGCCGTGGTGGTGGGCACCCTCGCGTCACCGGCCTCGGCAGGCGCGGAGCCCGCCTACCCCACCCCGTACAGCGACCCCTTCTACGCCGCCCCACCCGACATTGCGTCGAAGGCGCCGGGCGACGTCCTCGAGAGCCGGCGCGCGGACACGTGGATCCTGCCCGGCACCGAGGTGTGGCAGATCAAGTACCGGTCGACCAACTCGGCCGGTCGACCCATCCCGGCGGTGACGACGGTGATCAAGCCGGTGGGCGCACCCGCCGACATGCCGGTCCTGTCGTATCAGGCGATCGTCAACTCCCTGGGGTTGCGATGCGCGCCGTCTGCGGCCCTGTTCACCGGCGAGATCAAGGACGCGTTCGGAATTCCCCTGGCGCTCGCAATGGGGTGGGCGCTCGCGATTCCCGATCACCTGGGCCCCGACAGTGCGTACGGCGCGGCCAAGCTCGGCGGCATGATCACGCTCGACGGGGTTCGCGCCGTCAAGCACCTGCCCGAGCTGCGCCTGGGCGGCAGCCCGGTCGCCCTCGCCGGATACTCCGGCGGCGGCATGGCCACGGCCTGGGCCGCAGCCCTCAACCCCACATACGCCCCGGACGTGAAACTTGCGGGCGTCGCACAGGGCGGCGTTCCGGCGAGCATCGAGGAGATGGCCGTGGGGCTGGGCCTGGCCGACCGGCACCCCGGCTTCGGTCTCGGCTTCGCCGCGGCGGTGGGTCTCGAGCGGGAGTACCCGGATCGTCTCCCGCTCGGCTCCCAGCTCAGCCCCGCCGGGATCGCGCTGCGCGACGAACTCAAGGACGAGTGCCGCACCCTGATCATCGCGAAGGGCCTGCTGCACAGCGTCAGCGAGGTCGCGAAGTCCACGAGCCTGATCCAGGACGAGGACGTGCGCGCGGTGATGCGTGAGAACAGTCTCGTCGACTTCCCGGGCGTGCCGACCGCGCCGGTGTTCATGTGGCACGGCGCGTCCGACGAGCTCACGCCGTTCCGGTCCGTGGCCGCGACCGCCGACCGGTACTGCAAGGCCGGTGCGACGCTCGAGTTCCACGCCTACCCCATCGCCGAACACATGACGAACGCCGTCGTCGGCCTGCCCGAAGCCTTCATGTATCTGAAGGATCGCTTCGCCGGCCTGCCCGCTCCGAGCAACTGTTGACCCCCGGCAGAACCGTTTACGCCAGGTCGCGAATCGTATATGTCCATCCCTCGAGATTCGTTCGCCGAAACACCTGGACGGTCGTTCAGGTTCCCCTAGCCTGCTCGCCAGATAGCTGACGCCTGCGCTCGTGAGGGGACCTCCGCCGATGAAAACTCTCAGATTCGTTCGACGGAGGGCATTACCGCTTCTCGCTGCTGCCGTGGCCCTCACCGTCGCCGGCGCCGCGGCAGCGGTGTCGGTCCCGTTGTCGCCGAACCCGACCGAACCCGGACCGCCCACCGATCCCGTCTACGGACTCGCGGGCGGCTGCTACACGCTCACCTCCGACGTGTCCCCCGGATTCGTCACGCGGGACGGCGACGGCTTCCGCACCGGCGCCGACGTCGACTCCGCGTCCCGCTTCCGGATGCAGGCCGCGCAGCTGGGCCGGTTCCTGTTCTTCGGCGCCGACACCGCGATGCTCGCCGGCGAGTCCGGTCGGGTCTTCGCGTCGCCGCAGGCCACTCCGGCCGCCGACTGGGCACTGACGTTCACCGACGGCGCCTACACCGCCACGGCCGTCACCACCGGCAAGCAGTTGAGCGTGGGCCGGTCCGACGGTCGCCTGACCATCACCGATCCCGGCGCCGACCCCGAGGCGGGACGCTTCCGTCTCGCGGCCGCCGACGGCTGCGCCGACTTCCCCGAGGCGGAGGTGAACGCCAGCGGGGTGCCCGTCGGAGCGACAGCGGACGGCGAGGTACGGGGGTTCATCGACGCGCACGTCCACATGAACGCCAACGAATTCATCGGCGGCAGCATCCGCTGCGGCGAGCCGTACTCCCCGCTGGGCGTCACCGTCGCGCTGCAGGATTGCGAGGACCACAAGCCGGACGGGCTGCCCGCGCTGCTCGAGAACGTGCTCTCCCACGGCAACCCGTTCGAGTCGCACGACACGACGATGTGGCCGAGCTTCGCCGACGTCCCGTCGTACGACTCGATGACCCACGAGCAGACGTACTACCGCTGGGTGGAGCGCGCGTGGCGCGGCGGGCTGCGGATCTTCACGAACCTGCTCGTCTCGAATCGCGTGCTGTGTGAGCTGTATCCGCTGCGCAGCAACCCGTGCGACGAAATGGAGACGGTCCGGATCGAGGCCCGACAGGCCCACGAGATCCAGGACTACGTCGACGCGCAGTACGGCGGACCGGGCCGTGGTTGGTTCCGGATCGTCAGCTCCCCGCAGCAGGCCCGCGAGGTGGCGGCGTCGGGCAAGCTCGCCGTCACACTCGGGATGGAGATCTCCGAGCCGTTCGGCTGCGGGTTGTCGGGCGGCGTCCCGCAGTGCACCGAGCAGGACATCGACGCCGGCCTCGACGAGCTGTACGCGATTGGCGTGCGGCAGGTGATCCTGACCCACAAGTTCGACAACGCGTTCGGCGGAGTGCGCTTCGACGAGGGACTGACCGGCACCGCGGTCAACATCGGCAACTTCCTGGGCACCGGCGAGTTCTGGAAGGCCGAGCAGTGCACCGGAGTCGCGACCGACAACCCGATCGGCAACGTCGGCGACGACGTCGTGGAGGCGGCGAAGTCACTGCCGCCGGGGGTCACGCTGCCCGTGTACCCGGAGGGTGACGTCTGCAACGCGCGGGATCTGAGTCCGCTCGGCGAGCACGCGATCCGCGCGATGATGCAGCGCGGCATGATCGTGGACATCGACCACATGGGCGTCAAGACCGCCGACTCGGCACTGCGGATCCTCGAAGAGGCGAAGTATTCCGGCGTGGTGTCGAGCCACGGGTGGACCGACGCGTCGAACTACCCGCGGATCTACAAGCTCGGCGGGTTCGTGGCGTCGTACGCGGGGCCGTCGGAGAACTTCGTCAAGGAGTGGCGAGAGGCGCGGCAGGGACGCGACGACGACTACTACTTCGGCTACGGCTACGGTGCCGACACCAACGGCTTCGGTTCGCAGCCGGCGCCGCACAAGGACGGCACGCGCGGGGTCGAGTACCCCTACACCACGTTCGACGGCGGCACGGTGATGGATCAGCAGCGAGCCGGCACCCGCGTGTTCGACTTCAACACCGACGGTCTGGCGCAGTACGGCATGATCCCCGACTGGATCGAGGACATGCGCGTGTATGCCGGCGACGACGGTGCGCAGTTCATGGACGACATGTCCCGCGGCGCCGAGGCGTACCTGCAGATGTGGGAGCGCGTCGCGAAGTAGGGCAGACATAGAAGCAACGGTGGCCGCCTCCCGTTCGGGAGGCGGCCACCGTCGTCAGTTCACCGGGAACTCGGTCAGCGCATGCCCTTGACGCGGCGCCCGAGCTCGCGCGTCACCTCGCGTTCGGCGGTGCGGCGCGCCAGATCCTGACGCTTGTCGTAGTCCTGCTTGCCCTTCGCGAGCGCCAGCTCGACCTTGACCTTGCCGTCGGAGAAGTACATCGACAGCGGCACCAGCGTCTGGTTGCCCTCGCGGGTCTTGCCCACCAGATGCTCGATCTCGCGCTTGTGCAGCAGCAGCTTGCGGGTGCGCCGGGGCGAGTGGTTGGTCCACGTGCCCTGCGTGTACTCCGGGATGTGCAGTGCGCGCAGCCACACCTCGCCGTCGTCGACGGTGGCGAAGGCGTCCACCAGGGAGGCCTTGCCCTCGCGCAAGCTCTTCACCTCGGTACCCAGCAGTGCGACGCCGGCCTCGTAGGTGTCGATGATGGTGTAGTTGTGTCGCGCCTTGCGGTTGGTCGCGATGACCTTGCGGCCCTTCTCTTTCACGTGCGGGCCCTCACAGTCCTCGTTCCGCCGTCACTCTTCGTACAGCTCCAGCATAGGAGCTTGCGCAAGCCGATAACGCCGCACTACTCCCGGACGTACAGGCGCAGTGCGATGTACGCGGTGATCGCGGCCATGCCGGCGCCGACGATCACCACGAACGGCGACACCAGCAACACGTCACTGTTGGAGATCCGGGCCACGATATTGGCGTCGTAGATGTCGCCGAGGACGTCGTCGATGAACATGTTCTTCGCGGTGAACAGCCCGGCGATCGCCAGGACCGAACCGATCAGCGAGGCGACCACGGCCTCGAGCAGGAACGGCAGCTGCGTGTACCAGCGGGTGGCGCCGACCAGACGCATGATGCCGACCTCTGTGCGGCGGGTCAGCGCGGCGACCTGAACCATGTTGGCGATCAGGAAGATCGCGGCAATGGCCTGCACGACGGCGATCGCGAACGCCGCGTTGCGGACACCGCCGAGGACGCTGAACAGGCGGTCGACCAGCTCCCGCTGATTGAGGATGCTCTCGATGCCGGGACGCGCCGCGAACTCGTCGTTGATGACACCGAAGCGCTCCGCATCGCTGAGCTTGACCTTGAACGAGGCCGGGAAGCTCTCCGGGCTCACCAGGGACGCCAGTTCCGGGTTGTCCTTGAACACCCGGTCGGTGGCGTCGGCGACGGCGTCGTCGCGGTTGAGGTACTGCACCGAGACCACCGAATCGGTGTTCTCGAGATCGCTGCGGATGCCGCGGCAGATGTCCGCCGCACAATCCGGGTCGGACGCGGAGATGTCGTCGGTGAGGAACAGCTGCACCTCGACGCGGTCCAGGAAGATCTGCTGGGTCTTGTCGGCCATCTGCACGACCAGCAGACCGCCGCCGAACAGTCCGAGCGAGATCGCGGTGGTCAGGATCATCGCGACGGTCATCGTGAGGTTGCGGCGCAGGCCGGTCAGGACCTCGCTGAAAATGAAACTGGCACGCATCGGGGAATCGCAGTCCTTGAGTCGTCTGTTCGAGAGGATCGGTGGGCGGGTGCCGTCGCGGGCCTAGCGGCCGACGGCGTACACGCCTCTCGCTTCGTCGCGCACCACCTTGCCGAGATCGAGCTCGACGACGCGGCGGCGCATCGAGTCGACGATGTGGTGGTCGTGCGTGGCCATGAGCACGGTGGTGCCGGTGCGATTGATCCGCTCGAGCAGCAGCATGATGTCGGCGCTGGTGTCGGGGTCGAGGTTGCCGGTGGGCTCGTCGGCGAGCAGGACCAGTGGACGGTTCACGAACGCGCGGGCGATCGCGACGCGCTGCTGCTCACCGCCGGACAGCTCGTTCGGCAGGCGATCGGCCTTGCCGGACAGTCCGACCAGGTCGAGGACCTCGGGGACGGTGCGCTCGATCATCGAGCGCGACTTGCCGATCACCTCGAGCGCGAACGCGACGTTCTGCGACACCGTCTTGTTCTGCAGCAGCCGGAAGTCCTGGAAGACGTAGCCGACGCTCTGCCGCAGCTTCGGCACCCGTCGACCCGACAGCTTGTTGACGTGGAAGTCGGCGACGTAGATGTCCCCCGAGCTGGGGGTCTCCTCCTTGAGGAGGAGCTGCATGAACGTGCTCTTGCCCGAGCCCGACGGCCCGATCAGGAACACGAACTCGCCCTTGTCGATCTCGACGTTCACCTTGTCCAGGGCGGGCCTGGTGGAGGCCTTGTAGAACTTGGAGACATCCTTGACGCTGATCACGGGAAGTCAGTCTAGCCGTTATCGAACAGTGACCTTGGGTAACGACGCGCACCGATCCGCGCGTGTCAGCCCTGCGGCGTCGGCGCCGTGGTCGTCACCTCGTCGGACGGGCCCGACTCGGGTTCCTGCGACAGCTGCGGAGCAGGTGGAGGCGTGGTCGTCGTCTGCTGCGACGTCCCCGACGTGGTCGTGCCACTGCCGGCGCCCGGCGTCGTGGTCGGCGTGCTCGACTGCTGCCCACTGCGGCTCGTCTCCGACGCGGGCGACGACGACGGCGTGGCGCTCTCCGACGACGACGGCTGAGTGGAGCTTTGCGGCGGCGTCGACGGACTCTCGCTCTGCCGCTCATCCGCAGGCAAGGCCGGATCCCCGGTACTGACGGCCGGCTGCGTGCCGTGCGTCGAGGCGTCGGTCTCCTGATTGACCTGGGCGTTGAGCATCGCCAGACCCAGCCAGAGCACGCACATGGCCACGGTCGTGGTGCGCATGCGGCCGCCGAACAGCTTGCGCGGAATCCGCTTCCACAGCAGCGACACCTTCTCCTGCGGGCTCATTCGTCGCCACCTCCCACCGCGTCGTTCTCGAGTTCGGCCGCGACGGTGATACCGGCGCGTCGCAGCGCCGTCACGACGCGCACCCGCAGCGCCCGGCCGACCTGGAACTGCTTGCCGGGCAGTGTGCGGGCCACCATCCGGATGCTCACCTGATCCACCGCGAGGCTCTCGACTCCCATCACCGACGGGGTGTCGAGCAGCAGCGGGCGCAGGCCCTTGTCCTCGTACGCGTCGACACCGACGCGGTGCAGGATGTCGTTGACGTGGTTGATGTCGGCGGTCGCGGGGATCGGCACGTCCACCACCGCGCGCGCCCAGTCCTTCGAGAGGTTGACCGCCTTGACGATCTGCCCGTTGGGAACGGTGATGACTTCGCCGTCGGCGTTGCGCATCCGGGTCACCCGCAGGGTGACGTCCTCGATCACACCCTCTGCGTCCGTGGACGACCCGGTGATGGCGATCTGCACCGTGTCACCGAAACCGTACTGACGCTCGGTGATGATGAAGAACCCGGCGAGGATGTCCTGGACCACACGCTGCGCGCCGAAGCCGAGTGCGGCACCGAGCACCGTCGCCGGAGCCACGAGGCTGCCGATGGGCAGGCCGAGCAGACCGAGCACCTTAACCGTCGCGATCACGTAGATCATCGTGATGACCACCCACGTGATGACCTGCGCCACCGAGTGCCGGTGCTTGGTGGCCTCGGAACGGACCAGGGCGTCGCCCTGCTGGTAGTTGTCGTCGATCTGCTGAGTGATCCGACCGCCGGCCCAGTTCACGAAACGGGCGACGATCAGCGCACCCAGAACCGTCAGCGCAATGGGAAGTCCGGTGACTTCGAGCCATGCACGCAGTTGGACGTATGGGGTGAAGGTCAGTGCGAGGGTTGTGGTCTGCATACGTCCTAGGCTTGGGTTTCGCTCATCCGCCAGCGGATGCCGGCCTCGATGAATCCGTCGATTTCACCGTCGAGCACTGCCGACGGGTTGTTGACCTCGTACTCGGTGCGCAGGTCCTTGACCATCTGGTACGGGTGCAGCACGTACGAGCGCATCTGGTTGCCCCACGAGCTGCCGCCGTCGCCCTTGAGCGCGTCCATCTCGGCGCGCTCCTCCTGGCGCTTGCGCTCGAGCAGCTTGGCCTGCAGCACCCGCATCGCGGACATCTTGTTCTGCAGCTGCGACTTCTCGTTCTGACACGTGACGACGATGCCGGTAGGGACGTGTGTCAGGCGCACCGCCGAGTCCGTGGTGTTGACCGACTGGCCACCCGGTCCGGACGAGCGGTACACGTCGACGCGGACGTCGTTCTCGTCGATGTCGATGTGGTCGGTGGTCTCGACGACGGGCAACACCTCGACCTCGGCGAACGAGGTCTGGCGGCGGCCCTGGTTGTCGAACGGGCTGATACGGACGAGACGGTGCGTGCCCATCTCGATCGACAGGGTGCCGTAGCTGTAGGGCGCCTTCACCGCGAAGGTGGCGCTCTTGATGCCGGCCTCTTCGGCGTAGGAGGTGTCGTAGACCTCGACGCCGTAGCCACGCTTCTCGGCCCAGCGGATGTACATGCGCATGAGCATCTCGGCCCAGTCCGCGGCGTCGACGCCGCCGGCGCCGGCGCGGATGTTGACGAGCGCGTCACGCTGGTCGTACTCGCCCGAGAGCATGGTCTTGACTTCCATCGCCTCGATGTCGGCGCGCAGGGTCGCCCGCTCGACGTGGACGTCGGCGACCGCGTCGGGGCCCTCCTCCTCGGCGAGCTCGTACAGCACGGCCATGTCGTCGAGGCGCGAGCGCAGTTCCTCCACGCGGCGCAGCTCCGCCTGGGCGTGCGACAGCTGGCTTGTCACCTTCTGCGCGTGTTCCTGGTCGTTCCACAGCTCCGGATCGGACGCCTGGTGTTCGAGTTCGTCGATGCGGCGGCGCAGCTCCTCGACGTCGAGAACCTTCTCGACCGTGGTCAGAGTGGCGTCGAGCTCGTTGAGGTCAGCGGAAACGTCAGGATGCACAGTTATCCAGGCTACCGGGTCCATCACGGTGGCATCGCTGCGACCGCAGTCACACCGGCCGCGATGGCGACCCTCGCGCCGCGGATCCGCCGAGCAGCGGTCCCCCGAACCCGCCCCGGGTTCACCTCGAGCTCACCCCAGGGCCGCCTGAAGGCGAATTCGAGTGACAATCCTTAAGACAATTGTCTACTTCACCCACTCTATTGCGGCAATCTGGCGAATATGCAACACTCATCCGACTCGTGGCCTGGGTCACAGCCCACGAAGTGCCTCGCCGTCGGCCGCGTCGACTTGTTCGGACGCCTCAACCCACATCCAGGAAGTCAGATGAAACGTCGCCTCGCACTCACCGCAATCGCCCTCGCAGTGGGCGCCTCCGCCTCCTTGACCGCATGCACGCCCGGGACGTCATCGGCGTCCGAACTCGTCGTCACGACGTTCGGCGGCGAGTGGCAGAAGAACTTCACCGATGCCGTGGTGAAGCCGTTCGAGAAGGAGAACAACGTCACCGTCAAGCAGGTGACGCTGTACAGCTCGGACGCGCTCGCGCAGCTCCAGGCCCAGAAGTCGAGCCCGCAGATGGATGTCGTCTTCTTCTCCGGGGGTCAGGAGGCGGTGGCCGCCAAGGACGGGCTCCTCGCGCCGATCGACCCGTCCGCGCTCACCAACGGTCCCGACCTGATCGCCCAGGCGACCAGCGATCTTGCCGGCGGTCAGGGACCGGTGGTTCAGATCACCCCGATGGGGCTGCTGTACCGCACGGACAAGATCGACGAGCCCACGTCGTGGAACGACGCCTTCAACCCCGAGTACCGGCAGCACGTCGCCTTCACGGACCTGTCGAACAGCTACGGCACCCTCGGGATGCTGATGATCAACGGCACCCGGGGCGGGACGATCGACGACGTCGCCCCCGGTATCGACGCGATCGGCCAGTCGGCCCGCGCCGGCGACTCCATCATCACCAAGACGTCGTCCGACCTCCAGCAGGCCTTCGCGGCCCGCGACATCTGGCTGGCTCCCTACTCGCAGGACTACGCGGAGACGCTGCGCAAGGCCGGCCAGCCCGTCGGCTTCACCATGCCGCGAGAGGGCACGACCGGGTCGTTCATCACCGCCAACGTCGTCGCCGGCCGCCCCAACACCGACCTCGCCACCAAGTTCATCGACTATGCACTGAGCGCGGGCGCCCAGGAGAAGTTCGTCACCGGCATGGCCTACTCGCCGGTGAACACGAAGGCAGCCGTCCCCGCTGACATGCAGTCCAAGATTCTGTCGGGCCCGACGCTGGAGAAGCTGGTCAGGTTCGATCCGGCGCAGATCACCGGGAAGTCCGCGGCTTGGCAGAACCAGTGGCAGGAGCAGATCGCGCGATGAGGAAGCGCTCCGCCGAACCCTGGCTATTGGTGCTGCCGCTCATTGCGCTGCTTCTGATCGCATTCGTGATCCCCGTCGCCAGAACACTCCTGGCCAGCTTCACCACAGATTCCGCCGGGTTCACCCTCAGCAACTTCACCAGGTTCTTCGGGTCGTCGGTCTCCCTCGGCGCATCGGAGCGGTCACTGCGGATGGCATTCATCCAGACGATCGCCTCGGTCGTCATTGCCGTACCGCTGGCGTACATCATGGCCGGGCTCTCCGCGAAAGCGCGGGCCTTCATGATGATCGCGACAATCCTTCCGCTGATGACCAGCGTCGTCATCCGGACGTTCGGCTGGGTCATCCTCATGGGCCCGTCCGGCCCGCTGGCGAAGATTCCGGGTTTCCTGGATCTGAGCCAGGCTCGACAGGGTCTGCTGGGGACCGAACTCGGCGTGAACATCGCCATGATCCAGGTACTGGTGCCGTTCGCGGTCCTGTCGGTTCTCGGTGTCATCAACGGGATCGACGTGCGGCTCCGGGAAGCATCCCGAACCATGGGCGCGGGATTCGTCGGAACCTTTCGGCACGTGATACTTCCGCTGTCCCTACCGGGCATCGTCTCCGGAGCCACGCTGTGCTTCGCACTGTCGATCAGTTCGTTCATCACACCGAACCTCATTGGCGGAGCGCAGCTTCCGGTGATCGCCGGATTCATCTACCACGATGCGACGGTCAGCAACGACATCCCCTTCGCCGCGACGCAGGCGGTGCTGATCCTGGCGGTCGTCGTCATCACGATCGCGGCGACCAACCGAATTGCGAACGCGAGGATGAAATAGTGGTTCGATCAACTCCGCTTCCGTTGAGGATCGCCGGCAAGGTCTTCCTCGTTCTCATCGCGCTGTTCATGCTGGCCCCGCTCGCGGTGGTGGTGGGGGCCGCGTTCAACTCGGACCAGTTCCTCGCCTTCCCGCCCGAAGGTCTCAGCCTGGAGTGGTTCGCGGATGCGCTGGCCGACACCACGTACACGTATCCGTTCCTGTTCAGCCTGCAGGTCGCCCTCATCGCCGCGGTGGGTGCGGCCGCGATCGGGACGGCCTTCGCCATCGGGATCGCACGTCACAAGGTTCCCGGTTCGGGTGCGCTGCAGTCGTTTTCCCTGTCGCCGCTGACCATGCCGAGCATCATCTTCGCGATCGGCATCCTCCAGACGGTGTCCCAGTTGATGGGCGGATCCTCGCCCTGGATCCTGATGCTCGCGCACGTCGTCATCACCGTCCCCTACGTCGTCCGAACGGTCCTCGGGGTGATCGCGAGATCCGACGGGTTCACCGAAGAGGCCGTCCGGGTGATGGGTGCCAGCTGGTGGCAGCGCTACTGGCACGTGCTGCTACCGATGTGCCGCCCCGGAATCATCGCCGGCGCCTTCCTGGCCTTCATCGTCTCCTTCGACGACGCGGTCATCGCGCTGTTCCTGCGGACACCCCAGCTCCAAACACTCCCCCTCGCCATCTACGGACAGCTCGAGTTCAGCGCATCGCCGACGGTGGCGGCCGTCTCGACTCTCTCGATGGCCCTCACCGCGATTTCAATCCTGGCGATCGAGAAGATCGTCGGTCTCGGAAAGGTCTTCAGCTAATGGCCGATCTCACCATCGCCGACGTTCACAAGACATTCGGGGACGTGAAGGTACTCAAGGGCGTCGACATCCACGCGAAATCGGGCAGCTTCGTGTCGCTGCTCGGTTCCAGTGGCTGTGGCAAGTCGACGCTGCTGCGGTGCATCGCGGGCCTCGAGACCGTCGACTCCGGGACCATCTCGGTGGGCGGAGAGGACGTCACCGACCTCGCGCCGGAGAACCGGCGGCTGAGCATGATGTTCCAGAGTTATGCACTCCTGCCGCACATGAGCGTGCTCGAGAACGTCCGCTTTCCCCTGCGGATGCGCGGAAAGGCGCACGGAACCCGCGCCGAACAGCGGGACCTCGCCGTGCGGGCGCTGGAACAGGTCCAGATGGATCACCTGGCGTCGCGCATGCCACGACAGCTGTCCGGCGGCCAACAGCAGCGCGTGGCATTGGCCCGCGCGATCGTCGGTGGCCCCCGGCTGATCCTGCTCGACGAACCTCTGTCGAATCTCGATGCACGCCTCCGCGAGGACATGCAGGTGGAACTGGTGTCGCTGCAACGGAGTCTGGGCGTGACCACCGTTTTCGTCACGCACGATCAGGACGAAGCACTGAGCATGTCCGACCAGGTCATTCTGATGCAGGGTGGCGTCGTCGAGCAGTCCGGTACGCCCGAGGATCTCTACGCGAACCCGGGCACGCGCTTCGCTGCCGATTTCCTGGGGGCCGCGAACCTCCTCGACGTCACGGGGGGCGCGGATCGGCGCGCGTCGGTGGGCGATGTGACCGTGCCGGCCCCGGAGACCTTCGGTGGCGAGTCGCTGCTGATGGTCCGGCAGGAGGACATCCGGGTCAACGCACCGGACGGCTGCGACGCGCACCTGACCGCGGTGGTCAAGTCCCGAGTGTTCCGGGGAAGCGAGCTGCTGATCGTGGTGGAGGCGGCGGGACAAGAGCTTCGGGCCGTCGCCCCGACCTCGACGATCGCGTACCCGGGCAGCGAGGTGACGGTTTCCTGGCGCAGTGAGCAGAGTCGGATCCTGACGAAATAGCGTCGGAGACATGGTTACACTGTGTAATTCTCTTCCCGCACATAAATTCTCATACGAAGGCTGCAGACCATGAGTCAGAAGGGCAATGACACGGGCGACACCGATCGGCTCATTGCGAGCGCACTGCAGGTAAACGGACGCGCCTCCTGGGAGGCCATCAGTCGCGTCATCGATCTTCCGTCGCGGACCGTCATGCGACGTGGACAGCATCTGCTCGACACGGGATGTGTGCGGGTGTCCACCTATGTCGATGCGAACAAGCTGCTGCACGCACGGGGCGTACTCATTCGCCTCGGCACCGAGATCGACCAGGTGGCCCAGGTGGCCCGCAGGGTGGCAGCGCTGCCGGGTGCGTCCTCGGTGTCGATCCTCGAGGGTTCGGGCGACATCGTCGCTCTCGTTCTCGTGGAGAGCGCCGAGGCGCATCAAGTGCTGCTGTTGCAGACACTTCCGGCCATCCCCGGGCTGCGGGCGTTCGAGGTCAGTACCGTTCTGCGGTCCTACCTGATGGGCCTGGACTGGCACGCCGGGATACTGCCGGCGGAGCAGGTCGAGGCCCTTCGCAAGTCCGCACCCTGGCACGCGCCGTCGACCAGTTCCACGCCGGTGGTTCTCGATGCCGTCGACCAGAACCTGATCGACCAGCTGAGCAACGATGGGCGCGCGACGATCTCGATGCTCGCGCAGGACGCCGGCATCAACGCGCAGACCGTTCGCCGTCGGCTCGACACCCTGTTCGGTGTCGGCGTCCTGCGGGTTCGCACCGAGGTGGCGCCCACATTCTTCGGTTTCAAGGTCGAAGCCATGCTGTGGCTGCACATCCGCGGCGGAGACATCGAGAGCATCGGCGGTTCACTCGCCACTCATCCGTCCGTTCGATACTGCGCGGCTCTCACCGGGCACGCCGGACTGTTGGTCGACGGACTGTTCACGGACGAGGAGGCGCTGTTCGACTTCCAGAACAGCGTGATCGGATCCCTGACGACCGTGGAGATCGCCGAATCCCGCGTGGTACTCAAAGCCGTTCGTCGCGGCCCGTTGTTCGTCGACGACGTCGTGGCCTGACCTCGGTCTCGATACACCCGACGCCGCACCACACGAGATGTGGTGCGGCGTTTCGGCGTGCGCTCGGTACCGAACACCTTTGAGCCGAACAGTTTCCGCCCGAACCCGCGCAGACGAATGGGGCCGTGCCCGCCCGGCTACGTCGGCGGCGGGCACGGCCCCACTGGCTTCGGAGCTATTCGACGCGACCGATCGTGAGCTTCTTCAGCCCGGTGATCCGGATGTCGGCCGAGGCCTTGGCGAAGTCGGCGAGTCCCTCGGTCACGGTGGCGAACACGTTGACCGGGGTCCATCCCAGCGGGCCGAACGTGCGCACGCCGGGGGCGTAGCAGACGCCGACCTCGTACCACTCGAACGGCAGGCCGCCCATCTGCATCGGACGCTGGTAGTACCAGAGCACGTCACCGACGCCCGGAATGACCTGCTGGTTCTCGAACGGGACTGCCTCCGGATCGAAATTCTGCGCCTCCTCGGGGAGACCGGTCATCACCTCCGGGCCGGCATACATCGCGTGCATCGCATCGACGGTCACGGGCTTCACCAGCGCACCCCATAACGCGTCGCACGTCTTCGGTGCCAGGTCGAGATGCATGGTGGCGATGGCACGCGGGCCGTTCTCGTACTCGAAGAAGAGCTTCTGCTCGGTCACGGGGGTTCCTCTTTCTGTTCGGTGCATACTTCGGTGTTGCGTCATCAGGTGGTGTGTCGGTAGCTCTTGACGGCGTCGACGAACGGAGCGACGAACTGTGCCTGTTCGGCGAACTCGTCGGCGCCGCACATCTTCTCGGGGTGCCACTGGACACCAGCGGCGTACCAGTCGGTGGTCGACTCGATCGCTTCGATCGTCCCGTCCGCGGCCGTCGCGGTCACGGCGAAACCATCCGGGCAATGCGAGATCGCCTGCTGGTGAATCGAATTGACACGCATACCTCGAACAGCGGACGGCGCCGGGCCGGACGCGATGTCGATCTCGTGGCGGTGGTCGAGTTGGGCCTCGGGCGCGAGTCCGTACGGGTGCAGGTCCCGGACGGCGGGCAGGTCGACGACGCGACTGCCGTGGAGGGCCGCGAGCAGTTGCATTCCGCGGCAGATGCCGAAGACCGGCAATCCGAGTTCCCGGGCGGCCACGACAAGCGCGTGTTCGGTCACGTCACGGCTGGTGGCGTCGAGCGGGGCACCGACGTCCTCGCCGCGGGCGATCCACTCGCCCACGTCCTCTCCCCCGGAGAGCACGAGCCCGCTCACGTGCGAGAGCAGGGCCGCGGCGTCGTCTCCGGTGCATTCCGGAACGAGGATCACGGACAGGCCCTGCGCGGAGAAGAACCGGACGTACTCGGTGCCCACGGTGAACAGGTCGGTCCGCTCGCCGAGGTAGGTGGGGAGATCGCGCCGCCACGTGGTGACGGCGATCAGGGGGCGATCAGCCATCGAGCTTCATCCAGACCGCGGTGGTGTCGGTGTACTTGTGCAGCGCATCGGCGCCCTTGTCCCGCCCGAATCCGCTCTCCTTCACACCGCCGAAGGGAAGGCGCATGTCGCCCTCCTCGTAGCAGTTCACCCAGATCACGCCGGCCTTCACGGCACGCGTGACGCGGTGGATCGCGGCGACGTCACTGCCCCACACCGAGGCCGCGAGTCCGTACCGGGTGTCGTTGGCGACGCGGATCGCCTCCGCCTCGCTGCTGACGCGGATGACCGAGAGGACCGGCCCGAAAACCTCCTCCTGCGCGATCCGGGAATCGGGATCGACGTGATCGAGGACGACAGGGGCGAAGTACGAGCCCCCTTCCAGGCCCTGCACCACAGCGCGCCGCGGGCTGCCGGCGGCCAGGACCGCCCCCTGCTCGAGCGCGTCCGCGACCTTGGCCTCGATCCCGGCCACCGCGCCGGCGCTGACGATGGCGCCGAAGGCGGTACCGGCGTCGAGCGGGTCCCGCGGCTGCAGCGCGGCAGCAACCTCGCACGCCGCGGCGACGGCCTCGTCGGCGTTGTCCTCGAACACGATCAGCCGAGACGAGGCACTGCACATCTGGCCCTGGTTGAAGAATGCGTTCTCGGCGGCGCTGGCGGCGGCGGCCCGGATGTCGGCGTCGGGCAGGACGATGGTGGCGGATTTCCCGCCGAGCTCCGGCCACACCCGCTTGCCGTTCGATTCGGCGCTGTACTTCATGAAGGCGCGCCCGGTGACCGGCGATCCCGTGAAGGTCAGGACGTCGACGTCGGGGTGCCGACCGAGCGCCTGACCGGCATCCCGACCCAGGCCGTTCACGACGTTCAGCACACCCGCCGGCAGTCCGGCCTCGCCGGCCAGTTCCGCCAGTCGCAGTGCCGAGAACGGCGTCTGCTCCGACGGTTTCACCACCACCGAGTTGCCGGCGAGGAGTGCGGGCGCGAGCTTCCATGCGGTCATCGTGAGCGGGAAGTTCCACGGCACCACGGCGGCCACCACGCCGGCCGGGGCCTCGACCGAGTACGCCAGCACGGACGCCTCGTGCGCGATCAGCTTGTCCGACAGCTTGTCGGCGAGTTCGCCGTACCACCGGATGCACTTCTCGACCGCTGCCAACTCCACGTTGAGCGCTTGAGACACCGGCTTGCCCATCTCGAGCGAGATGATGGTGGCCAGTTCCTGGGCGTTCTCCCCGACGAGGAGCGCCCACTTCTTCAGGACCTCGCCCCGCTCGCGCGCCGGCGCCGTGGCCCAGCCGGACGTCCGGAAGGCCGATCGGGCGACGTAGACGGCGAGGTCGACGTGCATCTCGTCGCTTGCGTGCAGTACCCCGAGCGACCGGCCGTCGCGTGGCGAGATGACCGGCACGCATTCGGCGCCGTCGAGCGACACGAGTTGCCCGCCGATATAGGCGCCCTCGAGTCGCATCACATCCTGCATCGCGTCGCGCGCAGTTGAACTGAGCGACATGTAACCGTCCCTTCGACGACCGAGGATTGTGGCTTCCGCCACGATTCGCGCTCAAGAGTGCCACATCCGCCAATGTTCGGCAATCAGTAGTCCATATTCGTCACTGATTGCCGGTTCTCCATCCGAATCCGCCTGAGGCCTTCGCTGGAAGCAACCGCGGGCAGGGCGCCGGTAGGCTTTGCTGTCGTGACCGCACGCGCCGCCGACCTGACTCTCGCCCGCCGCATCGCCGACGAGGCCGACGCCATCACCCGCGCTCGATTCGGCGCGCTGGATCTGAAGGTGGATTCCAAGCCCGACCTCACCCCCGTGTCGGATGCCGACCTGGCGGTGGAGCGGGCAGTGCGCGCGACGTTGGCCGTGGAACGGCCCGGCGACGACGTCCTCGGCGAGGAGTTCGGCGGCGACGCGAAGTTCGAGGGTCGGCAGTGGGTGATCGACCCGATCGACGGCACCAAGAACTTCGTGCGCGGTGTCCCGGTGTGGGCCAGCCTGATCGCACTGCTCGAGGACGGCGTCCCCGTCGTCGGCGTGGTGAGCGCCCCAGCACTGAACCGTCGCTGGTGGGCGTCGGCCGGTGAGGGCGCGTGGGCGTCGTACGACGGCGGCGACGCCCGACGGCTGTCGGTGTCGGCGGTGGGCGACCTGGCGTCGTCGAGCCTGGCGTTCTCGTCGCTGTCCGGGTGGAAGGAACGCGGCATCCGCGACCGCTTCGTCGACCTCACCGACGAGGTGTGGCGCATCCGCGGCTACGGCGACTTCTTCTCCTACTGCCTGTTGGCCGAGGGCACGCTCGAGATCGCGGCCGAGCCCGAGGTGTCGCTGTGGGACCTCGCGCCCCTGGACCTGCTGGTCCGCGAGGCGGGTGGCCGCTTCACCAGCCTCGAGGGCGCCGACGGCCCCCACGGCGGCAGCGCGGTGGCCACCAACGGCCTGCTACACGACGAGGTCCTGGCCCGCCTCCGCTGATTCCCCCGCGATTTGCGCACTAATCGGTGTGATTCGGGCTCCGCCGACACCGATAAGTGCGCGAATCAAGGGAAGGCAGGTCCAGCACAGACACGAGTAGCGACGGGAGTGACCGGGATGGACGCGGACGAGGTCGACTTCGCCCACACTGATCAGGCGAGCCGCAAGCGTCGGGAGAAGGCGCTGGAACTGGCGCGGTTCGTGTGGGACCGCTCGATCACCGGCGCCGAACTGCTCGACCTGCCCGACGATCGGCTCCGCAAGCTGGCACGGGCGGCCGGCGCGAACCCGCCGAGTACCCGCGAGACGTGGACGGTGGCCGCGGAGTTGGTCGACGAGAAGACCCGGTGGGCCCAGGCCCATCCCGACGATCCGCGCGCCGTACCCGCGCACGCCGACGAGAAGATCATGTGGGTCAAGCCGCCCATCGTTCCCTGGCACTGACGTCCGCCCTCACCAGGACCCGTGGGTACACGCCATCACCGGCCGGTCCCGCAGGATCTCCCGTGCCCGCGATCGGGCCGCGTTGTACTCGAACCACGCCGTACCGCCACCGACGTCGATGCCGGACAGCGCGCACGAGCGCACAGGTTCGGCGAGCCGGTCGAGCGCGGGCACGGCGTCGACGGACAACCCGCCCAGGTACGCGACGTCGATGTCGCCGGTCGCGGCGTACCGCTGCACGTTCCGTTCGGCGATGTAGCCGTCCGGGTTCAGCGCCGCGAACCCGAGCAAGCCGATCGCGGCCGACGCCAGCACCGCCCGGGGCAGCCACCGCGCCGACATCCGGATTCCCGCCAGGAGCAGCAGCACGAACACGACGCCGAGCCAAGCTCGGTCGCCATCACGCTCAGCCGCAGCCGGGTGAATCCGAACTCGTTCTCGTACAGCGACATCCGGTGCACCGCCGACGCCACGACGACGAGCCCGAGACCACAGAGCAGGCCCAGCAGCACCCGGGCGAGCGCCCGGTCCCCCGCGCTGCGGCGGTCCACTTTGCGCACCGCGACGGCGACGACGACCAACGTGAGAACGGTGACCGCCGCGAGCTGCCAGAAGCCCTGCCGCGCGTAGTTCGCGTAGGTCAGTCCGACGGTGTCCCGGACGTGCCGGTCCCCGCCGAACAGCACCCGCACCTGCACCGCGACGAAGCCCACGAACAGTGCGTCGAGCAGCGCGAGCGGCACCGCCCACTCCCACCGCGCGAGCGGGTGGCCGGGTCCGGGTGCGAGGGCATCGAATCGCGGCGTCCGCCTCCGCAGGTACGCCGACGCCGACGCCACGCCCACGACGAAGAGACCGAGGAGCACGCGCCCGGCGGGATTGCCGACCCGGACGTCGGGCAACGCGGCGTCGAACAGTCTGCCGAACTCCGGGTCCGCGCTGACGAACAGCGATCCGAACACCGCCAACAGTGCCACGCTGATCGCGGCCACGACGAAGACCCGAACCGGCTCGACCCTGCGCCCGGGCCGCAGCCGGGCACGACCGCGGCGCACCCAACCGGTCACCCGGACCGGGGTGAGCCACAGCGCGACGGACGCGAGCGCAAGCCCGGTCCACGTCCAGCCCCCCACCAGCGCAACCGATCCCACCACCCAACTCGCCACCACACACAGCGCCACCAGCCAGTCGGCGCCGCGGAGCGCCGCGACCGCGAGCAGGGCGAGCGCACCGACGACCACCACGAGCTGCAGCGGCGTCGGGCGCGGGCGCACGGTGACGAAGGCTGTCGCCGCCACCGCCGCTCCGGTGAGGAGGTACGCGATGCTCACCACCGTCACCTGCAGCGTCAGGGTCGCGATCGTGCCGGCGGTCAGCGCGGCCACCAGGGCCCCGCGGGGCGCCATCGATGTCCGGTCGCGCCGCCACACGTCGCGGCGCCAGCGCCACAGACCGTCGGGCGGGACGAACTCCGGCGGGATCGTCGTCGGTGCGGTCATGATGTCCTCCTCGTCTGTGCCCGGCCGTGGGCGGGCAGGCGTCATCGCGGGACCGGAAAGGTCCGGTCCCGAGCGGATGTCGATCGTGAGTGGGGTCTAGCCCTGGGGCAGTGTCACCCGGATACAGCAGCCGGACGCGGTGTCGAGGACCTCGATCCGGCCCGCGTGCAGATCCACCGCCCAGCGGGCGATCGCGAGGCCCAGCCCGGTTCCGCCGTCCTGGGCACCGCCGCGCGCGAAGCGTTCGAACACCCGGGAACAGTCCGCCGCGGGGATTCCGGGGCCGTCGTCGTGGACGTCGAGGATCAGCTCGCCGGCGTGAGGGTCGGCGCGGACCCGGATCCGGATCCGCACGGGCACGTCCTGCGAACCGTGCCGGGCCGCGTTGTCGACGAGGTTCGCGATCACCTGGTGCAGCCGGGCGGTGTCGGCCACGGCCCGCAGTCCGGTCGGCGAGACGTCCACATCCACCAGCAGCGGTCGTGCCGGGCTCGACGCCTGCCGGATCACCTCGCCCAGGAACGGCTCGACCTCGAAGGCGCTCTGCTGCAGCGGAACCGCACCTCCCTCGATCCTCGACAGATCCAGGAGGTCGGCCACCAGGCTGCCGAGCCGCTCGGTCTGCGCGAGCGCCGACCGCATCGTCGACTCGTCGGGCGACTCGACCCCGTCGACGACGTTCTCGAGCACCGCCTGCAGCGCCGCTATCGGCGTGCGCAGTTCGTGCGAGACGTTGCCGATCAGTTCACGGCGGTACCGGTCCTCGGCCTCGAGGTCCTCGGCCATCTGGTTGAACGCCGTGGCCAGTTGCCCGATCTCGTCCCGCGACGTGGACCGCACCCGGCGCGAATAGTCGCCGGTCGCCATCGCTTTCGCCGCGGCGGTCATCTCCCGCAGCGGCGAGGTCATGCCGTGCGCGAGGACCTGCGTCACCACCAGCGCCGCGACGAGCGCCGACAGGAGCGCGAACCGGAACTGCCACTGCGACGTGGCCCAGAACGTCAGCGAGGCGAGCAGCAGCGAGGCGACCACGAGCAGGCCGGTCTTGGCCTTGAACGAGCGCAGCGGGTCGAGGGGACGGGGCCAGTTCATCTCGGGACCTCGAGCGCGTAGCCCACCCCGTGCACGGTGCGGATCACGTCGCCACCGAGCTTGCGGCGCAACGCCTTCACATGACTGTCGACGGTGCGACTGCTCGCGGCGTCGCCCCAGCCCCACACCTGCTCGAGCAGGGTCTCGCGGGCGATCGCGGCGCGCGGCCGCGACGCCAGGTGCGCCAACAGGTCGAATTCGGTGCGGGTGAGGTGCACCTCGACGCCCGCCGCGCGGACCGAGCGGGCACTGAGGTCGATCGCCACGTCGCCGAGCACCAGCAGGTCCGACTCCGCCGCGCGGTCGGCCCGGCGCAGCAGCGCGGCGACCCGGGCGACCAGCACCCGCATGCTGAACGGCTTGCTCAGGTAGTCGTCGGCGCCCACCCCGAGCCCGATCACCATGTCCGTTTCGTCGGCCCGCGCGGTCAGCATCAGCACCGGAACCGCCCGAGACGCCTGGATGCGGCGGCACACCTCGAGCCCGTCGAAACCGGGCAGCATGACGTCCAGCACGACGACGTCGGGACCGAATGCCTCGCACTCCGACACAGCGGTCGGTCCGTCGTATGCGGCCCGCACCTCGTAACCCTCGGCGCGCAGCCGCGCAGCGATCGATTCGGAGATCGTGCGTTCGTCGTCGACGACGAGCACTCTCCGCCGGTTCGCCCCATCTCGGTTCGTCACGATCTCGACTGTATTGGGCGGTTGTGGGGATGCCCGGCAGGAGTTGTGAAGGTTGTGTGCAGGTTCTCGGCCGCAGCGCGAAATGCCCGACTCATGACACTCATCACTTTCGGGATTCGCTCGACTTCATATCTTACTCCGGAGTAAGGTGGTGAATCGTCCAAGACCGAACACCGAGAAATGGTGACCATGAGCAAGCAAGACGTTGTGAAGACGAACGGCGCCAAGCGTGAGCCCCGCGACACCTCGGCGGTCGGCTTGAACCCGGTCAAGCGCGATGCCATGGGCGCCGCGATGCGCGTGCTGACCCGGATCACGGGTTCCGACCTGGCCGAGAAGTACAACCTGCGCCAGACCATCGATCGCGTCACCTACGAGGGCACCAAGACCGGCTTCAAGACCCTCGGGGCCGCGACCCGCACGTTCAACCGGGTCTCCGGCGGCGGCGCACCCAAGCGCCTGCCCGACGGTGCCACCAAGAACGCCGGCTACTTCGACCTGACGCCCGACGACGACCAGAAGATGATCGTCGAGACGGTGCGCGAGTTCTCGGCCGAGATCCTGCGCCCGGCCGCGCACGACGCCGACGAGGCCGCCGCCGCACCCGCGGATCTGCTCAAGCGCTCCGCCGAACTCGGCATCACCCTCATCAACATCCCCGAGGAGTTCGAGGGTGTCGCCTCCGAGCGCGGCGCGGTCACCAACTCGCTCGTCGCCGAGGCCCTCGCGCACGGCGACATGGGCCTGGCGCTGCCGATCCTCGCCCCCAGCGGCGTAGCCGTCGCCCTCACCCAGTGGGGCACCGACGAGCAGCAGAAGACGTATCTGCCCGCGTTCGCCGGCGAGAACGTGCCCGCCGCCGCGGTCGTGGTGAGCGAACCGCGCGCGCTGTTCGACCCGTTCGCGCTGCAGACCAAGGCCGTCCGCTCCCCCAGCGGCTACCGGCTCAACGGTGTCAAGTCGCTGGTGCCCGCGGCCGGGTCGGCGGAACTGTTCGTCGTGGCCGCCGAACTCGATGGCCGCCCGGCGTTCTTCCTCATCGAGTCCGACACCGAGGGCCTGGTGGTGGAGGCGGATCCGAGCATGGGCCTGCGCGCCGCGGGCCTGGGCCGGCTGATCCTCACCGATGTCGCGGTGCCCGAGTCCGCGATCCTCGGCGACGGCGACGCCGACCAGCGTGCGCGCGAGTACGCCGACGCGATCCGTCTCGCCCGCCTGGGCTGGGCGTCGCTCGCGGTGGGCACCAGCCAGGCCGTGCTCGACTACGTGATCCCCTACGCCAACGAGCGGGAGGCGTTCGGCGAGCCGATCAGCCACCGCCAGGCCGTCGCGTTCATGATCTCGAACATCGCGATCGAGCTCGACAGCATGCGCCTGGTGACCCTGCGCGGCGCGTCCCGCGCGGAGCAAGGCCTCTCGTTCGCCCGCGAGGCGGCGCTGGCCCGCAAGCTCGCATCCGACAAGGGCATGCAGATCGGCCTGGACGGCGTCCAGCTGCTCGGCGGGCACGGCTACACCAAGGAACACCCGGTGGAGCGCTGGTACCGCGACCTGCGAGCCATCGGCGTTGCCGAAGGCATCGTCCTCATCTGACGCCGAACCGATCTGTCGAATCTTTCGACTAGGAGACCTTTTCGATGATCAATCTCGAACTTCCCAAGAAGCTGAAGGCCTCTGCGAACCAGGCGCATCAGGTCGCAGCGGAAATCTTCCGGCCCATCTCCCGCAAGTACGACCTGTCCGAGCACGAGTACCCCAAGGAACTCGACACCATGGCCGCCATGGTCGAGGGCCTGAACGACTCGGGCCAGGGCGCGTCCGGTGCGGCACTGGGTCGTACCAGCGACCAGAACGGTGACGAGCCCAAGGTCATCGGCAACGCCAACGGCGGCAACATGGCGTCGCTGATGAACGTGATCGAGACCTGTTGGGGCGACGTCGGTCTGACGCTGTCGATCCCCTACCAGGGCCTCGGCAACTCGGCGATCGCCGCGGTCGCGACCGACGAGCAGCTCGAGCGCTTCGGCAAGGTGTGGGCCTCGATGGCCATCACCGAGCCCAGCTTCGGCTCCGACTCCGCCGCCGTCACCGCCACCGCGGTGCTCGACGGCGACGAGTGGGTCCTCAACGGCGAGAAGATCTTCGTCACCGCCGGTGAGCGCTCCTCGCACATCGTGGTGTGGGCGAGCGTCGACAAGAGCAAGGGCCGCGCGGCGATCAAGTCGTTCGTCGTGCCGCGCGAGGCGCCGGGTCTGAGCGTGGCCCGCCTCGAGCACAAACTCGGCATCAAGGCGTCCGACACCGCGGTGCTGCTCCTGCAGGACTGCCGGATCCCGAAGGACAACCTGCTCGGCAGCCCGGAAGTGAACGTGGAGAAGGGTTTCGCGGGCGTCATGCAGACGTTCGACAACACCCGTCCCATCGTCGCCGGTATGGCCGTGGGCCTGGGCCGGGCGGTGCTCGAGGAGTTGCGCAGCGTCCTGGAGGAGGCCGGCGTCGAGATCTCGTACGACACCCCCGCCTACAACCAGCACGCCGCCGCCGCCGAGTTCCTGGCGCTCGAGGCCGACTGGGAGGCGTCGTACCTGCTGGCGCTGCGGGCGGCGTGGATGGCCGACAACAAGAAGCCCAACTCGCTCGAGGCGTCGATGTCGAAGGCGAAGGCCGGGCGCACCGGAACCGCGGTGTCGCTCAAGGCCGTCGAGCTCGCCGGCAGCTACGGGTACTCGCAGCGCCCGCTGCTCGAGAAGTGGGCCCGCGACAGCAAGATCCTCGACATCTTCGAGGGCACCCAGCAGATCCAGCAGCTCATCATCGCCCGACGACTGCTCGGCAAGAGCTCGGCCGAGCTCAAGTAGTCTGCGCGAGAACAACTCTCAACCGCAACGGTGCCCCCGCCGATCCCAGATCGGCGGGGGCACGGTTGCATTCACCGTGGACGGAAGAGGAACGCCGCCGCGCTGATGCTCAGCGCCGTCAGGATTGTCACCACGGCAGCGTCGAGAATCGTTCCGTAGACACGGAACGAGACGAGTCCGGGCAGCACCGACAGTGAGACGAAAAGCAGCGGAACCTTCAGTCGCCGTAGTCGGCGGCGCAGATTCGGACGGCGGCTGTCGCGGGCTGAGCTGTACAACGAATCAGGCATATCTCCCCTTGGCCTCCCCGCCGCAGGCTAACACGACGGTTCACCGCACAGGCTGATCCCCGCTGCCGAGTCGAGGAATCGGCGACGGCCCCCGCCGGCCCGTCAACGGCCGCGGAACACCTCGGCCAACTGCGCCACCGTCGGCACACCCGCGAGCCCGGACTCGGTCCGGTACACCCGGCACGCCAGGTCCGCGACCCGCTCCGCCGGGAACGGATCCACCCCGTCGACCAGGATCGTCGGAGAACCCGCGAACTGCGATGCCGCGGCCTCCGCGCTCGTGGCCAGTACCCGGTACTCGATCTCCACGTCCGCCCGGCCCACGCTGGCCAGCGCCGCCAGGACGCGCTCGCCCGCCTCCCGCGAGTTCGGGCACGCATCGACATACAGGATCTCGACCTTCACATACTCATTGTGACCCGTGTGCGCCGGATGTCCACGACCGAATCCGCGTACCGGCTCCGGAGCTGCACTCGGCATGTCATGATCCACCCGTTCCGATCCGGCGCTGGGGGCGCGTTACGGAATCGGTGGGGTACACGGCTGGGTAGACGCAAGACCCCGTCCGGGGTGTGGGCGTCACGAGGAGGGGGAATCCGCATGACTGAAGGACAGATCACGAACATCGGCGCACGGGTCGCGCTGGCCGACGGGCGGTACGCGTGGGAGGTACCGGTGTCGGCATTCTCCGGCTTCGACGCACTCGTCACGGATGTGGCCAGCGAACTGTTCCCGGCAGCGACTCTCGCTGCCGCACATACGCACGGCGACCTACCGACCGCAGGGACTGTCACCGCCACCTTGTCACCACACCTGGGCGGGGCCTCGGTGCAGGTGCACTGCCGGCCGGGCACGAGCGCCGAGTTCCGTACCAACGCAGCAGGGTTTGCCCTGCTGTTCGAGGCCGTCATCGCGTCGGGCGACGTGGTTCCGGCACCGATCATCACCGAACCGGCTCCGCCGCAATCCAGTTCGCCGATGGAGGAGCTTCCCGAGGTTGTCGAGACGTTCGGTGACCGGTGGGATCCGAGCAGCTCGCAGTCCCTCGAGGATCGGTTGACGATCATCGTCGCGGAGTCGATGGGTTACGCGCCGGAGGACCTGCCGGGGGAGATTCCGCTGGTGGAACTGGGTCTGGACTCGCTGATGGCGGTGCGGATCAAGAACCGGGTCGAGTACGAGTTCGACATTCCGCAGTTGCAGCTGGCGGCCGTGAAGGACGCGAGCATGCAGGACGTCGCGAAGTACCTGCACTACGCGGTCGAGAACCGCGAGGAGGTCGCGGCCCTGGCCGCGCAGCAGCAGGCCGAGCGCGAGGCTGCCGCGACCGAGGGCGACACGACCGAAGCTGACGCGCCGGAGGTTCCCGAGGCCGAGGTCGAGGATGCTCCGGCCGGGTCCGGCGATGTCGATGTGCCGCCGCGTGATGCGGCCGAGCGTCTGACGTTCGCGTCGTGGGCGGTGGTGACGGGCAAGTCGGCGAAGAGCATCTTCGCGACGTTGCCGATCCTGGACGACGAGTCTGCCGAGAAGTTGGCGGCCCGTCTGAGCGAGCGGTCCGGTGGCGAGATCACCGTCGACGACGTCCTCGACGCCGAGACCATCGAGCAGTTGGCCGAGACGGTGCGTCAGCATCTCGAGGACGGTCTGAAGATCGACGGTCTGGTGCGCACGTTGCGTCCTCGCGCCGAGGGTTCGGATGCGGTGCCGGTGTTCGTGTTCCATCCGGCGGGTGGTTCGACGGTGGCGTACGAGCCGCTGCTCAAGCGTCTGCCCGCGGACACCCCGATGTTCGGCCTGGAGCGGGTCGAGGGCCCGCTCGAGGAGCGCGCCAAGGTGTATGCGCCACTCCTCAGGCAGATGCAGGGCGACGGCCCGTACGTGCTGTACGGCTGGTCCTTCGGCGGAGCACTGGCGTATGCCGTGGCGAAACAGCTTCGACAGGATGGCGCCGACGTGCGGATCGTCGGACTGATCGACACCGTCATGCCCGGCGAGAAGGTCGAGAACACTCCCGACGAGATCCGGGCCCGCTGGCAGCGCTACGCCGCGTTCGCGAAGAAGACCTACAACCTCGACGCGCCGTTGCCCTACGACAAGCTGGCCGCCGCCGGCAGCGACGAGGAACAGATCGGGATCCTCATGGACCTGCTCAAGCTGAGCGGCACCACGATCCCCAGCGGCATCATCGAACACCAGCGCACGTCGTGGCTCGACAACCGGGCCGTTCCCAGCACCGACTTCGAAACCTACGACGGCGACGTGGTGCTCTACATGGCCAACACCTATCTCGATGACCAGATCGCACTCGAGCCCGCCTTCCGGACGCGGCGACCCGACGGCGGCTGGGGCGAGGCCGTGCAGAACCTCGAGATCGTCCACGTCGACTGCGACCACATCCAGATCGTCGACGAACCGTACATAGCGAAGGTCGGTGCGGACCTGAGCAAGAAACTCGCGGCCATCGCGGGCACGCAGTCGCCCCGCCCTGAGCCGGCCGGCAGCAGATCGGCCGAGTCGGAGTAGCCACGCCCGGTTGGTGTTTCGATCCCCCGCCGCCTGGGCGGCGGGGGATCTCTGCCGTTCGGGCCGGTGCTACGACCCCTCGGCCCCGAACAGCGCGGACCCCATGTACGCAAGCCCGAGGGCGGACTCCACCGACCCCAACGAACCGGTCAGAAGATTGACGATCATGCGAGAGTTCCTTTCAGACAACCACAGTCGGGGAGATCACGGATCATCGGAACATACCGAGGGCACTGGCCGTGCGCAGCCGATCCGGCTCTACGCACCGACGTACTCCCGTAGACACGACCCTGTTTCCGCCTGTTCGTTGTCGTCCCCGAAGACCCACGCCATGAACTCGGTCGCCCCGGCGTCGTGGAAGGCACGCAACCGATCGGAAACCTCACCGCGCGAACCGATCAGCGCGACGTCGGCCGGATCAGCGGCGCCCTCCTTGTCGAGCATCGCCCGGTACGACGGGGTGTTCGTGTAGGCGGCGAACTCCTCCCGGCACCGCTGCCGCGCCGCATCGACGTCGGCCGTCACGCAGATCGGCAGGCCCACCACGATCCGCGGCGCGGGTCGGCCCGCGGCGGCCGCGGCCACGCTGATGGTCGGCACGATGTGCTCGGCCACGGTGCGGATCCCGGTCATCAGCGTCACCGTCCCGTCGGCGTGTTCGCCGGCCAGTCGCAGCATCGCCGGGCCGAGCGCCGCGAGCAGCACCGGCGGCGCCGGGGTGTCGAAAGTGTCCAGCGGGCGCGGCAACTCGGCCCGGAGCCGGACACCGTCGAACTGCGTCCGTTCGCCGCGCAGTGACGGGATCAGCGCCGACGCGGCCAGCAGCAGCGGATGCGTCGGATGCGTGGGCAGCACCGCGGTGCCCAACCGGATCGACGACGTCCGCTCCCCCGCCAGCGCCAGGACGGTCAGCGCATCCCACCCGAAGATCTGCGGCACCCACGCCGCCGCCAGCCCGTCGGCCTCCACTCGCGCCACCCGCTCGACCACCTCGTCGAGCCGCACCGATGGCCACACCATCCGACCGATCTCCATCACCGATCACCTCGCCTTCCGACGCCGGGTCCGCAGCTGCAGTGTCCCAGCTCGAGGTCCGATCAGGAGTGGTTCCGGCACAACGAAAGCGCGGACCCCGCCGCCCGACGGCGACGGGGTCCGCGCTTTCACTCACCGCTCCAGCAGGTTGCTCCGTCCGGCCACCACCGGAATCCACAGCACCGCCAGCACCGCCATCGCTGCCCACTCGACGAGCAGGCCGTAGCCGAGGCTGCCGGTGTGGGCGTCGCGGACGCTGTGCTGCGACCAGTACATCAACACCCCCAGGGCGGTCCCGACCGTCACGCCGGCCATCGCGACCCACGCGAAGACCCAGCGACGGGTCCACGCCGCCAGCGCGGACACCCCGATCCCGAACACCACCACGAACCAGGTGAACAGCCGAGCCAGCGCCGCGACCTCGTCATGCCCGCCGGCGAGCACGTTCCACGCCCGCAATCCGTCGACCTGCGGCGCGGCGAGCGCAATCAGCAGGATCATCACGGCGGCCGCGATGAACGGTCCGCGCCCGCGCGGATCGACCTCGCGCGCGACCCGCGCCTCGATCATGGACAACTCACGCCGCAGCAGCGACAGATCCTCGCTCATTCGGTCACGCCGGTCGATGCTCGTCTGCGTTGAAACACGACGACGACGATATCGACGGCCACGAATCCGATCAGGCTCAGCCCCAGCAGCGGCACGAACCATCCGACGAGTACGGTGCACGCCACCAGCGCGGCCGCGGCTGCCGGATGCAGGCCGCGGACGGCGCCACGGGTCGGCGGCCGACCCCACCGCTGCGCACCTCGCGTCGGTCGGCGCCGCCACCACATCGTGTACCCGAGCACGATCATCACGAGCAGCGCCGCCGCCAACGCCACCAGCACGATCTGATTCAGCAGCCCGAACAGGATGCCCATGTGCACCCCGATGCCCCAGAAGGTGAGCTTCGCGGCCAAGGGCCAGTCGGCGAACCGGGAGGTGTCGGTGATCTGGCCGGTGGCACCATCGACGGCCACCACGTCGGTGGCGAACTGCCACGGCTGCCGCGTCTGCGCGACGGTGAACGCGGTGTCCGGCGCGGACGGGATGGACGCCTCCACCGCGCCCGTCACGCCCGCGCCCGCGGCGACCGCGAGCACGTCGTCGAGCCGTCCGACGTTGGCGTCCAGCATGCCGCTCCCCGCAGCGGGGGCCTCGTGCCCGCCATGGCCGTCGTGCCCACCTGCCGGCGCAGTGTCGGTGGCGCCCAGCTTCTTCGACACCGACGGAGTGGTCCAACCGAGCGAGGTGCGCAGGTCGGTGACGTGCTCACCGGCGTACTTCGACCAGGTCAGACCGGTCGCGGACAGGAACACCAGGCCCACCGCGATCCACAACCCGATCGCGCCGTGCCAGCCGAGTGCGCGATTGCGGCCGCGTGCACCGTGTTTCACCGTCCACAGCCGGGGTGTGGCCGCGCCGGCTCGCGCCCGCGCCGTCCGGTACCGCCGCACCCACAGGTAGACCCCGCCGAGGGCGATCACCCACAGCCACGACGCCGCCAGTTCGCTGTAGATGCGACCCGGCTCACCGAGGTGCAGGTGCCGGTGCAGCTGCGAGATCCACGTCCGCATCGGCAGGGCGCTACTGCTGCCGTAGACGACTAGTTCGCCGACCGGCCGCGCGGTGACCGGATCCACGAAGACCGCCAGCCGCTCCGACTCGCCCAGCGTGGGATCGGTGAACAACACCCGGGTGGTGTCCCCTGACTCGACGGCCGGGCGGACCGCCGACACCGCCAGATCGGGCCGCTGCGCCCGGGCCGCCTCGACTTGGTCGCTGACCGGTGCGGCCGGTCCGGTCGTCTCGACGTGCAGGTAGTCGCGGTAGACGAACTGCTCGAGAGTGGGAGCGACGGCGTACAGACCACCGCTGACGGCGGCGACGATCAGGAACGGCGCCACCAGGATGCCGGCGTAGAAGTGCAGCCGCAGGACCAGCCGGCGCAGCGCACCCGGCGGCGACGAGTCCTTCGAGTCGGACTCGGCGGACGGATCGTTCGGAAGATGCGCAGGGGTGATCCCCACGCTCTCGGGAGCATTCATCACAAAGGCTCTTTCCCTGAAGAGGTTTCGGTTCGGCGCACGCGGACCACGCGGTTCACGCGGGTCTCCGGAGGTGGCGCCGAGAAAGACACGCCGATCACGCCCGGCACGAGAGGTGACCGGGCGTGGACAGCGGTGAAGGTGAGAGCCGACGCGGGCACGCGAGGGTGCGGGCGGCGGCTACCGGGAAAGAGTCGGAGGTCCCCGTGTGCCGCCGGCCGACCGGGTGATCCAACCGATCGTGGGGTCGAGACGACGGACGACGGTGGGTGTCCACCGTCGGACGTCCGGGACGGGCGGCGCCGACAGCACCGCGACGACGATGCGCAGCACCGACGTGATCACGCCCAGCAGCGCGCGCTCGGCGGCCCGGATCGGCATTGCGCCGACCACCGTGGCCGCCGCGTGCGCGGCGAGCATCTGCGGCGTCAGGTGCAGACCGTGACCGTGGTCGGATGCCAGGGTGAGCGTGAGGTGCCCGATGCCCTGACCGGCCGCGAGCACAGCACCGAGGAACAGCAACGGATGTCCCACGGTTCGTGCCGACGCGGTGATCGCACCCACCACGGCGCTGCCGGCCAGGAGTAGCACCACTGCCTGCTCACTGGGGACGGCGACCCCGCCGCCGAGTCCGTGCGCGGCGATACTGACCGCGCCGGACGCCGATCCGACGAACATGCCGCGCGTGCGCGCGACAGCATCGGTCCGGGAATTCACCCCGAGAGATTAGCGCCTACTACAGCGGCTAGTACACACGTCGGGAGCAGCGCACCGGACCAATCACCCCACTGTGACGTGCATCACCATTAGGCTGGGGCTGCCCGCAGGTAGACCGACGTCGCTCTTTGGGGGTAACCATGCAGGACGCACTGACGAAGATCACCGACACACTCAGCGCGGTGCGGGTGATGGCGCGCTCCGGCCTTATCCCGTTCCCACGCGTCGACGAGGGCGTCGGAGTGCTGTTGGCCGTCAGCAAGTACGGGCCGTTCGCGGGATCCGTCCACGCCCGCGCCGCCCACGGCCACGGTCGCGTCGCGATCATCGACGAACGCGGTCCACTTACGTACCGGCAACTCGAGGAACAGTCCAACGCGCTGGTTCGGGCATGGCAGGCCGAGGGCATCGGCGTCGGCTCCTGCGTCGGCGCCATGTGCCGCAACCACCGCGGCCTCATCCTCACGATGCTCGCCGCCGCGAAGAGCGGGGTGCGTCTGGTCATGATGAACACCGGCTTCGCCCGCCCCCGACTGGTCGACGTCGCGGCGAGGGAGGGCGTGCACCACTTCGTCTTCGACAGCGAGTTCGCCGACATCGCCGACGCGCTGCCCTCCGACGTCACCCCATTCCTGTCGTGGGTGGACCAGGCGCCGCCCACTCCCCCGGCCGAGACACCGCTGCGCGCCCTCGACGCCCTCATCGCCGGGCAGTCCACCGAACCGGTGCCCGCGCCGAAGGACCACGGCGTCTTCATCCTGCTCACCAGCGGAACAACGGGCACCCCCAAGGGCGCGCCCCGCGGGCGCACGTCACCGTTCGTCACCGCACAGTTCCTCGATCGAATCCCGTTGCGCCCCAAGCAGACCATGCTGATGACCGCGCCCGCATTCCACGGCACCGGCATCTCGCAACTGGGCCTGGGCCTGGCACTCGAGAACACCGTCGTCATGCAGCGTCGCTTCGACCCCGAGACCACCGTCCGCCTGCTCGCCGAACACCACGCCGACACCATGGTGCTGGTGCCGACCATGCTGCAGCGGATCATCGATCTCGGCCCTGAGGTGCTCTCGAAGTACGACACCTCCTCACTGAAGGTGATCTTCGCGGCCGGTTCGGCCATCGCCCCCGACCTGTCCATCCGCACCCAACAGGCGTTCGGGAAGGTGCTCTACAACTTCTACGGCTCCACCGAGGTCGCCGCCGTCACCATCGCCACCCCCGACGACCTCGAGCGCGCGCCCGGCACCGCCGGACGCGTGCCGGCCACCTGCCACATCGCGCTGATCGACGACGACGGCAACAAGATCACCGAACCCGACGTCGTCGGCCGCATCTTCGCCAAGAGCGGACTGAGCTTCGAGGGCTACACCGACGGCCGCGACAAGCAGCGGATCGACGGCATGCTCTCCACCGGAGACGTCGGGCACTTCGACCGCGACGGCCTGCTGTTCGTCGACGGCCGCGACGACGACATGATCGTCTCCGGCGGCGAGAACGTGTACCCGCTCGAGGTGGAGAACCTCATCACCGAACGCCCCGACGTCCTCGAGGCCGCGGTGATCGGCGTCGAGGACGACGAGTTCGGCCACCGCCTACGCGCATTCGTCGTGCCCGCGGCGTCGTCGGCGCGGGACGCGAGCGAGATCCGCACGCACGTGAAGTCGAACCTGGCCCGCTACAAGGTGCCGCGCGACGTCATCTTCATCGAGGAGCTGCCCCGCAACGCCACCGGCAAGCTTCTGCGCCGGGTGCTGATCGAGATGGAAGTCGAGCCCGAGTAACACTCCGGGACACACAAAAGCGAAGAACCCCCGTCCAGAATCCGGACGGGGGTTCTCCATTGGTAGCGGGGACAGGATTTGAACCTGCGACCTCTGGGTTATGAGCCCAGCGAGCTACCGAGCTGCTCCACCCCGCGTTGCATGAACGAAGTTACACGAGCCGGGGAACGGAAGGCAAATCGCCTGCGGCAGGACCGAATCGAGTGTCCGGCAATCCGAGATTGCACCCGCGGTCGTGACGCAGTTCACGAAAACCCGGTAATCCATCTCACATAACGCGCATGTAACGCTCCGGCCGCGATACGACAACGGGCCGTCACGACCTGCGGAAACGCGCCGACCGCCGGCCGGGAAACGGGTCGACCGGCCCGTTTCATCGAGGTGACCGGCCGCGGATCACTAACGTACGTTCGTGATCAGCTCGTGATGTTCGAGTGGAGGACCGACCCGCCGCTGCCAGCTCTGCCCCCGCGGGATCGGACACAACCAAACCCTTCGAGGGGCAGGGACGCGAAAGATCGCACGCCCGGGAAGACGACCACGTCGCCCGCAGGCCGCTCGCGTCGGCGCAGGAGAGGATCCACCCCGCATGACCAACGTCAGCTTCAGTAAGCGCGCCCTCGGCTGGGCCGCCATGACCGGCGCCCTCGTCGCCGTCCCGTTCGGCCTGTCGACCGGCACCGCCTCCGCCGCCACCCACAACTGGGACGGCGTCGCGCAGTGCGAGAGCGGCGGCAACTGGGCCATCCACACCGGCAACGGCTACTCCGGCGGCCTGCAGTTCTCGCAGAGCACCTGGACCGCCAACGGCGGCACCGGCTCACCGCACAACGCGTCCAAGGAAGAGCAGATCCGCGTCGCCGAGAACACCCTCGCCTCGCAGGGCCCCGGCGCCTGGCCCACCTGCGGCCAGTACCTGACCGAGGCCGCCCCCGAGCCCGCTCCGGCACCCGCACCCGCACCGATCGCCGAGCCCGTCCCGGCCCCCGCCGTCGTCGGCCAGGTGCCCGCGGAGTGGCGCGTCGCCGCCGCCGGATACGTGGACCAGGCCCTGCAGGTCGCCGGCGACACCGCCGCCCAGCACGGCTACGCCGACCAGTTCCAGCAGCTCCTCGATCAGCACGGCAGCACCATCGCCGACGTGAAGGCCGCGCTCACCAACTAGGCCCGCAAGCTGAAGGGACCCTTCGCGCGCTCGCAGCGCACGAAGGGTCCCTTCAGCTCGTCTCGGGTCGGGATCTACCGATCAGCGACCGGCCGTCTGGTAGTCCTGAACAGCCTTCTGCAGCCGGTCGAGCGCGTCACCGTAGGCCTTGAAGTCGCCGCCCTGCTGCGCAGTCTGCAGATTCTTCAGCGCCGCATCCAGTTCCGCGACCGCGGCCTCCTTGTTCGGGGCCTGGCCGCCCTGCGGCGGTGCCGGCGTCGGCGTGGTCGGGGCAGTCTGCCCGTTCTGTTCCGGCTGGGACGGACCCTGTTCGCCGCTCGGCGCCGTGGCCACGTTCCCGGTCCCGGAGCCGAACACCTGATCCAGGGCCTCCGCCAGCGTCGGCGCGTAGCCGACCCGGATGCCCGTCGTGTCGGTGAAACTGACCAGGACGCGCGCCAACTGCGGGAAGGCATTGGCCGAGTTGCGCTGCGTGTACAGCGGTTCGACGTACAGGATGCCGCCGTCCGCGATCGGCAGCGTCAGCAGGTTGCCGTAGATGAGCTTGTTGGACTGCTTGAGCAGCGACAGTTCGCTCGCCACTCGCGGATCCGACGTCATCGCCGACTGCGCCTGCTGTGGGCCCTGTGTCTGGGTGTTCGTCGGCAACTGCAACACCCGGAACTTGCCGTAGTTCTCCGGGTCCGACTGCACCGAGATATAGGCGGACAGCAACTCACGCTGGTAGCCCACCATCGGGCTGGTCAGCACGAACTGCGGCTTCGCGGTATCCGGGTTGCCGGACAGCACGTAGTACGGCGGCTGGTTCTTGTCGGTATCCACCGTCGGATCACTCGGCACCGACCAGAACGCGTTGTTACTGAAGAACTCGCCCGGATCGTCCACGTGGTACTTCGCGAGCATCTCGCGCTGGACCTTGAACAGATCCTCGGGGTAGCGGAAGTGCGCACGCAGGTCGTCGGTGACCGCGGACTTGGGCTGCACCGAGTCCGGGAACACCCCCATCCACGCCTTGAGCACCGGGTCCTGGTCGTCCACCTGGTACAGCGTGACGGTGCCGTCGTACGCGTCGACGGTCGCCTTCACCGAGTTCCGGATGTACGAGACCTCCTTCTTCGGCAGCATCCGTCCCGTTGCCTGGTTGGTGCTGTCCTGCACCAATCCCTCGAGCGACGAACGCTGCGCGTACGGGTAGTTGTCGAGCGTGGTGTACCCGTCGACGATCCACTGCATGCGCCCGTTCACCACGGCCGGGTACACGGTGCCGTCCGTGGTGAGCCACGGCGCCACCTTGTTGACGCGCTCCGCCGGGTCGCGGTTGTAGATGATCTTCGAATCCGACCCGATTGCACCGGAGAACAGGATGTTGCGCTCGGTGTACTTGGCAGCGAAGGCAAGCCGGTTGAACCAGTTACCGATCCCGACGCCGCCCTCACCGGTGTAGGTGTACTTCTGCGAGTCGGTGTCGTATTCGCGCGGCGCGCTGCCGGGCGCGCCACCGACGATCGCGTAGTCCGCATCCGACGACGCGATGACCGGGCCGTAATAGGTGCGAGGGTTCTCGACCTCGAGCGCCGGGTCCGCCGGCTTGGTCTCCAGGTCGCTGACACTGTAGATCGGGTAGCCGCCGGTGTTGTTCTGGGTGTCGCCGCTGACCGCCGTCACCTGGTTGGCGTAGGCCGCGACGAAGCCGTTGCCGTGTGTGTAGACGGTGTGCTTGTTGATCCAGTCCGTCTGGTTGCCCTGCAGGCTCGACGGGGACAGCTCACGCGCCGCGACCACGAAGTCACGCAGCTCACCGTTCATCTCGTAGCGGTCGATGTTGAGGGACTTCGGGAATCCGTAGAAGTTCTTCAACTGCTGCTGCGCGGTGAACGTGGGCGAGAGGACGTTGGGGTCGAGCAGACGCGTGTTCGCGATCGTCGTGACGTCCGCCGGCACGTCCTTGGGTTGCTTCTTCGTCGAGCCCGGGTAGGGCACGTATTCGACGGTCTCGTCGGTGATCCCGTACGCCTGCCGGGTGGCCGCGATGTTCCGTTCGATATACGCGCGTTCCTTGTCGGCCGCGTTCGGCTTGACCGAGAACTGCTCGACGATCAGCGGGTACACCGCACCGACCAGGATCGACGAGAACACCAGCAACACCACTGCCATCGCCGGGATGCGCAGGTCACGCAGGAAGATCGCCGCGAAGAACGCGATGGCACAGATGATCGCGATCGCCATCAGGATCAGTTTGGCCGGCAGGACCGCGTTGATGTCGGTGTAACCGGCACCGGTGAACGTGGGCTCCTTACGACTACTGGAGAGCAGCGCGTACCGGTCGAACCAGTACGACACCGCCTTGAGCAGTACGAAGGTGCCCGCGAGGACCGCCAACTGCACCCGCGCCGACCGCGTCAGCGCGCCCTGACGGCCGCTGAGCCGCAGCCCGCCGAAGATGTAGTGCGTCACCAGGCTCGCGAAGAACGCGATGACCACCGCAACGAACAACCAGTTCAGGACGAACTGGTAAAACGGCAGGTCGAACGCGTAGAAGCCGATGTCCTTGCCGAACTGCGGGTCGGTGATCCCGAACGGGGAGCCGTTGAAGAACATCTGCACGGTCGACCAGCTCGCCTGCCCGACCAGACCCGCGAACAGGCCGATCACGACCGGAATGCCGATCCCGAACAGCTTCTGGCGGGTCATCACCGCAGTGCGGTACCGCGCCACGGGATCGTTCGCGCCCGGCGAGGGCAGGAACATCGGCCGGGACCGGTAGGCCAGCAGCAACGCCAGCCACACGATCGCGCCGACGACCAGCCCGACGATCAGGAACAACGCGATCCGGGTGATCAGTACTTTGCTGAACACAGTCCGGAAGTCGACCTCACCGAACCACAGCCAGTCGGTATAGATGTCGATGAATCGAGGGCCGACCAGCAACAGTGCTGCGGCGACCAACGCCAGAACCAGCAGCACACGTGTGCGTTTCGACAACGAAGGTAAACCGGCGGGGGGCCGCATGCCCACTTGCCACTCTCCCAACAATCCGGCGACGCCTTCGCGCCGCAGCCAATGGCACCGTCCAGCGTCACCTGGGAGTGACCGTTTCGTCCCACTCTACGTAACCGACCGGCCATGTCGCGCCAGCGACCGAGCCGCGCCTCCGTTACGCCATGGTGCAAGGATAAGGACGTGATCGATAGCGATGGCGGGTTCTACGGGGATCACTTCCCCGGGAACGGCGCGAATGTGAGCCTGTCCAGCGAGTCTTTGAGCCGATGTGTGCAGGAAGTGGTGGAGTTCGTCGACGCCGGCGGCTGGGGTCAGCCGCCCACGATGTTCGCTATCGTCCCCACCGCACTGGTCGCCGCGGCCGAGCCCGCGCTGCTCGATCAGCTCGCCGACGGCGCCGAACTGACGCCCATCGAGCAGGCCGCCCTGCCCGACGACGTCGAAGGCGGCTCCCCCGCACTCGACGAGTTCCTCGCCACGACCAGCTGGCCGTCGGAGGTGGTCGGCTGCGCCCTCGTGCAGGAGATCATCGTCCTACCGCCCGACGCCGAGTCCGACCTCGACGATGCGCTCACGCCGCTACTCGCCGACCGGCACGCCGCCGACGCGGCCACGCGGGCAGCCGCCGAATCCCATCCGGAGCGCCGCGAGGCCCGGCTGATCGCCGCTGTCCTGCGCGACGGTCCGTCGCTGGCGCTGCTCCAGATGCGCCCGGACGAGGACAGCGACCCGTACGAGGGCATCGAGCTGCTCACCTACGACAACCTGGCACCGAACCTGGTCGGCGCGCTGTACACGACGCTCGACGCCACCGAGGATTAACGAGGATCGAGCGGCCTGAACGGGCTGGACAGTCCAGGCCGCCCGAGCCGCGCCGCCGGGCCACTCAGCAGCTCGGGGCGGTGCCGCCGGTGTTGATCGCGGCGAGGGCGTCGATGGCACCGCTCAGGGTCTCGACCTTCACCAGCGTCAGCCCGTCCGGCTTGTTCGCGAGAGCCTCGTCGCAGTTCTTGGCGGGGACCAGGAACGTCGTCGCGCCCGCCTCCTCGGCCGCGGTCAGCTTGTACGGGATGCCGCCGATCGGTCCCACGTCGCCGTCGGGGTCGATCGTGCCGGTACCGGCGACGAACTTGCCGCCGTTGAGTTCGCCGGGGCTGAGCTTGTCGACGACGGCGAGGCTGAACATCAGACCGGCCGAGGGGCCACCGATGTCGGCGAGGTTGAAGTCGATCGTGAACGGCACGTTCGGCACCTCCTTGGCACCGACGCCGAGATAGCCGCGGTTCGCGTCCTCGGCGGAAGCTCCGTCGGCCTGCGGCTTGGACCCGAGCGTTACCGGCGTCGTGGTCTCCACTCCGTCGCGCACGTACGTGATGTCGACGGTGGTTCCGGCCCCGGCGGCGCCGACCGCGTCCTGCAGTCCCTGCACGGTGTCGACCGGGGTAGCGCCGACGCGCAGCACCACGTCGCCCTCACGCAGCACACCGGCGGCCGGCCCGTTCGGGCCGACCGTCCCGATCTCCACCGCGACCGGCAGGTTCAGGTACCGCAGCGCCGCCAGTTCGGCGGCGTTCTCGGAGTTGGCGAACTGCGCGGCGTTCTCCTCCTGCACCTCGTCCTTCGACTTCTGCGGCGGGTACACCTCCTCACGCGGCACCAGCCCCTGACGTCCGCTCGCCCACAGGCCGAGCGCGTCGAACAACGTGAGCTTGTCGCGCACCGCGACCGTCGTCATGTTGAGGTTTCCGCTGGTGGGGTCCACCGCGGTGCCCTCGATGTCGACCACCGGTTCGTCGTCCACCTCGCCGAGCGTGTTGAACGTCGGGCCGGGACCGAGCGCGACGAACGGCACCTTCACCGTCGTCCCGAGGACTCCCAGCGCCACAACCGGGGTCAACGCTGCCAGCAGGGTTACGATCCGTCGGTTCACCAGGCCCAGGATAGAGCGCCTGCGGTGACGACCCTCGGAACCCTCGGCGGTGTTCGCCGTGAGCGTGATCTCCGTACGGGCCATGCGCGGTCGCGCCTTGTACCGTTGAACTATGAGCGATCTGCCCTTTGGCTTCTCCAACTCCGACGACGACCCGGACCACAAGAAGGATCCGACGGGCCGCGAACAAGGCGGGGGTCAGGGTGGACCGGGAGGGATGCCGTTCGGCTTCGATCCGAGCGCCTTCGGCGCCGCCGGCGGACCCGGCGGTGGTGGTTTCGATCCGGCCGCGCTCGGCCAGATGCTCAGCCAGTTCGGCCAGATGCTCAGCGGCATGGGCAGCGCGATGGGCACCGGCCAGGCCGGTCCCGTCAACTACGACATCGCGAAGAACCTCGCGCGCCAGCAGATGGGCACGATCACCCCCATCACGGAGGGCACCGCGTCGGCCGTCGCCGACGCCTCCCGCCTCGCCGAGCTCTGGCTGGACGGCGCCACGACGCTGCCGGCCGGCGCCACCCGGACCGTCGCGTGGACGCCCAACGACTGGCTCGACGGCACCCTCGACACGTGGAAGCGCCTGTGCGACCCCGTCGCCGAGCAGGTCTCCGGCATGTGGGTCCAGGGTCTGCCCGAGGAAGCCCGCAACATGATCGGCCCGATGGCCGGGATGCTCACCCAGATGGGCGGACTCACGTTCGGCTCGCAGCTCGGTCAGGCACTGGGCCAGCTGTCGAAGGAGGTTCTCACCTCCACGGACATCGGGTTGCCCCTCGGCCCCGCAGGGACCGGCGCGCTGCTACCCGCCGCGATCGAGGCGTTCAGCGAGGGTCTCGAGCAGCCGCACCGCGAGGTGCTCGTCTTCATCGCCGCCCGCGAGGCCGCCTACCAGCGCCTCTACGCGCACGTGCCGTGGCTGCGGCAGCGTCTGCTCGCCACCGTCGAGGACTACGCGCGCGGCATCAAGATGGACTTCTCCGCGATCGAGGAGGCCGCACAGGGCCTCGACCCGTCCGCGCTGACCGACCCGTCGCAGATCGAGAAGATCCTGCAGCAGGGCGCCTTCGAGCCGCAGACCACGCCCGAGCAGAAGCAGGCACTCGAACGTCTCGAGACGCTGCTCGCGCTGGTCGAGGGCTGGGTGGAGACCGTCGTCACCGAGGCTCTCGGGGAACGGCTCCCCGGCGTCGCCGCCCTCACCGAGACCCTGCGCCGTCGCCGCGCCACCGGCGGGCCGGCCGAGCAGACGTTCGCAACCCTGGTCGGACTCGAACTGCGGCCCCGCAAGGTGCGCGAGGCCGCGCAGCTGTGGCGTCGACTCACTGCCGACACCGGCGTCGACGCCCGCGACGGCGTGTGGGCGCACCCGGACCTGTTGCCCGACTCCTCGGACCTCGACAACCCCGCCGCGTTCGTCGACCGGATCCTCGGCGGCGACTCGGGCACCTTCCACGACCCGATCGCGCAGCTCGAGCAGACCGAGGCCCGTGAGCGGGAAGAGAAGAACCGTGAGAGCGGCACCGGCACCACCGATACCGAGGGCGACTCCTAACCTGTAGGGCTCGCGATGTCGTCGGCGGCTGCGCAGTCGTCGACGACGTCCACCAGACCCGGCTGCCGGGTGACGACGGCGTACGCCTCCAGGTAGCCCATCGCGCGCTCCGTACGCGGGTAGCGGCGCACCTCGCTCCAGAACCGGTCGTTGTGCCCGCCCGCCACGTACAGGTGTACCAGTTCGTGGACCAGCACATAGTCCAGGACGTACGACGGCACCGTCCGCAGCAACTCGCTGACCCGGATGGTGCCGTCGGTGGGCGTGCACGACGCCCACCGGGTCTTCATCGACGGCACCCAGCGCACCGAGACCGGGGCCGCGGCGCCGCCCAGCCACCGCGCGGACAGCCGGGCGCACCGCTCGGTCAGCTCGACGTCGCTGCGTTCGGCCCACGCCGCGGCACGGCGGTCGGCGCGCTCGAGCTTTCCGAGCATCTCCGCGACCAGGTCGGCCTCGGCCCTCTTCGACAGCCCGGTCGGCATCAGCACGACCACCTTGTCGCCCTCGCGGCGCGCGCTCACCGTCCGTCGTCGGCGGGCGCTGCGCCGGATCTCGACCTCCGGCAGGTCGCCGTCGATACTCGCTGGCCCAGTCACGGGGCACCACGCTAGCGGCCCGCTCCGACACCGCCGTCGGCGCATTTCGGACGAATCCGCGCCGGCACCCGAAACCCCACGTCAACCTGCGTGCAGACCTGTGGACAACGCGTCCCGTGCGGGTGTTCGGCGGGCCCGGAGGTGAGATCGTCCCCCACATGACACGCGTATCCGTCGCGCGCACCAGCCGACCCGCACTCGATCCGCGGCTGCCCATCGTGATCCGTCCCAGCGGCCGCATCCAGATCGGCTGGGACCCCGACACCGCGCTGATCCTCACCCCACCCGAATCGGTCGAGCCGTCGGCGCTCGTCGCCGTGCTCCACCTGCTCGACGGCCGCACCTCCCGCCCCAACGTCGTGTGGCGCGCCGTCGAGCACGGCATCACGCCCACCGACATGTCGATGCTGCTCGCAGAGCTCGACGACGCCGGGCTGCTCCGGGCCTCGGTCCCCCGCGAGGACGCGCCCCCGGCCATCCGCGTCCACGGGCGCGGCCCGCTCGCGGACACGATCGCCACCGGCCTGGGGTCGGGCCGGGCCCGGGTGTCCCGATCCACCCACTTCACCGCCGACACCGACGTCACGCGGTGGAACTGCACGTGTGTGGTCCTCACCGACGATCTCATCGCCGACCCGCGCCTGGTGGAGGCGCTCCTCGACGCCCGCATCCCGCACCTGCAGGTGCGGCTGCGCGACGGCCGGGGCGTGGTGGGGCCTCTGGTCCTGCCGGGCAGCACCAGCTGCCTGCGGTGCGCCGACCTCACCCGCTGCGCCGCCGACGAGGAATGGCCGCACGTGGCGGCGCAACTGCTGGGCCGGGTCGGGCACGCGAGCCCGGCAACCGTCATGGCCACCGCCGCCGTCGCCCTCGGGCAGCTGGAGCTCGCGCTGTCGGGCGCGTCCCACCCGGTGCCCGCGAGCCTCGACGCGACCCTGGAGATCGACCTGGTCAGCCACCGATTCTCGGTCCGGCCGTGGCCACGGAACCCGCGGTGTGGATGCTCACGTTCGGCAATGTTCTTGGACGAACCCCCGAATCTTCGGCCATGATGGTCTGGTGCCCGACATTCCCCGCAGAAGCTCCGCCCGCACCGCCAAGCTCGCGAGCATTCCGCTGGGTATCGCCGGACGGGCCGCGATGGGCTTCGGCCGAAGGCTCGCCGGAGGCGACAAGGACGAGATCGACGCGCAGCTGACCGCGAAGGCCGCCGAGCAGCTGTTCACGGTGCTCGGCGAGCTCAAGGGCGGCGCGATGAAGCTCGGGCAGGCGCTCAGCGTGATGGAGGCCGCGATCCCCGAGGAGTTCGCGGAGCCGTACCGCGAGGCACTCACCAAGCTGCAGGCCGAGGCGCCCCCGCTGCCCGCGAAGCAGGTGCACCGGGTGCTGGACCAGCAACTGGGCACCAAGTGGCGCGAGCGGTTCGCCGAGTTCGACGACACCCCCACCGCGTCCGCCAGCATCGGCCAGGTCCACCGCGCCGTGTGGTCGGACGGTCGCGAGGTGGCGGTCAAGGTCCAGTACCCGGGTGCCGACGAGGCCCTGCGCGCCGACCTGAAGACGCTGTCCCGGTTCGCGGGCCTGTTCACCTCGGTGATGCCGGGTACCGATATCAAGCCGGTCCTCGACGAGCTCAGCGCCCGCACCGAGGAGGAACTGGACTACCGCATCGAGGCCGACAACCAGCGCGCGTTCGCGAAGGTGTTCGACGGCGACCCGAAGTTCGTGGTGCCGCACGTGGTGGCCAGCGCGCCGAAGGTGGTCGTCACCGAGTGGATGGCCGCGACCCCGCTGTCGGCGATCATCAGCAGCGGCACCACCGAGCAGCGCAACACCGCGGGCGCGCTGCTCGCGGAGTTCCACTTCGTCTCCCCCGCCCGCGTCGGACTGCTGCACTGCGATCCGCACCCCGGCAACTTCATGCTGCACGACGACGGACGTCTCGGGATCATCGACTTCGGCGCCACCGCGCCGATGCCGGAAGGGCTGCCGCCGGTGCTGGGCCGGATGGTGCGCCTGTCACTGAACGAGCAGTTCGACGAACTCACGGAACTGTTGCGCGACAACGGTTTCGTGCTACCCGGACGCACCGTCACCGATCAGGAGATCGCCGACTACCTGCGCCCGTTCACCGACCCGATCCGCACCGAGTCGTTCCACTTCACCCGCGCCTGGCTGCAGAAGGCCGCCGGAACCGCGACGGACTTCTCGAGTGCACAGTTCCGCACCGCCCGGGCGCTCAACCTGCCGGCCGAGTACGTGATGATCTTCCGGGTGCTACTCGGCTCCGTCGGCATCTGCGCACAGCTGGACGCCTACGCGCCGTACATGGCGATCCTCACCCGATGGCTGCCCGGGTTCACCGACGATCCTGGAAACGCCCCTGTCGACGATCTCACCGAGAGCCTCGACGGCGCGTAGGCCCCGATACCCGAGACTGCTGCGCCTCCGACCGTGCCCGTGGGCATCCGGAGATGGATGCCCACGGGCACGGTCGTTGCTCGCTGTCAGGCACACACCAGGGTCTTCCCGGGCGTCGGGCTCTTCCGTGGCCGACCTCGTGGCCTCTTGCGTGCGATGACGACTCCCTGATCGAAGATCTCACCGCCCCAGACACCCCACGGCTCGGCACGGTCGAGCGCCGCGCTCAGGCACCGGCTGCGGATCGGGCACTGCGCGCACAGCGACTTGGCCTGCTCCAGGTCGGCGGGTGTCTCGGCGAACCACAGGTCGGGGTTCCCGACTCGGCAGGGCAACTGCTCCCGGAGTGCCGAGCCGACGACTGACAATCCGTTCGAAACGGTGCTGTTCTCGGTCTGTACTCGGCATGTCACGGTAGACACGTCTTCTCCTCTGTTTCGTTCGCGTATTTCGTTCGCGGCTGGTGCCGGCTGTCGGGGTTTCGCGAACCGCGGGCGAAGGCCTGGAGCGATGAAGCTCGAAACACGAAGGCCACGGTTCGCTGTGCGATCCGTGGCCTCGGGAGGAAGGGCGGGAGTGCCTACCGAACGAGAGTTCGGTGCCTGCTCCTGGACACGGATGCGGGGGCTGCTGCTGCACGTGCTGCTGCGCGGATCTCTGCTGCGCGCAGACGGATGGCGTGCGGTGCGCTCGCCGCGTACCTCGCGGCGGCCTCTTCGGCTGCGGGGAGGTATGCGCATGCGAATGCGGGCACCGATGCACGTGCCGCAGTTGCGTTCCAGTCGTTCATCGTTGCCACCTCCCTTTCATCTCGTTGCCGACATTGTCACCGCACACGAGTCTCCCCGTGGCGTGCAGTCCAGAGTATGCAACCCGAACAGACCACACAAGTTATTTTTGACCTGCGGTTTTACCGCGACGTAGCCGTCATGTCAGATCCAGCGCCGGCGCCGGGCGCTCGCCGCGGACCACCGCGAGGACCTCCTCGCCGAACCGTTCGAGCTTCTTGGCCCCGATCCCAGGGATCGCGACGAGGGCCTGATCGTCCTTCGGCTGCTGCTCGGCGATCGCCGTCAGCGTGTTGTCGCTGAACACCACGTACGCGGGAACCTTCAGCTCGCGCGACTTCTCCCGGCGCCAGTCCTTGAGCGCCTCGAACAGCTCGAAGTCCAGGTTCGACGGGCACGCCTCGCAGCGTCCCAGCATGGTGGACGCGGTCCCCATCAGCTGCTTGCCGCACACCCGGCAGCGTGGACGCTGCTTGCGGGACGGCGGCGGGGCGGCGACCTTCGACGCCGGCGAGTCGTCCGGGATCAGTCCGTGCAGGAACCGCGAGCGCCGGCGCGACTTGCGTCCGCCCTCGTTGCGGGCCAGCGCCCACGACAGCGCCAGATGCTCCCGCGGTCGCGTCACACCCACGTAGAGCAGGCGCCGCTCCTCCTCCACCCCGGCCTCGTCGTCGGGCGACTTGGAGTCGCCGAGGACGTGCGCGATCGGCAGGGTGCCCTCGGTGAGCCCGACCAGGAACACCGCGTCCCATTCGAGGCCCTTCGCGGCGTGCAGCGAGGCCAGCGTCACGCCCTGCACGACCGGTGGGTGCCGGGACTCGGCGCGCGCCGCGAGCTCGGTCAGCAGCCCACCGAGCGTGAGCTGCGGGTCGTGCGCGAGCTGTTCCTCGGTGAGCGCCACCAGCGCGGTGAGCGATCCCCACCGCTCCCGCGCCTGCACACCGGCGGGTTCCTCGTCGGTGAGACCCAACGGGACGAGCACCGCCCGCACCAGGGTCACCAGCGACTCGCCGGTGTCGGCGCCGTCGGGGAGGTCGTCGCGGCCCGCCACCTGACGGAGCGCGTTGATGGCCTGCCGTACCTCCTGGCGGGTGAAGAATCCTTCGCCGCCGCGCACCTGGTACGGGATCCCGAGTTCGGTGAGCGCCTGCTCGTGGACCTCCGACTGCGCGTTGATCCGGTACAGCACCGCGATCTCCGCCGGCTCGACACCCTTGTCGATGAGCTTCTTGATCTGCCGTGCCACCGCGGCGGCCTCGGCGGGCTCGTCGTCGTACTCGGCGAACGTGGGCTCCGGCCCCGACGGCCGCTGCCCGATCAGTTGGAGCCGGGTTCCGGCGATGCGTCCGCGCGCGGCGCCGATGACCCCGTTGGCGAGCGCGACGACCTCCGGCGTGGACCGGTAGTCCCGTTCGAGGCGGACGACGGTGGCGTCCGGGAACCGACGCGAGAAGTCCAGCAGGTACTTCGGGGTGGCGCCGGTGAAGGAGTAGATGGTCTGGTTCGCGTCACCGACGACGGTGAGGTCGTCACGGTCGCCGAGCCACGCGTCGAGCACGCGCTGCTGCAGCGGTGTCACGTCCTGGTACTCGTCGACGACGAAGCAGCGGTATCGGTCCCGGAACTCCTGCGCGACCGCGGAGTGCTCCTCGAGCGCGGCGGCGGTGTGCAGCAGCAGGTCGTCGAAGTCGAGCAGCATGCCGTCGTAGTTGCGGGCCTTGAGTTCCTCGTAGCCGGTGTAGACCGCGGCGACCTTGGCGGCGTCGGCCGGAATGTCGCGTCGGGCACGCGCGGCGGCCGCCGCGTAGTCCTCGGGTGCCACCAACGAGCCCTTGGCCCACTCGATCTCGCTCGCGAGGTCGCGGATCGATTCGGTGCTGGTGGACAGTCCCGCCCGGCTCGCGGCCTGCCCGACGATCTGGAACTTGCGGTCCAGGAGCTGCCAGTCGGTGTCGCCGATCACCTGCGGCCAGAAGTACTTGAGCTGGCGCAGGGCCGCAGCGTGGAATGTGCGGGCCTGCACCTGCGGGCCCCCGCCCCCGATGCCGAGGGCGCGCAGGCGTCCGCGCATCTCCCCGGCCGCACGCGCAGTGAACGTCACCGCCAGTACCTGCCCCGCCGACACGTGCCCGCCCGCGACGAGATGCGCGATCCGCCGCGTGATGGTCCGGGTCTTGCCGGTGCCGGCTCCCGCGAGGACGCAGACCGGGCCGCGCGGCGCGAGGACCGCGGCCGACTGCTGCGGATCCAGACCCTCGTCGGGCCGAGTTTCCGGGAAGGCATCCGCTGACATGCCGTCCATACTCTCAGGGCGCACCGACAGGGGCCGATCTCACCCGCTCGGATGTGACGTGCGCCCGCACGGGAACAGTCCGAACCGACCGTGGTGTTATAGGCGCCGTGACTACCGAAGCTCCCGCCCTGACCATGTACTCGACCACCTGGTGTGGATACTGCCGTCGCCTCAAGAAGCAGCTCGACGAGAACGGCATCTCGTACACCGAGATCGACATCGAGCACGATCCCGCGTCCGCCGACTTCGTCGGCAGCGTCAACGGCGGCAACCACGTCGTCCCCACCGTCAAGTACGCGGACGGCAGCACCGACACCAACCCGTCGCTCTCGCAGGTCAAGAAGGCCCTCGGGCTCTAGTCGGCTTTCGCCCAGGACTCGACCATCACCCGGGCGATCGAGATCGACCCGGGCAGCAGCAGTTCGGCATCGGACGCCTCGCGGGCACCGGATGCCCAGTCGCCCGCACCGAGCGCGGCCCGGACCTGGTCGCGGGTGAACCAGTGGGCCTCGGCGATCTCGCCGTCCGCGAACGTCAACGCGGCGGCGGGGTCGCCGACGGCCGCGAAACCGATCATCACCGACCGAGGGAACGGCCAGGGCTGGCTGCCCAGGTAGCGGACGTCGTGAACCTCGACGCCGACTTCTTCGCGGATCTCGCGGATCACGCACGTCTCGAGCGACTCCCCGGCCTCGACGAACCCTGCCAGGACCGAGAACATCCGCGGCGGCCAGCTGGGCTGGCGTGCCAGCAGCACCCGGTCCGCGCCGTCGTGGACGAGGCAGATCACGGCGGGATCGGTCCGCGGGAACTCCTCGTGCCCGGTGCTGCTGCTGATCCGCGACCATCCCGACATCGTCGGGGTGGTCGGTGCGCCGTCGATGGCACTGAATCCGGCGTGGTCGTGCCAGTTCAGCAACGCGACAGCGGTGGTGGCCAGGCCGGCACTGGAATGGTCGAGACGGTGCCCGAGCATCCGCAGATCCCCCAGCTCACCGGTCATCGCCGGAACGCGGACCGCCCACACGTGGCGGTCACCGCGCAGTCCCAGGAACACTGCACCCGCGACCGGTTCCGCCGCCAGTGAGGTCGCCGGTTCCAGGACCATGTCGCCGTCGGCCACCCGGAACTGGCCGCGGTGGTTCACCCGCAGCAGCAACGCATCCGCCCAGTCGGCACGCAAAGCGTCGGTGTCCGAACGCAATTCCTCGGCTCGGTCGACGGCCGCGCGGGACAGCAGGGGTGTTTCGGTCAGTGTGAAGTCGGGCACGGCAAAGACCCTACTGCGGTGCCCCGCGAGCAACCCGCATCCGACCCGCATCCGACCCGGACGATCAGTTGGCGACGCGCCGGATGTAGAGCAGAAGGTCGTCGGCCTCGACGGCGTCCACCTCGGGCGAACCGACCCGCAGCAGGCGGCCGTCGCGCACCACGCCGAGCACGATGTCCGACAGGTGCCGCGGCGAGCCGCCGACCTCCTCGGGCTCGACCTCGCGCTCGGCGATCGCGAACCCGGCCTCGGGCGTGAGCAGGTCCTCGACCATTTCCACGACACTCGGGGTGGTGCGGGCGATACCGAGCAACCGGCCGGCCGTCTCCGACGAGACCACCACCGAGTCGGCACCGGACTGGCGCAGCAGGTGGGCGTTGTCGGTCTCGCGGATGGCCGCGACGATCTTCGCCTTCGGCGCCAACTCGCGGGCGGTGAGCGTGACGAGCACCGCGGTGTCGTCGCGGTTCGCGGCCACGATGATCGACGCGGCGTTCTGCACCCCGGCGAGCCGCAGGACGTCCGACTTGGTGGCGGAGCCGTGCACGGTCACCAGCCCGAGACCGGCGGCGGTGTCCAGGACGGCCTGATCGGTGTCGACGACCACGATGTCCGACGGCACGATGCCGTCACCGAGCATCGCGTCGATGGCGGTGCGGCCCTTGGTGCCGAATCCGACGACGACGGTGTGGTTGCGCACGCGATGCCTCCAACGCTGAATCTTGAATGTCTGGCGGGAACTCTCGGTGAGCGCCGAGAGGGTGGTACCGACCAGCACGATGAGGAAGAAGATCCGGAGCGGCGTGATGACCAGGACGTTGATCAGTCGCGCTTCCGGGGTGATCGGGGTGATGTCGCCGTATCCCGTGGTGGACAGGGACACCGTCGCGTAGTAGATGCAGTCCAGCAGCGACAGGGGGTTTTCCTGCGCGTCCTTGTAGCCGTCCCGGTCGATGTAGACCACCACCACCGCGAGCGCCAGCGCTGCGAGGGCGTACGAGACGCGGCGCGCGATGGCCCGGGCCGGACTGGTCTGCATCTCCGGCACCTTGAGGACGCCGACGAGTGCAAAGTCCGGCCGATCCGTCAGCGTGTCCGAGTTCCGGAAACGCGCACTCAACCTACCGGGCATCCACTCGTTCCTATCGCCTTCTGGGTGTCGAACATCGGATCGCAGCCTAGCCGCGGTTGCCGGGATTGCGGAATGCCAGCCAAAAACACAGCAAAACCCAGCAAAACACACCAGAACCCGGCAGAACCCGAGCAATCCCGAACGTGCGGTGGCGGGTCGGCGCCCGGTCGGGCAGGGTGTCGGTATGCCGTCGAACCGGGACCGTTCGGGTCAAGTCCCCGCCATCCGCCTGGCCGCGCTCCTGTTCGGCTCGGGGATCCTCCATTTCGCGAAGCCCCAGCCGTTCGACGCGATCGTGCCCGCCGCACTGCCGGGCCGGGCGCGCACCTACACCTACGTCTCCGGCGTGGCCGAACTCGCGACCGCCGCCGCGCTCGCGGTGCCGCGGACGCGCCGACTCGGCGGCGCACTCGCCGCCGCCCTGTTCGTCGCGGTGTTCCCCGCGAACGTGCAGATGGCCGTCAGCTGGCTGCGGTCCGACCGTGTCTCGGCGCCCGCGAAGGCCGCCGCGGTGGCCCGGCTCCCCCTGCAGATCCCGCTGGTCACGCAGGCGCTGAAGGCCCGCCGCAACGCCCGGTGATCGGGCGGGCTCTCACTGTTCGAGTTCCTTCTCCGCGCCCGCCGTCCTGATCAGCCGCGCCAGTTCGTCGGCGTCGGGCAGGTTCTCCGGTGCGATGGTTCGCCCCGTGCGCACGTAGTGGAAGGCTGCCCGCACCTTGTCGAGCGGCAGGTCGGCCGGGCGGCCCGTGACCTGCGCCTGTCGCGCCGCCATCAGTTCCGCCCACGCCAGCCGGTAGGCCGCGAGCTGCATCACGACGGCCTTCTCGTTCGCGGCCGACGGCTCCGCACCGGTCTTCCAGTCGATGACGGTCCAGCCGCCGTCCGGGTCGGCGAACACCGCGTCGATGCGGCCGCGCAGCACCGTCCCGGCGACCGACGTCTCGAACGGCACCTCCACCTCGACGGGGTTCCGGTCGGCCCACGGCGACCGCAGGAACGCGTCCTGCAGCAGCGCCAGTTCCGTCTCGGTACCCACCCCGGTGTCGGCGGCGCCGGGCAGCTCGTCGAAGTCGAGGAGCCGCGTGGCACCGAACCGCTGTTCCACCCACGCGTGGAACGCGGTTCCCCGCCGTGCCAACGGGTTCGGCGGGAACGGCAGCGGCCGACGTAGCCGCGCGGCCAGCTCGTCCGGGTCCGCCGCGAGATCCACGAGCTGGCTCACCGACAGCTGTGCGGGCAGCTCGACGTCCGCCGTGCCCGACACCCGCGCGTTGCGCTCGGCGAGCAGCGCGTCCACGTCGGCGGCCCAGTTGTCGGGGTCGTCGAGTGGATCGGGCGCCGACTCGGACTCCGCCGGTCCGGGCTTGTCGAGATCCGCGAGGGCCTCGCGCACCGAGTCGGCACCGCGCTCGACGTCGGCGCGTCGCCGGCCCAGTGGGTCCCGCGGCCACATCGCGGTCCGAGGCGTGGCGGTCAGCGGGTTCTCGCTGCCGTCGTCGGGGGCGGGGGCCCACACGTCGATCACGCCGAGCGACTCGCCCGGCGCGCTCGCGGCCGCGGACACGAGGTCCTCGAGCTCGAGCAGGAACGGCGAGGGCCCCTTCGGTTCGGAGCCGGTCTCGGTCCAATGGTGCCCGGACACGAACAGCGCCCGCTCGGTGCGGGTGAGCGCGACATAGAACAGGCGGCGGTCCTCGTCGAGCCGCCGGGTGCCCAGTGCCTTCTTGTGGCCGGTGATCGCGTCCTCGAGGTCCTTGCGGTTGTACAGGTCCTCGAGTCCGAGAACCGGTACCCCGTCGGCGGATTCACCGTCGAAGGCGCGGTCGCCGCGCAGCGCCGGCGGCAGCTCGGCCACCGAGCCGAGCCACGTGGCCGACGCCTGCGTGGACGGGAACACGCCCGCGGTGAGGTGCGGCACGGCCACCACCTCCCACTCGAGCCCCTTCGCGGAGTGCACCGTGAGGATCTGCACGCGGTCCGGCGCCACCTCGATCTCGCCGGGAGCGAGCCCGTTCTCGACGTGTTCGGCGGCGGCCAGGAACGACAGCAGACCGGTCAGCGTCGCCGACGTGCGGTTCGCGTAGCCGGACACGACGTCGGCGAACGCGTCGAGGTGCTCGCGGCCGGCGCCGCCCACCTCCGACGACCGGGTCCGGGCCTGCGCCTCGATCCCGATGCCGATCACCCGTTCCACCTCGGCGACCAGTTCGGTGAGGGGCTGGCCGAGCCGCTCGCGCAGCGACGCCAACTCGGCCGCGACCGCGCAGATCCGCACGTAGCCGGCCTCCGAGTACCGGCCGGCGGGGCCGGGATCGGCGAGGGCGTCGGCCAGTCCCGCCTGCTCGGCCTGCTCCCCCGGCAGCGCGCTGCCGAGGGCCTCGTCCAGGGCGGCGCTGTCGGTGACGGCCCCCGCGGCGCCGAAGCCGGTGCGGATGCCCAGTTCGCCGGCCCGCTTCCACAGCGCCCGCAGGTCGGCGGCGCCGATCTGCCAGCGGGCGCCGGTGAGGACGCGCACCGCGGCACTGCCGGCCATCGGGTCGGCCACGAGCCGCAGCATCGCCACGACGTCCGCGACCTCCGGGGTGTGCAGCAGACCACCGAGGCCCACCACCTCCACCGCCAGTCCGCGGGCCCGCAGTTCCTCCGCGATCGGTGCGGCGTCGGCGTTGCGGCGCACCAGGACAGCCGCGGTGGGCGGCTTCCCGCCGTCCGCCCGGGCCGCCTCGTACTGCTCGGCGATGCGGTCGGCCACCCACGACCGTTCCGTCTCGACCGTGTCGAGCAGCGCGAGGCGCACATCGCCGGGTACCGCGCCCGGGCGGGCGCGCAGCATGCTGACCTCGACACCCCTGTCGCGCAACGGATCCGACACCATGTTCGCGAGCGTGAGCGCCTCCGGCGGGTTGCGCCAGCTGGTGAGCAGCTCGAGCTTGGGTGCCGGGGTACCGTCGGCGAGGGGGAAGTCGGTGGCGAACCGCGGCAGGTTGGCGGCGGAGGCACCGCGCCAACCGTAGATGGACTGCATCGGGTCGCCCACCGCGGTGAGCGCCAGACCGGCGTCCTCGCCGCCGCCGAACAGCGACGACAGCAGCACCCGCTGCGCGTGGCCGGTGTCCTGGTACTCGTCGAGCAGCACCACTCGGAAGCGGTCACGCTCGCTGCGCCCCACCTCGGGGTGCTCGGACGCGACCCGCGCCGCGAGCGACATCTGGCTGCCGAAGTCCAGCGCGCCCTCGCGGCGCAGCGTGTCCGCGAGCCGCCGCACCAGCGGCAGCAGGTCGAGGCGCTGGTGCTGCACCTCGAGGATGTCGAGCAGCGTCTTCGACGGTCCCCCACGCTGTTTCGGACCGGCCGGCAGCGTGTGGATCAGCTTGTCGAGTTCGGTGTGTGCCTCCCGCAGATCGTCCGGTTCGACGAGGTGCTCGGCCAGCTGGCCCGACAGCGCCAGCACCGACTCGGTGATGGACGCCGGGTTGCGGTCGGTGTCGAGGTCGCCGTCCCACGCGCTCACCACCCGGTACGCCAGCTGCCACAGCTCGGTCTCCGACAGCAGCGTCGCGGACGGTTCGATCGGCAGCAGCAGGCCGTGCTCGGACAGCAGCCGTCCGGCATACGAGTGGTACGTGCTGACCTCGGGTTCGCTGCCCAGGATCCGGGACCGCAGACCGCCGCTGGGGTCGAGGTCACGGACCAGCGTGGAGCCGGCGAGCTTGGCGAGCCGCTGCCGGATCCGGCTGGTGAGCTGCTGTGCGGCCTTGCGGGTGAACGTCAGACCCAGCACCTGCTCGGGCTCGACCAGACCGTTGGCGACCAGCCACACCACCCGGGCCGCCATGGTCTCCGTCTTCCCCGCACCGGCCCCGGCGACCACCAGGGTGGGACCGAGCGGCGCCTCGATGACGGCGGCCTGCTCGTCGGTGGGCGGGAACTGTCCGAGCGCCTCCGCCAGCACGGCGGGGCTGACGCGGCGCCCGTTCTCCGGTGCACTTGCTGCCGTACTCACTCCGACGTCACCTGCCGTCCCTCGTCGTGCGCCGGGCAGCTCGAGAGCACCGGGCAATGCCTGCAACTGTCGTTGATCCGCGCCAGGAACGTGGGCCCGCGCGTGGCCGCGGCGGCTGCGTGGATCGTGTTCTCCCACAACGCGAGCCCCTCGTCGTCCAGCGGCTCCTGGACGCGCTGGGTGGCACCTTCCTTCTTGTGCGGCTTCGCGACGAACACCAGACGTGCGCCGCCCGGCCGTGACGCCGGTTCGCCCTCGACCGCGCCGTGAGCGGCCGCCACCTGGTACGCCGCGAGCTGCGCGTGCTGCTGCGCCTGGTCCTTCGTGACCGCGGCCTTCGCGGTCTTGACGTCGATGATCACCGGGCGGCCGTCGGGGTCACGCTCGAGCCGGTCGATGCGCCCGCGAATCCGCACCTGTGGGTCGCCCTCGACCCGCGGCTCGAGCACCCCGTCCACCGCGACCTCGACGCCCACCTCGGTGAGCTCGGAACGCGTACTGCGCAACCAGTTCGCGAAGGCGTCGAGCATGCCCCGGGTGCGTTCGAGCTCCCGCCGCGAATACCACTGCGAACCGAGGTCCACCGAGTCCCAGGCCGATTCCAGGGCACGATCCACCTGGTCCGGCGGGATGTGCCCGGCGAGCGCCTGCACCAACGTGTGGACGAGCGTGCCGGCGATCGCGTGCGTGGTGTCGCCGTCGCTGCCGCCGTGCCGCTCCAGCATCCAGCGCAGCGGACAGTTGTTGAGCAGCTCGATCGTGGACGGCGACAACGGCACGGGCCCGTCCTCCGGATCCCACAGTCCGGCATCCGAACTCGGGTCCGCGGTGCCGTACCACTGGTCCGGGTGCGCCCCGCGGACCCCGGCCTGCGCGAGCCGCGCGAGTTGGTGCGCCGCCCGCCGCTGCCGCTGCGGGTCGGTCTCGGCGATGTCGGGATCGCACACGACGCTGCGCAGTTCCGCCACGAGCGCCGGCAGCGCGAGAACACGCGGGGTGTCCTGCGCGACGGGCGGCACGTCCGCGTCGTCGTCGTTCTCGTCGCCGCGGAGCAGATCGTCGACGAAGCGGGAGCGGACCAGGTCGGCGTCCCCACTCGACGAGTCCACCGCCGTCACCAGCAGCGAACTGCGCGCGCGGCTGCACGCCACCAGGAACAGGCGACGTTCCTCCGCCAGCAACGGTGCGGTTCGCGAGAGCGTCCTGTCGATCTCCCCCACACCGCTGGTGAGGTCGATCAACTCCTCCGTACCGAGCAGCGTGCCCCGGGCACCGAGGCTGGGCCACAGCCCCTCCTGTACACCGACGACCGCGACCACCTGCCACTGCCGACCCGCCGCGGAGTGCGCGCTGAGAACGGTCACGGTCTCCTGTTCCGCGACGGCCCGCGACCGCGGCGAGCCGGGAATCGCCTGCTCCACCAGGTAGTCCACGAACCCCGACAGCTGCGCCCGCGGCAGCCGGTCGACGTAGTTGGCGGCCGCGTCGAACAGTGCGACCACCGCGTCGAGATCACGGTCGGCCTGCGCGCCGATGGGTCCGCCGAATGCCGACGCCGCGGCCCAGCGGCGCTCGAGCCCCGTCGCCTGCCATGCCGCCCACAGCACTTCCTCGATGCCACGGCCGCGCTGCAGCGGCACCCGGGCACGGCGCAGCACCTTCAATACCCTTCGCAGGGACAGCGATTCGACGTCGGTGAGCCCTCGGAGCAGGTGCGCGACACCCTCCGCGTCGGGACCGTCGACGATGATCTGCCGCAACAGCTCCGCCGAGTCCCGGTCGCCACCCGACGCGAGTTCCACGCGCCGCAGTCCGCGGCGCAGGCGCCGCAGGCTCACCGGCTCGGCACCGCCGATGGGGCCGGTCAGCAGGGCCAGCGCGTCCTCGCCGGTGAACTCGCCGCCGACCAGTGCGCGCATCACCGACAGCAGCCCGGCCACACCGTGCCGGCGGGCCAGCGGCAGCTCGCTGGCCGCGGTCGTCACGGGCACCCCGGCGGCGAGCAGCGCACGCCGCAGCGGCGGCAGCACCCGGGGCACCGAGCGCGCGATGATCGCCATCTGCGACCACGGCACTCCGTCCACGAGGTGTGCCCGGCGCAGGGTGTCCGCGACGAGCGCCGCCTCCTTGGCCGGCGTGGTCAGCACCCGCACCACGACCCGGCCGGGTGCCTCGTCGTATTCGGGGCCGGCCGCGGGCACACTCGCCCCGCGATGCGGCGGATTGCCGGGCAGGCGCGCGGCGACCCGCGCGGACACGGCCGCGACCGCGGGCGCCGCGCGGAAGTTGACGTCGAGGACGACCTGCGCCGGATCGCCGCGGTCCGCGAGTTCGGTGAGGAACCGCGGGTCGGCGCCGCGGAAGGCGAAGATCGACTGGTCCGGATCGCCCACCACCGCGGTCATCGCGGTTCCGGTGCCGATGAGCCGCACCAACTGCGCGGCCTGCGGGTCCAGGTGATGCGCGTCGTCGACCAGCAGGTGCCGCACCCGCACCCGTTCCCGCTGCAGCAGATCGCGGTCGGTCGCGAACGCGGTGAGGGCCGCGCTGATCAGTTCGGCGGCGTCGAGGGCGGGTGCGGTGGCCTCGGGCGCCTCCATGCCCACCGCACCGCGCAGCAGCATGCCCTGCTCGTAGTGCATCGCGAACCGCCCGGCGGCCACCCACTCGGGCTTCGCATGCGCCCGGCCCAGCTCGATGAGGTCCTCCGGGCCCAGCCCCCGCTCGTTGGCCCGCAGCATCAGGTTCCGCAGCTCCACCGCGAAACCCGTCATGCCGAGCGCGGGCCGCAGCCGCTCCGGCCACATGTCTCCGCCGTCGGCGATGTCACCGCGCAGCAACTCGCGCAGCACCGCGTCCTGCTCGGCTCCGGTGATGAGCCGGGGCGGCGGGTTGCCGTGCGCCGCGGCCTGCAGTCGCAGCACCGCGAACGCGTACGAGTGCACCGTCCGCACCAGCGGTTCCCGCGTCGCGCGCGGGCCGGCATCCGTGCCGGTCTCCGCTTCCGCCGCGAGCAGCCCGGCGGTGATCTGCTCGCGGACCGCGGTGGCGGCGCGCCGCGACTGCGTCAGCACCAGCACCGATTCCGGGTCGGCGCCGGCCGCGATCCGGGCCACCGCGGCGTCCACGATCAGCGACGTCTTCCCGGTGCCCGGCCCGCCCAGGATCTGCCACGGGTGCCACCCGCGCCCGGGCGGCGCGCCGGTCAGCACCCGCGCCGCGTCGGGCCCCCACGTCCGGACCGCCGGCGCCGTGGCCGAGCGGCCGACGAGCCGCGCGGCCGGGGCCGCCGACTGTCGGGTGCGGGTGCCCGGTTCGGTCATGAAAGGAATCTCACCAGACGGGTCCGACATCGACCACATCCGGCATAGTGGACGCCATGCGCGGTCTCCACACCTACCTGTTCGGTACCCCGGGAGCGTCGGAGGTGCTCGCAATCCACGGCCTCACCGGGCACGGCCGCCGGTGGGAGGCCCTCGGGTCCGGCCAGCTCAGCGACACCCGCATCATCGCCCCCGACCTGCGCGGGCACGGCCGCTCGTCGTACACGCCGCCGTGGGGCCTCGACACGCATGTCGACGACCTCCTCGCGGTGCTCGACGAGCACGCGACCGGCCCGGTGGTCGTGGTCGCCCACTCCTACGGCGGCGCGATCGCGCTGCACCTCGCGCAGGCCGCGCCGGAGCGGATCCGGGGACTGGTCCTGTTGGACCCGGCGCTGGGCCTGGACCCCGAGACGATGAGCCGCATCGCGGAACTGGTCGTGGCGCACCCCGACTACACCGACGTCGCCGAGGCCCGGGCCGAGAAGCGGCACGGCGCCTGGGCCGACGTGCCCGCCGACGTGCTCGACAGCGACCTCGACGAGCACCTCGTCGAACTCGACAACGGCCGCTTCGGCTGGCGCATGTCGGTGCCCGCGGTCGTCGCGTCGTGGGGCGAGATGGCCCGCGACTTCGTCCTCCCGCCACGCGGCATCCCGACCGTGCTGGTGCAGGCGCTGCGCGTGCAGCCGCCGTACGTGACCGCGGAGTTCCGCGGCGCGCTGTCCGAGCACCTCGGTGCCGACCTCACGCTCGCCGACCTGGATTGCGACCACATGGTCGCGCACGCCAAGCCGGACGAGGTCGCGACATTCGTCCGCAAGCTGCTGTAAGGACCGTCCTGCATGGCCGCCACCACCGACGAACAGATCGAGCGCGTCCGTGAACTGGTCGCGTCGATCCCGTCGGGCAGGGTGGCCACGTACGGCGACATCGCCTCCGCTGCAGGACTTTCCAGCCCGCGAACGGTCGGATGGATCATGCGTACCGACTCCTCCGACCTGTCGTGGCACCGGGTGCTGGGCGCCTCGGGCCGACCCGCACCGCACCTCGCGCACCGTCAGCTGGCAAAGCTCGAGCTCGAGGGTGTCCCGATCCGGGACGGACGAGTCGATCTCGCGGCGGCACGGCACAGGTTCTGACCACCGATCCACACACACGTCGTCGATGCGGCAGCATTGGGCCATGACCTCCCTCGGCCTGCCCGGCGAGCCCACGGACGCGATCGTCCTCGCCGGCGGACGTGCCACCCGCATGGGCGGTGTCGACAAGCCCGCGATCACCGTCGGCGGTCGCCGCCTGCTGGACACCGCGCTCGCCGCCGCCGCCGACTGCGACCGGACCGTTGTGGTCGGGCCCCGTCGCGACGACCTGCCGCCGACCGTCGTGCAGACACAGGAGACCCCGGCCGGGTCCGGACCGGTGGCCGCGCTGTCCGCCGGACTGTCGGCGCTCCCCGGGTCGACCGACGGCCTGGTCCTCGTCCTCGCCGCGGACCTGCCGAGCCTGGACCGGGCAACGGTGCGCACGCTGGTGTCGGCTCTGCTCGACCGCCCGGACGCGGAGGCGTCGTTCGCGGTGGACGAGTCGGGCCGGATGCAGTTCCTCCTCGGCGTGTGGCGCCGCGCGTCGCTCACCGCGCGCCTCGACGCCCTCGCGGGCCGGGAGAACCAGCCGATGAGGGCCCTCGTGCCGGACCGCCGCGTCACGGTCGAATGCACCGGCGTCACCGACTGCGACACCCCCGCCGACGTCGAGCGCGCCCGGGCCGCCCACGTGCCCGCCCCGATGACCGTCACGGAGGCACGGGCAGCCGTCCGAGAGTTGCTCTCGCCCTTGCCCGTCCGTCAAGCACCGTTGTTCGAGTCCCTCGGGGCCGTCCTCGCCGCCCCGCTGGTGGCCGCCGAGGCACTGCCGCGTTTCGACGTCTCCGCGATGGACGGGTACGCGGTGGCCGGTCCGGGACCGTGGCGGCTGCGGACCGAGATCCGCTACGCCGGCGAGCCCACCGCCCTGGACCTGGGTGACGGGGATGCCGTGCGGATCGCGACCGGCGCCCAGGTCCCGAGTGGAGCGACCTGCGTGATCCGTGACGAATTCGTAGACGTCGCACCGGATTCCGTCGGCAAACTCGTGGTGCGACGACCGGGCACACCGGTGCGCGACGACACCCGCCGCCGCGGTGAGGACTGGCAACCCGGGCACCACCTCGCGAACGCCGGTACCGCGATCGGTCCGGCCGTCGTGTCCGCGGCGGCGAGCGCGGAGGTCACCGCGGGTGCGGTGCGCGGGCCGGTCCGGGCACACGTCGTGGTGACCGGTGACGAGATCCGACGCGACGGTCCGCTCCGCGACGGGCAGACCCGCGACTCCCTCGGACCGGTGCTACCGGACGTGCTGGCCCACTGCGGTGTTCGCACTGTGGCGGATACCCATCTGCGGGACACCGCGGACGGATTCGACGCGCTGCTGCGCGACGCCCGCGACACCGACGTGATCGTGGTGGTGGGCGCGACGGGCGGCGGCGCCGCCGATCAGCTGCGGGGTGCCCTGCTCCGCGCGGGCGCCCGGATCGTGGTGGCCCGGGTGAAGTGCCGACCCGGCGGATCGCAGGTGACGGCGCTGCTGCCGGACGGTCGCGTCGTGCTGGGACTGCCGGGCAACCCGGTAGCGGCGGTATCGACGCTGCTGATGATGCTGCCCGCGGTCGTCGACGGGCTCACCGCACGCGCACCGTCGGCGCCGGCGACCGGCACGGTGGTCAACGCCCCAGACGCCGCGGCCGCCGGAGTTGGAGTCACCCGGATCGTGCCCGTCGTGCGACAGTCGGACGGCACGTGGCGCGCCGACACGGTCGTCCGCACCGCACACCTGGCCGGGCTGATCGGGCGGGAGGCGCTCGCGCTCCTCCCGCCCGGCCCGCTCGACGCTCAGACCGTCGAGTTGCTGCCGCTCCCTCAGTGATTCACTGTCAGCGGTTTGCGACCATGTCCTTGGCCGCGAGGTGGCTGAACAGCATGCTGGCGCCCACCGGGTTACCGCCGCCGGGGTAGGCGTTGCCGCTCGCGGGGGCCATCGAGTTGCCCGACGCGTACAAACCCGGGATCGGGTTGCCGCTCGTGTCGAGGACGCGCGCGGTCGTGTCGGTGACCAGGCCGCCCTTGGTGCCCAGGTCGGAGATGCCGAACGTGGCCGCGTAGAACGGGCCCTGCTCGAGCGGCACCAGCGCGTTGCCGTCCTCGTTGAATGCGCGGTCGTACGGCTCGTTGCCGCGACCGAAGTCCTCGTCGACGCCGTTCGCCGCGAGCTTGTTGAACCGCTCGACGGTGGCGACCAGCGCGTCGGCCGGAACACCGATCTGCTCGGCGAGCTCGGCGATCGTGTCGGCCGTCTTCCACAGGCCGGCCTCGTAGTACTTCTCCGGCTCGACCATCGGCTGAGTGCACGAATCGATCGGCGGAATACCGCCGGTGCGGTTGTCGTAGATCATCCAGAACGGCAGCGTCGTCGTGCCGGCTTCCATCTGCTCGATGATGTCGCGGCCGGCGCGATCGTACGGCGCACCCTCGTTGGTGAACCGGACGCCCTCCTGGTTGACGAAGATGCCCGACGTGAAGCACAGCGAGAACGCCGAGTTGCCCTCAAGATGCGTCAGACCCGGCGACCACCATGCCTCGCTCATCGACGCGATGTCCGCGCCGATCTCGATCCCGGCCTGGATCGGCTTGCCCAGGTTGGCCTCCGGACCCATCGTGTCGCGACCGACACCCGGGACGCCGTACTTCGAGCGCATCGCGTCGTTGCGCTCGAAACCACCGGCGGCGACGATCACACCCCGACGCGCGCGGATCGTCTCACGCTTGCCGGCGTGGTCGACGATGACACCGACGACGGCGCCGTCCTCCACCACGAACTCCTCGAACGAGGTGCCCAGCTGCAGGTCCACACCCTGGTCGGTGAGCGCCATCAGGAAGCGGCCGATCAGCGACTGCCCGCCGAACATGTCGCCCTCGGGCAGCGGCATACCCAGACGGTCCGGCCCCGGCTGCGGACGCAGCACGTCGCGCAGCGTGCCGAGGCGGGCCGGATCCAGCAGCGCCGGCATGATGTGGCGGCCGCCGGGGCGCGACTTGGGCGCGTCGTGGAAGTAGTCGGGCCACGGGTAGGCCATGAACTCGAAGTAGCCGCCGGCGTCCTCTTCGAGGTAGTCGATCAGCGCGGGACCGTTGTCCAGGTACGCGTCCTGCAGTTCAACCGGAGCGGTGTCACCGACCACGGCACGGAAGTACTCGCGGGCGTCCTCGGGGGTGTCGTCGTCACCCGCACGCTTCAGAACGGCGTTGTTCGGGTAGTACAGGCCGGCGCCGGAGTAGGCGGTAGTGCCACCGAACTTGTCCGTCGCCTCGATGACCTTGACCGAAAGACCCTCGCGCGCAGCGGTGTAGGCGCCGGCGAGGCCGCCACCCGACCCGATCACGACAACGTCGGTCTCTTCGTTCCAATCCACCATTCAGGATCCTCCTGCTCGAGCGTCGATCCGATTCCGGACCACAGCCCGGCCGGTGGACCGACACGCTAATCCCGAAAGGCGTTGTGGTGTAGGTCATGTTCCGCTGGACGGTAATCACACAGGGAACCCTCAGGTGGGCTCCTTGTCGGCATCGGCGTCGGCGGACAGGGCCAGGTGCGGCCAATGCGCGAGGTCGGCGAGCATCTGCCGGTCGTGAGTGGCGACGACGACGGCGGCCGGCGTGTCCGACAGTGCGGCGGTGAGGTCGTCGACCAGAGACCCGGACAGGTGGTTCGTGGGTTCGTCGCAGATGAGCAGCATGGGGCGCCCGGCGAGCTGCATCGCGAGATGGAGCCTGCGCTGCTGTCCCTGCGACAGTCGCCCCACGGGCGTCCGGCGTGCCTGATTCTCCAGCAGGCCGGTCGACGTCAGCGGTATCGGTTCGACGTCGTGCCCGAGCCCCCGGATGTGGCGGTCGTAGAGTTCCTGCGCGGTCAACTCGGACTCCCAGTCGGGCACTTCCTGGCCGATCAGCGCGATCCGGGCGGCGGCTCGGCGGTGGACGCTGCCGGTGGACGGCTCCAGCACACCCGCGAGCACGTCGAGCAGTGTGGACTTGCCCGCACCGTTGCGGCCAGTCACCAGGAGTCGCTCCCCCGCATCCAGCGAGAGCGTGACGGGGGAATCCAGCCGACCCGCCACGGTGACGTCGTCACACCGCAGCAGAGGTGCGCCGGGTCGGACGGTCAGGTCCGGGAACCGCAGCCGCAGTGGCGGTTCGGGCACGGTGACGGTGTGCGCATCGAGGTCGGACCGGCGGCGGTGAAGCGCCCGGACCAGGCCCGGCGCCCGGGACTGGCGCTGGTGCTTGCCGTGGCCCTTGTCGGGTCGCCATCCGGTGCTCAGCCGATCGCGGGCGTCGGCGACGGCGTCCTGCAGGCGCGCCCGCTCGGCGAGTTGGTCCTCGTACTCGCGTTCCCATCGCTCGCGGGCGCGACGACGACCCTCCTGCCACCCCGCACGGCCTCCCGCGAAGAGTTGCGGACGGCCGTCCTGGCTCGGATCCAGGTCGAGGACCTCCTCGGCGACGTCGCGCAGGAGCGCGCGGTCGTGACTGACGACGGCCAGCCCGCCGGAGTGGGCACGTAGGCGGTCGGTGAGGAAGTCCAATCCGCCCCGGTCGAGGTGATTTGTCGGCTCGTCGAGCAGCAGTATGTCCGGTGCGGCCCCGAGCAGGCACGCCAGGCGAACTCGATAGCGTTGCCCCACCGAGAGCGTCGCCAACGGGCGCTCCCGGTCGGTGCACGCGTCGAGCGCCGACAGCGCGATGCCCACTCGCCGCTGCGCGTCCCAGGCGTCGAGCCGGGTCGCGGCTTCCAACGTCGACGCGTAGGCGTCGTCGGCTCCCGGCGCTCCGTCGGCGAGCAGGATCGTCGCGGCGTCGAGTTCCCGCAGTGCCCGCACCGCGGGCTCCACCGAATCGGCGACGAGTGCGCCGACGGTCTCGCCCTCCCGAAAAGGTATGGCCTGCTGAGCGATACCGACGGTGCCGGCCCGACTGACGGTTCCGCTGTCGGGTTGCAGGATTCCGGCGAGAACGTGCAGCAGCGTGGTCTTGCCGCGCCCGTTCTCACCGACGACCGCAAGGCGCGATCGGGAGGACACCGTGACGGAGACGTCCGCCAGAACCGGACGCGACCCGAGCGCGACACGGACCGAGGTTGCTCGCAGGTGTGCATGTGCGCCCGCGGGTAGGTGATCCGTGGACGAGAGGTGGTCATGTGTGTGGTCGGGTGTGGACAGGCCTCTTCGGCCCGTGTGGGAAACAGACACTGATACTCCGCAGCTCGAGGAAGGAGCCGGGGCAGCACGAATTACCGCCCGGCATGTCTACTCGGACGGCGGCGTGGAAGAAGTCGTCGGAATTCGGGTCGTCGCCGCCGTCAGCGGAGCGACCACGGCTTCATCGACACAGTGCCTGCATACATGCGGAGAACCTAACCGAGGCGCCGACACGGTGCCAACGAGTTTTCGGGCACAGCCGAGCGTGGACAGCGCAACCCCGACCGGGATCCCGCGGAGGTCAGCCGTCGGAGAGACCCTCCCGCTGCTGACGACCGATCCGACGCTGCTCCTCCGCGCGCTCGCGGCAGCGGCGCAGGAACTCCTCGTCGTCCTCCGACCGCTGCGCCACCTGCCGGCCCGGACGGTCGTATTCGGGGAACCCCGACGACGCCCCGGCCCGGCGCGGCGCGTACCCGCCGTCCGGCCGTCCGGCAACGAGCCACAGCACCGAACCGATCAGCGGCAGCAACAGCACGATGATCGCCCAACCGACCTTCGGGATGTTCCGCACCGCGGTCTCCTCGGCGACGATCACGTCGACGAGACACACGATCCACAGGACCATCACGATCAAACCCAGATACGGCATCCGACGCCGACCCTCCCCAGTCATCCCCGACCACAGTGAAGTCCCCGACCACACGTGCCCGACGATGAAACCAACCCGAAGGTACGTAGCGCAACTATCGGACGCGGACATTCCGGGCGCGACGCCCTCCCCGTGGCGCCTCGAAACGCAGTGGCAAGGGCCGCGCGGCGCCGTTAGAGTGGTCGCCGAACGTTCTGAAGCGAGTGAGACAGGGAGGTGAGTCGATGATTGCGGTGAAGACCACTGCCGCGGGCAGTGCCCGGACCATCCTCACGTCCCGGGTCCCGGTCTGAGACGACTCCCCTTCTCGTCGACGGTGCGCACGTGTGCGTTCCGAGGGTGAAGCGCGTCGTCCGACAGGGCCCGAATCCCGAAGGGTCTCACCATGTCTTCATCACCGTCTTCACCACGATCCACCTCCACTCCCGAGTTCGACCTCGCCGCACTCGGCTGGGACGGCAGGTTCGCCGCCATGTTCACCGGGCACGCCGAACACGGACTGGTCCCGGCCCGTGTCACCCGCGTCGACCGTGGTCGCTGCGACACACTGACCGAGGCAGGCGCGGTTCGCGCCGACAGCACTGCGGTCGTCGCTCCCGACCCCGAGCACACGGTGTGCACGGGAGACTGGGCAGCGCTCCGTCCGGGTCCACGGCCCGAATTGGTGGCACTACTCCCCCGGCGCAGCACGATCGCACGTGCGTCGGCGGATCGAACGTCACATCGACAGGTCCTGGCCGCCAACATCGACACCGTCGGCGTCGTCGCCTCGCTCGCGGCACCGATCAAACCCGGCCGGATCGAGCGGTTACTGGCCCTCGCCTGGGATGCCGGCACGACGCCGGTGATCGTGCTGACGAAAGCCGATGCCGCCGAATGTGATCCGGAAGTGGCGGCCGCCGAAACGTCCACCGTGGCGCCCGGCGTCGACATCGTCACCGTCAGTGTCCACACCGGTGCGGGCATCGAGGGCCTGGTCCGGTCGTTGTCGGGAACCACGGTGCTGCTCGGACCGTCCGGCGCCGGGAAGTCCTCGCTGGCGAACGCTCTGCTCGACACCGACCGGATGGAGACGAGCGAGGTCCGCGCGACGGACGGCAAGGGGCGGCACACCACGGTGCACCGGGAACTGCTTCCGCTTCCGGGCGGGGGCGTGATCATCGACACTCCAGGACTGCGGGGCATCGGCCTGCACGACGTCACCGACGGCGCCCGGCACGTGTTCGCCGACATCGAGGAGCTCGCCCAGGGCTGCGCATTCCGGGACTGCGAGCACCGCACCGAACCGAGATGCGCCGTGCAGGACGCGGTGACGGACGGTCGACTCGACTTCGGCCGACTCGACCGCTACCGCAGAATGCTGCGCGAGACCCAGTGGGCGGCCTCCCGTTCCGACGCACGACAGGCCGGCAAGCGCACCGCGACCGACAAGGCCATCACCCGCGACATTCGGGCCCTCTACCGGTTCCGCGACCGGCAGCGCTGACATCCACCCGAACCACAGAAATGGAAGTACGACATGAACACTCGCTCACACTGGACGACACGTCCGGAAACCGACGAGGACATCCAGACTGTCCGACAGATCACCCTCGCTGCCTTCGAGACCGCCGAGGAAGCCGACCTCGTCGACGCGTTGCGCGAGGAACCGGCATGGATCGACGGGTTGTCGATGCTCACTCTCGACGAGGGTGGCAACGCCGTCGGGCATGCCCTGCTCACTCGCTGCCACATCGGCGATACCCCTGCACTGTGCCTGGCACCGTGTTCGGTGCTCCCGGCGTATCAGCGAACCGGCGCCGGCTCCGCCGCCATCCGCGCCGTCCTCGAGGCCGCGAAGACGCGCGGTGAGCACTTCGTCACCGTCCTCGGGCATCCGACGTACTACCCGAGGTTCGGGTTCGCCCGCGCGTCCGAGCACGGCGTCGGGATGAACGTCGACGTCCCCGACGACGCACTCATGGTGCTCGCCCTCGACGGACGCCGGATCCCGAGCGGCACCATCCGGTACGCCGCAGCGTTCGGCGACATCTGACCCAAGAACCGGCACGATTCCCCGAGGGGCGCGGCTCCGGCCGCGCCCCTCGGGGCCGGCGGAACCTGGGAACGTACTCCGCACACTCCCCGGCGCGTGGCGACGGCCCCGGACGAAGGAAACGCGAGCGACCACCGCCACCACGAGCAGCAGTGCAAGAACACCGATCTACCGCAGCGCGTCGGCCTGGGTATTGCGCTCGGTGTTCACGAGCGCACCGTCGGTGGCGAGGGCGTAGTCGGTACCGAGGAAGACCTCCTTCGCCGCGGCCGAGTCCTTCGTCACGTAGTCGAGGAAGGCGACTTCGAGGGCCGGGAACACGGAGTTGGCGGGGCCGTCCATGGGCTTGCCGTGACTCGCGCCACGCACCGTTGTCAGCCACGCGGGCGCTTGCACCTGCGGATACTGCACGAGCGACGGCCAGCCTGCCGGGTGAACGATGAAATCCGCGCTGCCGGTGACGATCAGCGTCGGAACCGTCGACGGCGGCACCCCGATGCCGAGCGTCGCGGGACCGGGCTCGACCGCAAGGGCACCGACGACACGGAAGTCCGGGTCGAACTGCGTGCCGACCTCTTGCAGGCGCCCGCCGGAGATCAGCGCGGAGCCACCGCCGGCGGAATGGCCCGCGACGACCGTGCGGGTCAGGTCGATGTGGCCGTACAGCGGGCCGGCCTCGTCGGCGTTCGCCGCCGCCGCGGCCTGCGCGCCCATCTCGTGCGTGAGGCCGAACCAGTTGACGAGCGAGTAGTTGACCGCGACGACGTAGCCGTGGCTCGCCAGGTGCCGGGCGGTGGAGTCGTAGATCCCCGGTTCGACCAGGATGCCGGGCGTCCACAACACGAGCGGCACCGCGCCGAGTTCGGCAATGTCGTCGGGGTAGTAGAACTCCACACCGACGGGGCTGCCCAGACCGGAGTCGGGGAAGGTGCCGAAACACTTCATCTCGTCCTGCACGTCGAAGCCGAGGCGGACGACACGCACGTACAGCTCGGTCAGGCCCGCGCAGTCCTGCGGGTTACGGGACTGGGTAACAGGATGCGGGCCCGCAACGCCGAACTGCTGCTGGATCGCCGACTCGGAAGCGGGGACCACACCCATCGGTGTGAGGCCCAGCGAGCCCGTGCCCGAAGCGGCGGCGAACGGCGCAGCGAGGGCCGGTGTGAGGACGAGGGCAGCAGCCGTGAGGCCCGTACCGAGCATGCGGGCGACGGTGTGACGCATGAGTGCCTTCCTGCGATGGTGGCTGATCACGACCATCTTGATCACGACCATCTCGATCACGACCATGCTGCCATGCGCGTTTCACCCCACGTGACTCACGGCTTCGCAACTGATCGACGACCCAGGACGAAGGAGCCCCACGCAATGGCGGCTCCGAGTAGAACCACAAGCACCACAACGACATAGAGCCACGCAGGTAAGCCGGCCTCGTCGGCCTCCACCGCGGCCTGGGGCTCGGCGTCGGCGCCCGACGTCGGCGCCTGGGCCGACGGCAGCGCCTTCGACGCGTCCGAGACGTTCGTCGAGAGCCCCTGGACCACACCGGTGATCGGTCCGGTGCCGTCCACCAGCTGGCCGGTTCCGTCGGCGAGGGCCTTGCCGCCGTCGTCGAGGAGAACCAGCCCGTCACTGAGCTGCCGCGCGCCGTCCGCGATCTGGCCCACACCGCTGACGAACTGAGCCGACGGATCGTTGAGTTCGTACGACAGCTGACGTGCCCCGTCCTCGAGCATCGTGAGCTGTGCGAGGGTGTCCGGCCCCATCCCTTCGGCGTCGAGTTGCGCGACCAGGTCGGTGACCCGGGCGGACGCGCCCTGCGCCACCGGGTCCGGGGACGCCGACAAGGCCGCCGCGACCTGGCGCAGCGAGCCGGTGACCTGACCCTGGATCTCCCCCAGCCCGCTCAGGCGGTCGACCACCTCGTCGACACCGCCGCTGATCTGCTGCGCGCCGTCGCCGAGAAGCCCGACGCCGCCGCTGAGTTCAGTCAACCCGCTCGAGAGTTGACCAGCCCCGTCGCGCGCCTGCCCCAGCCCGACCGAGAGTTGGTTGGCACCGTCGTCGAGTTGGCGGCCGCCGTCGACCAACTGGCTCACGCCGCCGCTGAGCAGCGACAGCGGCAGGCTCGTCTGCTGCAGGCTGCGCCGAGCCTGCGCCAGCGCGTCCGCGCCCGGATCCGCCTGCGGCGCCTGCTCGGCGGACCCGGGGTCGGCGGTCGAGCCGGGGTCGTCGGCCGTCGCGGTGAAGTAGATGACGGCGCCGACCACGGCAACGACGAGGAGACCGAAGATCATCGCAACCTGCCGAGCCGAGAGCCTGCGGCGGGCATTTTCGTGTTCGCTCATAGGTCCGCGAACGGTAGTCGCGCCGATTAAGCGATCTCTGAGATGGAGATTCAGCTCACGCGGTCGCGGCCTCCGCCGCGGCATCGGTGATCGCCGCCGCGTCCTCCGCCCCGAACTTGTCCTCGAGGGTCTCGGGCGAGTAGTCGAGGTCGATCTCCTCGACCGAGCGGCCCCGGGCGGATTCGATCGCTCCGAGGCGCCGCTGCGCGCGGTCCGCGGCGTACGCGACGAACTCGTCGGGGTCGAGGCCGAACGGCTGCTCCTCGAACTGGTCGTTGACCCACTGGATCATGCCGAGTGCGTGCGGGAGCAACTCCCCCATCCGCTCCTGCACCAGATCCCAGTTGCGGTCGTCGGCGGCCACGTGCCGACGGCAGGTGAAGGTGCCCCACGCCATGTGCCGGCGTTCGTCGTCGCCGATCCGTTTGATCAACTCCTGCATGCCCGGCAGGATTCCGCGCTTGGTACATACCCTCTGCCACGCGTAGTAGCCGGTGAGCGCGAGGCTGCCCTCGATGACGTGGTTGTAGGTGACGGACGCCCGGATCTGGTTCGCCGGACTCGGATCGGTCTCGAGGGCCCGCAGCGATCGGGGCAGTTCCTCGTAGAACAGCGTGCGGTAGAAGGGGTTCTCCGCGACGAAGGGATGCAGGTCGCCGGTGAGCCCCACCGCGTCCATCCACAGCCGGAACACCTGGGTGTGCTTGGCCTCCTCGAAGCAGAACTGCGTCAGGTACATCTCGTCGCCGAAGCGTCCCTCGGCGGCCATCGCCCTCATGAACGGCTGGATGTCCTCGGTGACGGCTTCCTCGCCGGCGATGAACTGCGCGCACAGGTACGTCGCGCTGCGCTGCTGTTCGCTGTTGAGTTCCAGCCAGTCCTCGGCGTCCTGCGTGAAGTCGAGGTCGGTGGGATTCCAGAACTTGGCGTTGCCCTTCACGAACAGCCTGAGGGGAAACGCGTCCCAGTTGAGTCCGCCCTGGCGGAGTGAACTGAAGCCCTGCCTGTCGACTGATGTCGCGGTCATCTGAAGAACCTTCTTCCCGGCCTGCGCCGACGTCCGCCTCGCACGCTCCGAGTCCTGGACCTGGAAGTGTCGGTCGGCCGAGCGTGCCCGGTCGTTCTTCACCGTAGTCCGGTACCTGCGGAATCGGGGCAGTTCCTGCACACCACTGCGCAAGATCCGTGCGTCCCCCGGGTACGCCGATGTGCCGCCCGTCACTTCCCTTGTCGTATGTTCCAGGAAGGCACATACCGAAGAAGGAGTGGGCGCACCCATGAACGAATCGATCGCTTTCCTCACCCGCGACGGGGACGGTTTCTCGCCGCTGCCACTGGGGATCAGCAAATGGTCGTCCGACATGATCAACGGGCCCGCACTCACCGGACTGCTCGCCCGCGACATCGAGAACGATCACGGCGCAGAGGGATTCGTTCCGGCCCGGCTCACGGTCGACCTGTTCCGGCCCGCGCGCGCCGAGCGGATCGACGTCGTGACCCGCAGCGTGCGGACCGGCAACCGTATCCGCGTCGCCGACGGCGAACTGCTGCAGAAGGGTGAGCCCGTCGCACGGGCAACGGTGGTCTTCCTGCGCCGCGGCGTCCAGCCGCCGGGGGAACTGTGGACCCGGCCCGAGAGCCCGCAGCCGCCGCCGCTCAGCCTCCTCGAACCGCTGCAGGCGCCGTCACATCCGTGGATCGGAAGCGACGACCACCCCGCCGGCTGGTCACCGTCGCTGGGAGATCACGAGGGGGCGAGCCGGAAGCGCATATGGCAGTACCAGGTTCCCGTGGTCGCGGGCGAGGAGCCGTCACCGTTCGTGCGTGCCGCGATGGTCGGCGAGACGACGAGCCTGATGACCAACTGGGGAACCGAGGGAATCGGCTTCATCAACGCCGACCTCACGTTGGCGCTGTCGCGGCTGCCCGAGGGACCGGAGATCGGCCTCGAGGCCGACAATCACATCAGCGTCGACGGCATCTCCATCAGCAGCACCACGATGTTCGACCGGCTCGGGCCGATCGGTACCTGCATCGTCAGTGCACTGTCGAACGCGCAACGCCAACTGGGCTTCGCGCGCTGAACCGCTCCGCGATCAGGTCGACGATCGCCGGGTCCGCACCCAGCGGCGCGGCGACACCGTCGGCGCCGGCCTGGTGAAGTCGGGCATGGAACAGACCCGGCGCGAGCAGGTAGGACGCGACGAACACCCGACGCTCCCCCTCCGATCGCAGGCGCTCGACGACCTCGGGCACTGTCGGCGACCTGGTCGCGATGTAGGCGACGGGGACCTCGCGGCGCACCCGAACCGAGAGCATCGCGGCGGCTCGCCGGACGTCGTGGCGGGCCCGCGGATCCGACGAACCGGCGGCGGCCAGCACGATGGCGTCTCCTGGCCGCCAACCGGATTCGCGTACGCGTAGCTCCAGGACCTTCGCGAGGACCGGGTGGGGGCCGAGCGCCTTCGTGACGGTCACACCGGGGTGCCGACTCTCGGCGACGAGGCGCGGCACGTCGGTGTGGACGTGGTAGCCCGACGCCAGGAACGCCGGGACCAGCACCGCGGGACCGTGGACGTCGCGCAGCACCTCGGCCGGCGAGGGCCCCACCACGTCGACGAACGCGGTGCGCACCGGCCCGATCCGATCGGCCACCGCGGCAGCGAGTTCCGCGACGGTGTCGACCCCGACCCGACTGCGGGTGCCGTGCGCGACCAACACGAAGGCGGGGCCGGTCACGGTCGGCTCGGCTCGAGCAGTCGGTCGTAGTCCGCCGGATCCAGCGCCAACCGATACCCACGCTTGACGATCGTCTGCACGGCCTTGGGCGCACCGAGATGGCCGCGCAACCGCGCGATCGCCGTCTCCACCGCGTGCGTGTCGTCGCTGCCACCGGGCAGCGCCGCCAGCAGATCCGCACGAGAGACCACCAACCCGGGCCGTTCGGCCAGGCGGCGCATCAACACCATGCCCGCGGGTGGCAGTTGCCGGACCTCACCGTCGACGACGACGCAGTTACCCCGCACGCTGATCTCGTGCCCGCCCGCACGAAGCCGGCCGGCCCGCCGCGGCAGTTCCTCCGCGATGTGCCGGGCCAGCGACCCCAGCCGCGACCGGCCCGGAGCGGTGGTCGGCACCCCCAACGAGGCGAGCGGTGCCGCCGTCACCGGACCCACGCACACCGCCGCGACACCGCCACCGAGCGCCCGCAACAGCGGCTCGAGCATCCCGGTCTCCTTGGCCCGCCCCAGGATCGAGGCCACGGCGGGCGCACTGGTGAAGCTCAGGGCGTCGAGTCCGCCCGTCGCGGCGCAGTCGATCATCCGGTCCAGCGCGGTGCAGTCGTCGGGCGGTGTCCAGCGGTACACTGGCACCGCGATGACGTCGGCGCCGGCCGACCGCAGCGCGGCACAGAAGTCCGGGATCGGTTCCCACTCCGTCGTCGCGCCGTGCAACTGGACCGCGATGCGCCGCCCGGCCACGCCCTCCGCGAGCAGATACTCGAGCACCTCGGCCGACGATTCCGACTCCGGCGACCACTCCTCACGCAGGTCGGCCGCCCGGACGGCGCCCTTCGCCTTGGGGCCGCGGGCGATGATGCGGCTGGCCCCCAGCGCGATGAGCAACTGCTCGGCCCGGCCCCAGCCCTCGGCCGCCCCCATCCAGCCGCGGAACCCGATGCCGGTCGTCGCGACCACGACGTCCGGAGGATCGCCGACGACCGCATCCGTCACCCGCGCCAGTTCGGCGTCGTCGGCGAGCGGGATGATCCGGATCGCGGGCGCGTGCACGACGTCGGCCCCGCGCCGCGTCAGCAGTGTCGCGAACTCGTCGGCCCGCCGCGACGCGGTGATCCCGACCGTGAATCCACGCAGTTCGTCGCCGGTCGGCGGGACCCCTGCCGTCACGGTGAACCTTCCCTCGTCGGGATCACACACACCTGCACGACGTCGTCGCCGCGACCGCGAACCACCCGCACCGGGTACACGGGCAACCGGACCCCGTCGTCGTCGAGGCAGCGCCCGTCGTTGAGCGAGAACACCTGTTTGAGCAGTGGAGACGCCACCGTCGGCTCGCCACCGCGGTCCCCCACCAGGCCGCGGGACATCACCGCGGCCCGCCCGAACGGATCGATGTTGCCCACCGCCCGCAGGCTCCCGTCCGCCAGCAGGAACAGCGCCGCCTGCGCACCGCCCCGCAGCAGCACGGCCACGCCGCGGCCGGGGATCAGGTGCCCCCGCGCGCACGCCGACGTCCAGTGCCGCTCCTCCGTGACGAAGGCCGTCTCGTGGGTGTCGGTCGTGCCGGACACCCAGCTTTCCATCACCGTCATCGCAGTCCTCCCTGTGCTGTTGCTCATTGAACGGTCGGGTTGTTTCTTCGGGGTTACCCGGCGATTACCGGCGCGAGGAGCTTTCCCGCCTCCCGTCCGGAACGTCCGGAATGCCGATCAGGACCGGGATCCTGCGCGGGCCGGAGTCGTCGAACGCCACGGTCGGATCGGGCACCTCGGGGGCGTTGACGAAGGAGACGAACCGCGACAGCTTCTCGGGATCGTCGAGCACGCCCGCCCACTCGTCGCGGTAGCCGGCGACGTGCCGGGCCATCGCGTCCTCGAGCTCGTCGGCGATGCCGAGGCCGTCGTCGCACACCACCGCGGCCAGGTGTTCGAGGCCGCCCTCGAGCGACTCGATCCACGGCGCGGTCCGCTGCAGCCGGTCGGCGGTGCGGACGTAGAACATGAGGTAACGGTCGATGTACCGGATCAGGGTGGCGTCGTCGAGCCCACCGGCCAACAGCTGCGCCTGCCGCGGGGTCTGCCCGCCGTTGCCGCCGACGTAGAGGTTCCAGCCGCTCTCGGTCGCGATGACGCCGACGTCCTTGCCGCGCGCCTCGGCACACTCGCGCGCACACCCCGACACCCCGAACTTGATCTTGTGCGGCGCCCGCAGCCCGCGGTAGCGGTTCTCGAGCCGCACCGCCATGCCCACCGAGTCCTGGACGCCGTACCGGCACCACGTGGACCCGACGCAGCTCTTCACGGTGCGCAGCGACTTGCCGTATGCCTGACCGGATTCCATACCGACGTCCACGAGCCGGCGCCAGATCTCCGGTAGCTGCTCCACCCGCGCGCCGAACAGGTCGATGCGCTGACCGCCCGTCACCTTGAGATACAGACCGTAGTCCCGCGCGATCTCACCGATCGTGATGAGCTGTTCCGGCGTGCACTCCCCTCCCGGCATCCGCGGCACCACAGAGTAGGTACCGTTGCGCTGGATGTTGGCGAGGAAGTGGTCGTTGGTGTCCTGCAGCGACGCCTGCTCGCCGCCCAGTACGTGCTCCGACGACGTCGACGCCAGGATCGACGCGACGACGGGTTTGCAGATGTCGCAACCCGTTCCGGTGCCGTACTGCCCGATCAGCCCGGAGAACGTGCGGGTACCGGTGGCGCGGACGATCTCGAACAGCTCGGCCCGCGACTGCGTGAAGTGCTCGCACAGCGCCTTCGACAGCTCCACGCCGGACGACGCGAGCAGCGCCTTCACCGTCGGCAGGCACCCGCCGCACGTGGTCCCGGCGCCGGTGCACGACTTCACCGCCGCGACGTCGCACGCCCCGCCGGTGATCGCCGCGCAGATCGCCCCCTTGGTCACGGCGTTGCACGAGCACACCTGGGCGTCATCGGGAAGTGTTCCCGCGCCGGGCTTCTCACCGGCCGGCGAGATCAGCGCGGCCGGGTCGCCGGGCAGTTCCCGGCCGACCAGCGGACGCAGCGAGCCGTACGCCGACGCGTCGCCGACCAGGATCCCGCCGAGCAGGGTCCTCGCGTCGTCGGAGACGACGAGCTTGGCGTACGTCCCCTTCGCGGCGTCGCTGAGCACCACCTCGAGGGCGCCCGGTGTGACGGCGTGGACGTCGCCGAAGCTCGCGACGTCCACGCCGAGCAGCTTGAGCTTGGTGGACAGGTCGGCGCCGGGGAACACCGCGTCGCCGCCGAGCAGGCGGTCGGCCACCACCTCGGCCGTCGTGTAGCCGGGTGCGACCAGGCCGTAGCAGCGCCCCTCCACCGCGGCGCACTCTCCCACCGCGAATACCGCGGGATCGGATGTGACGCAACCGCTGTCGGTGAGGATGCCGCCGCGTTCGGCGATGTCGAGACCGGCGTCGCGGGCCAGCCGATCCTGCGGGCGGACACCCGCCGAGAACACCAGCAGCGCGGCGTCGATCACCGACCCGTCGGACAGTTCCACCCGGACGCCGTCCGATCCGTCGGTGATCGAACCGATTCCCGTTCCGGTGTGCAGTGTGAGCCCGAGGTCGGTCACGAGGCGGGCCAGCACCGCACCACCGCCCTCGTCGACCTGCAACGGCATCAGCCGGGCGTTGTGCTCCACGACGTGTGGAGACATCCCCAACTGGCGCAGCGCGTTCGCGGCCTCGAGCCCGAGCAGGCCGCCGCCGACCACGACGCCGACGGCGCCCGGCCCGGCGGCCTCCGCGCGGGCCCGGATGCCGTCGAGGTCGCCGGGGGTGCGGTAGACGAAGCACAGGTCGTGATCGTGTCCGGACACCGGCGGGACGAACGGGTACGAACCCGTCGCCAGCACCAACGCGTCGTAGGCCAACGTCTCGCCCGTCGACGTCGTCACGGTGCGCGCGTCCCGGTCGATCGCGTCCGCCCGCACCCCCACCCGCAGGTCCACGGCGGGATCGCCGGCGAAGTCGTTGCCCGCCAGGGCGAGTTCCTTCGCATCCCAGGAGCCGACGTACGACGACAGCGCCACCCGGTCGTACGCCGGCAGGGCCTCCTCGCACAGCACGGTCACCGACCAGGCGTCGGCCTCGTCGCGCGCCCGCAGCGCCTCCACGAAGCGGTGGCCCACCATGCCGTGTCCGATCACGATCGCGGTCCGTTCGTTCATGCCGCACCTTCCTTCCGGGCCGGTGTTTCTCGTTCGTCGTGGGTCTCGTCGTCGTTGTGGGGATCCCCGACCTGGGGGTCACTGCTCCGCAGCCACTCGCAGATGCCCTCCACCGCGGCACTGCATCCGCCGCACCCCGTCGTCGCGCGGGTCGCGGTCGCCAGCGCGGCCGGCGACCGCGCCCCGGACCGCCACGCGACCGTGAGATTCGATTTGGTCACCGAGTTGCAGCGGCAGATCACCGCGCCGCCCGGCATCCCGGCGGGGCTCACCGATTCGGTGGCCGCGGCGCCGCGGCCGGTCAGCAGCACCATGCGGTCGTGCGGCACCGGCAGTCCGGCGTCGAACAGTTGGGTGACGGTGCCGACCACGTCGGGGCTGCCGAGCAGGACCGCGCCGACGATCCGCTCGTCGCGCACCACGACCTTGGCGTAGCGTCCGCGCGCCGGGTCGGCGACGGTGAGCACCTCGTGGTTCTCGCTGTGCAGGTCGGCACCCACGTCCCCCATCGACGCGAGGTCGATGTCGTGGGCCTTGAGCCGGGTCACCGTCTCGCTGCCCCGGTACTCGGATTCCGGATCGGCGCCGGTGATCCGGTCGGCCACCACCGCGGCCTGCTCCCAGCCGGGCTGCACCAGCCCGTACACCTCGCCGCGATGCTGCGCGCACTCCCCGATCGCCCACAAGTGCGGGGCGCTGGTGCGCAGTCCGTCGTCGACGACGACGCCGTGGTCGACGACGACACCGGCATCGCGCGCCAACGCGGTGTCGGGCCGGATCCCCGCCGTGAGCACCACCAGATCGGCCGGCAGTTCGGTGCCGTCGTCGAGGACGAGCAGGCGTTCAGTGCCGTTGCCGCGCAGCGTCTTCGCGCGCCGGTTCAGCAGCAGCCGCATGCCCAGGCCGGTGAGCACACGGGTCAGGACCGTGCCGCCACCCGCATCCATCTGCCGTTCCATCGGCACCGCCTTGGGGTGCACGACGGTGACGTCGACGCCGCGCAGCAGCAGCCCCCGGGCCGCCTCGAGACCCAGCAGGCCGCCGCCGAGCACCACCGCCCGGCACCCCGGCGCCGCGGCGTCGGCGATCCGGTCGCAGTCCTCGACGGTTCGGAACGCGACCACCCCGGCGGCGGCGACGTCCAGCCCCTCGACCGGCGGCACGAACGATGTGCTGCCCGTCGCGAGGACCACCTCGTCGTAGCCGAGCACCGTGCCGTCGCCGCCGCGCACCACCCGCGACCCGGTGTCGACCGCCTCCACCCGCACCCCGATGCGCACGTCGACGTGGTTGCGCGCCCACCAGTCGTCCGGCCGCAGCCGGGTGTCGCGCGCGGTGATGCTGCCCGCCAACACGTTCGACAGCAGGATCCGGTTGTACGCGGCGCGCGGCTCCGCGCCGAACACCACGACCTCGAGACGCGCGGGGTCGCGTTCGTGGCGGCGCAACTCCTCGGCCAGGCGCGCACCCGCCATGCCGTTGCCGACGATCACCACGCGCCGGGTCACGGCCGAACCCCCGCCCCTGCCTCGAGGCGGACCGCGCACACCTTGAACTCCGGCATCCGGCTCGTCGGGTCGAGGGCCGGATTCGTCAGCAGGTTTGCCCGCGCGTCGCCCGCGAAGTGGAACGGCAGGAAGACGGTGTCCAGCCGCATCGACTCGTCGCACCGGACCGACGCCGCCACCCGACCGCGCCGGGCCACCACCGTCGCAGCGTCGCCGTCGCGCAGTCCGACGCGGGCCGCGGTGTCGGGATGGACCTGGACGAACATCGGTCCCGCGGCCGCCGCGAGTTCGGCCACCCGCCGGGACTGCGCGCCCGACTGGTAGTGCGCCAGAACCCGTCCCGTGGTCGCGAGCAGCGGGAACTCGGTATCCGTCGGCTCGGCGGGACCGCGATGCTCGACGGCGGTGAACCGCGCCCGCCCGTCGTCGGTCGCGAACCGGTCCAGGAACAGCCGCGGCGTCCCCGGATGCGCGACGTCGGGGCACGGCCAGTGCAGCGCCTCGCCCGCATCCAGCCGCGCGTACGTGACACCCGCGTAGTCGGCGACACCGCCCGCCGACGCGCGGCGCAGTTCGTCGAACACCACCTCCGGCGAGGTCGGGAACCGGGACGCGGGTTGCCCGAGCCGAACGGCCAACTCCCGCCACACCTCGAGCTCACCGCGCGCCCCGTCCGGCGGGGTCGTTGCGCGACGACGGCGCAGCACCCGGCCCTCGAGGCTGGTCATGGTGCCCTCCTCCTCGGCCCACTGCAGGACCGGCAGCACCACGTCGGCCATCGCGGCGGTCTCCGACAGCAGGAAGTCGCACACCACCAGCAGGTCCAGCGAGCGCAGGCGGTCGACGACGTGGCCGGCCCGCGGCGCCGACACCGCGAGGTTGGCGCCGTGCACCATCAGGGCGCGGGGACCGTCGGGGCGGCCGAGGGCGTCGAGCAGCTCGTACGCGCTGCGCCCCGGTCCGGGTAGGTCCGCCGGGTCGATTCCCCACACCCGCGCAACATGTTCGCGGGCAACGGGATCGGTGATCTTGCGGTACCCGGGCAGCTGGTCGGCCTTCTGCCCGTGTTCGCGGCCGCCCTGCCCGTTGCCCTGCCCCGTGACGGCGCCGTAGCCGCTGCCGCGGCGTCCCGGCAGGCCCAGCGTGAGTGCGAGCGCGATCCACGCCGAGACGGTGTCGGTGCCGGTCGCGTGCTGCTCGGCGCCGCGGGCGGTGAGGACGTAGGCGCCGGTGTCGTTGCGGCGGGAGCGCGACAGGATCTCCACCGCCCGGCGCAGCGACGCGACGGGCACGCCGGTGACGCGTTCGGTGCGCTCGGGCCACCACTGTGCCGCCGCGAGCCATGTGTCGCCGAACCCGTCGGTTCGCGCCTCGACGTACTCCCGGTCGAGGTGGCCTTCCGTGACCGCGAGGTGCAGCATGCCCAGGGCCAGCGGCAGATCCGTGCCGGGCGCGAGTTGCAGGTGCAGTCCCCCGCCGGCCAGCGCGCGTTCCACCGTGGCGGTGCGGCGGGGGTCGGCGACGATCAGCCCGCCAGAGTCGGCGGCGGCCGTGAGGTGCCCGACCAGGGGCGGCATCGTCTCGGCGACGTTGCCGCCGGCGAGCAGGATCGCCTTCGCCGACGTCAGATCCGAGACCGGGAACGGCAGTCCGCGGTCGAGCCCGAACGCGCGGATCCCCGCCGCGGCCGCCGACGACATGCAGAACCGGCCGTTGTAGTCGATGTTCGACGTGCCGAGCGCGACGCGCGCGAACTTGCCGAGCATGTACGCCTTCTCGTTGGTGAGCCCGCCACCGCCGAAGATCCCGACCGCGTCCCGTCCGCCCGCGTCCTGTGCGGAACGGAAGCCGTCCACGACCCGGTCCAGCGCCTCCGGCCACGTCGCCCGTCGCAGCGTGCCCGCGTCGCGCACCAGCGGGGTCGTCAACCGGTCGGGGTGGCGCAGCAGTTCGGCGCTGGTCCACCCTTTCTGGCACAGTCCGCCCCGGTTGGTCGGGAACTGGCGTCCGGCGACCGTCACGCTCCCGGCCTCGCGCGTGAGCGTCATCGCGCACTGCAGACCGCAGTACGGGCAGTGCGTCGCCGTCGCGGCGGCGAGGGTGGCCGTCATGACGACACCGCAATCGGCTGTCCGGCAGTCGCTTCCGAAACCGACGGGCGGCGCAGGAACACGAACCACGTGACGATCGCGCACACCACGTAGAAGCCGAGGAACACCCAGAAGGCCATCGTCGCCGACTTCGCGGGACTGCTGTACGACGCCCGCAGCACCAGGTTGATGCCGACGCCGCCGAGACCACCGACGGCACCCGCGAACCCGATCAGGGCGCCGGACATGTTGCGCGACCATGCTGCCCGGGCCGGTTGGTCCAGCCCGGCGAGTTCGCGGGAGCGCGCCTCGAAGATCGACGGGATCATCTTGTACACCGAGCCGTTGCCGAGGCCCGAGAGCACGAACAGCACCACGAACCCGATCACCAGCGCCGTCATCGCGCCGGCGCCCGCGGCACCGGGCGTGCTGTCGTCGACGGTCCCGGCCGCGACGAGCACCGCCGTCGCGAACACCATGGTCACGAACGTGTACAGCGTGATCCTGCCCCCGCCGATGCGGTCGGCCAGCCTGCCGCCGATCGGGCGGGCGATCGACCCGAGCAGCGGCCCGAGGAACGCGATCTGCGCGGCGTGCAGCGCGGCCTGCGCGGGACTGGCGCCACCGGCGAGGAAGTTGATCTGCAGCACCTGACCGAACGCGAAGCTGAAACCGATGAACGATCCGAAGGTGCCGATGTAGAGGAAGCTGACGATCCACGACTCGCGGATCCGCAGTGCCTGCGCCATCGAGCGCAGGTCCGCCTTCTGGTTGCCGAGGTTGTCCATGAACAGGGCGGCGCCGACCGCGGCCACCGCGATCAGCACGAGGTACACCGCGCACACGAGATACGGGGCGGTATTGCCGGCGGTCGCGATCACCAGCAGACCCACCAACTGGATCACCGGTACACCGATGTTGCCGCCACCCGCGTTCAGTCCCAGCGCCCAGCCCTTGAGCCGCTGCGGGTAGAAGGCGTTGATGTTCGCCATCGACGACGCGAAGTTGCCGCCGCCGACGCCCGCGGTGGCGGCCACCAGCAGGAACGTCGTGTACGACGTGCCGGGATGCATCACGAACCACAGCGTCAGCACGGTCGGGATCAGCAGCACCAGAGCGCTGAACACCGTCCAGTTACGGCCGCCGAACCGGGCGGTGGCGACGGTGTACGGAATCCGCAACACCGAGCCGACGAGGGTCGGGACCGCGACCAGGAAGAACTTGCCGGCCGCGTCGATGCCGAACACGTCGGTGGGCATGAACAGCACCATCACCGACCAGATCGACCAGACGGAGAAGCCGACGTGCTCGGCGACCACCGACCACACGAGATTGCGGCGGGCGATGTCCTTGCCGCCGGCCTCCCACGCGTCGACGTCCTCGGCGTCCCAGCGCGCGATGTAGTGCCCCTGCACCACCGGCGCGTGCGCATCCGGTGCTGTGGACCGATCGGAGAGTGTGGTCACCTGGGCCTCCTACCTGTGTGGGAAACCCCAAGGTAGGAGGCCGATGTTGCCGCGGTGATGCCCCCGATGACCCGTCCGTCAACTCTCGCTCACCCGCGCAGATCCGGGCAGTGAGGTCTACGGACCTGCAGGTCAGGCGGTCTTGCCGCCCCAGCTGTCCTCGAGCATGCGCGGCTTGCACGCCGCCCACGCGGAGATCAGGACGACGACGACGGCGACGCCGAGCAGCGCGAACGGTGCACCCCACCCGCCGGTGGACTCGTGCAGCACGCCGAACAGCAGCGGCCCGATGCACGCGACGGTGTAGCCGATGCCCTGCGTGAAGCCGGACAGCGCGGCCGACCCGGTGTGGGTGCGGGTGCGCAGGTTGATCAGCGTCAGCGACATCGGGAACGTGCTGGGCCCGAGCCCGATGATGATCACCCACAGGATCGGCACCGACATCGGCGCCAGGAACAGCCCGGTGAAGCCGATCGCGTAGCAGACCGCGCAGCCCACGACGATCGGGAACGGGTTCCGCATCCGCGCGCACACGGTGGGCGCGCCGAACGCCGCGATCAGACCCATCAGCGAGAACAGTGCGACCATGCTGCCGCCGAACGACTCGCTCGCTCCCGCCTCGGTGAGGATCTCGGGGATCCACGTGAACATCGAGTACGTGATGAGCGAGGTCATGCCGAACATGCCGGCCATGCCCCAGCCCACCGGCGAGCGCCACGGTCGGCCGGGCGCATGCTCCGCCGGCAGCGTCGCGGCGGTGGTCGCGGCGGCTGTGTCTGCAGAGGTCTTCTTGCGGCCGCGGGCGAGGATCATCAGCCACGGCGCGGCGGCCGCGAACCCGAGCAGCGACCACACACCGAGCGAGATGCGCCAGTCGAACGCGTCCGCGAGCGGCACCGCGACCGTCGCCGGCAGGATCGTGCCGATCTGCACGCCCGTGATGTAGATCGAGCTCATGAGCGCCAGACGATCGCTGAAGTACCGCTTGACCAGCGGCGGGATCACGACGTTGCCGATGCCCATGCCGCCGAGCGCGAGCGCCGACAGCGCGAGCAGCGACCACGTGTCGCCGACCATCGCGCGGGTGAGCATGCCGACGCCGGCCATCATCATCGCCAGCAGCGCTGTCCATTCGAGCCCGAGTCGGCGCGCGATTGCCGGGGTGAGCAGACCGAACACGGCGAACATCGCCGTGGGCACCATGCCGAATACGCCGACGACGGTGGACGAGAAACCGAGGTCGTCACTGATCTGCGACGCGAGCGGCGTGAACGACGTGACCGCCAGACGCAGCGTCAGCGCCGACATGGCGATGGCCGCGAAAACCAGTACCCGGCCCGCGAGCAGGGGCTGCGGTCCTCGTATGGGTGTGGACGTCGCGGACGCGGTCATCTACTGCCTCGTTCCCGTGGGAGATGGTGAATGGGGAGTGCCCGGCCCGAACGGCCTTTGCACTCGACCCGAGAAATCATAGGATGACCGGACGAAAGTGTGCAAAGCATAATTCGTGAGACGACCGCCTACCCCGCAGGAGCGCCGTGCAACCCGTCCGCCGCAGCACCCTGATCGCCCAGGTGACCGAACAGCTCCGTGACGAGATCCGGTCCGGTAACTGGCCGGTCGGGACGCGCATCCCCACCGAGCCCGAGCTGTCCGAGCTGACCGGGACCGGTCGCAACACGGTGCGCGAGGCCGTTCAGGCCCTCGTCCATTCAGGACTGCTCGAACGGCGCCAGGGTTCGGGGACCTTCGTGCTCGCCGACTCCGAGGTCAGCGGCACCCTCGGCAAGTACTTCGCCGGAGCCCACGAACGCGACGTGCTCGAGCTCCGCCAGTCGCTCGACGTGACCGCGGCCGGCCTGGCCGCGCAACGCCGCGACAACTCCGACATCGAGACCCTGCGCGGCCTGCTCGACGATCGGATCACGGCGTGGGAGTCGGCCGACCTGCACACCGCGATCGCCGCCGACATCGCGCTGCACCGGGGCATCGTCGCGGCCAGCCACAACCGCGTCTACCTCGAGTTCTACGACTCACTGTTGCCCGCGATCGAGGCGACGGTCCTCAAGCATGTGTCCGCCACCGGGGCCGCCTTCCACGACGAGCACAGTTCGCTGGTCGAGGCCGTGATCGCCGGCGACGCCGACCGCGCCGTCGGGGCCGCCCGCTGCTTCTTCGACGAACTGCTCGCCGGGTACGCGAACGAACGCTAGAGGATCAGGCGCACCAGTTCGGCGGTACGCATCAGGCCGGGCAGCGCATCGGGCGTGGACCGCGGGTGCAACGTGTGCACCGACAGCCGGAACAGCAACGCCCGCAGCAGCATCTGCGGCCACTCCGGCAGGTCTTCCCAGCGTCCGATCAGGCCCTCGTCGGCGCCGCCCCACGACAGCGCGTCGACGACGGCCACCCCGGCCGCCCACGGCGCGGGACGCCAGTACGGCGTGATGTCGGTGACGCCCGGCGCGGCGCTGCCCGCGAACAGGACGGTGCCGAACAGGTCTCCGTGCACCAGCTGATCCGGGGACCGCACCGGCTTGCGCAGCGAAGCGAGCTGCCCGATCAACTCCACGCTGCGCTGACCGTCGGGCGACAGGTCCTCGAGCGCACCCGCCGCCCTGGCCGACCGCAGCGGCACCGTCTCCCACGCGGCCCGGTCGGCGGCGACGAAGACGTCGACATCGGCCCACGGCGCGACGGGCGGCTGCGCGAGGAATCGGGGGCGCTCCAACTGCGCCGTCGCCGCGTGCAGGCGCAGCGACAGCGAGACCACCTCGTCGTGGCGCGGCTCGGGGGTCCCGACGATGAAGGTGTCCGCCCGCCAACCGGATACGACGTAACGGCCGTCCGTGGCGCGCACCGGCCGGGCGAGCCGGACCGCGTCCACGGCCAGGGTTTCGCGTACCTTCGCGGACCATGCCGCGCGGGCGTGATCGGCGACCGGGGTGAGCACGACGTCGCCCAACCGCCAGCCGCCCTCCCAATCCGCGCCCAGGGCCATCGGTTCGACCTCGCGGAGACCGAAGGTCGAACAGACGTGCTGGGGAGGTTGCGCAGAGCTCACGGCCCTGAGGCTACCGCCGGATACCGGTCGGATCGGTGAGGCGCTCCGGGACGGACTCGACAACCCGACTCAGTAGACGGGAAGCGACGGATCGACCTGCTGCGCCCACGCGATGACGCCGCCCTGCAGATGCACCGCGTCGGCGAAACCCGCCTTGCGGATCGCGGCGAGGGCCTCGGCCGATCGGATACCGGTCTTGCAGTGCAGCACGATGCGCTTGTCCTGCGGCAGATCCGCGAGGGCCTCGCCGGACAAGATGCGCCCCTTGGGGATCAGCGTCGCACCGGGCAGGTGCACGATGTCCCACTCCACCGGTTCCCGCACGTCGACGATCGCGATGTCGGCACCCGAGTCGATCAGCTCCCGCAGTTCGATCGGCGTGATCGTGGACTCCCGATCGGCGTCGGTGACGGCCTCCACACCGCAGAACGCGTCGTAGTCGATCAGTTCGGTGACCGGCACCCGGTCGGGGTCGCGGCTCAGCTTCACGGTGCGGTAATTCATCGCCAGCGCGTCGTAGATCATCAACCGACCCAGCAGCGAATCGCCGATGCCGGTGATCAGCTTGATCGCCTCGGTCGCCATGATCGATCCGATCGACGCGCACAGCACACCGAGCACGCCGCCCTCCGCGCACGACGGCACCGTCCCCGGCGGCGGCGCCTCCGGGTAGAGGTCGCGCAGCGTGATGCCGGTGACGCCGTAGCCGTCGGGCGCGGCGTCCCAGAACAGCGACACCTGCCCCTCGAAGCGGTAGATCGAGCCCCACACGTACGGTCGGCCGGCCAGGACGGCAGCATCGTTGACGAGGTAGCGGGTGGCGAAGTTGTCGGCGCCGTCGAGGATCAGGTCGTACTCGCCGAACAACTCGACCGCGTTGGACGCCTCGAGCCGGAACTCGTGCAGGCGCACGTCGACGTGCGGATTGATCTCCCGGATCTTCTCCCGCGCGCTCTGCGCCTTGGACCGTCCGATGTCGGCGGTGCCGTGGATGACCTGGCGCTGCAGATTGGACTCGTCGACGACGTCGAAGTCGACGATGCCGATCGTGCCGACACCGGCCGCGGCGAGGTACATCAGTGTGGGCGAGCCCAACCCGCCGGCGCCGATCACGAGTACGCGGGCGTTCTTGAGCCGCTTCTGCCCGCTAGTCCCCACGTTCGGGATGATCAGGTGTCGGCTGTACCGCGCGACCTCGTCGCGGCTCAACTCCCCTGCGGGTTCGACCAGTGGGGGAAGCTGACTACTCGCGGGCACCGCACACTCCTGACATCGACCGTTCAACGCTCGCATCCAGCCTAGGCCGTCGGGAACCGCACCTCGAGGTCGATCGGATCCGCGACCACGACGTCGGCTCCCGCCTCGCGCAGCGCGGCGGCGTGATGCGTCCGGTCGACGCCGACGACCACCCCGAACGACCCGCGGCGGCCCGCCTCGACGCCTGAGAGAGCATCCTCGAGCACGACGCACTGCGACGGCGCCAGACCCAGCCGCCTCGCGCCCTCGAGATACGTCGCGGGGTCGGGCTTGCCGGCCAGGGACAGCCGGTCGACGTCGATGCCGTCGACGCGGGCGTCGAAGCTGTCGGCCAGTCCCGCCGCCGTCAGCACCCGATTCGCGTTGCGGCTCGCCGTCACCAGCGCAACGGGGACGTGCGCGGCGCGCAACCGTTCGATCAGTGTCACGGTCCCCGGGAAGGCATCCACGCCGTTCTCGTCGAGTTCGTGCAGGAACAGCGCATCCTTGCGGGCCGCGAGCCCGCACACGGTGTGTGCCTCCGGCGGATCCGACGGGTCACCGTGCGGGATGTCGATCGACCGCGACGCGAGGAACGACGCGACCCCGTCGACCCGCGGCCGGCCGTCGACGTAGTTGACGTAGTCGTCCGCGGTGAAGTGCGCCTCGCCCTTGCCGCGTTCGTCGAGGAACTCGTCGAACAGCCGGCTCCAGGCCCGGGCGTGGACCCGCGCGGTGTCGGTGACGACGCCGTCCATGTCGAACAGGAACCCGGCGCAGGCGGTGTCACCGATGTGGACGACGGGCGGGCTCGAGGACGATGCGACAGACACAGCCGGCCCCTCCTTCTCGGATCCTTGCTCAGACTCGCGGGTACGGCCAGGGATTGAACCGGCACACCTTGCCGTCCATCGGGACGACGCCCTCGGGATCGAGCGCGGCGATGTCGTTGTTCGCGGTGCCGAACGTCTGCTGCATCATCACCGGCGCCAATCCGCCGTCGGTCTCGCACGGCTGATGCTCCCGGTACCCGATCGCGTGCCCCACCTCGTGGTTGATCTGGTATTGCCGGTACGAGCCGATGTCGCCCTGGAATCCGATCGCGCCGCGCACCCAGCGCGGCTCGTTGAGAACGACCCGTTCGATGCCCGGGTTGTAGCAGGACACCTCGAGTTGGATGTCGTATCCGCACGCCTCACGGATCGACATCTGCGATGTCAGCGAGATGCGGAAGTCGACGTCTCCCTGATCGACCCTGCGGAACGCGAAACGGGGGTCCTTGGTCCAGCTCTTGGGGTTACCGAGGGTCTGGTCCACCATCCGGCCGAACGACTCGTCGCCGCCGAATCCGGCGGTGTCGATCCCGTCCTCCACCTCCACGGTGTACGTGAAGACCCGCTCGGCGCCCTGACCGACCTGTCCGGTGGTCCCGGGCACCACGTGCCACGTGCCGGCGGCCGTTGCGGTGAACGGACCACCGTCGGGCAGCGCACCGGCGGGCACGGTGTCGGCGAAGTTGCCGTCGGCGAGCGGCGGGACACCGATGATGTCCGTGCCGTCCTCGTGGCTGAGCTCACCGAATCCGGGGTCGGTCGACGCGCTCGAACCCGAGTCTCCGAAGCCGCGGACCGCGTCCACGACGACCAGCACGGTCACGATCAGCAACACCGGGATTGCGTATGCCCGCCACCCGTACATCGACACGAACTTGCCGAGTCGGCTCTGCTTCCTCGCTGCACGATCCGGGCGTGGCACGCGGGGGCGCCCGATGTTCCGGCGTGTCGGATCCCACAGAGCCCGAAGCGGCTCGTGCGGATCGGGCACCCGACCGGGATCGAATCCGTTGTTCCTGCTGTCGCCGTTCCTGATGTCGCCGGACGTCGGGTCGTCGGACACCTCGGGAACTGTGCCCCCCAGGCGCGGTCCTCCTCGGTCAGTCACCCAGCCAGAATCTCACAGTCCGCCGAGCGGTTCACCCGGTGCGCCTGAATCCGCGGGCTCCCCTCGCGCCGCGGTGCTCGGCGTGGGATCCTGGAATACTCATCACCAGGAGCGCCGCCGATGGCCTGTCGCCGGCCGATCAGGGTCCATCGACGCACCGCCGAGTGACCGTCAGTCACCGTGGACGACGACTCGGTACGACAACTCAGTACAGCGAATGCGGCCGAGAACCGTCCGGGTATCGTTCAAATGATTTATCTTGCCCCGAGGCGTTCGTGAAGTCGGACACCGAACGAACTGGGCTCTTTGTGCAGATTGGGAGCGACATGACTGAACTCGCGGATCGGACACACTCCGATCGCGCCGCCACGACCGCAAACGGTCAGGGCACCCGCCGCAGCACCCGCCTACCCCGGGATGCGCGGCGCCTTCAGTTGCTCGCGGCCGCCAGCGAGGTCTTCGTCAGCCGTGGCTATCACGCCGCCGGGATGGACGAGATCGCCGAGTGTGCCGGAGTGAGCAAGCCGGTGCTGTACCAGCACTTCCCGGGCAAGCTCGAGCTGTACGTCGCGGTGCTGCAAAGCTACGTCGACAGTCTCATCTCGGGTGTGCGCCAGGCGCTGCGGTCCACGACGGACAACAAGCAGCGAGTGCGCGCGGCGGTCCAGGCGTTCTTCGATTTCGTCGACAACGACTCCCAGGGCTTCCGCCTGGTCTTCGAGTCCGACCTGATGGGCGAGCCGCAGGTGGCACGCCGCGTCGAGCAGGCCACCGAGGCATGTGTCGATGCGGTGTTCGACCTGGTGGCGCACGACTCCGGGCTCGACCCCTACCGGGCCCGCATCCTGGCGGTCGGCCTGGTCGGGACCAGCCAGTTCACGGCCCGGTACTGGCTCGAGGCCGCGCGCCCCATTCCGAAGGAGGAGGCCGTCGACACGACGGTCGCGCTCGCGTGGGGCGGTCTGTCGCACGTGCCGCTGCACGCCGAGTCCAAGTAACCGGGACCGGCACTTCCGATCACACACGAAGGGCGCGCAGTCGAGATGACTGCGCGCCCTTCGTGTGTGTCTCGGTTCTAGCTCGTAGCCGCGAAGCCGACCTTGCGACTGTCCGACGGGCCGATCTCCACGTAGGTGATCCGTCCCGCCTGCACCAGGAACTTGCGTCCCTTGTCGTCGACGAGCGCGAGAACACCGTCAGCCTTGCCGGCGACCGCGTCCTTCACGAGCGCCTCCACCTCGTCGGGCGACTGGGCGCTGTTGACGACGAGCTCACGCGGGCTGTCAGTTACACCGATCTTGACCTCCACGGTCAACCTCCGAACTCTCCGAGCGCTTTCAGCTGTCTCGGCCAGATTAGTGCAGCACCGACCGGTCCAGCCCGCTGCGGCGCTGTGCTGTCAGCGAACAGTCGCCTCAGTGCAGGCCCAGCACCGCCATGCGCTCGGAATGCTTGGCCTGCATGTTGTCGAACAGCGCGGCCACACCGTTGAGGCTGCCGGTCGCGTTCATCACCAGGTCGGTCAGTTCCTCGCGCTGGGCCAGCACGAACTGTGCCTGCGTGATCGCCTCGCCGAGCAACCGCCGACCCCACAGCATCAGGCGATCCTTCTCGGTCTTGCTCGCCGTGACCGCCGCCCGCACTTCCTGCACGACGAACTCGGAGTGCCCCACCTCGGCGAGGACCTCGCGGACGATGCCGCCGACCGCGGGGTCGAGGGAGTGCGCGATCTCACGGTAGAAGTCGGCGGCGATACCGTCACCGACATATGCCTTGACCAGCGACTCCAGCCACGTCGACGGGTCGGTCGACGCGTGGTATGCGTCGAGGGCGCGCACGAACGGATCCATCGCCGCGTAGATCTCGAGGCCGCGATCGGTCAGCGCCGCCTGGAGGGTCTCGAAGTGTGCCATCTCGGCCGCGGCCATGCTCGCGAAGGCCACCCGCCCCTGCAGCGTGGGCGCCATCTGGGCGTCCTCCGCAAGTCGGTAGAACGCGGAGATCTCACCGTAGGCGAGAACCGCGAACAGTTCGCCCACACCGGGGTGATCGGCGGCAATGGTCGGCACGGACGACGTGGACGAATCGGCTCCCATGACGCCACAGCCTAATCCGTGCGTCCGGCTCAGCTTCCCTGACGGGACACGCCGAGAATCGTGATCTGCGCCATGCATGTGCGGGGTTCCTTCGCCCCGGCCGCTACAATTGCCACGGGAGACCGTTATTTCCGCCGCAGTTCCGCGTTTCGGGGCCGACGATCCGAACTCGATTTCGTACGCGATCCGGACTGATTCGCACGCGGCTCGGACACGGACTCCTGTAGATAATGTGCGCGCACCTGATCGACGGCGCCCGCCGCGTCTCGCCGAGATCGACACCGATCTCCGCGCTGAGACGAGGGCCTGCAACACGGCCGGGGCACCGATACAAGAGGGCACCGACATCGGCCGACTTACGGCCTGGCCCCTTACCTCGTGCGTGCGTGCCGATACGAGGAAGGCCAGTTCCCTGAGCAAGATCACGATCGACCACGAAGACGACGCAACCGAGACCACCCTGTCCGCGCAGCTGGACGAGACGCACACCCCGCCGACCTTCGGCGAGCTCGGCGTCCGGGACGAGATCGTCAAGGCGCTCGCCGAGATCGGCATCGAGCGCACCTTCGCCATCCAGGAGCTCACGCTCCCCCTCGCCCTCGCCGGCGACGACCTCATCGGTCAGGCCCGCACCGGTATGGGTAAGACCTTCGGCTTCGGCGTCCCGCTGCTGCACCGGGTGGCCACCACCGATTCCGGCACCACCCCCCTCGACGGCACCCCCCGCGCGCTCGTGATCGTGCCGACGCGCGAGCTGTGCATCCAGGTCACCCAGGACCTCGAGAACGCGGCCAAGTACCTCAAGGCCGGCAAGAAGCCGCTCCAGGTCCTCTCGATCTACGGCGGTCGCCCCTATGAGCAGCAGATCGACGCGCTCCGCAAGGGCGTCGACGTCATCGTCGGCACCCCGGGCCGTCTGCTGGACCTCGCCAACCAGGGCCACCTGATTCTCGGCAAGGTCGGCGTCCTGGTCCTCGACGAGGCCGACGAGATGCTCGACCTGGGCTTCCTCCCCGACATCGAGCGCATCCTCGGTATGGTCCCGGACAAGCGTCAGACCATGCTGTTCTCGGCCACCATGCCGGGTCCGATCATCACGCTCGCCCGCACGTTCCTCACCCAGCCCACGCACATCCGCGCCGAGGAGCCGGAGTCGTCCGCGGTGCACGAGCGCACCAGTCAGCACATCTACCGCGCCCACGCGCTGGACAAGGCCGAGATGGTCGCCCGCGTGCTGCAGGCCGAGGGCCGCGGCGCGACGATGATCTTCACTCGCACCAAGCGCACCGCGCAGAAGGTCGCGGACGACCTGAACGAGCGCGGCTTCAACGTCGGCGCCGTCCACGGCGACCTCGGCCAGATCGCCCGCGAGAAGGCCCTCAAGGCCTTCCGCAGCGGCAAGGTGGACGTGCTCGTCGCGACCGATGTCGCGGCCCGCGGTATCGACATCGACGACGTCACCCACGTCATCAACTACCAGTGCCCCGAGGACGAGAAGACCTACGTGCACCGCATCGGCCGCACCGGGCGCGCGGGCCGCACCGGTACCGCGATCACGCTGGTGGACTGGGACGACATCCCCCGCTGGCAGCTGATCGACAAGGCACTCGATCTCGGTGTCGCCGAGCCCGTCGAGACCTACTCGAGCTCCCCGCACCTGTACGAGGAGCTGGGGATCCCGACTGACGCCAAGGGCACGATCCGCAAGCCGCGGGCCGAGCGCGCCGAGTCGGCCGAGAAGCCCGCGCGTGCGGCCGCCGACGGTGAGAAGTCCGAGAAGTCGGATGCCCCCAAGCGCACCCGCAGCCGTCGCCGTACGCGCGCCGGCAAGGCCACCGACGGTTCCGCAGCGGCCGCCGAGAAGTCGACCGAGGGCAACGAGACCGCGTCGACGAGTGCGCCCACCGCGGGACCGGCGTCCGACGACGCCGCCGCACCCCGTCGTCGCCGTCGTCGTCGCCGCACGTCCGCAGGAACCGACGGCCAGACCGGCGCGGAGCCGGTGAGCGTCTCGGCAGCAGCCGAGTAGGCCCGAGGTAGTCTGCCACCTGTGCTGGCACCCGAGCGTCGTACTCGTCTGGACGTCGCCGTCGCCGCGATCATCGCGATCGTCGTCGCGATCGCCGCGGCGGTGATCTGGATCCGGAGCGACGCTCGGGGTACCACCTCCATCACCTCGGATACCCCTGCGGCAGAGGTCGATACGGCCCTGTCGCCGCCGGAGTCGCTCGACGAGATCTGGCGAGCGGACAGCCCCGAGACCACCGCTCCCCTCGTCTCGGCCGGAGTCGTCGCGACCGCGGACGGCGGGACCGTCACCGGCCGCGACCGGCTGACCGGCGCCGAGCTGTGGCGGTACCAGCGGGACATGCCACTGTGCGGTGCGATCGGCGCATGGAACACCGTGGTCGCGGTCTATCGCGATCAGCGTGGCTGCAGCCAGGTCACCCAGCTCGACGGGGCGACCGGCGAACGGAAGGCACAGCGCTCGAGCGATGCCGACGACGAGGTGACGCTGTCCTACGACGGCACCTACGTCGTCTCCCGAGGCTCCGAGCGGATGGAACTGTGGCGCTCGGACCTGGTGCGCACCCTCGAGTTCGGACGGGTCGACGCGCCCATCAATCCCGGCAAGCAGCCGCACCCCGGCTGCGAACTGCGCTCCGCCGCGGCCGGCGGTACCCGGGTCTCGGTGCTGATGGACTGCCCGGGCGAGGCCGCCGACCGGCTCAGCGTCCTCGACGCAGCCCCCAAGGACAATCAGGAGCCCCAGGAGTTCGGGACGATCCTGCTCACCGGGCCCGGCTCCGACTCGCCGGGCGCCCGCCTCATCGCGGCGTCGGGCGATCACACCGCGGTGTATCTGCCTGCCGGCCCGGTCAGCGGCCCCCGCTACGCCGTTCACGACGGCACCGGAAACGAAGTCGCGTCCTACCCTGTCACCGGTGAGGTGAGCCCACATGCCACGGCCGCGCGCAACGGTTCGGTGTTCACGTGGTGGACGGGCTCGGAACTGATCGCCCTGTCCACCAGCGAACTCGCGCCCCGCTGGACGTTTCCCGGGGCGCTGGGTCCCGGCGCGATCATGGCGGGTTCGCTCCTGGTCCCCGTGCCCGGGGGGATCGCGGTGCTCGATCCGGCCACCGGTGTGGAGCAGCGGCGGATTCCGGTGACCCGCGACAGCGACGCCGTCCCCATCGCGACCGCTGTCGTCGGCGACGTCGTCCTGGAACAACGCGGCGGCGAGGTCGTCGCGCTCCGCTGACCCCCACCGATTCCCGCACCCCCTCGGGTGCAACATGTTCTAATTCCGGGATGTCGAACATCGTCGTCACCGGCGCGGCCTCGGGCATCGGCGCCGCCACGGTCAACCTCCTGCGCACCTCCGGACACGACGTCGTCGGGGTGGATCTGGCGGGCACCGAGATCACCGCGGACCTGTCCACCCGCGACGGGCGGACGCAGGCCGCGGCAGCTGTCGTCGAGGCCACCGGCGGGGTCCTCGACGCCGCGGTGTGCTGCGCGGGCCGCGGCCCGCTGTCGTCCTACACCGGCGGAGAGTTGGTGGCGGTCAACTACTTCGGTGTCGTCGACTTCCTGAACGAGCTGCGTCCGGTCCTCGCGCGCGCCGAGCGGTCGTACGCCGTCGCGATCTCGTCGAGCAGCACCAGCACGCAACCCGGCATCCCCGAGCACATCGTGGCGTCCTGCCTGGCCGGGGCCGAGGACGAGGCCGTCGCGCTCGGCGACGAGGTGGGCGCCATCCCCGCCTACCCGGCATCGAAGCTCGCGTTGGCACGGTGGGTGCGGCGCCAGGCGGTGACGCCGGAGTGGATCGGCTCGGGCATCCGTCTCAACGCCGTCGCTCCGGGCATGATCGACACCCCGATGACGTCCGGTCCCGACCTCGACCCGGAACTGGCGAAGGCCCTGGACTTCTATCCGGTCCCGATCGGACGTCGCGGGCGCCCCGAGGAGATCGCCGCCCTGATCTCATTCCTGGTGGGCGACACCGCGTCCCTGCTGTGCGGCAGCGTCCTGTTCGCCGACGGCGGCACGGACGCGCTACTGCGGCAGGCCGATTGGCCGGCGGTCTGGGAGCCGACACCCGAGGATCTGACCCGCCACTTCGCGCGCTGACCTACGCTGGTGGTCGGCACCGTCCCCGACCGAGCGAGGTTGCGTGATGACCGGACCCGACACCTCCCACACCGCGCCGTGGCTGGCAGACTTCTACCGCGACCTGCACCGGCACCCGGAACTGTCGTTTGCGGAGACCCGGACCGCGGACCGGATCGCGACGAAGCTCGGCGAATTGGGCATCGACACCACGACCGGGGTCGGCGGGACCGGGGTCGTGGGCATGATCCGCAACGGCGACGGCCCCACCGCCTTGCTGCGGGCCGACATGGATGCGCTGCCGGTCGAGGAGAAGACCGGACTGCCCTACGCCAGCACGGTCCGCGCGACCGACCCCGACGGCCGGGAGGTCCCCGTCGCGCACGCGTGCGGACACGACATGCACGTGACCTGCCTGCTCGGGGCACTGGAAGTGCTGGTGAACGAACAGGATTCGTGGTCCGGCACGGTAATGGCGGTGTTCCAGCCCGCCGAGGAACTCGGCTCCGGGTCGCAGGCGATGGTCGACGACAGCCTGTTCGAGCGGTTCGGCACCCCTGACGTCGTGCTCGGCCAGCACATCGCACCCCTGCCCGCCGGGATGCTCGCGGCCCACCCGGGCCCCGCGTTCGCCGGCGCGGACTCGCTGCGGGTCCTGCTACACGGCACCGGCTCACACGGGTCGATGCCCCAAGAGTCCGTCGACCCGGTTGTCATGGCGGCCGCAACGGTCCTGCGCCTGCAGACCGTGGTCTCGCGCACGGTGGCGCCGACCGACACGGTCGTGGTCACGGTCGGTTCGCTCCAGGCCGGCACCAAGGCGAACGTGATTCCCGACGACGCCGAACTGAAACTCAACATCCGCACATACGACCCGGACGTACGCACCCGGGTCCTCGACTCGATCACCCGGATCGTCGAGGCGGAGGCGGCGGCGTCGAACGCGCCGAAGAAGCCCGAGATCTCCCCGATCGATTCGTTTCCCGTCCTGGTCAACGATGGCGACGCCGTCGCCCGAACGACGGCCGCCTTCCGCCGCCGGTTCGGCGACGACAAGGTGACCGATCCCGGCGCGGGGGCGGCGAGCGAGGACGTCGGCGTCTTCGCGACCGCGTCGGGCGCCCCGATCTGTTACTGGATTCTCGGCGGCGCGGACCCCGCGATCTTCGCGAAGGCCGCCGCGGCGGGCACCACCCCTGTCCTGCCGCCCAACCACTCGCCGTACTACGCACCGGTGATCGAACCGACGATCACGATGGGCGTCTCGGCCCTCGTGACTGCCGCCCGGGACTGGCTGGACTGACCCGGCAGCGGGTCAGGCAGTCCCCTCGTACGGCGAGAACGTCACCAACTCGGCGCCCCCGGACCAGTGCGCCGAAAGATGATGCGCCAGTTCGCGATACGCCTCCGCACCCTTGTTCTTTCGGCCCGCGAGCACCGTCGAGCCCGACGCCGATGCCTCCGCGAATCGGACTGTCCGCGGGATGGGCGGCGCGAGCACCGGAAGGTCGTAGCGGTCCGAGACGTCGGAGAGCACGTCCCGACTGTGCGTGGTGCGGGCGTCGTACAGCGTCGGCAGCGCGCCCAGCAGTACGAGGTCGGGGTTGGTGATCTGCTGGACCTCGGAGACCGTGCGCAGCAACTGTCCGACACCGCGGTGCGCGAGCGTCTCGCACTGCAGCGGCACGAGCACCGACCGGGCGGCCGTGAGCCCGTTGAGGGTGAGTACGCCCAGCGACGGCGGGCAGTCGATGATGACCACGTCGAAGTCGTCGAGGATCGGCGCGAGGGCCCGTTTGAGCGCGAATTCGCGCCCCGGCCGCATCAACAGCAGCGCCTCCGCACCCGCGAGGTCGATCGTCGCGGGCAGCAGCATCACGCCGTCGTCCGTCTCGAGCAGCACATCGCGCACCGACGCGTCCCCCGTGAGCACGTCGTGCACCGAGGTCTCGAGCCGATCGGGGTTGTGCCCCAACGAGAATGTCAGACACCCCTGCGGATCGAGGTCCACGACCAGCACCCGCTGACCGAGGTCCACGAGCGCCGCCCCCAGTGAAGCAACCGTCGTGGTCTTGGCTACCCCACCCTTTTGATTCGCTACAGCCAGTACCGTCGTCACGGCCTAGATCCTTGCCTACTCGAGGCCCGAACGCGAGGGTTCGGCCGCACCCGGCATGATTGGACCCATGACCTCACCCGACCGCCGGCTCGTCCTGTTGCGACACGGTGAGACGGAGTGGGCCCGCCTCGGCCGGCACACGAGCACGACCGAGGTTCCGCTGACCGAACGCGGCGCGGAGCAGGCCCGCGAGGCCGGACCGCAACTCGCCGCCCTGCAACTGCGCGACCCCCTGGTTATCACGAGCCCGCGCCGACGGGCGCACGTCACGGCGGCCCTGGCGGGGCTCACCGAGGACCGCCGGTGGGACGCCCTCACCGAATGGGACTACGGCGAACTCGAGGGCCTCACCACGCCCGAGATCCGCGAACGAATCCCGCACTGGACGGTGTGGACCCACCCGTGCCCGGGCGGCGAAACCCACGAAATGGTCATGTCCCGCGCCGACATGGTGGTGAGCACGTGCGAGGCCGCGCTCGCGGACCGCGACGTGCTGCTGGTGGGGCACGGCCACTTCTTCCGCGCGCTGATCGCCCGGTGGGTCGAACAGCCGGTCGCCGAGGGACGACGGTTCACCCTCTCCCCCGCGGCGCGCACCGTGCTCGGCTACGAACACGGCTTCCGAACGATCCTCACCCACAACGTCACCCCGAGAGAAGGCATGCAGTGAACGCACGAACGAACGTCGGACTGGCCGTGATCCGTCGGGCCACCCCCGACGACGTCGCGGCGATCACCGGGCTGATCTACGAACTCGCCGAGTACGAGAAGGCCCGGCACGAGTGCACGGTGATTCCGGAGCAGATCGAGACGGCCCTCTTCGGACCCGAGCCCGCGGTCTTCTCGCACGTCGTCGAGGTTCCGGGCGACGATGCGCAGGCCCCCACGATCGTCGGGACGGCGCTGTGGTTCCGCAACTTCTCGACCTGGGACGGCGTGCACGGGATCTATCTGGAGGACCTGTACGTCACCCCCGAACACCGTGGCGCGGGGTACGGAAAGGCGCTGCTGGCGACGCTCGCCGACGAATGCGTGGCCAAGGGCTATACGCGGCTGGCCTGGTCGGTGCTGAACTGGAACACACCGTCGATCGGGTTCTACGAGGCGCTGGGTGCGGTGGCGCAGGACGAGTGGACCACGTACCGGCTCAGCGGCGAGGCGCTGGCCGCGCTGGCGACTCAGGCGCCGTAGCGGCCGGGCCTAGTACTCGTCGGGCGCGCCGTATCCCTCGGCCACCCACCGCGACGTGCTGTTCCAGAACAGCAGCACCAGAGCGGCGAGCACCACCGCACCCAACAGGATTCCCCAGACCACCCGGTGCGAGGTGAACACGTACCACGTGACGGGCAGCAACAGCAGCTGCGCCATGACACCGATCGTGCGTCCCCAGCGGTGACCGCCGAGCAGCCCGATACCCGCCGCCAGGACGGCCCCACCGAGAATCGCGAACCACGCGGCCGTGCCGTATCCACTGGTCATGCTCTGGTCGGCGCCCAACAGGCCACGGACGACCAGGACGATCGCGACACCGACTGCGGCACCGCCCTCGAGGGTCACCAGGGCGCCGGCCCCACGGACCGTGGTGGGAGTCGGAGCGGGAGCAGGCTGGTTCGACACGCAGCCAGCCTAGAACACGGGCAGAACCCGGCTAGGCTGATGCCCCGTGCGTGCGCTGCTGATCGTCAATCCCAACGCCACCTCGACCACGCCCGCGGGGCGCGACCTCCTCGCGCACGCGCTGTCGAGCCGGGTGCGGCTGACCGTCGCCCACACCACGCACCGCGGTCATGCCGCGGAACTGGCGGCGCAGGCCCGCACCGACGGCATCGCGCTGATCATCGTGCACGGCGGCGACGGCACCGTGAACGAGGTCGTCAACGGCCTACTCGGCGCGCCCCATCCCCGGACGATGCGGTCCGTTCCCATCGGTCCCATTCCGCTGATCGCCGTCGTCCCGGGCGGCTCGGCCAATGTGTTCGCCCGGTCGCTCGGAATCGCGCCGGACCCCGTGGATGCGACGAACCAACTGATCGATCTGCTCGCTCTGCGCGCGCGGCGAACGATCGGTCTAGGGCACTGCGACAACCGCTGGTTCACGTTCAACGCGGGAATGGGCCTCGACGCCCAGGTGTGCGAAGCGGTGGACAACGGCCGCACGAACGGACAGGCCGTGACGCCGGGACGCTACGTTCGGCACGCCGTCCGCGCGTTCTTCCGCGCCAAGCGTGAGGAGCCGACGCTCACGGTCGAACTTCCCGATCAGGAGCCGATCGACGGCGTGCACTATGCGTTCGTGTCGAACTCGACTCCGTGGACCTATCTGAACAAGCGCGAGGTGCACACGAACCCGGGAACGAGCTTCGAAGCGGGTCTCGGGCTCTTCGCGATGCGGACGACGGGGGTCTTTGCCAGTCTTCGCGTCGTTCGTCAACTACTTTCGGCCGGATTATCGCCGAAATCACATTCATTGATTCGATTCGATGATGTGGCGCAAATCCGTATCCGCGCAACTACACCGATCGGCCTCCAAATGGACGGCGACTATATCGGCATGCGAAGCGACGTGACATTCGTCGCGGTCCCCGATGCGCTCGACGTCATCGCACCGCAGGCGCACTGACTCCACCGCCACCCGCCGGCGATACCCCCGGAGGGCCCGATCCCGCCGATCCCACTGATTCGAACGCCCAATTGAGCCTGATCCAACGCTCGATCAGTCACGATCGGGGACTGAAATGTCCTGATGGGGTGCACAAAGCCCCAGGTGGGTGTACAAAGGATGCGGAGCCGGGCAGGGCAGCCTAACCGAGTGAGCTTCCCCACGGTGCAGTCGATATCTATTGACTTCCCCCGCGTTCGTGAAAGCATTCACAAGTAACAGTGCTGAAACAACCAAGTAAGCACCCATGAACTTGTAAATACATTACGGTGCATGGCGCACCCAGTTAAGGAGTAGAAGGATGGACTGGCGCCACAACGCAATCTGTCGCGACGAGGATCCCGAACTGTTCTTCCCGGTGGGAAACAGTGGCCCGGCTCTCGCGCAGATCGCTGATGCCAAGGTGGTGTGCAACCGGTGCCCCGTGACCGCGGAGTGCCTGTCCTGGGCCCTCGAGTCCGGCCAGGACGCGGGCGTCTGGGGCGGCATGAGCGAGGACGAGCGTCGCGCACTCAAGCGCCGCAACGCCCGCACCCGCGCGCGCACCGCAGTCTAGTCTCGACCGAGACGAAGGCCCGGCACCTACCAGGTGCCGGGCCTTCGTCTTTCGTGGTCCGAACGTAGTACCAGACGGTCGGAGACACAGACAGTCGGAGACTGCGAAACGTCAGAGGCGGTGCGCCCGCCGACCCAGTGGCACCCGGAGCACGGCGTCGGTGCCGCCGCCCGGGCACGGATGCAGCCCCAGCGATCCACCGAGTTCGGCGTCGACCAGCGTCCGCACGATCTGCAGTCCCAGCCGATCGGACTTCTCCAGGCTGAAACCGTCGGGCAGGCCCCGACCGTCGTCGTGGATGACGACGTCGAGCCAGCGGGCCGAACGATCCGCACGCAGGTACACCGTGCCGGACTCGCCGGGCTCGAAGGCGTGCTCGATCGCGTTCTGCACCAATTCGGTCAACACCATCACCAGCGGGGTCGCGCGCTCTGCGGAGAATACGCCGAGACTGCCCTCGCGCTGGATCTTGATCGGCATGTTGACCGACGCGACGTCGGCGAGGATCGGCACGAGGCGATCGACGACCTCGTCGAGGTCGACTTCCTCGTCGACCGACATCGACAGCGTCTCGTGGACCAACGCGATCGACGTCACGCGCCGGACCGACTCGCTGAGCGCCTGTCGCGCCTCCTCGTTGTCGGTGCGGCGGGCCTGCAGGCGCAGCAGCGCGGCGACGGTCTGCAAATTGTTCTTCACGCGATGATGGATCTCGCGGATCGTCGCGTCCTTGCTGAGCAGGGCGCGATCGCGGCGCTTGACCTCGGTGACGTCGCGGATCACGACGGCGGCACCCACCACCTTGCCGTGCGGCTTGAGGACCAGAGCCCGCAGCAACACGGTCGCGCCGCGGGCCTCGATCTCCATCCGGTGTCCGAGGCGGCCGGCGAGTGTTCCGCTGATGTAGTCGGCCACTTCCTGCGACTCGAAGGGGTCGGTGATGAGCGAGTGGGTCGTGGACGCCAGGTCCTGACCCATCAGGTCGCTGTTCAACCCCATGCGGTGGTACGCGGAGAGCGCGTTCGGGCTCGCGTACACGACCCGCCCCTCGGGGTCGAGACGAATGAAGCCGTCTCCCGCGCGGGGGCTCGAGTTGGTGTCCGAGCGCGTCTCGGGATTGGGGAACGTCCCCTCACTGATCATCTGGCACAGGTCTGCGGCGCAGTCCAGGTACGCGATCTCGAGGGGACTCTGGGCGCGCTGCTGCGCAAGATTGGTGTCCCGGCTCAGGACCGCGATGACCTCGCCGCCACAGCGCACCGGAACCGCCTCCCGACGCAACGGGGTGCCGCCGCGCCACGAGTGGTCGACCTCGGTGACGATCTCGCCGTCGACGAGCGCCTTGAGGACCTGGGGATGTTCGGACTCGGAGACCACGGATCCGACGGCATCGTCCGGGAAGGCCGTCGACGCGGTCGTGGGGCGGCACTGCGCGACGCACACGACGGTGCCGGGATCGGCGCCCACCGAGCTGGTCTGGTCGTCGGGCCGCTCGGTCGCCACCCACAGCAGGACGTCGGCGAAGGACAGATCCGCGAGTAGCTGCCATTCGCCCACAACCTGCTGCAGGTGATCGACCGCGCTGCCGGGAAGATCGGTGTGCTCGGCGAGCAGGTCGCTCAGTGTCGACATGTGCCAGGCTCCGAATCGTCTCTCGGGTTCAGCTGATGGTGGCGATCAGGTCGCCCTGCTGGATGACATCGCCGACCTTCACATCGACGGACGTCACCTTGCCGGCCACCTCGGCCAGAACGGGGATTTCCATCTTCATGGACTCGAGAATCACGAGGGTGTCGCCCTCGGTCACCTCTTCGCCTGCACTGACAACGACCTGGTAGACGGTCGAAACCATTTCGGCGCGCACATCTTCTGCCACCTGGCACCTCACTGTTCGTGGACGGTCGCGGACCAGCCAATGGAACCACAGCCAATCACACGTGAAACACTAGGACGAACTCGAGTTCGAACACAGAAGGAGCTACTCATGGGTAAGCGTGGTCGTAAGAAGCGCAGCCGCAAGGGCAACGCCGCCAATCACGGCAAGCGTCCCAACGCCTGAGACGCGTTGACAGACGAATCAGGGGCCGGCAAGCACACCGCTTGCCGGCCCCTGATCCGTTCCGGGCACCGGCCCGGGTCGTTCGTCTAGTCGTCCGACTCGCGGTCGCCGACGAGTTCGGTCCCGGTGATGATCACGGTGCGCCGGATCTCGAACGAGAGCCGCTCCCGCAGCCCGTCCGGGGCGTGCTCGCCCCCACACTTGCGGCCGATCAGGCTCTTGACCTTCTCCTCGATGCCGTACGCCTCGAAACACGCACCGCAGTTCTCCAGATGCCGCTGGATCCTCTCGCGCGAGTTCTCGTCGCACTCGCTGTCGAGCAGCAACCACACATCCGCGATCACCGCCGAGCAATCCAACTGCTCGAATTCGTTCTCCCCGGTCACCGAGTAACCTCCTGCTCCGCTGTTCCGCTGCGCTCGGCGCGGTTGAATCCACGTTCGCGAGCGACGTCCGCGAGGAGGCCGCGCAACTGCTTGCGCCCACGGTGCAGGCGCGACATCACGGTGCCGATCGGCGTGCCCATGATCTCCGCGATCTCCTTGTACGGGAATCCCTCGACGTCGGCGTAGTACACCGCCATGCGGAACTCCTCGGGGAGCTCCTGCAGTGCCGCCTTGATGTCGTCGTCGGGCAGCGCGTCGAGTGCCTCGACCTCCGCCGACCGCAGACCCGTCGACGTGTGTTCGGCCGTCGCGGCGAGCTGCCAGTCGGTGATCTCGTCGGTCGGGTACTGCGCCGGCTGACGCTGCTTCTTGCGGTAGGAGTTGATGTAGGTGTTGGTGAGGATCCGGTACAGCCAGGCCTTGAGGTTCGTTCCGGCCTTGAAGGAACGGAACGCCGAGTAGGCCTTGATGTAGGTCTCCTGTACCAGGTCCTCCGCGTCGGCCGGGTTGCGCGTCATCCGCAGCGCGGCGCCGTACAGCTGATCGAGGAGCGGGAGCGCGTCACGCTCGAACCGCTCGACCAGCGCGGCATCGGACTCTGGACCGTCACCCGCGGGGTCGGTCGGGGTGTCGGGTTCGTTCTCGGGGTCGTGATCGTCGAGCACGCTGATCCCTTCGCTTGCCGTAGGGGTCAAGGCTACCGCCAACCCTGCCGCGATTCCCGGACGCGCCGACTTCGTCGCGGTCTCCGAACGAGCCCGCTCCGCGCACAACACCGCCACCGGCCACTCCCTTCGCTGATGCAGCTTCTCGGCAGGTTTCAACAGCGCGGGGACGCAGTGTGTTCCCGAGTCGTGATCGCGGCGAGATAGCGCGAGACGCGGAGTCCTAGAGTTGTCGCCATGGCCGGAACTTCGACCCCCGCAACCAAGCTGCTCGACAAGGAGAAGGTCGCGCACCGGATCCACAGCTACGACCACGACGCCCGCGCCGCGTCGTTCGGCGACGAGGCCGTCGATTCGCTCGCCGATCATCTCGGGGTGGAGCCCGCGCAGATCTTCAAGACGCTGGTCGTCAAGACCGAGTCCGGAAAACTCGCGGTCGCAGTGCTGCCCGTGCCGTCGAAGCTGTCGTTGAAGGCGGCCGCGGCAGCGGTGGGCGCGGGCAAGGCCGTCATGGCGCCGCAGGCCGACGCCGAACGCTCCACCGGCTACGTCCTCGGCGGCATCTCCCCGCTCGGCCAGCGCAAGCGGCTGCCGACGGTGATCGACGCGTCGGCGCTGACGTGGGATCGGGTGCTGTGCAGTGCGGGCCGCCGTGGCCTCGAGATCGAGGTGGCGCCGCAGGATCTGGTGCGGTTGTCGGGTGCGGTGGTCGCGGAGATAACGGCCGGCTGACGGAATGAGACGGCCTCGCACCGTTGTTCCACCTATGACGTGTCTCCACGAATGAAAGCCGGTGTCCCCGTGACGGTCCCTCTCTCCATTCCCCTCTCGATCCTCGACCTGGCCCAGATCGGCACGGGCGAGACTGCGGGAGACAGCTTCCGGGCCAGCGTCGAGATGGCGCGGAACGCGGAGCGGTGGGGCTACAGCCGCATCTGGTACGCCGAGCACCACAACATGCCGTCGATCGCGTCGTCGGCGACGAGCGTGCTGATCGCGCACGTCGCTGCGCACACCGAGCGGATCAGGCTCGGTGCGGGCGGCATCATGCTGCCCAACCATGCGCCGCTGACCATCGCCGAGCAGTTCGGCACGCTCGCCGAGCTGCACCCCGGCCGCATCGACCTGGGCCTGGGCCGCGCGCCGGGCAGCGACCAGCAGACCATGCGGGCGCTGCGCCGCGACCCCGGTTCGGCGGAGTCGTTCCCGCAGGACGTGCTCGAGCTGCAGGGCTACCTGACCGGGCCGTCACGGGTGCCCGGCATCGAGGCGACGCCCGGCAAGGGCACGGAGGTGCCGCTCTACATCCTGGGATCCTCGCTGTTCGGCGCCCGGCTGGCCGCCGCACTGGGCCTGCCGTACGCGTTCGCGTCGCACTTCGCGCCCAACGCCCTGATGGACGCGATCGCGATCTACCGACGCGAATTCAGGCCGTCGGCGCAACTCGCGCAGCCGCACGTGATCGCGGCCGTCAACGTGATCGCCGCGGACACCGACGAGGAGGCGCAGCGGCTGTTCCTCGAGACCAAGCGCAAGCGGGTCGGGCTGTTCGTCGGCCGCGGCCGCACGTTCACGCCGGAGGAGGCCGACATGATCCTCGAGTCGCCCGCCGGTCAGCAGGTGCTCGCGATGGTGCGTTACTCCGCCGTCGGCACCCCGGCCACCGTGCACGACTACCTGGGCCGGTTCGCCGAACAGACCGGCGCGGACGAGCTGATGGTGGTCTCCTCGGCCAGCGAGCGCGATGCCTGGATGCGCTCACTGGAACTGGTCGCCGACGTCACCGATCTCGCATCGCGGCAGCCCATCACAGCAGGCTGATCTGCTCCCCCGCCCGGTCGCCGGTGTCGGGGTCGAGCAGGTCCGGACCGTTGTTGCGGACGCTGTTGACCTTGGTCGAGACCCGACGGATCTCGACGGCCGCGACGGACTCGAGGCTGGGCGCGATCAGGTCGGGGTGACCGAGGCTGTCCGGATCGAGCCAGGCGTCCCAGCGATCGGGCGGCAGGATCAGCGGCATCCGGTCGTGGACGTTCGCGAGCTGGTCGACGGAATCGGTCGTGAGGATCGTGGTGCTCAGCAGCGGCGGCGACTTCGGGGCCTTCGGGTCGTGCCACACCGCCCACAGCCCCGCCATGAACAGCCGCTGCCCGTCGCCGCGGGCCATGTAGTACGGCACCTTCACGGCCTTCCCGTCCGGCGTGGGCTCGGTCTGCCACTCGTACCAGCCGTCCATCGGGACCAGGCAGCGTTTGAACCGCAGCGACGTCTTGAACGCGGCCTTCGTCGCGACGGTCTCGGAGCGGGCGTTGAACAACGGTGCGCCCTTACCCGGCTCGGTCGCGTACGACGGGACCAGACCCCAGCGCATGCGCCGGATCCTCCGGGTCGCCGGACTGTCGGGGTCCTCGCGGTCGTGTCGGGCGACGACGGTGAGCACCTGCGTCGTGGGCGCAACATTGTAGTCGGCGGACTCGGGGCCGTCCGACTCCCCGGTCTCGTTGATCGCGTCGAGCTCCACCGCGAGCGTCGCCGGGTTCGCCGTCGTCGCGTACCTGCCGCACATGTCTGCCGCACTCCTCGTCGCCGTCGACCCTGTCGGGTGTGACCGTCCGCTCCCCATGCTGGCACGGTTGCCACGCGCCGCCCACCCATAGGCGAAGATGGACGGGTGAGTCGTGAGAGCCTGTGGACAGCGCCCCGTGCCGAAGCCCCCGTGGATGCGTCCGTGACGCTGCCCGGATCCAAGTCGATCACCAACCGCGCCCTCATTCTCGCGGCGCTCGCCTCCGGGCCCTCCACGATCACCGGCGCGCTGCGCAGCCGCGACACCGATCTGATGATCCAGGGCCTGCAGGCCCTCGGCGTGTCGATCACCGCGACGCCCGACGCCGCGACCGGCACCACCCTGCGTGTCGTCCCCGGTCCGATGACCGGCGGCAGCATCGACTGCGGCCTCGCCGGCACCGTGATGCGGTTCCTGCCCCCGGTCGCCGCGCTCGCCGCCGGCACGGTCGCGATCGACGGGGACGAGCAGGCCCGCACGCGGCCGCTCGGCACCATCCTCGACGCCCTGCGCGGCCTGGGTGCCGACATCGACGGGGACGCGTTGCCGTTCACCGTCCAGGGCCACAGCGGTCTGCGCGGCGGCACGGTCACGATCGACGCGTCCGGTTCGTCGCAGTTCGTGTCCGGCCTGCTGCTGTCGGCTGCCCGCTTCGACGAGGGCGTCACCGTCCGCCACCAGGGCGGTCCGCTGCCGTCGATGCCGCACATCGACATGACCGTCGAGATGCTGTGTGAGGCCGGCGTGACCGTGCTGACGCCCGGCGAGAGCGGCGACGCCCACACGTGGAAGGTACTGCCGGGCACGGTCGATCCGGTGGACTGGGTGATCGAGCCCGACCTGTCCAACGCGACGCCGTTCCTCGCCGCGGCCGCCGTCACCGGCGGCACCGTGCGGGTGCCGTTGTGGCCGTCGCGCACCACCCAGCCGGGTGACGCGATCCGCGGCATCCTCACCGACATGGGCGCTGAGGTGAGCCTCTCGGAAGGCACCGCCGGCGTCCTCACCGTGACCGGCCCGAAGTCGTTGCGCGGCATCGACATCGACCTGCACGACATCGGCGAACTCACCCCCACGGTCGCGGCCCTCGCCGCGCTCGCGGACGGCCCGTCGGTGCTGCGCGGCATCGCGCACCTGCGTGGCCACGAGACGGACCGACTGGCCGCGCTGGCCACCGAGATCAACAAGCTCGGCGGTGCGGTCACCGAGACCGACGACGGCCTGCGCATCGAGCCCCGGCCGCTGCACGGCGCCCAGTGGCATTCGTACGCGGACCACCGGATGGCCACGGCAGGCGCGATCGTCGGACTCGTGGTCGACGACGTCCGTATCGAGGACGTGGGCACCACCGCGAAGACCCTGCCCGGCTTCGAGAACCTCTGGGCCGCAATGCTGGACGCGGCACAATCGACGTCGGGGTCCGCCGAGCAGGGAGCACTGTCCTGAGCCGCCGGCAGTACGACGAGTCCGACGTCCGGATCCGCCCGGGCAAGGGCACCCGCCCGCGGACCAAGACCCGGCCGGAGCACGCCAGCGCCGAGGAAGCCATGGTGGTCTCCGTCGACCGCGGCCGGTGGGGATGCGTGCTCGACGGCGATCCGGACCGGCCGGTGGTCACGATGCGGGCCCGCGAACTGGGCCGCACGCCGATCGTCGTCGGCGATCAGGTGAGCGTCGTCGGCGACCTGTCGGGCAAGCCGGACACCCTCGCCCGCATCGTGCGCGTGGCCGAACGCAAGACCGTCCTGCGGCGCACTGCCGACGACACCGACCCGTACGAGCGGATCGTCGTCGCGAACGCGGCGCAGCTGCTGATCGTTGTCGCGCTGGCCGATCCGCCGCCGCGCACCGGTTTCGTCGAGCGGGCTCTCGTCGCCGCGTACGTCGGCGGCCTGAAACCGATCCTGTGCCTCACCAAGAGCGACCTGGCCACGCCCGACGAGTTCGCCGCGACGTTCGCCGACCTGGACATCCCGGTCGTCGTGGCCGGGCGGGACGATCCGATCGAACCGGTGACGGAGATCCTCACGGGCAAGGTGACGGCGCTCATCGGTCACTCCGGCGTCGGGAAGTCGACCATGGTCAATCGCCTCGTCCCGGACGCGGATCGGGCGACGGGCGTCGTTTCCGGCGTCGGCAAGGGCCGGCACACGTCGACGCAGTCGGTGGCGCTGCCCCTGCCCAGCGGCGGCTGGGTGGTCGACACCCCCGGCATCCGGTCGTTCGGCCTCGCGCACATCTCCCCCGAGAACGTCGTCAGCGCGTTCACCGATCTCGCGGCCGCCGCCGAGGACTGCCCTCGCGGCTGCACCCACCTGGGTCCCCCGGCCGACCCCGAATGCACGCTGGACAAGCTCACCGGCAAGTCCGCGGGCCGCGTCGAGGCGGTGCGCCACCTGCTCGTCGCGCTGATGACGAACGAGTCCTGGGCTTGAGAAGCGCCTACGACGCCGACGCCCCCTGCGCCCGCGCCGCGAGGACGCGGTACTCGTCCTCGGTGATGGCCCCGGAGTCGAGGAGCGACCGCGCCGTGGCCAGCTGCTCGTCCGTCGATGTCCCGGCCACATCCCTGATGTACTCGGTCTCGGCCTGCAGGTACTGCCGTTCGGCCACTGCCGCGCGCTCCGCCATGGCCGGGCCCCGAACGATCAGGTACACGCAGGCCGCGATGACCGGCAGGACGAACAGCAGGAATACCCACAGCGCCTTCGTCCATCCCGACATGCGATGGTCCCGAAACAGGTCGGCGAAGATCATGAAGAGAACCATCAGGTACGCCGCGAACGCGAAACATGCGAAGACCAGCCAGAAGTAGTCCCAGAATGAGTCCATTGTCCGCTCCGTTCACGAGACGATGTCGAACAGGCTCTCCGTCACCACTCTCCCACCGCGGGTGACCCACGGTCCAGGAAACGGTCCACAATACCGCTGTGGCCCGCACCGATTCGGTGCGGGCCACAGCGGTAGTCCGGGTCGGAGAGCGATCTCTAGCGCGACAGCAGCGCGCGCAGGCCGCGACGCTTCCTCGACGCCTTGATGGCCGAGTGCAGTCCGCGACGGCGACCGGTGAGCGGGTCGACGGTGGGGACGGCGTTGCCGCCGAACTTGCGCTCCGACGCCGTCTCGGGCGCGTCATCGGACGTGTCCTTGAGGTACTTGTTCGGCAGCGACAGCTTGGCGATGGTGCGCCACGACTTGAGGTACTGCACCGGCAGCGGGCCGGTGGTGTACGGGAGGTCGTACTTCTCGCACAGCGCCCGCACCTTGACCGCGATCTCGGCGTACCGGTTGGACGGCAGGTCCGGGTAGATGTGGTGCTCGATCTGGTAGCTGAGGTTGCCGGTCATGAAGTCCATGACGGGACCGCCGGAGATGTTGGCGCTGCCGAGCATCTGCCGCAGGTACCACTCGGCCTTCGTCTCCTTGTCGACGTCGGCCTTCGTGAACTTCTCGGCGCCGTCAGGGAAGTGCCCGCAGAAGATCACCGCGTTGGTCCACAGGTTGCGGATGACGCCGGCCGTGAGGTTCGCGGTGAGGGTCGTCTTCCATGCCTTCCCGGTGAGGGCCGGGTAGATCACGTAGTCCTTGACGGCCTGCTTGGCGATCTTGGCGCCGACCTCTTTCGCGTTCCGCTTGGTGAGCTCGCGGTCGTCGCGTCCGGCCGCGACCTTCCCGAGCTCGAGCAGCTGGATCGCGATGCCGTACTCGAACAGGAGCGCGAGGATCGCGTTGTACGCGAGGTTGCCGTAGTTGAACGGCTTCCAGCGCTGGTCACGGGTGACGCGCAGCAGGCCGTAGCCCACGTCGTCGTCCATGCCCAGGATGTTCGTGTACTTGTGGTGCAGGTAGTTGTGGGTCTGCTTCCAGTGCGCCGACGGGTCGGCGTTGTCCCACTCCCAGCTCGAGGAGTGGACTTCCGGATCGTTCATCCAGTCCCACTGCCCGTGCATCACGTTGTGCCCGAGCTCCATGTTCTCGATGATCTTCGCGACGCCCAGCATGCCGGCACCGAGCACCCACAGGGGACGCTTGCGGCTGCCGAACAACACTGCGCGCCCGCCGATCTCGAGTCCACGCTGCAGTCGGATGGTATTACGGATGTAGCGCGCATCGCGCTCGCCACGGGAGTCCTCGACATCGCGACGGATCGCGTCGAGTTCGCGACCGAGCGCCTCGACGTCCGCATCCGTCAGATGCGCGTACTCCTTGATGTCGGTAATCGCCACGAGGCCTACCGTACCGTAAGTTACGAGACCGTAGGTTAACGCGAAGTGACTGTGAGGTAGATCACTTTCATCGCCTTGCGCGACGCCGCCCCACCCGCGCCTCGGCATGAGCACGCAGCGCCGACAGCAGGCCACGGTGCTGCCCGGTCTCCTCGTCGACCCGCAGCGCCTCGGCGATCCGCGAGCCGCTGAGCCGGAACTTGTGCTCCGACGACGTCTCCGGTGCATCGTCCGATGTCCGCTTGAGGAAACGATCCGGCAACGCGAGCTTGTGGATCGTGCGCAGTGCCAGGAGGTACTGACGGCTGAGCGGACCGGAGGTGTACGGCAGGTCGTACTTGTTGCACAGCGCCCGCACCCGCACCGCGATCTCGGAGTACCGGTTGGACGGCAGGTCCGGGAACAGGTGATGTTCGATCTGATAGCTCAGGTTGCCGGTCATGAACGCCATCACCGGACCGGCGTCGATGTTGGCGCTGCCGAGCATCTGCCTCAGGTACCACTGCGCCCGCGTCTCGTTCTCGAACTGTTCGACGGTGAACTTCTCGGCGCCGTCCGGGAAGTGCCCGCAGAAGATCACCGCGTACGCCCACAAGTTGCGCAGGAAGTTCGCGGTCGTGTTCGCGGCAAGGGTGTGCTTCCACGCCCGACCCGTCAGCGCGGGGAACAGCACGAAATCCTTGCCGACCTGACGGACGATCTTGACCGCGAACTGCTTGTTCGGTCCCGAATTCCAATGCTTGGGGTCGACGCCCTCGAGTTCCTTCTGCGCCGACAGGTCGTGCAGCGCAATGCCCCACTCGAACGTCGCCGCCAGGATCACGTTCGCGATCGGCTGCAGCAGGTTGATCGGGCGCCACTTCTCGTCGCGCGTCATCCGGAGGATGCCGAATCCCACGTCGTCGTCCATGCCCACGATGTTGGTGTACGTGTGGTGGGTGTAGTTGTGTGCGCGCTTCCAGTGTTCCGAGGGACCCGTCATGTCCCACTCCCACGTCGTGGAGTGGATCTCCGGATCGTTCATCCAGTCCCACTGGCCGTGGGTGACGTTGTGCCCGAGTTCCATGTTCTCGATGCACTTGGCGAGCGTGAGCAGCGTCGTCCCCACCACCCAGGCCGGCCGATGACGGCTGCCGAACAGGACCGCCCGTCCGCCCAGCTCGAGGGAACGCTGCAGCCGGATCGTGCTCCGAATGTAGCGGGCATCCCGTACGCCCCGAGACTCCTCGACATCGCGACGAATCGCATCCAATTCTCGCCCGAGGGCTTCGATATCGGCGTCGGTGAGGTGGGCGAACTCTTTGATGTCCGTGATGGCCACCGAGGTCCTCCGTTGGATATATAGATCAGATCACCGGCGTCGGCCATCGACGCAAGGCACTGGGTACCGCACAGGCACTGGGTACAACGATACGGGAAACCGGACACCTGTCGGCCCGGCTGCCGTCCGGATCACACGAGACCTCAGACCTCGAGCGTGCAATCGCCGGCCGCGGCCGAGATGCAGGTCTGGATGCGCTCCCCCTCGGCATGTTCCTTACCGTTGCGCAGGTCCACGGCGTGACCCGATGCGAGCGGGACCACGCAGGTCTGGCAGATACCCATGCGGCAGCCGAACGGCATCAGCACGCCGGCCTTCTCGCCCGCCTCGAGCAGTGTGGTGGCGCCGTCCACCTCGATCGACTTCTCCGACCGGTCGAACGTGACGGTGCCGCCCTCGCCGGACAGATCGGCCCGGGACACGGCGAACCGCTCCAGGTGCAGGTTCGGCGTGATGCCCTCCTGCTCCCAGGTCTTCTCGATGTCGTCGAGCATCCCGAGGGGCCCACACGCCCACGTCTGTCGCTCGCGCCAGTCCGGGCACACCTCGTCCAGCTCGGACAGCGCGAACTTGCCCTCGGACCGCGTGTGCCGGACGTGGCAACCGAACGACGGGTAGTCCTTCTGCAGCTCCGCGAGCTCGTCGCCGAACATGACCGCGTCCTCGGTGGGTGCCGAGTGGATGTGGACGACGTCGGGCAGTTCCCCGCGCCGGCTCATCGTCCGCAGCATCGACATCACCGGGGTGATGCCACTGCCCGCGGTGAGGAACAGGATCTTCTCCGGCGGCGGCTCCGGCAACGCGAAGTTTCCGGTCGGCGCGGCCAGGCGCACGATCGTCCCCGACGGCACACCCGTCACCAGGTGACTCGACAGGAAGCCCTCGGGCATCGCCTTCACGGTGATCGAGATCAGCTTGTGGTCGACATTGGGAGCCGACGTGAGCGAGTAGGACCGCCAGTGCCACCGTCCGTCAACGTGGATGCCGATGCCGACGTACTGACCGGGCTGGTATGCGAAGTCGAAGCCCCACCCCGGCTTGATCACCAGCGTCGCCGAATCGGCCGTCTCGGGCCGGACCTCGACGATGCGTCCGCGCAGTTCACGCGCGGACCACAAGGGGTTCACCAGGTGCAGGTAGTCGTCGGGAAGCAACGGCGTGGTCAACCGGGTGACGGCACCGCGCACCACGTTCGCCACGGACCGGTTCGAGCCTGCGACCCTTGCCGCCGGCGCCTCGATCCAGCTCTTCAGTCCCATCCGACCTCCATCTCGCACTTCGAGCGTACGGCCAGCGTAGGGCATGAGGCTACGGTGGCGTAAGTTACGGCCGAGTAGTAAGGCGCGCTAACGACTCGTCGGGCGGGTCCGCCGCCGGTCAGAGTAGCTCGAGCAGGAACGGCAACTCCTGCGTCGCGTACCACGCGAGCTCGTGATCCTCTGCGTCGCCGAGCACGAACTCCGCGTCCGGGTCGCCGAGATCGGCAGCGTCGACCACCTGCGCGGCCTTCGCGATGTCGGACTCCGCCTCCGCCAGATCGACGTGCACCGACGCGACCTGGGACAGCGTGAGAACGTCGGCCAGACGGACCACCGCGTCGTCGAGATCGGGGCGCAGCTTGACGTCGTCGACGTCGGCCGCGATCACCGCGCGGCGCGACATGGGCGCGACCTCGCCAGCCTCGCCGCCGTCACCGCCCTCGCGCTCGTCCTCGTCCGGCGTGGCGGCCGCGATCAACCGCAGCGATGCCCGCGCGGCCTCCGCCATCGCCACCTCGGCGAGCTCCTCGTCGTCGCCGGAGTTGTACGCCTCCCGCAGTGCCGGCGTGACCGCGAACGCGGTCCGGCTCACCGGGGAGAACTCCCGCTCGGCAACCAGTTGCCGCAGCATCGGGATGGTCGCGGGAATGTAGACCCTCACGCCCGACCTCCGGTCACTTGCGTCCGTACCGACCGCGATTCCGACTCAGCCACTGGCTTCCACCAACTCCTCGAGAGACTCGTGCAACGACGCGGCGACCACATCCACGTCGGCCATGGCGTCGCGATCCGCATTCAAACCGTAGTAGACGTGGCCGTCGTACGACGTCAACGCAATGCTCAGGGTCTGATTCTTCAGCAGCGGCGACACGGGATACATCTCGACCATCCGCATCCCGGCCAGATAGAGCGGGATCTGCGGTCCCGGCGCGTTGGTGACCATGAGGTTGAACATCCGCTGCGACAGGCTGCTCGCCGCCCGGGCGCCGCGGGCGTGCAGGGACGCGGGCGCGAACCCGGACAACCGGATCATCGTCCGGGCCGTCACCGGCCGACTCTGCCGCCCGAACGCCTCCGTCGCGTGCGCGACGTGTGAGAGCCGGACGACCGGATTGGGCTCACCGACCGGCAGATCCACCAGGAACGACGACGTCCGACCGTGCGGCGCACCGACCTCGCCGTCGTCGCACACGTCGATCACGCTCGCACCGTTGGTACCCGGTCGCGCCTCGCAGATGGACATCGGGGCCAGCACGCGCAGGGTGGTGGCCTCCGATACCGGCTCACCGCGGGCCAGGAGCCAATTCCGCATCGCACCCGCGACCACGGTCAGGACCACGTCGTTGATCGAGCATCCGTAGCGGGCGCGGATCTTGCGGTAGCGCTCGAGATCGGTGCGCGCCACGGCGAACCGGCGGTTGCGGGAGATCGGGGCATTCAGCGGGCTCGACGGCGCCGGCTGCGCCGCCGTGCGCGCCAGGGTGGCGAGCTTGCCGACCACGTCGACCGCCTCGTCCACTACCGATGCCATGTCCCCCAACGTCATTCGCAGGGTTGCAAACCCATCGCCGGGCCGGGAGACGAGTTGGGCGAGGGCCGCGGCGACCAGCGCCGGCTCCCCCGGCGCCGGCTCCGGCATCCACAGATCGTCACTCGCGACCACGGGCGCGGCGTCCTCGTCGAGGATCACCTGACTCATCTCGAGGGCCGTCTCGCCGTCGACCAACGCCGAATGCGACTTCGTGAACACCGCACACCGGTTGTCGGCCAATCCTTCGACGACGTACATCTCCCACAGCGGCCGAGTCGTGTCCAACGGCCGCGAGACCAGTCGCGCCACCAGGTCGTGCAGCTGTTCGTCCGTTCCCGGAGACGGCACCGCGGAGCGTCGGACGTGGTAGGTGATGTCGAAGTCCGGGTCGTCGACCCACACCGGCCGGGCCAGCCCGAACGCGACCTCCCGAACCTTCTGCCGATACCGCGGCACCAGGTGCAGGCGACTCTCGATCAGCCGGAGCACGGCCTCGAACTCGAGACCCGACTCGGGTAGCTGGAGGATCGCGAGTGAACCCAGATGCATCGGCGTGTTGCTCGCGTCGAGAAAGTAGAACGACGCGTCCTGCGTCGTCAGTCTGGTCGCCCTGGCCACCTATCGCCCCCTGCCCCGGAGATCCTCGCCCGCCGGATCCCCACCGTCCGATTCCGGGCGGATTCCCGAATCGAGAAGAATCGCAATCTCTTCCACCGCCGCCGACGGGTCGACGTGGTGCACCCCCACCATGCCCGCCGCGGCCGCCGCGCGCACGTTCCCCACGAGGTCGTCGACGAAGACGCACTCGAGGGGATCGAGCCCGAGCCGAGCCGCGGTCAATTCGTAGATCCGCCGGTTCGGCTTCGCCATTCCCACGTCACCGGACAGCACGACCTCGTCCACGAACGGGCCCGCCAGGTCGCGCAGTCCCTGTGCCCCCGGACCGCCGGGATCGTTGCTGAGGATCGCGGTGCGGATTCCCCGTCGACGCGCGTCACCCACGACGCGGGCCATCAGGTCCGCGTCCGCGCCGGGACCCGCCAGCACCCCGCCGAAGTCCAACACCAGTCCGCGCACACGCTCACCCTAGAACTCGCCGCCCCCGCTGGCGACACAGGCGACACGGACGACACGAGTCGGACCGAAACCGATCGCGCGCACCCCCTCGCTTTTCGGAATCGAACGTGCCATGCTGTCCGCCAGATTCCGTACCTCTCCGCGGAGTCGACCTGTAGCAGCACCTGTCGACATTGCGTATCGGCTCCCGCCGCTTCCCGGCGACCGCGCGATACCGGAGAGGCCAGATCATGTCCGCACCGCACCGGTTCCTGTCCCGTGCACCGCAGTTCGAACCACCGACATCCGATGCCCCGGGCTCTTCGGCGTGCTCGCCTGCGCCGCGGTCCGCATCCGTCCGGTCCGCACAGCGCTCACCCCACGACGGCCGGTCACCACGCCGCGCCCCGTCCGCGGCACCGGATTCGGTCGCGTCGCCCGACGCGCGACAGTTCGCGGAAAGCGCGCTGCGCCTGACCCTCGAGGTCCTCGACCGCCGCCGCGCCCCGGCCCAGCTGCGCTCGATCGTCACCCCGACCGTGCTGGATCTCGTCCACGCGCTCGTGCGGTCGGCCCCGGTCGGCAGCCGACTGGGTACGGCCACCCTCGCGCGCGTCCGCGTGCAACGGGTCCACACGGCCGCGACCGAGGTGTTCGAGGCGTTCGAGGCGTTCGAGGTGTTCGGCACCTACAACCGCGGCGGCCGGGTGTTCGCTGTTGCCGCGCGTATCGAACGCGGCAACAGCAGACACCCGGCCGGTTGGGCGATCACGTCACTGCGAATCGCCTGAGGTCAGCGTCAGCGCTTGCGCTTGGAGCGCGGGGCCTTCTTCGCCTTCGAATCCTGGCGGGCGGCCTCGCGGCGCTCGCGGCGCGTGCCCGGGGCCCCGTCCTGCTCGTCCGCAGAGCGACTGACCTGGGCGTTACCGTCTTCGGCGGGACCGGAGAAGGTGAGCCCACGCGGCTGCATCTCGTCGAGCCCCTTCGCCTTGAGCGCTGACGGGGCCGCCGAACGGGCCGCGTCCTGGGCTGCCTGCTGGGACGGGAGCGGCTGCGCCTGCTGCTTGGCGAGCGAGGGCCCGCCACCCGCGGTGGCTGCCGCCGAGGCCGCGGTGACGCTCACCGGGGAGCCGCCGCCCTGCGGGGTGCCGGCCTCCACCTGGAGGTTGAACAGGAACCCGACGGACTCTTCCTTGAGGCCTTCGAGCATCGCGATGAACATGTCGTAGCCCTCGCGCTGGTACTCGACGAGCGGATCGCGCTGCGCCATCGCGCGCAGGCCGATGCCCTCCTTGAGGTAGTCCATCTCGTAGAGGTGCTCACGCCACTTGCGGTCCAGCACGGACAGCAGCACGCGGCGTTCGAGCTCACGCATTCCGTTCGCGCCGGCGATCTCGTCGATCTGCTGCTCACGCTTGGCGTACGCGTCCCTGGCGTCCTCCAGCAGCGCCTCGAGCAGCTCCTCCCGGCCCAGGTCCGACTCCCCGGCCTCGGCCGCGCCTACGAGCTCCTTGTAGTCGATTCCGACCGGGTACAGCGTCTTCAGGGCCGTCCAGAGCTGGTCCAGATCCCAGTCCTCGACATACCCCTCGGCGGTGGCGCCGTTGACGTACGCGGTGACCACGTCCGTGATCATCGACTCGACCTGGCCCTCGAGATCCTCGCCTTCGAGGATGCGGCGGCGCTCCTCGTAGATGACGGTGCGCTGCTGGTTCATCACCTCGTCGTACTTGAGGACGTTCTTGCGGATCTCGAAGTTCTGCTGCTCGACCTGCGTCTGTGCGCTCTTGATCGCCTTCGAGACCATCTTGGCCTCGATCGGGACGTCGTCGGGCAGGTTCAGGCGCGTCATGATCGACTCGAGCGCCGCACCGTTGAAGCGCCGCATCAGTTCGTCGCCGAGCGACAGGTAGAAGCGCGACTCACCGGGATCGCCCTGACGGCCGGAACGACCACGCAGCTGGTTGTCGATACGACGCGACTCGTGCCGCTCGGTGCCGAGCACATACAGGCCGCCGGCGGCGCGAACCTTCTCCGCGTCCGCCTTGACCTCGGCCTTGACCTTGTCGAGGACGCCCTCCCACGCGGCCTCGTACTCGTCCGGGTTGTGCACCGGGTCGAGGCCCTGCTTGCGCAGCACGAGGTCGGCGATGATGTCGGGGTTGCCGCCCAGCACGACGTCGGTGCCACGACCCGCCATGTTGGTCGCCACGGTCACGGCGCCGGAGCGTCCGGCCTCGGCGACGATCGTCGCCTCCTGCTCGTGGAACTTGGCGTTGAGCACGCTGTGCACCACGCCGCGCTTGGTGAACTGCTTCGACAGGTATTCCGAGCGCTCGACGCTGGTGGTACCGATCAGGACCGGCTGGCCGTTCTGGTGCCGCTCGACGACATCGTCGACGACGGCGTCGAACTTGGCCTCTTCGCTCTTGTAGATCAGGTCGCCGTTGTCGACACGGATCAGCGGACGGTTGGTCGGGATCGGGATGACGCCCAGGCCGTAGGTCTGGTGCAGCTCGGCGGCCTCGGTCTCGGCCGTACCGGTCATGCCCGACAGCCGGTCGTACAGGCGGAAGTAGTTCTGCAGCGTGATCGTGGCGAGGGTCTGGTTCTCGGCCTTGATCTCGACCTTCTCCTTGGCCTCGATCGCCTGGTGCATGCCCTCGTTGTAGCGGCGGCCCACCAGCACACGGCCGGTGAACTCGTCGACGATGATGACCTCGCCGTCGCGGACGATGTAGTCCTTGTCCCGCTGGTAGAGCTCCTTCGCCTTGATGGCGTTGTTGAGGTAGCTCACCAGCGGCGAGTTCGCGGCCTCGTACAGGTTGTCGATACCGAGCTGGTCCTCGACGAACTCCACACCGGCCTCGTGCACGCCGATGGTGCGCTTGCGGATGTCGACCTCGTAGTGGACGTCCTTCTTGAGCAGCGGCGCGATCCGCGCGAACTCGCTGTACCACTTGCTGGACGCGTCGGCCGGACCCGAGATGATGAGCGGGGTGCGGGCCTCGTCGATGAGGATCGAGTCGACCTCGTCGACGACGGCGAAGTTGTGGCCACGCTGGACAAGGTCGTCGAGGCTGTGCGTCATGTTGTCGCGCAGGTAGTCGAAACCGAACTCGTTGTTGGTGCCGTAGGTGATGTCGGCGGCGTACGCCTTGCGACGCTGCGCGGGAGTCATCCCGGACAGGATCACGTCGACCTCGAGACCCAGGAAGCGGTGGACACGGCCCATCCACTCCGAGTCGCGCTTGGCGAGGTAGTCGTTGACGGTGACGACGTGCACGCCGTCACTGGAGATCGCATTGAGGTACGCCGGCAGCACACAGGTCAGGGTCTTGCCCTCGCCGGTCTTCATCTCGGCGACGTTGCCGAAGTGCAGCGCCGCGCCACCCATGACCTGGACGTCGAAGTGGCGCTGGCCGAGCACGCGGCTCGCGGCCTCCCGGGCCACGGAGAATGCCTCGGGCAGCATCTCGTCGAGCGTCTCGCCGTCGGCGTAACGCTTCCGGAATTCGTCGGTCTTGGCCCGGAGTTGTTCGTCGGACAGCTTCTCGACCTCGGGAGAGAGGGAGGAGACATGGTCGGCGATGTGCTTGAGCCGCTTGACCATGCGACCTTCACCTACACGGAGCAGCTTCGATAGCGACAGTGACGGCACGGTCCTCTTTGTCCTCAATCCTCGGTGTCAGGTAATGACAAACGGAATCCGGCCGAGGTCGGGTGACCCCAGCCGGATCCCATGGTATGCGCAATCACGGTCGGGCGAGTAGACCGACCGTCCGCGACGTCACGCCAGACGTATCAACCCGTAGTCGAACGCGTGGCGTCGATACACGACAGAAGGCCGATCGGTCTCCTTGTCGTGGAACAGATAGAAGTCGTGCCCGACCAGCTCCATCTCGTACAGCGCGTCGTCGACGGTCATCGGCTCGGCGGAGTGGACCTTCGTGCGCACGATCTGACCCGGACCGGGCGGAGCCTCGCCGTCCAGGGACAAATCGCGATCGATCGCCAGCGAGTCGTCCTGTGCCAGCGCGGCTGTAGCCTGCGCGACGGAGACGGGAGTCTTCTCTCCGTAGTGGACCTTGCGGCGATCCTTGGTTCGACGCAATCGACTTTCCAGTTTGGCAGTCACGGATTCGAATGCCGCGTAGAAACTGTCCGCGCTCGCTTCGGCGCGGGCGACAGGGCCCTTGCCGCGAGCCGTGATCTCGACTCGCTGGCAACTCTTCGCCTGTCGGCGATTACGTTCGTGCTGGAGTTCCACGTCGAAGTGGAAGATGGTGGGATCGAAACGCTCGAGTCGTGCGAGCTTCTCGGAAACGTAGACCCGGAAATGATCCGGCACTTCCACGTTGCGTCCTTTGACGACGATTTCGGCGTTGTTCGCGCCCGTAGTACTTGGAGCCTCCGCGTTTGCGGTGTCTTCGTCGACGAAAACCGAGGCTTGCGTAGGGGTCGTCACTCGTACCTCCCGATAAACGGCCGGCTCACATTGATGGAGACCGGCGAGTTCGATCTCGACCGGGCGGGGAACCACCCGGCTCAGAACGTGAAATATCACCTCCCACCTGTGACTTCGGGTGTGAACGCGACGCTAGTACGTAACCGCTCCGTGTGCCACTGTTCAGCCATATTTCACCGGTGTGTCGTCTGTGACATCTGTCCCGATCCCGCGAATTCGTCGCGCCCCGAGAAGCCCCCGGAAGGACTCGGACGGACCGCGCAAGCCTCCGGAAGCCGTCGCGATATCCGCCCGGGATCGCCGCCGGAATTGTCCGATCAGGCCGCGGCGACAACCAATACCGCCCCGACCTGCACACCTTCCGATTCGAGAACCCGAACCGCCTCCGCCGAGGTTGCCCCGGTGGTGACGACGTCGTCCACGAGAACGACCTCGGCACCCATGCAACCGAGCCTGACGATCTCGTCGCGACGGGAAGCGGACACGCAAATCCGGCCCGCCAGATTGTCCTGCCGCTGCGCCGCCGACAGCCCGACGGAGTCACGCACACCACGTCGCATCGACAGCGCCGGACAGACGTGGCAACCGGTCTCCAGCAGACGCGCGGCGGCCTGCGTGGACCGCAGCACCGGGTCTCCACCACGGGTGCGCGCCGTGCGGGCCCGCGTCGGGGCCGGAACGAGCACCAGCGGCGCCAGCTGCGGCGGATCCAACTCGCCCCAGCGCCGCAGCGTGTCGACCGCGTCCGCGAGCGCAGCGCCCAGCGGGGCTGCGAGATCTCGCCGACCCCGTTCCTTCGCCGCGATCACCGCACGCCGCCGTGGACCCGCATACGGTCCCAGCGCCCACACCGGGACGCCGGGATCCACCCGAGGATGCACCGCCACCGGGTCGTCGGACAGGGTGCGCCTGCACCGGTCGCACCACCCCGAACCGGGTTCACCGCAACCCCCGCACTCGGCGGGGAGGACCAGGTCGAGGAGCGCGCGCATGCCGGGAGTGTGCCCCGTGCCCCCGACAAGCGCCGACAGGCACCGGCAGACACCCTCGAGCACCGACGGCGGCGAGGTCAGCCCGGCAGCACCGGGACCGCATTCGTCCCGGTCAGGCCCGGAACCTCACGCCAGTACCGGTCGCCGGCCGGGTCGTTGTTGTTGAGCTGGAACACCGCTCGCGAGTCCGCGACGAACTCGGTGGTCGACGACGCGTCCACCGCCACCACCGGCGAGGTGAGGTTGCGGCTCGGCAGCGAGTCCATCCGCGAACCGTCGACGGCCAGCTGCACGACCGGCACGTCCGAACCCGAACGGGCCACGACCACCGTGTCCCCGGTGCTCCAGTCGAGCGACACCGCGGGACTGCCGAGACCGTGCGCGATGGCGCGTGGATTGGTGAGCGAGAACTCGCCGTCCGGCTGCTGCATCACCGTCGCCACATAGACCTTGCCGTCGACGATCAACGCCGCCCGGACCCCGTCGCGGGACAGCCGCAGCTCGGTGATCGGCCCGCCGATCGCATTGATCGCGCCGGTCTCGACGTTCATCGTCGTGAGCTTTCCCGTTCCGGTCTCGCGAACCACCCGCACGACGGTCGAGCCGTTGACGGCGGCCCACACGGTGGAGCCGTCGAACGCCCACGACGGCCGGGTGATCGACTGCGCCTCGAGCGCGGTCGCCACGTTTCCGTCGTAGGTCCCCACGACCAGCGCGGTCTGCGGCTCCGGCGCCGGCCGGCGTGTCTCGGCCACCGCGGCCGTGAGCGTGCCGTCCCGCGACAACGCGATCGACCGGAGATTGTCCGACGCACCGAAGTACCCGGGGACCGGCGCGACGACCCCGTCGTTCACGGAGGCCAGCCCGCCGCCGCGCAGCGCGTGGAGGCCGACGGTCGCGCTGGTCGTCGCGAGCGGATTGAGCGACGCCACGTCCGCCGTCGTCCATCCTTCGGGGTACCGCTCGTCGAGCGGCTGGCCGTCGGCCAACAGGACGTACGGACCGGAGATGTCGGCGTTTGCCAACGTCCAGACCACCTGCGCGGCAAGGAGTTCGCGCGACTGCGTGTTCATCCGCCCGAGGCCCTGGAAGTCGACGCTCACACCGCCCAGCCCCACCCCGACCTGGGAGGCTCGGCCGTCGGCCTTGGTGATGGTGCCGAGCACGGAGACCCCCGAACCCAGTTCGTTTCGCACCGCACCGGCCAGCGACGGTTTGGGACCGTCGATGAGGAGACCGATCAGCTGCGTGACCATCTGGTCCGGGCTCGCCGCGATCCAGCGAGGGTCGGGGACGACCGTCTGAGCCGTCGGATCGAGGAAGTACAACGATTTGCGCTGATACGAATTGAGGAACTGGGGACGGTCCATGATCACGCCGTTGGGCAGATCGTCGATCCGCCATTCACCGTCCACCTTGGCCCAGCTGAACTTGGCCTCGAACGTGCCCTCCTGCGCCTGGTACAAACCGCCCGGTTCGAGCTGGCCCACCCGGTTGGCGCGAATCGTGTAGACCGCGCGGTCGGCGGTGCGTGACTCGAGGATGAGATCGATCTTGTCGACGATCGTCGCGCTCGCGGCATCGTCCCACCGCGCCGACATGTCCTTGGTCAGGTACTGCCGGGCGGCAAGATGCCGATTGGCCGGGTCGGTGCTGGCCTTGACGAAATCCCGCAACAGCAGATCCGGCTCGCGTCCGGGCGCCGGGGCCTCCACGCTCGTACTGACCGGCGCACGCTCGATGGTCCCGATCGCCTGCGGTGTCGACGAGTCCGGCAGATTCGCACAGCCCGCCGTGCCGAGCAGCAGCGCGGCCAGCGACGCCGCGGCCACTAGCGTCCGGGAGCGCCTGCCGTGGCGCACCCGAATGCCGGTCACGACTCACGCTCCCGCACCCGGGGCACCGTCGGGGACTCGTCCGGGTCCAGCTGCCGGGGAGGCCGCTCAACCGGCTGCGTCGCCGACTGGGCAGCGCCCGACCCGGCGGGCGCCATCTCGTCACCGGCCGACGACGCGGCCGCGGGCTCAGGTTCGGGCTTGGTCGGAGGCAGCGGTTGTCCCTGGACGAGCTTCTTGGTCGACGGCTTCAGCGGGAGCGGGCTCCGGGTGACCTTGCGCCCGCGCACACGCGGCAACGTCAGGCGGAAGCACGCGCCCTCGCCGGGTTCGCCCCACGCCTCGAGCGTGCCGTTGTGCAGGTTCGCGTCCTCCACGCTGATCGCCAGGCCCAGCCCGGTTCCGCCGGAACGCCGGACGCGGGACGGGTCCGACCGCCAGAACCGGTTGAACACCAACTTCTCCTCCCCAGGGCGCAGTCCCACACCCTGGTCGCGGACGATGAAGGCGGCCGCGTCGTCGTCGGCCCGCAACCGCAACAGGACGGGCTTGCCCTCGCCGTGGTCGATCGCGTTCGCGAGCAGGTTCCGCAGGATGCGCTCCACACGGCGCGGATCGACCTCCGCGATCACTGCCTCGTCCGGCAGATCCACGATCAGTTCCGTCGAGGTCTCCTTCGCGAGGTGGCGAACGGTCGAGACCGCCGCACGCGCACACATCCGCAGGTCCAGTTGTTCGGCCGCCAGCTCCGCGACACCGGCGTCGTGCCGGGAGATCTCGAGCAGGTCCCCGAGCAGGCTCTCGAACCGGTCCAGCTCCGCGACGAGCAGCTCGGACGACCGCTTCAGGATGGGGTCGAGCTCGTCGCTGCTGTCGTGGATCAGGTCCGCGGCCATCCGGACCGTGGTGAGCGGGGTGCGCAGCTCGTGGCTCACGTCCGACGTGAACCGTTTCTGCAGATTGCCGAACTCCTCGAGCTGCGTGATCTGCTTCGACAGACTCTCGGCCATCTCGTTGAACGACATCGCGAGCCGGGCCATGTCGTCCTCGCCGCGAACCGGCATGCGTTCCTTGAGCCGGCCGTCCGCGAACCGCACCGCGATCCGGGACGCCGACCGGATCGGCATGACGACCTGGCGTGCGACGAGCATGGAGATCGCGGCGAGCAGCACCGCCAGCACCGCACCACCGATCAGCATCGTGCCCCGCACCAGGGACAGGCTGCGGTCCTCGCTGGCGAGGGGGAACACGAGGTACAGCTCGAGAGTCGAGATGTCCGACGCCGTGGGGCTGCCGATGATCAGCGCCGGACCCGAGTACCCGTTGGGGTCGGACACCGTCGCGAACTGGTAGCTGATCTGGTTGGCGCGAACGAAGTCGCGCAGGCTCGCCGGGATCTGGTTCGCCGGCCCGCTCGTGGTCGGTTCCCGTGGGCCGTCCCCTGGCACGATGAGCACCGGATCGAAGGTACCTGCGGATCCGGACGTCTGACCACCGTCGGGCTGGCGGTTCGTGAGCGCCAGGCGGGCAGCGTCGAGCCGCACCTGGAGCGAGCCGCTGTCGTCGGCGCCGGAGAGCTGCGCCTCGACCGTGCTGCGCGCACGATCGAGTTCCTCGGTGGCGGCGGTGATCTTCGCCTCGAGGAGCCGATCAGTGATCTGGCTGGTCAACACCACACCCAGAATCGTGATCACGATCAGCGACAGCGACAACGTCGACACGACGACGCGGAGCTGCAAAGACCGGCGCCATGCGTGGGCAAGCCAGTTGCCGCACGCTCGACACCAGCGGATCAGCGGCGAGAAAGCCCGGCTGGCTCGCCGCCGGTTCCGGCGGGCACCGATCACGGCGGTCCGGCCTTGTAGCCGACCCCCCTGACGGTAAGCACCACCTCGGGATTCTCGGGATCCTTCTCGACCTTGGCGCGCAGACGCTGCACGTGCACGTTCACCAGTCGGGTGTCCGCCGCGTGACGGTATCCCCAGACCTGCTCGAGCAGGACCTCACGGGTGAACACCTGCCGCGGCTTGCGTGCGAGGGCGACCAGCAGGTCGAACTCGAGCGGCGTGAGCGAGATGAGCGCGTTGTCGCGGGTCACCTTGTGCGCCGGCACATCGATCATGATGTCGCCGATGCTCAGGACCTCGGCCGGCTCCTCCTCCGTGCGGCGCAGGCGAGCGCGCACCCGGGCAACCAGTTCCTTCGGCTTGAACGGCTTCATGATGTAGTCGTCCGCGCCGGACTCGAGGCCCAGGACGACGTCGACCGTGTCCGTCTTGGCGGTGAGCATGACGATCGGGACACCCGATTCGGCCCGCAGCACCCGGCACACGTCGATACCGTTCATGCCCGGCAGCATGAGGTCGAGGAGCACCAGATCCGGTCGGGTCTCACGAACGGCCGACAACGCCTGGCTGCCGTCACCGACCACGAAGGGTTCGAATCCCTCACCGCGGAGCACGATGGTGAGCATCTCGGCGAGCGCCGTGTCATCGTCGACAACCAGAATCCTTGGCTTCATATCCCTATCGTTACATCTCTGAGGCTGCTAAATGCGGAAAGGCGCGTTCACTGCCGCGGCGTGCCGCTCAATGTTGCCGTCACGGACCGCCCGGTATTACTGGGCCGCGCCGCGCCGCTTATGCAAGAGTGCCAGTTTATCGGCGAGAGTGCCCGGATCCACATCGGGCGCGACGGACAACCACGGCGAGTTCCAGTCCGCGGCGGCCAGCTCCCGGTACACCTCCCCCGTGCGAGCCTGCAGGCCGCTGTCCTTCTCGTAGGCGTCCAGCGCGCGCGAACTGTCCGCGGCCTCGCGCCGACGCGCCCGTTCCTCCGCGAGCGCCACGGGCACGTCGAGGTACATCTGCAGGTCCGGCCGTGGCAGACCCAATCGGTCGAACTCGAGCTCTTCGATCCAGGTGACGAACTCGCCGTCCCCGTGCTGGTGTAGCCGGGCCGCGCCGTACGCCGCGTTGGAGGCGACGTAGCGGTCCAGGATCACCACGTCGTGGCGGGCGACCAGATCCCGCAGTTGCGGTGCGGCACCGGCACGGTCGAGCGCGAACATCACCGCCATCGCGTGGACCGACTCGCTCAGGTCGCCGTGCTCCCCCTTGAGCGCCTCCGACGCGAGATCGGCATGGATCGACGCACCGTAGCGCGGGAAATCCAGCGTTGCGACCGTCAGACCGTCCTGCTCGAGCAGCGTGACGACCTTTCCGACCAGTGTCCGCTTGCCGGCACCGTCGAGCCCTTCCAGGGCGATCAGAGTTCCCACGATCGCCGAGCCTATCGGTGCCCGCGGCCGCGCCCGCGGATCCGGCCCTGCGAGGGCCGTCACAGCGCTGTCCGGATCATCCGGGGCGAACAGCAGTGGCCGGGGATCGTGTCACGATCCCCGGCCACTGTCGTCAGTGCGACCGACGCGGTCCTACGACTCGGGTCAGTAGCGGTAGTGCTCCGGCTTGTACGGGCCCTCGACGTCGACGCCGATGTACTCGGCCTGATCCTTGGTCAGCTTGGTGATCGAGCCACCGAGCGCCTCGACGTGGATCTTCGCGACCTTCTCGTCGAGGTGCTTGGGCAGGCGGTAGACCTCGTTGTCGTACTCGTCCGGCTTGGTCCACAGCTCGATCTGCGCGATCGTCTGGTTCGCGAACGAGTTCGACATCACGAACGACGGGTGGCCGGTGGCGTTGCCCAGGTTCAGCAGGCGCCCCTCGGACAGCACGATGATGCTGTGGCCGTCGGCGAAGGTGAACTCGTCGACCTGCGGCTTGATGTTGACGCGGGTGACGTCGGCGGCGCGCTCGAGGCCTGCCATGTCGATCTCGTTGTCGAAGTGACCGATGTTGCCGAGGATGGCCTGGTGCTTCATCTGCTTCATGTGCTCGAAGGAGATGATGTCCTTGTTGCCGGTCGCGGTGATCACGATGTCGGCCTCGCCGATGAACTCCTCGACGGTCTTGACGTTGAAGCCGTCCATCAGCGCCTGGAGGGCGTTGATCGGGTCGACCTCGGTGACCGTGACGCGGGCGCCCTGGCCGCGCAGCGCCTCGGCGCAGCCCTTGCCGACGTCGCCGTAGCCGCACACCAGCGCAGCCTTGCCACCGATCAGCACGTCGGTCCCGCGGTTGATGCCGTCGAGCAGCGAGTGGCGGGTGCCGTACTTGTTGTCGAACTTGCTCTTGGTGACCGAGTCGTTGACGTTGATGGCCGGGAACGCCAGCTCACCCGCGGCGGCGAACTGGTACAGCCGCAGCACGCCGGTGGTGGTCTCCTCGGTGACGCCCTTGACGTTCTCCGCGATGGCCGTCCACTTGCCGCCGTCGGCCTCGAGCGACTTGCGCAGCAGCGCCAGGAACACCTTGTACTCGTCCGAGTCGTGCTCGTCGTCGGTGGGCGGGACGACGCCGGCCTTCTCGTACTGTGCACCGCGCAGCACCAGCATCGTCGCGTCACCACCGTCGTCGAGGATCATGTTGGCGGTGGTACCGGGCCATGTGAGCATCTGCTCAGCCGCCCACCAGTACTCCTCGAGGGTCTCGCCCTTCCATGCGAACACGGGGACGCCCTTGGGCTCCTCGACGGTGCCGTGCGGGCCGACGACGACGGCCGCGGCCGCGTGATCCTGCGTCGAGAAGATGTTGCACGACGCCCATCGAACTTCAGCACCGAGAGCGACCAGCGTCTCGATCAGGACCGCGGTCTGGATGGTCATGTGCAGCGAGCCGGACACGCGAGCGCCCTTGAGCGGCAACACGTCTGCGTACTCACGACGCAGTGCCATCAGACCCGGCATCTCGTGCTCGGCCAGCCGGATCTCCTTGCGTCCGAACTCGGCGAGCGACAGATCCGCCACCTTGAAATCGATACCGTTACGGTGCTCGGCCACGGGCGCCGCTGAAACTGAGGACGTCATGTGTCTCTCCTGTTCGCTGTCTGGAATGACACCCAGGTTATCGGGTACCGATCCCACCCGGGGACGTGCCGTACCCCGTCACACGTGTGCGACGACGTCCACGAACGGGGCCAGCAGCGCGGCAAGGTCACGCGCATCGTCACCATCGGACGCGGGAGGCATCGAAACGTAACTCAGCGCGACTCGTACGACACCCCGCGCCAAGATCACCGAATCGGCCTCGGACGCCTGAATCCAACTCCGCCGGAACGTCTCCGCCAGACGCCCCGACGCCCGCTCGATGAGCGGGGCGCTGTCGGTCGTGACGATCCGCAGCAGGTCCGGTTTGGCGGCACCGGTCCGCAACGAGCACACCAGCGGGTCCTCGGCGCTCGCCTGGAAGAACGCGGCGAACCCGTCCACGAGGGCCGCGCGGGCATCCCCGACGTGCGCGTACACCGCCGACGCCACCGCATCGACGAACCGGTCGACCAATTGCAGCGCATACCCCTCCGCGAGCCCCTGACGCGACCCGAACTCGTTGTACAGCGTCTGCCGACTGATCCCGGCGACCGCGGCGACATCGGTCATCGTCACCTTCGACCAGTCCCGCTCGAGCAGCAGGTCGTGGACGGCGCCGAGGATCGACTCGCGCAGCAGCAGCCGCGAGGCCTCCTGATAGGGCACGCGGGGTTGCGACTCGGTCATGCCACCGACCCTAGTGACACTGCTCGGCTGCGCTCGACCGGCACACGGCTCAGCTCCGCTCGACCGGCACACGGCTCAGCTCCGCTCGACCTCGACCATGAAGAAGTCCTCCTTCGCCGCCCCGCAGTCCGGGCAACGCCAGTCGTCGGGGATGTCCCCCCAGCGCGTGCCGGGGGCGATGCCCTCGTCGGGCCAGCCCTCCGCCTCGTCGTACTCGAATCCGCACTGTGCGCACTGGTAGAGCTTGTACTCGTTCACGATCACCCTCCTACGGGCTCGAAATCGATCTTCTCGCGGACACCGCAGTCGGGGCAGCACCAATCGTCCGGCACCGAATCCCACGCCGTGCCGGCCGGGAATCCCTCCCGCGGGGCGCCGACGGACTCGTCGAACACGAACCCGCACACGGGACACCGAAACGCACTCATGCCCGGCCTCCGCCCGCTCCGTGCCGCGCCAGCAACTTCTCACGCTTGGCCGGCTGCAGGTTGACCCGCGTGACGTCGCCGTCGTAGTGCGCGAGCACGCGGCGATCCATCACCGCCCGCCACAGCGGCGGCACGTACGCGAGCATGATCATGCTCGCGTACCCGCTGGGCAGGTTCGGCGCAATGTCCATGCTGCGCAACGTCTGATAGCGCCGTGTCGGGTTCGCGTGGTGATCGCTGTGCCGCTGCAGGTGGTAGAGGAAGATGTTGGTGCAGATGTGATCGCTGTTCCAGCTGTGCGCCGGCGTGCAGCGCTCGTAACGTCCACTGTCGGTGCGCTGCCGGAGCAGGCCGTAGTGCTCGAGATAGTTCACCGTCTCGAGCAGGGAGAATCCGAACACCGCCTGCAGCAACAGGAACGGGGCCACCTCCCAACCGAAGATCGCGATCATCGCGCCGAAGAGCACGACCGACATCAACCAGGCGTTGAGGACGTCGTTGCGAATCGTCCACGGCCCCTTGCCGAGCCGTTCCAAACGAACCTTCTCCAGCGCCCAGGACGACCGCAGACTCCCCCAAACGCTGCGCGGCAGGAAGGCCCAGAAGCTTTCGCCCAGGCGGGAACTCGCGGGATCCTCCGGCGTTGCGACCCGGACGTGATGGCCACGGTTGTGCTCGATGTAGAAGTGTCCGTAGAAGGACTGCGCGAGGGTGATCTTCGACAGCCACCGCTCGAGATCGTCCTTCTTGTGCCCCAGCTCGTGCGCGGTGTTGATTCCGATGCCGGCCACACACCCGACACTGATGGCCAGGCCGATCTTCGACACCAGCCCCAGCCCGCCGTCGATACCGAGCCAGCTCAGATCGTCGGCCGACCACAGGTAACAGGCGACCACCACCGTCACGATCTGCAGCGGGATGTAGGCGTAGGTACACCAGCGGTAGTACCGGTCGTTCTCGAGTTGCTCCATCACCTCGTCCGGCGGGTTCTGCCCGTCCGCACCGAAGGCCAGGTCGAGGATCGGCAGTAGCACGTACACCAGCAGCGGACCGATCCACCACCAGATGGGCGCCACCGCCTCCAGACCCACCCGGTTCGTCAGCCACACCAAGCCCAGCGCCAGGAAGATCGCGGTGGGCGGGATGAGCCCCAGTAGCCACAGATAACGCTTCTTGTCCCGCCAGACCCCAGCGTCCGCGGTCGCATGCGTCGCCATCGACGTCCCCTTCCACGAGCCCGCCCACTATGAGCAGGATCACCATGAAATGGACGATACGCGTCGATACGTATGACGTCTAGACAATCACGTCGATTTGTAAAACGATCAGGTGGTGTCGCTTTTCGCCGCACGGGCACGGATGCTCAGCATCGAGTGCCGGCGACTGTAGGCGAAGTACACGACCACGCCGATCGCCATCCAGACGACGAACCGCAGCCACGTCTCTACCGACAGATTCACCATGAGCCACACGCACGCGATGACCGCGAGGATCGGGACCAGCGGCACGAGGGGCACCCGGAATCCGCGCGGCAGGTCGGGACGGGTCCGCCGCAGCACCACGACGCCGATCGACACCAACACGAACGCGAACAGCGTGCCGATGTTCACCATCTCCTCGAGCGTGCCGATCGGGAAGAAGGCCGCGAGGAGTCCGACGATGACGCCGACGAGCACCGTGATCCGCACCGGCGTCCCGTGCTTGCCGGTGGGCGCGAGCGACCGGGGCATCAGGCCGTCGCGGGACATCGCGAACAACACGCGTGTCTGCCCCAGCATCAGGACCATCACCACCGTCGTGAGGCCCGCCAGCGCGCCGAACGAGATGAGGTTCTTGGCCCAGTCCATTCCGTTGAGTGCGAACGCCGTCGCGAGCGTGGAGTTGTCGCCCGCCAGTTCGGTGTAGTTCACCATCCCGGTCAGCACGAGCGAGACCGCCACGTACAGCACCGTCACGATCGCGAGCGAGCCGAGAATGCCTCGCGGCAAGGCGGTCTGCGGATCCTTGGTCTCCTCCGCGGTGGTCGCGACCACGTCGAAACCGATGAACGCGAAGAACACCAGACTGGCGGCGGCGAGCAGGCCGTACCAACCGAACGTGCTGCCACCGGCGCCCGTGACGTACGAGAACAGCGACTGGTGGATGCCCTCCCCGGTGGAGCCGGACTCGGACGGCGGAATGTAGGGCGAGTAGTTGGAGGCCTTGATGAAGAAGGCCCCGACCACCACCACGAAGAGCACGACCGCCACCTTGATCGCGGTGATCACCGCCGAGACCCGCGACGACAACTTCGTGCCCGTCGCCAACAGCACCGTGATGACCGCGACGATCAGGACCGCACCCCAGTCGATCTTCAGCGACCCGACATGCACGATCGGCGTGGCACTTCCGAGGACCTCACCGAGATACAGCGACCAGCCCTTCGCAACCACCGAGGCCGCGAGCGCGAACTCGAGGATGAGATCCCAGCCGATGATCCACGCGACGAACTCACCGAATGTCGCGTACGAGAAGGTATATGCACTGCCCGCGACGGGCACGGTCGACGCGAACTCGGCGTAACACAGCGCGGCCAGTGCGCACGAGACTGCGGCGAAGGCGAACGCGAGCGACACCGAGGGTCCCGCAACGTTGCCGGCGGTGCGGGCCGTCAAGGTGAAGATGCCGGCGCCGATCACGACCGCGACTCCGAACACCGTCAGGTCCCACGCGGTCAGGTCCTTGCGGAGTTTGGTCTCCGGTTCGTCGGTCTCGAGAATCGACTGTTCGATCGACTTGGTCCGAAACAGCCCGGAGCGGGGCTTCGCCGCCTTCCGGTCGGGTGTCACCATCACGTACTCCTCGGGAGGTAGGGATGGTCGTCAGCCTATGCCCGGACGCGGACCGCAGCACGGTTTCCGGATCGGCTATCCCGCGGTGGCGCGGTACAGGTCGGGTTCGAGATAGATCAGGCGAGCGGCCGGAACCGCGGCCCGTACCCGTGCTTCGGCCTCGTCGATCGCGGTCGCGACGTCCTCGATGTCGGCGCCCGGCGTGATCGCGACCTTGGCCGCGACCAGGATCTCCTCGGGCCCCAGATACTGGGTCCGGCAGTGGATCACACGATCGATCCGGACACCGTCGACGAGCGCTGACAGGATCCGGTTCTCCTCGTCCTGCGTCGCGCCCTCACCGATCAGCAGGCTCTTCATCTCGACTATGAGCACGATCGCGATGATGCCCAGCAGGGCACCGATGCAGAGGGTGCCGACGCCGTCCCACACCGGATCGCCGGTGGCCATCGTCAACCCGACGCCGCCGAGCGCGAGAACCAGACCGATGAGGGCACCGGAGTCCTCGAGCAGTACGACCGGCAGTTCGGGGGTGCGCGACGTGCGGATGAAACCCCACCAGGTCGCCTTCCCCTTCAGCGGGCGGGATTCCTTGACCGCGGTGAGGAAGCTGTACGACTCGAGTCCGATCGCGACCAGCAGGATCACGATCGCCACCATCGGCGACGACAGGCCCTCCGGTTGCTGGATCTTGTGGATGCCCTCGTAGATCGCGAACAGCGAACCGAGGGTGAACAGCACGAGCGCCACGACGAACGAGTAGAAGTACCGGTTGCGCCCGTAGCCGAACTGGTGGAGCTGGTCGGCCTGCTTCTCGGCACGGTTCTGACCGAACAGCAGCAGCCCCTGATTGGACGTATCGGCGACCGAGTGAACCGATTCGGCCAGCATCGAGGACGACCCCGTGATGAGGAAGCCAGTGAACTTGGCGACCGCGATTCCCGCATTCGCGGTCAGTGCCGCGAGGATCGCCCTCTTGCCCCCGTGAGCCGACACCGGCTTCTCCTCTCGTCGAATTCGAGTGGATCACACGCTACGGGCACTCAGTGGGTCACATCGCCGACGGCAGCACGGAAGATCTGGGTGTCGTCGGCACATGCCTGAATGTGAACCGCGTTGTCCGACGCGGAGATCCACGCGGCTGCACCCCGCTCGAGCATCAGCGACTGCGAATCGCACTCCAGTTTCGCGGCACCCGACGTGCACAGCAGGATCTGCGGACCGTCCGGTTCGAACATGGTGGCCGCGTCCGGACCCGCCCCCGACGCATCGAGGTCGATCCGGGACAGTACGAACTCCGGGGCCGGCGTCCGGTACGTCGACTCCCCCACCCGGCCGGTCGCGACCGACGTCAGAACGGGAACGTCCACCGACTCGAAATCCAACACCCGCAACAGTTCCGGGACGTCGACGTGCTTGGGCGTGAGGCCACCGCGCAGCACGTTGTCGGAGTTCGCCATGATCTCCACCGCGGTCCCGTGCAAGTAGGCGTGGAGGTTGCCGGCGTCCAGGAAGAGTCCCTGCCCCGGCTCGAGGGTCACCCGGTTGAGCAGCAGGGACGCCATGACCCCCGCGTCCCCGGGATAGCCCTCGCTCAGCTCCAGCGCCGTCCGCGCCTCCTGTGCGAACTCCGCCGTCCCCGACCCCGTGGCCGACAGGTACGCGACGCACCCGTCGAGCACCGCCGGCAGCAGAGCCGCGAGCGCGTGCGGCGGCAACGTGATCCACGTCGTGAACAGGGCCCGCAGGCCGTCCGGGTCGGGCTGCCCGGCGAGCAGACCCGCGTAGGGCTCGAGCTCCGGCACGTTCAGGGCGCTCAGCAGGCGCACCGTCCGGTGCGGATCACGGAAGCCGGCGAGCGCCTCGAACCGGGTGAGCGCCACGACGAGTTCGGGCTTGTGGCTCGCGTCGCGGTAGTTCCGTTCCGCCGAGTCGACGGGGATACCGGACGCCTCCTCGCGCGCGAAGCCCTCGCGGGCCTGCTCGGCGCTCGGGTGAGCCTGCAAGGACAACGGCTCGTCGGCGGCGAGCACCTTGAGCAGGAAGGGCAGCCGCTCCCCGAACGCAGCGATGCTCCGCTCGCCCAGTTCCCGGGCCGGGTTGTCGTCGACGACGTCGCGCAAGGAACGGCTGTCGCCGTCCTCGATCACTCGCGCGGGATCACCGGGATGCGCTCCCAGCCACAGTTCTGCCTCCGGATGTGCGCTGGGGCTCGGACGTCCGCACAGTTCCGCGAGCGCGGTCCGTGACCCCCAGGCGTAGGACCGGAGCGCACCTTCGAGTTGGCGCACTAGTTACCACCGATCAAACGTAGGTAGGCCGCGCTCATCTCGAGCCGACCGACGAGTACTGCTATCTGCTCGATCTCCGTCCGAGTCGCGGACACCGCCGGGGAATCGGCCGGTGATCCGGGCGGCGCGTCGTATCGGGGACCGGCCGTCGCCGCTTCCGATTCCGCGACGACGAGGTCGACATCCGGTAGTGCCGCGACGCGACGCTCGACGAGCGGCCGATTCGCCTCCGCGGCGAACACCAGCACCCGCAGCGGCGCGCCCGGTGGCGGGCCGTCGAGCTGATCGTCGTGGAAGAACGGGTCGTATCCGGCCGGTGCAGCCGGATTCGCCGCCGAGAACTTCCGCACCCCGGAGACGACGTCGGCCAGCTCCGCAGCCGCGGCCACGCCCGCACCCATGCGGAGCAGGGTCTCGCTCCCGTGGCGCGCGAGGTGGGTGGTGGCGCGGGTGTCGCCGCTGAAGACCACCCGGCGGCCCTGCATGCGCGCCGCCAGGGATTTGGCCGGATTGTGGAAGACCTCGTTGCGGGGGTGGTCGCGGAGTGCCTCCTCGTCGACCGCGTCCGCGAGCCGACCCAGGTCGGGGCACACCTTGGCGGTCCGTTCCCCCTCGACCGCGATCAGCACCGCGAGGAACGCTGCGAGGTACCGCAGCAGGCCATGATGATCCGGAACCGCGATCCGCGGCGGGAGGACCGTCGCACGACCCGCGCCGGCGGCACGGAGGGGGCCCTCGTCGGGTGCGGCGACGACCACTTCCGCGCCTCGGCGCAACGCACTGTCCACGGACTCGACGAGCCGTGGATCGCCGGCATCGTCACCGGCGACGACCAGGACGTCGAGTGGCCCGACCCACGGCGGCGCACCGACGCTGACGACCAGCGGCATGCCGGTCCGGCCGCCGAGGGCCGCCACGACGATCTCGGCGGCCCGCGACGCACTTCCGTCACCGGTGACGAACACGATGCTGCGCGGCTGCAGGCCGCGCAGCCTGACCAGCCCGTCCTCCTCGACGGCGGCTTGGGTGGCACGAATCTGAGCGCCGCCGAGCGCGGCGAAACGGAGCACGCCGTCGACGTCGGCGGCCAGCAGAGCATCGGCGTCATCGAGATCGAGCAGAGACGACGGAGCTGTCATCACGAACTCACCTCCCTTTCCCCGAGTCCCTGTTCCCCGACGAGATCAGGTGCCTCGAGTATCCCAGCAATTCGATGACTAGGCGCGGACTGCTCCGAGGATCTCGGCAACGAGAGCGTCGACATCGGCCGACGTGCGCGCCTCGACGTTGAGGCGCAGCAGCGGCTCGGTGTTGGACGCGCGCAGGTTGAACCATGCCCCGTCGCCGAGGTCGACCGTGACGCCGTCCAGGCGATCGACGGAGACGGTCCGGTCCGCGAAGAGGTCGACGACGGCGGCCGTCCGTTCGGTGGCGTCGGCGACCGTCGAGTTGATCTCCCCGGACGCGGCGTAGGCCTCGTACGACTGCATCAGCTCCGACAGCGGACGATCCTGTTCGCCGAGGGCTGCCAGTACGTGCAGGGCCGCCAGCATGCCCGAATCGGCGCCCCAGAAGTCACGGAAGTAGTAGTGGGCGGAGTGCTCGCCGCCGAACACCGCACCCGTCTCGGCCATCTGCTGCTTGATGAAGGAGTGACCGACGCGGGTGCGCACGGCGGTGCCGCCGAGCTTCTCGACCAGTTCCGGGACGAAACGGGACGTGATCAGGTTGTGGATCACCGTGGCCCCGGGCTCCTTCGCGAGCTCGCGGTCGGCGACGAGCGCGGTCACCGCGGACGGCGAGACCGGGTTGCCTTTCTCGTCGACGACGAAGCAGCGGTCGGCGTCGCCGTCGAAGGCCAGACCGATGTCCGCGCCCGTGGCACGCACGTGTTCCTGCAGATCCACCAGGTTGGCGGGATCGAGGGGGTTGGCCTCGTGGTTGGGGAAGCTGCCGTCGAGCTCGAAGTACAGCGGAAGCACGGTGACGGGCATCGGCCCGAAGACGGCCGGGACGGTGTGTCCGCCCATGCCGTTGCCGGCGTCGACGGCGATCTTCAGTGGCCGCAGCTCGGCAAGGTCGACCAGGCCGCGGACGAAGCTGGCGTACTGGTCGAGGAGCTCCTCCTCGGAGACCTGTCCGACCGGACCGTCGTACGCGGGGACGCCCTCGGCGACCTCGCGCGCGATCACGCCGAGGCCGGTGTCCTGGCCGACGGGCTTGGCACCGGCACGGCACAGCTTGATGCCGTTGTACTTGGCAGGGTTGTGGCTCGCGGTGAACATCGCACCCGGGCAGTCGAGGATTCCGGACGCGAAGTACAGCTGGTCGGTGGACGCCAGGCCGATGTGGATCACGTCGAGGCCCTGCGCGACGACGCCCTCCGCGAAGGCACGGGAGAGTTCGGGTGACGACTCACGCATGTCGTGGCCGATCGCGACCCGGGTCACTGCCTCGGCACCGGACTGCTCGTCACGCACCAGTCGGGCGAACGAGGCGCCCACGTCACGCACGAAGTCTGTATCGATCTGTTCTCCCACGACGCCACGGACGTCGTAGGCCTTGATCACGGCATTCACGGATTCGACAGATCGAGCCACTTCTGGTTACTCCTGCTTTTCGTAGATGCGACACATAGTTCGTCCACTGAGGTTTGTTCGCCGACCGAGTTGGTTCGACTTGGCCGTCCCACAGAGCCTAGTGGGGAGCAGGCCAACCGCGCTTCCTGAGCGAGATGTCCGGATACGTCGGCCGAGGTCGAGCAGGAAAAGGACAGATCAGGCACGGGCCGAAGCCCCGATGGAACCGATCAGTTCGCGGGGTCGGGTAAGACCCGGAGGTGCCCGCGACGCCCGGTGCGGGCGGTGGGCGGTGCCGACGGAGAGGCTGCGCCGGAGCGCGAATCGGATGCGGATCCGTCGTTGCGGGGACGCTCGCCGAGGCCGGCCTCCCGGACCGCTTCCGCAAGCGCGGTGAGGTCGTCCTCGTCGGGTGTGCTGGAGGAGAATCCGCCCTCGTACCGCACGAGTTCCCAGCCCTTGGGGGCGGTTATCCGCGATGCGTGGGTCTCGCACAGATCCCACGAATGGGGCTCGGCGACGGTGGCCAACGGGCCGACCACAGCGGTCGAATCGGAGTAGACGTACGTCAAGGTCGCGACAGCAGGGTTCTTGCACCCAGGCCGGCAGCATCGACGCAGTGATCTCACAAGGAAGGAGACTAACCCCATGTGTCCGGTTGGCCTACTCGGACACACCGACGCGACCGAGACGTGATGCGGAGGGCGGGCCGGAACGTGACGCGGTGGGGATGTCGGGGCACCGCTGTAATGTCCCCTTCATGGCCAGAGCTCGTCGTCCCCGCCCGCTGACGTCACGTTCGGTCGCGCGGCGAGGTCGCGGAATCCGCGGTCCATTGTTTCCGCCGGATCTACCGGCGGCGCGGACGCGCGCAGAGAAGTTCGATCAGCTGGTTCTGGGCGCGTTCGAGCCCATCGACGCGCGTTGGCACGATCGCTTGACGAAGCTCGACATTGCGGTGGACGACGTGCCACGGATACGCGCGATCGATCCGGATTCGGTGAACTGGCCGCCGGAGGTGGTGGCAGACGGTCCGGTGCCGCTGTCGCGGCTCATTCCGGCCGGCATCGATCGTCACGGGACCGCGACGCGGGCACGTATCGTGCTGTTCCGGCGCCCGATCGAGTTGCGCGCCAAGGATCCTCACGACCTCGAGGATCTGGTTCACGACGTGCTCGTGGAGCAGGTGTCGACGTATCTCGGGGTCGACCCCGACGTTGTCGACCCCGATCTCCCGGAGGCCGACGAGTAGTGACGAACTAGACGATTCCGCGCTTGAGGCGCCGGCGCTCCCGCTCGGAGAGCCCACCCCAGATGCCGAATCGCTCGTCATTGGCGAGCGCGTACTCGAGGCATTCCCCGCGCACCTCGCACCCCATGCAGATGCGCTTGGCCTCGCGGGTGGATCCACCCTTCTCAGGGAAGAACGCCTCGGGATCGGTCTGCGCGCACAGCGCGCGGTCCTGCCACTGATCCTCGATGGAGTCGAACATCTCGTCGAAACCTGGGATCAGACTGAGCTGCGGCACTGTCACTCCGAGCTCGAACTCGTCGTAGCTGACGCCTACTGCTGCGCCCGCTTCGGAATCGGTCCGCGGTTCGTCGCCGACCACGCTCAGAGGAGTTTCGAACTCGTATTGCTGATAGGGCATCGCTCCGCCTCCTCACCTGTATTAGCGCAGAAAATGTCGATTGATCTCGAATTCCGTGCTGTCGTTCCCACCCCGACACCCGTCCTGACAACCGCCCGAACGATGGTTCGAGTCGAGGGCCGCTCCAAGTGAACTCGCCCCTCGAACTTGGAATGACATACATGTGATTAGACATGCCCTGGCGTGTCGGGTCAAGCTGAAACCGAAAAGTCGTTTACCATCCGCCGCCCGTCGCACAGCGTGGTACAACCCGGCCGATGAGACGGCGTCGACCAGCACGCGGCGGGACCGCATAGGCTTCGAGTTGTGAACGTGACTGTATTGGTTGGCGGCGTCGGAGGGGCCCGTTTCCTCCAGGGAGTTCGAAGTCTGCTCGGCGGCCTCGACACCGGAGACGCGAATTCCGGCCCTGCGAACGACCATCGGATCACCGCGGTGGTCAATGTCGGAGACGACGTGTGGATGCACGGCCTGCGCATCTGCCCGGACCTCGACACCTGCATGTACACCCTCGGCGGCGGCATCGATCCCGAGCGCGGATGGGGCCACATCGGCGAAACTTGGAATGCGAAAGAGGAACTCGCGGCGTACGGTGCGCAGCCGGATTGGTTCGGCCTGGGCGACCGGGACATCGCGACACACCTCATCCGCAGTCAGATGCTGCGCGCCGGCTACCCGCTCTCGGCGGTCACCGAGGCCCTGTGCAACCGCTGGAAGCCCGGCGTGGCCCTGTTGCCCGTGTCGGACGATCGCAGCGAAACACATGTCGTCGTAACCGATCCCGAAAACCCCACCGGCGAGCAGCAGCGAGCGATCCACTTCCAGGAATGGTGGGTCCGTTACCGCGCACAGGTTCCCACGCACAGTTTCGCGTATGTCGGTGCGGAACAGGCGAAACCGGCCCCCGGAGTCCTCGAGGCGATCGAGTCCGCGGACGTCGTGCTGCTCGCACCGTCGAATCCGGTCGTCAGCATCGGCGCCATCCTGGCGGTGCCCGGCATCCGCGGCGCGCTGCGGACCACGAAGGCCAAGGTTGTCGGCCTCTCCCCCATCATCGACGGAAAGCCGTTGCGCGGCATGGCCGATGAGTGCCTCGAGGTGATCGGAGTCGAGACCTCGGCCGAGGCGATCGGCCGCCACTACGGCGCGCGGTCCGGCACGGGCATCCTCGACGGCTGGCTGATCCACTCCACCGACGAGGCCGACGTGCCCGGTGTCGAGGTGCGCAGCGTCCCGCTGCTCATGACCGACCCCGATGCGACCGCCGAGATGGTCCGTGCCGCATTCGATGTGGCCGGAGTGAACTTGTGAACGACGAATGTCGCGGTAGTGAACGTGCGACGGTCCGTGATCACGGGGCGGGGCGCGCGATCGAGATCCTGCCGGTCCCCGGGCTGCCCGAGTTCCGTCCGGGCGACGACCTGGCCGCGGCGATCGTCGGCGCGGCACCGTGGCTGGCCGACGGCGATGTCCTCGTCGTCACGAGCAAGGTCTTCTCGAAGGTCGAGGGCCGGATCGTCGCGTCGCCCACCGACCCCGAGGAACGAGACGCCGCGCGTCGACGTCTGGTCGACCAGGAGGCGGTGCGGGTGGTGGCCCGCAAGGGACGCACGCTCATCACCGAGAACCGGTTGGGCATCGTGCAGGCCGCGTCGGGGATCGACGGATCGAACGTCGACGGCGCGGAACTCGCCCTGCTGCCGGAGGATCCGGACGGAAGCGCCCGGAGGCTGCGCGAGCATATCCGGGACCGCCTCGGTGTCGACGTCGCGGTGGTCGTGACGGACACGATGGGTCGCGCGTGGCGGATCGGCCAGATCGACGTCGCGATCGGCGCGTCGGGAGTCCCGGTCCTGCACGCGTATGCCGGCGCGGTCGACGGTCAGGGCAACGAATTGATGGTCACCGAGGTCGCGGTGGCCGACGAGATCGCGGCCGCGGGCGACCTCGTGAAAGGCAAGCTCGGCGGCATGCCGGTCGCGGTGGTCCGTGGGATCGGGCTCGACGACGACGGTTCCGTCGCCGACAAGCTGATCCGCCGCGGTCCGGAGGACCTGTTCTGGCTCGGCACTGAGGAGTCGATGGAACAGGGCCGCCGCGAGGCACTGCTGCTGCGACGGTCGGTGCGCGCGTTCTCCGAGGAGCCGGTGGACCCCGAGGTGCTGCGCGAGTCGATCGCCGAGGCACTCACGGCGCCCGCGCCGCATCACACGCGTCCGGTGCGGTTCGTGTGGCTGCGCACGCCCGAGACCCACAAGCGTGTGCTCGACGCCATGCAGCAGCGCTGGCGGGACGACCTCGCCGCCGACGGGATGAGCGCCGAGCGGATCGAGCGTCGAGTGGGCCGGGGCGACATCCTCTTCCGCGCCCCCGAGGTCGTGATCCCGTTCTGTGTGCCGGACGGTGCGCACGACTACCCGGATGAGCGGCGCACCCGGGCCGAGTCGACGATGTTCACCGTCGCGGTCGGCGCGGCCGTGCAGGGTCTGCTCGTCTCGCTCGCGACCCGCGGCGTCGGGAGCTGCTGGATCGGGTCGACGATCTTCGCGGCCGACACGGTCCGGACCGAGCTCGGTCTGCCGGACGACTGGCAGCCGCTGGGTGCGATCGCCGTCGGACATCCCCTCGAGGCGCTCACGCCGCGCGACCCCGTCGCGCCCGGCGACGCACTGCTGGAGCTGTAGATGTCGGCACAGTCACTGCACGCGTCGGCGGTGGACGCACTCTCGAACTGGGACACCGATTCCGACGATGCGGAGTCGCTGCGGCACACGATGCTCGCGTTCCTCGATTCCGCACCCGACGGTTGCCTGCGTTCGCATGTGCCCGGGCACATCACGGCCTCGTCGCTGGTGTTGGACGAGGACGGCTCCCACGTCCTGCTGACGCTGCACCCGAGGGTGGGCCGGTGGATCCAGCTGGGCGGGCACTGCGAGCCCGGGGACGACACCGTCGTCGACTCGGCGCTGCGGGAGGCACGCGAGGAGTCGGGGATCGAGGGGCTACGGATCGATCCGCGGTTGCTGTCGGCGCACACGCACCCCATCACGTGCTCGCTGGGGGTTCCGACGCGCCACCTGGACCTGCGATTCCTGGTCCGGGCGCCCGGGCCCGCCTCGGCGGTGCCGGCCGTGATCAGCGACGAGTCGCAGGATCTGCGGTGGTGGCCGGTGGCCGACCTGCCCGAGGGGGCCGAGAAGGAGACGATCGACCACCTGGTCCGGTTGGCGGACGGGCGTTGAGCCCGTCCGCCGGCCGGCGGTGAAGCTAGACCAGCAGCTTCGCGGCGGTCGCGGCGACGACCTCGTCGACGCTGATGCCGGGGGCGGTCTCGACCAGGCGCAGGCCCTCGTCGGTGACATCGAGGACGGCCATGTCGGTGATGATCCGCTGCACGCACGCCTTGCCGGTGAGCGGCAGGGTGCATTCGTCGAGGATCTTCGACTCGCCCTTCTTGGACACGTGCTCCATCATCACGATGACGCGCTTGGCGCCGTGGACGAGGTCCATCGCGCCGCCCATGCCCTTGACCATGTGGCCGGGGATCATCCAGTTGGCGAGATCACCCTTGGCGCTGACCTGCATCGCGCCGAGGACGGCGACGTCCACCTGACCGCCGCGGATCATGCCGAACGACTGCGACGAGTCGAAGTACGACGCGCCCGGCAGGACCGTGATGGTCTCCTTGCCGGCGTTGATCAGCTCGGGGTCCAGTTCGTCCTCGGTGGGGTACGGCCCCACGCCGAGCACACCGTTCTCGGAGTGCAGGACGACGGTGATGTCCTCGGGGATGTAGTTCGGCACCAGCGTCGGCATGCCGATGCCGAGGTTGACGTACTGGCCGTCGGCGAGTTCCTGGGCGACCCGCGCCGCCATCTGCTCGCGGGTCAGCTTCTGCGCAATAGCCTGAGTCATGCTCGTACCGTTCGCTTCTCGATTCCGACAGTGACCTTGCCCACGTGCACGACGCGCTGCACGTGGATGCCCGGGGTGTGGATCTGGTCCGGGTCCAGCTCGCCGGGCTCGACGAGGTGCTCGACCTGCGCGATGGTGATCCGGCCCGACGCGGCGGCCGGGGGGTTGAAGTTGCGGGCGCTGCGGCGGAACACGAGGTTGCCGTGGCGGTCGCCCTTCCATGCGTGGACGAGGGCGTAGTCGGCGGCGATGCCGCGTTCCATCACGTAGGTCTGCCCGTCGAACTCGCGGGTCTCCTTGACCGGGCTCGCGACGGCGATCCCGCCGTTGCCGTCGTAGCGGCGGGGCAGCCCGCCCTCGGCGACCTGGGTGCCGACGCCGGCCGGGGTGAAGAACGCGGGAATGCCGGCGCCGCCGGCGCGCAGCCGCTCGGCGAGCGTGCCCTGCGGCGTCAGCTCCACCTCGAGCTCGCCCGAGAGGTACTGCCTCGCGAACTCCTTGTTGTCGCCCACGTACGAGCTGATGGTCCGGCGGATACGACCCTTCTCGAGCAGCACACCGAGGCCGAAGCCGTCGGTGCCACAGTTGTTGCTCACCGTCTCGAGATCCGTGGCGCCCTGCTCCAGCAGCGCGTTGATGAGGATCTCCGGCACTCCGACCAGGCCGAATCCACCGACGGCGATCGTCGCGCCGTCCGGCACGTCTGCGACGGCCTCGGCCGCTGTGGCAATGACTTTGTCCATCATGCAGGCCAGCATACGACGACTCGTGCGTATTGTGAACCATTGTCCGCATAACGAACACGAGCGCGGCGGATCATTGATTGCGCCACAGAAAGCCACTAGCGTGTTCGCATAGCGTCCTGATGTCCACCTAGCGAACAATCTCGATTCCCCCTCACCCACCGCCCCCACTACGAGGTCGTCACATGCTTCATCTGCCCCCGCAATATCGGCCGGTCAGCACCGGCGTGAATGCCCCGCCGGACTTCGCGGACTACAAGACCACCGGGCTCCGCAGCCCCCGGCAGCCGCTGAAGCTGCTACCGCAGCGACTGGGCGAGCTCACCGGACCGGTGTTCGGCGAGGACCGCGTGCAGCCCGGCGACGCCGACCTGACGATCGCGAACGGCGGCGAGGCCCAGGGCCAGCGGATCGTCGTGCACGGTCGGGTGCTCGACAGCAACGGCAAGCCCGTCCCGAACACGCTGCTCGAGGTGTGGCAGGCCAACGCGGGCGGCCGCTACCGGCACATCGGCGACAACTGGCCCGCGCCGCTCGACCCCCACTTCGACGGCATCGGCCGCTGCGTCACCGACGCCGACGGCCACTACACCTTCACCACGATCAAGCCGGGCGCGTACCCCTGGCGCAACCACGACAACGCGTGGCGGCCGTCGCACATCCACTTCTCGCTGTTCGGTCAGGCGTTCACGCAGCGCCTCGTGACGCAGATGTACTTCCCGGACGATCCGCTGTTCTTCCAGGACCCGATCTACAACGCGGTCCCCGCCGCCGCCCGGCACCGGATGGTCAGCGTCTTCGACTACGACGCGACCGTGGCCGACTGGGCCCTGGGCTTCCGTTTCGACATCGTCCTGCGCGGACGCGACGCCACCCCGTTCGAGGACGACGAGGATCACGATGACTGACACCGCCCCCAAGAACACCGCACCGATCTACGACGTCACCCCGGGCGACTTCACCACCGCCGAGTTCGGCGTCACCCCGTCGCAGACGGTGGGCCCGTACTGGCACATCGGTCTCCCGTGGGCGGACGGCCCGGACGCCGCGCCCGAGGGCGCACCCGGCCGGATCACGCTGCGCATCACCGTCATCGACGGTGATCGCGTGCCGGTCGCCGACGCGATGATCGAGACCTGGCAGGCCGACGCCGTGGGCCGCTTCGCCCACGCCGACGATCCGCGCGGCGCTGCCGAGCCGGTTCCGGCGGGATTTCGGGGCTTCGGCCGTGCCGGGGCCGACGAGACGGGCACCGCAGCGATCCACACCGTCAAGCCGGGACCGCTGCCCGCCGAGAACGACACCGTCGAGGCCCCGCACGTCAACGTGGGCGTGTTCGCCCGCGGCATGCTCGAGCGCCTGTACACCCGGCTGTACTTCCCGGAGGACACCGACGCGCACGCCGTCGACCCGGTCCTGACGTCACTGCCCGAGTCGCAGCGGCCGAAGCTGATCGCGCGCAAGACCGACGACGGCTACAGCCTCACGGTCTATGTTCAGGACAGCGATCCCGACGGCGTCGAGACGCCGTTCTTCGAGCTGTGACCAGGAGCATTTCGTGACCCACACCCGCGGTGAACTGTTCGATCCCCTCTTCGGCGCCGGCGGCGAGCCCGCTCTCGCCGAGGAGATCTCGGACCACGCCTGGGTTGTGGCGCTGCTCCAGGTCGAGGCCGCCCTGACCCGGGCGGCCGCGACCGTCGGACTGGTGTCGGCCGAGCACGCGGCGACGGTCACCTCCGTCGCCGCGGCGCTCGGCGCGCCGGACGGGATCGACATCGCCGACCTCGGCCGCAGATCCGCCGCCGGCGGCAATCCCGTGATCCCACTGGTCCGCCTCCTCCGGGCGGCCTGTGCCGCCGAGGGGGTTCCGGCCTCGGCCGTGCACGTGGGCGCCACCAGCCAGGACGTCATGGACTCGGCGCTGATGCTGTTGTCGCGCAGGGCGGGCCGTCGGGTGCTCGCCGATCTGCAGGCGGCGGCGAACGCCGGTGCCGAACTCGCGCGAGCGCACCGCGACACACCGATGGTGGCGCGCACGCTCGGGCAGCAAGCCCTGCCGACCACGTTCGGCGCGCTCGCGGTGTCCTGGTTCACCGGCCTCGACGACGCGACCGCGCAGCTCGAGCGCGCCCTGTCCGCGCTGCCCGTCCAGTTCGGCGGTGCGGCGGGCACTCTCGCGGCCGTCCACCCCCACGGTCTCGCGATGGCCGAGGCCCTCGCGGACGAACTGGGCCTGGCGCAGCAGGTCGTTCCGTGGCACACCACCCGGACCCCGATCGCTGCCCTGGCGTCCGCGCTCGGCGTCGCCGCGGGAGCGATCTCCAAGCCCGCCACCGATATCACCGCGATGGCCTCGACCGAGTTCGGCGAGGTCGCCGAGGACGCACCGGGAGGCTCGTCGGCCATGCCGCACAAGCAGAACCCGGTCGCCGCGATCACGGCTCGCGCCGCCGCCCGGCGGGTGCCGGGACTGGTCGCGACGGTCCTGTCGTCCATGGACCACGAGTTCGCGCGGGCCGCGGGCGCGTGGCACGCCGAATGGGAGACGCTCACCGATCTGCTGCGCCTCACCGGCGGGGCGGCGCACCGGCTGGCCGCGAGCCTCGGCGGACTACGCGTCCACGGCGACGCGATGGCACACAACCTCGATATCACCGGCGGGCTCATCCTCGCCGAACGGGTCACCGGAGCACTGTCCGCGCACACCGACTCGGCGCGCGACATCGTCACCGCCGCAGCGGCTTCCGGAGTCCCGCTCGACCGGGCGCCCCAGATCACGGCCCACCTGTCCGCCGACGAACTGCGCGACCTGCTGGATCCGTCGAACTACCTCGGCCACGCCGGCGACCTCGTCGACCGTGCGCTCGCCGCCCGGACCACACAGACCGACCGAACCTTCGGAGGACTCGTATGACCCAGGACGGGCCCTGCGCCCTGCACTACGAACTACACGGCGACCCCGCCGCCCCGCCGGTCCTGCTGCTCGGTTCGCTGGGCTCGGACCTGCACATGTGGGATCCCCAGATCCGTGCGCTGTCGAGCCGCGCCCACGTGATCGCGGTCGACCACCGCGGCCACGGCGGCTCCCCCGCTCCCGCGGGCCCGTACACGATGGCCGATCTCGGCGGCGACGTCATCGCACTGCTCGACACGCTCGGCCTGGACGCGGTGCACTTCGTGGGCCTGTCCCTCGGCGGGGCCGTCGGACAGTGGCTGGCGGCGCACCACCCGCAGCGCGTACAGACGCTCACGGTGATGTGCACGGCCGCGCAGTTCGCCCCGGCCCAGCCGTGGCTCGATCGCGCGGCCGCCGTCCGCGCCGACGGCGTCGCATCCATCGCCGAGTCCGTCGTCGGACGCTGGTTCACCCCCGAACTGGCGCAGCGTGATCCGGAGCTCGTGTCCCGCCACGTCACGATGGTCTCCGGTACCACGAACGAGGGCTACGCCGCGTGCTGCGAGGCGCTGTCCTCGTGGGACGGCCGCGCCGACCTCGCCCGGATCGTCGCGCCCACGCTCGTGATCGCCGCGGAGCAGGACGGCCCGACGCCGCCGTCGGCGCTGCAGTCGATCGCCGACGGCACCGCCGGTGCCGAACTCCACGTCGTGTCCCCCGGCGCGCATCTCGCGAACGTCGAGCAGGCCGGCGCCGTGACCCGGCTGATCGAGGCGCACGTCGCGGGCTCGACGCCGGTGGGTGTGGCCCGCCGCGCGGTGCACGACGTCGGAATGTCGGTGCGCCGCTCGGTCCTCGGCGACGCGCACGTGGACCGCGCGATCGCGGGCAGCACCGCGTTCACCGACCCGTTCCAGGACTTCATCACCCGCACCGCGTGGGGCGACATCTGGGCCCGCGACGGCCTCGACCACCCCACCCGCCGCCTGCTGACGATGGCGATCCTCACCGCGGTCGGCAACGAACACGAACTCGACATGCACATCCGGGCCGCGCTGCGCGCGGGCATGGACCCGGACCTGCTCGTGGAAGTATTCCTCCATACCGCGGTGTACGCGGGTGTGCCGAACAGCAACCGGGCCTTCGCGCTCGGCAAGCAGGCCCTCGCCGACCTGGCGGGTGCCACCGAGGGGAGTACCTGACAGTGAGCAACTCGAGCGGGAGCAACTCGAGCGGGAGCAACTCGAGCGCGACCGAACCGACCGCGGCCTCGACGGATTACGTGCAGTCGCTCGCACGCGGCCTGTCCGTCATCCGGGCGTTCGACGCCGAGAACCCGCAGCGCACGCTCAGCGACGTCGCCCGGGCCACCGATCTCACCCGCGCGACGGCCCGTCGGTTCCTGCTCACCCTGGTCGAACTCGGCTACGTCCGCACCGACGGCTCGGTGTTCTGGCTGACCCCCCGGGTCCTCGAACTCGGCTACAGCTACCTGTCGAGCCTGTCTCTGCCCGACATCGCCCGACCGCACCTCGAATCGCTGTCGAACCAGGTCCACGAGTCGACGTCGGTGTCGATCCTCGACGACGGCGACGTCGTGTACGTCGCGCGCCGGCCGGTCAGCCGCATCATGACGGTGTCCATCACGATCGGGACCCGGTTCCCCGCGTTCGCGACGTCGATGGGCCGCGTCCTGTTGGCCGGGCTCGAACCCGCCGACCTCGACGCCTACCTGGACCGCGTCGACCTGACCCCGCTCACCGGCCGCACCATCGCCACCCCCGATGCGTTGCGCGCCGAACTCGACAAGATCCGGGCCGACGGCTACTGCGTGGTCGACCAGGAACTCGAGGAGGGCCTGCGTTCCCTCGCCGCACCGATCCGCGATCGGTCGGGCGCCGTGGTCGCCGCAGTGAACATCTCGACGCAGGCCGCGCGCTACTCGACCGAGGCGGTGTACGCCACGCTCGTCCCCGCCGCCGTCGCGACCGCAGAGGCCATCTCGGCCGACCTCGCCCGCACCCAGACTCAATCATCACCGCACCAAGGAAAACGACATGTCTGACGCAGTCATCTGCGAACCGCTCCGCACCCCCGTCGGCCGCTTCGGCGGCGTCTTCCGCGACGTCCCCCCCGAGGATCTCGCGGCCACCGTCATCACCGAACTGGTCACCCGCACCGGCATCTCCGGTGCCGACATCGACGACGTGATCCTCGGCCAGGCCTCCCCCGGAGGCGAGGCCCCGGCCATCGGCCGCATCGCGGCCCTCAATGCCGGACTGGGCGTGGACGTTCCGGGTCTGCAGGTGGACCGCCGCTGCGGCTCCGGCCTGCAGGCGATCATCCAGGCCGTGATGCAGGTGCAGTCCGGCGGCAGCGACCTCGTCCTCGCCGGCGGCGTCGAGTCGATGAGCCAGGCCGAGTTCTACGCCACCGGCATGCGGTACGGCGTCCGCGGCGAATCCCTCGCCCTCAACGACCGCCTCGCCCGCGCCCGCGTCACCGCCGGCGGCCGCAACTACCCGGTGCCCGGCGGCATGATCGAGACCGCCGAGAACCTGCGCGCCGAGTTCTCCATCAGCCGCGAGGACCAGGACGCCCTCGCCGTCCAGTCGCACCAGCGCGCCGTCGCCGCGCAGCGCGGCGGCATCTTCGCGCAGGAGATCGTCCCCGTGTCGGTGCCGCAGCGCAAGGGCGATCCGCTGGTCGTCGACACCGACGAGCACCCGCGCGCCGACACCAGCGTCGAGTCGCTCGCGAAGCTGCGCCCGATCCGCGGCAAGGTCGACCCCCAGTCCACCGTCACCGCCGGCAACGCCAGCGGCCAGAACGACGGCGCCGCCATCGCCATCGTCACCACGCCGGAGAAGGCGAACGCCCTCGGCCTGCGTCCGCTCGCCCGGCTCGCCAGCTGGGCCGTCGCCGGTGTGCCGCCGCGCACAATGGGCATCGGCCCGGTGCCGTCCACCGAGAAGGCCCTCTCGCGGCTCGGTCTGTCGCTGGCCGACATGGGCGTCATCGAACTCAACGAGGCGTTCGCCGCACAGGCTCTCGCGGTGACCCGCACGTGGGGTCTCGAGCCCGACGACCCGCGCCTCAACCCCAACGGCTCCGGCATCTCGCTGGGCCACCCCGTCGGCGCCACCGGCGCCCGCATCCTCGCGACACTGCTGCGCGAGATGGACCGTCGCGAGGCCCGCTACGGCCTCGAGACCATGTGCATCGGCGGCGGCCAGGGCCTGGCCGCGGTGTTCGAGCGCCTGGACTGACCCGAGCCTGACCCGAACCTGACCCGAGTACGACCTGACTACGACAAGGGCCGGTTCCACCGAATCATTCGGTGGAACCGGCCCTTTCGCGTATGTCAGCCCGCAGTCGCGGCCTTCACGATGTCGTGCATCTCGGCGATCGCCCGCGCGCAGTCGTTCCGCGTGTAGGCCAGCAGTTCGACGTCGGCGGCGGCCGGCTCGTACGAGATGACGTTGCCGCGGCCCTGCACGATGAAGCTGTCGGGCAGCAGCGGATGCTCCTCGTCGCGCTCCTCGATGACCCGGTCGCCACCGGCGGCGTCGACGAGCAACTGGAAGTACTCACGGAAGGTGAGGTTCTGGTCGCCGATCAGGTACGCCTTGCCCGACTCGGCGCGCTGCAGCGCACCCCAGATCGCCTCGGCCAGCGAGCCCGCCGACAGATAGTTGGTGCCGCCCGCGGGCGCGAAGTCCGGAATCTGCGGCTCGTTGCCGGCCGCCCACGAGAACAGCTTGCGGTAGCGCTTGGCCGACACCCCGCTGATCGCGCCGAGGATCGACGGCGGGTTCAGGGTCGAGACGTTGAAGTTGTCGTCAGCCAGCGCGCGGGCGCCCTCGTCGGCCGCCTGGCGCGCCGCGACGTACGGCATCGTCTCGGCGTACTCCGGCCGCAGGTGGTGGTAGTAGCTGCCCACCTGGACGAACCGGGCGACGCCGGCCTCCTTGGCCAACGCGGCGAACCGCGGCACGCCGCCGGTCTGGGTCTTCTCCCAGAACTCGGCCTCGGCAGCGGCATCTGCGACCCGACCCATGTGCCGGATGTCCTGGCCCGCCGCGAAGACGATGCCCTCGAACGGCGCCAACTGCGCGGCGGTGAAGGTCTGTTCGGTGTAGTCGCCGAGCAGCACCGGGAACTCGCGCACCGGTGAGTCGTCAGCCAGCGGGTTGCGCGCGGCGACGGTGACGTCGTTGCCCTGCTCGCGGAGGTGAAGTGCCGCGTGGGCACCGATCATGCCGGTGCCGCCGACGATCAGGATCTTCATGGAAAGCCTCTTCTGTAGGTGCGGTGCTGCAATTTCCGAACCTACGGAACGTCGACTCCACCACATCACGGCTTTCCCGGACAGCGAGAAATGCGCCGCCCCGGGTTTCGGGGCGGCGCATCGCTGCCGTGCGAATCAGCCCAGCGGGGTGCCCACGTAGTTCTCGGCGATCAGCGTGCGACCGGCGACCGAGCGGGTCACCATGTCGAGCTCGGCGACCTGACGCTTGTGGTCGAAGCCGGACGCGTCGGGCAGGCGGTGCAGCATCGAGGACATCCACCACGAGAAGTGCTGCGTGCGCCAGATCCGCGGCAGCACCGTCTCGGTGTAGCGGTCGATCCGGCCGCGGTTGCCGGTCTCGAAGAACTCGGCCATGCCCTTCGACAGCTCGTACACGTCGGCGACGGCGAGGTTGAGGCCCTTGGCACCGGTCGGCGGCACGGTGTGGGCGGCGTCGCCCGCGAGGAACAGGTTGCCGTGCTGCATCGGCTCGCACACGAAGCTGCGGAACTGCAGGATCGACTTCTCGAAGATCTTGCCGTCCTTGATCTCCGCACCCTCACCGTCGACGCGGGCGTGCAACTCCGACCAGATGCGGTCGTCGGACCAGTTGTCCACCGAATCGTCCGGATCCACCTGGAGGTAGTGGCGCTGGACCTCCTGGGTGCGGGTGCTGATGAGCGCGAATCCGCGCGGGTGGTTGGCGTAGATCAGTTCCTCGGACGACGGCGGCGCCTCGGCGAGGATGCCGAACCACGCGAACGGGTACTGGCGGAAGTGGTCCTGGCGGATGGACGGCTCGGGGATCAGCTTGCGGGTCTTGGTGCGCGAGCCGTCGCAGCCGCCGACGAGCGCACACCCGAGCTTCTGCTCACTGCCGTCCGCGTCGGTGTAGGTGATGTACGGGTTGTCGGTGGTGTGGTCGTGGACCTCGACGTCGGAGACGCCGAACCGGATTTCGCCCCCGTCCGCGATGCGCTTGGCGATGAGGTCCTTGAGGACCTCGTGCTGCGGGTAGACCGTGACCGCGCGTCCGTCGGTGAGTTCGTCGAACGCGATCCGGTGGCCGCGGCCGCCGAAGCGCAGTTCGATGCCGTGGTGCTCGAGGCCCTCGGCCTTCAGCCGGTCGCCGAGACCGGTCGCGGTCATCAGGTCGACGGTGTTCTGCTCGAGCACACCGGCACGGATGGTGCCCTCCACCTCTTCCCGGGTGCGCGCCTCGAGAACGACGGACTCGATGCCGCGAAGGTGCAGGAGGTGGGACAGCATCAGTCCGGCCGGGCCGGCGCCGACGATGCCGACCTGAGTGCTCGAGTGGGTCATACGGTTACTCCTCGGTAGATCGTGATGGCCACCACTGTTCCCGCGGCCGATCCGTTGCAACACCTCGACTTTCACTCAGTGAAAGACCAATCCCATGGGGTCGGAGAGATCTCGGTCACGCCAGGCCGCGGGAGACGCCTCGCGCGGCGGCCCGCAACGCGGGGATGAGAGGGGTCGGATCCGCCGACGCGGCCACCACGACGGAGATCGACGCGGCCACCTCCCCGCCGGCCCTGAAGACCGGAGCGGCGACCGCGAGCGTGCCGATGTTGAGGTGCTCGCGGCACACGATGAAACCCTTGCGGCGGATCTGATCGAGGGTGGATCGCAGTCGATGCTCGGTGGTGATGGTGTTGGGCGTGAATCGCTCGAGCCCGGCAGCGAGCACCTCACCGAGGAGTTCCGTCCCACCGTGCGCGAGCAGAACCAGCCCGCCACTCGATGCGTGCAGCGGCAGCCGACCGCCCGCGCGCCCGACCACAGCGACCGCCCCACGTGCGGAAAGTCGCTCGATATAGAGCGCCTCGAGGCCCTCGCGGACGATCAGTTGGACGTTCTCGTGCGTGGCCTCGTAGAGGTCCTCGAGGTAGGGCATCGCCACCTGCCGGAGCCCGTGCGCCCTGGGCGCGAGGGCGCCGATCTCCCACAACCGGACACCGATCTCGTAGCTGCCGTCGGCAGCGCGTTCGAGCGCGCCGTTGTCCGCCAATTGGATGCACAACCGGTGCACGGTCGGCAACGGCAGACCGGTTCGCCGACTCAGGTCGGACTGCGTCATCCGCGGTCGATCCACAGAGAAGGAATTCAGTATTCGGAACGCCCGACCGAGCATGCTGCGGTCGATCTCGCCTTCGTCGATCACCTGTCCAGTGTGGCCGGACCACACGCCGACGGGGCCACCAACCCACCGGTTCGTGGCTTGACATTCACATGTGACCCACCAAACAATGGCCGAGTTCTGAAATTGAACGGTGGTTCGTATTGCGAACACCTTGGCTTCTGGAGATCGAATGAGCACCATCGAACGACCCGCGACACGCGGTCGCGCCGCGATGTGGGTCGCCCCACTGTGTTGGATCGCCGTCCTTCTCGACGGATTCGATCTCGTGGTCCTGGGTGCAGTCATCCCCTCACTGCGCGAGTACGGCGACTGGAACCTGAGCACGAGCGCGATCACGACAATCTCGACGTTCGGGCTCGTCGGCATGACGATCGGCGCGCTCGTCATCGGCACCCTCACCGACGTCATCGGACGGCGCCGGGCACTGATCTACGCCGTCGCGGCGTTCTCGATCCTGACCCTGCTGTGCGCGGTCGCCCCGAATCCGTTCATCTTCGGTCTGCTCCGCTTCCTCGCGGGCGTCGGACTGGGTGGCGCACTGCCGACCGCCCTGGCACTGGTCAACGAGTTCTCCAAGAAGCAGGGTGGCGGATCCGCGTCCACGATGCTGATGACCGGGTACCACGTCGGCGCCGTCGCCACCGCGGCCCTGGCCCTCGTGCTCATCGACCCGTTCGGCTGGCACTCGATGTTTGTCGTCGGCGCGGCACCGGCCATCGTGCTGATCCCGCTGATGATCAAGTACCTGCCGGAGTCGCCCTCGTACCTGCTGTCCAAGGGCCGCCGCGAGGAAGCTGAGGCCATCGCGGCACAGTACGGTCTCGCGCTCGAGGCCGCGACGGCCGCCGACGCGCCCGTCGCCACGGCCACCGATCCCGTGAAGACGCTCTTCTCGCCCAAGTTCCTGCGGAACAGCATCGCCATCTGGGTCACGTCGTTCATGGGTCTGCTGCTGGTGTACGGCCTCAACACCTGGCTGCCGACGATCATGCGTGAGGCCGGCTACGAGCTGGGCGCGGCCCTGACCTTCCTGCTGATCCTCAACGCCGGCGCCGTCGTCGGCCTGCTCATCGCGGGCCGCGTCGCCGACAAGGTCGGCCCCCGCACCGCGGCCATCGTGTGGTTCACCGGCGCTGCCATCTTCCTCGCGCTGCTCAGCATCGACGTCGCCGGCGGCATCTACGTGATGGTGTTCCTGGCCGGCTGCTTCGTGTTCAGCGCCCAGGTTCTCGTGTACGCCTTCACCAGCGCCAACCATCCCGCGAACATCCGCGCGACCGCGCTGGGCTGGTCGGCCGGCGTCGGACGCGTCGGCGCGATCTGCGGCCCGATCCTCGGCGGCGCGCTGCTCGGCGCCGGATACGCGGTGCCGTGGGGCTTCTACGCCTTCGCGTTGGTCGGCCTGATCGGCCTGGTTGCGATCTCCTCGACCCGCAACCTCGGTACCGACTGACGGACCTGACATGAGAGAAGGCCGACCGGGATTCCCGGTCGGCCTTCTCTCGTCGGTCGGTATCCGCTAGCGAATGGGCGCGAGCGCGGGCCGCTTGGCGCTGACGCCGTCGCCCGACGACGTGCCACGGACGCGCCGGCCGATCCACGGAATCAGGAATCCCCTGGTCCACTCGAGATCGGCGCGACGCTGGGAGGCCTTGTCGGTGGGCAGATCGGGACCCAGCGGATCCATCACGATGTGGTGCTCGACGCCGAGCGTCTCGAGCACCCGGATCGCCATGTTCTGGTGGCCCGGCGTGGACATGTGCAGCCGGTCCCAGTCCCACATCCGCAGATCCTGGTACTCGTCGAAGCGCCAGAAGTCGACGAGCTTCGCGCCGTGCCGATCCGCGACCTCACGGACCAGCTCGTTGTAGACGGCCGAGCGGCCACGGATCTTCGAGAACACCGCAGACCAGCCCGCGTCGTACGCAGTCCACACCAGCACGGTCGCGCCGGTCGCGGTCAGCTTGCCGATCGCGTCGTCGTACCGCGCGACGAGGGCGTCGAGGTCGATCTTGGGGCGCATCAGGTCGTTGCCACCCGCGTAGATCGTCACCAGATCGGGTTCGAGCGCGACCGCGGCGTCGAGCTGTTCGTCGACGATCGGGCCGAGCAGCCGGCCCCGGATCGCGAGATTGGCGTAGCCGAAGTCGGCGCTGCGCCGGGCGAGCTCCTCGGCCACCCGGTCCGCCCAGCCGCGCAGGCCGTTCGGTCGGGTGGCGTCGGGGTCGCCGACACCCTCGGTGAACGAGTCACCGAGGGCGACGTACCTGTGGAAGACGGGTTCCTGCGACATCATGCTCCCAGTATTTCAGTAGCAAGACTAAGGAAGCCGGCTCAGTGCCGAATCACACGTCGCCGAATCACACGTCGGTGCTGAAGCGCACTCCGCCGTCGGGCAGCTTGACGCCGGGCCACACTCGCGCCCCGCCGATCAGTTCGCACCGCGCACCGACATCCGCGCCGTCGCCGATCACGGCGTCGCGGATCAACGCGCGCGGACCGATACGGGCGCCGAAACCGATGATCGACCGCTCGACCACGGCACCGGCCTCCACCTGGGCGCCGTCGAACAGCACCGCGCCGTCGAGTCGGGCGCCCGCGCCCACCTCGGCGCCCCGCCCCACGACGGTGCCGCCGATCAGCAGCGCGCCCGGTGCGACACCCGCGCCGGGATGGACCAGCGACTCGCCGCGCGGACCCTCGAGTGCCGGCGACGGCGCGATGCCGCGCACCAGGTCCGCGGAGCCGCGGACGAAGTCGTCGGGGGTACCCATGTCACGCCAGTACGACGTGTCGACGTGACCGAACACGCGGGCCCCGTCGGCCAGCAGGGCCGGAAACACCTCACGCTCGACCGACACCGGGCGATCCGACGGGATCTTCTCGATGATCTCGCGGCGGAAGACGTAGCAGCCGGCATTGATCTGGTCGGTCGGCGGATCCTGGGTCTTCTCCAGGAACGCCTTGACCCTGCCGTCGTCGTCGGTGGGCACGCAACCGAACGCGCGCGGATCGCCGACCCGCACGAGGTGCAGCGTCACATCGGCGTTGGTCCGGTGATGGGTGTCGAGCACCGCCCCGAGATCGGTGCCGCCCAGGACGTCACCGTTGAAGACCATGATGTTGTCCGCACGCAGGCTCGGCAGCACGTTGCGGATGCCGCCGCCGGTACCCATCGGCTCGACCTCGGTGACGTACTCGATCTCGAGTCCCAGGTCGCTGCCGTCACCGAAATGCTCCTCGAACACCTGGGCCTTGAACGACGTGCCCAGCACGACGTGCGTGATCCCGGCCTGCTTGATCCGGGCCAACAGGTGCGTGAGGAACGGCACCCCGGCAGTGGGGAGCATGGGCTTGGGGGCGGACAGCGTCAGCGGACGCAGCCGGGTCCCCTGACCCCCGACCAGAATGACGGCATCGGTCGCCGAAGCAGTTGTCATGCTTTCCCCTCAATCTCGATCTCTCGACGCTCGTTCTGCTTGCGCTCGTCTTCCCGGCGCTCCCGAACCGCTGCCGCGACCGCGAGCTTCGAACGCAAGGCGAGTCCACCCCGCAGAGCCCACCGCAGCGGGGCCTGCCACCACGCGGGGTGGCGATCGGCCTGGAAGCGGTAGGCGCTCTGATGATGGGCGGGCAGCATCAACTCGGGATGCCGGCCCGCGGCATGGCCCTTGGCATGGGTCACCTCGGCCGACGGCACGAAGACGTTGAGCCAGCCCGCCTTACCGAGCCGGTCACCGAGGTCCACATCCTCCATGTACATGAAGTAGCGGGAGTCGAAGCCGTCGATCGAGTCGAACGCGACCCGGCGCAGCAGCAGGCACGAGCCGGACAACCACCCGGCGGGACGCTCGGTGATGGTCTCGTTCTCCTGGAGGTACCGCTGCGTCCACGGGTTGGACGGCCAGACGGAACCGAGGACGGCGTGGCCGGCACCGGAGATCAGATCGGGCACGCGACGGGCCGAGGGGTACATGCTGCCGTCGGGTTCGCGGACCATCGGCCCGAGGGCACCGGCCCGCGGCCAGCGCGCTGCCGCGGCGAGCAGTTCGTCGATCGCGCCGGGCGACCAGCGCACATCGGGATTGACGACGACGACGAACTCGATGTCTGGGTCGATCTCGGCGACGGCGCGATTGATCGCACCGCCGTACCCGATGTTGCCGCCGGTGCGGAGCAGTCGGACGTGATCGTGAGCCGCCTCAGCGGCCTCGGGCGCCCCGTCGGTCGACCCGTTGTCGGCCAGGATGACCTGCGGGTTTTCGACCGTCGCATCGGCCAACGTGTCGAGGAAATGCTCCAGATGCTCGCCGGGCGAGTAGGTCACCGTCACCACGGCCAGCTTCGAACTCACGCGGGCAAGCGTATCCCGAAAGCCCGCATCGTCCTCATTCGAGCCGGGCCAGCGCGTCGCCCAGCGCGTCCTGCCACGGCCGCAGCGGGGTCAGACCGGCTGCAACCCACGACGCGGGCGAGAGCGCCGAGTAGGCGGGTCGCGGCGCGGGGCGCACGAACTCGGCGCTGCTGCACGGCCGGACCCGCGCGGGGTCGGCGCCCACCCCCTCGAACACGGCACGGGCAAGGTCGAACCATGTCGCGGTACCCGAGTTGGTCGCGTGCAGCGTGGTCGCGCCCCCGCCGCCGGTGCGGGCCAGTTCGAGCAGTCCGGCAGCGAGGTCCGCGGAGTACGTGGGCGAACCCACCTGGTCCGTGACCACCTGGACGGTGTCGCGGTCGCGCTCGAGCCGCAGCATCGTCGCGACGAAGTCGTTCCCGACTCCCGTGTACACCCATGCCGTCCGGACGATCTGCGCGTCAGGCAGCACCTCGCGGATCGCAAGCTCGCCGGCGAGCTTGGTCCGGCCGTACACCGTCTGCGGATCGGTGGGGTCGTCCGTCTCGTACGGCACGGCACGGTCCCCCGCACGGTCCCCCGCGAAGACGTAGTCGGTGGAGACGTGGATCAACCGCGACCCCGCACGCGCACACGCCGACGCCAGGTTCCGCGGCCCGGTCGCGTTGACCGCGGCGGCGGTCTCCTCGTCCGACTCCGCGGCGTCCACGGCGGTATAGGCCGCGCAGTTCACCACCACCGAACCGGGTTCCACCCAGGCGTCGACGGCACCGCGGTCGGTGATGTCGAGCTCGTCCGAACCCACTCCGACGATCGGAACGTCGACGAGGTCCTGTAACGCGAGCAGGCGACCACCCAACTGCCCGCGTGCGCCGGTCACCAGAATCCTCTTCACGGGTTCCGAGTCTGGCACGCCGGACAGCTGTATCGCGTGCTGCGCGCAGAACACCAGTAGCCTTGACAGCGGTTGTAATCGCGCAGTTGCTCGGATTGTGATTCGGAATGCAGTTCGGATCTGCTCGGATTTTCAAGGATCTTCAGGGAGGGGCCACAGGTGCCGCAGGAGCCCACCGCATCGGAAGTGCCGCGACCGCCAGCCCCGGTCTCGCGCATCCAGATCGCCATCGCGGTCGCTGCGGTGCTGGTGCTCGTGATCACCGGATTCGCTTGGCGCAGTGTCGACTCGCTGCGGTCGAGCCTCTCGACGATCGGCGATCTCGGACTGGGCGGCGCCAAGGACGGCGCCGTCGACATCCTGCTCGTCGGTACCGACAGCCGCACCGATGCCCACGGCAATCCGCTCAGTCAATCCGAACTCGAGTCGCTGCGTGCGGGCGAGGAGGTCGCGTCCAACACCGACACGATCGTCCTGGTGCGCGTGCCCAACGACGGCAGTTCGGCCACCGCCATCTCCATTCCCCGCGACGCGTACGTGGACGTGCCCGGGATCGGGATGTCGAAGATCAACGCCGCTTACGGCGCGACCAAGGAAACCGAGCGGCAGAAGCTGGTCGAGGACGGGGAATCCGATTCCGACGCCGAGAAGGAATCGACGCAGGCGGGCCGCGAAGCGCTCATCAAGTCCGTCGCGAAACTGACCGGCATCACCGTCGACCACTACGCGGAGATCGGTCTGCTCGGCTTCGTCCTGCTCACCGACGCGGTCGGCGGGGTCGACGTGTGCCTCAACGCGGCTGTCGACGAACCGCTCTCGGGTGCGAAGTTCCCCGCCGGCGACCAGACACTCGACGGCTCCGATGCCCTGAGCTTCGTCCGCCAGCGACACAACCTGCCCCGCGGCGACCTCGACCGGATCGTCCGCCAGCAGGTGTTCATGGCCTCGCTGGTGCGCGAGGTGCTGAGCGCGCAGACCCTCACCAACCCCGGCAAGCTGAACCAGCTCAGTTCCGCGGTGCAGCGGTCGGTGGTGCTCGACGCCGACTGGGACATCATCGAGTTCGCCACCCAGCTCAAGGACCTCGCGGGCGGCAAGGTCAAGTTCGAGACGATCCCCGTCGTCGACATCAACGCGATGACCGACTACGGCGAGTCGATCGTGCAGGTCGATCCCAAGGCCGTCCGCAAGTACGTCGCCGGACTGGTCGGTGAGGAACCCACCGAGGACAAGTCCGACCAGAGCACCACGTCCGCCGTCCCGACCGAGATGCCCGACATCGATCCGTCCTCCGTCACCGTCGACGTCTCCAACGACAGCAGCATCAGCGGTCTCGCCTCGAGCGTCGGAACGACCCTCGACGGCAAGGGCTTCGGCCTCGGCGAGGTCGGGAACAACACGGGCAAGTCCGTGACGCGATCCACCGTGTTCGCGAACAAGTCGGACAGCAAGGGCGCCCAGGCCGTCTCGGTGACTCTCGGTGGCCTGCCGATCGAGACCGACAAGTCGCTGTCGTCGGGCACCGTGCGTGTCGTCCTCGCCGGCGACTACAAGGGTCCCTCCGGAACCTCGTCGGGCTCCGGATCCGGATCCTCGGGCATCTCCAGCGCCGGCACCTCGCCCACCCCCGTCGAACCCGGTCCCGCGATCGACGCGGGCAACAACGGCCCCCACTGCGTAAATTGAGCGGTCACCACTGCGTCAACCGAGTACAGATCGGAACACCGTGCCCAACCTGACCACCGCGCTGCTCGACCCGATCCTGGCCACCGACCCGGCCGGCCCGCGGATCACGTACTACGACGACGCCACCGGCGAGCGGGTGGAGCTGTCCGCGATCACGCTGGCGAACTGGGCGGCCAAGACCGCCAACTTCCTGTGCGACGAGTTCGCGCTGATGCCCGGCGCGCGGGTCTCGGTGCTGCTGCCGGCGCACTGGCAGACCGCCGCCGTCCTGCTCGGCGCGTGGTGGGCCGGGCTCGAGGTGACGCTGGAGGCCGATCCCGACGCCGACGCGGCCCTGGTCACGGCGGATCGACTCGACGACGTCGCCGATGCGCCCGAGGTTGCGGTGCTGTCGCTGGACGCCTTCGGCCGTCCGGTCCCCGACCTGCCGGTGGGCGTCACCGACTACGCGACCGCGGTGCGTGTGCACGGCGACCAGTTCCGTCCCGGCGGTGCCGGGTCCGCGGCGCTGGACGGCCGCGGTGTCGACGATGTCCTGACAGCGGCCCGGGCGGTGGCCGTCGCGCAGAACGTGAGCGGCTCGGACCGGGTCCTGTCCACCCGTTCGTGGGCGACCACCGACGACCTGATCGCGGGACTGGTCTCGGTCCTCGCCGCCGGGGCGTCGCTGGTGCAGGTGTCGAACCCGGACGACGCGGCGATGACGCGGCGCGTCGAATCCGAGAAGGTCACCGCTCAGCTCGCGACGTAGCCGCCGTCCTCGAGTCCCGCCGCGATCTCGTATCGATTGCGGGCGCCGGGGTGACGGATCTCCTCCCACAGGTACATCAGCGCGAAAACCGCGCCGTGCCAACCCCACTGGTCGGCGTGGACGGCCTCGTGCCGGATCACGCGATCGGCGGTGTTGCCTCGCGTCAGGTAGGCGCCGCCGAGCGTGGTGCCGCCGCGACCGAATCCGCCCCGCATCCCCGAACACACGAAGATCCCGTACCGGTCGTCGAATTCGATGCGGGCCCGCCACAACCGGGCGTACCGCAGGGCCACGACGGTCACGAGGCGCGAGGTCCGACTGCCGCGAGCGGCCCGGGTCAGCATGGTCTGCCGATCCCGGGCCCCTCGCGTCGTGCTCACACACCTCACGCTAGCGTCGTCACCCGGCCAGCGCCGCCACCGGCGCGGTGCGCGCTGCCCGCCGCGCCGGCAGGATCGCGGCGAGCACTCCGGCCGCTCCCCCGCCCAGCACGATCAACGCGAGGGTCGGCCACGGCAGCGTGCCCAGCACGAGGTCGTCGAAGCCGAACACCGACGCCGATCCGGTGATGCCGAACGCGAGGCCCAGCGCCACACCGAGCGCCGACGCCACCCCGGCGATCAGCACCGCCTCCCACAGCAGCAACGACCGCAGGCCCGCGCGTGTGAGCCCCACGGCGCGCAGCAGGCCCGACTCCCGGCGCCGCTCGAGCACCGACAGCGCCATCGTGTTGCCGACGCCGATCAGTGCGATCACCACGGCCACCGACAGCAGTCCCGCCACGACCAGCAACAGCGTGTCGAGGACACTGTCGAGGGTCGCGCGCATCGCCAGCGATCCACCGACCTCGCTTCCCGGTGCCAGTTGCTCCGCGAGCGCAGTGATCTCGTCCTGCACCACACGGCGCTCGTCGTCGCTCAGTCGGTCGGCGAGCCGGATCCACATCTGGTCGGTCGTCACCTGCGACGACAGGGCCGCGAGCAGGCGCGCCTCGGTGAGGGCCGGCTGGCCCGTGGACGCGCCGACCGTCAGCTCGCTTCGTCCGACGTTGCCCGTGAGGGACACCGTCTCGCCGAGGTCGAGCCCCAGATCGAGCCGGTCGTCCGGCGACAGCAGCAGCTGGTGCGGACCGGGCAGGTCGACGTCGGTGCGCAGGGTCGCCCGGACCGCCGCGACGTCCACGCCGACCACCGGCAGCGTCCGGCCGTCGGGCAGGGAGACGTCGGCGGTGCCGAGCGGGGCCACCGCGTCCACACCCTCGAGGCCGCGGATGCGCTCGGCCAGGACGCCGGGCAGTCCGGTGCTGCCACCCGCCTCGACGCTCACGTCCACCGGGAACTGGTCGTCGACCGCGCCGGGCGCACTGGCCTTCGTCACGGCGATGCCGACGACGAGCGTGCTCGTGAGCGTGACGCCGATCAGCAGGGCCGTCGCGGTCGCCGCGGTCCGGCGCGGATTGCGGCCGGCGTTGCCGGCGGCGAGCAGTCCCACCGGCCCACCGATCCGTCCCAGCAGCGCACCGACCCGAGAGATCACCGCCGGAACGATCCGCTGGCTCAGCATCACGATCGCGACGAACGTCGCCAGACCGCCGACGCACGCGATCAGCACCTGACCGGTGGTGGCCCCCAGCGCGAGGATGCCGACACCCGCGATCAACGCGAGCGTCCCGAGGACGCGGCGCGCCCGTGACACCGCGACGGGTTCGGGCGTCGATTCGAGCGGCTGCAGCGCCGCCAGCGGGGAGACCCGGGTCGCGGCACGGCTGGGAGCCGACGCCGCGGCCAGGGTCATCACGACGCCCACCACCACGCCGACGATCACCGTCACCGGCGTCACGCTCAACCCGCGCAACGGGATCGGCACGTCCGCCGCGGCCGCGATCCGGGCCACGAGCCACGCCGTTCCGACGCCCAGCATCACGCCCAGCACCGACGCGGCCACGCCGACACCGGCCGCCTCGACCCGCACACTGCGGCGGACCTGCGCCGCCGTCGCGCCCACGCACCGCAGCAGCGCCAGCTCCTGCGTCCGCGCGGCCAGCAGCACCGCGAACGTGTTGGCGATCACGAGCGCCGCGACCACGACGGCGATGGCACCGAACGCCAGCAGGACACTCGCGAGGAGGTCGGAATCGCCGAGGAACTGCTGCGATGCCAGCTCCGCCCGGTGGACACCGGTGTCGACCGTCGCATCGGCGGGCAGCGCGCCGCGCACCCGGTCCGCGAGCTGCTGCTGCGACATCACGCCGTCGCCGGCGACCCGGATCTCGCGGCTCCCGCCGCCCGTCGTCCACGCGTCGAGCTGCCCGACCGTCGCGAAGACGGTGGTGCCGTTCATCTGCTGCGCCGTGCCGGACAGATCGACCAGCCCGACCACCTTCGCGGTGTCGCTGATCTGCGCCTCGGAGCTCAGCGTGGTGACGGTCAGATCGGACCCGATCGGCACGCCCGAACCCGCGTCCACGGCGATCTCGCCCGGCGCCTCGGGGAATCGCCCGTCGGACAGGGTCTGCCAGCGCAGTCCCGGATCGTCGGACAGCGACTGCGCCGAACCGAACGACGAGCCCTCCCCGTCGCGGCGCACCTTGACGCTCGTCGAGACGTCCTCGGTGACCGCGTGGACCCCCGGCACCGCCCGGATCGCCGCCAGGTCGTCGCTGCCGCTGACCACGACGTCCGTCGTGGCGTACTGCCCGGCAAGCGAATCCGTCACGCCCGCCTTCAACGTCGAGTTCAGCGTCAGTGTCGCCACGATGAACGCGACCGCGATCACGACCGCCAGCACCGACGCGAGGTAGCGTCCCGCATGCGCGCGCATCTGCGCCCACGCCAGCCCCCGCATCAGCGCGCCCGGCTCAGGTCGTCGGCGCCGAGGAGGCGCATCGTCTCGATCACCGAATCGGTCGTGGGACGGTCGATCTCACCGGCGATCCCACCGTCGGCGATCAGCACCACCCGATCGGCGTACGACGCGGCCACCGGATCGTGGGTCACCATCACCACGGTCTGCCCGGTCTCGCGGACACTCGAACGCAGCAGGTCGAGCACCTCGGCGCCGGTCCGCGAGTCGAGGTTGCCGGTGGGCTCGTCCGCGAAGATGACATCCGGCTGCGGCAGCAACGCCCGCGCGACGGCGACGCGCTGCTGCTGACCCCCGGACAGCTCGTGCGGGCGATGTCCGAGCCGGTCGGACAGCCCGAGCCGGCGCACCACCTCGTCACGCCAGCTGTGTTCGGGCACCCGGCCCGCCAGTCGCATCGGCAGCAGCATGTTCTCCTCCGCCGAGAGCACCGGCAGCAGGTTGAACGCCTGGAACACGAACCCGATCCGCTCACGACGGAGTTCGGTGAGTGCCTTGTCGCCCAGCGCGGTGATCTCGGTGCCGCCGATCGTCACGGTTCCCGCCGTTGCGGTGTCGAGTCCGGCGAGGCAGTGCATCAACGTCGACTTGCCCGAGCCCGACGGCCCCATGATCGCGGTGAACGCCCCGGCCGCGAAGTCCACGTCCACGCCACGCAGCGCGTGCACCGCGGTCTCGCCGGCGCCGTAGGTCTTGGTCAGGCCCCGCGCCCGCACCTTCTGGTCATCAGTTCTCATGGTTACGACGTTATGGCTGGTCAGTGGCCTTCCACATCGGAGCGCGGGGCGATCTCTCGGCGGATCGCGTCATCCCGGAGTAGGACGCCGGGTCAGCCCCAGAGCCCACTCCTGCGCGATCGCCGCGGGATCCCGCGCTGCGGCCCGAGGAGTGGGCGCTCAGGCCGAACTGTCCACAGCGCCCAACTGATCCACAGGCGAACTCCTGCGCCCGAGCCTGTAGCCGACTCCGTCACCGGGCGCCCCCAGGCTGCAGCCATGAACCACTTCGGAGTCCACACGTTCGAGGAGTTGACCGCCGCCGGGGTGCCGCCGAGCACGATCGGCAGCCGCTGTCGCACCGGCCGGTACCGGCGCGTCCTCCCCCGGGTCTACGCGACCGGCGAGCCGAAGATCCTCGAAGCGACGGTCCCGCCGAACATCCGGGCCCGCGCACCCGAGTGGCTCCGGATCCACCGCCTGGTCCTGGACCCGGCCGAGGTCGTCGAGTGCCGTTCGCTGCCGACGGTGTCGAGCACGCAGGCACTCGTCGACTGCGCGACCGTGATGCCCGCGCCCGAGTTCGAGCCCCTCGTCGACGCCGAACCGTGCCGGTCCGTGAATCCGGTGCGCGTGCGGGACCTGTGCACCGCGCATCCCGGGCGCTGGGGCAACACCGCGGCGGTGGCGCAACTGCGGGTCGCCGCGGTGCGCGCGGAGTCCGAACCCGAGCGGATCCTCGCACGGGCGTTCCACGCTCGACGCTGCCCGCTCGCCGCCAACGAAGCCGTCGGGCCGTACGTCTGCGACTTCGTCGATGCACCGGGGCGGGTGGTCGTCGAGGTCGACGGCCGCGAGTTCCACAGTGCGCCCGAGGTGTTCCGGTCCGACCGCCGACGGCAGAACTGGCTGGTCCGTCAGGGGTGGCTGGTGCTGCGGTACGCCGCGTACGACGTCCTCGAGGACTCCGGGCGGGTCGCGGACGAGGTGGTCGAGGTGGTTCGACGACGCAGGCACGCACGCCGATGACGGCGTGCGTGTCCACACCTCGAGCGTGTGCGCGGGAATCCGCGCCGAGCGCGAAGGAATGGACGCTCAGGCCGACGTCAGTCGGAGCCCAGAAGATCCTGCGGCCGCACGAGACCGATCTGGAACGCATACAGCACGGCCTGCACCCGGTCCCGCGAGCCGGTCTTCGAGAGCACCCGTCCCACGTGGGTCTTCACGGTCGCCTCGGAGACCACGAACTTCTCGGCGATCTCCGAGTTCGACAGCCCGCGCGCCATCGCCTCGAGCACCTCGACCTCGCGGGGCGTCAGGTCGTCCGGAAGCGACGGCCGCACCGCATTGCCCAGCATCGGGCCGACGTGCTGCAGCAGCTTGCGGGTGGACCGCGCCTCGATGACGGCGTCGCCGCGGTGCACGGTGCGGATCGCGTCGAGCAACTGCTCCGGCGGGACGTCCTTGAGCAGGAAGCCGCTCGCGCCCGCGCTGATCGCCGACATCACGTACTCGTCGTTCTCGAACGTGGTGAGCACCACCACCTTCGGGGACTCGTCCTGCGCGGTGAGCCGGCGGGTGGCCTCGATGCCGTCCATGATCGGCATCTGCACGTCCATCAGCACGACGTCGGCGGGGGTACGCGACAGCTCGTCGACGCCACGGGCACCGTCGGACGCCTCCATCACCACCGTCAGGTCCGGCTGCGAATCGATCACCATCCGGAACCCCGCCCGCACCAGTTGCTGATCGTCGACCAGGGCGACGCGGATCGGCCGCGCGGAGGTTTCTTCCATGTCGACCAGCCTAGGGCGCGACGTACGGCAGACGGCCGCGCACCCGATAGCCGCCGCCCGGGACCGGGCCCGCGACGAGCTTGCCGCCGTGCAGCTTGGCGCGCTCGGTCATGCCGATGACACCCTGCCCGCCCGGGGACGCGTCGATCAGGGCCGCCGCGCCGCCACGGCCGTCGTCGTCGACGACGAGTTCGAGTTCGTCGCCACCCCAGTTCACCTCGACGCGCGCCACCGCCCCCGGCCCGGCGTGCTTGAGGACGTTGGTGAGGGACTCCTGGACGATGCGGTACGCCGTCAGACCCGTGCCGGTCGACAACTCGCGCGGCTCGCCCGTCACGTGCAGGTCGACGTCGAGTCCGCCACGCTGCAACTCGGCGACCAATCCCCCGATGTCACCGGCGCCGGGCATGGCCGCGAACTCGCGGGGCCGGTCCTCGCGCAGCACCGACAGCAGCGCCCGCATGTCGGTGAGCGCCTGCCGGCCCGTCGACGAGATGGTTTCGAGCGCATCGATCGCGGCCTGCGGATCCTGCGCAGCGCCGTAGCGGCCGCCGTCGGCCTGCGCGATGACGACGGTGAGCGAGTGCGCGACGATGTCGTGCATCTCGCGGGCGATGCGGGTGCGCTCGTTGACGGCCGCGAGTTCCGCCTCCTGGGCGCGTTCGAGTTCGAGCAGTCGCGCCCGCTCGGCGAGGCCCTCGAGTTCCTGGATGCGCACCCGCCGCAGGTCGCCGAACGCCCACACCGCGAGGACGAACACGATGAGGAACATCGCGGTGATCACGGCCTGTTCCCAGCCGCGTCCCTCGTACGCGAAGTACTCGGCCCCGGCCGCCGCGGCGCCCAGGATCGCGATCGCCAGCGCCGTGTAGCTGCTCCACCGCGGCGTGTACGCCGCGAACGCGTACAGCGCGACCGGCACCGCGAATGCGCTCGGCAGCAACGTGTCCGGGATCAGCACCAGGTGCGCGACCGCGAATGCCGCGACGACGAAGCCCGAGATCACGGTCCGCGACCGACGCCACGCCAGCGGCAGCGTCATCCCGAGGGTCACCGCGACGGTGACGGCGTTGCCGTCGATGAGCGCGTTCGGCAGGCACACCAACGTGAGGAGCACCGCCTCCACGCGGTCGATTCCGACCGCGTGGGCGGCGCTCCAGCGATACCAGCGCTCGCTCAGGGGGAACCGGGCCATGCCGTCAGCCTAGAACCCGGATCGAACCGGTCAGCCGAGCAGCTTGGCGCGCAGCGCCTCGTCCTTCTCCAGGACCATCTGCTCGAGACCGGCCTGGAAGGCGGCCATCCGCTGCTGCAGGGCCGGATCCGATGCACCGAGGATGCGTGCGGCCAGCAGGCCCGCGTTGCGCGCGCCGCCGATCGAGACGGTCGCGACCGGGACGCCCGCGGGCATCTGCACGATCGACAGCAGCGAATCCATGCCGTCGAGGTACTTCAGCGGGACGGGCACGCCGATCACCGGCAGCGGGGTGGCCGACGCGACCATGCCCGGCAGGTGCGCGGCACCGCCGGCGCCCGCGATGATGACTTTGAGTCCCCGAGCTGCGGCGTCGCGGGCGTAGTCGAGCATGCGCTGCGGCGTGCGGTGCGCGGACACGACACCCACCTCGAACCGGACACCGAACTCGGCGAGCGCCTCGGCGGCGGCCTCCATCGTCGGCCAGTCCGAGTCGCTGCCCATGATCAGCCCGACTGCGGGCCCGTTCGATTCAGTCACTTCGTGTCGCTCCCGTGCTCGTTCCGAACAGTGTCATTCCCGCCCATGTTCATCCCACCCGTCAGTCCATTCGGCGTGCGACAGCCAGTGCGCCGCCCGCTGCGCGCGCTCGCGCACGGCCGCCACGTACTGCGGGTCGTCCGGCGAACCGTCGGCCCCGCCGAGCACGTTGACGTGCCCGATCTTGCGGTCCTTGCGCTCACCCTTGCCGTACAGGTGCACCTTCGCGTCGGGCATCCGTGCGAACAGGTGGTGCAGACGCTCGTCCATGCTCATGACGGGCGCAGTCGGTGCCCCCAAGACGTTCGCCATCACGGTGACCGGGGCGAGGGGCGACGTGTCACCGAGCGGGTAGTCGAGGACCGCGCGCAGGTGCTGCTCGAACTGCGACGTCCGCGCACCGTCCTGGGTCCAGTGACCCGAGTTGTGGGGGCGCATCGCAAGCTCGTTCACGACGAGCCGGCCGTCGGTGGTCTCGAACAGCTCCACCGCCATCGATCCGACGACGCCCAGCTCGGCAGCGATCCGCAGCGCGAGCTGTTCGGCCTCGGCCGCTCGCTCGCCCGACAGCTGGGGCGCGGGCGCGAGGACGACAGCGCACTGCCCGTTCAACTGCACCGTCTCGACGACGGGCCACGACGCGCCCTGCCCGAACGGCGAACGCGCGACCATCGCGGACAGCTCACGGGTGAAGTCGACGGCCTGCTCGACCATGAGCTCGACGCCCTTGTCGAGCTGCTCGGTGACGATGGCCTCGGCCTCGTCGGAGTCGTCGGTGATCCACACGCCACGGCCGTCGTAGCCGCCGCGCACGGCCTTGAGGACGATGGGCCAGCCGTGCTCGGCACCGAAGCGGACCACGTCCTCGGCCCAGGTGACCGCGGCGAAGGCCGGGACCGGGGCGCCCATCTCGCTGAGCTTGCGACGCATCGCCAACTTGTCCTGCGCATACACGAGCGCCTGCGGCGGCGGCTGCACGTTGACGCCCTCGGCCACCAGCACGTCGAGGTGCTCGGTGGGGACGTGCTCGTGGTCGAACGTCAGCGCGTTCGAGCCGAGCGCCGCCTTACGCAGAGCCGCGAGGTCGGTGTGGCTGCCCAGGACGACGTCGGGGCTGACCTGAGCGGCGGGCTCGTCGATGCTGCCCGCGAGCACCCGCAGCGTCTGTCCCAGCTCGATCGCGGCCTGGTGGGTCATGCGCGCGAGCTGGCCACCACCGATCATCGTCACCACGGGCATACCGCTGGGGAGATCGCGAGGAGGCGCGGGGCGAGGTTCGGAATCAGATTTGCCGGTCACGACACACCATGGTGTCACGTTCACCTCGGACCGGTTCTTCCGAGGTCATCGACGGTGTCAACCTGTGAAGAACCTGATAATGGACGATCCGCTGCATCGATCGAGATCCCGGGTTCGTAGAATACGATGTTGTGTCTTTCGTCGACGCGGCGATGAGCCGAGTTCCACAGCCGTTCAGAGCCATCGTTCTTCGCCACCACGAATTGATCAAGTTCGCAATCGTCGGCGGCACGACCATGGTGGTCGACCTCGCCATCTTCTACTCCCTGAGCCTCACGATCCTCGAGCAGAAGCCCGTGGTCGCGAAGGTCCTCTCCGGCGTGGTGGCGACCATCCTGAGCTACGTCCTCAACCGCGAGTGGTCGTTCAAGCATCGCGGCGGGCGCGAGCGCCATCACGAGGCGCTGCTCTTCTTCACGATCAGTGGCATCGGTGTCCTCATCGCGGCGGCACCGCTGTGGATCGCGAACAACGTCTTCGACATCCGGACGTCCATGAGTTTCGGGGCGCTGGTGGTGGTCGACTTCGTGCTGAACTACATCATCGGCAACCTGCTCCAGATGGTGTTCCGGTTCTGGTCGTTCCGGCGGTGGGTGTTCCCCGAGGAGAACACAGTGAACACAGTGAACACAGTGAACACAGCGAACACAGCGAACACCGAGAACACCGAGAACACAGCGAACACCGAGAACACCGAGAACACAGCGATCGCGGCGACGACCGAGCACGAGGTGATCGCGCAGCCGGAGCCGATCGAACTCGCAGGCGAGGACCCCGCCCGCCCCTAGCGCGGTTCGTGGATCCCGACCACCCGGGTCGGCGCATCGTCCTTGACCGGGGCGAGGAACACCGCGAACAGGGCGGGCCGTCGGCGCTGCAGTTCCAGGCGGCCGCCGTCCGCCTCCACGAGGGCCCGCGCCAGCGCCAGTCCGACGCCGGTGGACCCGGCACCCGAGAAGCCCCGGTCGAAGATGTGCGGCGCCAGCTCGTCGCTCACGCCCTCCCCCTCGTCCGACACCTCGACGCACACCCGCGAGTCCTTGCCGGCTTCGCGGCCCACCGGGCCGGACACCAGACGCACCGACACCGTGCAGGTGCCTGCGCCGTGCTGGAGGGCGTTGTCGATCAGCACGGACACCGCCTCCCGGAGGCGCGATCCGGTCGCCGACGACGTCAACCGCGGCTCGCCGCGCAACCGCAGCACCCGGCCCGCGTCCTTGAACGGCCCCTGCCAGTCGGCGACGACGCTCGCGAGCTCCCCCACCACCGACACCGGCTCCCGGTCCGCGGCACCGCTGGCCCGCGAGGACCGCACGAGATCGTCCACCGCGACGGTGAGCCGGTCGACCTGCGCCATCGCTTCCTCGGCCTCGTGGACGACCGCCGGGTCGGGGTGCCCGGACAGCTCGTCGAGCCGCAGTCGCACGGCGGTGAGGCGGCTGCGCAACTGGTGGGAGACGTCGCCGACGAGCGCGTGCTCGCGCTGTAGGCGCCCGGCGATCTCGACCGTCGCCGAGTCGAGCACGTCGGACACGCGGTCCAGTTCGGGGATCCCGTGACGCCGGGAGTCGGGCCGGAAGTCGCCCTCCGCGAGCCGGGCGGCGCGGTCGGCGACGTCCTTGAGCGGATCGGCGAGACGTTTCGCGGTCACGACGGCCACGCCGGCTCCGGCGCCGATCGACGCGAGCACCAGCAGGGTCACCGCACCGACCGCCTGACGCTGCAGGGTCCGCATCCGATCCGACGGCATCTCGAGGCGCAGCGACCCGGACGTCCCCATCGACAGGGATTCGACGAGCGGTGACGGCACCGATTCCGCGCCGATGTCGAGTCGCGACGCCCCCTCCTCCGGTGTCGGGTAAACGACCACGAGTTTGCCGCCCTCCGGCACGACCAGCCGCAGCCCCGTCGTGTCGAGTCCGCCTTCGACGACGCCGGAGGCACCCTCCTGCACGATGATCTCGGCGGCCATTCGGTCGAGCCGACCCTGCAGGTCGCTGCGAGTGAAGTCCTCCACCCACAGCCACGCGGTATAGATCAGTGGAACACCGAGCAGCAGCCCCGTGAAGATGACGACGGCGAGGATCGATTGCAGGATTCTGCGGCGCACGGCGCGGGAAACCTAGTCGGTGTTGATGCGGAAGCCGACGCCACGCACGGTCGCGATCCGGCGATCGGCGCCCGCTCCCTCGTCACCGATCTTTCGGCGCAGCCAGGACATGTGCATGTCGAGCGTCTTCGATCCGCGCAGTTCGACGTCGCCCCACACCTCGCGCAGGATCGTGTCGCGCGAGACGACCTGACCGGCATGTTCGAGCAGCACACGGAGCAGCTCGTATTCCTTGTTGGCGAGCGCGACCTCGGACCCGTTGACGAGCACTCGCCGGGCCGCGGGCTCGAGGCGGATACCGGCCACCTCGACGGCCACGTCCTCCCCGCTGCCACTGCGGCGGAGCAGGGCCCGAACCCGTGCCATCAGCTCGGCGAGACGGAACGGTTTGCCGACGTAGTCGTCGGCGCCGGCGTCCAGACCGACCACGAAGTCCACCTCGTCGGTGCGCGCGGTCAGCATGAGCACGGCGAGATCGAGGCTGTGCGCACGCAGCTGGCGACACACCTCGAGTCCGTCCATTCCGGGTAGACCGAGGTCGAGGATGAGGAGCTCGAAGTCACCGGTGAGCGCACGATCGAGCGCGGACGGCCCGGTCTGTTCGATCGTGACGGTGTAGCCCTCACGTCCGAGTGCACGCGACAGCGGCGCAGCGATGGCCTCGTCATCTTCGGCAAGTAGTACAGCGGTCACGACGACAGCCTACGGTCGGTTTCGCCGGCGCGGTTCCATTACCAGCCTTTCCGGAAATTCCGGCCGTCGTCTCCGGAGTCGTCCGGCGCCCGTCCCGGCCCCGGGTGACGGTCGTCCCGGTACTCGTCCCGATGCATGGACGTCGAATCGAATACCTGGTGGTACAGCCGCGAATGCACCTTCTGCACCTCCGGAATGTCGTCGAATTCGAGCGGATCGTCGGACGACGAGACGATGACGAGGGTTCCGGTCCGCAGCATTCGGTCGACCAGGCCGTGACGGAACTGCACGTTGCTGATTCGGTTCATCGGGATGTCGATTCCGGTGTGGGTCATCACGCCGTGCCGAATCATCACCCGGCGGTCGGTGACGATGAAGTGCGTCGAGTTCCACCGCAGCACCGGGACGAGAACGCGCCATCCGACGACGGCGAGCCACACCGCGGCGATCACGAGGAGCACCACGGTCACCGCGCCGCCACTCAGCTGCGACTGTGCGATCCCCGCCGCGAAGCCCGCGATCGCGGTGACCAGGATGAAGATCAGTGCCGGGGCGACGAGCATCTTCCAGTGCGGATGCCGGTGCAGCACCAGCTCCTCGTCCGCCGCCAGCGCGTCCTGCGGATAACCCATGCGAAGAGTGTGCCAGGTCGGGCGGGCCGACAGGACGTCCGACGGTTCACGGACTCCGGGGTTCCTCCGGTGGCGGCCGCTCGACCTCCCGCGCGCCCTTGATGAACACATCGGCCCAGCGCGTCGACGGGTCGATGTCGATGAAGAACGCCTTCACCAGCAGCGACATCGGAATCGCCAGCAGCGCGCCGAGCGGGCCGAGCACCCACCCCCAGAACACGAGGGCGAGGAACGTGGTCGTCACCGACAGCCCGACGGCGTCGCCGACGAACTTGGGCTGGATCACCGATTGGATGACGACGTTGATGACGCTGTAGGCGATGATCACGATGATCGCGAGTTTCGGTCCGCCCTGGAGCAGACCGAGCAGTGCGGGCGGAATCAGTCCCAGCACGAACCCGATGTTCGGGATGTAGTTCGTGATGAACGACAGCAGCGCCCACAGGATGGGGAGCGGAATGCCGAGCCACCACAACGCGAGGCCGTCGATCACCGCGACGATCAACCCGAACACTGTCGACACGATGAGATAGCTGCGGGTTCCCGAAGCGAACGTTTCGATGGCATAAGCGATTTCGGGCCGGTACCGGGCGACGACGGCCAGCCGATCGTGCATCGACATACCGTCGAACGCCATGAACAGCAGCAGCGCGAGGATGAAGAACAGGTTCGAGAACACGCCCAGCAGGCCCGAGACGAGGGCCTCCGCGTAGCCGACCGCCTTACCGAAGTCGATGCCCGACAGCGCGTTCTGGATCTGGTCCGATCCGATGCCGTGCTGTTCCAACTGCTGCTCGACCTGGTCGAGCAGCTGCTGTGCGTCGTCGGAGTACTGCGGGAGGAGCGTCGCGAGCTGCGCGACCGAGATCGCGAGCGCTCCCACGAGACCGAGCAGGATCGCGTACACCGCGACCAGGGCGCCGAGCATCCCGATCCAGCGTGGCCAGCCCCGATGGCGCACCCACTCCTGAATGGGCTGGACGCCGACCGTCAGCATCAGTGCGAGGAACACCGGGCCCAGCACGCCGGAGAAGGCCTTCATCCCGGTCACGGCGACGACGCCGGCGGCGATGGCGAGGAGAACGATCAGGCCGCGTGGGATCGCCCAGTCCGAGCGGTTCGTCGGAGCGGGCGGTTGCCGATCGTTCCTGCGTGCCATCCGACCTCCGCTCGCGGCGAGGACCGGTTCGGTCCTGGCGGATCAGCTCGTACGTCGTGCGAGGAACGCCGCGGCGACCACGATGATGCCGTACAGGATCATCCAGACGCCGACGACGATCACGAAGACCCCGAGCGAGAGCTCGGGCTGGAGCAGCACGATTGCGCCGGCCACCACGCTGATGATGCCCAACACGATGCCCACCGCGCGGTTGCCTGGGACCTCCGACGCTCCGGCAACGATGTCGAGGACACCGCGGAACACCCACCATGCACCGATGACGAGCGCGATGATCACGAGCGTCTGCAGCGGACTGCGGAGAACGAGGAAGCCCAGCAGGACCGCGAGAGCACCCGACAGGCCGGTCAGGGTGCGCGCCGCGGTCGGGGCGCCGACCTCGGCGAAGGACCGCACGATCTGGATGATGCCGAACGCGAAGACCTGGATCGCGATGAGGACGGCCGCCACCACCAGGGTCGCGTCGGGCCAGACCAGCATCGCAATTCCGAGGCCGAGCGTGAGCAGACCGAATACGACGGTCAGTCCGGTGAGAAACCGCCGAGCAGTTTCAAATTGCCCGGAATCACCGACCCAGACTTCGTCCGATCCCGCCGACATGCCTTGTTGACCATTCATCGTTTTCCCTCCGCGTCACGCGAATCGTGGATGAGCGTCAAAGTAGCAGCAATTCACACGATTGCCAGCGATGAACGACTTTGTGGTTCCGACTGCGATTCTGCGCGGTTTCACCCGCAGCGGGTGAGGTTCCCCGCAGAATTCGGTACGACACTCCTGCTGATGGAGTGGCTTCTCCAGCGATGTCTTCTCGACCGATCGAAAGGGGAACTGCGATGACGGATCGCACACCGACGACCCACAGTTCGGGCGGCGCCAAACAGGGATTCGCTGCGGGAGCGTCGATCGCCGCCGCGATCATTCTCATGACAGTCGGAATCCTGCAGATCTTCCAGGGAATCTCTGCACTCGCGGACGACAACTTCTTCGTCGTCGGCCCCGAGTACGTCTATCAGTTCGACCTCACCACGTGGGGTTGGATCCACCTGATCCTCGGCATCGTCGTGGTCCTCGTCGGACTGGGACTGCTGACCGGTGCGACGTGGTCGAGGGTGACCGCCATCATCATCGCGGCACTGTCGATCATCGCGAATTTCCTGTGGATCCCGTGGTACCCGATGTGGTCGATCCTGATCATCGCGCTCGACATCGTGGTGATCTGGGCCGTGTCCACGTGGGACACCGAGCGCGCCTGACGCTCACACCGATCGCAGATGGGTGATGTCGCCGGCCGACACCGCGACCGGCGACTCACCGTCTGCCTCGATCACGATTCGTCCTTCGACGTCGACGTCGGTCGCGATCCCGACCAGTTCCCGATCGCCGGGAAGCTCGGCGCGCACCAGCCGTCCGAGCGTTCCGCACCGCTGCCGGTACGCCGCCGCGAGGTCCTCCACTCGCCACCCGACGGACTGCCACTCCCGCCAGCGTCGCGCCAACTCCCGGAGCACCGCCCGCACCAGGATGTCGCGGTCGGTGACGGCAGCCTCCTCCAGCAGCAGCGAGGTCGCGGTCGGCACCGGCAACTCGTCCTCGGTCAGACTCACGTTCAACCCGATCCCGATGACCACCGTCGGCACCGGTGCCGTGGCGGCAACTTCCGCGAGAATGCCGGCAACCTTCTTCCCGCCGATGAGAACGTCGTTGGGCCACTTGAGTTCCGCATCGACCTCCGCGATGGTGCGCAACGCGTCGACCACCGCGATCCCGGAGAGCAGCGGAAGCCATCCGATGTCGGAGAGGTCCATGCCCGGCATGTCGAGCACCGCCGACACGGTGATCAGCGCCCGGGGTGCGCTCACCCACGGTCGCGAGTGCCGGCCCCGGCCGCCCGACTGGTACTCCGCGACGAGAACGCTGCGTGCGTAGTGGGCGTCCCGCGGCCGGGCCAGCAGATCGGCGTTGGTGGAACCGGTCTCGGCCACCACGTCGACCCGCGCCCAGAACGCATCCGGGTCACCCCCGGCGTCACGAACGAGCGCGCGCCGAAGCGCGTCGGCGTTCAGCGGGGGTCGGGTGAGATCGGTCCACATGTCTCCAGCCATTCGACCAGCCTAGAATGCGCCCGGGGACACGGTTGGAATGTGACTCGTCAGTAGCTTAGGTTGAATAATTCAACGCAACCAGACCTCACTCGACGGAGGCCTCGGAGACCTGGTTAAGCTCACATCCCATGACCAGTGTGCAGGAGCCAGCCGCGGCGGAGGCGGCGAATACCCCGGATATTCACACGACGGCGGGAAAGCTCGCTGACCTGCGGAACCGCCAGGCGCAGGCAATGCAGCCGATGGGTGAGGCCGCAGTCGAGAAGGTCCATGCGAAGGGCAAGCTGACGGCGCGCGAGCGCATCACCGCGCTCCTGGACGAGGGCTCGTTCGTCGAGCTCGACGCCCTGGCCCGCCACCGCAGCACCAACTTCGGCCTCGCCGACAACCGCCCCGTCGGCGACGGCGTCGTCACGGGCTACGGCACCATCGACGGCCGCGACGTCTGCGTCTTCAGCCAGGACGCCACCGTGTTCGGCGGCAGCCTCGGCGAGATCTACGGTGAGAAGATCGTCAAGGTCATGGACCTCGCGATCAGGACCGGCCGCCCGTTGATCGGCATCAACGAGGGCGCCGGCGCGCGTATCCAGGAGGGCGTCGTCTCGCTCGGCCTGTACGGCGAGATCTTCCACCGCAATGTCCAGGCGTCCGGCGTCATCCCGCAGATCTCCCTGATCATGGGCCCGGCGGCCGGCGGCCACGTCTACTCCCCCGCGCTGACCGACTTCGTGGTGATGGTCGACGAGACCAGCCAGATGTTCGTCACCGGCCCCGACGTCATCAAGACCGTGACCGGTGAGGACGTCACCATGGAGGACCTGGGCGGCGCCCGGACCCACATGGTCAAGTCCGGTGTCGCGCACTACGTCGCCTCCGGCGAGCAGGACGCCCTCGACTACGTCAAGGACCTGCTGTCCTACCTGCCGAGCAACAATCAGGCCGCGACCCCGCGCCTGGCACCGTCCGACCCGATCGACGGCTCCATCGAGGACTCGCTCACCCCCGAGGACCTCGAGCTGGACACGATCATCCCGGACTCGGCGAACCAGCCGTACGACATGCACGAGGTCATCCGTCGCCTGCTCGACGACGACGAGTTCCTCGAGGTGCAGGCCGAGCGCGCCGCGAACGTCATCGTCGGCTTCGGTCGCGTCGACGGCCGCAGCGTCGGCATCGTCGCCAACCAGCCCATGCAGTTCGCGGGCTGCCTGGACATCGACGCATCCGAGAAGGCCGCGCGCTTCGTCCGTACCTGCGACGCGTTCAACGTCCCGATCATCACCCTGGTCGACGTCCCGGGCTTCCTGCCCGGCACCGAGCAGGAGTACAACGGCATCATCCGCCGCGGCGCGAAGCTGCTGTACGCGTACGGTGAGGCCACGGTCGGCAAGATCACCGTCATCACCCGCAAGGCGTACGGCGGCGCGTACGACGTCATGGGCTCCAAGCACATGGGCGCAGACGTCAACCTGGCGTGGCCGACCGCACAGATCGCGGTCATGGGCGCGTCCGGCGCCGTCGGCTTCGTCTACCGCAAGCAGCTGCTCGAGGCCGCCAAGAACGGTGAGGACGTCGACGCACTGCGCCTGAAGCTGCAGGCCGAGTACGAGGACACCCTGGTGAACCCGTACGTCGCGGCCGAGCGCGGCTACGTCGACGCGGTCATTCCTCCGTCGCACACCCGCGGACAGATCGTCTCCGCTCTGCGCCTGCTGGAGCGCAAGATGGTTTCACTTCCGCCCAAGAAGCATGGGAACATCCCCCTATGACAGCGACCACCCGGGAAGAAGTACTCGCCGACGCCGAGCTGCTGGACGCGTCCTCGCTCGAAGGAGCCGCGTTGGCTGAAGCTGTCGCAGGTCTGGAGCCCGACGTCGCAGCGGGGTCGCAGGGTCCCGTGATCACGATCGTCAAGGGCAACCCGACGGATCAGGACATCGCGGCACTCGTCGCGGTCCTGTCCGCGGCAGCTGCTTCGGCCGGCGACGCCGTGTCCGATCAGCGGCCGCCCGAGACGTGGGGTGCACCGACCCGCATGCACCGGGTTCGCGCGCCGTTCTCGCCGTACTCGTTCGGCAACCCGGTCGCGCCGCGTCCGTTCTGATCGAACGGCTCACGCAGTGACCCATCTGGTTCTCGCCTCGGCGTCCCCGGCACGGCTGTCCGTGCTGCGGGGCGCCGGGGTCGAGCCGACCGTCCGAGTGTCCGGTGTGGACGAGGACGCCATCATCGACCGTCTGGGCCCGTCCGCGGCTCCCGAACTGGTCGTCACCACGCTCGCCGAGGCCAAGGCCCGCGACGTGATTCCCGCCCTGGTCGCCGACGGCATCACCGATGCCGTCGTGATCGGGTGCGATTCCATGCTTCTCATCGACGGTGAACTGCAGGGCAAACCGCACACCGTCGACGTCGCGCGCCGACGCTGGCAGTCGATGGCGGGCCGCAGCGCAACCCTGTTGACCGGGCACAGCGTCCTGCGGATCGCCGACGGCGCGATCATCGCCGACGCGGCCGATCACAGTGGCACCGTCGTGCACTTCGCGAACCCGTCGGCCGAGGATCTCGAGGCGTATCTCGCGACCGGTGAACCTCTGACGGTGGCCGGCGCCTTCACCCTCGACAGTCTCGGCGGCTGGTTCGTCGAACGACTCGAGGGCGATCCGTCGAGCGTCATCGGGATCGGCCTGCCGCTGGTCCGGCGACTCCTGTCCGACGTCGGCGTCTCGATCGCCGAACTGTGGGCTGCGAACGCGCTGGTGCGCTAGCCCCAGCTCATTTCCACCCTCGCTGCAGGGACCCTGCCATCGCCCGCGCCTTCGCCTTGGCCCGCTCGGCGTCCGGCCCCGCGAACTGCTCGTCCACCGCTGCGCACCACAACTCCAGCCAGCGCTCCATCCGTTCGCCCGCGAGCCCGTGCTGACGGTTCAAAGCCTCGTGCACGGCAGTGAAGCTGCCCTGGTAGCGCGTGGTGCGGAACAGGATCTGTTCCCAGAAGTCGCCGACCACGGGTAGGTGTTCGTCGAGTCCGACAACTGCGAGCGTCTCGAACGCGGGAGCGAGCACGGGGTCCACGAGTGCGCGCTGGTAGAACGCGCGCAACAGGCGATCGACGTCGGCACGGGTGGCCAGATCGCCAGAGGGGTCGGCGGGACTCGTCACGGGGCCCGACGGTACCCGTCGGTAGCGCCGAACCGGCCGGGGCGATATCGCCCACCCTGTGAATCGGGCCACCACCTAGAATTGGTGACGGACAACCCTCCACCCTCGTCAGCCTCAGGAGCCCACCCGTGCCCGTCGCGCCCGACCCCAATCCCGCGTTCGCTGCGTATACCCATCCGGAGCGACTCGTCTCGACCGAGTGGCTGTCCGTCAACCTGGGCGCCCCCGGTGTGAAGGTGGTGGAGTCGGACGAGGACGTCCTGCTGTACGACATCGGCCACATCCCCGGCGCGGTCAAGATCGACTGGCACCTGGACCTCAACGATCCGGTCACCCGCGACTACATCGACGGTGAGGCGTTCGCCGACCTGATGAGCCGCAAGGGCATCGAACGCGACGACACCGTGATCATCTACGGCGACAAGAGCAACTGGTGGGCGGCGTACGCGCTGTGGGTGTTCACGCTGTTCGGCCACGAGGACGTCCGCCTGCTCGACGGCGGCCGTGGCGCGTGGCTGTCGGAGAACCGGGACACCACGCTCGACGTGCCGATGCCGGCGCCCACGCAGTACCCGGTGGTCGAGCGCGACGACTCCTCGATCCGGGCGTTCAAGGACGACGTGCTCGCGCACCTCGGGGCGGGCCCGCTGGTCGACGTGCGGTCCCCGCAGGAGTACACGGGCGAGCGCACCCACATGCCGGACTACCCGGAGGAGGGTGCGCTGCGCGGCGGTCACATCCCGACCGCGATCTCGATCCCGTGGGCGCGGGCCGCGGCGCCGGACGGGCGTTTCCGCAGCCGCCCGGAGCTCGAGGAGATCTACGCCGATTTCTCGCACGACGACGACGTCGTCGCGTACTGCCGCATCGGTGAGCGGTCGAGCCACACGTGGTTCGTCCTCACCCACCTGCTCGGGTTCCCGAGCGTCCGCAACTACGACGGCTCGTGGACCGAGTGGGGCAACGTCGTGCGCGTGCCGATCGTCAAGGGTGACGAGCCGGGTGTCGTGCCGGGTTCGCCCGCGGAAGTGGCGTCGTGAGCCTGCCCGAGAGCCTCACCGAGATCGTCGACGACTTCGCGGCGGTCGACGGGCAGGACAAGCTGCAGTTGCTGCTCGAGTTCAGTCGCGAGCTGGCACCGCTGCCCGCCGAGCTCGAACAGGGCGCGATGGAGCCGGTGCCGGAGTGCCAGTCGCCGCTGTTCCTGTTCGTCGACAGCGCGGACAGGGAGAAGGTGCGGCTGTACTTCAGCGCTCCCGCCGAGGCCCCGACGACGCGGGGCTTCGCGTCGATCCTGCACCAGGGGCTCGACGGGCACAGCGCCGCAACGATTCTCGCGGTTCCCGACGACTTCTACTCGGATCTCGGCCTGGCCGACGCTGTCAGCCCCCTGCGGCTGCGCGGCATGAGCGCGATGCTCGCACGGATCAAGCGGCACCTCCGCAACTGATCGCGTGCACTTCGCGTAACACCTGACACATCACCCGAAACAGCAATGCACCGGGGAGCGACCCTCCCCGACAACCTCGACTGTGACGATCTTCACCGCCGCCACCGCGGCGGAACAAGAGACTGGATTCTCCACGATGGAATTCACCGAGCTCGCGGACTACGCGATCTCCCCCGGCATGCTCACCGAGTGGTTACCCGAAGCGGGACCCGGGTGGGTGGAGGACGGCCGTCCCGCCTCCTACATCCACGAGGCGCACCTGCGCCGGACCGCGGACAGCACCCACGACGACGGCCGCGAGTCCTGGCTCGGCACCGCCTTCCGCCTGCCCGAGCCGCTCGATCACGACGCCTTTCGCACCGCGGTCCGCGCATGGATCGCGCGGCACGAGCCGCTGCGGAGCCACGCGGAGCTGCTGTCCGACGGCCGGATCCGCAGGTACACGATCGACGCGGACCAGATCGATCTCAACGAGGTCCGTCACGAGTACGAGTTCGACGCCGACACGGTCTTCGAGCGCGTGCACGACCTGTTCGACGAGCTCACCTCGCCGCACCGCTGGCCTGCCTACCTGTTCGTCACGCTCGAGCACTCCGACCCCGAGCCGGGGTGCACGGTGTTCTTCGCCGCGGACCACTCGCTGATCGACGGACTGTCGGTGGTGCTGGTCGCGCACGAGATCAGCCGCCTGTACACCGAGGCGCTGACGGGCAGCCCGTCCGATCTGGTTCCCGCCGGCAGCTACATCGATTTCGGCGCCGAGGAGCGTGCCTCCGCTGCAACGATCGATCACCGGCACCCCGCCGTCGAGTGCTGGCGGACGGCGTTCGTGCGCAGCAAGGGCCGGCTGTCGGATTTCCCACTCGACTTGGGTCCGCGGCCGGAGAATCGGGTCGCGCAGCGCGCGGTCTCGGAGTGGGTGCTCGATGCCCGTCAAGCCGCGGCGTTCAACACGGTGTGCCACCGCGCCGGTCAGAACTTCTTCGCCGGCGTCCTTGCGTGCCTGGCCCAGGCCAGTACCGAACTGACCGGCAACACGGTGTTCCGGACCGTAACCCCGGTGCACACACGCAATGATCCGCACTGGGCGACGTCGCTCGGCTGGTTCGTGGGCCTGTCCCCCATCGAGTTCGACATCGCCGGCGCCGAGGACTTCGCGGAGTCCGCCGCGCGTGCTGCTGCCGCGGTGTCGCTGACGAAGTCGGCGGCGAAGGTGCCCTTCGCCCGCGTGGAGGAGATCCTCGCGACGCCGATCCGGCCCCGATTCGTCGTGTCGTACATGGATGTCCGCTTCGTCCCGATGGCGCAGCAGTGGCCCGAGGTGCAGGCCCGGGCTCTGCGCAGCCGCCACTACACACACGACGTGTACGTCTGGGTGAATCGAACGCCGCACGGCGTCAACGTGTCCGCCCGGTTTCCGGGAACGCCGGCCGCCACGGAAGCGGTCATGCTCTTCCTGGCGCGGGCCCGGCGGGCCCTGCTGGAGGTGGTTCCGACCGAGGAACCGGCTCGCACCGTCGCACCGGCGGTCGCCGCGGGTATCCACACCACTACTGGTCAGTAGGGTTGCGGCGACGACCACAGCCCTTAATGTGTAAGCGCTATCCGGTTACATCGTCTATCGGATTGGTGCCTACACTCCGATGAGATGCCAACAGATACCTGCCGGTGATGCTCACGGGTGAACCGCGGGGACAGACCATGCGAAACACAGGAGGCTCAGTGCCCAGTCATGCCAGCGCGCACATCACGAAGGTGCTCGTCGCCAACCGCGGCGAGATCGCTGTGCGGGTCATCCGAGCCGCGAAGGACGCCGGATACGGCAGCGTCGCTGTCTACGCGGAGCCCGATGCGGATGCACAGTTCGTGAAGCTCGCCGACGAGGCGTTCGCCCTCGGTGGCCAGACCTCGGCCGAGTCCTACCTGGTGTTCGACAAGATCCTCGACGCGGCCAAGAAGTCCGGCGCCGACGCGATCCACCCCGGCTACGGCTTCCTGTCCGAGAACGCCGACTTCGCGCAGGCCGTCATCGACGCGGGCCTGATCTGGATCGGCCCCTCGCCGCAGTCCATCCGCGACCTCGGTGACAAGGTCACCGCCCGCCACATCGCCGAGCGCGCCAAGGCTCCGATGGCCGCCGGCACCAAGGACCCGGTCAAGAACGCCGACGAGGTCGTCGAGTTCGCCAAGCAGTACGGCGTCCCGGTCGCGATCAAGGCCGCCTTCGGTGGCGGTGGCCGCGGCATGAAGGTCGCCCAGACCATCGAAGAGATCCCGGAGCTGTTCGAGTCCGCTACCCGTGAGGCCATCGCCGCCTTCGGTCGCGGCGAGTGCTTCGTCGAGCAGTACCTGGACAAGGCCCGCCACGTCGAGGCCCAGGTCATCGCCGACCAGCACGGCAACGTCGTCGTCGCCGGCACCCGCGACTGCTCGCTGCAGCGCCGCTTCCAGAAGCTCGTCGAGGAGGCCCCCGCGCCGTTCCTGACGGACGACCAGCGCGCGCGCATCCACGCATCCGCGAAGGCCATCTGCAAGGAGGCCGGCTACTACGGCGCCGGCACGGTCGAGTACCTGGTGCAGGGCGACACCGTCTCCTTCCTCGAGGTCAACACCCGCCTGCAGGTGGAGCACCCCGTCACCGAGGAGACCGCGGGCATCGACCTGGTGCGTCAGCAGTTCCGCATCGCCAACGGTGAAGAGCTGGAGATCAAGGAGGATCCGACTCCGCGCGGCCACTCCTTCGAGTTCCGCATCAACGGCGAGGACGCCGGCCGCGGCTTCATGCCCGCTCCCGGCCCCATCTCGGTCTACAAGGAGCCGTCGGGCCCCGGCGTGCGCGTCGACTCGGGTGTCGTCCAGGGCGACGTCATCGGCGGCCAGTTCGACTCGATGCTCGCCAAGCTGATCGTCACCGGCGAGAACCGCGAGCAGGCACTGCAGCGCGCCGCTCGTGCGCTCGCCGAGTTCGAGGTCGACGGTCTCGCGACCGTCATCCCGTTCCACCGCCACATCGTCGAGAACCCGGCCTTCGTCGGTGACGGCGAGAGCTTCGAGGTCTACACCAAGTGGATCGAGACCGAGTGGGACAACACCATCGAGCCGTTCACCGGTTCCGGTGCTGCTGCCGACGAGGAGGAGAACCTCCCCCGTCAGTCGGTCGTCGTCGAGGTCGGCGGCCGCCGCGTCGAGGTCTCGCTGCCCGGTCAGTTCTCGATCGGCACCGGTGGCGCTCCCGCGGGTGCCATCCGCAAGAAGCCGAAGGCGCGCAAGCGTGGCGGTGCCGGCGCGGGTGCAGCGTCCGGTGACGCCGTGACCGCCCCGATGCAGGGCACCGTCGTCAAGGTCGCCGTCGAGGAGGGCCAGGAGGTCGCCGAGGGCGATCTGATCGTGGTGCTCGAGGCCATGAAGATGGAGAACCCGGTCACCGCCCACAAGGCCGGTGTCGTGACGGGTCTGTCGGTCGAGGCCGGCGCCGCCATCACCCAGGGAACGGTCCTCGCCGAGCTGAAGTGATGCTTCGGTAGGAACACACTGCTCCACCCTGTGCGCGCCTTGCGGATCTCGGATCCGCAAGGCGCGCACAGTAGTATCCAGGCATGGCCGACGTCCCCGATATCCGAATCGGCACCGCCGAACGCGAGCAGGCGCTCGACGCGCTCACCCGGCACTTCAGCGACGGGCGGCTCACGGTCACCGAGTTCGACGAGCGCAGCGGCCGGATCGCGGCTGCCACCACGCGCGGCCAGCTCGACACCGTGTTCTCGGACCTGCCTGCCCTCACGGCATCCGCGCCCGCGACCGCGCCCGAGCCGTCCGGCGACTCCGACGACACCCCGGGATGGCGCAACAGCGTCATGGCGGTGATCCCGTTCGTGGCCCTCGCGCTGTTCTTCCTCGTGCCGATGGACAACAGCTGGTTGTTCTTCCTGCTGATCCCCGCGACGGCCGCGATTCTGTTCGGCGGCAAGAAGGGACGCGGCGGCTGCTGATGGAACCGATCGAGATCAATGCCGGATCCTGGTACCTGCGCGCGCTGCGGGCCGACGAGCGGGTCGACGACCGTCCGGCGCTGCGCGACGGCGGCATCGCCGATCCCGGCTACGTCGCCGAGCGGTCCCGCCAGTGGGCCGCCGACGAGCACTATTCCTGGGCCGTGTGTGAACCGACGACGGGCGAACTGCTCGCCGAGGTGGGTGTGGCCCCCTCCGGGGACGCCGGCGTCCTGAGCGGCTGGGCACGGCCCGGCCACGACGACGTGCTCGCCACCGCGACCGACGCGGTCCGACGATTCGCCGAGGGCGCCCTCGGGCTGACCCTCACCGAGCGCTGAGGGCCCCGTGTTCGACAAGCTCGACCGGCGTCACGTGCCGCTCGCGATCGCGACGGTCGTGGTTCTCGTGATGCTGTTCTCCCCCGGCTCCACGGTTCCGAGCGGACCGGAGAACAGCGACAAGGTCACTCACGCCCTGATGTTCACGGCGCTGGCGCTCACATCGCGGTACGCCCGCATCGGCGTCGCGTGGACCGCGGCGTGGCTGCTGGCGTTCGCGGCCGTGTCGGAGGTGCTGCAGGGGCTGCTGCCGATCCAGCGCAGCGGATCGGTGTGGGACGCGGCCGCGGACGCCGTGGGCATCGCGCTCGGTCTGGTATTGGCCCGGGTGTTCGCCCGGCCGTTGCGGATACCCGTCTGACCGTCAGCCTTCGACGAGGTGCTTGCGGATGGTCTCCTGTCCGTCCTTGTCGATACCGAGACCGTCGGCGAAGTAGCCCTCGATCGTGCCGAAGGATTCCCGCATCTGCTTCAGCGCCGCGTCGAGGTACTCGGACCGCACGCCGAGCACCTGCTTCAGGAGTTCCGGATCCCCGCCCGCGACGGTGAACTTGTCGAACACCGACGCGAACGCGGGCAGCAGCTGCGTGTTGGTGAGCAGGTAGTCGTGGTAGACGTCGTCCTCGTCGACGCCCAGCAGAAGGAGCAGCGACGCGGTGGCCCAGCCGGTGCGGTCCTTGCCGGTCGTGCAGTGCACGAGGGCCGGGAGGGCGTCCGGGGCGGCGAGGTCGGTGAACATGCCCCGGTACGACGCGATCGCGCTCGGCAGCGTGACGAAGTCGCGGTAGCTCCCGAGGAAGTAGTCGACGGCCTTGTTCTCGCCGAGCATCGTCACCGCGATCGACGGATCGGCCAGCACGGCCTGCATCTGCGCGGGCACGGAGCGGTAGGCCTTGTCGGCCAGGACGTCGAGTGCCACCTCGCGCGCCGACGCGGGCAGTCGGTCTGGTGCGGCTTCACGCTCGGAGTGCGTGCGCAGGTCGAACACGGTGACCAGGCCCAGGTCCGCGAGACGCGGTGCGTCGTCAACGGTGATCTTGCTCAGGTCGGTCGACCGGTAGAAGCGCCCGAAGCGAACCGAGCCGCCGTCACTCGTCCGGTAGCCGCCGATGTCGCGCAGGTTCGGGACGGACAGGATGGGGATGCTCGCGCCGGGCTTCGCGCCGGGGATTGACGTCATACGCCCACGGTAAACGACACCGCCGGCCGGGGCTCTCTCGAGCCTCGGCCGGCGGATTCGTGTCGTGCGGGGCGGGCGGTCAGCCCAGCTTCGTCGACCGCAGCTCGTGCCCCTTCGAGGTCTTGCAGCGCCCGGTCTCGAGGTCCCACTGCCAGCCGTGCAGGTTGCACGTCAGGTTGGAGCCCTCGACGACGCCGAACTTGCTCAGGTCGGCCTTGAGGTGCGGGCAGCGGCGCTGGATCTCGTAGCCGCCCACCTCGATCGAGGCGGTGTCGTCGTGGGCCTCGGAGAACCAGCCGTCGGCGTACGCGATCCGCTCGTCGGTCAGGCACTTGAAGAACGTGTAGAGGAACTCGTTGTAGCCGCCGACGCGCCACGCCTCGAAGCGGGTGGACAGGAAGATCGTGTTGACCCAGTCGGGCTCGTCGTCGCGCAGCACCGTGCGCACCAACTCGGGCGCGATGCGGAAGCCGTAGCGGTACTTGCCGTCACCTGCCTGCGGCGCGCGGACCGTGCGGTTCGGGAAGTCGAGGACGACGGTCTCGTCCCCGATCTCGAGGCCGACGGGGTAGCCGATGCCGTCGCAGATCAGATCGGACTGCGCCATGATCGGCTCGAACTTGGCCTTGAGCGGACCCAGCAGCGGCTCACCCTCGGCGGGCGCCCACGCGGCCTTCTCCGCGGCGATGACCGGCGCCATGCGCTGGGCCATGTCCTCGATGTAGGCGGCCTTGTCGGTGAAGATCTTGTCGACGTCGGCGTCCGGGATCGGGTGCGCCAGCGTCGCCTTCTCGCCGTGGATGTCCACGGTGGATCCGGGGATCATCAGCAGGCCGCCGTCGTTGCCGTGGATGCGCATCTGTTCGAGGAACACGATCTGGTCGGGGAAGATGTTGCCCTCGTCGCCGTGGTCGTCATTGAGCGAACGCAGCGCGTCGTCCAGGAACACCGGCGGACCGGCGGACGGCACGACCCACGTGGCGCCGACCTGCTCGATGTAACTGCGGCAACGGTCCATGCCACGCTGACGCTTCTGCTTGCCGAAGTTGCGCTTGGTGCCGGCCGGGATGTCGTAGACCATCGGGTACCAGATGGCGCCCGAGTACTGCAGCAGGTGGATGTCGATCTTGCCGAATGCCTCGAGCATCGGATCCATGTCGACCGGGCGCGCGTCGTTCATGTTGAAGCACACGGTCTCGCCGTCGGAGACGACCAGGCCGGAGTCACCGATCGGGCCGTCGGCCGGGGCGCGCAGCGCGATGATCATGACGTCGAGTTCGCCCGCCTGGAGCGGAGCCTGCGGAGCGACCTTGATGCCGGCTGCGCTCACGCGGTGCTTGACGGAGTCCTGCGTCTCGAAGAACTTCGTGAACCCCAGCTTGCGGAGTTCACGCTCGAGATCCGGCACCGGGTAGTCCGGGAGCAGCACCGTCGCGTCCTTGTTGACGTGCTTGGTGAGCGTCTCCGGATCGAAGTGATCCTTGTGCAGGTGCGAGACGTACAGGTAGTCGACGTCGCCGAGGGCTTCCCAGTCCAGGCCGGTGTTGTCGGGGAACGGGAACCACGACGCGAAGTACGCGGGGTTCACCCACGGGTCGCAGAGAATCGACCCCGCTTCGGTCTGGATGTGGAATCCGGCGTGTCCGACGCTGGTGATCTGCACTCGTCTGCCTCCTCGATAGACCTCGACAATCGTAACGAGACCACGCACCGGACCCGCCCGGCGCACCGTCGATGTGGGACGAAACACCTGGATGGGGGTCTCAGGACCCTACGGAGTCAGCGGACGAGGACCCGGTCGAGCGCGTCGAGGGCGGCGTCGAGTTCGGCGATCGTCACGGTCAGCGGCGGCCGGAACCGGATGCCGCGCTCGCCGGTCGCGAGGAACAGCACGTGTTCGCGCTCGCGCAACTCGGTCACCACCCGATCCCGGTACTCGGGCGACGGCAGCGTGATCGCGCACATCAGGCCGCGCCCCCGCGGCTCGGTCACGGCGTCGTACCGGGCGGCCAGCACCTCGAGTCGCCGCAGCAGGTGCGCGCCGCACAGTCGGGCGCGGTCGATCAGCCGGTCCTCCTCGATCACCTCGAGGATGCGCCGGGCGCGGACCATGTCGGTGAGGTTGCCGCCCCACGTCGAGTTGATCCGCGAACTGACCTCGAAGACGTTGTCGTGGACCTCGTCGACGCGGCCGCCGGCCATGATCCCGCACACCTGGGTCTTCTTCCCGAACGCGACCACGTCCGGGGTGACACCCATCTGCTGGAACGCCCACGCGGTGCCGGTGAGCCCGCAGCCCGTCTGGACCTCGTCGAAGATCAGCAGCGCGTCGCGTTCGAGGCACAACTCGTGCATGCGGTGGAAGAATTCGGGCCGGAAGTGGTGGTCGCCGCCCTCCCCCTGGATCGGCTCGGCGATGAAGCACGCGATGTCGTGCGGGTGTTCGGCGAAGGCGCGACGCGCCTGCGCGAGCGAAACTTCCTCGGCCTGTTCCGGGTCTCGTCCGTCCGCGAGGTACGGCGCGTCGATGCGCGGCCATCCGAACTTGGGGAACCGCGCGATCTTGGTGGGGTCGGTGTTGGTGAGCGAGAGCGTGTAGCCGCTGCGGCCGTGGAACGCCTCCGTCAGATGCAGCACCTGTGTCCCGAGCGAGGGGTCGAGCCCGCGAGTCTCGTTGAGTCGGCTCTTCCAGTCGAACGCGACCTTGAGCGCGTTCTCGACGGCGAGGGTGCCGCCGTCGACGAAGAACAGGTGCGGCAGCGCCGGGTCGCCGAGCACGCGCGCGAACGTGTCGACGAACCGCGCCATCGGGACGGTGTAGACGTCGGAGTTGCTGGGCTTGTTGATCGCCGCCGTCACGAGTTCGTGGCGGAACTGTTCGTCGTCGGCGAGCGCGTGGTGGTTCATGCCGAGCGCCGACGACGCGAAGAACCCGAACATGTCCAGATACGTCGTGCCGTCGCGGAGGTCGACGACGTGCGCGCCGCGGGACGTCTCGAGATCCAGGACGAGGTCGAACCCGTCCGCGAGCATGTGCGCGCGCAGGACGTCGTGAACGCGCGCGGCCGGCAGGTCCGAGTCACCGGCCGCGGGGCGGACCGCGGTGCTCATACGGAAAGGCTACGTCAGCGTTCCGGGTCACGGAGGGCTGTCGGGACTCGTACGATCGAGGTGCGATGGCCGAAATCCACGAACTACGGTCGAGATTCGCTGCGGCGCTGTCTCGCACGTACGGCCGCGAGGTGCCGGCCTACACGACCCTGGTGGAGGTCACCGGACAGGTCAATGCGGACTTCCTGGCCGCTCATCCGGATTCGGCCGAGCGCCTCGGCAGCATCGCGCGGGTGACGGCGGAGCGCCACGGCGCGATCCGGGTCGGCACCGCGGCCGAGATGCACGACGTCGCAGTCCTGTTCGCCGGATTCGGCATGTATCCGGTGGGGTTCTACGACCTGAGGGAGGCCACTCCCCCGGTTCCGGTGGTGTCGACCGCGTTCCGCCCGATCGACCCCGAGGAACTGGCCCGGAACCCGTTCCGGGTGTTCACGTCGATGCTCACCACCGCGGACCGACGGTTCTTCGACGCCGATCTGCAGCGGCGGCTCGACGGCTTCCTGGACAGGCGGCGACTGTTCCCGGACGTGCTGCTCTCGCTCGCCCGCCGCGCGGCCGACGACGGCGGACTGGACGAGTCGCAGGCGCAGCGGTTCGTCAAGCTGGCCACCGGGGTGTTCGAGTTGTCGGGCGAGCCGGTCGACCGCGGCTGGTACCGGGAACTCGAGCAGGTCTCCGCGGTGGCCGCCGACATCGGGGGCGTGACCAGTACCCACATCAACCACCTCACGCCGCGGGTCCTCGACATCGACGACCTCTATGCGCGGATGTCGGCGCGCGGCATCGCGATGATCGACCGGATCCAGGGCCCGCCGCGGTGGGACGGACCGGCGGTGCTGCTCCGGCAGACGTCGTTCCGCGCGCTGGCCGAGCCGCGCCGCTTCCTCGACTCCGACGGCTCGATCACCGACGGCGAGCTGCGGGTGCGGTTCGGCGAGGTCGAGGCGCGCGGGATCGCGCTCACCCCGGCGGGACGGACGCTGTACGACGAACTGCTGGGTGCGGATCCGTTCAACGAGAACCGTTTGTGGGACAAGCGGTTCCCACGGTCCGAGGACGACCTCGAGCAGCGCGGCATGGCCTACTTCACCTACCACGACGGGGTTCGCGCACCGATCGTCTACGAGGACTTCCTGCCGAAGTCCGCGGCGGGGATCTTCCGATCCAACCTCGACACGGACACCCGCGCGACGGCCGGGGAGTCCGGCGTCGGCTACGACCGCGATGTGCTGGCGGCGGCGATCGACCGCGAGGTGCACGACCCGTACGAGCTGTATCGGCGACAACAGCAACGCTCAGGAGGGACCGGATCATGACGCTTCCCGGCACCGGCACGTTGGCGGACCGCGCGATCGTCGCGCTCGGGCGTTGCGGCGCCACACTTCCCGAGATCGCCGGCGATGCCGGTCCCGCGCCGCTCACGGCACACACCCCGATCGACGGCTCGGTGCTCGCGTTCGTGCATCCCAGCACCTCCGCCGTCGTCGACGCGGCGGTCGGTCGCGCCCACGACGCGTTCGCGACGTGGCGGACGGTGCCCGCACCCCGGCGCGGCGCCGTGGTCCGCCGGCTCGGGGAGCTGCTCACCGAGCACAAGAGCGATCTGGCCGAGCTGGTGACGCTCGAGGCGGGCAAGATCCGCTCGGAGGCGCTCGGCGAGGTGCAGGAGATGATCGACGTCTGCGAGTTCGCGGTCGGCCTGTCGCGGCAGCTGTACGGCCGCACGATGGCGTCGGAGCGCCCCGGACATCGGCTGTCGGAATCGTGGCACCCGCTCGGTGTGGTGGCGGTGATCTCGGCGTTCAACTTCCCGGTCGCGGTGTGGTCGTGGAACACCGCGCTCGCGCTGGTGTGCGGCGATCCGGTCGTCTGGAAACCGTCGGAGCGCACACCGCTCACCGCGATGGCGTGCGATGCGCTGCTGCGCCGGGCCGCGTCCGAGACCGGCGCCCCCGACGGCCTGCACCATGTGGTGCTCGGGACGGCGGTGGTCGGCGAGCAACTCGTCGACGACCCGCGCGTGGCACTTGTCAGCGCCACCGGATCGGTGCGGATGGGACGGGCCGTGGCGCCGCGGGTGGCGGCCCGCTTCGGACGGTGCCTCCTCGAACTCGGCGGCAACAACGCGGCGGTGGTGACGCCGTCCGCCGACCTGGATCTGACGGTGCGCGCCGTCGTGTTCGCGGCCGCCGGTACCGCCGGCCAGCGGTGCACGACGCTGCGCCGGTTGATCGTGCACCGGTCGATCGTGAACGAGGTGACGAACCGGATCGCCGACGCGTACCGGCAGTTGACGGTGGGTAATCCGTTCGACGACGGGGTGCTGGTGGGGCCGCTGATCTCCGGTGCCGCGTTCCACTCGATGCACGCGGCACTGGACACCGCGCGTGCCGACGGCGGTGTCGTGGTGACCGGTGGCGAGCGAGTCGGCGGCGGTGGCTCGTTCTACGTCACGCCCGCGTTGGTCCGCATGCCGTCGCAGACCGCGATCGTGCGCGCCGAGACGTTCGCCCCGATCCTGTACGTCCTGCCCTACGACACGTTCGACGAGGCGATCGAGCTGCACAACGGTGTCCCGCAGGGGTTGTCGTCCGCCGTCTTCACCACCGACCAGCGTGAGGCCGAACGATTCCTGGCCGCGGACGGCTCCGACTGCGGCATCGCGAACGTCAACATCGGCACCTCGGGCGCCGAGATCGGCGGCGCGTTCGGCGGCGAGAAGGAGACCGGCGGCGGACGCGAGTCCGGTTCGGACGCCTGGAAGTCGTATATGCGCCGCGTCACCAACACCGTCAACTACTCCGATGAACTCCCCCTCGCCCAGGGGGTGAAATTCGGGCCGGATCCCTCCTGAACTACGCCCGCACCCTGTTGGCTGTATGAGGTGTGTCACACACACTACGGTGACGATCGGACAGGTGTCCGGTCGGGCGAATTCCGCAGAGGGGCCGACGGGGTCGTGGCGGTCGGCTTCCGGGACGACTGACGCAGGGGGACGCTGTGACCACCAGCAGGCTCGCATCGCGGCCGAGATTCTTCGTACGCGCGCGTTCCCGCCGAGCGCTCGCGGTCGCCGCTGCCGCCGCCATCAGGCGGCGAGCCGGGGCCCGGACGCCGAGATCCCTGTTCCTGCAACTGATGGAGCGTCACCACCGGGGCGGGATCGCGATGGCGCAGGCCGCGGACCGAAACTCGCCGACGGACCGGTGAAACAGGCGGCCCGCGAGATGCTCCATTCCCAGACCCAGGAGTCCGGTCTGATGACGGTCATGCTCGCGCAGCGCAACGCGGCGCCACTCCCCTAGTGCCGTCGAAACCTCCCCGCGCCGACCGCGGGATTCATTCCGACTCGGTGCGCCGCAGCCGCGCGTCATAGTCGGCCCGCGCGGTGGGGTCGACGTGGGTGAGCGCCCGCTCCCCGCCGATGACGCGTCGGATCAGCCGTACCAGCCGTTCGGGCGCCACCGCCACCCCGACGTCGAGGGCCGCGAGGTACCCCGGGACGGGGGTCTCGGCGCGTCGCGTGCGGACGGTGCGCAGGACGGCGTCGGCGATGTCCTCGGGGTCCACGGTGGGCAGGCCCTTGCCGAGCGGGATCCCGGACGTCAGTGTGGTGCGGACCGCGCTGGGCAGCACGGCGCTGACGCTGACTCCGTGCTCGGCGAACTCGAGGCGCGCCGCCGACGAGAGTCCCACGGCCGCATACTTACTCGCGTTGTACACGGCGAGCCCGGGGATGGCGATCTTCCCGGCGAGCGACGCGACGTTCACGACGTGGCCGCGGCCGCGTTCGATCATGCCGGGCACCACGGCCCGCATGCCGTGGATCGGTCCCCACACGTTGACGTCGATCGTCATCTCACCGGTCGCGTCCGGCTCATCGAGGAACGCCCCGACCGGCATGACGCCAGCGTTGTTGACGAGAATGTCGATCGGCCCCACCTCGGCCACGCACGTGTCCCACGACGCCCGGGACCGGACGTCCAGCACGTGGGCGGTACCGAGACCTGCGGCGGCGTCCTCGACCGCACTCCGGTCGATGTCGGCCAGAGCAACGGTCGCGCCGTGGGCCGCCAACGCCCGCGCGGTGGCCCTGCCGATGCCGCGTCCGGCGCCGGTCACGAGCACCCGCGCGCCGCCGAGAGCAATCGCGGGATACCGGGTCATGACGACACCTCCGTCGATGTCAGGTAGGCCGCCTTGTCGAAGTGCCGCAGCCTCTCCCGCATCCGTCCGGTCGACCACGGCCAATTGAAGCTGTTGCGGCCGTTGACATCGAGGAAGTAGCTCTGGCAGCCGCCGGCGTTGTAGACGGTGGTGGCGAGTGCCTGCTGCACCTCGGCGTTGAACGCGGCCTGCACCTCGGGACGGGTCTCCATCCGGGTCCAGCCTGCGGCGCGGGCGGTGGCGATCGCGGCGGCCAGGTAGTCGAGTTGCGCCTCGAGGATCATGAACGCCGACGTGTGGCCGGTGCCGAGCGCGGGACCGAGCAGCACGAACGCGTTCGGGAACCCGGCGACGGTGGTGCCGAGGTACGCCTGCGGGCTGCCCTTCCAGTGGTCGCCCAGGCTGCGGCCCTGACCGTCGAACACCCTTCCCGCGATGGGCATGTCGAGGATGTGGAAGCCGGTGCCGAAGATGATGGCGTCCACCTCGCGCTCCTGGCCGTCGGCGCCGACCACCACGTTGCCACGCACCTGCTGTACCGCGTTCGCGTGCACCTCGACGTTCGGGCGATTCAACGCGGGATAGTACGTGTTCGACATCAACAGGCGCTTGCAGCCGAGCGTGTAGTCCGGGGTGAGCGACTTCCGCAGGTGCGAGTCGCGAACCTGCGCCCGCAGCTGCACCCGACCGATCTGCTGGACCACCCGCAGGATCCACGGGTTGCGGAAGCCGATCCCTAGCGCCTCCATGATTCCGTACTGGATGCGCCGCAACGCCTTCAGCGCGCCCGGCACCCGCCCCATGGCCGCTCGCACCGCGCCCGGGATCGTGGTGTCCGGCTTCGGCAGCACCCACTGCGCGGTGCGCTGGTACAGGTGCAACTCCGCCACGGTCGGCGCAATCTCCGGCACGAACTGCACCGCCGACGCGCCGGTCCCCACCACGGCCACCCGCTTGCCCGCCAGCTCGTAGTCGTGGTTCCACCGCGACGAGTGGAAGACCTCGCCGCCGAAACCGTCGAGCCCCGGGATGTCGGGGATCAGCGGCTGATTCCACGGTCCGGCGGCCGCGATCACCGCGTTCGCAGTGAGCACACCGTTCGACGTCTCCAGCAGCCAGCGGCGCGACAGCTCGTCCCACTGCGCGCGCAGCAGTTCGGTGCCGAACTCGACGCGCTCGTGGACGCGGTGCGCCGCCGCGGTCCGCTCGATGTACTCGCGAATCTCGTCCTGCCCCGCGAACAGTCGACTCCAGTCGGTGTTGGGCGCGAACGAGTACGAGTACAGCGCCGACGGTACATCGCACGCACACCCGGGATAGGTGTTGTCGCGCCACGTCCCACCGAGCGAATCGCTCTTCTCCAGGACGACGACGTCGTCGACCCCCATCTGCTGCAGCCGGATCACGGCGCCGATTCCCGAGATTCCGGCGCCGACGACGATCACCTCGTGGTGGCGGGTCATCCGCGAACTCCTGTCGTGAGGGCGTGCTCCACCGCGGTCCGGGTGCTGCGCAGCGCGTGTTCCAGCGTCGCGAGCCGACGCCGGTCGTCCATGAAGTTGGCGCCCATCACGGCGAGATCCTCGGCGGTCGCGTCGATCCGGATCACCCGGGTGCCGGACGCCTCCAGCGCCGCGCATTCGGCGTCGAGTCCGGCGCTCATCCAGTTCCGCAACACCGTCCGCTCGAGGATCGCCGGTCCCCGAGCGCGGATGCGTCCGCCGGACGCCATGGGAGCCAACACGATCACCTCGTCCAGTCCGCGCCCGGCCAGCAGGTCGGCGGACGCCGTGGACGCCGCACCGCCGTCGACGAACCGTCGGCCGCCGATCCGGACGGGCGGCATCCAGCCCGGGATCGCCCACGACGCCCGGAGCGCCTCCGCCAGCGTCGCGTTCGGTGCCCCCTGCGCACCGAACGCCACCCGCTCGCCGGTGCCGTAGTCCATCGCGACCAGCCGGGTGTCGGGATGCGAGACCCAGCCACCGGCACCGAGACCGGTCGCGAGCCGGTCAAGCCAGCCCGCGTCGCCACCGCCCTCCGGGAGCATCCCGCTCAGCCCGGTCACGGTCGGCAGGCCGCGACGCAGCAGCCCGGGCGAGCCCAGGCGCGGTCGCGGTAGCGGCGGGAAACGTCCCGGCGCGCCGGCGAGATGTCCGGCGAGCACGGGATGCGTCGACTCGCCCAACTGCACAGCCAGGATCTCGTCGACACCGATTCCGCTGCCCAGCATCGTCACCAGCTCGGCCCCGGCCGACGTGCCCATCAGGACGTCGGCGTCGCGCGGATCCCAGCCGAGCGCGTCCCGCACGGCGACCAGCGCCGCGACCGTCCACGCCGCCCCCAACGTTCCCCCGCATCCGATCACCAAGCCGCGACTGAGATGTGTGTCACTCGACGTCATATCTAGAAACTAACAGCATCCAGATACTCTGGGTACCCCAAATGCGCGAGGAGATTGGCGATGCCCCGTCTGACCAGGTCGGAGAGTCAGGCCCGGACCCGGGCCGAGTTGCTGTCGACCGCCCGCGACCTGTTCCTGACCGACGGATACGCGGCGACGTCGCTCGAGAAGGTGGCCGAGACGGCGGGCTATTCGAAGGGTGCGGTGTACTCGAACTTCCGTGGCAAGAAGGAGTTGTGCCTCGAGGTCCTGGACCTGATCCACTCGACCAAGTTCGCGGAGGTCGCCGCACTGCTCGCGGCGGACGGCGAACTCGACACCACACTCGCCCGTTTCCAGGACTGGGCCGAACGAACACTCGGCGATGTCGACTGGACGATACTCGAGTTCGAGTTCATCGCCGCGTCCCGGCACGACCCCGAGGTCCGGGCCGCGCTCGCGTCGACGCTCGGCATGGCGCACGGAATGGTTCTGGCCCTGCTGAATTCGCTGACCGAGACGACCGGCGTCACGCTCCCGATCCCACCCGACGACGCCGCCCGCAGCGTTCTCAGCCTGGGCGTGGGTCTCGGCATCCAGCGCGCCATCGACCCCACCATCTCGGCCCGCATCGTCACCGACAACCTGCGCGCGCTGCTCCACCGGAGCTCGCCCCTCCCCGACTCCGAGGCGAGCGGCCGGCCGGGTCAGTAGAGCGTGGCGATGAAATCGAACACGGCGGGCTGGACCGCCGGGTTGTTGTTGGTGATTCCGGTCGCTGCTCCGATCGCGCCACCGATCGCGGCACCCGGGATGCAGCCGACGAACAGGAACAGAACGCAGCCGACGACGGCACCGACACCCGCGCCGATCTGCGCGGACATCTGTCCTCCGTTGAACCAGCCCTGTTCGATCTGCCGGACCATGTTGTCGTAGGCGTCCTGGCGGGCGTCCACGTTGTGCAGCGCAGCGACGCCCTGGGCCGGGACCGCCGGCGTGAGGGTGAGTCTGCTGCCGTCGACCGACGGGACCAGCGAGATGTCGGTACCGGCCACCGGGTAGGTCAGCGGGATGGTGCCGACGGTGGCGCCCGCGGGATCGACGACGTCGACGACATTGCCTGCGACCCGGAAGGTGCCGGCATCGAGCACAGTGTCGAGCGATGTTCCGTTCGAACCGATCTGGGTCTGATAGTGAATGACCCCAGGACTCGGCGGAGGTCCGGGCTCGGCGTAGGCGGTGCCGGTGGCGACACCCAGAGCCGCGATGGCCAGCACGGACACGGCGGCTGTTCTGTGGAGTTTCACGGGGAGCTCCCCTCCTTGCAGGAAGACGGCCCCGACCTGGTCAAAGACCGTCCGGAACATCCACTAGACTAGTGAGTGGAGGCCGGTCTGTACGGCCTTACCGGGATTCTCGACCGAATCTCGAGCGACTTCGACGACGCGGCCCGTCGCCCGTTCGGCAGCGCTCCCCACTGTCCGATTCGACCGCATTTCCCTACCGCCCCAAAGTATTCCGAGACGATATGGTCGAGCCATGACTGGCACGCCGCTGTTCGTCCCTGCCGGAACGGAATTCACGCCCGAGGACCTGGTGTTCTACGCCGACCCAGGCAATCGAACGCTCGATCAGGCGCTGGCCGAGGCGGATCTGCTGGTGAGTTGCCCGCATTCGGGTTACGCGATCCCCGAGGAGCTCGCACCGTTCCTCGCACCCGAGTTCACTCGCAGACTCCAGTTCGATTTCACCGATATGTCCACCGGGCCGATCGTGCGGCGTTGGGCCGAGATCGACCCCCGGATCGTGTATGTCGAAAATCCGCACCCGCGCATGATTCGCGACCCCAACCGGGCCCGCCCGACGGATCTCGAGGCGACGCTGCGCGAGGCATTCGCGCGGGTGCGGCAGGCCGGCCCCGGCAACCGGGCCGACCTCGACGGCGTCGACGCCGTCCGACCGGTCACGTTCTCGTTCTACCCGCTGCTGCGCGAACCCACCGACGACGCCGGATGGAAGCATCTGGCCGACACCTTCACCGAGGTCGCCGACCGCGGCCTGGGCGTCTACGAGCGCACCCGCGACGAGTTGGTCGACCGCATGGCGGAACTGGCCCTGCGCCGCGGCACCGACTTCACGACCCTCTCGTTCCACGACACGATGAACCACACGACCCGACGCGACGGCGCGGTGAACGTCCTGCGGGCCGAGCCCGACCTGCTACCGGATGTCGTGGCCCTGTCGAATCGCGGGGACCACGAGGGCGATCCGCGGGGCGACAATCCGGTCACGATGGACCCCGCCCGGGTCCGCGCACTCGCGCAGGCACATCGCAAGGGATTCGTGGACTTCACCGCCGAGGCGGAAGCCGTGCAGCTCAACCAGCCGTACCTGGGCAGCCAGGAGATCATCGCGGCCGGCGCCCGTTTCGCCGCGCTGCGGCACCGCACCGAGGCCGCCGGGGTCGTCCTCGGTGCGGTGCAGGCCGAATTCCGGCGCGAGTTCCTGCTCGGCGAACGGGCGACGGCCGAACTGATGGAACCGGGCGTCGACTGGCCGACCGCCGATCAGGACCGGATCGACCACCTCGCCCGCGCGTGCAAGGCGAGCTGGGACGAGTACCGGAGCCGGTTCCCGCTCAGACCGTCTCGGTGAGCAGGCGATCGCGGAGCGCGTTCTTCTGCACCTTGCCCGTGGCCGTCGTCGGCAGCGCCTCGATGAACCGGACCCGGGTCGGCACCTTGAAACGCGCCAGCCGTTGCCGAGCGAAGGCGATGACGTCGTCCTCGGCGAGTGCGGCACCCTCGGTCGGCACGACGAAGGCCACCGGCGTCTCGCCCCACTTCTCGTGGGAGGCCGCGACCACCGCCACGTTGCGCACTCCGGGCATCTCGGCGATCACCACCTCCACCTCACGGGAGTACACGTTCTCACCGCCGCTGATCAGCATGTCCTTCTTCCGGTCGACCAGGGTGATGAAACCCTCGTCGTCCGCTCGTGCCATGTCCCCGGTGTGGAACCATCCACCCCGCAACGCATGGGACGTCTCCTCGGGACGCATCCAGTACCCGGCGAACACGTTGTCGGCTCGGACCAACAGTTCTCCCACCGTTCCGACGGGCACGTCGCGGTCCAGGTCGTCGACCAACCGCGTGTCGATCCCGAAGAGCGGCCGTCCGATCGATCCGGCCTTCTCCCGAACGTGCTCGGAGTCGAGCAGCGCGATCGACGGGGCACACTCGGTCATCCCGAACCCCTCCCGGAACGGGATACCACTGCGCGCCAGGAAGTCCAGCACCGAGACAGGTGCAGGCGCACCGGATGTCAGGGCACAGTCGAGCGAGGACAGGTCGTAGCGTTCCAGATCGGGCACACCCATGACGGCCTGCCACATCGTGGGCACCAACAACAGTTGAGTCGCCCGGTGCGCGACCACCGCGTCGAGGACCGCGACCGGATCGAACGACGGCATGATCACGTTCATGGCGCCCACATAGATGAACGGCAGTGTGTAGAGCCCCAGCCCGCCGATGTGGAACATCGGAAGTGCCGTCACGGTGACGTCGCACGAACGCAGTCCGAACGCGGAGGTGACGGCGGCCGCGTTGGCCCGGAGGTTCTCGTGGGTGATCATGGCGCCCTTGGGTCGCCCGGTGGTTCCGGACGTGTACATGATCACCGCCACGTCGTGGCGATCCGTCAGCGCCGGCAACGGGTCCGGATCGGCGGTCGCCACGAGGTCGTCGTACTCCGCCCCCAGTGCTACCACGTCGCGCACCCGCACGCCCGGTTCGTTCACCGCAGCTGCCGCCTGGGTGAACGCCCCGTGCACGAAGAGTAGCTGTGCTCCGAGATCGGCCAGGACATAACCGATCTCGGACGCCGTGAGCCGGACGTTGATCGGTGTGAAGACGGCGCCGAGCTTCGCTACCGCGAAGAGGATCTCGAGGCACTCCACGGACGTGGGTACGACCGCGGCGATGCGGTCTCCGCGCCTGACGCCGAACCGATCGCGTAGCTGGTTCGCCAGCCGGTTCGCGCGGTCGTCGAACTCGCCGTAGGTCCAGGTGCGCTCACCGGACACGAAAGCGACCTTGTCGCCGCTCAATTGGGCCCGCCGGGTGGCCCAGTCACCGATTCCCTGCATTGATCGACTCCTTCGACATTGTGTTCCGGGCCGCGGTCGGCTCTGTCAGCCGACCTTCGAGGTGACGCGATCGATAATTGCTGCGAAGTCCACGCCGGCGGGCAGCGTTCCGTACACGCTGCCACGGTCGCCGTCGATTCTGGTGGCAATGAAGGCATCGGAGACCGCATGATTGCCGTGCCGCACCAGGAGCGACGCCTGCAGAACCAGTGCCATCCGCTCGATCACGCGACGGGCGAGGACCTCCGCGTCCGCCAGATCGGTCAGCTGGGAACGGATCTCGCGGACCGCACGCTGAATGCTCGGCTCGGGACCGGCCAGCGCGACCTCGTCGAAGAACCCTTCGACGGTGCGCGGATTCTTGCCCATCGCCCGCAGCACGTCGAGCGCCGCGACGTTTCCGCTGCCTTCCCAGATCCCGTTGAGCGGGGACTCGCGGAACAGGCGCGGCATCTGAGACTCCTCGATGAAGCCGTTGCCCCCGAAGCACTCCATCGCCTCGGCCGCATGAGCGGGCCACCGCTTGCACACCCAGTATTTCCCGACCGCGAGGGCCAGACGCAGGAAGTCGGACTCCGCCGCGTCACCGCGAGTGGCACGGTCGTGGGCGCCGGCGAGGCGCATCATCAGCAGCGACGCCGCCTCCGACTCCACGGCCAGGTCGGCCAGGACGTTCCGCATCAACGGCTGGTCGATGAGGTAGTTGCCGAAGGCCTGCCGATGCGTCGCGTGATGCACGGCCTGGGTGACGCCCCGACGCATGCCCGACGCCGCCCCGATCAGGCAGTCGAGGCGAGTCATGTTGACCATCTTGATGATCGTCGGCACACCACGGCCCTCGTCACCGACACGCCACGCGAAGGCGTTCTCGTACTCGATCTCGGCCGACGGGTTGGACCGATTGCCCAGCTTGTCCTTCAGCCGCATCAGTCGAACGTTGTTGCGGGTGCCGTCGGGAAGGACGCGGGGCACCAGGAAGCACGTCACGCCCGCGTCGGTCTGCGCCAGGACCAGGAACAGGTCGGCCATCGTCGCCGACGTGAACCACTTGTGGCCGACGATCCGGTAGGTGCCGTCGGGCTGCAGGACGGCGCGCGTCGTGTTGGCTCGAATGTCGGAGCCGCCCTGCTTCTCGGTCATGGACATCGTCGCGAGCAGGCCCGCCTTCTCCAACGGAGGCCTCAGGCCGCCCTCGTACGACGAATTGGACAGCAGCGGTTCGTAGATCGCGGCCAGCTCGGGGTTCTCCCGCAGCGCGGGGACGGCGGCGTACGTCGCCGAGATCGGGCAGGTGTGGCCGGCCTCGACATTGCTCCACACGTAGAACTTGGCGGCGCGCGCCACGTGGCTGCCCGGCCGGGCGTCGCTCCACGGTGCGCCGTGCATCCCGTTGGCGACGGCCGTGGACATCAGCTCGTCCCACGCCGGGTGGAACTCGATGTCGTCGGTGCGGTGACCGAACCGGTCGTAGGGCCGCAGGACCGGCGGGTTCTCGTTCGCGAGCCGGCCCAGTTCCTGCACGTGCTCGGTTCCGGCCAGCGCGCCGAGGCGGCTGACGTCGTCGACGGCCCATTCCGCGCCCTCACGGACGAGCCCCTCGAGCAGCGTCGGATCGTCGGCGACGTTGTGGCCGTATAGCGGAACGGACTGGTTGAACACCTCGTGTGTCTGCATGACTGCCTCCTTCGACTGATTCGGACATTACGTTTTCCGAACAGTCGAAGTCAATGAGTAATATTCGGTCAGTTCGTGTGACCGACCTCCGGAATCGACACGAACTCCTCCTGGTACGCGCCCCACGCCGCATGCACACGGTCGGCCGTCCACGAATTCGGTCGAAGTTCCTGCGGTAAAACAGGATCCGTGAGAAGGTGTCGAACAACCGCGGTGGCGACCGTGAATCGGTCGACCGTGCTCTCGGCCAGGTTCATCAGCTCGAGCAGCCGCCGGGACTCCCGCTCCCAGGCCGGGAGGTTCCACAACGATCCGAGGAGTTCACCGGCGTCGCGCACCGGACTTCCCGTCAGCACCTCCACCGGTTCGGCGGCCAGGTCGAGCACCCGCGTCAGGTTGGCCGGACGCAGCCAGACGCCCTCGCGCAGTTCGGCCAACCGGAGCCGGGACAGCCGCTCGCGCAGCGCGGCGCGATCGCCGGGATCGCGTCCCGTGCCGGTGACGACGACGATCTCCCACTCCCCGTTCCACGGGCGGGTCCCCTGCTCCACCTCGTGCAGCACCCGCTGACGACGTTCGAGCAGCGGTGCACTCAGATGGAACCCGTCGGGTGTTCGCGTGAGATCGCCACCGGACACCATCCGGCTCAACGCGACCCGCGCCGCAGATTCCTTGATACCGAACACTCCCGCGGCCCGGACGACCTGCGCCGGCGTCGGCCGCGCCGGGTGATTGCTCACGAGGAGACTGAGAATCACACCACGCGCCGTCAGTCGCGGTAGATGCGCCGCCAGGTCCAGCCGCGAGCGGTCGGTCGGGTCGTCAGCACCCTCCACGTCGGTTCACTCCTTGTCACGCAGGCAGGGCAAACGGGAGATGTCCCTGCGGCATCGTCCAACCGTAAGGCTCCACGCGCGATACCGACCGTGGGGGCGATCAACCCCTCACCCCAGCAACACGCCCAGGCCCGCACCCGCCGCGACGGTCGTGGCCGCGAGGACCACGGTCGGGATGAAGAACGAGTGGTCGACGAGCTTGGTGCCGAGCTTGGTGGTGCCCGACAGGTCGAAGTTGGCGGCCGCGATCTGGGAGCCGTTGGTGGGCAGCAGGTAGACGCCGGCGAAGGCGCCGGCCCACATTCCGCTGAGGACGCCCGGCGCGATGCCCGCCGCGAGACCGATCGGCACGATCGTTCGGGTCGCGGTCGACTGGCTCGTGGTGAGGACACACACGAGGAACACGCCGAGCGCGAAGATCCACGGTGCCGCGTTCACCCAGTCGCCGACGGTGTTGGTGATGGTGTCGCTGTGTGCGCTGATGAACGTGTCGGTCAGCCACGCGAGTCCGAACAGGGCGATCGCCGAGACCATGCCGGCACGGAACACCGTCGAGGCGGGCACCGTGGACACGTCGGGCCGCGACACCAGCAGGATCACGGTGCCGACGAGGAACATGATCATCTCGATGATCGGCGTCATGCCGAGCGGGGTGCCGTCGGCGGCATCCGGCCGGATGTCCTTGAACAGACCGAACACGACGATCGCGGCGACACCGGCGAGGAAGATCAGCGCAGCGTTGCGGCCCTTCGTGGTCGATTCGAGTTTGAGGGCGCCCGGACCACCGGCCCCCGCGACCTCGAGTTCCCCGGACTCGATCCGGGCCTGCACCTCGGGGTCGTCGCGCAGTTCCTTACCGAGCTTGTTGACGACGAACGCCGAGAGCACGATGCCGATGATCGCGGCCGGCAGCGTGATCTTGATGATGTCGATGAGTTCGAAGTCGTACGGCGAGACGTCGGTGAGCGTCACCATCGCGGCCATCGCGGCCGAGACCGGGCTGCAGGCGAGCGCGACGCCGGTCGACACGACCGACAACGACAGCGGACGCGACGGCCGGACCCCGTTCCGGTACGACAGGTCGTAGATCACCGGGAGCAGCGGGTACAGGATGTTCGACGTCCCGGCGCCCACCGAGAACAGGAACGCGACCAGCGGCGCGATCAGCGTGATCTGTTTCGGCCGCTTCGAGATGAGCCGGGCGGCAATGGTCACCATCCAGTCGATGCCGCCGGCCACCTGCATCATCGACGACGCCAGCACCACCGACAGGACGATCAGCAGCGCGTCCACCGGCGGCGTTCCGACGTCCTCGCCGAACACGAACACCAGCACGGCCACGCCCGCGCCGCCCCACAGGCCGAGCGCGACGCCGCTCGAGCGGGTGCCCATCACGATCGCGCCCAGCACGACCACGAGTTCGAGCACCATCTTCAACGTCTCCATGCCGCCCCGCCCGTTCTTTGTGAAGACCGATCGTTTGTTCAGGAAGCTACTACGCGGTGGGGCCGGGACGCTGGCTGAAAGTGCGTGTCGGTGCCTGCGGGCAAGATGGAGCGCATGGACGCCGTCCTCGACCGCTTCTCCGCGCCCACCCGGGAGTGGTTCGACGGTGCCTTCGATGCGCCGACGGCCGCACAGCTCGGGGCGTGGGACTCCATCGCGAGCGGGTCGCACACGCTCGTCGTGGCACCCACCGGCTCCGGCAAGACCCTGTCGGCGTTCCTGTGGGCGCTCGACCAGCTGTCCACGTCGACCGAGTCCGACCGGGCCACCCGTGTCCTGTACATCTCGCCGCTCAAGGCGCTGGGCGTCGACGTCGAGCGGAACCTGCGCGCCCCGCTGGTCGGGATCACCCAGACCGCGAAGCGGCTCGGGTCGGAGCCCCCGGAGATCCGCGTGGGTGTGCGTTCCGGTGACACCCCCACCGGTGAGCGCCGCAAGCTGATCAAGACCCCGCCGGACATCCTCATCACCACCCCCGAGTCGCTGTTCCTGATGCTCACGTCGTCGGCGCGGGAGACGCTCGCGGCAGTCGACACGGTGATCGTCGACGAGGTACACGCAGTCGCCGGCACCAAACGCGGCGCCCACCTCGCGCTGTCGCTCGAGCGCCTCGACCAGCTCCTGACCAAGCCCGCCCAGCGGATCGGGCTGTCGGCGACCGTGCGTCCGCACGAGGAGGTGGGCCGGTTCCTGGCGGGCGCCGCGCCCATCCGGATCGTGGCGCCGCCCGCAGCGAAGACCTTCGATCTCACCGTGCGGGTCCCGGTCGAGGACATGACCGAACTCGGCGTCGCGGAACCGGATCCGGACTCGATGTCGCCGGCGCCGCAGGCCGGGTCCATCTGGCCGCACGTCGAGGAGCAGATCGTGGACCTGATCCTCGCGCATCGCTCATCGATCGTGTTCGCGAACTCCCGCCGCCTCGCCGAGAAGCTCACCGCACGGCTCAACGAGATCTACGCCGAACGCCTCGGCGGCGCCGTCGAGAAGCAGGGCCGGCCGCCGGCGCAGATCGGCGCGCCCACCGAGGTGAACTACGGCGCCGATCCCCTACTGGCCCGCGCCCACCACGGTTCGGTGAGCAAGGACCAGCGGGCCATCATCGAGGACGATCTCAAGTCGGGACGGTTGCGCTGTGTCGTCGCGACCAGCAGCCTCGAACTCGGCATCGACATGGGCGCGGTCGACCTCGTCGTCCAGGTCGAGGCGCCGCCGTCCGTCGCGAGCGGACTGCAGCGCGTCGGCCGCGCCGGACACCAGGTGGGCGAGATCTCCCGCGGCGTGCTGTTCCCCAAGCACCGCACCGACCTGATCCACTGCGCCGTCACCGTCGAACGGATGACCAGTGGCAAAATCGAGGCGCTCGAGATCCCGGCCAACCCGCTCGACATCCTCGCGCAGCAGACCGTCGCCGCCACCGCGCTCGAACCGATCGACGTGGAGCAGTGGTACGAAATGGTCCGTCGCAGTGGGTCGTTCGCGACGCTACCCCGCTCGGCGTACGAGTCGACGCTGGACCTGCTCGCGGGCCGCTATCCGTCCGACGAGTTCGCCGAGCTTCGGCCCCGGCTCGTCTGGGATCGCGACGCCGGCACCCTCACCGGACGGCCCGGGTCGCAGCGCCTCGCCGTCACCTCCGGCGGCGCCATCCCCGACCGCGGCCTGTTCGCGGTGTACATGGTCGGCGAGAAGGCCTCTCGGGTGGGCGAACTCGACGAGGAGATGGTGTACGAGTCCCGGGTGGGCGATGTGTTCGCACTCGGCGCCACCAGTTGGCGGATCGAGGAGATCACGTTCGACCGCGTGCTCGTCAGTCCCGCGTACGGACTGCCCGGACGGCTGCCGTTCTGGCACGGCGACGGTCTGGGCCGTCCCGCCGAACTCGGGGAGGCGCTCGGGGGGTTCCTGCGCGAGCTGTCCACCAGCACCCCGGACGAGGTGGCCACCCGACTCGCCGCGAGCGGACTCGACGCCAACGCCACCACCAACCTCGCGGCCCTGATCGACGATCAGCAGCAGGCCACCGGACGCGTCCCCACCGACCGCACGCTCGTCGTCGAACGTTTCCGCGACGAACTCGGCGACTGGCGACTGGTGCTGCACTCGCCCTACGGGCTGCGCGTGCACGCGCCGTGGGCGCTCGCGGTGGGCGCCCGACTGCGGGAACGCTTCGGCGTCGACGCCGCCCCCACCGCGTCCGACGACGGCATCATCGTCCGCCTGCCCGACACCGAGGACAACCCGCCCGGCGCCGAACTGTTCGCGTTCGAGCGCGACGAGATCGAGGACATCGTCACCGACGAGGTGGGCGGCTCGGCACTGTTCGCGTCGCGGTTCCGCGAATGTGCCGCGCGCGCACTGCTGTTGCCGCGCCGCACCCCCGGCAAGCGGGCGCCGCTGTGGCAGCAGCGGCAGCGCTCGGCGCAACTGCTCGACGTCGCCCGCAAGTATCCGACGTTCCCGATCCTGCTCGAGACCGTGCGCGAATGCCTGCAGGACGTCTACGACCTGCCCGCGCTGCGCGACCTGTTCGGCCGCATCGCCCGTCGGCAGATCCGCATCGTCGAGGTGGAGACCGCGTCGCCGTCGCCGTTCGCGAGCTCGCTGCTGTTCGACTACATCGGCGCGTTCATGTACGAGGGCGACAGCCCGCTCGCCGAACGCCGCGCTGCCGCGCTGTCCCTGGACTCGACACTGCTCGCCGAACTGCTCGGCCGGGTGGAACTGCGCGAACTCCTCGACGCCGACGTCATCGCCAAGGCCGAACACGAACTGCAGCGCCTGGTCCCGGAACGGCACGCCCGCGACGTCGAGGGCATCGCCGACCTGCTGCGCCTGCTGGGGCCACTGACCACCGAGGAGGCCGCCGCCCGCGCCACCGCCGACCCGCTGCCGTGGCTCGAGGAACTGGTGGAACACCGGCGCGCGCTGCACGTCTCGTTCGCGGGCCGCCAGTGGTGGACCGCGATCGAGGACGCCGCACGGCTGCGCGACGGGCTCGGCGTACCGCTGCCGATCGGCACGCCCGCGGCATTCATCGAGCCGGTCGACGACCCACTGGGCGATCTGCTGAGTCGCTTCGCGCGCACCCACAGCCCGTTCACGCTGGCCGAGGCCGCGGACCGGTTCGGCATCGGATCGGCCGTCGCGCGGGACGTGCTGGTCCGGCTCGCGAACGAGAAGCGCGTGGTCGAGGGCGAGTTCCGTCCCGGCGCCACCGGCAGCGAGTGGTGCGACGCGGAGGTGCTGCGGCGCCTGCGCCGGCGTTCGCTGGCCGCGGCCCGCGAGGACGTCGAACCGGTGAGCACCGCGACCCTCGGCCGCTTCCTGCCGGGCTGGCAGCACGTCGGAGGTTCGCTGCGCGGCATCGACGGTGTCGCGACCGTCGTGGAACAGCTTGCAGGAGTTCCGGTTCCGGCGTCCGCCCTCGAAACCCTGATCCTGGGCTCGCGCGTCCGCGACTACTCCCCCGCGATGCTCGACGAACTCACCTCCACCGGCGAGGTGCTGTGGGCGGGCGCCGGACAGATCTCCGGGAAGGACGGCTGGGTGAGCCTGCACCTGGCCGAATCGTCCCCGCTCACGCTCGCGGCGCCCGCCGACATCGAACTCACCGAGATGCACCGCTCCGTCCTCGACACCCTCGCCGGCGGCGGCGCGTACTTCTTCCGGCAACTCTCGGACACACTCGGCGCGACGGACGATCCCGCGCTCACCTCCGCGCTGTGGGACCTGGTGTGGGCGGGATACCTCGGCAACGACACACTGGCCCCGCTGCGGGCGCTGCTGTCGGACACCTCGCGCTCCACACCCAGCCACCGCACGCCACGGCGCGCACCCCGCGCGCACGCCTACCGGCGGCTGGGCCGGCCCACCATGCCCACCAGACCCGGCCCGCCCACCGCGGGCGGACGCTGGTCGCTGCTTCCCGAACCCGAGCCGGACCCCACGCTGCGCGCACACGCCACCGCCGACCTGCTGCTCGAACGCTACGGTGTCGTCACCCGCGGATCGGTGGTGAGCGAGAACGTTCCCGGCGGCTTCGCCTTGATGTACAAGGTCTTCAGCGGCTTCGAGGACGGTGGCCGCTGCCGCCGCGGCTACTTCGTCGACACCCTCGGCGGTGCCCAGTTCTCCACCTCCGACGTCGTCGACCGGCTGCGGAGCTACAGTGACACGATCGAAGGCCGGCACACCTCCACCCCCGCCGTCACGCTCGCGGCATGCGATCCCGCGAACCCGTACGGCGCGGCACTGCCGTGGCCTCCGTCGATGTCGGGCGAGGACGCACCGCGGCACCGGCCCGGCCGCAAGGCCGGCGGCTTGGTGGCGCTCGTCGAGGGCGAACTGGTGCTGTTCGTCGAGCGCGGCGGACGCACCGTCCTCACCTTCACCGACGACATCGGCGCACTGCGCACCGCCGCGGAATCGCTCGCCGGCACCGTCAAACGCGGAGGCATCGACAAGGTCGTAGTCGAGAAGGTCGACGGCGCAACGATTCACGGACACGACTTCGCACAACTGCTCGCCGAGGTCGGATTCTCGGCCACCCCGCGCGGCTACAGATTGCGGGCGTGAGGCGATGCCCGAGGGAGACACCGTCTGGCGGACGGCGCAGCGGCTCGACGCAGCCCTCACCCGCCACGTGCTCACCGAGTGCGACGTCCGGGTCCCGCGCTACGCGACCGTCGACCTGTCCGGCAACACGGTCGACTCGGTGATCGCCCGCGGCAAACACCTGCTGACCCGGGTCGGCGACCACACGATCCACACCCACCTGAAGATGGAGGGCGCCTGGCACGTGTACCCCCGGGGCGCCCGGTGGAAGCGCCCCGGACATCAGGCCCGCATCGTTCTGGGCACCGATGACGCCGTCGCCGTGGGATTCTCACTCGGCATCACCGAAGTGATCGGCCGCGACGAGGAGGAGAGCGTCGTCGGCCACCTGGGCCCCGACCTGCTCGGCCCCGACTGGGACGCGGCGGTCGCGGCCGCGAATCTGGCTGCGGCCGAGGATCGTCCGATCGGCGAGGCCCTGCTGGACCAGCGCATCATGGCGGGCATCGGCAACGTGTACCGCAACGAGATCTGCTTCCTACGCGGCGTCGATCCGCGAACCCCCACCGACCGGGTGCCGGACCTGCCCAAGGTGGTCGACCTGGCGCACCGACTGCTCCAGGCCAACCGCGACCGCGCCGTCCGCGTCACCACCGGTGATCGACGGCCCGGCCGACGGGACTGGGTGTACGGGCGCGGCGGCAAGCCGTGCCTGCGCTGCGGCACCCTGATCGTGGCCGACGAGTTGGCCGAGGGACCCGGCCGCGAGCGTTCGATCTTCTACTGCCCCAACTGTCAGCCGCTGCGCTGACCGGCACCGTCGAGCAGTGCGACACAGTGTCCGACGAACCGCTCGCGGGATGTCACGATCGTGCCGTCCAGGTACCCGATGAACAGACTCGTGAGCGCCCCGACGAGGCCGACCGCCGTCATCTGCCGTTCGTCGCGATCGGTGATCTGCGACAGCTGCTCGTGTACGAGCAGCACGAAGGCCGGGGCGAGTTGGAGCCCCCGCCCACCGAGCGCGGGCTCGACGAGCGGCGCGAGCAGCAGCACCCGGCCACGCGCCGGGTCGTCGACCATCAGTTCCACGAAGGCCGACACGGCCGCGGCCGCGCGGTCGTGTGGTGCCGGTGCCGCTCCGACCGCCGCCACGAGTGCGGCGTGCGCCTGCCGGCCGACGTCGTCGTACACCGCTCGGACGAATCGGTCGCGGTCGGCGAAACTCTCGTAGAAGTACCGTTCGGTGAGTCCGGCGGCGCGGCAGACCGCGCGGACGCCGACGGCCGCACCGCCCTGTGCGCCCAGCAGTTCGATGCCGGCGGCGAGCAGTGTGTCGCGCCGGGCGGCACGGCGTTCCTCGATTCCGGTGCCCGCCCACGTCCGCTGCGTACCCACCGCACCTCCAGCCCTTGACCGCGTACCGCCCCGATCCTAATCTGACAACGGGTGTAGTCAATTGCTCCCGGAAGGCGGCTCGCATGACCCGTTCGGACACGTCGGCGCCGATACCGCTCGGTCCCGACTCGCTCACGTGGCGCTACTTCGGCGACTGGCGCGGCATGCTCCAGGGTCTGTGGGCGGGGTCGATGCAGAACATGCACCCGGGTCTGGGCGCCGGAGTGGAGCAGCACTCCCGGTTCTTCGAGGAACGGTGGGAACGCCTGTTCCGGTCGCTGTACCCGATCGGCGGCGTGGTGTTCGACGGTGACCGCGCGCAGCAGACGGCCGAGGAGGTCCGCAACTACCACCGCGACATCAAGGGCGTGGACGCGAAGGGACGGCGCTATCACGCACTCGACCCCGAGACGTTCTACTGGGCGCACGCCACGTTCTTCATGGGCACGATCCTCACCGCCGACAACTTCATGGGCGGCATCACCGAGGCCCAGAAGCGGCAACTGTTCACCGAGCACATCCAGTGGTACCGGCTCTACGGGATGAGCATGCGTCCGGTGCCGCAGACGTGGGAGGACTTCCAGCGGTACTGGGAGCACATGTGCCGCGACGTCCTCGAGGACAACAGGGCTGCCCGTGACGTGCTCGACCTGTCCGACATCGGCCGTCCCCCGTTCCTGATGTGGGTGCCGGAGCCGATCTGGCGGGTCGCCCGGATTCCGGTGTCGAAGGGGTTCGTGTGGCTCACGGTCGGGATGTACGACCAGCCTGTGCGGGATCTGCTGGGCTACCGCTGGGGGCCGCTGGACGCGTGGCTGCACCGCCGCGTCGGCGAACTCGTGAATGTGGCATTCCGACTCGTTCCGGAGCGCAGGCGCAAGCATCCGCGGGCCCGTGGCGGCGTCGACCGGGTCAGCGGGCGGTCACCGGCCGACGCTCCACTGGTGCACACGCCGACGCGCAACCTTCCGCCGCTCGAGCATCGCAACGATCCGAGCCACTACGTTCCACCCCTCAACTGAGGTATGCGACGCTTTTACGCATGGAACCGGACCTTCGCTCGCTGCTGCACCGCCCCCTGTTGAGTCGTTCGGTTCCTCTCGACCGGGAGAACGCGGCCAGTCGCATCAGCGCCTACGTGTACGGCAACATCCTGATCCTCGCCGCGCTGATTCCGGAGACCGTCTCCCGCAGCGACTCCCGCACCATCGCCGTCGTGGCCGGAACCGCGGTGTCGACATTCATCGCCCACGCCTTCGCGGAAGGCGTCGGCAGATCGGTGCGCTCCGGTCGTCAGCTGACGACCGCCGAACGCCTGGCCGAACTGCGCGATTCGGTCCCGGTCCTCAGCTCGGCGGTCCTTCCCATCGTCCTCCTCGCGACCGCCGTCTTCGGTTGGCTCGAGCCGTTCACCGCCCAGGTGATCGCCGAGGTCACGATCCTCATCCGCATTGCGTCGATGGTCTTCGTGATCGCCCGTCTCCGCGGCGAACGACCCTCGCGCGACACCCTGATCGCCGCGGGGCTGCTGGCCGTCGCAGCCACCGCGGTCGTCGTCGTCAAGATCGTGCTGACCCACCACTAGGCAGCACCGTGCCCGGTACCGGCTCGAGGATCTGCGCACGCGCCTCCGGGGCCGCGGCCCGCAGCGCGTCGGCGGAAGCGTCGTCCGGCTGCGCCTGCGACATGATCTCGGCCTCGACGCGCGCCCGATACGTCTCGACCTCGCGGTCGATCGTGGCCGAGTCCCAGCCGAGGATCGGCGCGACGAGATTGGCCACCTGCTCGGCGCAGTTCACGCCGCGGTGCGGGTACTCGATCGAGATGCGGGTGCGGCGCGCGAGGATGTCCTCGAGATGCAGCGCACCCTCGGCCGCGGCCGCATACACGGCTTCCACCTGCAGGTAGTCGGGCGCGTCGGTGATCGGCTGGAGCAACTCGGGTGAGTCCTGACCCAGTTCCAGGACCTCGTCGATGAGCGAGCCGTACCGGTCGAGCAGGTGCTTGACCCGATACGGGTGCAGTCCGTACAGCTGGCCGAGGTGCACGGCCTGGTTGACCAGCGCGAAGTAGCCGTCGGCGCCGACCAGCGGCACCTTCTCGGTGATCGACGGCGCGACGCGGGCCGGAATGTCCTCCGAGGCGAGGTCGACGGCGTCCTGCCCCATCACCCGGTAGGTCGTGTACTTGCCGCCGGCGATCGCGACGAGGCCCGGCGCGACGCGTGCGACGGCGTGTTCCCGCGAGAGTTTCGACGTCTCGTCACTCTCCCCCGCCAGCAGCGGACGTAGCCCGGCGTACACGCCGTCGATGTCGTCGGGGGTGAGCGGGGTGACCAGCACCTTGTTGACGTGGCCGAGGATGTAGTCGATGTCGGCCTTGGTCGCGGCCGGGTGTGCGAGGTCGAGATTCCAGTCGGTGTCGGTGGTGCCGATGATCCAGTGGCCACCCCACGGAATCACGAACAGCACCGACTTCTCGGTGCGCAGGATGATCGCGGCGTCGCTCACGATCCGATCGCGCGGAACCACGATGTGCACGCCCTTGGACGCCCGCACCCGGAACCGTCCACGCTGGCGGGACAGCGACTGGATCTCGTCGGTCCACACACCGGTGGAATTGATGACGACGTGGCCGCAGACCTCGGTCGTCTCACCGGTCTCCGAGTCGCGGACCCGCACGCCGGACACCCGGTCGGCCTCCCGAAGGAAGCCCACCACCTGCGTCGAGGTCCGAACGACCGCGCCGTACTGGGCCGCCGTGCGTGCCACGGTCATCGTGTGGCGGGCGTCGTCGACGACGGTGTCGTAGTAGCGGATTCCGCCGACCAGCGAGTGCCGCTTGAGTCCGGGCGCCATCCGCAGGGCACCCGCCCGCGTCAGATGTTTCTGCGCCGGGACCGACTTCGCGCCGCCCATCCGGTCGTAGAGGAGGAATCCGGCCGCCATGTACGGCCGCTCCCACACCCGATGTGTCAGCGGGAAAAGGAATTTCAACGGCTTGACCAGATGCGGCGCGAGCGTCGACATCGACAGTTCCCGCTCGTGCAGCGCCTCCGCCACCAGACCGAACTCGAGCTGCTCCAGATAGCGCAGTCCGCCGTGGAACATCTTCGACGAGCGTGACGACGTGCCCGAGGCGAAATCGCGGGCCTCGACGAGCGCCACCTTGAGCCCGCGCGTCGCGGCATCGAGCGCCGCGCCGGCACCGACGACGCCGCCACCGATCACCACCACGTCGAATTGCTCGGTTCCCAACTTCTCCCAGGCCTGCTCGCGCTGCTGCGGACCGAGGAATTGCACACCAGGCTGCTTGTCCAACTCGGGCTCCCGTGGTTGTCGGCAAATCTGCCCCCAGGCTAGTAGCTTCGTGCCCAGACTGCCCGAGAGACGAGGATGCCCGTGAGCCAGTACATAGCCGCGATCGACCAGGGAACCACGTCGAGCCGTTGCATGATCTTCGACCACGCCGGTCAGGTCGTGGGCGTCGCGCAGAAGGAGCACGACCAGATCTTCCCGAAACCGGGCTGGGTGGAACACGATGCGGTGCAGCTGTGGAGTAACACCCGCGAGATGGTCGGCTCGGTGCTCGCGAAGACGAACCTCACGGCCGGCGACATAGCCGCGGTCGGCATCACGAACCAGCGCGAGACCACCGTGGTGTGGGACCGCGAGACCGGTGAACCCGTCTACAACGCGATCGTCTGGCAGGACACCCGCACCGATCGGCTGTGTGACGAACTGGCCGGCGAGGAGGGCCGCGGGCGGTTCCGCGAGGTCACCGGGTTGCCACTGTCGACGTACTTCGCGGGTCCCAAGGTGCGCTGGATCCTCGACAATGTCGAGGGCGCCCGACAGCGCGCCGAGGCCGGCGAGCTGTGTTTCGGCACGATCGACTCGTGGATCGTCTGGAACCTCACCGGCGGTCTGCACGTCACCGACGTGACCAACGCGTCACGCACGCTGCTGATGAATCTGCGGACCCTCGACTGGGATCGGGACATCTGCGAGGCGATGGGCATCCCGGTCTCGATGCTGCCGGAGATCCGAAGCTCGTCCGAGGTGTACGGCGACCTCGCGCTGCCCGGCATCTCCGCCGGCATCCCCATCGCGGGCATCCTCGGTGACCAGCAGGCCGCGACGTTCGGGCAGGCGTGTCTGTCGGAGGGCGAGGCCAAGAACACCTACGGCACCGGAAACTTCCTGCTGCTCAACACCGGAACCACGCCCGTACACAGCGAACACGGCCTGCTCACCACGGTCTGCTACAAGCTGGGCGACAAGCCCGCCGTCTACGCACTCGAGGGATCGGTCGCCGTCACCGGCTCCCTCGTCCAATGGCTGCGCGACAACCTGGGAATCATCCAGTCGGCCAAGGATATCGAGCCGCTCGCCAAGAGCGTCGCCGACAACGGTGGCGCCTATTTCGTGCCCGCGTTCTCGGGTCTGTTCGCACCGCGCTGGCGGCCGGATGCCCGCGGCGTCATCGCCGGCCTGACCCGCTTCGTCAACAAGGGACACCTCGCCCGCGCCGCCCTCGAGGCCACCGCCTACCAGACCCGGGAGGTCATCGAGGCGATGCGCGCCGACTCCGGCGTCGAACTGAGCTCGCTCAAGGTGGACGGCGGCATGGTCGTCAACGAGACGCTGATGCAGTTCCAGTCCGACATCCTCGGCGTCCCGGTCATCCGCCCCGTCGTGAACGAGACCACCGCACTCGGCGCCGCGTACGCCGCGGGTCTCGCGGTGGGATTCTGGAAGAGCGAGGACGACATCCGCGACAACTGGGCGCAGGACAAGACGTGGGAACCGAAGATGGACGAGTCCGACCGCGAACGCCTCTACAGCGGGTGGAACAAAGCCGTCGAACGTACCTACGGTTGGACCGACGACGCAGGCGACTCGGGCGACACCGCCGACGCCCCTTCGACGTAGCCCTTCCACGCCTCCAGGCGTTCACGCCACGAGACGGCTGCGTCGCCGCCGTCGTACGTGTCGAGGATCAGGTCCTGCCACCACTGCACACGTTCTCGGTACCGGGCAACGGAGTACCACACGGCGCCGAGGGAACCGGTGATGCCGATACGCTCATCGACCCGGCCCTCCGCTTCGGGCGACGTGGAAGGGACGGCGCCGCAAGGTGCTTGCGTGAGCGCCTCCAGACTGCGCAGGTCCTCGAGCGACACCATCACGGCCGCGGGTGCACCGTGGCGGGTGATCGTGATCCGCTCCCGCCCGTAGCCGGCCCGGCAGACCAGTTCTCGTAGTTGCGCTCGGGCCTCTCCGAACGGGACCTGCGATGTCGTCATGACCGGATGGTGGGTGGGCCGTCCGACAGTGCGAGCCTACGAACCCGCCGAACCACTCATCAACCCGAATATGAATTCGTACAGAACACGAGGTTTTGTACAAAATCGTTCACGCGTCGAAAACAGTCTCCGAGCGCTCGTGCGCGTCGTGGGCCTCCCGCATCCGCCGGACGCCGTCGGCCAGTACCGCGCCGTCGTACGTCGCGAAGCAGAGCCGCGCCGCGTGCGGGTGGGCGGCAGCGACTCCGAACGCCCCGCCCGGCACATAGGCGACGCCGTGCCGAACCGCGGTGTCCAGCAGAGTCGCGGTGTCTGTGCCATCGGTGAACTCGACCCAACAGAACATGCCGCCGTGGATCGTGGAGTGCGCGATCCTGTCACCGAAGGCCTCCTCGAGCGCGCCGACGAGCGCGCCCGCCCGCGACCCGTACGCCGCACGGATCGTGTCGAGGTGCCCGCCGAGCCACGCCGTGTCGCCGAGCAGTTCGGTCGCGATCTGCTGCGTGAGGGACGATCCACACAGGTCGGCGCCCTGCTTGAGAAGTTCGACGGCCTCGCACACCCGGCGGTCGCCATGCAGCCAGCCGATCCGCAACGCCGGTGCGAGGGTCTTGGATCCGCTCGACAGTCGCAGCACCCGGGCCGAGTGGGTCGCGATGGGGTCGGGGGTCGGTTCGCCGAACCACAGTTCGCCGTACGGATCGTCCTCGATGATCCAGAAGCCGTACCGGTCAGCGAGATTCGCGAGGTGCGCACGCCGAGCCGCGGACAGCACCACCCCGCGCGGGTTGTGGAAGTTGCTGACCGTGTGGACAACCTTGGGCCGCAGCCCTTCCCGCAACGACCGCTCGAGCGCGTCGGTGTCCATGCCGTCGCCGTCCAGTCCGATGGGCACCAACGCGGCCTGCGCGGTCCGGAACACCTGCAGCGCCCCCGTGTAGCCGGGCTCCTCGACCACGACGACATCGCCCGGATCGAGCAGCACCTGCGCGAGCAGGCTCAGCGCCTGCTGCGATCCGTGGGTGACGACCACCTCGGCCGGTTCGATCCTCCGCCCCACCCGCTCGCTCTCACGCGCCGCGATCGTCTCGCGCAGCGGCGCCCAGCCGGACGTCTCGCCGTACTGGACAGCGCGGGGATCGGCGAATGCCCGCTCGGCGGCCAGCGCAATGCGTTCGCGCGGAACGAGTTCCGTGGCCGGCAGTCCACCGGCCAGGCTGATCACATCGGGGCGGGCGGTGAGAGTGAGCAGATCGCGGATGGCCGAGCCGCGTAGCCCGGCCATCCGTGACGACAACGCGAGAGACGGACCGTGCGAGGAATCGAGGGACATAGAGCAACTCCGCAGTCGGGGAAACTGCCGTCGCGCACGACGGCGAAGGACGAAGGCAGATACACCCAGGTCGTCCCGGATCGACGGGGCGGAGAGCGATGCGATGGGCCGATGGTTCTCGACCGACTTATCGCATCATCCCACAGATCGCTCCACCATATGAAATCATCGTCTCACATGGTGAACAGGACGCCGATCAGTCCAGGTCGTCGTGACGCATCAGCTGACGCGATGCCTCGGTGATGGAACCCGACAGCGACGGGTACACCGAGAACGTCTGCGCCAGATCGTTGACCGTCAGGTTGTTCTGCACCGCGATCGCGATGGGCAGGATCAGTTCCGACGCCGTGGCCGCGACCACGACACCACCGATGACGACGCCGGTGGCCGGGCGGCAGAAGATCTTCACGAAGCCGCGGCGCAGACCCGACATCTTGGCGCGCGGGTTCGTGTTGAGCGGCAGCATCACGGTGCGGGCCGGGACCTCACCGTTGTCGATCGCAGCCTGGCTGACGCCGACGTTCGCGATCTCCGGGCGGGTGAAGACAGCCGACGCGACGGTCTTGAGCTTGATCGGGCTCACGCCCTCGCCCAGCGCGTGGTACATCGCGATGCGGCCCTGCATCGCGGCAACCGACGCCAGCGGCAGCAGGCCGGTGCAGTCGCCGGCGGCGTAGACGCCCGAGACCGTCGTGCGCGAGACACGGTCCACGCGCAGGTAGCCGCCCTTGTCGAGTTCGATGCCGACCTTCTCGAGTCCCAGGCCCTCGGTGTTGGGGGTGGAACCGACGGCCATCAGGGCGTGGCTGCCGTGCACGGTACGACCGTCCGCGAGCTTGACGACGATGCCGTCTTCGGTGCGCTCGACCGCATCGGCGCGTGCGTGCTTGACGAGGGTCACGCCGCGCTCGGCGAGCACGTCCTCGAGGACGAGGGCCGCGTCGGCGTCCTCGTGCGGCATGACGCGGTCACGGCTGGACACCAGCGTCACCTTGACGCCCATCTCTGTGTACGCGGACACGAACTCGGCACCGGTGACGCCGGAACCGACGACCACCAGGTGCGAGGGCAACTCCTCGAGGTCGTACAGGTGACGCCACGTGAGGATCCGCTCGCCGTCCGGCACAGCGCCCGGCAGCACGCGCGGGCTGGCGCCCGTGGCAATGAGGACGACGTCGGCGTCGAGGACCTTCTCCTCGCCGGTGGTCAGCGTGGCGCGGACCTGGTGCGCCGCCATGCCGATCTGCCGGTCGATGAGCTCGGCGGTACCCGATAGGAGCTGGACGCCCACGCTCTGCAGGCGGGCCCGGATGTCGGACGACTGGACCTGCGCGAGGTTCTTGACGCGGGAGTTGATCTGCGGAAGCGAGATGGTCGCGCTCGCGGGATCGAGGGAAATGCCCAGGTCGGTGGCGCGGCGCATGTCGGTGCGGATGCCGGTGGACGCGATGAACGTCTTGGAGGGAACGCAGTCGAACAGCACACACGCGCCGCCGATACCGTCGGAGTCGACCAGGGAAACGGAGGCGCCGTGCTGTGCGGCCACCAGCGCTGCCTCGTATCCGGCAGGTCCGCCACCGATGATCACGATCCGGGTCATTCGTCCTCCAAGCTCACCGCGCCGGCCGGGATCTCCAGCCAGGCCCGTGCACAACGCTATTCCAGTGACCGGGAACACGCAGGCCGCGACCCCCCTCTGACCCCCATCATGCGCTCTCGGAATCGCCGAATGCGCCGGATCGTGCTCGCGGCGGTTCTCCCGCTACCCGAGCGTCGAGTACAGCGATTAGGCTTGCCGCCGTGCCGATCTATGCCGCCTACGGGTCCAACATGCATCCCGAACAGATGCTCGAGCGCTGCCCGCACTCGCCGATGGCGGGCACCGGGTGGCTCCGCGGGTGGCGGCTGACCTTCAGCGGTGGCGACATCGGCTGGGAGGGCGCGCTCGCGACGGTCGTCGAGGATCCGGACAACCCGGACGCCAAGGTGTTCGTCGTCCTGTACGACGTCCCGTCCGAGGACGAGGAGCGCCTCGACCGCTGGGAGGGTTCCGAACTGGGCATCCACCGCAAGATCCGGCTGCGTGTCGACACCGCCGACGGACCCGTCCTGGCCTGGCTGTACGTGCTCGACGCCTACGAGGGCGGACTGCCGTCCGCCCGCTACCTGGGTGTGATGGCCGACGCCGCGGAGATCGCCGGAGCCCCCGCCGACTACGTGCGGAGCCTGCGCACCCGCAACAGCCGCAACGTGGGACCCGGCACCCCGTAGGGCCGCCACAGGGCCGGCTCAGTGTCGACTCAGGACTGGAGCACCAGGTTCGTCAGCACCCGGACCCCGGTCGTCAGCGCCCGCTCGTCCAGGTCGAAGGTGGGCTGGTGGATGTCGAGTTGTTCGCCGTGCCCCGACCACACGCCCAACCGCGCCATCGCGCCCGGCGCCTCCTCGAGGTACCAGGAGAAGTCCTCCCCGCCGCCGGACTGTGGGGTGTCGGCCAGCGCGTCGGGGCCGATCGCGCGGACCGCGTCCTCGAGCATGCGCGCCGACACCTCGTCGTTCACGACCGGCGGCACACCCCGTCGGTAGTTCAACTCGTACCGCACGCCGGTCGGCGCCAACAGCCCGTGCACGATCTCCCGCACCGTCGGCTCGAGCAGCGCCCACGTGTCGTGGTCGCCGGTCCGGACGGTTCCGGTGAGGATGCCGCTGCGCGGGATCGCGTTGGGCGCCTGCCCCGCGCTCACCGCGCCCCACACCATCACGGTGCCGCTGCGCGGATCGATGCGGCGGCTGAGCATGCCGGGCAGACCGGTGATCACCGTGCCGATCGCGTACACCAGATCGGTCGTCAGGTGCGGCCGGGAGGTGTGCCCTCCCGGCGAGTCGAGGACGAGTTCGACGGTGTCGGCCGCCGACGTGATCGCGCCGACGCGCACCCCCACCCGGCCCGCCTCGAGCCGCGGATCGCAGTGCAGCGCGAAGATCCGCGACACCCCCTGCATGCCACCGGCGGCGACGACGTCGAGCGCACCGCCCGGCATCACCTCCTCCGCCGGCTGGAAGATGAACCGCACACCGATCGGCAACTGCGGCAACGCGTTCAGCGCCAGCGCGGCACCCAGCAGAATTGCGGTGTGCGCGTCGTGGCCGCACGCGTGGGCCACCCCCGGCACCGTCGACGTGTACGGCGCACCGGTGGCCTCCCGCATCGGCAGCGCGTCCATGTCGCCGCGCAGACCGATCCGCATGCCGCCGGGGCCGATGTCGCAGATGACGCCCGTCCCACCGGGCAGCAGCAGCGGCGACATGCCGGCCGCGGACAGCTGGCTCGCGACGAACGCGGTGGTCGCGAACTCGTGCCGCGCCAGTTCCGGATTCGCGTGGAAGTGCCGTCGCCACCGCGACAGGTCGATCGTGTGCTCGGCGAGCCACTTCTCGATGCCCTCGTTCACCGCAGCGCCACCCCCTCGAGCAGTCGCACGCGCTGACCCTCGTCGAGTGCGGCACGGATCGCGGTGCGCGCCAACGCTGTAGCGCCGTCCACCACGGCCTGGTCGGCCGACTCGGTCACGGCGGCAGCAGCGAACTCGGGCTGATGGGTCACCGCCCCACCCGAGTCGATCCCCACCACCGGATGAATGCCGGGGAGAACGTGCGTCACGTTTCCCATGTCCGTACTGCCCAGGGGGCGAGACGATTCCAGCTCCACCGGAAGCGTGGTTCGACCGAGGTCGACGATCTCCTCGCGGTAGGCGTCCGCCAGCCACGGATCGGGCCGCAGCTCGGTGTAGGCGGGCGAGACCGTCCGCACCGCGTGCGTACACCCGGTCGCCAGGGCGCCCGCCGCGAAACACGACTCGGCGCGGGCGGCCAGTTCGTCGAGCGACTCCGCGGTCCGCGCCCGCAGGTAGTACAGCATCTCGGCGCGCGCGGGAACGATGTTGGGCGCCACGCCACCGTCGCTGACGATGCCGTGCAACTGCTGCCCGGGCGACAGATGCTGTCGCAGCAGCGCCAACGCGACCTGAGCGACGGTGGTCGCGTCGGCGGCGTTGCGGCCGAACTCCGGTGCCGCCGAGGCGTGCGCCTCCCGACCCGTGAACGTGACCGCGATGTCCGCCAGCGCCAGCGAGGTGGCGCCGACGATGTCGAACGGGCCCGGATGCACCATCAGGGCCGCAGCCACGTCGTCGAACACACCCCGTTCGAGCATCAGCACCTTGCCGCCGCCGGATTCCTCCGCCGGGGTTCCGATCACCCGGACGGTGATCCCCAGCGTGTCGGCGATCGGTGCGAGCGCGAGGCCGGCGCCGACCGCGGATGCCGCAATGATGTTGTGCCCGCATGCATGACCGATCTCGGGCAGCGCGTCGTACTCGGCGAGCACGGCGAGCACCAGTTCCCCGTCCCCGAAGGTCGCATCGAACGCGGTCGGCAGCTCCGCGACCCCGGTACGCACCTCGAAACCGCGGCCCCGCAACACCTCGGTGACCTTGGCCGCGCTGCGGTACTCCTCGAACGCGAGCTCGGGTTCGGCGTGAACGGAGTGCGACAGCGCGACCAGATCGGATCGCGCCGCCGACACCGTGTCCGACACCGAGGCGAACAGCGAGGCCGACAGGGATCCTGATTTCACAGATCCCAGTCTCTCACTCCTGCCCGCCCGGGCCCGCCTATCCGAACTTGAAGTTGCTCTCGTCGGTCTCGGTACCCAGCGCCTCGAGCGTCTCGCGATGGATTCCACGCTTGATCCCGGCCAGGTTCGCGCCGTGCGTGGACGCAAGCGCCGACGCACGCGCGACGGCAGCGCCGAGCACCAGGTCCCCCTCGACCGCGTCGTCGACGATCCCGGCAGCGAGCGCGTCCGCTCCGCCGTACCGGCGACCGGTCGTCATCGCCTCGACCGCCGTCTGACGGGGCAGCCGCGTCGACAGCAGCGTCGACATGCCCACCGTGAACGGCATGTTCAGGTTGACCTCGGGGAGGCAGAAGTAGCCGCGGTCGCTGCGCATCACCCGGAAGTCGTGGGAGGCGACCAGCATCGCGCCGGCGCCGAACGCGTGCCCTTGCACGGCAGCGACGGTCGCCATCGGGAACTCGAGGATGCGGGAGAACACCGTGTGGACCCGGTCGAGGTAGCCCGGCAGCTTGTCGAGATTGCCGAAGATCCAGTCGGTGTCGAGGCCGTTCGTGAAGAACTTGCCGGTGGCCGTCGTGACCAGCGCCGCGGGTCCCTCGTGCGCCTCGACCTCGTCGAGCAACGCGTGCGTCGCATCGATCCAGTCGGGATGGAACCGGTTCTCGTTGTCCGTCTCCCCCTCGTTGCCGAGGTAGAGGACGAAGACGTCGCCTTGGCGATTCAGGTATGGCATGTTCCGGATACTACCCGTGAGTAACATTTCGTGGCGTCGCTACCGGTCGCACTACTGTGTCCCTTCATGGGCACACTCGAGCAGCAGGCCGCCGACGTCCTCGCCGACCGCACCGGAATCGCGAAACACGCCGCGGCCGTCGTCCTCGGATCCGGCTGGCAGGCCGCGGCCGACGCACTCGGCCGGGCGTCCGCCGCCGTCCCGATGGCCGACCTGCCCGGCTTCGCGACACCGTCCGCGTCCGGCCACGCCGGGACGGTGCTGTCGATCCGTGTCGGTGACACCCCGGTGCTGGTGATGCTCGGCCGCGCGCACGCATACGAAGGCCACGAGTTGTCCCGCGTCGTGCATCCGGTGCGCACCGCAATCGCGGCGGGCGCCGGAACCGTCATCCTCACCAATGCCGCCGGCGGCATCCGGGAGGGCATGAGCGTCGGCGAACCGGTTCTCATCAGCGACCACCTCAACCTCACCGCACGCTCGCCCCTGGTGGGCGCGCAGTTCGTCGACCTGGTCGACGCCTACAGCCCGCGACTGCGCGGGCTCGCCCGCGAGATCGACCCGACGCTGAGCGAGGGCGTGTACGCGGGCCTGCCCGGGCCGCACTACGAGACCCCCGCGGAGATCCGGATGCTGCGCACCCTCGGCGCCGACCTGGTCGGGATGTCCACCGTGCACGAGACCATCGCCGCCCGGGCGCTAGGCGCCGAGGTGCTCGGTGTCTCGCTGGTCACCAACCTCGCGGCCGGGATCACCGGCCAGCCACTCGACCACGCCGAGGTCCTCGCGGCCGGGCAGGCGTCCGCTGCACGCATGGGTGGGCTGCTGCGCGAGTTGCTGGCGCGGTTGTGAATCTCCGTTTCGGCACCGCGGGCCTGCGCGGGCCGGTCGGGGACGGACCCGGCCGCATCAACGTCGGCGTCGTCGAGCGCACGACGGCCGGCCTCGCACAGTGGCTGCGGGACCGGTGCCTCGGCGGCGGGACCGTGGTGGTCGGCCGGGACGCACGACACGGGTCGGAGGAGTTCGCCCGCGCCGCCGCGGAGGTCCTGACCGCGGAGGGATTCGCGGTGACCGTGCTGCCGCGACCGCTGCCCACTCCCCTGGTCGCGTTCGCGGTGCGCCGCCTGGGCGCGGTGGCCGGGGTCCAGATCACCGCGTCGCACAATCCGCCCGCCGACAACGGCTACAAGGTGTATCTGTCGGGCGGCGCGCCGCTGGCCGCGCCCGCGGACCGGGAGATCGAGGACGCGATCGGACGGGTGGGGCGGATCCGCCGCCAACCAGTCTCCCTCGCCGACGACACCCTGCTCGACGACTACCTCGAGCGCGTGGCCACACTGCCGTACGGGGATCGCCGCGATGTCCGGATCGCGTTGACCGCGCTGCACGGCGTGGGCGGCGAGACCGCAGTCGCAGCACTGCGTGCTGCCGGCTTCACCGACATCCACACCGTCGCGTCGCAGTTCCTGCCGAACCCGGATTTCCCCACGGTGACCTTCCCGAATCCCGAGGAACCGGGTGCGACCGACGCACTGCTGGCCCTGGCCGCCGAGGTCGATGCGGACGTCGCGATCGCGCTCGACCCCGACGCCGACCGCTGCGCCGTCGGTGTTCCCGCCTGGGACGGCTGGCGGATGCTCACCGGCGACGAGACCGGAGCGCTACTGGGGCAGCGGATCCTGCAGGACGCCCCTGACGGGGCCCTCGTCGCGACCACGATCGTGTCGTCGACGCTGCTCGGGAAGATCGCCTCTGCCCGCGGTTTCCGCTCGGCCCGCACCCTGACGGGATTCAAGTGGCTCGTCCGCGCCGGGGACGGCCTGGTCTACGCATACGAGGAAGCGGTCGGACACTGCGTGGACCCCGACGTCGTGCGAGACAAGGACGGCATCTCGGCGGCGGTGCTGGTGGCCGACCTGGTCGCCGACCTGGTCGGTTCGGGCCGCACCGTGCAGGGCGTGCTCGACGAACTCGCCGTCGAGTTCGGGGTGCACGCGACCGGCCAGGTGTCGATTCGCTTCGACGACCTCGGCGACATCGCTCGGATCATGGCGCGGCTGCGTACCGATCCCCCGACCGAGATCGCCGGGATCCCGGTCGAGGCAACCGATCTGGGTCGGTCGCGCGGCGCGATGCACACGGACGCCGTCGTGTTCACCGGACGCGATCTGCTCGTGACGGTCCGCCCGTCGGGCACCGAACCGAAACTCAAGTGCTACTTCGAGGTGGTCGAAGCCGTCCCGGCCGGTGACGTCGCTGCGGCGCGGGCGACCGCGTTCGTGCGCGCCGGGCTGGTGCGTCGTCAGCTGGAGGATGCGGTCACGTGAGAGTCTGAGACAAACATCAATACAACAAGGGGTCGCGACATGAAGGTCATCGAGCACGCCGGCCGGACCGCGATCGAGGTCGGTGTCTCCCCCGACGGCGACAGCATCATCGCAGGACCAGAAGGGCGGCACGTACGTGTGGGAGGCCGACGTGATCGACGCCTCAGGCGTGCAGCGCGCAGTGGACGTCGATGCAGTCACCGGCCGCGTCCTGCAGAACACGACGCGCTGACCGAACGGAGGCGGCCACCGGTCCGGTAGCCACCTCCGTCCACGCACGATCGAGCTAACGCGGACCGAACTGGCGATCACCCGCATCGCCGAGTCCCGGCACGATGAAGGCGTTCTCGTCGAGGCCCTCGTCGACGGTGGCGGTCACGAGCCGCACCGGGTGGCCGGAGTTCGCGAGAGCGTCCACACCCTGCGGGGCCGCGACGACGCACACGGCGGTGACATCGGTGGCGCCCCGCGCGACCAGCAGGTCGATCGTGTGCACCATCGAACCACCGGTCGCGAGCATCGGATCGAGCACGTACACGGGAATGCCGGACAGGTCGGCGGGCAGCGACTCGAGGTACGGCACCGGCTGGTGCGTCTGTTCATCACGCGCCATGCCGACGAATCCCACCTGGGACTGCGGGATCAGCGAACTGGCCTGCTCCACCATGCCGAGACCGGCCCGCAGGACCGGGACCAGCAGCGGCGGATGCGCCAGCCGGATGCCGGTCGTCACGGCGACGGGCGTCTTGACCTCGAACTCCTCGACCGGGGCGTCGCGGATGGCCTCGTAGATCAGCATCTGGGTGAGTTCACGCAGCGCGGACCGGAACGTTGCGTTGCTGCTGCGTTCGTCCCGCATCGTCGTGAGGAGAGCTGCTGCGAGCGGATGGTCGACCACGTGCGTATCCATGACTTCACAGGATAGTGGGGCGCCGCCGCCACTCGAACTCGCCCGGAAACTTGCCGGAACCGAATCCACCGCCCGTGCGTCCAACCTTGCGACGGAATCAGTTCGACGGGGATGCACGGGGGGATGCAATGAGCGAGTTCTCAGCGGTGACGGAGGGAATCACCGCGTTCGGCGTCACCGCCGCGACCATGGCCGCACAGTCCGAGGCCGCTCAGGCGGGTGCCGCAGCCGCAGGTTCAGCACTGCTCGGACCGGTGTTCGGACTGATCGGCGGCGACTTCGTCACGGCGTTCGGGACCGCCCAGGCCGCACATGCAACGGAACTGGGGCGCCTGGCCGCGGCCTGGTCGGCGATGAGCGCGGCCGCGGCGACCACCGCCGCCACCTACGACGCGACCGACGCCGGGACAGCGGCGTCGCTCGGTGCAACCGGAGTCGCGCCGTGATCGACCTGCTCGCGCGACCCGTCCTCGACCTGCTCGGCGCCTTCGGTTCGGGCGCCCTGCCCAGCGGGTCCCCCGCCGACGCCATCCGAGCCGCGTCCGATGCGGTCGACGCCGTCCACGCGCTCGGTCGCACCGGGATCAGCGACCTCGGCGGCGTGTGGACCGGGACCGCCGCCGACGCGGCGATCGACAAGGCCGAGGCCACGCAGGCCGCGTCGGTACACCTGTCCGATCGGGGCCGGGAGATCGCGGCGGTCGTCGAGGCCGCGTCCGAGTGCGTCCGGGCCGGTACCGCCGAACTGCAGGCCATCCTCGACTCCTTCCTGTCCATCGCCTCGTCCGCGCTGCCCATGCTGGCGACGCCTGCTGGGCAGGCAATGCTGATCGGCGCCGCGATCGAGCACCTCGGACGGGCCCTGGCCGTGGTCGAGCGGGTACGCGGCGAGCTGGCCGTGCACACCGGGAAGATGGTCGAGCTGACGGCACCGGACCCCGTACCCGGCGATGCCCGCACCGTCGCGGCCTCGGCCAGCGCACCCGCGCCCGTCACACCTGCGGCCGCCGCGCCGCCGACCGGCACCCCGCAGTCCGACGCCGCGGGCCGTCTCGTGTCGGCGTTCGCCGGCTCCTACCGCTCGCCGACACCGTCGGTCGGCGGCGCACCTGCGGGCACCGTCTCCTACGGGTCCGGGTCGTCCGCCGGCTCGGTCGAGACCGGGAGCGCCGGCGGGTCCAGCTCGTACGACCCCCGGTTCGGTGGCAGCGGCATCGAGATCCTGCTGCCCGACGGCAGCACCGCCGTCGCCCCCAACGAGGAAGCCGCGAACGCCGTCCGCAATGCGCTCACGCAGCAGGGCGTCCCCTATCAATGGGGTGGCACCACGCCGGGGCAGGGTCTGGACTGCAGTGGCCTGACGCAGTGGGCATACGGCGAGGCCGGTGTCGAGCTGCCCCGGCTCGCTCAGGAACAGGGTGTCGGGATCCCCGTCGACCAGGAGAGCCTCATGCCCGGCGACCTCGCCGTGTGGGACGGGCATGTGGCGATGGTGATCGGCAACGGCCAGATGGTCGAGGCCGGCGACCCGGTCTCGGTGAGCTCGATCCGTACAACGAACAGCGGCATGGGCTTCTACGGCTTCTACCGCCCCACCGAGTGACCGGAGGAACATGACCCTCGAACCACCGTCCCCGCCGGCCCCCGAGGTCGCGACCGCGGTCAACCGCGCGCGGACCGTCGCGGTGCGCGCCACCGAAGCCGGCCTGCCACTCGACATTCGGATCGACGAGCGCGAACTGCGCTACGGCGGCGAGCGTCTGGCTGACGAGATCCTCCGGCTCTGCCGAGAGGCCGCGCGGGAGGCCGGCAGCCGCCGACGCGAGCAGCTCGCGCACGACGGCATGCCCGAAGACGTCCTCGACCGGCTCGGGCTACCGACCCGTGAGCAGGTCGCGGTCGCCCAACAGGCCGAGGACGAGAACCAGGCCCCGACGAGCTGGATGCGACGGGTATGAGCGGACACGACATGGACGCCATCGTGCGGCGGGCGTCGGCGCAATTGAATATGTTCGACGACGCGCTGTCGGGGCTGCGATCCATCCGGGCGCACGCGGTCAGCGACGACGGCAGGGTGCGTGTCGAGGTCGACGGGAACGGCAGCCCGACCGGGCTGTGGCTCAGCGATTCCCTGCTCGGGCTCGACGCCCGTGCCCTCGGCCGGACGATCACACACACCGCGCACCGGGCGGCGGCCGTCGCCGCCGAGGAACGGAACCGGATCACCGCGGCCCTGTTCACCGACTTCACGAACAGCTGACCTGTGTCCGGCTATATCTTTGCGCGTGAGCTGGCTAGGCTTCCGGCCATGGCTGGAGACATCGTCCCGATCGAACTCGGTCTCACCCGAGGCGACCTCGTCACGCTGTGGGCTCCTCGCTGGCGCGAGGGCGACGACGAGTGGGAGGCGTTCCTCGGTCACGAGGAGGACCTGTACGGTTTCCCCTCCGTCGCCGAACTCGCCGCGTTCATCCGCACGAACAACGACAACGACCTCGTCGAGCACCCGTCGTGGCCGGTCGTCTCCAAGCTGGCCGCGCCCGAGCTCGAGCCGGACGAGAACTTTGCGTTCGATCTGATCGGCGTTCCCGAACTGGCCGCCGGCGATCCGGAAGGCCTGACCATCTCGGAGCTCGAGAGCACGCTGGCGATGGTGCGCAACATCGGTGAGGTGTGCGATCTCGAGCCGGTGATCAAGTTCTTCGAGAACCACCCCGAACTCGCCTACCTGCGCGGCGGCGCCGACGAGTTCGTCGGCCGCGAGGGCGAGGCGCTGTGGGACCGGATCGGCACCGCGGTCGCCGAGGACTGGGACGCCGTGCTCGACGCGATCGATTCGATCGTCACCGCCCCCGACATCGACGCCGACGCCCTGTCGATCGCGGAGGCGGAGGTCCTCGCGGCGGAGGAGAACGTGGTCGACGCCGACGACGACGCCGAATCGGACGAGGACTACGAGGAGTACGACACCGACGAGACCGAGGAGGAAGAAGAAGAGACCTTCTGGACTCTCGTCGGAATCGACCCGATCAAGATCATCACGTCGGAGACCACGTACTACTCGCTCCGCTGCTACCTGAACGATCACGCGGTGTTCCTCGGACACGGCGGCCGGATCTCGGTGTTCGGTTCCGAGCGCGCGCTCGCCCGCTACCTCGCCGACAACCACGACCACGAGCTGGCTCGGGTCAGCACGTACGAGCAGGTGCAGAACGCCGCGGTGGACGGATCGCTCGACGTCGAGGTCACCGACGAGAACGTCTACGTGCTGCCGGGCCTGGCCGACGACCTCGCCGCGGGCCCCGACACCGTCGATGCCGATCAGCTCGAACTCGCCGTCGAGCTGTTCACCGATGCGGCGGACTTCGCGAAGGACGACGCGACCGACGCCGCGCTGGCACCGTCGACCCCGCTGGGCTGGTACGTCTCGTACATCATCGAGCCCACCCCGAGCCGGATGACGCCCAATCCGCCGTTCCAGGCTGAGTCCGAATCGTGGCGGGCGCTCGAGAACGAGTTCGAGAACCGGCTGCGTCCCGAGTAGGCCGGAATCGGCCCGGCTCAGCCGATGAGGACTGCGTAGCCGGGCTTGATGACGTCGTCGATCAGCGCCAGCCGCTGGTCGAACGGGATGAAGGCGGACTTCATCGCATTGATGGTGAAACGTTCGAGGTCACTCCAGCCGTACCCGAACGTGTTCACCAGCGCCAGCATCTCGCGGCTCATGGAGGTGTCGCTCATCAGCCGGTTGTCGGTGTTGACGGTGACGCGGAACCGCAGGCGCGCGAGCAGATCGAAGGGGTGCTCCTCGAGAGTCGCCACTGCCCCGGTCTGGACGTTGGAGCTGGGGCACAGCTCCAACGGAATCCTCTTGTCGCGCACGTAGTCGGCGAGCAGTCCGAGTGTGACGTCGCCTTCCGGTCCGATCGTGATGTCGTCGGTGATCCGGACTCCGTGCCCCAACCGGTCGGTGCCGCAGAACGCGATGGCCTCGTGGATGGACGGCAGACCGAACGCCTCACCGGCATGGATCGTGAAATGGGCGTTGCAGGTCCGCATGTATTCGAAGGCATCGAGGTGCCGACTCGGCGGGTAGCCGGCCTCGGCGCCCGCGATGTCGAAGCCGACCACGCCGCAGTCCCGGAACCGGACCGCCAGTTCCGCGATCTCGCGCGAGCGCGCCGCGTGCCGCATCGCGGTGAGCAGGCACCCGATGCGGATGTCGGTCCCGGCGGCCCGGGCCACCGCCGTGCCCTCCTCGAAGCCGGCCAGGACGTGCTCGACCACCTCGTCGAGGGTCAATCCCTCGTCGAGATGTTGTTCGGGCGCGAAGCGCACCTCGGCGTAGACGACGCCGTCGGCGGCGAGGTCCTCGGCGCACTCGCGCGCGACCCGGCGCAGACCCGCCGGTGTCTGCATCACCGCGACGGTGTGAGCGAAGGTTTCGAGGTAGCGCTCGAGCGATCCGCTGTCGGCGGCGTCACGGAACCATTCGGCGAGTTCGTCGGGCGTGTGCGCGGGAAGTTCGGTGTAGCCGCACTCGGTGGCCAGTTCCGCGACGGTCGCGGGCCGCAGACCACCGTCGAGGTGGTCGTGCAGCAGCACCTTCGGCGCTCGGCTCAGGTAGTCCAGATCCAACGGCGCTGTCATGGCTAGACGGTAGCCGCGGATCCCGGCGATCGCGTGGCATCGACATGCCGGATGTCGGAACGTGAAGTGACAGAAGCATGGCGAAATAAAGTTACCGGCGAGTAGGTTATCGACACGCAATGTTCACCCGCGTGAGACATTTTCCACATTGCATATGGCGGCGTTATACCCGTCGTTCACCGTCGCCGCCACTCGCCAGTCCACCCCGGATGCAACCCGACGAAACGCCCACGCACCCGATCAACAGTGTCGCGCAACAACTTCCGCCGAAACAGGGCCGAAGGTCCTCACCCGATCACACGGGCTGAATGGATGCAGAGAATCGACAGGCGCCCCCAAACTTGCCATGGGAAGGCAAACCTAACAAGCATTTTCGACGCCGTACGAACCGCACAGAGAATTAGTTCCCGGATTCGGTTGGGTTTAGAGTTCACAGAAGTCGGTTTAGGTTCTCGTCGAGCCCGAGCTGCGGTACTCCCGAACAGTGTTGCAGGCTCGACGCGCCCACCAAAGACGTTGGAGGCACAGCACTCGATGAGCAGCACGACGGAAGCCGCTCCCACGAAGGAGCGCACCCGGTCGCTATACCGGGGCGACCCCGGAATGTGGTCCTGGGTTCTACACCGGATCACCGGCGTCGCAACATTCTTCTTTCTCTTCGTCCACGTCCTGGACACCGCGCTCGTGCGCGTCAACCCGGACACCTACGACCGCGTCATCGAGACCTACAAGAACCCCCTTGTCGGTCTCATGGAGCTCGCGCTCGTTGCCATGGTGCTGTACCACGCACTGAACGGCATCCGGGTGATGCTGGTGGACTTCTGGTCGAAGGGCCCCCAGTACCAGCGCATCATGCTCTGGGTCATCCTCGCCATCTGGTTCGTGGTGATGATTCCGGGCGCAGGTCGCATCTTCTACAACATGTTTGCGGGGCACTGACATGACGACAGAAGCCAAGTCTCTGGGCACGGCGTACGACCGCCCTGCCAGCCTGGACAACCCCCGCTCGCCGCGTCGCGCCGCGAAGAACAACTTCGAGCTCTACGCATGGCTGTTCATGCGGTTCTCCGGCCTGGCACTCATCGTGCTGGTCCTGGGCCACCTGTTCATCATGCTGATGCTCGACGACGGCGTGCACCGCATCAACTTCGCGTTCGTCGCGGGTCGCTGGTCCAGCCCGTTCTGGCAGTTCTGGGACCTCACCATGCTCTGGCTCGCCCAGCTGCACGGCGGTAACGGTCTGCGCACGGTCATCGCGGACTACTCGCGTAAGGACTCCACCCGGTTCTGGCTCAACACGATCCTGGTCGTGTCGATGATCCTGATCATGGGCCTGGGTACCTACGTCATCTTCACTTTCGACCCCAACATCTCGGCGAGCTAGGGGAGCAGACACTTCATGCAGGAACATCGTTATGACGTCGTCATCGTCGGCGCCGGCGGCGCAGGCATGCGCGCAGCCATCGAGGCCGGGCCCCGCGCCCGCACCGCGGTCCTGACCAAGCTGTACCCCACTCGCAGCCACACCGGTGCCGCACAGGGTGGCATGTGCGCCGCGCTGGCCAACGTCGAGGAAGACAACTGGGAGTGGCACACCTTCGACACCGTCAAGGGCGGCGACTACCTCGCCGACCAGGACGCCGTCGAGATCATGGCCAAGGAAGCCATCGACGCGGTGCTGGACCTCGAGAAGATGGGTCTCCCGTTCAACCGCACCCCCGAGGGCAAGATCGACCAGCGTCGTTTCGGTGGTCACACCCGCGATCACGGTAAGGCCCCGGTTCGCCGCGCGTGCTACGCCGCCGACCGCACCGGTCACATGATCCTGCAGACGCTCTACCAGAACTGCGTCAAGCACGACGTCGAGTTCTTCAACGAGTTCTACGCGCTCGACCTCGCGCTGACCGAGACCCCCGAGGGCCCCGTCGCCACCGGTGTCATCGCCTACGAGCTCGCGACCGGCGAGATCCACGTCTTCCACGCGAAGTCGATCGTGTTCGCCACCGGTGGCTCGGGCCGCATGTACAAGACGACGTCCAACGCGCACACCCTCACCGGTGACGGCATGGGCATCATCTTCCGCAAGGGCCTGCCGCTCGAGGACATGGAATTCCACCAGTTCCATCCGACGGGTCTGGCGGGTCTCGGCATCCTCATCTCCGAGGCCGTCCGAGGCGAGGGCGGCATCCTCCGCAACGCCGACGGCGAACGCTTCATGGAGCGCTACGCCCCCACCATCAAGGACCTCGCGCCGCGCGACATCGTCGCCCGCTCGATGGTGCTCGAGGTGCTCGAGGGTCGCGGTGCCGGTCCGAACAAGGACTACGTCTACATCGACGTCACGCACCTCGGCGAGGACGTGCTCGAGGAGAAGCTCCCCGACATCACCGAGTTCGCCCGCACCTACCTGGGCGTCGACCCGGTCACCGAGCTCGTCCCGGTGTACCCGACGTGCCACTATGTGATGGGTGGCATCCCCACCAAGATCCGCGGTGAGGTGCTGCGCAACAACGAGGATGTCGTCCCCGGCCTGTACGCCGCCGGCGAGTGCGCCTGCGTCTCGGTGCACGGCGCGAACCGTCTGGGCACCAACTCGCTGCTCGACATCAACGTCTTCGGTCGCCGCGCCGGCATCGCCGCCGCGGAGCACGCCGAGAACAGCGACTTCGTGCCGCTGCCGGAGAACCCGGCGAAGATGGTCGAGGAGTGGCTCGAGGTCATCCTGTCCGACCACGGCCACGAGCGTGTCGCGGACATCCGGACCGAGCTGCAGCAGACCATGGACAACAACGCGTCGGTGTTCCGCACCGAGGCCACGCTGACCCAGGCGCTGCAGGATGTGCGTGCTCTCAAGGAGCGCTACAACCACATCACGGTCCAGGACAAGGGCAAGCGCTACAACAGCGACCTGCTCGAGGCCGTCGAGCTCGGCTTCCTGCTCGAGATGGCCGAGGTCACCGTCGTCGGTGCACTCAACCGCAAGGAATCGCGCGGCGGACACGCCCGCGAGGACTACCCGGATCGCAACGACGCCGAGTACATGCAGCACACCATGGCCTACAAGGTGGGCGACGGTCTGCTCTCCGACATCCGTCTCGACTACAAGCCAGTGGTCCAGACCCGCTACGAGCCCATGGAGCGTAAGTACTGATGTCCGCACCTGTCATGGACAAGGACGCACCCGCGCTGCCGCCCGTTCCCGAGGGCGCCGTCATGGTCACCCTCAAGATCGCCCGGTTCAACCCGGAGGACGGCGAAGGCCAGCGCTGGGAGAGCTTCCAGGTCCCCACTCTGCCGACCGATCGTCTGCTGAACCTGCTGCTGTACGTGAAGGGCTACCTGGACGGCACCCTGACGTTCCGTCGCTCCTGCGCGCACGGCGTGTGCGGCAGCGACGCGATGCGGATCAACGGCGTCAACCGTCTGGCCTGCAAGGTCCTGATGCGCGACATGCTGCCCAAGGACGGCTCGCCGATCACGATCACCGTCGAGCCCATCAAGGGTCTGCCGGTGGAGAAGGATCTACTGGTCGACATGGAGCCCTTCTTCGACGCGTTCCGCGCCGTGAAGCCGTTCCTCATGACCTCGGGCAACGAGCCGACCCGCGAGCGCATCCAGTCGCAGGCGGACCGTGCACGCTTCGATGACACCACCAAGTGCATCCTGTGTGCCTGCTGCACCACGTCGTGCCCGGTGTACTGGAGCGACGGCAGCTACTTCGGCCCGGCCGCGATCGTGAACGCGCACCGCTTCATCTTCGACAGCCGTGACGAGGGCGCCGCCGAGCGTCTCGACATCCTGAACGACAAGGAAGGCGTGTGGCGCTGCCGCACCACCTTCAACTGCACCGACGCGTGCCCCCGTGGCATCCAGGTGACGAAGGCCATCCAGGAAGTCAAGCGCGCACTGCTGTTCGCCCGCCAGTGATGTTCCGGTAAGCCACGCACCACCCGTTCTGCGCACTTGCCGCTGTTCCCGACCAGTTCGGGGCAGCGGTGAGTGCGCAGAACGCGTTTCAGGGCATACCCTGGACTCTCGTTATGACTGCTCTCGACAAGACTGCGCGACGGCGTCTGCTGCTGACCGCCACAGCCGCCACGCTCGCCTTCGGCGCCGGGGCCGCCCCCGCCGCCGCCCTTCCCGTGGCAGCGCAGCAACCGTTGGCAGCCGACGTGGACCCCTCGCCCACCACCACTCCCCCGTTCAGCACCCCGAGCACCGACAGCTGCCCGCACCGGCAGTCACCACCGCCGGCGATCGATCTGTCCGAGGTGCCGCGCCCCGGCGAGTCGGCGCCCGCTCCCGTCCCGGTGCCGGACGACCCCGTCGGCGGCGACGCGCTCGGCAACTGCGGCATCGTCACTGCCCCGGGCACCCCGCCTCTGCCCGCGGACCTGTCCGCGACCGGCTGGATCCTGTCGGACCTCGACACCGGCCAGGTACTCGCCGCGAAGGACCCGCACGGCCGCTACCGGCCGGCGAGCACGATCAAGATCCTGTTGTCGCTGGTCGCCCTCGACGAACTCGATCTCGACAAGACCGTCGTCGCGGACGCGACCGCTGCCGCTACGGAGGGCAGCTCGGTGGGCCTCGGCGCCGGCGGCACCTACACGAACCACCAGCTGATGCAGGGCCTCGTGATGCGCTCCGGCAACGATGCCGCCCACGCCCTCGCTGCACAGCTCGGGGGCGACGAGGCCACCGTCGCCAAGATGAACGCCAAGGCACAGTCCCTGGGCGCGTTGGACACCCGGACGGCGTCGGTCTCGGGCCTGGACGGTCCAGGCATGTCGACGTCGCCGTACGACCTCGCGCTGTTCTTCCGTGCGGCGATGCAGAACCCGACGTTCGCGCAGCTGATCTCCACCGACGAGGTGATGTTCCCCGGGCACCCGGCGGACCCGACTGTGCCCGACAGCAAGCCGGTCGAGCCCTACCCGATCTACAACGACAACCTGCTGCTCGCCAACTACGCGGGGGCACTCGGCGGCAAGACCGGTTACACCGACGACGCCCGCCAGACGTTCGTGGGCGGCGCCGATCGCGACGGGCGGCGGCTGGCGGTCACGCTGATGGCCGCCGACGTGCTGCCCATCCGTCCGTGGGAGCAGGCCGCACGGCTGCTCGACTACGGCTATGCCCTCGATCCCGACACTGCCGTGGGCGCACTCGTGGATCCGATGTCCGCGACCGACGGGTCGGCGGTGGCCGTCGCGGGACCGGGCAGCTCCGATGCCGGCGGTATGGATCTGGCGTCCGGATCGGATCTGCCGAACAAGGACGTCGCCGGGCGAGTCGCGGTGGGAATCGTCGGATCGGGCGTGATCGTCGGGCTCCTCGTCTGGGCCCGCGCGCTCACCCGCCGCCGCCGTCGTCGCTGAGCGTCGGTCAGTCCCCCCGGCGCTTCCACAGGCCGGCCAGTCCGATGGCCGCGAGCGCGCCGGCGCCGGTGAACGCGAGCGCCTCCTTCACGGACGGCCCCGCGCGCAGTTGCACGCGCGGGCGGATGACCGCCGAGTCCGGGGGCGGCACGAACGCGTTATCGAGGTTCTCCCGCGCGGTCGCCGCCCACGCGGTCGCGAAGAGGATCAGGCGCGCGGTGAGGTTGCTGAACACGAGCAGGCCGAGGATCGGTCCGAACGCGATACCGGCGGGCCCCCGACTGACGGCCGCCAGATAGAGCGCTCCGACCTGACGGAAGATCTCGAACACGATCGCGGCGGCGAAGGCGGCCCGGGCGGCGCTGCGCAGCGTCACCGGTTCGCGGGGCAGGCGCGCGATCACCCAGGTCAGCACGGCCCACGTCGCGAGCAGACCGATCACGAGCGACACGATCCGCACCGCCACCCCGACGCCGGTGATGTTCTCCGCGCCGAGCCATGCGACGACCTTGCCGGACAGGGGCCCGTTGCTGAGAGCGGACAGTCCGAACGACACCAGCATCGTCAGGCCCAGCCCGAGGAGGGCAGCGAGATCCTTCAACTTGGTGACGATGAAGTTCCCGGACTCGTGAGTGGTCTCCCACATCGCGGTCAGCGCGTCGCGCAGGTTCGCCATCCACCCGAGTCCCGCGTAGGCGGCACCGAGCAGACCGAGCACACCGACACCGGTACGCGCCGAGATGGCCGAGTCGATCAGGGAGTTGACGGTGTCGCCGAGCCCACCCGGCATGTTTTTGCTGACCTGGTCCTGGATGTCGGTGATCCAGTCGGGATTGCCGGCGAGCACGAAGCCCGCGACGGCGAACGCCACCATCAGGATCGGCACGATCGCAAGGATCGTGAAGTACGTGATCCCGGCGGCGTAGTAGTCGCCCTTCTGCTGCTGATAGCGCCCGCCCGCGCGAACGAGGTGATCGAGCCACGGCCGCGCCGCTCGCTGCCTGTCGAGAAAGCTCGGCGCCTCGTCCGTCATGTGCAGATCTACCCCTTACTGGTCAGGAATCCCACCTTCTCATAGACCTGGCCGAGTGTCCGGGCAGCAACTTCACGGGCCCGATCGGCGCCGGCGGCGAGGATCCGATCCAGCTCGGTCCGGTCGGACAGGTACCCGTCGACCTTCGCGCGCAGCGGGGTGACGAAGTCGGCGAGGACCTCGGCGGTGTCGGACTTGAGGTCGCCGTAGCCTTTGCCCTCGTACCCGGCCACCAGATCGTCGATGCTCTTGCCTGACAACGCCGACTGGATGGTGAGCAGATTGCTCACGCCCGGCTTGTTCGCCCTATCGAAGCGGATCTCGCGCTCGTTGTCGGTGACCGCGGACTTGATCTTCTTGGCCGAGACCTTGGGGTCGTCGAGCAGGTTGATCAGGCCGGCCGGGGTGGGGCCGGACTTGCTCATCTTCGACGTCGGGTCCTGCAGGTCGTAGATCTTCGCGGTACCCTTGATGATCTGCGGCTCCGGAATCACGAACGTCTTGCCGAAGCGGGTGTTGAAGCGGCCGGCGAGGTCGCGCGCGAGTTCGAGGTGCTGACGCTGGTCCTCGCCCACCGGCACGCGCTGCGGGCGGTAGAGCAGGATGTCGGCGGCCATCAGGACCGGGTACGTGAACAGACCCACGCTCGCGTGGTCGCTGCCCTGCCGCGCCGACTTGTCCTTGAACTGCGTCATGCGGCTGGCCTCACCGAAACCGGTGATGCAGTTGAGCACCCACGCCAGCTCGGCGTGCTGCGGCACCTGGCTCTGCACGAACAGCGTCGACCGCTCGGGGTCGATGCCCACGGCCAGCAGCTGCGCGACGGCCCGCAGGGTGCGCATGCGCAGTTCCTTGGGGTCCTGCGGCACGGTGATCGCGTGCATGTCGGGGATGAAGTAGAACGCATCGAACTCGTCCTGCAGGGGCACCCACTGCTGCAGCGCACCGAGGAAATTGCCGAGGTGGAACGAGTCGGCGGTCGGCTGGATGCCCGACAGGACGCGAGGCTTCGCGGTCGGAGGGGTCGCGGTGTTCTCTGCAGTGCTCGACATAATCCCCGATACTTTCACGCGTCCGGATCGGCGATGCGAGGGAGGTGCACGCCGACGGCCAGGCATCGGTCGACCACAGTGTCGGCGTGGCCGGGCCGCACCTGCAACACGATCGACCCCGGCACATCGCCCACGGCTTCGGCGAACCAGGCCAGCTCCGAGACCTGCTCGCCCAGCAACGCGTCGGCGTCGAGGACGAACACCACGGGGTCGGGTCCGACGGTGTCGCCGATCTCGCCGAGGCACTCGTCGAACGCGTCCTTGTTGCGGCCGAAGTAGTACGGGAACTGCAGTGCGGCCGCGAACTCGTCGAACAGGGCCGGCACGGTCGACATCCGTCGTCCGCGCACGTGCCGCACCGGACGCCCGGCCGCGCGCAGGTCCTCCTCGATACCCGCCGCCCGGCCCCGATCCGTCACCAGCAGGGACAGTCCGCGCGGGAACCCGGGTGTCATCACAGCGTCCTCGTCATCAGCGCATCCTCACGAATGTTTCGTAATGGTCCGAGGTGTACCACGCGGAGCCGTCGTCACCGGTGATGATGCGTTCGGCGTCGCGACCCCGGCCGCTCTGCTTCCGGTTGACGTCCCACTCCTGGTAGCGGACCTTCTGACCGCTGTCGGACTTGCCGGGCAGCCGGCCCTCGTGATTGCCGAACACCCGCCCGCCCTGCGTGCCGGGTGCGTCGGCGGGCGGCCAGCTGCCGGCGTCGATCGCGGCCAGCGTGGTCCACACGTACTCGGGGACGGCGCTGTTCGCGGCCTTCTTCGCCGGGCTCGTGGTGGCGGTCGGGCTGGTGGTGGTCCTGGTACTGGTGGTAGGGGTGGTCTTGGTGCCGGACGCGGCGACGCCGCTCGTCACCGACGTGACCGAGGCTGCGGCCGGTGCCGTGTCGTCTCCCCCGCTCTGCGTCCCGAGGACGATCGCCACGGCGAGGCCGACGATCGCCACGAGCAGCGCCAGCAGCGAGTTCTTGGACTTCGGTGACGCCATCAGCGGAACTGGACCGTGACGGGCGCGTGGTCCGACCAGCGCTCGGCGTACGTGGCGGCCCGCTCGACACGGGCCTCCTTCGCCCGCTCCGCCAGGCCCGGCGTAGTCAGGTGGTAGTCGATGCGCCAGCCCGCGTCGGTGTCGAACGCCTTGCCGCGGTACGACCACCACGAGTACGGGCCGTCGACCTCGGGGTGCAGCGTCCTCACAACGTCGACCCAGGCCCCGTCGGCGAGGAGGGCGTCGACCCAGGCACGCTCGCCCGGCAGGAAACCGGACTTCTTGACATTGCCCTTCCAGTTCTTGATGTCCCGCTCGGTGTGGGCGATGTTCCAGTCACCGCACACGAGAACGTCGCGTCCCGCCGCGGCGGACGACTCGGCGCTGCGGTTCAGGTGCGCCGCGAACGACGCCATGAAGCGTTCCTTCTGCTCCTGCTTGGGCGTCTCGGCCTCACCGGTGGGCAGATACAGGCTGCCGACGGTCAGGGTGTCGAAGTCGGCCTCGATGTAGCGCCCGGCGTCGGCGAACTCGTCGTCACCGAACCCGATCCGCACGGCGTCGGCGGCGCGACGGGACAGCACCGCGACACCGTTGCGACCCTTCGCGGACGGCTCCGCGGAGGCGAGGTGCCAGCCGGCATCGAGCGCCGGCGCGAGGGTCTCGTGGAGCTGCTTGTCCGACGCGCGGGTCTCCTGCAGGCACACGACGTCCGCCTGCGAGCCCTCGAGCCACTCGAGCAACCCCTTGCGGGCGGCAGCGCGGACGCCGTTGACATTGACCGTGGTGATGATATGTGGCACGCGAAGAACCGTAGCCGAACGGGCCGACGCTATCGGCGGGCCGTCACCACCGCGACGGCGAGGACCGCGATGCCCGTCAGGGCCAGCAGCGAACCCACCAGGGCGGGGGCGGTGTAGCCGAATCCGGCCGCGATGACGACACCACCGATCCACGCGCCGAACGCGTTCGCGATGTTCAACGCGGAGTGGTTGAGGGCCGCTGCGAGGGTCTGTGCGTCCGCGGCGACGTCCATCAGCCGGGTCTGGAGTCCGGGCACCAGCGCCGATCCGGCGGCGGCGACGAGGAACAGCACGATCATCGCCGTGTACGGGTTGTGCGCGGCGACGGCGAAGAGCGCGAGCAGCACCACCAACGCGCCCATCATGACGAACAGTCCGCGGGTGAGGGCACGGTCCGCGAGCCGGCCGCCGAGGAGGTTTCCGGCGACCATGCCGAGCCCGTAGACCATCAGCGCGAGCGGCACCAGGGACATCGGCAGCCCGGCGACCTCCGTCATCGTCGAGCTCACGTAGGTGTAGACGGCGAACATGCCGCCGAAGCCGACCATGCCCACCACCAGGGTCAGCCACACCTGGCCCCGCCACAGTGCGCCGAGTTCGGTGGCCGGGTTGCTGGTGCGGATCGCGTGCAGTGGCGGAACCCACACGGTGATCGCGGCGACGGTGACGGCGCCGATGACGGCGACCACCGCGAATGCGCTGCGCCAGCCCAAGCCCTGCCCGATCCAGGTGGCGGCCGGCACGCCGACGACGTTGGCGACCGCGAGACCCGACATCACCATCGCCACCGCCTTCGCGCGGTGGCCGGGTCCCGCCAGGTGGGCGGCCACGAGCGAGGCCACACCGAAGTAGGCGCCGTGTGGCAGACCGGCGACGAAACGCGCGACCATCAGCCCGCCGTAGTTCGGGGCCACGATCGCGGCCGCGTTCCCGACGGTGAAGGCGATCATCAGGCCGATGAGCAGCGCCCGGCGCGGCATCCGCGCGGTGAGCGCCGCGATCAGCGGCGCGCCCACCACGACACCCAGCGCGTACGCGGTGATGACGTGCCCGGCGGTGGGCTCGGAGACGCCCAGGCCGCCGGCGATCTGCGGCAGCAGGCCCATCGCCACGAACTCGGTGGTGCCGATGCCGAAGCCACCCATCGCGAGCGCCAGCATCGCGCGGCGGCGGCCGGTGGGTGAGAGGAACACGTCCGTGGACGTCTGGGCGGGGGCCGAGATGGTCAAGAAGAGATGCCTTTCGGGGCACGGTGAAAACAGCAGACGTTCGACGGTACCGACCGAAAGAAAACGGGACGTTCCCACGAGGGGAACGTCCCGTTTCAGCTGAAGTCAGCGACGCATCAGCGTGACGCGCGAGCCTTCTGCAGGTTCTCGTCCAGCGTGGAGAGGAACTCCTCGGTGGTCTGCCAACCCTGGTCGGGTCCGATCAGCAGAGCGAGGTCCTTCGTCATCTGACCGTTCTCGACGGTCTTGATGACGACGTCCTCGAGCTGCTGCGCGAAGTCGATGACCTCGGGGGTGTTGTCCAGCTTGCCGCGGTGCTCGAGGCCCCGGGTCCACGCGAAGATGGACGCGATCGGGTTCGTCGAGGTGGGCTTGCCCTGCTGGTGCTGACGGTAGTGGCGCGTGACGGTGCCGTGTGCGGCCTCCGCCTCGACCGTGCGGCCGTCCGGGGTCATCAGCACGGAGGTCATCAGACCCAGCGAGCCGTAGCCCTGCGCAACCGTGTCCGACTGCACATCGCCGTCGTAGTTCTTGCAGGCCCAGACGTAGCCACCCTCCCACTTGAGCGAGGAGGCGACCATGTCGTCGATGAGGCGGTGCTCGTAGGTCAGACCTGCGGCATCGAACTCGGCCTTGAACTCGGTCTCGTAGATGTTCTGGAACTCGTCCTTGAACATGCCGTCGTAGGCCTTGAGGATGGTGTTCTTCGTGGAGAGGTACACCGGGTAGTTCTGCTGCAGGCCGTACGCGAGCGAGGCGCGGGCGAAGTCCTGGATGGACTTCTTGTAGTTGTACATCCCCATGACGACGCCGCCGTCCTCGGGAATCTTGCACACCTCGTGCTGGATCGGCTCGGAGCCGTCCTCGGGGGTGTAGGTGATGGTGACGGTGCCGGCGCCGGGGACCTTGAAGTCCGTAGCGCGGTACTGGTCACCGAACGCGTGACGTCCGACGATGACCGGCTTGGTCCAACCCGGGACCAGACGCGGGACGTTGGAGATCAGGATCGGCGCACGGAAGATGGTGCCGCCCAGGATGTTACGGATGGTGCCGTTCGGGGAACGCCACATCTTCTTCAGGCCGAATTCCTCGACCCGGGCCTCGTCCGGGGTGATCGTCGCGCACTTGACGCCGACGCCGTGCTTCTTGATCGCTTCTGCAGCGTCGATCGTCACCTGGTCGTCGGTCGCATCGCGATGCTCGATCCCCAGGTCGTAGTACTCCAGGTCGACATCCAGGTAGGGATGGACCAGCTTGTCTTTGATGAACTGCCAGATGATGCGAGTCATCTCGTCGCCGTCGAGTTCGACGACCTTACCTTCGACCTTGATCTTGGACATGGGGGCTTCGTGTCCTCCTAGGAAGTTTCCCTGGTTCCACGTGCACGGACCACTTTGTGGGCGGGTCCGCCAACGGTTCAATTATCAAACGTATACGGTCCGGATCTCCCGCGTGAGGGCCGATCCAAACATGACGAGCGTACTGCTATCCGCCCGGACCGCAACCACCGGGCCGAAAGCCGCACACCCTACCGTTCAGTAACCAGACTTCCGCAGAGGGCCGCCGCGATTGCGCGCGGCGACCCTCCGTCGGCCGATCAGCCGAGTTCGCCGACGACGGCCTCGGCGCTACCGAGCAGCGCACCCGACGCAACCAACTGCACCGCAGCCTCGATTTCGGGGGCCAGGTAGCGGTCCGTGCCGGGACCCTCGACGTGCTCGCGGAGGGTGTCGCGCACGGCACCGGTCGCCGGCGACGGCTGCAGGGGCGCCCGCAGGTCGAGACCACGCGCCGAGGTGAGAGCCTCGATGGCCAGCACCCGGGTGAGTCCGTCGATCGCGCGGCGCAGCTTGCGCGCCCCCGACCAACCCATCGACACGTGATCCTCCTGCATCGCCGAGGACGGAATCGAGTCCACGCTCGACGGCGCGGCGAGGCGCTTGAGCTCGGAGACGATCGCAGCCTGGGTGTACTGAGCGATCATGTGTCCACTGTCGACGCCCGGATCGTCGGCCAGGAACGGCGGCAGCCCGTGGTTGCGCGCCTTGTCCAGGAACCGGTCCGTCCGGCGCTCACTCATGCTCGCCACGTCGGCGACGACGATCGCCAGGAAGTCCAGTACGTAGGCCACGGGCGCACCGTGGAAGTTGCCGTTCGACTCGACCCGGCCGTCGAGGGTGACGACCGGATTGTCGACCGCACTCGCCAGCTCGTAGGACGCGATCCGCTCCGCGTGGGCGAGGGTGTCGCGCGCACCGCCCGCGACCTGGGGCGCGCATCGCAGGGAGTAGGCATCCTGGACGACGGTGCAGTCCGGGTTGGCGTGGCTGGCGACGATCTCCGAGCCGGCGAGGATCCGGGTCATGTTTGCGGCCGCGACCGCCTGCCCGGGCTGCGGGCGCAGCGCCTGGAGGTCCGCGGCGAAGACCTTGTCCGTTCCGAGCAGGCCCTCGACGCTCATCGCCGCGGTGATGTCGGCGAGCGAGAGCAGCTTGTGCAGATCGTGGCAGGCGAGGACCAGCTGGCCCAGCATGCCGTCGGTGCCGTTGATGAGGGCGAGGCCCTCCTTCTCCTCGAGCTGGACGGGCTCGATCCCGGCCGCGGCCAGCGCCTCGGCGGTGGGCATCAGCTCGCCGTCGGCGTTCCGCACGGTGCCTTCCCCGATGACGACGAGCGCGACGTGCGCCAGCGGCGCGAGGTCGCCGGAACAGCCGAGGCTGCCGTACTCGTGGACCACCGGGGTGATGCCGGACGACAGCAGCGCCGCGTAGACCTGCGCCACCTCCGGGCGAACCCCGGTGCGGCCGGTCGCGAGCGTCGACAGGCGCAGCAGCATCAGCGCCCGGACCACCTCACGCTCCACCTCGGGACCGGACCCGGCGGCGTGCGAGCGGATCAGGCTGCGCTGCAACTGTGCCCGCAGCTCCAGCGGAATGTGCCGGGTGGCCAGGGCACCGAAACCGGTGGACACTCCGTAGACCGGCTTCGGATCCTCGGCGAGTGCCCGGATACGGGCGCGGCTCTCGCCGATGGCCGACAGGGCCTCCTCGGACAGTTGCACCGTCGCACCGAATCGTGCGACGCGCACGACTTCCTCGGGCGTCACCGCGCCGACACCGACAACGACAGGTGCGATCTCCTTCGCTGCCTGGTCTGCGGTACGCGGGAGGGTGTTCGTGCTCATCTTTGTTCTCCGTTTCGAAAAGTAAGGGTCGTGCTCGAAGTTGTGGTCGGTGTCAGACGGGATCGACGAGGATCTCGTCCTCGACTACGGGCTCCGGGCGCGCCCAGCGGCGGTAGGCCAAGGCGAGCAGCACCAGCCACACCGCGCCGACCACGAGTGCCACTCGAGAGTCGGCGTCGAAGGCCAGCACGGCGATGACGAAGACCAGGAAGCCGATCGCGATCAGCTGCCCGTACGGCCAGAACGGCACCGGGAACTTCAGTGCCGCAACCTCGTCCGCGCTCATCTGCTTCCGCGAGCGGTACTGGGCGAACAGGATCATCAGCCAGACGAAGACCGTCGCGAAGGTCGCGATCGACGCGATGACGAGGAAGACCCGGTCCGGCATCGTGTAGTTCAGCAAGACGCCGACCAACAGTGCGGCGACCATGATCACCACCGTCATCCACGGGACCCCGTTGCGGGAGACCCGGCTCATCACCTTCGGCGCGTACCCACGCTGCGCCATTCCGTACATCATGCGGCCGGCGCCGAAAATGTCGCTGTTGATCGCGGACAGCGCAGCGGTGATCACCACGACGTTCAGCACCGTCGCGGCCGGACCGATGCCGAGTCCCTGGAAGATCTGCACGAAGGGGCTGCCCTCGGACCCGATGTTCTGCCACGGGGTGATCGCCATGATCACGGCGAGTGTGAGCACGTAGAAGACGATGATCCGGATGGGCACGGTGTTGATCGCTCGCGGAATGGTCTTCTTCGGGTCCTCGGCCTCGCCCGCTGTGATGCCGATGATCTCGGTGCCACCGAATGCGAACATCACGATCGCGAAGCAGCCGAGGAACCCGCCGAGCCCAGTGGCGAAGAACCCGCCCTCGTTCCACAGGTTCGACACTCCCTCGCTGGTGTCGTGAAGACCGAACCCGAAGATCAGAACCGCGATACCTCCGGCGATCATCGCCACGATCGCCACGATCTTGACGATCGTGAACCAGAACTCCACCTCACCGAAGACCTTGACGCTGAGCAGGTTGATCGCGCCGATGAAGAAGATGACCGACAACACCCAGATCCACCGCGGGACATCCGGAAACCAGAAACCCATGTAGACGCCGAAGGCCGTCACGTCGGCCAGACAGACCACGATCATCTCGAACGTGTAGGTCCAGCCGGTCGCGAATCCCGCGAGCGGACCCAGATACTTGCTCGCGTACTCGCCGAACGAACCCGAGACCGGGTTGCTCACCGCCATCTCGCCGAGCGCACGGAGCACGATGTAGATCACCGCGCCGCCGATCAAGTAGGCCAGCAAGACGGACGGCCCCGCCTGGCTTATCGCCTCCGCGGAGCCGTAGAAGAGGCCGGTGCCTATGGCGGAACCGAGGGCGATGAAGCGGATATGGCGCGCTGTGAGACCTCGGGTCAGCGCCGGGGCAGTGTCTGTCACAATCGAACTCCCTGGACGGTGGCGTTATCGGCGGACGCAGCGCGGATCGGAAACCCACAGTTTTGTGCGAGTTTTGTGCCCTGCGTCACAACCTGCGGCACATGTTTAGTCCTGTATATACAGCTAAGTCAAGTGGGGCTCGTCACTTTCCCTTCTCGACGCGCTTGCCTGCCCTCCTTCCAACCGCGCGGTCGATACCGCTACTATCGGCGGCAGGTCATGAGTGCCAGCGTCAAGCCCCGGCTCGCTGGTCGGCAACCCTCCAACCGCGGTGGGGTGCCCCGGGTGATGACCAGGTTTCCCGGCGAGAGTCGGGTGACAAGCGCGGGTCCGCTGGGACGGACCCACTGACCGGGCCATGCCCCACCGGAGGTTTCTCATGTGTTGTTGTCGCAGATAGCCCAGTCATTCCGGCGCGCGGACGCCGCAGCGCCGACTCATCACCTCCCCAACCTGGAGTAGACGACTCATGACCGACATCACGGACGCCGCGACCGATCCGACGGCCGACTGGAGCTTCGAGACCAAGCAGATCCACGCTGGCCAGTTGCCGGACGGCACCACCAACGCGCGCGCGTTGCCGATCTACCAGACCACCTCGTACACGTTCAACAGCACCGACCACGCCGCCGCGCTGTTCGGGCTGGCAGAGCCGGGCAACATCTACACCCGCATCATGAACCCGACGCAGGACGCCGTCGAGCAGCGGATCGCCGCGCTCGAGGGTGGCGTGGCAGCGCTGCTGCTCGCGTCCGGTCAGGCCGCCGAGACGTTCGCGATCCTCAACCTCGCCGAGGCCGGCGACCACATCGTGTCGAGCCCGCGCCTGTACGGCGGCACGTACAACCTGTTCCACTACTCGCTGCGCAAGCTGGGCATCGAGGTCTCGTTCGTCGAGGATCCCGACGACATCGAGCAGTGGCGCGCCGCCATCCGCCCGAACACCAAGGCGTTCTACGGTGAGTCCATCTCGAACCCGCGCAACGACGTGCTGGACATCCCCGGCATCTCGAAGGTCGCGCACGAGAACGGCATCCCGCTGATCGTCGACAACACGGTCGCGACCCCGTACCTGATCCGTCCGCTCGAGTTCGGCGCGGACATCGTCGTCCACTCGGCCACCAAGTACCTCGGCGGCCACGGCACCGCGGTCGCCGGCGTGATCGTCGACGGCGGCAACTTCGACTGGACACAGGGCCGCCACACCAACTTCACCACCGCCGACCCGAGCTACCACGGCGTCGTCTACGCGGATCTCGGCGCACCGGCATTCGCGCTCAAGGCCCGCGTGCAGCTGCTGCGCGACCTGGGTGCGGCCATCTCGCCGTTCAACGCGTTCCTCATCTCGCAGGGCATCGAGACGCTGAGCCTGCGCATGGAGCGCCACGTCGCGAACGCGAAGGCCGTCGCCGAGTACCTCGAGGCCCGCCCCGAGGTGACCTCGGTGTCGTACGCCGGTCTGCCGTCGTCGCCGTGGCACGAGCGCGGCAAGACGCTGGCCCCCCGCGGCACCGGCGCCATCGTGGCGTTCGAGCTCGCCGGTGGCGTGGACGCGGGCAAGAAGTTCGTCAACGCCCTCACCCTGCACAGCCATGTCGCCAACATCGGTGACGTGCGGTCGCTGGTGATCCACCCCGCCTCGACGACGCACTCGCAGCTGACTCCCGCAGAGCAGCTCGCCTCCGGCGTCACCCCGGGTCTCGTCCGCCTCGCCGTCGGGATCGAAGGCCTCGACGACATCCTCGCCGACCTAGATGCCGGGTTTGCGGCGGCGGCATCTTGACCGTCAGCCCCGTTCGCAACGCCCGTCCGGCCGGATTCCCTCCGCCGGACGGGCAGTTGGGCACTGTCCACATCGGCTCGATCGAACTCGAGAGCGGTGCGGTGCTGCCCGACGTCACGCTGGCCGTCCAGCGGTGGGGTGAACTGGCGCCCAACCGCGACAACGTGATCCTGGTCGAGCACGCCCTGACCGGCGATTCGCACGTGACCGGGCCGGCGGACGCCGAACACCCCTCCCCCGGCTGGTGGGACGGCATGGTCGGGCCCGGCGCGCCGATCGACACCAACGAGTGGTGCGTGCTCGCCACCAACGTGCTGGGCGGCTGCCGCGGCACCACCGGCCCGGGTTCACTCGCGGCCGACGGGTCGCCGTGGGGTTCACGGTTCCCCGCGATCTCCATCCGCGATCAGGTGACCGCCGAGATCGCGCTCGCGGACCTGCTCGGCATCGAGCGCCTGTCCTCCGTCGTCGGCGGGTCGATGGGTGGCATGCGCGCACTCGAATGGGTCGTCGGGCGCCCCGATCGGGTCGATTCGGCGCTGATCCTCGCGGTGGGTGCGCGTGCAACCGCCGACCAGATCGGCACCCAGACCACCCAGATCGCGGCCATCGAGGCCGACCCCGACTGGCAGGGCGGCAACTATCACGGCACCGGCCGCGTCCCGGCCACCGGACTGCGCCTCGCCCGCCGGATTGCACACCTGACGTACCGCACGGAGAACGAGCTGGACTCGCGCTTCGCGAACGACGGCCAGGGCGACGAGAACCCTTGGGACGGCGGACGTTACGCAGTCCAGAGCTACCTCGAACACCAGGCCGACAAGCTGGTCTCCCGGTTCGACCCGAGCACGTACGTGCTGCTGACCGAGGCCATGAACCGGCACGACGTCGGACGCGGACGCGGCGGTATCGAGGCGGCGCTCGCGTCGACCGACGTTCCGGTGATCGTCGGTGGCGTCGACTCGGATCGGCTGTACCCGCTGCGGCTGCAGAAGGAGCTCGCGGACGGCCTGCCCGGCTGCGACCGGCTGCGGGTCCTCGAGTCGAAGGACGGCCACGACGGCTTCCTCACCGAGGCCGACGCGGTGGCCGAACTGCTGAAGGAAACGATGGAGTTGGCGCGCGCGGCGCGCTGATCCGGTAGAGCAGGTCCCGGCGGTCCGCTCGGCGCGTCAGTCGGTGCCGAGCGGATCGATCGAGACCGCCAGCGCGAGGATCGTGACGCCGACGACCGCCATGGCCGCGACGTCGAACCCCTTGCCCCGCACGGCCAGCAGCCCGACCCGGTCGGGCGAGAGGATGCCGCGCAGGAACGCCGCGAGCAGCATGGCGCCTCCGAGCACGAAGGCGCCACGCCGCCAGCGGTCGGCGAGGACCAGCACGAATGCGGCCGCCACCACGAGGAGGACGGCCAGCATCGGGAGGTTCTGTCGCACGAACCGCGTCACAGGCTGGGACACTGGGCGAGCCTAGTCGCGCAGACCGGCGAGCTGCTCGGCGCGCTCCACGACGTTGGTGAGCAGGAATGCACGGGTGAGGGGTCCGACGCCACCGGGGTTCGGGGAGATGAATCCGGCGACCTCGCGGACGTCGGGGGCGACGTCACCCTTGAGTCCGTCGGCGGTGCGGCTGACACCCACGTCGAGCACCGCGGCACCCGGCTTGACCATGTCGGCGGTGATCAGTCCCGGCACGCCCGCGGCGGCGATGACGATGTCTGCCTGGCGCACCTGCGCCGCGAGATCGCGGGTTCCGGTGTGGCACAGGGTGACCGTCGCGTTCTCCGATCGGCGGGTGAGCAGCAGGCCGATGGGACGGCCGACCGTGACGCCACGACCGACGACGGCGACGTGCGCGCCGGCGATCGGGACCTCGTAGCGGCGCAGCAGGTGGACGATGCCGCGCGGGGTGCACGGCAGCGGGGCCTCCTTGCCGAGGACCAGACGACCCAGGTTCACCGGGTGCAGACCGTCGGCGTCCTTCTCGGGGTCGATGCGCTCGAGGGCCGCGTTCTCGTCGAGGTGCTTGGGCAGCGGGAGCTGCACGATGTAGCCGGTGCACTCGGGGTTGGCGTTGAGTTCGTCGATGGTGGCCTCGAGGTCGGCCTGGGTGATGTCGGCGGGCAGGTCGCGGCGGATGGAGGTGATTCCGACCTTGGCGCAGTCGTTGTGCTTGCCACGGACGTAGGCCGCCGAGCCGGGGTCGTCACCGACGAGGACGGTACCGAGTCCGGGCGTGATGCCCCTCTCCTTCAGGGCCGCCACCCTGGCCTCGAGGTCCTCGAAAATCTCGTCGCGGGTTGCTTTGCCATCCAGGATCGTTGCAGTCACGGCGACCATTGTTCCAGGCTGGAGTGACTCCGCGTCACCGGCTCCGAATCTTCGCGGTCACCACGGCTCGACGACGAGTCCCATCGCGGTCGCGTAGGCCACCGCCTGGGTGAGTTCCACCTGGGTCTTGTCGAGCTTCGCGGTGGTCCACAGCCCGGCGTCGACGTGGGCTCCCCGCAGGTCGGCGCCCTCGAGTCGCGCACCCTCGACGCGGGCGCCGAGCAGGTCCACCGACCGCAGGATCGCGCCGCGCAGGTCCGCCTGCACCAGGTTGGCCTCGCGGAACCGGGAGTCGGTGAAGTCGAGCCCGCGCAGGTCGGCGCCGCCCATCGAGACCAGCGTGAAGTCCACCTCGTCGATCAGCAGCGGCCGCAGCTGACAGTCGACGAACACCGATCCGAGCAGACTGCAATTACGGAAGCTGCTGTGCCACATGGTGGTCCGCGCGAACATGCACGACCGGAACGCACTGCCGTGATGATGCGAGTCGGTGAGATCGGCACCGGTGAAGTCGCATTCGGTGAAGACGGCGAACTCGGTGTGCAGCTCGGACAGGTCGGCGTCCCGGAACGAGCACGCGGTGTAGTGCTGCCGGTTCCAGTTCTCCCGCGACATGCGGGCGTCGGAGAAGTCCTCCCCGACGATCTCCACGAGTTCTCCCGTCATACGTCCATGCTGCCCTCGGGTACCGACAATTACGACCGGTCCTCTAGCAGTTGTCGAACTGCCAGCGATCGTCGATCAGCGTCCAGGTGCGCGGCTCCATCGCGTGCGCGGGTGCGTTCGGGTCCGCGTCCACCGTGACCACCTGGCCCGACGATCCGATCACGCGAACGGTCCAGCTGGTCGGCCGCGGGTCCCGGCCTGCATAGAAGGCGTCGAGCAGACGACGGTAAGACTCGACGTCCCCGATCTCCGCCTGGCATCGCTGCGAATAGAAGTCCCAGGCAGTGTCGGCGTCCTTTGCGGCGGCGGCCCGATCGAGCGCCACGGCCGCATCCCCGAAACGGTACCCGAGGCCGCCGCGCCCGAGTATCCGAGCACCTCCGGCGCCTGGCAAGCTGAACGCCGTGTTCCGAGTGATGTTCCACGAGCCCCGCATTCCCCCCAATACCGGCAACGCGATCCGGATGGTCGCCGGTACCGGCTGCGAACTGCACCTCGTGGGACCGCTCGGGTTCGACCTGTCGGAGCCGAAGCTTCGCCGCGCCGGCCTCGACTACCACGACCTGGCCTCGGTCACCGTGCACGAGGATCTCGATGCGGCGTGGGCGGCGCTGAATCCGGACCGGGTGTTCGCGTTCACCGCGCACGCGTCGACGTCGTACGCCGACATCGCGTACCAGCCGGGCGACGTCCTGCTGTTCGGTCCCGAGCCGACGGGCCTGTCGGAGGAGGTTCTCGCCGATCCGCACGTGACCGCACACGTGCGGATCCCGATGGTTCCGGGCAGGCGGTCGCTGAATCTGTCCAACGCCGCCGCCGTCGTGACGTACGAGGCGTGGCGTCAGCACGGATTCGCCGGAGGCGTCTGAGTCCCGAGTTGGACACTTGACCGATCCGGTGTACGACGACCGGGTCACACGCGCTACAGTGCCCTCGAAAACCTGAATTAGCAGGGGGAATGCGTGTTAGCGCGCGTCGCAGGTATGTCGGGTGCCACCCCTCGGAGTGGCTGAGGGGTCACCATGCGTACTGAAGCAGTGCACCGTCTGCGGAACGCCTGCGCCGCGGTACTGTCCGTGACGGCACTCGTCGTGACCGGGCTCCTTGCCCAGGCACCCGCGGCGAGCGCCGAACCCGCACCGCGCGTGACCCGAGTGGACGACGACGGCTCACGTGCGGTCACCGCACAGGTCTACTCCCCGTCGATGGACCGGGTGATCCCCGTTCGTGTGCTGCTGCCCGCGGAGACCTCGACTCCTCGCCCGACGCTCTACCTGCTCAACGGCGCCGGCGGCGGGAATACGGACGCGACGTGGCAGGAGAACACCGACGTCACCGAGTTCTTCGCCCACAAGCACGTCAACGTGGTCACCCCGATGGACGGCGCCGCGAGCTACTACACCGACTGGGAGCGCGACGATCCGATCCTGGGCCGCAACAAGTGGCAGACGTTCCTGACCCGCGAGCTGCCCCCGATCATCGACTCCGAGTTCGGTGGCAACGGAAACAATTCGATCGCCGCCATCTCGATGACCGCGACGTCGGTCCTGAACCTGGCCATCGCCGCTCCCGGCCTGTACAAGGGTGTCGGGTCGTACAGCGGTTGCGCCGAAACGAGCAGCCCCGCCGGTACCGCGTTCGTCGACCTGGTCGTCCGATCGGCGAAGGGTGCCGACCCGACGAACATGTGGGGGCCCGTCGGCGGGCCGGGCTGGATCGCCAACGATCCCGTGGTGAACGCCGAGAAACTCCGGGGCACCGCCCTGTTCGTCTCGTCCGGCTCGGGGCTGCCGGGACAGTACGACCACCTCGGCGCCCCCGGAGTGGACGGCGACCTGGTTGCCTTCGCGCGGCAGGTCGCCGTCGGCGGCGTCATCGAGGCCGCCACCAACATGTGCACGCACAACCTCGCGAATCGCTTGCAGCAGCTCGACATTCCGGCCACCTTCGATTTCGCACCCTCGGGCTCGCATTCGTGGTTGTACTGGCAGGACGATCTGCACCAGTCGTGGCCGCTGTTGGCGCGTGCGATGGGGATCTGACTCCCGCCCGGATTCCGGGCCTGTGGTCAGCTTCCCGTGCGGGCGATCTCGAGGAAGTCGCGGGCGGCTCCGCGCAGTCCGCGGGACTCGTCCCACACCGCGAGCAGCCGTCGCGGCATCCGCAGACCCTCCACCTCGACGGACGAGAGCCGACCGTCGTTGAGGTCCGCTTCGACCGCGAGCGACGACACGACGGCTGGAGCGTTGCCGGCCACGACGGCCGCCTTGACCGCCGTGCACGACGTCAGTTCCAGCAGCGGCTCGACGCATCCGGGCACCGCGTGCTCGAGTGTCGTTCGGGTGCCGGACCCCGATTCCCGCTGGATCAGTGCCGTGGCCGCGAGTTCACTCGCGGCGATCGGTGCGCGTGAGATCCAGGTATGGCCGGGCGGGACGATCACGACCAGTTCGTCCCGGGCCACCTCGACCGACCGGAGGCCGTCCGGGACCACGGGCCCCTCGACGAAACCGAGGTCGGCCTCCCCCGCCCGTACCTGCGCGGCGACGTCGGTGGAGTTGAGCAGCCGAATCGAGGTGACGACGTTCGGGTGCTTGCGCCGCATCGTGACCGTCCAGGCGGGCACGAGGTACTCGGCGATGGTCATGCTGGCCGCGACGGTGAGGTTGGCCTCCATCTCGCCGCGCAGCGCGGCGACTCCGGACGCGAGCTCCTCCGCGGAGTCGAGGATCGCGGACGCCCATTCCAGGATCAGTGCGCCCTCGGCGGTGGGCTGGACGCCGCCGGAGCCGCGGTCGAACACGCGGATCCCGAGCTGGCGTTCCGCGGAGCGCACGCGCGCGCTGACGGCCTGCTGGCTGAGTCCGTGCTCGCGCCCCGCGGCCCCCATGCTCCCGAGCCGACCCACCGCGACCAGCACGTCCAGCGCGGCGAGTTCGGGTACGCGGTTCGAAAGCGGCATACCACCAAGGCTAGCCCCACAAAGCGCGTTTGTACCCCATCTACCCCAAGGCTTCTACCGGGGACAACGACCAGACGGGAGAGTTGGTGTCATGCTCACAGCTTCACGTCTGGCACACCTGACCCCCAATTGGTTCGCCATGGTGATGGGCACGGGAATCATCGCCGTCGCCACGTCGTCGCTCCCGGTCGACCTCCCCGGACGGCGCGGAATCGCGCTCGCGTTCTGGCTGCTGGCGACGGCCCTGCTGGTCGTGCTGGTGACCGCGTTCGTCATCCACTGGGTCCGCCACACCGAGCACGCCCGCGGTTACGCCCGCAGCGCCACCATGTTCCCCTTCTACGGCGCGCTGCCGATGGCCGTGCTCACCGTGGGAGCCGGGACCGCGGCCGTCGGGTCCACCGTGATCAACGCCGATGCGGCCTTCGCCATCGCGGGCACGCTCTGGGCAATCGGCACCGCGGGAGGACTCGTGACGAGCGCGGTGATGGGGATGCGGTTGCGGTCGGTCGCCGATCGCGGCACTCCGGTGCCCGCTTGGCTCATGCCGGTGGTGCCGCCGATGGTGTCGGCCGCGACCGGCGCCGCCCTGGTGAACCACCTGCCGGAGGGCTGGCCGCGTGTGGCGATGCTGACCGGCTGCTATGCGCTGTTCACGGTCGCCCTGGTCTTCGCGCTGGTCATCGCCACGATGGTCGGACGCGAGTTCGGCGAGCGGGGACTCCCGCCGCTGCAGGCCCTGCCGACCATGTGGATTCCGCTCGGCATCGTCGGACAGTCGATCGCGGCGGCGAACCTGCTGGGCACGGCGGCGGAGGGGGCCGTCGGTCACGACGTCGCCGACGCCCTGCACATCTTCGGGCTCGGGTACGGACTGCTGATGGGCACCATCATGATCGTCGCGCTGACCGCGGTCGGCGTGGTCACGGCCCGCGCGTTCCGCAACGGTCTGACCTTCACGATGAGCTGGTGGAGCTTCACCTTCCCGGTCGGTGCCTGCGCGGTCGGGATGGGAGCATTCGGTGTCGCGGGTGACTTCGAGATCCCGCGAGTGTTGTCGGCCGGACTGCTGTGCGCCCTGGTCGTCGCCTGGTGCGTGGTGGCAGTGCACACCGCACACAAGGTTCGGACCAGGGCGCTTCCGGCCCCGGCCTGAGCCGGGCCGAACCGTCGGTCAGGCGAGGGCGTCGATGGCAGCCTGGAGTCGGATCGTGGCCTCGTCGGCGACGGACTCGAGTCCGGGCTCCTTGGTCACCTCGACCATCAGCGCGGGGTTCATGGCCTCGACGATCACGCCGTCACCGTCGGCGCGGACGACGACGTTGCACGGCAGCAGCAGGCCGATCTGACGATCCACCCCGACCGCGCGGTGCGCGAGCTGCGGATTGCAGGCTCCGAGGATGACGTACTGCTCCATCTCGGCGCCGATCTTCGTCTTCAGCGTGGCCTGCATGTCGATCTCGGTGAGGACACCGAAACCCTGCTCCTGCAACGCGGCCCGCGTCTTGGCGATCGCGTCGTCGAACTCGGTGTTCAAGCGGGTCGAGATTCCCAGATCCATGACGGACTCCTCACGGTTGTCGGTTCGGTTTCCCGGCGATCACGCCAGTGCCAGGAACAGCTTCTCCAGTTCGGCCTCGGTCAGCGGCTCGGACGCCTTCCCGTCGCCGGCCAGGCACTCACGCAGACCGGTGGCGACGATCTTGAATCCGGCCCGGTCCAGGGCCCGCGACACCGCGGCCAGCTGGGTCACGACGTCCTTGCACTCGCGGCCGTTCTCGATCATCGAGATGACGCCCGCCAGCTGCCCCTGCGCGCGGCGCAGTCGGTTGAGCACCAGGGCGATGCTCTCTTCGTCTCCGGTCATGGGACCTCCTAGTTCTACTTCCAGATTACCCACAGGGGTATCCGACCGGATCCGGCTGTGACAACGATCATCAGCCGGATCCGGCGCCGGAGTCACCCGTGCGAGAACGTGATGTTCGGCAGCGCCCGGCGCAGCCAGCGCGGGGACCACCAGGCGGCGTTGCCGGTCAGGCGCAGCAGCACCGGCAGCAGCACCAGGCGGATCAGCACCGCGTCGAGCAGCACCGCGACACCGAGCAGGATGCCCATCTCCTTCGGCGGCAGCGGCTCGGCCAGCGCGAAGCTGAAGAACACGCCCACCATGACGGCGGCCGCCGCGAAGATGACCCGGCCCGAGTGCGCCATGCCCCCGATCTGGGCGCGACGGGCGTCACCGGTCTTCTCGTACTGTTCCTTGACCGTCGACAGCAGGAACACCGTGTAGTCCATCGCGATCGCGAAGATCATCGCGAAGAAGAACACCGGACCCCAGCCGTCGAGGAAGCCCTGCGGTTCGAAACCGAGCAGCCCGGACAGGTGGCCGTCCTGGAAGATCAGCTTCGAGACACCGAACGCGGCGGCAGTCGAGAGCAGGCTCACCACGGTGCCGATCAGCGACACCAGCGGGGCCTGCAGCGCGACCAGCAGCAGCAGGAAGCCGAGCGCCAGGATCACGCCGATCACCAGCGGCAGGTAGTCGTTGAGCGCCTGCTGCAGGTCCAGGTTCTCCGCCGGCGCACCGCCGACGAGAGCGCTGTCGGGCAGCTCGGCACGGAGCTGGTCGAGCGTTCCGCCGAGCGCGGGATCGGACGGATCCACTGTCGGCAGCGCCTGCATCATCATCAGGTCGGAGCCGTCCATCGCGGGCATCGCGGGTGTCACCGCGGCGACACCGTCGACGGCCGCGGCCGCTTCGGCGGCTGCCGGGGCGTCGGACGCGGGCACGACGATCTGCAGCGCACCCGGTGCGCCGATGCCCATCTGTTCCTGCACCAGTTCGTAGCCCTGACGGACGGGGGCGTCCTCGGGCACCACCTGGATCGACGGCATCGCGACCTCGAGCCCACCCAGCGGAATCGCGAGTCCGATCAGGATCGCGACGGCACCGACCGCGAACGGCCACGGGCGCCGGTCCAGCAGTCGTCCCCACTTCGCGAACAGCGGCGAGCCGTCATTCTGGGTCTGCTGCTTCTTGGCGTACGGCAGCGAACCGGCGTTGACCTTGCGGCCCAGCTTGGCCAGGACCGCGGGCAGCAGCGTCAGCGTCGCGGCGAGGACGAACACGACCGCGAGCATGATGCCGACCGCCATCGTCCGCACCGCCGGTGCGGGCACCAGCAGCACCGCCGACAGACTCACCAGCACGGTCAGCCCGGACAGCAGCACGGCCTTGCCGGCAGTGTCCATCGTCTCCGCGACGGCGAGCCGCGCGTCGGCCTTGGCGCGCAGCGCCTCCCGGAAGCGGACCACCAGGAACAGTGCGTAGTCGATGCCGAGGGCGAGGGCGAACATCATCGCGAAGTTCATGGCCCACACCGAGATCGGCGTGATCTCGTTGAGCAGCACCAGCGCACCGGCCGACGCGACGAGTCCCGCGAGGGTCAGCAGCAGCGGCAGACCGGCCGCGACGAGGGAGCCGAACGCGAGCACCATGATGCCGAGCGTGACCGGCCACGACATCATCTCGGCCTTGATCATCGCCTCGTGGTTGGCCTTGTTGAAGTCGCTCCACAGCGCCGACGCGCCGGTCGGGTAGACATCGATGCCGTCGCCGGACAGGGCCGTCAGGTCACCACCCAGGTCGTCGACCGCGCGCACCATCTCGTCGGTGTTCGCGTTCGCGCCGGCCACCAGGATTCCGGTGTGGGCGTCGGGGCTGATGGTCATGCCGGGCTGCGGCGGGATCACCTCGCCGATGCGGGCGTCGGCCTTCAGGATCGACGTGGCCTCGCCCAGCACCTGCTGCATCGCGGGATCGTCGAGCGGCTTGTCGTCGGAGTGGACGACGACCTGGACCGCGGACGACGCGTTGCCGCCGAAGTGTTCCTGCGCGAGTTCGCGGACCTGCACCGACTCGGAGCCGTTGGCCTGCCAACCGGCGCCGGCCAGCGAGTTGAACACCGACGGTGCCGCGGCGCCGAGGGCGACGACGAGCACCAGCCAGGCGGTGATCACCCATTTGAAGTTGCCGGCCATCGCGGCGCCGAGTCGTGCGAGCGGTCCGCCGACTGACTCGCTGGAGGGCGGCGGGGACTTCGCAGTTTCTCGTTGCTGTCCGGTGGTGGTCATGAGCTTGCCCTTCATGGTTCGAAAATACGGGTGGGGGTATATGAACGACCGAAGAAACCCGGCCGAGTACGTGACGACCTCGACCGGGTCCGGAGGAGACTAGCTGCCGGCGTCGACGGCGCGGCCGGACTGCATCCAGGCCATGGTGCCGCCGGCGACGTTGACGGCGTCGACGCCGCGGGCCACGAGGTATTCGGCAGCCTGGCCGCTGCGGCCGCCGACCGCGCAGATCATGTACACGGTGGCGTCCGCGGGAACCTCGTCGACGCGCGCGACGAACTCGCTCAGCGGGATCGAGACGGCACCCGGGACGTGCCCGCCGGCGAACTCGTCCGCCTCCCGGACGTCGACGAGCGGGGCGCCCGAGGCCAACACCGATTCGAGTTCGGTCACGTCAATTTCACGCATGGGGTTCCTTCCGGATGTTCTTCAGCAGTCGTTCGATTGTCGCGGTTCGTCACGAGACGGTGGCCGGCGCGTTCACACGCCGTCCCGCGTCCCACGTCTTGTAGCCGCCGTCGAGGTTGGCCGCGGGCCGACCCAGCTGTCCGAGCAGGCGCACCGCGGTGTGACCACGCTGGCCCACCTGGCAGTGCACGACCAGGTCACCGGCCGGCAGTTCACCGACACGGTCCCGGAGCTCGTCGAGCGGAACGTTGACGGCACCGGGGATGGCGCCGGCCGCGAACTCGTCGGCGGTGCGGACGTCGACCAGCGACGCACCGTCGGCGACCAGGGTATCGAGTTCGTGCCACTGGACGGTGCGGGTGGAGTCGGTGCGCAGGTTGTCGGCGATGTAGCCGAGCATGTTCACCGGGTCCTTCGCCGAACCGAACTGCGGCGCGTACGCCAGTTCGAGGTCGGCCAGATCCGACGCCGTCAGCCCACCGGCCATCGCGGTGGCGATGATGTCGATCCGCTTGTCGACGCCGTCACCGCCCACGGCCTGGGCGCCGAGGATCGCGTCGGTCTCGGGATCGACCAGCAGCTTGATCGACATCTGCTGCGCGCCCGGGTAGTAGCCGGCGTGCGACTGCGGATGGGTGTGGATGGCCCGGTACGGGCGGCCCGCGGCCCGCAGCCGCTTCTCGTTCCAGCCGGTCGCGGTGACGACGAGCCCGAAGACCCCGACCACTGCGGTGCCCGACGACGAGCGCGCGTGCACGGGTCGGCCCGCGATGACGTCGGCCACCAGGCGGCCCTGACGGTTCGCCGGGTTGGCCAGCGGGATCAGCGCTGCGCTGTCGCCGATCGCGTCGTGTTTCTCGACGGTGTCGCCGACCGCGAAGATGTGCGGGACCGAGGTGCGCATCTGATCGTCGACCGCGACGCCGCCACGCTCCCCCAGCTTCAGTCCGGCCATCTTCGCGAGCGCAGTCTCGGGCCGGACACCGATCGCCATGACCACGACGTCGGCCGGGACGGTGCGCCCGTCGGCCAGGTCGGCGGTGGTCGCGTCGATGCGGGTGAGCTGGGTGCCCAGCTCGAGGTTCACCCCGTTCTGGCGCATGCGGTCGGCGACCGGTGCGGCCATCTCGGGGTCGAGGGGCGCGAGCACCTGATCGGCGAGCTCGACGACGGTGACGTCCAGGTCGCGGTGACGGAGGTTCTCGGCGAGTTCGACGCCGATGAACCCGGCCCCGACGATGACCGCGCTGCGCGCCGTCTCCATCTGCCCGACCAGGCGGTCGACGTCCTCGACGTCGCGCAGGATCAGGGCGCGCTCGACGCCGGGCAGCGGCGGCACGATGGGGCTCGCGCCGGTGCTCAGGACCAGTTCGTCGTAGCTCTCGACGTAGGTGTTCCCGGACTCCAGGTCGCGGACCGTGACGGTGCGCGCGTCGGCGTCGATGGAGACGACCTCGCTGCGGACCCGGACGTCCAGGCGGAAGCGGGCGCCGAGACTCTCGGGGGTCTGCAGCAGCAGTTCGTCGCGGTCCTCGATGACGCCGCCCGCATAGTAGGGCAGACCGCAGTTCGCGAACGACACGTGTGCGCCGCGCTCGAACACGACGATCTCCGCCGACTCGTCCAGACGACGCATGCGGGTGGCCGCGGACATGCCGCCGGCGACACCTCCGACGATGACAACCTTCACGATCTACCTCCTCGATGTTGGAGTCGAGCATACCCCAGGGGGTATATGGTGGGGTGTGAAGCTGCTCTCAGCGGAAGTCCCGGGACTTCGTCGGCATCCGCAGGTCCATCAACTGGAGATGGTCCGCGACGATCGTCACCGCGCCCTCCGCGTTCTGCACCCGCCCGCGCACCAGCAGCGCCGGGGCACTGTTCGCGAGCCTGCGATACTTCGCCCACAGGCCAACCGAGCACACGACGTTGACCATTCCGGTCTCGTCCTCGAGATTGACGAAGGTCACCCCGGCGGCCGTCGCGGGACGCTGGCGGTGCGTGACCGCTCCCCCGACCAGCACCCGGTCCCCGTCGGGGACGTCCAGCAGTCGCGACGCGGGAATCACCCCGAGGGCCTCGAGCTGTGGGCGCAGGAACTCGGTCGGATAGGTGTCCGGCGAGATCCCGGTGGCCCACACGTCGGCGGCGGCGAGTTCGATGTCGCTCATGCCGGGCAGCGTCGGCGCCCGTGTCGACGCCCCCATTCCCGGCAACCGGTCCGGGCGCTCCCCCGCCGCGGCACCCGCCGCCCACAGCGCCTCCCGCCGCGAGATCCCGAAGCAGCCCAGTGCCCCGGACGTGGCCAGCGACTCGGCCTGCGCCGTGCTCAGTTCCACCCGCCCGGTCAGGTTCAGGAACGAGGTGAACGGCCCGTCCTCGTCGCGGGCCGCGACGATCCGCTCGGCCAACGCGGTCCCGATGTTGCGGACCTCCCCCAACCCCAGCCGCACCTCGGTGCCGGCCGCCTCCACCGTCGCGTGCGGGAGGCTCGCGTTGACGTCCGCCCCGTGCACCGTCACCCCGTGCCGCCGGGCGTCGGCCACCAGCGACTGCGGCGAGTAGAAGCCCATCGGCTGCGCCCGCAGCAGCCCGGCACAGAACGCCGCCGGATGGTGCAGCTTGAACCACGACGAGTAGAAGACCAGCGACGCGAAGCTCTGCGAATGACTCTCGGGGAAACCGAAGTTCGCGAACGCGTACAGCTTCTCGTAGATCCGGTCGGCCACCTCGCCGGTGATGCCGTGCAGCTCCCGCATGCCGTCGTAGAGCCGCCCGCGCAGGCGTTCCATCTTCTCCGGTGAGCGCTTGGACCCCATCGCCCGCCGCAATTGGTCGGCCTCGGCGGCGGTGAATCCGGCGACGTCGACGGCCATCTGCATGAGCTGCTCCTGGAACAGCGGAACCCCCAGCGTCCGTTCCAGTGCCTTCTCGAGACACGGATGGTCGTACGTGACGGGTTCGCGGCCGTTGCGGCGTCGGATGTAGGGGTGCACCGAGCCGCCCTGGATCGGCCCGGGGCGGATCAGCGCGACCTCCACGACGAGGTCGTAGAAGTTGCGGGGCTTCAGCCGCGGCAGCGTCGCCATCTGGGCGCGGGACTCCACCTGGAACACGCCCACCGAGTCGGCCCGCTGCAGCATCTCGTACACCGCCTGCTCGGACAGGTCGAGTTGCGCCAGGTCCACGGCGATCCCCTTGTGCTCGGCGACCAGGTCGATCATGTAGTGCAGCGCCGAGAGCATGCCGAGGCCCAGCAGGTCGAACTTCACCAGTCCCACTGCGGCGCAGTCGTCCTTGTCCCACTGCAGGACGCTGCGGTTCTCCATGTGCGCCCATTCCACCGGGCACACGTCGGCGATGGGCCGGTCGCAGATCACCATGCCGCCGGAGTGGATCCCGAGGTGTCGTGGGAAGCCCTCGATCTGGGCGGCCAACTCCAGGACCGCCGAGGGGATGTCGGTGCCGGTCTCCGCGCCGACACCGCTCCACCTGCTGACCTGTTTGCTCCACGCGTCCTGCTGCCCCTGCGAGAAGCCGAGCGCGCGGGCCATGTCCCGCACCGACGACCTGCCCCGGTAGGTGATGACGTTGGCGACCTGCGCGGCGTACTCGCGGCCGTACTTGGTGTAGACGTGCTGGATGGCCTCCTCCCGGCGGTCGGATTCGATGTCGACGTCGATGTCGGGCGGGCCGTCGCGTTCGGGCGAGAGGAACCGTTCGAACAGCAACTGGTTGCGCACCGGGTCCACGTTGGTGATGCCGATCGCGTAGCAGACGGCCGAGTTGGCCGCCGATCCTCTTCCCTGACAGAGGATGTCGTTGTCCTTGCAGAACGAGACGATGTCGTGGACCACGAGGAAGTACCCGGGAAAGTTGAGCCTCTCGATGATTCCGAGTTCGTGTTCGATCTGCTCGTAGGCGGCCGAATTCGATGACGGCGGCCCGTAACGCCGACGCGCACCCCGCATGGCGAGCTCACGCAGCCAACTCGCCTCGGTGTGCCCGTCCGGGACGTCGAACGGCGGCAGTTGCGGCGCGATCAGCCGCAGGTCGAACGCGCACTCGAGCCCCAACTCGGCCGCACCCGACACGGCTTGCGGGTACTGCGCGAACAGTCGCGCCATCTCCACCCCCGACCGCAGGTGCGCGCCGCCGGTGGGAGCGAGCCAGCCCGCCGCCTCGTCGAGACTCTGCCGGGCCCGCACCGCGGCCATCGCCATCGCGAGCCGTCGCCGTGACGGTCCCGCGAAGTGCGCAGCCGTGGAGGCGATCACGGAAAGGCCTTGCCGCCCGGCCAGTTCTGCGAGCCGCGCGTTGATCTCGTCGTCCTCCGGCAGCCCACGATGCGTCAGTTCGACCGTCACCCGATCCGCACCGAAGCGGTCGACGAGATCATGTAGGGCGGCGGCGGCCGCTTCGGGGCCACCCGCCGCGAGCGCGCTCCGCACGTGACCCTTGCGGCAGCCGGTGAGGATCTGCCAGTGCCCGCCGGCGGCCTCCGTGAGCGCGTCGTAGTCGTAGCGCGGCTTGCCCTTCTCACCGCCGGCCAGGTGCGCGGCCGCGATCTGACGGGACAGTCGCCGGTAGCCCTCCTGCCCGCGCGCCAGCACCAGCAGGTGGGTACCGTCCGGATCGGGGATGCCGGTACGCGGCGCCGCGTCGAGCGACAACTCGGCCCCGAACACCGTCCGCATGTTCAGTTCCTTCGCGGCCTCGGCGAATCGGACCACCCCGTACAGCCCGTCGTGGTCCGTCAGCGCGATCGCGTCGAGACCGAGCCTCACCGCCTCCTCCACCAACTCCTCGGGCGGGCTGGCACCGTCGAGGAAGCTGAAGGCCGAGTGCGTGTGCAGTTCCGCGTAGGGAACGGTGGCACCGACGGGCCGGGACGTCGCCCCTCGATAGTCTCCGCGCTTACGGGACCACGCGGGACTGTCGCCGCCGTCGCCCGGGAACTCCGAATCCCGACGCGGCCGCCCCGACAGCACCCGCTCCATCTCCGCCCACGTCGGCGGACCGTTGCCCCATCCCATCCCTCTGCAGCCTTCCCGCAGGCACCAGCCCGCACATCAGGGAAGATGCCGACGAGGAAGACGCATCTTTCGAACTCGTGTTCGATTGATTCGAGTCTGACACGTGCGCCCGGCGGGGTCAACGCGGACCCAGCCGGGCAACCGCCTATTTCCGGTCGAGGCTGCGATAGGTGATGGTCTCGAAGTCGAGATAGCCCCCTATCGACGCCGGGTCGACGAACGGCAGGATCTGCGTCGCCCAGAATCCGGCGATACCGCTGCGTCGGTCGATCCAGTAGTAGAGGTTCGCGAGCCCGGCCCAGCCGAGAGACCCGGCCGGCCGGCCCGTCGGCGCGTCCTCGTCGTTGACCATGAACGTGTACGCCCACGACTTGCGCCGGCCGGGGAAGAACTCCGCGTCGTGCGAGAGTTCGGGCTCGACGCCGGGCAGCATCGTCACCTGCTGACCGTCCAACCCGTTCAGCACGGCCTGCCGCACAGTGTCCGGAGCGAGGACACGCCCGTGCTCGCCCGCCCCGTCACCGAGCCACATGCGGAGGAACTTCGTGTAGTCACCGGCCGTCGAGTAGAGCCCGTGCCCACCCATGTGCACCTCGGGATCCTGCGGCAGCACCAGATCCAGCGGTTCCAGGGTCCCGTCGGGCCGGCGTTGGTGGATCGTGGCGCGACGCGAGTTCATCGTCGGGTCGAGTGTGAACGCGGTGTCCGTCATCCCCAGCGGGGCGAAGATGCGTTCGGCCATCACGTCACCCAACCGCTCACCTCTGACAGCCTCGACCACGAGGCCGGCCCAGTCGATGTTCGAACCGTACTGCCAGCGTTCACCGGGCTCGAACAGCAGCGGCGTCTCCAACGACGCCCGGGTCCCGGTGATGATGCTGGGCTGACCGTGCTCGACCGCCAGGCGGTGGTAGGTCTCGTCGAAGAAGGAGTATCCGAGTCCCGCGGTGTGCAGCAACAGCATGCGCGTGGTGATCTCACGCCGGGGCGCCCGCAGCACCGGGGCCCCCGACGCATCGAACCCGTCGATCACCTGGAGCTTTCCGATCTCCGGGAGGTAACGTGCTGCCGGCGCATCCAGGTCGACGAGCCCCTCCTCCACGCACTGCAGCACGGCGGTGCCGGTGATCGCCTTCGTCGTCGAGAACATCGCGAAGACCGTGTCGAGGGTCATCGGCTGCTGTGTGTCACCGACCGATCGGAGCCCGGCCGCACCCTCGAACACGGTGCCGTTCCGGTCCGTCAGCATCGCGACCACACCGGGCACCTGCCCGGCACCGCCGGCCGCCGTCACGTCACGCAGGACGGCGTTCAGTTCCGAATCACGTTGGCCCATGGTTTTTCTCCTGTCGGCGAGAAGTCGTTGCAGGAGAGCAACCTACGAGGATCTGCGCGGCACCCATGTCCCCGATCGGCAACACCCGTCCCGAATCGGCAGCCGTTCGTGAGCCGCGTCACCCCTGCGCGCGACTCAGGGTGTCCGACGGATTCTCGCCGAATCGCCGCCGGTAGGCGGCTGCGAACACACCCATGTTCACGTACCCCCACGCACCGGCGGCGGCAGCGACCGTGGATGTCGACGACGACAGTTCTCGCCGCACCCCCTGCAACCGCTGCTCCCGCAGACAGTCTCGCGGCGTGATCCCGAGGTACTCACGGAACGCGCCGGACAGGGCACGCACGCTGACACCGACCGACCCCGCAACCTCCGACACGGTCGGTAGGTCCTGCGCATTGTCCTCGATGTAGCGCACGGCGCGCCGGACATAGCCCGGGGCACGCACACCGCTGGTCGACACCGGATCGATGCCGGCGTCGGCGGCCCACTCGGCGAGCAGCTGCGCGGCGATCAGTTCCTGCAGGTTCAGCCGGACACGTTCGTGATCGACCAGGTTCCGTGCACTCGACAGGGTGCGAGTGACGTACTCCATCAACCCGAGCCACGGGCCGCCCGGCCCACCGATGACGCACTTGTGCCGCCACAATCGGTCGTCGGGCATCCACCCCCACCAGCTCAGTGCCAGATCGGCGAGCATTCGGTGCGGAATCGTGAGGTTCAGTTGCAGGTGCGCGGCGTCCGCGTCGAACCGGTAGTCGACCCGACTGCAGTCGGCGACGAAGGTCTCCCCGGTCGTCAGATCGACACTCGACTTCGCAGTGATCTCGTGCCGCGTCCACCCGGCGAGTGTGGTGAGCACCAGGATGTTGCCCGCCTCCGGGGCGAACTCGCCGATCGTCACCGGGATTCCGTAGCTGAACCGGGTCAACGTCATCTCACCGATCTCCGCCGAGAACATGCTGGACGCAGGGGCGAGCGCGCGGCCGACCGGTCGCACCTCGTACGGCATGTAGACCGCGTCCGACCACTGCTTGATCTCGTCCCAGTCGGTGACCAGTCCCGCCGCCCGCTCATCGCGGGTCCGGGGATCGAATGTCGATGACACACCGGGAGCATAGGCAGCTTCGCCCCGACCGGGAACCTCCTCGGCGTCCCGGCGCCGTTCGCGGATCAGGAATCGGCGATCCACGTGTCCCAGGCAGGCCGGGTCAGTTCTGCGAGCTCCCGGTACCCACCGCTGTCCGGGTGTGCGCCGTCGCCGTTGCGTACCTCCTCCGCCCAGACCGCGTTGCCCGACAACTCCGCGAACACCGCGACGTACGGCACCCCGGCACCGAGGCACACGTCGGCGAAGGATCGGTCCAATCGTGCCGTCCGCTCGTTCTGCCCGACGTCCGCGATCGGCGGCGGTCCGACGACCAGCGCCCGCCACCCGACGCTGCCGCATTCCTTCAGTACCGCGGCCAGATTCTCCACGGACCGGGCAGGGTCGACCCGCACCGATCCGTTCTCGACGGTCGTGTCGTTGACGCCGAACGAGAACACCACGCGCCCTTCGCAACCGGACGGCAGTCGGGGCGTGCACTCCCCCAGCCAGCGGTCGCGGATCTCGCTCGACGTCTGCCGGCGCACCCCGAGGTTGTAGGCCGTCAGACCCGCCCGCGCCGTTCCCGCCGCGAGTCGGCCCGCCCACCCCAGGTACTCGGAATCACCGACCCCCGCAACGAAGGAGTCGCCGACGAAACACACCCGCACATCATTCATAGCCATGATGATGTCAGCGTCGACGTCCGAACCAACCCCGCTTGCGCTTGCTCTGCCCGGCATCGAACCTCAGCCGTAGGACGGTGCGTTCGGGATCGATGTCGCTCGGGGCGTGATCGACGACGATCTCGGCGACCTCGGTGCTCCCGATCGTGTCGCCGTCGTTGATGACGGGGCCTTCCTCGAGAAGGTACGAGGTGATGCCGGTGAGACGGTCGAACGTGTCGCCGGCGGACTCGGGGGTGTCCGGGATCTCGATGTCCGGGAGGTCGAGCATGTCGAGACCTCGTGTGTGACCGGTCATCACGCCGTCGGGGCGCCGGCCGACGTTGATCGCGACCCAGGCGAGCAACGGCGGCTCGGGCAGCACGTCCTTCACGAGGTCACGGAACAGTGCGGGCAGGATGATGTGATTCGCACTGCCGAAGTACACGGCGCGGATGGTGCCGCTGAGCGCGACGAGCGACGCGACGACACGGGACAACAACACCGCGTCCGCGATCGCGTCCTCGTCGGCGCTTCCCGGACGGAGCACGGTGACGATCGTGTGCGCGGTGTAGTCGGTAGGAGCGGGCACCTCCTTCGGCCACAGCCGACTGTGCCCGGCGATGTCGGCGACGTCGTCGCCCACCGGGGAAGGAACCGTGAGCAGCGCAATCATCCTGCCGTCCAGGTCGAGACACACCGGCCCGTCCCGGTCTGCGGACTCGTCCCGATCGACGGCAAGGCCGGAGAGTTCGACGTCCGGCCAGTCCAGCCGCATTTGCGCGGTGAGCGCTTCGGCAGTGACGTCGGCGTCGAGCCGGTCCCGGAACAGCATCGCGAGCGCGGGCATGGGCTCCCTCGGAGAATCGTGTGCGTATTGACGCGATCGGCGACCGCACGGGATGCTTCCAGGACCGCGTCGCGCTACACCCTATCCGCGGACCGGACATCCTCGACATTCTGCCCACGCGGCGGACAGCCGACGACCCCGCGACCGAATCAGTCGAACCCGAACCACGAATCCGGCGCGAACACCTCGTAGTGGACCTTCTCCGGCGAAATACCTTTGACGACAGCGATCCTGCGAACCTGTCGCATGAATCGCGGTGATCCGCACAGGTATACCTCAGCGCCGCTGTCCCATTCGCGGTCACGCAGAAGTGGCACCGCCTCCTCCGCGTCGTCGACGTAGTACGTCTCGAGCCACGAATAGCCGGGATACGCCTCGAGGAGACCGAGGATTCGATTCCGATGAGCGAACGACTGCTCGTCCTTGTCGACGTGCACCACATAGACCGGCCGGGTGTCCCGCACGGCGATCATCTCCTGCAGGATCGCGACGGTCAGCGACGAGCCGACACCGGACGAGCCGAGCACGACCGGGTTGTCGTTCCGGACCGGGTACGCGGTCCCGGACGGGATGGACACCACCAGCGGATATCCGATCCCGGCCTCGGCGATCAGCTTGTTCGACACCAGACCGCCCGGCATGGGGTCGACGGTAATCTCCCACGTGTCCGGCTCGTCCCCCGACATCACCGTGTACTGACGGATCTGCCGAGCGCCGTCGCCGACGATCATTGCGACCGAAATATACTGTCCAGCAGAATAGTTCACCATCGAAACACCCGTACCGCCTGCCAGCGTGAACGTCCACACTCCCGGCGCGACCTCATGGCGACCGACCACCGTGAGCACATGCCACACGCGTCCTGCCGCAACCTCGGCCCGGTCGTACATCGCCGCTTCCTGCGCGATCAGCGAGTCGGCCATCAGCCAGTACACCTCGTCCCAGGCAGCCGCGACCTCCGGGGTCACGGCGTCACCGAGCACGTCGCCGATGGCCCTGAACAGCGCCCGGTGCACCAGGTCGTAGTGCACCCGCGAGATACCCAGGGACGCATGCTTCGCGGCGATCCGCGACATCACCCGGTCGACCGGCGGTGCATCCTCGGTGACCAGCAGGGTGGCGAACGCCGCGATCGAACCGGCCAGGGCCTTCTGCTGCTCGCCGTTCGCCTGATTGGACCTGTTGAACAGGTCGGACTCCAGCGCGGGCACCCCGTCGAACAGATGACGGTAGAAGACCTCACTGATCTCCCCCAGGTGCTCCCCCACCACCGGCAACGTAGCCTCGATGATCGGAAGCGAGTCCGGCGACAGCAGAGACGAATTCGGTGCGGACGCCCTCCCGGTTCCGGTGTCGCCGGCGCCCACGACGACGGAGGGCGCGACAGTGGAGATGCCGACGGGGGCGACTACGATAGACATGAGGAAATCAGAGACCTTTCGGGACCGACCGGTTACCGCAATACAGCATCACCGATCCCCCCACGACAGGCAATTTGTGAAGTTCGGGGCAATTGCCCGGTTTAGATCGGCCTGAGCGCCCACTCTTCGTCCTGATCCGCGGGATCCCGTCTCGAACCCGCGGGAACGGGCGCTCAGGCCGACAGGATCAGCCGTTCACCGGCGTGTGTTATCCAGAAGCCATGAGCGCAGGTTCCCCCGAATCAGAGTCAGCTTCCGGCACGCAGTTTCCGATCGGCACGACGACCGCGACCATCCGGGCGATGGCGGCAGGGCTCGCGCCGAGCGAACGCCGCGTCGCCGACGTGTGCGTGGAGCGGCCGCGCGAGGTGGCGTGGTGGTCCGCGGCGGATCTCGCGGAGGCGGCATCGACGTCGACCGCGACCGTGGTGCGCGCGTGCCAGAATCTCGGTTTCACCGGCTTCCAGCACGTCCGGATGCTGCTGCTGCGCGACCTCGGCGCGGAGACCTCCACGACGCCGCAGGACGCCTCGCCGCCGGGCAGCATCGGCGTGCTGCAGGCGATCGTCTCGGAGGTCGGTTCGGACCTGTCCGGAGGTCTGGCGCCGCTGTCGGAGAAGTCCTTCGACGACACGGTGCGCGTACTCGCGAACGCGCGGCGAATCTTCGTCGTCGCGAACGGCGGCTCGGCACCGGCAGCCGCCGCCTTCGCGGTTCGGATGCTGGTCAACGGCAGGATCGCCGAGGCACCCACCGACACCGTCGTCCAACTGTTCGCGGCGCGGACCCTGACCGCCGACGACGTCTGCGTCGCGGTCAGCGACTCGGGCATGAACGCGTACACGATCGACGCGACGAGGGCCGCCCGCGCGGCCGGCGCGTACGTCGTCGGCGTGACCGGCCATGCCCGGTCCACGTTGGTCGAACTGTCGGACTCCGCGCTGGTGATCGGGAACGGGTCGGGCCCGTACGCCGGGCACGGGGTGTCGGCGACAATCATCCAGCTGACGTTCCTGTTGGGGCTACAGGTCGCGGTGTCCGAGGTCGACGGGGCGACCACCGACGCCGCCACGAAGAGCCTGGAACACTTTGCCGCCCTGATGAATCCGCCGATCATCGAGAACGAGCCGACGGACCGCATCTAGCCCACCAAACCTCATCGTTCGTTGCTGGACCATTCAGTTCACGTTCACCTTCGACTGGCTAACTACTCGATGTAATGAGAATTCCGAATCGAGCCGATTCGGGTAATCACGTTTCATCGGGAGAGGGTCATGGGCAGTATTCGAATCGAGGGCCTGGGCAGGAGCTTCGGCGGCGTCACCGCCGTCGACGACATCTCGATGGAGATCCAGGACGGCGACTTCCTGGTGCTCCTGGGCCCCTCAGGCTGCGGCAAGACCACGCTCCTCCGAATGATCGCCGGACTGCTGGAGCCGACCAGCGGACGCATCGTCCTCGACGGCGAGGACATCACCTCGGCGCCCGCGCGCAAGCGTGACGTCGCGATGGTCTTTCAGAATTACGCGCTCTACCCGCACCTGTCGGTGGCCCGCAATCTCGGTTTCCCGCTCAAGGTGCGGAAGGTCGAGAAGAGTCAGGCCGCGGAACGGGTCGACGAGGTCGCGCGCCAACTCGAGATCGCGCACCTGCTCGACCGGAAGCCGAAGGAACTGTCGGGCGGCCAGCGACAGCGCGTGGCCGTCGGGCGCGCGATCGTCCGCAATCCCAAGGCGTTCCTGATGGACGAACCCCTGTCCAACCTGGACGCCAAGCTGCGGACCGCGACACGACGCGAACTCACCGACCTGCACCGACGACTCGGCGCGACGTTCGTGTACGTCACCCACGACCAGGTCGAGGCGATGACGATGGCGACCCGGATCGCGCTCCTCAACGGTGGCGCCGTCGAACAGATCGGCACCCCGGAGGAGGTCTACGACCGCCCGGCCTCGGTGTTCGTCGCCGGCTTCCTCGGCAGCCCCGCGATGAACCTGCTCGACGCCACGGTCCGCACCGTCGACGGCGCCGTGTGCGCCCTCGCCCCCGGCATGCGTGCGGACCTGTGGCCGGGCGAGACCGAGGACCTCGACGTGGTCCTCGGCATCCGTCCCGAACACCTTCGCGTCGGCGACAACACCGAATCCGTATGCCTCACCGCGACTGTCGATTCCGTCGAGAACCTCGGCAGCGAGGAGATCGCGTACTGCACGGTCGGCGACACGACGGTGTGTGTCCGGTCCCCGCGGCCGATCGCGATGAAGCCCTTGCAGATCCTCACCCTGACCGCCGATCCGCAACACGTGCACCTGTTCGACCGCGCGAGCGGTCGGCGAATCGAGTGGATCGATGTACCCCAGCACACCGACGTTCCTGTTTCTTCAGCTAGGAGCTTGACCCATGCGTAGACGCACCACCGGCCTGGCGCTGCTGTCGCTGGCCGCCCTCACCCTCACCGGATGCGCCACCGGCGCCGGCGCCTCGAGTTCGTCGTCCGACGGCGTCGTGCCCGAACTCGACCCCGACCAGAAGGTCGAGATCACCTTCGAGTCCTACAACCTGACACAGGCAGGTCCGTGGACGGACACCATCACCGGATTGATCGCCGACTTCGAGGCCGAACATCCCAACATCGATGTCAAACCCCAACCACCGCAAGGAACATCGGCCGCGGGAAGCGGAACGGCGAGCAGCGTGCAGACCCAGTTGCTCGCCGGAACCCCGCCCGACGTGGCGCAGTTGACCTTCGACACGCTCGACTTCGCCGTCAACGAGCTGGGTGCCCGTTCCCTCGACTCGATGGTCGGCGCCGATGCCGTCGACGAGCATCTCGCAGGCGCGCACCCCTATCACCCGCGGGCCGCGACCCTCGGCGACTGGGAGGGCCAGACGTACGGCATGCCGTACGTCTTCTCCACCCCGGTCCTGTTCTACAACGCCACCGCGTTCCAGAAGGCGGGCCTGCCGGCCGACACCGAACTGTCGACGTGGACCGATGTCGCGGCGGCCGCGAAGAAGATCACCGCGACGACAGGCAAGCCGGCGCTGACGATCTCGTGCGCGGTCAAGGGCGGCAACTGGTGCATGCAGGGACTGTTCCGGTCGGCCGGCGGCAATGTGCTGTCCGAGGACCGCAGCACCGTCGAGTTCGCGAGCGACGATTCGCTCGCGGCGGTGCAGATGCTGCGCGACCTGTACGACCAGGGCGTGCTCGCCAACCAGGACTCGGCGGGCCAGATGGAGAGCTTCATGAAGGGCGACAGCTCGATCCAGCTGCAGTCCTCGGCGGTCCAGGGCATGCTGCTGGGCGCGTCGAAGGCCGCCGGCTGGGAACTGCGGGCCGCGGCGATGCCCGCGTTCGCCGGCGGCGAGGCGGTGCCCACCAACTCCGGCTCGGCGCTGTTCGTGTTCTCCCAGGATCCCGCGAAGCAGCGCGCATCGTGGGAGCTGATCAAGTTCATGACGAGCGATCACGCGTACACCGAGATCTCGTCCAAGATCGGCTACCTGCCGCTGCGCACGTCGCTGACCACCGACCCCACGGCACTGAAGGCCTGGGCCGACGGCAACCCGCTCCTCGCCCCCAATCTCAAGCAGTTGGACCGGCTCGAGCCGTGGCAGTCCTACCCGGGCAACAGCTACGTTCAGATCGACGACATCCTCGCCACCGCGATCGAGGAGTCGGTCTTCTACGGCAAGGACCCCGCCTCCACGATGGCCGCTGCCCAGCAGCGCGCCCAGGACCTGATCGGCTGAGTGAAACGAACATGACGACCAACCTCGACCGCACCCCGTCCCGCCGCCTCCCGGCCCGCGGTGTGCACAACCTCCGCGATGTCGGCGGATATCCGACAGTGTCGAACCTGACGACCAAGTGGGGCAAGCTCTTCCGCTCGGACGCCCTGCACGGAATCGACGCCGACGGCCGGGCCGAACTGGCGGGCCGCGGCCTGGCGCTCGTCATCGACCTGCGGGAGACGGACGAACGGACCAGCGCACCGAACGCACTCGACGGCGTCGGGCACCGCGAGGTGCACCTGCCCGTCTACCGCGACGGACTCGGCACCCGCGGCGCGACCTACACCGCCGAGACCCTAGACCTCGGCGGGATCTACACCTGGATGCTCGACGACCACGGCGCCGCCCTGACCGACGCCGTCCGCCTCATCGCCGACTCCGGAAGCGACCCGGTCCTGGTGCACTGCACCGCCGGCAAGGACCGCACCGGCCTTGTGATCGCCCTGGCCCTGGCGGCCGTCGGCGTCGACGACCGCGACATCGCCGCCGACTACTCCCTGTCCGAGCTGATGCTGGCCGGCGAGTGGGTGGACGCGATGACCGCCGTGATGGCGGCGCGCGGCCTGCCCGCCGGAACCGACATCACCCAGATCGTCGCCTCCAGCCCGGCCCCCCTGATGCTCGCCACACTCGCGTCACTGCGCGAGCGCCACGGCGACGTGCCCGGCTACCTGCGCGCGCACGGCATGACCGACACCGAACTCGACAATCTGCGCGTCTGCCTCCTCGGCTGACCCCCACCCTCACGAACCCGAAGGAAGACAACCATGTCCACGAACGGACAGTACGGCGCCACCGAACACTTCGTCCTGCACATCAGCGACACCCACTTCGTCGGCGACGGCGAGTTGCTCCACGGCAGCGTCGACAGCGACGCCAACCTGGGCCGCCTGTTCGACCGCCTCGACCGCGCCGGGCAGCGACCCGAGGCGATCGTGTTCACCGGCGACCTCGCCGACGCCGGCAACCCGCAGGCGTACGCCCGACTGCGGGACATGGTCGAGCCGGCGGCGGAGAAGCTGGGCGCCCAGGTGATCTGGGTGATCGGCAACCACGACAGCCGGCCCGAGTTCCGCGCGGGCCTGCTCGGCACCGAGCCCACACAGGAGTCGGTGGACATGGTCCACGACATCGACGGCCTGCGGATCATCGCGCTCGACAGCACCGTTCCCGGCCACCATCACGGCGAGATCACCGACGAGCAGATCGATTGGCTCCGTGATGTTCTCGCGACTCCTGCCCCGCACGGCACGCTGCTGGCGCTGCATCACCCGCCGGTGCCGAGCCCGCTGGAACTGCTCGAGTCCGTCGAACTGCGCGACCAGCACCGGCTCGAGGACGTGCTGCGCGGCACCGACGTCCGCGGCATCCTCGGCGGCCACCTGCACTACTCGACCACCTGCACCTTCGCAGGCATCCCGGTGTCCGTCGCATCGGCCACCTGCTACACCCAGGACCTGTTCCCTGCGGGCGGCGGCATGCGCGGCCAGGACAGCGGGCAGTCGTTCAACCTGGTGCACGTGTACTCCGACCGGATCCTGCACACCGTCGTACCGGTCGAGGAGGGCCCGACGCTGTACGAGGTGACGATGGAGCAGCTGCGCTACTACCAGTCGCTGTCCCCCGAGGAGCAGCTCGCGGTCATGGCCGACGCGTCGAACCACTGATCCGACCCCGAAACCGATTGCGAGTATTCGATGTTCGTCGAAGTTCCGGCGAGCGCTGAGCCGCGGAGCGTCACCCCGGCCCTGCCTGTGCAGGCAGGGCCGGGGTGGCGGTCACGCGCAGCACGGCGCGCCATCCCCTACATGTTCCTGCTGCCCGCGGTCGTCCTGCTCGTGATGTGGACCTACAAGCCGCTCGCCGAGACGGTGGGGCTGTCGTTCTACAAATGGAACATGATCCCGACCAGCCCGAAGACGCCGGTCGGCCTGGACAACTACGTCACCGTGCTCTCGCTCCCCGAACTGCACCAGGCACTGTGGAACACCGCCCTCTACATCGGCGCGTTCATGGTGTTCTCCCTGGTTCTCCCGCTCGCGATCGCGCTCCTGTCCGCCCGGGTGAGCGGCCGGGCCCGCACGTTCTACCAAGCGCTGATCTTCGTCCCGTTCCTCGTGACTCCCGTTGCGAGCAGCGCCATCTGGCGCTGGCTGTTCAATCCCGACAACGGCATGATCGCCCGCATCTCGGCGACGATGGGTCACGACCTCGGCAACGTGTTCCGTGATCCGAAGCTCGCGCTGATCGGCGTGGTCGTGATCGTCGGATGGCAGATGCTCGGCTTCGGCGTTCTCGTCATCTCTGCGGGAATGGCGGGGATCAGCCCCGACTACGGCCACGCGGCCGCGCTCGACGGCGCCACGCCGTCGACGATCACGCGCCGGATCACGCTGCCGCTGCTCTCCCCCACCCTGCTGTTCCTGGCGATGATGACGATCCTGCTCAGCGCGCAGTGGACCTACCCGGTGATCGACGTCCTCACGCAGGGCGGACCCAGCGGCTCCTCGACCAACATCTACTACCTGTTGTACGAGTTCGGTTTCCGCAACTTCGATGCCGGCATGTCGGCCGCCGCGGGCACCCTGTTCTTCCTCGGCTTCGGCGTCATCGCGCTCGTGTTCGTGCGGCTGACCGAGCGCCTGAGCTTCTACGACAACTAGGAACCAGTCATGGCCTTCGTCCTCCTCGACCCGCCCAAAGTGCCCACTGCAACCAACGCACCCACCGCGCCGTCCGGATCGCCCGAACCACAGCGCAGGAGCGGTCGCCGAGTCGCGCTCGGTCACGTGGCGCTCGCAGCGCTCGCGGTGTTCAGTGTCTTCCCGGTGTACTGGATGTTCGCCACCGCGTTCCGCCGACCGGAGGACACGTTGTCCGGCAGCCCGGTCCCGTGGCCGCTGAGTACCGAGAGCTTCCGGTACGTGTTCGACACCATCCCGATGCTGTCGATGCTCCTCAACACCTTCGCGATGGCGTTCGTGGTCGCGGTCAGTCAGCTACTGGTAGCCCTGCTCGCGTCGTACGCGTTCGCACGCTGGGACTTCGTCGGCAAGCGCCTGCTGTTCCTTCTGTTCGTCGGATCCTGGCTGGTGCCGTTCCAGGTCACGATGATCCCGAACTACCTGTTGATCTCGCAGATGGGCCTGCTCGACACCGTGGCCGGCGTGGTGATCCCCAACCTGTGCTCGGCGTTCGGCGTCATGCTGCTGCGCCAGCACATGGAGGCATTCCCGCGTGAGTTGCTCGACGCGAGCGAGATGGACGGGCAGGGTGCGTGGGCGTCGCTCTGGCGTGTGATCGTGCCGAACATGCGACCGGCACTCGCGGCCCTGGGCATCATGCTGTTCATCTCGGCGTGGAACGAGTACCTCTGGCCGTCGCTGATCCTGCGGAACTCCGATGCCCTGGTGCAGATCGGTATCCGCAGCTTCCTCGGCGCGGAGGGCAACAACTGGGGCGCGGTGATGGCCGCCTCCGGCATAGCATGTCTACCGATCTTCCTGATCTACATGTTCCTGCAGCGGCACGTCGTGGACGCCTTCGTGCGATCCGGGTTGAAGTGACCGGCGCCTGACAGCTCGGGTGGTCAAGCTCCGTGGCGGTAACGCGATTCGTAGGCGTCTCGTTCCTGGCCGAGTCGCTGTTGTTTGTGGGCGTTGAGCAGTTCCGGGTCGAGACCGTGGCTGACGAGGCGGTGTCGAAGGTAGATCGCCTTCAGCGCCAGCAGGAAGTACACGAAGGGCAGAAACAGCAACAGCACCATGCCGATTCGGATGATCCACGGTCCGGGGATCAACAGCAGGGCAACCAGGATCGGGACCAGCGGAACCAGACAACGGATCGCGTAGCGCCGGGTGGCGCCCGGCCCGGTGATGTCCCGGACAACCCACTCGTGCAGGTGGTCGGGAAGCGTCCTGCCCAGGATGTAGCCGAGGCGCTGACCGCCGGTGGGCGCCAGCGAACTCGGCCTCGCCGGAAATGTGCTGTGTGTCATCGTCAGTCCTCGCTGGCAATCGTTGGATGGCGGGTATCGGCGAAGACGATTGCGCGTGCGTGCTCGATCGCTTCGGGGGTGGTGGCGAAGAGTCGGCGGCTCTCGCCGTCACTGGTGGTGAACACGCCGAGCGCGGCCAGGGGGCGCAGATGCTCGGGTTTGGCACCGGCGATCAGGACGGTGATCTGACGATTCTCGAGCTTCGCGATGACGTCCTGGAGTACGAGGGTGCCGGTGGCGTCGAGGGCGGTGATCCGCGACATTCGCAGGATCACCACCTTGACGTCGGAGACTTCGGCGAGTTCGAGCAGGAATCGATGCGCAGCGGCGAAGAACAGGGCACCGTCGATCCGGTACGCGACGATGTGCTCGCGCAGCAGTTCGTGTTCCTCGGCCAGGTGATCGCCGGTCTCGTCGAGCGGGACCTGTTCGATGCGGGCGGAGCGCGCGACTGCACGCAGCGCAAGGATCGCGGCGAACCCGACGCCGACGGCAACAGCCGCGACCAGGTCGAACACGACGGTGACCAGGAACGTCGCCACCATGACGATCGTGTCGGCCCTGGTGGCGCGCACGATCGCGAGAATGGACGCGGTCTCGACCATCCGGACAGTGGTAGCCAGGAGAACTCCGGCGAGTGCGGCCAACGGGATCTCGGCGACCAGTCCGGCGGCGAGGTAGACGATGGCGGCGAGGATTGCCGCATGGGTGAGCGCGGCCAGGCGCGTGCGGGCACCGGATCGAACATTGACCGCGGTCCGGGCGATCGCCCCCGTGGCGGGCACTCCGCCGAAGAGGGGTGCGGCGATGTTCGCCAGGCCCTGACCGAGCAGTTCACGGTCCGGGTTGTGGCGTGTTCCCACCGCCATCGAGTCGGCGGCGGTCGCGGACAGCAGCGATTCGAGGGCGCCGAGGGCGGCGACGGCGAGGGCGGGCGCCAGCAGTGAGGTCACCTCACCGGGATGCAGGAAATCCAGGGACGGGGCCGCGAATCCGGAAGGGATGGAACCGATCCGCGCGAGATCGAGGTGGAACAGCTGCGCCACGATCGTGGCGACAGCGACCGCCAGAAGCGAGAACGGCACTCGGGGCAGGTAGCGGCCGCCGACGAGGATCACGGCGGCCACGCACAGCGCGGTCGCTGGAGTCAGGACCGACGGGTTCTCCAGGTAGCGGCGAACAGCGTCGAAGGCGCTCTGCCACACCTTCTCCCCCTCCGCGCCCGAAACACCGAGCGCGGCCGGAACCTGCTGCAGGGCGATGACGACGGCGATGCCCGCGGTGAACCCCTCGATCACCGGGGCAGGCACAAAGCGCACGGCCCGCCCGACGCCCGCGAACGCCAGCAGCACCAGGATGATGCCGGCGATCAAGCCGACAGCGAGCACTCCGGTCGGCCCGTACTGGGCGACGATCGGGACCAGGACGACGGTCATCGCACCGGTCGGCCCCGACACCTGGAACCGCGAACCGCCGAAGACTGCGGCGACCACACCGGCGACGACCGCTGTCGTCAAGCCTGCTGCGGCGCCGAGACCGGAACTGATTCCGAATCCCAACGCGAGTGGCAGTGCGACGAGCGCGACGATGAGTCCGGCGAGCAGATCGGCGCCCGGCGCGCGGACAGCGGGGCTCCAGTCGCTCCAGCGCGGCATCAAGACGACTGCGGCGCGCGCGGCGTCGGCGATGCGGCCGCCCGAGGCAAGAACGGAACGAGGTTCAGACATTCACGGTGATCCTGGTAGATGGGCTGAGGGTGGCCCGACCCGAGTCGAGATCGGTTCGGCTCGGGTCGGGCCGAGAGGCGTGGAGCGCAGGGGGATCGACGTGACGCACTCCACGCCTCGTCATGGACGGGGCGTTCTACCCCGATTGCGGGCGCGTCACCGCTCGTCGCGACGAACCCGGCTGAAGTGCTCGTCGCGCACCGGCACCGGATCACCGAGCAGGTCCCGGCCGGACAGTCGCAGCTTGAGGGCCGCGAGTTCATCGCGAAGCGCGTCGGGCAGGGTGTTGCCGCCGATGGTGGCGAACCACTCGTCGATCAGTCGAGTCTCGGTGATCCACTCGTCGGGATCGACGTTCAGCGCCGCCGCCACCTCGGCCTTGTCGACCGTCAGGCCATTCAGGTCCAAGTCGTCGACGGCGGGCACGTTCCCGATCGGCGTCGCCTCGGCCCCAGCCGCGCCGTCGATCCGGCGCAACGCCCATTCGAGGATCCGGGCGTTCTCGCCGAACCCGGGCCACAGGAAGCGTCCGTCGTCACCGCGGCGGAACCAGTTGACATAGAAGATCCTCGGAAGCAGCGACGGGTCGGTCTTGGTGCCGATGTCGAGCCAGTGCGCGAAGTAGTCACCGACGTGGTAACCGAGGAACGGCAGCATCGCCATCGGGTCACGGCGCACCACACCGACGTTGCCGGTGGCCGCGGCGGTCGTCTCCGACGACAGGGTGGAGGCGAGGAACACGCCGTGCTGCCAGCTCGAGGCCTCGGTGACCAGGGGAACGGTGGTGCCGCGGCGGCCGCCGAAGAAGATCGCCGAGATCGGTACGCCGGCGGGGTCGTTCCATTCCGGCGCGACGGTCGGGCACTGCGCGATGGGGGTGCAGTACCGGGAGTTCGGGTGGGCCGCAGGCTCGCCGGAGTTCGGGGTCCAGTCCCGACGCCGCCAGTCCGTCAGATGTGCGGGCGGTTGATCGGTCATGCCCTCCCACCAGATGTCGCCGTCGTCGGTGAGCGCGACGTTGGTGAAGATCGAACTGCCTCGCTCGATGGTCGCCATCGCGTGCGGGTTCGTGTGCGCGCCGGTGCCCGGTGCGACACCGAAGAACCCGGCCTCCGGGTTGACGGCGTACAGCCGACCGTCCTGCCCGAATCTCATCCAGGCGATGTCGTCGCCGATGGTCTCGGCGGTCCACCCGTCGAGGGCGGGCTCGAGCATCGCGAGGTTCGTCTTGCCGCACGAGGACGGGAACGCCGCCGCGATGTAGCGGACCTCGTGCGAGGGAGAGGTGAGCTTGAGGATGAGCATGTGCTCGGCCAGCCAGCCCTCGTCCTTGGCCATCTTCGACGCGATCCGCAGCGAATAGCACTTCTTCCCGAGCAGTGCGTTGCCGCCGTAGCCGGAGCCGTAACTCCAGATCATGCGTTCCTCGGGGAAGTGCGAGATGTACTTGGTGTGATCGCACGGCCACGTCGCGTCTGCCTGGCCGGGGCGCAGAGGGGCCCCGACCGAATGCAGGCATTTGACGAATTCTGTTCCGGCGGTGAGCTTGTCCCACACCGGCGCACCGGATCGGGTCATGATCTGCATCGACACGGCGACGTATTCGGAGTCGGTGACCTGAACACCGAACTTCGGCTCAGCGGCGTCCAGCGGACCCATACAAAAGGCGATGACGTACATCGTGCGCCCGGCCATGGCCCCGCGGTACTGCTCGGTCATCACCGTCTTCATGTCGACGGGGTCCATCCAGTTGTTGGTCGGCCCGGCATCGGACTGCGATGCCGAGCAAATGAACGTGCGGTCCTCCACCCGCGCGACATCCGCCGGGTCCGAGGCACACCAGAACGAATTGGGTTTGCCCTCGAGTCGAACGAAGGTGCCCTTGTCGACCAGTAGCGCGGTCAAACGGTCCCATTCGGCGGCGGAACCGTCGCACCACACCACGTTCTCCGGTTCGGTGAGTGCGGCGACATCGGCCACCCACGAGACGATCTCCGGGTGTCCGGTTGCAGTGCATGCCGATCCGGCAGGGGTACTCGTCATGACGTCTCTCCTCGTCCAGGGCTCGTGAACCGACCACCCGACGACGAGGCCGGCTGCGTGTTCACCACGATCGATATCGAATCACAGAAGATAAGAAGTTTAGAAAGTTCGCAACTAGTGAGTAGCGGTGGACCGCCCGAAGAAGACATCAACTCAGCCCCGCGACTCGCCTGACAGCACCGACACCTGGGGGGCCTCCTCGAGAAGCTCGGCCTGGCCGGCGACCACACCGGTGAGGATCTCTCGCGCGGTCTTCAACAGTTCGGCAACTCGGGGTGAGGTCAGCGCATACGACACCGACAGCCCCTCCCGCCGGGCCGTGACCAATCCTGCCCGCCGGAGGATCGATAGCTGCTGGGACAGGTTCGCCGGCTCGATTCCAACCTCGGGCAGCATTTCGGAAACGGCATGCTCGCGCTCACTCAACAACTCGAGAACCCTGATCCGGGCTGGATGCCCGAGGGTCTTGAAGAAATCAGCCTTCATCCGATACAGCGGCTGGTGCGAGTTCGCGACCATGTCACCTCCTGTCGTGCCCATTGAAATCAGCAACTCTCCACCGAGAGGTGCACACCCTGCCCGGACAGCACGGCAGACCCGCCGTCCGCAAACTATGCTACACATTAATGCACTACTTGCGAATCTTAGCAATTTGCCATGCCTCATCTGTCGCCACCCGTCGGCCACCACCACAGGTCGTCCCCTGCTGTTCCAATCCGGCCCTGGATATCTCCCGAATCCTCTTGCCATATCGACTTTTTGATGTGCCGCTGATATGAAGAACACGTTCTAGTAGGTAGACACACGGAGGTTCTTCGCCATGGGCACACCAGTAATCGTCGAGGCAGTTCGCACACCGATCGGGAAGCGCGGTGGCTGGTTGTCGGGCCTGCACGCGACCGAGATCCTCGGTGCCGCACAAAAGGGAATCGTCGATCGCGCGGGGATCGATCCGGTACTGGTCGAACAGGTCATCGGCGGCTGCGTCACGCAGGCCGGCGCGCAGTCCAACAACGTCACCCGCACCGCGTGGCTCGCCGCGGGCCTGCCGTGGCAGACCGGCGCCACCACCATCGACTGCCAGTGCGGTTCCGCGCAGCAGGCCAACCACCTCATCGCGGGTCTCATCGCGACCGGCGCCATCGACATCGGCGTCGCGTGCGGCGTCGAGGCGATGAGCCAGGTTCCGTTGGGCGCCAACGTCGGCACCGAGGCCGGGCCGCGCCGTCCCGCGTCGTGGGACATCGACATGCCCAACCAGTTCGACGCCGCCGAACGCATCGCGAAGCGCCGTGGCCTGACCCGTGACGACATCGAGGCCCTCGGTGTCCGCTCGCAGGCGCTCGCGAAGCAGGCGTGGGCCGAGGGTCGCTTCGACCGCGAGATCGTCCCGGTGACCGCACCGGTCATCGGCGAGGACAAGCAGCCGACGTCCGAGATGAACGTCGTCAGCCGCGACCAGGGCCTGCGCGACACCACCGCGGAGTCGCTCGCGAAGCTCGAGCCGGTCCTCGAAGGCGGCATCCACACCGCCGGCACGTCGTCGCAGATCTCCGACGGCGCCGCCGCGGTCATGCTCATGGACGAGGACCGCGCCCGCGCGCTCGGCCTCAAGCCCCGTGCCCGCATCGTCACCCAGGCCCTCGTCGGCGCCGAGCCCGAGTACCACCTCGACGGCCCCGTGCAGGCCACCGCGCGGGTGCTCGAGAAGGCCGGCATGAAGATCGGCGATCTGGACCTGTTCGAGGTCAACGAGGCGTTCGCGTCGGTCGCCCTGTCCTGGGCCCAGGTCCACGGCCCCGACATGGACAAGGTCAACGTCAACGGCGGCGCGCTCGCGCTCGGACATCCCGTGGGCAGCACCGGTTCTCGCCTGATCACCACCGCGCTGCACGAACTCGAGCGCCGCGACGGCTCGACCGCACTGATCACGATGTGCGCGGGCGGCGCACTCGCGACGGGCACCATCATCGAGCGGATCTAGTCGTGCGGCCGCGTCGATGAACCGGCGAGGCCGCCGCTAGTCGCCGTGGCCGCCACCGTTCCGGCCACCGAAAGCCGCCCCGATTACCCTGGCACCACTCCTTACTTCGGAGTAAGTTCCGGGTATGGCCACGTACATCGTCACGGGCGGCACCGGGTTCCTCGGCAGACACACGATCGAACGGCTGCTCGAGCGCGATCCTGCCGCCGAGATCCACGTCCTGGTCCGCCCCGGGTCGGTGTCGAAGCTCGAACGGATGTCGCACTCCTGGCCGGGCGGCGAGCGCGTCCACGCGCTGGTCGGGGACCTCACCGAGCCCGGGCTGGGACTCGACGCCCCACCTCCGGACGCCGATCACGTGCTGCATCTCGGCGCGATCTACGACCTCACCGCCGGGGACGAGCAGGCGTCGACGAACATCGACGGCACCCGATCGGTGATCGAGCTGACCGCCCGGATCGGCGCGACGCTGCACCATGTCTCGTCGATCGCGGTGGCCGGTGATCACCGCGGACGGTTCACCGAGAGCGACTTCGATCTGGGCCAGGGATTCCCGACGCCGTACCACCGCACCAAGTTCGAGGCCGAGCGGCTGGTGCGGACGTCGACGGTGCCGTGGCGCATCTACCGGCCGGCGGCCGTGGTGGGCAGCTCGGTCACCGGCGAAATGGACAAGATCGACGGGCCGTACTACTTCTTCCCCGCCCTCGCCGCACTCGCGAAGCTTCCGTCCATCCTTCCCGTCGCGGTCCCGAGACTCGGATACACCAACGTGGTTCCGGTGGACTTCGTCGCGGCCGCGATCGTCGAACTCATGCTCCGACCCGGCCTCGACGGCCGCGCCTTCCACCTCGTCTCTCCCGAGTCGCAACCGATCCGGCAGATCTACGCCGCGCTCGCCGAGGCCGCCCACGCGCCGACACCGGTAGCCGATCTACCCGGTTCACTGGCCGCACCCCTGCTGAACCCTCCGGATCGGATACGGCCCACCCGCAACCTCGTGCTGCGGCGCATGGGCATCCCGCCGGTGCTGCTCGACCACCTCACCCTGCCGACCCGGTTCACCACCGAGCAGACCCGGGAAGCCCTGCAGGACAGCGGAATCGCAGTACCCCCGTTCCCGTCGTACGCGGCGAGGCTGTGGTCGTACTGGCGTGAGCACCTCGACCCCGACCGGGCCCGCCGCGACGATCCGGCCGGTCCGCTCGTGAACCGTCACGTCGTCATCACCGGCGCCTCCTCCGGCATCGGACGGGCCGCCGCGATCGCCACCGCCGCGAAGGGCGCGACCGTGCTGCTTCTCGCTCGTCGCGCCGACGAACTGGACGCCGTGGTGTCGCAGATCCGCGAGGCCGGCGGGTCCGCGTTCGGGTACCCGTGCGACCTCACCGACACCGAGGCGGTCGACCGTACCGTCAAGTCGATCCTCACCGAACACGATCACGTGGACATGCTCGTGAACAATGCGGGTCGGTCCATCCGCCGAGGCCTCTACCGCTCGACCGACCGCCTGCACGACTTCGAGCGCACCATGGCCGTCAACTACTTCGGGGCTGTCCGCATGGTCCTCGCGCTGCTACCGCACATGCGCGAGCGACGCTTCGGCCACATCGTCGACATCAGCACCGCCGGCGTCCAGGCCCGGACGCCGCGGTTCGCGGCCTACGTCGCGAGCAAGTCCGCGCTCGACGCCTTCGCCGACGTGGCCGCGGCCGAGACCCTGTCGGACGGGATCACGTTCACCACGATCCACATGCCGCTCGTGGAAACCCCGATGATCGCGCCGACCGGGCAGTACAACGCCGGCCGCGCGGTGAGTGCCGAGAAGGCTGCGGCGATGGTGGTCCGCGCCCTGATCGAACGCCCCAAGCGCATCGACGTCCCCATCGGAACCCTGGCCGAGTTCGGTGCCATCTTCGCGCCGCGAATGAAGGACCTCGCACTATCTCGGATGTATCACGCCTTCCCGGACTCCCCGGCCGCCCGCGGCGAGGCCGGCCCCGCACCCCGGCCGGAACCCCTCCTCGAGGCCCCGCGGGACGCCCGCCGACCGACCGGTCCGACAGCGTCGGCGGCCCGCTTCGCCCGTCGTCTCACCCGACTGGTTCCGGGCGTGCACTGGTGACGCATATGCGCTGGTGAACCGCCCTATTTCGCCCCGAAGATCGCACAGAATTTCGATTCCGAACGAGCCGCCGAGTTCGCCAAACCGTCTTTCGCTGTGCTAAGCAAGATAGGGGACCAACGAAAATAGGGAGAAGACTTTGACGCCAAGGATCGCGATTTTGGGAGCCGGTCCGAGCGGCCTCGCACAGTTGAGGGCATTCGAGTCGGCACGTAAATCAGGTCTTGGGTCGATGCCCGAAATTGTTTGTTACGAAAAGCAGAGCGATCTGGGCGGCATGTGGAACTACACGTGGCGCACCGGGCTCGACCAAAACGGCGAACCAGTGCACGGAAGCATGTACCGCTTCCTCTGGTCGAACGGACCGAAGGAATGCCTGGAGTTCGCCGACTATTCTTTCGAGGAACATTTCGGCCGACCGATTCCGTCGTACCCGCCGCGTGCCGTCGTACACGACTACATCATGGGCCGGGTCGATCAGAGCGACGTGCGCAAGTACATCCGCTTCGACACCGCCGTCCGCTGGGTGGAGTACGTCGAACCCGAGAGCGAGGGTGACACCGGAAAGTTCGCGGTGACCGTCGCCGACCACAAGTCCGGCTCGCTCGAGACCGAACTCTTCGACTATGTCGTGGTCGGAACCGGACATTTCTCCACTCCGAATGTTCCGCACTTCGAGGGCCTCGACGACTTCCCGGGCCGCGTGCTGCATGCTCACGACTTCCGTGACGCCCGAGAATTCACAGGTAAACGGCTTCTGCTGATCGGCAGCAGTTACTCGGCCGAGGACATCGGGACGCAGTGCTTCAAGTACGGCGCCGCCGAGGTCACCTTCAGCTACCGCTCGGCGCCCATGGGCCACGACTGGCCCGAGGGCTTCTCCGAGGTGCCCGTGCTGACCGGGATCGACGGCCACACCGCACGTTTCCAGGACGGCAGCACCCGCGAGGTCGACGCGATCGTCCTGTGCACCGGCTACCAGCACCACTTCCCGTTCCTGCCCGACGAGCTGGCGTTGCGCACGAACAACCGCCTGTACCCGACCGGCATGTACAAGGGCGTCGTCTCGCAGGAGAACTCGCGTCTGTTCTTCCTCGGCATGCAGGACCAGTACTTCACGTTCAACATGTTCGATGCGCAGGCCTGGTTTGCGCGCGACGTCATTCTCGGCCGGATCGAATTGCCAGACACCGAGACGCGGGAACGGGATATCCAGGAATGGCGGGCCCGCGAGGAAGAACTTTCGACTGCCGTCGAGGAAATCGATTTCCAGGCCGCTTACATTCGCGATCTGGTGGATCGGACCGACTACCCCGAATTCCACGTCGAAAAGCAGGGCGAGCTTTTCAAGCAGTGGAAGAAGGACAAGAAGGCCGACATCATGGGCTACCGGAATTGCAGCTACGTGTCGACGCTGACCGGCACGATTGCCCCGCCGTTGCACGACGAGTGGCTGAACATTCTCGACGATTCCGCGGAATCGTTCCTGAACAACGATTTCGGCACGGGCGATTCGGCGAAGCAGGATTCACCCGCGCCGCGGAACGTGACGCCCATCGGACCTCGGATCACGCGGGCGCACCCGCCGCGGACCGAACGCTCGACCGAACTGTCCGGCTGAGCCGACGTCGCTAGGAACTCCCCGCCGGCACCTCGGCGGGGAGTTCCTGCATGCTCACCGCCACCACCGGCCGCACGAGCTTGGCCTCGGCGCCGCAGCTCGCGGGGCGGGCCGCGAGCTCCCGCTGCTCGAGTGAGACTCGCCACCGTCGACCGTCGCGGTGTGCCACCACCGGATCGGCGGTCCGTTCGTCGACCACCAGCTCGTCAGTACGGGCCGGCACGTCCTGTCGCACCGTCACCTCGGCGACCTGGCCGCGCGGGCTCCAGATGCTCCGTCCCCGCAGTCCCGGCAGGTACACCCGACCGTCCGCGGCGGCCTGGACGGCCCGCGCGCTGTCGTCCGGGCCCAGCCGCCCGTACGTGTTGCCGCTGGGCAGCAGGATCAACGACGGCGCGAACCGGTGGCCACCGGTGTGCGAGCACTCCCACACGGCGTCGCCGAACTCCGCGGTGAGCGCCGCCGCCACCGGACGTCCGAGCACCGCGCAGCACTGATCCCTTTTGCCGTGCGCGCACACCAGCACCACCGGCCCGGGCACCCGCTCCCCCAGCCCGGGTGCGCGGCCACGAACCTGCATCAGATCGACGTCGAGCAGGTCGGAGACATCTCCGATTTCGAGGCGCTCGCACCACGAGTGGTCCGGGTGCGAGTTCGCCAACAGCACCGTGCGACCGCCGCGCGCCACCTCGCTGCGTCCGGGACGGCGGATGAACATGATGCGCACCCCCGCCGCGTCGGCGCGGTCCGCCAGCTCACCGGCCAGTTCCGCGCCCAGCGCGGTGCCGTCGAGGACGTCGCGGCCCCACGCGCCCGGGTACTCGATGCACACCCAGCCCGCGACCTGAGCCGCGGTGCCCGGCAGCGGTTCGTCCGCCGACAGCACGGAGCACGTGTTGGGGCCGGCCTGCGGTACCGATTCACTCACCCCGCCATTGTGTACCGGCGCTCACTCGTAGAACCTGCGGCCCTCGGCGAACTGTTCGACGAAGGTGGCGATCCGCCGGGCCCGCGTCTCGGGACGCTTCGCGTCCTGGATTCGGTACAGCGCCGCGAATCGGTTGCGACTGTCGAGGGTCGCGAAGAACGCCTCCGCGGCCGGGTTCGCGGCGAGGGCGTCGAGCAGGTCCTGCGGCACCTGTGCCGTCTTCGGCCCCGCGTACGCCCGGTCCCACCGGCCGTCGGCCTTGGCCGCCTCCACCGCCGCCAGCCCCTCCGGTTCCACCAGGCCGCGCTCGATCAACGCCTCCACGGCATCCCTGTTGCGCTCGGACCAGGGGCTGCGGGCGGTGCGCGGCGTGAACCGCTGCACCCGGAAGTCCTCGTCGAGCCTGCGGGCCTGACTGTCGATCCAGCCGAAGCACAGCGCAACCTCGACCGCCTCGGCGTACGTCACGGACGTGTGCCGAGAATCCTTGCGGGCGATCTTCACGAGCACACCGGGCGACGACACGTTGGCGCGCAGCCACTCTCGGAACTCGGCCTGGTCGGCGAAGTACTCGACGGGCAGTTCGGCCGCCACGATCAGCGCCTCGCCCAGACCCGCACGAAACCCTGCGCCAGATACGCGAAGGCGCCGAGCCCGAGGACCCACTTGGTGGTGCTGACCGCGGTGGCGGCCCGCACGGTGGTGTCGCTGATGCGGTCCCGGTGATCGAGCAGGTAGAGCCCGGCGACGTTCTCGACGTAGTCGCCCGCGGCCGCGGCGACGGGAGCCGCGAGCAGCATCCGCTTCGTCGCCGGGGACAGCGGCGTCAGCTCGTCGAGCCGCCGGGCCCCCACCCGCAGCGCGGTGGCGTAGATGACGGGGTGCACGAAGTCCGGGTAGAAGTGGCTGCGGTAGCGCGCGATCTCGCCCGCGTCCATGCCGTCCAGCACCGCCCGGTACGCCCGCGCCGACGGCGCCGTCTGCGTCTTCAGCAGCTTCACCCCGACCGGGCCGAGCAGGCGCGCGATGTTGGCCTGCGACACGACATACGCCACCGACCACGCGATGAGCTTCCGATCTGCACGAAGGAATGCCATGTCCCGCATACTGCCACGCGGGACCGACGTCAGTGCGCCATCAGGAACGGCAGGACCGCGGCCTCGAAGTCCCGGTACCGGTCGCGATGGATGCTGTGCCCGCTCGTGAACGACACCACCTCGCAGTCGCGGATCGCGGTGACCGCGGCGTCGAGCAGCACCGGATCCACCATGCCGGTGGGGCCACCGCGCAGGATCAGCGTCCGCGCCTCGATGTCCGGGAGCCGTTGCCACCACGACGGATTGGGCTCGTGGAACTGGGTGAGCGCCGACGCCGTCATCGACCGGTCGAACGCCCACACCGCCCGCGGGCTGCGCAACATGCTGGAGGCGGCGTGCCACAGTTCCACCAACGACGGCAGCCTGCCGCCGAAGTTCGGGATCGGATCGCCGGGGCGCAACGGCAACGGTGCTTCCTCGAGCACGAGGCGACGGACCAGGTCCGGACGCTGCTGCGCGACCAGCGAGACGGCGTGCCCGCCGAGCGAGTGCCCCACCAGGTCCACGCTGCCGAAGCCGAGGTCCTCGCACAGGCCGAGAATGTCGTCGCCGAACTCCCCGAACAGGTACGACTCGGCGTGCGCGCTGCGGCCGTGACCGCGCAGGTCCACCGCCAGCACCCGCCGCCCACGACCGGCGACGGCCCGCGCGAACCGGTCCCACGTGCGACTGTCGCCGCCCATCCCGTGCACCAGGATCACCGGAACAGGATGTGCCACAGCAGATCCTGTGGCACCACTGTCGCGGTAGGCGATCGTGTGGCCACTCCGGGTGACTGTCGTCTCGGTCATCTCCACGATCATCGAGCGTAATCGTGCTCCCGTTCCGGAACCGAGCGGGTCAGCCGTTGCGGTTCGAGCTTCAACCGGCGCAGCAACTGTGCGTTCGCCGCGACGACGACGGTGGACGCCGACATCAGGATCGCGCCCACCTCCATCGGCAGCACGAACCCGACCGGCGCGAGGACACCGGCCGCGAGCGGCACCGAGATCACGTTGTAGCCCGCCGCCCACGCCAGGTTCTGCACCATCTTCCGGTACGTCGCGTGGGACAGTTCGATCACCGACACCACCGCACGGGGATCGTCGCTGACCAGCACCACCCCGGCCGACGCGATCGCGACGTCGGTGCCGGCACCGATCGCGATGCCGACGTCGGCCTGCGCGAGCGCGGGCGCATCGTTGACGCCGTCGCCCACCATCGCGACCCTGCGCCCCGCGGCCTGCAACTCCTTGACCTTGGCGCCCTTGTCCTGCGGCAGCACGCCGAGGTCGTCGCCCACGGCCCGCGCGACCGCCTCCGCATCGCCGGTGAGCATCACGACGCGTACCCCGCGGGCATGCAGCGCCTCGATCGCGTCGCGAGACTCGGGCCGGATCTCGTCGGCCAGCGCGACCGCACCGATCACCCGACCGTCGCGGAGCACGTGCAGCACCGTCGAGCCGTGCGACGCCCACTCCTCCGTCTCGGGCAGGGCGGACGCACGGTGGCTGTGGAGCATGCCGGGCCCGCCGACGCTGACGCTCGCGCCGTCGACGGTAGCCGTGACGCCGACGCCGTTGCGGGCCTGAAACTCGGTGGCCTGCGGGACGTGCAACCCGCGATGCTCGGCGGCCGCGACGATCGCGCGGCCCAGCGGATGCTCGCTGTCGCGCTCCACCGCGGCCGCGAGCGCGATGACGGTGCCGTCGTCCCGTCCGGCGACCGCGGTGGCCGCGACCAGCGCCGGTTCGCCCTTGGTGAGGGTGCCGGTCTTGTCGAACAGCACGGTGTCGACGGTGCGCATGGCCTCGAGCGCACGCCGGTCGGTGATCAGCACACCGGCACGGGCCGCGCGCTCGGTCGCGATCGACACCACCAGCGGAATCGCCAGACCGAGGGCGTGCGGGCACGCGATGACCAGGACCGTGATGGTCCGGGTGATGGCCTCGTCGGGGGTACCGAAGATCGACCACACCGCCAGCGTGACCACCGCGGCGCCCAGCGCGAACCAGAACAGCATGGCCGCGGCCCGATCGGCGAGGACCTGCGCCCGCGACGACGAGTTCTGTGCCTCGGCGACCAGACGCTGGATGCCGGCGAGCACGGTGTCGTCGCCGACCGCGGTGATCTCGATCCGCAGCGCGGAATCCGTCGACACCGTGCCCGCGACGACCGTGTCGCCCAGCCCGCGGCGCACCGTGCGGGACTCGCCGGTGATCATGGATTCGTCCAGGTCACCGGCGCCCTCGACGATCCGGCCGTCGGCGGGGATGCGGCCGCCGGGGCGCACCATCACGACATCGCCGGCCACGAGATCGGCGGTCGAGACCGTGGTGACAGCGCCGTCGTCGCCGATGCGCTCGGCCTCGTCGGGCAGCAGGGCGGCGAGCGAATCCAACGCACTCGAGGCCTGCCCCAGCGACCGCATCTCGATCCAGTGCCCGAGCAGCATGATCACGATGAGGAGGGCCAGTTCCCACCAGAAGTCCAGGTCGTGGCCCAGGATGCCGAGGCTCGACCCCCACGACGAGACGAATGCGACGGTGATCGCGAGCGCGATCAGCAGCATCATCCCGGGCTGCCGGGCACGGAGTTCGCTCACCGCGCCGGTCAGGAAGGGGCGGCCGCCCCACACGAACATGACAGTGCCGAGCAGCGGCGAAATCCATTCCACCGCAGGGTTGTCCGGCAACGTGTAGCCGACCAGATCCGCGAACATCATGTTCGCCCCGACGACGGGGACGGACAGAATCAGCATGATCCAGAAGAGCGTGCGGAACTGGGCGACGTGATCACCGTGACCGGAGTGCCCGCCGTGACCGGCGTGACCTGAATGATGCGCGTGTTCCGAACCCTCGTGACCGGAAGTATCCGCCGCGTGGTGTTCGTGAACTGCTTCTCCACTTGGGTTCATACCCACCGAAGGTATACCCCCATGGGTATAGGGCAAGGGTGAATCGGCTACTCGTAGATGCCCTCCACACCCCACCTTCCTCCCTCGCAGATCAGAAGCAACGCCCGCGACTCGGCGAGCAGCACCTGCGCGCGCGCGGCCGCCCGCGCCGCCGAGACGTCCCACCAGCGTTCGTCCACCGGCCACGGTCCCGCCCACCCCTGCACCTCCCAGTCCCGGCTCCCCCACCGCAGCCGTGCGGGAACGGCGCTGAACTCCCCCCGCTCGGTGACCTGCACCGCACCACCCGCGCGGTCCTCGAGCGACACCGTCGGGATGTTCGGCAGCACCGTCGCCGGCGCCGGTTCGGGGAGTCGTCCCGGCCACGGCGCGGTGGGGTCGGATTCCGGTACCAGCTCGTCTCCCAACGGCACCAACGTGATTCGTTCCGCCGGCCCCCGACCGCCACTGAGCACACCCACCCGCACCGATTCGCCGCCGAGCAGACCCTGCACGCGGATCAGGGCCCGGCGGGCTCGTTCGTCCCCCTCTCCGACACCACCCCAGAGCCCCAGTTGCAGGGCCCCGGCAGCCACCACCTCCACCGGTTCGAGACGCAGGACGCTGATCCCCGCGGTGGGCCGGGACCCACTGCGGCCGGTGAGCCAACCGTCCAACTGCCAACGCACCCGGTCCGCGGTGCCCTCCGGCGTCAGCGGTTCGGCGCACCGCCACGTCCGGGTCAGGTGCTCACCGTTGCCGGTGGTCGCCGACACCTGTAGTCGCGTACACACGACCGCGGCGCCCGACAGTTTCGCGTGCAGCCGCTCGGCCATGGCCCGGCCCGCGAAGGCCGCGGCGTCGATCCGGTCGATCGGCGGATCACACTGCTGCTCCACCTCCAGGTCGGGGGGCAGCGCCCGCGCCGACGGTGGGCGTTCCGGTTCGCCGCGGGCAGTCCGGTGCGCGTGGACGGCGTCGGCGCCGAACCGCGACGCCACATCCACCCCGGACAGCGCCGCGAAGGATCCGACGGAGCGCAGCCCGAGTCGGCGCAGCAGATCGACCAGGTCGGCCCGGTCCGCTGCCGCGAGGCTGGGTTCGGCCGCGATCTCGGCGATCGGCAGCGGGGCCAGAAACCGCGCCCCCGCCCCGGCCGGCACCAGCGCCGCGTGGCGCGCCGCGATCACCGCGGTGGACAGTTCGTCAGCGATGCCGATCTGACACTCCGCACCGGCCGCCGCCACCACGTCCACCAACCGTTCGGCCGCGGCCTCCTCCGAGCCGAAGTACCGGCTCGCGCCGCGAGCCGTCAACACCAGCAGACCGGGGCGCAGCACCTCCACCCCGGGCGCGGCCTCGTCCACGGCGGCAGCGACGGGCTCGAACAGCCGCGCGTCACGCTCCGGATCGGCCTGCGCCACATGCAGTTCCGGACAACGCGCCTGCGCCTCCCGACGCCGCAGCCCACGACGCACCCCGTCCGCCCGGGCCGGCGCCGAGCACGCGATCACCCGATTGGCCAGCAACACCGCCACCGGCCGGGTGGCCGGCAGATCCGCCGCCGCGGCCGCGGCCACCGCGGGCCAGTCCGGGCACCACACCGCCAGCACCCGCGAGCTCACAGCGCCACCACGTCCGGCGTGAGCGCGACCGCCTCCGGCACCCACTCGACGCGCCCCTGCATCGAACGCACATCCAGGCACGTGGTCCGCGGCCGGAAGGCCCGCCCCTGCGCCCGCACCGCCAACCGGACCGAACACACCCGGCCACGTCCGACGTCCGCGCCGCGCCCCACCCCGTCGTAGCCGCGCACCTGCGCGTCCAGCCGGACCTCCGCCCCGCCCCAGTGCCCGTCGGTGACCACCAACGTGGACTGCTTGCTGCGCGCGCGAGCCACCACGGCCCGGGCCCGCGACGGCGGCACCGACATCCCACCCAACCCCAGAACCACCAGGTCCATGCCGTCGAGCAGAACCGCCGCCACCTCCACCGGGTCCGGCCCCGGATCCGGCACGAACGCCATCCGCCGCAACTGAGCGCCCATCTCGGTGGCGGCGAGCAGCCCGAGCTGCGGACGACCGATCACCGCGACGTGCCCACCCGCCGCCGTCACCGACGCCAGCAGCCCCAGGAGCAGCGACGACGCACCGGAAACGGAGACCACGGAACCGCGCGCCAGTCCGCCCTGCGGCAGGAGCGCGGCCAGCGGCCCGGGCACCGGCAGTACCCGCCGCGGACGCACTGCCGCGTCGACGACACTCGATTCGCCCTTCGCCGGCACCGCCGCGATCCGCCGACGCAGGTATTCCAGGCGCTGCTGACGCGTCAGGCCCGACAACCCCGACAACCCCGATAACTCCGACACCCCCGACAACTCGGCGGAGACGGAAGGCGGGGATACAGGCAGCTGGGCTGGTTCGGTCATATCTGCTCCCCGGGGCACACTTCTGGTTCTTCCGATGTTCGGCGCGCACGGGGAAGACGCGGCACACAGTCTATTCGAACATGTTTTCGAATCAGTTCCAGTAAAGCTCCTGCGCGTCAGCACGTCAAGACGAACCCCGCCGATCCACTAACCTCGAATACGTGACTGATCAGGAACCCACCCGAGCAGGCCGACGAAGCCGGGCGGTCATCGGGCCGGACTACCTGATGGCGGGCAGATACCGGCTGCGCTCCAAGCTCGGCGGCGGCGGCATGGGCGCGGTGTGGCTCGCGCACGACACGCTGCTCGACCGCGAGGTCGCCGTGAAACAGGTCACCTCCACCATCGGCATGGACGAGGCGGCGGCCCGCACTGTCCGCCAGCGGGCCCTACGCGAGGGCCGCAACGCCGCGCAGCTGTCCCACGAGCACGCGATCGCGATGTACGACGTCGCGGTCGAATCCGGCGAGCCGTGGCTCGTCATGGAGTACCTGCCGTCGCGCAGCCTCGCCGAGGCCATGAATCTCGCGGACACCCTGCCGCCCCTCGAGGTCGCGCAGATCGGTGCGCAGATCGCGGCCGCGCTCACGGAGGCGCACGCGGCCGGCATCCTGCACCGCGACATCAAGCCGGGCAACATCCTCGTCGCCGACCGCGGCGAGGCCCTCGGCATCGTCAAGATCAGCGACTTCGGGATCGCCCGCGCGAAGGGTGACGCGCCCAGCGGCAAGCCGGGGGTCATCACCGGAACGCCCGCCTACTTCGCCCCCGAGGTCGCCCGCGGCGACGACCCCACCGAGGCCAGCGACGTCTTCTCGCTCGGCGCGACGCTGTACACCGTCGTCGAGGGCCAACCCCCGTTCGGCCTCGACACCGATCCCATCGCGCTGCTGCACCGGGTCGCGAAGGCCGAGATCTACCGACCGAGCCTCAGCGGTCCGCTCACCGACACGCTGCTGCACCTACTCGAGCCCGACCCGGCCCGCCGCCCCACGATGGCGCAGGCCCGCGACGCCCTCGCCGCCGTCGCACTCGGATCCGACGCCGGGACCGGGGCGGCCGCCGCCGACACGCTGATCGGCGCACCGGTGAAGGCGGCCGACGGCACGGTCCCCAACTGGGCCTACCGGTCGGCCCCGGCACCGATCCCGCGCCGCCGCATGGCCTCGACCACTGCGACGGATCTTCCTGCCGCGCAATCGAACACACCGTTGGGTGCGGTTCCGCGTCCCGCGGGGCGGGCGTGGCTCCGTCAGCTCACCGACGGTCTCACCGGCCCGCAGGCCCCGACCGACACGCGCGGCAAGATCGTCGCGGCCGCGCCGCTCGCGATGGCCGTCATGGTCGGCATCATCGTGCTCGCGTTCGTCGTGGTGCTGATCGTCGCGCTGGTTCTCTGAGACAGCGTCCCGGTAACGACTTCTCAGTCGCGACGGCTCAGTCGATGCGGCGCCGGTGCGCCCACCGGGTGAGCGCATTTCGATTGGACTGCTGCGTCTTTCGCAGCACGTTCGACGCGTGGGTCTCCACGGTCTTCACCGAGATGACCAACTCCTCGGCGATCTCACGGTAGGTGTACCCGCGGGCGAGCAGGCGCAGCACCTCGAGTTCACGCGGGGTGAGCGAGTCCAGTTCCGGATCCAGAGGAGGCTCCGGAACATTCGAACGTCCGGTGAACGAGTCCAGCACGAAACCCGCGAGCCTCGGGCTGAACACCGCGTCGCCTCCGGCCACGCGGCGGACACCGTCCGCCAGTTCGGCACCCGAGATCGTCTTCGTCACATACCCGCGGGCGCCGGCCCGGATCACCGCGATCACGTCCTCGGCGGCGTCGGACACACTCAGCGCCAGACAGACCGGGCCCGAGTCGATTCCGTTCAGCACCGCGACGCCGCCCCCGTCGGGCATGTGCACGTCGAGTAACACCACCTGGGGACGCAGCGCGTTGATGCCGGCCACGGCCTCGGCGACGCCACCGGCCTCACCGACGACCTCCATGTCGGACTCCCGACCGAGTTCGGCACGCACCCCGGCCCGGAACACCGCGTGGTCGTCGACGAGGAATACCCGGAACTTGTCGGGGCTGGGTGCAGAGGAGGCCGAGAAAGTCACGGCCCCACCCTAGGACATCGGTTCGGCTTCGCTCGCGACGTCCGGGGCGATGTCTTCACTGTCCGGCGAGACCGGGCGCGGCATGTGGATCCGCACCTCGGTGCCCTTGCCCACCGTCGAGCGAACCTCCACCCGACCGCCGCGCCGCTCGATCCGGGCACGGATCGACTTGGCCAGCCCCTGCCGGTCCTCCGGCACCGTGTCGGGGTCGAAGCCCACGCCGCGGTCGCGGACGAAGATGCTGACCTGGTCGCGTTCGGTCTCCGCGTACAGATCGATGCTCGAGACCCCCGCGTGCTTGGCGGCGTTGACGAGCGACTCCCGCGTGGCGCCGAGCAGCGCGGTGAAGCACTCCCGCGACAGCCCGGGCCCCTCCTTGCCGTCGGCAGCGAGTTCGACGTCGCCGACGGTGACCGGACGCACCGTCACCCCGTGCTGGTCCTCCACCTCACCGGCGATGGTCTGCAGTGCCTCCGACAGGCTCGTGTGCGCGGTCTCGCCGCCACCGAACAGCCACCGTCGCAGCTCCCGCTCCTGCCCGCGCGCCAGCCGGGTCACCTCCTGCGGCGACTCTGCCTGCTTCTGGATCAACGCGAGCGTCTGCAGCACCGAGTCGTGCAGGTGCGAGGCAATCTCCTCGCGCTCCTCGTTGCGGATGCGGGCCGCACGCTCCTCGCCCAGCGCCCGCCACAGCCGCAGCCACAGCGGCACCGTGAGCAGACCGGCACCGACCAGTGTCACGACGACGGCGAGCAGCGACGACCGCAGCGCATCGATGTCCACCTGCGCGAGAATCACCACGCCGAGGCCGGTCACGATCAGCGTCACACCGCCCAGGACGCGGGCCCAGGTGAGCACCGTCGGGCGGTGCGGCAGGCCCAGCACCGAACGCGAACCGTCGGTGTCGAACTCCCGCCACACCAGCGCGGCACCGACCGCGACGACGACGAACGGCGTGATCACCGACGCCGCCGTACCGTTGATCATCCAGGCCAGACCCGCACTGATCGCGAGTCCGATCACGGCCAGGCCCAGCGCGCGACGACGCTCGGCGGCGCTGGGTTTCTCGGTGTCGGTGCCGGGCGGCGTGAAGATCCACAGCAGCCCGTACGCGACGATGCCCGCACCGGCGAGCGCGGCCAGCAGTGTGAATGCGACCCGCACCTTGAAGACGTCGACGCCGAGATGATCGGCGAGGCCGCCGGCGACACCGCCCACGATGCGGCCCCCGACTCGACGCTCGAGCCTGGGGTGGAGGGTTTCGTCCCGCACGGGATCCAGAGCCGTGTTCACGACCTGGTTGGGGTCGACCAGAGGTTGCACAGTCCCGATCCTGGCACGGATTCCCGCGGTCCGGCATCAGGGTCCGACCCTGATATCCGTGGACGCTCCGACCCGGGTTCAGGGAAAGATCAGGGTAGTTCCCGATGGTGCGGCGAGTCGCCGATCGCGACGATGGTTGCATGAGCACTGAAGGGACCACCGGGAGCTTCTCCGATCAGCTTCACGACCTGTGGCGGACCCGCCCGATCCGGCTACCGGCGCACGGCCACATCGCCGGCGTCGCGGCGGGCATCGGCCACCGCTACGGCATCGACCCCGTCCTCGTGCGGGTCGCGTTCGTCGTCTCGACGATCTTCGGCGGCGCCGGCATCGTGTTGTATCTCGCATGCTGGCTGCTGCTCAGCAAGCCCGGCGACCAGGTCTCGCCCGCCGAGTCACTGCTCGGACGCGGCCAGAGTTCGCAATCCGGCACCAAGACCGTGGTGTTGCTGGTGGCGCTCGCGATCGCCGCGAGCACGCTCGGCCCGATCGGTGTCGGGATGGGCGGGTCGGGACTGATCAGCTTCGCGCTCATGCTCGGCGGCCTGTGGCTGCTGTACCAGCGCCGGCCGATTCCGCCGGCGCTGCCGGCGGGGGTGCCGCAGACCGTCGCCGGGTTCCCGGTGACGCCGTTCCAGACGGCGCCGACGGCCGCGTACCCCGGCCAGCCGTACACCGGGTACAGCGCGTACACGCCGTACACGCGACTGCCCGACCACTACGAGCCCGAGTCGGAGCCCGCGTCCGAGTCCGAGTCCGGGGCCGCTCCGGATCGGCCGACCGTCCCGACGGATCCGGTGGCTACGACATCACCCGAGCCGACTCCCCCGGCCTGGGACCCGCTCGGCGTGGCGCCGTTCGCGTGGGACCTGCCCGAGCCGGCCCGCGCACCGGAGCTGCCCGCGGAGCTGCCACGCAAGCCCCGCAGCCGATTCACGTCCGTCGTCCTCGGCCTCGCGGTCCTGGCCGCCGCCGCCGCGACCGGCGTGTGGGCCGCGACCGGCGCGGAATGGTTGACGCCCGCCCGGATCGGCGGCATCGCCCTCGCCGTGATCGGCGCCGGACTGCTGGTCGGAGCCTTTCTGCGGCGCGGCTACGGACTGCTCGTCGTCGGATTCCCGCTCGCCGGGTTCGTGATCCTCTCGTCGATCATCGGACCACTGAACTGGGACGGGTCGAAGGTCGGCCAACACACCTGGACCCCGCGATCGATGGGCGAACTCACTGCGGTCTACGAGGGCACGGCCGGCGACTTCACCGTCGACCTACGCCAGCTCGATCTCACCGAGAACCGGGAGATGCGCCTCGACGGCACGTTCGGTAACTACACCGTGATCGTGCCCGAGAACATGAACGTCCGCACCGATTGCTCCGTCGTCGGCGGTACCACCGACTGCATCGGAGACGGATTCGTCGACGGTGGCGCCGACGGCACCAGCGGCCCGGTCCTGGACCTGAAGGTCGACAACAAGTTCGGAGAAGTGAGGGTCTACCGTGGCTGAATACGCTGACAATCAGGAAACCACCGAACGCATGTCGGACACCGACGAGCAGTCCACCGCGACACCGTCGCGATTCCCATCTATAGGCCTGCTCCTGGCCGGCATCGCCGCGCTGCTGGTCAGTGCGTGGGCCATCATCGGCCCGTTCACCCTCGACCCGCTCGCCAACGTCGGCGCCCGCTGGCTGTTCGTGATCGTCGCGGTCGGCATCGGCGCGGCGCTGGTGTTCTCCCCGGGTCGGCGGCGCTAGCCGCACAGACGACAGCGCCCCAGCCTGTGTGGTGGCCGGGGCGCTGTCGTGCGTTCAGTGCGGGATCACTCCCACTCGATCGTTCCCGGCGGCTTGCTGGTGACGTCGAGGACTACGCGGTTGACGTCCGCGACCTCGTTGGTGATCCGGGTGGAGATGCGCTCGAGCACCTCGTACGGCAGCCGGGTCCAGTCGGCGGTCATCGCGTCCTCGCTGGAGACCGGGCGCAGCACGATCGGGTGCCCGTAGGTGCGGCCGTCGCCCTGGACACCGACGCTGCGGACGTCCGCGAGCAGCACGACGGGGCACTGCCAGATCTGGCCGTCCAGGCCGGCGGACGTGAGCTCTTCGCGCGCAATGGAATCCGCGTGGCGCAGGATCTCGAGACGCTCCTGCGTGACCTCACCGATGATGCGGATGCCCAGGCCCGGCCCGGGGAACGGCTGGCGTCCGACGATCTCCTCGGGCAGACCCAGCTCGCGACCGACGGCGCGCACCTCGTCCTTGAACAGCAGGCGCAGCGGCTCGACGAGCTTGAACTGCAGGTCCTCGGGCAGGCCGCCGACGTTGTGGTGACTCTTGATGTTCGCGGTACCGGTGCCGCCGCCGGACTCGACGACGTCCGGGTACAGGGTGCCCTGGACCAGGAAGTCGACGGTCTCGCCGTGCGCGGCGCTCTCGCCGAGCACCTCGGACACCGCGCCCTCGAAGCTGCGGATGAACTCGCGGCCGATGATCTTGCGCTTGGTCTCCGGATCGGACACGCCGGCCAGCTCGCGCAGGAACGTCTCCGACGCGTCGACGGTGATCAGGCGGGCGCCGGTCGCGGCGACGAAGTCCTTCTCGACCTGCTGGCGCTCACCGGCGCGCATCAGACCGTGATCGACGAACACGCAGGTGAGGCGGTCGCCGATCGCACGCTGCACCAGCGCGGCCGCGACAGCGGAGTCGACGCCACCGGACAGAGCGCAGATGGCCTTGCCGTCGCCGACCTGCTCGCGGACCTGCTCGATGAGCGATTCCGCGATGTTCGCCGCCGTCCACGCACCGGGGATCCCGGCGATCTCGTGCAGGAACCGGCTGAGCACCTGCTGGCCGTGCGGGGAGTGCATGACCTCGGGGTGGTACTGGACGCCGGCGAGCTTGCGGGCGCGGTCCTCGAACGCCGCGACCGGTGCACCGGCGCTGGACGCGGTGACCTCGAAGCCCTCGGGTGCGGCGGTGACGCCGTCGCCGTGGCTCATCCACACCGGCTGCGTCGCGGGCAGGCCGTCGTGCAGGATGCCGCCGCTGACGGTCATCTCGGTGCGGCCGTACTCGCGGCCGCCGGTGTGCGCGACGGTGCCGCCGAGCGCGTTCGCCATCGCCTGGAAGCCGTAGCAGATACCGAAGACGGGGATGCCCAGGTCGAACAGGGCGGCGTCGAGCTGCGGCGCACCCTCCTCGTACACGCTGGACGGCCCACCGGACAGGACGACGGCGAGCGGCTTCTTCGCCGCGATCTCCTCGACGGTCGTGGTGTGCGGCACCACTTCCGAGTAGACCTTCGCCTCACGGACGCGGCGAGCGATCAGCTGCGCGTACTGGGCACCGAAGTCGACGACGAGAACCGGCCTGTCCTGCTGGGTTTCTGACACCAGAACAGTCTAATATGCGCAGCTCCCGCGCCGTCCCCCGCCTAGGCGACCCCGCTCCCCGCCTCGGTGCCCTCCGGCTGCCCACCGGTCCGACCGCCACGGATCTCGACGATCGGCAGGGTCAGCGCGGCCGGCGCACCCGCCGGGACCACGGGATTCTTCGGCGCCACCGGGGCGATCCGGGAGTAGCCGGCGCCCTGCGCGGGACGATTGTCCTGCTCGCCCTTGTTGGGCCACAGCGACGCCGCCCGCTCGGCCTGCGCGCTGATCGTCAGCGACGGGTTCACGCCGAGGTTCGCGGAGACCGAGGCACCGTCGACGACGCTGAGCGTCGGGTAGCCGTACACGCGGTGGTAAGGGTCGATGACTCCGTGGTCGGCATCCGACCCGATGGTGCAACCGCCGAGGAAATGCGCGGTGAGCGGGATGTTGAACACCTCGCCCCACGTGCCGCCCGCGACACCGTCGATCTTCTCGGCGATCCGTCGGGTGGCCTCGTTGCCGGCCGGGATCCACGTGGGGTTGGGCTCGCCGTGGCCCTGCTTGCTGGTGACCTTGCGGCGGCCGAGGATCCCCTTCTTGGTGTACGTGGTGATCGAGTTGTCGAGGTTCTGCATCACGAGCGCGATGATGGTGCGCTCGCTCCAGTTCTTCACGGTGAGCATCCGGAGCATCTGTCGCGGGTTGGCGGCGATCACCTTGAGCAGCTTGATCCAGCGCGGCGTGCTGCCGCCACCGTCCGTCATGAGCGTCTGCAGCAGACCCATCGCGTTGGAGCCCTTGCCGTACCGGACGGGCTCGATGTGCGTGTCCGACGTGGGATGGAACGACGACGTGATCGCGACGCCGTGGGTGAGATCCATCGCCGGATCGATCTTGTACTTGCCCGCGCCGACGATGGACTCGGAGTTGGTGCGGGTGAGCTCGCCGAGGCGATTCGACAGCCGCGGCAACGTCCCGGTGTCCTTCATCCTGTGCAGCAGTTGCTGGGTGCCCCATGTGCCGGCCGCGACCACGACGTACTGGGCGGTGTAGGTCTTGCGGTGCTTGCGGACCTTCGCCCCGGTGCGGTGGGTCGCGACGTCCCACGTGCCGTCCGACCGCTCGTACAGCGACTCGACGGTGGTCATCGGGATGATCTCGGCGCCGGCCTTCTCCGCCAGGCCGAGGTAGTTCTTGATGAGGGTGTTCTTGGCGCCGTGGCGGCAGCCGGTCATGCACTCACCACACTCGATGCAGCCGGTGCGGTCGGGGCCGACGCCACCGAAGTACGGGTCCGAGACGGTCTTGCCGGGCTCCCCGAAGAACACACCGACCGGCGTCTGGATGAACGTGTCACCCACGCCCATGTCCTCGGCGACCGACTTGATGACCTCGTCGGCGGGGGTCATGTGGGGGTTCTGGACGACACCGAGCATCTTGCGGGCCTGCTCGTAGTGCGGCGTGAGTTCGGAGTCCCAGTCGGTGATGTCGCGCCACTGCGGGTCCCGGAAGAACGACGACGGTGGCTTGTAGAGGGTGTTCGCGTAGTTCAGGGAACCGCCGCCGACACCCGCGCCGGCGAGGATCAGAACGTCGCGCAGCAGGTGCACGCGCTGGATGCCGTAGCAGCCCAACGCCGGTGCCCAGAGGAAGCGCTTGAGGTCCCAGCTGGTCTTCGCGAAGTCGGCGTCGGCGTAGCGGCGCCCGGCCTCGAGCACACCGACCTTGTAGCCCTTCTCCACCAGCCGGAGCGCGGTGACGCTTCCACCGAAGCCGGAGCCGACGATCAGCACGTCGTAGTCGGTCGCGCGCTGCTTGCCCATAGGACACCTCCACCATGAACGGATTTGTTACTCGCCAGTATGCACCGCAGTCCTGTGACTCGTACCACAAGGGTGCCCTAACTGTAACCACCGGTCGCACGAACGGTGGCGGTTCCCCGAAACGCCTGTGGCCGAATGTCACACCGGTTCAGTTCAACTGAACGGATGTGACATTCGGCCACAGGAACGAGGTGGATCAGGCGCGAACGCTCAGGCCGACCTTCTGGAACTCCTTGAGGTCGGAGTAGCCCGACTTCGCCATCGAGCGGCGCAGGCCGCCGACGAAGTTGAGCGAACCGTACGGGTCGTCCGACGGCCCGTTCAGGACCTGGTCGAGCGCCGGACGCTCGCCGTACGAGACCGGCAGCAGCGAGCCACGCGGCATCGACGGGTGCGCGGCCGCGGACGGCCAGAACCAGCCACCGCCCGGAGCCTCCTGCGCCACCGCGAGGGGCGCACCGATGACGGCCGCGTCGGCACCGCATGCGATGGCCTTCGCGAAGTCGCCCGACGACGTGATGTCGCCGTCGGCGATGACGTGGACGTAGCGTCCGCCGGTCTCGTCGAGGTAGTCCCGGCGAGCCGCGGCGGCGTCGGCGATCGCCGTCGCCATCGGCACGCCGATGCCGAGCACCTCACGGGTGGTGGTGGCGCCCTCGGTGGAGCCGTAGCCCACGATGACGCCGGCCGCGCCCGTACGCATCAGATGCAGCGCGGTGCGGTGGTCGCTCACACCACCGGCGATGACCGGGACGTCCAACTCGGAGATGAACGTCTTGAGGTTCAGCGGCTCGCTCTCGCCGTGCGCGACGTGCTCGGCCGAGATGATCGTGCCGTGGATGACCAGCAGGTCGATGCCGGCCTTCACGAGCGCCGGGGTGAGCGCGCGGGCGTTCTGCGGGCTGACGCGGACAGCTGTGGTGACACCGGCGTCGCGGACCTGCGCGACCGCTGCCGCGAGCAGCTCGGGCTGCAGCGGCGCGGCGTGCAGTTCCTGCAGGCGTGCGACGGCTGCGTCGGGATCGATCTCCTTCTCGGCCATCTCGGCGAGCTCGGCGAGCTTGACCTCGACGTCGGCGTGCCGACCCCACAGGCCCTCACCGTTGATGACACCGAGACCGCCGGCCTTGCCGAGCTCGATCGCGAACGACGGCGACACCAGCGCGTCGGTCGGATGAGCCAGGACGGGGATGTCGAAGCGGTACGCATCGATCTGCCAGGCCGTCGACACCTCCTTCGAGGAACGGGTCCGGCGAGAGGGAACGATGTTGATGTCGTCCAACTCGTAGGTGCGTCGGGCAGTTCTGCCCATGCCGATTTCGACGAGGTCGCGCACGCGCGCCCCTTTCTCGATTGTTATGAGTGCTTAGCGGGCAGCGTAGTTCGGCGCTTCGACGGTCATGGTGATGTCGTGCGGATGGCTCTCCTTGAGGCCCGCCGCGGTGATCTGCACGAACTGCGCCTCCTGGAGCTGCTCGATCGTCCCGGAGCCGGTGTAGCCCATGGCCGCGCGCAGGCCGCCGGTGAGCTGGTGGATCACCTGCGACAGCGGGCCGCGGAACGGAACCCGGCCCTCGATGCCCTCGGGGACCAGCTTGTCCTCGGCGAGCACGTCGTCCTGGAAGTAGCGGTCCTTGGAGTAGGACTTGCCCTGTCCGCGGCTCTGCATCGCGCCGAGCGAGCCCATGCCGCGGTAGCTCTTGAACTGCTTGCCGCCGACCAGGATCAGCTCGCCCGGGGACTCGGCGGTGCCGGCGAGGAGCGAGCCGAGCATCGCGGTGGACGCGCCGGCGGCGAGCGCCTTGGCGACGTCACCGGAGAACTGCAGGCCGCCGTCGGCGATGACCGGGACACCGAGTGCCTTGCACGCGGCCGTGGCCTCGAGGATCGCGGTGATCTGCGGGGCGCCGACACCGGCGATGACGCGGGTGGTGCAGATGGAGCCGGGGCCGACACCGATCTTGACGGCGTCCGCGCCGGCCTCGGCGAGAGCGAGAGCGCCGGCGCGGGTGGCGACGTTGCCGCCGATGAGCTGGACGCGGTCGCCGATCTCGGCCTTGAGCTTCGCGATCATCTGCAAGATGTTGATCTGGTGGCCGTGCGCGCTGTCGACGACGAGGACGTCGGCACCGGCGTCGGCCAGCGTCATCGCGCGGACCCAGGCGTCGTCACCGACACCGACCGCCGCACCGACGAGCAGGCGTCCGTCGCGGTCCTTGGTGGCGTTGGGGTGCTGCTCGGTCTTGACGAAGTCCTTGACCGTGATGAGCCCGGTGAGCTTGCCGTGGCCGTCGACGATCGGGAGCTTCTCGATCTTGTGACGACGCAGCAGGCCGAGCGCGACCTCGGCGGTCACACCCTCGCGCGCGGTGATCAGCGGCGCCTTGGTCATCACCTCGGCGACCGGACGGTTCTCGTCCACCTCGAACCGCATGTCGCGGTTGGTGATGATGCCGACGAGGGTGCCGGTCTCGTCCGTGACGGGCAGTCCGGAGATACGGAACCGCGCGCACTTGGCGTCGACCTCGGCGAGGGTGTCCGACGGACTGCACGTGACCGGATCGGTCACCATGCCGGCCTCGGACCGCTTGACGGTCTCGACCCATCCGGCCTGCGCCTCGACGGCGGAATTGCGGTGCAGGACACCCATGCCGCCGGCGCGCGCCATGGCGATGGCCATGCGGGCCTCGGTGACGGTGTCCATCGCCGAACTCACCAGCGGGACGTTGAGGCGGATCTCACGGGTCAGCTGGCTCGAGGTGTCCACCTGGTTGGGGACGACGTCCGAAGCCGCCGGCAGCAGCAGCACGTCGTCGAAGGTTAGACCCAGCATCGCAACCTTGTTCGGGTCGTCTCCCCCGGTGTGCACGTGCCCTCCGGTACTACTCATGCGGCTCGGGCCCTCCATGAAGCGTCGATTGATATTGATTACGGAAGAAGAGTCTGGGCCGACGAAAGATTCCCGTGCGGGATTTGCCGTGCGCAGACCTCCGTGGACCATGGTATCGGCTCGCCCGAAAGTGCACGCGGGCCGTCCCGGCGACTCACCCACGGCTATCAGCTAGCGCAGACCGGGATGAACTGCGTACCGTGGTGTTGTGCGCGATCAACTGCCTCCCGGTCTTCCGCCGGACCCCTTCGCCGGTGACCCTGCCGACCCGTCTGCTGCGCTCGACGCGATCGAGCCGGGCCAGCCGCTGGATCCCCATGAGCGTCTCGCCGTGGAGGAGGACCTCGCGGACCTCGCCGTCTACGAGGCGCTGCTCGGCCACCGTGGAATTCGCGGACTGGTCGTGTGCTGCGAGGACTGCCAGCAGGACCACTACCACGACTGGGACATGCTGCGCGCGAACCTGCTCCAGCTGCTCGTCGACGGCACGGTCCGCCCGCACGAGCCCGCGTACGACCCGTCGCCCGACGCGTACGTCACCTGGGACTACTGCCGCGGCTACGCGGACGCCTCGATGAACGACGCCCTCCACGGCGACGGCTTCGAACTCTGAGAGTCACCCCTCGACGGCTACGGCCCGGCAAGCATTGCTTGCCGGGCCGTACTCGTTCGTGCGGGATCCATCCTGAATCGTCAGGGCGAGGGCGTCACCGGCGGCTGTCCGCCCAGTGAGCCACTCGTGGCCCGTGTGGTCGACGTCGCAGGCGGCGTCGTCGTGGTCGTCGTGGGAGGCGGCGTCTCGGACGTCGCGGTCGCCGGGTTCGGTGAGGAGGTCGCCGATGGCGATGGCGACTGTGACGGCGCTGTCGAGGTGCCCGGAATCACGCCCTGGATGCGGGGGTCGATCGTGGGCGACGGCCACTCCGTGACCGGAACCGACGTCTCCAGCCCCGGACTGGTGGACGACGAGTCGCCGGCGGTGGCGGGTGGCGGGGTCGTCGTCGGCGGCACGTTCGGAGCCTGTGGCGGCACGACCTTCCCCAACTCGGTCAGGAGTCGGTCGCGCCACACGTTCAGCTCGTCCCGGGTCCCGGCCTCGTTGACGGCGCTCGCGCGCGCACCGGCCGAGTCGAGCTTGGCCTTCGCGCCGACCGCATCACCCGACGCGATGAGACGTTCGGCCTCCTGGAGGTTGGACGTCGTGTCGATCTTCGCGACGGTGGAGGCCGCCCGCTCGGTGAAGACCACCTGCTTGACGCCCCACAGCGGGTCGCCCGGTTCGGCGTTGTACGAGAAGATGCTCATGCCGCCCATCGCGATCGCGACGACGGCGGCGGCCGCGGCGATCGGTCGGAGCAGTCGGAGTTGGCTGCGCCCGGACCGCGACCGGGTCGACAGTGAGTCCTGCGCCTCGAGTTCGCGGTGGACGCGGGCAACGATGTCGTCGAGGTCCGGTTCAGCCGGCAGGGGCTGCGCCAGGATCTCGGTCCGCCAGTTCGCGAGCAGCGCGGCGACCTGGTATTCCTCAGGACTGTCGGTTGCGACGGGACGGTCGCCGGCGATCGCGTCGATCAGCGCATCGTCGCGACGCACCGCGGCGACGTCGACGGGCGTGCCGTTTCCAGCGAGATCGGCGTGGGGATCGCCCGGCTCGCCATTCTGGCCCCTAGCCATGCCTCTCACCTGCTCTCGTCACTTCCTTCTTCAACTTGGCAATGGCTCGGTGTTGAGCCACCCGCACCGCGCCAGCGGTGCTTCCGACTGCTGCTGCCGTCTCCTCCGCCGACAGACCGACGACGAGCCGAAGGACGAGGATCTCGCGGTGCTTCTCGGGAAGCGTCTGAAGCAGTGCGTTCACCTGTCGGCTCGTCTCCGAACTCAGCGCCCGCTCTTCGGGACTGTCGTCGGAGGAAACGACATCTGGTACTTCAGCAACTGGATCGGATTTGTTACGCGCAGCGTTTCGGTGAGCGTCAGCGACCTTGTGTGCGGCGATGCCGTAGACGAAAGCCATGAACGGACGACCCTGATCCTGGTAGCGCGGAAGTGCCGTCATCACCGCGAGGCACACCTCCTGCGCCACATCGTCCGCGGACAACTGCCCACGCTCCGCGGCGCCGACCCTGGCACGGCAATAGCGCACGACCAGAGGGCGAATACTCTTCAGGACCTGGGCCAGAGCATTCCGATCGCCCTGCGCTGCGGCAGCGACGGCGGAGTTCAACTCCTCACCCGTGTTAGACATCGTCAGCGCGAATCCTGGCGTTACAGTGGCACGTCCCCCCAGCCGGGTGTGCTTCCGCCTCACGGCGGAACGTCTGTAAGAGTAACGACAGAGTCCGACGCGTCAGTGCATCGTTCGAATATCGGGCGGTCATTTCGAGAACCTCCCGCCCCGGCGAGCGATCGCATCGGCGCATTCGTCACGGATCGCTCGTGCGGCCGGATTCGGGCGCACGCCGTCCACCAACATCGCTGCCGCCCATCGCAACGGGACCAGTCCGTGTGCACCGGCGTCGACGAGCACCCGCTCCGCGGTCTCGAGTGCGAGGTCCGGCTCGGGCCTTCCGGTCGCCGACGCCGCGAACAGCAGCTCGGACTTGATCCGATGCCGCACGGACGGGCAGTCGGCCGAGCGGTCGACCGCAGCCTGAGCATGGACGGTTGCGGCGGCGAAGTCTCCGGCCGCGAGCGCGATCTCGGCCGTCACCCAGTGCAGTCTCACGTACTGACGCCACAGCGTGTCCGGTTCGCCGACCGCAGACAGGTACGCCTCGCAGCGGACGAGGAGCGTGCGCCCCAACGCCAGCCGACCGCATCCCAGCGCGTCGGCAGCAAGTCCCGTCAGAGCATCGCAGCGTGCCTCGTGCCACCATCGGTCGCCGGTACGGGTCATCCCGATCAGCGCCAGCGCGGCACCGTCGTAGCCGGAAGCGAGGGCGTGGGCGCCGAGCTGCCGCAGCAGGGATGCCTGTGTGCTGGCCGCGAGCGAGGCCACCGCCGGCTCGGTCGCGGACATCCGGCGCAGCGGTTCGAGCTCGGCCCGGGCCTGCGCGTACCGCCCCTGTCCACCCAGTGCGACGGCGCGCAACCAGCGCCCCAGCGGATCGGCAGGTACCGGCAACGGGTTCCGTCCGGGATCCGAACCGAAGGCGGCGCCCCCAAGACCGTGCGAGTCGTGAGAGCCGTGCGGGTCGTGCGGGTCGTGCGGCATCCGGTGATCATGCCACTGCGGGCGCCGACGCCATTCCGCATACCGGTCGGCCGACGTCCGATCCCGCCCCGATAGCCCCCGATAGCCCCCGATAGCCATTGCAGACGCGACTGAAGACACACGATGAACCGTTGAAACTTCTCCAACTGGACGACCTGTTAATAATGTTCGTGCACCATAAAGGCGATTCGCCGCGCGAACATGATTCAAATTTGAAGAATATGTGGCGTCGAGGTTAACGAGAATCGCCGAACAATACTCCAGAGTAACCAACCAGTCGGGGAGAATCAGGACGATCGTCCAGGTGAGGGCAACGTCGGCCAACGCGGAAGCGATCGACCCCCGTGTCGCTACGCAATCACAGCCGCCGCCCCATGTAAATGTCCAGGGCGTTAATTCTTGGCTCCAGGGATATGGAAATCACCACTCAGCGTAAGTGTTGACGGGATTTCATATGCCCCTTTACGGTTGCGGGGCGTAACCGATTTCATAGGTCTTGTCATCCCGGGGGGTGGCGGGCCGCTCGCAGCGTCACCGCGAGCCTGCTGACAGAGGAGTCCTGATGCCTGTTCCGAATCATCTTCCCGGCCCGAATGCCGATATCTGGGATTGGCAGATGCACGGGTTGTGTCGTGGTGTGGACTCCGCCGTGTTCTTCCACCCGGACGGCGAACGTGGCCGTGCTCGGGCCCAGCGGGAAAGCCGCGCGAAGGAGATGTGCCAACAGTGCCCGGTGCTGGCACAGTGCCGCAACCACGCGCTGTCGGTGTGCGAGCCGTACGGGATCTGGGGTGGGATGTCGGAGTCCGAGCGCGAGATGCTGACCAGGCAGTCGCGCCGCCGCATCGCTTAGGGGTGCCCGTCACCCGTAGGTGAGTACACGCGCAGGCCCGGGTAGACCTCGACGTCGAGGTCTCCCCGGGCGCAGTCGTGTCCGCGTCGACCCATCCGCGGCGTCCGGTACTCCGAATGCCTTTCCGACAGTGCTGAAGACCATCCCGTCAGGAAGGCAGTCCCATGAACATCAAGACGTCCCGCCGCATCGCCGTAGCCGCCACCACATCGATCGCGTTGCTCGGTGTCGCTGCGTGTTCGTCCGACGACAACTCCGGCGACGCCCCGACGACGAGCACCACGACATCAGGTTCGGCGGAGTCCGGAATGATGTCCTCGGGTGCCACCGCCGCGGCCGCGAACCCGGTCGGTCCGGGCTGTGCAGAGTACGCAGCGATGGTTCCCGACGGCCCGGGCTCGGTCAGCGGCATGGCACAGGATCCCGTCACGGTCGCCGCGTCGAACAACCCCATGCTGACGACACTCACCGCCGCGGTGTCCGGCCAACTCAATCCCGACGTCAACCTCGTCGACACGCTCAACGGCGGCCAGTTCACGGTGTTCGCTCCCACCGATGCGGCGTTCGCAAAGCTCGATCCGGCGACCGTCGAGACGCTGAAGACCGACGACGCCCTGCTGACCAAGATCCTCACGTACCACGTGGTTCCGGGACAGTTGGCCCCCAGCCAGGTCGACGGGACCCACGCGACGGTGGAGGGCTCCGACGTCACCGTCACCGGGTCCGGAGACAACCTGAAGGTGAACGAGGCCGGAGTCGTGTGCGGCGGCGTGCAGACGGCGAACGCGACCGTGTACCTCGTGGACTCGGTGCTGATGCCGCAGTAGTCATAGTCACGACGGTCCACGACCATGCCACTACGAGCCGCCCACTCCGGGAGGATCCGGCCGATGAACGCTACGGTGGTCCTCGATGCACTCGAACGAGGACACGTGAGCTCGGCCGGATCCTCCGGCGGCGATGACGCATGCCCCGTCGACAACGGGAAGCTCGTCGCCGCCCGCCACGAGGAATCGGTTCACCTGCGAAAGTTGTTGGCGGATATCGCCGAAGGTGACCGCGCTGCGTTCGCGGACTTCTACGATCGGACCGGCGCGCGGGTGTACGGCATGGTCCTGCGGGTCCTGCGTGACCCCGGGTTCTCGGAGGAGACCACTCAGGAGGTCTACCTCCAGGTGTGGAGATCGGCCGGCAACTTCGATCCCGAACGCGGATCACCACTCTCGTGGCTGATGACGCTCGCCCACCGCCGCGCGGTCGACCGGGTGCGGTCGGAACAGTCCCACTCCGATCGTGAGGTGGTCTACGAGACTGCGAACCGCGTGGACGAGTTCGATCAGGTCACGGAGGATGTGCAGCACCGCGCCGAACGGCAGGCAGTTCTGGACTGCCTCCAGGCGTTGACCGACATTCAACGACAATCGGTCACGCTCGCCTACTACGGCGGCCGGACGTACCGCGAGGTGGCGGCCGAACTCGGGGTGGCGGTGCCGACCGTGAAGTCACGGATCAGAGACGGATTGACAAGGCTCAGAGGCTGCCTGGGGGTGATATGAGATGGACGACGATCTGATCGAATGGGCGCACGCCTGTGCGCTGCACGCCCTCGACGACTCCGAGCGACGCGACCTCGACGCACGACTGGCGGAGGCGGACGAGGCGACTCGCGCCGAGTTCGACGCCGCGGTCCGGCTGGCCCGCGAGACGATGGCCGCCGCCAGCTCCCTCGTCGCAGTCACGCCGCCGGCATCCCTGCGCCACAATCTGATCCGTCAGGTCACGGGCGACGAACTCGCGGCCCGTCGGACGCCCGGGCGCCGATGGCGGATCGCGATCGCGTCCGTTGCCGCTGCGGTGGCACTGCTCGCCGGCGGCGTGGTCATCGGTCACCAGATCACGGAGACCCCGCCGACACCGTCGGTCACCGCGCAGATCCTCGACGCACCCGACATGCACTCGGTGACAGCCGAGATTCCGGGTGGCGGCACGGCCACCACGATGTACTCGAAGGACGCGAACGCGGCGATGCTGGTGATGAACGGTGTCACGCCGCCGAAGTCGGACACCGTCTACCAGATGTGGCTGGTACGTGGCGACGAGCCGGTGCCGGCCGGCACGATGGGCCCCGACCAGGTGTCCCCCACCACGACCGCGGTGCTCGAGGGCATCGACGGTGCCACCCAGCTCGGTTTCACGGTGGAACCGCCCGGCGGGTCGACGTCCCCGACGGGCGACATGTTCGCGTCCATCCCGCTCACCTGATCCGATGCGGGTCCCCGAAAGCCGAAGACCCCCGGACGAAACCGTCCGGGGGTCTTTCGTCTCAGCTGGTGCCGAGGAGATCAGTGAGCGTGGCCGTGGCCGGCGTCCGCTGCTTCCTCGGTGGGCTTCTCGACGACGGCGCTCTCGGTGGTGAGCACCATGCGCGCGACGGATGCCGCGTTGACGACAGCCGAACGCGTCACCTTGACCGGGTCGACGACACCGTCGGCGAGCAGGTCGCCGTAGGTGAGGGTCGCGGCGTTGAAGCCGTGGCCCTTGGGCGCCTCGGACACCTTGCTGACCACGACGGAACCGTCGACGCCTGCGTTGGTGGCGATCCAGAACAGCGGAGCGCGCAGCGCGGTGCGCACGACCTCGACACCGGTGGCCTCGTCACCCGAGAGCGACGCAGCCAGGTCGGTGAGGACCTGACCGGCCTGCACGATGGCGGAGCCGCCACCGGGGACGATGCCCTCCTCGACCGCAGCCTTGGCAGCGTTGACGGCATCCTCGACGCGGAACTTGCGCTCCTTGAGGTCCGTCTCGGTGGCTGCGCCGACCTTGATGACGGCGACGCCGCCGGCCAGCTTCGCGAGGCGCTCTTCGAGCTTCTCGCGGTCCCAGTCGGAGTCGGTGTTCTCGATCTCGCGCTTGAGCTGCGCGACGCGGGTGGCGATGTCGGCCTCGGTGCCGGCACCGTCGACGATAGTGGTCTCGTCCTTGGTGACGACGACGCGGCGTGCCGTGCCGAGCAGGTCGAGACCGGCTTCCTTGAGCGTGATGCCCATGTCCGTGTTGATCACGGTGCCGGCGGTGACGACGGCGAGGTCCTCGAGGAAGGCCTTGCGACGGTCACCGAAGAACGGCGCCTTGACGGCGACGGCCTTGAGCGTCTTGCGGATCGCGTTGACGACGAGCGTGGAGAGCACCTCGCCCTCGATGTCCTCGGCGATGATGAGGACCGGCTTGCCGGACTCGGCGATCTTCTCGAGCAGCGGCAGGAAGTCCGGCAGCGAGGTGATCTTGTCGCGGTACATCAGCACCAGCGCGTCCTCGAGAACGGCGCGCTGGGCGTCGATGTCGGTGACGAAGTACGGCGACAGGTAGCCCTTGTCGAACTGGACGCCCTCGGTGACGGCGAGCTCGGTGTGCAGGGTCGAGGACTCCTCGACCGTGACGACACCGTCGACGCCGACTCGGGTCATGGCCTCGCCGACCAGCTCGCCGATCTCCGCGTCACGCGACGACACGGTGGCGACCTGTGCGATGGCCTCCTTGCCCTCGACCGGGGTGGCGGCCGCGAGCAGCGCCTCCGACACGGCGTCGGCGGCCTTGCTGATGCCGATTCCGAGGCCGATCGGGTTGGCTCCCGCGGCAACGTTCTTCAGGCCGGCCTTCACCAGCGCCTGCGCGAGAACGGTGGCGGTGGTGGTGCCGTCGCCCGCGACGTCGTTGGTCTTGGTGGCGACGCTCTTGACGAGCTGTGCGCCGAGGTTCTCGAACGGGTCCTCGAGCTCGATCTCGCGGGCGATGCTCACACCGTCGTTGGTGACGGTGGGGCCGCCGAATGCCTTGGCGAGCACGACGTGCCGACCGCGCGGGCCGAGGGTGACCTTGACGGCGTCGGCGAGCTGGTCGACGCCACGCTCGAGCGCGCGCCGGGCCTTCTCGTTGAACTCAATTTGCTTGGACATTGATTCAGCTACTCCTGGCTCAGGGTTTTCGTCCCGGAACGGATGTCAGGGTGTCGGCCGGAACGCACTCCGCCCCGGGTCCGATGCGGAACTCCGGGGCGGGAGGCGTAAGGCTTACTTCGCGACGACAGCCAGAACGTCGCGAGCCGACAGGATCAGGTACTCCTGGCCGGCGTACTTGATCTCGGTTCCGCCGTACTTGCTGTAGATGACGGTGTCGCCTTCCTGGACGTCCAGGGGGATGCGCTTCTCGCCATCCTCGTCCCAGCGGCCGGGACCAACAGCGACGACGGTGCCCTCCTGGGGCTTCTCCTTCGCCGTGTCGGGGATGACCAGGCCGGAGGCAGTCGTCGTCTCGGCCTCGTTGGCCTGGACGAGGATCTTGTCCTCGAGCGGCTTGATGTTCACGCTCGCCACGATGAGCCCTCCACTTTCAGGGGTTTGTCGGGCCCGAGGCTGTTCCTCGGACCACCATCAATTCAGTCACCACAGTGACTCTTCACGCGCCCCGTCGTCGCGGGTGCCGGGACTCGCTCAGTGTCGACTAGCACTCTATACATGAGAGTGCCAGCACTCAAGGGTGGCGTCCGCTCGAGCGCACTGACCCGAACGCAGACGTGGCGCCGGAGCGAGTGCTCCGGCGCCACCTCCAGCGAACGAATTCAGTACTGCGACGGCGTCTCCAGGACGGCCATCGTGCATCGCGAGATGCACACGAGCTTGCCCTCGTCGTTCACGATCTTGATCTCCCACACGTGCGTCTTGCGGCCCAATGCCAGCGGCGTCGCCTTGCCGTGCACCCAGCCCGAGCTCACGGGTCGGACGTGGTTGGCGTTGATCTCCATACCGACGCAATGGAACTTGCTGCGATCCACCGCGAAGATCGACGCCCAGCTGGCGAGGGTCTCGGCGAGCGCGACCGAGGCGCCACCGTGCAGCACGCCCGCGGGCTGCTTGGTGCGCTCGTCGACCGGCATCCGGCCCTCGAGCGAGTTCTCGGTCAGTTCCGTCAGCTCGATGCCGAGGTTGCGGTTGAGGGTGTCGACGCCCTTCTCGTTCGCGATCTCGATGGTGGGATCGCCGATCCAGATGCTCACGAGACCTTCACCACGACCTTGCCGTTGACGTCGCCGTCGATCATGGCCTGGAACCCGGAGTGGATGTCCTGCAACGGAATCACGCGGTCGATCTTGGGTCGCAGTCCGGTGGCGTCCATCATCCGCAGCATCGACACCAGCTCCGCCCGGGTGCAACCGGTGGACCCGAGGATGCGCTGCTGGAGGTAGAAGATGCGGGTGAGGTCGGCCGACGGGTTGGAGCCGGACGTCGCACCCGCGATGACGATGGTGCCCCCGGGACGTAGCGCGCGCATCGAGTGCGCCCACGTGGCCTCGCCGACGGTCTCGATCACCACGTCGACCTTCTCGGGCAGCCGGGCGCCGGCCTCGATCGCGGTGTGCGCGCCGAGCTCGAGCGCGCTCGCACGCTTCTCGGCACTGCGACTCGCGGCGTATACCTTGGCGCCCGCGGCGGCCGCCAGACTGATCGCGGCGGTCGCGACGCCACCGCCGGCACCCTGCACCAGGACGCGGTCGCCGGCCTTGATCTGCGCCTGCGTGAACAGCATCCGGTACGCGGTGGTCCACGCGACCGGCAGGCACGCCGCCTCGTCGAACGACAGCCACTCGGGCTTGGGGATCAGGTTGCGCCGGGGCACCACGAGGTACTCGGCGAACGCACCGTCGTGCTGCTCGGACAGCAGCGCACGGCCGGGGTCGAGCGTCTCGTCGCCGCCACCACCGTCGGCGTCGGCGATCACCGGGTAGACGATCACCTCGTTGCCGTCCTCGTCCACACCGGCCGCGTCGCAGCCCAGGATCATCGGGATCCGATCGGCCGGGTGCCCGACGCCGCGCAGCGTCCACACGTCGTGCATGTTGAGCGCGGACGACCGCACCGCGACCTTGGCCCAACCGTCCGGAACGACCGGGTCGGGAACCTCGCGGAGTTCGAGACCGCTCAGCGGATCGTCCGCGTTCTGGGCGACGGCGACGGCTGCGAGCATGGATTCTCCTGTGCTGTCGGACACAACCGCCGGGTGCAGCGGTCGTGAAATACGTGTTCGGATACCCATGGTCGACGCCCGCCGGGCCCTCGCGCGAGAGACCGTGCCGTACCTCGGCACGACCGCTGGCACTCGGTGTCGCCCCGACGGTCTCCTGTACGCATGCCAACTGACACCAGGGGCGCGCTGCATGCGGCAGTCCCCTCGCTCGCCGCAGAGCTTGCCGAGGCGGAGCGCACTCGGCGGCCGATCGCGCAACCGACCTCGTCCCACCCGGACCTCACCGTGGCCGACGCGTACGAGATCCAGCGCCGCAACATCGCGCGTCGGGTCGAGGCCGGCGAACGGGTCGTCGGCCGCAAGATCGGGCTGACGTCGCTCGCGATGCAGCGCCAACTCGGTGTCGACCAGCCCGACTTCGGCGCGATCCTCGACACGATGGTGGTCCCGCACGAGGGCGAGCAGGCCCTGGACGACCTCGTGGCCGCGCGCGCCGAGGCGGAGTTCACGTTCCGCCTCGCGAGCGACCTGGTGCCCGGCGAGTCCGCATTCACGTTCGAGCAGGTGCGCGATGCGGTCGGCGAGGTGATGCTCAGCCTCGAACTCATCGACAGCCGCATCGCCGACTGGAAGATCGGCCTCGTCGACACCGTCGCCGACAACGCGTCGAGCGCCCGTCTGGTCGCGGGTCCGGGTGTTCCCGCCACCCGGGAACTCCTCGACACGCTCCCGGAACGGATCCTCACGCTCACCCGCGACGGCGAGACCGTCGGCGAGGGGCCCGGGTCCGCGGTGCTCGATCACCCGCTCAACGCCATTGTCTGGCTGGCAGATTCGCTCGCGCAGTACGGCGATCACCTGCGCGCGGGGGACCTCGTCCTGGCCGGCGCCGTCCACGCCGCGGTCCCGCTGGCCGCCGGCTCCACCTTCGGTGTCACCTCGCCGGGCCTGCCCGACGTCACCGTCCGCATCGTCTAGCTCGAAGGAAGACGACCTATGTGTACCTCCGACGGCAACGCCGTTCCCCAGGGTTCGATCCAGAGGCCGGCCGCCCTCACCAAGTTCGTGGACGTGTCCACGATGGTGGACGGCGACAACGGCTACGTCGACCGTGCGGTCTTCACCGACCACGCGATCTACCAGCAGGAGCTGCGCCGCATCTTCGCGCCCAGCTGGCTGTTCCTGGGCCACACGTCGCAGTTCGCCAAGCCGGGCGACTTCCTCACCACCTTCATGGGTGAGGATCCGGTGATCGTGTCGATGGGCAAGGACCGCAAGATCCGCGCGTTCCTCAACTCCTGCCGCCACCGCGGCGCCCGCGTGTGCCGCGCCGACTTCGGCGCCACCAAGAACTTCACGTGCACGTACCACGGCTGGAGCTTCGACACCGCCGGCAAGCTGGTCAGCGTCCCCAACGAGGCGGGCTACCCGGAGAGCTTCGACAAGAAGGACTGGGGCCTGGTCGAGGTCGCACAGCTCGACACGTACCACGGCCTGGTCTTCGCGACGTGGAACCCCGACGCACCGCCGCTGAAGGAAGCACTCGGCGGGATGACCTACTACATGGACGCGATGCTCGACCGCGATCCCGAGGGCACGGTCGCCGTGGGCGGTATCCACAAGTGGGTGCTGGACGGCAACTGGAAGCTGGCGGCCGAGCAGTTCGCCACCGACTGGTACCACGTCAACATGTCGCACGCGTCGGCGCTGATGGTGCTCTCCCCCACCGGCCGTGGGCCGAAGGCCGAGATCGTCAACACGCCGGGCCGCCAGTTCAGCGATCCGATGGGGCACGGCGCCGGGTTCCCGACGCATCCGCGCAGCCGCTTCGACGCTCAGCCGGTGCACGAGTACTACGACTACGACGCGCTGCGTGAGCGCCTCGGCGACGAGCGCGTCGAGGGCCCGATGACCACGGGCCACGCGACCGTCTTCCCGAACTTCTCGTACCTGCCGGTCAACGGCAGCATCCGCGTCTGGCACCCGAAGGGCCCGGACAAGATGGAGGTCTGGGCGTGGACGATCGTCGACAAGTCCATGCCCGAGGAAGTACGTGAGGCCCAGCGCCTGTACAACCTGCGCACGTTCGGTCCCAGCGGCATCTTCGAGCAGGACGACGGAGAGAACTGGAGCGAGTGCCAGGCCATCGCGGGCGGCTTCATCACCAACAGTGTGCCGCTCAACTACCAGATGGGCCTGGGCAGCGAGCGCGAGGACGGCGTCTACCCCGGCAAGACGAGCGAGCTGTACAGCGACGCCGCCGGCCGCGGTTTCTACCGACGCTGGGCAGAACTGATGAACACACCGGCATGGCACGAAAAGGGCGCGAAGTGAGCGAGACCATCACCAGGATCAAGGTCGGCGCGGTCGGCGACATCGAGGACGGCGAGGCGCTGGTCGTCGACGCCGAGCAGACCGGCACCGGCGAGCCGATCGCCGTCTTCCACGACGACGGCGAGTACTTCGCCCTGAACGACCGCTGCACCCACGGCGAGGCGTCGCTCGCCGACGGCTGGATCGAGGGCGGCCAGGTGGAATGCCCGCTGCACTCGGGCAAGTTCTGCCTGCGCACCGGCTCGGTGCTCTCGATGCCGGCCACCGAGGACGTCGCGGCCCACAAGGTCGAGGTCACCGACGACGAGATCTGGCTCTACCCCGGCCAGAACGCAGAGGCGCAGTGAGTACCCCCTCCGCAGTCGTCGTGGTCGGCGGCGGTCTGGCGGGAGTCAGCGCCGCCGGCGAACTGCGGGCCCGCGGCTTCGAGGGTGAGATCACCCTCGTCGACGGCGGACCCGCGCCGTACGACCGTCCGCCGCTGAGCAAGGCGTTCATGTTCGGTACCGCCGACGAGGCAGATCTCGCTCTCGCCAAGCCGGATTGGTATCTCGCACAGAGGGTCACGCTGCGCACCGGCGTCGCCGTGACGGCACTGAAGCCCGACGAGGGTGTGGTCGAACTGGCGGACGGCACTCGTCTGGACGCCGACGTGACGATCCTGACCACCGGCGCCGGCGCGCGTCCGTTGCCGGTGCCCGGCGGTGGCCTGCCGCAGGTCCACCTGCTGCGCACCATCGACGATGCCCGCGCACTCAAGGCCCGCCTGGTACCCGGCGCTCGCCTGGTGGTGATCGGCGCGGGCCTGATCGGTGCCGAGACCGCTTCCGCCGCACTGCAGCTCGGAGCGTCCGTCACCCTGGTCGATCCGATCGATCCCCCCATCGCCCCCGCCGTGGGCCCGGAGCTCGCGCGCTACCTCCACGACCAGCACGCCGCCAACGGCATCGACGTGCACGCGGCGGGCGTCGCCGAGATCCGCTCGACTGACGACGACAGCGTGGTCGTCGTCCTCACGACCGGCGACGAACTCCCCGCCGACGCGGTCCTGGTGGGCATCGGCTCGATCCCGTCGACCGAACTCGCGGAAACCGCGGGCCTCGACGTCGACGGCGGTGTCCTGGTGGACGAGAACCTGCGGACGAGCCATCCCGCGGTGTACGCCGCTGGTGACGTGGCACGCCGACGCGATGCCGACGGCACACTCCATCGTCGCGAGGAGCACTGGGAGGCAGCGCAACTCAACGGACGCGCGGTGGCCGCCCGCGTCCTGGGAGAAGACCCCGAGCCCGAGTGCGCGGGGTGGTTCTGGTCCGACCGGCACGGCATCCACGTGCAGGGCGTCGGATCGATGACCGCCGAGGGCGAGACCGTGATCCGGCCGCACCCCGACGACGCCACCCGACCGCAGATGGCGTTCCGGGTCCGGGGCAACACCCTGGTCGGCGCCGCGTTCATCGACGGCGGCCCCGCCGTGCGGGCCGCGCGCATCATCATCGACCGCGCACTTCCCGTCGATCCGGCCGCGCTGGCCGACCCGACCGTGAACCTGCGCAAGCTCGCCAAAGGATGACTGACTCATGGCAACCGACACCACCCAGCCGACCACGCAGCGCCCCACCGCCGACGCCGACACCCACTTCCGGGTGCAGCAGCTGTACTTCCACGAAGCAGAGCTGATCGACGACGGCCGGTTCACCGACTGGCTCGACCTGCTGGCGGAGGACCTGCACTACTGGGCTCCCACCCGCACCAACCGCCTGCGGCGCCAGCAGTCGCTCGCGGTCGCCGCGCGCGGTGAGGCCGCATTCTTCGACGAGACCCGCGCCAGCCTGGCGTGGCGCATCCGCCGCTTCGACTCCGGCATGGCGTGGGCGGAGGATCCGCCGTCGCGCACCCGGCACCTGGTGAGCAACGTCGTGGTCCGCCACGCCGACGAGGACGAGCGCGAGATCGGCCAATGGCACGTCCGCTCGAACTTCCTCGTCTACCGCAACCGTCTCGAACGCGAGGTCGACATCTACTCGGGCGGACGCGAGGACATCCTCCGCGAGAACCCCGACGGCCCTCCCGGCTCGCTGCTCGTCGCCCGCCGCACGATCCTGCTCGACCAGAACGTGTTGCTGGCCAAGAACATCAGCACCTTCTTCTGATCGCGCCACGGCGACGATCCCCTCCCGACACCGACTCTTCCCAGACACAGGAGCGCGTGAAACAGTGACAACGAATGCAGCGGCGGAGACAGCCCTGAGCACCCGCGAGGTCGAAACCTCGCTGGGCACCATCAAGGTGAGCGAGGCCGGCAGTGGCCCCGTCCTGGTGATGCTGCACGGCGGCGGCCCGGGCGCGTCGGCGATCGCCAACTACAGCCAGAACCTGCCGGCACTGACGCCGCACTTCCGCGTTGTCCTGCCGGACCAGCCGGGCTTCGGCGGCAGCTACCGCCCCACCGACGAGGACCTGCACGAGCGCAGCATCACGCAGATCACCGTCGACGCACTGATCCAGACCCTCGATGCGATGGGCATCGAGAAGTTCCATCTCATGGGCAACAGCCTCGGCGGCGCCGCCGCGATCGCGCTCGCGCTCGCCGTCCCCGAGCGGGTGACCCGTCTGGTGCTGATGGCGCCGGGCGGCGGCTGGCTGCCGTTCGGCCCGACGCCGACCGAGGGCCAGAAGGCCATGTTCCGCTACTACAACGGCGGCGGCCCGAGCGTGAAGAAGATGAAGGACTTCGTCCGCACGATGGTCGCCGATCCCAAGCAGTTCGACGACGCGAACATCGAGGCCCGCTACGAGGCGTCGCTCGACGAGAGCCACATCGAGTTCTACCACCGCTACAACGCCGCGTTCGCCCGCCGCCACGGCATGGATCCGCTGTGGCGCAACGCCCACAAGATCAAGGCTCCGACGCTGCTGCTGTGGGGCACCGAGGACCGCACCATCACGTTCGAGGGCTCGCAGCTGATGCTCAAGCAGATCCCCGACGTGCAGTTGCACGCGTTCAGCAAGTGCGGCCACTGGGTCCAGGTCGAGCGTCAGAAGGAGTTCGAGCGGCTCGTGGCCGACTTCCTGGCGGACTGTTCGGGGGACGCATGACCGGGTGGCTCGAGGGCAACGTCGCCCTCATCACCGGCGGAGGCTCCGGGCTGGGCCGGGCGATCGCCGAGCGCTTCCTCGCCGAGGGTGCCTCCGTCGTGGTCGCCGACCGTGACACCGCCAAGCTGGACGACCTGATCGAGTCGGTCGGCGATCTCGCCGACCGGGTGCACACCGTCGAGGCCGACGTCCGGTCCACCACCGACCAGCATCGCGCGGTCACCGAGGCCGTCGCGCGCTTCGGTAAACTCGACACCCTGGTGCCGAACGCGGGTATCTGGGACTACCAGCGCAGCATCACCCGGCTGGACGGCGACGCGTTGTCCGCGGCATTCGACGAGCTGTTCGCCATCAACGTCAAGGGCTATCTGCTGGCCGTCGAGGCGGGGTGGCGTGAGCTGGTCAAGACCCGCGGCAGCGTCGTGATGACGCTGTCGAACTCGGCCTTCTATCCGAACGGAGGCGGACCGCTGTACACCGCGAGCAAGCACGCCTGCCGCGGACTCGTGCTCGAACTGGCGTACGAGCTGGCTCCCAAGGTTCGCGTCAACGGTGTCGCTGCCGGCGGCATGCGCACCGACCTGCGCGGCCCCGAGTCGATCGGACTGGCCGACCGTTCCATCGAGGCGTCGTTCGCGCGCGGCACCACGACGGGTGACAACCCGCTCCTGCCGCTGCACGACGCGAGTGTCGAACCTGCCGATTTCACGGCGCCGTACGTGCTGCTGGCCTCCGCGGCCAACAGTTCCAACATCACCGGTGCGATCATTCCCGTCGACGGCGGCATCGCCGCTCGCGGATTCCGCACCGCAGCGGGCGGAGACGATCTGTGAGCACCGACAAGACCCCTGTGAACATCAGCCCCGCCCGCGCACTGCAGTCGCTGGGCCGACTGCACGGCGCCAACACCGCCCTCATCTACGAGGGCCAGGAGCTGAACTACCGCGAGCTCACCGCGCGCGTGCACTCGGCGGCGCTGGCGCTGCACGCGACGGGCGTCCGCAAGGGCGACCGGGTGGGCTACCTCGGCCTCAACAGCCCGACCTTCCTCGTGAGCTACCTCGCGTCGGCGTGGGTTGGCGCGGTCTTCGTGCCGGTCAACTTCCGGCTCGCTTCCGCCGAAATCGCCTACCAGCTGGGCGATTTCGGACCGCGCGTGCTGGTCGTCGAGCCCGGCCACATGCCGCTGGTCGACGAGATCGACCCGGCGGTGCTTCCGCCGCGGCTCATCGCGGTCGACAACGACGACGCGGTGCCGCTGACCGACGAGCCGTCCGAGCGCTGGGAGAAGCTGACAGCCGCACTTGCACGGGGCGCGGCACTCGAGGTGGAACTCACCCCGCTCCCCCGCTTCGCGGACGACCTGGCCGCGCTGATGTACACGTCGGGTACGACCGGCCGCCCCAAGGGCGTCATGCTCACGCACGGCAACATCTGGTGGAACTCGTTCAACGTGGACTCCGTGGTGGACACCAACCGCCGCGACGTGAACCTCGCGGTGGCGCCGCTGTTCCACATCGGGTGCCTCAACTCGTTCACGCTGCGCAGCCTCGCCCGCGGCGGTGCGACGCTGGTGCGCCGCACGTTCGACCCGGCCCGCACGCTCGCCGACCTGGTGGAGTACAAGATCAACACGATCTTCGCGGTGCCGGCCATGTTCTCGGCGATCGCCCAGTTGCCGCACTTCGCGGACGCGGACCTCTCGCACCTGCGCTCGGCGATCGTTGCCGGCGCGCCGGTGCCGCCCAGCCTGGTCAAGGAATACGGCCACCACGGTGTCGCGCTGCAGCAGGCGTGGGGCCTGACCGAGACGGCGCCGTTCGCGACGTCACTGCCGCCCGAGCGCACGCTCGAGCGGGCGTCGTCGGCGGGTCTGCCGATGCCGTTCACGGAGATCAAGATCGTCGATCCGGTGACCGGTGCAACGCTCACCGAGCCCAACGCGGCCGGCGAGATCTGCGTGCGCGGACCGAACGTCACCCCGGGCTACTGGGCCAACCAGAAGGCCACGGACGCGGCGTTCGATGCCGAGAACTGGTTCCACTCGGGTGACCTCGGCTGCCTCGACGAGGAGGGATTCCTCTACATCGTCGACCGGATCAAGGACATGGTCATCACGGGCGGCGAGAACGTCTACCCGGCCGAGGTCGAACGGGTGCTCGTCGAGTACCCGGGCGTGACCGACGCGGCCGTCGTCGGCGCCCCGGACCCCAAGTGGGGCGAGATCGTCGTCGCGGTCCTCGTCGTGTCGACCGACACCGATCCGACGCTCGAGGAGATCCGCGAGTTCACCAGCGAGCGCCTCGCGCGGTACAAGCTCCCCAAGGAGCTGCTGGTGCTGGACTCGCTGCCGCGCAACGGATCCGGAAAGCTCGACAAGGTCTCGCTGCGCAAGCTGGCCGCCGACGGCCACGGCTCGCTGAGCCGATGAGCACGCCGGGCTGGCCGCTCACGTACGGCGTCAACGACGGTGACGCTCCGGTCGAGGTCCGCGCGCGGTACGCCGTGCGCGGGCCGCTCGGCAACGCGTACCCGGCCGGCATCGCCGACCTGGAGCTCGACATCCGTGGCCCGCGCGACGCCGAGACCCTGCGCGGGCTCGGGGAGCGGGTCCTTCGAGAGAACCCGGCCTGCCGACGCATCGTGCTGCCGGTCCCGGCCGGCGACCTGGCCGCGATCGCGTTCGCGGAGGACGCCGGGTTCCGGTACGTCGTCGACGTCGACGTCCCGGGCGAGCGCCGGGGGATCACCGAGCTCTCCCTCCTGGTCATGGAGCCCGGCTGGGTCGCCGACGCGCCGACCGCCGTCGACGACCTCCCCCTCTGATCACGCCGCACGGGCGGTGGGATTCCACCGAATCCCACTGCCCGTCTTACGTTTTCGGGGCCTCCCGCGGCGCCCCCATACGAGACACCTTCCGGTACATCCGTCAGTGCGTCGCCCCGGGTGCCGGCCTCGACTCATCGATGTCACGCACTCCTACTGGCACTGGCACTGCAGATTCGACGTTACGGCCCATCCGCCTGCGAGCGCATCGCGGTACCAATTCAAGATCTCCTGCGCGTCGGACGACACGATTCGTCGTGGTCTCCTCGCCGGAATCGACTCCGAACCCATCGCAGCCCCGCCTTCCGACGCTGTCAGCGCACCTTCCCGAAACACCGACTGAGCGGCATCCCCCGATACTGCCCGTAGTTGTCGATCCGCGAGAATCGTGCGTGCAGGGCCACATCCGCGAACACCTGCAGGATCTGCTCCCGTGTCCTGACGGCAGGGCCCTATCGACTACCTCACACAAGCGCTCGCCCAAGCTCATCCGGAAGCGAGTCACAGAAATCCCGGTATGCGGCCGGCACTGTTCGAAGCTATGGCCCGGGGTTGCCTGCCGGGCCGATGGACAGAAGGAGTCGGACGAGTTCGGCCTGGCGGTGCGTGGTGGTCTTCTCGAAGATGTGCTGAAGATGGGTTCTGACCGTGGTGGTCGAGACGGAGAGTTCCTCGGCGATCGGCCTCAACCCATCGCCCTGAGCGACCCGCAGCGCAACCTCCGCCTCCGTGCTGGTGAGCGCGTACAGCCGGCGCAACATGGCGGTGTCCAATTTGGGTACGCGATCGGGGTCGTCGATCACCACGAGTGCGGTGGCCTTCGATGCGTCCAGTCCGATGGTTTCCTCGACGGTCTCCGCACTGAGAGGGACCACGTGAACTGCATATTCGCATCGTCCGGACGGGCGGGGGCAGGAGACTGAGCCTCCGGAGGAAACACCGTCGCCGTGTGCGTTCAGCGCGCGGTACATGAGAGAGCGGAGTTCTCGATCAGAACGCGTGAGGGACGCTGAAATAGATCCCTGCCGATCGAGGTGAAGGCCGTCGCCGGAAACGAAGATTCTCTCGGCTGCGGTGTTGAGGTGCAGAATCCGTGTGTCCGGTCCAATGATCACGATGCCGCGCGACACCTGCTCGAGCGCCGCGGACAGGTCGCGTTCACTCTGCGCAAGGTCCGCGAGTCTCGCTTGGGTGTGAATTGCCTGTTGTAGGTGCGGAATCAACTGTCGGAACGACGAAAGCCGATCGGTGGTTCCGAACGGTTCCGGGCCACGCTCGGCGGCAACTCCCAGCCACGCGGTGTTGCTACCGCTGGTCAGTCGGACGAACAGGCCGTCCTCGAAATGATTGGGGCGGCACCAGTCGGCGTAGAACTCCGTGTTCACGTGGGGGTAGATCAACTCGGTGCCGGTGTGAATGATGCCGATCGGAGCGCTTTCCACGACTTCTGCCACATAGTCGAGTCGACCGTAGTACTCGTTGTAGGCGGCTTGTGCGGAAGGCTCACCACCGACCTGCCAGTCGGCTCGTCGCTTGCTCCTCGACGACGTCAGCAGGCCGGAACCGTGACCGTCGAAGGCGCGTACGAGACCGCGGAGTACCGAATTCCACTGTTCGGGAGCGAGGGCCGTCGCGTAGATGGCGGACACAAGGCGGGAGAATTCATCGACTCTGATCATCGACCACCCCTTGTGGAGGTCGGGTGCACAGCACGGGGTTCTTCGATTATCGCCGATTTCGTCTGTTTGCACGAGGTCGAATTCGGCAATGAGTGATGTTCTGGTTCTGGGCCTTCGAGCACGAATCCGAATTACATCCGCTTTCGGGACGATCATGGACCCACATCTACCCTGAAGCGCTTAGGGAGTCGCGATGGGAGCCGATGAAAACCCTTACTGGCCAATGCTTCCGGATGGATCTCGCTGGTGCACCTCACGTCGGACACCGACCGCTACCGCCAAACTCGAATCCGATCCGGTCGCTTGCACCGCAGTCGTCAACCATTACCAATGGCGGTCCCCAGGCCGCGAAATCGCGTCCATAAGTGACCCACTACACTCGAGGTGAGAATTGTGACATACGCCACTATGCCCATAAATGTGGCAACTCCCGACCAGGCCCATTTGCCGGCCACCCATGACCAGACCCGTCAGACAGTCACCCGATGGACGATCAGCGGTGTCGGAATCGCTCGGATCCTCTACGGCATCCTCCCCCTGGCACTCCTGGCCAACGGATTCGCGGCAGGTACCGGTATCGCGACCGCAGTACTCGCGACCATAGGGGTCGGGTTCGTCATCCAAGGCATCGCCATGACAGCGCTGGCGAGGGCGCTCACCGACATCGACGCCGCCGTGATCATCTCGGTCGTGCTCGATGCACTCGTCGCCGTCGTCGCGCTCGTGCTCATGGTCGCCGGATGGAACCAACTCACCGCTGCTGCAGGACTGGTAGTGCTCGGCGCGATGGCAGCGGCCACCGTCTCCGCTGTCATCGTCACTATGACGTCCACCCCGTTCTGACGCGGGATCACCAGGCTCCGAGCGTCCCATGCCCTCCGATGGAGCGGAGGACCGGCGGCGCATCGAGGTAGTCGACACCAGCCGTCCGGCTTTCCGGCCAGTGTGATTACTGTCACCTGCACGATGCCGCCCGGATGACGTTCGTGGCGTCGCCGGGATCGACGCTGGAAGCACCGTGGCTGCAGTTTGCGATGATGGGTCGCTGGAGGAACCGACTCGACGCGGCGGAACCGGGTCAGGCTCGCCCGTTCGGCCACCCGACTCCGCCGGAACCCTCGTCCACGCGTACGTCGTCAGCGGCAGGATGCGAGTCGGCCAGGGTAACGAGCTCACCGATCTCCACCCCGGCGATGTAGTGACGATCGGCCCGATGGAGCAGGATCTGGGGACGAGGGGGCCCTAGAGTCGGAAGGCGGTTCGACATGGCAGGTACTCCCCGGGAAGCCGGCCGAACCACAGCATCGCGCGTGCTCGCAATCCTGGAGGTATTCGGGGAGGATCCTGGCCCACACGCGTTGAGCACCATCGCGGCCGCGACGAGCATGCCGCTGACGACGGTTCATCGCCTGGTCGGCGAACTCGAGCAGTGGGGCGCACTGCTGCGCGGACCCGACGGCCGCTACCAGATCGGCATCCGGCTGTGGGAAATCGGTCAGAACGCCGGGCTCCGGCTCCGCGACATCGTCCATCCGCCGCTCCAGGACCTCTTCGATCTCACCCACGAGACCGTTCACTTCGTGGTGCGCCGCGGTACCGAAGTGATCTACGTCGATCGCATCTACGGAAGCAGACGCGTCCCCCGACTGGCGCGCGTCGGCAGCCGACTCCCCCTGCACCCGACCGCTGTCGGCAAGGTGCTCCTGGCATACCAGGACCCGTGGTTCAGGGAGACGTACCTGGCCCACACTCTCGAGCGTCGCTCGAGATTCACGATCACCGAACCGGCGCGGCTCGCGCGCGAACTCGACACCATCCGTGAACAGGGCTACGCGAGGACCCAGGAGGAGATGGCCCTCGGGTCCTGTTCGGTGGCGATACCGGTCCGCGCGCCGAACGACGAAGTCGTCGCAGCGATCGGAATCGTGCTCCCGAGCAGCCGATCGGCCGACATTGCGCGCTTCCTTCCCCCACTCCGCGGCACCGGCGCGCGGCTGGAGAAGGTCTTCAAGGCTTTGCCGCAGCCCGTTGAACAGGCAATACGAACCTTCTGGCTCGGTTGATTCCGTTCATCGGAAGATCCTGCTTGGCTGCGTCGCGGGCGGAAGCAAGAGTGGTCCACGTCATAAGGAGGACGACATGGAGACCGCCACCACACGGCACCGAGGCGACGCTGACGACACCGGCCTCCTCGGCAGGGACATCCGGGCTCTCGTTCCGGCGACCGGTGACGTTCCGCACCTGATCGACATGGACCCGCCTCAGGATCGCATCTGGCGGCGCGCTGCTCCGTACCTACGGGTACGGGACAACGACGCCCACACCCTGTATGCCTTCGGCATCGCCCGCGCGCTACTCGACCAGGTACCGGGGGCGCGGCCCGAGATCGTGCTGCCGGCGATCCTGCTCCACGACGTCGGGTGGTCGACGGTCCCGGAGGAACTGGTGCTGGAGGCGATCGCGCCACGGCCGCGGCACCCGGAACTGGTCCGCGTCCACGAGATCGAGGGCGCCGCGATCGCGCGGTCGATCCTCGGCGACCTCGGCACACCCGACACCGACATCGACGAGATCGCCGCAATCATCGACGGTCACGACAGCCGCCGCGAGGCCACAAGCCCCAGCGACGCGGTCGTCAAGGATGCCGACAAGCTCTGGCGGATCACACCGCACGGACTGGCCACCGTCGGCCGATGGTTCGGGCTCGCCCAGTCCGAGACGCTCCGACTCGTGGGGTCCCGAACCCACGCCCACCTGTGCACCGAACCGGCCCGAGTGATGGCTCGCGCGTTCGCCGCGATCGCGTCGACCGACGTGTCACCGCAGCTTCGCGAACTGTCTTCCGCCGCAACGAATACCTCAGACACCGCGCTCTACGAGCACCCGACACCCCGATTCCAGGAGTGAACATGTCCGCGCCGACACAGAAGACGACCGACACCGTCTCCACGGGTGGTTGCCCCGTCGCCCACCATGGCTACGAACCGTTCGACATGAACGATCCGTTCTCGGCCTACGCCCGACTCCGCTCGGCGGAACCCGTCATGTTCGACGAGCGGATCGACTGCTGGGTGGTCACCCGCTACGAGGACATCAAGGCCGTCTTCGACAACTGGGAGGTCTTCAGCAGCGAGAACGCCCAGGCACCGGTGCGTGAACGGGGGCCGCAGGCCAAGCAGATCATGAACGACGGCGGGTTCACCGCCTACTCCGGACTGTCCGCCCGGAGGCCGCCGGAGCACACCCGCATCCGCAAGGCGACCTCGAAGGCGTTCACTCCACGCCGCTACAAGGCACTCGAGCCGTTCGTCCGCGCGAATGTCGATCAGCAACTGCGGGCCCTGCTCGCGCACGAGGACCGCCGCGGTGACCTGCTGCGCGACCTCGCCTACGACGTGCCGACCGTGACGATCCTGACACTGATCGGCGCCGACACGAGCCAGGTCGACCAGTACAAGCGCTGGTCCGACTCCCGCGCCGCGATGACGTGGGGCAATCTGAGCGACGAGCAGCAGATTCCGCACGCGCACAACCTGGTCGAGTATTGGCAGGAGTGCCGGCGACTGGTCGCCCACGCCCACGAGCACGGTGGGGACAACCTCGTCGCCGACCTGGTGCGCGCCCAGCAAGAGGGCACCGAGATCACCGACCACGAGATCGCGTCGGTCTGCTACAGCCTGCTGTTCGCCGGGCACGAGACGACCACGACACTGATCTCCAATACGCTGCGACTGCTCCTGGCCCACAGGGAGCAGTGGGCGGCGCTACGGGACGATCCGAAGAAGATCCCGAAGGCCGTCGAGGAGGTGCTGCGCTTCTCCCCCTCGATCGTCGCGTGGCGCCGAAAGGCACTCGAGGACACGATGATCGGCGAAACGGCCATTCCCGCCGGGGCGAACGTCCTGCTCGTGATGGGCTCCGCCAACAGGGACGAGTCGTACTTCGCCGATCCCGAGACGTTCGACATCACTCGGGACAATGCGCGCGAGCACCTCGCCTTCGGCTTCGGCCTGCACTACTGCCTGGGCAACATGCTCGCCAAGCTCCAGACCCGCGTCGTCGTCGAGGAGGTACTGAAAACAGCGCCGTTCCTCGAACTCGTAGATCCCGACGCGATCACGTTCGGCGAGAACCTGTCGTTCCGGGCCCCGACGTCGGTACCGGTACGGTGGGACGCACTCGGCGAGAGCGGGGCCGACACCGACGGCACCACCGAGACCGCGTCGGCACGGTACATCCAGTTCTTCGACAGCCCGCGGGAACCGCAGCACGATCAGTTGGGCGGCAAGTGCGCGTCGCTGGTGTCGCTGACGGCGGCCGGCATGCCGGTGCCACCCGGCTTCGCACTCACCACGACGCTGTACGACGATTTCATCGCGACGGCCGGAATCGCCGACGAGATCCGTGAGCTGCTCGCCGGCCTCGATCCCGAGGACGTCACCCGCGTGGATGATATCTCCATCCGGATCAGGGACGCGATCACCTCGCGCCCGGTCCCGGAGCCGCTGCGGCGCTTGACGATCGACGCATACGAGCGCCTGCAGTCACGATTCGAGCACCCCGTGCCGGTGGCTGTGCGGTCGTCGGCGACCGCGGAGGATCTGCCCGACGCCAGCTTCGCCGGCCAGCAGGACACCTACCTGTGGCTCAACGGGGTCGACGAGGTACTCGAGCACATCCGGCACTGCTGGGCATCGCTCTACACCAGTCGCGCGATCACGTACCGGCTGAAGAACAACATCCCCGACGCTGGACTCTCGATGGCCGTGGCGGTCCAGAAGATGGTCAGTGCCAGGGTCGCCGGCGTCGCGATGACGATGGACCCCACCAACGGGGACCGCTCGAAGATCACCGTCGACGCGTCGTACGGTGTCGGCGAGATGGTGGTCTCCGGTCAGGTCACCCCGGACAACATCGTGCTCGACAAGGTGATGCTGACCGTGGTGTCCGAGACGATCGGCGACAAACACGCCGAACTGGTTCCCGATCCCGTCTCCCACCGCCTCGTCGAGCGTGAGGTCGACGCCGACCGCCGCGCCTGCCGGAGCCTGAGCGACGAGGAACTGAAGGCCGTCGCCGCGATCGCCAAACGCGCCGAGAAGCACTACGGATGCCCGCAGGACATCGAGTGGGCACTCGACGCCGACCTCCCGGACGGCGAGAACCTCCTGCTGCTGCAGTCCCGCCCCGAAACCGTGTGGTCTGCAAAACCCGCTCAGGACAAGGCAACCGAGACCACCAAGCCTGCTCGACGGAGCTTCGACATGAGCTCGATCAGCCGAGCAATGACCAAGCCGCGCTCCGCCTGATCCGACCGCGCACTCCGCGTACAGATCCAGCACCCGCCCCGCACCGCTTTCCTTCCAGAGGAACTCCTATGACGATGAAGTCCTTTCCGAGCCCCTTCGACCTCGAGACGCCCGCGGGCGCCGAGGGGTGGGAGGAGCTCTACCCGTACAACATGGTCTTCCAGCCGAACCGCAAGGAGGTCGACGACGCCAAGTTCTGGTTCTGCGACAGCCAGCACTGGCCCACGGTCTTCAAGCCCTTCGAGACCATCGGCGGTGAATTCGCCGTCAAGTGCCTGGGCCAGTACAACACCCGGCACCTGCTCATCCCGAACTCCAACGGCATCGAGTTCAAGATGCACCTCGGCTATCTGTACATGTCGCCGATCCCCGCTCCCGAGGAGGAGTTCGACACCCGCGCACCGCAGTTCGAGGAGCGCGCGGCGTACTACTACCAGAACTGGGAGCCACTGCTCGAGCAGTGGCACAAGAAGGTCCGCCAGACGATCGACGAGATGAACGCGCTGTCGTTCGCGAAGCTGCCCGACATGGTGTCGATCGAGGACATCCGCTCGGGGAAGGCCATGGACGGCACCGAGGTTCTGCTCGAGAACTACGACCGGCTGATCCAGCTCTGCTACCAGAACTGGCAGTACCACTTCGAGTTCCTCAACCTCGGGTACATCGCGTACCTCGACTTCTTCGGCTTCTGTAAGGAGGTGTTCCCGAACATCCCCGACCAGTCGATCGCGACGATGGTCCAGGGCGTCGACATGGAGCTGTTCCGGCCCGACGACGAACTCAAGGGCCTCGCGAAGCTGGCCGTCGAGCTCGGGCTGACCGGGCTGTTCGACAACACGGACGACCCGGACGGCACCCTGGCCCGGATCGCGGCGGCGGAGAACGGCGCCCGGTGGATCACCCAGTACGAAGGCGCCCAGGATCCGTGGTTCAACTTCACCGTCGGCAACGGCTTCTACGGCCACGACAAGTACTGGATCGAGCACCAGGAACTGCCGCTCGGCTACATCGCCGACTACATCCGGCGCCTCGGCGAGGGGCAAGACATCATGCGCCCGGTCGCCGAACTGGCCGCCGAGCGCGACCGGATCGCCGAGGAGTACCGCGACCTGCTCGACGACGACACGCGAGAGTCGTTCGACGCCAAGCTCGGACTGGCCCGCACCGCCTACCCGTACGTCGAGAACCACAACTTCTACATCGAGCACTGGACGATGGGCGTCTTCTGGCGCAAGGTCCGCGAGCTCTCCCGCATGCTGCATGAGGAAGGGTTCTGGCCCGAGCAGGACGACCTGCTCTACCTCAAGCGCGGCGAGGTGCGCGAAGCCCTGTTCGACCTCGCCACCGCATGGGCCGTCGGCGCCGAGCCGACCGGACCGCACTACTGGCCCGCCGAGATCGAACGCCGTCGAGGCATCGTCGACGCGCTGAAGTCCCGCCGCCCCGAGCCGGCGCTCAACACGCCCCCGGAGTTCATCACCGAGCCGTTCACGAGCATGCTCTACGGCATCACCACCGAGCAGGTCCAGCAGTGGCTCAACGACGACGACCAGTCCGGCGACAATCTCCGTGGCATGGCCGCGTCGCCGGGTGTCGTGGAAGGCATCGCCCGCGTGATCACCAGTTCAGACGAACTGGCTCTCGTCCAGGACGGCGAGATTCTCGTCGCCCCGGTCACCGCTCCGTCCTGGGGCCCGATCTTCGGGAAGATCAAGGCGACGGTGACCGACATCGGCGGCATGATGAGCCACGCCGCGATCGTGTGCCGCGAGTACGGTCTGCCGGCCGTGACCGGCACCGGGTCCGCGTCGACGCAGATCAAGACCGGGCAACGCCTGCACGTCGACGGCACCAAGGGTGTCGTCACGATCGTGGGCGAGTGACATGCGAACCGTTCTGATCACCGGTGGCGCAGGAGGACTCGGCCGCGCATTCGCGGAAGGATTCGCCGACCGCGGCTACCGGGTGGCCGTCGCCGACATCGACGCCGAGGGCGCCGAGGAGACGGCGAGACAGCTCCGCGAGCGCGGGGCCGAGGCGCTGTCGACGGCGGTGGACGTGACCTCGGTGGAATCCACCGACGCGATGGCGACCGCGGTCGCCGAGTTCGGGGGCGGCCACATCGACGTCCTCGTCAACAACGCCGCGATCTACGCCGGCGTGACCCGGTCAGCTTTCGAGGAGATCGACCCGGGCGAATGGGATCGCGTCATGGCGGTGAACCTGAAGGGGCCATGGATGTGTGCGCGGGCCTGCAGCCCGCACCTGGCAGAGGGCGGATCTGTCGTGAACCTCTCCTCCGCAACGATTCTCAGCGGATCGGCGAATTGGATGCACTACGTCGCATCGAAGGGTGGCGTGGTCGCTCTGACCCGGGTCATGGCCAAGGAGTTGGGTTCGCGGTCGATCACCGTCAACGCGATCGCTCCCGGCTTCACCCTCACCGAGGCCAGTTACGGCCTGATGGAACAGGCCGAGACCTACGGTGTCGACCGCGGCGCGATCAAGCGGGCCAGTCAGCCCGACGACATCGTCGGAGCCGCACTGTTCCTGGCCGGTCCGGACAGCAAGTACATCACCGGCCAGACACTCGTCGTCGACGGCGGCCGACAGTTCATCTAGGAGGCGCAGCAATGCCCACAGTCACCTACACCGATCACGACGGCAACTCCCGCGTCGTCGAAGGCAGTGTCGGCGATTCCGTCATGGAGGTCGCGATGCGCAACGGCGTCGCCGGCATCATCGCCGAGTGCGGAGGCTCGCTGTCCTGCGCGACGTGCCATGTCTTCGTCCGGCCGGACCAGTTCGAAGACCTGTCGGCGATGGACGACATGGAAGACGAGATGCTCTACGGCACGGCGGTGGACCGCCAGGACAACTCCCGCCTGTCCTGCCAGGTCAAACTCACGGACGGCATGAATCTGCACGTGCGCACCCCGGAAACGCAGGTGTGACAATGGTTTCCGACGACTCCGCCGCCGGCAGCGGGCTACTCGTCATCGGGTCGAGCCAGGCCGGCGTCCAGCTGGCCGGCTCGCTCCGCGCCCTCGGGTACGCCCCGCCGATCACCCTGCTGGGCGACGAAAACCACCGCCCCTACCAGCGGCCGGCACTGTCCAAGGAGTTCCTGCAGGGTCTGGTTTCCGCCGAATCGCTGATCTTCCGCAGCGCGGAATACTGGGACGAGCACCGCATTTCGCTGGTCAAGGGTGAGCGCATCACCAGCGTCGAGCGCGGGCCCGACGGGTCGGGCGTCGCCGTCGCGGCGTCCGGCACGAGGTTCCCCTTCGATCGTCTGGCGCTGACCGTCGGTGCCCGCGCGCGAACGATCGACGTACCGGGCCACCACCTGGACGGGGTGCTGTACCTGCGCAATGCCGACGACGCCCTCGAGTTGCGCCGGCGCATGCCGGACGCCACCGACATCGTTGTCGTCGGCGGCGGGTTCATCGGGATCGAGGCGGCCGCGAGCGCCCTGAAGATGGGCAAGAGCGCTACGGTGCTCGAGGCCGGGCCGCGCCTGGTCGGCCGGGCCGTCGGGCCGGAGACGTCGGAGTATCTCCTCGAGGCACACCGCACACGCGGAATGCGAATCGAGTTGGACGCCAAGGTTTCCCGGATCGTGGAAGCGGACGGCGCGGTGACGGGCGTCGAGTTGACCGACGGACGCGTCCTGCCCGCGCAGATCGTGCTCGTCGGCATCGGCGTCGTGCCCAATGTCGAACTGGCGCAGTCGATGGGACTCGTCTGCAACGACGGCGTCCGCGTCGACGAGTACGCGCTGGCCTCCGACGGCACCACGGTCGCCGTGGGTGACTGCGCAAACATGCCCAACCCCGTGCCCGGCGCCGACCCGGGCGACCGGATCCGGGTCGAGAGCGTCAACAACGCCATCGAACACGCCAAGATCGCCGCCTACTCGCTCACCGGGCGCCGCACCGAATACACCAGCATTCCGTGGTTCTGGTCGAACCAGGGCGATCTGAAGCTGCAGATCGCGGGCCTGTCGACCGGATACGACACCACGGTCGTGCGCAGGGACGAGGCGAAAGGCAAGTACACGGTTCTGTACTACCGCGGCGGACGCCTCATCGCGGCCGACTGCGTCAACAACCCGCTCGACTTCATGGCCGTGCGGGGCGCCCTAGCGAAGGGTGCCCACATCCCCGCCGATCTCGCGGCCGACCCTGCGACGGCCCTCAAGACGATCACCGCCGAGAGCGCGGACGCGCTCCCGGCTCCGACTCCATCCGAATCGAGGTAGTGCGCAATGCGTACCCCTACCGCCCTTCCCGTCGACACCTCGCCGATCGTCGTGGCTCCCGACGCCGACACCGACTTGGATCCGATCTGGAAGTCGGTGGTTCCCGAGTCCCGGGCCCGCGGCAACGACATCCACCTGCCCACGTCGTTCGCATACGCCGAGCGCCTGTGCGACTGCTACCCCGAGGCAGACTCGCTCATCGTCCGCGTCTCGATCCTGCTGCACGACACCGGATGGGGGCGTGTCGACGAATCACGGATCATCTCCGAAGGTTTCAGCGGCGACTGGCGCAAGGCCGCGATCCGGTACGAACACGAACGTCAGGGCTGCATCATCGCTCGCGAGGTACTGCCGCCGCTCGGCTACGACGACGAGTTCGTCGAGCGCGTCTGCGAGATCATCGACGGCCACGACACACGGCCCGACGCCAAATCCCTCGAGGACGAACTCGTGCGCGACGCCGACCGTCTGTGGCGCTTCGCTCCCGTCGGTATCGCACTTGCCTCGTCCTGGTTCGGGATGACGCCCTCGGTGTACTGCGACCGACTCGAGAGCGAGATCCTGCCCGAACTGAAAACCGAAGCCGGATACCGGATCGCCGTGGCAGACCTCGATCGGTCCCGCGCGCTGTTGAAGACGGACGTGCTGCGATGACACGGGCCGTGCCGAGCAGGGACCGGGTCGAGCTTCCCTACACACACGTCGACGATCTCTTCGTCGACGGCACCTGGGTCACGTCCACGAGCAACGCGCGCATCGACGTCGTCGACCCGGCCACCGAGGAGGTGTGGGGTTCGGTACCGAACGCCTCCACTCGCGACGTCGATGCCGCGGTCGGCGCCGCCGACCGTGCCTTCCGCGGACCGGGGTGGTCGGATCTGCGTCCGTCCGACCGCGCGGAGTACCTGCTGCGGATCGCGGACGAGATCGAGAAGCGGGCCGAACCGATGTCGTGGACGAACACCCGAGAGAACGGCAGCCCTGTCGCCGAGACCTCGGGTAGTGCGGCGAATGCCGCCGGGATCTTCCGCTACTTCGCATCGCTGGCGTCGTATCTCGAGCGCGACGACGAGCGCCCCTACCCGAACGGGCTCGGCACGACCACCGTCTTTCGCGACCCGGTCGGCGTGTGTGTCCTCATCGCGCCCTGGAACTTCCCGATCAACCTCGTCGTCGCCAAGCTGGCGCCCGCACTCATCGCCGGCTGCACCGTCGTGATCAAGCCTGCCGAAACCACCCCTCTGTCGATCCGGTTCGTCATCGAGGCGGTCGCGGCCGCCGGCGTCCCACCCGGCATCGTGAACCTGGTGACCGGGACGGGCGCCGTCGGGGACCACCTCGTGCGCCATCCTCTGGTCCGTAAGGTTGCATTCACCGGGTCCACCCCGGTCGGCAGGAAGATCGCGGCGGCGTGCGGTGAACTACTGCGGCCGGTCACACTCGAACTGGGCGGCAAATCGTCGGCGATCGTGCTCGAGGATGCCGATCTGGACGCCTTCGCCCAGGTGTTGATCCGGTCCTGCATGCGCAACACGGGCCAGACCTGCTACATCTCGACCAGAATCCTCGCGCCCGCGGCGCGGTACGACGAGGTCGTCGACACCGTCACGCGCACCGTCGCCGCGGCCAAGCATGGGGACCCCTTCGACGGCGACACCGTCTTCGGACCATCGGCGACCGAGGCGCAGTACGGGAAGGTCCTCGGGTACATCGAGGGCGCTCGTGCCGAGGGCGCCCGCCTCACCACCGGCGGTGGCCGCGCTGACACGGACCGCGGGTACTTCGTGCAGCCCACCGTCTTCGCCGATGTCACTGCGGAGATGACCATCGCCCGCGAGGAGATCTTCGGACCGGTCGTCACTGTCATGCGGTACGAGACCGTCGACGACGCCGTCGCGATCGCCAACGACACCGCGTTCGGTCTCGGCGGAATCATCTTCTCCACCAACGAGGATCGTGCCATCGAGGTGGCACGCCGGATCGACACCGGATCGGTAGGCATCAACTTCTTCGCCTCGAACCACAGTGCGCCGTTCGGAGGACGTGGAGACTCCGGCCTGGGAGTCGAGTTCGGAATCGAAGGTCTGAACGCCTACCTCACACCGCAGTCCGTCCACCACCGGCAGTAGTGCGCGACCCCACGGGCCCGTCCACGTCCTGTCCCGTTTCCGGACCGAACGGATAGGCTGCCGTCGCTGGTCGGAACGCACGAATCATCTGGGGGCGAAGAGTCGATGACGAGATCCAGGGCGCTGCGGTTGATCGCGGGTGCGGTCGGGGTGGCGGGACTCGTCGCGGGCGTGGCGGCACTGGCCACATTCCGCTCGGGTGCCTCCAACAACATCGTGATCGTGCTGGCATCGTTGGCGCCGCTTCTGCTGTTGGCCACCGTGGTCGGCGCGATCGTCTCGGCTGTCGCACGACAGTGGCTGCTGCTCGCCGCGGCCGTGGTCGTCGTCGGGCTCGGCGGCTGGGCGTACGGCCCGTTGTACGTCGCGGGTGCGTCCGGAGAACCGGTGGTGGACGAGAACGGACCGTCGATTCGCGTGATGCAGTCCAACATCATGGTGGGTTCCGCCGATCCGGAGGCCCTGGTGCGGATGGTGCGAGAACGTGACATCGATGTGCTCACGATCCAGGAGTTGACCGACCCGTCCGTCGAGGCCCTGCGGAAAGCCGGGCTCGAGGACCGTCTGCCCCATCAGGTTCTGGCCCCGCACACCACCGGCGGCGGCGGTGGCGGCATCTACAGCCGACTGCCGTTGTCGAACGGCCGCCAGGTGGAGGGAATGGCACTGACCAATCTGGTGACCGAGGTCGATGCCGGACTCGGCCGGCCGGTGATCCTGTACGACGTGCATCCGGTGCCCGCGTACATCGCGCCGGCAGCACATTGGACGGAGGATTTCGATCGGTTGCGCGCCGATATGGATTCGTCGGCCGCGCACGACAACGTCATCGTCAGTGGCGACTTCAATGCCACTTACTCGCACAGCAAGTTCCGCGATCTGCGCCACGGCGGATACGTCGATGCGGCCGACCAACTGGGCGCCGGGATCCTGCCGACGTATCCCACCGACAAGCGCTACCCCGCAGTCGTCGGGATCGACCACATCCTCACGAAGGGCGGCACGGCAACCTCGCTCGAGCGCATCGACGTAGTCGGATCCGACCACCACGGGCTGGTCGCGGACGTGCGGCTCACGACCGGATCCTGAGCCGGAACGAGTTGCATCAGAACGGCGGCGGTTCGTCGGTCTCGTTCGTGCCGTCGGCCGTTTGGCGGTGTCTGCGTCGCGGGAGGTGCGGGACGAGCGTGTTGTCGAGGTCGGTCATCGCGACCCCGCCGGGAAGAGTGACCGTGGTGGTGCCGTAACTGCTCGACCACACGAGGATGCCGCCCGCCAACATGGTGGCGGTGATGCGGTCCATCGTCTTGAGGTTGTGGTGGAACTGGCACAGGCACTGCAGGTTCGACGGAATGGTCCAACCACCCGCGATCGGGTTGCGGTGTGTGAAGGCGACGATGTGGTCGAGTTGGCAGCGGGCCGCGGGCACCGAGCAGCCCGGGAACCGGCAGTGCCCGTCGCGGGTGCGGACCATGCTCGTGGTCGATGCGTCCGGCCGGTACGTGAGGGCGCCGTGCGGTGGCTGCGCTTGTCCGCCGTGCCCGTCCGGGAATCGCCCGCGCCGCAACGTCGCGTCGGTGTCGAGCCTGTTCAGAACGTCCGCAATCGTGGTGCCCTCTCCGACCGGTGGCGGTCCCGGCAGTGGTGGTGGCCGATCCCACCACGACGACGGGATCGGCGATTCCGGCAACCGTCCCCCTCGGTGTCGGCGGCCCCGGGCGCGGAACACCTGCAGGCCCTGACGTCGCTGTGGCGCGGATTCGGTTGCGTTGCCTTGGCCGCCCGGCGCCGCCGAAATGGTGTCCGCATCCGGACCTGTACCCGTATCAGTCTCGGTGGGCTGCGTCGACGGTGTGAGCCCCAGTTCTGTTGCGAGATCGCGCATCTCCGTGAGCATCGCCCGCCACGTCCCGTCCTCCGCCAACAGCCGGGCGAGGTGCGGATCGATCGGACCGTGCCCGTCCAGGTATGCGGGCGAGGCCGTCAAGCCCAACAGGGTCGCCACATCGACGGTGATCTGCACCAACGGCTTGCGCCGCGACGGCATCGACGCGACACCAACCTTCGGGCACCGCTCGCTTCCGCACGTGCAGGACAGGGCGGATTCGCCGTGCAGCGACGCCATCAACGCATCCACCAGCAGCGCCTGCCGGCCACGCCGATCTTTGCCGCACACCGTGCCGGCCATCTCGCACACCAACTGCCAGGCCGCCTGCCCCTGATCCGCGGGAAGCACCGCCGAGAACTCCGACAACGGACCCAGGCGCCGGACCCTCACCCGACACTCCGCCTCCGCGAGTTCCCGATCCGACGCCGCCTCGCCCGGGCTGGCCCGCAGGATCAACGCCCGGATCTCCCGACCCAACGCCGCCGGCGCCAACCTGCGGGCCGACGCCACGATCTCCGCCTCCAACAACGAGAACGTCTCCGGCAGTAGCCCGGCCGTCTCACGATGAATCCGCCACGCCCGGGCGTAGTCCAGATCTCCGGCGAGGAACGCCGCCCGCGTCAACGGCAGCCGCAACCGCAGGTCCACCCCCAGATCGCAGAAATGCGACGCCATCGTGTGTGAACACCCCAACCTCGTCGACACCTCCGCGACCGCCTCGTTGCCACAATCCCGAATATCGCCGCCCCGCAACGCCACATCCCGCTCGAGCGCCGACAGCATCAACTCGCCCGCCAGCAGAACCTTCCGCGCCGCATGCGCATTCTCGATCCGCGCCAACTCCGACAACACCACGAACCGCGCCGCGTCCCCCGCGACACCACCGTCCGTCGGTATCTCGCCGACCCCACCCCCGGTATCGAACATACTTTCGACAATACAGGTGGCCACCGACAACTTCCCACTCACTCGACCACGTCAACCCGCGCAGGATCCGCATAGTCGCAGGTCATCAACGTCGCCGGAACCGGACCGTTCCAACCGCAGGGGCGGCCACATGTGCCGACGACCAGCGACTCCGTAGTGCCATCGTCGAACTGCACAGTGATCGTGGAGGCACGCGCGGGATAACCGCAGACAGGGCATTTGCCGAAGTAGTTCAGGATCTCTTCCACGGCCGACGAGGCGATTCGCCGATATCGCCTGTGCCGGTCCGGTGTCGACGCAAAGCCCATGACTCGCCCCTCCCGTCAACCACACACGCTACTTCCGAGCACCCGCGAAGTCAGCGAACTCCACCGGCAGCCCGCCACTTCGTGGCATCGTCGAGGCTGTGAGGATCCTCGGACCCGTTGCCGCCACGGTTGTCCCGTGGTTGCGGTGGCGGGCCTCGTCCATCTTCACGAGCGCCCGCCGAGTCCGCCCGGCGACGCGGAGATCGCGGCGGGAGTCGATTGCCTGGATCCGGGCATGTTCCCCGGCCGTTTCCCACCGCCGACGGCGCAGACCTTCACACCTCCATCGACGGGATCGGTGCCCGACAACTTCATTCCCGTTGCCGTCGTGTCCTGTGAACCGACCTTCGGCAGGTCGCGCCTCGATGCGAACGGGAACCCTGTGGGCACGGAGGTGACGGTCGACGAGGTTCGGCACGCCGGCGATCTCACCGTGCTCCTGTCCGCGCTGTCCGAGGATTCGGACCCGCAGGGCTGGTGAATCGAGGCGTGGTTCGGCAAGACCCGCGACTACACCGGCGGCGCACACTGCACCCCGGGGATCCCATGCTCCATGCTCTGGCTCGTCGATGCCGACGGTCGCGCGATCCGGCCCGCGATACCGAAAACCCGTTCCGGAGGACCCAAGCCCGATGCGCGCGAGGCGATCGCCCGACTCACCGTGGTCGATCGCACCAGCCATGGCCTCTTCGTGCCGAGGTCCGACTCGTAGGCCCTCAGGCGACGCCGTCGCGGTGGGCGACCGCCTCGAGATGTGCGCGGATGGCGGCGGCGACCAGCTGCGGATTCTCGAGCGCAGGTATGTGGCCGACTCCGGGGAGGGCGACCTCCTGGACATGGTCGGGCAGCTCGTCGACGAAGCGTTGGATGAACTTCTCCCGCAGGAAGAACGAATCGAACTCGGAGATGATCAACGAGGTCGGCGCCCTCACCGCGCCCAGACCCGTCAGTGGGCCGTCACGCAGGAATGCGAGCAGGATCGGCAGGTAGACCGAACAGCGGGAGACGGCACGGATCACGTCGGTGGCGTCTGCCGGGTCGACGGCCGACATGTCGTGGCTGCAATTGCGGATGATCGGCCGCTGGAACAGCGGATGTGACGCGGCGCGATCGCCGAGCACCCGGGCGAGCGCCGCGAGCGGGAACTGGGCGACGAACCCGCTCCCCATCCGGAACTCCGTCGCCGAGAAGCGCTTCCAGCCTCCACTGGGATTGATCGCGGCGAGCGATGCGGCCCGGCCCCGCCGCTCCAGCTCGAATCCCACCTGGCCGCCGAGCGAGTTCCCGACGACGTGGCATGTGTCCCAACCGATCACGTCGAGCTCGCGTTCGATCCCGTCGGCAATACCGGAGATGCCGAGATCCCGCCATCGCAGCCGCGGACCGCCCCAGTGACCGGGCATCGTCAGCGCCAGGACGTCGCAGTCCGAAGCAAGTTCGTCGACCACGCGATGCCACACGTGGTGTGACAGCGTGAATCCGTGCAGCAGCAAAACACGTTCGCCGGCCCCCGCCCGTCGCGCGGATGTCACCATGACGCCCCCTCCCCGAAGCACTACGTCATGAGTAACACCGCGCGACAGCGATGTCCAGGGTCGCCGAGAGAGGTCGGCGAGAGTCGCTACTTCGCGGTGGTCACCGCGAAGCCCGCAACCCACTCCGGGATCGGCCGGTAGTACCGCGACTGCAACTCGTACGCACCCGACGCCGCGAGTGCCGCGTAGGCCGCGATCCACGTGCGCACCTCGTGCGACGACCCGCCACCGTTCGCCTCGAAGAACTCGTTGGTCCAGCCGTCGAACTGCGCGATGTCTCCCGCGGCGACGATGTCGAGAACGTCGTTGTCCCACTCCGGATTCAACGGCTTACGCGTGGAAGTTCCTGCCGCCAGATCGATTCCGGACTGCACGACCCGCTGCTCACCGCGGGCACGCTGCTCTGGGGTGGGCGGGTTGCCGAGGATCAGCGCCTCCGCGACCCGCGGCGGCGCACCGGCGAGGATCGGCACCGGCGGATCGTGCGACAGTCCGCCCGACGCCAGGAACAGCACGCGCTTGTCGAGCAGCGCCGCGGCCTCACCGAGCGCCTTGCCGAACTGTCGGATCCGGCGCACCGGGCCGAGAGGGGCCGCGACGCCGTTGATGAACACCGGCACGACCGGCACCGACCGGATGCCGCCGAACAGCATCTCGAGCGGCTGCACGAATCCGTGGTCCACGACCATGCGTGCCGAGATCGTGAGGTCGATGTCACGCTCGAGGACACCCTCGGCGATCGCGTCGGCCGCATCGGTGTCGACCAGGATCTCGCCTTCCGCGGAACCGAAGTCGCCCACCGCGATTGCGCCGGTGCCGATAGCGAACGGTGGCATCTTCTCGTAGAAGAAGCCGTTGTAGTGGTCGGGCGCGAACAGCACGACGACCTCGGGAGCGAACTCCTCGATGAACGCTCGCGCCCCGGCGACGGCGTGGTCGACCTCGTCGAGCACCTCCTGAGCCGGATCGTTCAGCCCGATCAGGGGTGAATGGGACAGCGCAACCAGTGCGACTGGCATGTAGGGCTCCTTCAGCCTGAATCAGATTCCGGGAGAGGTTCTTTCCTGGAAGTTGTGGCGTCGCTACGACGCGAGTGCGATCTGGGACGCGCACAGCGCGCGCGACGCGGCCAGACTCACCCGACGCAGGGCGGGCTCCACGCTCGCCGGCGAGAAGCTCGCAACCGGACCCGACACCGAGAACGCTGCGACAGGGCGTGCACCCGAGCCGTTGACGACTCCCCCGATGCACACCAGGCCCTCGCGGGTCTCCTCACGGTCGAACGCGACACCGGACCGCCGGACCTGCGACAACTCGACACGCAACTGTCCGATGTCGGTCACCGTCCGAGCGGTGCGGGCCGCGAGATCCGAGCCCAGCAGATCCTCGGCGTCCTGACCGGAGTATGCGAGCAGCGCCTTGCCCACCGCAGTGCAGTGCGCCGGCGCCTTCCCGCCGACCCGCGACGGTGACGCGACGTGACGGTGGCCGTAGAGCTTGTTGATGTAGAGGATGTCGGGACCGTGCAGGACCGCGAGATGCACCGTCTGCCGGGTCGCCTCGTACAGGTCCGCCAGGTAGGGAGTCAGGACGTCGCGGATCACGGAGTGCTGCGGCGCGTATACCCGGCCACCGAGGTTGTGGAGCTCGGCGCCGAGCCGGTAGTCGCTGCCGACCCGCTCGACGGCGTGGTTGCGCTCGAGCATCCCGAGGATGCGGAACGCGGTGGACTTGCTGAGCCCGGATCGGCGCGCGAGTTCGCTGACACCGACGCCGGAGTACGCCTCCTGCCCGAAGCTGGTGAGCAGGCTCATCGCCTTGTCCACGGCGGCACGGCCGTCCCGCGTCGACCCCGAATGCGACAGATCGGTCAACTCCTGCACACCCATCGATCCCTACCCAATCACTACGCAAAGAGGACATTCCCGGCGCGACGGCCCGTGGCGGCGCCTTCGCGATCGAGTGTGCCCACCTGCCGTTTCGATGTCAAGATGGACGATAGTGATATTAAAAGTGACACACGGTCGAGCGGGGATTCAATCGTGTGGAACATTGAGCGCATTGCGTCATCGACGAAAGGAGGCCCTGTTGGACAGCAACGGCCTGATCGCACGCAACGTGCAGCGGTTCCGTAACGAACGACAGATGAGCATGGGCGACCTCGCCAAGCGGGCGAACCTGTCCAAGCAGACGCTCTCGAAGATCGAGCAGGGTGTCGGCAATCCCACAGTCGAGACGATCGACGCCATCGCCGAGGCGCTCGACGTTCCGCTGCGGCGCCTGGTGACCGAGTGGGGGACGCGGGTGTTCGTCGTCCGCTCCGGCGAGGGATCGTGGAACGACCGGTCCGATATCGGTTCGACGAAGGTGCTCGATCAGATCTACGGCTCCGGCTACGTGCGCACGAGCCTGACCAGACTGCGGCAGGCGCCGGGCGGCGACGTCGAGAGCATGGTGCGCCCGGCCGACTCCGCCGGGACCCTGATCCACGCCTACGTCGTCTCCGGAAAGGTGCGAGTCGGCCCGACGAACGAACTGACGAACCTCACCACCGGGGACTTCGTCCAGTTCCCCAGCGACGCGCCCTGGATCCTCGCCGCACTGAGCAGCGAGGCGACCGTGCACGTCGTGACGACGATGCCGCAGGTCCCACAGTTCGGACCGCTCTCCGACGAGAGCCGTCACTGAGCGACACGGGGCCGCAAAGGGGGCGAACAGGAGTCTGTGGCACGAACCGTCCCCTACAGTGGGCGCCGTGTGTGAACAGCAGATGAACGGTTGGAATCGGCGGTCCTTCCTCGGAGCGGCCGGCATCGGAGCGCTCGGAGTCGCCGGACTGCCTCTCATCGGCAGCCGGTCGTGGAATCCGCTCGCAGCACAGGCCTCCGCGGCCCCGCTGCCCGCGTCGATCGCAGGCACCACTCTCGAATCCGTCGCCGTCCCTCTGGGCAGCAGCGGATACCGCCGTCTCACCGCCGGTCCGGGCTGGCCGCTGGTGGTCCGCACCGATCTGGCCGAGCCCAAGTCCGGTCGCGAGGACCGTCGCTCCGCCCTCGCGTCCATGGTTCAGCTCACCGACGTGCACGTGCTCGACGCCCAGTCACCCGTTCGGTTCGAGTACGTCCACCCCTTCCAGGGTGCCGCGTTCCGGCCGCAGGAGACCATGACCGCGCAGGGCCTCGTCTCCCTCATCGACCGGGTCAACTCGCTGCGCCAGGGTCCGCACACACAGCGCGACTTCGACGCCGTGATCACCACGGGCGACAACACCGACAACAAGGAGCACGTCGAACTCGACTGGTTCCTCAAGGCACTCAACGGTGGCACGATCGTTCCGAACACCGGCGATCCGACCCGCTACGAGGGCGTGCAGAACTCGGGCGCGGACCTGTACTGGAATCCCGAGTCGTCGATCCAGGACATCTACAAGAAGACCGGATTCCCGGAGGTCCCCGGCCTGCTGTCGGCGGCACTGCAGCCGGTCACCAGCCCCGGCCTGAACACGAAGTGGTACAGCGTTTTCGGCAACCACGACGACTCCGTCGAGGGCACCCTCCCGAGCGGCATCCCGTTCCTCGAGCAGATGTACACAGGAGACAAGAAGTTCGAGGTCCCGGACTCCTCCGACCAGGCCGCGCGCATCTCGAGCGCCCTGAGCTCCGATCCGACCGCCGTCCTGAACCTGCTGTCGGCGATCACCACCCCGCCGCGCATCGTCACCCCCGACGCGCGGCGCCACCCCTTCACGCCGCGCGAGTTCATCGCCGCCCACCTCGACCCGGCGAACGCCGGCCCCGGCCCGGTCGGCCACGGCTTCGCGGCCGACGCCGACGAAACCGGAATCGGTTACTACACCTTCGAGATCGCGCCCGGCGTGATCGGCATCAGCATGGACTCGACCAACCGCGCGGGCTTCGTCGACGGCTCGCTCGGCGAGGCGCAGTTCAAGTGGATCGAGCAGACGCTGCTCGCGGGCAGCAGCAAGTACTACGACACCAACGGTGCGCTCGTCACGCAGAGCCGCAGCGATACCTACTTCGTGCTGTTCAGCCACCACACGAGCACCACGATGGCGAACACCCTGCCCGACCCGGAGCGCCCGCTCGAGCCCCGGTACAAGGGCGCCCAGCTGGTGGATATGCTGCACCGCTTCCCGAATGTCCTCGCCTGGGTCAACGGCCACACCCACGAGAACCGCATCACCGCACAGGTGGGCCAGACTCCGGCACAGGGATTCTGGGAGATCAACACGGCATCGCACATCGACTTCCCGCAGCAGGGACGCATCATCGAGGTGGTCGACAACGAGGACGGCACGGTGTCGCTGCTGACCACGCTGATCGAGGCCGACAGCCCGTACCAGGTCGACTACGACGACTTCTCTCCGGCGGGCCTGGCGTCGCTGTACCGCGAGTTCTCGTTCAACGACATCCACGCCGACCCGAAACTGCTGGGCGGCTCCCCGGACCACAATGTGGAACTGGTCCTGGCCACACTCCGCTAGTCGTCGGCGCGGGCGTCCTTCGGGGCGTCCGCGCCGCCGTCGGTCTCCCGCCGGGCCTTGCTCCACCGCACGGCCTCGGTCAGCAGTCGTACCCCGACCGCAAGCATGACGAGGTTCCCGACGATCTGCGCCGTGACCACCGCACGGGCAGTCTGGTCGACCGCCGCGATGTCGCCGAAGCCCACCGTCGCGAAGACCGTGAGCGTGAAGTACAGCGCATCGATCCTGGTCAGCGGCTCCGTGAACGACTCCGGATTCATCTGGGACAGGAGGAAGCTCGCCACCGCCGAGCCCAGCAAGTACACCGGCAGCGTCACCATCAGGGCCTCGGCCGACCGTATGGCGGGCACAGGGGAGCGCAAGATCTGCCGAACCTGCCAGATACACAACGCCACAACGAACAGCAGGCCGCCGACGAGGATCGCGACCATGCCCGCGTTCGACAGGTGATCCATCGGCAGCGCGAAGTACGCGATGACCAGAACGACAACCGTGCCGAGCGGACGAAGCAGAGCCCGACGCAGCAATCGACGGCGCTCGTGCTTGTCGAGCTCCTGCAGTCGGGCCGGGTCGGTCATAGGCTCTCGCTTCTGCATTCGTCACACCGTACTACCGCGAATGTCGGCACCGACCTGCGACGACACACCTGACCGAGCAGAGCGGACCGATCTTCGGTAACGTTCGGATAACGACGTCGACGTCTGGAAGGGAAGTAGTCCAGCTTTCCGGTGCGAGCGAGTCGAGAACGCGAACAGATCCGAACACCGAAAGTGGGAGGTGGACAAGTGCGAAGTTCACTCGGTATCTCTGCCGGAGCGGCCGGCGTGTGCACTGCACTCGTCGCCACCGACGACACCGGCATGCAGTCCATGGAGTACCGGACGCTGTCCTCGGATCTCGGCACCCACACCGACCTCGGCGACCTCAGCCTCTCCGCGATCGGCCTGATGACCGTCCAGGTTCCCGACCACAAGATCGAGCCGGACGCGATCGCGGTGGCGTACCGCACCGAGGGCCACGCCGCAGCCGTTCGGTCCGCGGCCAAGCGCCAACGTCGGGCCATCCGCTTGATTCCCGAGACGGCCGCCACATTGGCCTATCTCCGTAGCACCGGGCTGGTCGCGCAGTACGGGAGCATCGCGGTCGTCGATCTCGGCGCATCGGGACTCACCGTCACGGTCGTCGACCAGGCCAGCGGCTCGATCTTGTGCCGTGACCGCACCACGACCGTCAGCGGCGACGGTGCAGCCGATGAACCGGACGCCGATATCGCCTCGCGCGTCGTCGAGTTCGTGACCGGCACCTGCGCTCGCAGCTTCCGCACCCCCGAGGCCGCGGTCCTCGTCGGCGGCGGCGGAAACATCACCGACGTGGGGGCGGCACTGGACGCCGGCTTCGACGGCGTCACGATCGTCGTGCCCGAACCGGAGGCCGCGACCGCCAAAGGCGCCGCGCTGCTGGCCGGATCGAACGCCAGACAGGATTTCCCGGTGGTCGCCGGGTCGGGTGGAGGACGTGGGACGGGTGCTATCGTCGGCGCACTCGTCGTCGGTGGCCTGATGCTCGGCTACGGCGTCAAGGAAGTGATCCCGCAGAGCGAGGAGAACTACGCACCCACCGGCAGCCAGGTCATCGAGACACCCACGGGCGAACCCGATGTCCCCACTGTCGATCCGGACGACACCGACATCCCGTCGGGCGATCCGACCCCGAGCTCGACCGTTCAGGTGCCCGCCTCGCACGTGCCACTGCCGACCACCGACGACTACAGCGGTCCGGCCTGGACGACGCAGTACACGACCACCGTCGAACCGCCCCCACCCACGACGACTCCCCCGACGCCCACCACCACCGAGGCGCCGACCACGACGACACCGCCACCGAGCACCACGCAGAGTCGGCCGTGGATTCCGCCGATGTGGCCCGAACTGCCCACGTGGCTCCCGGGTCTCGTACCGGGGGTTCCGACTCCGGACGCCGACCCTCCGAGCCTCTCGGCCGATCCGACCACGCCCACCACCGAGACGTCCACCACCGAGCCGCCTACCTCCGAGCCGCCGGCTTCCGAGACCCCCACCTCCGAGCCGCCCGCCCCGGGGACCGAGCCGGCCGGGCCGCAGCCAGAGGTCAGTCCCGAATCTGGCTCACCGACACCGGAAGTCCCGGATTCGTTGCCGAGGTGAGCGCCGACGGCTGTGCGCCTCCCGCGATGAGGTGCGCGCCGAGGGCCGCGATCATCACGCCGTTGTCGGTGCACAGCCGCGGACTGGGCACCCGCAGCGTCAATCCCGCCGCAGCACACCGCTCCTCCGCGAGCGACCGGATCCGCGAGTTCGCGGTGGCGCCGCCGCCGAGAACGAGGGTGTCGACGCCGACGTCCTGCGCCGCGCGAACCGCCTTCATCGTCAGCACGTCCGCCACGGACTCCTGGAATCCGGCCGCGACATCGGCGACCGGAATCGGTTCGCCCGCACGCTCCTTGGCCTCCACGAACCGCGCCACCGCAGTCTTGAGCCCGGAGAACGAGAAGTCGTGCCGGGCATCCCGGGGACCGGTCATGCCGCGCGGGAACACGACGGCGTCCCGGTCGCCCTGCTGCGCCAGGCGATCGAGCGCCGGGCCGCCCGGAAATCCGAGATCCAGCAGGCGCGCGACCTTGTCGAACGCCTCACCGGCCGCATCGTCGACCGTGGTGCCGAGTTCCACGATCGGCTTGCGGCCCAGTTCCTCCACGTGCAGCAGGTGCGTGTGCCCACCCGAGACGAGCAGCGCGACGCACGGAGGCATCGGGCCGTGCTCGATCGTGTCCACCGCGACATGCCCGCCGAGATGGTTGATCGCGTAGAACGGCACGTCCCACGCGGCCGCGTACGCCTTGGCCGCCGCGACACCGACCAGCAGGGCGCCGGCGAGACCGGGGCCGATCGTCACGGCGATCGCGTCCGGCTTGTCGATGCCCGCGGCCGCGAGGGCGCGACGCATCGTGGGAACCATCGCCTCGAGGTGCGCGCGCGAGGCCACCTCGGGCACCACACCGCCGTAGCGGGCGTGCTGGTCGACGCTCGACGCCACCTCGTCGGCGAGCAGCTCGCAGCGCCCGTCATCGTGCCAGCGGACGATACCGACCCCGGTCTCGTCGCACGAACTCTCGATACCCATCACGATCATGGCCGTCACTCCTTGCCCTGCCGCTCGGCGGCCTCCGCGTCGATCCGCGCCGGGCGGTGCATCGTGTACGCGTCCGCGCCGCTCGGCTGGTAGTAGCGCTTTCTGGTGCCGACGATCTCGAAGCCCTCACGCTTGTACAGCGCGATCGCCGGCTCGTTGTCGGTGCGGACCTCGAGGAACACCGGTCCGCCCCACTTGTCCGCCACGCGCAGCAGTTCGGCCAGCAGCGCTCCGCCGATGCCGCCGCGCTGCGCCGACGGATCCACCCCGATGGTGTGTACCTCGGCCTCGGGCGTCACGCTGTTGCCGAGCAGTGCCACCCCGGCGTAGCCGATCAGTGTGTCGGCGTCGTCGCGCGCCGTGAAGTAGTGATTGTGCCCGCCCGCGAGTTCCGACCGGAACGCCTGCGCGCTCCACGGGTCGTCACCGGGGAACAGCACCTGCTCGAGCTCGGCGCACCTGTCGGTGTCGGTGTCGGCCATCGGAACGATGCGGATGCTCATTTCCTGCGGTCCGCCAACTCCACCGCGTCCGGGCGCCGCAAGTACAACGGCACCAGCGGTTCCGGCTCCACGCCCACCCGCAGTGCCTGCGCCGCGACCTTCACCAGACCGGCCGGCGAGGGGGTCTCGACCGGCTCGACCGGCAGGTCGAACATGTCCACGTGCGAGGCCGAGCCCGCGATCACCTGCGACGGCGACGGATCGAGATCGGACGGCTTGACGACATCGGGCCCCTCGACCCGCGCCCCGCCGGAGTAGCGCGCCCAGTACACCTCGCGGCGACGAGCATCGGTGACCACCAACAGGTCCCGCTCTCCGGAGACATCGGCGGCGATCGCGTCCAGGCTGCACACCCCGTGTACCGGGATGCCCAGCGCATCGCCGAACGCGGCGGCGGTCGCCATACCGACGCGCAGACCCGTGAACGGACCGGGCCCCACGCCGACGACGACCGCGTCCAGATCGGCGGGGCTGTGGCCCGATTGGGCCAGGCAGTCCAGAATCTGCGGGGTCAGGACCTCCGCATGCGCTCGGGCGTCGACGGTGACTCGGACGGCCAGCGTCCGAGGAACGCCCGGGTCCGAATCAGGGTCGAAGCTCACGACGCCCGCGGTGACCGCGGGAGTGGAGGTGTCGATGGCAAGGACAAGCACGGTAGACCAGGCTACTCGGCTCCGTACTACGCGCGCGGCACCCACTCCCAGCTCGCGGTGCGGACATCGGACTCGGGCTCGCGACGCAGCCGCACCCGCAGGTGCCGATCCGCCAGATGTTCCACCACGCCCTCGCCCCACTCGACCACGACGACGGCGTCGCCCAGGTCGGTGTCTAGATCGAGCGCGTCGAGCTGATCGTGCATATCGAGCGAGCCCGCGTCACCGCCCTCGCCGCCGAGGCGGTACGCGTCGACGTGGACCAGGCCGACGGGCGCGCCACCGTCGGGGCGCGTCCCTGGCCGGTGCTCTCTCGCGATGATGAACGTCGGCGACGTCACCCGGCCCTCGACGCCCAGACCTGCCGCGATACCGCGGGTCAGCGCGGTCTTCCCGGCGCCCAGCGGGCCGTCCAGCACCACGAGATCACCCGCGACGAGGTCGCGGGCCAGCGCCCGCCCGAGAGCCTCGGTGTCCTCGGTCGTGGGCAGGGTCGCGTTGCCCCCGGTACGTGTGTCAGCCGACATCGGTTCGCTCCAGTTCACCCGCCGGCACAGCATTCTCGTGGTTCGCACGACTCGACACGGCACGCCGGACCAGCCGATCGATCGCATCGGAGGTTACCTGCGGGAACTCGAGCTCCACGAGATGGCCGGCATCGCGCACCCGCACCAGTTCCGAGCGCGGCAGGGCGGCCGCGAGGTACTTGGAGCTGGTGAACGGGATGATCATGTCGGCGTCACCGCACAGCACCAGCGCCGGTGTGTCCGACAGCACCGGCAGCGCCTCCGACTCGTCATGCAACTCCAACGATTCGAGGAAGTTGACGATCGTCACCACCGAGATGTCGTTGAGCATGCCCTCCGAGAACGCGACCAGCCGCGGACTGACCTCGGTGCCGTACGACGCGGCCCGCAGGATCGGCGAGATGATCGCGCGCGCGGCGCCCCGTGCCTGCTGCACGGCGCCGGGGGCGGTGCGCACCGCGAGGCGGAACCCGTCGATGACCGGGTTGTCGAGGTTGCGTCCGAGCCCCGACTTGTTCAGGCCGGCGGCGGTCGTCGCGAGCAGCCCCACACCGATCACCCTGTCGTCGAACAGCTCCGGGAACTGCCGGGCCATCGCCAGGATCGTCATGCCGCCCATCGAATGCCCGACGAGCACCACCGGGCCCGACGGCGCCACGTCCTCGACGACGGCCGCCAGGTCGCGGCCGAGCTGGGCGATGGTGCAGCTCTCGGCGGCGGGCACGCCGGACTCACCGTGCCCGCGCTGGTCGTAGAACACCATGCGGACGGAATCGCCCCACCGCTCCGCGAGCTGCGCGCGCTGGAAGTGCCACGACTCCATCCGCAGGCAGTAGCCGTGCACGAAGATCACCGTGAGGGGCGCATCCGGTGGACCCACCTCCCGCACCAGCAGTGGCACGTCGTCCTCGGTCGCCACGACGCGGCTGCGGTCGCCGGTCATGAGCGCGAAGTCCTCGGACCCGTAGATCTCCGGTCCTCGTCGCGTCGCCGCAGACTTGACGACGTTGATCCCCGCGATCGCGCCGATCGCCGCGGCACCCAGCACTCCCCCGAACAGGCCGAGCCTGTTCAGGACGTTCACGAACGACCGCCGGGACCGCCGACATAGGTTCGCACCGTCCGGCCCCGCACCGAGGTCACCACCTCGTAGTGGATGGTGTCGAGCGCGTCCGCCCACTCCTGTGCGTGCGGTTCACCGTGCTCGCCGTTGCCGAAGAACACCGCGGTGTCGCCCTCCTGCACACCGGCACCGTCGGGACCGAGATCGACGACGACCTGGTCCATGCAGACCCGTCCGATGCCCGGGCGCCGGTCGTCACCCAGGCGCACGTCGAACCGTCCGCCCAGCGCGCGCGGAATACCGTCCGCGTACCCGACCGGCAGCAACGCGACCGTCGTGTCGTGCGGGGCCACCCACGTGTGCCCGTAGGACACACCCTCACCAGCTGCCACTTTCTTCACCAGCGCCACCCTCGATCGGAACGTCATGACCGGCCGCAGGCCGAACGTCCCCAGATCCGGTACCGGGGACAGTCCGTATATCGCGATTCCGGGCCGAACCATGTCGAATTGCAGGTCAGCACGGGTGAGGGTGGCCGCCGAGTTCGACAGGTGCGCCGCCTCCGGAGCCAAACCGATCCGCTTGGCGTCCGCGAGGGCACCCGTGAAACGTTCCCGCTGATCGTCGATAGCGGGGTGGTGCGGTTCGTCGGCGTGCGCGAGGTGCGAGAACACACCCTTGAAACGAACCGCCCCCTCGGCCTCGACCCGAGCGAGGTCCTTCAGGAAGTCCGTCCACTCCTCACGCGAGACGCCGTTCCGGTTCAGGCCGGTGTCGACCTTGATCGTCACGGTCGCGGGCGTGCCGACCTCCCGCGCCGCCGCGACGACGGCCGCGAGATGCCGCGGCGACGACAGCCCCACCTCGACGCCCAGCGCGATCGCGGGGGCGTAGTCGGAGTCCGCGGTGTGCAGCCACGACAGCACCGGGGCGGTGATCCCGGCGTTCTTGAGTTCGATGCCCTCGGCGAGGGTGGTGACACCCAGTTCCCGGGCACCGGCAGCGAGTGCGGCCCGCGCGACCGGAACCGCGCCGTGGTTGTAGGCGTCCGCTTTCACGACGGCCATGACCGCCGCATCGCCGGCGTGCTCGCGCAGGATCCGCACGTTGTGGGCTACCGCGTCGAGATCGATCACCGCTTCCGCCTGCGGCGCCGCCGCCGGAGGGGGTGTGTCCGCCGCCGAGGTGGCGCTCACGGTGTTCGGGTCGGTGTCGGTCTCCTGCGCGCTAGTAGTCACAGAATTCGATCCTGCCACTCACCGGGACCAGCCCGGTTCCTGGGTACAACCCGACCCGTCACGATTCGGGCACATGTGAGCGAAGGATCCGAATCGCGGACCGCAGGTGCGCCAGCAGCGTCGACGCGGAGATCGGCGCGAGCCCGGCGTCCCCGATGTCCTCCGAACCCTCCCGCGCCCCGAGGTTGGCGGCGAGCGAGTGGGCCCGGGCCCCCGCCGCGGCCGCGGCCTCCGGTGCCAGACCCGTCGCCATCAGCGCACCGATGACGCCGGACAGGACGTCACCCGACCCGGCCGTGGCCGCCCACGAACTGCCCGCGTCGTTGACGTACGCCCGGCCGTGCGGGTCCGCGATCACGGTGGCCCGGCCCTTCAGCAGCACGGTCACGCCCCACTCGGCGGCCAGTGCCCGCGTCGCGGCGACGCGGTCCGGCGTCGGCGCGACAGCGGTGAGCCGCTCGAACTCGCCCGCATGCGGGGTCAGCAACGTCGGCGCACCGCGCCCCCGCACCAGGTCCGGGTGCTCGGCCAGCAGGTTCAGCCCGTCGGCGTCGACGAGGACCGGTAGGTCGGTTTCCAGCACCGTCCGCAGGTCCGTCAGGGCGTCGTCGTCGGTGCCGATGCCGGGGCCCACGACCCACGCCTGTACTCGGCCCGCATCGGCGGGCGACGGGGCAGCGACCACCTCGGGCCAGTGATCGAGCACCTCCGCGACGGCACGACCCGCATACCGCACCATCCCGGCGGTGGCGGTGACCGCGGCGCCGGAGGACAGCACGGCAGCGCCCGGATAACGTCCGCTGCCCGCGACGACGCCCACCACGCCCTGCGTGTACTTGTCGTCCGCCGGCCGCGGAACGGGCCACAACCGGCCCACCTCCCACGCGTCGAGCGCGACCAGGTCGGGCGTCGGCAGGTCCAGGCCGATCGGCACCAGTTCGACCCGGCCGCACCTCGGCGCGGCCAGGACGTGCACCGGTTTGAGCGCCCCGAACGCCACGGTGACGGCAGCGGTCACGGCGGGACCGTCGACGGCACCGGTGTCGGGGTCCACGCCACTGGGCAGGTCGACCGCGACGATCGGGGCATCGAGTTCCGCGACGATCGCGGCCGCGGCCGGGCGCAGCGGGCCCTTGCCGGAGATCCCGACGATCCCGTCGAGCACCAGGTCGGGGCTGCCCGGATCCGACGAGACGCGCCCACCGGCGGCCTTCAGCGCCGCCAATCCGGCGGCGTGCGCGCGCTCGGGGTTGAGTAGGACCGCGGTGACCGCCACGCCACGCCGGCGCAACAGCGTTCCCGCCCACAGCGCGTCACCGCCGTTGTCACCCGAGCCCACCAGTAGCGTGACGTCGCGGCCCGACACGCCCCCCGTTCGATCCCGCAGCTCGTCGGCCGCGACACGCGCCAGGCCGTACGCGGCGCGCCGCATCAGCGTGCCCTCGAGCAGGCGCGCCAGCAGCGGCGCCTCGGCGGCCTTGACCTGCTGCGCCGTGTAGAAGTTCCGCATCTCTACCCGGCCGCCACCGGACCGGAGATCATGAACTGCGCGCCGTTCGGATCGGCGACGTTCGCCATCCGGCCGTGCTCGGAATCCCACGGCTCGCGCAGCACCGTCCCGCCGAGTTCCGTGAGCCGCGCGACAGCGGCGTCGGTGTCGTCCACCGCCACGAACATCTGCCAGTGTGACGGCACGTCCGCCGGCATCGCGGTGCTCGCGTCGAAGATCCCGGCCAGGTCCTCACCGTCGAACCGGCCTGTGGTGTACCGGAATTCGCCCGTGTCGCTGAGAGTTGCCAGGTTCCAGCCGAAGACGTCCCGATAGAACGGCAACGCGGCGTCGTAGTCCTTGCTGACCAGTTCGAACCACGCGGGGGCACCGTGTTCGCCCATGACACCGAAGCCCTTGTGCTCGGCGGGCTGCCACACCCCGACGACCCCGCCGGACGGATCGAGGAACATCGCCATGCGGCCCTGCTCGGGCACGGTCATCGGTTCCATCATCACCTGACCGCCGGACTCCGTGACGGCCTTCGCGGTGGCATCGGCGTCGGCGGTGGCCAGATACGTGGTCCAGATGTTCACGTAGGGGTTCCCCGGCTGCCCGGCCATCATGCCGGCGACGGGCTTCCCGTCGGAGAAGAACATCACGTAACCGCCGTACGCCTCTCCGGACGATTCGTGGGTCCAGCCGAACATGGCGTCGTAGAACGCGGCGGCGCGTTCGGGATCCGAGGTCTGCAGGTCGATCCAGCAGGGCGCACCGATCGGCGCGGATTCACGGGTTGGCATGACTACTCCTCGCGAACTCGAGGTCGGGAGATGTAACTCGAGGCACAATCATCGCCAGACTACGCTGAATCCCATGAAGACACGGGCAACTGCGATGATCGCCGGAATCGCCTTGGCTGCAAGCCTTTCCGCTTGCACCAACTCCTCGACCGACGAACCCGTCGCCGACAGCGGGCCGACGGTCAAGGTCTCGAACATGACCTACTCGCCCTCGTCGATCACCATCTCCGCGGGACAGACGGTGACGTGGGTGTTCGACGATCGCGGCACACCACACGACGTCGTGGGCCTCGGCGACGCGAAATCGGTGTTGCGCAGCCCGTTGAAGACCACCGGGACGTGGGAGTTCACCTTCACCGAGCCCGGCACCTACGACTACACGTGCTCGCTGCACCCGGACATGCTCGGTGTCGTCATCGTGATGTGACGACACCGAGCCTGTCCTGACGGTCTCGCTATTCGACCGTGACGGACTTCGCGAGGTTGCGCGGCTTGTCGACGTCCAGGCCACGGGCCTGCGCCACCTCGGCGGCGAAGACCTGCAGCGGTACCGTCGACAACAACGGCTGCAGCAGCGTCGGCGCGGCCGGGATCTCGATGAGGTGGTCGGCGTGTGCCCGCACCGCCTCGTCGCCTTCCTCCGCGATGACGATCGTCTTCGCGCCGCGCGCCTTGATCTCCTGGATGTTGGAGACCAGCTTCGAGTGCAGCACCGCCCGGCCCTTCGGCGACGGCATGATCACGATGACCGGCAGGCCCTCCTCGATCAGCGCGATCGGACCGTGCTTGAGCTCACCGGCCGCGAAGCCCTCGGCGTGCATGTACGCGAGCTCCTTGAGCTTGAGCGCACCCTCGAGCGCCACCGGGTAACCCACGTGGCGACCCAGGAACAGCACCGCGGGCGACTGTGCGAACTCGCGTGCGAGCGCGCGCACCGGTTCGACGGTCGCGAGCACCCGGGTGACCAGCTCCGGCATCGCGGCCAGGTCGGCGTACTCGCGCGCCACCTCGTCCGGGTACTTCGTGCCGCGCGCCTGCGCCAAGGCCAATCCCACCAGGTAGTTCGCAGTCACCTGGGCGAGGAAGGCCTTGGTGGAGGCCACGGCGATCTCCGGACCGGCCCGCGTGTAGAGGACGGCGTCGGCCTCACGGGGAATCTGTGCACCGTTGGTGTTGCAGATCGCGAGGACCCGAGCCTTCTGGTCCTTCGCATGCTTGACGGCCTCGAGCGTGTCCGCGGTCTCACCGGACTGCGAGATCGCGACGACGAGCGTCGACCGATCCAGCACCGGGTCGCGGTAACGGAACTCGCTGGCCAGTTCCACCTCGACGGGCAGCCGCGTCCAGTGCTCGATCGCGTACTTCGCGAGCAGGCCCGAGTGGTAGGCGCTGCCGCACGCGACGACGAAGATCTTGTCGACGTCGCGCAGCTCCTGATCCGACAGTCGCTGCTCGTCGAGGACGATCTTGCCGTCGGCGAAATGGCCCAGGAGCGTGTCGGAGACGGCCTGCGGCTGCTCCTGGATCTCCTTGAGCATGAAGTAGTCGTGACCGCCCTTCTCGGCGGCCTGCAGGTCCCAGTCGATCGTGAACGGGCGCCCCTGCTGCTCGTTGCCGGCGAAGTCGGTGATCGTGTAACCGTCGGCGGTGATGACCACCACCTGGTCCTGCCCGAGCTCGACGGCATCGCGCGTGTGCTCGATGAAGGCCGCCACGTCCGACCCGATGAACGTCTCGCCCTCACCGACACCGACGACCAGCGGCGTCGAACGACGCGCGGCGATGATCATGTCCGGATGGTCGGCGTGCGTGAACACGAGCGTGAACGCGCCCTCGAGCCGACGCAGTACCGACAGCGCGCTCTCCACGAAGTCGCCCGCCGTGGGACCGCTCTCGTACGCCTTCGCGACGAGGTGCACCGCGACCTCGGAATCGGTGTCGCTGAGCAGGTCCACCCCGGCGGCCTCGAGCTCGGCGCGCAGCGGCGCGAAGTTCTCGATGATGCCGTTGTGCACGACGGCGAGCTTGCCGCCCGCATCGCGGTGCGGGTGGGCGTTGCGGTCGGTCGGCTTGCCGTGGGTGGCCCAGCGGGTGTGACCCATTCCCGTGGTGCCGACGAACTTGTCGGCGCCCACCTCGGCGAGCTCCGCCTCGAGATTGGCGAGGCGCCCCGCCTTACGCTCGGTGGCCAGCCCGCCCACACCGTCCGCCACGGCGATCCCGGCGGAGTCGTAGCCGCGGTATTCCATCCGCCGCAACGCCTCGACGACAACACCCAAAGCCTGGCGGTGGCCCACGTAACCCACGATTCCGCACATGGTTCACCAGGGTACTTGGACCACAGTCCGGAACGAACTCGGACGGGCGATGCGGCGCAACTCCCGGGGGGCGCACCCGATCGGATAACGTCTCCCCCGTGGCGCAGACACCGAAGTCCCTGGTATCCAAGCTGTCCAAGCGTGGCCCACGCAAGGTGCTGCGCGGCGACCTGGCGCTCGCGGGGCAACCCGGCGTGGTCTACACCCCCGCCGAGGGGTTCAATCTCCCCGCCGTCGCCTTCGCGCACGACTGGCTGGCGAGCACCGCCAACTACGCCGCGACGCTCGAACACCTCGCATCGTGGGGCATCGTCGCTGCGGCGCCGGCTACCGAACGCGGCCCGGTGCCGTCACACCTCGGGCTCGCCGCCGACCTGGGCACCACCCTCGACATCTGCACCGGTGTGCGCCTCGGTCCCGGTCGGATCAGCGTCCACCCCGAGCGCCTGGCCTTCGCCGGACACGGCATGGGTGCCGGTGTGGCCGTACTCGCGGCGGCCCGGACGGCCCGCGTCAAGGCCGTCGCCGCACTGTTCCCCGCCCCCACCGCACCGTCCGCGACGGTCGCGGCCGCGCAGATCGACGTGCCGGGACTCGTCCTCGCCGGGGCGAACGACGTCGACTCCCTGAACAGCGACGCGCTGGCCCTCGCCGACGCGTGGAAGGGCGAGAGCCTGCTGCGGGTCGTCGACAAGGGTTCGAGCGCCGGCGTCGTCGAGGGGCGGCGACTCCTCGGTTTCCTCGGCGTCGGCGGGTCCGAGCGCCGCACCCAGCACGTGACGCGGGCGCTCGTGACCGGGTTCCTGCTGCACCACCTCACCGGCGACAAGGCCTACGCCTCGTTCGCCGACGCCGACGCGCACTTCCCCGGCACCCATCCGGCCGTGCGCGACGAGATCGACGACACGCTCGACGCCCGCGATGCCGCCGCGCACCACGCGAGCGCCCAGATCGGGCAGCTTCTCGGCCGCTAGCTCACAGCGGACCGGCTTCCGCGAGCACGGCGCCGGTCTCCTCACCGGGCAACGGCTGCGATCCCATCTCGGCGATCGCCGGTTCCTCCGCCCGGCGGCGCGGCGACCCCGGCGGTGCTCCGACGACCGAATGCGCGGCCGGAGCGCCCGTCGACCCGACCTCCGATCCCGCCGCCGGTTCCGGCGCGGGAGCGCAGTAGTCGGCCGGCGCTTCCTCCACCGGGGGTGCCTGCGGTGCGGGCTGTTCCACCGGCTCGTCCACAACCGGCGCCTCGTCCTCCGGGCAGTCGGGTACCGGGGTCACCGACGGTTCTGGGGCGGGTGCCGGTTCGGGAGCGGGCGGCGGCTCGGTGGCCGGCGCCTCCGGCGCGGGTGCCGCCTCGGCTGGCCGGGCACAGTCGCATGCGCAGTCGCAGTCACAGCCCCGCTCCGATTCGAGATCGAGACTGCCGCCCGACAGCGTCGATTCCGCCGCCACGCGAACGAGGCCGTCGACGATGTCGAGCGCAACATCCGCCACCATCCCGACAACGGCGCCCACCGCGCGGACTGCGCCGTCGAGCGCCAGCGACCCGTGCAATGTGGCGCCGGGTTGCACGGGCGGACGTTCGAGACCGCTCAGGCTCGACTCTGCCGTCACCGGTGTCAGCGCCGTCGCTGGTGTCGCTGACGGCACCGCGGTCACGGATGTCGGCGCTGGCGCTGGTGTCGCAGCCGTCGCTGCTGACGCCTGCACGGGCGCGGCGCTGCACTGCGCCGTCGCGACCGGGGTGCGCGTCCGACAGTCCACCGCGAGCGTGCCGGGGGCGGGACAGGCGCTGTCGTCGATCTGGGCGAAGACGCGGGCGAGCGTGCAGTAGATGTCGTCGACCGCCGTCTCCGTCGCGTCACAGAGCGCGGTGAACTCGCGCAGCGTGTCCCGAACGTGCGGCAGGAAGACCCCGGCGAGCCATTCGCGGCACGACTCCTCGAACGGTCCGACACCGGCCGAAGCGCCACCGGACAGGTATCCGGACGTCCCGAGCATCGTGTCGATCTCGGCGACGGTACGCCCGCCGAGCTGCGACGCGTCCCGATCGCGCACCCACTCGGACTTCCGGGTCACGACCTCGCGCAGCTCGCGCTCGGCAACCACCAGCGCGGTCCGGACGTCATGTGCGGAGCTCCGCAACCGATCCGCCCGCTCGAGATTGCCGGACAGATGCCGACAGGCCAGCTCTGCGTCGGGCCCCTGCCATGCCTCCGGCAGAGCCCGCACCGCCCGGGTCTGATCGTCGAACGTCCGATCCAGACTGCAGGTGATCCGCCCGATCGCCTCGATGTCGGCGTCGAGCGCGGTCAGGTCGATGCCCCGTTGTTCGAAGTAACGCGCCTCGACCTGTTCGGGGGTCGCCGACAGCTCACCGGTGCCGGTGCCGTCCGCGACGAGGGCGGCGCGGGGCAGGAACACCGCGAAGTACTGCAGACCGCTTGCGCCGGCATCGAGGATCGCGTCCACTACCGCCCACCCAGCGCGACGACGTTCGCCGACTCCTGACGTTCGTACGCGTCGGAGGTACCACGGAGAGCACTGGCGTCATCGGCCGAACCGGCAGCCCACGCGCCGATAGCCCGCGCGAGCCGCGCATAGCCGTCCCGTACGGCCTGCTCACGAGCGGTGTCAGTCGTACCGGCATCGGAGGAGCCGAAACCGCACTCGCTCACCGTCCGGGAGACCCCGGTCAGCAGCTCCGCTCCCGCCTGCAACGCCTGCGCCGTCGCCCGCACCCCCGCAACGTCGATCGCGACCACGTCCGCCATCGGTTCCGCCTTCCGCACCTGTCGGTGCCTGTCGATTCGGATCCTTCGTCCTGTTCGACGCAGCGGCACGGCCCGCGGTTCCGCTAGGTGTGCGGGTTCGGTGGGCCAGGTGCGCTAGGCGGACGCCACCTTCTCCGCCAGCGTCTCCGCGATGCGCTGCGCCATCTCGAGATCGGCCGCCTCGACCATGACCCGCACCAACTGCTCGGTGCCGGAGGGACGCAGCAGCACCCGGCCGGTGTCGCCGAGTTCCGCTTCCGCCTCGCTCACCGCCGACCGGACCTGCGGCGCGGCCGCGACAGCGGACTTGTCAGCGACCCGGACGTTGACCAACACCTGCGGCAGCGCGGTCATCGCGCCCGCCAGATCGGCGATCGACGCACCGGTGTCGGCCATCCGTGCCATCAGCCGCAGACCGGTGAGCACGCCGTCACCCGTGGTGCCGTAGCGGGGAAGCACGACGTGGCCCGACTGTTCACCGCCCAGGCTGAACCCGCCCGAGCGCAGTTCCTCGAGCACATACCGGTCACCGACAGCGGTGGTGCGCAACGCGATCCCGGCCTCGCGCATCGCGATGTGGAGGCCGAGGTTGCTCATCACCGTCGCGACTAGAGTGTTGTCGACGAGTTCACCGGCGTCGCGCATCGCGATCGCCAGGACCGTCATGATCGCGTCGCCGTCCACGACCGCACCGGTCGCGTCGATCGCGAGGCAGCGGTCGGCGTCGCCGTCGTGCGCCAGACCGATATCCGCGCCGTGCTCGACGACGGCACGTTGCAGCGCCTCGAGATGCGTCGACCCGCAGCCGTCGTTGATGTTGAGCCCGTCCGGATCGGCATTGATCGCGATTACCGTCGCACCGGCGTTGCGGTAGGCATCGGGCGCAACCGTCGACGCGGCGCCGTGCGCGCAGTCGACGACAACGGTGAGCCCGTCGAGCCGAGTGTCGAGGGCACTCGTCAGGTGGGCCAGGTATCGACTCGTCGCGTCGAAGGCGACGTCGACACGCCCGATACCGGCACCGGTGGGACGTCGCGCGGGTCCCGCGGCGATCGCGGCCTCGATCCGGTCCTCCGCCTCGTCGTCGAGCTTGCGCCCGCCCGCCGCGAAGATCTTGATGCCGTTGTCGGGCATGGGGTTGTGCGACGCGGAGATCATCACGCCCAGCGCCGCCCCGTAGGCGCCGGTCAGGTACGCCACCGCCGGTGTGGGCAGGATGCCGACCAGGACGACGTCGACGCCGGCCGCGGTGAGTCCGGCCGTCACGGCCGCCTCGAGCATCTCGCCACTCGCCCGCGGATCACGACCGACCACGGCCACGGGCCGGGCCGACTCGGATCCCGGCGGTGCGAGCACCTCGGCCGCGGCCGCGGCCACCTTCAGTGCCAACTCCGCGGTCAACTCGGCATTCGCCAAGCCGCGCACGCCGTCCGTGCCGAACATACGACCCATAGAACCGATCCCTCGCATTCCGGTTGAGCAATCCGGGTGAGTATCCAGGTAAAGCACAAAAGCAGGCGTCCGGTAGCGAAGAACTCTACGAACGCCTGCTCTCGTGATCGAACAGGTGCCGGAGCCGACACGAATGCCGGCTCCGGCGACACATCAGCGCTTGGAGTACTGAGATGCCTTACGGGCCTTCTTCAGGCCGTACTTCTTGCGCTCGACGGCGCGAGCGTCACGCGTCAGGAAGCCGGCACGCTTGAGCGCGGGGCGATCCTCGGCGGTGACCTCGATCAGAGCGCGGGCGATGGCGAGACGCAGGGCGCCTGCCTGGCCCGAGGGGCCGCCACCGGTCAGGAGAGCGGTGATGTCGAACGACTCCGTGCGCTCGACCATGACCAGCGGAGCCTTGATCAGCTGCTGGTGCACCTTGTTCGGGAAGTAATCCTCGAGGGTGCGGCCGTTCAGCTTGAACTCACCGGTGCCGGGGGTCAGGCGGACGCGGACGACCGCCTCCTTACGACGACCGACGGTCTGGACCGGACGATCGATGACGATCGGGGCCTGCGGAGCAGCCTCGTACGACTCGACGACCTCGGTCTCGGTGGTGTACTCCGAGACGTCGTCTGCCACGGCCTCGACAGCCTCGACGGCCTCGTTGAAGTCTTCGTTGCTCACTGGGCGACCTGCTTGATCTCGAACGGCACCGGCTGCTGCGCGGTGTGGGGGTGGGTCGGGCCTGCGTAGACCTTCAGCTTGCCCGCGATGGCGCGGCCCAGCTTGTTCTTCGGGAGCATGCCGGTGACGGCCTTCTCCACCAGGCGATCGGGGTTCTTCTCGAGAACCTCGCCGACCGAACGGGACTTGAGGCCACCCGGGTGTCCGGAGTGGTGGTACAGGAACTTGTCCGTACGCTTGTTGCCGCTGATGGCAACCTTGTCGGCATTGATGATGACGACGAAGTCGCCGCCGTCAACGTGCGGTGCAAAGGTGGGCTTGTGCTTGCCGCGGAGCAGGTTTGCTGCCTGCACGGCAAGGCGACCGAGCACCACGTCTGTGGCGTCGATGACGTGCCAGGTACGGGTCACGTCTCCGGCCTTCGGGGAATACGTAGGCACAGAACTTCCTCGTCTGTTCGTTTCTGCTGCTGGCCGAGTGTGCTGCGCTGATGGTTCTCGGCGGCCAGTTGAGACCCGAGAACCACCCCTCCCCGCGCTCGAAGGCACGGTAAGAGACGGCACACCGACGTAGAACGATACCGGCTGGGACCGACCAGGGTCAAAGTGCCGCTACTCGGCGAGGGCCTCGGCCAGCTTCTCGACCGCCCAGGTCACGTCCTCACGCGAGATGACGAGCGGCGGCGCGATCCGGATCGTGCCCTCGTGTGCGTCCTTCGCCAGCACCCGCCGGGCCAGCAGCCGCTCGCAGATCACCCGTGCCGACGGCTGCCCGGACGCCAGCTGGACGCCGGCCCACAGGCCACGGCCCCGGACCTCGGCGACGCAGTCCCCCGGCAGCTCCGCGAGCAGCGCGTGCAGATGTCGCCCGAGCTCACGGCTGCGCCGCTGGTAGTCGCCGGTCTCGAGCAACCGCACGACACCGCTTCCCACGGCGCAGGCGAGCGCGTTCCCGCCGAACGTGCTGCCGTGCTGACCGGGGTGGATGACATCCATGACGTCGCGGTCGGCGACCACCGCGGACACCGGGACCAGTCCACCGCCGAGCGCCTTGCCGAGGATGTAAACGTCAGGGACAACCCCCTCGTGATCGCACGCGAACGTCTCGCCCGTCCGGCCCAGGCCGCTCTGGATCTCGTCGGCGAGCATCAGGATGCCGCGGGCGTCGCACAGCCGACGCACACCGGCCAGGTATCCGTCCGGCGGCACCAGCACGCCCGCCTCCCCCTGGATCGGCTCGACGAGTATGGCGACGGTGTTCTCGGTGGTCGCGTCCGCCACTGCGTCGACACTGCCGTACTCGACGGACGGGAAGCCCGGCGGGAACGGCCCGAAACCGTCCCTCGCATCCGGATCCGACGAGAACCCGACGACGCCGATCGTGCGGCCGTGGAAGTTCCCCGAACAGGTGATGATCTCGGCGCGATCGTGCGGCACGCCCTTGACGTCGTACCCCCACTTGCGGGCCAGTTTCAGTGCGGTCTCCACCGCCTCGGCGCCCGTGTTCATCGGCAGGACCGCATCCTTGCGGCACAGCCGCGCGACGTCGGCGCAGAACTGCGCGAACCGGTCGTGCTGGAACGCGCGACTGGTCAGGGTGAGCCGACCGATCTGTTCACGCGCGATCTCGACCAGTTCGGGGTGCGCATGCCCGAAGTTCAGCGCCGAGTATCCGGCCAGGACATCGAGGTAGTCGACTCCGTCGATGCCCCGGACCCACGCACCGGACCCGGACTCGATGACCACCGGGAGCGGGCTGTAGTTGTGCGCACTGTGCACGTCGGCGCGGGCGAGTTCCGCCCGCGTCGCCGCCGTCACCGGCACGAGTTCGGCATCGAGGTTATGTCCCGTCGTCATAAGGTCCGCCTCCCGGCCCGGCGCCAGGCGCCACTGCTTTCGGGTCAGGCCAGTATCCGCCGACCGGCCGTCGGCGGCAATCGTTCTCACCTGAACATGCGTGTGCCCCGACGGCTCTCCTTCCGTCGGGGCACACGCGTCAGACGTAGCGGACTACGCCCAGCTCTTGGCGGCGGCGTTGTTCACGTCCCGCATGTCCGAGTTGCCCTGGCCGACGACACGGCCGACGGCGTCGAGAACCTGGTTGAGCTCGAGCGCCGCGCCGTCCCACTTGGCCTGGTGCTCCTGGTACGCGTCGGATGAAGAGGCGTCCCAGTCCACAACCATCTGGGCGACGGCCTTCTTGAGATCCTCCAGCTTCCCGTTCATCTCACTCTGAAGGCCGTCGATCCGCTGCTGAAGCGCCTCGATCTCGCCGAACGAATAATGGATGGGGGTGCTCATGACTGCTCCTGTCGGTAAAGGTCTGCGAATTCAGCGATCGAGATACTCAAGACATGTTCAGGCTGCTCGCGACGTTGTTGATCGCCGCGGTGTGATCCTGCTGCGTCGTATCGAACTGCACGCTGTTCGCCTTGATGTTCTCGCTGATCGACTGCAGCGCATCATTGAGCTTCTTGGAGCTGCCGTCCCACTGCTCCATGAGGTTCTGGAACGCGCCCGCAGCGCCGCCACCCCAGCTACCACGGATCCCGTCGACCTCGGCCCGAATGCGTCCGAGCAATCCGTCGAGGTCGCCCTTCATCTCGCCGACACGACGAGAGGTGGCCTCCATCGTCTCGGTTGTGGCCTTCAACTGATCCTGTCCGCCCACTTCGAACTCCTTCGGATGCGCTCGGCATCGTTGTCCCACTTCCGCGTCCGGCCACCGATCCCCCCAGGGACTCGTCGCAGCCAGTTCGCGCCTACATCTGGTTGGACGCATGCGTGCGCCGATTCGGTTCCATTCGTACCGAAACTTTTTCCGTGACCCTCACTCTCGCGGGGCGCCTCTCAGGCCTACCCGACCGTGACACCGCCGACGGCCTGCTCGCACGACCCGGCGGCCGCGTCCCAATCGCCGTCGAGGAACCGGCAGCCGACACTGACCTGGGCGTCGTTCTCGACGAGCACGTACCACCGCACCCCGGTTCGTTCGTCCGGCGACTCCAGGTACGAGATGACAGGGCGGCCGGCGAACTCGATCTCGGAGACGAACTGCGAGAACGGACTGTCCGGGCCGCGCTCGGCCATCCGTTGCTCGAGAGAGTGCGCCACTGCCACCAGATCGGACCCCGCCGCCAACTCGGTGGGCATCACGATGACACGGCGGTCCGCCTCGCCGTCGGGCACCAGATCGAGCCGCCCCGGCTGTCCCGCCCGCGCCCGCCACGAATCCGGCACCGCGACACTCACCCGACCGACCTCGAAGCGCTGCAGGGATTCCGCCGAGGCGGACGCCCCAGGCTCCCGCGCCTGCCAGAGCGCGGCCGCACCGGCACCGAGGCCCAGTACCAGCACCGCCGCTGCGGCGACGATGATGATGCGTCGTCCCCTCCAACCGTGCGGCCGGGACCGCCCCGGCGACGGCGTCGAAGCCACCTGCTGCCACACCACGGCGTCCGGTGCGGGGCCGGGTGCAACGCTTCCTGGTTCGGTGACCGGAACCGACACCAGGACCGCGTCGGACACCGCCGATACCTCTGATCCGATTCCTGTGCAGACTGTTTCGACAACCGCCGCCTGTTCGTCCGCACCAATCACCAGGACCACATCGGGCGCGCGGTCCCCACCGATCGCGTGGACCGCATGTCCGATCGCGCGGACCCGATCGGAGTCCTCGAGCAGATCGAGAATCCCGATGTCCGACAGCAGCTCGCAGGCAACGATCCTCGGTTCACCACGCTCGTCGCGCTCGACCAGCACGACCGTCGTCGACAACGGGCCGCACTCGACGACACTCCACCGTCGGACGGCGTCGGGACACGGCACCGCGAACGCGAGGGGAAGCATCTGCACCTCGTGGGCGGACCGACGGGTCGCCGATTCCAGGACCGCACACCGGGTGGCTCCCCAGTGCGAGGGATGGAATACGGTGGCCGTCGCGACGAATCCCGTTCCGCCGAGCGCGGCTTCGAATGCTCGTCGAATAGCGGCGGCCGCCACGTCCACGGTCGCGACCGTGTGGCCACCCACCGACATGTAATCGTCGTCGATGCACTCGACGACGCCCTGAACCGAATCGTCGGGGACCCTGACGGTCCCGCGTGCGGATCCCACCCACACGGCGCCGTCCGTGAGGTGGACACGAACGACGGCACCCGGGCCGGTCACAGCGGCGGAAGCCAGGCGACCTGCATCAGCGACGTCCCGCTGCGCGCAACGAAAGTGCCTCGGCCCTGGGGTTGCTCGCTCGGGCGTACGGTACCGAGGAGATTGCCCTCGTCACGACTGCCACTCATCACCATGCCCGCCGGCACCAAGTCACGCATCCTCGCGATCACCGGTTCGTACAGCGCGCGCGACGCACCGCCGGACCGCCGAGCGATGATCAGGTGCAGGCCGAGGTCCTTCGCGTGTGCGAGGTAGTCGATGAGCGGCGTCAGCGGATTGCCGCTGGACGTCGCGACGAGATCGTAGTCGTCGACGACGACGTAGATCTCGGGCCCCGACCACCACGACCGTTCGCGGAGCTGCTGCTGCGTAGTATCGGGACCAGGCATACGGCTCGCCAGGATCCCTGCCAGATCATTCATCATGGTCGTGAAAGTGGTTGCCGAAGCGGCATATCCGGCGAGGTGATCGCCCTCCACTACGCCGAGCATGGTGCGTCGGTAGTCGCCGATGATCAGCTTCGCCTGCTGCGACGTGTTCGACTCCATCAGGCCCAGACAGATGCCGCGCAGCAACGTCGTCTTGCCGCACGCGCTGTCACCGAACATCAGGAAGTGCGGTTGATCGGCGAAGTCGAGGTACACGGGTGCGAGTTCCGCCTCGTCGATCCCGATCGGTACCGCCAGGCACGCCCCGCTGCGCGCGCTGCCCTCCGGCCATCGTCCGGCCGCGGCGGCGAGGAGATCCTCCCGGGACAGCCGGTCCGGCAGCATCCGCACCCGCGGCGCAGCGGGACCCGAGCCCGCACCGGGGCGCACGCCGAGCCTCGCGACCGCATTCGCGACGCCCGCGCCGAGATCGTCACTACGGGAGGCGCCGTCGAGTCTGGGCAGGGCGGTGAGCAGGTGCAGGCCGTCACGGGTGATACCTCGACCGGGTCGGCCTGCGGGCACCAGCATCGCCTTGGCGCGGCCGACGTCGGAGTCGGTCGGATCTCCCAGGCGCAGCTCGATTCTCGTGCCGAGCTGGTCCTTGAGGGCCGGGCGGATGTCGGCCCAGCGCGGGGTCGCGAGCACGACGTGGACGCCGAACGAGAGTCCCTGCCCGGCCAGTGCACTGATCTGCGCCTCGAGGGCCTCGAAGTCCTGGCGGATACTCGGCCATCCGTCGACGACGAGGAAGACGTCCCCGAACGGGTCCTGCGCGGCGCCCACTGCGGCCGCGCCGGTCTCGGCCGAGCCACGCAGTCGCCGGAATTCCGCCATCGACTCGATGCCGAGCTCCCGGAAACGGCGTTCGCGTTGACGCACGAGGGTCGCCATCTCCGCGACCGTGCGTCGGACCAGATCGACGTCGAGCCGGTTGGCGACGGATCCGACGTGCGGGAGCCCCGCCAGACCGGAGAGCGTGCCACCGCCGAAGTCCAGGCAGTAGAACTGCACCTGCCGCGGCGAGTGCGTCGCCGCCATCGACATGATCAGGGTCCGCAGCAGGGTCGACTTACCGGACTGCGGACCGCCGACCACCGCGACGTTGCCGGTCGCTCCGGACAGGTCGGCAACCAGCAGATCCCGCCGCTGGTCGAACGGCCGATCGATCACGCCGATCGGTGTGCGCAGCGAACTGACGTCGGGGACCGGGTCGGTCAGCGCGGACGGCGGCAGGATCCGGTCGAGGGTGGGCGCGATGTCCAGCGGCGGCAACCACACCTCGTGTGCGGACGGACCGCGGCCGCGAATGCGGTCGACGAGAACCTCGAGGACCGAACGTGGATCGGTCTCGCCCTCCCACACGGGGTCGGGCTCGATCGGAACGATCGGTTCGTCGACGACGGGCACGGCGACCGGTGCGGCGGTGAACACCCGCGGGCGCAGGTCCGCCGTGGACGCCACCGCGTGCGCCGATCGGCGCACGCGCTCGGACTCGTACGGACCCGACACGTAGGACGCGGCGAACCGAACGATCTCCGCCGAATCGCACTTGAGATACCCGGCGCCCGGCGAGGCCGGGAGGTGGTAGGCGTCGGGCACACCGAGGACTGTCCGGGACTCGTTGGCCGAGAACGTCTTCAGACCGATCCGGTACGACAGGTGGCTGTCGAGGCCGCGCAGCTTGCCCTCCTCGAGCCGCTGACTCGCCAACAGCAGGTGCATGTGCAGCGATCGGCCGAGCCGCCCGATCGCGACGAACAGGTCGGCGAACTCGGGCTGCTGACTGAGCAACTCGGAGAACTCGTCGACGACGATGAACAGGGCCGGCAGCGGCGCGAGGTCTGCGCCGGCGCTGCGGGCCTTCTCGTAGTCGGTGACGTTCGCGAAATTGCCCGCGGCCCGCAACACTTCCTGTCGCCGGTTCATCTCACCCGCGAGCGCATCCTTCATCCGATCGACCATCGCCAGTTCCTCGGCGAGGTTCGTGATGACCGCCGCGACGTGTGGGGCCTGGTCGAGCCCGAGGAACGTCGCGCCGCCCTTGAAGTCGACGAGGACCAGATTGAGCGCCTCTGGCGAGTGCGTCGCGAGCAACCCGAGAACCAGCGTCCGCAGGAACTCCGACTTGCCCGACCCTGTCGCGCCGATGCACAGGCCGTGCGGCCCCATGCCGTTCTCGGCGGCCTCCTTGAGGTCGAGTTCGACGGGGCTGCCGTCCACCCCGACGCCGATGGGCACCCGGAGCCGGTCCCGGCCTTGCCTGGGCACCCACGCGCGGGCGGGGTCGAACTGCCCGATGTCCCCGAGCCCGAGCAGATGGCTCCATCCCGCAGCGACCGGAGCGCCACCGTCGTCGCCGACGTCGGCCGCGGCCCGACTCGCGATCCGGTACGGCGCCAGCCGACGGGCCGCGGACAGTGCCTGCTGCGGGGTGAGCGTGTCCACCGCGGCAAACGTCTCGGTCCCCGCCCCGCCGCGGGCACCGAGGGAACCGTCTGCGGCCACCAACTGCAGTCCGCGGGTCGCGGTGAGCCGGGGACAGTAGCCGCTGAGGTCCAGCAGCGTCACCGAGTCGAGGCCTCCGTCGGTGACCGCACCGCTGTCGCCGTCGAGGATTCCCCCGTCGATCACGACGACGATCTGCGGCACCCCCGCGGTCGGCGGCGCACTCCGCGAGAATCGTCCGCGCATCGAGAACTGCGGGCCGAGGGCCGATTCCAGCTCGATCACCGATCCGTAGACCATGCGAGCGGAACCCACCCCGTCGAGCGAATCCGGATGCTGGGCGTGGGGCAGCCACTTCGCCCACTCCCATTCCGGGGCGGTGTCCGGGCCGCACACGATCGCGATCTGCAGGTGGTCGGGTCCGTGGAACGTGCACAGCTGGAGCAGCATCGCGCGGACCAGTCCTCGCGCGTCGTCCCGGTCGCCGTCGATCGAGATCGCCGCGAATCCGCGGAGCGAGACCGCTGTCGGCAGCTCCGGAACCACGGAGTGCGCGCGGACGAACCGGCGCAGCGACACCGCCGAAACCGGCTCGAGGTCCTCGACGGGACCGGTCTCCGGTGGGATCAACCGTGTCGCCAGTCGTTGACTCCCCCGCCCCACCCGCACGTGGCCGTAGTCGGGATCGGTGATCCGGCGCTCCCACATCCGGCCGGTTCCCGAGAGCGTCCACAACGCCTGCGGGTCGGGATGGCTCCATTCGAGGGCCTTGCGCTGTTGCCGCCCGGTATCGAGGGCGTCGCGTCGAAGCTGATCGAGATACCGCAGGTAGTCCTTGCGCTCCTCGTTGGCCTCGGCCGCCTTCGCTCCCCCGCCGCGCCCGGATCCCGCGAGCATGCCGAGCATCGACACCATCATCATCACGGGGAACAGGAGCGACATCGGATTCGCCGACATCCCGGACGTGAACATCAATGCCACCATGCCCACCATGGCGGCGACCATCACGAGCGGGAGCAGCTTCGTCACCAGGTTGCCGGGGGTGATCCGGGGGATCTCGGGCGGAGTCTGCAGGCTCACCTCGCCACCCGGCGTACGCGGCGCCTCACGACGTGCCTTCCGCACGAAATGCGCGGTGCCCATGCTTCCACCCCCAGTGAAATGCCAGTCCTCGCGCGGTCGGCCGATTCGACCGGACCGAGTCACCCCCCACGGGCTCCGGACTCGCGATCTGTGAAGCTACAGTACGGCGCCGACAACGCGTGGTAGAGGCCCGACGTCGAGTAGCGGTACAGTGCCGATGTTTCGAAACGAGCGGTTCGGGTGGGGATCCGGACCGCGGAATCCGGGGGGATGAGCGTGACAGTTCTGCATGCCGGGCACTCGGCCGGTGCAGCTACCGGTTCACGGCCGCGGGGAGCGGCCGACCTGTGTCGACTGACGATTCTGGCGCCGCACACACAGATCGATCTCGCCCTCCCGAACACGGTTCCCGTCGAACTGCTGATCCCGGGCATCGCCGACCTCGTCGATCGCCACAGTGCCGCAAACGACTTCGATGTCGCCGGCGAACGCACGGAACCGGCGCGGTGGACCCTCGCGCGACTGGGGCAGCCACCGCTCTCGCCGGCGCTGAGCCTGCGCGAGCACGGGGTGCTCGACGGCGAACTCCTCGTGTTCGACAGCATCGAGGCCGGGTCTCCCCCACCGCTGTTCGACGACATCATGTACAACGTGGCGGTCGCCGACACCGGCCACACCCGCGCCTGGACTCCGCGGATCGCACGCCTGACCGGGTCCGCCCTCGCGATCGCCGCGACGGTCGCCGGGTCGTTCACGCTGCTGCAGACCGACGGCGCCACCGAATCCCTCGTGGGCGCGGTGTGTGCACTGGTGACGATGGTCCTGTTCGTGGTCGCCGGGGCGGTCGTGAGCAGGGTCTACGGTGACACGGCCGCGGCCCTGACGCTGAGCACCGCCGCGCTGCCGACGGCATTCGCGGCCGGTGCGCTGCTCGTTCCCGGCGACCGCGGTGCGCCCCATGTTCTCCTGGGGCTGGTCATGGTCGGTGCCACCGCGGTACTCGCTCTGCGCACCGCGGGGGTCGGGTACGGCGTGTTCACCGCGGCCGCGACGGTCTCGCTGATCGGGTCCGGCACCGCGCTGGTGGCGACGCTGACCGACCAGTCGCTGCGCGCGGTCGGATCGATGCTCGTCGGCGCCGCACTGATCGGTCTCGTGTTCGCGGCGCGGGTGGCGATGCTGCTCGCCAAGCTCCCACTGCCGCCGGTGCCCGCCCCCGGTACGTCGGTCGACCCGGCGGAGGACGACCCCGACGATGCCCGCAAGGTCCCGTCGTTCGAGTCCGTCGCCACCCGAGCGGACCGCGCGCGGCGTTACCTCACCGGGTTGGTCTGCGCGATGACCCTGCTCACGGCGTCCGGTGCACTGCTGGCCTCCGTGCCGACGTCGGCGTCCGGGATCTACTGGCCGGGGACCGGACTGGCCCTGGCCGCGGCGACCGTGCTGATGTTCCGCGGACGGACCTACACCTCCGCGGAGCAGGCGGTGCCATTGGTCGGCGGCGGCGGCGCGATCGTCGTCCTGCTGTGTGCCGGCACGGCGTTCGCCGTCCCCGCCGCGGCGCTGGGACTGTTCGCCGTCTCGGTGCTGGTCGTCACCGCGGCCCTCGCCTTGGGAATCGTCGCGCCACAACGGAACTTCTCGCCCGTCCAACGGCGCGTCGCCGAGTTGGTCGACTACGCCGTGATCGCCACTGTTGTCCCACTGGTCTGCTGGGTGTCCGGGCTCTTCGCCGCCGTCCGGGGACTGTGAGCCCGGCCGTGAACCGGGGCCGACGACGTCGGTGGTCGGGCGCCTCCACGGTGACCGCGCTGGTTGCCCTGACGGCGACGATCGGCACAGGTGTGGGCGGGGCCGCCGTCCCGGCTCCGATCGATCCCGGCAAGCTGCCGGCGCGTACGCGACCGGCACCGTTGGCACCGACCGAGCAGCGCAACGCGTGCGCGACGGCACTGCCGATGAAGGAGAGCCCCGAGGTGCCGCTGCCGCAGCGCACCATGGACTTCGCGTCGGTGTGGCCGCTGACCCGCGGCGCCGGCCAGGTGATCGCGGTCATCGACACCGGAGTGTCACGACACCCCCGGCTGCCACAGCTGACGGCGGGCGGCGACTACGTCTCGAACGGCGACGGGACCGGCGACTGCGATGCCCACGGCACCATCGTGGCCGGGCTGATCGCGGCCGCGCCCGTTCCCGGCTCCGGTTTCGCCGGAGGCGCACCGGACGCGCGGATCGTCACCATCCGCCAGTCCAGCGCCAACTTCTCCGAGGTCCGCCGCAACGAGGACCCGAACGACGTGCAGAACTCGAGTGGCTACGGCAACACCCAGACCATGGCGATGGCCGTGCGTGAGGCCGCGGACGCGGGCGCGACCGTCATCAACATCTCGGAAGTGGCGTGCCGTTCGGCGGCGGACGGCATCGGCGATCAATCCCTCGGCGCCGCGGTCCAGTACGCGGCGACCGTGAAGAACGCGGTCGTCGTCGCGGCCGCCGGAAACTACCAATCCGGCGGGTGCACCGCCCAGAACCCGCCGGCCGACCCCCTCGATCCGAACGCCGATCCGTGGGATTCGGTATCCACCATCGCGACCCCGGCGTGGTACGACGACTATGTGCTGACCGTCGGATCGGTGGATCCGGACGGGTCGGCATCGAGCTTCAGCCTCGGCGGGCCCTGGGTGGACGTTGCGGCCCCCGGTACCGGCATCGTCTCGCTCAGCCCGGACGGGCGCGGTCAGACCAGCGCATGGTTGACCTCACAGGGACAGCAGAGTCCTTTCGCCGGAACGAGTTTCGCCGCACCACTGGTCTCGGCCACCGTCGCCCTCGTCCGGGCCCGCTTCCCGCAGCTCACCGCACAGCAGGTGATCGAGCGGATCGAGGCCACCGCGCACGCACCGGCCGAGGGGTGGAATCCCTTCGTCGGGCACGGCGTCGTCGACCCGGCCGCCGCCGTCAGTGCCGATCTTCCGCTCGACGGCGGCGCGGCCGGCGGACCCGTCTCGGCCCCGGTGGCGGCCCCGCAACCGGTCGAGGAGGACACGCGGCCGCGCACGGTGGCGCTGGCCGCGACCGGTGGGATCGTCGCGGTGGCGATGCTCGGCGTACTCGCCTCGTTTCCACTGCGCCGGCGGCGCAATTAACCGCAAGTAACTGCGGCGCCGGTCAGTTCCCCGCCGCGACCGGTGCAGGGTTGCTGTCGGGTGCGATGCCGTCGTGGGCGACGAGGGCTTCCTCGCGGCCGAGTGTCGGTCCGGGGGCGAGGAGTTCGACGATCCGCCACGGCGCCGGGGCGCCCGGGGTGTCGAAGCCGAGTGCCTTGGCCGCGTCGGCGTTCTTCACGCCGTACCGGACGCCGGTGTCCGCCACGAAGAACATGCCGCCCTTGCGGGAGCTGCCGGATTCGAGGCCGGTCGTCTGCACGAATCCGCTACTGCCGGGGCTCACGTACACCTCGTCGGCGTTGTCACCGGGCCCGTCCGCCTGTGCCAATCGGACGGTCCGCGCCTGGTCCGGGATCGGCAGGGCGCGGCCGGCCGAGACCGTGAGCACCGCGTCGACCCGGCCGGACTCGTCACCCGCGGCGGCGCCCTGGGGAGTCCAGGTGAGGCAGCTGACCGGGTCGTCGGCCGCCTCCACGAGCCGCGGCGGGACGCTCGGGAAGGTCGAGACGTCGAGGCCGTGCACGGTGGGTACGTCGGCGAGGGCATCGGGCGTGACCGCGGCCATCTCCGACTGTCCCTGCGAGTCGGAGAACTGGATGAGGAACGCGGTCGCGGCGCTGATCTCCTGCACTCCGTCGCGCAACACCACGTAATAGTGGGCGTCGTCGCCGCGCATGACTTTGACGACAGAACCTATTGTCCGTCCGGCCATTCCGAATGCCGGGGTGTTCCCAGCGTCCTCGATGTGGGGCGGCGTGATCGGCAGCGCCTCGGGGATCGCGTTGAGCATGCCCCGGCTGACCGGGCGTGGCCGCACACCTTCGAGTCCCAGGGCCCGGGCCACCGCCTGGTCGTTCAGGTCGATCGGAGCGCGGCGGCCGTCGTACACCAGGAACGTCTCGTCGGAGTGGGATACCAGCAGCGCCTCGTCCGTGTCGAGTCGACCCGCGCGCTCGCTCCATGTCGGTTCGCCGACAGCCACCGTGGTTGTGACGGAACGGCTTCCGCCCGGCGCCACCGTGTCGCACACCGTCCAGGACTGTCCGTCGGCACCGCCGCCGTCGGGTAGCGCGGACGGTGCCCCGGGAATCCCGACGAGGGCACCACGAGGGCGCGTGTCGATCTCGGATTCCTTGATCATCACCGGGCGGGCCGACTCCCCGATCACGAGCCGCGCCGACGCCAGATTCAACACGGGGTGCAGCGTGCCGTTCGTGACGACAAACATTGCACCCGAACTCTTTCCGACGACGATCGAGGCGTCGCCGATCTTGTCCTGCGGCCGGATCAGCGCGAGAGCCGCGCACGCCGCAAGGCCGAGGCACGCCACGACCACACCGACCGCGAGCGCCCGCGACTGCGAGCGCATCGGGTCGTGCAGCATGCGCACGTCCCGCCGGACGAGCGCGTGTTCCATGCGACGAACCAGGAATCGATACCCGCTGACCTGCCATCGCGTAGTCGGCTGTGCTGCCATGTTCCCTCCCCCATGAGGCGCACGCTACGGACCCACACAGTACAGTTCGCGTGAAAACACACTTCGGCGGTCGACTACTCGGTCCGTCTGGTTCAGGTATCGGGGAGGATCCGTGGACCAATTCCGTGCCCGACGCCGTCGGCACACGCCCGCCGTACTGGTGGCGACCGTGATCGTCGCACAGGTTCTCGCGGCCGTCGCGTGCCTGCTCGCGCTGCTCGCCGGGCTGCCACTGTGGGCCGCGGTCGTCACAGCCGTCGTCGCCGGCGCCGTGATGTTCGTGCGGGTCGGTGGCCGCATGACGTTGTCCTGGGCCGAGGCGGCGTGGCTCTTCGTGCGCAACCGGCGGCCCGCCGCGGGGCACTCCGCGGACTTCCGTTCGCCCGGCGAGTCCGTGGGGTTGCACTGGGTCGACGGCCAGGTCCAGGCGGTCGTGGAACTGCTCCCACCGCAGCGGGGCTGGACCCGGATCACGCGCGAGACGTTCGATTCGGGCGAGCACGTTCCGGTTTCGGCCCTCGCCGACTGCCTCGAACAGCACGACGTCAGCCTGAGCGGAATCGACATCGTCAGCCACGGCAGTCGCGCGGTCTCCGGCACTCCGGCTGCCGACGTGTACGACAGCCTCGTCGGACCACTGCCCGCCGCCGCGCAGCGCAGCGTGTGGATCGTCCTGCGCTTCGATGCGGCCGACCACGTGGAATCGATCGCCCGCAGGGGCGGCGGCGAGGAGGGTGCGTCGCGTACCGTGGCCGTCGCGGCACGTCGGGTGGTCCGGGCGCTCGCCGACGCCGGGTGCCGCTCACGCATCCTGACGGCGTCCGAGATCGAGTCGGCCGCGGCACGCATCTGCCGCGGTGTCCATCCGGTCGCGATGGACCAGGACTGGTCCCACGTGCCGTTGCCGGGGGTGTTCAACGTCGGCAACGCAGTCGATCCCGGACATCTCTCACGGGAGGTGCTCACCGCCGTGTGGGCGGCGCCGAGTCTCGGGACCACCGTGGCAGTTCGCCTGCGCCCGTCGGACAGACCGAGATCCGTGCGGGCCGGCGCAGCCTTCCGGCGGACGGTACGGAGCGCACCGGAACGTCTCGGCATTCCCGGCACGATCTCGATGCAGGGTCGCCACCGCGACGCCCTGTTGTCGCACCTGCCCACGTCCTCGCCCGAACTCGACGGCCTGACGCCGATGTCCGAGTTCGACCGGGCGGATCTCGACGCACTCGCACTGCCCGTCGCGGGCTGCGGCCAGCTCGTGGGCTCCGACGCACACGGGCACGCGGTGACGGCCCGAGTCACCGGACGCGGCGTCGGCGACGTGTACATCGCCGGCGAGCTGTATCTGGCTCAGCAAATGGTCTTCCGGGCGGTCGCGACCGGCGCCCGCGTCCTGGTCCACACCGATCGCCCACACGCGTGGGCGACGCTGATCGGTACCGTCGCAACCCCGACCCGACTACGCGCGGCGGCCGAATCCTCGTGGTCCGATACGGGATTCGACACGATCGTCGTGGACGGCGTCCCGGCCCCGCCTACGCGGGCCGGCGTCACGACCATCCATCTCCACAGCCATCCGCAGCAGTGGCCGTCGACGGCCCCGCACCTGACGATCGTGCAGCCGGGAGCGGCCGGCGATCGGGTGGTGCTGACCACCGGCGACCGCCACGTCGAACTGGCGTTGGTAACGATCTCGTCCGAGACCGCATTCATCGGGCACGGACGCACCCCCGCGGGACTGGCCGCCGCCCGTTGACCGTCAGCCCGGATACGGTCTCCGCTCGCGCTGTGACCGGAGGGCGTCGGCCCACCACTCCAGCTGCGTGAGCATCCGCTCGGCGGCATCGTTCGCGGCGCCGTCGTCCGGGTCGAAATGTTTGCGGGCCTGGTGAAAACTGACGGCCTCCCGGATCGACACCATGTGCACTTCGGCCACGACCTGACGAAGTTGCTCCACTGCGCGCAGCCCGCCCGACATTCCGCCGTACGCGACGAACCCGATCGGTTTGGCCCGCCACTCGTACTTGACCGTGTCCAGCGCGGTCTTGAGCGCCGCCGGGTATCCGTGGTTGTACTCGCTCGTCACCACCACGAACGCATCGGCGTTCCCGATACGTTCGGTGAACCGCTCGACGTCGGACGTGTGCGAAAGATCCTGGGGCAGAGCCGCATCTGCGAGATCGAGGACGGAGGTGTCGAAGGCGTCGCGCACACGGGCCCGCTCGACGAACCAGTCCACGACCACCGGCGCGAACCGCCCGGCGCGGACACTGCCCACGATCACTTCCAGTCGCAGCGGCCGGATCGGTTCGGTCATCGGCACACTCCCTTCCCGGTCCGATCCTAGAGCGCGCGGTCAGAGTCCGCGGGTCAGCAGGATCGCCAGCTCCTGGTAGGCCTGGGCGTCGTCGAGGCCGGTCGAGGCCGCCACCTGACGCTGCTGGATCCGCACCATCGCGGCCGCCGCGATGTCGCCGACGAACGCCGCGTGCGCGTCGCGAAGTTCGGCGGCGGCGACGCCCTCGGTGATGAGTTCCTGCACCCGACGCGCCGCGAACCGCGTGTTGCGCTCGTACACCTCGCGCGCCGCCGAGTCACCCGCGAGATCCTCCATGAACCGCGCCGACGCCGGCCGCAGCTGTTCCCCCACCGCCTCCAGGTACATCCGGATCCGTTCGCGGGCACCGACTGCACCGGCGAGGCTCGCCTCGACCCGGTCTGTAGCGCCTCGGAAGAAGTGCACCGTAGCCGCCCGCACCAGCTGTTCCTTGCTGTCGGCAAGCCGATACAACGTGGACTTGGAGCAGTGCAGGCGTGCCGCGAGATCGTCGAGCGTGAGGTGCGCGAACCCCTCCACGAGGATGAGATCCACGAGCGCGTCGAACAGCGCGAGGCGTCGCGCCGTCATCTTCACCGGGGTTGCCATACGCGAAACAGTACTGCAGTATCGATCTCAGTACTACTTTCCGCTCTCGGTCCACCATGAGGAGACCACCGTGCCCGTCGAACGCCTGCTGCCCACCCAGGAAGCCCACGACCTGATCGACCTCACCCGCGAGGTCGCCGACAAGGTGCTGGCGCCGATCGTCGACGAACACGAGAAGAACGAGACGTTCCCCGACGGCGTCTTCCCCGCCCTCGGCCGTGCCGGACTGCTGAGCCTGCCGTACCCCGAGGAGTTCGGCGGCGGCGACCAACCCTACGAGGTGTACCTGCAGGTCCTCGAGGAGATCGCGGCCCGATGGGCGGCCGTGGCCGTCGCGACCAGCGTGCACAGCCTGTCGTGCTTCGCGCTCGCCACCCACGGCACCGACGACCAGAAGGCGAAGTGGCTGCCCGACATGCTCGGCGGCGAGACCATCGGCGCCTACAGCCTCTCCGAACCCCAGGCCGGCTCCGACGCCGCGGCGCTGACGTGCCGGGCCACCGAAGTGGACGGCGGATTCCGGATCAACGGCAGCAAGGCGTGGATCACCAACGGCGGTCGGGCGGACTTCTACACCCTGTTCGCCCGCACGAGCGACGAAGGCGCCCGCGGCATCTCGTGCTTCCTCGTTCCGAAGGGCACCGAGGGACTGAGCTTCGGCAAGCCGGAGGAGAAGATGGGCCTGCGCGCGGTCCCCACCACCGCCGCACACTACGACGACGCCTTCGTCCCCGGCGAGCGACTGATCGGCAAGACCGGACAGGGCCTGCCCATCGCGTTCAGCGCGCTGGACTCGGGCCGCCTCGGCATCGCTGCGGTGGCGGTCGGACTCGCGCAGGGCGCCCTCGACGACGCCGTCGCATACGCCAAGGAGCGCAAGGCTTTCGGCAAGCGAATCATCGACCACCAGGGTCTGGGCTTCGTGCTCGCCGACATGGCGGCCGCCGTCGACTCGGCCCGCGCCACCTACATCGACGCCGCCCGCCGCCGCGACGCCGGTCTGCCCTACTCCCGGAATGCCTCCGTCGCGAAGCTCGTCGCGACCGATGCGGCCATGAAGGTCACAACCGACGCGGTCCAGGTGTTCGGCGGCTACGGCTACACCCAGGACTTCCCCGTCGAGCGGTACATGCGCGAAGCGAAGATCACGCAGATCTTCGAGGGCACCAACCAGATTCAGCGACTGGTCATCGCCCGCCAGCTCGCGGGCTGACGCTCAGCCGCCGCAACATCCGAGGCTGCCCGGATCGATCGCACTGCGCGTCTCCCGGGTGGCCTCGTTGCGTGCGGCGAGATCCTCGTCGGCGGGATAGTCGACCCGGACCAGCGAAAGTCCGTGTGCCGGAGCGACGGCCACTGCGCTGGCACGTTCACGCTCGGAGAGCAGACCCGCCATCCAGTCGACCGTGCGACGGCCCTCGCCGACTGCCAGCGCGGCGCCGACCAGACTGCGCACCATCGACCAGCAGAAAGCGTCGGCGGTGACGAACGCCGTCAACTCGTGACCCGATTGCTCCCAATCGAAGCGCTGGAGTTCGCGCACCGTTGTCGCGCCCTCCCGCCGCTTGCAGAACGCGGCGAAGTCGTGCAGCCCTAGCAGCCGCGACGACGCCGCCCGCATCGCGTCGACGTCCACATTCTTCGGCCACGCGACCGTATCGCGGGCCCGCAACGGATCGACGCCGTACGGTGCCGTCGTGAGGCGGTACTCGTAGTGTCGGCGGATCGCGGAGAACCGCGCATCGAAGTGCTCTGGCGCAAAGGAGACGTTCTTGACCCGCACGTCGCGCGGGAGGAAACGGGCCAGGCGCCGGACCAGTCGCGACGGATCGTCCGGAATCATGTCGGCCGGCACGTCGACGTGCGCGACCTGGCCGCTCGCGTGCACGCCGGCGTCGGTGCGACCGGCGACCGTGAGCAGAACAGGGGTGCGCACGATCGCACTGAGCTTCTCCTCGATCTCGCCGCACACCGTGCGGCGGCCGGGCTGACGCGCCCACCCGGAGAAGTCGGTGCCGTCGTACGAGATGTCGAGCCGCAATCGAACGAACCCGCCGTCCCCAGAGGGAACGACGGGTTCGTTCGATTCAGCATGTGCCGAAACCAAGTGGACTAGTCCTTCTTGGCCTCGTCGGCGTCGGCTGCGGTCGCGGTCTCGTCTTCGACGGCCTCGATCACTGCGTCTGCGTTCTCGACCTCTGCCTCGGTGGCGTCGGCCTCGACGGCCTCCACCACGTTCTCCTCGGCGGGGGCCTGCGAAGCCGCAACGCGACGAGCGCGGTCGGCCTCGGAGGTGACCGTCTTCTCCTGGACGAGCTCGATGATTGCCATCGGAGCGTTGTCGCCCTTACGGGGAATGGTCTTGATGATGCGGGTGTATCCGCCATTGCGGTCGGCGTAGAACGGACCGATCTCCGCGAACAGGGTGTGCACGACATCCTTGTTGCGGATCACCTTGAGAACCTCACGACGGTGCGCCAGGGTTCCAGCCTTGGCATGCGTCACGAGCTTCTCGGCGTACGGACGCAGGGCCTTGGCCTTGGCCTCCGTGGTGGTGATTCGGCCGTGCTCGAAAAGAGCAGTCGCCAGGTTGGCGAAGATCGCCTTCTGGTGCGACGCCGACCCGCCGAAGCGGGCACCCTTCTTGGGCTTGGGCATTGGAGCTCCTCTAGGGCTCGCCCAGCACATTTGCCCATGTGCCGGGGGCTACGGGTTAAAGCTGTTCGGTCTCGGCGTAGTCCTGCTCGGTCCCGTCAGCGTCGCTGAAGGAACCGGCATCCGTGTCGCTCCACGTCCCGGTGGCGGCGTCGTAGCCGGCAACGGTGGTGGGGTCGAAGGACGCAGGGCTGTCCTTGAGGGCGAGGCCGAGCGAATGGAGCTTGACCTTCACCTCGTCGATGGACTTCTGTCCGAAATTGCGGATGTCCAGCAGATCGGACTCGGTACGACCAACCAGCTCGCCGACGGTGTGAACACCCTCGCGCTTGAGGCAGTTGTAGGAACGGACCGTGAGGTCCAGATCCTCGATGGGGAGTCCGAAGGAAGCGATGTGATCGGCCTCGGCGGGCGAGGGTCCGATCTCGATGCCTTCTGCTTCGACGTTCAGCTCACGGGCCAGGCCGAAGAGCTCAACCAGGGTCTTGCCCGCCGAAGCGAGCGCATCCCGAGCGGTGATGGAATTCTTGGTCTCGACGTCGAGAATCAACCGATCGAAGTCGGTGCGCTGCTCGACGCGAGTGGCCTCCACCTTGTAGGTGACCTTGAGCACCGGCGAGTAGATCGAGTCGACCGGGATACGGCCGATCTCGGCGCCGGACGCCTTGTTCTGGACGGCGGGGACGTAGCCGCGACCGCGCTCGACAACGAGCTCGATCTCCAGCTTGCCCTTGTCGTTCAGGGTGGCGATGTGCAGATCCGGGTTGTTGACCGTGACACCTGCCGGCGGAACGATGTCGCCTGCAGTCACGGCACCGGGGCCCTGCTTGCGGACGTACATGGTGACCGGCTCGTCCTCTTCGGAGCTCACGACCAGGCCCTTGAGGTTCAGGATGATGTCGGTGACATCTTCCTTCACACCCGGGACGGTGGTGAACTCGTGCAGGACGCCGTCGATACGGATGCTGGTGACAGCAGCGCCGGGGATCGACGACAGCAGGGTGCGGCGCAGCGAATTGCCGAGGGTGTACCCGAAGCCTGGCTCGAGGGGCTCGATGACGAACTTCGAGCGGTTTTCAGCGATGACCTCTTCGGTCAGCGTGGGTCGCTGAGAAATGAGCATTGGATTTCCTCCTGTACGGGCGTCCGCTATATGACGCCCACGATGGGAAAGGCTTGGGGCCTGTGAGTGGCCGGCGAACCGGCCACTCACAGGCATTACGCCTTACTTCGAGTAGTACTCGACGATCAGCTGTTCCTGCAGCGGAACCTCGATCTGCGCACGCTCGGGGAGCTGGTGCACCAGGATGCGAAGACGTCCACCGACCACCTGCAGCCAACCCGGGATCGGGCGGTCGCCCTGGGTCTCGCGGGCGATCTGGAAGGGCAGCGTCGCCAGCGACTTCTCGCGGACATCGATGATGTCGTACTGCGAGACGCGGTAGCTGGGGATGTCGACCTTCTTGTTGTTCACGAGAAGGTGACCGTGCGTGACCAGCTGACGCGCCTGGCGGCGGGTGCGAGCGAGGCCTGCGCGGTACACGACGTTGTCGAGACGCGACTCCAGGATCTGGAGCAGGTTCTCACCGGTCTTACCGGGGCGGTTGACCGCCTCCTGGTAGTAGCGACGGAACTGCTTCTCCATGACGCCGTAGGTGAAGCGAGCCTTCTGCTTCTCCTGCAGCTGGAGCAGGTACTCGCTCTCCTTGATCCGCGCGCGGCCGTGCTGTCCCGGCGGGTACGGGCGCCGCTCGAACGCCTGGTCGCCTCCGACGAGGTCGACGCGCAGACGACGCGACTTGCGGGTGATGGGTCCGGTATAACGTGCCATGTTCTTTTACCTATCCTTCCCGCTACTTAAACCCGACGCCGCTTGGGCGGACGGCAGCCGTTGTGCGGCTGGGGGGTGACATCGGAGATGGTGCCGACCTCGAGGCCTGCAGCCTGCAGCGAGCGGATCGCGGTCTCGCGGCCCGAACCCGGACCCTTGACGAAGACGTCGACCTTCTTCACGCCGTGCTCCTGCGCCTTGCGGGCAGCGTTCTCAGCAGCGAGCTGAGCAGCGAACGGCGTCGACTTACGCGAGCCCTTGAAGCCCACGTGGCCCGACGACGCCCAGGAGATGACGTTGCCGGCCGGGTCGGTGATCGACACGATCGTGTTGTTGAAGGTGCTCTTGATGTGAGCGGCACCGTGCGGGACGTTCTTCTTGTCCCTGCGACGCGCCTTCTGGGTCTTCTTCGGACCGGTGCTACGTGACTTAGGAGGCATTACTTCTTCTTCCCTGCGACGGTGCGCTTCGGACCCTTACGGGTGCGCGCGTTGGTCTTGGTGCGCTGACCACGCACGGGCAGACCACGACGGTGGCGCAGGCCCTGGTAGCAGCCGATCTCGATCTTGCGACGGATGTCGGCCTGCACCTCGCGGCGCAGGTCGCCCTCAACCTTCACCGACTCCTCGATGTACTCGCGGAGCTTGGCGAGGTCCTCGTCGGTCAGGTCCTTGCTGCGCAGGTCCGGGTTGACACCCGTGGCAGACAGGATCTCCTTGGAGGTGGTACGGCCGATGCCGTAGATGTAGGTCAGTGCGATCTCCATGCGCTTTTCGCGAGGAAGATCGACACCTGCGAGACGTGCCATGTGGCATTCCTATCGGTGTGCGGAGGTCTGCTCCCAGTCCGTCCCCTGCGTAAGACTCTGCGTTCGAATCGCAGTGGGGCCCCGGCCTCCGTGCCGGGGGTAGACCGTTACCTGCCTTCGGGATATCTCCCTGGGCCCGGGTAGCGGTTGGTGCTGAGAGGTCTTCTTTGCGCTTGTTGCCAAGCAGATCTCGAAGAAGCCGTGAACTGCTGGGATTAACCCTGACGCTGCTTGTGACGCAGGTTCTCGCAGATCACCATGACGCGCCCGTTACGGCGAATCACCTTGCACTTCTCGCAGATCTTCTTGACGCTAGGCTGAACCTTCACGTTGCGTCTGATCTCCTGTTGTCTGTCCGCCGGACGGCGGACACAGTTTTCCCCGGCCGGTGTGGCCGGGGAAGCTTTTACTTGTAGCGGTAAACGATGCGTCCACGCGACAGGTCGTAGGGCGACAGCTCCACGACCACGCGGTCCTCGGGAAGGATGCGAATGTAGTGCTGCCGCATCTTGCCGCTGATGTGTGCGAGGACCTTGTGGCCGTTTTCCAGCTCAATGCGGAACATCGCATTGGGCAGCGGCTCGACAACTCGTCCCTCGACCTCGATGGCCCCGTCCTTCTTAGCCATATCCTCCGCGATCCGTTGAGTGGCGTTTGGATGCATCGGCTACCGTCACCGGTATCCGCTACAGGGCGGCCCTGCAGGCGTTATCGGTCGAGAACGACTCCCCGGCACGAGGCCGGACAGGCAGACAACCGATACGCAGGGCGCACCGTTGATCCATCTTACCGACATTTCCCAACCAGGCCAAATGCGGCCTCGAGTCGGTACGACCGGCCGCCACCCGGAAGCGCCACGAAGCCTCGCCGAAGCCTCGCCGAAGCCTCCGAGAAACCTCCGAGAAACCTCCGAGAAGGGATACGCACCTCACATGCGCGCACTCGTCCAACGCGTCACTTCGGCAGCCGTCGAGGTCGACGGCGAGGAGGTCGGCCGGATCGAGCCGGGAGACGGAGGGCAGGGACTGCTCGTCCTTCTCGGCGTCGGACACGACGACGACCCCACCGCGGCGTCGAACCTCGCGCGTCGGGTGTGGCGACTGCGCATCCTCGACGACGAGAAGTCCGCGTCCGATGTCGGCGCGCCGATCCTGGTCGTCAGCCAGTTCACCCTCATGGCCGACACCCGCCGCAGCCGCCGACCGTCGTGGTCCCCTGCCGCGCCCCGCGCCGTGGCCGAACCACTCGTCGACGCCTTCGCCGAAGCGCTCCGGGAACTGGGTGCCACCGTCGAGGCCGGCCGGTTCGGCGCAGACATGCGGGTCAGCCTCGTCAACGACGGACCGGTCACCGTCCTGCTCGACGGCTGACCCGCGGCCCGTCCGAGGAAACGCAGAAACGCCGAACGGGCAGTGGGTGACCCACTGCCCGTTCGGCGTCTTCGAGATCTTCAGTTGTCCCCGGGACGCAGGGTGAGGATCCGCGGACCGTCCTCGGTCACCGCGACGGTGTGCTCCCAGTGGGCGGCACGGCTTCCGTCGGTGGTCACCACGGTCCAGTCGTCGGCCAGCACCTCGGTCTCGTACGTACCGAGCGTGAGCATCGGCTCGATCGCGAGGACCGACCCGATCACCAGATGCGGGCCCTTACCGGGGGCACCCTCGTTCGGCAGGAACGGATCCATGTGCATCTCACGGCCGATCGCGTGACCGCCGTAGCCGTCGACGATTCCGTAGGACCTGCCGTGCAGCTTCTCCGCTGCATGCGTGCCCAGCTCGATGGCGTGCGAGACGTCGGTGAGCCGGTTGCCGTCGATCATGGCGGCGATACCGGCCTCCATCGAGAGCCGGGTCGCCTCGCTCAGCTGAGCGTCCGCTTCGCTGAGAGTGCCGACGCCGAACGTCCACGCGGAGTCGCCGTGCCAACCGTCGAGAATCGCCCCGCAGTCGATCGACACCAGATCGCCCTCGACCAGGATGTCGTCGGCGGACGGGATACCGTGCACGACCCGATCGTTGACCGACGAGCAGATGGATCCGGTGAACCCGTGGTATCCGAGGAACGACGGCACCGCGCCGGCGTCCCGGATGACGGATTCGGCGACCCGGTCGAGCTCGAGCGTGCTGACACCCGGCTTGGCCGCATCCCGCACCGCCACGAGGGCGGCCCCGACGATCGCGCCCGCAGCCGCCATGGCGTCGAGCTCACCCGCCGTGCGGAACGGAACGACCTTGCGCTTGCGGCCGAATGCCATTACTTCCCCAGCGCGGCCAGGGCGCGGGCGTTGACCTCTTCGACAGCGCCGACAGCGTCGACGGTGACGATATGGCCGGCGTAGTAGTCGAGCAGGGGTGCGGTCTCCTCGCGGTAGACGCGCATGCGGTTGCGGATGACGTCCTCGGTGTCGTCGGCGCGACCACGGGCGAGCATCCGCTCGACCACGACGTCGTCATCGACGTCGAACGCGAGCACACCGTCGAGCTTGGCGCCCAGGCCCTCGAGGATGCCCTCCAGTGCCTTCGCCTGATCCACCGTGCGCGGGAACCCGTCGAGCAGGAAGCCGTTGGCGGCGTCGGGCTCGGCCACGCGGGCCTTCACCATGTTGTTCGTGATCTCGCTGGGAACCAGGTCACCTGCGTCGAGGTACTTCTTGGCCTCGAGCCCCAGCGGGGTCTCCTGCCCGATGTTGGCGCGGAACAGATCTCCGGTGGAGATGTGCGGAACGCCCAGCTTCTCGGACAGGATCGCGGCCTGGGTGCCTTTACCGGCACCGGGAGGACCAAGGAGGACAAGTCTCACTTGAGGAACCCTTCATAGTTTCGCTGCATAAGCTGGCTCTCGATCTGCTTAACGGTATCGAGGCCCACACTGACCATAATCAGCACCGCGGTGCCACCGAACGGCAGGTTCGCTGCGCCGCCCGAATTGCCGATATCGAGGAACAGATTCGGCAGGACTGCGATGGTGCCGAGGTAGATGGCACCCGGCAAGGTGATACGGCTCAGTACGTAGTTCAGGTAGTCGGCCGTCGGCCGGCCGGGACGGATGCCCGGGATGAAGCCGCCGAACTTCTTCATCTCGTCCGCGCGTTCCTCCGGATTGAAGGTGATCGCGACGTAGAAGTACGTGAAGAAGACGATCATGCCGAAGTAGATCAGGATGTAGACCGGGTTGGCCGGGTTCACCAGGTACTCGTTGATGAACCGCTGCCACCAGCTCGGATCGGCGCTCGTGTTGGCGCCGGTGAGCTGCGCGATCAGGTTCGGCAGGTAGAGCAGGGACGACGCGAAGATCACCGGAATGACACCGGCCTGGTTGACCTTCAGGGGCAGGTAGGTCGACGAACCTCCGTACATCTTGCGGCCGACCATCCGCTTCGCGTACTGCACCGGGATGCGCCGCTGGCCCTGCTCGACGAAGACGACACCGGCGATGATGGCCAGCGCGGCCACGCACACGAGTGCGAACGTCAGGCCGCCGCGGCTGTCCAGGATGGTCTTGCCCTCGCCCGGAATGCGCGAGGCGATGCCCGCGAAGATCAGCAGCGACATGCCGTTGCCGACACCGCGCTCGGTGATGAGCTCACCGAACCACATCACCAGGGCCGAACCCGCCGTCATGACGAGCACGATGATGATCAGACCGAAGATGCTCTCGTCGGCGATGATCGACTGCGTACAGCCCTGCAGCAGCTGACCTCGGGCCGCGAGGGCCACGATGCCAGTGGCCTGCAGGATCGCGAGCGCGATCGACAGGTAACGCGTGTACTGCGTCATCTTCGCCTGGCCCGATTGGCCCTCCTTGCGGAGTTCCTCGAACTTCGGGATGACGACAGTGAGCAGCTGCACGATAATGCTCGCGGTGATGTACGGCATGATGCCGATCGCGAAGACCGAGAGCTGCAGCAGTGCACCACCCGAGAACAGGTTGATCAGCGAGTAGATGCCGGCAGACTCGCCACCCGACACCTGGTCGATACATGCACGGACATTGCCGTAGTCGACACCGGGAGAGGGCAGTGTCGCGCCGAGGCGATACAGGGCGACGAGACCGAGTGTGAAGAGGATCTTCCGCCTCAGGTCAGGCGTCCTGAGGGCCGAGACAAAGGCGGAAAGCAAAGATCCTCCTGGCGCACGACATACGGGGAGCCAAGTCGAATGACTCGTCCCATGGATTGCAGAACTCTAGAACTCTAACAGTGACACATGAAATCACAGCCCCGTTGCCTGGGGCCGGTTGCTCAACAGTATGCCGACAGGACACCCTGCAGAGCGGCGAATGGCCGCAACTCGGCCCGATTGGGCAGAGTTGCGGCCATTCGACAAGCTAGCTGAGCGAAATCACAGCTCGGTGGTGGTACCACCGGCAGCGGCGATCTTCTCCTTGGCAGCGCCGGAGAACTTGTTCGCGGTGACCTGAACGGCAACCGTGAGCTCACCCTCGGCGAGAACCTTCACGAGCTGGTTCTTGCGAACCGCACCGGCGGCAACGAGCTCGGCAACGCCGATCTGTCCACCCTCGGGGAACAGACGAGCGATGTCGCCGACGTTGACGACCTGGTACTCGGTGCGGAACGGGTTGGTGAAGCCCTTGAGCTTGGGCAGACGCATGTGCAGCGGCATCTGTCCACCCTCGAAGGCGGCCGACACGTTCTTCCGGGCCTTGGTGCCCTTCGTACCGCGACCGGCGGTCTTACCCTTCGAGCCCTCACCGCGACCGACGCGAGTCTTGTCGGTCTTGGCGCCGGGCGCGGGGCGCAGGTGGTGCAACTTGATGGTCATGGTTAGACCTCCTCAACTGTGACGAGGTGGCGCACCACGTTGATCAGACCGCGGTTCTGCGCGTTGTCCTCACGAACGACCGACTGGCGAATGCCCTTCAGCCCGAGGGTGCGCATGCTGTCCCGCTGGTTCTGCTTGGTGCCGATGGTGCTCTTGACCTGGGTGACCTTGAGCTGTGCCATTTACTTCACGCTCCCAGCCTGTGCACGAGCGCGGAGCATGCCGGCCGGAGCAACGTCCTCGATGGGCAGGCCACGGCGAGCCGCAACCTCTTCCGGACGCTGCAGACCCTTGAGGGCAGCAACGGTCGCGTGCACGACGTTGATCGCGTTGTCGCTACCGAGCGACTTCGACAGGATGTCGTGGATTCCCGCGCACTCGAGCACGGCACGCACCGCGCCACCGGCGATAACACCTGTACCGGGGCTGGCCGGACGCAGCATGACCACACCGGCCGCCGCCTCACCCTGGATCGGGTGGGTGATGGTGCTGCCGATCATCGGGACGCGGAAGAAGCTCTTGCGAGCCTCCTCGACACCCTTCTGGATGGCCGCGGGAACTTCCTTGGCCTTTCCGTAGCCGACGCCGACGAGTCCGTTGCCGTCGCCCACGATCACCAGAGCGGTGAAGCTGAAGCGACGACCACCCTTGACGACCTTCGAGACACGGTTGATGGAGACAACCCGCTCGATGAAGTTCGACTTCTCGGCAGCGTTGTCGCGGCGGTTGTCGCGACGGTCACGGCCGCCACGGTTGTCGCCACTGCCGCTGTTCGGCCCATTCTGTCCGGCGGGTCCGCTTCCGCCGTCACGCCTTTGACGTCCCGGCATCAGGCATTCCTTCCGTTAGTAACGTTGGTCATCAGAACTTCAACCCGCCTTCGCGAGCGGCGTCGGCCAGGGCCGCGATGCGACCCGTGTAGGTGTGGCCACCGCGGTCGAAGACCACGGTCTCCACGCCGGCTGCCTTGGCGCGCTCGGCGATCAGCTGACCGACCTTCGCGCCACGGGCGCTCTTGTCGCCGTCCAGCGCACGCACGTCGGCCTCGATGGTCGACGCAGCGGCGAGGGTCTTGCCGGCCAGATCGTCCACCAGCTGCACGTGGATGTGCCGCGCGGAGCGGTTCACCACCAGACGGGGACGCTCCGGGGTGCCGGAGACCTTCTTGCGGAGACGGAAGTGACGACGCGCCTTCGACAGACGACGCGTCGTGGACGCGTCCTTGCCGAGCGGAATCCGCTTGGCTTTCTGATTTGCAGTCTGGCTCATATCACTTACCCGTCTTTCCGACCTTGCGACGGACCTGCTCACCCTCGTAGCGGATGCCCTTGCCCTTGTACGGGTCGGACTTGCGCAGACGACGGATGTTGGCCGCGATCTGGCCGACCTTCTGCTTGTCGATGCCGGTGATCGAGAACCGGGTCGGCGACTCGACAGCGAAGGTGATGCCCTCCGGAGCCTCGATCGGGACCGGGTGGCTGTAGCCGAGCGAGAACTCGAGGTCCTGGCCCTTCAGTGCCACACGGTAACCGACGCCGTGGATCTCCATCTTGGTGGTGTAACCAGCGGTAACACCGATGATCATGTTCTGCACCAGGGTGCGCGACAGACCGTGCAGCGCGCGGCTGCGACGCTCGTCGTCGGGACGGGTGACCTGAAGGGCACCGTCCTCCTGTGCGACCGAGATCGGCTCCGAGACGGTCATCGTCAGGGTGCCCTTGGGGCCCTTGACCGCGACGTCCTGTCCGGTGATGGTCACGTCGACGCCCGCGGGGACGGCGACCGGAATCTTTCCAATACGCGACATAGTGGTGGCCTCCCTTACCAGACGTAGGCGAGGACTTCCCCGCCCACTCCCTGATTGGCCGCCTGACGATCGGTGAGCAGGCCGGAAGACGTGGAGATGATCGCCACGCCGAGGCCGCCCAGGACCTTGGGCAGGTTGGTGGACTTCGCGTACACGCGCAGACCGGGCTTGGAAACACGGCGGACGCCGGCGAGGCTGCGCTCGCGGCTCGGGCCGTACTTGAGGTCGACGATCAGCGTCTTGCCGACCTCGGCATCCTCGGTGCGGTAGTCCGCGATGTAGCCCTCGCGCTTGAGGATCTCGGCGATGTTCGCCTTGATCTTCGAGTGCGGCAGCTTCACCTCGTCGTGGTACGCCGAGTTGGCATTACGCAGACGCGTCAAGAAGTCTGCGATCGGATCAGTCATGGTCATGAGTTGACCTGTGCACCTTTCTCGTTGGGGTTCCCATGCAACACCGGTCCCGGCCCCGCTCCCCCGACAAATCGGATGGAGCGGGGCCGGCCCGGTCGTGGGCCTACAACGAAGTGGTTCTTACCTTCACCGTTCCGCGGGTGCGGAACGGAAGTCTGTGTAACCCGGAGTGGGTTACCAGGAGCTCTTGTGAACGCCCGGCAGTTCGCCGGCGTGTGCCATCTCGCGAACGCAGATACGGCACAGGCCGAACTTGCGGAACACCGCGTGCGGACGGCCGCACTTCTGGCAGCGGGTGTACGCGCGCACCGCGAACTTCGGCTTCTTGTTGGCCTTGTTGACCAGTGCCTTCTTAGCCATGGGCTCAGTTCTCCTTGAACGGGAAGCCGAGGTGCTTGAGCAGCGCACGGCCTTCTTCGTTGTTGGTGGCGGTGGTCACGACGGTGATGTCCATACCGCGCGGACGATCGATCTTGTCCACGTCGATCTCGTGGAACATCGACTGCTCGTTGAGGCCGAACGTGTAGTTGCCGTTGCCGTCGAACTGGGTGCCCGACAGACCGCGGAAGTCCCTGATACGGGGCAGCGCGATCGACACCAGGCGATCCAGGAACTCCCACATGCGGTCGCCACGCAGCGTGACGCGCGCGCCGATCGGCATGCCTTCACGCAGCTTGAACTGCGCGATGGACTTGCGGGCCTTGCGGATCTCGGGCTTCTGACCGGTGATCAGAGCGAGATCGGCAACCGCGCCGTTGATCAGCTTCGCGTCACGGGCGGCGTCGCCGACACCCATGTTGACGACGACCTTGACGACGCCGGGGATCTGCATGACGTTCGCGTAGTCGAACTCCGCGTTCAGCGCGTCCTTGATCTCCGCACGGTAGCGGGCCTTCAGGCGCGGCTGGGTCTTGTTCTCAGTGGAGGTCATGTCAGATGTCCTTCCCGTTCTTCCGGGAAATACGAACGTTCTTGCCGGTCTCCTCATCGGTGCGGTAGCCCACGCGAGTGGGGTTACCGTCCGAGTCGACGACCGCGACGTTGGAAACGTGGATCGGGGCTTCCTGCGTCACGATGCCGCCCGAGGAGGCGCCACGCTCGTTCGCAGAGACCGCGGTGTGCTTCTTGATGCGGTTCACGCCCTCGACCAGGACCTTGTTGGTCGCGGGGAAGGCCTGAATGACCTTGCCCTTCGCGCCCTTGTCCTTGCCGGAGATGACCAGCACGGTGTCACCCTTGTGCACCTTCATCACAGCACCTCCGGGGCGAGCGAGACGATCTTCATGAACTTCTTCTCGCGCAGCTCACGGCCGACGGGGCCGAAGATGCGGGTACCGCGAGGATCGTTGTCCGCCTTGATGATGACGGCAGCGTTCTCGTCGAACTTGATGTACGAGCCGTCCGGACGACGACGCTCCTTGGCGGTGCGGACGATGACGGCCTTGACGACCTCGCCCTTCTTCACGTTTCCACCCGGGACGGCGTCCTTGACGGTGGCGACAATGATGTCGCCGACCCCGGCGTAGCGACGAGACGAGCCACCGAGAACGCGGATGCAGAGAATCTCCTTGGCACCCGTGTTGTCGGCGACGCGCAGTCGCGACTCCTGCTGAATCACTAACTTCTCCTTGACCTGGCTTGTTTCGACCAGAACGAACCACAGTGGCTCGCGCTGATCATGCGCGGCAGATTTCCGACCCGACGCGCGCGGTCTGTACCCGCCGATGGTGGGGCCACCGCTGCTCTCGCAGGGCAACCCCACCATCGTACTGGATACACTCTTCGGCTCTTACTTGGCCTTCTCGAGGACCTCGACCAGACGCCAGTGCTTCGTCGCGGACAGCGGACGGGTCTCCATCAGCTGAACGCGATCGCCGACGCCGGCGGTGCCGTTCTCGTCGTGCGCCTTCACCTTGGTCGTACGGCGGATGATCTTGCCGTAGAGCTTGTGCTTGACGCGGTCTTCGAGCTCGACCACGATCGTCTTCTCCATCTTGTCGGACACGACGTATCCGACACGGACCTTACGGCTCGCGCGCTCTTCGGTGCTGTTGGTGCTCACTGCCTTTTCCTCACTCATGCCGCGTCACCTGCGTCCGGACCAGCGGCCAGGCCGAGCTCACGCTCACGCAGGACGGTGTAGATGCGCGCAATCTCGTGACGGACCGTGCGCAGCCGGCGGTTGTTGTCCAGCTGACCAGTGGCCATCTGGAAGCGAAGGTTGAACAGCTCTTCCTTCGACTCGCGGAGCTTGGTGACCAATTCTTCTTCGGTCAGCTCGCGGAGCTCTGTAGCAGGGCTTGCGGTTGCCATCAGAACTGCTCCTCCCTCGTCACGATCCGGCACTTGCAGGGGAGCTTGTGCATCGCGCGGCGCAGGGCCTCACGAGCGATCTCCTCGTTCGGGTAGCTCATCTCGAACATCACCCGTCCGGGCTTGACGTTCGCGATCCACCACTCCGGCGAACCCTTACCGGAACCCATGCGGGTCTCGGCAGGCTTCTTGGTGAGCGGGCGATCCGGGAAGATGTTGATCCAGATCTTGCCGCCACGCTTGATGTGCCGGGTCATGGCGATACGAGCGGACTCGATCTGCCGGTTGGTGATGTAGGCCGGCTCGAGAGCCTGGATGCCGTACTCACCGAAGGTCACCTGGGTCCCACCCTTGGCGGCACCCGAACGGCTCGGATGGTGCTGCTTGCGGTGCTTGACCCGCCGGGGGATCAACATGCGTCAGCCCTCCTTCTGTTCAGTCGAAGCGGGTGCATCGGCGGTGGCGGTCGCAGCGCGACCGGCCTCGGTGCTGGTCGCGGTGGTGCCTGCGGCACCGGAGCGACGCGGACGGCTCGGACGCTCGCGGCGCGGGCGGTCCGACGGTGCAGCAGCGCCTGCGGCCAGCTCACGCTTGCCACCGACGATGTCGCCCTTGTAGATCCAGACCTTCACGCCGATGCGACCGAAGGTGGTCTTGGCCTCGTAGAGGCCGTAGTCGATGTCCGCACGCAGCGTGTGCAGCGGAACGCGACCCTCACGGTAGAACTCCGAGCGGCTCATCTCGGCGCCGCCGAGGCGACCCGAGCACTGCACGCGGATGCCCTTGACGTTCGGCTGACGCATGGCCGACTGGATGGCCTTGCGCATGGCGCGACGGAACGCGACACGGTTCGAGAGCTGCTCGGCGACACCCTGTGCCACCAGCTGGGCCTCGGCCTCTGCGTTCTTGACCTCGAGGATGTTCAGCTGGACCTGCTTGCCGGTCAGCTTCTCGAGCTCGGCGCGGATGCGATCGGCCTCGGCGCCGCGACGGCCGATGACGATGCCCGGGCGTGCGGTGTGGATGTCCACACGCACACGGTCACGGGTGCGCTCGATCTCGACCTTCGCGATACCGGCCCGCTCCATGCCCGTGGCGAGGAGCTTACGGATCGCGACGTCTTCCTTGACGTACTCCGCGTACTGCTTGTCTGCGTACCAGCGCGACTTCCAGTCGGTCGTGATGCCGAGACGGAAGCCGTGCGGGTTGATCTTCTGGCCCACTACTGACCACTTCCCTTCCGGCGGTTACGGCCCGAGGCACCGGACACGTTGGCCCGGCTCTCCACGATGACCGTGATGTGGCTCGAACGCTTACGGATCCGGAAGGCCCGGCCCTGTGCGCGCGGCTGGAACCGCTTGAGGGTCGCACCCTCGTCCACGTACGCGGTCGCGACGACCAGCGTGGAGGGATCGAGGTTCAGGTTGTTCTGGGCGTTGGCAGCTGCGCTGGCGATCACCTTGGCGACCGGCTCGCTGGCGGCCTGCGGCGCGAACTTGAGGATCGACAGTGCGTCCTCGACCGAGCGGCCGCGGACCAGGTCCACGACACGGCGCGCCTTCATGGGGGTCACGCGCACGTGGCGCGCGACCGCCTTCGCAGTGGGGTTCTGTGTTTCAGTACTCATCGACGCTTGCTCTTCCGGTCGTCCTTGATGTGGCCCTTGAACGTCCTGGTCGGTGCAAACTCTCCGAGCTTGTGGCCAACCATCGAGTCCGAGACGAACACCGGAACGTGCTTGCGTCCGTCGTGGACGGCAAACGTGTGACCGATGAAGTCCGGAATGATCGTGGAACGACGGCTCCAGGTCTTGATGACCTGCTTGGTGCCCTTCTCGTTCTGCACGTCCACCTTCGCAAGGAGGTGGTCATCGACGAACGGGCCCTTCTTAAGGCTGCGTGGCATCCTTCACTCCCTCCTTGACTAGCGCTTCTTGCCGGTACGGCGACGACGGACGATGAGCTTGTCGCTCGCCTTGTTCTTGCGGGTGCGGCCCTCGGGCTTGCCCCAGGGGCTGACCGGGTGGCGACCACCGGAGGTCTTACCCTCACCACCACCGTGCGGGTGGTCGACCGGGTTCATGACCACACCACGGACGGTCGGGCGCTTGCCCTTCCAGCGCATGCGGCCGGCCTTGCCCCAGTTGATGTTCGACTGCTCGGCGTTGCCGACCTCGCCGACGGTTGCGCGGCAGCGCACGTCGACGCGACGGATTTCACCGGACGGCATACGCAGCGTGGCGTAGGTGCCTTCCTTGCCCAGCAGCTGGATGCTGGCGCCGGCGGAACGGGCCATCTTGGCGCCGCCACCCGGACGCAACTCGACTGCGTGGATGGTGGTACCGGTGGGGATGTTGCGCAGCGGCAGGTTGTTGCCCGGCTTGATGTCGGCGGTAGCGCCGGACTCGATCGGGGCGCCCTGCACCAGGCCCTTGGGGGCGATGATGTAGCGCTTCTCGCCGTCCGCGTAGTGCAGCAGCGCGATGCGAGCGGTGCGGTTGGGGTCGTACTCGATGTGAGCGACCTTGGCCGGCACGCCGTCCTTGTCGTTGCGACGGAAGTCGATCAACCGGTAGGCGCGCTTGTGACCGCCACCCTTGTGACGGGTGGTGATGCGACCGTGGGCGTTACGACCACCGCGACCGTGCAGCGGGCGAACCAGCGACTTCTCGGGCGTCGACCGAGTGATCTCGGCGAAGTCCGAGACGCTCGAGCCGCGGCGGCCCGGGGTAGTCGGCTTGTACTTACGGATTGCCATGAGTCTTCTCGTCCTCTATATCTCGTCAAGTCCCGCCCGCTTACGCGACCGGGCCTCCGAAGATCTCGATGGGCTTGCTGTCGGCCGAGAGGGTCACGAGCGCACGCTTGGTGTCCTTGCGCTTGCCGTAACCGAAACGGGTCCGCTTGCGCTTGCCCTGACGGTTGGCGGTGTTGACGCTGGTCACCGTGACGCCGAAGACCTTCTCGACGGCGATCTTGATCTGCGTCTTGTTCGAGTCCGGGTGCACCAGGAAGGTGTAGGTGCCTTCCTCGATCAGTCCGTAGGACTTCTCGGAGATGACCGGGGCCAGCAAGATGTCGCGGGGGTCGGCGATGGTGGTCACTTGCTCTCCTCCTCGTTCTTGGCCGGGCCCGCGATGAAGGTGTTCAGAGCCTCGAGGCTGAACACGACGTCATCGCTGTTGAGCACGTCGTAGGTGTTGAGCTGGTCGGGTGCGATGGGGTGCACGCCTTCCAGGTTCTGCACGCTCTTCCAGGCTGCGATGTCCTCGCGCCCGACGACCAGCAGAAGCTTCTTGCGATCCGAGATCTCACCCAGGAACGACTTCGCCGACTTGGTGGACGGGACCTGCCCGGCGACCAGCTCGGTGATGACGTGGATGCGCTCGCTGCGGGCCCGATCGGAGAGGGCGCCACGGAGAGCGGCAGCCTTCATCTTCTTGGGGGTGCGCTGGCTGTAGTCACGCGGCTGCGGGCCGTGGACGATGCCACCGCCGGCGAACTGCGGCGCACGGGTCGAGCCCTGACGTGCGCGGCCGGTGCCCTTCTGTCGGTACGGCTTCTTGCCACCACCGCGGACCTCGCCGCGGGTCTTGGTGGAGTGGGTGCCCTGACGTGCGGCGGCGAGCTGCGCGACAACGACCTGATGCATCAGAGCGATGTTCGCGGTCGCGTCGAAGATCTCCGAGGGGAGATCGACAGTGCCGTTGGTCTTGCCACCGGCAGCCTTGACGTCCAGGGTCAGCTTGGTTGCGGTCTCGGTCATGCCGACGCACCACCCTTCACTGCGGTCTTGACGATCACGAGGCCACCCTTGCGGCCGGGGATCGCACCCTTGATCAGCAGCAGACCGTTCTCGGCATCCACCTTGTGGACCGAGAGGTTCTGCGTCGTGATGCGGTCGGAGCCCATGCGGCCCGACATGCGCATGCCCTTGAACACGCGACCGGGGGTGGCACAGCCACCGATGGAACCCGGGCGACGGTGAACGGCCTGCGCACCGTGGGAAGCACCCTGACCGGCGAAGCCGTGACGCTTCATGGTGCCGGCGAAGCCCTTGCCCTTGCTGGTGCCGGTGACGTCGACGTATGCGCCGTCCTCGAAGACCTCAGCCGTGAGCTCCTGGCCGACCTCGTACTCGGAGGCGTCGGCAACGCGGAGCTCGACGATGTGGCGGCGCGGGGTGACGCCGGCCTTGGCGAACTGGCCGGAGACCGGCTTGTTCACCTTGCGCGGGTCGATGGCGCCGAAGGCCAGCTGCACAGCGCTGTAGCCGTCACGCTCTTCGGTCCGGATCTGGGTAACCACGTTCGGTCCGGCCTTGACGACGGTGACCGGGACGACCCGGTTGTTCTCGTCGAAGACCTGGGTCATGCCGAGCTTGGTGCCCAGGATTCCCTTGATCTGATTAGTCATTTGATATCTCCGCTGCGTCTTCCCAAGCTCACTGGATGTTCACGTCGACGCTGGCCGGAAGGTCGATGCGCATGAGCGCGTCGACCGTCTTCGGCGTCGGGTCGAGGATGTCGATCAGCCGCTTGTGAGTACGCATCTCGAAGTGCTCGCGCGAGTCCTTGTACTTGTGCGGCGAGCGGATGACGCAGTACACGTTCTTCTCGGTAGGCAACGGCACCGGGCCGACCACGCGGGCCCCGGTACGGGTCACCGTCTCGACGATCTTGCGCGCTGACGCGTCGATCGCCTCATGGTCATAGGCCTTGAGCCTGATGCGGATCTTCTGTCCCGCCACGCTTAGTGTCCTTTTCTTGCCGCGTTTCGTAGAACCCGAACGAGCCGGGGACTACCTCGTCTGCACAGTCCCCGGACTGAAACACGACACGAACATTGGAATGGCGATCGAGACATCACTCGATCCGCTGCCGCTGTTCATCTGTCATGGTTCTCCGGTCCACGCGGTCGGGCGTGTCGCCCTGCCACTCATTCCCGGGCCCCGGAAATCTCTCTCCAGGAGCCTCGGAAACTCGAACCGGATGCACCCGTAATGGGTGCAAAGCTGGGTACTGCTTCCGTCTTGCATTCGCCGTGACCAGGTCTTTCGACACGATCTTCGACGTTCATCCCGCCCGACTCGAGTCGCGACGGATCACGTCTCAGTCAAGGCAACCCGATCAGTATGCCGTAGCGGACCCGAGAGTTCAAATCGCACCCCCAGCCACGCTCACCGACAAGCCCGAGGTCAGCCTATATCGCCCACCCGAATCGCCGTCCAGCATCTTACCGACAAGTAAGGTTGCGTTGCATGACGCCCGCGACCGCCACCTACCGCAGCTGGCAACGACTGCCCGCCAACCGATTCGGCCGCGCACTGTTCTCGATCGGCATGTGCGCCCGTGTCCCCTACTTCGCGACCGTGCTGCCGAGTGTGGAGCAGTTGGCGCCCGGACTGTGCGTGATCTCCGCCCCCAAATGGTGGGGAGTCCACAACCACATCAAGACCTTCCACGCGATCGCCGCCTGCAATCTCGCAGAGGCCGCGATGGGGATGCTGGCCGAGGCGACCGTGCCGACCACGCATCGCTGGATCCCCAAAGCGATGAACGTCCGATACCTCGCGAAGGCGCAGTCACGGCTTCGCGCGACCGCGATGCTGCCCGAAATACCGGACTTCCCGACGATCACCAGCGGCGCCGAACTGGCGATCCCGATCACGATCACCGACCGGGGCGGTGTCGAGGTCGTCCACGCCGACATCACCGTGTGGGTGACCCCTGCCTGAGCGCGACAGGCTGAGCGCGACAGCCTGGGCGAGACGGGGCGGTCGGAGATGCCGGCCGAGGTGGGCCACCCGATATATTCGGCCGGATCAGTTGTTGCATGCGTCACAGCGGCCGGTTCGGATCGCGAACCCGATGTGGTGGCTGCAGACGACAGCGGGATTCCTGTCCCGTGAAGGAGTGCTCATGACCCCGTCCGCCGCCTCTCGCCCCAGTTCTGCCCGCGCGTTGCGTCGCCGTCCGCAGCTCTCCGAGGATGTCGCGGTGCACGTGCGAAACCTGATCATGTCGGGCGGCGTGCGGCCCGGGGACTACATCCGTCTGGACGAGACCGCCGCCGAGCTGGGAGTCAGTGTCACCCCGGTTCGCGAAGCGCTGCTCACGCTGCGCGGCGAGGGCCTCGTGGAACTGGTCCCCCACCGCGGGTACGTCGTCGCCCCACTCAGTCGCGACGACGTCAACGACCTCTTCTGGCTGCAGGGGCGGATCGCCGAAGAACTGGCGATTCGGGCCACCACACTGGTCGACGACGACGCCCTCGCGGAACTCGGGGCGATGAACGAGCAGTTGCGACGTGCCGTCGAGCTCGGTGATGCCGACCGCATCGAGGAGCTCGAGTTCGGCTTCCACCGAATTCTCAATCGACTCGCGGGAGCACGGAAGTTGTCGTGGTTCCTCCTCAATGCGACGCGCTACACCCCGGTGCACTTCTATTCATCGGACCTGGACTGGGGCCACGAAGCGGTGGCGAGTCACACACGTCTGCTGTCGGCCCTCGCCGCGCGTGACACCGTGGCCGTGTCGACCGAGACCCGCGCCCACTTCGAGGATGGTGCAAAACGCCTGGTGCGACACCTGGAGACCGTCGGAATCTGGGACTGACCAAACAAACGACCGACCCGGACATCGCCGGATCGCGCGCGGCGGGACGGCGGTCGGGGCAAACCTCACAGAACGACCCGCGTCACATCGCCGGGTAACATTTGGCGGGAGCGGAGGGATTACACGTCGACGGATGGACGCGTGGGCCCTGAGAGTGGTCACCCATCCGAACCCAGGTGAAACAGCGGAGTGTCGATGCCCATATTCCAGGACACAGCGGTGCTGGTCGACGATGTCCACAAATCCTTCGGCGATGTGAAGGCCTTGCGGGGCGTCAGTTTCCAGGCCGAGCGCGGGACTGTCCTGGGCATTCTCGGGCCCAACGGCGCCGGGAAGACCACGACGGTCAAGGTGCTGTCCACACTCATCCGACCCGACAGCGGCCGCGCGATGGTCGCCGGTCACGACGTGGTCAGTCACGCCGCCGACGTCCGGCGCTCGATCATGATGACCGGCCAGTACGCCGCGCTCGACGAAACGTTGTCGGGCCGCGAGAACATCGAACTGTTCGGCCGGCTGATGGGGCTCGACCGCGCGTCGGCCCGGCAGCGCGCCCAGGCCCTGCTCACCGAGTTCGATCTCCTCGATGCCGGTAAGCGCGCCGTGCGGCACTACTCGGGCGGCATGCGACGCCGTATCGACATCGCCTGCGGTCTGGTGGTCCGCCCCGAGGTGGTGTTCCTCGACGAGCCGACCACCGGGCTCGACCCGCGCAGTCGACAAGGCGTGTGGTCGCTCGTCAGCTCGCTCAAGGCGCAGGGCATCACGGTATTGCTGACCACGCAGTATCTCGAGGAGGCCGACCTGCTCAGCGACAACATCATCGTCATCGATCGCGGCACCGTGATCGCGGAGGGCACCGCCGACCAACTGAAGGCGCGGACCGGCGGCAGCTACTGCGAGATCGTCCCGCTCGATCCGCAGCAACTGCCATGGGCCGTGCACGCGCTCGGCAACCTCGTTCCGATCGAGATCCGGGCCGAGATCTCCGAGGGGAGCGAACGGGTTGCGATTCCGGCGCCCGACGGGGCCGGCACGCTGTCAGAGGCGCTGCGGCGACTCGACGCCGCGGGAATCGAACTGGCCGACATCGCGTTGCGTCGCCCCTCCCTCGACGACGTCTTCCTGTCGTTGACCGGTCACTCCGCACCGGAGAAGCAGCCATGACAACCTCGGCGAAGAGCGCCGCGAATAGTCTCTCGGTGTCCGCGGCGTCGAAACAGGCCGCGCTGAGTGTGCCCGCGAAGAGGATCGGCTCGCACCGACGTCCGGACCCCAACGCATTCCAGCAGTGGATGGTGCTGACCGGCCGCACCCTCAAGACAATGGTGAAGACGGGTGAACTCGCGGTCGCCATCGTTGCACCGCTGATCTTCACCATCGGTTTCTATCTGCCTCTGCGGTTCGTCATGAAACTGCAGGGCATCGACTACGCGCAGTTCCTGATGCCGATCATCGTGTTGCAGGCGATGGCCTTCACCGCGATCTCGGCGTCGCAGCTGGCGTCGGTCGAGGCGCTGCACGGTTTGACGACCAGGCTCAAGACGATGCCGGTGTCGGGTCCTGTTCCCTTGCTGTCCCGCATGACCAGTGCGCTGGTCAGGTCGACGATCGCGCTCGCGGCGGCACTCGCATACGGCTATGCGATCGGGTTCCGGTTCAGTGCGGGATTCGCCCCGGCAGGTCTCTTCTGCGTGATGGCCCTCGCCATCAGCCTCGCCCTGTCACTCGGGGCCGACGCGATCGGCACGCTCTCGAAGTCTCCCGAGGCGACCGCGCAGGCACTCGCCCTTCCGCAGCTGATCCTGGGCATGCTGTCGTGTGGTTTCGTGCCGGAGTCCGGGTTCCCCGAGTGGATCCGGCCGTTCGTCCGAAATCAACCGATCTCCCAGTTCTCCTACGCCATGCGCGACATGGCCGAGGGCGGGCTGTCGGCATCGACGTTGTTCCCCGCAACCGCATGGTGCGTCGGATTGGCCGCGGTGTTCGCACCGCTGGCCTGGTGGGCAAGTATGAGGCGCCAATGAGCGAGCACTCCCAGTCCACCCGGCCAGCCCGGTCCGCCCTGGTCTCGTCCGAACGCAGGGTCGACGAAGGCGGCTTCGACTTCCCGCTCCCCGTGAACGTGTGGGGCGAGAATTCGATGCAGGCGTTGTGGACGCACAGTCTGATCCAGTGCAAGCGACTGCTGACGCGGTGGGCACGCGACCCCTCCACGATGATCCAGGCGCTGCTGTATCCGGCTCTGACACTGATCATGTTCCGAGTCGTCATCGGCAACACCGTGACGGCCGCGACGGGCATGCCCGCCATCTACGGGCAGGTTCCGATGATCATCCTCGTCGGCGCGATGTTCGGCTCGATCGTGAGCGCCGTGGGTCTGCGTGGCGAACGAAAATCGGGTCTGCTGTCGCGGTTCTGGACGCTGCCGATCCACCGCGCCGCCGGCCTCGTCGGCCGCATGATGGCGGAGGCCGTCCGTGTTCTGGTGACGACCGTCGTCATCCTGGCAGTCGGGTTCGCCCTCGGGTTCCGGATGACGCAGGGCTTCCTCCCGAGCATCCTGCTGCTGGTGATCCCGGTGATCTTCGGCATGGGCTTCGCAATGATGGTCACCGCGTTGGCCACGGTGGCCGGCGACGCCCCCCTCGTCGAGTTGGTGTCGATCGCCTGCACACTGCTGATGTTCTTCAACTCCGGGTTCGTCCCGGTGATGGCCTATCCGACATGGCTTCAGCCCGTGGTCGCGGCCCAGCCGATGTCGTGTGCGATCGACGCCATGCGTGGTCTCGCGGTCGGCGGCCCCATCCTCGAACCGGTGTTGCAGACGCTGGCATGGTCGTTCGGGATGATGGCCGTGTTCATCTACCCGGCGATCCGCGGCTACCGGCGCGCTGCTGCCACCGGCTGACGTCGAAGACGGGCCCGAAGATCGGGCCGAAGACGAGCCGAAGACGAGCCGCTGAATCGGTTCTGTCCCGGCGCCTCCGGAACACCCCCGATTGTTCATCCGAATACCGGGGTGAATGCCCTTTTCGTCTGATATCAATTCAGCGAATCACTGCCCGTCCGCAGGTTTACAGGAGCACAAGAATGGCCCTTCGGCAACGCTCGGTGGCGAGAGTCCTCGCCACCACGGCAGCGGTCTTTCTCGGCGCAATGGGGCTTCACCCGGCCGCCGCGACCGCCGAGCCTGCTCCGGGCAGCCTCGTCCTACCGTCGGCGGCCCCCGCCGCGCGCTCGCTGACACCACCCGACGCCGCGCCGGAGGGCGCCAACGACTGGTCGTGCCGCCCGAGCACGCAACACCCCCGGCCGGTGGTCCTGGTGCACGGCACCGGCATGAGCATGCTGCAGAGCTGGAATGTGATCTCGCCCGCGCTGCGGAACGCGGGCTACTGCGTCTACGCACTGAACTACGGCGCCGCGGCGCATTCGTGGGGCACCGGCGACATCCGCGGTTCCGCCCGCGAACTCGCATCGTTCGTGGACACGGTCCGTGCTCGCACCGGATCGGCCCAGGTCGACATCGTCGGCCACTCCCAGGGCGGAACCATGGCGCGCCAGTACCTGCGTTTCGAGGGCGGGGCCGACCAGGTCGATCCGTCGCGCAACACGGTGCGCCACCTCGTGATGCTCGGCCCGACCAATCACGGCACCACGTTCAACGGGATGCAGGACCTCTACTCGGTGTTCACGTCGCTCCGGATCACCGACGAACCGACCAATCAGAAGATCGTCGAGTTCGCATTCGGCCTGGCGTCGTACCAGCAGCTGATCGGATCCGATTTCCTGACCCAGCTCAACACCGGTCGTGAGAGCTTCCCCGGTATCGACTACACGGTGATCGCCTCCCGCAGCGACGACATCGTCACTCCCCCCGAGGGGGCTTTCCTCGCAGCGGATCCGGGAACCTCGGTGCGCAACGAGTGGATCCAGGACACCTGCCCGGGCGCGGCAGTCTCGCATGTGGGCCTACTGAACGACCCCCGCTCGGTCTTCCGGGTGCAGAGCGCCCTCGACCCGACCTACGGGGCGCGCAGCGCGGCGCCCTGCTGACAAGGCCTTCCCCCGCCACATCGAGCAGTGCCGAGAAGTAAGGGCCCTTCCCGGCCGCGAGGTCCGGGGAGGGGCCCTGTGCGTCGGCCCGCGTCAGGACTGCAGGCGTCGGTTCAGGATCGGGCCGATCACGTCGATCGCCTCGGGGGTCGTCATGTCCCAGTGGGTGACCGGAACCGCCACCACCTCCACCTCACCCTCGACGACCTCGCGCCACGCATCGGCGCCGCGGGAACCGTCGAGATCCGCGCTGAAGTAGAGCAGGCTCCCGTCGAACCGGGCGGTCGGCCGGTAGGACGCGGCCACCGCGGAGGCGTGGACCACACCGGAGACGATGCGGTCCATCTGCTCGGCGGTGAAGTCACCGATCGGGGCGAGCATCTCGCGCAGCATCTCCACCGCGGTCTCCTGATCGAGATCGTCCAGGGACCGGGTCTCCCCCGTCTCCGCGACGAGACCGCCGAGCATGTCGGCGAGCGACGGCGCGGGCCCGGCGACGGATGCAGCCGTCTCGTCCGCGACGTGGCTGTCCAGCATCACGAGCGTGCGAACCTCCTCGCCGACAGCGGCCAGTTGCACCGCCATCGCATGCGCGATCGCGCCGCCCATCGACCATCCCAACAAGTGGTACGGACCGTTCGGCTGGATCCGGCGAATCTGGTCGATGTACAGCGCCGCCCAGTCCTCGATCGACGCGGGAAGCTCACCTCCGTCGCCGAGCGCAGGTGACTGCAGCCCGTAGATCGGACGATCCGAATCGACGTTCGCGGCGAGGCCGGCGAAGCCCCACGACAGTCCCGTCACCGGATGGACGCAGAAGAGCGGGCTCTCGTCTCCACGCGACCGCAGCGGGAGAACGACGCCGAGCCCGCGCTCGGTGTCCGGCGTCGAGTAGGTGGACTCGATCCGGTCGGCGAGTGCCCCCACGGTGGAATCCTCGAACAGCCAGTGCAACTGGGGTTGCGCGTCGAACGCCTTCCGAAGCCTGGCGATCATCCTCACCGCGATCAGCGAGTTGCCGCCGAGGGCGAAGAAGTCGTCGTCCAGACCCACCTGCTCCACACGGAGGACGTCGGCGAACACACCCGCGACGATCTCCTCCACCGGCGTGGCCGGTGCCCGGAACACCGTGGCCTCGAAGGTCGGTTCCGGCAGGGCCAGGCGATCGAGCTTGCCCGACGCACCCAGCGGGAACTCGTCGAGGACCACGAACGCTGCCGGCACCATGTACGACGCCAGCGACGTCGACAGCTCGGATCTCACCGCATCGGTGTCGACCACCGCGTCGACCGCCGGGACCACGTAGGCGACGAGTTGCTCGCTCTTCACCAGGACCACAGCCTGTGCGATGGCCTGCCGGTCGAGAAGCGCCGCCTCGATCTCGCCGAGCTCGATCCGCAGACCGCGCAGTTTCACCTGGAAGTCGGTGCGGCCCAGGTACTCGAGCTCGCCCGAGGCATTCCACTTCACGAGGTCGCCCGTGCGATACATCCGTGCACCGTTGTCCCCGAACGGGTTCGCCACGAATCGCTCCGCGGTGAGGTCACCGCGGCCGAAGTAGCCGCGCGCCACCTGAGCACCCGCCAGGTACAGCTCGCCTGCGACGCCGGCGGAAACCGGTTTCAGACGCGAATCCAACACGTAGGCCCGTGTGTTCCACACCGGCGCACCGATCGGCACACCCGCCACGTCGTCCGTGGTCACGGCGTGACGCGCCGCCTGCACCGTCACCTCGGTCGGGCCGTACAGGTTGTGCACCGCAGCACCACTGACGCGACGGAGCCGCTCCACAGTGCCGGCGGTGAGCGCCTCGCCACCACAGAACACCCGGGTCAACGCGACGGGCCGGCCGTCGAGTTCGTCGGCGACCACCGCCAGCATCGACGGCACGAACTGCACCACCGTCACCGACTGCTCTGCGATCGTCGTCGCCAGGTACACCGGATCACGATGGCCATCCGGTGCGGCGACGATCAGCTGCGCTCCGACCTGCAACGGCCAGAACAACTCCCACACCGACGCATCGAACGTCGCGGGCGTCTTCAGCAGCACCCGATCCGACGAGCTCAACTCGTACTCGGACTGCATCCACCGCAACTGGTTGACGACCGAGCCGTGCGAGACCGCCACGCCCTTCGGCCGACCCGTCGAACCCGACGTGAAGATCACATACGCCACGTTCTCCGAACGCAGCGGAGCGATCCGATCGGTATCGGTGACCGGCGCGTCCGAGAACGTCGACAGGTCCAGTGTGCTCAGGTCCGTGACGTTCGCCAGAGTGGTCGCGAAACCGTCACGAGACGTGGTCAGCACCAACGCGGGTTCGGCCAGCCGGAGAACGTAGTCGTTGCGATCGGCGGGCTGGTCCGGATCCACCGGCACATATCCACCACCCGCGGCGAGCACCGCGTACATGCCGACCAGCAGATCCAGTGAACGACGCATACCGAGGCCGACGAGAACGTCCGGGCCCACACCCTGCGCAATCAACAACCGCGCCAGGCGATGCACCCGGGCCGCGAACTCGCCGTACGACAGCGACTCGCCCGCGCACACCACGGCCACCGCGTCCGGCGTCGATGCGACCTGCGCGTCGAACAACTCGAGCAGCGTGGCGTCCGGCACCGGGTGATCGGTGGAATTCCATTCGACGAGCACCCGATCCCGCTCGGCACCGTCGAGCAGTTCGATCTCACCGACCGGCAGCGACGGGTCTGCCGTCACCGACTCGAGTACCCGCACGAACCTTTCCCCGAACCGGACCATGGTCGGCTCGTCGAACAGGTCCGTCGCATAGCTCAGCTCCACCGACAACGCCGAATCAGCCTGGCCCGGAGCCGTTTCGCTGAGCGTCACCGACAGGTCGAACTTCGCGGAAACGGCGTCGAACGGAAGCTCCGCGATCGACAGCTCGCCGGTACTGATCTGCGCACGCGACATGTTCTGGAACGCGAGCATCACCTGGAACAGCGGGTGGCGCCGCTGCGACCGCTCGGGGTTCAACACCTCGACGAGCCGCTCGAACGGCACATCGGCGTTCCCGAATGCCGCCAGGTCGTTCTCCCGCACCGATGCCAGCAGATCAGCGAACGACCGGCCGCCGTCGACCTCGGTCCGGAGCACGAGCGTGTTGACGAACATGCCCACCAGGTCGTCCAGCGCCCGCTCACCACGACCGGCGACCGGCGTGCCGATCGCGATGTCGGAGGTGCCGCTCAGTCGAGCCAGCAACACCGACAACGCGGCGTGCACCACCATGAACGGCGTCGTGCCGCAGCGCCGTGCCAACTCGGTCACCCCGCGATGCAGACCGGCACCGATCTCGAAGCGGTGCAAGCGACCCGCACCGGACGCCACCGCTGGACGTGGACGATCCGTCGGCAGATCCAACTGCTCGGGCAGACCCGACAGCGCCGTCTCCCAGTAGTCGACCTGACGCGAGATGATCGACTCCGGGTCGTCCTCGGAACCGAGGACCTCACGCTGCCACAGCGCGTAGTCCGCGTACTGAACCTCGAGCGGCGCCCACGCCGGTACGTCACCCGTAGAGCGGGCGAGGTACGCGGACACCACATCTCGGGTGAGGGGTCCGAGTGACCAGCCGTCCGCGCTGATGTGATGGATGACGAACACGAGCACGTGGTCGACCGGGGACAGCGCGAACAGGCGAACCCGCAGCGGGACCTCGCTCGTCACGTCGAAGCCGGTGGACACCAGTTCGGTCACGGCGGCCAGGACCTGCGCGACCTCGATCGCAACGGGCGCGAGGTCGAGATCCACCTGCGACGGGGACAGGACCTGCTGGTAGGCAACACCGTCCTGCCCGGGGAACACGGTTCGCAGCGCCTCGTGCCGGGCGACGACGTCCCGCACCGCATGCTGCAGCGCCGGCAGGTCCAACGAACCCGACAGCCGCACCGCGACCGGAATGTTGTTGACGGCGGATGCCGGATCGAACTGGTTCAGGAACCACATCCGCTGCTGCGCCAGTGACAGCGGAATCCGCCCCGGCCGCGGGGAAGCCGTGAGCGGCCGACGGGTTCGATCCTGGGTCAGCGAACCCACCGCCGCCGCGAGGCGCTCGACGGTCGACGCCTCGAACATCACGCGCACGGGCACCCGGGTGTCGAGGGCGGAGCCCAGCCGGGACACCACCTGGGTTGCGATCAGCGAGTTGCCGCCCAGTTCGAAGAAGTCGTCGTCGAGACCGACGCGGTCGACACCGAGGACCTCGGACAGCACGATCGCCACGGTCTGTTCGATCGGGGTGACCGGTGCCCGGAACTGCCGGGCCTCGAGAACCGGTGCCGGCAGCGCCTTGCGGTCGATCTTGCCGTTGAGGTTGAGCGGCAGCGCCTCGAGTCCGACGAAGGCGGAGGGCACCATGTACGACGGGAGTGACTGCGACAGTTCCGATTCGAGCACAGCAGCATCCAAGGTCGCGAAGTCCGTCGGGACCACGTAGGCCACGAGCCGGTCACCCACCCGGGCGTCGGCCCACACCGTGACCGCCGCGTCCTTCACGCGGTCCGACGACCGCAGCGCGGCCTCGATCTCACCCAGCTCGATGCGGAAGCCGCGCACCTTGACCTGGAAGTCGGCTCGTCCCACGTAGTCGAGCGCGCCGTCGGTGCGCCACGCGACGACGTCGCCGGTGCGGTACATCCGCTCCCCCGCCGGCCCGTACGGGTCGGCGACGAAACGGTCGGCCGTCAGCGCCGGACGGCCGAAGTAGCCTCGGGCCAATTGCACACCGGCGAGGTACAGCTCGCCGGGCACACCGACCGGGACGGGGCGGAGCCGATCGTCGAGGACGAGCAGGCGCGTGTTCCATTCCGGGCCGCCGATGGGCACCGCGGATCCGTCGGTGTCCTCGACGCGCTGCGCCGTGACCGACACCGCGGCCTCGGTGGGACCGTAGAGGTTGAACAGGTCTGCGGTTCCCGCGGATGCGAAGCGCGCCGCGGTGTCGGCAGGTAGCACCTCACCGATCGCGAGGACCCGGCGCAGCGACTCGGGAAGCCGGTCCCCGGGTTCGACGAGCAGCGCCTGCAACATCGACGGCACGACGTGCAGCGTGGTGACGGACTCGCTGCGCATCAGCGCGTTGAGATAGCCGGGATCGCGGTGGCCGTCTGCCGTGGCGACGACGAGCCGTCCGCCGGACGTCAGCGCGGACCAGAACTCCCACACCGACAGGTCGAACGTGGCCGCGGTCTTGAGCAGCGCGGCGTCCGACGAGTCGAGACCGTACTCGGCACGCTTCCATTCGAGCTGGTTGACGATCGCGGCGTGGCTGACGGCGACGCCCTTCGGCCGTCCCGTCGAACCGGACGTGAAGATCACGTACGCGGTGTTGGTCGGTCGCAGAGGCGACGTGCGCTCGTCACCGACGATCGGGCCTGCGTCGAACTCTGCGCCGTCGAACGTGTCGACGTGCAGCACCGGAATATGCGTGGCGACCTCGACACCCTCGCGGGTGGTGGACAGCACGCAGGCGGGCTGCGCCGTGTCGAGAATGTAGGCCGTGCGGTCCGCGGGATGATCCGGATCGATCGGTACGTACGCGCCACCGGCCTTCGCGACGGCGTACATGCCGACGAGCAGCTCCACCGACCGCCGCATCGCCAGCGCGACACGAGATTCCGGTCCGACGCCCATCTCGATGAGACGGCGGGCCAGGCGGTTCACCCGTGCGTCGAACTCCGCGTACGAGAGTCGTTCGGCCGCAGCCACGATCGCCGGCGCGTCCGGAGCATCGGCGACCTGCGTGTCGAAGAGATCGACCAACGTGAGGTCCGCACCGACAGGACGCTGCGTCGTGTTCCACCGTCCGAGCACCTGCTCACGCTCGTCGGTGTCGATCATTTCGAGGTCACCGACCGGCGCCGACGAATTCGTGACCACGGCCCGAAGGATGCGCGCATACATTTGCGCGAACCGCCGGGCGGTGGTCTCGGTGAACAGATCGGTCGCGTACGTGAACTGGACGGTGAAGTCCGCCGGGTTCCCGTCCTCGTCGGTGCTGTCGACGATGGTCACGTGCAGGTCGAACTTTGCGAGATCGGAGTCGATCTCGAGCGGCGCGATCTCGAGATCGGGCAGGGCGAGCGACCCGATCCGCATGTTCTGGAACGAGAATCCGACCTGGAACAGCGGATGCCTGGCCGTGGACCGGACCGGGTTGAGGACCTCCACCAGCCGCTCGAACGGCAGGTCGTCGTGAGCGTATGCGTCCAGATCCGAGCCGCGCACCCGCGCCAACAGATCCACGAAGGTCTCCGCGGGATCCACCTGGACCCGCAGTGCCAGCGTGTTGACGAACATGCCGATGAGATCGTCGAGAGCGGCATCGCCGCGGCCTGCGATCGGGGTGCCGACCACGATGTCCTGCGACCGCGACAGTCGTGCGAGGAGCACCGCGAGCGCGGCATGCATGACCATGAACGAGCTGGCGTTGTGTGCCCGCCCGAGCTCGACGAGGCCGCGGTGGGTCTGTGCGTCGACCTCGGCGCCGACCGTCGCGCCGGCATACGTCTGCTGCGCGGGCCGCGGATGATCCGTCGGGAGATCGAGCTGATCGGGAATGCCGGCGAGGCGACCGCGCCAGAATGCGATCTGCTGGGCGATGACGGACGTCGGGTCGTCCTCGTCACCGAGCGAATCATGCTGCCACAGAGCGTAGTCCGCGTACTGAATGTCCAGCGGCGCCCAGGTCGGAGCCGTCGCCGCCGACCGCGCGGTGTAGGCCGTCATCACGTCGCGGATCAGCGGACCCATCGAGACGCCGTCGGCAGAGATGTGGTGCACCACGACGACGAGCACGTACTCGGACGGAGACAACTCGAACAGCCGGATGCGCAGGGGCACCTCGGCGGTGACATCGAAACTGGTCGATGCGATCGCGACCACGCGGTCACGCACGTCGTCGGCGGTGACCCGCTCGGGACCGAAGTCCCACCCCGACAGCGCCTCCTCGACCGGGAGCACCACCTGATAGCCGACGCCGGCCTCCTCCGGGTACCGGGTACGCAGCGATTCGTGCCGGCTCACCACGTCCACGACCGCCGAACGCAGCGCATCGACGTTCAGGTTGCCGGACAGGCGGACCGCCATGGGGATGTTGTCGGCCGCCGATCCGGGCTCGAGCCGGTTGAGGAACCACATACGCCGCTGCGCGAGGGAGAGCGGGATGCGGTCGGGCCGAGGCTGCGGCGAGAGAGCCTTGCGGCCGCCGCCGGACTGCGAACCCAGTCGGGCGGCGAGGGTCTCCACCGTCGAGGCCTCGAACAGTTCCCGCACCGGTACTCGGGTCTCGAGCACCGCACCGAGGCGTGACACCAACTGCGTGGCGACGAGCGAGTTGCCGCCGAGGTCGAAGAAGTCGTCGTCGAGCCCGACCGGATGGACGCCGAGGACGTCGGCGAAGGCCTCCGCGACGAGCACCTGCGCACGGGTCACCGGCGCGCGGAATACCTTGGCCTCGAAGACCGGTTCCGGCAGCGCCTGCCGGTCCAACTTGCCCACCGCGGTCAACGGAACCTCGTCGAGGATGACGATGGACGCCGGGACCATGTACGACGGCAACAGCGATTCCACGTGCCGCGTCATCGTGTCGGTGTCGACACCGTCATCTGCGAGGACGTAGGACACGAGCGCCGTCTGCCCGGAAGGCATCCGATGCCCGACGGTGGTCGCGAACGACACGCCCGGGCAGTCGGTGAGCGCCGAGTCGATCTCGCCGAGTTCGATGCGGAACCCGCGTACCTTGACCTGGAAGTCGGACCGGCCGACGTACTCGATCGACAGGTCGGTGGAATCCCCCGTCGCTCCGCTCGCCGAGACACCCCCCGTCGCTCCGCTCGCCGATGCGGTCCACCGCACGACGTCGCCGGTGCGGTACATCCGCTCACCGGCCTCCCCGAACGGGTTCGCGACGAAGCGGTCCGCCGTGAGCGCCGGACGGCCGTGGTAGCCGCGCGCGAGAGCACCGCCCGACAGATAGAGCTCACCCGCGACACCCACCGGGACGGGCCGCAGTCGGGTGTCGAGGATCAGCGCCCCGACCCCGGGTACCGGTCCGCCGACCGTGATCGGCTTGCCCGCGAACAGCTCGCCACGGGTCGACACGATCGTCGTCTCGGTGGGCCCGTATGCGTTGAAGAACTGCCGATCCGGCGCCCAGCGTCCCACCAGTTCCGTGGTCGACGCGTCACCGCCGACCGACAGCAGGCGCAGGTCGTCGAGACCCGCGGGGTCCATCGATCCGAGCACGGCCGGGGTGATGATCGAGACGGTCACACGGCGCTGCGCCAGGAGCGCGTGCAGTTCCTCGCCGCCGAGTATCGACGGCGGAACCACCACCAGCTCCGCGCCGGCAGCAGCGGCCAGCGCCCATTCGAACACCGACGGATCGAAGCTGGGCGAGCAGATGTGCAGCACGCGATCGGAGGCATCCACGTCGTACAGCTCGACGGACTGATCCACCAGGCCGGACAGCCCGCGGTGCGTCACGACGACGCCCTTCGGTTTGCCCGTCGATCCGGACGTGTAGATCACGTACGCGGTGTGGTCCAGGCGCAGCGGACTCGTCCGGTCGGTGTCGCCGACGGGCGTCACCGCGCGGCCGGCGTCGGCCGCCGCGCGCTCGAGCTCACCCAGCGACCACCACGAGACGGCCTCGGGCAGGTCGTCGATTGCGTCCGCCGCCGCGATACCCAGTGCGGCAGCGGAGTCGGTGACCATGTGCTCGATGCGATCGTCGGGGTACGTCGGGTCCACCGGGACGAAGGCGGCGCCGGTCTTCGCGACGGCCCACACGCACAGCACCATCTCCCACGAACGCGGGAACGACAGCGCGACGACGCTCTCCGGACCGAGCCCGCGGGCGATCAGTTCACGGGCCAGCGCGCTCGACCGCTCGTCGAGGTCGCGATAGGTGAGCGTCGTGTCACCGCAACTCAGTGCGGGTGCCGCCGGGTTCGTGTCCACGTGGCGCCCGAGGATCTCGGTCAACGTCTCGCGGCAGGCCACGTCCGGTCCCGCGACGCGGGTCAGGGTGTCGAGTTCCGACGCGTCGAGCAGGATCGCGTCGCCCACTGCGGCCGACGGATCCGCGACCACCGATTCGAGCACCGCGCGGAAACGCCTGCCGACGGCCTGAATGGTCGGCTCGTCGAACAGGTCTGTCGCATAGGTCATCTCGACGGACAGGTCGGCGACCGTCACCTGCAGGTCGAACTTCGCGAGGGCGATGTCGAAGTCGACACCGGAGACCGTCAGTCCGGGCAGTTCGAGGGACTGCCGGGCCACCCCGCTCTGGAAGGCCAGTGCCACCTGGAACAGCGGGTGACGTGCCTGAGACCGCTCCGGGTCGAGGATCTCCACGAGCCGCTCGAACGGCACATCGGCGCGCTCGAACGCTGCCAGATCGGCGGATCGGACCTGCGCGAGGAGGTCGGCGAACGACTGTCCCCCGTCGACCTCGGTGCGTAGGACCAGCGTGTTGACGAACATGCCGATGAGGTCGTCCAGGGCCGCCTCGCCGCGGCCCGCGACCGGCGTGCCGACGGCAATGTCGGAGGTGCCGCCGAGCCGGGACAGCAGCACCGCGAGCGCGGCGTGGACCACCATGAACGGGGTCGCACCGTGCGCGCGGGCCACGCTGTCGATGCCGGCCTGCAGCTCGGCGCCGATCGAGAACCGATGCGTGGCACCGCTGTTGGAGGCCACTGCGGGTCGAGGTCGGTCCGACGGCAGATCGAGCTGGTCGGGCAGACCGGCCAGGGCCGTCTTCCAGTACTCGACCTGCTGCGAGATCACGGCGCCCGGATCGTCCTCGGAGCCGAGTACCTCACGCTGCCACAGCGCGTAGTCGGCGTACTGCACGTCGAGCGGAGCCCAACTCGGTGCCTGCCCCGCCGCGCGCGCCGCGTAGGCCGTCATCACGTCCCGGGTGAGCGGGCCCATCGACACGCCGTCCGATGCGATGTGGTGCAGCACCAGGACAAGAACGTGCTCGGTCGACGACAGGGCGAAAACCCGTGCACGGACCGGGAGTTCGGTGGTCAGGTCGAAGCCCGCCAGTGCCCAATCCTCGATCCGCGCGACGAGTGCGTCGTCGGTGAGCGGTTCGATCCCGAGGCCGAAGTCCACCTCGTCGGCGGACAGGATCGACTGGTGGCCCACCCCGTCCGTGTCGGGGAACACCGTGCGCAGCGACTCGTGCCGCGCCAGGACGTCCCGCACCGCTGCCTGCAGGGCCTCGGTGTCCAGCTCGCCGGACAGCCGGATCGCGAGCGGAATGTTGTTGACGGCGGACTCGGGATCGAGCCGGTTCAGGAACCACATGCGCTGCTGCGCGAGCGAGAGCGGGATCCGGTCCGGCCGGGGCCCGGCGGTGAGCGGGCGGCGTGAACCCGAACCCGTCAGCGCGGCAACGTGCGCGGCAAGCGCACCGACCGTCGACGCCTCGAACAGGGTCCGCACGGGCACCTGCGCATCGAGCGCGACACCCAGCCGCGACACCACCTGCGTACCCAGCAGCGAATTGCCACCGAGACCGAAGAAGTCGTCGTCCAGACCCACCCGCTCGATCCCCAGAACCTCGCCGAACACGCCGGCCACGATCCCCTCGACCGGCGTCGTCGGGGCACGGAACGCCGTGGCCTCGAAACTCGGCTCCGGCAACGCCTTCCGATCCAGCTTGCCCGACACATTCAACGGGAACGCATCCAGCACCACGAACACCGCCGGCACCATGTACGACGCCAACGACGTCGCAAGCGCGGCCTTCACGACCTCGGTGTCGACCGTGCCACCCACAGTGGGGACGACATAGGCGACGAGCTGATCGTTCTTCACCAACACCACGGACTGCGCGATCGACTCCTGCGCCAGCAGTGCGGTCTCGATCTCCCCCAACTCGATCCGCAGACCACGCAACTTCACCTGGAAGTCCGTACGCCCGATGTACTCCAGCTCGCCCGACGCATTCCACTTCACCAGATCGCCCGTGCGATACATCCGCTCGCCGCCGTCACCGAACGGATTCGCCACGAACCGGTCCGACGTCAGATCCGCGCGCGAGACATACCCACGCGCCAACTGCACACCCGCCAGATACAGCTCACCCGGCACACCCACCGGCACCGGACGCAGCCGCGCATCGAGCACGAACACCTGCGTATTCCACACCGGCGCACCGATCGGCACACCCGCAGTGTCCGCCACCGTCACCTCGTGGAACGTCACATCCACCGCGGCCTCGGTCGGCCCGTACAGATTGTGCAACGAAGCCGACGAAATCGCCCGGAACCGCTCCGCCGTCCGAGCCGGCAGCGCCTCACCCGACGCGAACACCAGACGCAACGAATCCGCCCGGGACACAGACGATTCCGCATCACCGCTCGCTGACCACTCCGCCACGAACACCGACAACATCGACGGCACGAAATGCGCCACCGTCACACCACGATCGCCCATCACCCGCACCAGATAACCCGGATCCCGATGACCATCCGGCGCCGCCACCACCAGACGCGCACCCACCTGCAACGGCCAGAAGAACTCCCACACCGACACATCGAACGTGAACGGCGTCTTCTGCAACACCACATCGCCCGCAGTCAGCCCGTACTCGGCCTGCATCCACACCAGACGATTCACGATCGCGCCGTGCTCGACCGCCACACCCTTCGGCCGACCCGTCGACCCCGACGTGAAGATCACGTACGCGGTGTTCGAAACACGAAGGGCAGCAACCCGATCCGCATCCGTCACCGCCGCAGCCGAGAACCCGGATACATCCGCCTCGTCGAGATTCAGGATCCGGACGGACCCCTCCCCCGACGCCTCGAAACCGTCCCGCGACGTCGACAACACCAACACCGGGTCCGCTGTGCCCAGGATGTAGGCGTTTCGCTCGACCGGCTGATCCGGGTCCACCGGCACATACCCGCCACCGGCAGCCAGCACCGCGTACATCCCCACCAGCAGATCCAGCGAACGCCGCATCCCCAGACCCACCAACGAGTCCGGACCCACACCCTCCGAGATCAACAGGCGCGCCGTGCGATTCACCCGCGCAGCGAACTCCCCGTAACTCAGCGACTCGCCCTCGAACTCCAGCGCCGTCGCATCCGGAGTCCGCGCCACCTGCGCCTCGAACAGGTCGACCAGCGTCGCCCGCGGCACCTCGTGATCGGTGGCATTCCATGTGCCGAGTACCTGATCGCGCTCGGATGCGTCCAGCAATGCGACGTCGCCGACGACCGCTGCCGGATCCGTCACGACCGACTCGAGTATCCGCACGAACCGGTCCCCGAACGACGTCATCGTCGCGTCGTCGAACAGATCGGTCGCGTACGTCAGGGCCACGGAGTATCCGGACTCGTCGCCCGCCTCGAGCACCGTCACCTGAAGATCGAACTTGGCTGTGGCGGAGTCGAACTCGACCTCCGACACCGCGAGGTCACCGAGGGTGAGATCCGCACGCCCGAGATTCTGGAACGTCAGCATCACCTGGAACAGCGGATGGCGGCCCTGCGATCGCTCCGGATTCAGCACCTCGACCAACCGCTCGAACGGCACGTCGGCGTGGCCGAACGCCGCGAGGTCGGTACCGCGCACGCGAGAGAGCAACTGGTCGAACGACTGCGCGCCGTCGACCTCGGCCCGCAGGACCAGGGTGTTGACGAACATTCCGATCACGTCGTCGAGCACCTGCTCGCCGCGTCCGGCGACCGGCGTGCCGACCGCGATGTCGGTCGTGCCGCTCAGCCGTGCCAGCAGCACCGACAGGGCCGCGTGCACCACCATGAACGGGGTGGCGCCACGCTGCCGGGCCAGTTCGTCGATCGCCGTGGACAGATCCGCGTCGAGTTCGAACCGGTGGGTGGCACCGTGGTCGGACGCCACCGCGGGGCGCGGCCGGTCCGTCGGCAGATCCAACTGGTCGGGCAACCCGGCGAGCGCCGTCCGCCAGTAGTCGACCTGCTGCGACAGCAGCGATTCCGGATCGTCGTCCGTGCCGAGGACGTCGCGCTGCCACAACGTGAAGTCGGGGTACTGCACCTCGAGCGGAGTCCAGGCCGGATCCGAACCGGCCGACCGTGCCGCGTACGCGAGCATGACGTCGCGCGTGAGCGGTCCGATCGAGAAGCCGTCGGCGGCAATGTGATGCACCACGAACACCAGCACGTGCTCGTTCTGCGACACCTCGAACAGCTGCGCCCGCACCGGGATGTCACGGGACAGATCGAAGCCGGCGCCGACCAGCGCACCGACGCGGTCGAGGATCGACTCGGCCGACACCGCCTCCACGGGAAGCAGTTCGCCGATCTCGCTCGATGCGCGGACCACCTGGTGCCCGACACCGTCGAAGTCCGGGAACACCGTGCGCAGCGACTCGTGGCGGTCCACGACGTCGGCCACGGCGGTCTGCAGCGCGGGCACGTCGAGGGTGCCCGACAGTCGGATAGCGACCGGAATGTTGTTGACCGTGGAGTCGGGCTCGAAACGGTTCAGGAACCACATCCGCTGCTGCGCGAGGGACAGCGGAATGCGTTCCGGCCGTGGACCGGCGACCAGAGCCTTGCGGGCCTCGCCGCCGACGGCATCGGCTACCTGGGCCGCGAGCGCCTCGACGGTGGACGCCTCGAACACTGCACGCACCGGAATCTGCGCGTCGACCGCGGCAGCCAACCTCGACACCACCTGCGTCGCGATCAGCGAGTTCCCGCCGAGTTCGAAGAAATCGTCGTCCAGCCCCACCTGCGGGACGTCGAGGACGTCGGCGAACACCGACGCGACGAGTTCCTCCGCCGGGGTGACCGGGGCCCGGAACTCGCGCGCCTCGAACACCGGCGCCGGCAGCGCCTGCCGATCGAGCTTGCCCACCGGCGTGAGAGGGATGTCATCGAGGACCATGACGGTCGACGGCACCATGTGCCGCGGCAGGGAACGTCCGACGAACTCGAGCAACGCCGCGGTGTCGATCTGGCGGCCGGAGACCGGACGCACGTAGGACACGAGAACCTTGCTGCCCGTGGTGGCTTCGTGCGCCACGGTGGCGGCGAAGTCCACATCGTCGTGCTCGGCCAGCGCGGCGTCGATCTCCCCCAGCTCGATGCGGAAGCCACGGATCTTGACCTGGAAGTCGGAGCGGCCGACGTACTCGATCTGCTGGTTCGCGTTCCACCGGACGACGTCGCCGGTGCGGTACATCCGGGTCCCGGGCTCACCGAACGGGCACGCGACGAATCGCTCCGCGGTGAGCGCGAACCGGTCGTGGTACCCGCGGGCGACGCCCGGGCCCTGCACGTAGAGCTCACCCGCGACGCCCACCGGGGTGGGCCGCAGCCGGTCGTCGAGCACCACGAGCGACATGCCCTGCGTGGGACCGCCGATCGTGATCGGTTCGCCGGGGACGAGCGGATCCGAGATCGCGGTCATGATCGTGGTCTCGGTGGGGCCGTAACCGTTGAAGAACCTGCGGCCGGATGTGGCCCAGCGCGTCACCAGATCGGGCGGGCACGCCTCGCCTCCGACGACGACGTCGAGGAAGGTATCCAGCCCCTCGGGGTTCACCGACGCGAGCGCCGCGGGGGTGACGAAGCCATGCGTGACGCGTTGCGTCGCAATCAGTTCGGCGAGATCGTCACCGCCGTACACCGTCGGGGGTGCGATCACCATCGTCGAACCGGCGCCCACGGACAGGAGTAGTTCGAGAACCGAGGCGTCGAAGCTGGGCGACGCGAAGTGCAGGGTACGGGCCTGTGCGGTGAGGTTGTAACGACGGACCTGTTCGGCGCAGAAGTCGCCCAGGCCGGCCTGTGTGACGACGACACCCTTCGGGCGGCCGGTCGAACCGGATGTGTAGATCACGTACGCCGGATCGGCGTCCGCCAGCACCCGGCTGCGGTCGGCGAAGGAGATCGGCTCCGGGGAATGCTCGGCCAGTACACGTTCGAGGTCGTCGCCGAGGACGAGCCATTCGACGGAGTCCGGGAGCGAATCGCGGGACTCGGCTGTCGTCAGTCCCACCACGACGCCCGAGTCGGTCACCATGTGCTCGACACGGTCGGCGGGATAGTTCGGATCGACGGGCACGAAGGCCGCACCCGACTTCGCGACACCCCACACGCACGACACCGACTCGATGGACCGCGGCACGGCCACCGCGACCGAGTCGCCGGGACCGATGCCCCGTTCGATCAGGACCCGGGCGAGACGCGAGGACCACGCGTCGAGGTCCTCGTAGGTGCGAGAGCGGTCGCCGCACACGAGGGCGGTGGCCGACGGGTCACGCTCGACAGCGGCCGCCAGCAGCTGCGGCAGCGTCGTCGAACGGGGACGGCTCCGGCGCGCCGGACGTTCCCGGCGCGGGCGCCTGGTGCGCTTGCGCTCGTCTCCGTCATTCCCGTGCAGCTCCCGACCCTGCTCGCTCATGCGTTCAGAACACCTCGTGCGTCGATCGCCGGCACCCGAAGACTCGGCTTCTGCCGACTCGGCATCTCACAACGCAGCACAGTGACTCATTCCTTACATACATCGCCCGGGACAAACCATCATTATCGCCTCACGCGGACCATGCCTCCGCATCGGCGACGACCCGCCGGACGTCCGGCCGTTCCTCCGGCAGTGCGCCGTCGGTGAGCACGAGGACCTCGAGATCCTCGAGTTCCTCCACGTCGAGGGCCTGCGCGCAGGCCGCCGACACGAACGCATGGGTCACCCATTCGTCGGCCAGAAGGTCGGTGACGTTACCGTCCGGTAGTGCCGTGACGACGGTCACCGCACCTGCAGTGGACGCGACGATCAGCTCGATCGCGGACCACACGCTGCTCAGGGGCTCGGTACACGCGGTCCGGGACTCGTAGGTGATGTCGTAGCGGGCGCGGTCCCGTTCCGCGAACGCCACCACGTTTCCGTGGGTGAGCGAGAACGATCCGTCTGCCGCCACGATTGCGGGATCCTCGGAGCCCAGTCGGCGGATCCGCTCGGTGTAGGTGACCGGTCGGCCCGACTGCTCGTCGATGTGGATCCGGTCCGCGTCGCCGTCCAACACGACCCATTCCATGCTGTCGGGAAGGGCGTCGACGTGTGCGGACGTCGTGATGCCGACCTTGGCCGGCATGCCGGACGGCATCCGATCTGCGTCTGCTGCGTCGATCGGTGTCAGCGCGGCACCGCTCTTGAGCACCGCCCACGCCGCGACCACCGCGTCCGCCGAGCGCGGCAGCACGATCGGCACCTGGTGGCCCGGGCCGACGCCCTCGCCGATCAGCAGCCGCGCCAGCCTGGACGACTGCTCGTCGAGGTCACCGTAGGTGATCTCCTCACCGTCGTCCGAGATCGCGGGGGCCTCCGGATCGGCCTCCACCACCGCGGAGAGGATCTGCGGCACCGTGCTGCCGCTGGGCACGACGACTGCGTCCGACTCGACGTTCGCCGATCGTCCGACCGTTGCGGCACTGCGCAGCTGTGCGCGCTCCGCGTCGGACACGATGTCGATGTCACCGACGACGGCGCGGGCATCGGTGGCGACGGCCTCGAGGATGCGGACGAACCGCTGCCCCAGCATCGCGACCGTCGACTCGTCGAACAGGTCCGTCGCATAGGTCAACAGCGCCTCGAGATCTCCGGAGGGCGCGGGCACCAGTGTCAGCTGCAGGTCGAACTTGGCGGCCCGCTCCTGATCCGGCACCGCGCCCACCGTCAGACCGGGAAGTTCGAGTGCGGCCTGCTGCTGGTTCTGGAACGACAGCACGGTCTGGAACAGCGGGTGCCGCGCCGTCGAGCGGGACGGCGACACTGCCTCGACCACGCGCTCGAACGGCAGGTCCGCGTTGCCGAACGCCGCCAGATCCGTCTCACGGGTGCGAGCGAGGACATCCGTGAACGTCATCGACGACGTCAGTTCCGTCCGCAGCGCGAGCGTGTTGACGAACATGCCCACGAGATCGTCGAGCGCGGCGTCCCCGCGTCCGGCGATCGGGGTGCCCACCGTGACGTCCCAGGTTCCGCTGAGCCTCGCGAGCAGAACGGCCAACGCGCTGTGCGCCACCATGAACAGCGATGCGCCCTCGGCCCGCGCGAGGGAATCGAGTGCGGTGTGCAGTGCGGCCGGGATCGTGAAACCTGTTTCGGCTCCGCGCATCGACGCCACCGGCGGGCGGGGACGGTCGGTGGGGAGGTCGAGCAGATCCGGCGCGCCCGACAGCGTCCGCACCCAGTACTCGAGCTGGTCGGCGGCCACCGTGCCGGGCTCGTCCGCCGAGCCCACCACCTCGCGCTGCCACAGCGCGAAGTCCGCGTACTGCACCGCGAGCTGGGACCACTGCGGTGCCTCGCCCCGGCTGCGAGCGGCATACGCGGCGACCAGGTCCCGGGCCATCGGCGCCATCGAGACGCCGTCCGCGCCGATGTGGTGGACGACGAACGCGAAGACGTGGGTGCGGTCGTCGATCCGGAACAGTCCCGCCCGCGCCGGCACACCGCTGGTCACGTCGAAGCCCTGGCCGAGCAGACCGCTCACGTGGGAGAGCAGTTCGTCCGCGTTCACGGAGACGGGCGTGAGATCGAACTCGACCCGATCGGTCGGCAGGATCACCTGGTACGGGCCGTCCGCGTCCTCCGGGTAGTACGTGCGCAACGCCTCGTGGCGGACGAGGACGTCCTGCAGGGCTGCACACAGCGCACCGTCGTCCAGGTCGCCGGTGAGCTGCATCGCCAGCGGGATGTTGTACGTGGTGGATTCGGGCTCGAGCCGGTTCAGGAACCACATGCGCTGCTGCGCGAGCGAGAGCGGGATCCGGTCCGGCCGGGGCCCGGCGGTGAGCGGGCGGCGTGAACCCGAACCCGTCAGCGCGGCAACGTGCGCGGCAAGCGCACCGACCGTCGACGCCTCGAACAGGGTCCGCACGGGCACCTGCGCATCGAGCGCGACACCCAGCCGCGACACCACCTGCGTACCCAGCAGCGAATTGCCACCGAGACCGAAGAAGTCGTCGTCCAGACCCACCCGCTCGATCCCCAGAACCTCGCCGAACACGCCGGCCACGATCCCCTCGACCGGCGTCGTCGGGGCACGGAACGCCGTGGCCTCGAAACTCGGCTCCGGCAACGCCTTCCGATCCAGCTTGCCCGACACATTCAACGGGAACGCATCCAGCACCACGAACACCGCCGGCACCATGTACGACGCCAACGACGTCGCAAGCGCGGCCTTCACGACCTCGGTGTCGACCGTGCCACCCACAGTGGGGACGACATAGGCGACGAGCTGATCGTTCTTCACCAACACCACGGACTGCGCGATCGACTCCTGCGCCAGCAGTGCGGTCTCGATCTCCCCCAACTCGATCCGCAGACCACGCAACTTCACCTGGAAGTCCGTACGCCCGATGTACTCCAGCTCGCCCGACGCATTCCACTTCACCAGATCGCCCGTGCGATACATCCGCTCGCCGCCGTCACCGAACGGATTCGCCACGAACCGGTCCGACGTCAGATCCGCGCGCGAGACATACCCACGCGCCAACTGCACACCCGCCAGATACAGCTCACCCGGCACACCCACCGGCACCGGACGCAGCCGCGCATCGAGCACGAACACCTGCGTATTCCACACCGGCGCACCGATCGGCACACCCGCAGTGTCCGCCACCGTCACCTCGTGGAACGTCACATCCACCGCGGCCTCGGTCGGCCCGTACAGATTGTGCAACGAAGCCGACGAAATCGCCCGGAACCGCTCCGCCGTCCGAGCCGGCAGCGCCTCACCCGACGCGAACACCAGACGCAACGAATCCGCCCGGGACACAGACGATTCCGCATCACCGCTCGCTGACCACTCCGCCACGAACACCGACAACATCGACGGCACGAAATGCGCCACCGTCACACCACGATCGCCCATCACCCGCACCAGATAACCCGGATCCCGATGACCATCCGGCGCCGCCACCACCAGACGCGCACCCACCTGCAACGGCCAGAAGAACTCCCACACCGACACATCGAACGTGAACGGCGTCTTCTGCAACACCACATCGCCCGCAGTCAGCCCGTACTCGGCCTGCATCCACACCAGACGATTCACGATCGCGCCGTGCTCGACCGCCACACCCTTCGGCCGACCCGTCGACCCCGACGTGAAGATCACGTACGCGGTGTTCTCCGGCCGCAGCGGTGCCCGCCGCTCCGCGTCCACGATCGGCGCGTCCGAGAAACCGGACACATCGGTCGTGTCGAGTTCGACCACCGCTGCGGCACCGGGCAGATCACCGCCGTCGCGCGAGGTCGTCAGGACCAGTACCGGCTTCGCGGTGTCGAGGATGTAGGCGTTGCGTTCCGCCGGTTGATCCGGGTCCACCGGAACGTAGGCGCCGCCCGCGGCGAGCACGGCATACATGCCCACCAGCAGATCCAGCGAACGCCGCATCCTCAGACCCACCAACGAGTCCGGACCCACACCTTCCGAGATCAACAGGCGCGCCGTGCGATTCACCCGCGCAGCGAACTCCCCGTAACTCAGCGACTCGCCCTCGAACACCAACGCCGTCGCATCCGGAGTCCGCACCACCTGTGCCTCGAACAGGTCGACCAGCGTCGCCCGCGGCACGTCGTGGTCGGTGTCGATCCACTGCCGCAGCACCAGGTCGCGTTCGGAGTCGTCGAGCAGGTCGATCTCGCCGACGGGTACTCCCGGGTCGGCCGTCGCGGCGGACAGGATCCGCAGGTACCGGTCGCCGAAGGCGCGGACCGTCGCCTCGTCGAACAGATCGGTCGCGTACGTCAGATCCATCGTCAGGTCGGGCGTCTCGCCGGTCGATTCGGCGAAGGTGACCTGGAGGTCGAACTTCGCTGTGGCGGAGTCGAACTCCACCTCGGAGACGGTCAACCCGCCCAGCGCGAGGTCGGTGCGTCCGAGATTCTGGAACGTCAGCATCACCTGGAACAGCGGGTGCCGCGACTGCGAACGCGCCGGGTCGAGGATCTCCACCAACCGCTCGAACGGCACGTCGGCATGTCCGAACGCCTGCAGGTCGGTCTCACGCACCGCGGCCAGGAGATCGTCGAACGAGCGGGCGGTGTCGACGTCACTGCGCAGCACGAGGGTGCCCACGAACATGCCGACGAGGTCGTCGAGCGCCTGCTCGCCGCGGCCCGCGATCGGCGTGCCGACGGCGATGTCGGAGGTGCCACTCGACCGCGCCAACAGCACCGCCAGCGCCGCGTGCACCACCATGAACGAGGTGACGCCGCGTGCGCGGGCCAGTTCGGCGAGCGCGGTCTGCAACTCTCCGCTCAGCGGGACGGACAGCCGTGCCCCCCGATACGACGACACGGCGGGACGGGGACGGTCCGACGGCAGATCCAGCTGGTCGGGCAGACCGGCGAGCGCGGATGTCCAGTAGTTCTGCTGCTGGGCGAGCAGTGACTCCGGGTCGTCCTCACTGCCGAGAACCTCACGCTGCCACAGCGTGTAGTCGGCGTACTGCACACCCAGCGGCGCCCAGCCCGGCACGGTCCCGGCGGATCGCGCCGCGTATGCGATCATGACGTCGCGGGTCAATGGGCCCATCGAGAAACCGTCCGCCGCAATGTGATGCACGACGAGCACCAGGACGTGTTCGGTCTCCGACACCGAGAACAGTCGCATCCGCACGGGCAGGTCGGTAGTCAGATCGAACCCGGCCGTCACCATCGAATCGACGATCGCGGGCAGGTCCACATCCGAGATCGGTTCCGCCGAAAGCGGCGCCGACACCTCGACCGCGGGCCGGATCTGCTGGTATCCGACGCCGTCGATGTCGGGGAACACGGTACGCAGCGATTCGTGCCGGTCGAGCACGTCGCCCATCGCGGCAGCGAGGGCGTCGACGTCCAGCGCTCCGGACAGTCGGATCGCGAGCGGGATGTTGTTCACCGCCGACTCCGGCTCGAAGCGGTTGAGGAACCACAACCGCTGCTGCGCCAGTGACAGTGGGATCCGGTCGGGACGCGGCCGCGCGACGAGCGCCGTCCGGGCGCCGGCGTCGGATTCCATCACGCGGGCCGCGAGTGCCTCCACGGTGGAGACCTCGAACAGCAGCCGGACCGGGACGGTCGTGTCCAGTGCGGCGCCCAAGCGGGAGGCCACCTGCGTCGCAAGCAGCGAGTTGCCGCCGAGCGCGAAGAAGTCGTCGCCCTGCCCCACCCGGTCGACGCCGAGGACGTCGGCGAACACCCCTGCCACGGTTTCCTCGACCGGCGTCGCCGGGGCCCGGAACACCGCCGTCGCGAACTCGGGCTCGGGCAGCGCCTTGCGGTCGAGCTTGCCGCTGCCGGTGAGCGGCAACCGGTCGAGCACCAGCACGGCAGCGGGCACCATGTAGGCCGTCAGTGACCGGGCCGCGTGCTCCTTCAACGCCGCGACGTCGATCGTGCGACCGTCGGCCGCGGTCACGTACGCAACGAGCTGGTCGCGGATCACGAGCACGGCGGCCTGCGCGACGGATTCGTGTGCGGCCAGTACCGATTCGATCTCGCCGAGCTCGATCCGGAAGCCGCGCAGCTTCACCTGGTCGTCGGCGCGGCCCACGTAGTCGATCACGCGGTCGGTACCGGTGCGCACAACGTCGCCGGTGCGGTACAGCCGGCTTCCCGGGCCGCCGAACGGGTTCGCGACGAACCGCTCCGCGGTCAGGCCGGGACGGCCGAGGTAGCCGCGGGCGACGCCGACGCCGTCGAGGTAGAGCTCTCCGGGAACCCCGGCGGGCACGGGCCGCAGCCGCGCGTCCAGCACGTAGGCGGTCGCGCCGCGGATGGCGCGGCCGATCGTGACCGGCTCCCCCGGCACCAGCGCGTCGGAGATGTTCGACGCCACGGTCGCCTCGGTGGGGCCGTACGCGTTGAACATCGCCCGGCCCGGCGCCCAGCGGGACACCAGGTCGGCCGGGCAGGCCTCGCCGCCGACCACGACTACACCCAGCGCGTCCAGGCCCGCCGGATCGACCGACGCGAGAGCGGCCGGCGTGACGAAGGCGTGCGTCACGCGCTGCTGCCGCAGCAGTTCGGCAAGTTCGTGCCCGCCGTAGATGGTCGTCGGCGCGATGACCATCGTCGCGCCGGCACCGAAGGCCATGAGCAGTTCCAGGACCGACGCGTCGAAGCTCGGTGACGCGAAGTGCAGCGTGCGCGAACCCGATCCGAGTCGGTAGCGCTCCACCTGCTCGTCGGCGAAGGCCGACAGCCCGGTGTGGGTGACGACGACGCCCTTCGGCACGCCGGTCGACCCCGACGTGTAGATGACGTACACGGCGTCGGCGAGGTGCAGGGGGCGCCGCCGGTCGGCATCGGAGACCGCCAGCGCGGACGCGCTCGCGATCTGCTGTTCCGTTGCTGCGTCGTCGAGCACGAGCAACGGCAGCCCGGACGGCAGCGCGTCGGCATGCTCGGCATGCGTGATACCCAGCACCGCACGAGAATCCGACACCATGTGCGTCACGCGATCGGCCGGGTAGTTCGGGTCCACCGGTACGAACGCGGCACCGGACTTGGCGACCGCCCACACGGCGGTCACCGAATCGATCGAGCGGGTCAGCGCGATCGCGACGACATCGCCGGGTCCCGCACCGCGGTCGATCAGCACGCGCGCCAACCTCGACGAGCTCTCGTCGAGTTCGCGGTAGCTGACGGTCCGCTCCCCCGCCACGAGGGCGATCGCGGACGGATCGGTGCTCGCCGCGGATTCGAGGATCCGTGGCAGCAGGAGCGGTTCGGTGACACGGCCGTCGGCCGCCGTCAGCGCGGACATCTCGGCGCCGTCGAGGATCTCGATGTCGCCGACCACCACGGACGGATCGGCCGTGACCGCCCCGAGTACCCGCAGGAACCGTTCCGCGAACGCACGCATCGTCGACGCATCGAACAGGTCCGTCGCGTAGGTGAGGTCGACATCGAATCCTGCTGCGCCCGAATCGGCCTCGGCGAGCGTCACCGCCAGGTCGAACTTCGCGACGGCGGCATCGAAGTCGACGCCCGACACGGTCAGGTCACCGAGGGCGAGTTCGGTCCGGTCCATGTTCTGGAACGAGAGCACCACCTGGAACAGCGGATGCCGCGCCTGCGAGCGGGCCGGGCTCAGAACCTCGACCAACCGCTCGAACGGGACATCGGCGTGGCCGAACGCCTCGAGATCCGACGCGCGAACCTGGGCGAGCAGTTCGGTGAACGGGCGATCTTCCCGGACGTCGGCGCGCAGCACGAGCGTGTTGACGAACATGCCGACGAGGTCGTCGAGCGCGGCCTCGCCACGACCGGCGACGGGGGTGCCGATCGCGATGTCGGTGGTGCCGCTGAGCCGGGCGAGCAGCACCGACAGCGCGGCGTGCACCACCATGAACGGGGTCGTGCCGGCCTCACGCGCGACGGCGTCGAGTCGCGCCGCGAGTGCCGCGTCGATCCCGAATCGATGCGATGCGCCGGCATTCGACGCGATCGCGGGGCGCGGGCGGTCCGCGGGCAGATCCAGCCGATCGGGCAGGTCGGCGAGAGCGGCGCGCCAGTGGTCCACCTGCCGCGCGATGAGCGACTCCGGGTCGTCCTCGCTGCCGAGAACCTCACGCTGCCACAGCGCGTAGTCGGCGTACTGCACGTCGAGCGGCGTCCAGCCCGGGGCGACACCGGCCGAGCGGGCCGCATACGCCATGACGATGTCACGGGTCAGCGGTCCCATCGAGAAGCCGTCGGCGCTGATGTGGTGGACCACCACCACGAGCACGTGCTCGGTGGCGGACACCGCGAGCAGCCGCATCCGGATCGGGACCGCGGCCGTGACATCGAATCCACGGGAGATCGTCTCGGTGACCGCACCGACGATGTCGGATTCGGTGATCGACTCGGCGTCCAGATCGACGGTGACCCGGTCCGCGGGCAGGATCACCTGGCTCGCGGCGCCGTCCCGTTCCGGGAAGACCGTGCGCAGCGACTCGTGCCGGGCGACGACATCGTTCACCGCGCCGCGCAGCGCAGCGACGTCGAGCGAGCCCGACAATCGGATCGCGACGACGATGTTGTTGACCGCGGAGTCGGTGTCGAAGCGGTTGAGGAACCACATCCGCTGCTGTGCGAGCGACAGCGGCACGGTCTCCGGGCGCGGCTGCGCGAGCAGCGGGGCGCGGGTGTCGCCGCCCGCGGCGACCTGTGCGTCCACCAGGGCCGCGAGCCGGGCGACGGTCGGCGCGTCGAAGAAGTCGCGCACGTCGATGCGGATGCCGCGTTCGGCGTTGATCCGCGCGACGACGCGGGTCGCGCTCAGCGAGTTGCCGCCGAGGGCGAAGTAGTCATCGTCGACGCCCATCCGCTCGGCGCCCAGGACCTCCGCGAACGTGGCCGCCAGCATCTCCTCGGTGGGGGTGCTCGGCGCGCGGTACTCGCTCGCCAGCGACGAGAAGTCCGGTGCGGGAAGGGCCTTGCGGTCGAGCTTGCCGCTCGCGTTCAGCGGGAACTCGGCCATCGCGACGAACAGGGACGGCACCATGTACTCGGGCAGCCGCGCGCTCACCGTGGCGGCCATCTCCTCGCGGTCCACGGGCGCGCCGCCGTCGGTGACGACATAGGCCACGAGGTGGTCGCCCAGCTCGGGGTCGGCGTGCACGACCACGACGGACTGCGACACCGCATCATGGTCCAGCAGGGCCGACTCGATCTCGCCGAGCTCGATGCGCAGACCGCGCAGCTTCACCTGGAAGTCGGTGCGGCCCACGTACTCCAGCTCACCGGAACCGCCGAGCTTGACGAGGTCACCGGTGCGGTACATGCGCTCGCCCGGGCCGCCGTACGGGTCGGCGACGAACCGGTCGGCCGTCAGGTCGGGACGCTGCAGGTAACCCCGCGCCAACTGGACGCCCGCCAGATACAGCTCGCCCTCGGTCCCGGCCGGAACGCGGCGCAGTCCGTCGTCGAGCACGTACAGGCCGGTGTCGGCCACCGCGGCGCCGATCGGCACCGTGGCGGTGTCGGCCGCGGTGACCTCGTGGAAAGTGACGTCCACGGCGGCCTCGGTGGGGCCGTACAGGTTGTGCAGCGCCGCTCCCGAGATGTCACGGAAGCGGGCTGCGGTCTGCGGCGGTAGCGCCTCACCCGACGCGAACACGTTCCGCAGTGTCGTGACTGTCGCCGCACTCGGTTCGACCACGAACACCGACAGCATCGACGGCACGAAGTGCGCGACGGTGACGCCGCGCTCGACCATCGTGCGGGCCAGGTACGCGGGGTCGCGGTGGCCGTCCGGCAGCGCGATCGTCAGACGCGCACCGGCCTGCAGCGGCCAGAAGAACTCCCACACCGACACGTCGAACGTGAACGGCGTCTTCTGCAGCACCACGTCGGCTGCCGTCATCGGGTACATGTGCTGACGCCAGCGCAGGTTCGCGACGATCGCACCGTGCCCGACTGCCACACCCTTCGGGCGGCCGGTGGACCCGGACGTGAAGATGACGTACGCGAGGTTCTCGCCCGTCAGCGGTGTGAGACGGTCCACGTCGGTGACCGGATCGGCCGACAGTGCGTGCAGATCGAGGGTGTCGATCGCGAGGACCGGGGTGTCGGTGTCGAGCGTGAGACCGTCCCGAGTCGTCGTGAGGATCGCGGCCGGACGAGCGATGTCGAGCACATAGCCGAGGCGGTCGGCCGGATGGTCCGGGTCCAGCGGGACGTACGCGCCGCCCGCCTTGACGATTGCGTACATCCCGATCAGCAGGTCGATCGATCGCCGGATGCCGAGACCCACCAGGGTGTCCGGACCGACACCGAGCGAGATCAGGTGGCGCGCGAGGCGGTTGGCGCGGGCATCGAACTCGGCATACGTCAGCGTCGCGCCGTCGAACTCGAGCGCGACGGCGTCCGGGGTGGCGGCGACCTGCTCGTCGAACAGTGAGGCGAGCGTGGTTGCGGGCTCGGCGGACGCCGCTGCGTCGTCCCCGAGCACCTCGGCGGCATCGCTGAACAGGGCACTCAGCAGCCCGGGCAGTCCCCCGGTCTCGGGCGCCTCGAGCAGACCCGGCGCCACGGTGGACAGCACGACCGGCACGAGCGCATCGATGCCGAGCACCCCGCCCATCGCGGCGTCGAGGGTCTCGATCTCCTGCTTCAGCTGTGCGTACGTGACGGTGATGTCACCAGCGGTCAGGGCGATCCGCTCGGGATCGACCTCGACCACCCCGGCGAGGAGTCGAGGCAGATCCTCGACCGTCAACGAGTCGACTCCGGGCTGCTGGGCCGCCATGTTCTTTGTCCTTCCCGACATCTGAAAACTTCGATCGCCCGATTCGGGGGGAGCCGAACTGCCGGCTCCCCCCGAGATCATCCGACTGCGATCACTCGTGTCCGCCCTCGATGATCGCCGATGCGTCGGCGATCATGCCCGCGATGGCCGACTGGTATCCGTCGGCGCCCAGGGCGGGCAGGATCCCCGGCAGCAGACCCGACAGCGCGACTGTCGTCAGGGCCTCGGGCTTCAACGCCCCGCCCATCGCGGTGGCCGTCGCGTCCAGCTTGGCGTGCAACTGGCCGAACGTGACGTCGGTGCCGGCGTGCGAGATGGCGACCGTGTCCGGTGACACCTCGGCGGCTCCGGCCACCAACTCCGGCAGGTCCTCGACCGTCTTCGCCTTCTTCGGCTCGAGCGCGTCCCGCTCGGCATCGGTCGTCACGTCGATCGCCCGCAACACGATCGCCGGATCACCGGTGACGGCATCGAGGATCCGCACGAACCGATCCGCGAACACCGCGACGGTGTCCCGGTCGAACAGCTCCGTGGCGTAGGTGAACAGCGCACGGACACCGGCGAGACCACCGTCGGTGTGGTACTGCTCGACCACAGTGAGCTGGAGGTCGAACTTGGCCTGATCGCCGCCGAGATCCAGCGCCGACACCTCGAGGCCCGGCAGGGCGAAGGTTCCCGTCTCCATGTTCTGGAACGTGAGCATCACCTGGAACAGCGGTGTGTACGCGCTCGAGCGGCGCACCCCGGCGGCGTCCACCACCTGTTCGAACGGGACGTCGGCGTTGCCGAACGCCGCAAGGTCCTTCTCGCGGGCCTGCGCCAGCAGGTCCGTGAACGGCGCACCCGGCTCGACCCGCGTGCGCAGCGCCAGGGTGTTGACGAACATGCCGATCAGGTCGTCGAGAGCGGCCTCGCCGCGACCGGCGACCGGCGTACCGACCGTGACGTCGTTCGAGCCGCCGAGCCGGGACAGCAGCACCGCCAGCGCCGCATGGAACACCATGAACGTCGTCGCACCCTGCTCGCGGGCCGTGTTCTCCACGCGCGCCACGAGATCCGCGTCGATGTCGAACTCGACGGTGGCACCGGCCATCGACGGACGGGCCGGACGTGGCCGGTCCGTCGGCAGCGCCGACAGCTCCGGAGCGCCGCGCAACTCGTCCGTCCAGTACGCGATCTGACGCGACACCACGCTGTCCGGGTCGGCCCCGGAACCGACAACCGCGCGCTGCCACAGACTGAAGTCCGCGTACTGCACGTCCAGCGGCTGCCACTGCGGCACACCACCGTCCACCCGCGCGACGTACGCGAACATCACGTCCCGGATCAGCGGACCCATCGAGAAGCCGTCGGCGCTGATGTGGTGGGCGACGAACGCGAGCACGTGCTCGGTCTCGCCCAGCGTGAACAGCGCCGCGCGGACGGGAACCTCGGCAGTGACGTCGAATCCGCGTCCGACGAACCCGACGAGGCGGTCGACGATCTCGGCCTCGGTGGCCGCCACCGGGGCGAGGTCCGGTGCCACGTCGGAGGCCGGCACCAGTACCTGCGTGGGACCTTCCGGGGTGTCCGGGTACATCGTGTGCAGCACCTCGTGCCGCGCGATCACGTCGGCCACCGCAGCCCGCAGGACAGCGATGTCCAGTGCACCGGACAGCCGCACCGCGACCGGGATGTTGTAGGCGGACGAACTCGGATCGACCTGGTTCAGAGTCCACATCCGCTGCTGCGCAAGCGACAACGGAATCCGCTCCGGGCGCGGCCCGGCGGTCAGTGCGGCCCGGGCGCCCCGACCCACGAGCGGCGTCACCCCCGCCACCACGCCGGCGACAGTGGAGTCCTCGAACACCAGGCGCACCGGCACCTGGGTGTCGAGCGCGACGCCGAGTCGGGACACCAGCTGCGTCGCGACCAGCGAGTTGCCACCCAGTTCGAAGAAGTCGTCGTCCAGGCCGGCCCGTTCCACACCGAGCACGTCCGCGAACACACCGGCCACGATCTCCTCGAGCGGCGTCGTCGGCGCCCGGAAGTCGCGGGCCTCGAACACCGGCGCCGGCAGTGCCTTGCGGTCGAGCTTGCCGTTCACATTGAGCGGCAACGCCTCCAGCACCACGAACGCCGACGGCACCATGTACGACGGCAGTGTCCGCGACAGTTCGTCGCGCACCTCGTCGACGTCCAGATCGGTCACAGCCACCAGATACGCCACGAGTCGCGTGCCCGTGTGATTGTCGGTGTGAGCGGTGACCGCAGCCTCACGCACCGCCGGCATCTCCCGCAGCGCGGCTTCGATCTCGCCGAGCTCGATCCGGAAGCCGCGAACCTTCACCTGGAAGTCGGCGCGTTCCACGTACTCGAGTTCGCCCTGCGCATTCCACCGGACGATGTCACCGGTGCGGTACATGCGCTCGCCGCTGCCCCACGGGTTCGCCACGAACCGGTCGGCCGTGAGGTCGGGGCGGCCGTGGTAGCCGCGGGCCAACTGGTCGCCGGCCAGGTACAGCTCGCCGGTGACCCCGGCGGGCACCGGGCCCAGACGCGAATCCAGCACGTACACCTGGGTGTTCCACTCGGGCACACCGATCGGCACCGTGCCGGTGTCGGCGGCGGTCACCTCGTGATGGGTCACCGACACCGCGGCCTCGGTGGGTCCGTACAGGTTGTGCAGGGTCGCGGTGTTGCGGCTCCGGAACGCCTGCGCGGTGGCCGCCGGCAGCGCCTCACCGATAGCGAAGATCCGGCGCAGCGAGTCCGGCAGCCCGCCGTCGGCGGTCGTCAGCAGCATCGACAGCATCGACGGGACGACGTGCAGCGTGGTGATCTGCTCGCCGCGCAGCACGTCCAGCAGGTAGCCCGGATCCCGGTGCCCGTCGGGCGCCGCGATCACCAGGCGGCCACCGCACGTCGCCATCGACCAGAACTCCCACACCGACAGGTCGAAGGTGGCCGCGGTCTTGAGGAGCGCTGCGTCCCTGCCGTCGAGGGCGTATTCGTGCCGCATCCACCGCAACTGGTTGACGATCGCGGTGTGCGCCACGGCCACGCCCTTGGGGCGGCCCGTCGATCCGGACGTGAAGATCACGTACGCGGTACTCTCGGGTCGCAGGGGGGCGAGCCGTTCGGTGTCGGCCACCGGCGCACCGGGGTACGCCGCGAGGTCGAGCGTGTCGATCTCGAGCACGGGCCACGAATCTGTGTCGGCGAAGCCGTCCCGCGATGTGCTCAGGACGCACACCGGCGCCGCGGCGTCCAGGACGTACCCGATGCGTTCGGCCGGCTGATCGGGGTCGACCGGCACGTACGCGCCACCGGTCTTGGCGATCGCGTACATGCCGACCAGCAGGTCCACGGACCGTCGAATCGCCAGACCCACCAACGATTCCGGACCGACACCGCGGCCGATCAGGTGTCGGGCCAGGCGGTTCACGCGGGCGTCGAACTCGGCATACGTGAGGCGCTCGTCACCGGACACCAGCGCGACCGCGTCGGGCGTCGCGGCGACCTGCGCGTCGAAGAGGTCCACCAGCGTGGCCGGCTCGGTCCGGTGTGCGGTGGCATTCCGCCCGGCCAGCAGGTGTGCCCGCTCGCCGACGTCGAGCAGGTCCACGTCGCCGACCGGCATCTCGGGCTTGACGACCAGCGCGGTGAGCAACCGGCCGAACCGATCCGCGAACGAGCGGACGGTCGGCTCGTCGAACAGGTCGGCCGCGTACGTCATGGACGCCCGCATGCCGACCGGGTCGCCGCCGCCGTCGTACCGATCCTCGATGATCAGGTGCAGGTCGAACTGCGCCACACCGGATTCGACCTCGGCTGCCTCGACCGTGAGTCCGGGCAGCTCGAGGTTGCCGCGCTCGTGGTTCTGGAACGAGAAGCCCACCTGGAACAGCGGATGACGCGCGGTGGACCGGGTCGGGTTGAGCACCTCGACCAGTCGCTCGAACGGCACGTCCGCATTCGCGAACGCCTGCAGGTCCGTCTCGCGAACCCGGCCGAGCGTGTCGGTGAAGGATCCTGTCCGGTCGACGTGCGTGCGGAACACCAGCGTGTTGACGAACATGCCGACGAGGTCGTCGAGCGCTGCCTCGCCGCGGCCGGCGATCGGGGTGCCGACGGCGATGTCATCGCTGCCGGACAGCCGCGACAGCAACACCGCGAAGGCGGAGTGCACCGCCATGAACAGCGTCGCGTTCTGCTCGCGGGCGAGGTCGCGCAGCCCGCGGTGGGTCTGTGCGTCGACCTCGAACTCGACCAGCCCGCCGCGGAACGTCTGGACCGCCGGCCGCGGGTGGTCGGTGGGCAGGTTCAGTTGATCGGGCAGGTCCGCGAGCGCCTCGCTCCAGTAGGCGAGCTGCTGCGCCGACACCGATTCCGGATCGTCCTCGTCGCCGAGGACGTCGCGCTGCCACAGCGCGTAGTCGGCGTACTGCACCGTCAGCGGCGCCCACCCGGGAGCCCGACCGGCGACGCGCGACGCGTACGCCGTCATGATGTCGCGGGTCAGCGGGGCGAGGGACACACCGTCCGCGCTGATGTGGTGGACCACCATGCCGAGCACGAACTCGCCGGCGCCCACGCGGTACAACTCCACCCGGATGGGGACGTCCGCCGTGACGTCGAAGCGCGTCCCGGCGAGTGCCCGCAGCCGATCGGCCACCTCGGCCGGATCGACGTCGATCGGAGTCATCTCGAGCACGACGCGGTCGGCCGACAGGATCACCTGCTGCGGGCCGTCGTCAGTGGACGGGAAGACCGTGCGCAGCGACTCGTGCCGCGCCGTGACGTCCGTGACGGCCCGCTCGAGGGCGACCACGTCGAGGTCGCCGGACAAACGCAGGGCCATCGGGATGTTGTAGGCGGTCGACTCGGTGTCGAAGCGGTTGAGGAACCACATCCGCTGCTGCGCGAGCGACAGTGGAATCCGGTCCGGCCGGGGACGGGCCACCAGTGCCCGGCGGTCGTCGCCCGACTGTTCCGACAGCCGCGCCGCGAGCGCCTCGACCGTGGACGCCTCGAACAGCTCCCGCACGGGAACGCGCGAGTCGAGCGCGGCGCCCAGACGCGACACCACCTGCGTCGCGAGCAGCGAGTTGCCGCCGAGGGCGAAGAAGTCGTCGTCCAGACCGGCACGCCCGAGGTCCAGGACCTCGGCGAAGACTCCGGCGACGATCTCCTGGATCGGAGTGGTCGGTGCGCGGAACTCGCGGGCCTCGAACACGGGTTCCGGCAACGCCTTCCGATCCAGCTTTCCGGAGGCGCCCAACGGCAACTCGTCGAGGACCACGAACGTCGACGGCACCATGTACGACGCCAGCGATGTCGCGAGCGCAACCTTGACGGTGCCGGAGTCGACGGTTGCACCCGGCACCGGAACGACGTAGGCCACCAGTTGGTCCGACTTCACCAGGACCACCGACTGTGCGATCGACTCCTGCGCGAGGAGTGCGGTCTCGATCTCGCCCAGCTCGATTCGCAGACCACGCAGCTTCACCTGGAAGTCGGTGCGGCCCAGGTACTCCAGCTCGCCTCCGGCGGTCCACTTCACGAGGTCGCCCGTGCGGTACATCCGTTCGCCGTGGTCGGAGAACGGGTTCGCCACGAACCGGTCCGCTGTCAGATCGCTGCGCCCGAAGTAGCCGCGCGCCAACTGTGCACCCGCCAGATACAGCTCACCCGCGACACCCGCCGGCACCGGGTTCAGTCGACCGTCGAGGACGAACGCGCGGCTGTTCCAGACCGGACCGCCCATCGGGACGCTCGCGCCGACGACACCGGCCACCGGACGCGCCGTCGCGTGCACCGCGAACTCGGTGGGCCCGTACAGGTTGTGCAGTTCGGCGCCGTTGACTCGAGCGAATGCGGCCGCCGCCGCGGTCGGGAACGCCTCGCCCGCGACCAGCACGGTGCGCAGCGAACCGCACTCCCCCGACGCCAGTTCCGCGGTGAACGCCGACAGCATCGACGGCACGAAGGACGTCGCCGTGACCGCCTGCTCCTCGATCACCTGCTTCAGGTAGCCCGGGTCCCGATGCCCGTCGGGGGCGGCGATCACCAGGCGAGCGCCGACCGCCAGGGTGCCGAACAGCTCCCACAGCGACACGTCGAACGTGAACGGGGTCTTCTGCAACACCACATCGTCGGCCGACAGTCCGTACTCCGAGACCAGCCACCGCACCTGGTTGACGATCGCGCCGTGCCCGACGGCGACGCCCTTCGGACGCCCCGTCGAACCGGACGTGAAGATCACGTACGCGGCGTTGTCGGCCCGCAACGGACGCACGCGCTCGCCGTCGCGCACGGGCGCATCCGAGAAGCCGGACACGTCCAGGGTGTCGAGGTCGACCGCCCGCGCCGACGTCGGCAGGTCCGCTGCATCGCGCGAGGTGGTCAGGACCAGAACAGGATTCGCGGTGTCGAGGATGTGCCCGTTGCGCTCGGCCGGCTGATCCGGATCCACCGGGACGTACCCGCCACCGGCGCTCAGCACGGCGTACATGCCCACCAGCAGATCCGGCGAACGCCGCATCCCGAGGCCGACGAGCGTGTCCGGGCCCACCCCCTGCGCGATCAGCGCCCGCGCCACCCGATTCACCCGAGCCGCGAACTCGCCGTAGCTCAGCGACTGCCCCTCGAACACCAGGGCCGTCGCATCGGGGGTCCGTGCGGCCTGCTCCTCGAACAGCTCGACCAGCGTGGATCCCTCGACACCGTGGCCGGTGTCGTTCCAGTTCTCCAGTACCAGTGCGCGTTCCGAGTCGTCCAGCAGATCCACGTCACCGACGCGCGTGGACGCATCGGTGGTCACCGATTCCAGGATCCGGAGGAAGCGCTCACCGAACGTGCGCATCGACGGCTCGTCGAACAGGTCGGTCGCGTACGTGAGTTCGACGGCGAGACCGTTCTCGGCGGGCTCGACCGTCACCTGCAGGTCGAACTTGGCGACCGCGACGTCGAAGTCGACGCCGGCAACGCTCAGCCCCGGGAGTTCGAGAGACGCGCGGTCCAGGTTCTGGAACGCCAGCATCACCTGGAACAGCGGGTGCCGGGCCTGCGACCGCTCCGGGTCGAGGATCTCCACCAACCGCTCGAACGGCACGTCGGCGTTCCCGAACGCGTCGAGGTCCGCCGCCCGAACTGCCGCGAGGAGTTCGGCGAACGACTGCCCGCCGTCGACCTCGGTGCGCAGCACGAGGCTGTTGACGAACATGCCGATCACGTCGTCGAGCGCCTGCTCGCCACGACCGGCGACCGGGGTGCCGATCGCGATGTCGGAGGTGCCGCTGAGCCGTGCCAGCAGCACCGACAGTGCCGCGTGCACGACCATGAACGGGGTGGCACCGTGTGCGTGGGCGACGGACTCGATCGCACCGTTCAGGTCTGCGCCGACCGAGAAGCGGTACGACGCACCATGATTGGTTGCCACCGCGGGTCGCGGACGATCCGCCGGCAGATCCAGCTGCGCCGGAAGCCCGGACAGCACGGACGTCCAGTAGTCGACCTGGCTGGAGATCACGGACTGCGGATCGTCCTCCGAGCCGAGCACCTCACGCTGCCACAGGGCGTAGTCCGCGTACTGCACCGCGAGCGGAGCCCATCCCGGGGCGACGCCGGCCGAACGGGCCGCATACGCGGTCATCACATCGCGCGCCAACGGGACCATCGAGAACCCGTCCGACGCGATGTGGTGCGCGACGAGCACCAGCACGTGTTCGGAGGGCGACAGTTCGAACAGCCGGGCGCGCACGGGAAGTTCGGTCGACAGATCGAAACCGGCGCCCGCCAGCGCGGCAATACCCGGGACCAGGCTCTCCGCGTCGACCCGCTCGACATCGAGGTCCACGACTGCCCGGTCCACGGGAACGATCGACTGGTAGCCCACTCCGCCGTTGTCCGGGAACACCGTGCGCAGCGACTCGTGTCGGGCAAGAACGTCACCGAACGCGGCCCGCAACGCCGACACGTCGAGTGTGCCGGTCAGTCGGATCGCCACGGGGACGTTGTTGACGGCCGACTCCGGTTCGAACCGATTGAGGAACCACATCCGCTGCTGTGCCAGCGACAGCGGAATCCGCTCGGGCCGTGGGCCGGCCGTCAGAGCCTTCCGGCCACCGACGCCGGCCAGATCGGCCAACCGTGCCGACAGTTCCTCGACCGTGGACACCTCGAACAGCACGCGGACCGGCACCTGGGTGTCCAGCGCCGCACCCAGCCGCGACACCACCTGCGTCGCGATCAGCGAGTTGCCGCCGAGCGCGAAGAAGTCGTCGTCGCGACCGACGCGGTCGGCGCCGAGCACGTCGGCGAACACACCCGCGACGATCTCCTCCACCGGCGTGGCCGGCGCCCGGAACTCCGCCGCCGCCACCACCGGCTCCGGCAGGGCCCGGCGATCGAGCTTGCCGGACGCGCCCAGCGGCAACGCATCCAACGTCACGAACACCGCGGGCACCATGTACGACGCCAGCGACGTCGACAACGCGGCCTTGATGTTCACGGCGTCGATGGCGGCCCCGGCCGACGGGACCACGTACGCGACGAGCTGATCCGATTTCACCAGCACCGCTGCCTGCGCGATCTCGGGCCGATCGAGCAGCACGCTCTCGATCTCGCCGAGCTCGATCCGCAGGCCACGCAGCTTGACCTGGAAGTCGCTGCGGCCCAGGTATTCGAGCTCGCCGTCGGCAGTCCAGCGCACCAGGTCGCCGGTGCGATACATCCGCGCACCGGTGTCGACGAACGGGTTCGCCACGAACCGCTCCGCCGACAGGTCGGCCCGACCGAAGTAGCCGCGCGCCACCTGTGCGCCCGACAGATACAACTCGCCCGCGACACCGACCGGCACCGGCCGGAAGCGTCCGTCGAGCACGAATGCCCGCGTGTTCCACACCGGTGCACCGATCGGCACCGACACCTCGTCCCCAGCCACGTCGTGGCTGGTCGCCTGCACCGCGACCTCGGTGGGCCCGTACAGGTTGTGCACCGACGCACCGCTGACCTGCGACAGCCGCGCCACCAACGCCGGCGTCAGGGCCTCGCCACCACAGAACACCCGCGACAACGCGTCCGCGTCGCCGAGATGATCGAGCACCGCGCCGAGCACCGACGGCACGAACTGCGCCACCGTCACCGACTCGTCGACCAGTACCCGTGCGAGGGCCTCCGGATCGCGGTGGTCGTCGCGACCCGCAACCACCACGGACGCACCGACCTGCAACGGCCAGAACAACTCCCACACCGATGCGTCGAAGGTGAACACCGTCTTCAGCAGCACCCGATCGGACCCGCCGAGACCGTAGGCACCCTGCATCCAGCAGAGCTGGTTGACGACCGAACCGTGCGAGACCGCCACACCCTTCGGCCGACCCGTCGAACCCGACGTGAAGATCACGTACGCCACGTTCTCCGAACGCAGCGGAGCGATCCGGTCCGCGTCGGTGACGGGCGCGCCCGAGAACCCGGACACATCCACGGTGTCGAGATCCAGCACGCGGCCGAGCGGGGGCAGATCGCGGGCGTCACCCGACGTGGTCAGCACCAGAACGGGATTCGCCGTCTCCAGCACATACCGATTCCGCTCGACCGGCTGATCCGGATCCACCGGCACGTACCCGCCGCCGGCAGCCGACACCGCGTACACGGCCACCAACTGCTCCACCGAACGACCCATCGCCACCGCAACCAGCGACTCGGGGCCCACGCCCTCCGACACCAGCAGCCGTGCCAGACGATTCACCCGGACCGCGAACTCGCCGTAGGACAGCGACTCGCCCGCGGACAGGACAGCCGGAGCATCCGGCGTCGCCGCCGCCTGCGCATCGAACAATCCGACGAGCGTCGAACCGTCGACCGCCCGGTCCGTGTCGTTCCAGTCCTCGACGATCAGGGTTCGCTCGGCGTCGTCGAGGATCTCGAGGTCACCGACGAGGATCGACTCGTCCGCACTCACGGACTCCAGGAGCCGCTCGAACCGCTCCCCGAACGCGCGCATCGACGAGGCGTCGAACAGATCCGTCGCGTACGTGATCTCGACCGCCATGCCGGCAGCGGAACCGTCGTGTTCGATCGACTCGGACAGCGTGACCTGCATGTCGAACTTCGAGAAGACCTCGTCGAACTCGACCGCCGATACCGACAGCCCCTGCAGTTCGAGGGTGGTCTGCCCCAGGTTCTGGAAGGCCAGCATCACCTGGAAGAGCGGGTTGCGCGACTGGGATCGAACCGGCGAGAGCACATCGACCAACCGCTCGAACGGAACGTCCGCGTGCGCGAAGGCCCCGAGGTCGCCCTCGCGGGTGCGCCCCAGCAGGTCCGCGAAGGACTCCGCGCCCTGGACATCCGATCGCAGCACGAGCGTGTTGACGAACATTCCGACGACGTCGTCGAGCGCCGCTTCGCCACGACCCGCGACCGGCGTGCCGACCGCGACGTCCGAGGTGGCGGCCAGCCGCGCCAACAGCACCGACAGCGCCGCGTGCACGACCATGAACAGCGTCGCGTTCTGCCGGTGCGCGAGTTCCGTCAGCGCCTGATGCAGCTCCGGAGTGATCTGGAACCGATGTGCCGCACCCCGATTCGACGCAACCGCGGGCCGCGGCCGGTCGGTGGGCAGCTCCAGCTGGTCGGGCAGATCCGCCAGCACGGACGTCCAGTAGCCGATCTGCTGGGCCGCGACCGATTCCGGATCGTCCTCCGATCCCAGGACGTCCTGCTGCCACAGGCTGTAGTCCGCGTACTGGACCGCCAGTCGCGGCCATCCGGGTGCGAATCCCCCGCTGCGGGCCGCGTACGCCGTCATGATGTCGCGCGTCAGCGGTCCCATCGAGAAGCCGTCCGCCGCGATGTGGTGGACCACCAGGACGAGGACGTGCTCGGTGGGCCGCACCTCGTACAACCGCGCCACGAGCGGCACCTCACGGGTGACGTCGAACGCGGTGGCCGCCAGCGCCGGCAGCTCGGCCGCCAGCTGTTCCGGCGAGACCGTGATGGGTTCGACCGCGATGTCGACGCGCTCGATCGGCAGAATCACCTGACGCCCGGTGCCGTCCACCTCGGGGTAGACCGTGCGCAGCACTTCGTGCCGGGAGACCACGTCGGTGATCGCGGCCTGCATGGCCCGACGGTCGAGCAGCCCGGACAGCCGGACCGCGACCGGAATGTTGTTCGCGGCCGATGCACCGTCGAATCGGTTGAGGAACCACATCCGCTGCTGCGCGGGCGAGAGCGGAATCCGTTCCGGCCGAGGGCCGGCCGTGAGGGCCTTGCGTCCGCCCGTGCCGGAGAGCTGCTCGATCCGCGCTGCCAGGGCAACCACGCTCGACGCCTCGAACAGCACCCGCACCGGCACCTTCGCGTCCAGGGCCTCGCCGAGACGCGCCACCGCCCGGGTGGCGATCAGCGAGTTTCCGCCCAGCTCGAAGAAGTCGTCGTCGCGTCCCACCCGTCCGACACCGAGCAGCTCGGCGAAGACGTCGGCGACGATCTCCTCGATCGGCGTCGTGGGGGCGCGGAACTCGCGGGCCTCGAACTCGGGCTCCGGCAGCGCCTGACGGTTGAGCTTGCCGCTCGCGCTCATCGGCAGTTCGTCGAGCACGACGACCGCGGCCGGAACCATGTACGACGGCAACGCGCGCCCGACGGCCTCCCTGACCTCGGCGGCATCGATCGATACGCCCGACGCCGCAACGAGATACGCGACCAGCTGGTCATCTCTGACGACCACCACGGCCTGAGCGACCGCGTCCAGCCCCCACAGGACGGCCTCGATCTCACCGAGTTCGATGCGGAAGCCGCGCAGCTTGACCTGGTCGTCGGCGCGGCCGACGTACTCGATCACCCGGTCCGCACCCGTCCGCACGACGTCACCGGTGCGGTACAGGCGAGATCCGAGCGCCCCGAACGGATTCGCGACGAATCGCTCGGCGGTCAGTCCCGCCCGCTCGTGGTAGCCACGGGCCAGACCGGGACCCTCGAGATACAGGTCGCCCACGACACCGGCCGGGACCGGACGCAGCCGCGTGTCCAGGACATAGGTGTTCGCGCCGCGGATCGCGCGTCCGATCGTGACCGGCGTACCCGGCACCAGCGCGTCCGAGATGTTGGACGCGACGGTGGCCTCGGTGGGGCCGTACGCGTTGAACATCCGGCGCCCACCGGTGGCCCAGCGCGCGACCAGGTCGGTCGAGCACGCCTCGCCACCGACCACGACGACGCGCAGTGCGGCCAGGCCCGCCGGATCGGCCGACGCCAGCGCGGCGGGCGTGACGAATGCGTGCGTGACCTTCTGTGCCGTCAGCAGTTCCGTCAGTTCGAGGCCACCGTAGACCGACGTCGGCGCGATCACCATCGTCGCGGCCGCACCGACGGCCATGAGCAGTTCGAGAATGGACGCGTCGAAACTGGGCGAGGCGAAGTGCAGCGTCCGGGAGTCCTGCGCCAGCCCGTACCGGGCCACCTGCTCCTCGGCGAAGGCGGCGAGGCCGGTGTGCGTGACGACGACGCCCTTCGGGACGCCCGTGGATCCCGACGTGTAGATCAGATACGCGGGGTGGCGCGTCTCGAGCCGGCGCACCCGATCCGAGTCCGACAGTGCGGCGGCCGATTGGCGGTCGACGGCCGCGGATACCGCCGCGTCGTCGAGCACCAACCACGGGATGCCTTCCGGCAGGCCCGCCGCGTGCTCGGCCACGGTGACGCCCAGGAGCGCACCGGAGTCCGAAACCATGTGCGCGACGCGATCACCGGGATAGGTCGGGTCGACCGGGACGAATGCCGCACCGGACTTCGCCACAGCCCACACCGCGGTCACCGACTCGATGGACCGGGTCAGCGCGACGGCGATGACATCCTCGGGTCCGGCGCCCCGCGAGACCAGCAGGCGGGCCAGGCGGGACGACCGCTCGTCGAGCTCGCGGTAGCTGATCTCCTCTGCGCCCGAGACGAGGGCGATCGCCGACGGATCCGCCGCCGCGGCCGCGGCCATCAGGTCCGCCAACGGGAGCTGCTCGGGTGCCGCGGGGCCGGCGGGGAGTGTCAGCTGCGCGATCTCGGTAGGGCTGAGCAGATCGATGTCACCGACGACCGCGTCGGGCTCCGCGACGATCTCCTGGAGCACCCGGACGAAACGAGTGGTGAACGTCCGCACCGTCGACTCGTCGAACAGGTCTGTCGCATAGGTGAATTCACCGGCCATGCCCTCGGCGACACCGTCGTTCCCGATGGATTCCCGGAAGGTGAACTGCAGGTCGAACTTCGCAACCTCGGCGTCGAGGTCCAGCTTGTCGATCGTCAGCCCGTGCAGGTCGAGGTGTGTCGCACCCAGATTCTCGAACGACAGCATCACCTGGACCAGCGGATGCCGGGCGGTCGACCGTGCCGGGTTGAGTACGTCCACGAGCCGCTCGAACGGGATGTCCGAGTGCGCGAAGGCGCCGAGTGCGACGTCGCGTGCGTGACCCAGGACGTCGACGAATCGGGCACCGGGATCGATCTCGGTCCGCAGCACCAGGGTGTTGACGAACATGCCGACGAGATCGTCGAGCGCCTGCTCGCCGCGGCCGGCGACCGGTGTCCCCATCGCGACGTCCGACGTTCCGGCGAGCCGCGACAGCAGCACCGACAGCGCGGCGTGCACGACCATGAACAGGGATGCGTTGTGGGCGTGTGCCAGGTCGACGAGCGCGCGGTGGATCTCCGGGGACACCTCGAACTGGACCCGTGCGCCGCGGAACGACTGCTGGGCAGGTCGCGGACGGTCGGCAGGCAGGTCGAGCTGATCGGCCAGCCCGTCGAGCTGCCCGATCCAGTACTTGGCCTGAGTCGAGATCACCGAACGCGGGTCGTCCTCGGAGCCGAGGATTTCCCGCTGCCACAGCGCGTAGTCCGCGTACTGCACGGGCAGCTGGGGCCAGGTGGGCTGATCCCACTGGGTCCGGGCCGCGTACGCCGCCATGATGTCGCGGGCCATGGGACCCATCGACCAGCCGTCCGCACTGATGTGGTGCGCCACGATCACGAGCACGTGCTCGGTCGGGTCGATGCGGAAGAGGCCGGCCCGAACCGGGGACTCGGTCGTCACGTCGAAGCCGCGGGCGGCCAGCGCCAGCGCCGCGCGCTGCAGCCCCTCCCGGGACACGTCCTCGGGGGTCAGGTTCGGCACGGTACGAACCGCGTCGACCACCACCTGGTGGGGTCCTTCCGGCGAGTCCGGGAAGATCGTGCGCAACGATTCGTGTCGGTCCAGGACGTCCACGACCGCAACCTGGAGGCCGCTGACGTCGAGGGCGCCGGTCAGGCGGAGTCCGAAAGCCAGGTTGTATGTGGGTGATTCGGGGTCGAGCCGGTTGAGGAACCACATACGCTGCTGCGCGAGCGAGAGCGGCACGCGGTCCGGGCGGGGGGCGGCGACGAGGGCCTTGCGGGCACCGGCACCAGCATGCTGCTCGACCCGGGCGGCCAGCGCGGCCACCGTGGAGACCTCGAACAGGACGCGGACGGGAACCCGCGTGTCCAGCAGCGCACCCAACCGCGACATCACCTGGGTCGCGATCAGCGAGTTACCGCCGAGCGCGAAGAAATCGTCGTCGAGTCCGACCCGGTCCACACCGAGGACGTCGGCGAACACGTCGGCGACGATCTCCTCGATCGGCGTCGTCGGTGCCCGGAACTCTCGCGCCTCGAACACCGGGGCGGGCAACGCGGCGCGGTCCAGTTTGCCGACCGGCGTCAGGGGCACCTCGTCGAGCACGATGATCGATGCGGGCGCCATGTACGACGGCAGCAGCGCCGCAACGTGATCCGACACCGAGTCGACATCGACACCGTCGGTTGCCGAGATGTACGAGACGAGCGCGACCTGGTCCGACGGCAGGCGGTGGCCGATCGTCGCAGCGAACGAGACGTCGGGGTGACTGGTGAGGGCAGCGTCGATCTCGCCGAGTTCGATCCGGAAACCGCGCACCTTCACCTGGAAGTCCGAGCGGCCGACGTACTCGATGGCGTACTGCGACGCATCCCCCGTCGGTTCGCTCGCGCGCGCCGTCCAGCGGACGACGTCGCCGGTGCGGTACATGCGTTCACCGGCGCCGCCGAAGGGGCTCGCGACGAACCGATCCGCGGACAGCCCCGGCCGCTCGTGGTAGCCGCGGGCGAGAGCACCACCCGTCAGATACAGCTCACCTGCCACACCCACCGGGACGGGTCGCAGTCGCGCGTCGAGGATCAGTGCGCCGACACCGGGGACGGGTCCACCGATGGTGATCGGCCGGCCCGGGAACAGCTCGGCACGGGTCGACACGATGGTGGTCTCGGTGGGGCCGTACGCGTTGAAGAACTGACGTCCGGGGGCCCAGCGGTCCACCAACTGGGTCGTGGAGGCGTCGCCGCCGACCGAGACCACCCGCAGGTCGTCGAGATCGCGCGGATTCACGGAACCGAGCACCGCGGGCGTGATGATCGCGTGCGTCACCCGCGCTTCGGAGAGCAGCGAGTGCAGTTCCGTGCCACCGATGATCGTCGGCGGCACGACCACGATCTCGGCGCCCGCGGACGCCGCGAGGGTCCACTCGAGCACCGACGGGTCGAAGCTCGGCGAACAGATGTGGAGCACCCGGTCGGCGGGGCCGACGCGGTACAACTCGCGAGTGCGGTCCACGAGACCCGACAGGCCCCGATGGGTGACCGCGACGCCCTTGGGGCGTCCGGTCGATCCGGACGTGTAGATCACGTACGCGACGTGGTCGAGGTGCAGCGGTGCCGTCCGCTCGGCGTCGCGCATCGGCGCGGCGCCGAGGTCCTGCGCCTGCGACTCGAGGACGTCGAGGGCGTGCCACGCCGTCTCCCGCGGGAGGTCCGCCAGGTCGGCGCCGGACGTGATGCCCAGCAGCGCTCCCGAGTCGGACAGCATGTGTGCGATCCGGTCGACCGGATAGGTCGGATCGACCGGGACGTAGGCCGCTCCGGTCTTGGCCACCGCCCAGACGCAGAGCACCATTTCCCACGATCGCGGGAATCCTAGAGCCACAACCGATTCCGGACCGACGCCGGCGGCGACAAGACGACGCGCGAGACGGCTCGACCGCTCGTCGATCTCCCGATAGGTCAGCACGGTCCCCTCGCAGCCGACTGCAGGCGCATCCGGGTGGGATGCCACGGCGCCGGTGAGGATCTCCGCCAGGAGGCACTCGCGTCCGACCGGACCGCCGTGCACCGCGGTCAACGTGTCGATCTCGCCGACGCCGAGGATCTCGACGTCGCCCACCGGAACCGAGGCGTCCTCCACGATCGCGTCGAGGATACGGACGAAGCGCTGGGCAAACGATGCGATCGTCGACGCGTCGAACAGGTCCGTCGCGTACTCGAAGACTCCCGCGACCGCCGCGGGGGCACCGGAGTCGTCGTAGTTCTGCGAGATCTGCAGCTGCAGATCGAACTTCGCAATGGGAACATCCAACTCGGCAGCACTGGCTCGCACGCCCGCGAAGCTGAGGTCTCGCACGCCGGTCACCTCGGCCGACAGCATCGCCTGGAACAGCGGGTGCCGCGCCGGCGAGCGGGTCGGCTCGAGCGCCTGCACCAGCCACTCGAACGGGACGTCCGCGTTGCCGTACGCCTCGAGGTCGGATTCCTTGACTGCCACCAGCAGATCCGCGAACGACAGCGCCGGATCGACCTGGGTCCGCAGCACGAGGGTGTTGACGAACATGCCGATCAGGCCGTCCAGCGCCTCGTCACCGCGACCGGCGACGGGGGTGCCGACCGCGATGTCCGACGTGCCGCTCAGCCGCGACAGCAGGACGGCGTACGCGGCGTGCACCACCATGAACAGGGTCGTGCCGTGCTCACGTGCGATGTCGAGCAAGCGCGAGTGGGTCTCGGCGGGGATGTCGAAGCGGAGTTTGGCGCCCGCATTGGAGGCCACCGCGGGACGGGGCCGGTCGGCCGGGAGATGAAGCTGGTCCGGCAGCCCGGCGAGCGCACGGGTCCAGTACGAGAGCTGCCGACCCGCAAGCGAGTTCGTGTCGGTCTCCGACCCGAGCATCTCGTGCTGCCACACCGCGTAGTCGGCGTACTGGATCGGCAGCGCGGCCCACTGCGGGGCCGAACCCTCGGCCCGCGCGGCATAGGCGATCATGAGGTCACCGGCGAGCGGGCCGAACGACGACCCGTCCGCCGCGATGTGGTGGAGCACCATCGCGACCACGAACTCGGTGTCCGACAGCTGCAGCAGCTCGATGCGGAACGGCGGCTCGGTGGTCACGTCGAAGCCACGGGAGGCCAGACGGAGCAACGTCGCTTCGAGCTCCCCCTCGGTGATCACGACGGGCTCGAGCGCCCGGACCACCTCACCGGCAGGCAGGATCACCTGACGGGCACCGCCGTCGACCTCCGGGTAGACCGTGCGCAGCGACTCGTGCCGCTCGACCACGTCCGCGAAGGCTGCCGAGAATGCCTGCGGGTCGACCGATCCGGACAGTCGCACCGCGAACGGCAGGTTGTACACCGCAGTGGTGGCGTCGAACCGGTTGAGGAACCACATCCGCTGCTGCGCGAGGGACAGCGGGATCTGCTCGGGCCGCGTCACCGCCCCCAGCACCGGTGTACCGGCGGATCGGGACACCGTCGCGCCGGCGCGAGCGGCGAGCGCCGCGACCGTCGACGCCTCGAACAGTTCCCGCACTCCGAGCTGGACGCCCAGCGCGGCACCCACCCGCGTCACGACCTGGGTCGCGACGAGCGAGTTGCCGCCGAGATCGAAGAAGTCGTCGTCGAGACCGACCTTCTCGATGCCGAGCACCTCGGAATACACCGCGGCAACGGTCTTCTCGGAATCCGTGCGCGGGGCCCGGAACTCCTTGCTACTCAGGAACATCGGTTCCGGAAGCGCCTTGCGATCGAGCTTGCCGCTGGTGTTGAGCGGGAACGCGTCGAGCACCGTCACCGACGCCGGCACCATGTAAGCGGGCAGCGAGCGGCCCGCGAACTCGGCCAGATCCGTCGGGACGATCGAGCACCCGGGAGCGGGGACGACGTAGGCGACCAGCTGGTCGCCGGTCGCCGTCGCCACCACGAGGACCACGGTCTGCGAGACGTCGTCGTGCGCCAGCAGGACCGTCTCGATCTCGCCGAGCTCGATGCGCTGGCCGCGGAACTTCACCTGGAAATCGGTGCGACCGATGTAATCCAGCGTGCCGTCCGCACGCCACCGCACCAGGTCACCGGTGCGGTACATGCGCTCGCCTGCGACGCCGATGCCGTCGACGCCGCCGAACGGATTGGCGACGAAGCGGTCCGACGTGATGTCGGGGCGGCCGACGTAGCCGCGAGCGAGCTGGTCACCGGCGAGGTAGAGCTCGCCCGGCTGACCGATCGGGGCCGGTCGCAGCCGGTGGTCGAGCACGTAGGCCCGGGTGTTCCATTCGGCCAGACCGATCGGGACACTCACCACGTCCTGCGGGCCGGACTCGTAGTAGGTGACCGACACGGCCGCCTCGGTGGGGCCGTACAGGTTGTGCAGCCCGGCGCCGCACAGTTCCCGGAACTCGGCCGCGGTCTCGGGCGGCAGCGCCTCGCCGATGACGAACACGTCGCGCAGCGAATCACACGTTCCGGCAGGGGCGTTGGCGACGAACACCGTCAGCATCGACGGCACGAAGTCCGTCACGGTGACCGAGTGCTCGGCGATCCTGTTCGCGACGTACACCGGATCGCGGTGACCGTCCGGAGTGGCGACGACCATCGACGCGCCGACCCGCAACGGCATGAAGAAGCCCCACAGCGACACGTCGAACGTGGTGGCGGTCTTCTGCAGGTAGACGTCGGTTTCGGCCATCGGATACTCGTGGAGCATCCATTCGAGCTGGTTGTCGATCGCGCCGTGCGACACCGCGACACCCTTGGGGCGTCCCGTCGAGCCGGACGTGTAGATCACGTACGCCGTGTTGTCCGGACGCAACGGAGCCAGCCGGTCCGCGTCCGTCACCGGCCGGGTGTCGAGCGTGTCGAGATCGAGCGAGTCGATCTCGACCGTGACAGTGCCCGGCGGCAGTTCCACGCGGTCCCGCGCGGTGGTCAGCACCGCCGCCGGTCGCGCCGATTCGAGGATGTAGGAGGTGCGGTCCACCGGGTGGTCGGGATCGATCGGAACCCAGGCACCACCGGCCTTCACGATCGCGTATAGACCGACGATGAGATCCAGCGAGCGCCGGATAGACAGGCCCACAAGCGATTCCGGACCCACCCCCATGTCGATCAGGATGCGGGCGAGTCCGTTGACGCGAGCGTCGAGTTCGGCGTAGGTCAGCGACCGACCCTCGTACACGAGGGCCGTCGCGCCGGGTGTTCGGGCGACCTGCTCGTCGAACGCTTCGGCGAGATCGCGTGTCCGGAAGCTGTGTTCGGTCCGGACCCAGTCGCCCAGAACGGTTCGACGTTCCAGCTCGGTGCCGAGCGGAATGCCCCACACCGGCCGGTCCGACGCCGAACCGACGTAGCGGTCGAGGAACTCGACGAACCGCTCGTGGTTGCGGCGCGATTCCTCGTCTCCGTACAGATTGGGGTTGGACTCGAAGTCCACGTGGGTCCTGGTGCCGGCGACGCTCTGGTACAGATTGACGCCGAGGTCCTCGATGAGGCCGGTCGACAGGATGTTGAGTTCGCCCACCATGTCGCCGAACCGCAGTTCCGTGTGGAACATCATGATGTTGACCCACGGACCAAAGAACGACGCCTGTCCGGCGGAACCGCTGACGTCGCGCCGGATGTCCTCGTGGCGGTAGCGCTGGTGCCGCAGGGCTCCGGAAACCTCGGTGGCGACGCGGGCCAGCAGCTCCGAGACGGTGGTGTCGGCGGACACCGTCAGACGCAGCGGAACCACGTTGGACGCCATCCCGCCGGAGCGGCGCAGGACCGCGTTGGTACGGCCCGTCACCGGCAGACTGAGGACGACGTCCTCGCGTCCGGTCATGTGCGCGAGGTACGCCGCGAAGGCCGCGATCACCACCGTCGCGATCGTGGTGTCCTCGCGGCCCAGGAACGCCTCCATGCGCGCCGCGGCGCCGTCCGACAGCGCAGCGCTGTCGATTCGGCTCAGCGGCGCGGGCGGAGCCGAGCGGCCGGCCAGGCTGGTCGACTCCCCGACACCCGACAGCCGTTCGAGCCAGTACTCGCGGTCCGAGGCGAAACGCGTCGACGCCCGGTACGTGCGGTCGGCGTCGTACACCTTCTCCAGCGGGGACGACAGGTTCGCCGACGGCTCCACGCCCTCGGCGAACGCCGTATAGAGCTCGGCGACCCGATTGACGAAGGTGGTGGCGCCGAACCCGTCCAGGACGACGTGGTGGGCGCGGTTGTACCAGAAGTAGACGTCGTCCTCGATCCGCAGGACCGCCGCGACGACGAGCCGATCTCGCAGGAGGTCGACGGGTGCGCTGTAGTCGGACCGCATCCACTCCAGCGCCGCGGCGCGCGGATCGGCCTCCGCCCGCAGATCGACGTACTCGGGGGAATCGTCGAGGGTCGGGTCGACCACCTGATACGGCTGCGCGTCGACCTCCAGGAGCCGGACGTAACCGGATCCGGTCTCCCCTGCCGCTCGGGCACTGGCCCGGTGCAGGAGGTCGATATCGAAGTCGCCGCGTAGCTCGACGTACTGGGCGATGTTCGCGGGCACGGACGGATCGACATGCTGCGCGAACCACATGCCGAGCTGTGCCTGAGACAGCGGAAAGGGCTCACCGTCGGAGCCGTTCCCGATCGAGCCGCCACCCTCTAGTCCACCGACGCCTAGCGAGTTCAAACCCAGAGCCTCTCTTCCACCATCACGCGCCCCCGTCCGCACGCCGCCGGAGCGACGAGCGAACGGACACCGAGTACACAACTGCCCAACCGAGCCCGACACAGGACCGGAACGATCTGCCGGCACGGCACGCACTCGGGTGTATATCTGCTGATCGGACCTGGTTCGTTACAGCAGGGAAGCACCGGCGGACGCCGGTCACCGAGTTGAGGGAGAGACGGCCAACCACCTGGATGGTGCTCGATCACACTCGCAGCGCCCCGGTCCATCCGAGGGGGTCACGTGCGGCGGTCGACCACCGAAATTCCTGGGTTGAGCACTCGGATGAACTTACAGGCTCACCCCTCCACAACGCATTTCCGGACGCCCGCGTGCACCGTCACCCGGTGACGTCGAGCGCGGCGATCACTCGGGTCGGGCGGACTCGCACCACGAGTTCGCCGGGCGCACCGTTGCGCCGCCCGAACTCCTCGGCGCGATCGGCGCCCATGTACCGCCGGCCCACGTCGGTCGCGACGCGCAGCAGCTCGTCGGGATCCGTCGACAGCACGGCGTCACCCTGGATCTGCACAAAGGCGTACGGCGGCTCCTCGAGGTCGACGCACAACACCACCCGGGGATCGCGGGCGAGGTACCGGCCCTTGGCCGTGTCCGCGCCCGTGTTGAACACCACCTCGTCGCCGTCCAACACGAACCAGACCGGGGCGACGAGAGGTCGGCCGTCTCCGGAGAGATAGCCCAGCTTGCCGGTCCGAGTTCCGCGTGTGAGAAATTCCCGGACCTTCGCGTCACGCAGAGTGCTCACAGACCGCACAGTACGCGAGTGGTCGCGGAGGTGCCGGGCTCGACGGAATCTGTCAGGACAGAACTTCGACGAGGGTCGTCGCCGAATCGCCCACCATGTACTTCTCGATTCCGTCCAGGTGTTTACGCCAGAAGTCCTGGGCCGCGATCGCATCGCCGCGGCGCAGATGATCCAGCAGTTTGGTGTAGGCGCGCTGCGCGGCACGTGCGGCCGGCTGCTCGTGCTCGTTCCCGTGCGCGGCGATGAACAGCGCGTTGTGGGCCTCGATGATGTGGACGAGCATGCCGGCGAGCACCGTGAGGGTCTCGTTGCCGGCCAGATCCACCAGGCTCTGGTGCAACTGCACGTCATGGTGCGCGAAGCCGGCGGCGTCGTCCACCAGTTGCGCCCCCTCCGCGATCAGCGCGGCGAGACGGTCGAGCGCCTCCGCGTGGCCGGGACCGGCGAGGACACCGACGGCCGAAACCTCGAGCGAGGCCCGGGCCCGGTAGACGTCCACCAGCGGTGTCCCCTGGTACTGCAGCAGCAGACCCGTGTAGCGCGCGGCGACCGACGCGTCCGGGGCCATGACCCGGGCCCCGCCCCGGGCGCCGCGCAGCACGGTGATGATGGACTCCGATTCGAGGATCCGGAACGCCTCGCGGAGCGTGGGCCGGGACACCCCGAACTGCTCCATGAGCACCGACTCGTTCGGCAAGGGATCGCCCGCGCCGAGCTCACCGGTGATGATCCGCCGACGCAAGTTCGCAGCGACCAACTCACCAGCCTTCGGTACCCGAACCACCGACGATTTCGCTCCGGCTGCCACGACGCCCCTTCACTCCGTTGAATCGAAGCCCGTCTGAACAGGCCCGACGAACGACCAAGGGTACAACTGTTAACCGATTTGGCCGGTACCGGCGCTGCCGGTGTCTCCCCCACCCGACAGGTAGGCCCGCTGCACCGCGTCCAGATCGGCGCCGATCTCGGCGGCCGTCCCCTCGAGCATCACCTGGCCGCGCCGCATCACATACACCCTGTCCGCGACGGTCAGCACCTGGCGGACGTGCTGTTCGACCAGCAGGACACCGACACCGCGTTCGTCGGCCGCGGACCGCACCACCGCGAGCAGGCGTTGCACGATCTGCGGCGCCAGGCCCAGTGACAGCTCGTCCGCCAGCAGCAGTTTGGGGTTCCGCGCCAACGCCCGGGCCAGTGTGAGCATCTGCTGCTCGCCACCGGACATCAGTCCGGCGGGCCGCCGGAGCAGCGCCCGTAGCTCCGGGAACACCGCACACGCGTCGTCGGCCGAGACGCCTGCCAACCGGAGGTTCTCGGCGGCGGTCAGGCCCATGATCACCGATCGCTCCTCGGTGACGTAGCTCAGCCCACGCCGTGCCAGGGCCGACAACGACGTGCGCCGCTCCGAGCCGAGCACGGACAGTGAGCCCGAGATCGGCGCCAGCTCCCCCGCCACCGTCAACATCGTCGTGGACTTGCCCGCCCCGTTGGCGCCGATGAGCGCCACGACCTCGCCGGAGCGCACGGTGATGTCGAGGTCGCGGCAGACCACGGCGCCGGCGTAGCCGGCACTCAGGCCTCGGCATTCCAGCACCGTGTCGGACGCCACGGCCTTCTCGCTCGTGGTGGTCACGGTCATCGTGCCGCCTCCGTCTCGTCGTCGGTACCCAGGTATGCATCGCGGACCGCCGCGCTGGCGGAGATCTCGTCCGGCGTGCCGGCGGCGATCACCCGGCCTGCCTCGAGCACCACGATCCGGTCGCAGGTGGACATCACCAGACCCATGTCGTGCTCGACGAGAAGCACCCCCGCCCCGCGCTGCACCGCCAGATGCCGGATGGCCACAGCGAGCTCACGGCTCTCGGCGTCGTCCAGACCGGCAGCGGGCTCGTCGAGGAGGATGACGGACGGCGCGGACGCGACGGCTCTGGCGATACCCACCAGCCGGCGCCGCCCGTACGACAGTTCACCCGGCAGTGCGCCCAGGTCGTCCTCGAGTTCGAAGTCGCGCACGACGGTCGACGCACTGGGTGAGAGTGGATGGCGACCCGGGCGGATCAGATCGGTGAACCACGTACTCCAGGTGGCCTCGTCGGCACCCGCGTGGATGTTCTCGCCGACCGTGACGTCCTCGAACAGTTCCAGCGACTGGAAGGAGCGACGGAGTCCGCCCTTGGACCGCCGTGCCGTCGACCAGCCGGTGATGTCGTGGTCCCCCAGCGTCAGCTGTCCCGCCGCGGGACTGACGAATCCGGTGATCGCGTCGATCACGGTGGTCTTGCCGGCCCCGTTCGGCCCGATCAGACCCACGACCTGTCCGGGCGCGACATCGAGGTCGACCCCGTCCACGGCGGTGACGCCGCCGAACCGCACCGTCAGCCCGCGAACCGACAGCGGTGTCGGTGCGACGGTGCTGGACGGCAGTTCGTCCGAGAGTTCGTGAACCCGCCGCGTGTCCCGCGGCCGCAATGCGCCAAGCCCGGGGAGCCTGCCGATCGCCCGGAGTTGACGGGAGACCACGTCCGCGATTCCGTTCTGGTTGGTGAGCAGGGTGACGATGAGGATCACTCCCGCGAGCAGGCTGGCGATGGCCAGACCGTCCACCAGGCGACTGACGAGTGCCCCGGGCGCCATCAGCGCGCCGATGACGCTGCCCACCACGAACCCGAGCCCGCCGATCACCGACTGGACCACCGCGTTGATCGAGGCGAACACGTTGAACTCGAGGTAGGTGACGGCGGTGTTGCGCAGGCCGAGAAGAATTCCCGCCACCGCGGCCAACCCCGCTGCGAGAGCGAAGGCATAGATCTTGACCGCGAACACGCTGATCCCGAGCGAGGCCGCGGCCCGCTCGTTGGTGCGCACCGCGATGAGCCGCCGGCCGGTACGCGAGCGACGCAGATTCGCCACCATCAGGCCGCACACGACCAGCGCGACGAGACACAGCAGTGCCCACCGTTCGGGGTAACGCGAAGCGGTCACCTCCAGCCCGAACAGGTTCAGCTCGGAGATCTTGACCGAACCCTCGAGCTTGTCGCCGGTGAGGGTCGGGTTGTTGAACACCATCTCCTGGACCGTGAACCCGAGCCCCAGGGTGACCACCGCCAGGTTCACGCCCCGGGTCCGCAGCGCGGGCAGCGCGAACAGCACGCCGAAGGCGATGACGGCGACCACGCTGACTATCGCCGCCGGGATCAGCGGCCAGCCGGCCTGGCCGACGAGTCGCGCGGCGAGCAGCGCACCCAACCCGCCGACGGTGTACTGGGCGAGCGAGAGCTGACCGGCGAAACCGGTCAGCACCACGATCGAGAGCAGGAAGACCGCGGCAGCCAGGGTCAGCGTCAGCGACCGCAGCCAATCGCCGCCGATCGCGATGACGACGCCCGCCGCGACCACTGCGAGAACGACACCCACCCAACGGATCTCCCCGGAGCCGAGTCGGGGCAGCCGCTCCGAGACGTGGCTGCGTAGCGGCAGCCCCTTCCCCCGCACCACCAGCACGATGAGGATGACCAGGAACGGCACTGCCCGGTTGATGCCGGTGAGTGTCTCCATCCCGAGTAGATCCCGCAGGTCGTCCTGGTACAGGACGACCACGCTCTCACCCACACCGAGCAACAGCCCGCCGAGCAGGGTGAGCGGGAACGAGCGGAAGTTGCCGAGCAGCGCAGCCGCCAGCGCCGAGACGGTGACGATCACGACGAACGCCGACGGGGTGAGTCCCGTCAACGGTGCCACCAGGATGCCGGCGGTGCCGGCCAGTGCACCGCCGACGGTCCACGTCAGCGCGGCCAGCCGCTGGGGCGACCAACCGAGTGCGGCGGCAGCGCGCTCGTTCTCGGCCGCCGCGGTGATGGCGAGACCGACCCGGGTGAACCGGGCCAGCCCCCAGAGCACGGCAGTCATTCCCACCGCGATCCCCAGCAGGATCAGCCGATCCTGCTGCACCACAATGCTTCCCCAGTGATAGGCGTCGTCGGGCAGGAAGGCTCGCACCCGGATCGACTTGGCCCCGTAGTACTGCTGCACCCCCGCCTGCAGGAGCACCATCAGGCCGAGAGTGGCGGCCAGCCGGACGATCGGCGCAGCGTTCATCAACCAGCGCAACACCAGCAGCTGGAACGCCAGTCCGATCAGTGCGGCAACCACGACCGCCACGACGAATGCCGGCAGCAGCGCCCAATCATGTTCGCGCTGCAAGGTTTCCAGACACACATAGGCGGCCACCATGGCTATCGCGCCCTGCGCGAAGTTCACCACCCCGGAGCCGCGGTAGACCAGCACGATGCCGTGCGCAAGGAGCGCGTAGGCGGAGCCCGCTCCCAGGCCCAGGATCGCGAACTGCAGTAACTCAGTCATTCGTCAAACTCCAGGGTGTGCTCGGGTCAGGAGGTGCGCAGGTCGTACTGCGTCGGATCAGTGACCACCACGTCGCCGTCGAACGTCATCCGGTACATCATCGTGTTCGAGACGCGCTGGAAGATCCCGAACGGCTCGACCGCACCCGGTGTCCAGGCCGGGACCAGGCCGGCCATGTCGAGATCCTTGGCGTTCTCGAATCCCATCTGGACCGTGCTCTTGTTGATGTCCGTCAACCCGTTCGCGACCTCACCGAACGCGCGCACCGCCAGCCACGGGTTCATCTCGTCGCCGGTGAGGTTCTCCAGCTCGAGCTCCTTCTTGCCGGACTTCTCCATGTCCGCCAGGAAGTCCTTCAGTCCCGGGAAGTCGTCGGTGCTCGACGAGGGCGCGGGAACCACGCCGGTGTACTTCGAGGAGGTCGCGAAGGTCCCCAGGTCCTGCAAGTCGGCCTGGGAGAACCCGACCGATCCCAGCGCGAAGCTCAGCTTCGACCCGAGCTGCTCGAACGACTGGGCGATCGGGTTGGCCTCGGTCGGGCCCAGCGCCATGATCACGCCCTGCGCTCCGTTGCGCTCGGCGGCGGCGATGAACTGGGTGTAGTCGGTCGCGCCCGCGCCCACCGCAACCTCGTTGACGATCTCGGCGCCCTTCGCCTGCACGGCCGGGCCGAGCAGCTGGATCAGCATCGCGGCGACCGGGACGTCGGGGCGCATGAGGGTGAGCTTGGTCTTGCCGTCGGCCACCAGGATGTCGATCATCCCGTACAGGTTGAGCAGCGAGCCGGAGAACGGGGTGAACACGTTCGTGGCGGAGAAGTCCGAGATGTTCAGCGGGTTCAACCCGATTCGCGGGATTCCCGCGTTCTGCAGGACCTGGGACGTGCCCTCGTTGTTGGCGGGCGTGAAGTCCGCGATCGTCGCGACGACACCCTCCGTGATCATCTTGTTCGCGCAGTCGACCTCCTTGTTGGGATCCCCCATGGAGTCGCACTGCACCAGTTCGAGCGGGCGTCCGTTCACGCCGCCGCGGGCGTTGAACGCGTCGACCGAGGCGATCGCGCCCTCGGCAGAGTTGATGGATGCGAGCCCCGGCGCCTCGATGGGAATGATCTGACCGACCTTGATCGGCGCCCCGGTGGCTGCGTTCTCGGCCGGGTCCGCACCGCTGTCGTTGCTGCTGCAGCCCGAGGCGAGCAGACCGGCGGCGGCAATAGCGGCGATTGCGGGAGTAAATTTCTTCAGGTTCACGGCGCGTCCTTTGCGTATGGGGCAGCTACATCTCGTTATTCCCGGGAGCCGTGTCCTGCACTCCCGCCCGACCTCGGCAGCAGCGTATGGGAACGGAATGCAGGTTTTTGCGAAGTTCGCGATTTTCGTTGCGTAGTGCTTCGAAATGCCTCGTCAGCGGTCGTCACCGCTTCTGGGCGAGGTACCAATCGATGAGTTCCGGGGCGTCGATGGCGCTCCGATCCATGATCCGGGCAGCATCGGCACCCTGGAACATCCGTTTGATCGGGACCTCGAGCTTCTTCCCGGTACGGGTGTGCGGAACCCCGGGTGCCGCGATGACCTCGTCCGGGACGTGCCGCGGCGATGCCTGCTCACGGATGACGGACTTGATGCGATCCTCGAGATCGGCGTCGAGCACCGCCCCGTCCGCGAGCACCACGAACAGCGGCATCCAGTACCCGCCGTCCGGTTGCTCGGCTCCGATGACGAGCGCCTCGACGATCTCGGGCAGCCGTTCGACAGCCTGGTAGATGTCGGCGCTACCCATCCTGATGCCGTTGCGGTTGAGAGTGGAGTCGGATCGTCCGTGCATCTCGACACTGCCGCGCTCGGTGACGGTGATCCAGTCGCCGTGCCGCCAGACCCCGGGAAAGTCGTCGAAATACGCCTCGCGATAACGCTTTCCGTCGGGATCGTTCCAGAATCTGACCGGCATCGAGGGCATCGGCGCAGTGACGACCAGCTCTCCCACGTCTCCGCGGACCGAATGCCCGTCCGGCCCGAAGGCATCGAGCGCGACACCCAGACACGGCGCGGACAGCTCGCCGGGCCACACCGGCACCGTGCGGGCCCCGCCGATGAAGGCGGACACGACATCGGTGCCACCGGTGATCGAGAAGACCGGAACCGACTCACCGACGTTGTCTGCCAACCATGTCGACGACGACGCCGGCAGCGTCGACCCGGTGATCCCGACTGCGCGGAGCGCGCTCAGGTCGTGGTCGCGGCGCGGGACGACGCCGGCCTTCGAGCAAGCCAGCACGTAGCCGGGGCTGGTGCCGAGCACGGTGACCCGGTGCCGGGCGGCCAGCGCCCACAACGAGTCCGTGTCGGGATAGCCGGGACTGCCGTCGTAGCAGACGATCGTGGCGCCGACCAGCAGGCCGGCGACCTGGAAGTTCCACATCATCCAACTCGGGCTGGTGTACCACAGGAACGTGTCGTCGGTCCCGATGTCCATCTGCAGCGCAAGGGATTTGACGTGTTCGAGGAGAACGCCGCCGTGGCCGTGCACGATGCCCTTGGGCAGACCCGTGGTGCCCGAGGAGAACACCACCCACAGCGGGTGATCGAACGGTACCGGCACCGGCTCGAGCGGCGCGTCGCCCGCGGTGGCGTCCGCCCACGCGATCGCGTCGGTCACCGGTTCGGTGCCGAGCTTCGGCACCAGAACGGTGCCGACGAGCGAGGGCATGCTGCCGCGCAGGTGTGCGATCTCCTCGTGCCGCGGGTGGGTCCGGCCACCGAAGCGGTAGCCGTCGGCGGCGATCAGCACCTTGGGCTCGAGCTGGCCGAGCCTGTCGAGCGCGGCGGGCGCCGAGTAGTCCTGACCGCATGCGGCCCACACCGCACCCAGGCCGGCGGTCGCGAGAAACGCCACGACCGCCTCGGGCACGTTCGGCAGGTAGCCCACCACCCGATCGCCCTCACCGACGCCGAGCGATCGCAGGGTGGCCGCGAGCGCGCCCGCCTGCCGGAGCAGCTCCGCCCAGCTCAGGACCACCGGATGGCCGTCCTCGGCCTCGTAGACGACGGCGGGCCGATCGGTGCGGGCGCTCCGGGTCACGTGGTCGACGTAGTTGAGCCGGGCGTCCGGGAACCACACCGCGCCGGGCATCGCATCGTTCGCCAGCGCCGGACCCGGATCGGTGATGGACCGCACCTCGAAGTAGTCCCACACCGCCTGCCAGAAGTCGCCGATGTGGTCCACCGACCACTGCCACAACGCGGCGTAGTCCGGCAGCGAGAGCCCGGTGCGCCGCTCCACCCACCGGGCGAAGTCGGTGATCCGCGCCTTCTCGATGTCGGCGTCGGTCGGCACCCACTGCGGTCGGGGTCGCACCTGCTCGCTCGTCATGCGTTCACTCTTCTCCGCCGGCGCGGGCGATACCGGACCTTCGCACGATCTCCTCCGCATGCCGCAGGACGGGCGCATCGACCATGCGACCCTCGAAGGTGAACACACCCCGCTCGCGGGATGCGGCCGCGAGAACCTGTTCGGCCCAACCCAACTGCTCCGACGTGGGCGCATACGCGTGGCGGATGATGTCGAGCTGTCGGGGGTGGATCGCGACCTTGCCGTCGAACCCGACGGCGACCGCGTCGTCGCACTCGTCCGCGAGCCCGTCCAGGTCGGGGATGTCGAGGAACACCGAGTCCAGCGCGAACCGCCCGTACGCCTTCGCCGCGAGCAGCGCCGTGGACCGCACGTGCCGCGCGATATCGCGGTAGCTGCCGTCGGGCTTGCGGCTCGACGCCCCGCCGAGACCTGCGACCAGGTCCTCGGCGCCCCACATCACGCCCACGGCGTTCGCGGCCTGCACGGTCTGCGGCACCGCCAATGCACCCAACGGCGACTCGATCAGCACGACCACCGACAGCGGTGCGAGATCGAGTACCTGGTCCACGGTTTCACACTTGGGCAGCATCACCGCGGTGTAGGGCGTGCGATCGAGGACCGCGCAGTCGCGTGCGTAGTCGTCGGTGCCGTGCGCATTGACGCGCACCACGGTCCGCGCGGGATCGAGCGGTACGTCCACCAGCGCGCGGCGCGCAGTCTCCTTGTCGGCAGGGGCCACCCCGTCCTCGAGATCGAGGATCACGACGTCGGCGGCATCGGCCGCCTTGGCGAACCTCTCGGGACGGTCGGCCGGGCAGAACAGCCACGCCGGACCGGGGACCGCACCGGCCCAGAGGTCGAGCGGATCGCCGTTCATGCCGGCTTCTTCCGCACGAGCGTCTTGCGGATCGCGGTGGCGACGACGTCACCGTGCTGATTGCGTCCGGTGTGCTCGAACGTCACGATGCCCTCCCCCGGTCTGCTGCGGGACTCGCGTAGATCGGTGACGACGGTCTCGGCGTAGAGCGTGTCGCCGTGGAACAGCGGCTTGGGGAACGCGATCTCGGAGAATCCGAGGTTCGCGACGATGGTCCCCTGCGTCAACTGCGTCACCGACAGCCCGACCAACGTGGACAGTGTGAACATCGAGTTGACCAGCCGCTCACCGAACTGGGTCTCGGCGGCGAACGCGGCATCGAGGTGCAGAGCCTGCGTGTTCATGGTCAGCGTGGTGAACAGGACGTTGTCGGCCTCGGTGATGGTGCGCCCGGGGCGGTGCGCGTAGACGACTCCGGTCTCGAACTCCTCGAACCACAGCCCGCGTTGGACGATCTTGCGCATCGTCACTGTGCCGCTCCCTCCCGTATCCTCCCCACCCGTCACACCCCCAGCTCGCGCGCGATCAGCATCAACTGCACCTCGGTGGTGCCCTCACCGATCTCGAGGATCTTGCTGTCTCGGTAGTGGCGGGCCACCGGGTACTCGTTCATGAAACCGTATCCACCGAAGATCTGGGTGGCATCGCGCGCATTGTCCATCGCGGCCTCGCTCGCGATCAGCTTCGCGATCGACGCCTGCTTCTTGAACGGCTTGCCCGACAGCATGAGTGCCGCGGCGTCGTAATACGCGGTCCGGGCGACGTGGGCGCGCGCCTCCATGCGGGCGATCTTGAAGGCGATGGCCTGGTTGGCGCCGATCGGCCGGCCGAACGCCTCGCGCTCCTTGGCGTACTTGACCGATTCGTCGACGCAGCCCTGCGCGGCTCCGACCGACAGAGCCGCGATCGCGATGCGGCCCTCGTCGAGGATGCGCAGGAAGTTCGCGTAGCCACGGCCGCGTTCGCCCAACAGATTCTCCTGCGGTACCCGCACGTCCTGGAAGGTCAGCGGGTGCGTGTCGGAGGCGTTCCAGCCGACCTTGTTGTACGCGGGCTCGGCGGTGAAGCCGGGCGTCGACGTCGGTACCAGGATCGTGGAGATCTCCTTGGCGCCGTTCTCCTTGGTCCCGGTGACCGCGGTGACCGTCACCAGCTTGGTGATGTCGGTGCCGGAGTTGGTGATGAACTGCTTGTTGCCGTTGATGATCCAGTCGCCACCGTCCATTTTCGCGGTGGTCCTGGTCCCGCCGGCATCACTGCCTGCCCCCGGCTCGGTGAGCCCGAACGCGGCGAGGGACTTGCCGCTCGTGAGCTGCGGCAGCCATTCCTGCTTCTGCGCCTCGTTGCCGAAGCGGTACACCGGCATCGCACCGAGCGACACACCGGCTTCGAGGGTGATCGCGACGGACTGGTCGACCTTGCCGAGTTCCTCGAGCGCGAGGCACAGGGCGAAGTAGTCGCCGCCCATGCCGCCGTACTCCTCGGGGAACGGCAGACCGAACAGGCCCATGTCGGCCATGCCGTCGACCACCTCGTACGGGAACGTGTGGTTGGCATCGTGTTCGGCGGACACCGGGGCCACCACGTTCTGTGCGAAGTCCCGGACGGTCTTCGCGAGCTGCTGGTACTCGTCGGGCAGCGATCCGGTGGACAGGTAGTCGGTCATGACGCGTCTTCCTCCGTTGCGAGTTCGGGTGTTTCAGTGCGTGCCGGGCTGATTCGCGCCAGCAGTTGATCGACCTTCACCTGGTCGCCGACGGCGACGAGAACCTCCGTGACGCCGTCGATCGGTGCGGTGAGGGTGTGTTCCATCTTCATGGCCTCGACGACGACGACCGCGGTCCCGGCGGAGACGGTGTCGCCGGTCGCGACGGCGACCGCGATCACGGTCCCCGGCATGGGGCTGGTCAGTTCGGCGTCACCGGTGTGGGCATCCGCGCCGCGGACACTCGCCTCGCGGATCTGCGAGACCACCCATGTCGCATCGGCGCCGGCGAGCCACAGCGTGCCGTCCTCGTCGGCGACCCGATAGGTATCGCAGCGCCCGTCGGAGACGACCGTGAGCACATCGCCGTCGAGTCGTGCTGCGAGCGTGTGGTCCTCACCGTGTTCGATGCGGATCCGGGCATCGTCGGGCGTGCCGGTGATCAGGACGTGGTCGATCCGGGCGCCCGAGCGAAGCCGGAACGAGAGCGGATGCGGTCCGCCGACCCTCCAGCCGGTGGGTGCGTCCCACGGGTCGGCGCCGGATCCGTCGGCCCACAGCCCGAGCCAGCGGTAGGCGGCCGCAGCGAAGAGGACCTCGTCGTCGGGATCCGGTACTCCGTAGCCGACGACGCGGCGATCCAGCAGCCCCGTGTCGAGGTGTCCGGCGCGGACGTCGTCGTCGGCGAGCAGGAACCGCAGGAAGTCGACGTTGGTGCCGACACCGAGCACTGCGGTGTCGGCGAGCGCACGGTCGAGTCGGCGCAACGCCTCGCCGCGATCGGCGCCGTGCGCGATCACCTTCGCCAGCATGGGGTCGTAGTCGCTGCCGACCGTGGTGCCCGCGAGCAGTCCCGAGTCCACGCGCACCCCGATGCCGTCGGGCTCGCGCAGACCGAGCACGGTTCCGCCGGTCGGCAGGAAGCCGCGTCCGGGGTCCTCCGCGTAGATCCGGGCCTCGATCGCGTGCCCGGTGAGGGTGATGTCGTCCTGGTGCAGGGCCAACTTCTCCCCCGCCGCGATCCGGACCTGCCACTCGACCAGGTCGAGGCCGGTGACCATCTCGGTGACCGGGTGCTCCACCTGCAGGCGGGTGTTCATCTCCATGAAGAAGAACTCGTCGGGCCGGTCCGCGGACACGATGAACTCGACGGTGCCGGCGCCGGTGTAGTCGACGCTGCGGGCGGTGTTGCACGCCGCGGTGCCGATCCGTGCCCGGGTCTGCGCGTCGAGCAGCGGCGACGGCGCCTCCTCGATCACCTTCTGGTGCCGGCGTTGCAGACTGCACTCGCGCTCGCCGAGATGCACGACGTTGCCGTGGCTGTCGGCCAGGATCTGGACCTCGATGTGCCGGGGGCGCAACACGAACCGTTCCAGGAACAGGGTGTCGTCGCCGAACGCCGACGCCGCCTCGCGGCGGGCACTGGCGAGCGCGGACGGAAGATCGTCCGCGGCTTCGACGAGCCGCATGCCCTTGCCGCCACCGCCGGCGGACGGCTTCACGAGCACCGGATAGCCGATGTCGTCGGCCGCCGCGATCAGGTCGGCGTCGGACAGACCCGGCCGCGCGATGCCCGGGACGACCGGGACATCGAACGCGGCCACCGCGTTCTTCGCGGTGATCTTGTCTCCCATCACCTCGATGGCCCGCGCCGACGGCCCCAGGAAAACGATACCCGCTGCGTCGCAGGCGGCCGCGAATGCCGAGTTCTCCGAAAGGAATCCGTATCCGGGGTGGATCGCCTGCGCACCGGTCCGCTTCGCGGCGTCGAGTACCCGGTCGATGTCGAGGTAGCTCTCGCGCGCCGCGGCGGGGCCGATCAGCACCGCGACATCCGCCTCACGGACGTGGCGAGCGTCGGCGTCGGCCTCGCTGTAGACCGCGACCGAGCGGATGCCCAGCTGCCGCAACGTACGCATGACCCGGACCGCGATCTCGCCGCGGTTGGCCACCAGGATCGTGTCGAATGTGCCGGCACCGCCGGCGTCGAACTGAGTAGTCATGTGTGTCCTCACATCCGGAAGACGCCGTAGGACACCGGCTCGAGCGGCGCGTTGGCGCACGCCGACAGGGCCAGCCCGACAACGGTTCTGGTGTCCGCAGGGTCGATGATGCCGTCGTCCCACAGTCGGGCCGTCGAGTAGTAGGGGTTGCCCTGCGCCTCGTACTGGGCCCTGATCGAGTCGGGGTCTCGTCCCGAATCTCGCCCGGACCCGACGGCGCCGAGCACCGAGGCGGCCTGCTCGCCGCCCATCACCGAGATGCGGGCGTTGGGCCACATCCACAGGAAGCGGGGCGAGTACGCGCGCCCGCACATCGAGTAGTTGCCGGCGCCGTACGAACCGCCGATCACCACCGTCAGTTTCGGCACCCGCGCGCACGCGACGGCGGTGACCATCTTGGCGCCGTGCTTGGCGATGCCGCCGGCCTCGTACTCGCGTCCGACCATGAATCCGGTGATGTTCTGCAGGAACAGCAGCGGAATGTTGCGCTTGTCGCACAGCTCGATGAAGTGCGCGCCCTTCATGGCGGACTCGGCGAACAGCACACCGTTGTTGGCGACGATGCCGACGGGGTGCCCGTGGATCCGGGCGAACCCGGTGACCAGGGTCTTGCCGTACTCGGCCTTGAACTCCTGGAAGTCGGTGCCGCCCGCAGGGGCGCCGTCGACCAGACGGGTGATGACCTCGCGCACGTCGTACGGGGTGCGCGGATCGGTGGGCACCACGTCGTACAGCTCGCTCTGGTCCGCTGCGGGCGCCACGGTCTCCGTGACGTCCCACGGACGCGGCGCACGGGGACCGAACGTCGCGACGATGTTGCGGACGATTCGCAGCGCGTCCCGGTCGTCCTCGGCGAGATGGTCGGTGACGCCCGAGACCTTGGAGTGCAGGTCGCCGCCGCCGAGCTCCTCCGCGGTGACCACCTCGCCGGTCGCGGCCTTCACGAGCGGCGGACCACCGAGGAAGATCGTGCCCTGGTTGCGGACGATCACCGCCTCGTCGCTCATGGCCGGGACGTACGCGCCGCCCGCGGTGCACGAGCCGAGCACTGCGGCGATCTGCGGAATCCCCTTGGCGCTCATGGTCGCCTGGTTGTAGAAGATCCGGCCGAAGTGTTCGCGATCCGGGAAGACCTCGTCCTGCATCGGCAGGAACGCGCCACCGGAGTCGACGAGGTAGATGCACGGCAGGTTGTTCTGCAGCGCGATCTCCTGCGCCCGCAGGTGCTTCTTGACCGTCATCGGGTAGTAGGTGCCGCCCTTGACCGTCGCGTCGTTGGCGACGATCACGCACTCACGCCCGGAGATGCGTCCGACACCTCCGATCACACCGGCGCCGGGGCACTCGTCGCCGTACATGCCGTTCGCGGCGAGCGGAGCCAGTTCGAGGAACGGGCTGCCCGGATCGAGCAGGGCGTCCACCCGGTCCCGCGGCAGCAGCTTGCCGCGAGCGACGTGGCGCTCACGGGACCTCTCGCTGCCACCGAGCGCCGCCGCGGCCAGCTTGTCGCGCAGCTCGGACACGAGGGCGAGGTGCTGTTCCCGATGGGAGGTGGTTGATGCGGTTCGAGCGGTTGTCACGTCACCGTCCTCGCAGTTCGATAGATACGATGAGATTCGGTTAATTCCGAATAACTGAAATCAGGTTATCCGTGATTAACTGAGTTGTCCAGATCACACGAACAGGAAAATGTGACCGATGACCGACGTCGACCGTGATGCGGGGCCGACGGCCCCCAGCAGGCGCAGCCAGGCCAAAGCCGACCGTCGCCGAGAGTTGTTGCGCGCCGCCGCTCGGCTCATCGCCGAGCGCGGCTTCCCCGGGGTTCGCCTCGAAGACCTCGGCTCCGCGGTGGGCATCAGCGGCCCCGCCGTGTATCGGCACTTCCCCAACAAGGACGCGTTGCTCGTCGAGTTGCTCACCGACATCAGCGAGCGACTGCTGGCCGGCGGCACCGCGGTCCTGGATCGGGTGTCGGACCCCGCCGAGGCGCTCGGGCAACTCGTCGACTTCCATCTCGACTTCGCGCTGGGCGAGCCGGACCTGATCCGAGTGCAGGATCGCGACCTGCACTCACTGCCCGACGACGCCCGCCACCGCGTGCGCCAGACCCAGCGCCGGTACGTGGAGATCTGGGTGGATGTGCTGCGGAGGATCGATCCGGGACTCGACACCACCCGCGCCCGAATCGCCGCGCACGCGACGTTCGGCCTGATCAACTCCACCCCGTACAGCGCGGTATCCCCGTCCGTCGATGCGACGAACGGGGACCCGACGCGCGGCGTGCTGCGGAGAATGGCACTCGCCGCGCTGCTGGCGGATTCCGCGTAGCAACGCGGAGCCCTGTTACTTCCTCCGGGCGGCGATCGCCGTGTAGCCGAGGGCCAGCACGGCCGCTGCGGCGATGCTGATCACCCAACGCCACCAATCGATTCCGGGTGTGTCGGTGCCTCCCAGGGCACCCCACAGCCAGTATCCGATGAGCGCTCCGGCGATGCCGATCACCACCGTGATGATCCATCCCATCGGCTGCTTGCCAGGAAGAACAAGCCGCGCCAGCACACCGATGACTGCGCCGAAGATGATCGTGCCGATGATCTCGCCCATGACTGGCTCCTTCCGTCCGCCCCCGCCACGCGCGGAACACGCCCCCGCCCTGGCTCGAAGGTACGACCTCCGTCGAGCCAGGGCAGGGCATTGCACAAATCGTTGCGTGAGCGCGCCCTACGGCGCGTGCATGATGACGCCGCGGATGTTCTTGCCGTCCCGAAGGTCCTGGTAGCCCTGGTTGACATCTTCGAGTGAGTAGCGAGTGGTGACCAGTTCGTCGAGCGCGAGCTGGCCGGCGTCGTACAGGCGGAGCAGCCGGACGATGTCGTACTGCGGGTTGGCGGAGCCGAACAGCGTGCCCTTGATCGTCTTCTCGTTGAGCGTCAGATCGGTGCCCGAGACGTGGACGGTGAGCTTCGTCGGATCCGCGAGACCGGTGATGACGACGGTGCCGCCCTTGCCGATCACGGCGGTCGCCGCGGAGACGACGTCCTCGTCGACGGTGCCGACCAGGATCAGGGCGGCGTCGGCGCCCTGCCCCCAGCTGAGCTCGTTGACCTTCTCGGCAGCCTCGGCCGCGGACGCGTATGCGTGGCTCGCCCCGAACTTCAGTGCCGTCTCGCGCTTGAAATCGACCGGGTCGACCACGACCACGTACTTGGCACCGGAGTGCACCGCGCCCTGGACCGCGTTGATACCCAGGCCACCGACGCCGTAGATCACGACGATGTCGCCGGCGCGGACGTCGCCCGCATAGACCGCGGTCCCCCATCCGGACGGGACACCGCACCCGACGAGGACGGCGGTCTCGAGCGGCAGCCACTCGTCGACCTTGACGACCGAGTGCTGCGAGATGGTGGCGCGTTCGGCGAACGTGCCGAGCATGCACATGGCGCCGAAGTCCTTTCCGCCCGAATGGAAGCGGAAGGAGCCGTCGGGCATCGAGCCCTCGAGGATCGTCGCGCCCATGTCGCACAGGTTCTGCCGCCCGGTGGCGCAGTAGCGGCACGTGCCGCAGTTGGGGATGAAGCTGCACACCACGTGATCGCCGGGCTTGACCTTGGTGACGCCGGGGCCGACCTCCTCGACGATGCCGGAGCCCTCGTGCCCGCCCACGATGGGATAGCGCGGTGGCAGGTCACCGTCGGTGAGGTGCAGGTCCGAATGGCACAGTCCGGCGGCGGTGTACTTGATCAGGACCTCGCCGGGACCGGGACCGTCCAGGTCGAGTTCCATGATCTCGAACGGCTTTCCGGCCTCGAGCAGAACGGCGGCCTTGGTCTTCATGGGTTCTCCTTGATCGATGTCGGTGTCGTTGTGAGAGGTTGCTGCCGTCAGAGCGCGATGTTGACGGCCTTGGTCTGGGTGAAGGCGTCGATGCCCGACGCGCCCAGTTCGCGTCCCCAGCCGGACTGCTTGTAGCCGCCGAACGGCATCGCGGTGTCGAAGCCGTTGTACTGGTTGACCCACACCGAACCCGCCTTCAGCCGGCGCGCGGTGCGGTGCGCCTTGGAGATGTCCCGGGTCCAGATTCCGGCGGCGAGTCCGTAGATGGAGTCGTTGGCGGCGGTGACGATGCCCTCGTCCGCATCGAACGGCATCGCCGCGACGACCGGTCCGAAGATCTCCTCGCGGACGACACTGAAATCGGGCTCGACGTCGACCAGGACGGTCGGCTCGACGAAGTAGCCCGTCTCGCCCCAGCGCTTGCCGCCGGTCAGCGCGCGGGCGCCGTCCGCGAGGCCGTCGCGCAGGTAGCCGGTGACGCGGTCGAACTGTTCCTGCGACACGAGCGGCCCCAGTTCGGTGGTGGGGTCGAGCCCGGGACCGATCTTGACCTTGCTCGCGGCGTCGGCGACGGCCTCGGTGAAACGCTCGAAGATGCTGTCCTCGACGTACAGGCGGGTGCCGGCGACGCAGCACTGACCGTGGTTGAACAGCCAGGCGTTGAGCGAACCCGCCACGGCCGCATCGAAGTCCGCATCGGCGAACACGATGTTGGGGCTCTTGCCGCCGAGCTCGAGGGAGACCTTCTTGAGGTTGCCCCTGGCGGCGTCGACGATCTTCTTGCCCACCTCCGTGGAACCGGTGAAGGCGATCTTGTCGACGTCGTCGTGCGCGGACAGCGCGGCGCCGGCATCACCGAAGCCGGGCACGATGTTGACGACGCCGGGCGGGAATCCGGCCTCCTCGAAGATCTCGGCCAGCATGAGCGCGGTGAGCGGGGTCTGCTCGGCGGGCTTGAGGATGACGGTATTGCCGGCGGCGAGTGCGGGCGCGAGCTTCCACGACGCCATCAGCAGCGGGAAGTTCCACGGAACGATCAGCCCGCACACCCCGACGGGCTCGCGCAACGTGTACGCGTGGAATTCGCCGCCGGGTACGAACGGCATCGACACGTTGACCGTGCTGCCCTCGATCTTGGTGGCCCAGCCTGCGTAGTAGCGGAATACGTCCGCTGCCCAGGCGACGTCGACGGCGGACGCGATCGCGACGGACTTGCCGTTGTCGAGCGCCTCGAGCTGACCGAACTCGGAGGCCCGTTCGGTGAGCAGATCCCCCACCCGCCAGATCAGCCGCTCCCGCTCGTTGGGCTTCATCGACGCCCACGGCCCCTCGTCGAACGCGCGACGCGCTGCCTGGACGGCGCGGTCGATGTCGGCCGCCTCGCCGTACGCGACATCGGCGAGGCGATCACCAGTCGCGGGATCGTGCGTCACGAACGTGCGGCCCGACGCCGCGTCGACGAACTCGCCGCCGATGTATAGCTGCTTGGTGCCGGAGAGAAACTCGCGAACTCGCGGTGAAACCGCCTGCTCGGCAACGACAGTCATGCTCGAACCTCCTGAATCTGGCGTGTGACGTGCAACACAGCCATCGTGCTTCGGGAGGGCGATCGTCAACTGTTCAAGCTTTGGACAGCGCGCGTGGGGCACACCGTCAGACGGTGATGTCCAGCGCGCGGATGCGGCTGTAGAGCGTGGTGCGGCTGATCCCGAGGCGGGCCGCAGCGTGCACCTTGTTACCGCCGCTCTCGTTCAGCGCTTCGACGATCGCGTCGCGTTCGGCCCGCTCCCGGCCGCCGAGTCGCGCCACCTTGCCCGACGCTCGGTAATCCTCGGGGAGGTCCAGGGCCCGGATCGGGGTGCCGTCCAGCTTGTCGGGAAGGCCCGCGAGCACGGCGCGAAGTTCGACGAGGTTGCCCGGCCACGTGTGCTCGGACAGCGCCGCCAGCGCGCTCGGCCCCACCCGGAGATCCGCGCGGCCGAGCTCGCCCGCGAGCGCCGCGACCAGGCGGTCGAGCTCCCGGATCCGCTGCCGCAGAGCTGGAATCGCGACCTGGGCACCGCACCGCGCGAGCAGATCCCGCACGGCCGGTTGCCCGCCGTCGACCGGGTCGCTCGTGAGCACGATCCGCGGGCCGCTCGGGTTCGCCACGAGGGACGCGACCAACGCCAGTACCGGTTCGGGCGCCAGGTGCACGTGCTCGATCAGAACGAACGCGGGGTCGCGCGCGACGACCGCGAGCAGGCTCGCCGACCACTCGTGTTCTCCCTGGCCGACGATCTGGGCCGCATCGACCACCTCGAGCACGTTGACGGCGCCGTCGACGAACTGCCGCGCCGCCCACGTCCGACCGCTGCCCGGCTCGCCGACGAGGGCGAGTGAACCGGTGCCGGAACGTAACTCGCGCAGCCGGCGCCGCAGTCGCGACGTCGCGTCCTGCGGGGTCGCGGTGCGCCGCACCGGCGTCCTTGTGTCGCCGATGTCGAGCAGGAACAGCGCTCCGCTGTCGGCGCCGGCGACCCGGTCGATCCGCAGTCCGGTACTCCCGCCCGCGGACAGCACGAAGTCCAGCGTCCGGGTCTCCCCCGCCGGGACATCCGCGGCGAGCGCACACAGCGCGGCATGGTCGCTCGGCCCGAGCATCTCGACGGCCGCCTTGTTGGTGAGCATGATGTCCTGCCCCATCGCCGCGACCGCGAGTCCGCGCTGCCGCGCCGCGCGCTGGAAGGCGTCCACCACGCGGCGGTCCGACTCGCGCGCCCCCTCGAGCAACCGGGCCTCGATGTCCCCGGCCGCACGGGCCAGGAACGGCGCGAACAGCGGGTTCGCGGTCTTCTCGGTCGCGGTGATGTCGAGGATGCCCTCGATCCGGCGGGTCACGGGGTGGACGATCGGGTGCCCGTAACAACTGAACTGGCGGAACGACTCGAGGAAGTGCTCGTGCCCGTGGACCACGAGGCCCTGGCGCACCTCGAGCGGCGTGCCGAGCGCGTTGGTGCCGTAGTTCTCCTCGCTGAGCACGACGCCGGGCAGCACCCCGACGCCCTCCATCGCGAACCGCATCGCATCGGAGTCGAACACGCGGGACACGACACGGCAGTCCCGGTCCACGAGCAGGATTCCGCATCCCGTCCCCGACAGTTGCACCCCGATCTCGTCGAGGACCGGGCGGGCCGCCCGCAGCAGTCGGCCCGCCGAGTCCGACGGGTCGAGCAGCGCCGGTTCGGGCACCCGGGCGGGGTCGATTCCGCTGAGCTTCGAACGCTTCCAGGATAATTCGATCTCCGGCCGTAAACCGTGCACCACTGCTACTTCCTCCGATCAGACGCGATCGATCAGTTCGAGCGACAGCTCCCGCATCTCCACCTTGCGGATCTTCCCGGTGACCGTCATCGGGAACTCGTCGACGAGGTGGACGTACCGCGGGATCTTGTAATGTGCCAGGCGTCCGGTACAGAACGCCCGGATCTTCTCCGCGTCGAGCGGTTCGGCACCGTCGCGCAGCCGGACCCACACCATCAGTTCCTCACCGTACTTCGGATCGGGCACCCCGATCACCTGCGCGTCGAGGATGTCGGGATGGGTGTAGAGGAACTCCTCGATCTCGCGCGGGTAGACGTTCTCGCCGCCGCGGATCACCATGTCCTTGATCCGGCCGGTGATCGCGACGTAGCCGTCCGCGTCCATCACCCCGATATCGCCGGTGTGCATCCAGCGTGCGGGATCGATTGGCCCCAGCTTGTATGGTCGCTCCGCAGGCTCCGCTCCTGCGGTCATCTCCGGGTTCTGCCAGTAGCCCAGCATCACCGAGTATCCGCGCGTGCACAGCTCGCCGGGTTCTCCGCGCGGCACCGTCAGCCCCGTCGCCGGGTCGACGATCTTGACCTCGAGATGCGGGCCGACCCGGCCGACGGTGGAGACCCGCTGGTCGATGCTGTCGTCGCGACGGGTCTGCAGCGACACCGGTGACGTCTCCGTCATGCCGTAGCAGATCGACACCTCCGCCATGCCCATCCGCTCGATGACCTGCTTCATCACCTCGACCGGGCACGGCGAACCCGCCATGATCCCGGTGCGCAGGCTCGACAGGTCGTAGGACTCGAAGTGCGGGTCGGCGAGTTCGGCGATGAACATCGTCGGCACGCCGTACAGCGACGTGCACCGCTCGGCCTGTACCGCCGCCAGTGTTGCAGCCGGGTCGAACGCCGGTCCGGGGATCACCATCGCGGCGCCGTGGCTGGTGCACGCGAGGTTTCCCATCACCATGCCGAAGCAGTGGTAGAAGGGCACCGGGATGCACACCCGGTCGCGCTCGGTGTAGCCGCACAGTTCACCGACGAAGTAGCCGTTGTTGAGGATGTTGTGGTGACTGAGCGTTGCACCCTTCGGGAATCCCGTTGTCCCGGAGGTGTACTGGATATTGATGGGCTCGTCGGCGGACAGTGCCGCCTGTGCCCGGGCGAGCGTCTCGGGACTGCCGGCGTGTGCGACCCGCCCGTCGGCGACCAGAGTGTCCCAGTCCGGGCCGCCCAGCAACAGCACATGCTCCAGGCGGGCACACTCTGGCCGGACCTGATCGATCATCGCCGCGTAGTCGGAGGTCTTGAACGACGGCGCGGCGACCAACATCCGGATCCCCGCCTGGTTCAGCACGTACTGCAGCTCGTGGGAGCGGTACGCGGGGTTGATGTTGACGAGGATCGCGCCGATCTTCGCGGTCGCGTACTGCACCAGGGTCCACTCGGCGCAGTTGGGAGCCCAGATGCCGACGCGGTCGCCCTTCACCACTCCGCGACCGAGCAGCCCCGACGCGACCGCGTCCACATCCGCCGCCAGTTCGCTGTAGGTCCATCGTCGTCCCGAACCGCGATCGATCAACGCGTCACGGTCGCCGTGCGCCGCGACCGTGCGGTCGAAGTTGTCGCCGATGGTGTCGCCCAGCATGGGCGCGTCCCACACTCCCGAGGCGTAGCTCGGCAGGGATCCTGACAGCGAAGTTGTGGTCATCGCGTTTCCTCTCCGGGCGCCGCCGCGGCGCCCACTGGGGAATCCCGGCGGTGCGGGCTTCCTCAACGTACTCGCTCGACTGTGATGTAGGACATAGTCGACTGTCGGGGGTGCCGACAACTGTTCAGAGTTCGAACACCCCCGACGTCGACCCCGGTCGGGGACCGGTTCAGAGCGCGCGGTCCTTCGTCTCGACCAGCGCCTTGGTGCACACGAAGCTGACGATGCCGAGCACCGCGAGCATGAGGCCGATCGCGAAGCTGCCGAAGGCAGAGGCGAGCGGCGCCGCGATCAGCGGCGGGACGGCGCCACCGAGCACGCCGGCCAGGTTGTAGCCGAGTCCGGCGCCGGTGTAGCGGTAGCGGGTGTGGAACATCTCCGGCAGGAGCGCACCACACGGTCCGTAGGCCATCCCGAAGATCGCGAGCGTGACGCACATCCCGATCACGAAGGCCACCGGGGACCCCGAGTCGAGGAGCGGGAACAGGACCAGCGCCCACCCGACCGCGAGGACGCAGGACAGCATGATGACCCGGCGGCGGCCGATCCGGTCCGAGTACAGCGCCGAGACGACGATCGCCGCACCGAACACGACGGCGGCGACGATGCCGACCACAAGCACGAAGGGGCGGCTGAAGCCGAGGGTCTTGGTTCCGTAGCTGGTGAGGAACGCGGTGCCCATGTAGAAGAACGCGAACAGGGTCGCGAGCGCGCCCGCCGAGAGCAGGATCTCCTTGGTCTGGTAACGCCACGCGTCGAGGAACGGAAGCGTCCGGGGACCGGCGTCGGCCGCGTCGATCTTCTGGTTGGCCCGGAACACCGGGGTCTCCTCGATGGCCAGGCGCATGTACAGCCCGATGCCGACGAGCACGATGGAGAACACGAACGGCACCCGCCAGCCCCACATGAGGAAGGCCTCGTTCGCATCACCGAGCACGGCGCCGGTGATGAGGAACGTGCTGCTCGACAGCACGAAAGCGATCGCCGGGCCCAACTGGGGGAACATCGCGTACAAGCCGCGCTTGTCCGGCGGCGCGTACTCGGCGGTGAGCAGAGTTGCGCCCGCCCACTCCCCGCCGACCGCGAAGCCCTGGCCGAATCGGAGCAGCACGAGGATGATCGGCGCGGCGACACCGATCGTCTCGGCGCCCGGCAGCAGGCCGATGAGGAGCGTCGAGATGCCCATCAGCAACAGGGTCGAGACGAGGGTCTTCTTGCGGCCGATCCGGTCACCGTAGTGCCCGAACAACATTGCGCCCACGGGCCGGGCGATGAACGCCACCGCGAAGGTCGCGAACGACGCGACCGTGCCGGCGGTGGAACCGAGCGCTGGGAAGAACACCGTCGGAAAGACCAGTGCGGCAGCGGTTCCGTAGATGAAGAAGTCGTAGAACTCGATCGTCGTTCCGATGCAACTCGCGATCGCCACCCTGCCCACGCCGGTGCGCGGAGGTGTGGCGTTCGCCGAGCCGACCGATGGCGACACAGTCGTCATGGATCCCTCTTCTCGAGCCGTGCGCGACGCCCCGATTGGCGTCAGCGACTGCGAGGAAAGGTAGTGATCCGGGTCACTGGCCAACTACCCCCGAAAAGGGGGTGGAGTGACGCCTGTCACTCAGCCGCCGTCGCCACGGGTGGTCTCCGGGCGATCACCACCGCGAGGATGCCACCCCAGAGCGCCGCGAACCACAGCGCCTCCAGCCCGACCAACCGGTGCGCGGTGGCCCCAAGGAAGGCGCCGACGACCATCGCCGCCCACAGCAGGAAATGCCGCACCCACCCCCACCGATCCCCGCCGGAGAACGCGGTGACCAGGCGCTGCCCCATCTTCACGAGACTGCCGGTCATGTAGGTGAGACTGATACTCACCTCGCCCTCCCGCTCGAACGTAGTGTTCTCCGCGCCCATCGCGGTGATCATCAGCGAGATCGCGACAGGCGTCCACCCGGCCAGGTGCGCGGTGGCGGCGAGGATCAGCAACATGGTCACGAGCGTCAGGACGGCCGACCTGTGGCGGATACCGAATCGGCGGCCGGTCACCGATCCGATCATCACACCGACGACGAACAGCGCGACGATCCCGGCGCCGGTCAGCGCGGTGGTCACCAGACCGTCGGCCGCGGAGACCGAGAGCTTGGTGGAATTGCCGCTCATGAAGGAAACGAAGAATCCGCCGAGCATGATGAAACCCATCGCGTCCACGAATCCGGCCAGACCGGAAAGGAATACCGCGACGACGAGCACGCCCCGTGGGTAGTGGACGACCACCCCTCCGACGATAAACCCACCCGGGCGGCACCCGGGTGGGTTCGGTCGTCAGTGCGTCGGTACGTCGGTCCGTCAGGCGGTGACCGTGTCTTCGTCCAGGCCGCACGCGCCACGCAGTTCCCGCGCGACCTCGCCCCACACCGTGGAGTAGGAGGCGATCCCGGGAGCGGCGATCCATTCGGCGTCTCCGGCCTGCGCCTTCTGCAACGCCTCGGCGAACAGATCCTGGTAGCGCGACAGACGCGGCACGAACGCGGACACGTCGTCGAACACGTCCTGCGCCTTCTTGTCGAGGGCAGCGAGCGAATCGAGGTCGGCGTCGCCGCCGGCAACGAGTTCGCGCAGCGGGCCGTCGAGCTCGAGGAAACGCTCGTGGATCTCGGCGATCGAGTCCTCGTCGATGGACACCCGCTCGGCGTCGAGCTGGTCGCCGAGCTCGGCCAGACCGGCATCGGTCAGCGTGAACGCGCCGTCACCGGTCTCCTCCGCCTTGCCCTGTGCGAGCAGCGCGTCACGCGCTGCCGCCGCGGACGCGGCGACGACGCCGAGCTGCGCGGCCAGGACGTCGGCCGTCACCTGCCCCTTCAACCGGATCGTCTGCAGCAGTGCCAGTTCGTCGACGTTGCCAGCGAAGGCCATCGTGTTCTCCTCGTGTGTGCGATAAGTCCAGGAGAAACCTACAACTCGAGGATGGTGGGCGGGGACGTCAGCGGGTCCGTACGCGAGGTGTCCTTGAGCGCGACGCCCGAACGTCCCAGTCGGTGCGCGCCGTCGACCAGCATCGACACCACCCGCGCCGCGTCCCGGTAGCCGAGGCCGTCGGGCGGGTGGATGTTGGACACACAGTTCCGGTCGGAGTCGGCGCGGCCGGGCCGGGGCCGGTGCGTGAGGTAGATCCCGAGGCTGTCGGCCACGGACAACCCGGGACGCTCGCCGATCACGACGATGAGGGTGCGCACGCCCAGCGCCTTCCCGATGTGGTCCCCGAGCGCGACGCGCGCGCCGGTCGCCACCACGGGCGGTGCGATGTGGTACCGGTCGGACAAGGCCTCGGCCAGTGCCCCCAGCAGTGGCACGCCGTGGTCGGTGAGGGCATGTGGGGACAACCCGTCGGCGAGGACGACGCCGATGTCCGCGTCAGTCCGGGCCACCGGCTCGAGCGTCTCCGGCACGCGGCCCAGGTCGGGGCGACGCAGGTACTCGCCGCGGTCGCGTACGCGACTGCGCACGACGGCCGGTGCGCCGAGCCCGACTCCGGCGACCCCCGCGGCGAAGGCGTCGACGTCGAGCGGTTCGTGCACCGCGTCCCGGGCGGCGGCGTGTGCGACCCGGAACTCGAGCACCCGGTCGGTGGGCAGCGAATCGCCGGCGCGGCCGAGGCCGATCCGCGCCTGGGTGCTGCGCCGCAGTTCGTCCCAGAAGTCCGTCATCGGCCGGTCACCAGTTCGCGTAGCGGCGACGAGTCCACGTCGGCGGGCAGGATCCGGCCGTCCGCGTCCGCCATGCCCAGGCGTTGCAGCCACGCCTCGAACTCGGGCGCCGGTCGCAGTCCGAGCACGCGCCGGACGTACAGCGCGTCGTGGAACGACAGGCTCTGATAGCCGAGCATCACGTCGTCGGCGCCGGGGACGGTGATGACGAAGGCCGTCCCGGCGGCGCCGAGCAGGGTGAGCAGGGTGTCCATGTCGTCCTGATCGGCCTCGGCATGGTTGGTGTAGCAGACATCGACACCCATCGGCAGACCCAGCAGCTTTCCGCAGAAGTGGTCCTCGAGTCCGGCCCGGACGATCTGCTTGCCGTCGTACAGGTACTCCGGCCCGATGAAGCCGACGACGGTGTTCACCAGCAACGGCTCGAGATCGCGCGCGACGGCGTACGCGCGGGCCTCGAGCGTCTGCTGGTCGACGGGACGCCCGCCGGTCCCGAGATGGGCGCCCGCGGACAGGGCCGGGCCCTGACCGGTCTCGAGATACATGACGTTGTTGCCGACGGTGCCGCGGCCCAGGGCCCGCCCCGCCTCGTTCGCCTCCCGCAGCAGCGAGATGTTCACGCCGAAACCGGAATTGGCGCCCTCGGTTCCCGCCACCGACTGGAAGACGAGATCAACCGGCGCACCGGAGTTCACGAGGTCGAGCGTGGTCGTGACGTGCGAGAGCACGCACGACTGCGCCGGGATGTCGAAGCGCCGACGGATGTCGTCGAGCAGGTGCAGCAGGTCGAACGTCGCGTGCGGCGAATCGGTGGCCGGGTTGATGCCGATCACCGCATCCCCACAGCCCAGCAACAATCCGTCGAGCATCCCGGCCGCGATTCCGCGCGGATCGTCGGTGGGATGGTTGGGCTGCAGTCGCGTCGCGAGAGTGCCCGGCCGCCCGATCGTGGTCCGGAAGCCGGACGTCACCGTGATCGCGCGTGCCACGGCGATCAGGTCCTGGTTCCGCATGATCTTGCTGACCGCGGCCACCATCTCCGGGGTCAGACCCCGCGAGACGGCGGCGAGGGTCGCGGCCGCGTCGGGTGTCGCGGTGGTCGCCAGCAACCAGTCCCGGAAGCCGCCGACCGTCAGGTGCGAGAGCGGGCCGAACGCGACCCGGTCGTGGGAGTCGACGATGAGGCGGGTCACCTCGTCGTCCTCGTACGGCACCACCAGGTCGTTCAGGAACGTCTCGAGCGGCAGGTCCGCGAGGAGCCACTGCGCGGCGGCACGCTCGGCATCGGATCCTGCTGCGCACCCGGCCAACTCGTCACCCGAACGTAGTGGGGTCGCCCTCGCCATGAGGTCGACCAGCCCGTCGAACGTGTGGGTGGTCCCGGAGATCTGCCGGCTGTATAGGGTCACCCGACCTCCTCCCCCGCCTTCGCGACGACGAGCGGCACCGGCGACGGACCGGGGCGGGCGCCCCGCTCCCAGTCGATTCCGAGGATCGGTGCCACCCCCGCGAGGGCGGTGAGTTCGTCGGCGCCGAACACCCGGCCGCGGCTGAGCAGTCGCACCCCCTCGGGTGCTTCGAGGCTGAATCCGGCGCCGCGGCCGGGCACGACGTCGAGCACCAACTGTGTGTGTTTCCACGCGTCGAACTGGGGGCCGGAGATCCACACCGGGACCGCGTCGTCGTCCTCGGGGTCGGACGCCGACGTCTCGCCGACACCGGCCCCCAGGTCGAGGACACCGAGCAGCACGTCGCGGTCGCCGACCACGAACTCCCCCAACGGGAAACACATCGGCGCCGATCCATCGCAGCAGCCGCCGGACTGGTGCAGCATCAGCGGTCCGTGGACGTCGGCGAGGTGTCGCAGCAAGGCGGCCGCGGCCGCTGTCACGACCGCCCGGGCAGGCGCGGGACTCACGCGAAGTCCAGGACGATGCGGCCGTCGACCATTCCGCGATCGAGTTCGTCGAAGATGTCGTTGATGTCTTCGAGCCGACGGGTGTGCACGGTGGGGTGGATCGACCCGCGAGCGTAGAAGTCGAGCGCCTCGGCCATGTCCTGGCGGGTACCGACGATCGACCCGCGCAGGGTGAGTCCTCCCAGGACGGTGCCGAAGATCGGGGTCGGGAAGTCCCCGGGAGGCAGTCCCATGAACGTGATGGTGCCACCGCGTCGGGCCATGCCGATCGCCTGCCTGAACGCGGCCGGATTGACCGCGGTCACCAGCACCGCGTCGGTTCCGCCGGTGGCCTGCCGAACCCGCTCGACCGGGTCCTCCTCGAACGCGTTGACGAGCACCTCGGCGCCGTAGCGGGCCGCGAGCGCGAGCTTGGAATCGGCGACGTCGACCGCGGCGACCCGCAGCCCCATCGCCGTCGCGTACTGCACCGCGACATGGCCGAGCCCGCCGATGCCGGAGATCGTCACCCACTGACCCGGTATGACGTCACTGACCTTGAGCCCCTTGTAGACGGTGACCCCGGCGCACAGGACCGGAGCGACCTCGATGGGATCGGCGCCCGCCGGAACCCGTGCCGCGAAGCGGGAGTCGACCAGCATGTACTCCGCGAACGAACCGTCCACGGTGTAGCCGCCGTTGATCTGCTTCTCGCACAGCGTCTCCCAGCCGGTGCGGCAGTACCGGCACTCGAGGCACGACGACCACAGCCACGCGTTGCCGACAAGATCACCGACCGCGAGTTCGGTCGCGCCCTCCCCCAGTTCCACCACCTCGCCGTAGCCCTCGTGTCCCGGGATGAACGGCGGCTCCGGTTTGACCGGCCAATCGCCCTTGGCCGCGTGCAGATCCGTGTGACAGACACCGCTCGAGCGGACCTTCACGAGCGCCTGGTCGCGGCCGGGCCGCGGTATCGGCACCTCCTCGATGGACAGGGGCTTTCCGAACTCGCGGACGACCGCGGCCTTCATCGTCTCGGTCATGAGAACCTCCGATGGTGTGGGGCGCGGCGCCCGCGCGGACAACACCTGCGGGCGACGCGCGCTGTGCTGTCGGATCGGAATCGGATCAGAAGAAGCCCTGCGCCCCGGGCGCGTAGCTGACGAGCAGGTTCTTGGTCTGCTGGTAGTGGTCGAGCATCATGTGGTGGTTCTCGCGGCCGATTCCGGACTGCTTGTAACCGCCGAACGCCGCGTGCGCCGGATACTGGTGGTAGGTGTTGGTCCACACCCGGCCGGCCTGGATGTCGCGTCCGGCCCGGTACGCGACGCCGCCGTCACGCGACCACACGCCGGCACCGAGACCGTAGAGGGTGTCGTTCGCGATCGCGATGGCGTCGTCGTAATCGGCGAACGACGTCACCGACACGACCGGGCCGAAGATCTCCTCCTGGAAGATCCGCATGCCGTTGTCGCCGGTGAAGATCGTCGGCTGCACGTAGTAGCCGTCCGCCAGGTCGCCGCCCAGTTCGGCCCGCTCACCGCCGGTGATCAGCCGGGCGCCCTCGTTCGTGCCGATCTCGATGTACGACAGGATCTTCTCGAGCTGATCGTTCGACGCCTGCGCGCCGATCATCGTCTCGGTGTCGAGAGGATCGCCCTGACGAACAGCCTTCGTGCGCACCGCGGCGAGCGCGAGGAAGTCGTCGAAGATGTCCTTCTGGATCAGTGCACGCGACGGGCACGTGCACACCTCGCCCTGGTTGAGCGCGAACATCGTGAAGCCCTCGAGCGCCTTGTCCTGGAAGTCGTCGTCGGCGGCGAGGACGTCGGAGAAGAAGACGTTGGGGCTCTTCCCGCCCAGTTCGAGTGTCACCGGGATCAGGTTCTGCGACGCGTACTGCATGATCAGCCGGCCGGTGGTGGTCTCGCCGGTGAACGCGATCTTCCTGATCCGCGGGCTCGACGCGAGCGGCTTCCCGGCCTCGGTGCCGAAACCGTTGACGATGTTGACGACACCCGCGGGGAGCAGGTCGCCGATGAGCGAGAACAGGTACAGGATCGAAGCCGGCGTCTGCTCGGCGGGCTTGAGGACGACGGCGTTCCCGGCAGCCAGGGCGGGGGCTAGCTTCCACGTCGCCATCAGGATCGGGAAGTTCCACGGAATGATCTGCCCGACCACGCCGAGCGGCTCGTGGAAGTGGTACGCGACGGTGTCGGAGTCGATCTCCGAGAGCGAGCCCTCCTGCGCGCGGATCGCGCCCGCGAAGTAGCGGAAGTGGTCGATCGCGAGCGGAATGTCGGCATTGAGGGTCTCGCGGATCGGCTTGCCGTTGTCCCACGACTCCGCGAGCGCGATCTTCTCGAGGTTCTGCTCCATCCGGTCGGCGATCTTGTTCAGGACCACTGCCCGCTCGGCCACCGACGTCTTACCCCAGGCGGGCGCGGCGGCGTAGGCGGCATCGAGCGCGAGGTCGATGTCCTCGGCCGTCGACCTCGCGACCTGACAGAACGACCTTCCGGTGACCGGGGTCGGATTCTCGAAGTACTGCCCCTTCGCCGGCGCCACCCACTCGCCACCGATCCAGTTGTCGTACCGCGATTCGAAGGACATCAGGGCGTCGGGCGAACCCGGGCGGGCATATACGCTCATCGAAGACTCCTGTCTGTGCTGTCACCTCCCCACGCCGGGGTGTGATATAGGACACTAGACACGTCGATGTTGCAACTGTGTCGGATCGAAGGTCACAACTGCGCGGCGGGCGACCCGAACAGGATCCGCGCCTGCCCCGCCGGCCCCCGGAATCGGGATGCCGGAAACCACGACGAATCCGGCAGTCCTCTGGCTAATGTGCGGATCGGGTGGAATACGTTTCACCGACCGAATCACGTGGTTCTGGAGGAATACTGATGCAGTTCAATCTGGCGGATGTCTTCGAAACGGTCGCGGCGGCAGTACCCGACCGCATCGCGCTCACGTACGAGGGCGAGCACCTGACGTACGCCGAGTTGGACGGCGAGGCGAACAGGACGGCCCAGCTACTCGCACACGCCGGAATCGAGCCGGGTGAGCACGTGTCGTTGTTCCTGAAGAACAGCATCGAGCACGTCACATCGATCCTGGGCTTGATCAAGATCCGCGCCGTGCCGATCAACGTCAACTACCGGTACACGCCGGCCGAGCTCGAGTACATCTTCACAAACTCGGACTCGGTCGCGGTGGTCGTCGAACTCCCCGAACATCAACGCGCGCTCGCCGAACTCCTCGGCGCCTGCCCGCAGGTGCGGACCGTGATCGTCGTCGGTGAGACCACCGACGAACTGCGCTCGGCGGCTGAGGCACGCTCGATCACCGTGGTGCCGTTCAGCGGTACGCGCGAGCTGCCGCCGACCGCGGAGTTCGGCCCGCGGAGCGGCGACGATCAGTACGTCCTCTACACGGGAGGCACCACCGGATACCCCAAGGGCGTCATGTGGCGACACGACGACTTCTTCCGCAAGCCACTGTCCGGCGGCAACCCCTACGGCGAAGAGAACCGGAAGGACCTTGCCGAGATCGCCTCTGCGGCAAAGGAGTTTCCCAGCCTCTCCTACCTGATCGCGGCACCCCTCATGCACGGCGCCGCACTGTACTCGCTGTTCACGTTCCTCACCCTCGGCGCACGGGTGGTACTCATGCGGGACTTCATCCCCCGCAAGGTGGTCGAGGCGGTCGAGAAGGAATCACTCCAGGTGATCCTCATCGTCGGCGACGGGATGGGCCTGCCCCTGGTCGACGAGATGGAACGCCGCAAGGGCGAGGTCGACTTGAGTTCGCTGTACTCGATCACGTCAGGCGGAGCGATCTGGTCCGTCAGCGTGCGGGAGCGGATGCTCGCGGTCAAACCCGAACTGCTCCTACGGGACAACTTCGGGGCCTCCGAATCCGGAAACGACGGCGCGTTCACCGTCGACGAGAACGGCAACCTGCGCATGCCGCCGTCCCCCAACATGATCCTCGTCGACGAGCGACTCGAACAGATCCCGGCCGGGTCCGACCAGGTGGGGTACATCGCCCGCATCGGCAACGTCCCACTCGGCTACTACAACGACGAAGAGAAGACCGCACGCACCTTCCCGACCCGCGCCGACGGCACCCGCATCTCGGTGCTGGGCGACATGGGCACGATCGAGGCGGACGGCACAATCGTCTTCCTCGGACGCGGGTCGCAGTGCATCAACACGGGCGGCGAGAAGGTCTTCGCGGAGGAGATCGAGGCCGCACTCCACGCACACCCCTCGGTCGCCGACGCCCTCGTCGTACCGGTGCCCGACGAGCGAATGGGCCAACGGGTCGCGGCCGTGATCGCGGTGTACCCCGACGCCGCGGAGCTGACGCTCGACGACGTCCAGGAGCACTGCCGCAAGACGCTCGCCGGATACAAGGTCCCGCGCGCCATGGTGTCCGTCGACGAGGTCAAGCGGACCCCTGCGGGGAAGGCCGACTACCGGTGGGCCACCGCGATCGCGTCGTCGGAATCGATAGGGGCACAGGGCTAGTAGCCCGCACCGAACCGTCGGTCGAGCATACGCAGGAGGGCCTCCACCTGCGTATGCTGCGGCGAGCCGTGATCGAGTGTGGACAGGTAGGCCACCCACGCGTCGCGGTCGTGACGACCGTGGATCGAACTGGTCCACGAGGCGAGCAGACGCGCATCACCACCACGCAGGACCGTCGCCTGCACGCGCATGCGCAGTTCCTCGCGGACGTCCTCGATGCCGGGCGCATCCGAGCCCGTCAACACCGGGCCGTCGTACAGGCGCAGCGCCGACTCGAGATCGCCACGATCGAGCATCGACCGCACGTCGCCGACGTCGGACTCGAGCGGCGCGAGCAGGCGGTACGGTCGTGAACCCAGCCGGTTGGCACCGAAAACCTTACGTAGACGCGACATCTCGACCCGCACGGTGACCGAATCGAGTTCGGTCTCGTCGAGCAGCACCGCGAGATGATCCGCAGCGAGACCCTCGGGGTGTTCCGCGAGCAACAGCAGGATCTCCGCGTGCCGGCGCGACAGATCGTGCCGCTCACCGTCGAGGACCAAGGCCGGGCGCCCCGACCCGAGCACCTCGAGGCGGGGCACCGACGTCGACGGCGGTCGCGGGGCCGCCAAGGCCTGCAACCGCATTTCCGCCTCGGCCGCCGCAACCGTGGCACGGACGAGGGCGAGCGCCTCCGGCACCGCCACCCGGGGTCCGCCGGTGATGTCGAGCGCCCCGATCACCCGCCCCGTCACCGGGTCGTGGATCGGGGCCGCCGAGCAACTCCACTCGTGGCACGCGCGGTTGAAGTGTTCGGCCGCGTAGATCTGGACGACGTGGTCGAGCGCGAGTGCGGTGCCTGGCGCGTTGGTACCCACGCGTTCCTCGCTCCAGTCGGCACCCTCGACGAAGTTGATGCTCAGCGCGCGGTCCTTCGCCCACGAGTCGCCGTCGACCCACAGCAACCGGCCACGGGCGTCGCTGAGCGCGACGAGCAGACCGGTGTCCGCGGTGTCCTCGACCAGCAACTGTCGCACCACCGGACGGATCGCGGACAGCGGATGCGCGGCCCGGTGCTGCGCGAGTGCGGCACCGTCGAGTGCCACCGCGTCGTCGACGACGTCCGGACTCACTCCGCTTCCACGGCTACGCAGCCACGACTCGCGGACGACCGACCGGACGGCATCGGTTTCGGTTTCGGTTTCGGTTTCGGCGTCGACCGATTCAACAAACAGTTGATGCGCCGAGGACGTCCGTTCCGCGAGCACCGCGAAATCGTCGCCGGGGCGCAACGCAATCCACGGATTGCGTGGGCCGAACTCCTGACCTGTCATCGACTCCCTCCATCAACACCAGACGCTACTGTAACGCCACTCACATGAAGGTATGGGCGCGTTCGGCAACCATGACGGCGGTGGCGTGCGGCCCGCGGCTCGGCACCGACGGCAGGATCGACGTATCGACGACGTACAAACCGTCGATTCCGTGGACGCGACACCGCTCGTCCACCACCGACGACTCCTCGTCGACGCCCATCCGGCAGCTCCCCGACAGGTGCAGCGACGTGCCGAGATGGTCGGCCAGCCAGTCGTCGGACGTCTCGATCCGCTCGGGTTCGAGCAGCCTGCTCATCGGCCCGGAGTGCATGAGGTCGGCGGCGTGGGCCACCCCCGATTGCAGCGCCTCCCGGTCCCGCTCCGATTCGAGATACCGGTACGACACGGTCGGCGCATCGCCGGGGTCGGCCGACACGAGGCGGATCTCGCCACGGCTGCGCGGCTTCATCAGCACCACTCCCAGACAGGGCTTACCGATTCCCGATCCGGGAATCAGATCACCGAATGCCGCCGTGTAGGGCCGCATTTCGATGTCCTCGGTGTTGAGCGTCACCTGCAGGACCGGAGTCCGCGTGGTTCGGGAGACCGGGCGCCGGTACCGGTACGGCAGCACCACCTCGGGATGGTCACTGAACTCCGAACCGACCGCCGGTAGATTCGCGACCACCGGAATTCCCAGCGTCGTCAGATGTTCCGCGTCGCCGATCCCGGACAGCATCAACAGGTGCGGCGTCGCGACGGCGCCGGCGGTGAGCACCACCGTCGACGCCCGAATCGTCCCCACGCGCCCGTCGGTGGTGACCTCGAGTCCCACTACCCGTGTACCGGAGAACAACACCCGGGTGACGGTGGTGTCGGATCGGACGGTGAGGTTCGGCCGGTCCAGATTCGGCAGCAGGTAGGCCGACGCCGGGCCCACCCTGACGCCGTCGCGGATGTTCAGCGGCACCGGGCCGATGCCGTGCGACCCGGGCGCGTTCTTGTCGGGGTCGTCAGGATGTCCCGCGGCGTGCGCGACGTCGGCGAACGCCGCGCTCACCGGATGCCAGCGATCGGCGGGCTCGCGACGCACCGGAATGGGGCCCGTCGTGCCGTGCCACGGACCGTCGAAGTCGGCGTCGGACTCGATCGTCCTGAAGTACGGCAGCACGTGTTCGTACGACCACGACGCCGGCCAGTTCGCGAAGTCGTCCACCTGCGCCCGCACGAAGTACCCCCCGTTGACGGCGCCCGAACCGCCGAGCACGCGTCCACGCGCGATCCAGCCCGTGCGGCCTCTCGTCAACTCCACCGGGTACGGCCAGATCCAACGACTGTCGGGCCCCACCGGAAGCACACCCGCGTCGACGAGTTCGGGCGGGAACTCGGCGGGAATCCGATGGCCCGGACCGGATTCGACGAGCAGAATCCGACGGTCGGGGTCCTCGCTGAGCCGTCCGGCAACCACGCTTCCGCACGAACCGCCGCCGATCACGACGACATCCGCCGACGCTGGAATCTCCCGGATCTCCGGGCTGCCCCGGTCCACCGTCAGCTGCCGATACGCGGCGTCAGCGCCCGCAGGTCACGGGCACGGGCGGCACCCTGCCACAGCCCAGCGCCGTACGCGACGTCGTCGAGACGTTTGAACGCGGTGTGCCGCACCGGCCCCAGCCCGCCGGGCTCGCGGTGCGTCGACCAGTCCACGACGCCCTCGGTGACGGCGACGACGAATGCCAGTCGCCGGATCCGCCGGGACAGCAGGACCGCGAGCAGCGTCACCGGCCAGTAGTGCCGGCACATCGCGGACGCGAGCTGCCACACGCCACCGACGAACCCACGGGCGGCGAGGATCGCGGCGATGCGTGTGGGCTGATCCAGCTCGCGGAACGTGCGGCGCAGACGCAGCATCGTCACCAGCAGGGTGGCGATGCTGCCGAGCAGCCCGATCCGGGTGCATGTCGCCGCCGCGAGGACCGCGAACAGCGTCCACTTCGACATCGAGACCGGCGGCACCATGCCCTCGTGCCGGGCCGCGAGCGGCGCCGCCCCGGTCCCGTAGAACAGCTTGCGGGTGAACCACTTCCCGAACGAGACCCGGTGGTCGTGGGCGACGTGCGCCACGGGCTCGTAGCGCAGGCGCCAACCGCCCTCCTGGAGCCGCCAGCACAGGTCGACGTCCTCGGCGACGTGCATCGACTCGTCGAAGCCGCCCACCTCGACGAGGACGTCCCGTCGCACCAGCATCGCGGCGCTCGGCACGTACGACACCGGGCTGCCGGAGCGGACCGCCGCCTCCTTCCGCCCGAGGTCCAGCGACGACCTCGCGTGCTCGTAGCGGGCCAGCATCGACCCCTCGGGTTCGAGAGCGACGATCCGCGGCGCGACGAGCGCGACCGCAGGATCGCTGAAGTGACCGAGCATCCGTTCGAGCCACCCCGTCTTCGGCAGCACGTCCGAATCCAGAAATGCCACGAAAGGTGTTTCGGCGGAGCGCAATCCGGTATTGCGGGCCGCGGCCGGACCGCGAGAGGTCTCGTGCCGCAGCAGCGTCACGTGCGCCGTGCACCCCGAGAGGTCCGGCAGCTCGAGCGGGGTGCGCGAGCCGTCGTCCACGACGACGACGTTGAGCCCCTTCAGCGCCGGAACGAGCCGGGCGATGCCGTCGACGTTGTCCCGCAGCGGCACCACGACGGTGACGTCGCTCGGCGACGGAGTGGCCATGGGACGCGGGTTCGCGACGCCGGAGTCGAGGAGACGCCGCGCGACCACCGCGGTCTGCGAGTCGACGACCTCGAGGTAGCCGTCCCCGATCATCGCGGCAGCGGCCGGCGCGAGCTTGAGCATTCGCATCGGTGAGCCGCCGATCAGGACCCTGCCTCCCGAGTAGGCGCGCACCTTGGGATCGATACGGATCCCGAACCCGTCGGGCAGGCGAGCATGCTGCATCAGACGATGGTAAGGCTCGATGCGGTAACGGGCAGAACTTGCTGCAAAAAACCCGGACGAATCGCCACACCCGTCACACGAGCCGCCCGTCGGGTCGCAGGGACCAGCCCTCGATTGCCTCGTCAGCCCGGCGAACGAGATCGGCGAACAGCCGCTCGCCCTCCTCGGCGGACGCTCCGGCGGGGTCCCCGAGGATGCCGTTGGGGGTCGCGGCGAGCATGCCACCGGACCGCAGCTGCGGCATCAACTCGACGATCGGTGCAGTGTTTCCCGACTCGGCCCGGTCCATCGCGACGTCGCGCGGTGAAAGGTGCAGCAGCAGGGATGTTTCGGTTCGACCCGCGTGCGCGTCGGCGCCGGGTATCGCGCACGGCAGCCAGGCCACGTCGCGGCCCTCGTAGCGCAGCAGCTCGACGGCCTTCACCAGCGCAGGACCGTTACCGCCGTGCCCATTGACGAACACGACGCGCCGCGCCCACCGACACACCGACCGGCCGTACTCCACGAGGAGGGTCTCGAGCGCGCCCGAGCCGATGGAGACGGTGCCGGGAAACCCCTCGTGCTCCCCGCTCGCGCCGTACTCGATCGCGGGCGCCGCGACGACGTCGGTGAGGGAACGAGTCACCGCCGACGCGATCCGGGTGTCGGTGTCCAGCGGCAGATGCGGGCCGTGCTGCTCGAACGAGCCGACCGGCACCGCGACGGTGAGCGCGTCCCGGGCGACGTCCGGCCACGGGGTGGAGGCGAGGTCCATCGGTCGATCGTAGGCGGCTCGTTTGCACGCGAACCCGATCCACCCACCGTTCTGTCTTGCGCCAAGAAGTTGGCAGGGTTCAGGCGGCGTGTGGACACGAGAGCTTCGGCTGCGCCTGCGACGGTGGTGGCGCGAACACCTCGGCGCAGAAGCGCAACTACCACTCCGCCGCCGCCTCGCCGCCATCCTGCACTGGCTCACCACCGACCATTCGCAACACCCTCCGGGAGCGATCGTCGAGTGCTCGGGACAGATTGCAGGTCAGCACTTTTCCGCGGGCACTGCGGTTCCTACTCAAACCACGGGACCACGGCGTGCGTCACCGTGTCGTCGACACCGGCCGGAGAGACAACGAGCTCGAAGACCGGGTCGTCGCCGGACGCGAACTCGCGGAGCAGGATCCGATATCGTCCTGCGGGGACCGAGAGTCGGGAGTCGGGATCGTCGGGCTCCGGTCGTTCATCGTCGAACTGCGCGGCCATCGTGAGTTGCGTGTAGTCAGTCAGCCAGACGCCGTCGGCCGCGTCGATCACTCCTGCCGCTTCCCGCTCGGCCCGCTGCGACGACCCCTCCGCGACGATCCGCAGCTCTCCGCCTGCGGCATCGGGACCCGCGTAGGCGACGAACAGTGCACCGCGGCTCATCTGTTCGGCGAACCGCGTCAGGAGCTCGTCCAACCCCCAGTCTGTACCGACGAATCCGTCGTAGGGGCCTGCGGCGACAAGGCATATGAACCCGTCCTCGTCCACGGAGGTGATACGCGGGATACCGGGCACACTCATGCGTTACATGGTAACCAGCGGGGCACCAATACAGGTTTGGCAACACACCTATGATTTCGTAAATGACTTGGACACCTGCAGCATTGACGATATACGCGCCCGCCCAACGCGTTGGTGGAGATCGGCTGGCGACCATTGACGCTGCTCGAGCCGCCGAGTCAGTTCGACAACCAGCCATGTGATCCCGAGGACGATGGCAACCGGCCACCAGGCGGCTACGGCTCATCGGATACCTCCTTCGAGCGGATCGAGCCCCTCGCACACAGCCCGTCCAGGCTGACACCACGCCCACAGATCGCCACGCCTACCGCGAACTCCTCGACGACGCCGACGTCGCCTGGATGCCGTGGGTGGGGCCGCTCACCATCGATACCGCCCGCCGCATCGCCTGCGACTGCACTCTTACACCCGTCCTCATGGACGATGGCGCCCCACTCGACCTCGGCCGCACCACCCGCACACCACGAAGGTCGCCACCCAGGTTCACACCACCGAGTTCGATCGACCCCCACAAGAAGCCGATCCCGGCGCACAACAGAGCGGGCCCTCAGGCTGCCTGAACACGGGATCTACAGCGACACCGCCACCTGATACCCCTCGAGCACCGCGGCGTGCGAGCGCCGCGGTGTGACGGCGTCCCCGATGCGATGCACCTCGAACGGGACGGAATTGCTGCGCGACAATGCTTTCCACAGACCTTCGTCGGGTTCCTGGTGGATCGCACACACCACCCAGTCGAATCCGTCCGTGCGCGAGTCTCCGGTCAGGTGGTACTCCATCGCCACCCGCAGCCGGCCCGATTCCCCGACGACACCGACGACCCCGACGTCGGTCCACTGTTCGATGCCGGCGCGGTGCGCGCGCCGCTGCCACCCCTCCATGTCCAGGGTGACACCGAGGTCCTGCGCGACGCTCATGCCGGGCGACGCGATCGTCACCGCGCACCCGCGCGCTGCCAAGGTCTCCGCCACCGACGGCCCCTGCTGGAAACCGAGTTCGTCCACCACGAGAACACGGCCGTGCGGATCGGCCCGCCCCTCGAGGACATCGCGGGCATGGACGACGCGTGTGCACTCTCCCGCCCACCACGGCCGGACCGGACGCGCGCCCGTCGCCACGACGACGACATCCGGCGCCAGTTCGCCGAGCATGTCCACGCCGACGTCGACCCCCGTCTCGATCCGCACGCCGCGGCGCTCGCACTCCCCCGCCAGGTTCCACACCAGATCGCCGAGTTCACCGCGGCCGGCCGCCGAGGCCGCCACCCGGATCTGCCCACCCAGCACGCCCGACCGCTCGTACAGCGTCACGCGGTGCCCACGCTCCGCCGCGGTCGCTGCGGCAGACAACCCGGCTGGGCCACCGCCCACCACCACGACCCGGCGTCCGGGCATGCGCGGTTGCGGCAGCGGCACCGATTCCCTACCGGCACGCGGATTCTCGACGCATCCGAGCCACCGCCCCAGCCCCATGCGTCCGACGCATTCCTGATTGCACGACAGGCAGGTACGGATCTCGTCGGCGGCACCCTGCCGCGCCTTCGCCACGAAGTCCGGGTCGGCGATCTGGCCGCGCACCACACCGATCAGATCGCAGCGCCCCTCGACCAGGGCCCGCTCGGCCTCCGCCGGTTCCTTCAGCCGCCCCACCCCGACCACCGGCAGCGAGACACCGCGCCGGATCGCGTCGGAGATGTGCAGCGCATAGCCGCGTGGTGTCGCCATGGACGGCTCCACCAGATGCAGAGTCTCGGTCGCCACGCCCATCGTGGTGTTGATGTAGTCGACGGCGCCCGTCGCCTCCACCAGTCGCGCCACGGTCACCGCCTCGTCCAGCACGATGCCACCGGAAACCTGCTCGTCGCCCGAGAGCCGCACGCCGAGAATGAGATCCGGACCGATCGCCGCACGCACCGCCGCGATCACCTCGAGCAGGAACCGCGCACGGTTCTCCACCACACCGCCGTAGTCATCGGTCCGCAGATTCGTCTGCCGAGCGAGGAATCCGCGGATCAGCGACGACTGCGACCCCTGCAGTTCGACACCGTCGAATCCACCATCGCGGCAGTGCCCGGCAACGGTGGCGTAGCCGGCGACCAGCTCGGCGATCTCGTCTGCTGCGAGGGCCTTGGGCACCTCCCGGAACAACGGGTCCGGCACCGGGCTCGGCGCCCACAGCGGGCGGCGGGAATACATGCCCGACCCCTGACCGCCGTTGTGATTGAGCTGCGCGAGGATCACCGTGCCGTGTCCGTGCACGGCATCGGTGATCCTGCGGTATCCCTCGACCACCTCGGGGCGGTACCCGTGAATCACCTTCTCGTACGGCCAGTCCGAGGGGTGGACGCACTGCTCCTCGGTGACGATCATCCCCGCTCCGCCGGCAGCCCGGGCCGCGTAGTACGCGGCGTGCTGCTCGGTGGGCAGGCCGGCGCACGCGTAGTTCGTCAGGTGCGCGGTGAACACGACCCGATTGGCCAGCGTGCGCGAGCCCAGGCGGAGCGGGGAGAACAACATCGGATACTGCCCGGTCAGACCTTGGTGTTGCCCTGGTCCAGAGCCACCTGGCTGGCCGTGACGGTCTTGGAGCCGTCACCCGCGAGCCACAGCACCGCATCCGAGATGTCGTCCGGGTCGGCGATCGGCTTCTCGGTGAGAATCGGCGCGAAGTTCGGCCCGTAGTGCGGGTACTGCTGCAGGATCACGAGGCTGCCCTGATCGGTACCCATGTGCGTGTTGACGCCGTACGGGTGGATCGAGTTGACGCGAATCCTGTACTCGCCCAGCTCCTTCGCAGCAGCCTGAGTCAGGCCGACGAGACCGAACTTCGACGCCGCATAGTGCGCCTGACCGGGAAGTGCCTTCATGCCGGCGACGGAGCTGACGACGATGATGGAGCCACCGTTGCCCGCCTCGATCATCGCCGGCACCGCCGCCTTGAGGGTCTTGAAGGAGCCGGTGAGGTTGATGTCGATCAGCGTCTCCCACTGCTCGTCCGACATCTCCCAGAAGCGGTTCCAGTTGCAGATGCCGGCGTTGGCGACGACGATGTCGAGCCGGCCGAACTGCTCCACACCCGCGTCGACGACGGCCTTCAGCGCCGCGCTGTCACGGACGTCGGCCTCGCGGGCGAAGATCTTGGCGCCCTCGGCCTCGACGAGGCGAACGGTCTCCGCGAGGTCCTCGGACGTCGCCGCGTCGTACGTGTTGTCGTCCGTGACGGACTTGCACACGTCCACCGCAATGATGGATGCGCCCTCACGCGCCAGTCGCACGGCGTGCGTGCGACCCTGGCCGCGCGCCGCACCCGTGATGAAAGCAACCTTGCCGTCGAACTGCCCCACAGTGTTCTCCTAACGGTCGACTAACGTGAACCGGCGCCGAGACGCCCCTGACAACTCCGCGAGGTGACCCTCGCGGACAGCTTCGAGCACGGACCGGGGCGCGACGCAGTCGCCGATCCGCTCATCCTGCGGACCACCCGCGCCCACCGACTCGTTCGGCAGTCGATGCGAGCAGTCCACGAATACTGCGCACGGTACGCGGGTCCGCACGCCCGTGAACCGGTTCTCCAGCAGCACTTCTCCCGCGGCGGCCGACACCGGGATCGCCGCGAGATGCCGCGCGACACCCGCCCGCTGCACGCGCGCGTTCGCGCCGACCAGATCCCCGGTGGGCCCCAGCCGGGATCCGATCAGCTGATCGGGCGTCGCGATCGCCACCTCGCGGTCCTGCTCGGCCAGCCACAGCGCCACCGACACCGCGACGGGGCCACCGACGGGGTCGAACAGCACGACGGGCCCGGGTTCGAGCACCGCGCCCGCCAGCACATCCGCCGCGGTCACCGCCTGCACCCCGGCACCGACGGGGCACGGCGCGGGTCGCGGGCTGCTGCCGGTCGCGTGCACGACCAGCGTCCCGGCGGTACGGGCCTCGGCCAGTTCCGCGGCGCCCAGCTCGATGTCCGTCCGGATGTCCACCCCGAGCCGGCGGCATTCCGCCTCGAGCCAGTCGACCAACATCGCCAGTCGCACGCGCCCGGCCCCGACGGCCGCCGTGCGCAGCATGCCGCCGGTTCGAGCAGCTTTCTCCGTCAACGTCACCCGGACGCCGCGCTGTGCGAGCGCGCGTGCCGCCTCGAGGCCCGCCGGACCACCACCCACCACGAGCGCCGACTCCACGGCGACGACGGGCTCGGGATCGACCGTCTCGTGTCCGGCCGACGGGTTACCGATACACGTGACGATCGGATTGCGCGGATCGCGGACGAGGCACGTCTGATTGCACAGCACGCACGGGCGCGGCACGAGGCCGTCCCGAACCCGCGCCACAAGGTCCGGGTCCGCGATCTGCGCACGGGTCATCTCGACCAGATCGGCGACGCCGTCGTCGAGGGCGCCCTGCGCCTGATCGGCACCGACGACGCTGCCCTGCAGCACCACCGGGACGCGTCCGCCTGCGGCCTCGCGCATCGCCCGGCACAGCTCGACGTTGAATCCGGGCTCGCTCTGCATGTCCGGCCGGTAGGCGGCGGTGGTGAACGGACCGCCGCGCACGACCACCAGCAGGTCCACTGAATCGGACAGCGCACCAACCTGTTCGGCAGCCTCGTCGGGGGCGACACCGGCCCAGGGAGCGAGTTCGTCGCAGCAGAGTCGCAACGACAGGATCCGGCCGTCGCCGAGTTCGGCGCGCACCGCGGAGATCACTTCGCGGGTGAGGCGCAGCCGGTCGGCGCCGTACGGGTCGGCGCGACGGTTGGTGAGTCCCGAATGGAACTGTCGCAGCAGGGAGAAGGGGCCGGCGTCGAGTTCGACCCCGTCCGCCCCTGCGGCTGCTGCGACTCGCGCTGCCGCCCCGAAACCCTCGACGAGCGAGTCGATCTGGGCCTGTCCCATCTCCATCGGTAGCTCACGCGAGATCGGGTCCGGGAACCGGGACGGCGCCCACAACGCGGCCTGCGACCACGCGCTGGACCCCTGCAGGCCGGTGTGCCCGAGACCCGCCAGCACCAGCGTTCCGTGCGGCCGGCACGCGGCGACCACGTCGGCCCAGCCTGATCCGCATCGGGCCGCCAGCGGGGCGCGCTCGTACGGCCAGTCAGACTCGTGCACGGATGCGGTCTCGGTGACGATCACTCCGGCGCCGCCGCGGGCCCGCCGCTCGTAGTACGCGACGTGGCGCGGCGACAGCGCACGGCCGTCACCCAGATTGGTCTCGTGCGGGCCGAACAGCACCCTGGACGGGATATCGTGCCCGGCCAGGGTGAACTGCTCGGTGAGGTTGCCGCGCATCGGGTCGTGTCCGACGCGAGGGTTCTAGCCGACGCCCAGGTCGCGACGGAATCCCTCGGGCACCACCAGGTCGGCGGGGCTCAGATCCTGAATCGACTTGTGACCCAAGCCCAGCACGGCGGAATCGATGCCGCCGCGCAGGATGTCGAGAACGTTCTCGACACCGGCCTGACCGTTGGCCGAGAGGCCCCACAGGTACGCGCGACCGATCATGACTGCGCGGGCACCGAGCGCGAGCGCCTTGACGACGTCACTGCCGCGGCGGATGCCGCCGTCGAGCACGACCTCCATCTGGTCACCGACCGCCTCAGCGATGGCCGGCAGCGCGCGGATCGGGGCCGGGGTGCCGTCGAGGTTGTTGCCGCCGTGGTTCGACACCGAGATCGCCGAGCAACCGGCATCGAGGGCGCGCTTGGCGTCGTCGACGCGCATGACGCCCTTGAGCATGAACGGTCCGCCCCACTGCTCACGCAGCCACGCGACGTCGTCCCACGTCGGCAGCGGCGTGCCCATCCACTGGCCGTACGCGCCGAAGAAGGTGGGCGGCTGCTGGCCCGGCGCCGCCAGGTTGGGCGTCGTCAGATCCGGGACCTTGCCCGTCTTGGCGAACTCCCACAGCCACTTCGGGCGGGTGATGCCCTCGGGCGCGAACTGGAACATCGCCTTGAGATCCATCTTCTCGGGGATCGACGGGCTGCCCCAGTCGCGCCCGTTGGAGAAGGACCAGTCGAGCGTGATGATCAGCCCGGTCGCACCCGCGGCGCGGGCGCGCTCCATACGCTGGAGCAGAGTGTCGCGGTCGCCCACCCAGTACATCTGGAAGAAGGTCTGCGGGTTGGCCGCGGCCACCTCCTCGATGGACTTGCTCGCGAACGAGCTGAGCCCGATCGCGGTGCCCCGGGCCGCCGCGGCGCGCGCGACCGCGACCTCGCCGTCCGGGTGCACTGCCTGCACACCGGTGGGCGAGATCATGACAGGCATCGAAATGGGCTGGCCCATAACGGTGGTCGACAGATCTCGCTCACCGCTCAGCCCGGCGACGTGCGGCGCGAACCCCAGTTCGGTGAATGCCGAGATGTTGTCATCGACGGTCAGACCCTTCTCGGATCCGGCGACGAGCGCCGCATACACCGACTTCGGCAGGCGCTTCTTCGCCCGCCGCTGCGCCTCTGCGACCGTCTCGAACCAGGCACTCTTGGCCATGTCAAACCTCTCGTACTGCGGTAGATATTGTTCGTCTATTCCATTCCGGCAAGCGGGTTTTCATCACAGATCTTGGCCGGCGGACGCATGAGCAGGGTGAGCGGAACCGGTGCCTTCGGCGTGCGACGCTCGGCGCGTTTTCCGGTCCGCGAATGGTCCTGGCTGGACTTGGGCACGCTGCGGTCGGCCGCGAGTGCCGACTCTCCGTAGCCCTGGACGCACTCGGGGTCCGGGCCGTCCATCGGCAGGCCCGTGAAGAACTTGGCCGCCATGCAGCCGCCGCGGCAGGAGTCGTAGTGGTCGCACTTGGCGCATGCGCCCCCGGTCTGCGGCGACCGCAGATCCTGGAACAGCTCCGAGTGCTGCCACACCTGCTGGAAACCGCCGTCGGAGACGATGTTTCCGGCGAGGAACTGGTCGTGGATCGCGAACGGGCACGCGTAGACGTCGCCGATCGGATCGATCAGGCACACGACACGGCCGGCGCCGCACAGGTTCAGCCCCGGCAGTGCGTCACCGTACGCGGACAGGTGGAAGAACGAGTCACCCGTGAGCACGCCCTCGCCGTTCGCGACCAGCCAGTTGTACAGCTCGCGCTGCTGCTCCTGGGTGGGATGCAACTCGTCCCACACGTCGGCGCCACGGCCGGACGGACGAAGTCGCGTAATGCGCAGCGTCGCACCGTACTTGTCGGCGAGCGCCTTGAAGTCGTCGAGCTGGCTCACGTTCTGGCGCGTGACGACGACCGAGATCTTCGCGTCCTTGAACCCGGCCTCGGCCAGGTTCTCCAGCGCACGGACGGCCATCGCGAACGAACCCGGGCCGCGCACCGCGTCGTTCACCTCGGCGGTCGCACCGTCGAGGGAGATCTGGACGTCGACGTAGTCGCTCGACGCGAGGCGCTGTGCCACCTTCTTGTCGATCTTGACGCCGTTGGTGGAGAACTTCACGCCCACCTGGTGCTCGGTCGCGTAGTCGACGAGCTCCCAGAAGTCGGAACGCACGGTGGGCTCACCGCCACCGATGTTGACGTAGAACACCTGCATGCGCTGCAGTTCGTCGATGATCGACTTGCACTGCTCCGTGGACAGCTCACGCGGATCCCGGCGCCCCGAGGACGACAGGCAGTGCACACAGGACAGGTTGCAGGCGTAGGTGAGTTCCCACGTGAGGCAGATCGGCGCGTCGAGACCGAGTTCGAACTGGTCGACTAGTCGACCCACGGCAGGGGCGGGCGGCTCGAGAACTGAGGTCATGGGGCTGCGTCCTCACATCGGGGATGTCTGGTTGGGTGCATGTGTGGAGATGAGGCAGAGATCAGGACGGCACGATCATGTGCGAGTCGGCCAGGGTCTCGAGGGCGCGCAGGTACGGCCGGGCCGCATCCTCCTCGATGCCCTGAGCCGACAGAGCGGCCCGGACGTCCGGGTGCTCCGGCAGGGATTCGACGATCGCGACGATGGTCCGGTTCTTCAGGAACGAGAGCTTGCGCGTTCCGAAGTGGTAGAGCAGCGCCCCGAAAGGTTCGGGGCGCAGCGCCACCTGCGGGTGAAGCTTCCACGCCGCGTCGAGATCGATCGTGCCGGCCGACGAGCTATTGCCGGCGGCTGGTGTGGACACGATCAGTACACGCCGCACATACCGTCGATGGAAACCTCTTCGACGAGGGACTCCTCGACGAGCGAGCTCTCGTTGGCAGAAATGACACTGTCGCGATCGGACATCGATTCCTCCTCCAATTCGGACCCCAGGAGCGGAGTCTGCGGTCATAGTGACGTCTTCACTGTGACTCGACTCACCACTGTAATGGCATCGGGTGCACAATGACTAGTGAAGGAGGCCACACAGGTGCGAACTCGCAGGAGCCCGTCGTCGCGGATCGGTAGGAGACCGACCACGACACGTGACCGCATCGCGGCGGTCGGCATCGACCTGTTCGCTGCCCGCGGGTTCGACGACACCAGCGTCGACGACATCGCCGAAGCGGCGGGAATCGCGCGACGCACGTTCTTCCGGTACTTCCCGTCCAAGAACGCGGTGCCGTGGGGCGACTTCGACGCGCACATGTCGGAGATGCGCACCCTGCTCGCGGAAATGCCGGACGACATGTCCATCCTCGACAGCCTCGTCTCGGCCGTGCTGGCGTTCAACACATTTCCGCCCGAGGTCGCGGCCGGTCACCGTCGGCGCATGGAACTGATCTTCGTCGTGCCGGCGCTGCAGGCGTACTCGGTGGTGATGTACGACGGCTGGCGCAAGGTGATCGCCGAATACGTCGCCGGGAGACTGGGGCTCGCGCCCACCGATCAGCTCCCCAAGACGGTCGGCTACCTGCTGCTCGGCGTCGCACTCGGGGCGTACGAGACGTGGCTGACCGACGAGTCGCTCGACCTGATCGACCTCATCGCCCAGGGCAGCCGGGTGCTCTACACCGGCCTCGCCGACCTGCACGAACCACTCCTGAACGGGGCCGCCCACCATGACGCTTGATTCGCTCGCCCCCTGCGCCCCGGGCCTGTGGTCGCACGACCATGTCACCGTCGAACGCATCCCGAGCGGGCCGATCACACTGACCCGGAGCGGGGATTCCCTGCACGTCCGGCACGCACTGGGCCCCGAGGCCCTCAGCGAACGACTGGTCGCCGAGGTCACCGCATCGATCGGGGACGCCGACTTCGGCCAGACGGAGTTCGAGCTCACGATGGTGGGCCTGGTCCGCTCCACCGTGCCGGACGCCCTCGAGTCGTGGACCGTCTACTACCGCAACTCGCTCGAGGAACTCCTCGACGGCACCGCGGACTTCGCGCCGATCCACGACAAGGCGGCCGAACTGGTCCGCGGGAGCGTCCTCGACCTGGGCTCCTGCTTCGGGTTCCTGCCGCTGCGCCTGGCCCGCGCGGGCGTCCCGGTCACCGCGACCGACATCCTGCCGGGCACCATGACGCTGCTCGACGCGGTCGCGCCCCGCCTCGGCATCCCGATCTCGACCCTCGTGTGCGACGCCGCGAACGTCCCGGCGCCCGACGACAGCGCCGACACCGTCACCGCGGTCCACCTGCTCGAGCACGTCGATCCCGCGACGGGCGCCGCCGTGCTCGCCGAGGCCCTGCGCATCGCCCGTGAGCGCGTCGTGGTCGCGGTCCCGTACGAGGACGAGGCCACCGCCTGCCACGGCCACGTCCGCACGTTCGACGCCGACGCCCTCCGCGAACTCGGCAGATCCACGGGTCGCCCCTTCGAGGTCTTCGACCACCACGGTGGGTGGCTGGTCCTCGAGGCCTGATTTCTCGAGAACCCCGATATCGCGCTCGAGAACGCTCCCGATCAGCGGGAGCCGGAAGCGGAGAATTACCATCGCCCCGGTAGCGTCGCTACGCTGCTACGCTGAAACTAGAACACGTTCTAAACTGATCCACGAGAGGACCAGAGTTCGCATGACCACTATCGACGTGCCGCACAGCTCTCGATCCGCGGTGCTCACCGTGTCCGGGGTGATCGAGGAGACCCCCGATTCGCGGTCGCTGGTCTTCGACGTCCCCGCGGACATGAGGAGCAAGTTCCAGTACAAGCCCGGCCAGTTCCTGACGCTGCGCATCCCGAGCGACCTGACCGGCTCGGTCGCCCGCTGCTACTCCCTCGCGAGCTCGCCGTTCACCGACGACGCGCCCAAGGTCACCGTCAAGCGGACCGCCGAGGGCTACGGCTCCAACTGGCTCTGCGACAACGTCTCCGTCGGTGACCAGATCGAGGTGCTGCCGCCGTCGGGCGTCTTCACCCCGAAGTCGCTCGACCACGACTTCCTGCTGTTCGGCGCGGGCAGCGGCATCACCCCGGTGATGTCGATCCTCAAGTCGGCGCTGACCGAGGGCAAGGGCAAGGTCGTCCTCGTCTACGCCAACAACGACGAGAGCTCGGTGATCTTCGCGGCCGAGCTGCGCGAGCTGGCCGCCAAGTACGCCGACCGCCTCACGATCATCCACTGGATCGTGAGCCTGCAGGGCCTGCCGTCGGCCGCGCAGTTCGCGACGCTCGCGGCCCCGTTCACGTCGCACGAGGCCTTCATGTGCGGCCCCGGCCCGTTCATGGACACCATCCACGCCGCCCTGGCCGACGCCGGAATGCCGCGCGCGCAGGTCCACGCCGAGGTGTTCAACTCCCTCGCCGGCGACCCGTTCAAGGACGTCGAGCTCGAGGAGGTCTCCGAGGAAGAGGCCGCCGACGCCGCGACCGTCGAGATCGAGCTGGACGGCGAGACCCACAGCTTCGCGTGGCCGCGCAAGCAGACCCTCGTCGACGTCATGCTGTCGAAGGGCCTGGACGTGCCGTACTCCTGCCAGGAGGGCGAGTGCGGTTCGTGCGCCTGCACCGTCCGTGAGGGCGAGGTGTCCATGGATCACGCCGGCGTCCTCGACCAGGAGGACATCGACAACGGCTACATCCTGGGCTGCCAGGCCAAGCCGGTGAGCGATCACCTCAAGATCGAGTTCTGATACTCGGCTCGAGTCCTTCCGAGAGGCCCGATTCCACCGTCCGGTGGGGTCGGGCCTCTCGCTTTCCGGCGGTGTCCGGCGCCGTCCTGCTCGAGGCCGAATGTCACATCGGTTCAGTCCAACTGGACCCATGTGACATTCGGTCACCGTTTCGTGCCCTGAACTGCACAATCCTGCAACAAGAGTGCAATCCGGACATATTGATCGGCCGGTCAGTCAGCGTGACACTGAGGTGAGGACACAATCCTTTCCGAGGAGGCTGGACATGAAGGCATCAACTCGTTGGCAGGACTACGCGGCTGTCATCATCGGCGCCTACGCCGCCCTCTCACCGTTGTGGATCGCCACCGACAGCGGCGCCCGGTGGTCGCTGATCGTGCTCGGTGTGCTCGTCGCCCTGGCCGGCCTGGCGAGCATGGCGCGGCCCGGGATGGCCGCGGTCGACTACGCGATGGGCGTGTTCGGCGTCCTGATGTTCATCTCCCCGTGGGTCATGAACTTCAGCTCGATGACCGGGGCATCGTGGACGGCCTGGGTGGTCGGAGCACTGACCGTGGTGGTCGCCGTCGCCGGGTTGCCGGCGATGAGTGCCCGGATGCACGGACACGGCGGTGTCGCCGCGCACTGAGATACGCGGACAAGCACCGACAAGCACCGTCAAGCACCGACAGGCACCGACAAACGAAACGAACGCACATCCGACAACCTCACGAAACGTCGGTGGGGTGGGGGCCGAAGCCCTCACCCCACCGACGTGCTACCGGAGACCCCCGATGCCGCAGCGACGGCGCAGCGCCAAGATCGACGGTGACGCACGCGAGAAGATCCTCGACGCCGCGGAATCGCTGATCGCGGAGCGTGGATTCGACGCCACCTCGACCGCCGCAGTGGCCGCGGCCGCCGGGGTGCCCAAGGGCCTGATCTTCTACTACTTCGCAACCAAGGCCGACATCCTCACCGCGCTGCTGGCCGAACGGTTGCCCGCCGAGCCACTCGAAGACGTCGACCCCCTCGTCGCGCCCGGCGACCCGGCGACCAGCCTGGTCAACCTCGACAACGCTCTCAACCTGCGTGACGATCACTCGTCGCTGATGCGGGTGATCATCTTGCGGGAGGCCGAGACGCACCCGGACATCCGTGACCACCTGCGACGATTCCGCTCGTATCTGCACGACGCGACGGTCCGCGTGTTGCAGGCCAGTGCCGCCGGCCCGGTGCAGCCGGGAACCCTGCGGGCCTGCGCGAACGCGTGGGTCGCGGCGATGTTCTCGGCCGCCCGCAATGACCGGACGCGCGACCTCGACGACGTCCTGCGGCGCCCCGGCGACGAGTTGGGCAGCGTTGCCCGGGTGGTGGCAGCCGGGATGGTCCAGCTCGGCTGACGCGACCGGATCAGCGCGAGGGCGCGGCGAGCAGGAGCCGTCCGGCATCGAACGCGGCGGCACTGACCGGCAGCTCGCCCATGGTCCCACTCAGTAGGACTTCGACGGTTCCCTGCCCGGTCGTGTCGCGTCCGAGCGCATCGATGCGGCGCAGTGTCTGTGCCGCGACAGCCTCGGCGCTGTCGAACAGCACGACCCCGTCGGGCAGGTGTGCGGCGATCTCGTCCGCGACGAGCGGATAGTGGGTACACCCGAGCACGACACCGCTGACGTCGTCTGGCGTGCGGGCCGCCGCGGACGCGATGGCCGCCCGCGCGGCCTCGACGTCACCGAGATCGATCGCGTCGGCCAGACCGTGGCACGCGACGCCCACCACCGAGCTGCCGTTCGCGAACTCCTCGACCAGATTCGCCTGGTAGGCGCTCGCCGTGGTCGCGGCGGTGGCCCAGATGGCGACCGAATCGCACACCGCGGCCGCCGGCTTGATCGCCGGCACCGTGCCGATGACGGGGATGCCGTCGCCGAGGTCGGCGCGCACATGGTCGAGCGCGGTGACGCTCGCGGTGTTGCACGGCAGCACCACCACCTCGGCACCCCGGTCGACCGCCCGGCGCGCGGTGCCGACCACCCGGTCGATCACCCACTGCTCGTCCCGCGGTCCCCACGGCGCGTTCTCCGGGTCGAGCGACAGCATCAGATCCAGATCCGGCCGCAACCGACGCAGCCACGCAGACGTCGGAAGCAGTCCGAGACCCGAGTCGATGAGCGCAACGATCACCCGACAAATCTAGCCGGGTCAGGCAGGAGCGGACTCGAGCAGTTCCCCGATCGGTACGCCCGACGCGATCTTCGCGCGCATCTTCATCACCGCGCCGGCCGATCCGGCACCGACGACCGCGGTCAGCGCGCCGCCGCGCGAGTAGTACACGACGAACTTGCGCCCGTCGTCCTTGATCACGTGGACGTCGTCGTCGGCCGAGACGGTGCCCAGGGCCTGGATCTTGAGCCCGTACTGGTCGCTCCAGAAGTACGGAACCTGCGCCGGCGCGTCCGGGTCGCCGGTACCGGTGAGCGCACCCGCGAGGATTTTCGCCTGGTCACCGGCGTTGCTCCAGTGTTCGACGCGCTTGTGACCGCCCGTCTCGTGACGCCACGCGGCGACGTCACCGATGGCCCACACGTGCGGATCGTCGGTCCGGCCCACCTCGTCGCACAGCACGCCGTTGCCGAGCGCGACCCCCGAGCCCTCGAGCCAACCGGTGACCGGCACCGAGCCGATACCGATCGCGACGACGTCGACGTCGAGTTCCGTGCCGTCGGACAGCACCGCGCCGCTGACCCGGCCGTCGCCGGTGAGGGACGCGAGCCCCACGCCGGCGCGGACGTCGACGCCCTCGTCGCGGTGCATGCGCCCGACCAGCGCGCCCACCTGCTCCCCCAGCACCGACGCGAGCGGCGCGGGCTGCGGCTCGACCAGCACGACGTCCAACCCGAGGCCGCGCATGCTCGCGGCCAGCTCGCACCCGATGAAGCCGGCGCCGACGACCAGGGCCCGGGCCCCCTCGCACAGGTCTGCACGCAGCGCGCGGCTCTCGTCGACCGAACGCAGGACGTGGACGCCGTCCAGTTCCGGCAGGCCCGGAATGCGGCGCGGGGTCAGGCCGGTCGCGATCACCAGGTCGCCGTATGCGATCTCGGTCCCGTCCGACAGCGAGACCGTGCGGTTCTCCCGGTCGAGGCCCGTCGCGGCGGCGCCGAGACGCAGGTCGATCCGTTGCTCGTCGAAGAACTCCCGCGGCCGCAGCGTCGTGTCGTCGTTCTCGCCACGCACCACTTCCTTCGACAGCGGCGGCCGGTCATACGGCAGGTGCGGCTCGTCGCCGACGATCACCAGCTCACCGTCGTAGCCCGACTGACGCAGTTCCTCGGCGGCGCGGACGGCGGCCAGACCGGCCCCGACGATCACGACCGGACCCACGGTGTTCTCGTTACTGGACATGCCTGCCAACCCTCCATCACCCGGTGCGGGACCTACCCACCAAACTAGAACATGTTCTTACCAAATCCGAGCCGCGGACGGGTACCCGCCGTTCACGGGCCTCAGCGCTCCGCGACACCCGGCACCGGCACCTGCGCACCTGTGATCGCCGCCGATGCGTCGCTGCACAGGAACGCGACGACCTCCGCTATCCGCTCGGGCGAGACCCAGCCGCTGCGGTCGGCGCCGGGCTGATCCGCCCGGTTCGCCGGGGTGTCGATCATCGACGGCAGGACCGCGTTGGCGCGGATCCCGTCGCGGGCGTACTCGACCGCCAGAGCGCTGGTCAGCGCCCACACCGCGGCCTTCGACGTCACATAGGCCGAGGCGCCGGAGAACGGCGCGAAGGCCGCCTTGCTCGACACCGTCACGATCGAGCCACCCCCGGCCTCGATCAGGTGCGGCACCGCGGCCTGCGTCGTGAGATAGAGCGGACGCAGATTCAGGCGCAACATCGACTGGAAGTCCTCGACCGGCGTCTCGTGCAATCGCTTGCCCATCGCGAAACCGCCGACCAGGTTCGCAACGGCCGTCAGTGGTGCGTCCGCGTCGGAGGTCGCGACACCGACCACCTCGGCGACGCTGTCCGCATCGAGCAGGTCCGCACGAACCGGCACGACGGCCGGATGACTGCCGAGCCGCTCCGCCGCGCCCGCCGAGTGCCACGGCACGACGACGCGCCAGCCGGCGTCCGCGAGCGTGCGCGTCACCGCGACACCCAGCCCACCCGTCCCACCCGTCACCAATACCGTTGCGCTCATTCGTCCCTCACCTCTCGACATGCGACGGCCGTCGCTGCTCGAATGCCCTGTCGCTCGAACCGTAGCCCGTCGCGGCACCCGAGAGAACGCAGAAGTCACTACAGTTGAACCGGAACCGGAGCCGACGCGGGAACGGCACCGTAAGAGGAGCGACGATGACCACTGATCCGGGTGCAGGTTCGAACGCGGGCGGCGGGCGAATCCCGTTCGGGGCAAGCGGGACGCCCGACCTGATCAGCTCGCAAGGCAGGACGATCATCGCGGACGCGGTGGTCGCGAAGATCGCGGGCATCGCCACCCGCGAGATCAACGGCGTCTACGACGTGGGTGGCGGCACCGCACGCGTCGTCGGGGCGCTGCGCGACCGCATCCCCGGCGCACGCGTCGACCACCGGCAGGGCGTCGCGGTCGAGGTCGGCGAGAAGCAGGCCGCGATCGACATCGGCATCGTCGCCGAGTACGGCGTGGCACTGCACGAACTCGCCGCCGGGATCCGCCGGAACGTCATCGCCGCGGTCGAGAACATGACCGGCCTCGAGGTCACCGAAGTCAACATCACCGTCTTCGACGTCGTGCTCTTCGACGAGACCGACACCGGCGCCGAGTCCGACGCCAAACCGAGGGTGCAGTGACCGAGCCTGTCGCACAAACACTCTCACCGGCGGAGCTGGCCGCACGGGCGACACTGGCGGTGCCCGAGGTGGCGGGACTGCACGGCGGCGAGTTCGGCGAGATCGCCACATATCTGCCTGGCCGCCGGGTGACCGGCGTCAGGCTCGGCGACGACCACTGCTCGGTGCACGTCACCGTGCGGTACCCGGCCGACCTGTTCGCCACCGCCGAACGGGTGCGCGCCGCCGTCCACGCGGTCGTGGGCATTCCGGTGGACGTGACGATCGAGGACCTGACCGACACCCCCGACGACGAGACAGGACCCGAACTATGAGCAGTACAAGCATGGGACTGATCGCGGGACTCCTCCTGGCCCTGGCCGGAATCCTCGGCGGCTTCAGCGGTTTCGTCTTCGCGGTGCTCCTCGGCGCGGTCGGGATGGCGATCGGCGCCCACCGCGACGGCCACCTCGACCTCGGCGCCCTGCTCCGATCCCGCGGCCGTGGCTGAACCGGACACCGAACCGAGCGACGCCCCGCCGGCTCAGACAGCGATCGACGAACCGGGGTCACGCGGCAGCTTGGTCATCAAGGACCGGGCGATCGCGAAGATCGCGACCACCGCCGCGCTCCAGGTGCCCGGTGTCGTGTCGCAGGGCGGCGGGCTCACCCGCTTCACCGGGCGCGAACTGCCCCGCGCCGACGTCTCCACCGGGACCCGGTCGGTGTCGGTCAACCTGTATCTCGGCGTGCACTGGCCGTGCGACGTCGCGGAGCTGACCCGGCGCGTCCACCACGAGGTGGGCGAACAGGTCGAGAACCTCACCGGAATGCCGCTGCACCAACTCGGTGTCCTCGTCGCCGGCACCGGCCCCGACACCCCGGGCGATTCGGACATCGCCTGCCCGACGCCCTCCCCCGCCGACACCGTCACCGCGCCGCGGCCACCGGCCGCCGCACCCGCCGCCGTCCCCGCGGCGATCCTGATCGCGCTGGGCCTGCTCGGGTTGGCCGCCGTCGCCGCCCGCGAACTGCTCATATCCCGCGGCACCATCTCGGGTGCACCCTGGCTGCGGAACACGTTCGAATGGCTCGGACGCCTGCACTGGGAGCAGTGGCTGGTCCCGGTCGCGCTCGCCGGCCTCGTCGTCGGCATCCTGTTCGTGCTGCTCGCGCTCGCCCCGCGCACCCGCACCCACGTTCCGCTGCGCGCCGACGACGGCGTCGCCACGGTGTGGATGCGGCCCGTCGACGTCGCCCGCATGTGCAGTGCGCGCGCCGGCACCGTGCCCGGCGTGGTGTCCGCGCACACCACCGTGGACCGCCGCCGCGCCACCGTTCACGCGATCACCGACGCCGCCGTCACCGGATCCGATGCCGACAACCTGCGAGAAGCGGTCGTCGGCGCCGTCGGAGACGGACTCTCACTCCTCGGACGCCCGCTGAAGCTGCGCGTCAAGACGCGCACGGACCGCAAGCAGGCACGGTCGTGAAGCGCAGCGCGGCCGCACTGAACCGCCTCCTGGTCCTCGTCGTCGGCCTCGCACTCGCCGCGGCCGGAGCGACGGCACTCGCATGGGACCGCGGCGTGACCGCGATCCGAGACGCGGTGGCCAATTTCGACCGTGACCGGCTGATCGAGGTCCCCGACCAGAGCTGGTGGCATGCGGCGCTCGCCGTGACCATCGGCGTCTCCCTCGTCCTGGCGGTCGTCGTCCTCGCCGTCGACCTCACCCGTCGGCGCGCCTCGCCCAGCCAGTTCCTCGAGTCGCGGACGGACACACCCGTTTCCATCGACCTCGGCCCGATCGCGAACGGTGTCGCCACCGAACTCGCGCAGCTGCCCGGGGTGCGGCGGGCGCGGGGTCGTGCGCTGTCGGATCGTGGGCTCGCGACGATCCAGGTGACCGTCGAAGCCGATCCGCACTCCGACGTCGCCGCGCTCACCCGCGCGTCCGAGCGGATCGCCGCCACCACGACATCCGCACTCGGCGGCACCGCTGTCGCCGACGTCGCGATTCGCATCCTGCTGCACCTCGACCGCGCCGACCACCCCCCGGTGGCTGCACCCGCCACACCCGGCCCGCAGTCCACCGCCGGCAGTGGAGCAGACTGACACCATGCGTGACACGGGCCCCGACCTCTCGAACACCGACTCCGACTTCGAGGGCACGGATTTCGACGGCGAGGACTTCTCCGACGCGACCTTCGCCGGCGAGACCTGGCAGCACCGCAACTACACCGGCTGCACGTTCCGGGACACCGACATGTCGAACCTCGTCACCGAATCGGTGACGTTCACAGACTGCGACTTCACCGGCGCCGATCTCACCGGCTCACAGCACAGCGGATCGGCGTTCCGGAACTGCCACTTCGAGTACACCCGCATGTGGGACAGCATCTTTCGGCATTCGAGCTTCATGGGTTCGGTCATCCGGGAGTCCCGAATCCGCCCGCTCACGCTCGAGGAGGTGGACTTCACCCTCGCCTCGCTCGGTGAGATCGACCTGCGCGGCGTCGACCTGTCGGGCTGCCGGTTGCGAGAGGCCAACCTGGTCAAGGCAGACCTGCGCAAGGCGATCCTGCGCGGCGCCGACCTGACCGGCGCACGCACCGGGGACCTGCGCCTCGACGACGCCGACCTGGAAGGTGCCCGCGTCGACGCCGCCCTATGGACCTCCGCGAGGCTCACCGGCGCGCGCATCGAGATGCACCAGGCAGTAGGCTACGCGGCCGCGAACGGCCTGCGGGTGGCCGGCCACTAGCCGCTCACTCGCCCGATCATTCGGTGGGCCGGACGAACTCCGGCTGATCGAGCACCCGCAACCAACTGCCGTCCGCCTGCCGGCGGACCACCTGCGCCCGCGCGCCCGCCCCGTCCCGGGGCGGCGTCGACGTCAACGCGAGATCGCCGCTCACGAGCGTCGGCAACGGCGGTTCCGGCTCGAAACGAGGCGCGGGCGCCAGCACCTCCGCCCACAGCTCGCGGATCGCGTCCCGGCCCACCGTCACCGATCCGGGCGGGTACGCCATCACCGCGTCCTCCGCGTACAGCGCGGCGACCCCGTCGGCATCGCCCGCGTTGGACCGTTCGACGAACAGTCTGGTGAGGTCCTCGGGTGTCCGTGCCTTCTCTGCCTTCTCCGCCTTCACTGCCTTCTCTGTGTGCGCCTTCGTCATGCCTGTTCCTCTCGTGCACCGGATTCGGTACATCGAGCATCCGACGGCGGGATCGAGAAGTCCAACAGATAGTTGTTCTCAGAACTAGAATTATCAGTCATGGAACTGCGTCAGCTCGAATACTTCGTCGCGGTCGCCGAGGAAGCCAACTTCACGCGCGCCGCTGCCCGCGTCCACGTCAGCCAGTCGGGAATCAGCGCGCAGATCCGGCAACTCGAGAACGACCTCGGCGCACCCCTGTTCGACCGCTCGACGCGCACTGCCACCCTCACCGTCGCCGGCGAGGCGGCGCTCACACACGCCCGCGCCGCGCTGGCCGCAGCCAGCGCCGTCCGTGAGGCGGTCGACGACGTCAATCACCTGGTCCGGGGTCGACTCGAGGTCGGAATGGTCACGGCGTGCACCGTGACGCCACTGTTCGACGCACTGTCCGCGTTTCATCGCGCGCATCCGGGCGTCGAGGTGAGCCTGACCGAGAACAACTCCGATCGGCTCGTCGACGGCGTGCGCGGCGGCACGATCGAGCTGGCCCTCGTCGGGGTTGCCGGCAGCGCGCCCGCCGATCTGGCCTCGTTCACGCTGGTGAGTGAGCGCCTGGTCGCCGCAGTGCCCACCGGTCATCCGCTGACCCGGCTGCCGTCGGTGACGCTGGCCGACGCGTGCGCACATCCCCTGATCACGCTGCCGATGGGCACCGGTATCCGCACCGTCCTCGAGCAGGGGTGCGCGGAACTGCGGCGCCGGCCCGACATCGCGCTGCAGGCCAGCGCCCCCGACACCGTGGCCGACCTCGCGGCCCGCGGACTGGGCGTCGCGATCCTCAGCGAATCGATGGCCGCGTCGTATCCGGACCTGGAATCGCGGGTGGTCTCCGACGTCGCTGTCGATGCCGTCCTGGCCCTGGTGTGGAAGCCGGATCCGTCCCCGGCACTGCGCGAACTCCTGGTTCACGCCCGGCGCGCGTTCGGCGCCACCGTCTGACACCGGCCGACCGCGGCCTGTTCGCCTCAGGGTGGGAGTGGCTTGCCGTCACCGGTCGGGGTCGAGGTGCAGCAGCGCGTGCCGACTCGCTCGTCGTGCGGATCTCGATCGGCTCGAGGCCTCTGTGAGGAGCAGATCCATGACGGACACCCCCGCTTCTGCGGACCCCGAGGACGTGGTCAACTTCCGGTTCGAGGAGGTTGTCGACAATCGTCGACACGATCCGGCGCCTGTTGTGTTCCATCCGCAGATGAAAATCCGCCGGATGGGTGTTCAGGCAGCGGTCCGCCACCTGCTGGCCGCCGGCCCCGGAGGGGTCCGAAGCCGGATTCCCGCGCCACCTTCGTGGCCACGCACACGGGCGAGTTCCTCGGCATCCCCGCGACCGGCCGCAGGATCGAATTCGACGAGGTTCTGATCATGCGGGTCTCCGCCGGCAGGATCACCGAAGTCTGGGCCCTCGCGGACGAACTCTCCCTCCTGGAGCAACTCGGCGCGGTCGTGCAGGGCGCACGACGACGACTCCTCGCGACGTTGTCCCCGGTAGGGAACCCGCCGTGGCCGACGACGTCAGGGGGTGCCTGTCCAGGCCCGGAAACGCGCAATGGCGCCCACTCCCGAAGGAGTGGGCGCCATTGACTGGATCAGACGGGATCAACCGTCAGTGATCAGAGAATCACTTGATGATCTTGGTGACGCGACCGGCGCCGACGGTGCGGCCACCCTCACGGATCGCGAAACGCAGGCCCTCGTCCATAGCGACCGGCTGGATCAGCACGACGGACATCTCGGTGTTGTCACCGGGCATGACCATCTCGGTGCCCTCGGGCAGGGTCACAACGCCCGTCACGTCAGTCGTACGGAAGTAGAACTGCGGACGGTAGTTGTTGAAGAACGGCGTGTGGCGGCCGCCCTCGTCCTTGGACAGGATGTACGCCTGGCCCTCGAACTCGGTGTGCGGGGTGGTGGTGCCGGGCTTGACCACAACCTGGCCACGCTCGACGTCCTCGCGCTTGATGCCACGAACCAGCAGACCGACGTTGTCGCCGGCCTGGCCCTGGTCGAGCAGCTTGCGGAACATCTCGATGCCCGTGACCGTGGTCTTGGTGACATCGGGACGGATGCCGACGATCTCGACTTCCTCGTTCACGTTGACAACGCCACGCTCGATACGACCGGTGACGACGGTGCCACGACCGGTGATCGTGAAGACGTCCTCGACCGGCATCAGGAACGGCTTGTCCGTCTCACGAACCGGGTCCGGGATGGAGTCGTCGACGGCCTGCATGAGGTCGACGATCGACTGAACCCACTTCTCGTCACCCTCGAGCGCCTTGAGCGCCGAGATCGGGATGACCGGAGCGTTCTCGTCGAACTCCTGGCCTGCCAGCAGCTCGCGGACCTCCATCTCGACGAGCTCGAGGATTTCCTCGTCGTCGACCATGTCGGCCTTGTTCAGGGCGACGAGGATGTAGGGCACGCCGACCTGGCGGGCGAGCAGCACGTGCTCACGCGTCTGCGGCATCGGGCCGTCGGTGGCGGCCACGACCAGGATCGCGCCGTCCATCTGGGCGGCACCGGTGATCATGTTCTTGATGTAGTCCGCGTGACCCGGAGCGTCGACGTGCGCGTAGTGGCGCTTCTCCGTCTGGTACTCGACGTGGGAGATGTTGATCGTGATACCACGAGCCTTCTCCTCCGGCGCCTTGTCGATCTGATCGAAAGCGAAGCTCTCGTTCAGATCCGGGAACTTGTCGGCGAGCACCTTGGTGATGGCCGCGGTGGTCGTGGTCTTGCCGTGGTCGACGTGACCGATGGTGCCGATGTTCACGTGCGGCTTGGTCCGCTCGAACTTCGCCTTCGCCACTGGATGTCCTCCTGGACTGATTGTGCTTGCGGTATGCAGCAGTGCGGTTGGTTATTACGTTGGTCGTGCTTCGGCCGACGAAACCGAGGTTACTCGCCGGTCGCCTTGGCGATGATTTCCTTCGAGACGTTCGAGGGAACCTCTGCGTAGGAATCGAACACCATGGAGAAGTTCGCTCGGCCCTGGGTCTTCGACCGCAGATCACCGATGTAACCGAACATCTCCGAGAGCGGAACCAGCGCCTTCACGACACGGGCACCACTGCGTTCCTCCATGGCCTGGATCTGGCCACGGCGGGAGTTGAGGTCGCCGATCACTTCACCCATGTAATCCTCGGGCGTGGTGACCTCGACAGCCATGATGGGCTCGAGAATGACCGGGCCGGCCTTGCGGGCGGCTTCCTTCAGCGCCTGCGAACCGGCGACCTTGAAGGCCATTTCCGAGGAGTCGACGTCGTGGTAAGCGCCGTCGAGCAGGGTCAGCTTGAGGTTCACGAGCGGGTAGCCGGCGAGAACACCGTACTGCATCGCATCCTGTGCACCGGCGTCGACCGACGGGATGTACTCGCGCGGAACGCGGCCACCGGAGACCTTGTTCTCGAACTCGTAGCTCGCGCCGTCCTCGCCGATGAACGGCTCGAGGGCGATGATGACCTTTGCGAACTGGCCCGAGCCACCGGTCTGCTTCTTGTGGGTGAACTCGTGCTTCTCGACCGGCCGGGTGATGGTCTCGCGGTACGCGACCTGCGGCTTGCCGACGTTGGCCTCGACCTTGAACTCACGACGCATACGGTCGACGAGGATGTCGAGGTGGAGCTCGCCCATGCCGCCGATGACGGTCTGGCCGGTCTCCTCGTCGAGCTCGACCGAGAAGGTCGGGTCCTCTTCGGCCAGCTTCTGGATCGCGGTGCCCAGCTTCTCCTGGTCGGACTTGGTCTTGGGCTCGATGGAGACCTGGATGACCGGATCCGGGAAGGTCATGGACTCGAGGACGATCGGGTTCGCCTGGTCGCACAGGGTGTCACCAGTCGTGGTGTCCTTCAGGCCGATCATCGCGTAGATGTGGCCGGCCACGGCCTCGTCGACCGGGTTCTCCTTGTTGGCATGCATCTGGAAGAGCTTGCCGATGCGCTCCTTCTTGCCCTTGGTCGCGTTGAGGACCTGGGCACCCGGCTCGATACGACCCGAGTAGACGCGCACGAAGGTGAGCTTGCCGAAGAACGGGTGCGCAGCGATCTTGAAGGCCAGAGCCGAGAACGGCTCGTCCTTGCTCGGCTTGCGCTTGAGGATGGTCTCCTCGTCGTTCAGCTTGTGACCCTCGACCTCGCCGATGTCCAGCGGGTTCGGCAGGTAGTCGATGACCGCGTCGAGCATGGGCTGAACGCCCTTGTTCTTGAACGCGGAACCACACAGAACCGGGTACAGCTCGGAGGCGACCGTCATCTTGCGGATGGCGCCCTTGATCTCCTCGACCGTGAGCTCCTCGCCGCCGAAGTACTTCTCCATGAGAGCTTCGTCGGACTCGGCAACGGTCTCGAGCAGCTTCTCGCGGTACTCGGCAGCCTTGTCGGCCAGATCCGCGGGGATCTCCTCGATGGTGGGCTCGGTACCGGTCGGCACGACGCCGCGCCAGGTGATGGCCTTCATCTCGACGAGGTCGACGACGCCGTCGAAGTCGTCCTCAGCGCCGATCGGCAGCTGCAGGACCAGCGGCTTCGCGCCGAGGCGATCGATGATGGTCTGCACGGTGAAGTAGAAGTCCGCGCCCATCTTGTCCATCTTGTTGACGAAGCAGATGCGCGGAACGTCGTACTTGGCAGCCTGGCGCCAGACCTGCTCGGACTGGGGCTCGACGCCCTCCTTGCCGTCGAACACGGCAACGGCGCCATCAAGAACACGGAGGGAGCGCTCGACCTCGACCGTGAAGTCGACGTGGCCGGGGGTGTCGATGATGTTGATCTGGTTGTTGTTCCAGAAACAGGTGACAGCAGCGGAGGTGATGGTGATACCACGCTCCTTCTCCTGCTCCATCCAGTCGGTGGTCGACGCACCGTCGTGGGTCTCACCGATCTTGTAGTTCACACCGGTGTAGAAGAGGATGCGCTCGGTGGTGGTGGTCTTACCGGCATCGATGTGCGCCATGATGCCGATGTTGCGGACCTTGTTCAGGTCGGTCAGCACTTCCTGTGCCACAGGATTCTTCCCCGCTCGTTGCTCGTGTCGGTCCTTGTCGGGACCACGTTCTTGTGTTGTCAGCCGGCCCGGGTGACGGAACCGACACAGTAGTGACCAACGCCAGGCCGAGGGATTCGGTGCCGTGAGGCTCCCCCGGCCTGGCGTGGTGTCACCAGCGGTAGTGCGCGAACGCCTTGTTGGCTTCAGCCATCTTGTGGGTGTCCTCGCGACGCTTCACGGCTGCACCGAGGCCATTGCTGGCATCCATGAGCTCGTTGGCGAGACGCTCGACCATGGTCTTCTCACGACGTGCACGCGAGAAGGTCACCAGCCAGCGCAGGGCCAGCGTGGTGGAGCGGCCGGGGCGAACCTCGACCGGCACCTGGTAGGTGGCGCCACCGACGCGACGGCTGCGGACCTCGAGGGCGGGCTTGACGTTGTCGAGCGCGCGCTTGAGGGTGACGACCGGATCGGTGCCGGTCTTCTCGCGAGCCTGCTCGAGTGCTTCGTAGACGATGCGCTCGGCGGTGGACTTCTTGCCGTCCAACAGGATCTTGTTGACGAGCTGCGTGACCAGCGGCGAACCGTAGACCGGGTCGGCGATCAGCGGGCGCTTGGGAGCGGGGCCCTTACGTGGCATTAGCTCTTCTCCTTCTTGGCGCCGTAGCGGCTGCGTGCCTGCTTGCGGTTCTTGACGCCCTGGGTGTCGAGCGAGCCGCGGATGATCTTGTAGCGCACACCCGGGAGGTCCTTCACACGACCGCCGCGAACGAGCACCATCGAGTGCTCCTGCAGGTTGTGGCCCTCACCCGGGATGTAAGCGGTGACCTCGACGGAGCTGGTCAGGCGCACACGGGCGACCTTTCGCAGCGCGGAGTTCGGCTTCTTCGGGGTGGTGGTGTACACGCGAGTGCACACACCACGACGCTGCGGGCTGCCCTTGAGGGCCGCGGTCTTGACCTTGGCGGTCTTGTCGCGGCGGCCCTTGCGGACCAGCTGGTTGATGGTTGGCATTTACCGGCTTTCTTCTTCGGTTTCGGACTGCTCGTACAGGAACCCGTTCAAGCAACCTTGGCTGTTCTGAAATTAGGGATCCATCGGTTGGGGCAAGAGAGCTGCTGCCCCTCACCCGTCCCTCATGTGCACACGAGGTCGGGCGTGTCGCGCACCCCTACACAGGCAACCGGATGCTCGTACCTGCAGAAACAGCAGAAACTCGCGCACGGCAATGCCTCGCATAGGCACACAGATCGGCCCGAGCACGAGGGAGAGTTGCCTGCGTAGCGACCCCCACGGTCGGACACGACCCCCAACGATACCCGGCGGCTCCGTTCGAGGTCAAAGCGGGCCGAACATGGTATGCCCGGCGTGGTATGTGAGTCCGGAAATCTCCGGGCGAGTCGGACCGGTCCGACCTCACGCGCTCAGGTTCAACGTCAGCTTTGCCAGCGCGACCGCGGCGTCACACGGATCGGGGTGTCCGGCCGACTGGAACTGCACCCACCAGCCCACGACGCCCCCGGCCGGGCCACCGGCCGAGATCCCACAACTGCCCGGATCCTGCGGGGGTCGCGACAGCACCGCACGCCGCCCCTCGACGGTGATGTCCTGCACCGCATACCCCAGCTGCTCGGACGTCCGGCGCTCGATGTCGAGCCCGCCGGTCTCGAACCAGTTGAACGTCACCCGGACCGGACCGCTCGGGCCGCCGACGGTCCAGCGGCAGATCGCGCCGAAGAAGCCCCGCTCGATCGAGTCACCGCCGACCGCCTCGGCGATCTTCTCGGGCGGCACGACGTCGCACTCGGTGAGCAGCGCCGCGAACCGCGACGACGCACCGGGCTCGGTCGCACCGACCGGGGTCGGCGTGCCGGCGACGGTCGAGGCACAGCCCGCGAGCAGGAGCACACCGGCCAGGACAGCGGTGGGGACGGCGGCGAGTGTCGAGGTCCGGGTCAACGTCACTTCCCCCTCGACGCGGTGAGCTCCGCGAGATGTCGTGCCGCGGTGCACGGATCGGCCGACGGCACCGAGTCGACGTATGCGACCGACCAGTGCACGAAGTCGTCGTCGAACTCGACCCCCAGCTCGCACAGCCGACTCGACACGGACGCCTCGAAACCGGGACGCCCCTCGATCTCGATGTCGGTGGCCGGACGCCCGATCAGCTCACTGCCGGCCCGCTCGCGACCGATCGGGCTTCCTCGATACCAGGAGAACGACACGTGCGGTCCAGGCTGCCCGGCCGCCGGCGAGACCTGCCACTCGCAGCCCACCGAGTTGCGGACCACCGACCCGAAACTCGGGACGCCGAAGGCCGCGGCCACCTCCTCGTCGGTGACCGATCCGCACTCCCCGAAGAAGGGACCGGACGTGCGTGCGGTCGACGCCGACGAACCGCTGGATTCGTCAGAACCGCCCGCCGCCGCGCCGCATCCGGTGACCAGCACCGCGACACCCGCCAGCACCCCCACCAGCTTGTTCGACATGGAGCGGAACTGTACCGGCTACGACACCGGCGAGGCGGGTGCCGTCGCGTCCACGCGCTGCGCGTCGAGTGGCCGCAGCGCGGCGTCGAGCTGGACCGCCCAGCACCGCACGATCTCGGCGCGACGGCGCGAGTCGTCGGTGAGGACGTCCGCGAGCCCGAGACCGCGGGCGAGGTCGAGGGTGGCCTGGACGAGCCGCCGGACCGTGGGGTTCGAATCGTCGACGCCGAGGCTCTCGACGGCCGTGCGGTGGGCGATGCGACCGAACCGCTCCTCGAGCGGCAGCACCCGTGCCCGTAGTTCGGGGTCGGCGGCCGCCGCCGTCCACACCTGCAGCGCCGCCTTGAACAGCGAACCCGAGTAGTAGTCGACGAGCCGGGCCACGACCGCCTCCGTCCGGCCCGCCCCTTCGGGCAGCTCGGTGACCTCACGCCGCGCCTGTTCCATCCGGCTGTCGAACATGAACTCGAGCGCCGCGGTGATGAGATCCTCGCGGGTCGGGAAGTGGTGCTGCGCGGCACCGCGGGAGACGCCGGCGCGCTGCGCAACGACCGCGACCGTTGTCGCGGACCACCCGAAATCGGTCAGACAGTCGACCGTGGCTTCAAGGAGCCTGTGCCGGGTCAGCCTGCTCCGGTCCTGCTGGGGTGCGCGCATGTCGTCGCTGTCCTCTCCTACCCGCCCTACCGATATGTGCATCCGAAGTTAACACCGTGAAAGTTAGGGTTACCTACGTCACATTCTCATTGCGAACCAGACTCGGGCACGTTATCAATCTTCCCTGAGGAAGGATTGCCTTCCCTACTAACACCACATCCACAGGAGCATCACCATGGGTTCTGCCGAGATCCTCGACTTCTTCGACTTCGTGACCGACTTCGCCGGCGCTGCCAGCGACCTCTTCGGCGCCCTCAGCTTCTTCGCGGGCTCGCTCGAGACCGTCTCGGGCATCTTCGGCTGATCCGACGCCCCGACGAGCGCGGGGTCCCGTCCATCACGGAAGGAACCCCGCGCTCGTTTCAGCCGTCGACGGCCCACCTCGGCGGCCGCTTCTGCATGAACGCGGTGATCCCCTCGACCGCATCCGCCGACCCGAACAGGGCCGCCGACTGTGCGGCGAGCACCTCCCCGTAGCGGTCGAAGTCCTCGAGCATCCGCATCGTCGTGAGCTTCTTGGATTCGGCCAGCCCCTGCGGCGAGCATTTCCGCAGTGTGGCGACCAGTTCCCGAACGGTGTCGTCCGAGTCCTGCACGGCCTCGCTGATCAGTCCGATCGCCTCCGCCTCGTGCGGGCCGAACTTCTCGCCTGTGAGGAAGTAGCGTCCCGCCGCGCGCGCCGTGAGCCGCGGAATCACGGTGAGCGAGATGATCGACGCCGCCAGCCCGAGACGCGCCTCTGTCAGGGCGAACGTGCTGTCCGGCCCGGCGACGACGATGTCGCACGCCCCCACCAGTCCCATCCCGCCGGCACGGACGTGTCCGTCCACTCGGGCGATCACGGGCTTGGGCAGTTCGACGATCGCCCTCAACAGCTTGACCATCTGCCGGGTCCGCTCGGCGGCGAGTTCCGCCGGGCTCGCATCGACCGCCCCGGAGGCCCCGGACGCCCCGGACGCTTCCGACAGATCCGCACCCGCACAGAACGTGCCCCCGGTGTGGGTGAGCACGACCGTGCGGGCGGCATCGTCGGCCGCGGCGTCGGCCAATCCCTGCAGCAGTTCGGCGACCAGCCTGCTCGAGATCGCGTTGCGGTTGTGCGGTGAGTCGAGGGTGAGCGTGGCGCAGCCGTCCGCGACGTCGTATCGAACGAAACGATCCGTCATACGCACCGCCTCAGTACGACTTCGGCAGGCCCAGCGAGTGCTGGGAGACGAAGTTGAGGATCATCTCGCGACTCACCGGCGCCACCCGCGCGATCCGCGCCGCGCCGAGCATCGCCGACAGCCCGTATTCCTTGGTGAGACCCGCGCCGCCGTGCGTCTGGATCGCCTGATCGAGGGCCCTGATGCTGGCCTCGGCCGCCGCGTACTTGGCCATGTTCGCGGCCTCCGCCGCACCGAAGTCGTCGCCGCTGTCGTAGAGGACGGCGGCCTTCTGCATCATCAGCTTGGCCAGTTCGAGTTCGATCTTGCACTGCGCCAGCGGATGCGCCAGCCCCTGGTGGGCGCCGATCGGCGTCTTCCAGACGGTCCGTTCCTTCGCGAACTTCACACCGGCTTCGAGGGCCCACCGACCCATACCGATCGCCATGGCCGCACCGAGGATGCGCTCGGGGTTGAGGCCCGCGAACAGCTGCATCAGCGCGGCGTCCTCCGATCCGACGAGCGCGTCGGCGGGCAGCCGGACGTCGTCGAGGAACAGCGTGAACTGGTGATCCGGCTCGATGATGTCCATGTCCATGCGCTGCGCGACGAAGTTCTCGGCGTCGGTGGGCACGATGAACAGCGCGGGCTTGAGCTTGCCCGACTTGTGGTCCTCGGTGCGGGCCACGATCAGCACGGCGTCGGCCTGGTCGACGCCGGAGATGTAGACCTTGTTGCCGCGCAGGACCCAGTCCTCGCCGTCGCGCCGGGCGGTGGTGGTGATCTGGTGCGAGTTGGAACCGGCATCGGGTTCGGTGATGCCGAACGCCATGATCTTGGAGCCGTCCGCGAGCGCGGTCAGCCATTCCTGCTTCTGCGCATCGGTGCCGTACTTGCCGATGATGGTGCCGCAGATCGCGGGCGAGACCACGACCAGCAGCAGTCCGGCGCCCTGCGCCGCGAGTTCCTCCTGCACCAGGGCGAGTTCGTAGATGCCCGCTCCCCCGCCGCCGTACTCCTCGGGGAGGTTGACGCCGAGGAACCCGAGCTTGCCGGCCTCGTTCCACAGCTCCGTGAGCGGCTCGCCCTTGCGTGCCTTGGGAAGTACGTAGTCGACGTAGTTGAAGCGCTGCGCGAGCTTGGAGACCGCCGCCCGCAGCTCCTTCTGCTCGTCCGTCTCGATGAAGCTGCTCATGCGGTTTCTCCTTCTGCGACTTCTGCTTCCACGATTGCCAGGACCGATCCGACGTCGACCTGCTGGCCGACGACGACGGGTAGTTCGGTGAGCACACCGGCGGCGGGCGCCTTGACGGTGTGCTCCATCTTCATGGCCTCGAGCCACAGGATCGGCTGTCCGGCCGCCACGTGATCACCCGCTGCCGCCCCCAGCCTGATCACCGCGCCCGGCATGGGTGCCAGCAGCGACCCCTCCGCGAGGACGGTCGACGGGTCGACGAATCTCTGTATCGCCGTGAGCGATACCGGTCCGAGCGCCGAGTCGACATATACCCGGTCGCCGTAGCGGGCGACGTCGAAACCGCGCCGCAGACCGGAGACGTCGAGCACGACGTGGTCCGGCCCGGAGGAAATCAGGGCGACGTCCTCGAAGTCCTCCGCGATCAGTCCCGACCGGGTCTGCAGGTAGCGGACGTCGTACTCGCCGTGTGCTCCCGTGTACTGCTTGCTCTGCGGCTGCGACGGCAGGTTCCGCCAGCCGCTGGGCAGACCGGCGTTCACCGGCGCCGCGACACGATTGCGAGCGGCGTCGGCGAGCGCGGCCGCGAGTGCGGACAGCTTCTCGGCCTGCTCGTCGGCGAGGGGACGCGCCAGCCGGTCGAGCCCGTGGGTGTCGAAGAACGCGGTGTCGGTGTCGCCCGCGAGGAACGCGGGGTGCCGCAGGACGTTCACCAGCAGGTCGCGGTTGGTCTGCAGTCCGTGCAGCCGGGTGCGGGCCAGTGCGGACGCCAGCACCTGCGCGGCCTGGGTGCGGGTGGGCGCGAACGAGATGACCTTCGCGAGCATCGGGTCGTAGAAGACGCTCACCACGGAGCCGTCCTCGACACCCGAGTCCAGGCGCACCCCGGCCCGGTCGAGGACCTCGAACTCCGCAGTGCTGCCGCGCAGTTCGATGCGCTCGACGGTGCCGCTCTGCGGTCGCCAGTTGTGGGCGGGATCCTCGGCATACAGCCGGACCTCGATCGAATGTCCGCGCAGGGCAGGCGGTTCGGCGGGCAGTGCGGCGCCCGCGGCCACCTCCAGCTGCAGCTCGACGAGGTCGAGCCCCGTGGTGCACTCGGTGACCGGGTGTTCCACCTGCAGGCGGGTGTTCATCTCCAGGAAGAAGAACTCGCCCTGTTCGTCGGCGAGGAACTCGACGGTGCCGGCACCCTCGTACCCGATCGCGTTCGCGGCGAGCCGGGCCGCCTCGAACAGCCTGGCGCGCATGGCGGGAAGGCGTTCGACGAGCGGCGACGGGGCCTCCTCCACCACCTTCTGGTGGCGGCGCTGGATGGAGCACTCTCGCTCCCCCACCGCCCACACCGTGCCGTGCCGGTCGGCCATCACCTGCACCTCGATGTGCCGTCCGGTCTCGAGGTAGCGCTCGCAGAACACCGTCGGATCGCCGAACGCCGACTGCGCCTCCCGCGCGGCCGCCTCGATCTCGCGGGGCAGCGCCGCCAGCTCGCGCACCACCCGCATGCCGCGGCCGCCGCCACCGGCGGACGCCTTGACGAGCACCGGCAGATCGGCCTCGGTGACCGCCGCCGGGTCCAGCTCGGCGAGGACGGGGACGCCGGCGTCGGCCATGATCCGCTTGGACTCGACCTTGGAGCCCATCAGCTCGATGGACTTGACCGGCGGGCCGATCCACGTGAGGCCGGCGGCCTCCACGGCCTGCGCGAAATCGGCGTTCTCCGACAGGAACCCGTAGCCGGGATGGATCGCGTCGGCGCCGGCGGCGCGGGCCGCAGCGATGAGCGCGTCGGCGCGCAGGTAGGTCTCGGCGGGCGTCGAACCCGGGAGCCGGACCGCGGCGTCGGCCTCGGCGACGTGCGGGCTGGCGGCGTCCGGATCGGAGAACACCGCCACCGTGCCGACACCGGTGCGGCGGCACGTCGCGAAGACGCGTCGGGCGATCTCGCCGCGGTTGGCGACCAGGACGGACGTGACGGGGGACGTACTCACAGTGCTACTCACTCGGTTCCTCACATCCGGAAGACACCGAAGTTCGCGGTGCCCTCGATCGGGGCGGTGGCAATGGCCGACAGGCACATTCCCACCACCGTGCGGGTGTCGCGGGGGTCGATGACGCCGTCGTCGTAGAGCCGTCCGGACAGGAACATCGGCAGCGACTCGGCTTCGATCTGGTTCTCGATCATCGCGCGCATCCCGGCGTCGGCCTCCGCGTCGAACGCCTGCCCGCGGGCCTCGGCGGCGGCCCTGCCGACGATGGAGATGACGCCCGCCAGCTGGGCGCCGCCCATCACCGCCGACTTGGAACTGGGCCATGCGAACAGGAACCGCGGGTCGAACGCGCGGCCGCACATGCCGTAGTGACCGGCGCCGTACGACGCCCCCAGCAGGATCGAGATGTGCGGAACCGTGGAGTTCGAGACGGCGTTGATCATCATCGAGCCGTGCTTGATCATGCCACCCTCCTCGTACTCCTTGCCGACCATGTAGCCGGTGGTGTTGTGCAGGAACAGAAGTGGAGTGTTCGACCGGTTCGCGAGCTGAATGAACTGGGTGGCCTTCTGGGACTCCTCGCTGAAGAGCACGCCACGCGCGTTGGCGAGGATGCCGATCGGGTAGCCGTGGAGTTCGGCCCAGCCGGTGACGAGGGACGAGCCGTACATCGGCTTGAACTCGTCGAAGTCGGAACCGTCGACGATGCGGGCGATCACCTCGCGCGGATCGAACGGAATCTTCAGATCGGCCGGGACGATACCCAGCAGCTCCTCGGGATCCTCGAGCGGCTCGATCACCTCGGCGCGCGGCGCCGGACCCTGCTTGCGCCAGTTCAGCCGATTGACGATGCTGCGACCGATGCGAATCGCGTCGTGCTCGTCCACCGCGAAGTAGTCCGCGAGACCCGATGTGCGGGCGTGCATCTCGGCACCCCCGAGCGCCTCGTCGTCGGACTCCTCGCCGGTGGCCATCTTCACCAGCGGCGGCCCGGCCAGGAACACCTTGGAGCGTTCCTTGATCATCACGACGTGGTCGGACATGCCGGGGATGTAGGCGCCGCCGGCGGTGGAGTTACCGAACACCAGCGCGATCGTGGGAATGCCGGCCGCCGACAGCTTGGTGAGGTCACGGAACATCCGTCCGCCCGGGATGAAGACCTCCTTCTGCGTCGGCAGGTCGGCGCCGCCGGACTCGACGAGCGAGATCACCGGGAGCCGGTTCTGCACCGCGATGTCGTTGGCGCGGAAGCCCTTCTTGAGGGTCCACGGGTTGGACGTGCCACCGCGGACCGTCGGATCGTTCGCGACGATGAGGCACTCGACGCCGCTGACGACACCGATGCCGACGATCGTCGACGCACCCACCGGGAACTCGGTGCCCCACGCCGCGAGCGGCGACAGCTCGAGGAACGGCGAATCCGGGTCCAGCAGCAGTTCGATCCGCTCGCGGGCGAGCAGTTTGCCCCGCTTGTGGTGCCGCTCCACGTACTTCTCGCCACCCCCGGCGAGCGCCTTCGCGTGCTCGGCCTCGATCTCGGCGAGCTTGGTCGTCATCGACTCGGCCGCAGCCGTGTACTCCGGCGCGTCGGTGTCCAGTGTCGACTTCAGGATCGTCATGCCTGGTACCCCAATCGCTTCGCCGCCAGGGAGGTCAGGATCTCCGTGGTCCCGCCCCCGATGCCCAGAATCCGCATGTCCCGGTACTGCCTCTCCACTTCGCTCTCCTGCATGTAGCCCATGCCGCCGAACAGCTGCACGGCCTGGTTGGCCACCCATTCGCCGGCCTCGACGGCGGTGTTCTTCGCGAAACACACCTCGGCGACGAAATCCTCGTCCGACGTGAGCGACCGCTCGACGAGCGTGCGCGTGTAGACGCGGGCGACGTCGATGCGGCGGGTCATCTCGGTGACCGTGTTCTGCACGGCCTGCCGCGAGATCAGCGGACGGCCGAACGTCTCGCGGTCGCGGCACCACTGCAGCGTGAGGTCGAGGCAGCGCTGCGCACTCGCGTACGCCTGCGCGGCCAGCGCGATCCGCTCGGTGAGGAACGCCTGCGCGATCTGCACGAACCCCGAGTTCTCCTCGCCCACCAGGTTTTCCACCGGAACGCGGGCATCCACGAACGACAGTTCGGCGGTGTCCGACGCGCGCCAGCCCATCTTGTCGAGCTTGCGGGCCACCTCGAATCCCGGTGTGCCCTTCTCGATCACGAGCAGCGACACCCCACCGGCACCCGGACCACCCGTGCGCACCGCGGTGACGACGAAGTCGGCACGCACCGCGGAGGTGATGAACGTCTTGGACCCGTTGACGATGTAGTGGTCGCCGTCGCGGACGGCCGTGGTGCGCAGGTGTCCGACGTCGGAGCCGCCGCCGGGCTCGGTGATCGCCAGCGAGCCGATCTTCTCGCCCGCGAGCGTCGGCCGCACCCAGAGATCGATCTGCGCGGGATCACCCGCCGCGACAAGGTGCGGCAAGGCGATCCCGCACGTGAACAGCGAGGCGAACAGCCCGCCCGATGCCCCGGCCTGGTGCATCTCCTCGCAGATCACGACCGCGTCCACCAGGTCGCCGCCGTCGCCGCCGACCTCCTCGGGGAAGCCGGCGCCGAGCAGGCCGAGGGCCGCGGCCTTCCGATGCAACTCGCGCGGGATCTCGCCGTCGCGCTCCCAGTGGTTCAGGTGCGGCAGGATCTCCTGCTCGACGAAGCCTCGGACCGTCTTGCGTAGCTGGTGCCGTTCGGGTGTGTCCCACACACTCATGCGTGCCCTTCCTGAAGTTCATCGGCGTAAGAGGGAACCAGGGCGATGGGGATCTCGATGTGCCGGGACCGCAGCCACTCGCCGAGCCCCTTGGCCTGCGGGTCGAAGCGGGCCTGCGACGCGACGCCGCGGCCGAGGATGCCCTCGATCACGAAGTTGACCGCCCGCAGGTGCGGCAGCACGTGCCGGGTCACGTTCAGGGCCTTCGTCTCCGGCAGCATCCGTTTGACCTCGTCGACGGTGAGGGCGTGCACCAGCCAGCGCCACTGGTCGTCGGTGCGGACCCACACGCCGACATTGGCGTTGCCGCCCTTGTCGCCGCTGCGGGCGGCTGCGATCGCGCCGAGGGGTGCACTCACCGTCTGGGTCTGCGGAAGCGGCTCCGGCAGAGCCGGTTCCGGGAGTTCCTCGAGCCCTCGGGTGACGCCGCTCGGGGGGATGTCGATGCGCGTACCGTCCGGCAGCACCGCGACGTGCGGCACCTCGCCCGCGTCGACGTAGCCCGGGGTGAACACCGCGTAGGGCTGCCCGTTCGACGGCGGCGCCGTGAGCGTGAAGCCGGGGTAGCTCGCGAGCGCCAGTTCGACCGCGACCGACGAGAAGGCCCGGCCGACGACGTTCGGGTCGGTGTCGCGAACCGTGCAGCGCAGCAGTGCGCTCGCGGCCTCCTCGGTGTCGGCGTCGGGGTGGTCCGTCCGCGCGAGCGTCCACTCGAGTTCCTGCGGCCGCACCGTCAGCCACGCATCCAGTTGCTGCCGAACAAGATTCGCCTTGGCATCGATGTCGAGTCCGGTGAGCACGAAGGTGGCCTCGTTCCGGAAACCGGCGAGCGCGTTGAGCGACACCTTGTACTGCGGGGGCGGCGCCTCGCCGGTGACACCGGAGATACGGACACGGTCCGGGCCGTCGTCGGAGAGCACGGCGGAATCCATGCGCGCCGTGACGTCCGGGTTCGCATAACGGCCGCCGGTGATCTCGTACAGCAACTGCGCCGTCACGGTCCCCCGGCTCACGGCTCCGCCGGTACCGGCGTGTTTGGTGATGACCGACGAACCGTCGTCGTGGATCTCCGTGATCGGGAAGCCGGGACGTCCCAGGTCGGCGATCTCGGTGAACCACGAGTAGTTGCCACCGGTTGCCTGCGTGCCGCACTCGATCACGTGACCGGCCACCACCGCACCCGCGAGGCGGTCGAAATCGTCCCGGGCCCAGCCGAAGTGCGCGGCGGCCGGCCCCACGATCACCGACGCGTCGGTGACGCGCCCGGTCACCACGACGTCCGCTCCCCCGTTCAGGCACTCGACGATCCCCCATGCCCCCAGGTACGCGTTGGCGGTCAGCGGCGTGGTCTCGCGGTCGAGCCCGAGTTCGGCGGCCCGCGCGATGAGGTCGTCGCCCTCGACGTGCGCGATGCGGGCGTTCAGCCCCAGCCGGTCGTTCACCTCGCGCAGCGCGTCGACGAGTCCGGCCGGGTTGAGTCCGCCGGCGTTGGCGACGATCTTCACGCCGCGGTCCAGTGCGAGCCCGAGGCAGTCCTCGGCCTGGCGGAGGAAGGTCTTCGCGTAGCCGCGCGTCGGGTCCTTCATCCGATCGCGGCCCAGGATGAGCATCGTCAACTCGGCGAGATAGTCACCGGTGAGATAGTCCAGGTCGCCGCCCTCGAGCATCTCCCGCATCGCCGAGATGCGGTCGCCGTAGAAGCCGGAGCAGTTCCCGATCCGGACCGGGGCCGTCACTGGGCCGTCTCCGCCGCCGCGGAGTCACTGGACTCACGTCCTGTGCCCGACGGCCCCGCGAACGCCTGCGCGATGCCGAGCCACTGTTCTGCGTCGTCACCGGTGGTCCGCAGCGCCGTGTCGCCGCGGTGCACGCGCTGCGTGACCAGCAGGCAGAAGTCCTCGGCGGAGCCGCTCACTCGCTGCGCGGCATCCGCGGGGCCCCACGCCCAGACGGCGCCGTCCGGTGCGGCCAGTTCCACGCGGAACTCCTCGGCCGGCGGGGTGAGCTGGTTGACGCCGTACGCGAAGTCGCGGGTGCGCACCCCCAGCCGTGCGATGTGCTGCAACCGGTCCGTCGCGACGGACACCGCGCCGAGTGCCTCGGCGACGTCGCGGCCGTGCGCCCATGTCTCCATCAGCCGAGCGGTCGCCATCGACGCCGCGCTCATCGGCGGCCCGTACCACGGCAGTTTGGTGCCGACCGGAACCTCCTGCAGCACCGCCGCGAGCTTGTCCCGGGTTTCGCGCCAGTCGGCCAGCAGCTCCTGCGGTGGGCGCCGCGCCTCGATCTCGGCGCCCTCGTCCACGAAGCCGTACGGGTTCTTCCACGCCTCCGCCAGTTGGGCGGTGAAGGCGTCCTCGTCGGTGGCCGCCGACAGCGCGGCGCGGTCGGTCCACGCGAGGTGGCCTATCTGGTGCGCGACGGTCCAGCCCTCGGCCGGAGTGGGCGTCGCCCACTCCGACTCGGGCAGATCCGCAACGAGCGCGTCGAGGGCGGCACCCTCCGCCCGCAGGTCGTCGACGATCTTGTTCAGGTCAGCCACATACCCTCCTCGAATCCTGAGACCAGCATCACACCGAAGAGATTAAAAATCAAGCACGCATGCTTGTTTATCGGGGATGCCGATCCGAATCAGAAGAGAACCCTCACCACTCAGGCACTCAAATGTGCCGCGCTGTCCCACGACCGTCGACGTCCGCCGTTGAGCGACCACCCGAGATCCGGGGTACGGGTGACCGGATGAAGCCGCTCGATCGCGAAGTTCGTGATCGGAAGACGCTCCACCAGTTGCTGCTCGGCGAGCATGCTCCCGGTCATCCCCTGCTCGAAAAGCGAATACGCCGTGTGATTGACCGAATGGACGGCGACCTGCAGCGCCGTCAGTGCCGTGGAGTGGGGCCCGAATTCGGCGAGCGTGTGACCGCCCCCGACCGTGGTTCCCACGACCGCGTAGTAGTGCCAGTTCGAAGTGTTGTCCGGGTTGTGCGCGACGCCAGGCTCTACAGCCATGATGCGCCCCTTCCCTACTCGAGGCTCCTGTCGTGACGATAGGACTGCACCCCGACAAGTCCGGGGCGACGCGCCGAGATGCCCCCGAGAAACGCGAAGAGCCCCCGAGCGATTCGCATCGCTCGGGGGCTCAACCCATGGCACGCCGGGTGCCGGAAGGCTCAGTGCATCATTACCGGCTGGACGTCCTCCGTCGTCGCCACGACCCGCTTGCGCGGCAGGAAGAACGCCGGGATCAGGGTGACGAGGACGAGCACGAACGCCACCATGAAGGTGCCACCGAACGACTCCGCGGACGCGTCGAGCATCTGCGCGATGCCTGCCGGATCGGTCGGCGGCGCAGCCTCCTTGTCCAGCCCGTGGGACGTCATCTGGCTGGTGAGAACCACCGACATCGTCGCGGTACCGATCGAGCCGGCAACCTGCTGCACGATGTTCATCAGCGTCGAGCCGCGGGCGATCATCTCGTGCTTGAGCGTCACCATCGCGGCGGTCATCAGCGGCATCATGGTGCAGCCCATGCCCATGCCCATCACGAACAGCGAACCGAGCAGGAGCGGGTACGGCGACGTCGCGGTCAACTGGGTGAACGTGAACATGCCCAGCGCGATCAGCGGAATACCCGTCAGAACGATCTTGCCCGGTCCGAGCTTGTCGACCAGTCGGCCGGCGATCGGCATCGTGACCATCGCACCGATGCCCTGCGGCGCGAGCAGCAGACCCGCCGCCATCGCAGACTCACCGCGCACCTGGATGAAGTAACTCGGGAACAGCAGCCCGGCACCCATGAACGCGATGATGAACACGGTCGTGGTGAGGACGGCCACCGTGAGCTGACGGTTCTTGAACAGGTGCAGATCGATCAGCGGATCCGTCTTGCGCAGCGCATGGAAGACGAAGCCGATGATGAGCGCGAGACCGATACCGACGGGGATCAGCACGTCGGGCGACAGGCCCTTGCCGTGTTCGGGAATCGACGAGACCCCGTACAGGAACAGCGCCAGACCCGGCGAGAGCAGGACCATGCCGACAAGGTCGAAGGGCTGCGACGGGCTCGGCTCGTCCTTGGGCAGCAGCTTGAAAGCGGCCACCAGCGCGATGATGCCGACGGGCAGGTTGATCAGGAAGATCCAGTGCCAGCTGGCGGCGTCGATCAGCCAGCCACCGAGGATCGGTCCGCCGATGGGACCGAGCAGCATCGGGATACCCAGCACCGCCATGACCCGGCCGACGCGCTCCGGGCCGGCAGCACGCGTCATGATCGTCATACCGAGCGGCATCAGCATGCCGCCGCCGAGGCCCTGCAGGACTCGGAACCCGATCAGCGACGTGATGTCCCACGCGAACGCACAGGCCACCGATCCGATGACGAACAGCACCAGGGCGCCGATGTACAGCCGCTTGGTGCCGAACCGATCGGCCGCCCAGCCGGTGACCGGGATGACGGTGGCGAGCGCAAGCGTGTACGCGGTCATGGTCCAGGCGACGACCGCGTAGCTGGTGTCGAACTCCTGGGCGAACGTCGGCAGCGCAACGCTGACCACGGTGACGTCGAGGATGGACATGATGGCGCCGAGCACCACCACGGAGGCGATCTTGAGGACCGCGCCGTCGATCTTGTCCGACTCGGGCGCCCCGGTTGGGGGCGCCGCCGGCGAGTTGGGCGTCGTCATGTGCAGAATTCCTGACTTCGGGCCCGCAGGGCGTCGCCTGCGAGTATGGGTTTAAGGGCCTCGAGCAACCGGCTGCGGTCCGGCTGATCCAGCCGTCCCGCGAACGCGCGCAGCTCGTCACGCTTGTCCTCGAGATGACGGGAGGCCAGGGTTCGCCCGGCCTCCGTCAGCGAGACCCGTTTGATCCGGCGATCCTCGGGGTCCTCGCGGCGCAGCACCAACTCCTGGCACACGAGCTGATCGATGTTGCGACCGGCAGCGGCCACCGACATCCGAAGACATTCGGCGACCTCGTTGATCGCGATCGGCTCCCCGTGCTGCGCCAGCACGAAGAGCGCGCGGACCTGTGAGAACGACAGGTCCATCGCGACAAGGGTGTCCATCGACTCGGACTCCCCCATGCCGAGAAGGCGCATGATGAACTCCTCGAGCACGTCGTAGACCTCATCTGGAGTCACATCTGCCACGAGCGTCGATAGTAGCGACCCCGCAACTATTGCAACAATGCAAGGATGCCCGGCCGCCGCCCGAAGTTGCGACCCATCCACGACACCACGAGCCCCCTACCTGCGGCAACAGATTTTCCGGGCAGGAGGGGGCTAGGTGATCAGGAACACAGTCATTCCTGGATCAGGACGGCCTTTCCGAGCACCCGACCGGCCTCGAGATCGGCGAGCGCCTCGGCCGCCGATGCCAGCGGATAGCGCGCTTTCACGATGGGCCGCAGACCCGCGCGTACGTGCTTCACCAGCGCCGCATGCGTCTCGGCGAGCGCCGACGGCTCGGTCCGCAGGAACTCACCCCACGCGGCGCCCACGATGCTGATGTTCCGGAACAGCACTCGGTTGACCTTCACCGACGGAATTCCCCCACCGGCGAAGCCGATCACCACCAGCCGGCCCTCCGGCGCCAGCGCACGGACGGCATCGTCGAACGCGTCGCCACCGACCGGATCCACCAGGACGTCGGCGCCCCGCCCGCCGGTGAGGTCCCGCACCCGTGCCGCCCAGCCGTCGGTCAGCCGCACCACCTCGTCGGCACCGATCTCACGCAGGAACTCGTCCGCACCGTCGCGTCGCACCACCGCGATCACGCGCGCACCGTGCGCCTTCGCCAACTGGATCGCCGACGTCCCGACACCGCCGGCGGCGCCCAGGATCACGACGGCCTCACCCGGCTGCAGACGCGCACGTCGCCCGAGGGCGAATTCCATCGTCTGATAGTTGATGATCAGCGACGCCGCCTCCTCGAAGGTCAGCTCCTCCGGGACCGGCAGCACCAGATTCGGGTGGACGGCGACCTGCTCGGCGTAACCTCCCAGGCTCGGGATCGCCAGCACGCGCTGACCGGGCTCGAACCCGCTGTCCTCGGGCGCACTGATCACGACGCCCGCGACCTCGGTGCCCGGCACGAACGGCGGCTCCGCACGGAGCTGGTACTTGCCGTAGCTGATCAGCAGATCGGGGAAGCACACACCGCTGGCCTTGACGTCGATGAGGACCAGTCCGGTCGAATCCGGTTCGGGCACATCTCGAACCGCCATCGCCGACGGACCTGCCAGATCCGTGACCACCACTGCGCGCACTTCCCACCTCCGAGATCTCCGAGCATCGTCAACCGGGCGTGTACGCCCTCCCGACGAAGCTACCCGCGTCGGGGCGACGACGGTCAGTTACCGAACAGACCCCGCCGCTTGCGCCCGACCGCCACCATCTCCGCGGTGTCGGTCATCTTCACCCGGGGCCTCCCCGAGGCCAGGCCCCGGCGGCGTTCCGCCTCGTCGATGGCCTCCCACCCACGGCGCGAGATCCGCTCCGGCCGGCGGCGCGCCAGCAACTTGGACAGATCCTTCCGGCCCAATGCCGGTGCGGGCAGGCGCTTCGCCTCGAAGTCCTCGACGATCCGCGCGACCGTCTCCTTGGCGCACGTCTTGTTGGTGCCGATCACGCCGCTCGGACCACGCTTGATCCACCCGGTCACGTACACGCCGTCGAGCGTCTCGCCGGCTCCGACGACCACGCGGCCGCGATCGTTGGGGATCACCCCGCGGCGCTCGTCGAACGGCACTCCCGCGAGCGGTCGTCCGCGGTAGCCGATCGAACGCAGCACCAGCGCCGCCTCGATCCGTTCCGTCCGATCCGTCGGGCGGGCCGCGAGCGCACCGAATGCGTCCTCGACGAGCTCGTTGGCCACGACCGTCACGCCGTCCGCACGCTCGGCGCCGTGAATCTCGTTGGGAGAGAGCAGGTATCGGAAAACGATCCGCTTGTTGCCCGGATTCGCGGTCCGCTGCGCGAACTCCTGCGCCAGACGCACCTTCATCGCGACCGCGGGTTCCACCGCGCCCGCATCGATCAGCGCCTGCGACTTATCGTCCAGTTCGACCTCGGTCGGATCGATTACGACGTCGACACCCGGCAGGTCACCGAGCGCCAGGAACTCCGGGGTGGTGTACGCGGCCTGCGCCGGTCCACGGCGACCGAGGAGCACGACCTCGCGAATGTTGCTCTTACGCAGCGCCGCCAGCGCGTGGTCGGCGATGTCCGTCCTGGCGAGATCGTCGGGATCCATCGTGAGGATGCGTGCGACGTCGAGTGCGACGTTGCCGTTCCCGACGATCACCGCCCGCTCCCCCGACAGATCGAACGCCCGGTCCGCGTAGTCCGGGTGCCCGTTGTACCAGGCCACGAATTCGGTGGCGGCGTGGCTGCCGGACAGGTCCTCGCCGGGAATCCCGAGTGCGCGATCGCTCGAGGCGCCGACCGCGTAGATCACCGCGTGGTGATGGGCCAGCAGATCGGCGTGGGTGACATGGTTGCCGACCTCCACGTTGAGGTGGAACTGGAATGCGTCGCGACCGAGCGACCAGTCGAACATCTCGGTGACGACCTTGGTCCCCGGATGGTCCGGTGCAACACCGGCGCGGACCAGGCCCCACGGCGTCGGCAGCTTCTCGAACATCTCCACCTCGACGTCGGAGCGCTTCAACAGCTCCTCGGCGGCGTAGCACGCGGCCGGACCGGCTCCGACGATCGCGACCCGCAGCGTGCCCAGGTCGCGTACCGGCGGGGTGGCCGGCGTGAGCGGGATCCATCCCGACGGCAGCGGGTGCCGCGTGTAGTAGTCGGCGTTGATCTCCCGGTAGCGGGACAGCGACTCGGTCAGCTGGTCCTCGGGGAAGATCGCGTTGACCGGGCACGCATCGACGCAGGCACCGCAGTCGATGCAGGCCCGCGGCTCGATGTAGAGCATCTCGGTGGTCGCGAACTCCGCTTCCTCGGGCGTCGGGTGGATGCAGTTCACGGGGCACGCCGAGACGCAACTCGCGTCGTTGCAGCACGCCTGGGTGATGACGTAGGCCATGTTCGATTCCCGTTCTTCGTGCCACACCAGACGTGATGCACGCCCGCTGCCATCGCCGATGTGACGGTCTTCATGTGACGTAGAGTTACAGCTACAGGACTGTACTAGGACCGATGATGCCGAACAAGCATCACCACGCGAATCGTGTGACGCCCCGCCGACGACCTGCCAGAATCGCTGGCGACACCCGCCGAACCGAGGGAACCAACGTGCCTTCCGAGCAGATCGTCCCCACCGCGCAGCCCGTCACCACAGCGCAGCCCGTCACAGCAGCGCACAGCCTCGCGCCCGCCCCTCCGCACGGACAGGGGTTCGCGACATCGCGGCCCATCCGGACCGGGGACGTCGACACCGCCTACCGACTCAGACTGGACGGGATCGCCCGCTACCTGCAGGACATCGGCACCGACAACCTCGCCGCCCACGGATTCGACCGGACCGACCCCCTGTGGATCGTGCGCCGAACCGTGATCGACGTGCGCCGGCCGGCGGTCTGGCCCGACCGGATCCACCTGCGGCGTTGGTGCGCCGCACACTCCACCAGATGGTCGGCGATGCGCGTGCAGATGACCAACGACAAGGACGCACTGATCGAGACCGAGGGATTCTGGATCAACATCGGGACCGACACCGGCATGCCGGCCCGCATCAGCGAGCAGCTACTCGCCGACCTCAGCCGCACCACCGACGAACACCGGCTCAAGTGGAAGCCGTGGCTGTCCGCCACCCCGCCCGACACCGACGAGGACGACCGCACGTTCCACCTGCGGGCAACCGACATCGACCCGTTCAACCACGTCAACAACACCACCTACTGGCACGTGGTCGAGGAGTACCTCACCGACCGCCCCGATCTGCTCGAGCCCCCGTACCGTGCCGTCGTCGAGCACCTGAGCCCGATCCTCGCCCGCGACCACGTCCGTATCCGCACCCGCGACGACGGCACCACCCTGTCACTGTGGTTCCTCGTCGCGGACGAGGTGCGGGCCGTGGCCCGCGTGGAGAAGCTGTAGCTAGAACACCTTCTTCGCGACCACCGCGAGGCCGGCCAGAACCAGCGTCACGAGCAGCGCGGTGCCGAATCCGGTGAGCCACCACAGCACGCCGAACACGACGATCGCGGGCGCCGCGACGATCAGCGCGATGGTAGGGCTCTCCCTGACGACCTCGAGAGCCGACTCGGCCTTCACTCGGTCGATCTTCTTGCCAGCCATGTCGTCCTCCGAAGGGTCTGATCGGTCCGATTGTGCGGCGCGATCTCTCCTCCCCAGAATGCACGAAGGTCCCGCCCCCTGCATCGGGGACGGGACCTTCGAGTCAGACGTTCCTACCCGCTAGCGGTAGTCGGTGCCGAAACCGTAGTCGTCCAGCGGAACAGCAGCGCCAGTCCCGGTGCCGAAGCCTTCGGGGCTGTAGTACTGATCGTCGTACGACGGAACCGCGTAGGCGGCAGCCCGTGCCTCTTCGGTGGGCTGAACCTGGATGTTCCGGTACCGGTTGATGCCGGTGCCGGCCGGGATCAGCTTGCCGATGATCACGTTCTCCTTCAGACCGATCAGCTTGTCCGAGCGGCAGTTGATGGCCGCATCGGTCAGCACGCGAGTGGTCTCCTGGAACGACGCGGCGGACAGCCACGAGTCGGTCGCCAGCGATGCCTTGGTGATACCCATCAGCACCGGACGGCCGGCCGCGGGCTCGCCACCCTCGGCGACGACGCGACGGTTGGACGCCTCGAACTCCGCGCGCTCGACGAGCGAGCCCGGCAGGAACTCCGTCGCACCCGAGTCGATGATCGTGACGCGACGCAGCATCTGGCGCACGATGACCTCGATGTGCTTGTCGTGGATCGACACACCCTGGCTCCGGTACACCTCCTGGACCTCGTTGACGAGGTGGATCTGCACCTGACGGGGGCCCATGACACGCAGCACCTCGTGCGGGTCGGCAGCACCTTCCATGAGCTGCTGTCCGACGTCCACGTGGTCGCCGTCCGCCAGCAGACGCTCGCTGCCGTCGTCGTGCTTGAACACGCGCAGACGCTGACGCTTCGAGAGCTTGTCGTAGACAACCTCTTCGCCACCGTCGTCCGGAACGATGGTGATCTTGTAGAAGCGATCGCCGTCCTCGAGCTGCACCCGACCGGTGACGTCCGCGATGGGCGCCTTGCCCTTCGGGACACGAGCCTCGAACAGCTCCTGGACACGCGGCAGACCACCGGTGATGTCGGCGGCGCCCGCCGCACCACCCTGGTGGAACGTACGCATGGTCAGCTGGGTACCGGGCTCACCGATCGACTGCGCGGCGACGATACCGACGGCCTCGCCGATGTCGACGAGCTTGCCGGTCGCCATCGAGCGGCCGTAGCAGGTGGCGCAGACGCCGGTCGCCGTGGTGCAGGTGAGCACCGAGCGAACCTTGACCTGCGTGATGCCTGCCGCGAGCAGCGCGTCGATCGCCGGATCGCCCAGGTCGTGGCCACGCTCGACGACGACGTTGCCGTTCTCGTCGACCGCGTCCGCGGCGAGGGTGCGGGCGTACGTCGAGGTCTCGACGTGCGCATCGCGGATGATCGCGCCGTCGGCCTGCTTCTCGGCGATGTGCGTGATGATGCCGCGCTCGGTGCCACAGTCGACCTCGCGGACGATGACGTCCTGCGAGACGTCCACCAGACGACGGGTCAGGTAACCCGAGTCGGCGGTACGGAGCGCGGTATCGGCCAGACCCTTACGAGCACCGTGCGTGTTGATGAAGTACTCGAGAACCGTCAGGCCCTCCTTGAAGGAAGACTTGATCGGACGCGGGATGAACTCACCCTTCGGGTTCGTCACCAGGCCCTTCATACCGGCGAGCGAGCGAACCTGAGTCATGTTGCCGGCCGCGCCGGACTTCACGATCATCGGGATCGGGTTGTCGTCGGGGAAGTGCGCCTCCATGGCCTTACCGACCTCGTCGGTGGCCTCGGACCAGATCTTCACGAGAGCGCTGTTGCGCTCGGCGTGGTTGAGAGCACCGCGCTGGTACTTCTTCTCGATCTGATCGGCCTGCGCCTCGAACTGCTCCATGATCTGGGGCTTCTCCGGCGGCACGAGGACGTCGGAGATCGAGACCGTCACGCCGGAACGGGTGGCCCAGTAGAAGCCGGTGTCCTTGAGCTTGTCGACGGTCTGCGCGACCACGATCATCGGGTAGCGCTCGGCGAGATCGTTGATGATCGTCGCCTGACGCTTCTTCGGCATCTGCTCGTTGACGAACGGGTAGTCCGCCGGCAGCAGATCGTTGAACATGACGCGGCCGAGAGTCGTCTCGGTGGTCCAGGCGTCGCCGTAGCTCCAGCCCTCGGGGAACAGCTCCGCCTCGGCCTCGCGCGACGGACGCTGATGCGTCAGACGCACCTTGATCTTCGCCTGCACGGACAGCACGCCACGATCGACGGCCATCTGAGCCTCGGACGGCGACGAGTACACGCCCTGCTCCGCCTGATCGGTGGTGGCCGGCTGGTACTCGCCGGTCGCACCCTCGACCTCGCGGGTCAGGTGGAACAGACCGGTCACCATGTCCAGACGCGGCATGGCGAGCGGGCGACCCGACGCGGGCGACAGGATGTTGTTCGAGGACAGCATCAGGATGCGGGCCTCGGCCTGTGCCTCCGCCGACAGCGGCAGGTGGACTGCCATCTGGTCACCGTCGAAGTCGGCGTTGAACGCCTCACACACCAGCGGGTGCAGCTGGATGGCCTTGCCCTCGACGAGCTGCGGCTCGAACGCCTGGATACCCAGACGGTGCAGCGTAGGTGCACGGTTGAGCAGCACGGGGTGCTCGTTGATGACCTCTTCGAGGACATCCCACACCTGCGGGCGCTGACGCTCGACCATGCGCTTCGCGGACTTGATGTTCTGCGCGTGGTTCAGGTCGACCAGACGCTTCATGACGAACGGCTTGAACAGCTCGAGCGCCATCAGCTTCGGCAGACCACACTGGTGCAGCTTGAGCTGCGGACCGACGACGATGACTGAACGGCCGGAGTAGTCGACGCGCTTACCGAGCAGGTTCTGACGGAAGCGGCCCTGCTTGCCCTTGAGCAGATCGGACAGCGACTTCAGCGGACGGTTGCCTGGACCCGTGACGGGCCGGCCACGACGACCGTTGTCGAACAGCGCGTCCACGGACTCCTGCAGCATCCGCTTCTCGTTGTTGACGATGATCTCGGGGGCACCGAGGTCGATCAGTCGCTTGAGGCGGTTGTTGCGGTTGATGACGCGGCGGTACAGGTCGTTCAGGTCGGACGTCGCGAAACGGCCACCGTCGAGCTGAACCATCGGACGCAGCTCCGGCGGGATAACCGGGACAGCGTCGAGCACCATGCCCATGGGCGAGTTGCCGGACATCTGGAACGCCGCGACGACCTTGAGTCGCTTGAGCGCACGCAGCTTCTTCTGGCCCTTGCCGCTGCGGATGGTCTCGCGCAGAGACTCCGCCTCGGCCTGGATGTCGAAGTTGCGCATCAGGATCTGGATGGACTCTGCGCCCATCGCGCCCGTGAAGTACTCGCCGTAGCGGTCGACCAGCTCGCGATACAGGCCCTCGTCCACGATGAGCTGCTTGACGCTCAGCTTGGTGAACGTGGTCCAGATCTCGTCGAGGCGGTCCAGCTCGCGCTGCGCGCGGTCACGGAGCTGACGCATCTCGCGCTCGCCGCCGTCCTTGACCTTGCGGCGCACGTCGGACTTGGCACCCTCGGCCTCGAGCTCGGCGATGTCGGCCTCGAGCTTCTGCGCGCGGGCCTCCAGGTCGGCGTCCCGCTGGTCGGCGACGGTCTTCTTCTCGACCTCCATCTCGGCCTCGAGCGTGGAGAGCTCGTTGTGACGCAGCTCCTCGTCGACACCGACGATGACGTAGGCAGCGAAGTAGATGATCTTCTCGAGATCCTTCGGAGCCAGGTCCAGCAGGTAACCGAGACGGCTCGGAACACCCTTGAAGTACCAGATGTGGGTCACCGGAGCGGCAAGCTCGATGTGGCCCATGCGCTCACGGCGCACCTTCGCGCGGGTCACCTCGACGCCGCAGCGCTCGCAGATGATGCCCTTGAAGCGGACACGCTTGTACTTACCGCAGTAGCACTCCCAGTCCCGGGTGGGGCCGAAGATCTTCTCGCAGAAGAGGCCGTCCTTCTCGGGCTTGAGCGTGCGGTAGTTGATGGTCTCCGGCTTCTTGACCTCGCCGTAGGACCAGTTGCGGATGTCCTCCGCGGTCGCCAGACCGATGCGGAGTTCATCGAAGAAGTTGACGTCGAGCACGTAACTTCCTTTCCCCAGAGGGATTGTGGATCAGCGGGTGGGATCCGCTTCTCCTGACTGCCAATTCAAATGTGCTCTAGCGCCCCCGGGCCGTGCTCACACACGGCCCGGGGACCGAAAACTAGTTCGCGAGATCGTCCACGGTCGCGGCCTCGTTCCGGGACAGGTTGATGCCCAGGTTCGCGGCGGCACGCTCGAGGTCCTCGTCGTCGCCGTCGGCCATCGCGATGGCTGCGCCGTCCGAGGACAGCACCTCCACGTTGAGGCACAGCGACTGGAGCTCCTTGAGGAGCACCTTGAAGGACTCGGGGATGCCCGGCTCGGGGATGTTCTCGCCCTTGACGATGGCCTCGTACACCTTCACGCGGCCGACAACGTCGTCCGACTTGATGGTGAGCAGCTCCTGCAGGGTGTAGGCGGCGCCGTACGCCTGCATCGCCCAGCACTCCATTTCACCGAAGCGCTGGCCACCGAACTGGGCCTTACCGCCGAGCGGCTGCTGGGTGATCATCGAGTACGGACCGGTCGAACGCGCGTGGATCTTGTCGTCGACCAGGTGGTGCAGCTTGATGATGTACATGTAGCCGACCGACACCGGGTACGGGAACGGCTCGCCGGAGCGACCGTCGAACAGCGTCGCCTTGCCGTCCGACCCGACCATCTGCTCACCGTCACGGTTGGGCAGCGTGGCACCGAGCAGACCGGTGAGCTCGTCCTCCTTGGCACCGTCGAACACCGGGGTGGCGATGTTCGAGTCGGCCGGTGCGGACAGCATCTCCTCCGGCAGGTTCTCGGCCCAGTCCGGGCGAGAGCCGTCGGCGGCGATCTGCACGTTCCAGCCGGTCTTGCCGATCCAGCCGAGGTGCGTCTCGAGCACCTGACCGATGTTCATACGACGCGGAACACCGTGGGTGTTCAGGATGATGTCGACCGGGGTGCCGTCGGGCAGGAACGGCATGTCCTCCTGCGGGAGGATCTTGCCGATGACGCCCTTGTTGCCGTGGCGGCCGGCGAGCTTGTCGCCGTCCTGGATCTTGCGCTTCTGAGCCACGTACACGCGGACCAGCTCGTTGACGCCCGGAGGCAGATCGTCGTCGTCCTCGCGCGAGAACACGCGGATGCCGATGACCTTGCCGGACTCACCGTGGGGAACCTTGAGGGACGTGTCGCGAACCTCGCGGGCCTTCTCACCGAAGATCGCGCGCAGCAGGCGCTCCTCCGGGGTCAGCTCGGTCTCGCCCTTCGGGGTGACCTTGCCGACCAGGATGTCGCCGTCACGGACCTCGGCACCGATGCGGACGATGCCGCGCTCGTCGAGATCGGCGAGGACCTCGTCGGAGACGTTCGGGATGTCCCGGGTGATCTCCTCGGCACCGAGCTTGGTGTCGCGGGCATCGATCTCGTGCTCCTCGATGTGGATCGAGGTGAGCACGTCCTCCTCCACGAGGCGCTGCGACAGGATGATCGCGTCCTCGTAGTTGTGGCCCTCCCACGGCATGATCGCCACGAGCAGGTTCTTGCCGAGCGCCATCTCACCGTTCTCGGTGCAGGGGCCGTCGGCCAGGACCTGACCGGTCTCGACCCGTTGGCCCTCGTCCACGATCGGACGCTGGTTGGCGCACGTGCCCTGGTTGGAGCGCGCGAACTTGCGCAGACGGTAGGTCTTGCGGCTGCCGTCGTCGGCCATCACGGTGACGTAGTCGGAGGAGACCTCCTCGACCACACCGGCCTTCTCGGTGACGATGACGTCGCCGGCGTCGACCGCGGCACGCAGCTCCATGCCGGTACCGACCAGCGGGGACTCGCTGCGGACCAGCGGCACGGCCTGACGCTGCATGTTCGCGCCCATGAGGGCACGGTTGGCGTCGTCGTGCTCGAGGAACGGAATCATCGCGGTCGCGACGGAAACCATCTGACGCGGCGAGACGTCCATGTAGTCGACGTCCGACGAGGACACGTACTCGACCTCGCCACCCTTACGGCGGACGAGGACGCGGTCCTCGGTGAAGTGTCCGGCCGAGTTGACGGGCGAGTTGGCCTGCGCCACGACGTGGCGGTCCTCCTCGTCCGCGGTCAGGTAGTCGACCTGGTCGGTGACCTGGCCGTCGACGACCTTGCGGTACGGGGTCTCGATGAAGCCGAACGGGTTGACCCGCGCGTACACCGACAGCGAACCGATCAGACCGATGTTCGGACCCTCAGGGGTCTCGATCGGGCACATGCGGCCGTAGTGCGACGGGTGGACGTCTCGCACCTCGAGGCCGGCGCGCTCACGGGACAGACCACCGGGGCCCAGCGCCGACAGACGACGCTTGTGGGTCAGGCCCGACAGCGGGTTGTTCTGGTCCATGAACTGCGACAGCTGGGAGGTTCCGAAGAACTCCTTGATCGCGGCGACGACCGGGCGGATGTTGATCAGGGTCTGCGGCGTGATCGCCTCGACGTCCTGAGTCGTCATGCGCTCGCGGACGACGCGCTCCATGCGGGACAGGCCCACGCGGATCTGGTTCTGGATGAGCTCGCCCACGGTACGCAGACGACGGTTGCCGAAGTGGTCGATGTCGTCGACCTCGACGGGAACCTCGACGCCGCCGGGGGCGGTCATCGTGGTGTCACCGGCGTGCAGGCGCACCAGGTACTCGATCGTGGCGACGATGTCTTCCTCGGTGAGGGTCGACGCCTCGACGGGGAGGCCGGTGTTCAGGCCCAGCTTCTTGTTGATCTTGTAACGGCCCACGCGAGCGAGGTCGTAGCGCTTGTCCTTGAAGAACAGGTTCTCCAGGAGGGTCTGCGCGCTCTCCTTCGTCGGCGGCTCGCCCGGACGCAGCTTGCGGTAGATGTCGAGCAGCGCCTCGTCGGTGCCGGCGGTGTTGTCCTTCTCGAGCGTCGCCATGAGGATCTCGGAGAAACCGAAACGCTCGGTGATCTGCTCGGTGGTCCAACCCAGTGCCTTCAGCAGCACGGTGACCGGCTGACGGCGCTTGCGGTCGATACGGACACCGACGGTGTCGCGCTTGTCGACGTCGAACTCGAGCCAGGCACCACGGCCCGGGATGACCTTGACGCTGTGCAGGGTCTTCTCGGTGCTCTTGTCGATGGTGTCGTCGAAGTAGACGCCCGGCGAGCGGACCAGCTGCGACACGACGACACGCTCGGTGCCGTTGATGATGAACGTGCCCTTGTCGGTCATCATCGGGAAATCACCCATGAAGACCGTCTGGCTCTTGATCTCACCGGTGTTGTTGTTGATGAACTCCGCGGTGACGAACAGCGGCGCCGCGTAGGTCATGTCCTTGTCTTTGCACTCGTCGACCGAGGCCTTGACCTCGTCGAAGCGCGGGTCCGAGAAGGACAGGGACATGGACCCCGAGAAGTCCTCGATGGGCGATAGCTCGGCCAGAATTTCTTCGAGGCCACCCGTGACTGCACCGTCGCCGCGAGCGGCTGCGCGCTCACGCCAGCCCTGCGAGCCGATCAACCATTCGAACGAATCGGTCTGTAGATCGAGGAGCCCTGGGACTTCGAGGGGCTCGCGAATTTTCGCGAACGAGACCCTCTTCGGGGCTCCGGGGATTCCGGCAACTGCCTTGGTCTGGCTAGAGACTGCCAAGATGCGTCCTTCCAGCACCTCACGCGGGCCGCTCTTGCTGGTGCGACCGCCGCTGTATCTGCTTCTTCATGTGGGGCGAATTCGCTGGTTACAACCCGAACGAAACCTCGCCACAGGAGCAGGAAGTGGAACACTTCGCCACAGTGAGGATGAGAGGTGGACAGGAGGCAGCCAGCGCAACGTCCAAAAGTACACCCAAACTCAGTAGATGTCGAGCCGGGCAGCAGAAAGGACACCCGTCGCGGGCGCCGCACGCGTGATACCGCGTGAATGTTCACGCATAGAGTGACGCGTGATCATCGCCGCGTCAAGCCCAGATCTCGGCGTTTCGATCTCCGACCGCGGGGAGCGCCCGCGGAGTCACGAGTTCTCGACACCGGACAGCAGCCACTGACCGTCTACCTTCTCCATCCTCAGAATCACCGGCCCGGATGTGCTGCCCGCCGCCACGCCGTTGTTCTCGACGCTCACGATCAAGTTGGCCAACACCTCGGCCCGATTCTCGTCGAGAAGCATGACTCCCACGTTCGTGACCTGCGCTGCTGTGTCCGACCGAGCCTGCTTGACGATGTCGATCGTCGTGCCGATTGTCCGATCGAACTCTGCCTTCATCCCGTCCGTCATCACTGCGCGCGCCGTGTCGGGGAACTGGTCGATCGAATCAGCACTATAGACGGTCACGGCCGTCAGCGCCTTCTCCGCCGCGGCCGCGACCTCCGACGTCGCGCCGACGTCGAGGAACGCGCGATTGGACGTTCCGCCGTCGCGGGTCTTCATCGCGGCGACGCCCGCGAACGCCGCCAGCACCGCCGCCGCGACACCCATGATCACGACCGAGCGCCAGCGCAGCCGGTCCGTCCACCGACGCCCACCGGCCTCGGATGCACCGCCCGTCTCGGGCTCGCCGCCCGTCTCGGGCTCGGGACCGTCCTCCTCGGGTTCGCTACCGGCAGGCCCGGAAGACGCGGACGACGCGGACGCGGGTGCGGGTGCCTCGACAGCAGATTCCTCGACAGCAGGCTCAGCAGGCTCCTTCACGAGCAGCACGCTCGCATCCGGTTCCTTCACCGCATCCTCGATCGGGGACGCCGACCGGGGCGCCGAACTGCCCGCGACCTTGGGACGACGCGCGGCCGACGGGGACACCTTCGGATTACGACGAATGGGAGGCACTGATGGAACTCCTTCCAGCGACCGAACGAGAAACGTCGGCACGGCTGCTGAGACGGTCTACTGTCCGCCGCTCTGCGGATCGGTCGCCTGATCTTCCTGCGTGGGCGCCGGCGCGGGCGCGGGCGCGGCCGGGCGCGGCGTCCCCGGATCGATCACCACGGGCTCACCGAGGTTGCCGGCGTCGGACGCCTTCCAGGTGTCGCCGTCGCGCACGAGACTCATCCGCATCGTGATCTGCCGCTTCACCGGCGTCTCGAGATTCGGCATCGCGGTCGAGGTCTCGACGACGAGCATCGTGTCCGCCGTGCCGTCGTCCACACTGAGCGACGTCAGGGCGGCCCGCAGGACCCGCCCCTCACTCTTGGCCCCCGACGCGGCGGCGGCCGTGCTCATGTCCTCCCGCGTCTTCGCGAGATCGTCCATGAGCGACCCGGTGATCGACGACTCGAGGTCGGCGAACGACTTCTCCATGTCGGCGGCGTCGTACGAGTTGAGGTTGACCGCCGCCTGCCGGGCATCGGACAGGGCCGTGTCGCGCGCATCGGCGGTCGACCTGCCGGACGCGGCCTTCGCCCACCCGATTCCGAAGAAGATCGCTGCTGCCAGCGCGCCGACGAGGAGCACGCACACCACCACAGTGGCAGCGACGAGCGTGTTGTTCTTCGTGGGCGCGGTCGTGGTCTCCGTCACACGGCAACCTTACTCTTGGGTAACGAATGCTTGCCCGAGGCTACCGCGCCGGCACGACGCCCATGAGGGTCGCGATCTGCGTGGCGATCGGGTTCAGATTCAGCTTGTCGGGGTCGACCTTAGGCGTGCTGTCCCACGGCTGCGGGGTCTGCGGGTCGGCGTAGATGATGCGTTCGGCGCTGCGGACACCCGTCGGATTGCCCTGTTCGACGGCGCATCGCGCGTTCGCGTTGAACGGGAAGTTGTCGACGGTGTCGTCGAAGTTCGGGTTCTGCGCGCGCATCTGCGCGAGGATCTCCTGCGTGCCCTCGTAGCCCTGGGTGCACGGCACCGGATTGTTGGTCTCGAGGACCAGACCGAAGTGGATCGTGCCGTCGCCCGGTGCCACCGCCGACGCACCCGCCGACAGCGCCGGCAGGAACTGGAAGAAGGGCTGCAGCGCGATGAACGTCGGCGAGACCGTCGTGAGGGTCGTCGAGAGGTTCGTGAGGTTCGCGGTCAGGGCGTCGCCACTGTTCGCGACGAGCTTCCCGACCGTGTCCGTCGCGTCCGTGCCGGTGCCGATGAGCCGTCGCACGTCGGGATCGCTCGACTTCAGCTGGGCGGCGATCTGTTCGAGGCCGTCACTGAAGGCTCGGATCGAACTCGCCTGCTCCGCCTGTGTGTCGAGCACCGTCCGGCCGTCGCTGATGAATGTCAACGTCTGCGGCAGCGCCTCGGTCGCGGTCTCGGTGAACCGGCCGAGCGAGTCGACCAGCACCTGCAGGTCGCCGCCCTTCCCGCTGAACGCGTTCCCCAGTTCGACGACGGCCGTGTGCAGCGAGTCGGTGGGCACCGAACGGGCCAACCGGTCCACACTGCCGATCAGGTCCTCGACCGGGATGGGCGTCGCCGTGTTGGGCTCGAGGATCTTCGAGCCGTCGGTGAGGAACGGGCCCTCGTCGGTGTCGGGCTGCAGATCCACGTACTGCTCGCCGATCGCCGACCGATTCGCGACGACAGCCTTCGCCGATGCCGGGATCTTCGGGGCCGCGTTGTCGATCATCAGCGCGACGGACACGCCCTTCTCGGTCAGCGTGAGGTCCCCGACCCGGCCGACCGGCACACCGCGGTAGGTCACCTCGGCGTTGGTGAAGATGCCACCGGAGTGCGCGAGTTCCGCGTCCACCTGGTACTCACCGAAGCCCAGCAGCGTGTCGAGCCGCACGTACTTGGCGCCGACGTAACCGATACCGAGCACGGCGACGACGATAAACGCCACCAACTGCCACCTGGCCAGACGCGAGACCATTACTCACCCACCCCCAGCTGCTTCAGGAACGCATCGAACGGATTGACCGGAGCATTCGCCGGCGCCGACACCGCGGTGCCCGGCGCGGGGACCGGATTCGGCACGATCGGCGGCAACGGCACGATCGACACCGTCGGCCATCCCGGGCGCGGCCCGTTGCCGTTGTAGTACGGGTTGCTCGGATCGACGGGAACCGGCGGGCCGTACTGGGGCGGGTAGTAGACGGGGTCCGGCTTCCCGACACCGAGGTTCGACAAGGTGTCACCGATCTGCAGATCGATCGACAGGAACACGTTGGCCTGGCCGCCGTGGATCGACGGGATGATCGTGTCCGGGAAGGGGAACGTCGGGACGAGCGGCGCCGACGTGATGATGTCGGGGGCCGCCTCACCCAGCTGCTGCAACGTGGGACGCAGCGCGCGCAGGTCCGTGATCAGGTCGTCCTTGGAACGGTTGATGACGTCCGCGCCGACCTGACCGAGCCGGTCGACCTGGCCGAGCATGTCCACCAGTTGCGGACGCTGCTCGGCGAGGATCTCGACACCCTGCGGCAGCTCGTCGAGGATCTTCTCGAGCTTCGTCGTCTGATCCCCGACCCGCGCGCTGAGGGTGTCGAGGCCGTCGAGCGCGGTCGTGATCGAGTCGCGCTGCTCCTCGAGACCGGCGATCAACGTGTTCGCCTGCTCCAGGAGTCCCCGAACCTTCGTCTCGCGGCCGTCGAGCGCCTTCTCCATCTCCGAGATGATGGGCTGCAACTGCGCGACGCCGCCACCGTTGAGCAGCAGCGACATGGCACCGAGCACCTGCTCGATGTCGGTGGCGTGGCGGGTGCGGTCCACCGGGATCGTGGCGCCGCTCGCCAGCCGCTCCGGCGACGGATTCTGCGTCGGGGCCGAGATCGCAATGAATTTCTCGCCCAACAGATTCGACTGCTGAACCTCGGCGACCGCATTGGCCGGCAGATTCACCGAGCTGTTCACGAGGGTGTCCACCTGCGCGGTCCAGCCGTCCGACGCCACCTCGATGTTCTCGACGCGTCCGACCGGGACGCCGTCGACCTTCACGGTCGACTGCGGCACCAGATCGAGGACGTCGTCGAACTCGATCTTCAGTCGCATCGGGTCGCTGCCGATGTCGGCGCCACCGGGCAACGGGATCGAGTAGATACCGCCCGAACCGCATGCACTCACCGTCAGCGCGACGACACACGCTCCCGCAGCCACCGCCGCGGCCCTCATCCGCCCGATTCTCACGGCGTGCCCCCCTGCAGTTGCGTTCCGCCACCCAGCCGCGGCGACGGCGTGCCCGGAACCGTCCCGGGCGCCGCGCCACGCTGCAGATTGTCGCCGCTGAGGATGCCGAGCGGCAGGTTCAGCGTCGGCGTCTTGACGCCGGCGGTCATCTGATCGGTGATGGCCTTGCAGTTGTCGATCAGCGGCTTCATCTGCCGGCCGAGCGCCTCGAACTCCGGGTCCCCGGGCTTGAGCTTGGCGACGTCGATGAGCTTGCAGCCCAGGCCGAACGGGTCCTGCAGGTCCGGCAGGTCCACGCGCATCTGCAGCGTGCCCGACTCCGCGTCGTGCGTGTTGACCAGGTTGCTGATGGCGAGCGGAATCGTCACCAGCGCCTCCGCGAGGGAATCGCGCTGGTCGGCGACGGTCTGGGTGACCGTGGTCAGGCCCTCGATGTTGCCCTGCAGCAGTTCCCGGTTGTTCTCGACGAACCGCGCAACGTCGCCGAGCGCGAGCGAGACCTGATTGAGCGCCAGGCCCAGGTTCTCCTTCTCCCCCGCCAGGAAGCCGCTGAAGTCCGCGAGTTGGGTGTTGAACTGGCGCACCTGCGCGTCGTTGGCGGCGAGGGCACTGACGAACACCTGCAGGTTCTTGACGGTGTCGAAGATGTCGGCACGCGAGTCGGACAGCGTGCGTGCCGCCGCCGACAGCTGCGTGAACGTGTTGCCGAGCGCGTCACCGTTGCCGTCGAGGTTCGCGGCAGCGGTGTCCACGAGGTTCGACAGCGCGCCGTCCTTGTTGGCGCCGTTCGGTCCCAGCGCCTCCGACAGTTCGGTCACGCTCGCGTACAGCTCGTCGACCTCGACCGGCGTGGTCGTCCGGTCACGCTCGATCGTCGCGTCGCGGGCCAACTTCTCGCCGCCCGTGTAGGCGGGGGTCAGCTGGATGTACCGGTCGGAGACCACCGACGGCGTCACCTGGGCGGCCTTCACATCGGCCGGGATGTCGACCCCGCGGTCGACAGTCATGACCACCTGCACCTGCTCGCCCTGCGGCACCACCGAGTCGACCGAGCCGACCTTCACTCCGAGGACCCGGACGTCGGAGCCCTCGTAGATGCCGACGGACTTGTCGAAGTACGCGGTGATCCTGGTGGTGCCGGCGTTCTGGAACAGCCACCACAGGGCACCGACCGCGACGACGGCGACCGCCGCGATCAGCGCCACCGGGATCCACTTGCGGGTCCGAGCCCGCGCCTCACTCATCTCAGTTGCCCCCCAGGGTGCGCAGCGGCTCACGGTATCCGGGGATGTCCGGCAGGCCCGGCGGGGTCAGGTTGGTCACGACCGAGTCGAACCATCGTCCGTTGCCGAGCACGTTCGCGTAGATCCGGTAGAACGGCGCCGCCAGTTCGAGCGCCTTGCTCACGTTCTGCTGGTTCTGGTTGAGGATGTCGATCGCACCCTGCAACTGCGTGAGCGCCGGGGTGATCTGAGCCTCGTTGTCGGCAACCAGACCGGTGAGTTCCCGCGACAGCGTCTGGGTGCTGGTGAGCAGCCGACCGATCGCCTGCTGGCGGGTGTTGAGCTCGGCGAGCAGCGTGCCACCGTTCGCGAGCACCTTCTCGAACTCCTGATTGCGGTCCGCGAGGATCTGCGACGTCTGCTTCGTCGCCTCGAACAGCTGCTTGAGCTCCTGGTCGCGCTTCGCGACGGTCTCCGACAGCCGCGTCACGCCGTCGAGCGAGCCGCGGATCTCGTCGGGCGTGCCCGCGAACGACTGCGACAGCACCTCGAAACTCGACGCCAGCTGCGTCGTGTCGATCTCGGCGAGCGTCGTCGCGGCGTCGCCGAACGCATCGATCACGTCGTACGGCGACGTGGTGCGCTCGAGCGGGATCCGCACACGCGGATCGGCGACCTCGGTGCCCCGCGGGTCGAGCGCGAGATACTTCTGGCCGAGGATCGTCTTGATCTGGATCGACGCGGTGGTCTGGTCGCCGATCCAGGCGTCCTTCGTCTGGAACGACACGAGCACGCGGTCACCGTCGAGTTCGACGCTCGACACCTTGCCGACCTTCACACCCGCGACCCGCACCTCGTTGCCGGGCTTGAGCCCGGCCGCCTCGGAGAACTCCGCGGTGTACCGGTTCGCGGCCCCGATGATCGGCAGGCTGTCGAGGAAGAACGCCGACATGGTCGCGAGCAGGATGACGACGATGCCCAGGGCACCGGTGACCGCCGGATTGCGCTTCCTGGTCTCGTAGCTCGTCACTGGCCACCGTCCGCGTAGCACCGGGGAGCCGCGTTGGTGTAGATCGGCTGGTTGATCGTCGGCAGGTTCGACGGGATGTTCAGCTGGGGAGCTGTACCGGGACCGGCGACGACGTCGATGCCACACAGATAGAACTGGAACCACGAACCGTAGCTGCCGGCTCGACCGAGCTTCTCCATCTTGATCGGCAGGTTCGTGAGCACCTTGTTCACGTCGTCGGATCTCTCGTTGATGTGCCCGGCGAGCGTGTTGAGGCCCGCGATCGAGCCCTGGATCGACGGTCGGGTGGGCACCAGCAGGTCGGCGGTTGCGCTGGTCAGGTCCGCCAGCGACTGCACCGACTGTCCGATCACGCCGCGGTCCGCGGACAGCCCGCTCACCAGACGCTCGGTGTTGACGATCAACTGATCGACCTGTTCGTCCCGCTTGTTGACGGTGTCGAGCACTACATTGAGGTTGGTGATCAGGTCGCCGATCACCTTGTCCTTGTCCGCGATCGTGTTCGTCAACGACGCGGTGTTCGCCACTAGCTCCTCGATGGTGCCGCCCTCCCCCTGGAACACCTGGATGATCTGGTACGACAGCTTGTTGACGTCATCGGCGCTGAGCGTCTGGAACAGCGGCCGGAACCCGTTGAACAGCGTCGTCAGGTTCACTGCGGGCTTGGTGCGACCGAGTGGGATCGTGTCCCCGGCCGTCATCTTGTAGCCCTGCTGTCCGGTCCCCTGTTCGAGCGCGATGTAGCGCTGTCCGACCAGGTTCCGGAACCGGATGGTCGCGGTCGTGCTCGCGGGCAACCAGTCACGGTCCGTCACCGCGAACTCGACCTGCGCCTCACGGTCGTCGACGATCTCGATCTTGGTCACCTGGCCGACCCGGACGCCGGCGATGCGGACCTCGTCGCCCTTGTTGAGCGACGTGACATCGGTGAACCGCGCGCTGAACTTGGTTCCCCCGCTGGAACTGGTGTTCGCGATGGTCAGCGCGAGCACGCCGGTCGCGAGAATCGTCACGAGCGCGAAGATCACGAGCTTGGTGAGCGGGGCAGCCACCCCTCGCAGCTGTCGCTTCACTTGATGCTCACCTCTTTTCCACGGAGCGCGGGGGCACCGATCATGGTCGTCCAGGACGGCACGTCCTCCGGCGCGATGCCGGCGGCCTCGCCGTACACGACGGCCAACGTCTGGCGTTCGAGCGGTGACCCGGCGAACGTGGCCGGAGCGGTCGTCGCGGGCAGCACCGAGAACTGCGGAACCGCCACATCGGGAAGGTTCTGGTCACCCGCGTTGCGGGTCGGCACCTGATACGAGCCGTCGTGGATCGAACCACCGGGGTACTGCCCGATGTCGGTGCCCAGCGGCGGCGCCTCGTAGCAGCGCGGACCGCGGGTATCGATCAGGCGCGGCTCGTCCTGGTTGGGCAGGTACCGGCCACGGGGATTGACGAGCTCGATCGTGGCGCGGGCACCCGGGTTGGGCGAGTGCTCGCCGGTGATCGCACCGGAGCGCGCCATCACGTCGGCAAAGTTCGCGAACGTGCAGCCGAAGGTCCCCGAGAACCTCGCCAGGATCTCCAGCGCCTCCCGCGAGTCGCCGGCGATGGAGATCAGCGAATCCCGGTTGGTCGTCAACAGGTCCGCGGTGCTCGATCCCGTCGCCGTCACCGACGCCATCAACGCATCGATGGAGCTGCGTTCCTGCACCACCGTGGCGTTCGTGGTGCGCAGGTTGTCGAGCGCGTCGATCAGCTGCGGCGCCGCATCCGAGTAGGTCTGGGTGAACGTCGCGAAGCTCTGCAGTCCGGCGGTCAGGTCCGGCATCCGGGTGTTGACGCCGGCGAAGATCGTGTCGAGCTGGTCGAGCGTCACCCCGAGCTGTTCGCCGCGGCCGTCCAGCGCCTGCGACAGCGCACCGAGGGTCGAGGCCAGGCTCTCCGGCGGGATGGCCTGCAGCAGCGGCAGCAGACCGTCGAGCATCTTGCCGAGCTCGACGGCGTTGCCGCTCTTGTCCTGGTAGATGGTCTCGCCGGCCGCGATCGAGTCGGGACTCGGGTTCTCCGGGATGACGAGGTCGACGTACCGCTCGCCGAACAGCGTCTTGGGCAGCAGACGAGCGGTGGTGTTGGACGGGATCAGCTCGGCCTTGTCCGGGTCGATCGCCATCACCGAGGTGACCTTGCCGTTCTCGGTCGACGCGCCACGCACCTCACCGACGATCAGACCGCGCACCTTGACATCGGCGTTGCGCGGGAGCGCGTTGCCGACGGTGTCGGTGACCAGGTCGACCTTGACGACGGGTGTGAAGGTCTTGTTGTAGCTGGCGATGGTCCCGCCGACGAACAGAGCCAGGACCAGGAAGAAGGCAACTCCCAATACCCTGCGGCGCAGCTTCGACGTGCTCTCGATCATCCGGCCACCCTCACCGTGGTCGTCGTGCCCCAGATGGCGAGGCTCAGGAAGAAGTCCAGGACGGCGATGGTGACGATGGCGGTACGCACCGCGTGGCCGACCGCGACACCGACGCCGGCCGGGCCGCCGCGGGCATGGAAGCCGTAGTAGCAGTGGATGAGGATCAGGACGAACGCGAACACGAGCACCTTGCCGAAGGACCACAGAACGTCCTCGGGAGGCAGGAACAGATTGAAGTAGTGGTCGTACGAGCCGGACGACTGCCCGTTGAACACGGTCGAGACCACCCGCGAAGCAAGGTAGGCGGCGAGCAGGCCGACGATGTACAGCGGAATCACCGCGATGAAGCCGGCGATCATCCGGGTGGTGACGAGGAAAGGCACACTGGGCACGGCCATCACCTCGAGCGCATCGATCTCCTCCGAGATGCGCATCGCGCCGAGCTGCGCGGTGAAACCACAGCCGACCGTGGCCGACAGTGCCAGCGCCGCGACGATCGGCGCGATCTCACGGGTGTTGACATACGCCGACAGGAAGCCGGTCAGCACCGAGCTGCCGATCTGGTCGAGCGCGGCGAACCCCTGCAGGCCGACGACGACGCCGGTGAAGCCCGACATCATCACGATCACGCCGATGGTGCCGCCGATCACCGCGAGCGCGCCGCTGCCGAACGTGACCTCGGCCAGCAGCCGCAGCATCTCCTTGCGGTAGCGACGCAACGTCCGCGGCGTCCACGCAATGGCCCGTGAATAGAACGACATCTGCTCGCCGGCGTTGTCGAGCACGTCGAGCGGTTTGCGCGCCCAGCGGCGCGCACGAATCAGCGCGTAGTCGCCGCGTCCCCTCGCGATCGTCATCCGGTCATGCCCCCTTCGCCGGAACAATCTGCAGGTACACCATCGTCAGAATCAGGTTCGCGAAGAACAGGACCAGGAAGGTGATGACGACCGCCTGGTTCACCGCCTCGCCGACGCCCTTGGGGCCGCCCTTCGGCGTCAGTCCCTTGTAGGCGGCGATCACGCCGGCGATGACGCCGAAGATGGCCGCCTTGACCTCCGCGATATAGAGGTCGGGAAGCTGGGCCAGCGCCGAGAACGACGCCAGGTACGCGCCCGGAGTGCCACCTTGGAGGATGACGTTGAAGAAGTAGCCGCCGGCGATACCGACGACGGACACGAGCCCGTTGAGGAGCACCGCGACCAGGACCATCGCGAGAACGCGCGGCACGACGAGTCGCTGGACGGGATTGATGCCGAGCACTTCCATCGCGTCGATCTCCTCACGGATGGTCCGTGAACCGAGATCGGCGGTGACGGCGGAACCGGCGGCACCCGCGATCAGCAGTGCGGTCACGATCGGACTGCCCTGCTGGATGACCGCGAGCACGCTGGCGGCACCCGTGAACGCTTCGGCTCCGAGCTGTTTGATGAGCGAGCCCGTCTGGAGAGACACGACGGCACCGAACGGGATGGCGACCAACGCGGTCGGCAGGATCGTCACACTGGCGATGAACCAGGCCTGTTCGATGAATTCCTTGAACTGGAACGGCCGCTTGAACGTGTTGCGAACCACGTCGACGAACAGCTGGACGATGTTGCCGGCCTGCGTCAGTGCCCCGGTGACCGGCTTCATCATCGAAGTTCGGGTGCCCCCCATCCGCCGCTCCCCTATCCGCGCTCGTACGTGGTCTGTCCCAGACCTCCGTCGTCGTACGCGGGAATCACCTGGGTAGCGGCGTCATCTTCCATGCTGGCAATGATGCTCTGCTGCGCCTCGACCGGCAGGGTATGGAGGATCTCGCGGACGCGGGCCTGACGGCGTGCAACGGCCTGGCGGAAGGGCAGACCCGGCGTGGCCTGCATCTGCGGCACGACACCGTAGACGTCGTCGGTGCCGCCGTGGTGGTGGCCGGCGTCGACGAGCGCCTGCTCGTGCGCCATCTGCGCGTCGTCCTTCTCCTCCGACATGCCGATCGGACCGATCTTGCTGCCGTTGAGGAACTGGTGGACCACGGGCTCGTCACTGGTGAGCAGCACCTCGCGGGGACCGAACATCACGAGCTGCTTGCGGAAGAGCATGCCCAGGTTGTCCGGGACCGTGCGGGCCAGGTTGATGTTGTGCGTCACGATCAGAATCGTGGCGTCGATCTGTGCGTTGATGTCGATCAGCAGCTGGCTGAGGTAGGTGGTGCGGACGGGGTCCAGGCCCGAGTCCGGCTCGTCGACGAGGATGATCTGCGGATCGAGCACGAGCGCGCGGGCGAGGCCGGCACGCTTGCGCATACCGCCGGAGATCTCGCCCGGCAGCTTTCCCTCGGCACCGACGAGTCCGTTGAGCTCGAGCTTCTCCATGACGATCTTGCGGATCTCGGACTCGGACTTCTTGGTGTGCTCGCGCAGCGGGAACGCGACGTTGTCGTACAGGTTCATCGACCCGAACAGCGCGCCGTCCTGGAAGAGGACACCGAACAGCTTGCGGATCTCGTAGAGCTCACGCGACGAGCACTGGAGGATGTCGGTCCCGTCGATGACGATCGAGCCCTCTTCGGGCCGCAGCAGACCGATCAGCGACTTCAGGAACACGGACTTACCGGTGCCGGAAGGCCCGAGCAGTGCGCTCACCTCTCCGGCCGGCAGCGTGAGACTCACGTCCTGCCAAATCTTCTGTGAGCCGAACGACTTCGTGAGTCCCTCGACCGCTACCTCGACTCCCACCATTACCTCCTGCGTCAAGCATGTCCCCCCACCGTGGGCCCACTGTGGGTTGCGTCACTCTATCGCATCGAAGTGTTATACGTTACGGCGAATCCTACTAACGAGTAAGTAAGGTCCACAACCCGGCGATTGCGAATTCTCCGGCATCGGGCGAAGCAACGAAAGAGGGCCGCCCCGAAACGGGGCGACCCTCTTTCTGGATGCTTCGTCAGGAAGCAGCGCTGACAGCCGTCTTACTTGACGGTGATCTTCGCGCCGGCAGCCTCGAGCTTCTCCTTGGCGGCGTCGGCCGCGTCCTTGGCAACCTTCTCCAGGATCGCCTTCGGAGCGCCCTCGACGAGGTCCTTGGCTTCCTTCAGGCCCAGGCCGGAGACGACCTCACGGACGACCTTGATGACCTGGATCTTCTTGTCGCCAGCCGACTCGAGGATGACGTCGAACTCGTCCTGCTCCTCGGCAGCCTCAGCGGCAGCAGCCGGAGCGCCGGCAGCGGCAACGGCGACCGGAGCAGCAGCGGTGACCTCGAAGGTCTCCTCGAACGCCTTCACGAACTCCGAGAGCTCGAGCAGGGTGAGCTCCTTGAACTGGTCCAGCAACTCTTCGGTGGTGAGCTTCGCCATGGTGGCGGTCCTTCCTCTTAAGTCCTGTGTCGCCGATCCGCGACCGGACAGGTGGTGATGGTTGTGATGCGCAGGTGCGGATCAGCTATTCGGCAGCGGCGTCGGCGGGAGCCTCGGCGGCCCCACCTTCCGCAGCCTTCTTCTCCTGCAGCGCGGCGGCCAGACGGGCCACCTGCGAAGCGGGAGCGTTGAACAGGCCAGCGGCCTTTGCCAAGTTGCCCTTCATCGCGCCGGCGAGCTTGGCCAACAGGATCTCGCGGGACTCGAGGTCCGCGATCTGGTTGACCTGATCCACGGACAGCGCAGCGCCGTCCATGTACCCGCCCTTGATGACGAGTGCCTTGTTGTCCTTCGCGAAAGCCTTCAGGGCCTTCGCAGCGTCGACCGGCTCGCCCTTGATGAATGCAATGGCGGTCGGTCCGACGAACAGGTCGTCAAGGCCCTCGACGCCCGCCTCAGCGGCGGCACGCTTGACCAGGGTGTTCTTGGCGACGGAGTAGGTGGCACCCTCTCCGAGAGCGCGTCGCAGCTGCGTCAGACTCGTAACCGACAGACCACGGTATTCCGTGATCACGGCGGCGGACGAGTCCTTGAACTGCTCGGTGATCTCCGCAACTGCGGAAACCTTCTCAGGCTTTGCCATACTTCGCCTCCTCTCGTGACAGTCGTTGTTCCACTTCGGGCCGTGACATGCAAAACGCCCCGGTGCAGGGCACACGGGGCGTACACGAGGAGATCCATCCACCCGGCCAGGCCGAGCGCAACAATCATCCCCCACCTCGTCCTCCTGCGTGGGCCGCCGGGCTATCCCGGACCTTCAACCGATTCCATTGCTGAACTCGGTGACCAACGGTCTTTGGTAGAACATGTTTCGGGGCGGAATTCGCATCGAGCACCGAACTCCAAAGAGCAGCCTAACGGAGTCGCGACTCCGACACAAAACGCGGACACCCGGCAGGGTGCATTCTGTGCGCTACTTCACATTCGGTGCCGAACATGCCGGAGCGCTCACAATTGACCGTTACCGACAGTTGCATGTAATGAGCCGCGTCGCAGGTGATGTCGGTCGCCGGAGCATGTGCCGGTTCCCTCGAACAGGTGATCGCGGCACGCGCGGCGATGGGGGTGTTCGCCGCCGCCGTGTTCCCGGCGACGCTCGCACTGATCATCAACATCTTCACCGACGTCCGAGAGAAAGCGCTCGCAATCGCGGCGTGGACGGCAATGGCCGGATTCGCCATCGCCATCGGTCCCATCTCGGGCGGATGGCTCCTCGAGCACTTCTCGTGGCACGTGGTGCTCTGGATCAACGTCCCGGTGGCGTTGGTCGCGCTCGTGGCGACCGCCTCCGTCGTGCTGTGTGCGGTCGTCGTCGCGATCTTCCTGCCGTGGGCACCGGCCTGTGGCCGCTCGACCATGCTGGCCTGGCGCCTAGACCAGGAGCGAGTCGACCACTGAAACGCCGAAGGCCGGCACAGAGAATTCTCTGTGCCGGCCTTCGGTGTCGATCAGATCGCGGAAAGTCGCGACTTACTCGCCATCCTCGAGGAGGTTGCGGGTACGGTTCGGATCCACCGGGATGCCCGGTCCGGTGGTGGTCGAAACCGTGACCTTCTTGACGTAGCGGCCCTTCGCCGACGACGGCTTCGCACGCAGGATCTCGTCCAGCGCCGCACCGTAGTTCTCGACCAGCTTGGTGTCGTCGAACGACGCCTTGCCGATCACGAAGTGCAGGTTGGCCTGCTTGTCGACGCGGAAGTTGATCTTGCCGCCCTTGATGTCCGCGACAGCCTTCGCGACATCGGGGGTGACCGTGCCGGTCTTCGGGTTCGGCATCAGGCCACGCGGTCCGAGGACACGAGCGATGCGGCCGACCTTGGCCATCTGGTCAGGGGTGGCGATCGCGGCGTCGAAGTCGGTCCAACCGCCCTGGATACGCTCGATCAGGTCCTCGGAGCCCACTGCGTCCGCACCAGCGGCCTCGGCCTCGGCGGCCTTCTCGCCAACGGCGAACACGACGACGCGGGCGGTCTTACCGGTGCCGTGCGGCAGGTTGACCGTGCCACGAACCATCTGGTCCGCCTTGCGGGGGTCGACGCCCAGACGGACGGCAACCTCGACGGTCGCGTCCATCTTGCTCGACGAGGTCTCCTTGGCCAGCTTCGCAGCCTGCAGGGGGCTGTAGAGCGTGTCCGCGTCGATCTTCTCAGCGGCGGCGAGGTACGCCTTGCTGCGCTTTGCCATTTCTTCTGTCCTTACTTCTCACCCTGGGCTCTCGACCCGGGTGAATGGTTCAGTTGTGGTTGCGGGCCTGGCCGGCCCTCCCACAGTGGAGGATCAACCCTGCAGTGTCAGTGCAGGGCATCGCTGTGCTCAGCCCTCGACGGTGATACCCATCGAACGCGCGGTGCCGGCGATGATCTTCGCGGCTGCGTCGATGTCGTTCGCGTTGAGGTCTTCCTGCTTGGTCTTCGCGATCTCGCGCACCTGATCCATGGTCACGGTGGCAACCTTGGTCTTGTGCGGCTCGCCGGAGCCCTTCTGGACACCAGCAGCCTTGAGCAGCAGCTTGGCGGCCGGCGGGGTCTTCAGCTTGAAGTCGAAGGTCCGGTCTTCGTAGACGGAGATCTCGACAGGGATCACGTTGCCGCGCTGGGACTCAGTCGCCGCGTTGTAAGCCTTGCAGAACTCCATGATGTTCACGCCGTGCTGACCGAGCGCAGGACCCACGGGCGGTGCAGGGTTAGCCTGACCAGCCTGGATCTGAAGCTTGATGAGCCCGGCGAGCTTCTTCTTCTTGGGGGGCATCTTCGTTCCTTGTTTCCTACTGGGTGTGTTTCTTGCGTACTGCGTGCAAGTGTGTGGGTCCTACAGTGCCAGGCGCGAGCCTGGCACTCGGGACCGAGCTAGATCTTCGAGACCTGGTTGAAGGACAACTCCACCGGGGTCTCGCGACCGAAGATCGAGACGAGGACCTTGAGCTTCTGCTGCTCGGCGTTGACCTCGCTGATGCTGGCGGGCAGCGTCGCGAACGGGCCGTCCATGACGGTGACCGACTCGCCGACCTCGAAGTCGACCTCGATGGTCGGCTTGGCGGCGGTTTCGGCGGCCGACTCACCGGCAGCGGCAGCAGCCGCGGCAGGCTTCTTCTGGCCCTGCTGGGGCATCAGGAACTTGACGACCTCGTTGAGGGTCAGCGGCGACGGACGCGACGTGGCTCCGACGAAACCGGTCACACCGGGGGTGTTGCGGACCGCGCCCCACGACTCGTCGTTCAACTCCATGCGAACGAGGATGTAGCCGGGCAGGATCTTCCGGTTGACCTGCTTGCGCTGGCCGTTCTTGATCTCGGTGACCTCTTCGGTGGGAACTTCCACCTGGAAGATGTAGTCACCGACGTCGAGGTTCTGGACGCGGGTCTCGAGGTTGGCCTTCACCTTGTTCTCGTACCCGGCGTAGGAGTGGATGACGTACCAGTCACCGGGTGCCCGGCGGAGCGCGGCCTTCAGCTCGGCGACAGGATCGGCAGCTTCCTCAGCGACCTCCGGAGCCTTCTCCGCGATGGCACCGTCCTCGGCCTCGTCGCCGGCAACGTCGGCGTCGTCTTCGACCTCGAGCTCGGCAGACACGCCGTCTTCGTCGGATACCGCCTCGGCCGAAACACGCTCCTCGGCCATGGCCTCGTCAGAGTCGTTCTCGGGGGTGCTCACTGGAGGCACTCTTCCTCTCGTCAATCACATCGTTCGGAAACGCCGACGGGCGTTCCCGGCTAGCCGAACAACCAGGTAATACCCTTGGCGAAACCAAGGTCGAGGACGAAGATGAACGCCACCATGAAGGCGACGAACACAAGCACCACACTGGTGTAGGTGATCATCTGCTTGCGATTGGGCCAGATGACCTTACGGAGCTCGGCAATCACTTCGCGCAGGAAGCGTCGAATCCGCTTGAAGATGTTCTCCGTCTGCGGCTTGTCGGCCTTGCGGGACTTCGCTTCCGGAGACTTCACGGAAGTAGCAGACGACACAGCCTTGGCTGTCTTGGCCATCTGGACCGTCTTGGCCGGCTCGGTCGATTCCGAGGTTCCCGCACGGCGCGCGGAACGCTTACCGGTGGGCTTTCCTGCTGGGGCCGCACTCGTGGGGCTCTCATCAGCAGAGACCTCGCCCTCACGGGCGTGATCGGAAGGGGCCTCAGCGCGAGAGCTCGCGTCGGCTGCAGAATCGTCGACATGGCCGGAGTCCGTAGACCCGGTAGTGCCGTCGTCGCGCTTATCGCGCTCGTCGCTCACCGTCGTTCCTCTCAGTCGCTGGCCAGTCCGGGTGCAGGGGCGACAGGACTTGAACCTGCAACCTGCGGTTTTGGAGACCGCTGCTCTGCCAGTTGAGCTACGCCCCTTTGGTCGACCGATCGAACTGATCGACCTATCTGGATTCACATGACATGCGCGCCACCCCATGCGGACTAGTTACAGCCTGTAGCAACAGCCTGTAACTTCCCCGTAGGGCAGCGCGCAGCGCCTGAGTAACCCCAGAAACTCTAGTGTACTTCAATGCACCGGAACAAACCCAATCCGCCCGGCACTCAGGCCAAACGGACCGTTGCGGTGGCCCGACCGAAGATCTTACGACCCTCCGAGCGAGCCACGATCGCGACTACTGCGGTCTTGCTTTCGGCGTCCACCGACTTGATCTTGCCGGTGAACTCCACTTCGGCAGCCTTGTCGGCTGCCACATACACCGGACTCGTGAACCGAACGTTGTATTCGGTCACGGCACCAGGGTCGCCGAGCCATGACGAGACGAACCCGCCGCCCAGACCCATCGTGAGCATGCCGTGCGCCACGACGTCCGGCAAGCCGGCCAGTCGGGCCACATGGTCACTCCAGTGGATCGGGTTGGGATCGCCCGACACGCCGGCGTAGTTGACGAGATTGCCACGGGTCAACGTGACGACGCGCTCGGGCAGTTCGTCACCGACAGTGACGTCCTCGAACCTACGGAGCGACATGCATCATCACATCCTTGACCGCGTGCGCGATATTCTCGTCGACCTCACCACCGGACCGAGCGACGAGCGTGGTCCAGGTGGTCTGGACCAGTTCACCGTTCACGTCCGAGATGATGTTCTTGGTGACGATGATGTCACTGCCCGCAGCCTGGCGGAACGATTCCAGGTAGACGTCGCAGATCAATCGGTCGCCGGCCTCGAGCGGCCTGTGGAACACGAGCCGCTGGTCGGTCTGCATGATCTGGCTGAGGTCGTAACCGGTCACGACCTCGTCGAACAGCTTGCGCTGCGCGATCATGCCCACGATCGACACGAACGTGAGGGGAGCAAGAAGGCCGTCGTATCCGAGGCCCCGTGCCGCATCCTCATCGTGATGGGCGGGGTGGTCGTCGAGCACCGCACGTGCGTACTCGCGAACCTTTTCCCGGCCGATCTCGTAGAAGTCGCTCACGCGGTAGTGATGTCCGACCATCGCTGCCGCATGCGCGGCGGGGTCGAAGGTCACTTCGGCCTCTCTCACGACTGTCTCTGTCACAGCGAATCACCCATCTGCCCTGTGGACGCAATATCGTTAGGGCAGTCTGACAGTGAACCTAACGCGCGAGCGTCGACTCCGAGAAGAAACTTACTTGGACTCGCGATGCGCCTGGTGAGTTCCGCAGTTCGGGCAGAACTTCTTCAGCTCGAGGCGATCAGGATCGTTGCGGCGATTCTTCTTGGTGATGTAGTTACGGTGCTTGCACACCTCACAGGCCAAGGTGATCTTGGGCCGAACGTCAGTCGAGGAGGCCACGGGGATGCCTTCTTTCGCGTGAATCTGATCATAGATAGATCAGGGTGGATCATTCGTCTTGTGTAGCGATGGCCGGACTTGAACCGGCGACACAACGATTATGAGTCGTTTGCTCTACCAACTGAGCTACACCGCCTCGGTGTCGAGTGTCGCGCGAAGCCGGCGACACCACAATCCAGCGAGCCCCCTGACGGAATCGAACCGTCGACCTTTTCCTTACCATGGAAACGCTCTGCCGACTGAGCTAAGGGGGCGTGGCTGTCCTGCGCATCTCTGCGCGCTGAAGCCTCCAGAAGATTACACAGACCTTCGCGCCAGTGCCAAATTTGCAGGTCAGAGCGGGTAAATCGGGGGCAAGGCGCGGCATTCACGCGCTCCGGACACGAACGGACTCCCCCGCGCCGCACGAGGGAGTCCGGGACGAGCCGTTCGGCGTGGTCGACGACCTCGTCAAACAGGTCCGCGAACCTGCACCCGAGGGTAGTCGGCCCTGCTCACCGCCTGTCGGCCACGCTCGCGGGCAGCGCGTCGAGCAGGACGGTCTTGGCCTCCAAGTACGGCTGCAGGCCGTCGAGCCCGCCCTCACGGCCGATGCCGGACTGCTTGAACCCGCCGAACGCGATCCCGAAGTCGGTCTTGAAGCCGTTGTGCCCGACGGTGCCGGATCGCAGCTGCCGGGACACCGCCCACGCCCGTTGGACGTCGTCGGTGAACACCGACGCGTTCAGGCCGTAGATGGTGTCGTTCGCGATCTCGACCGCGTGGTTCTCGTCATCGGCGGCGATGACGCTCACCACCGGGCCGAAGATCTCCTCCCGGGCGATGGTCGAGGCGTTGTCGACGTTGCCGAACACCGTCGGTTCGATGAAGAAGCCGCGGTCGAGGTGGCCGGGACGACCACCGCCGGTGACCAGGCGGGCACCCTCCTCACAGCCCTTCGCGATCAGACCCTCCACCTTGTCGCGCTGACGCGACATCGCGAGTGGCCCCATCTCGGTCGCGGGATCGAACGGGTCACCGACGCGGATCGCCGACATCGCGATACCCAGGGCCTCGGCGAACTCGTCGTGCCGGTGCCGGCTGACGACGATGCGGGTCAGCGACGCGCACACCTGGCCGGTCATGAGGCGTGCGGACTGTGCGATGGACGCCGCCGCGGTCGCGAGGTCGTAGTCGTCGAGGATCACACCGGCGGACTTGCCGCCGAGCTCGAGCGTGCAGCGGGCGATCCGCTCCCCGCACAGCGACGCGATGCGCCGTCCGGCCGCGGTGGAGCCGGTGAAGGTGACCTTGTCGATGCCGGGGTTGCGCACCAGCAGCTCCGACACCTCCCGTTCGGCGGTGACGACGTTGACGACACCGGCCGGAAGTCCGGCCGCCTCCACGATCTCCGCGAACAGGTACGCCGCACCCGGCGCCTCCGGCGAGGCCTTGACGACGACGGTGCAGCCCGCGATGAGCGCCGGTGCGACCTTGTTGGCGATCAGGCCGAGGGGGCTGTTCCACGGGATGATCGCGGCGACGACGCCGACGGGTTCGCGGACCAGCAGGCCCACGCCGACCCCCGAGCCGGGCTGGTGCTGCTCGACGAACTCGTAGCTGTCGGCGAGGCTCGCGTAGTAGTCGAAGACGTCACCGGACTGCGCCGACGCATAGCTCGACACCGCGGCGAGGATGCCCATCTCGCTGGTCCAGATCCGCCCGAGTTCGCCGCTGCGCTCGCGGATGCCGGCACCGATCGCTTGGAGGTAGGGCGCGCGCTCGGCGTGGGTCATACGCGACCACGGTCCGCGGTCGAATGCCTCCCGGGCGGCATCGACGGCTCGCGCCATGTCCTGCGCGTCGGCCTCGGCGACGGTGAGGAACACGTCCTCGGTGGCCGGGTTGACGACGTCGAACCGTGCGCCCGTCGACGGCTCGACCCAGTTGCCACCGATGAACAGCTTCCCGGGGTGCTGCACTGCCACGGACGTCTCGTTCGCGTTGATCAGACCTGTCATCGAGGATCGGGCTCCTTCGCGCATCTCGGGCACCCGCCCTGTGACGAGCGCCACTCTCGCTCCCGGACGCTAGAGCGCGCCCGATGCGATGAGACCGCGCGGTCCCGTTGAGTGGGATGGATCACAGGCATACGCCCCGGGCGCCGGGCCGGACGGCACGAGAGGACCCCGAAAGCAGTTCAGCCCCGACCCTTTTCGGGTCGGGGCTGAACTTGTGTGGCAGGTGTAGGATTCGAACCTACGTAGGCATAAGCCGACGGATTTACAGTCCGCTCCCATTGGCCGCTCGGGCAACCTGCCTGGTTTCGCGACCGGAGTGCACAGGCTCCCTGGCGCGTATCGAAGAATACAACGAAGCCCCCCCATATATGCAAACCGGGTGGATAGGGGTGGTCTCGACCCGATAGCGTCAGGGCAACCCCCCACTGTCCGGGTGGGGTCGACCGCTATGGATTTGGGAGTGTGCAGTGGCTGATTCGTCCTTCGATGTGGTGAGCAAGGTTGATCGTCAAGAGGTGGACAACGCTCTGCATCAGGCTGCGAAGGAGCTGGGCACCCGGTTCGATTTCCGCAACACCGGGGCGAGCATCGAGTGGTCCGGCGAGGAGACCATCACGCTGACGGCCGAGACGGAGGAGCGCCTCAATGCGGCGCTCGACGTCTTCAAGGAGAAGCTGATCCGCCGTGACATCTCACTCAAGGCGTTCGACGCCGGTGAGCCCGCGCAGTCCGGCAAGATCTACAAGCTCAGCGGATCCCTGGTGCAGGGCATCAGCAGCGAGAACGCCAAGAAGATCTCGAAGAAGATCCGCGACGAGGGCCCCAAGGGCGTCAAGGCGCAGATCCAGGGCGAAGAACTCCGGGTGAGCAGCAAGAAGCGTGACGACCTGCAGGCCGTCATCTCGCTGCTCAAGGGTGAGGACTTCGGAATCGCCCTGCAGTTCGTGAACTACCGCTGACGCCGCCCGGCCCCGCGCCGGTACCGGACCGTCGAACGGGCCGCACACCTTCCGCACACGCGGAGGCGTGCGGCCCGTTTCCGTCGGATCCGAGCCGTCCCCCCCGCCTGCACGGCGGACCGGCCGAGGACTCAGTACTCGCGATGGGTGGGGGGCAGCCCGCCGTCGGGCGAGCCGCCACCGGCCATCTTCTCCAGACGGGCGATCCGGTCGGCCATGGGCGGGTGCGTGGAGAACATCTTGCTGACCCGGTCGCCGGCGCGGAACGGGTTGGCGATCATCATGTGCGACTGCGCGGCGATCTTCGGCTCCGGCGGCAGCGGCGCGGCCTGCGTGCCGCGCTCGAGCTTCCGCAGCGCCGACGCCAGCGCCAGCGGATCGCCGGTCAGTTCGGCACCGGACTGGTCGGCCTGGTACTCCCGCGACCGCGACACGGCCAGCTTGACGACGGTGGCCGCGATCGGCCCCAGCAGCGAGACCAGCAGCAGCGCAATCGGATTGGCCCCCTGCCCGTTGCCGCGGCCCCCGAACATGTTCGCGAAGATCGCCATGTTCGCCAGACCCGAGATGACCGCGGCCATCGCGCCGGCGACCGACGAGATCAGGATGTCGCGGTTGTAGACGTGCGACAGTTCGTGCCCGAGCACCGCGCGCAGTTCGCGCTCGTCGAGGATGTCGAGGATCCCGCTGGTGCAGCACACCGCCGCGTGGCGCGGGTTGCGTCCCGTCGCGAACGCGTTGGGCGCCGCGGTGGGGCTGATGTAGAGCCGCGGCATCGGCTGGTGCGCGGCCGTCGCCAGCTCACGGACGATCTTGTAGATGACCGGGGCCTGGACCTCGGTGATGGGTTGGGCGTGCATCGCCCGCAGCGCCAGCTTGTCGCTGTTGAAGTAGGCCCACGCGTTGGTCGCGACGGCCAGGAAGATCGAGAAGATCAGGATGTTCCGGTTGCCGAACAACGAGCCGATGAAGATGATCAGTGCCGACATTCCGACCAGCAGGCCGAACGTCTTGGCACCGTTTGCATAACCGTGCACGACTCGCCTCTTCCCTGTTCCACCGCCGCGACGTCCGCGTGGCTTCCTGACCTGAACAACGAACCAGCCCGGGGAGACGGTTCCCGGGCTGGTCGAAGACTACGTCAGCGAAGCGTCATCCGACGCGTTCGATGGTGTACTCGACGAGTCGCAGAAGGGCTTCGTTCGCCGGTCCCTGCGGCAGCTGAGCCAACTCGGCGCGGGCCCGGTCGGCGTACTCGCCGAGCTTGGCCTTGGCCGCGGCCATGCCCGGGGAACGCTCGAGCAGCGCGAGCGACTCCGCGATCTCGGCGTCGTCGGTGACGGGTCCGTCGAGCAACTCGCGCAGCCGGTCTGCGTCGGCGCCCTCCTCACGCAATGCATACAGCACGGGCAGCGTGTGGACGCCCTCGCGGAGATCGGTACCCGGCGTCTTGCCGGACTGGTCCGACACCGAGGAGATGTCGATGATGTCGTCGGAGATCTGGAACGCGATCCCGACGGCGTCGCCGAGGCGCTCGAGCCGCTCGATCTGGTCGGCGTCGGCGCCCGAGAACGTGCCGCCGAAACGTCCGCTCGCGGCGATCAGCGAGCCGGTCTTCTCCCACACGACCTTGAGGTAGTGGTCGACCGGGTCCTGCTGTTCCTTGACGCCGATGGTCTCGCGCATCTGGCCGGTGACGAGCTCGGCAAACGTCTCGGCGATGATCCGCACGGCATCCGGGCCGAGCGTGGACACCAGGCGCGACGCGTGCGCGAAGAGGTAGTCGCCGGCGAGGATCGCGATGCTGTTGCCCCAGCGGGCGTTGGCACTGGGCGCTCCGCGGCGCATGGTCGCCTCGTCCATGACGTCGTCGTGATACAGCGTCGCGAGGTGGACGAGCTCGACGACGGTGGCCGCCGTGACCACGGCAGGATCGGACGCCTTGGGTCCGAGCTGCGCGGTCAGCACGGTGAACAGCGGACGGAACCGCTTGCCGCCGGCCTTCGCGAGGTGCAGCGCCGCCTCGGTGAGGAAGTCCTCGCCGTCGGACAGTTCGCTGACCAGGAGCTCTTCGACACGGTGGAGACCGTCGCGCACCACGTCGGCCAGCTGCTGGTCGCCGAGGTCAACCCCGGCCACGACGGTGCCCGAACCTGCCGCCCGCTCCGACCCCTCAGTGCTCACGATGTCAGTACTCATTCCTGTAGTCGGTGACGCCTCGGTAACCACGGTAGTGAACCTAGCGGTATCACCGGCTGTCACCACACCTGCCCTCACCGCGTTGCGCTACCTCGGCCTGAGAAGATACTGGGGTGGTGGCCGAACATTTCCCGACCGCTGGGTCCAGCGATGCCCCGAACCTGCCCGAGCACTCCTCACGGCATCTCCCCTCGAGCACCGAAGTCCTGGTCGTCGGCGCCGGTCCGGCGGGCTCGGCGGCGGCCACGTGGGCCGCGCGCGACGGGCGCGACGTGCTTCTCGTCGATGCGGCGACCTTCCCCCGCGACAAGACCTGCGGTGACGGACTGACCCCGCGCGCGGTCGCCGAACTCGATCACCTGGGTCTGGGCGACTGGGTCCGCGGGCACACCACCAATCGGGGCCTGCGCCTGACGGGGTGGGGCCGCGAACTGCAGCTGCCGTGGCCCGGCGGCACCCTGCCCGCGGTCGGCAGCGCGGTACGGCGCACCGAGCTCGACGACCGGCTGCGACTCACGGCCGTCGAGGCAGGCGCTCGAATGGTCCAGGGCGCCAAGGCGGTCGGGGTCGAGCGCCGCGGCGACCGGGTGAGCGCGGTGACGGTGAAGACAGCGGACGGCACACACACCGTCACGTGCGAGAAGCTGATCGTCGCCGACGGTGTCCGGTCGACGCTGGGCAAACAGCTGGGCCGGCAGTGGCACCGCGACACCGCGTACGGGGTGGCGGCACGCGCGTACGTGACGTCCTCGCGCAGCGACGACCGGTGGATCACGTCACATCTCGAACTGCGCGACGACACCGGCACGCTGCAGCCCGGCTACGGCTGGGTGTTCCCGCTCGGGACCGGCGAGGTCAACATCGGTGTCGGCACCCTCGCGACGGCCAAGCGCCCCGCTCCGGGCGCGCTGCGGCCCCTGCTCGAGCTGTACGCCGGCCAGCGCCGCGCCGAGTGGCAACTCGACGGCCAGGTGCGTTCCGTCGCGTCGGCGCTGCTGCCGATGGGTGGCGCGGTGTCCGGGGTGGCCGGGCGCAACTGGGCGCTGATCGGCGACGCCGCGGCGTGCGTGAACCCGCTCAACGGCGAGGGCATCGACTACGGGCTCGAGGGCGGGCGCCTGGTGGCGCAGGTGCTCGACCACGACGACCTGACCGACGCGTGGCCGACGATCCTGCGGGACCGGTACGGCCGCGCGTTCTCGATCGCGCGGCGGCTCGCCGGACTGCTGACGCAGGCCCGCTTTCTGCCGGCGTCGGGCCCGGTCGCGATGCGCTCGCGCGCGATGATGACCGTCGCGGTGCGGGTGATGGGCAACCTCGTCACCGACGAGGACGCCGATTTCACGGCCCGTGCGTGGCGGACGTCGGGTGCCGCGTCGCTGCGGCTGGACCCGCGCCCGCCGTTCAGCTGAGCTGTACCAGCGGGTGGCGCGTGAGCGGGCTCACCGAATGGCGCGTGCGCGGGCTCACCGAATGGCGCGGTGCAGCGCCACGACGCCACCGGTGAGGTTGCGCCACTGCACGTTCCGCCAGCCGGCGTCCTCGATGCGCTTCGCGAGCTGTTCCTGGGTCGGCCACGCCCGGATCGACTCGGCGAGGTAGACGTAGGCGTCGGGGTTGCTGCTGACGGCGCGGGCGACCTGCGGCAGCGCCTTCATCAGGTATTCCATGTAGACGGTGCGGAACGGCCCGAACACCGGTGTCGAGAACTCGCTGACGACGAGGCGTCCGCCGGGCTTGGTGACGCGGGCGATCTCGCGCAGGCCGGCGTCGAAGTCGGACACGTTGCGCAGCCCGAACGAGATGGTGGCGGCGTCGAACACCGCGTCGGCGTACGGCAGGTGCATCGCGTCGCCCGCGACCATCGGGACCCGGCGCCCGCGTCCGGCGTGCAGCATGCCCTTCGAGAAGTCGGTGGCCACCACCCACGCGCCGGAGCGCCCGAGTTCGACGGTCGAGACTCCGGTGCCGGCGGCGAGGTCGAGGACCCGCTCCCCCGGCTTCAGGTCGAGCGCCGCGCGCGTCGCCTTCCGCCAGCTGCGGTCCTGCCCGAACGACAGGATCGTGTTCGTCAGGTCGTAGCGCTTCGCGACACCGTCGAACATGGATGCGACCTCGTGCGGATCCTTCTCGAGCGAGGCCCGCGATCCGTGTGTTTCTGCCACGACGGAAGACGCTACCAACCCGCTCATGCCCCGATGTCCGCCGCCGGGCTCTCCCCCGTCGGGCTCTCCTGCGCTTGGTCCTCCGCAGCGGGTACCCGTCGAGTGAGCATGCGCGCCTTGTTCCGCGCCCACGGCACCAGCATCACGACGACCGCGATGGTGACGGAGGAACCGACGATCGCGCCGGCGAGGACGTCGTGCGGGTAGTGCACGCCCTGCAGGACGCGGGCCAGGCCGATGAGGGCAGCCAGGGCGATCACGAGACCCCGCTGCAGCGACGACAACGCGCGCTCGGAGGCGAGGACGATCGCCGTCGCGAGGCCGACCGCGATGACGGTGTGGTTGCTCGGGAAGGACCAGTCGCCGGCGGCCGGGCAGTCGGTCAGCGCGAGTTCGACCCGGCAGGGACGTTCCTCGCTGACGAACACCTTGATCACTTCGCTGAGTGCGTAGGCGACCACGACGCCGAAGCCGCCCATCAGCAGGTCCCCGAGGTACACGGACCGGGTGCGCCACATCTGCACCGCGAGGACCGCGAACAGCGCGACGAGCGCGAGCAGCCCGACGTCGGCGATCAGCCCGACGCCCGGTATCTCGGACGTGTGCGGGACGATCGCACGGTAGATCGCCGCACTGACGTCGCGCAGTAGGTAGAGCGCCACCACCAGCACCGCGGCGGCGATCAGCATCATCCCGGCCCGTTCCGAACTTCTCCGCATCGGTCGAGCTTAGAAACCCTTCCTGAGTGAACTTCTCAGGAACCCTCGGTGTCGACCTTCCGGCGCACCACGAGCAGGACGGGAAGCGCCACGATCCAGGTCACGACGATCACCGAACCGGCGGGCACGATCGCGACGCTGGCGTCGCGACCTGCGACCCGCACCAGGTCGGGATCGCTGCGCGCGTATTCGACGTCGATGCGCTGTCCCGCGGTGAGCTTGGTCGGGTAGAGCACGCCCAGCTTGGGGTTGTGGGTGACGCCGTCGGGGGTGACGAAGCTGACCGCGGAGCGCAGCGATCCGGCCGACAGCACCTCGGCTGTGGCGGTGCCCATGTCGGACTCGATGGTCCGGTCGTTGCGCCACGCCGCGAGCACGAGCAGGACCGCGAGCACCGAGATCCCGGCGGCCACGGCGACGATGCCGACCTGCACGCGGTGTGCGATGCGGGGACTCACGCCCGCCTCACAGTTGTGCCCGGACGGCGGCGTGCAGCTCGCGGAGACCGGATCGTTCGGTGGTCACCTCGAGCACCCGGACGCCCTCCCCCGGGGTCGTCAGCGTGGCCGTCAGGTCCGGCAGTTCCACCCGGCGGTGCGGGACGCGGTAGGCGGCGCACAGCGCGGCCAGGTCCATGCCGTGCGGGGTGCCGAAGACCCGCTCGAACACGCCCGCGTACTGCGGGTCGCCCTGCTCGAGCAGCTCGAAGATGCCGCCGCCGTCGTCGTTGGCGACCACGATGGTCAGGTCGGCGGGCCGCGGCTCGCCGGTGCCGATCAGCAGGCCCGACGCGTCGTGCAGGAACGTCAGGTCGCCGAGCAGCGCGACCGTCCGGCCCTCGCTCTCGTACGCGAGTGCCGCGCCGACGGCCGTCGAGACGGTGCCGTCGATGCCGGCGACACCGCGGTTGGACAGCACCTTCACGCCCGGTCGCGGGTAGCTGACGAGCGCGGCGTCGCGCACGGGGTTCGACGCCCCGAGCAGCAACTGGTCGCCGTCGGACAGCGCATCCATCACCGCGGCCGCGACGTGCAGGCCGGTGGCCTTCGGGTGCGCCGCAAGCTGCGAGCGCACCGCCTTGTCGGCGTGCTCCGACAGCGTCCGGCAACGCGCGATCCACGCCGGGTCGGGCTCACCGGACACGACGGCCCGGGTGCCGGTGGCAAGGACGTTGCCGGAGACGTCGGGCCAGCGCGGGCCGGTCGTGAGTGCGTACACCGCGACGGACGGGTCGGCGAGCAGCTTCGACACCGGACGGTGCAGCGTGGGCCGGCCCGTGATGATCGCCTGGCGCGGCTTGAGCTGCGGCAGCGCGAGCGGGTGCAGCGGGATGCCGTGCAGCGGCGCGGTGGGCTCGGCAACGGTCGGCAGGTGCGCGAGTTCGGGCCGATACGCGGAGCCGTGCCCGGAGATCACGACCGTGTCCGGGGTGATGTCGAGGTCCATCGGGACGTCGAGAGTGGCGTGCATCGTGGTGGTCCACGCGGCGCCGTCCGGGCGTCCCTCGGGGACCGGGCCCTGCGTGTGGACGTCGGGTACGAGGGGCTCGCGCAGCGGGATGTCGAAGTGCACGGGGCCGGCGTTGCCGGAGCGGGTGCCGCGGGCGGCGGCGAGGACGCGGCAGACCGCGCTGCGCCACTGGCTGTTCTGGTCCTCACCCTCCTCGGCGAGGCCGAGGCTGATGGTCGCGCGGACCTGGCTGCCGAACAACCCCAACTGCTCGACGGTCTGGTTGGCGCCGGTGCCGAGCATCTCGTAGGGCCTGTTGGCGCTGAGCACGACCAACGGGACACGCGCGTAGTTGGCCTCGAGCACGGCGGGCGCGAGGTTCGCGACCGCGGTGCCGGACGTCATGACGATCGGCACGGGCCGCCCGCCCGCGACCGCGAGACCCACCGCGAGGAACCCGGCGGTGCGCTCGTCGATCCGCATGTGCAGCCGGAGTCGCCCGGCGGCGTCGGCGGCCTGCAGTGCGAAGGCGAGCGGGGCGTTACGCGAACCCGGGCAGAGCACGACCTCACGTACCCCGCCGCGAACCAGTTCGTCGACGACGGCGGTGGCTTGTGCAGTGGACGGATTCACGCCTTCAAGATTGGCAGATGCGACGGCCGTCGTCCCGCGCGGCACCCCGACGCTCGTCCTGCCAGGATGGATTGATGGTGCGTACAGTCTTCGATCCCGCTCGAGTCGATCCGGGCCGCTTCTACAGCGTCCTCACCGCGTCGGTGGTCCCTCGACCCATCGCCTGGGTCTCGACGTTGTCGGCCGACGGGGTTCCGAATCTGGCGCCGTACAGCTTCTTCACGGTGTCGAGTTCGAATCCGCCGGTTGTCCAGTTCACGTCGGTCACCCGCAAGGACAGCCTCCGCAACGTCGAGGAGACCGGCGAGTTCGTGATCAATCTGGCCACGGAGTCGCTCGTCGACGAGGTGAACGCCAGCTCGGCGCCCTACCGGCCGGGCACCGACGAGTTCGCGACCCTCGGCATCGCGAGCGAGCCGAGCGAGCGGGTGCGCCCGCGCCGTGTGGCCGCCGCGCCCGTCGCGATCGAGTGCACGCTGCGCCGGGTGATCGAGGTGGGCAACTCGTTCGTCGTGATGGGCGACGTCCTCGCGGTCGCGGTGCGCCCGGAGATGCTGGCCGACGACGGCCTGCCGGAGTTGAGCCGGCTCGGCCGCGACGAGTGGGGCATGACGCCGCCGGTGCGGCGGATCGAGCGGCCCGGTCGGCCTGACTGACACAAGAACGGGGCGATCTTCGCGAAAGGACGAGTCTCACATTAGGGTTGGCTAAACTATTGTCGATCCGCGGGACAGGATGTCATGGCCACACGCTCCAAGTACGTCAAACCCGAACAGCGCGCCGTCATCTCGGCGCACGTGCTGGGCACGAAGCAGATCAGCCCGTCGTTCGTCCGCGTGACGATCGGCGGCGACGACCTCCGCGGCTTCGTCCCGATGGGCTTCGACCAGTGGTTCCGCATGTTCATCCCGGAAGCCGGGCAGACGAGCATCCGGCTGCCGGGTTCCAGTGGCAGCCTGTGGTTCGCGCAGTTCAAGCTGATCCCCAAGGACGTACGTCCGGTGCTGCGCAATTACACGGTCCGCGAGTTCCGTGCCACCGGCGGGGTTTTCGGGGGCGGCCCCGAACTCGACATCGACTTCGCCTCGCACGGCGACCTCGGTCCCGCGTCGGCCTGGGCCAACTCGTGCGCGCCCGGCGATCGGATCGGCCTGCTCGACGAGGGCCTGATCTACAACCCCACTCCGGATGCCCGCTGGCAGCTGCTGGTGGGCGACGAGTCCGCGCTGCCGGCGATCGTCGGGATCCTGCGTTCGGTGGACCCGGGCGTGCGGGTTCGCGCGTACGTCGAGATCCCGCACGCCGGTGACATTCCGGACAAGCAGGACGTTCCCGTGCGCGACGGCCTGGACGTGCACTGGCTGGTGCGCGAGGACGCCTCGGCGCGGCCGGGTGAGCTGGCGCTCGCGACACTGCGCTCGGCCGACCTGTCGGACCTGCCCGAGGGGCCGTTCTACGCGTTCGTCGCCGGCGAGAGCGAACTCGCGACCGGCGTGCGCCGACACCTCGTCAACGACCGGCACGTGCCCAAGAGCGACATCGCCTTCACCGGGTACTGGCGCCACGGCCACGCCGCGTACTGACACCGCCGAAGCGACAGTGGGCCCGCCCGGTATGCCGGACGGGCCCACTGTCTCGGCCGACTAGGCCGCGTGCTTCTGCACCAGATCACCCAGGCGCGGCAGCGCCTCGATCACGTGCTTCTTCGCCGACGGACGCAGGGTCGAGTAGACCTTCTTGATCGCGCCCTTGTCGGTGCCTTCGATGCGCTCGTCGGTGACGCCCAGCAGGGCGTCGGCGGCGGCATCGCTGCGCGCGGTCAGGAACGCCGAGAAGCTGCCCTCACCACTCGCGACGAACTCCTGCCAGAACGGCTCGAGCCGCGCGACGAACGCCGGGAGCAAACCCTCGATGGCGTCGGGCACGATCGACGGACCGACCTTCTTGACCGCCGAGTATCCGCCCTTGAGCGCCAGGCCGGACGCACCCTTCTTGTCCGAAACCTCTGCGTCGACGAGCGCCTGGACGTCCGCGAGTACCGCGGGCAACCGGGCATCGTCCAGCAGGGTTTCGTTCAGAGCTGCAACCACTTTCAAAGCCTCCGTATCGACTGGTCCATTTCTGGCGGGCACGACACTATACGAGGCGGGTATCTGCACCGGTGAGGAGCAGTTCGTGGCACCGCCGCAGCCGGTCGCGCCACCAGTCGGCGCGCGGGTCCGGCGCGGCCAATTCGGCGAGCCGGTCGGGGTCCGGGAACACCGGGCTCGCGTCGAGTGTGCCGTCCGACATCTCGCGCGGTTCGGCCGTGACGTCGGCGTCGAACAGTCCCCCGGTCCCGAGGCCGCACGCGTGCGCCAGCCCGGGCAGCGCGGCCGCCGCGGCCAGGCCGGCGTTCATTCCGACGGCGGTGTCCAGCGCACTCGAGACCACCACCGGCACACCGTGACCTGCGAGTTCGTCGGCCAGTGCGAGCAGTCGCCGCATGCCGCCGAGCGGCGGCACCTTGACCACCGCGACGTCGGCGCCGCCGGCCCGCACCACCTTGAGCGGGTCCTCGGCGCGGCGGATGCTCTCGTCGGCGGCGATCGGGACACCCGGCAGGCGACGGCGCACCTCCACCAGTTCCGGCACGGTGGCGCACGGCTGTTCGGCGTACTCGAGGGGGCCGTCGGCGGTCAGCGCGGTCAGCGCGGCGACGGCGTCGTCGACGTTCCAGCCGCCGTTTGCGTCGACGCGCACATTCGGGATCAGCTCGCGCACCGCGTCGACCCGCGCGACGTCCTGCGCGAGGGTCTGCCCCTTCTCCGCGACCTTGACCTTCGCGGTCCGCGCGCCGGGGAAGCGGGCGAGGATCTCGGGGACCCGCGCCGGATCGATCGCCGGGACGGTCGCGTTGATCGGTACCCGCCGGCGCACCGGCGTCGGCGGCCCCGCCCACGCGGCCTCGATACCGGCGCGCAGCCAGTGCGCTGCCTCCGCGTCGTCGTACTCGGGGAACGGCGCGAACTCGCCCCACCCGGCGGGCCCCTCGAGCAGCAGCGCCTCACGAGTGGTGATGCCGCGGAAGCGAACCCGCATCGGCAGGCTCACCACGCGGGCCCCGGCCAGGACGTCGTCGAGGGACGGGAAGGTCACGGCTGGCCCGGCAGCAGCTGAATCATCAGGGCCTCGCAGTCGGCCAGGACATTGCCGTCCAGGTCGCGCAGATCGACGGTGCAGAACAGCTTGCGGCCCTCGACCCGGTCGACGCGGCCCTCGACCACCAGCTCGGTCTCGATGGGGGTGACCTTGCGGTAGTTGACGTGCAGATAGCCGGTGCGCGCGATCGGGTGTCCGGACGCGTGCACGATCATGCCGAGCATGTCGTCGAACAGCAGCGCGATCGTGCCGCCGTGCGCGGCGTTGTTGCCGCCACGGTGGTACATCCGGAAGACGCCGCGGGCGCGGACCCCGTCGGTGTCGACCTTGTCGAACAGCCACGGCAGGAGCAGCAGGCTGCCACGGCCGGGCAGCTGCGAGTTGAAGCCCGCCGGCGACTTGCCCTCGGGAACCCGGTACTGCTCGAGCATGTCGCTCAGGGCGTCGGCGTGGGCGATGGCCTCCTCGACCACGTCGTCGGGGATGTGTGTCGACACCGCGAGGTCCTGCAGCCGCCGCAGCGATTCGACGAACCTCCCGAAGTTCGGCCCCGCCGGGACGGGCGTGAACACCGGGAACCCGCCGTGGTGCTCGTGGACGTCGGCGTCGGGCCGGTCGTCGGACCGCAGTTGCTCGCTCATCCCTGCACGGTATCGCCGGGGTGGAGTCGTTCCGGTGCGAGGTGTGCCCCGACACACCGGAGCCCGGGGCCTATCCTCGCTTCCGTGACCTTCAATCCGCAGCTCTGGCGTCCCGTCCCCGGTTTCGAGGATCTCACCGACATCACGTACCACCGTCATGTCAGCGAGGGCATCGTCCGCATCGCGTTCGATCGCCCCGAGGTCCGAAATGCCTTCCGCCCGCACACCGTCGACGAGCTGTACCGCACGCTCGACCACGCGCGCATGACCTCCGACGTCGGCTGCGTGCTGCTCACCGGCAACGGCCCCAGCGAGAAGGACGGCGGCTGGGCGTTCTGCTCGGGCGGCGACCAGCGCATCCGCGGCCGCAGCGGCTACCAGTACGCCTCCGGTGAGACTGCCGAGACCGTCGACAAGGCGCGCGCCGGACGCCTGCACATCCTCGAGGTGCAGCGCCTGATCCGATTCATGCCGAAGGTCGTGATCGCGCTCGTCAACGGCTGGGCCGCCGGCGGCGGGCACAGCCTGCATGTCACGTGCGACCTGACGCTGGCGTCGCGTGAGCACGCCCGCTTCAAGCAGACCGACGCCGACGTGGGCAGCTTCGACGGCGGCTACGGCAGCGCCTACCTCGCGAAGATGGTGGGCCAGAAGTTCGCCCGCGAGATCTTCTTCCTCGGCGACACCTACACGGCCGAGGAGATGCACCGGATGGGCGCGGTCAACCGGGTCGTCGATCACGACGAGCTCGAGAACGTCGCGATCGAGTGGGGCACCAAGATCAACGGCAAGTCGCCGCAGGCCCAGCGCATGCTCAAGTACGCGTTCAACCTGCAGGACGACGGCCTGGTCGGCCAGCAGCTGTTCGCCGGCGAGGCCACCCGGATGGCGTACATGACCGACGAGGCCGTCGAGGGCCGCGACTCGTTCCTCGAGAAGCGCGACCCGGACTGGTCGCCCTACCCCTGGTACTTCTGAGCCCCAGCGCGCGCTGCCGCTCTGGTTTTCGTCGTGCCGCGTCCCCGATCGGGGGCGCGGCACGCCCGTTTCCGGAGCGGCGCGGGGGTTGGGCCGGGCCGTGATCGGGTGTGCAATGGACAGGTGAGCACCGAGGTCTCGTTCACGGTTGACGGTGTGCGCCTGTCGGGTGCGCTGACCGATCCTGCCGGCGACCTGCCGGTGGTCGTGTTCGCGCACGGCAGCGGCAGCGGACGGTTCAGCCCACGCAATCGGTTCGTCGCCGAGCTGCTGCAGGACGTGGGCCTGGGCACGCTGCTGTTCGACCTGCTCGCCCCGCACGAGGAGGGCGACCGTCGGCTCGTGTTCGACATCCCCCTGCTGTCGTGCCGGCTCATCGAGGTGACCGCGCGGGTGCAGGAGCGGGCGGCGGCGGTCGCGTACTTCGGCGCGAGCACCGGCGCCGCCGCGGCCCTGCACGCCGCCGCCGAACCACACGCCGACATCTCCGCGATCGTCTCTCGCGGCGGCCGCCCCGACCTGGCCGGATCACGCCTGTCGATGGTCCGGGCGCCGACATTGCTGCTCGTCGGCTCGCTCGACACCGCGGTGATCGAGCTGAACCGGAAGGCCGCCGCCCTGCTCGAGTGCGAACACGAGCTGGAGATCGTGCCCGGCGCGACGCACCTGTTCGAGGAGCCCGGCACGCTGGACGTGGTCGCCGAGCGGGCCCGCGAGTGGTTCGTCGCGCACGGGCCCCGATCGTGAAGGATCACGGGAAGTGGCGTGGCAGCAGGCAGACTGGACCCATGGCCGTCGACCGCGAGCAACCCGCGCCTGAACATCGCCGCCCGGACGGCGTCACGGACGCCACCGTCGAGGCGGTCGGCAAGCTGTCCGAGGCGCTCGAGACCGTCGAGCAGGCCCGCGGCCACCTGTATGCGTTCCACCAGTTGCTGGGCCGGGCGGATCGGCAGCTCGGGGACGCGGTGGAGCAGCTGATCACGTCGGGCCACCCCGCGTGCGCCGAACGCCTGCAGACGTCGATGCTGGGACGCAACGTCCTCGAGGGGCGGTGGACGTTCCAGATCGTCGAGGAGTTCGACGACGGCTACTGGTCCGAGTTCCGCGATCACGAGAAGGCGGTGCGCGACGTGCTGCTCGGTGGTCGCCGGCACCTGTACGAGGCCGAGATGAAGGAAGCGCGGCGTACGCACGGCCGCCCGGGGCACGAGGCCCGTCCGGCGCCGGACGAGTGACTCGGGAAGAATTGCCCGGCAACAGCATCAGGAGGACATGAGCGTGGAAATTCTCAGCAGCCGGATCATTCTGCGACCCCACGACTACGAGGTGACGCTGGCGTTCTACCGCGACACGCTGGGCCTGGCGATCGCGCGCGAATACCCCGGCGGCACAGTGTTCTTCGTCGGACAGGGGCTGGTCGAGGTGACCTCGCACGGCGGCACCGAGCTGGACACGCGGTTCTCGGGCGCGCTGTGGATGCAGGTGCGCGACCTGGCCGTCGCCCAGGACGACCTGGTCCGGGCGGAGGTGCCGATCGTGCGGGAGGCCCGACAGGAGCCGTGGGGCCTGCACGAGATGTGGATCGCCGACCCCGACGGTGTGCCCATCGTGCTGGTGCAGATCCCTGCAGACCATCCGATCCGCCGCGACCTACGCTGAACACGCCCGTGCGCCTACTTCGGAACGGCGCACGGGCGCGGAGCGCCTACTTCGACAGTGCAGCGGCGATCTGGTCGGCCTGAGCCTGACCCTCGTGCAGCTGACGCAGCAGCCACAGGCGCAGCACCTTGGCGATCGCACCGGCCAGGTACAGGGCGGCACCGATCACCGTCACCGCAAGGAACGCGGTCGCGAGGATCTGGTACGACGCGATGTCGCGCAGGTCGTTCTGGGTCAGCGACGAGACGTACACGACGAAGGCCGCCACGGCACCGACGACCATGAGCACCAGACCGGACACGCGCGCCACGCTGTCGCCGCGCGACTGGCCGGTCTTGAGCTCGAGGTCGGCGACGTCGGTCTTGAACTGGGCACGACGCTCATCTGCGAGAGTGGTCATCGTCATCCTCCTAGGTAACTGTTGGAAAGGTCGTTCTCGATTTCGTCGGGCGCCCCGACTCGGACCACTCGTCCGTGGAGCATGAGCGCCGCGCGATCGGCGATCGGCAGCACGGCGCGGGCGAACTGTTCGGCAACCAGGATCGTCAGACCCTCCTCGACCAACTGGCCGACGATGTCGTACATCTGCGAGACGATCCGCGGCGCCAGACCCATCGACAGCTCGTCGAGCAGCAGCAGGGTCGGGTCGGTACCCAGGGCCCGGGACAGCGCCAGCATCTGCTGTTCACCGCCGGACATGGAGCCGGCCAACTGGTTCTTGCGTTTCCCGAGGATCGGGAACCGGGTGTAGGCGATCTCCTCGAGCTTGGCGAGGTCGGTGCCCGTGCCGGTCGCGATCCACAGGTTTTCGCGGACGGTGAGGTTGGCGAAGATGCCGCGCCCCTCGGGGATCGAGCAGACACCGAGCTTCGCCAGGTCCGACGCCTCGGCGCCGTTGACGACCCGGCCCGCCATCCGCAGCTCGCCGTGCGTGATCGGCAGGATGCCCGAGCAGATCTTCAGGGTGCTGGTCTTGCCGCCGCCGTTCGGCCCGAGGAGGGCCATGACGGTGCCCGGCGCGAGCGTCAGGTCCACCCCGTGCAGCACCTCGATGGGGCCGTAACTCGCACGGACACCGGCCAATTCGAGCAGCGGGGTGGGTCCGTCCTGCGGCCCGTCCAGCGTCTCCGTCACGTTCGTGGCCCCAGTCGACATCACAGCCATCACACTGCCTCCTCTGCCGTGCCGATGTAGGCGGCGATCACCGCCGGGTCGTCGCGCACCTGCGCCGCGCTGCCCGACGCCAGGACGGCGCCGTAGTCGAGCACGTGAATCTGCTTGCACAGCTTCATCACCAGTGGGATGTCGTGCTCGACGAGGCAGATCGCCAGACCGTCCGCCGCCAGGGACCGCAGCAGGTCCGCGAAGTCCTCGGTCTCCTGCTCGGTCTGGCCCGACGCGGGCTCGTCGAGCAGCAGCAGCCGCGGCGATGTCATCAGTGCCCGGGCGGCCTCGACGACGCGAGCCCGTCCGGTCGGGATGTCCGAGACGTCCTTGTCGGCGACATCGGTGAGCTTGGTCAGCTCGAGGATCCGGTCCGTCTCGGCGTCCACGTCGATCTTGCTGCGCGTGTTGGCCCTGTGGATGTCGCCGGCGACCCGGATGTTGTCCCGCACCGACAGCGACAGGAACAGCTCCAGCCGCTGGAAGGTGCGGGCCAGGCCCTTGTTCGCCCGCTTGGCGGGCGAGAGCCGGGTGACGTCCTGGCCGTCGAGCAGGATCTTGCCCGATGCCGGCTTCTGCAGGCCGGTGATCGTGTTGAACAGCGTCGTCTTACCGGCGCCGTTCGGTCCGATCAGTCCGGTGATGGATCCGCGTTCGACCGTGATGCTGACGTCGTTGACCGCGACGTGGCCACCGAATCGGACAGTGATGCCCCGGGTTTCGAGGATCGGGGTGTCAGGCATGGACGCTCAACTCCTTCGGCTTCGAGGCGAAGTGCTCCGTGGCCGCAGCGGTGTGGGCCGTGACCGTGGCGGGCAGTCCGAGCTCGCGGTCGAGCTGCGTCAGGCCCTCTTCCGTGTAGGGCGCGTCGATGCCGATCTCCTCGGGCGCGATGCCCTTGGCGGCGTCGGCGGCCTCCTTGCCGAGGACCGCTTCCGGCATGACCATCTTTCCGATGACCGGGAGCATGAACACCGTGACGATCGTGATCGTCGCGAACCACCAGTTGCCCAGCACGCCGGTGAGCGCGAGGACGTACGACAGTGCGACGACGGCCGCGCCGCCGATCAGCACCGGCTTGGCGTTGCGCAGGTGGCGGTAGCCCTCGATCACGTCGTGCACCGTGCCCGACGGGTTCTTGCCGACGCCCATACCGATCAGCGCGGGGCTGACGGCCGCGAGGTGACCCAGGAAGGTCCACAGTCCCTCGATCTCGGGCTGGCTGGAGGCCAGGTTGCCGAACGAGACCATGATGACCGCGAATCCGATGCCGGCCATGATGCCGCCGAAGAACGCGCCGGTGACGTAGCCGATGCCGGCGACGACCGTGAGCATCAGGATCGTGAGGCTGATCATGATCGAGAAGTTCTCGTTCGAGACCGCACCGATCGCAGTCGACATCAGGATGCCGCCGAGTCCGGCGATGCCGGCAGAGAGCATGAACACGCTGAGCTTGAGCTTGACGAGGTTCTGTCCGAGCATCGCCGAGGCGGCCGGGCTGTCCTTCATCGCGGCGAGCCGGCGGCCGTAGCCGCTGTTGCGCAGTGCGATGACGCCGACAGCGAGGATCACGAACAGGGCGGTGGCGGTCATGAGGAACGCCGTCTGGTTGCTCAGGTCCAGCGGGCCGATCTTGATCGGAGGCATCACGAGGGAGCCGCCGGGGAAGATCGAGAACTTGACGCCTAACAGTTCGTGCTCGGTGGTGTCGCGCAGCACCATGTTGCTGAGGAACACGCCGAATGCCATCGTCGCCAGCGCCAGGTACAGGCCGCGCAGGCGCAGCGCCGGCAGTGCGACGAGGCCGCCGATGACCGCGGCCGCGAGGGTCCCGAAGATCAGCCCCCAGATGGTCATGCGGGCCGCGAGGCCGGTTCCGGAGACACCGAAGTGGAACGCGACGATGGTCGCGATCGCACCGAAGGACACCGACGCCAGGTTCATCTCGCCGGCGTATCCGGTGAGCAGGGTCAACGAGAGCGCGATGATCGCGAACGAGACACCCAGGGTCAGGGTGGTGATCGCGGACTCGACCATGAGCAGACGGATCAGGTAGATGATCACGATCAGGGCGACGCCCCACGCGACGGCCTTGCGCACGCTCGGGACCGAGTACCGCTCACGGGTACGGACCGCGGTGCCGCGCAGCCGATCCTGCGGCAGCACGATCAGGACGACGAACAGCGCGATCATCGGCAGCGACACGCGCAGGTTCGAGGTCCACGTCCACTCGGACGGGAAGTAGCCGAGCACGTAGGTGCCGGCCAGACCCAGCACGATGGCGCCGACGAACGTGCGCGGGATGCTGCGCAGGCGGCCGAACATCGCGGCGGCGAACGCGTCGATCACGAGCAGCGTCAACAGGTTGGCCTCGAGCGTGCCACCACTGATCGGGGTGACCAGGATGCCGGCGAGGACGGCCAGCGTGGAACCGAGTGCCCACGAGAACGCGGCGATGCGCTCGGGGTTGTGCCCGTTGAGGCGGAGCAGATCAGGGTCGTCCACGACGCCGCGCATCGAGACGCCGATGCGGGTGCGGGTGAACAGGAAGCGCAGGCCGACGGCGATGAGGACCGCGGCGACCAGGCAGATGATCTCGTGGGTGTGGATCGTCGCGCCGAAGAACGAGAACCGGCTGTCGTCACCGAAGAACATCTTCATGGTGCGGGCTTCTTCGGGGTGCCAGAACCAGGTCGACAGCGACAGCATGCCGAGCATGATCGACACCGTGACGACGATCTTGGTGACCTCGGAGGTGTCCCGTAGGCCGCGCATGATCAGCGCGTACAGCAGCAGCCCCATGAGCGGTCCGGCGATGCCGAGCGTGATGATCAACGCCACGGGTGTCGGCAGACCCCAACCGTAGCGGAGCTGCCAGTAGAGAAAGGCGCCGAGCATCGCCTGCGCGCCGTGCGCGAAGTTGAAGATGCCGGACGAGTTGTAGGTGAGCACCAGCCCTGAGGCTGCGATTGCGTACACCGAGCCCAGGACGAGACCCAGGATCGTGAATGTCACGAATGTGTCCATCTGGAAACCCTCTGAGTTCTCCAGTCAGGATGGAGGCGGCGCCCCGGGGCGGTGGCCCGGGGCGCCGCATTCATCGGTGGATCGTTGGGTGGATCGAGGGAGCCGGACGGCGGGACCTGTGGGTCCTACGCCGCGCGGCGGGCGATCATGCCTTGGGCGTGATCACGTTCGGGTTCAGGTACTTGGTCGAGATGCGATCGGCACCCAGCTCGGTGCCCCACGTCGACTTGTCGGTCTTGACAAGGTAGTTCGGGTCGCACTTGAACTCGCCGGCATCGGCGGGGAACGCCTGCGAGTAGTCCGCGCCCTTCAGCGAGACCATCAGGCCGCACTGCGCCGGGATGTTCGCACCCGGGTCGCTGACGGCGTGCAGTCCGCCACCGTCCCACTCGTGGATCTGCGAGAGCTCGTCGATCATGCACTGTCGCGTCAGGTCCGAACCGCATTCGTCGGCGGCGGTGGCCCACAGCAGGAACGAGGACGTGGCCTGCATGCCCAGGAGCGCGGTCTTGCCACCCTTGGCCGTGACGAGGTCCTTGTACTGCTTGACGGCGGCGTTGTCGTCGTTCTCCAGCATCTGGAAGGTCATGCCGGCATTGAGGTTGTCGAGCAGACCGCTGTCCTTGTTGAAGCCCTGGACGGCGTTGGCGTACCACGTGGCCTCACCGAGCAGGATCGGGTCGAGGCCGACCTGATCGATCGCCTTGATGAGGTTGAACTCGGCCGGAACCGGCGAACGCGAGGTCCACAGGCCCTTGGCACCGCACTGCTTGAACTTCTCGGCGAACGGCACGTAGCTGGCTTCACCGTCGTAGTTGATGGTGACGCCACAGTCCTTGAGCTTGAAGCCGGCGGCCTCGGCCATGGACTTGGTCTTGGTGAGCGACGTGATGATGGTCGGCATCGTGGAGCCGATCAGCGCGAAGTCGTTCTTGAGGTCGGGGTGCATCTCCCCCATCTGGAACCACGCCGACGCGTTCGCGATGTCGACGGGGAACGGCACGCCCTGGTAGGTCATGGGGCCGTTGGCCGCGTCCGGGGAGACCGTGAAGCCGGGGACAGCCGCCAGATTGCAGGCCACGCGGGTCTGCTCGGAGGTCTGGTCCATCGCGAAGCCGTGACCGACCATCATGAACTCGGAGCGGCACGCGTCCTGCATGACGGCGTTGGCCTGCGTCATCGCGGCGTCGTAGTCGGTGCCGACGATCTTGCGGCCGTTGATGCCGCCCTGATCGTTGCACCACTCGATCATCGCGGAGACGGCGTCGGACATCTCCTTGTTGAGGCCCGGGGCCTTGGCGTAGCCGCGGTCGTCACCGAAGCCGATCTTGATCTCGGTGTCGCTGACGCCCTGATCGGTAGCGCCCTTGGCGTCGCCCTCACCGCACGGGGAGGCGAGCGTGCCGAACTTGTCGACCGACGCGGATGCCGACTTGGTGTCGCCCGAGCCGCTGCTCGGGACGCCCGAGTCGCCGGAGCGCTCGCCGGCACAGGCCGAGACCAGTGCCGCGGTTGCGGCGAGTGCCACAACCAGCTTGGCTGTCTTGTTTCGCTTCACGATCTGTGAATCTCCTTCTCGAGTGCCCGGAACCGGGCCGGGGACGAACGGGCGTGCTCGGTGGTGCGGTCACGCCCTACAGGGCTGCCGCTCCGAGCACGTGGATCGACAAGTAAAGGTCAAGTAATCGATTTCGTTTCTTTAGGTAAAGACACGAGGTCGAGTGATGTCCCAGACCGCTTTTCTCATCGCGCCACCCACTCCTTCGCCCCGCTACCCGAGGCTTCATGAGCCCCGATGCGGAGGACCGTAATGAGGATCACACCCACGCCGAGGGCCCATCCCGGTGAGTGAGACTTCGTAGTGAGGCGGGCCACAGGCAGCCGAAAAACGTGAGTGTCCACACACCACCGGAACCGTCGTGCGAGGTGATGGGACGATGCAACCGGGATCACGGCTTGTTCACCGGATGCTCGCTGTACTTTTACGCTTTCGATACGCACAATTCGCTTGTGACCGCAGAGCTCGTCGTTCTCTTGGTAGTGGTCGTCACTGCCCTCGCATTCGATTTCACGAACGGCTTCCACGACACCGGGAACGCGATGGCCACCTCCATCGCCACCGGCGCACTCCGACCGAAGGTCGCAGTGGCACTCTCTGCAACCCTCAATCTGGTAGGCGCCTTCCTGTCCGTGGAGGTCGCCGCGACCGTCGCCAAGGGCGTGGTCAATCTCGGGACCGTCAGCGGTGAGGACCTGCTGCTGATCGTGTTCGCCGGCCTCGTGGGCGGCATCCTCTGGAATCTCGCGACCTGGCTGTTCGGCATGCCGTCCAGCTCGTCGCACGCCCTGTTCGGCGGCCTCATCGGCGCGGCCATCGCCTCGATCGGCATGAGCGGCGTCGAGTGGGGCGGTGTGCTCGGCAAGGTCATCATCCCCGCCCTGCTGGCTCCCGTGGTCGCCGCGCTGGTCGCCGCGGTCGGCACCAAGCTGATCTACCGCATCACCCGGGACGTCCCGGACGACAACAAGAGCAAGGGCTTCCGCATCGGCCAGGTCGGCACGGCATCCCTCGTCTCACTCGCGCACGGCACGAACGACGCCCAGAAGACGATGGGCGTCATCTTCCTGGCCCTGGTCGCCCACGGCTCCATCACTGCAGACAGCGAGATGCCCTTCTGGGTCAAGCTCAGCTGCGCGGTGGCGATCGCCCTCGGCACCTACCTCGGCGGCTGGCGCATCATCCGAACCCTCGGCAAGGGCCTCGTCGAGATCGCTGCCCCGCAGGGCATGGCGGCAGAGTCGTCGTCTGCCGCGATCATCCTGACCTCGAGCCACCTCGGTCTGCCGCTGTCGACCACCCACGTCGCGACCGGCTCGATCCTCGGTACGGGACTCGGCCGCAAGGGTGCCGAGGTGCGGTGGGGCGTCGCCGGCCGCATGGCGGTCGCCTGGCTGATCACGCTGCCGTCCGCCGGTATCGCCGGCGCGATCTGCTGGGCCCTCGCACACGTGATCGGCGGCCTGCCGGGCGTCATCGTCGTGTTCGCCCTGCTGGTCGCACTGTCGGCGTTCATGTACATCCGGTCGCGCCGCGAACCGATCGACCCCAGCAACGTCAACGCCGAGTGGGAGGGCGGCCTGGCCCCCACGAACGACGCGGACGCTGCTTCGGCCACGACCACAGCCACGGCCGCTGCCGTGACCGACCAGACCTCCGAGGTCGAGCCCACCACCCGCAAGATCTGAAAGGAGACGACCGATGGATCTACTCGCACAGACCGCCAACTCGCTGTGGCAGGTCGTCCTCGTCGGACTACTGCTCGGGGCAGGACTGCCCGCCATCTTCGCGCTGGGCCTCAAGTCACTGTCCATGGGCGCACAGCCGGGTCCCGACGGACAGGCGTCGACGCTCGGCAAGCTCGGAGCCGCCCTCTGCTTCGCCGTCGTGCTGATCGCGATCATTGCTGGGATACTGATGTTGATGCAGAACTTCCTGGCCAGCAGTTTCGGCATCCACGTCTTCTGAGTGAGGTAACGCACCGACCCGCGTCCCCACTCCTTCGTGAAAGTGATCGCATCCGTGACTGATGACTCGCACCGCTCGGCGACTGATGACTCGCACCGCTCGGCGACTGATGACTCGCACCGCTCGGCGACTGATGGCTCGCCCCGCTCGGCGGAACACAAGAGCGCGCTTCGCTCGGTACTCGACTGGCTCCGCGCCGGCTATCCGGAGGGGATTCCCGCCAAGGACCATTTCGCGCTGCTCGCCGTCCTGGGACGCCGACTGACCGACGAGGAGATCGGGCAGATCGTCGAACTGTCGATCGAAACCGCCCACGAGCATCCCGACCGGCACGTCGACTACGACGCGCTGAAGAGCATCATCGCCGGCGTCATCCGCGAGCAGCCGACCGAAGAGGACATCGCCCGCGTCACCGAGCGCCTCGCCGCGGGTGGTTGGCCCGTCGTCTCCGACGAGCAGGAAGCGTCGAGAGAACACCAATACCGCTGACGGACCAAGTTCAGGAGCACCATTGAGCCTGCCTCCGTTCCTCTCCTCGATCATCGACTGGCTGCGCGCCGGCTACCCCAACGGCGTTCCCGAGCAGGACTATGTCCCGCTGTTCGCTCTCCTCACCCGCCGACTGTCGGAGGACGAGGTCGACATCGTGACCGCAGCCCTGGTCGACGACGGCGACCTGCCGATCTCCAAGACCGACATCCAGGTGCTCATCACCAAGATCACCAACGAGATGCCGCTCGAATCCGACGTGGACCGCGTGCGGTCGCACCTGTCGTCCGGGGGATGGCCGCTCGCCGGTCCACCGGCGACCTGACCCGTGTCCGACCGGGACGCTCCCCGTGAAACCATCGAGGAGTGAGCCCGGTCCTGCACACCCTTCCGATTCCCGCCGGTAGCGCGGCGACGGCCCTCCTGCCCCGGCTCGAACGACTCCTCGACCGCGACGGCCCACCCCTCCTACCGGTACCGGAGCAGGACCAGCAGGAGACGAGACGCCTGTGCGACGCCCTGCGTCCGGGTGAGGCGATCGACGATGTGCCCGGCGCCGACGACATCGCGCTCGTGATGGCGACCTCGGGCACCACCGGGGTCCCCAAGGGCGCCATGCTGACCTCGCGCGCGCTGCGGGCCAGCGGCGACGCGACACACCGCAGGCTCGGCGGGCCCGGGTCGTGGTTGCTGGCACTGCCGGCACACCACATCGCGGGCATGCAGGTGCTGCTGCGGAGCGTGCTGGCCGGCGCCGCGCCCGTCGTCGTCGACGTCACACGCGGATTCGATCCGGCGACCCTGCCGGCAGCCGTCGACGCGATGGCGGGGCCACGTCGCTACACCTCGCTGGTGCCCACCCAACTGGTCAAGGCCCTCGACGACGCCGCGGCGGCCGCCGCACTCGCCGAACTGGACGCCGTCCTCCTCGGTGGCGCCGCGACACCTCCGCCGCTCCTGCGCCGGGCCGTCGACGCCGGACTGACGATCGTGCGCACCTACGGGATGAGCGAGACGTGCGGCGGGTGCGTCTACGACGGCACACCCCTCGACGGTGTGCGGGTCCGCATCGCGGACGACTCCCGCGTCCTGCTCGGTGGAGACACGCTCGCATCGGGGTACCGCGGGATTCCCGATCACCCGGCCTTCAGCGAGCCCGGATGGTTCCGCACCGACGATGCCGGAACCGTCACCGACGGCGTCCTGACGATCCGCGGGCGGTTGGACGAGGCGATCTCCACCGGCGGTCTGACGGTGGTGCCGCAGGTGGTCGAAGCCGTCCTGATGGAGCACCCGGACGTTCGCGAATGCGCGGTGCTCGGTGTCCCCGACGAACGACTCGGCCAGCGGGTGGTGGCGGCGATCGTGCCGGAGGACGGGACCGCCCCCACCGTCGACGACCTGCGGGCCCATGTCGGCGCCTCGCTCGACGCGACCGCGGCACCGCGGGAGGTGAAATTCGTCCGCTCACTCCCGCTGCGGGGGCCGGGCAAGGTGGACCGCAAGGCCCTGCAGACAGCCTGGATTCGAACGAATAATTGATCCAGTTGATCAGTATCTGCCGGCCGAGACACGATTGTTACTCTTCGGCGCGGCGGGTTCGGCGCGACGGTTCTCCCTGATCAAAGGGAGTGCAGCGGGGAGGTAAACGATTCGGCGCCACCCGCGGGCGCGGCCGATTCCGCCGAAAACCCTTGCCCGAAAACGTAAACGGGCCATGCTTCGCCTGTGATCTTGGTTTCGGGGAACCGAGCACCGCGATCGCCTGTCCACCGACACTCCATCGACAGGGGTTGATCATGCAAACACGTCCGTCTACATCTCAGCTGTTACGCCGCACGACCGTCGGGGCCGTCCTCGTCGGCGTGTCGGCACTCACCGCACCCGCAGTTGCGGGCGCGGAAACCGTGGAGCTCACCCGCCCCACAGTGACGTTCACCGTCACCGACAGCACTTTCGACCTGACGCTCGAGAATCCCAACAGCGATCCGACCAGCAGTTGCGGGGCGTTCGTGGTCCAGGCCTCGAAGCTCTCCGCACTCGAGGAGGATCCGTCGAGGATCAACGAACCCGGCTTCCTGACATGGCGGACCGCACGCAGCGAGCGCGTCGCGGCCGACTCGTCCCGGACCTACACCTTCGACGTCCCGCGCGGATTCTATGCCGTTGTGGGCGAATGTGTTTCGCCCACACAACCGAAGCCGTCCGCGAGCGATCCGCAGGTGGTGTCGGTTCCGCGCAGCCAGTACACAGGCAGTTCGAGCGCAGCCCCCGCAAACATCGCGGGCATCGCCCGCGGCCTCTTCTCCGGCGGCTCGCTCGCCGCAGGGTAGCCCGAGTCGGAGCATCGGCCGGGCAGGAAACCCCCTGCCCGGCCGATGCGAACCGACCGCCCCGAAATTCGGGTAGTTGAACAAGCAATTGAATACCTAACGACCACTGAAACAAGATTGTTACATAGGTCCCAAACCGGCTCGTACGGTGGGGATTTCCGCTGATCAAACATCGTTACCGGGCGGTAGGAACGGAACATTCCTCGCACCGAGGACCGCATTTCGTTACGGCCCCGAGAGGTTCACCTTGCGGGAACTTGACCCAACCCCGATGCTTCTCCCCAGTGATCTTGGTTTCGGGTCTTGGTTTCGGGGAGCCGGGCGCCGCGATCACGTGTTTCGAACACTCGTACTCAACAGGAGTTGTCCATGCACGTGCGTACTCGAAATCTGTTCACCCGCAGTGTGGCCGGTGTCGCGATTGCCGGCGCAGCCGCTCTCGCCGCCCCTGCCCTCGCGTCGGCCGCACCCGCGGTCAAGGCGCCGACGGTCACCGCGGCCGCCGCGAGCAGCACCATCACGGTGACGGTGGCGAACCCCAATACCGATCCTTCCGTCACGTGTGGCGCCCACGCCTTCGCCGCGTCGCGCGCGAGTGAACTGGAGAAGGATCCCTCCAAGCTCTTCGAGCCCGGATTCACGTTCTGGAAGGTCTCCGACAAGGCCCGCGTCGGCGCGTCCGACACCAAGTCCTTCACCACGCCGGAGTTCAACGACGGCGTGTTTGCCGTTGTCGGCGAATGCACTTCGGCCAACGGCGGCACGCCGGTGCTGGGCAAGCCCCAGGTCGTCAGCCTGCCCGAGGACGCGATCTTCGGCAGCCTGCGCAACGGCGCACTCGAGAACGTCCTCGACTTCGTCCTGGAGGGCAACATCGACGGACTGATCAAGGCCATCTCGGCCGGATCGACTCAGCCCGCCTGACAGACCACCCGCACCACAGAACGTGCGCGGCGGTCCGGACACCAGTCGGGGATGCCCGGGCCGCCGCGCATCCTTTCCTGATCCGCTCGCCGTGTCCGCCTCGCGGTTCCTCGCGCCGAGCCGGCCACTGTCGAAAGGTCCACACCATGCGCTTACGTTCCACCTCACTCGTCACCCGTCTGGCGGCAGGGAGTGCCGTCGCCGCCGCGGCCCTGATCGCTGCTCCCGCGCTCGCGTCCGCCGCGCCCGCCACCTTCACTGGACCCACCGTGACGGCGGAGGCCGCCGGAGATGCGATCGCCGTCTCCATCACCAACCCCAACGTCGACTTCCCGACGAGCACGTGCGGTGCCGTCGCGATCGACTCCGTCAAGGTGCCCGAGGCGGTCGACGACCCGCTCAAGCTGCTCGAGCCCGGATTCGTTGCTTGGACCAGTGGTCTCGACAGCGTCGGCGCGGGTGTCACCAAGGCGTACACGACACCGGCCCTCACCGGTGGCATGTACGCCGTCGTGGGCGCGTGTGTGTCGCTGGCCAATCCCGTTCCCGAGCTGGGCGATCCGGTCCTCGTCGGTGTCGGTGACACCTTCGGCAGCCTCGGGACGATCACCGGCAGCCTCGGTGACTTCATCCCGAACATCGGCGACCTGATCGGTGGCCTACTGAAGTAGCTCGACCCGCACGAAGACCCGGGCCCGCGGTGCATTGCACCGCGAGCCCGGCGCGTGTCCGGACGCAAGCGCGGTGCAAGGGCGGTGCAAGAGGGCACCGTCATGGTTGTGCCATGAACCTCGATACCTCACCCCCGGCCATCGAGGCCGTCGGGCTCGTCAAGACCTTCGGGCAGCAGCGGGCCGTGGACGGCGTCAGCCTCACCGTCCCGACCGGTTCGGTGTACGGCGTGCTCGGCCCCAACGGCGCCGGCAAGACGACGACAGTCCGGATGCTCGCGACCCTGCTGCGGCCCGACGGCGGCGAGGCCCGCATCTTCGGCCGTGACGTCGTCCGCGAATCGACGGCCGTCCGTTCCCTCGTCGGCGTCACCGGCCAGTACGCGTCGGTGGACGAAGACCTCACCGCCACCGAGAACCTCGTGATCTTCTCGCGGCTGCTCGGCCTCGGCCGCGCCGACGCCAAGCGCAAGGCCGTCGAACTCCTCGAAGAGTTCGGACTCACCGAGGCGGCGTCGAAGCCGCTGAAGAACTTCTCCGGCGGCATGCGCCGGAGACTCGACCTCGCGGCCAGCCTCATCGCCCGTCCCCCGCTGCTGTTCCTCGACGAGCCCACCACGGGCCTCGACCCGCGCACCCGCGCGCAGATGTGGGACACCATCCGCAGGCTCGTCGCCGAGGGCTCGACGGTACTGCTCACCACGCAGTACCTCGACGAGGCCGACCAACTGGCGGACCGGATCGCGGTGATCGACCACGGTCGTGTGATCGCCGACGGCACCGCCGACGAACTGAAGGCGTCGGTCGGAGTGTCGGCACTGCAGTTGACCCTCGCCGATCGCACGCAGACCGAGGAAGCCCGGTCCGTGATCTCCGCGATGCTCGGCATCGAGGCAGCGGTCACGCCGGAGTCCGGACGTATCACCGCGCCGCTGACCGATCCGTCGATCACCGCGGATCTTCTCGTGCACCTGCGCGACCGGTCCATCGCGGTGGACGAGATCACCGTGTCGAAGCCGAGCCTTGACGAGGTCTTCCTCACCATCACCGGGCACGACACTGCCGAGTCCGAAGGAGACGCCGCATGACCACCACACTCACCTCGCCTGCGCGACAGGGAGACACGCGGACGATCGAAGCCGCCGACCGCATCGACCTCCGGGACGCGATCGCCCACACCTTCACGATGGCGTACCGCGGCATCCTGAAGATCAAGCACAACCCCGAGCAACTGTTCGACGTCGTGATCCAGCCGGTGATCTTCACGTTCATGTTCACGTACATCTTCGGCGGCGCGATCTCCGGCGACGTGAAGTCGTACCTGCCCATCATCATCCCCGGCATCCTCGTCCAGACGGTGATCACGGCATCGATCGTCACCGGCACCCAGTTGCGCGAGGACATGGACAAGGGGGTGTTCGACCGGTTCAAATCGCTGCCGATAGCCCGGATCGCCCCGCTGTCCGGGGCCCTGCTCGCCGACGTCGTGCGGTACGCGATCGCGACCACCATCACGATCGTCGTCGGCATCGCCATGGGTTACCGCCCGGGTGGCGGATTCGTCGGCGTGGTGTGCGCGGCGCTGCTGATCATGGTGTGCGCGTTCGCGATCAGCTGGATCTTCGCACTCATGGGCGTGCTGATGAGCAAGGCCTCCGCCGTGCAGGGCGTCTCGATGATGATCCTGTTCCCGCTCACGTTCATGTCGAACGCGTTCGTACCGTCCGACACGATGCCGGGCTGGATGCAGGCGTTCGTGAACGTCAACCCCGTCTCGCACCTGGTGACCGCGGTCCGCGAACTCGCCAACGACGGCCACTTCGGTATCCACGCGGTGTATGCACTGGTTGGTGCCGCCGTCATCGTCGCGATCATGGCCCCGCTCACGGTGCGGACCTACATGCGCAGGACCTGAGGCCTCACGCCTCCGTCTCGGAGAGAAGGCCGAGTATCTCGCGACGCGCGGCGGCGCGCGGCGTCCCCTCCACGGACGCCAGCGCCGCCGCAACGGCATCGTGACCGAGCAGATCCTTCGCCAGCTCCAGATGTCTTTCCAGTCTCATCGACGGATAGTCCTGGCGTGCTTTGACTTTCGCTGCGAGCGCAAGCAACCGCACCCCACGTTCGACGGCGCGGCCGGTGGCGACGGCGAAGCTACCGACAGCGCACGCGACCGCCCCGGTCTGCGGTAGATCCGGGTATCCGCGGGAACCGAGGCGCTGCATCGCAACGGCTTCGAGGCGAAGTGCCAGATCTGCGACAAGTTCCGAGCGTCCGGCGAGTACGTGCGCGTCCACGACAGCGGACACGACCATGATCTCGAACGGATCGGCCGGAAGCTCGCCCGCGAGGTCGCCGGCCTGTTCGGCCGCCCGGCGGTATTCGGCCAGTCCCCGATCGACGACACCGGTGGCCAGATCGGCCTCCGCGGTACTCGCCGACAACGCTGCCTGGTTGTTCGTGTCGTGATCGCTGTTCGCGCCGCTGCCCTGCGCGCTCGCGTGCAGCGGGACGAGCGCCGCGAGTTCGGTGCGCGCGTCGGCGATCCGGTCGGCACCGACGAGAGCAGCCACCATGAAACCGCGCACCTGCAGGCTCTCGTCGTACAGGTGCATCGTCCACAGGACTTCGGCGGACCGCCGGTAGAACTCGACCGCTTCGCCGTAGCGCGCGGACTGGGAGTACAGGCCGCCGAGGTGCTGACACACCATCGCCAGGCCCCAGCTGTCGTTCAGTTCCTCCGCCAGGGCGAGCGCCTGCCGTGCGTCGGACTCCGAACCGAACAGGTCCCCGATGTTCTCCCGGAGGTTGGCGCGCGCGATCAACGCGGAGCTGCGCGCCCCCGGGTCGGTCGACCGCACCGCCGTCGCGAGCGTCCGCGCCAGGCCGCGCCCCGATCCGGGCACCAACATCAGTGTGGCGTTCACCCGCGACGACCCGCTGATGTCCGTGCGGGCGGCGAGCAGTCGTCGCAGACGAGTGCGGGCAATCGCGACCACGCGCAGATTGCCTCCCATCGCCATGTGGGCGGCGGCCAGCACGTACGCCGCCGCGAGGTGATCCGCGGGTACGTCCTCGGCGGGGAGGCCGGAATCGTCGAGTTCGAGCACTCGCGGTGCCCACGCGAAGACCTCGGAGTGCGCGCCGCGAAAGGCCCACATGCCGCCGAGCACGGGGAAGATCGTGAAGACGGCGCGAACGAGCTTCTCCGACAGCGCATATCGCAGCACCGCGAGCAGGTTGTCGTGCTCGGCCTCGACACGGTGCGCCGCCGCGATCTGACGGCCGGACATGAAGTCGTGGAACACCTCCCGCGAGAAGCACTCCGCCCACTCGACCGTCCGACGACGCACCTCGGCGTCCTCGTCACCGTCCGACTGCTCCTCGCCGAACTCCCGCACGGTCTCGAGCATGTGGTACCGAAGCCCCACGGCATCGGCGCCGTCGGGCGGTTCGACCACCGACAGCATCGACTGGTTCACCAGGCCCTCGAGTGCATCGGCGACGTCGACGACCTCGCCCCACTGCGCCACGGCGACCGCGGCGTCGGCCGTGAATCCTGCCGGGAATCGGCATATTCGACGCAACGCCGCCTGCTCCGGCTCCTCGAGCAGGTTCCAACTCCAGTCGATCACGGCACGGAGCGTGCGGTGCCGTTCCGGCGACGTCCGGTCCCCCGAACGCAGCAGCGCGAACCGGTCCACCAGTCGGGCGTTGATCTCCTCGACGCTGAGTGTGCGGACCCGTGCCGCGGCGAGCTCGATCGCGAGCGGCAGCCCGTCCAGCGTCCGGCACAGGCGCTCGACCTCACCGTCGTCCAGACGCACCGAGGGGCGCACCGCGAGCGCCCGTGCCCGGAACAGTTCGGTGGCGGGCGATCCGTCGTCGTCGATCGCCAACGGTGCCAGCGGATACACCGCCTCCGCGGTGATCGACATCGGCGACCGGCTGGTCGCGAGGACCGTCAGGTGCGGGCTCGCGGCGATCAGGTCGGACACCGCGTCGGCGGCGTCGTCGATCAGGTGCTCGCAGTTGTCGAGAATCAGCAGCGACGGTCGGGCCGACAGCGCGTCGCGCAACCGCTGGCGCGCGTCGTGGATCCGGGTGCGGGTGAGCGCGCCCGGCGTGAGGTCGGCCTCGCTCAGACCGAGGGTGCCGCTGATCGCGGCGATCAGGTCCTCGCCGCTGCGCAGCGGCGCGAGTTCGACGAGCGCAACCGGCATCCGGCCCGAGACCTCGGCCCCCACCGCGTGCGCGACCCGCGTCTTGCCGGTGCCACCGGGCCCCAGGACGGTCACCACCCGCGACGACGCCAGCAGCAGTTCGAGCGCCGCCAGATCGGTCTTCCGTCCGAGCAGCGGGTTGGGCGCGGCGCGGAGCCCGATCACGTTGGGCAGCATCCGGGTTGCCGCCTCCGAAAACCCCGCTGCCTCCGCTGCCTCCGCTGTCTCCACCGCACCGCCCGACTCCTTCCGCGCCGCGCGATCGGTCCGATCGCCGCGCAGGATGGCGGCATTGAGGTCGACGAGCCGGGCGGACGGGTCCACGCCCAGGCGATCGGCCAACCGGCCGCGCAACCCTGCGAACACCTCGAGCGCCTCGTTGGATCGACCCGAGCCGTGCAGGCACTCCATGAGCAGCGCGTGCGCGCCCTCGTCGAGCGGCGACGCACCCGCCGCGGCACGCGCGATCGGCAGCGCGACGGCGAACTCGCCGGACGCCAGCAGCGCAGCGAGTTCCACCGCGTCGAGCGCGCCGCGATGCGACGCGGCCTCGGTCGCCAGGTCGTCGGCGAGGTCGCCGCCGGGCAGGTCCGCCCCCGGCTCGCCGCGCCACAGCGCCCGGGCCCGGCGCACCGCGTCCAGCGCGCCCCGCTGGTCCCCGTCGGCGTGACGCTGTCCCGCTTCCCGCGCGAGCAGACGCGCGCGCGTCAGATCGACCTGTTCCGGTGCAAGGGCAAGCCGGTAGCCGGCCGGACCGGCCTCGATCGCCCCGTCCGGCAGCGCCGAGCGCAGCCGGGAGATCTGTGTGTGCAGGGCGTTGGCCGGGGACTTCGGCGGGGCGTCACCCCAGACGTCCTCGACCAGCGCCGCGGCGCTGCGGCTGTGTCCGGGCCGCCGCGCGAGCGCCACCAACAGAGCGCGGGCGCGCGGCCCGGGCAACGGAATCAGGACACCGTCTCGGCGTGTGGCAACGCCACCCAACAGCGCCACCTCGACCGGCGGCTCCGTGGGTGCCGGGGACTGGGGATCGCTCGTCACGGTTTGCACCGGCGACAAGCCTATGGGAGTACCCGACCGTGCGGCCACCCGATTCGACGAGGGTGAAAGGATCGGCGCATGGCTTCTGTGTCCCAGTGGATCGAGGGCGCCCGACCGCGCACCCTGCCCAATGCGATCGCTCCGGTGTTCGCCGGTACCGGCGCGGCGGCGTCCCTCGACGGCGCGGTGTGGTGGAAGGCGCTGCTGGCGCTGGTGGTCTCGCTGGCGTTGATCGTCGGCGTCAACTTCGCGAACGACTACTCGGACGGCATCCGCGGCACCGACGACGAGCGGGTGGGCCCGCTGCGCCTCGTCGGGTCCGGGCTGGCCTCGCCCGGTGCGGTCAAGGGCGCCGCGATGGGCTGTTTCGCGGTGGCCGCGGTCGCGGGCATCGCCCTCGCCCTGGTCTCGGCGTGGTGGCTGATCCTGATCGGCGCAGTCTGCATCCTGGGCGCCTGGTTCTACACGGGCGGCAAGAAGCCCTACGGCTACAGCGGTTTCGGCGAGATCGCGGTGTTCGTGTTCTTCGGTCTGGTCGCGGTGCTCGGCACCGAGTTCGTACAGGCCGAGCGTGTCGACTGGGCGGGTCTGCTGGCCGCGATCGCGGTCGGCTCGTACTCGAGCGCGGTGTTGGTGGCGAACAACCTGCGCGACATCCCGACCGACACCGAATCCGGGAAGATCACCCTCGCAGTGAAATTGGGGGACGCCCGCACCCGCACCCTGCACCTGGCGCTGCTGGTGGCGCCGTTCGTGGTGACCCTCGCGCTCGTCGCGCGCACGCCGTGGGCGCTCGTCGGTCTGATCGCGCTTCCGCTCGCGATCAAGGCCAACGCGCCCGTGCGGACCGGTGGCCGGGGACCCGCACTGATCCCGGCCCTCGCGGTCACCGGCATGTCGATGCTGGTGTGGGCCACGGCCACCGGACTCGCACTCGGTCTCGGCTGAGCCGTACGCAGCTAGTCGGTCGCGGTACGGTGCCCGAGAACGTTGACGACCTTCCCGTCCGGATCACGGACGAAGAACCGTCGGACACCCCACTCCTCGTCCTGCAGCGGATGGACGATGGTCGCGCCGCGCGCGACCATCGCCTCGTACACCGCGTCCACATCGTCCACCTCGACGCTCATGTCGGGGTGGACCGGCGCCGTCGCGTCGTCGCCCATCAGCGTCACCTGGGCGGTGGGATTCGACGGTGACGCCATCGTCATCACCCACCCTTGATTCATCACCTCGGCGAAGCCCAGCGCGGCATAGAAGTCGCGGCTGTCGTCGAGCGATTTCGCGTGGATGTCGGGAACGACCCGGCGGATCGTCATGTCACTTCTTGTCCGGAACCAGTGCGCTGAGCAAGAAGTTCACGAGCGAGATGATCAGCGCACCCCACACCGCCGTCCAGAAGCCGTCGACGCTCAGGCCCCACTCGGTCTGCGAACTGATCCACGACGTGAGCATCAGCATCAGCGCGTTGATCACGAGAGTGAACAGGCCGAGGGTGAGGATCAGCAGCGGCAGCGACAGCAACTGCACGATCGGCTTGACGAACGCGTTCACGACCGTGAACAGCAGCGCGATCCCGAGGATGATCAGCACGTCGTTTCCGGTGCCCTCGCCCGAGTCGGCGATCGTGATGCCGTCGACCCATTGCGAGGCCAGCCAGATGGCGACCGCGTTGATCACCAGGCGTATCAGAAATGTCATGTCCACATGCTGGCACGAACCGGACCGCCGGACGTAACGGGCGAATGCGCGCTCATGCGCGACGGATGACGGCGGCGTTGAGGCGCAGACGCTCTTGCAGGAAGTGCTCGACGAGTTCGATCTCGTCGTCCGAACAGTCCAACAGCAGTTTCACCTCGACGTCCCGCTTCGTCAGATCCGCGGTGAGAGCGACACCCACCAGTCCGGCGCCGGCGGCCGAGCCGCGAAACACGTCGACGCCCTCGGCGTCACCACCGCCGGTGTCCTCGAGGAACCCGTAGTCGACGGGATAGACCACCTCGGGGAACCGCGGGTGCGCACTGCCTCGGGGACGGTCGATCCGCAGCGTGGCCCGGCGGATCAGCTCGTCGAGGGCCGCGAGGAACGAGGCCATGTTCGTGTCCATGACGCCAGCCTGCCACGCAAAAACCCGGAGAACGACGGCATTCCGCGCATTGCCGCACTAGCATCTGCGCATGCCCGTGTGCCGAGTCAATTGGTGGACGGCCCTCGGCGCGGGGATCTTGCTCGCCGTGGTCGGCATCGCCGCCGGCCGGTTCCCGCTCGGTGTCGACGCCTCCGTGGCGGCCGGTCGTCAATACGGCGCCAACCAGGCCGTGATGTACATGCAGTTCAATCCGGTCGACCCGACGGACGAGCAGTTGCACCAGTGGTGCAGGCAGGGCGCGGAACTGTCCGCGGGCATGCAGGTCTGGTACGACGGCGGCGTCATCCAGGTCGGCGAACTCGACCGGACGCGTTTCGCGGAAGGCTGTTTCGAGAGCTACCGCGACGGAGTCCGCTGACCGTCGACGGTGTCGAACGCCCCGTCCACCGCGGCCTGCATGTCGGCGGCCACCACCCGGGTGATGTCCATGGGTGTCGTCGGGAGGTCGAGAACCGGGGACGAGATGTAGACATCGGCCACGCCGCCGGGACGGTAGCGGATGCCGAGGCTCAGCAGCGCCGGAGCGGAGCCGAGCTTGCGCGCCTTCACCGCGATGTGCCCGATGCCGCTGTTGATCTTCTGGACGCGGCTGGGGTCGACGTCGTTGCAGGTCCCCTCGGGGAAGATCGCGAGCACGTCGCCGCGGTGCAGTCGCTGTGCCGAGATCTCCATCATCCGGCGGCCCGCATCCGCGACCGCCCGCATCCCGTGGTCCTTGCCACGGAACACCGGAATCGACCCCATCATGTCGATCTTCCGGCGCAGCTTCGGATCCACGAACAGTTCGTCCTTCGCGAGCACGCGGGTCCGCCCGATCGCGCGGCGCAGCGGCGACTGCCACGCGGTCGCGGCGAGCGTGTACTGGTCCCGGTCCGTCACGTGATTGGCTGCGACGATCAGTCGCGTGCCGCTGCCGAGCAACTCCTGCAACTGCCGACGGGCACCGTCCGCGTAGCGGGTCCGCGGCCGGAAGCGTGCGCTGAGCGCAGCGTAGGCGGCATTCGCGACGAGCCGATTCTGCTGATGATCCAGATAGAAGCGGTAGACGTCCTCGTAGTTCTCGAGCGTCACGTCGGGCCGGGTCATGTGCGAGCCTCTCGATCGGATGCCCCCACCCGATCCCACGGTACACAACCTACGGGACCGTAGGTTTGCGCCCATGATCGGGATGCTGAGCCCCGGCGCCGGAGGCGGCGAGCATTAGGCGTCGTCGAACGACAGGCTCGGCGTGGACACCGACGCCGGGCCGCCCGCCCACAACGTGCGGCACGCGGCGAGCGTGTCGTCGAGCAACGGTCCCCGGTCGGCGAAGTCCAGTCCGGCCGCCTCGTACTCCCTTTCCTGCCAACCGGTCCCGACCCCGAGATCGAGACGCCCACCCGAGATCAGGTCGAGCGTCGCGGCGGTCCTCGCCAGGACCGCGTCGCCGCGCAGGGCCGCGCAGGGCCGCGATCACGATCCCGGTGCCCAGACGCACCCGCTCGGTCTTGCGTTGGGGACGTCGAGACCGAGGGTGGGCTTGTCGACAGACACGATGAACCTTCCGGAGAATGAAAGGCAGGTCACGGGTTGCGCGGACGGTTGGTCCAGCCGCCCTCGGGCTTCGGGAACCAGCCGCCGGCCGCGAACGTGCCGCCGTCGACGTGCACGGTGGTGCCCGTCGTGTAGCGGCCCAGATCGGACGCCAGGAACAACGCGGCGCCGGCGACGTCGTCCGGCTGACCGGGGCCGCCCAGCGGCGCCCATGTCGGCCACTTCGCCCACTCCTCCTCCGACAGCCACTCGGTGTACGGGACCTGCACGGACTCGATCAGGTCGGGTGCGATCACGTTGACCCGGACACCGGACCGTCCGACCTCGACGGCCAGGCTGCGGCTGAACTGCGTGACGGCTGCCTTGTACGCCGCGTACACGGAATGCCCGGGGATGGCCCGATGCGCCTCGACGGTCGTGAGGCTGATGATCGAGCCGCCCCGGCCGCGCTCGGCCATGCCCGGCAGCACCGCATGGGTGAGCCGCAGGACGTGGTCGAGGTTGATCCCGCCGATCTCCGACCAGAACGCCGGCTCGGTCTCCGCGAAGGGACGCGGCGGACGCAGGAAGTGGCCGGCATTGTTCACCAGGACGTCGGGCGCGAACTCGACGATCTCGCCGGGGACCGTGGCGTCCAGGACGTCGTACTCGAGGACGTCGATCGCACCGCCCGCCGCGGTGTCGAACTCCAGCGCGCGAGCGGCATCGGCGTCGATGTCGACCACCAGGACGTGCGCGCCGTGGGCCGCGAAGGACCGCGCGATCGCGCCGCCGATCCCGTGGGAGCCGCCCGTGACGATCGCGCGCTTACCCGGGAGCAGTGCTCCGGGGCTGAACGCCGGGCGGGTGGGTGCAGGCTGTGACGACACGGTTCCTCCTAGGTCTGCGGATCGGACCCCTGGCCCGATGTCACATGCGTTCGGTCGGACTGAACGCATGTGACATTCAGCCATGATCCGTCGCTCGTCGATGGAGGCGCAGACGTTTTCCCGGTTAACGAGAAACGGCACGCGTGAGGGTTCTCATGTCCGCACGCGCGAGCCTGTCGGTAGCCTCGAATCGACTGACACACACTCGGAACGGGAGAACTCCACGATGCTGAACAAGACCGCCACCTCCGCTCTCGCCGCAGCCGGACTGGTCGGCGGATACGCCGTCGCGCGGCAGACCGGGAACCGTCAGCTGGGCGGCGCCGTGCTGGCCGCGGTCGGTGGCGTGTGCACCTACAACTGGGCCAAGAGCTCCGGTGCGGGCCGCGCCGCGGCGCTGCTGGGCACCTACGTCGGCGCATTCGGTGGCTCGCACCCGCTCGCCAAGAAGATCGGCGCGTGGCCGTCCGTCGGTGTCGTCGCCGCCGGCACCGCGATCGCGTCGCAGGTCGTCTCCAAGGGCTGAGCGATGATCCGCCTCGCCGAGCCCGCCGACCTGCCGCATCTCCCGGAGATCGACGTCGCGGCGGGCTCGGCGTTCCGCGACGTGGGGATGGACGCGATCGCCGACGACGATCCGCCCCCGCTCGCACTGTTCGAGACGCACTTCGCCGAGGGCCGCCTCTGGGTGTGGGCGGAGCACGCGCAGCGGCCGGTGGCGTTCTGCCTCGTCGACGTCGTCGACGGCAACGCGCACATCGAGCAGATCTCGGTGCACCCGAGCCACGCCCGGCGCGCCATCGGCGCGGCCCTGATCGATCACCTCGACGAGTGGGCGCGCGACCGCGGGCTTCCCGAGCTGACGCTCACCACGTTCGTCGACGTGCCGTGGAACGGCCCGTACTACCGGCGCCTCGGATTCACGGCGATCGCGGACGACGACCTGGGACCGGGCCTGCGTGCCGTCCTCGACGCGGAGTCCGAACGCGGCCTGGACCGTTGGCCCCGGATCGCCATGACCCGGCACGTGCCGATCGACCCGGGACCTACGACGCCGTCCAGCGCCCGGTCTTCGTGAACTCGTCGAGCACCGCCGCGGGACCGGTGAGGTCGATCCCCTCGGATGCGACCCAGGCGTCGTCGAAGTACGTGCCGGAGTAGCGTTCGCCGCCGTCGCACAGCAGCGTCACGACGCTGCCGCTGCGGCCGGCCGCGAGCATCTCGCCCACGAGGCCGAACGCACCACACAGGTTGGTTCCGGTGGAACCGCCCACCTTGCGGCCCAGCGTGTCGCTCGCGTGCCGCATCGCCGCGATGGAGCCGGCGTCGGGCACCTTGACCATGCGGTCGACGACCTGACCGATGAACGACGGTTCCACCCGCGGCCGCCCGATGCCCTCGATCCGGGAGCCCCGCTCCCCCGTGACAGTCGGATCGCCCGCCCGCCACGCGTCGAAGAACACCGAGTGTTCCGGGTCGACGACACACAGGCCGGTGTCGAGCTTGCGGTACCGCAGGAACCGGCCGATGGTCGCGCCCGTGCCGCCGGTGCCGGCGCCCACCACGATCCACTCGGGGATCGGATGATCCTCCTGCTGCAGCTGCGTGAAGATCGACTCGGCGATGTTGTTGTTGCCCCGCCAGTCGGTCGCACGCTCGGCGTGCGTGAACTGGTCCATGTAGTGCCCGCCGGTCTCGGCGGCCAGACGGTGCGACTCGTCGTAGATGCGCGACGGATCGGTGACGAAATGGCAGCGGCCGCCCTGCGCCTCGATCAGTGCGATCTTGGCGGGGCTGGTGCTCGCGGGCATCACGGCGACGAAGTCGAGGCCCAGCAGGTTCGCGAAGTACGCCTCGCTGACGGCCGTCGAGCCGGACGACGCCTCGATCACCGTGGTGTTCTCGGTGACCCAGCCGTTGCAGATCGAGTACAGGAACAGTGAGCGCGCCAGCCGATGCTTGAGGCTGCCGGTGATGTGCGTGGACTCGTCCTTGAGATACAGCTGCACGTTCCACGACGGCGGCAGCGGATAACGCAGCAGGTGGGTGTCGGCACTGCGCTGGGCGTCGGCCTCGATGAGGCGGACCGCATTGTCGACCCAGGCGCGGGAACCGCGACGGTCGAGGACGGTCGTCACTGCTTGCGGTCCTCGCCCCGCAGCTTCGCATGCAGGTCGGCCTTGTCGGCCCGGCGGCGCGCGTCGACCGAGGCGATGTCCTCGTTGACCCGCTTGCGCAGCTTCGAGAACAACACCAGCGACAACGGCAGCGCGATCAGGACGGCGAACAGCGCGGCCACGATCCACGGAACCTCGACGCCGATCAGCTTCCCGCCGAGGAGGATGACCGCCAGGAGGATCACGACCAGGCCGAGCCGGGCCACCGAGTAGAGGACGACGTCGCGGACAAGGTGACCCGTCGTCACGGTGGGGGCGGCGTCGGCGCCCTGTTCACTGGCCTTCTCGGGACGATTCTGCGCTGCATCACTCACGGTGCCAGCCTACCTATCGCCTGGTGGCGCGATTCCCCGGGAACGCCCTCGGAACCTGTCAGAACACCAGCGGGACGACACCGGGACCGAGGTTGTCGGTGGCACACTACTGGAACGCCCAGTAGACGCCGTCGAAGATGTTCGTTCCGACGTTGGGGCCGATGGCGTCGGCGAGCATGCATGCCCCCTCCTGACCCGGACCAGGCCACGGCCGACGGGGGTGTGGGACTGATTGGCGGTCAACCACCCGGGCACCTCGGCGTTCCGCCCCCGTAATCGGCTTCTGTCGGCCTCGGTGCGTCTGAGCAGACAGGCCCCACCCTAGGGGCCGTCCGCCCCCTTCGTACCGGGATTGCCGATTCCTGTGCACACCCCACAACACCCCAGCCCGAGTAGTCCGATTTGTCCATTACCTCCCCTTTACCAACTTTAGATCGTTCGAGTACCTGGGGGGTGTGGTGCCACGATGTCGGAGCCGGTAGACAAACGAACCGGTCCCGAATCCCCCGGCCGACCCCGACGGGTAGGCCCCGACAGTTGGAGGATCGATGAGCGCACCCACCTACAACGGCGCCAAGGAAGCCCTGCTGACCCCGGGCCAGGTCGCCGCACTGTTCCACGTCGACCCCAAGACCGTCACGCGTTGGGCGCACGCCGGCCGGCTCGGATCTCTGCGCACCCCCGGCGGACACCGGAGGTTCCGAGAGGCCGAGGTGCTGGCGCTCCTGACGTCGCTGACGACCGAGGCCCATCACTCGTAGAACGCACCGTCCGGCAGGTAGATACCCGGACGACCCGGACGCGGCTACCCTCGTAGCAGGAGGTGCACCGTGATCTACCTATTGGCGTTCATCGGCCTGATAACGCTCGCAGTCCTGTTCTGGAAGGCGTTCGGTCCGACCGCCACCACCGCCGCTCGAGATGGCGGCAGACCGGTTGGCAGGTCGGGCAGAGCAGTGGGACCTGACGACGACCCCGAGTTCCTGTGGCGGGTGGAGCGTGAGAACCACCGCCGACAGTCGGACCACCGTCCGGGCACAGACTCGCCCACCGACCCGGACAACTGACCGGGCCGGGCCCCGGCTGAAACCTGCTCGAGTCGCTCCGGAGCCCCGCCAAGGCCCCTCCGGAGCCCCGCCAAGGCCCCTCCGGAGCCCTCAGAGTCAGCGACCCGGTCCCCGGGAACCTGGGTTCCCCGGGAACGCAGAACGTCCGTCCCAGTGGGACGCAGAACCGAAAACGGTCGCCGTGCAGTGCACGGCGACCGTTTCGCGTTGCTGGGTCGAGCTTCCGGGTCGGGCCAGGTCAGGTCAGGCCGGCGTACGAGTGCAGGCCCGACACCACCATGTTGATGATGAAGAGGTTGAACAGCATCGCCACGAAACCGGCGACGTTGATCCAGGCTGCCTTGGTGTCCCGCCAGCCCGACGTCGCACGCGCGTGCAGGTACGCCGCGTAGATGACCCAGGCGATGAACGAGACCGTCTCCTTGGGGTCCCAGCCCCAGAACCGGCCCCATGCCGCCTCGGCCCAGATCGCACCCAGAATGATGCCGGCGCCGAACAGCGGGAAGGCGACGATCGTGGTCTTGTACGCGAGACGGTCGAGGGTCTCGGCGTCGGGCAGGCGCTGCGCGATCTTGCCGAATACGCCGTTCCCTTCCTCACCGCCGGGGAACTTCATGCGGTACAGGAACAGGATGCTGGCGATGCCGGAGACCATGAAGATGCCGCTGCCGACGCTGATGATCGTCACGTGGATCGGCAGCCAGAACGAGCGCAGCGCGGGAACGACCGGGGCCGCGTCGGCGTAGAGCACGGTCGCCGCGAGGAACATCAGGATCAGCACGGGCACCAGCAGGAACACCCACAGGTCCGCGGTCTTGCGCAAAGCCACGATGCCCGCGATGACCGCGGCGGCACACGCCATCGAGACGAATTCGTACATGTTGCCGAGCGGGAACCGCTCGGTGGCGAACCCGCGCAGCACGATCGACGCGAGGTGCAGCACGACGCCGACGACCAGCAGGGCGTAACCCATGCCCCCGAGCTTCTCCGACCAGGTCTTGCCGGACTGTTCGACGACGCGTCCGGGCACCTGCTCGCCCGCCGCGACGGTGCCGCCGCCGGCCGCCACGAGTTCGCGTTCCTGGACCACGCGGGCCCGCATCGAGGCGTAGCGCGCGATCAGCAGCACCGTCGCCAGGACGTAGATCGCAAACGCCGACTCGAACGACCAGTCGCTGTAGCGAGCGAGTGTCTCGTTGATCGTCATGAATTCATCTCCTGCGCGTCGCGCGCTCGTGTTGTCCGCGATGACGTGGCGTCACCCAGCAGTCGGGTGGTGAGCCGATCGAACTCGTCGCCCCATCCGGCCTGATCGGTCCGGGCAAGTCCGCCGAGCTCTACTACGGTACGTCGTTCACCCTCGCTCAATGTAGCCGACACGATGTCGGCATCCTTGGCGGGGACCGCTCCCGGGCCGGTCGCCGGGTAGATCCGGACCCAGATACGGCGCCGCCTGATCACCAGCGAGGTCAGCAGGCCGCCCATCATGACCAGCGCCGACACCAGCACCCACTGCTGCGCCGGGTCGTGCGAGACCTGCAGGTTCACGAAGTCGACCGCGCCGTCGAAGCGCACCTGCGTCCCGTCGGCGAGGGTCTTGCTCTCGCCGGGGAACAGGTTGACCCGTTCCTGCTTGACGAGCCGGCCCTGGTTGATCAACTCCTTGTTGAGCGAGAACAGGCTCTGCGGGAGGCCGGTGTCGAGGCCCGTGTCGCCCTTGTAGATGTCGATCGCGACGGCCGGGTCGTTCATCGCCGGGTAACTCGACGACAGCAGGTTGCCGTGGAACAGTGCGGTCGGCGCGAACAGGCCCTCGATCGCGATCTGGTTCTTCCGCCGATCGTCCTCGTTCGGGTACATGCCGCCGGGCGGGTCGAAGCGCATCGCACCACTCGACAGGAACGTCGTCGCGTCGTCCGGGCGCCACTGCAGCGTCTCGGTGCGGGTCTCCCCGTTGGGGAACGTCACGGTGAACGTGGGCGCGTAGCCGTGGCCCTGCAGGTACACACGGTCGCCGGCGATACGCAGCGGGTGGTTGACCTTGAGCTGACCGTCCTGCCACGTGTTCGACGTCAGATCGTCGCCCGCCTGGTACGAGATGTTCGACGTGAACATCTCGGCCTGACCGTTCTCGAGATAGTCGGCGGTGAAGTCCTTGACCTTGAGACACAGGGGCGTCAATCCCGTGCCGTCGACCTGTGCTCCTACCCGGAACGAGTCGAAGGCCGCGGGCGAGATCGTGCAGAAACTCTCGTCCCCTGTCGCCACCAGGATCCGATTTCCCTCGTAGTAGTACAGCTTGCCGACGGCGATCGAGATCAGCAGCGCGACGAGCGACAGGTGGAAGACGAGGTTGCCGGCCTCTCGGAGGAAGCCCTTCTCCGCGGACAACGTGATCTCGTCGGGGTGGTTGGCACGCGGACCCCCGACCCGTTGGATGACACGCCAGCCACGCAGCTGCTTGCGGACCCGCTCGGCGACGGCCTCGGGATCCTCGTCGACCGCCTCGATGTGGTGGTGCGGCAGCCGCGCGAGGTTGCGCGGCGCCGCGACGGGCTGCGCACGCAGCGCCTTCGCGTACTCGACACAACGCGGCACGATGCAGCCGACCAGCGAGATGAACAGCAACGCGTAGATCGCGGTGAACCAGAAACTGCCGAACACGTCGAACAGTTCGAGCTTGTCCATGATGGGCCCGAGCGTGGGCCGGGACGCGATGTACTCGTCGACCTTGCCCTCGTTGAGGCTGCGCTGCGGCAGCAAGGCTCCCGGGATCGCGGCGAGCGCGAGCAGGAACAACAGGACCAGCGCGGTCCGCATCGACGTCAGGCCGCGCCACGTGTTGCGGCCCAGCGCGACGATGCGGCCGGGCACGGACTGCCGGGGCGGGCGGGGTGTAGGAGCGTCGGCGGGCGTACCGCCGGCGTTCACTGTGTCTCGAACCGTCATATCGGCAGGGTCACCTCCGAGATAAATGCGTCACGGACCCAGCCGACGAACTGGTCCCACGCGCCGGTGACCAGTGCGAGGCCGACAGCCACCAACATGATTCCACCGATGATCTGAATAGTCCGGGTGTGCTCGCGCAGCCAGCCGACGCCGCGCAGTGCGCGGGCCGAGCCGAGCGCGACGATCACGAACGGTAGTCCGAGCCCCAGGCAGTACGCGACGATCAGCGCCACACCACGGACCGCGGTCGCCCCCTCGGTGCCGGAGGCGACCGAGATGACCCCGGCCAGCGTCGGGCCGAGGCAGGGCGTCCAGCCGAGCGCGAAGACCGCACCGAGCAGCGGAGCCCCCGCGAGGCTCGAGATGCGACGCGGGGCCATCCGAGTGTCCCGCTGCAGCGCCGGGACCAGGCCGATGAACACCAGGCCCATCGCGATGGTCACGACGCCGCCGACGCGCTGGAGCACCTGGCGGTTGAGTGCGAGCGCCTCGATCGCGCCGAACACCGACACCGTGGCCAGCACGAACACGACCGTGAATCCGGCGACGAACAGCCCGGCAGCGCCCGCGACCCGCAGACGCCCGTCCCGCAGCGTCTTCGTGCGGGTGCTCGCCTCGGAGGCCGAGACGGCGGGCGCGTCGGCCCCGACCACACCGGCCAGGTACGACAGGTAGCCGGGGACGAGCGGGACCACACACGGCGACGCGAACGACACCAGACCCGCGAGCAGGCACGCGCCGAGCGCGAGCAGCAGGGGGCCGGTCGCAGCCGCCGATTGGAAGCTCTCGCCGACGCTCGCGAGGACGACCGTGTCGGCCGTCATCCCTGGTCCTGCGGTTCCTGGGCGACCCGTTCGACCACCGGCTGCAGGTCCTCGACCAGCAGTTCCTTGAGGAAGACGGCGGCGACCCGGTGCTGACGGTCCAGCACGATGGTCGTCGGGACGACGCTGGTCGGGTAGTTCTTGCCGAGGGTGAACAGCGTGCGCATCTCGGGGTCGTAGATGGACGGGTAGCCCACGTTGTTGTTGACCACGAAGTCCTGCGCCTTGTCCTTGGTGTAGTCGCGCACGTTGATGCCGAGGAACTGGACGCCCTGGTCCTTGGTGTTCTCGTAGACCTTCTCGAGGTCGTCGGCCTCACCGCGGCACGGACCGCACCACTGGCCCCACACGTTGAGCACCACGACCTGCCCCTCGTAGTCGGACAACGAGGTGGTCTTGCCGTCGACCATCAGGTCCGGACCCGAGACGTTGCCGGCCTTGCCGCGTTCGGACGGGGTGTCGTAGAACAGCTCGGTCTGGCCGCCCGGCGAGACGAACACGAACGTGCCGCCCTGCGCGACGGCGTCGTCACCGGTGGCGCAGCCGGACAGTGCGGCGACGACGACCAGCGAACATGCCGCGGCCGCCAACCGCAGGGACGGAAACCTCATGCGCCTGTCACCCTCGGATCCGACGCGCCGGCCGGCTCGGAGTAGACGATGTCGACGAGGGTGTCGCCCTCGTAGACCAGCGACGTCAACGACGCCAGACCGCACTGACGGTGCCGGGGGTCGTGCCACAGCCGCTCGCCCTGCAGGAAGCGGCGCAGCGTCCACACCGGCAACTGGTGGCTGACGCACACGGCCTCGTGACCGACCGCGGCGACGCGGGCGGTGTTGACGGCCGCGAGCATGCGGTGCGCGATCTGCAGGTACGGCTCGCCCCACGACGGTGTGAACGGGTCGCGCAGCTTCCACCAGTGCCGGGGGCGGCGCAGCGCGCCGTCACCGACGGCCACCTTGAGGCCCTCGAAGTCGTTGGCCGCCTCGATGAGATTGGCATCGGTCGCGATCTGCAGGCCGTGCTTCTCCGCGATCGGACCGGCCGTCTCCTGCGCGCGCTGCAGCGGCGACGCGACGACGTGCGTGATGTCGTGGTCGGCGAGCGCCGACGCGACGGCGCGGGCCTGCGACTCACCGTTCTCCGACAGCCGGAAGTTCGGCAGGCGCCCGTAGAGGATGCCGCTGGGGTTGTGCACCTCACCGTGTCGCAGCACGTGGACGATGGTCCGGGTGTCGGAGTGGTCGGCGGCGATGGAGTTGTCAGCGCCGGTCGGGGCGTCGGTCACGGTGGTGGTCCCTGCGTTCGGTGGTCAGGCGGTGCTTCTGCGGTTCTGTTCTGCGGTCAGTGTCGGGCTGCGGCGGCGGCCCTGGCCGCGTGCGGTGCGGCGTCGGCGATCTTCGAGAAGGCGTCGTCGTCGAGCGCAGACGACACGAACCACGCCTCGAACGCGCTCGGCGGCGCGTAGATGCCGCGCGAGAGCAGGGCGTGGAAGAAGTCGGGGAACCGCCACGTGGCGCTGGCCTTGGCCTCGGCGTAGTTGGTGACGGGGTTCTCGCTGAAGAAGACGCTCACGAGCGTGCCCGCGTACTGGACGCGGTGCGCGACACCCTCCGCGGTGAGCGCGTCGCCCAGCAGCGTGCCCAGCGTCTGCGCGTTGCGCTCGAGCGCGGCGTACACGGCGTCGTCGGCGGCCTGCAGGTTCGCCAGGCCCGCCGCGACGGCAACGGGGTTACCGGAGAGCGTGCCGGCCTGGTAGACGGGGCCGGTCGGCGCGAGCTTGCTCATGACGTCGGCGCGGCCGCCGAACGCGGCGGCGGGCAGGCCACCGCTCATGACCTTGCCGAACGTGTAGAGGTCGCCGGCGACCCCCTCGAGGCCGAACCAACCGGAGCGGCTGACGCGAAAGCCCGTCATGACCTCGTCCATGATCAGCAGCGCGCCGTGCTCGGTGGTGAGCGCGCGCAGGCCCTCGTTGAAGCCGGGCAGCGGCGCGACGGCGCCCATGTTGCCGGCGGCGGCCTCGGTGATGACGCACGCGATCTCTCCGGGGTTCGCGGCGAACGCGGACCGGACGGCCTCGAGGTCGTTGTACGGCACCACGATGGTGTCCTCGGCCTGCGCGCCGGTGACACCGGGCGAGGTGGGCAGGCCGAACGTGGCCAGACCCGAGCCGGCGTCGGCGAGCAGCGCGTCGACGTGACCGTGGTAGCAGCCGGAGAACTTGATGATCTTGGAACGGCCGGTGAAGCCGCGGGCCAGACGCACCGCGCTCATCGTGGCCTCGGTGCCGGAGTTGACCAGGCGCACCCGCTCGACGGGCGCGACGCGGGAGACGATCTCCTCCGCGAGGGCGATCTCGCCCTCGGTGGGCGCACCGAACGACAGCCCGGTGGTGGCGGCCTTCCGCACGGCCTCGACGACGGCGGGGTGCGCGTGGCCGAGGATCATCGGGCCCCACGAACACACCAGGTCGACGTAGTTGTTGCCGTCCACGTCGGTGAGCGTGCAACCCTTCGCCTCGGCGATGAAGCGGGGGGCGCCGCCGACGGAGCCGAACGCGCGGACCGGGGAGTTGACCCCGCCGGGGATGACCAGGCTCGCCCGCTCGAAGAGCTGAGCGGAACGGGTATCGCGAAGGTCGGGTCCTGTGGAGGCAGCAGTCACGGATTCCAGTGTCCCAGTTCTGTCGAATTTGCCAACGACAGGGTGTAGGAGGTGGCCGGAATCACATCACCTCGGCGTGTCCATCCTTGCAGGTCCGGAGCAGGTCCGGCACACCGGAGTTCCCCGGCAGGACTCCGCGCACCGCATTACCGTCGGATCATGGCGACCACGGCGGAGTTTCTACGGGCAACCCTCGACGGACGGTGGGCGGAGGTGCGCGAGAAGGCCCGCGTCGACCTCTCCTCCGACGAGTTCCGGCCGCACTACACCCCCGACCTGGACCTGGCCCGCGCGAAGACGCTCGAGCAGTTGCGGGTGCTGGCGTCGGGCGGCTTCGTCGATCGCGGGTTCGGCGTCGAGGTCGGTGCCGGCTCCGATCCCGGCGCGGCGGTGACCGCGATCGAGATGCTCGCGATGTCGGACCTGTCGCTGATGGTGAAGGCGGGCGTGCAGTGGGGCCTGTTCGGCGGTGCGATCGAGAACCTCGGCACCGACCGCCACCACGCCGAATACCTGCGGCCGATGATCGACCTCGAACTCCTCGGCTGCTTCGCGATGACGGAGACCGGCCACGGCAGCGACGTGCAGGAACTCGAGACCACCGCGACATACGACCCGGCGTCCGACGAGTTCGTCGTCCACTCCCCCACCCCGTCGGCGCGCAAGGACTACATCGGCGGCGCCGCACAGCACGCCCGGATGGCCGCGGTGTTCGCGCAGTTGGTGGTCGGCGACCGGTCGCACGGCGTGCACTGCCTGCTGGTGCCGATCCGCGACGCCGACGGCAACGATCTGCCCGGCGTCACGACGTCAGACTGCGGTTACAAGGGTGGACTGCCCGGAGTCGACAACGGCCGCATCGTGTTCGACCACGTGCGTGTGCCGCGGACGAACCTGTTGAACCGGTACGGCTCGGTGGACGCCGACGGCGTGTACTCGTCGCCGATCGAGAACAAGAACCGCCGCTTCTTCACCATGCTCGGAACGCTGGTGCGCGGACGCGTCACCGTCGGCGGGTCCGCGGCCGCCGCCGCCCGCGTCGCGCTGACGATCGCCACCCGATACGCGCTGCAGCGCAGACAGTTCAGCGCGCCCAGCGGGGACGAGGGCACCCCGGATCCCGAGGTGCTGATCATGGACTACCTGGTCCACCAGCAGCGCCTGCTGCCCCACATCGCCCGCGCGTACGCGCTGGGCTTCGCGCAGAACGAACTCGTCACCACGATGCACGACATCCAGACCTCCGACGAGATCGATCCCAGCGGACAACGCGAACTCGAGTCCCGCGCCGCCGGACTCAAGGCCGCCAACACGTGGCACGCGACGCGCGCGATCCAGGAGTGCCGTGAGGCGTGCGGCGGCGCCGGCTATCTCGCCGAGAACCGGCTCACGGCGCTCAAGGCCGACACCGACGTGTTCACCACGTTCGAGGGCGACAACACCGTGCTGACTCAGTTGGTCGCGAAGGAGCTGCTCACCAAGTACGCCGACGAGGTCCGCGGCATGAGTCCTGTCGAGTGGATGGCGTTCGCCGCCAACGCCTTCGGTGACGCGGTCCGCACCCGCACCGCGGCGCAGCAGATCATCCAGACCATCCTCGACACCCGGCAGGACAACGAGGAGGACGGCAGCCTGTTCAACCGCGGCACCCAGCTGACGATGTTCGAGGACCGCGAGGAGTACCTTCTCTCCACCGCCGCCCGCCGCCTGCAGGGAGCACGCAAGCGCGAGGACGATCCGTTCGACGCCTTCAATTTCGTGCAGGACCACGTCCTGCACGCCGCCCGCGCGCACATCGACCGGGTGGTACTCGAGGCGTTCATCGCGGGCATCGACGCGTGCGAGGACGAGACGGCCCGGGACCTGCTCAGCGACCTCTGCGACCTGTACGCGCTCACCGTGATCGATGAGGACAAGGCGTGGTTCATGGAACACCGCCACCTGTCCGTCGAGCGCGCCAAGGCCGTGCGGCGCGGCATCAACGAGCGCTGCCGCACGCTGCGCCCCCACGCCGCGACCCTCGTCGAGGGTCTCGGTGTGCCGGACGCGCTCGCGGGTGCTGCGATGCTGGACGGCGGACGTCAGTAAGTCCCCGGCCACGCGCCCACCACCGCGGTGGCGTCGAGTTCGTCGGAGTGGACGATCCGCGCGAGTAGTCCTGCGCGCGTGAAGATGTCGACCGTCGTGGGCGCCTGGCGGACACTGGTCTCGACCAGCAGACGACTGCCGGGGCGCAGCCATCGCGGCGCCTCGGCGGCCACCGCCCGCTGGAAGTCGAGGCCGTCGGGGCCGCCGTCGAGGGCCGCGCGCGGTTCGTGGTCGCGGGCCTCGGGCGGCATCAGCGCGATGGCTCCGCTCGGCACGTACGGGACGTTCGCGACCACGACGTCGACGAGTCCGAGCAGGGTGTCGGGCAGGGCGTCGAACAGGTCGCCCTCATACACGTGCCCGCCGATCGGTTCGACGTTGCGCCGCGCGCACCGGACCGCGGCAGGGTCGACGTCGGCGGCATGCAGTTCGATGCCCGGGGCTTCACCGGCGAGGGCGACACCCAACGCACCGGACCCGCAGCACAGATCGACCACGACATCGTCCGGCCGCAGGAGGGTGGCGGCCTGCCGGACGAGCAGCTCGCTGCGCCGTCGCGGCACGAACACACCGGCGCCGACTTCTATTCGCACACCGCAGAACTCGGCCCAGCCGAGGACATGTTCGAGGGGTAGCCCCGCGACCCGGCGCTCGACCATCGCCGACAGCCTGTCGGGGGTGGAGGCCGCGGCGATCAGCAGGTGCGCCTCGTCCTCCGCGAAGACGCAGCCGGCGGCGCGCAGAGTGGTGACGATCGACGGAAGTGCGAAGGGTGAGCCGGAATTCTCGGGAGATCGCACGACGAGCCTTTCGGGATACCGAAGGGGCTCTCGCGGCCGGCTGGGGCGGACTAGTCCGCGCGACCCCGAGGCGGGAGCACCCTGCCTGCAAGAGCGGTAATGGGTCTCACCTCCTCGGTCTGCATTCCCAATCGATCACGAACACCGCGACACTACCGCGGATCGGCGCGGTAGTCCCTAGGATTATCCGATGCCGAAATGGTTCGAGTTGTCTGCGTGCGACGAGACCTTTCTGGAGACGGCACCGTTCGTACGGCGCTTCTCGGTCCCGCTGCCGGTCTCCGCGGAAACGGCGTGGGCCGAACTGACCCGCGACAACACCCTCTCCTGGTGCACGTTCATCGCGGGGTCTCGCTTTCTCACCCCACGCCCTTTCGGGGCGGGTACCCGGCGCGAACTGTCGATGCGTCCGTCCGCGGTGAAGGCCACCGAGGAGTACTTCCGCTGGGAGGAAGTCCCGGGCCTCCGGTACCGGAACACCTTCTACGTCAGCGGGTTCACCGTGCCGGGCATTCGCCGTTTCGCCGAGGACACCCTCGTCGAACCGCGCGCGTCGGGGTCGCGACTCACCTGGACGTTCGCGATCGAGCCGGGCCCCGCGCTGCGTGTGCCGCTGCGACTCGGCGCGCCGGCGGTCACCGCCGGACTGCGCCGCGTCGTGGCCGAGAGCGAGACGCATCTCGGACGTATCGCCTCCGGCTGACCAACGAACGCCGACACGGCTCGCGCGACAGACCTCATTCCACGGACGGCGTCACGCGGAGGACCGCGTCGCCGGAGCCGTTGTCGGTGGTGATCAGCAGGCTGCCGTCGGGCATCGACGTCGCCGATCGCAGCCGTCCGTACCGACCGGCCAACGCCGTCGACGTATCGATGACGCCGGTGCCGTCAGCGGACAGTTTCAGCAACACCAACTTCTCGCCTTGCTGGCTCGTGACAGCCAGCGCGCCGTCCCAGTCACCCCACCCGGCACCCGACACGAAGGTCCCTCCCGGTGTCGCGATGGTGGGGGCGCCCGAACTCCACACAGCCGCCACGGCACCCGGTACGCGGACGGGATCGGTCATCGGAACGCTCTCGTCGTAGATGTCCGATCGCCGGTCGGGGCGGTAACCGTAGTTGTTCCCGGCGGCGAGCAGGTTCACCTCGTCGTCCCGACTCGTGCCCTGCTCGATGTCGTAGATCCTGCCGCTGCCCGGCCGCAGCGCCAATCCCTGCACATTGCGGTGCCCGAGGGTGAACACCGGGCTGTTCGGATCCGGATTGCCGACGGCGGGCGAGCCGTCACGATCAACGTGCAACACTTTGCCGCCCAACGAATTCCGATCCTGCGACACTGTCGGCCGCGCGGAGTCACCGGTCCCGATGTACAGCGTGCCGTCGGGATGCGCGAGGATGCGGCAACCACCGTGGCGTCCGTTGTCGCCCACCGGCATCCCGGTCACGACGTCGCCGGTGCGGGTCATCATGGTCCACCCCGGATCGACCGTCCACGACACGACGCGGATGTCGTTGTTCTCGCCGCCGCGGTGTCCCTGGCACGTGTAGAGCGTGCGATTGGCCGCGAAGTCCCGGTCGAGCGCGATGCCCATCAGCCCGGTCTCGCCTCGGGCGTACAGATCGGAAAGATCCGCGGTCACCTCTCCGACGCTGTCGTCGGACCGTTTCACGACGAATCGGCCGGCGCGCTCACCGGTGAGCACCGCGCCGTCGGGCGCAACGACCACATCCCACGGATTGGCGAGGTCCTCCATCACGGTGGTGACGGCGAGATCAGGAAACGGCGCGGCAGGTTCTTCGGGTCGCGCGCATGCCGTCGGCACGGCGCCCAGTCCGATGACCGCCGCCACCAGGACGGCTCCCGATCCCGAGAGCGGTTTACGCACGCGTGCCCGCTAGCCCGCGGTCGTGAGCGCGAACACCGGATGGTCGACGGGATCGGGCAGTTTCTCCCAGCAGCCCTGCACCGTCTTGCCCGCCTTCACGCGGTAGGCCGCGATGATGGGTTCCCGGTCGCCGACGGGGACCTCGGTGGCGGTGAAGTGCGCGGTATGACCGCGTCGGCTCACGTCCACCTCCGGGGTGGCGCGGAGATTGCGCACCCACTCCGATTCGCCGCGGGTGGAGACCAGGTACCGCACCCCGTCGACGTCGACGGGGACGACGGGAACCGAGCGGGGTTCGTGACTGCGCCGGCCGGTGACGGTGATCTTCTCGGTGCCGCTGACGCCGGTCGCGAGGGCGATACGGTTGAACACCTCGCGGACCAGCAGCGGCGGTTTCAGGTATGCCATAACCGAAGTATGAGCGCCCCGGGCGCTCATGTCACCGACAAAGATGCCACGGTGCGGGCCGACCTCGCGGGTAGCTTCGAACGAACGGGACATTTCGAGGGGGATCGATGACGGCGTGGGTGCAGGTTCTGGTGACGATGGCCGACGGACCCAGCGCGCCGATCCGGGGCGTGATCCGGAAGATGCCCGACGCACCCGAGCGGGTCAGGATCTTCACAGCCGGCGACCGCATGCCGATGATCGTCGGGGTCGGCGGCGGCGATGTGCGAATCTGGCGCGACCGCTCCAAGGTCCGAGTCGAGACCCTCGACGGACAGCCCCTGTTCATCACCGACGGCACCACTGTCTGGCAGTTCGAGCAACCCGGCGAGCCGCCACTGGAGGGCAGTGCCGGACGCGTCCGCTACCTCGGCACGGGCAGCGACCTGCTGTTCAGCCGGCCTGCGCAGGATTGGGTGGGCAGCGACTACACCCGACCCGCTGGGCCCATCGGCACCACCGAGTTTCTCGGAAGACGCTGCTGGACAGTTGATCTGGCTCCGGGACGGTACAAGGAGGGGTTGCTGAGAATGGTCGTCGACGCCGAGACCGGCGCGGTGCTCGCGCAGGGCAACGACGCCGTCGGCTCGAACGTGTCGTACGTCGAACTCTCCGTCGGCGAACCCGTCGATCCGGACCTCTTCACGTGGTCCGGCCCCGTGTGCACTTTCGAGGATCGACAGCGCGAGTACGCGGCGGAGCGCGAGGCCGAGCGTTCGAGCCGGACGGAGTGGTTCCGCAACAACGTGACCGACCGACCGTTGACCGCCCGCGTGCTCGTCGACCTGAGTGTCGTGGAGACGCACGCAGTGGACCCGGAGACCGGGGCATTCGAGGCATCCCTCGACGGCGGGCTCGCGACCGGAATACTGGCGCGACGACCCCGTTCGGATCAGCCGTGGAACCTCCGCTGGCAGGGCACCATTCATCGCTGGTCGACCGACAAGTTCGACTGGGCCGTAGTCCTGCACCGGGCTGAACTCGACCCCGACGCCCTCACAGCGTTGCAGGCCACGCTGCATCCCGGCGAAACCGCGATCAACGACACCACCTACTGAACTACCGCGGCAACCGCAAGGATCAGCGAAAGCGCCGCAGCCGCAGGCTGTTCCCCACCACGAACAGCGACGACAACGCCATGGCGGCGCCCGCGATCATCGGGTTGAGCAGTCCCGTCGCCGCCAGCGGTATGGCCGCGACGTTGTACGCGAACGCCCAGAACAGGTTTCCCTTGATGGTCGCCAGGGTGCGGCGGGACAGTCGGATCGCGTCGGGCACCGATCGCAGGTCGCCGCGGACCAGGGTCAGGTCGCTCGCCTCGATGGCGGCATCGGTGCCGGTGCCCATCGCGATGCCGACGTCGGCGGTCGCGAGCGCGGCCGCGTCGTTGACGCCGTCGCCCACCATCGCGACGGCGCCCTCCTCCCGCAGGCGCGCGATGGTGTCGGCCTTCTGGTCCGGGAGCACCTCCGCGATCACCCGGTCGATACCGACCTCGCGGGCGACGGCGGTAGCGACGGCCTGGGCGTCGCCGGTGAGCAGCACCGGGGTCATTCCGAGCGCCCGAATCTCCCCGATCGCCTCGGCGCTGGTCGACTTCACGGCGTCCGCCACGGCCACCGCGCCGCGCACCTTGTCGTCCCACGAGACGATCACCGAGGTCCGGCCCTCCGGCAGCAGTCCCCGCAGCTGGACGGGCATCGGCCCCTGCACCCGGCCCACGCGCACCGCGTGCCCGTCCACGACACCCTCGACGCCGATGCCCGGGCGGTTGACGAATCCGGTCACCGGTAGCGGCCGCGGTACTGCGCGCACGATCGCCCGCGCCACGGGATGTTCCGACCCGGACTCCACCGCGGCGGCCAGCGCCAGGACCCGGTCACGGTCCTCGCCGTCCACGGCGACGACGTCGTCGAGTTCCATCTGCCCGGTGGTGACGGTGCCGGTCTTGTCCAGCACGACGGTCTCGATGCGCCGGGTCTGTTCGAGCACCTCGGGGCCCTTGATGAGGATGCCCAGTTGCGCACCCCGGCCCGTCCCGACGAGCAGCGCCGTCGGTGTGGCCAGCCCGAGAGCGCACGGGCACGCGACGATCAGCACGGCCACGGCCGCGGTGAAGGCCTCGGTGACCGGCTGCCCCAGCAGCAGCCACACCGCGAGCGTGACGGCGGCGATCACCAGCACGACGGGCACGAACACCGCCGAGACGCGGTCCGCGAGCCGCTGCGCGTGCGCCTTGCCGCTCTGTGCCTCGGTCACGAGCTCGGCGATGTGCGCCAATTGCGTGTCGGCGCCCACTCGTTCGGCTCGGACCGTCAGCAGCCGGTCCGTGTTGAGGGTGCCCCCGACCACGGCGTCACCTGCACCCACCTCCACCGGAACCGACTCGCCCGTGAGCATCGACGTGTCCACCGCGGAGGCGCCGTCGACGACGCGTCCGTCGGTGGCGATCTTCTCCCCCGGGCGCACCACGAACTCGTCACCGACGTGCAACGCGGCGACGGGGATTCGCTGTTCGACACCGTCGCGGAGCACCGAGACGTCCTTGGCGCCCACCTCGAGCAGCGCCCGCAGCGCGGCCCCGGAGCGGCGTTTGGCGCGGGACTCGGCGTACCGGCCGGCGAGCAGGAACGTGGTGACCCCGGCCGCGACCTCGAGATAGATCTGCCCCGAGGTGTCGTGCGCGCCGGGGCGCAGCGTGAACTCGTGGGTCATCCCGATGTGTCCGGCGGTGCCGAACACCAGTGCCCACAGCGACCACCCGTAGGCGGCGAGTGTGCCCAGCGAGACGAGGGTGTCCATCGTCGACATGCCGTGCCGGGCCGTGACGACCGCGGCGCGGTGGAACGGGTAGCCGCACCAGAAGACGACGATCGTGGTGAGCACCAGCGCCACCCACTGCCAGTAGTCGAACTGCAGCGTCGGGATCATCGACACCAGCACGACCGGCACCGACGCGATGATCGCGACGATCAGCCGCGCACCGAGCAGATCCCGCGTCTCGTCGGCGGACGGCACCGGACGGGCCACCGCGGCGGTGTATCCGGTCTTCTCGACGACGTCGATCAGATCCTGCGTCGGCACCGACTCCGGGAACCGGATGCGGGCCTGTTCGGTGGCGTAGTTGACGGTCGCGCTGACGCCGTCGAGCTTGCCGAGCTTGCGTTCGATCCGGGCTGCGCACGACGCGCAGGTCATTCCGCCGATGTCGAGGTCGATGGTGCGCAGCCCGATGGTGGTCACTGGACCAGCTCGTAGCCTGCCTCGGATACCGCGGCGGCGACGGCAATGGTGTCCATGGGGGAATCACTGCGGACCACGACCCTGCCGGACGCGACGTCGACGTCGACCTCCGTGACCCCGGACAGCTCGCTGATCTCCTCGGCGACCGCGGCTGCGCAGTGCTGGCAGGTCATGCCCTTGACGATGTAGGTGTGCTCCATATTCACAGACCTCCTGTTCTCGTCGATCGCACTCCCGCTAGGACTTCACCAGGCGTGCGATCGCGTCGGACGCTTCCTTGACCTTGGCATCAGCCTCCGGTCCGCCCTTCTTGGCCGCCTCGACGACGCAGCCCGCGAGATGCGCCTCGAGCAACTTGAGCGAGACCGACTGCAGCGCGGACGTGGCCGCGGACACCTGGGTGAGCACGTCGATGCAGTAGCGGTCGTCCGCGATCATGCGCGAGATGCCCTGCACCTGGCCCTCGATGCGCCGCAGACGCTTGAGCAGGTCCTCCTGCTGCGGGCTGTATCCGTTCATACTCGTCATGATACCCCCTGCGGGTACCCGGCGGAGCGGCGTCGGCGTCGGATGTCGAGCGCCAGCAGGCCCGCGACGAGCGTCGACGCGAACGCCGCCGTGATCCACGCGCCGTGATAGTCGACGGACGTGAACGACGGCGCCCCGGGCGCGACCGGTTCGAACACGTGAGTGCTCACCCCACGAACCGCGCACCACACCGTGAGCAGGAGCGCCGCGACGACCCCCGCCGCCTCGCTCACCAGTACCACCGGACGCGTCACACCGACCTCCCCTGCACCTGCGCGACGGCCTCCGTCAGAGCCTCCCGCAGACCGTCGTCGTCGCGCGCCCACGCCTGCGCGAAGGAGCCGTCACGCAGGAGCAGCCCGATGGGCCGCCGGCGCCGCGGCACCCCGGACAGCTCACCGAGACTGCGCGCGCTCTCCCAGCGCTGTGGTTCGTCGGCGTACGGATCGGCCTCGGGCAGGACCTCCTCGATCTCGTCGAGCGGCACTTCCTCCGCCCCTTGCCGGAGCGCCGTCTCGGTCAACAGCACGCTCACGTGCCGACGGGCGGCCGCGACCTGCACGTAGACGATGCCGGCGAGGATCAACGCGAACAGCGTCAACGCGAACCAGTGCACCACCGGACCGGTGAACAACTCGATCACCAGCGCGATCACGCAGAAGACGGGACCGTACGAGACGGCGCGCCAGCGAGCGCCGGGCTCGTAGAACAGCGCACCCTCGGGACTGTCCGGCCCGTTCGCCTCCGGCTCAGCCGGCCCGTCCGCCACCGGCTCAGCCGGCCCGTTCGTCACGGAACCACTCACGTGCACCCTCCCGATACACCAGAACGCTTGCCAGCAGCAGCAACAGCGGAATGACCAGCAGCAGCGGCGCGATCACCCCGACCGCCGACAGGGCGATCGTCGCCAGCGCGAACACCGACGAGAGCGCCACGACGGCGGTCCGCAGGCCCCGGTTTCCGGCACGCACCGGCGCGGCCAGGAACCCGATCACGAGGCCGAAGATCAGCGACGCCGCACCGACACCGCGCAGCAGCCACACGAACGTATCGGCATCGGCCCCGAGTTGCCCGCGGATCGCGTCGGCGGACGTCGTCAGGGCGAGCAGCCCGAACAGCACCATCGCCGCGGCGCACAGCACCCAGATCCAGTAGGCAACGGAGACCACGCGCGGGGTCGACTCACTCACACCCTCATCCTGCGGCATGGATCGACCCGACACGAGCGGAGGGCCCGCGTCAGCGCGCAGGCGGCAGGTTCAGGAAGTACTCGTTGGATTCCTTGCGGTGCATCAGCACGATCGCACCGATCGCCGCGACCGCCTGGAGGATCCCGGCGCCGCCCATGATCAGCGCCGCGGTTCCGGTGCCGGCCGTGATGCCGAAGATCGTGGGAATGGCGGAGAACACCGTGAACACGCCGATCATCGTGAGCAGCATGCGCGCCCAGTTCTTGCCCTTGCGCATCTTGAAGGCGAACAGTGCCAGCAGACCGGTGAGCACGATGCTCAGGAACACACCGGTGCCGATGATCGCGAAGACGAAGAGCTGTTCGACGTCCGCACGCGACATCACGGTGTCCGACTGCTTGGCCAGTTCGTCGACGACCTGGTCGACGAACGAGTCCCGGTCCCCGTACGCGAAGGCCAGCGCCGACACGAGATACACGATCCCGAGCGCCGCCACCACGAACCACAACTGGAACGCCGTGATCACGTCCGCCGGAACCGGCTTCTTTCCGTCCTGCTGCTGCACGGGAGGCATCGGCGCCGGGTACTGCGGGGTGCCCGGCCACGGGTCCGGCGGCCCCGGCTGCCCGGTCATCCGAGCCATCCCGCGGCCTCGGCAGCCCAGTAGGTGAGGACGATGTCGGCGCCCGCGCGGCGAATGCTCAGCAGGGACTCGAGGACCGCGGCGTCGCGGTCGATCCAGCCGTTCTGGGCGGCGGCGGTGATCATCGCGTACTCGCCCGAGATCTGGTAGGCCGCAACCGGCACGGTGGAGCGGTCCGCGACCTCGCGCAGCACATCGAGGTACGACATCGCCGGCTTGACCATCACCAGGTCGGCGCCCTCGGCGAGGTCGAGGTCCACCTCGAGCCGCGACTCGCGGCGGTTCGCCGGATCCTGCTGGTACGTGCGGCGGTCGCCCTCGAGCGACGAGCCGACGGCCTCCCGGAACGGTCCGTAGAACGCGGACGCGTACTTCGCCGAGTACGCGAGCTGACCGACGTCGACGTGTCCGGCGGCGTCGAGACCCTCGCGGATCGCGGCGACCTGGCCGTCCATCATCCCGCTCGGGCCGAGCAGGTGCGCGCCGGCCTCGGCCTGCGCGACCGCCATGTCGACGTACCGCGCGAGCGTCGCGTCGTTGTCGACGTGGCCGTCCGCCGTCAGCACACCGCAGTGGCCGTGGTCGGTGAACTCGTCCAGGCACGTGTCGGCCATGAGCACGGTCGAGTCACCGAGTTCGGCCTTCAGAGCTGCCAGGCCCCGGTTGAGGATGCCGTCCGGGTCGGTGGCACCCGATCCGTCGGCGTCCTTGTCCTCCGCCCGCGGGACGCCGAAGAGCATCACCCCGCCCACGCCGGCCGCCACCGCGTCGGTGGCGGCACCGCGCAGCGAGTCCAGCGTGTGCTGGACGACGCCCGGCATCGACGAGATCGGTCGCGGCTCGTCGATGCCGTCGGCGACGAACATCGGAAGCACGAGATGCCGTGGCTCGAGCGATGTCTCGGCGACCAGACGCCGTAGCGCGGGGGTACCACGCAGTCGGCGCGGGCGGCGGGCGGGAAAGTCACCGTCTCGGCGGGTGGGAAACACGGGTGCAGCTTCTCCTGTACCGGAAGGGGTCAGCGGCGGGCGCGGGACTTCTTGCGCGGCGGAGGCAGCGCACCCTCGGCACGCAGCCGGGCCGCGTGCTCGGCGAGCGCCTCGACCAGCGGACCCATCTGTGCCGTCTCCGGCTGGACGTCGACGCGCAGACCGAACTCGATCGCGGTCTCGGCCGTCTTGGGTCCGATGCACGCGACGATCGTGCGGGCGTGCGGCTTGCCGGCGATGCCGACGAGGTTGCGCACGGTCGACGACGACGTGAAGCACACCGCGTCGAAGCCACCCGTCTTGATCATCTCGCGAGTCTCGGCCGGCGGCGGCGCGGCCCGCACGGTGCGGTACGCGGTGACGTCGTCGATCTCCCAGCCACGCTCACGCAGGCCCTCGGCGAGGGTCTCGGTGGCGATGTCGGCACGCGGCAGCAGCACGCGGTTGACCGGGTCGAACACCTCGTCGTACGGCGGGAAGTCGGCCAGCAGGCCCTCGCTGGACTGCTCACCCGACGGCACCAGCTCGGGGGTGATGCCGAACGAGCGCACCTTCTCGGCGGTGGCCTCACCGACGCACGCGATCTTCACGCCGGAGAACGCGCGGGCGTCCAGACCGAACGCCTCGAACTTCTCCCACACCGCGCGCACCGCGTTGGTGGAGGTGAACACCACCCACTGGTAGCGGCCGTCGACCAGACCCTTGACGGAACGCTCCATCTGGGCGGGGCTGCGGGGCGGCTCGACCGCGATGGTCGGAACCTCGATCGGGATCGCACCGTGCGTGACGAGGCGATCGCTCATGTCGGCGGCCTGCTCCTTGGTGCGCGGCACCAGGACGGTCCAGCCGTACAGGGCGCGCGACTCCCACCACGACATCTTGTTGCGCTGCGAGACGACCTTGCCGACTGTGACGATCAGCGGGCCCACCAGCTCGGACCCGGCGTCGTTGAGGGTCGCGAGCGTGGCCTCGACGGTGCGCTGCTGGCGGGTGGTGCCGCGCACGGTGATCGCGGCCGGGGTCTGCGGGGCCAGACCGTGCTCGACGAGCGCGCTCGCGGTCTCGGCGAGGTGCGCGGCACTCGCGTGCAGCACCAGCGGGCCGGGGGCCGCGGCCAGCGCCGCCCAGTCGACCTCACCGCGCACGTCGGCCTCGGTGTGGGCGGAGCCCAGCGCCATGCCGGCGTAGCTCGGCACCGCGGAGCCCGACGGCAGGCCGGGCAGCACCTCGAACACCACCTGGGTGCGCGCGACAGCCGAGACCTCGGCGATCACGGAATCGGTGGTCAGCGGATCACCCGAGACGAGACGGACCACGTCGTGGCCGTTCTTGGCCTCGGCGACCAGCGTCTTGGCCACCTCGGCGGGCTCGCCGAGTGCGGGCCGGACCTCGGCGATCGGCTCGTCGGTCTCGGGGTCGCGACCGAGCGCGGTACCGACCAGCGCGGTCACGCCCTTGTCGACGTCGGGATCGGTGAACGCCAGCGCCGCCGACGCGAGAACGTCGCGCGCCCGGACGGTGAGCAGCGCCGGATCACCGGGTCCCGATCCCACAAAGAGGATTCGCCCGGGACTGTTCTTACGGACTCGGCTCATCGGTAGTTCTCCAGTGCGGTCTCATGTCGATAGGAAAAAAGTACGAAATCGGGCCTGCAATCGGGCCCCGGACGGACAACCACGTCAAGCATCCGCATCACCGTCCTCGGCAATCGTCATCAAATCGCGTGCACCGAGCTCGAGGAGTTCACGCGCAACCGCGCGTCCCAACTCGTCGGCACGCTCGGGCGATCCCACCGTGGACGCCCGAATCACGTCGGAGCCGTCGATCGCGGCGGCACAGCCGCGCACCGACAGTTCCTCGAACACGTGGCCGTCGTCGTCGATCGACTCGACGACCTCGGCGATCGCGCCGACCGGCGCGGTGCAGCCCGCCTCCAGCTCGGCGAGCAGCGACCGTTCCGCGACGACGGCGGCGCGGGTGGCCGCGTCGTCCAGCTCGGAGAGGACCGCGATCAGCTCCGGGTTGTCGGCACGGCACTCGACCGCGAGCGCACCCTGCGACGGCGCGGGCAGCATCTGCACCGGCTCGAGCGACTCGGTGATCGCGTCGGTGCGGCCGATGCGGGACAGGCCGGCGCGGGCGATGACGATCGCGTCCAGCTCGCCGGAGGCGACCTTGCCGAGGCGGGTGTCGATGTTCCCGCGCAGCGGCTCGATCTCGAGTCCCAGGCCGAGGGCGCGCAGCTGGGCGCGGCGCCGCGGCGCGGACGTCCCGATCTTCGAACCGGGCGGCAGCTCGCCGAGCACCAGGCCGTCGCGGGCGACGAGCGCATCGCGTGGATCCTCACGCGGCGGCACGGCGGCGATCACCAGCTCGTCGGGCTGCGCGGTAGGCAGGTCCTTGTACGAGTGCACGGCGACGTCCACCTCGCCGGCCGCGAGCGCCTCGCGAAGTTCGGCGACGAACACGCCGACGCCGATGCGCTGCACCGGTCCGGCGGTGACGTCACCCTTGGTCTTGATGATCACCAGCTCGGCCGGGTGACCCGCGGCGATCAGCGCATCCCGGACGGTCCCGGCCTGCGTCGTGGCCAGCAGGCTGCCGCGGGTGCCGATCCGCAGGGTGCGGGTGGTGGCGTCGGTCTGCGAGCCGATGCTCGGGTCGACGGCCGGCGACTGGACAGCGTCGGTGCTCATGCCTGCGCATCCTTTCCTGAAACATCGGGGCCGCTGGTGAATTCACCGAGATCGATCGGCGCGGCGACGGCCTCCGCCGCACCCGGGCGCAGCTCGAACAGTTCGCGCAGCGCGGCGGCGTACGAATCACCGCCCGGCGTCGAGGCCAACTGCTTGACCCGCACGGTCGGTGCATGGAGGAGTTTGTCGACGACACGGCGGACGGTGCGCGCGACCTCGTCACGCTGCGGATCCTCCAGACCCGGCAGGCGCGAATCCAGGCGCATCAGTTCCGCCTCGACCACCTCCGCGGCGCGCTGACGCAGCGCAGTGACGGTCGGGGTGACCTCGGCCAACCGCTGGGAGGCCAGGTACTGGGCAAGTTCGGAGGCCACGATTCCGCGGGCGGCGTCAGCGTCGGACGCGGCGGCGCCGGCGGCCGGGTCACGCTGCAACGCGGCCATGTCGAGCACGACCACCTCGGGCAGGCCGGCGACGGCGGCCTCGACGTCGCGGGGCAGACCCAGGTCGCAGATGACGAGCGGGCGGCCCGCCTCACGACCCTGCCGAGCGAGCGCGAGGTGGGTGTCGGCGAGCGTGACGACGGAGCCGACCGCGCCGGTACAGGTGACCAGGACGTCGGACTGTGCCATCGCGTCGGGCAGCTCGTCGAAACCCATCGCGATCGCGTCGATGCCGTTACCGACGGCGGTGGCCGCGAGGTGCTCGGCCCGCTCACGGGTGCGGTTGACGACGAGGATGCGGCCGATCCCGGCACGGGTGAGGTGTGCGACCGACAGGCTGCCCATCGCGCCGGCGCCGAGGACGACGGCGGTGCGGCCCACCAGACCACCGTCACCGAGGATCCCGGCGGCACGGTCGAGGGCGACGGACACCACGGAGGCACCGGCGGCATCGATCCCGGTCTCGGAGTGGACCCGCTTGCCGACCCGGAGCGCCTGCTGCGCCAGTTCGTGCAGCGCCCGCCCGGCGGCCTGCTGCGCGTCGGACGCGGCGTACGCGGCGCGGATCTGTCCGAGGATCTGCTGCTCGCCGATGACCATCGAGTCGAGGCCGCTGGCGACCGCGAACAGGTGCTCGGCGGCGGCCTCGCTGTAGCGGACGTACGCGTGCTTGTGCAGCTCGGCGAGATCGAGACCGGAATGCTCGCTGAGCAGGTCGGCGATCTCGGTGAGCGCGCCGTGGAACGCGTCCACGACCGCGTAGATCTCGATGCGGTTGCACGTCGAGACGATCATCGCCTCCGACACGTGGGCCGAGGCCAGCATCTTGTCCGTCAGCTTCGGGCGGTCCGTGTCGGTGACCGCTATCCGCTCGAGGACGGAGACGGGAGCGCTACGGTGCGAAATCCCGACGAGAAGCACACTCACGGCCTGATCACCGATCCGTTTCTGGTCGAAGCGCCGACCGCCGCGGATGCGGCGGCAACCTGCTGAGGAAATTGCTCCTCGTTGCGGGCCATATTGAACGACAGAACCTGCATCTCCATGGCGAGATCGACCCGACGCATCTCGACGTGGTCAGGGATCTCCAGCGCGAGCGGAGAGAAGCTGAGGATGCAGCGGAGGCCGGCGCCGACGAGCAGGTCGCACACGTCCTGGGCCGCGCTGTCCGGGGTGGCGATGACACCGATGGTGGCCTCGAGATCACGGCACGCGTCGGCCAGCTCGGCGACGTCACGAACCGTCAGACCGCCGACGCGGGCACCGACGACGTCGGCGTCCTTGTCGAACAGGCCCACCATCGAGAAGCCGCGGCGGTCGAAGCCGCCGTATCCGGCGAGCGCACGACCGAGATTGCCGATGCCCACCAGCACCACGCGGTGGCCACGATCGAGGCCCAGCGCGGATTCGATGCGGGCCCGCAGCCGGGTGACGTCGTAGCCGACGCCGCGAACTCCGTTGGGACCCAGGAACGACAGATCCTTGCGCAGCTTGGCCGATCCGACACCGGAGGCCGTGGCGAGTTCCTCGCTCGAGACGATGAGCGCACCCTCGTCGGCGAGCACTCCGAGGACCCGCAGGTATGTCGCGAGACGCGTCACCGTAGCCTGGGGAATGTCCCGGTACTGCGGAGCCGGAGGCGTTTCACGCCGCGGAGCGGACGGAGCAGCCCCGGCGACGCCGCGGGCAACTGCCCCCTGCGCCTGGTGCTGTTCGGTCACGTCGATGGCTCCTCGTCCGGCCGGCCGTGTACCCCGGCCTTCGCACAGGTCCGGGGGGTTTGTTCACACCACGGTAACCGCTTGTGAAGCCATGCACAAAGTTGCTCGACGGGCCCCGGACGTGCTCTCACCTGCAAAGCGACCGGAATCCTCGATCCGGGGTGACCCTTCCCACTCCCCCGCATGCCCGGCGCCCGCCGGGGTGAACTCAGCTCGCGGAGAGGTCGGCGCGGAGCCGTTCCTCGTCAACCTCCCAGTAGCTGTGCTCCTTGCCGTCGAGCAGGACGACGGGCAGCCGGTCCCCGTATTCCGCCCGCAGATCGGGATTGTCGGCGGCGGCCTCGTCGACGTCGACGCAGGTCAGTTCGAGTTCGTACTCGCGGCAGATCTCGTCCAGCAACTCGCGGGCGGGCGCGCACGCGCCGCAGCCGACGCGAGTGAGAAGTGTGATCCGGTTTCGCGACTGATCCATACGCACCAGTGTTCCCCACCGCCCGGGAGACCGGCCGGACAGCCTGCGCGATGCCGTTCCGCAGACCGTTCCGTTTCGAGACGAACATCACACGCCGCGGACCCGGCCTCGATCCGACGGGATCGACGCATGCACGCGGGCTAGGGTGAGCCAGAGGTGTCTGCGACGCGGGAGGTGCGAGTGCCTGGGCGATCACTGCCGATCGGCGCGAGATTCGGTGTGGGCCTGTCCGGGATTCTGCGCCCCGGCCGCCGCCGGATCCGGAATCTGCTGGGTCCGAGCGAGGCCGAACTACGCGCCAATCTGGCCGGCGAGGCCAGCGCCGACGCCGCCCTCGCCCTCCAGGAGGCCGAAGCCCTCCAGGAGGCCGAAGCACTCGAGGCGGCCACACTCGAAGCGGCCACGCTCGAAATCCCCGAGGCACTCGAGATTCCCGAGGCGCCGGAACCGCCGGCGGAGATCGCCGTGCCCCGCGACCTCACCGCTGCCGCGTTCTTCGACGTCGACAACACGATGGTGCAGGGCGCGTCGATCATCCACTTCGCCCGCGGCCTCGCGGCCCGGAAGTACCTCAGGACCTCCGACCTGGTCGACTTCGCGTGGAAGCAGGTCAAGTTCCGGGTCACCGGCAAGGAGAACAGCGACGACGTCGCGGAGGGCCGGGAGAAGGCGCTGTCGTTCGTCGCGGGCCGCTCCACCGCCGAGCTCGCCCGCCTCGGCGAGGAGATCTACGACGAGGTGATCGCCGACAAGATCTGGGACGGCACCCGCGCGCTCGCACAGATGCACCTCGACGCCGGTCAGCAGGTGTGGCTCGTGACGGCCACCCCCGTCGAGCTGGCGCAGGTGATCGCCAAACGTCTCGGACTCACCGGCGCCCTGGGCACGGTCGCCGAGAGCAAGGACGGCGTGTTCACGGGCCGCCTCGTCGGCGACATCCTGCACGGGCTCGGCAAGGCGCACGCGGTGCGCACGCTCGCCGTGCGGGAGGGTCTCAACCTCAAGCGCTGCACCGCATACTCCGACAGCTACAACGACGTCCCGATGCTCTCGCTCGTCGGCACCGCCGTCGCCGTCAATCCCGACGCCGACCTGCGCGAGCTCGCGCGGAACCGCGGCTGGGAGGTGCGCGACTTCCGCACCGGACGCAAGGCCGCGAAGATCGGCGTGCCGACCGCCCTGCTGCTGGGTGCGGTGGGTGGTGCGGTGGGCGCGATCCTCAGCCGTCGACGTGACCGGGCCCTGATCGCCGAGCTCGCGGCCCGCCAGGACGCGGGGCGGGTTCAGCCCATGAAGACGTTGCGGCGCTGCGCCAGCAAGCGGTAGAGCGTCTGCTGGATCGTCTCGCGGACGTGGTCGGTGACCTCGAACAGCACCATCGGATCGTCGGCCTCGGCGGCGTCGTAGGTGTCGGTGAGGATCGGCGTCCCGAACTCGATGTACCACTTGGACGGCAGCGGAACGAGCCCCAGCGGCCCCAGGTGCGGGAACAGCGGCGTCACCGGGAAGTAGGGCATGTCCAGCAGACGCGCGAGCGGGGCGATGTCGCCGATCTTCGGGTAGATCTCCTCCGATCCCACGATCGAGCACGGGATGATCGGCGCGCCGGCGCGCATCGCGGCGGAGACGAATCCGCCGCGGCCGAACCGTTGCAGCTTGTAGCGCTCGGAGAACGGCTTGCCGATGCCCTTGTAGCCCTCGGGGAACACCGCGGCCACCTCACCGCCGCGCAGTAGGCGCTCGGCGTCGGGGTGGCAGGCCAGGGTGTGCCCAGCCTTGCGGGCGATGTTGCCGACGACGGGCATCTCGAACGCCAGATCGGCGGCGAGCATCCGCAGCGCGCGATGCTGCGGATGGTGATCGTGCACCGCGACCGACGTCATGAGCGCATCGATGGGGACCACCCCGGCGTGGTTGGCCACCACCAGTGCACCGCCTGTGGCCGGGATGTTCTCGACGCCGCGGACCTCGACCCGGAACCACTTCTCGAACAGCGGCCGGAGCGCGGGCAGGAAGACACCGTCGGCGAAGTGCGGGTCGTAACCGAACTCGTCCACCTCGTAGTCCCCCGCGAGACGCCGGCGCACGAAGCCCGCGGCACCCGCCACCTGACCCACCAGGCGATCGCGCAGCCCGTCGAGCAGTGACCCGCCGTCGTGCTCGGTGGCACCTGCACCACCCTCAGCGGTATCCGCCTCACCGACCGGCTCGTCCGATGCCGTGAACACGCGATCGGCGCCATCCACGGGCGGACGCCGATTCGCCGCGCGGGCCGGCGACGGACGTGTACCCGAGCCGCCGTGCAGCGGGATCACCTTCGCCACCTCGTTCACAAGAGCCCCCTGCCCATTCGATCCGCGGTTCACCTGTTCTGCTGTCCGGCCCCGCCTGGTGCGCCTGCGAGCGCGAGCACCGTCGATTCTGCCCGGTCGATCCATTCGGGCCGGATCACCGGCGTCAGCCCGGTACCGCGCACGAAGTCGTCGAGTGCCTCCATCGTCGTCCATCGCGGCTCGAATCCGAGTTCGGCCCGCATCCGGGTGGTGTCGAGCCCGCACCCGAAGTGGAAGTAGTCGAGTTGTTCCCGCGTGAACGAACGCATCTGCGAGCCCATCAGCGCGCGCCCGGCGCTGCGGAACAGCGAGAACGGCATCGGGACCTCGACGCGGCCGGCCCGCCGGATCGCCTGCGACATCATCACTGCGCCGTCTCCCGCGACGTTGAACGTTCCCGCCGGACCGGTGAGGGTGGCCCGGCTGAGCGCTGCCAGTGCGTCCTCCTCGTGGAGCAGCTGCATGCGGGCGTCGCGGCCCAGGATGCTCGGGACGATCGGCGACGACAGGTACCGCGCCACCCAGCCGTGCAACCGCGGTCCCATCAGTGGTCCGAGGCGCAGGATCGACACGGCGATGTCGGGGCGTCGCCGACCCAGTCCCCGGGCATAGCCCTCGATCTCGATGCAGTCGCGCGCCCACGCGCCCTGCGGTGGACGCCGCGCGCCCATCTCCTCGGTGAACTTGGCGGGATCCTTGGGACTGCCGCCGTAGACCGCCGAGGCGGACCGCAGCACCACCTTGCGCACGGTGGGGGCCTTCTGGCACACCGCGAACAGCTGCATGGCGCCGATGACGTTCATGTCCTTCATCGCCGCTCGGCTGCCGGATTTCGGCGCCTGGGCGACGGTCGCGGCATGCACGACGGTGTCGACATCGGCCCCGCGGATCACCTTGCCGATGAGCGGGTTTCGAATGTCCGCGCGGACGAACTCGGCGCGGCCCATTCGGCGCATCATGTCCTTGCTGGGCGAGACGGCATCGACCGCGATCACCCGCTCGATGCCCGGCTCCTGTGCCAGCCGCGCCACCAGGAACCCGCCCGGGAACCGGCTCGCGCCCGTCACCAGCACCACCTTCGGTGGCTGCACACCCCGCTCGTCAGGACTCACCCGTACCCCCGTCCATTCGCCCCTGCGGGGAGCCTAACGAATCCGCGGCGGGTGGCAAGGGTTCCGCGCGAGCCTTTACGCCCTGGCAACACGATCGACGGAGAAGATTACGAATACCCGAAATGCGCGGATGCCCGCCACCTGACGGTGACGGGCATCCGGGTGCAAGTTCTTACTTGCCGAGCTTCCGACGCTGGACGCGCGTGCGACGGAGCAGCTTGCGGTGCTTCTTCTTCGACATGCGCTTGCGGCGCTTCTTGATCACTGAACCCATGGTGGGTGTTCCTCACAGTCTTCTATAGCGTTCAGCGCACGCCGGTCACGTACGCCTGTGTCTTCCTCTGGCGCTGAGGCCTCGTTGCCACTGGTCGCTTTCACGACCCCAGCGCCTGACGACACCGGCTGGCTGGTACGACGACTCACGATCGTACCGGGGCGGGTGAGCTCGACGAAAACCGAGGCTCACCCTATCGATTCCGGCAGGTCAGCCGGCGTCGAAATACGAGGTCTCCAGATAGTCGTGCACGGCCTTGGCGTGCACGCGGAAGGACCGCCCCACACGAACTGCGGGCAGTTCACCGCTGTGCACCAGCCGATACACGGTCATCTTCGAAACCCTCATCAGCGTCGCGACCTCCGCGACGGTGAGGAACTGCGTCCCGGCGAGGCTTGCGTTACCGGGGCTGTCTTGCTTACCGGACTTGTCTGGCTTAGCCGGCTTTGCTGGGTTTTCAGGGGATCCCATCTGTCCACTTACCTCCGGCACATGTCGCGCCGCCGGCTTCCCCTCCGGCGGAACAGACACGCACGTGCTGACACGAGCTTAGCGGGACCAGAGGGATTGGTGCGACGGGTGTTGCAAACAAGATCGCTAATTGCGATCTACTCGGGCGACACCCCGAGTTCAGCCGAGCGGTCACGAGCGGCCGCGAGGGCTTCGTAGAAGGCCGTCCGGAGGCCGCACCGCTCGAGTTCCCGCACCGCCGCGGCGGTGGTGCCCCCCGGCGACGTGACGGCCGCCCGCAGTTCGGTGGCGTTCTCGCCCGACTGGTCGAGCATGGCGGCCGAGCCGACCATCGTCTGCACCACGAGCTCACGCGCCGTCGCGCGGGTGAGGCCCAACGCGACACCGGCGTCGATCATCGCCTCGACAGCCAGGAAGAAGTACGCGGGACCGGAACCGGACACCGCGGTCACTGCATCGATCTGCGACTCCGGAACGGTCGTGACCGTGCCGACGGATGCGAGGATGCTGCGCACCAGGTCCAGATGCCCTGCCTTGACGTGGCGTCCGGGCGCGATGACGCTGGCGCCCTGCCCGACGAGCATCGGAGTGTTCGGCATGACCCGGACGACCGGGAACCCGGCGGGCAGCTTCGCCTCGTACCGCGCCGTGGGGATGCCCGCGGCCAGGGAGACCAGGAGCTGCTCCTGCTCGCCGTCGAGATCCACCTTGCTCATCGCCGTCAGAACCGAGTCCACGTCCGTGGGCTTGACCGCGACGACGATCACGTCAGCGCCCTCGGCCGCGTCCTCGATCGTGGTGACGCGGATCGAGTACGTCGCGGCCAGTTCCTGGGCACGCGGCTCGTACTGCTCGGCGACAACCAGGTCCCGGGTGGCGTGACCACCCTGCAATAGTCCAGAGATCAGGGCCTCACCGATCTTGCCGCCACCGATCACCGCAATTCTCGTCATACCGCCCAGCCTGCCACGGCCCGAGATCGGGGCAATCCCCCGGTACCGGGCGGTGTGACGAAGCAGTCCCCGGGTGAGCGGTCAGCGGGGAATCATGGCCAGCTGACGGCTCTGCACCACGACGGCGCCGGTGGAGTCGAGCACGGTGTGATCCTCCTCGAACCACGTGTCGCCCAGCACCGTCGAGCTCGCCATCACCCGCAACCAGCCGGGGGCCGGCTGTCGGCGCAGGTACGTCGTCAGCTGGACGGTGGGCGCCCACCCGAACATCCCGCGGTTCATCGTCACCGGCGCGCAGATGTCACCGGTCATGATCGCGAACATCGCCGCGGTGGCCGGGTCCTCCTCGTCGGCAGCCCACGGCCGCGCCCACATGCGAACCTGCGGCTCGCCCTGCTTCCCGCTGAGGAAGTGGGCCGACGACCCGTCTACGCGCAGATCGCAGCCCTGCGAGACGTGCACGATCTGGGCCATCGGATGGTCCTTCGAGAGCACGTGCGCCTCGGTTGTCGGCTCGGCCGGCAGTTGCGCGAGCGACTGCACCTCGGCGTAGTGCGGCTCCCCCGCGTCCGGCACACCCAGCGTCACCGCCGCGTGCACCGCGGGCCGACCGGCCTGCGACAGCTCGACGTCGACCAGCGAGACCTGCCGTCCCCGCTTGCGCACGGTCGCCACGAGATCGACGTCGCCCGGGTCCGGGGCGGCGAGGTAGTTGGCGCTGACGGCCAGTGGCTGGACGGCCGGGTCGACGGGCATCCCACCTGGCGCCGTGCGGATCAGCTCGCGCCGTGCGGCGGCCGCGCACAGCGCCATCATGCAGCCGCCGTGCACCTTGGGTCCGATGGTCCAGATCGGGTCGATGTGGGCGCCGTACCGGCCGGCGACACCATCGGGACCACCGCCCTGCGGGGTGACGGCGGTCAGATCCCGGAACGGGTGGGCGGACACTGCGTTGTCGGAAGTCACTGCTCGTCCTGTCTGTGGGGGTCGGTGAAGTCGTCGAAGGTGCGGCCCGCGAAGCTCGCGGCACCGATGTCCTGATGTGCGAGCCGGCGCAGTGCGGCGAGGACGGGTTCGTAGATCGCGGTGCCGAGGACCGCGTACTCCACCGCGGATTCGACGGAGTCGGTAGGCATCAGTTCGAGGTCGACCTCGGCGATCCCGCGGATGTGCCGGCCGTACGCGTCGAGGCGTTCGTCGGTCATCGGGATGCCGACGTCCTCGGCGGCCGCGAGGGCCCGGTCCAGTTGCGCGACAGCGGGATACGAGGGTTCGTAGACCTGGCCGAGGCGTTCGAGCACGGCCCGCGCGCGAGGGTAGTCGTTCGACTGCTCGGCCGATTCGACCGGATACGGCGGCAGCGCGGCGAGCGCGCGTCCGACGGTGTCGAAGACCGTGTCGGCGGGCTGGTCGACGAGGCGGACGACGGTGCGGATCTTGCCCAGCGGCAACCCGACGCCGGCGAGTGCCTTGATGAGCGCGAGCCGCCGCACGTGCTGCTCGCCGTACTCGGCCTGCGTCGCGCTGCTCGCCTCCCCGGGCATGAGCAGGCCCTCGCGCAGGTAGTACTTGACGGTCGCGAGGGGCACGCCGCTGGCGGAGACCAGTTCGGAGACCCGCATCCCACCGCTCCTGCCCGTGCCGACTATTGACACCCACCGTCATCGGGTCGACGATGAACTCGTACTGGATAGCTCAACTATCCAATTTCGGGTTCGAGCCTACCGCACACGAGGAACTCACCATGGATCCCGTTCTCACGATCGTCGTCGGCGTCACCGTGCTCACGGTGGTCGGCATCGCGTCCGGCGGCGCGTTCCTGCTCCGCATCCTCACCGGACATCAGGGCGCCAACGACCTACAGAAGAGTTTCTTCCGGGCAGGGCACGCCCACGCCGGCGTCCTCGTCACCCTCGGTCTCGTGCTCGCCACCCTGACCACGGTGGTCGATGTGAGTCCCGGCTGGGCCGCGACCGGCGCGATCGCCGTGCTGGCGTCGGCGATCTTCATTCCCGCCGGGTTCTTCCTGTCCGTCCTCGGACGCGACCCCGCGAAACCGGGCCCGATGCTCGCGTCGATCTGGGTCGGCGCCGCGTGTCTCGCGGTCGGGCTGGTGATCTCGGGGATCACCGTGATCAGTGCGGGGGTCTCTGCGCTGTAGACCGGGGGCGGGATCAGCGGCGCAGGTGTTCGCGCGCGAAGCTCAGCGCCTGCCCCAGCATCGACGCACGCTCGGACCGGGTGCGGGCGTTCTGGGTGTTGATCTCGATGACGGCCTGCCCGGCGAACCCGCTGTCGACGAGATGTCGGCACACTTCGACGCAGGGCTGGCTGCCGTGCCCGGGAATGAGGTGCTCGTCGATCGACGCGCCGCGCCCGTCGGCCAGGTGCAGGTGGGCCAGACCGCTGCCCATCCGGTTCGCGAGATCCAGCGCATCCATGCCCGCGGTCGCGGTGTGGGACAGGTCCAGCGTGTAGTGCCGGTGATCGGAGTCGGTGGGGTCGTACGACGGGCTGAACGCGGACAGCGCCGCACCCGGCCCCCCGCGTCGACGCAGCCGCTGGGCCGACTTCTCCCGGCCGCCGAAGAAGCTGTCGGCGCGCATCGGGAACATGTTCTCCACCGCCACCACAGCGCCGGTCTTCTCTTCGAGACCCGCCACCTGGTCTGCGAAACCGTCGGCGTAGCGGCGCTGCCACCGGAACGGCGGGTGCACCACCACGTTCGACGCACCCAGCGCCTCCGCGGTCGCGACCGAGCGGTCCAGCTTCGCGATGGGGTCGGCGCCCCACACGCGCTGCGAGATCAGCAGGCACGGCACGTGCACCGCCTGAACGGGCACCGCGTACTTGCGGACCAGCCGCTGGACCGCCGAGACGTCCTGGCTGACCGATTCGGCCCACACCATCAACTCGACGCCGTCGTAGCCGACCTCGGCCGCATACCGGAACGCGGCCTCGGTGTTCTCGGGGTACACCGAGGCCGTGGACAACCCGACGAGGATCTTCCGATCCGGCATTGCTGGTCTCCCCACGACGTACCCTTCGCCGGCGTCCGGTCAGCTCGTGCCGAGCAGGAAGGCGAGTGGGCCCAGGGTGACGAACACACCCGCGACGACCGCGATCACCAGGCTCGTGATGTCGTCCGTCCGGCGCAGGATCCGCACCATCGCGACCAGGCCGACGATCACCAGGACCGCGAGCACCAGCGCCACCATCGGCAGCATGTCCCACAGCTTCTCGAAGCCCTTGAACATCAGCGCGCCGGCGACCAAGGCGACCGCACCCTGTCCGAGCAACACCGCCCACTGCTTGGCTCCGCTGGCCTCGGGCTCGTCGTCGAGGTCCTCGAGATCCCCGAAGTCCCCGAGATTCTCGTTGTTCTCGAGATCGGCGTCCGAGTCCACGTCGCCGTCCGTCTCGGCGGCGGCACGCTCGTTCCCCTGACGCATCAGGTCGCCGGCGAGGGTCTGCCCCGACAGCAGCCTGGGCTCGGGCGCCCCGCCGCGCGCGGGGGCCGGGCCCGACTCGATCACCGTCGTCGACGCCACGGATCGCCAGCCGGCGTTCGTTCCCCTCCCGGTCGGCCCGTCGTCCTTCACGGCCGGCGCGACGACGGTGGGCGCGTCGTCGGCCTTGGCCGCCGCTCCCTTCGCCGCGCTGTTCGCGGACGCCTTCGCATCGGCCCGGGCATCGCGCTTGTCCTGCGCGTCGGCGTCGGCGAGGGTGAACACGGCCGTCGCATCCGACTCCGGCGCGGGGGCCGGTGCCTCGGCGGTTGCAGCGGGTCTCGCGGGAGCCTTGGGTGCTTCGGGAGCCTTGGGGGCTCGAGGCGTTGGGGGGGCCGGGGCAATCCGAGCCGCCTTGGGCGCTGCAGGAGCCTCGGGCCTCGCCGGGACCGGAGTCTCGGCCGCCTTCACCGGCTCCGGGGCCGCGGTCGCCTTCGCCGGCACCTCCGGCGCCGGGATCTGCGCAGCAGCCGGGGTCTCGGGATCGTCGTCGGACTCGCCGGCCGTGCGCCCATTGCGGACCGCCGGGAACTCGCCGGTCAGTTCAGCGACGGAGATGCCGCCCTTGACGCCGCGACGTCGTCGGCCGCCACCACCGGCACCGACTCGCTGGCCGTTACGGGCCAACAGCTCCGCAACCGAGATTGCTTGGCTGTCACCTTCGGGCTCCGTCATCGAGCGCTCACCACCAGTTCTCCACCCATGTCCGTATCGAGCTTGCGAAGAATCAGACCCTCACGCAGTGCCCACGGGCAAATTTCGAGCGTGTCGACCCCGAGCGCGCGCATGCTGGCCTCCGCAACGAGAGCTCCGGCCACGATCTGCTGGGAGCGGTCGGAACTCACGCCCTCCAATTCTGCACGGTCCGACGCGGTCATCCGCGATATGAAGGCGATCAGCTGGCGCAGGCCGCTCGATGTGAGCGTCCGTGTGACGCGCGGACCTGCGGCGGACGGCGCGGCACCGGTGAGTCGGGCCAGTGACCGGAACGTCTTGGACGTGCCGACGCAGCGGTCGGGCTCGCCGCCCGCGCGCAGCTGCTTGGCCGGGGCGACCAGTTCGGCGTCGAGCCAGTCGCGCAGCACCGCGACGCGGCGCTTGCCGGGCGGGTCCTCCTGCAGCCAGTCGCGGGTCAGCCGTCCGGCACCCAACTGGAGCGAGAACGCGGTATCGGGATCTTCGTCACCGCCGCATGTCAGCTCGAGCGAGCCGCCGCCGATGTCGATGTTGAGGATGCGCCCGGCGCTCCACCCGTACCAGCGCCGCACCGCCAGGAACGTCAGCCTGGCCTCGTCGACACCCGAGAGAACCTCGAGGCTCACGCCGGTCTCGGCACGCACCCGGGACAGGACCGCCTCCGAGTTGTTGGCGTCGCGCACCGCGGACGTCGCGAAGGCCATCAGCTCACCGCAGCCCGACGACCTGGCGATACCCGCGAAATCGTTGACTGTCGTGACCAACCGGTCGGCACCGACGGCCGTGATGTCTCCACGGTCGTCGGTGTTCTCGGCAAGCCGCAGAGTCGCTTTCGTGGAGCTCATCGGCGTGGGGTGCCCACCACGATGAGCGTCCACCACGAGCAGGTGGACGGTGTTGCTTCCGACATCGAGTACCCCAAGGCGCACACGGTTACGGTACTGGGTCTACCGTCGGGCACTGTGACAGCAGGCAGCACCACGGGCTCCGACAAGTTGGTGCCCGCACCAGAAGTGGATCTGGACTTCCCCCGCGAATGGGTGCAGTTCGTCGACCCAGAAAACTCCGAACACACCATCAAAGCCGACCTGACGTGGCTCCTTTCCCGCTGGACCTGCGTCTTCGGCAGCCCGGCGTGCCAGGGCACGGTGGCGGGCCGCCCGGACGACGGGTGCTGCTCGCACGGCGCCTTCCTGTCCGACCAGGAGGACAAGGACAAGCTCGACGCCTCCGTGAGGATGCTCACACCGGAGGACTGGCAGTTCATGGAGAAGGGCCTCGGCAAGAAGGGTTACGTCGAGGAGGACGACCTCGAGGACGAGCCGGCGCTGCGGACCCGCCGCTACAAGGGCGCCTGCATTTTCCTCAACCGTCCGGGCTTCGAGGGCGGCATCGGGTGCGCGCTGCACAAGATGGCGCTGCGCAAGGGCATCGAGCCGCTCGAGGTGAAGCCCGACGTGTGCTGGCAGCTGCCGATCCGCCGGACCCAGGAGTGGGTCGACCGGCCGGACGGCGAGCAGATCCTCGAGACCACCGTCACCGAGTACGACCGACGCGGTTGGGGCGAGGGCGGCGAGGACCTGGCGTGGTACTGCTCGGGGTCCCCCGACGCCCACGTCGGCGCCAGGCCGGTGTGGCAGTCGTACGCACCGGAGCTCACCGAACTGCTCGGCAAGGCCGCTTACGACGAACTGGCGTCGCTGTGCCGGCGTCGCGAGGGCCTGGGCCTGATCGCGATCCATCCCGCGACCACCGCGGCGCAGCAGAAGAAGGCCTGACACGTACCGGCCTTCCGGCCGAATGTCACATCGGTTCAGTCCCACTGAACGGATGTGACATTCGGCCGTCATGCGGGCCGCAGGATCACTCCTCGAGCTTGTAGCCGAGTCCGCGGACCGTCACCAGGTGCTGCGGCTTGCCGGGGTCGGCCTCGATCTTGGCGCGCAGACGCTTGACGTGGACGTCGAGGGTCTTGGTGTCGCCCACGTAGTCGGCGCCCCACACCCGGTCGATCAGCTGTCCGCGGGTGAGGACCCGGCCCGAATTGCGCAGCAGGTATTCGAGCAGGTCGAACTCCTTGAGCGGCAACGCCACCGGTTCACCGGCCACGTGGACCAGGTGCCGTTCGACGTCCATCCGCACCGGACCGGCCTCGAGCACACCGTCGTCGGGGCCGGCGTCGGCCTCCGCGTCGGTACCACGGCGCAGCACGGCCCGGATTCGGGCGATCAGCTCTCGGGCCGAGTACGGCTTGGTGACGTAGTCGTCGGCGCCGAGTTCGAGCCCGACCACCTTGTCGATCTCGCTGTCACGGGCGGTGACCATGATGACCGGGACCGACGACTTGGCGCGCAACTGCTTGCACACGTCGGTTCCGCTCATGCCGGGCAGCATGACGTCGAGCAGGACGATGTCGGCGCCGGAGCGCTCGAACTCGGCCAGCGCGGACGGCCCGTCACCGACGACGGTGGTTTCGAAGCCTTCCTTGCGCAGCAGGAACGCCAGCGGGTCGGCCAGCGACTCCTCGTCCTCCACGATCAGCACACTCGTCAACGGTTGGCCTCCAGACTTGTGCCGCGTCGATTCACGACGCGGCTTTCTTCTCGATCATTGCGGGTTTGCGGGTGTCGCCGGGCTCGAGGGCGTCGGCGGGCACGGACTCGAAGTGTGCGGGAATCTGCAGTGTGAAGGTCGATCCGGTGCCGGGCCGGCTCCACAGGTCGATCGCACCGTTGTGGTTGGCGGCGACGTGCTTGACGATCGCCAGCCCCAACCCGGTGCCGCCGGTGGCCCGGGAGCGGGCCTTGTCGACGCGGAAGAAGCGTTCGAAGACACGCTCCTGATCCTCCTTGGCGATGCCGATGCCGCGGTCGGTGACGGAGACAGCCACGTTGTCGCCGCGTACCGAGCGGCTGACCGACACCGCGGTGCCCTTCGGCGAGTACGCGATGGCGTTCTCGACGAGGTTGGACAGCGCCGTCACGAGGAGGGTGCGGTCCCCCATCACCTCGAGCCCGCTGGGGGCGTCGGTATGAACCGTGATCTCGGCGGCCTCGGCGGCGACGGTGGACCGGCGCAGCGCCTCGGCGATGACGTCGTCGACGTCGACCACGTCGAGGTCGGGCAGCTTCTCGGCGCCCTGCAGCCGCGAAAGCGCGATCAGTTCGGTGACCATGTTGCCGAGCCGCGCGGATTCGCTCAGGACGCGTTGCCCGAAGTAGCGCACCGAGTCGGGGTCGTCGGCCGACTCGAGTAGTGCCTCCGCGAGCAGCCCCATGGCGCCGACCGGCGTCTTGAGTTCGTGGCTGACGTTCGCGACGAAGTCGCGGCGGGTGGCCTCCATGCGGACCTGTTCCGAGTCGTCGTCGGCGAACACCACGACGAAGCGGCGGTCCTCCTCGCTCAGCAACCGCGCGACGCCGCGCACGGCCATCTTGGCGCGACCGCGCTGGGTGGTGCGGGTCGTGAGGTCCATGTCGACGGCCTCGCCGGTCTCGAACACCTCGGTGGCCGCGACCCACGCGCGGTCGTCGATCATCCGGTTGCGGACCAGCCCGAGTTCCTCGGCACGCGGGTTGAACAGCACGACGTCGTTGAACTTGTCGACGACGGCGATGCCGCTCTCGGAGGTGAGAACGATGAGGTCGAGGACCTGCGACATGGTCAGCCCGGCCTGGGCTTGCTGTCGCCGGGCGTGACGGGAGCCGAGCCGGGGAACCACCACGCCGCCTACGATGCAACCGGCGATGGCGGTCGCGACGGCCAGCATTACGGCCTGAACAACAGTCACACGTGAATCGTACGTTCGGCAGACCGGCCGCCGAAGCCGGGTGTGACGGTTTTCTCGCACGTCACAGGCCCGTGAGCTGGAGTTTCCGACCCGTTCACCCGGAGTTTGCGAAAGGCCCCCGCCGCTTCCGTTCCGGAAGTGGCGGGGGCCTCGGTCAAACGACTACGCAGGGGCTACTTGGCGCCCTGGTTCGCGACGGCCGCGGCGCCGGCAGCGGCGGCGGCCGGGTCGAGGTAGGTGCCACCCGGGTTCAGCGGCTCGAGGTTCTCGTCCAGGTCGTAGCGCAGCGGGATGCCGGTGGGGATGTTCAGGCCCGCGATGTCCTCGTCGGAGATGCCGTCGAGGTGCTTGACGAGGGCGCGCAGCGAGTTGCCGTGCGCGGTGACCAGGACGGTCTTGCCCGCCTTCAGGTCGGCCGCGATGGTCTCGTCCCAGTACGGGATGAGGCGCTTGACGACGTCGAGCAGGCACTCGGTCAGCGGAACCTCGGGCAGGTCGGCGTAGCGCGCGTCCTGGTCCTGGCTGTACTCGCTGCCGGCCTCGATCGCGGGCGGCGGGGTGTCGTAGCTACGACGCCACAGCATGAACTGGTCCTCGCCGAACTCGGCCTTGGTCTGGGCCTTGTTCTTGCCCTGCAGAGCGCCGTAGTGGCGCTCGTTGAGACGCCAGTCGCGCACGACGGGGATCCAGTGGCGGTCGCACGCGTCGAGCGCGAGGTTCGCGGTGCTGATCGCGCGGCGCAGCAGCGACGTGTAGAGGACGTCCGGGAGCAGGTTGTGCTCGGCGAGCAGTTCACCGGCACGCTTGCCCTCGGCCATGCCCTTGTCGGTGAGGTGCACGTCCACCCAGCCGGTGAACAGGTTCAGCGCGTTCCATTCGCTCTCGCCGTGGCGGAGCAGCACAAGTGTTCCGGTACTCATGCCGTCAATCCTGGCATGACGCCTTTTCGCCGTCGCGCGAGCCGTCGACTCGGCCCCGATTCCGCCACCACCGATGGTCCGCGGCGCCGACGGTGAGTTCGACGTGCGGATCGGCGGCGACGGCCGCTTCGCCGAGGTGTACGGGACGGGACGGGCCGGACACTGGCAGCGGTGGTGGTCCGCCCCGACGGCCGTCCGGGACGCCGGGGCGAGAACCCGACCGTCGCGTCGCTCGTCGGCCACTTGCACCGGACACTGCTCCCCCGCGACGCACTCCATGTTCGCGATGGTCGGGCCCACCGAGCTCAGGACGATGTCGTCGCGGTCGAACGGGATGGCGTGGGACACCGGGCTCATCTCCGACATGCCGTAGCCCTGCCGGACCCGGCACGACAGCCAGTTCGCGACGGCCTTGCCGAGTTCCTCGTCGAGCGGCGCGGCACCCGAGAAGATGGTGTGGACGCTCGACAGGTCGTACTGGTCCACCAGCGGATGCTTGGCGAGCGCGACCGCCACGGGCGGCGCGACAAAGATGTAGGTGCACTTCTGTTCGGCGACGATCCGCAGGAACTCCACCAGGTCGAACCTCGGCATCGTGACCAGGCTCGCGCGCTCGTACAGGGCCGCGTTGAGCAGCACGGTCATGCCGTAGATGTGGAAGAACGGCAGCACCGCGAGGATCTTGTCCTCTGCGGAGATGCCCATCCGTGGATGGATCTGGCACACGTTGGCCACGAGGTTCCGGTGCGTGAGCATGACGCCCTTGGGCCGGCCGGTGGTGCCCGACGAGTACGGCAGCACCGCCAGGTGTGTGGCCGGGTCGAACGACACCTGCGGCGGTGGGGCGCCGGCGGTGAGCAGGTCCCGCAGCGACGGATGGCCGTCGGCGCCGTCGAGGACGATCAGGTGCTCGTCGTCGATCCCGGAGGAGAAACTATGACGCCAGTCACAAGTGACCCCGACCCTACCGACAAAACGGACGAAGGGACCCTTCGTGCGCTCGTGGCGCTCGAAGGGTCCCTTCAGCGATTCTCGGGGGCGATCAACCCCGGCGAGCCGTCAGGCTCAGAGGTACTGACCGCACACCGGCCATGCACCGCGGCCCTGACCGGCCAGAACCTTCTCGGCGACGCGGATCTGCTCCTCGCGGGAGTTCTGATGAGCCATGCCCGAACCACCGAAGGAGTTCCAGGTGCTCTGCGTGAACTGCAGGCCGCCGTAGAAGCCGTTGCCGGTGTTCGCGGCCCAGTTGCCGCTGCTCTCGCACTGCGCGACGGCGTCCCAGTTGCCGGACGCGGCGTTGGCGGTACCGGCGCTCATCGCGAACGGGGCGGCGACGAGGGCGGCGGTGGCGGCGACGGTGCCGAGGGTGCGCTTGACGTTGAACTTTGCCATTGGGGGGTGGATCCTCTCCATGTTGCTGGCGAGGCGGCCGTCGGACGATCCGATTGATCGATCCGGGCTCTGGATGGCCTCGCCTCTGCCCCTCGAAGGTCTTTTCGTTCCGATCCCGCGGGGCAGAGTCAGCGGCGGCGGGTCGGTGTCTCACGTGTCTTGCTCGGTGTTGCTTGCTCGAGTTCGTTCGTCTCGTGCTGGTTACAACCGTAGGCACCGATCACGGAAAGGTCACGGGTCGATTTTGTGAGACGCCCGTACGCAAAAAGGTCCATGAGCTGGTAAAAGTGGCAGTTCAACCGCCATGAATCGGGAATGACTACCCGCATCGTTGCATATCCGTAATGTGATCCAGATCACACGAAATCGGTGAACGGGGTCACGAAATCTCGACCGGATAACGGCTGGGAGGCCTCGCGCTACGTCAGCGAGACCCGGGGTCGACGCCCCAGCCGGGACCGTTCGCGGCAGAGTCCTGCTCCTCCACGAGGTGCTTGAACGGCTGCAGGTTCGCGAGCGACTCGCCCCGCGACACGCGCCAGGCCCACTCCCGCCTGATCGAGGTCGCGAACCCGAGTTCGAGCAGGACGTTGAAGTCGCCGTCGGCGGCCTCGAGGACCTGGCCGAGGACGCGGTCCAACTCGTCGCCGTTGACCGCATGGGAGGAGATGCGGCCCACCAGATAGATGTCGCCGATCTTGTCGATCGTGTAGTGCACCCCGTACAGCCTGCGGTTACGGCGCAGCAGGTACTTGTAGACGCCCTCGAAGTTCTCGTCCGGCTTGCGGCACACGAAGGCCTCGACGCGCACGCCGTGGTTGCCGACCGTGAGCAGGGTCGTCGTCTTGAGCTTGTGTTCGCCGGGCAACTCCACGATGAACTGGTTCTCGCCCTGGCGGCTGTAGTCGAGTTCGCGCTCCTTCAGCGCGGCATCGATGATCTCCGCCGTCCGTTCCAGTTCACTCATGCCCGCACCCCACTCGTCCGACGCAGTTTCCACAGCCCGCGCGACCTGCGCGGCGAGAACTCGCCGCCCTCGATCCGGTCGTACATCGCACGCGCGGCGCGGTAGCTCGCGAGCAGCCCATCGGCGGTGTGCTCCCACGAGAAGTTCTCGGCGTGCCGGGGCGCGCGCGCCGCCAGCTCGTCCAACAGGTCGGGCACGGTCACCAAGGACTGCAGCGCCGACGCCCAGTCGTCGGTCCGGTGACCGTTGACCAGCAGACCGGTCTCACGGTTGCGGACCGCGACACCCAGACCGCCGACGTCGGCGGCGATCACCGGCGTCCCGCAGGCCTGGGCCTCGATCGCGACCAGACCGAACGACTCCGAATAGCTAGGCACCGCAACCAGATTCGATGCCCGGTACACGTCGGCCAGCCGGTCCGGCGGCTGCGGCGGCATGAAGGTCACGCGTGCCCGGACGCCCAGCGCCTCGGCCAGTTCGATCAGCGAATCGGGGCGTTCGAGGCCCGTGCCGGACGGCCCGCCCACCACCAGTACCCGCAGCGGCAGGTCCGGCTCGCGGGCGATGACCTCGGCGGCGGCGCGCAGCAGGACGTCGGGGGCCTTGAGCGGCTGGATGCGTCCGACGAACGTCACGATCGTCTCGGCGGGGTCGAGTCCGAGTGCGGCGCGGGCCGCCAGGCGGTCGCCGGGCCGGTAGCGCGACAAATCGGCGCCCGGGGCGACCACGTCGACCTTGTCCGGGGACGCCCGGTAGATCGAGGCGAGCTGCGCGGCCTCGTCGGCGGTGTTCGCGATCAGCCGGTCGGCCTCCGCCACCACCTGCTGCTCACCGATCTGCCGGGCCGCCGGCTCGGGGGTGTCGCCGTCGGCGAGCGAGGCGTTCTTCACCGCCGCGAGAGTGTGCGCGGTGTGCACCAGCGGCACGCCCCACCGGTCGCGAGCCAGCCATCCGACCTGCCCGGACAGCCAGTAGTGCGAGTGCACCAGGTCGTAGTAGCCGGGCTCGTGCCGCACCTCCTCGCGCAGCACCCCCGCCGCGAACGCGCACAGCTGCGTGGGCAGCTCGTGCTTGTCGAGCCCCTCGTACGGGCCGGCAGCGACGTTGCGGACGCGGACACCGGGCGCGGCGTCCTGCACCACCGGAGCGGCCGACGACGTCGCCCGTGTGAAGATGTCGACCTCCACGCCACGACGCGCGAGCTGGATCGCAGTCTGCAGCACGTACACGTTCATTCCGCCCGCGTCGCCGGTGCCAGGCTGTGCCAGCGGCGACGTGTGTACCGAGAGAACGGCGACCCGCTTGGGTCCCGCGCTGCTGTGCTTGGGTGTCACGCGTCCATACTGCCCTGTCGCTCTGTCATGAGGTAATTGCCCCGGATGCGCTCTCGGAGAACGGGACCTCTCCCGGTTGTCCGGCACCGATCCCGTCGCTGATCCCGTCGCAGAACGCCCGGACCTCGCCGACGAACCGAGCCGGATCCTCCACGAACGGACCGTGCCCGCAGCCCTCCCAGTACGACCCGGTCGCGTCCGGAATCAGCGCGACGGCGTGCTCACCTGCGGAGACGTCGACGACGGTGTCCGCGGTGCCGTGCAACACCAGCGCGGGGACGTCGAGGCCGCGCAGCACGTCGTCGTGGCTCACGGACCGCCGGAACAGCGCCGACCGCACCCGAGGCGGGGTGGACAGGCTCGCGCCGAACAGTGACTGCGACCACGCCCCCTTGGCGCCGTCGTCATCGCCGATCGGGCCGGTGAGCGCGGTGCCGAAGCCGCCCAGCGCCTTGATCGCGGTGCCCGGATCCTCGGCCATGGCCGCGGGGATCGCGGCCTTCATCGCAGAACCGACCGCGCCGCCCGCCTGGCCGCGGCCGATGCTTGTGATCGCGCCGACGAACACCACGCCGTCGACGGCCGCGGTGCCGTGCGCGGCCAGGTAGTCGCAGATCACCAGGCCGCCGTACGACCAGCCCAGCAGGACCGCGCCCGCGGTGACGCCCTCCGCCGTCAGCACCGCGTCGACGTCGCCGGCCCAGTTCGCGGAGTCGTCGTAGCCGGCGGCCGGGGCATCGGAGTAGCCGTGGCCACGCAGGTCGACGGCGATCACCCGGTACTGCGCCGACAGCGCGGCGAGGACATCGTCGCCCCAGCAGCGCGACGACTGCGCCCAGCCGTGCAGCAGCACCAGCGGGCGCGCATCCGGATTACCGAGCGTTCGATAGACGAGGGTGGTGCCGTCGACGCCGACGGTTTCACGAATGGCCATGCGGTCACCCTAAGGGGACCGCTCACTTCGCGCGGCGCAGGAGGTACGCACCGAGCGCGACGACGAACGCGACGGCGCCCGACGCGACGGCCACCGCGAAGCCCGCGCGGGTGCCGAAATGGTCGATCATCTGCCCGGCGAGCGCGGATCCGACGGCCACGCCGACACCCAGTCCGGTCACGGTCCAGGTGATGCCCTCGGTGAGCTTGTGGTGCGGGACCACCGATTCGACGAGTGTCGTCGCCACGATCATGGTGGGAGCGACGCTGATGCCGGCGAGCGCGAGCGCCCCGGTGAGGGTGAGGATCGAATCGACCAGCAACAGCGGCCACAGCAGGACCGCGACGGCGGCGGTCGCGAACACCAGTTGGCGGCGCAGCGCCGCACCCGGACGCAGCGCCCCGAACACCACGCCGGCGACTGCGGATGCGCCCGCGAACAGCGCCAGGGCGACGGTCGCGGCGGCGGGGGTGCCGCGCTCGGTCGCGAACGCGATGCTCACGACGTCGACGGTGCCGAAGATGGTGCCCATCCCGAGCATCACCGCCACGAGCGCCCACATCGCCGGGTTGCGGACCACCGAGCCGTCGACATGCTCGCTGCGGTCACGCACCGCCGGTTCGGTGCCGCGCTGCGCGACCAGGGCGAAGGTGCCGATCACCAGCAGGATCAGCGCCAGCAGTGGTCCGGCCTCGGGGAACAGCGCCACCGACAGACCGACCGAGATCACCGGGCCGGCGACGAAACACACCTCGTCGAGGACGGATTCGAACGCGAACGCCGTGCGCAGCTGCGGCTGTCCGCGGTACAGCGCGGTCCAGCGGGCGCGGACCATCGCACCGATCGTCGGCATGCACCCGGCGGGGATCGCGAGCAGGAACAGCACGAAATCGGGTGCCTCGAATCGCACGCACAGCAGCATCACGCCCAGGGCGCACGCGCTGATCGCCGAGGCGGCCGGCAGCACGCGACGCTGCCCGTAGCGGTCGACGGCACGGGACACGAGCGGGGTGATCGCGGCGTACGCGAGCGCGAACACCGCGGACAGCGCGCCGGCGAGCCCGTAGTCGCCGCGCAGCTGCGACAGCATCGTCACGATGCCGATGCCCACCATCGCGATCGGCAGGCGGGCGACGAACCCGGCGGCGGAGAACGCGGCGGAACCGCGGGCGGAGAAGATCTCCCGGTAGGTGCCGATCATTGCCGGTGTGTCTCCTGACGGCCGGTAAGCAGTTGTCCGAGGAGAGTTTCGCACCCTTGCCCCGCAGCGCGACCAGCGTGTAAGCATTCTCCGCATGAGCGTTCTGGTCTGTTTCCATGCCCACCCCGACGACGAGGTGTTCGTGACGGGCGGGGTGATGCGGCAGGCGGCGGACGCCGGCCACCGAGTCGTCGTGGTCACCGCCACCGACGGCGCGCTCGGCGAGGTGCCCGACGGGCTACTCGCGGACGGGGAGACGCTCGCGCAGCGCCGCCGCCGGGAGCTCGAGGCCTCGACCAGTGTGCTGGGCGCGCACCGGGTGGTGATGCTGCACTACGCCGATTCGGGGATGGCGGGCACGCCGGAGAACGCGAATCCGGACGCCTTCTGCAACGTCGACGTCGACACCGCAGCGGCGCGGCTCGCGGAGATCCTCGCTGAGGAGTCCGCGGACGTGTTGACGATCTACGACCCCAACGGCGGGTACGGGCACCCCGATCACGTTCAGGTCCACCATGTCGGGGTGCGCGCGGCCGAGCTCGCGCACGTCCCGCACGTCTATGAGGCCGCGGTCAGCCGCGATCACATCCGGCGCATGATGGCGGCGAACCCGGAGTGGAGCGAGGAAGCGACCCCGCCCGACTTCGACACCTTCGGCCTGTCCGACGACGAGATCACCACGGTCGTCGACGTCACCGCGGCGCTGGACGCCAAGCGTGCCGCGATGCATGCCCACCAGACGCAGATCGGCGACTTCGGCCCGTTCCTGCAGATGCCGGCAGAGCAACTGCAGGCCGCGTTCGGGCAGGAGTGGTTCCGGAGGCGGGGTGCGCCGGCCGGACTGACGGAGACCGCTCTTCCGCTGTAGTCGGATGCTGCAGTCGAATACCGACAACTTCCTGCGCCGACGGGTCACACGGACCTAGCATCGCGGGATGCCCGGTCTCCTCGCGCGGTACCGCAGCACCGGCGCCGACCTGCCGTTCGGAAACCCTCTGGCCGCGCACGACGTCGCGATGGAGGGCTACTTCTGGCGGTTCACGCAACGCGAGACGGGACGGGTGCTGATTGCGCTCGCCGGGATCAACCGCGCCGACGACGGGCACTGGGCCACGCTCGGATTCGGTGCGCACCCCGGCGGGTTCCTGCGCACCGCGGCCCATCCCGAAGGCCGTGCCGACCCCGACCGACTCGGTGCCGTCGCGGGTGACGTGTTCCGTGGCACCGCGGACCGGCTCCGCGTCGACCTCGGACCCGACGCGCAACTCGACGTGCGCATCACCGCTCCCGTCCCGTGGCCGCGCCGTCGTCTGGGTGGATCGAGCGTGTTCCACACCGTGCCCGCGCTCAACCAGTACTGGCATCCGTGGCTGCTCGGCGGCCGCGCCGAGGGCTGGGCGGTGGTCGGCGACGAGCGGTGGGACCTCGACGGCGCCCAGGTCTATTGCGAGAAGAACTGGGGCCGTGGCGGTTTCCCGGCGGCCTGGTGGTGGGGGCAGGCCCAGGCGTTCGACGATCCGCGGGCGTGCGTCGCGTTCGCCGGCGGCCAGGTCGATGCGGGACCGCTGGGCACCGCGATCACGGCCGTCGTCGTGTTGCTGCCGGACGGGACCCTCGTGTGGCTCGGCAATCCGCTCACTTCCCCGATCCGGGCGCAGATGGGTGACGAAACCTGGCGGCTGAGCGGCGGAAACCGTCGCTGGTCCGTCGAGATCGAGGGGCACGCACCGCTGGGCGCCGCGCACGTCCTGCCGGTGCCGCTACCGGCGCAACGCCGGAACATCCCGGGCGCGTTGGAGCACCTCGCCGGCAATCTATCCGTAACGGTCCGTCACAACAATCGATGTGCCTGGTCGGGTGAGTCACGCCTGGCAGGCCTCGAGCACGGTGGGATCGCTCGGGCACAGGCGGAATCGCGGCGTCGGGGGTCGACGCAGCAGTAGCAAACCGAACCGAATTACCTCCTGGGGGGGATCTTGAAGAAGCTTCGAACATCGCTGCTCGCGACTGCAGTGGCCGCGGCGGCCCTGCTCGCCGGTGCGCCGGCGGTGGCGGCCGCACCGAACCCGGTCGGCCTCGACGAGGTCTTCAGCCCGTTCGTGGTCAGCACGTTCACCGACGGCCGGATCGCCCCGTTCGAGAAGTGGCAGGCCCGCCATCCCGTATCCGATCCCTGGTACCAGGCGCCACCGGTCGGCGACGCACCCGCGGGCACGTTGCTGAAGGCGCGTCCCGCGACGGTCCAGGTGTACGGGGTGCAGCCGGGACACGTGCGCGGCTACCAGCTGATGTACGTCACAACAGATTTCGATGGGTCGGCGGCCGTGAGCACGGGCATGCTGATGATCCCCGAGGACGGCACCGCTCCGCAGGACCGCAAGCTCATCGGCTACTCCGAGGCCAACGACAGCCTCGGCCCCGGCTGCATGCCCAGCACCCAGTGGACCGGCGGTGACCAGGACGACCCCTCGTTGTTCTCCGCGCTCGGGCCCGTCGCGCAGATGTTCGGCAACGGCTGGGCCGTGATGATGAGCGACACCGCCAACGACGGCGACCCCACCCCCAACGGCTTCTCGATCGGACAGTTCTCCGGCGCCGCCACGCTCGACGGACTGCGGGCAGCACTCGCGCTACCCACGGCCGGCCTCTCCCCCGACACCCCGGTCGGCATCTACGGCATCGCCGGTGGTGGTGTCGCGGCCGGGTTCGCGGCCGAGAAGCAGGCGACGTACGCACCCGAACTCAATGTCGTCGGCACCGTGCTGCAGGCGATGGTGGTCGACAGCGCGACGTTCGAACGCAAGGCCGACGGCGGCATCGGCGCGGGCTTCGTGTTCGCGAACTCGCTGGGCTACGCGGCCCGCTACCCCGAGATCGATCTCGACCAGGAGCTGACACCGCTCGGCCGGCAGATCGCCGACGTCTTCAACCGCACGTGCCAGCAGACGTACCTGCTCATGCCGTTCGTGCCGCTGTCCGCGCTGTACACGCACGGCCGGCCCGCCGACAATCCGGTGTTCGCCCGGGCGTACGCCGAGAACCGGTTGGGTCTTCAGGCCCCGAAGGCGCCGGTGCTGATGACGTCGTGCCGCGACGACTTCCTGGTGCCCTATTCGGACGTCGAGCAGCTCGTCGCGGCGTACCGCGCCGGCGGCACCGAGGTCACGGTCGACCCGAGCGTCTGCGGAATGTCGGACGTGCTGACAGACCCGTGGCGGGTGAGCACCGAACTGCTGGGCATGCAGAACGTCGACTGGTTCGTCGGCAGGTTCGAGGAGGCGCGGCGATGAGAAGCCGATTGGCGCGAACCACGCAGGCGCAGTACTACTGACCGGTCGGGGCCGTCCGGATCAGATCTGCACGGTCGCCTTCCGCATGGCCGTCAGAGGACTCGAGTACAGCGAACTGAGCGAGACGACGCCGGCCGCGTGCTCCTGGACCCGATTGCCGAATCCGGTGATCCGCACGTCGGACCCGCCCACCCGGGAGGCGCTCGACAGAGCCTGCGCCACCTGCGGTACGGCCTCGGGATAGTCGGTGAACGCCTGCCCGCCGAGGATCACCCGGTCCGGATTGAACAGGTCACGCAGCATCGCGACCGCCCGGCCGAGAGTCCGCGCCCGATCGGTCAGGATCTCCTGCGCCGGAGCCGAACCCGCCCGCGCCGCGCGGTACAGCGCGGCGATCGGCGGCAGCGGGTCGCCGCCGGGCAGGACACCGGCGCGGCGGGCCGCGAGCAGCACGCCGCGATCACTGACGGCGGCCTCGAGGCACCCGGTGGCCCCGCAGTCGCACTGCGCATCCGAGCCGGTGGGCAGGTGCGCGATCGACCCGGGTCCCGCGCTCGGGGTGTGCACCTTCCCATCGAGAGTCAGTGCCAGACCGACAGTTTCGCGTGCATAGAAGTACAGCCCGCTACCTCTCACCTCGGTGTTGTCGGCGCGCTGCGGCGTCAGCAGCAACTCGGACGCGGCCATCGCCTCGACGTGGGCGGCGACCGATACGGGCAGTCCGAACCCGGCCCCGACCACGTCACCGACGCGCGCGTCGGTCCAGCCGAGGCGGGGATGATCGACCACACCGGTCTCCGGGTCCACACGACCGCCGAGTGCCACCCCCACCCACAGGGGGCGCCGCCGGTGCCAGCGGGCCGCGAAACTGCGTGCGCTGCCGGTGATGCTGGCCAGCGCCGACCCCGACGCCCCACGTGGCGTCGGGATCTCGACTGCGCCGAGAATCCTGCCCCGCAGGTCCGACGCGATCACGCTGGTGACGACGGCGCCGATGTGGATGCCGACGGTGAGGTAGGACTCGTGGTCCACCTCGAACGGGATGCGGGGGCGGCCGACGGTGCCCGCCGGGGCGAGGTCGGGCCGCTCGCGCAGGAGTCCCACCGCCAGCATCGCCGACACGTGCCGGTTGACGGTCGCGATGCTCGAACCCGTTGCACGCGTTGCCTCGTCGCGTGACAGGGGTCCGCCGCCGGCGGCGACACGGAACACCGCGGCGGCCGGGCTGTCGGCGATCCCGAGGGTGGGAGCCACGATTCGAGGTCGAGTGGCGGGGCGGGCCGCCCCGGAACGTGGGGTTCTCGACGTGGTGGTGCGAGCGGTCACGGGTCTCGTTCGGGTGGCGTGAGGCGCTGCAGTGAGCATGAGTCTGTCCTTGCCCCGCCCCGGGAGGGGACGGCTGTCGACGCGGTCGGGTGACGCGCTGCGACGGAGATCAGGTCCGACCGGTGGGGCGGACGATCAGCACGAACGGGGGTGCCGGCAGCGCGGAGTCAGCTGAGGGAAGCGCGGCAGGGACAACAGAGTTCCCGAGCCAGCGGCAGCCGGGACCCCAGCGCGGCGGTCACGTAGGTGACCCGCGGTGCGGAGGAGATACCGGACGACATGACGATCAAGCTAGCATCTGCGCGCGCATACCCCCAGCCCGTCCCCCACCCCGGGTTCGTGTCGGCACTACGATCGAGCCATGAGCCTGTCACCGGACACCCGCGTCGCCGTCGTCACCGGAGCGAGCTCCGGCATCGGGGAAGCCACCGCCCGCACCCTCGCCGAGCAGGGATTTCACGTCGTCCTCGGCGCCCGCCGGCTGGACCGGCTCGAGGCCATCGCCGCCGAGATCGGCGGCACCGCACTCGAGTTGGACGTCACCGACGAGGACTCGGTGGACGCATTCTGCGCGGTGCTCCCCCGTGTCGACCTGCTCGTCAACAACGCCGGCGGCGCGAAGGGCCTCGCGCCGGTCCTCGAGGCGGACCTCGACGACTGGCGCTGGATGTGGGAGACCAACGTCCTCGGGACGCTGCGCGTCACGAAAGCGCTGCTGCCCAAGCTGATCGACTCGGGCGACGGCCTGATCGTCACGATCACGTCGGTGGCCGCGTTCTCCGCCTACGACAACGGTTCGGGCTACACCTCGGCCAAGCACGCGCAGGCGGTCCTGCACCGCACCCTGCGCGGCGAGTTGCTGGGCAAGCCGGTGCGGCTGACGGAGATCGCGCCGGGCGCGGTGGAGACCGAGTTCTCGCTGGTGCGATTCGACGGCGACGCCGAGCGCGCGGCGAAGGTGTACGAGGGCATCACCCCGCTGGTGGCGGAGGACATCGCCGAGATCATCGGATTCGTCGCGTCCCGTCCGCCGCACGTGAACCTGGACCAGATCATCGTCAAGCCGCGCGATCAGGCCGAACCCGGTCGTTTCCACCGCACCACCGGCTAGTCCCGGTAGCCTCGCGGCATGCAGCACCGATTGCGGCCGGGTCCGCTTCTCGACGCGCGCGGGCGCCTCGCCGAGGCGGGGTGGGCGAGCGCCGAGGCCCGTCGCTACGACCGCGATGCCGTCGCGGCGCCGTCGTGGCGGATCAAGGAGTGGGACTACTACTGCGTCCTCACCCCCGATTACGGGCTGGCGCTGACGGTCGCCGACAACAGCTACATGGGCCTGTTGGGCGTGTCGTGGCTCGACTTCCGCGGCCGATGCGAGTGCACGGAGAACGTCATGCTGCCGTTCCCGATGGGCCGGATGGGCCTGCCGGCGAGCGCCGACGACGGCGATGTCGTGGTGGACCGCCGGAAGATGCGGATCGCGTTCCGTCACGTCGACGGCGGACGGGTGCTCAGCATCGACCATCCCGGTTTCGACGGTGGTCGCGGCCTGCGGGGCGAGCTGCATCTGACGCAGCCGCCGATGGACCGCATGGTGATCGCGACGCCGTTCCCGAAGGACTACAAGGCGTTCTACTACAACCAGAAGATCAATTGCATGCCCTCGAGTGGCGAGATCACTGTCGGTACAGAGACTTTCGACTTCGATCCGGAGACCACCTTCGGTGTGTTCGACTGGGGTCGTGGGGTGTGGACCTACGACAACGTCTGGTACTGGGGGTCCGCATCGGGTGTCGTCGACGACCGCACGTTCGGCTTCAACATCGGATACGGGTTCGGCGACACGTCCGCGGCGAGCGAGAACATGGTGTTCGTGAACGGTGTCGCGCACAAGCTGGACCGGGTGACGTTCCACCTGCCCGAGGGCACCTTCGACGGCGCCCCCTGGAAGTTCAGCAGCAACGACGGGCGCTTCGAGATGACGTTCGAGCCGATCATCGACCGGGCGGCGTCGACGGACCTGAAGGTGCTGCGCTCCATTCAGCACCAGGTGTTCGGCCGGTTCACCGGGCATGTCGTGCTCGACGACGGCAGCCGGGTCGAGGTCACCGACCTCCTCGGATTCGCCGAGGAGGTCCGCAACCGCTGGTGAACGGTCGCGCTCACCACTCCCGATAGGACGGTGTGGCCGGCGCTTCCTCCTGCGGGCCGCCGTCGTCGTCCTTGCCGTACAGCCGACGTTGATGCTTTCGTTGCATCGCGGTGTAGCTGCGGATCTCTCGGACGAGGAGCACCACGAAGACCACGGCGACGACGCACACCGCGATCACCAGTTCCGGAGCCACGCCCACCGTCGGCGTCGTCTGCACCCGAGACCTCCTAGTTCATATTCAACGAGCTTGCGGCGCTGGGCGGTTCGGCCGGAGGCTGCTGCCCGAGTGCGGCCTTGGCATCCTCCCCGGCATGCGCACCGATCATGCCGGCCGCCATGTCCTGCCCCGCTGAGACCAGCTTGCGCTCGGCGACATTCGCGATCCCGTCCACGAGCAGATCGTTGACCTGCGAACTTCCGAGCGGACTGGACACCGCCGTCGACACGACGGTTCCGTACACGTCCTTCCCGAGCGCGGCCATGTCGAATCGGTCCCGGTTGCCCTCGGCCATCTGCATCAACTGGATACCGGCGGACAGGCCCCCGTCGCGGAGCACGGCCACCGCGATCTCGCGGCCGAGTTTGCCGATGAGTTCCTGCAGGATCATCCGCACGGTTACCTGGGTGGCTATCTCGGCTGCGGGGATGGCCGCCGCGCTCGCACCGAACGTTCCGGCCGCGGCCGCGAGGAGCGACGCAATCTCCACCGCGAGCAGGCCCAATGCGGCGATGATCGAGAGCTTCGCGTGTTCGACGTCGGCGGCGGTGCTCTCGCACGAGTCGGCGAGTTGACGGCACGCGGCGGCGAGTTCCTCGACCGAGGCCCCGACCTCGCGCCATCTACCGGCGACGGCGTCGTTCACGTCTCCGGTCAGGGCGTCCAACGCCGGCTGGATGGACCGAGCACCGTCGGCGCCGGCCCGATCGAGGCGGACGGCGGCGAGCTCCCACGCGTCGGACAGTCGACGCAGCGACGTCTCGTCGGCCTCCGGCCAGTCCTGCCCGACCGCGACCGAGGCGACGGTTCGCAGCGAACCGGGGATCTCGATGCCCATCAGTGACCGCCCCCCAGCGTGCCGGCGAGTCCGCTATCGGTCTGCTCGAACACCTCTGCGGTGTCCCGCAATCCGCCCGCGACGCCCGCGAACACCTCCGCGACGTGCCGCAGCGCGGATCGGGCACCGTCGGCGCCCGGAACGTACATGGACGCGAATGCCGTTCCGGGAGCATCCGTTCCCCAGCTCGCGCCCTCCGTGTCGAGAGTCGAGGCGAGCTCGCTCAGCGCATCCGTGAGCCGGTCGGCGAGGACGTCGAAGTGCGGCGCGGCACCGCGCAACTGCTGCGGGTCCACCCGCATCTCGTCAGCCACGGTGCGCCTCTCTCATGATCGGTTCCCGCCAGTCGTGGAGGTCATCGTCCTGGGCCGGAATACTCGGATGCTCGGTGCCGGCGGCGAACTCGGTCGCCACCGTCGGCACCAGGTTCCGGATACTCGGCGCCCCGGCGACCAGGTCGGGCAGGTCCGGGAAGTCAGCGGTCAGCGCAGCGACCGGCGCCATCAGTTCCGCGATGCGCGCTCGCACCTCGGCCACCGCGGTCCGGGCGGTGTCCGCGAGGACATCAGCGAGCCGTGCGGGCGTCGTTCGCGTGAACGTCGACGGATCGAAGTCCACCGCCACCACCGCCCCGGACGAGTCGACCGTCACCCGGACCAGCCCGTCGGGCGACTCCGCCTGGGCGGTGGTGTTCGCGACAGCCCCCTGCGCTGCCGCGAGTGCCTCCGTCTGCTCGTGCAGCCCCGCGAGCAGGGCATCGACCTGCTCCTGCAGCGCGGCGTTGCGCCCCCTCGACTGCTCGCGCGCGGTGCCTCGAGCGTCGGCCCGAATACCGTTGTCGGTCATTGCTTCCCTCCCGATCTTCCCCTTCGCTGTCTATAGACGCGGGCGTGAGGGAATCGGTTCCATCGGGCCGAGAAGTCGTCAGCGCACGGGCTCGCGGGTACGGATCGTCTCCACCAGGCGCTGTATCTCCCCCGCCAGATCCACGGTGGCTGCCGGTGCGACGACGACCGCACCGGTTTCGCGCATCGTGTAGCGGCCGTCGCCGTCGAAGTCGAGCCAGTGCAGCCCGATCCCGTCGGCCGTGGGACGACCGTCGTACGCGACGCCCGCAAACGCGGTGATCTCACCGATGCCGGTGCGGGGGCGTCGCAGCAGCCCCAGCGCCTCGTCACGTAGGCGGGTGGCGCCTGCCGAGACGAGAAGAGGACCACCGGCGGAATCGAGGTCGCTGCGACGGAAGCGCAGTTCGCTGCGGGATCCGGCCGGGACCGCGGGAAGTGCGGCCGCGACGGCATTGGGGATCTGTACCGATGAGGCCCCGTGGATCAGCACGTCGCCGCCGGTGTCGGCGTCGACACCCGGCAGCTGGATCGCCAGTGTTGCTCCGGTGCCGCGAATTCCGGCGTGCATGCGTATCCGGGTCGCGAGTCCGGCACCGGCGAACCCGGCCACTTCGAGCCGGATGTCGGGCTCGGCGAGCACCGTCAGGTGGTGGTGAAGGGTCTCGGTGACTCGCGGCGCCCAGCGCTGTGCGGCCGCGCGGCGCTGCCGATCCAGGTCGTCCCGGTCGTCCGCGGTCGGCCGGAACCGCAGCGGGTACGGCAGCCGGTCCCGCCCCAACTGTCTCCACAGGACCTCGAACTCGAGGCCGGTGAACCGCCAGCTCGAGTCACTCCCAGTCCGACCACCGGCAGATTCGCCGAATCCCACCCCGTCACCCCTCCCCGAGTGCACAAGCGTCGCCCACGGAAGACGTCGCCCACAGACAATAGACGCGCCGGTACCCGAGACGGTTCCACGCGATCGGCACGAGCCCACTCCTTCTCGTTGCGGGCGGGAATCCGCAGGATCGGCCGAGGAATGGGCACTCAGGCTCACAGCGCCGCCGCGGCCCGCTCGATCGCGTACGACACCTGTCCCGGCTGCGACACCAGCACCGCGTGTGAGGCGCCGGGGATGTCGGTGATCTGTGCACCCGCGCGTTCGGCCATGAATCGCTCGGACGCGGGTGGGATCACGCGGTCCTGGCCGGGGATCACCGCCCAGGTCGGCAGATGCTGCCACGACGGGTCCCGTGTCGGCTCGAGGTTCGCAGACAGTGCGATGGACCGCTGGTGGGCAATCATGTCGGCTGCGGTGGCGTCGGAGACGTCCTGGCAGAAGGCCTCGTGGAAGCGGCTCGGGTCGATGTACCCGTCGATGTTCTTGCCGATGGGGTTGGTCGTGTCGTCGACCACCTTCACCTGCAGCACCGGCGGCACCAGTTGACTACCGGGGAACGTGAGCGGGTTGAGCGCCGCCATCGCCGGTTCGCCCTGCGCCGGAATGAATCCGGACACGTAGACCATTCCGACCACGTTCGGCGAATGGGTGTTGGTGATGACGACACCGCCGTACGAGTGCCCGACCAACAGCACCGGGCCCGGGATGTCCGCGAGGGTCTTCTCGATCGCGGCCGAATCGTAGGCCGGTCCGCGCAGCGGATTCGACGGCACCACAACGTTGTACCCGCGCCCTCGCAGTTCGGCGGCGACCGGGTCCCAGCTCGTGGTGTCCGCGAACGCGCCGTGCACCAGCACGACGGTCGGCACGGGCTTGGCGGCAGCCGGCGACACCCCCACTGCCAGAACCGCTGCGAGTGCGAGCACGCACATCGCTGTCAACGTCCGAATCCTGCGCATTCTCACGGCGGATCTCCTCGCGTCGGAAGTCCTTCGACTTTCCCACGCCGCCAACACAGGTCAGGACGGTTCGGCCCAGCCGAGACTCAGCCGTGCCTCACCCGAGATTCAGGTGAGCGCCGACATCGACAGCCATGTCGGCCAGTCGATGGCCCAGTCGTAGACGTCGCCGTCCGCGGCCGAGAGGTCGATGCGGGTGCCGGTGACCTCCACCGGATCGCCGTACATCGCTGTGCCGAAGTACTCCTCGGCGTCCGACAGCGACAGGTTGATGCACCCGTTCGTCACGTTCGATGCGCCCTGGACCCCGACCGTGGCCGGATTCGCGTGAATGAACTCGCCGTTGTTGGAGATCCGTACCGCCCAGCGCTCACGGACGTTCTCGTAGTACGGCGGATTGGACATCAGGAAGTCCTCGTGCTTCTCGGTGACGACGTGGACGCCGCTGCGGGTGACGTTGCGGTCCTCGTTGCCCTCGCCGTAACTGACGGGAATGTCCATGATCGTGACACCGTCGCGGACCACCTGCATGCGATGGCTCGGGGCGTTCGCCTTGACGATCTGGCTGCGGCCGATGGAGAAGTTCAGGCTCACGTCGCCCGCGCCGTAGGCGCCCCCACCGAAGTCGACGCCGTACAGATCGGCATCGACGTTGACGGTCGTGCCGGGCACCCAGTAGTTCGCCGGCCGCCAGTGCGCCCGCGCGCCACGGTCGTCGGGCAGCCACGCCCACGCGCCGGGAGTCGGCGGATTCGTGGTCACCTTCAGTGCCTTCTCGACGGCGGCCTTGTCCGCAATCGGTCCGTCGAACTGGAGGATGATCGGAGCCCCGATGCCGACGACCTGACCGTCGGCGATATTGGTGCGCACCGACGTCGTCGTCACCGGGTCCACGGTCGTGAACGACCCGGCGACCGGGACGGACTTACCGTCCGAACCGACTGCGGTGCCTGTCCACGTGTAGGTGCTGCCGTAGCCGAGGGGTTCGGTCACGGTGAAGGACTGACCGTCGGGGCTCAGCGCACCCTGCACCACCTTGCCGGTGGCATTGGTGAGCGCGACGCCCTGCAGCGTGCCGCCGTCGACACGGATCGAGACCGGTTCGACGGGGTTGACGCCCTTCGCGCCGGAGGTCGGCGTCTGGACCACCTCCGCCACGGGGGCGGCCTCGGCCTTGCTGTCCGTGGCGCCACCCGTAGCGATGGTGCAGCCCGCGAGCAGCGTCACACCCAGCAGGACGGCGACCACCGCCAGCAAACGCGTCCGAATTGACCGAATCCCCTGATCATGCACGGATTCAACGGTACTCGCCGCACGGTAGTGGCTTTCGTCACTCAGACATCGATCAGATGACGACGCCCACCGTGACGGGCTCCGGTTCGAGGCGCACCCCGAACGCGGACTCGACACCGTCCCGGACAGTTCGGGCCAGGTCCACGAGGTCACCCGTGACGGCCTGCCCGCGGTTCGTCAGGGCCAGGGTGTGCTTGGTGGACAGGCGAACCCGCGACTCGGCACCCGGGTAGCCCTTGCCGAACCCGGCACGCTCGATGAGCCAACCCGCGGACAGCTTGGTCAGCTTGGTGCCGGCCGCCCCGGGGAACTGCGGGATCCGCACGTCCGCACCGACCTTCGCCCGGATCGCGTCGAGAATCGTGGGCAGGCTCACGTCCGGGACCACCGGATTGGTGAAGAACGACCCGGCGCTCCACGTGTCGTGGTCGTCGGCGTCGAGCACCATGCCCTTGCCGCGGCGCAGGCCGAGGACCACGTCGCGCACCTCGGCGGTGGGCCGTCGCTCGCCCTCCTCGGCGCCGAGAGACGACGCCAGTTCGCGGTACGCGAGCGGTGCGCTCGAGCCGTCGGGCCGGACGGTCATCTCGACGGCCAGGACCAGCGCGTCGTCGCGGTGCTTGAGGACGCTGGTGCGGTATCCGAGGCCCAGCTCGGACGGCTCCGCCCAGTGCACGTCGCCGGTGGTGCGATCCAGCAGCTGCACGCGTCGCAGCAGCGAGCCCACCTCGACGCCGTACGCGCCGACGTTCTGCACCGGAGTCGCCCCGGTCGAGCCGGGGATCCCGGACAGGCACTCGAGCCCGCCGAGGCCCGCGGCGACGGTCTTGGCGACGACGTCGTCCCACACGGCACCGGCCTGCGCGAGCACGGTCTCGTCACCGAGCTCCACCCCGGCGTCGGCGACGCGGACCACGACGCCGGCGAACCCGTCGTCGGAGATCACCAGGTTGGATCCGCCGCCGAGGATCAGCGTCGGCACCTGCGCGTCGTCGAGGGCGCGGACGACGTCGACGAGGGTCCGGGTGGACGGGCATTCGGCCAGTACCGCGGCGGGGCCGCCGAGCCGCAGGGTGGTCAGGGTCGACAGCGGCACCTGCTCGGACAGCTGGGCGCCGGCGTCGACGAGGCGCCCCCGGATGAGTGGATCCAACACGTGGAAACGGTAGCGTGCCGTCCATGGCCCGACACATCGAGCATTCCGCGCAATACCCCCAGCCCGTCGCGACGGTGCACGCCGCACTCACCGACGAGGGCTACTGGCACGCCCGTCTGCAGCAGGTCGGCGGGCCCGGCGCGAAGCTCGACAAGGTCACCGTCGGTGACGGCACCATCGACGTGGCGATGACGCAGGCCGTCCCCGCCCAACATCTGCCGTCCGTCGTCACCAAGATCCGTCCCGGTGACCTGATCATCACGCGTACCGAATCGTGGGGTGCACTACAGGGCGACCGGGCCGTGGGCACCTTCTCCGCCGAGGTCGAGGGCGCTCCCGGGCAGCTGCGCGGCACCATGACGCTCACCGCGGACGGCAGTGGATCGCTGCTGGTCATGGAGGGTGAGGTCGAGGTCAAGATGCCGCTGATCGGCGGCAAGATCGAGTCGGTCATCGCCGGTCAGGTCCTCGAACTCCTCGACGCCGAGGAGGACTTCACCGGCCAGTGGACATCCTCGGCCGGGTAGCCGCTTTCTCCAACGGACCGGGCACCAGCCGGTAATCTGCCGGTCATGGCCCGTCGTATCGACTACTCCGCCAGGTTCGACCACCCTGCCGAGCTGGTGTACGCCGCGCTGGGCAACCCGGACTACTGGGAAGCGCGGATGGAAGAGATGCGCAAGTACGCCGACAACGCAGGGAACCTCGTCTCACACGAGGTCCACGACGGCGGCATCGACCTGGTGCTGCACCACGTGCTGCCCCGCAAGGACCTGCCGGAGATCGCGCAGACCGTGCTGAAGAAGGACCTGATCATCACCCGCAAGGAGCGGTACACCCCGTTCGGTGACCCCGTGACCGGCACCTACGAGGCCTCCATTCCGGGCGGACCGGGCAGCCTCACCGGCACGATCGAACTGTTCGGCACCGACACCGGGTCCACGCTGCGCACGTCGTCGGAGGCGAAGGTGTTCATCCCGTTCGTCGGCGGCAAGCTCGAGCAGCTGATGCTGGTGAACCTGGTCGACCTGTTCCGCACGGAAGCCGAAGTCACGGCCACCTGGCTCGCCCGGCAGTAACCGGCGTGCGTGAAGGTAAACCCGTCGGCGTCATCACCCGCGGCACCACAGGTATCAATCGGCTGCGCCGAAGCGACCGCTGGCTCGTGCACAGCCCCGCCGTCACGAGGATGCTGCGTGACGCCCCCGACCCGCTGATCGTCGACCTCGGCTACGGCGCGATGCCGGTCACCACGTACGAGATGGCGTCCCGCCTGCGGACGGTGCGCCCCGACGTCCGCGTCGTGGGGCTCGAGATCGACCCGGACCGGGTGGTCGAGGGCCGCGACGGCGTGAGCTTCGCGCGCGGCGGCTTCGAACTCGCCGGCCTGCGACCCACCCTGATCCGCGCGTTCAACGTGCTGCGCCAGTACCCCGAGGACGCCGTCGACGAGGCGTGGGGCCGGTTGCGCGCCGGTCTCGCGCCCGGCGGTCTGATCGTGGACGGCACGTGCGACGAACTCGGGCGCCGCTGCGCGTGGGTGCTGCTCGACCGCGACGGCCCGCGCTCGCTGACGCTCGCCTGGGATCCGTTCGGCGTGGACCGGCCCAGCGACATCGCCGAGCGCCTGCCCAAGGCGTTGATCCACCGCAACGTCCCGGGCGAACGCATCCACGACCTGCTCGTCACCGCCGACCGCGCCTGGGCGACCGCCGCCGGGCTGGCGCCGTTCGGCCCACGGGTGCGGTGGCGGGAGACACTGCATCTGCTCGCCGACCTCGGCGTCCCCGTCGCACCCCAGCGCCGCCGCCTGCGGGACTGCGTCCTCACCGTGCCGTGGAGCTACGTCCGACCCGGGCGGTAGCGCGTACGGTTCACCCGCCGATCGCCGGCATCACCGATCGCGAGCTATGCAGACTCGCAACGGAACTCGCCGATCACGATGCCGCGACGCTACCGGCACGACCCCAGCGCGTGCTCGATCCGCTCGGCGACCTGTTCGGGCCGGCCGTCGCATTCGGCGCGCAGGCGTTCGGGGTCGATGCGGCCGATCGCGACGCCGTCGCTGACGACCTCGTCGAACAGGTCCTGCGCAATCCCGCCGGTCGCGAGGTCGAGTGCGGTGCACAGCGGGGTGGTGATGCCGAACGTCCCGGTCTGTTCAGTGTCCTCGGGTCGCAGTTCCCGGCGGTGCAGCGCAAGCCGGCGGGTGGGTGCGGGTGCCGAGCCCGTCGTCGACAGGTGCACGAAGCTGGGGTGCAGGTGGCCGAGGCCGTGCAGTTCTGCGGCGCTCTGATGCGAGACCACCGCGGCGCCCTCGAACCACGCACACCACTTGGCGTACTCCTCGAGGTCGGTGCGCGGGAATGAGGCGAGCCGGAACAGATCCCGTTCGATCCGCAACCAGGACCCCTCGGCCAGGCGGCCGCCGATATCCTCGGCAGTGCAACCAAGACGCAGCGCCTGCCCGGTCGTGAAATACCCCGCTTGCCGGAGCGCAAGACGACGCAGATCCTCACCCGCCTCAGGGGTGGGTTCTCGCCGCGGATCTGTCCAGCCCGCCATGCAGCAACAGTACTGCGCGGATATGCAGCGGATCACAGTTTTGGCGGAGCCGGTGTCCATACCGATCCCCCATTCACAGAAACCGTTCAGAGTCTTCGGGGAGAATCCTTCTCATGTCGGCACCAGTGAACGCACCCCAGATGCCCACGCCCCCGAAGCCCAAGCGGCGCAAGGCGGTCATGATCTCGCTGATCGTGGTCGCAGCGCTGGTCGTCGCACTCGTCGGCGGTGAGCTGTTCCTGAGGCAGCGCGCGACCAGTTGCATGGAGTCGCAGTTCCAAAGCCAGCTGGGCTCCGACGTGAACGTCAGCCTCAGCTGGAAGCCGGTGCTGTGGCAGATGGTGGGCAAGGACGTTCCGTACGTGAAGATCGACAGCTCCGGCTCGTCGTTCGGCCCCGCTCAGGGGATGGAGGTGCACGCCCGCGCCAACGACATCAAGATCACGGACTCCCCCGACAGCAGCGGCACCATCGGCAGTTCCAGCGCCGATGTCACGTGGTCGACGGCTGGGATCCTGGCAACCGTGCAGTCGCAATCGCTGGGCAACCTGGTCAGCTCGGTGACCTCCGATCCCACAGCGGGGACGCTGAAGTTCGCCGTCGGTCCGGCGGGACTAGCAGACCTGACGGTGCGCCCGTCGGTGCAGAACGGCGGGGTCGTCGTCGAGACGGTAGGCGCGGAGATCCTCGGACTCGGCCTGCCCACGGCGCTCGTCGACGGGATCGTGCAGACCCTGACGGACAGCCTGCAGCAGTACCCGCTGGGCATGGCCCCCACGTCGCTGACCGTCACGGACAACTCCGTCGACCTGAACCTCGAGGGCGGTCAGTACGTGATGCCGCCGCAGGACCCCAACGCGCAGAGCGGCTGCAGCCTGCTCTGACGTCCGGTCAGGACTGGTCCGGCAGCCCGTCGAGCACGGCGCGGGTACCGGACAGTCCCAGCCGGGTGGCGCCGGCCTCGATCATGGCCAGCGCCGCCTCGGCGGTGCGGATGCCGCCGCTGGCCTTGACGCCGAGCCGACCTCCGACCGTCTCGGCCATCAGGCGCACCGCCTCGACGCTCGCACCGCCCGCGGGGTGGAATCCGGTGGACGTCTTGACGAAGTCGGCGCCCGCCAACTGGGCGGCCCGGCAGCTTTCGACGATCGCCTCGTCCGACAGGGCGGCCGACTCGATGATCACCTTCAGCACGGGTCCCGGGCCGATGGCCTCACGAACGGTGAGGATGTCCGCGAGGACCGCGTTGTACTCGCCGGCGACGGCGGCCCCGATGTCGATCACCATGTCGACCTCCGCGGCACCCTGTTCGACCGCGAGGCGCGCCTCGGCGCCCTTGACCAGCGAATGATGCTTACCGGAAGGGAATCCGACGACGGTCGCGACCGCCGGTCCACCCCCCTCGGTCCGCAGCGGCAGCATCGACGGCGACACACACACCGCGTACGCGCCCAGTTCGCGGGCTTCCGCGACCAGCGCCCGGACATCGGCGTCGGACGCCTCCGGTTTGAGCAGCGTGTGGTCGACCATGGCGGCGACTCGGGACCGGCTGAGCGCGATGTCGGACATGCCCCGAAGCTTGGCACAGCTCGTTAGCATCGGTCGTATGGCAGGCACGCACGCCGAGGAGATAGCCGCGACGTTCGACGCGGCCGCCGCCGACTTCGACCTGGTGGCCCCCGATGTGTGGGGTCCGGCGGGGCAGGCGCTGGTGTTCCAGGCCCGACTGAGTCCGGGTGACACGGTCCTCGACGTCGGTAGCGGCACCGGTGCCTCCGCGCTGCCCGCGGCCCTCGCCGTCGGCCCCACCGGGCTGGTCCACGCGGTCGACCTCTCCGACGAGATGCTCGAGCGCGGCCGGGTGAAGGCGTCGGACCGGGCGCTGCTCAACATCGAGTTCGTGTGCGCCGACGCCACCACGTGGGAGCCGCCGAGCACCGTCCCCGACGTCGGCTACGACGCCCTGCTCAGCTCGTACGCGGTGTTCTTCCTGCCCGAGATGGATCAGGCGTTCGCACGGCTGTGCGGTCTGGTGCGTCCCGGGGGCACCGTCGGCGTCACGGCCTGGCAGGACACCGCGCTGCGCGAGTACGCGACGACGTTCCTCGACGCGCTCGGACGGCACCTGCCCGAGCCGCTCCCCGACCGCACCACCGAGATGGAGCCGGCGCAGCGGATCGACAGCACCGACAAGCTGGGCGCGTGGCTCACCGACGCCGGCACCGAGGCGGTCGAGGTGCGCGCACTGTCGAACCTGATCCCGGCGACCGAGGAGTTCTGTTGGAACTTCGTGCTGGGCAGCGGGTTACGCGCAACGCTCACCGGCCTGGCGCCCGACGTGGTCGACCGGGTGCGACGCGAGTTCATGAACCTGATCACCGACCGCGAACTGCACACCGTGGACGCCACGACGCTGGTCGGTACGGCGAAGGTCGTCGGGTTTCCCTGACCTGAGAGACTGGGCCCATGAGTTCAGCTGCCTCGACCGACGACCGTCGTTACGTCTTGTCTCTGGGTTGCCCCGACCGCACCGGCATCGTGGCCCGCATCTCCGCGTTCCTCGCCGAGATCGGCGGCTGGATCGTCGAGGCCGCGTACCACGCGGACGCCGATACCGGTTGGTTCTTCACCCGGCAGGCGGTGCGTGCGTCGTCGATCAGCCTGAGCCTCGAGGAGATGCGCGAGAAGTTCGCGGTGGTGGCCGCCGAGCTGGGTCCCGAGACCGAGTGGACGCTCACCGACACCGGCGAGCGCAAGCGCGTCGTGCTGCTGGTCAGCAAGGAGGGCCACTGCCTGCACGACATCCTCGGCCGCGTCGCCGCCGGTGAGCTGCAGTGCGAGATCGCTGCTGTGATCGGCAACCACCCGGACCTCGAGCGGGTCACCAAGCGCCACGGCGTCGACTTCCACTACGTGTCGTTCCCGAAGGATCCGGCCGAGCGCGGTCCCGCGTTCGAGCAGGTGCGCAAGCTGGTCGACGAGCACGACCCGCACGCGGTGGTGTTGGCCCGATTCATGCAGGTGCTACCCGCGGAACTGTGCGAGCACTGGGCCGGCCGCGCGATCAACATCCATCACAGCTTCCTGCCGTCGTTCGTCGGCGCCCGCCCGTACCACCAGGCGTTCACGCGCGGCGTCAAGCTGATCGGCGCCACGTGCCACTACGTGACGGCAGAGCTCGACGCCGGCCCGATCATCGAGCAGGACGTCATCCGCGTCGATCACACCGACGAGGTGGCGGACATGGTGCGTCAGGGCCGCGACATCGAGAAGCTGGTCCTCGCCCGCGGCCTGCGGTGGCACCTGGAGGACCGCGTCCAGGTGCACGGCCGCAAGACCGTCGTCTTCAGCTGACGGACGCCGGTTGACGCCGCAGTCAGTTCGAGTTGCGCAGGCGCTCGACCTCGGCGTTGAAGTCGGCGACGGCCTCGACCGACGTCATGTGACCGATGCCCTCGAGCACTATCAGCCGGTCGAGGTGCTCGGCGTCGTCGAGGGCCTGCGCCAGGCGGCGGGCGTGTGACGGCGGTGTGAGCCGGTCCGCGGTGCCGACCATGACCGTGGTCGGCACCGTCAGGTTCTTCAGGCCGTCCTTGATGTCGAGGGTGCTCAGCGCCGCGCCCCATCCACCGCGGGTGCGGGGATGACACCCGGTGACGATGCGTTCGCAGAACGCCACCTCGGCGGGTGTCGCGCCGGGCGCCATCGCGACGTACTTGATCGCGCGCGTGGTCATCGGGGACGCCGGCATCGGCATGGCCGATCCGAGGACCGCCCGGCCCACGGGCACCGGCATCCGCGGAAAGCGTTGCGGCAGTGGGATGACCGTGGTCTCGGCGACCAGGCTGTCGGTGCCGGTGCTGGCCAGCAGCACGGAACTGGCGTACCGATCCACCTGCTCGGGGTACTTGCCGGCCCATGCGACGATGCTCATGCCGCCCATGCTGTGCCCGACGATCTCGGCCTTGCGTCCGTCGCGCACCGTGGCGGCGAGGACGGCGGCCAGGTCGTCGGCGAGGACGTCGGGGCTCAGCGGAATCCGACCGATGTCACTGCGGCCGTGACCGCGCTGGTCGTAGGCGATGACGCGGTACTTCTCGGCGAGCGCGTTGATCTGCGGATTCCAGAAGTCGGACGAACACGTCCAGCCGTGGCTGAGCACGATCGGATCGGCGTCGGGCGATCCGTAGGCCCGCACGTGAAGCTCGGTGCCGTCGGCGCTGGTGACCGGGACGATCTCCGGTTCGATCCCCGGAGTGGCGAACAGCGCTGCCTCGTCTCCGGGATCTGCTGTCGCCGACGCGTTCCGCGCCCGCGCCGCAACCACGGCACCACCCGCGAGTGCTACCGCTCCCACGGCACCGATCGACGTCCACAGCGCCTTGTGCGACTTCCGTGCAGCCACTTCCACTCCCCTGTTCCTCTAGCCGGCGCGCGTCGAGTCCGACTCGGGCGCAACCTGTTCGAGCTGACTCGCGGCTTTCGCGAGCGCTTTCGAGATCTGTTCCTCCATCGCCTCGGCGAACAGCGCGTGCACCGCGTCGTGCGCGAGCGGGCGCACCTGGTTCACCAGGGCCGCAACCTCCGAGACCGTTGCCGGGTCGAGGTCGAGCGTGCCGCCCTCGGGGGCGAGGTACCGGTCGGAGACCAGTTCGACGAACCGGGCCGCGACATCACCGAGATCGCGGCGGACCGCCTCGGTCTGCTCGAGAATGTCGGCGAGTGGGACCCCGGCGTCGACGAGGACCTGGGCGGCCTCCATGAGCCGCGGGTTGGCGACGGAGTAGTCCTTGCCGGCCTTCGCGAGGACACCCAACTGGGTGCCGAGCGCGATGTTGGCCTCGGTGGTCTGCTCGCCGAACATCCGGCGCAGTTCCGACATCGTCAGTTTCGCGGCTCGACGGTACTTCTTCCACCGTCCGCCCGGGTCGTCGGTCTCGAGAACGTCGCGGACCTGCAGTCCGTACTGGGCGGCGGTGAGCAGTTCACTGATGGTGGCGAACGTGTATCCACGGTCGAGCATCCGGCTGATGAGATTGAGCCGCGCCAGGTGCGACTCGTTGTACCAACCGGCGCGCCCCTCCTTGCGCGGCGGCGGCAGCAGACCACGATCCTGGTAGACCCGCACATTCCGCACGCTGACACCGGCCTCGCGAGCGAGGTCGTCGATGCGGTATTCCTTCATGTTCCGCCTTCCCCACTGGGACCGCGACGGCGTCAGCGGTTCCGGCGCGGTCGACGGTGTGGGAAATTCTATCGCGGTGAGCGTGGGCACTAGATGTACTGCCCATGGACGTTGATCAACCTGCTGAAGGGAACGTTCCTGCCGATGGCGGAGTGCTGCCGGTGGTGATTGTAGGTGTGCAACCATCCCGGCAGTGCTGCCCGTCTGGCCTGTTCTGACTGGTAGTGGCGGGCGAAGGCCCATTCGGCGGCCATGGTGCGGTGGAAGCGTTCGATCTTGCCGTTGGTTTGAGGCCGGTACGGGCGGGTGCGTTTGTGGATGACCGCGAGCTCGGTGCAGGCCTGCTTCCACAGGTGCGAGCGGTAGCAGCCGCCGTTGTCCGACAGGACCCGTTCGACCGTGACGCCGCGGGCGGCGAACCACGACACTGCCCGTCGTAGCACTCCGACCGCGGTGGCGGCGGTCTCGTCGTCGTGGATCTCGGCGTAAGCGACGCGGGAATGGTCGTCGATCACGGTGTGCACGAATGCGTGCCCGAGGAGGACATCGCGATGGCGGCTGCGTTTCGTGCCGGGAGTGGTCTTGCGGTTCTGCCAGCCCTGTGGACGCCCGACGTAGCGCCAGCCACCACCGTTGGGGATGTTGCCGAGTTTCTTGACGTCGACGTGGATCATCGAACCCGGATACGGGTGTTCGTAGCGGCGGATCACTTCGCCGGTGCGGATGTCGATGTGGGACAGGCGATTGAGTCGGCAGCGGACCAGGACGGCGTGCACGGTCGAGGCCGGCATGTCCAGCCGCGACGCGATCGCTTGCGGGGACAGTCGGCGTCGCCACCGCAGATCGACGATCTTGCGTTTGGTCGGTTCCGGAGTGCGATTCGGGCTCCGGTGCGGCCGGCTGGATCGGTCGACCATGCCGGCCTCGCCCATCTCCTGATAGCGGCCCGCCCATCTCTTGGCGGTCGGCCAGGACACGTTGAAGTGTTCCGCGGCCGTGCTGATGGGCCAGCCCTCGTCGACGATGCGGCGGGCGAGCAGCAGTCGCCCGCGTGGGGTCAGTGGTGCGTTAGCGTGGACCACGAAGGTCTCCTGTCGGTGAGTGGGTGTCTAAGCAACTCCACTTCACGACAGGAGACCTTCTTCGTTCAACGACCGGCTACAGCGTGTCGTCGCAATCGTTCAACCAACCTGCCTGGGCAGTACAACTAGATGACGTGCGCCCGGCGCAGCAGCGCCTTCGACGGTCCGCCGATCAGCCCGCACTCGTCGAGGAACTCGACGGTCTTGCGGGAACCCTCGCGGATCATCTCGTGGTAGTGCGCGTTGTTCCTCGCCGCCAGCTTGGCTTCGTCGACATCGAGTCCGGCCGCCGCGTAGACCTGCTCGTTCACGAGGCACGTGACGATGAAGTACGCGGTGACACCCAGCACCAGACGCTGATAGGCGCGCTTGGGACGCGACAACGTCCTGACTCGTCGGACGGTCTCCTCGCGCGCGAACTTGATGTGCCGGGCCTCCTCGAGCACATGAATCTTGCTCACGGTCCGCGTGATCGGCTGCACCCGCTCGTCCTTCATGAAGTCGCGCTGCATCATGTCGAGGATCTCCTCGGCGAACAGCGTGCCGCCGTAGGCGAGTGATCCCGAGGCCGTCGACTTGAACAGCCGGGCGGAGTTGAGGATCCACCGCTTCGGCCGGTACGACGGGATACCGAAACGCTGCGCCGAGCGCGCGAACATCGTGGAGTGGCGGCACTCGTCGGCGATCTCGTTGAGCGCGAACTGCACGTGCGGGGTGGACGGATCGTGCGAGTAGATGTCACGCAGCAGCATCTGCATGAGGATCATCTCGAACCAGATCCCGGTGCCGGCGACGCTCGCCGCCTCGTGCTGGGTGAGGGTGATCCGCTGCTCCTCGGTCATCCGCTCCCACAATTCGGTGCCGTACAGGCTGCACCACTCGGGGGTCATGCCGTAGAGATCCTCGGGGACGGGCGCTTGCCAGTCGACCTCGACGAGCGGGTCGTACGACTTGCGCGCGGCCGACGCGAGCAGTCGCGCCGCGGTGTCCTGCCGATCCCCCACCCGCATGTGACGAGACTGCCAGGCTTCGGCGGACTCCCGGTGATGAGTGATCGACATCGTCAACTCCTGCTCGGGCCGGCGTTCGCACTCGTCGCGTTCACGCAGGTCATACGCTGGGAAAAGAGGCGGGACACGCCCGCATCCGGGCACGAATCGACGATAACACTGTCACAATGAGCATTGTCAAGGTTTATCTGTAACTTATCGTCAACAGATGGTTGGAGCGGGAGCGGACGGCTACCAGCGAGGTCCACGCTGGATGTCGTCGACCCGCGGGCGGACGTCGACGAGGTACACGCAGATGGCGACCACTCCGATGAGTCCGAGCATGTTGACTGGGCCGAACAGGAACACCACGAGCAGGGCGGCCACCAGGATGCCGAGCCAGATCGGCTTGCTCAACTTGTCCACCGCAGTGAACGCGTCCTTGCGCTGCCGCGCCGCATGAAAAATCGCGAAGGCAGCCCCGGCCAAGGCAACCAGCTTCAGCGCGAACAGGATCAGACCGATGAGACCGCCAGCGATAGTCACGATTCCATTCTACGGAGCCGTCGCCGCGCCGTCCCCCGCACCGTGAGGTACGAAATCGCGGGAGGCGGCCGGCCGATGACGAAGGCGCCCGCCGGATGCTGTGGCACATGACACACTGATGGGTACCGGCGCGACCAACAGGATCGGCAGGCGTCATGGCACCCACTCCACGCAGCGCGGCCACCGACAACTCCGCACAGACCTTCGACGCGGACGCCTGCGTCGTCGGGGCGGGTCCCGCGGGCCTGGCCGCAGGCAAGGCGATGGCCGACCGAGGCATCACATTCGACTGGTTCGAGAAGGGGTCGATGGTCGGCGGCCTGTGGCGCATCGACAACGACAACGACGACTCAGCGGCGTACGAGACCCTGCACCTCAACAGTTCGCGGCCGCTGACCCAGTACCCGTCGTACCCGATGCCCGAGCACTGGCCCGACTTCCCGCACCACACCCTGATGGCGCAGTACTTCCAGAAGTTCGCCGAGGACAACGGACTCGTGGAGCGCATCACGTTCCGATCGCCGGTGACGCGGATCGAACCGCTGCCCGGTGACGGACTCCCTGGCCGTCAGGGGTGGGCGGTCACGACCGACGGCGGTCGGACCCGCACCTACCGCTCCGTGTCGGTGGCGACCGGACACCACGGTGTGCCCAAGCAACCGCAGTTCGCCGGCTCGTTCTCGGGCCGGTCCCTGCACGCGCACGAGTACGTGGAACCGTCGATGTTCGAGGGCAGGGACGTCCTCGTCGTCGGCGTCGGCAACTCAGGGATGGACATCTCGTGCGAGGCGTCGCGGGTGGCCCGCAACGTGTACCTGTCGACGCGGCACGGGGTTCATGTGATCCCGAAGTACGCCTTCGGTCGGCCCATCGACCAGTTCACGTCCCCGCTCTTCGCGTACATCCCCTTTCCCGTGGAACGCAAGCTCTACGAGATGCTCATCCGGCTCAGCACCGGCCGGCCGCAGGACCGCGGGCTCCCGAAGCCGGACCACCGGCTACTGAGCGCGCACCCCACGGTGTCCTCGGAGCTGTACGACCGGGTCGGGCACGGCGACATCACGATCAAGCCCGACGTCGACCGTCTCGACGGCGACAGCGTTCGTTTCGTCGACGGCAGTCGCGAGCACGTCGACGTCGTCGTGTACGCGACCGGTTACCGGGTGTCGTTGCCGTTCCTCGCCCCGGACGTGTACGACCCCGCCGGAAACTCGATGCCGCTGTATCAACGGGTGCTGACGCCGGATCGGCCCGGCCTGTTCTTCATCGGCTTCATCCAGACGGTGGGATCGAACATTTCGCTGGTAGAGCTCCAGTCGGACTGGGTGGGCGATCTGATCACGGGAGCCTCGCAGCTCCCGTCCGACGCCGAGATGCGGGACTGGATCGCTACCGATCAGGCCGCGCTCGCGCACCGATACGTCCGGTCCGAGCGCCACACGATGCAGGTCGATTTCTGGCGCTATCGGCGCGCGCTGAAGGAAGCCCGGTCCCGGAAGAAGAACCCGACGCTGGTCGAACGTCTCACCCGCCCGCTCCTCGGCCTGCGTTGACGACGAACCCGGGGCGCCTCGACAGAGGCGCCCCGGGTTCGTTGCGAGAGTCCGGAGGGCGCGACGACCCCCGGAGAAATATCAGTCCGTGGTCTTCTTCGTCGGAGCCTTCTTGGCGGCCGGGGCCTTCTTCGCGGCGGCAGCCGGGGTGGTCTTGGCAGGGGCAGGCTTGGGAGCCGCAGCCTTGGCCGGCGCAGCCTTCTTCGCCGCGGGTGCGGGCGTGGCCTTCTTCGCGGGAGCCGGGGTGGCCTTCGGTGCTGCGGCCTCGACCCGCCCGGCGGCAGCCTCCGACGTGGCCTCCGCACGCTCACCGGCGCCCACGACGCGGCTGGCGACCGAGTCGCCGGTCTCGGACAGGCGTTCCGCGACGCTGTCGCTGGTCTCCGACAGCACCACGGCAGCCTCGTCGGCGGCGTCGCTGATGCGGCCGGCCGCGCGACCGGCGAGCTTGGCGGCCTGCTCTCCGAGTTCGCGGGTCTGACGAGCCACGGTGCCGAGTGCTTCCTCGGTCAGTTCGACGGCGTCGCCGAAGACGGCCTCGGCGCGCCCCAGCTGCTCCTCGACGGCCGGCTGCTTGCGGATGCGGTCGACAGTCTCCTCGCCGCGCTCGGCCAGAGAGACGTACAGGTCGGACGCCACCTTCAGGTACGCCTCGGCGACCTTGCGCAGCTCGTCGGCGGTGAAGCGCTCGCGCAGCTCGGCGAGCTCCTCGGGCAGCTCGGACGGCAGCGCGGCGAGCCGCTCGCGCAGCTGCTCGACGCCCTCGGACACCTCGCCGGGCAGGTTGGCCCAGCGCTCGCGGGCCTCCTCGATGCGCTCGGACATGTCGGTGTTGGTGTTCTCGGCGCGCGAGCGCACCTGGGACACGACGTCGGCGACGGCCTGGACCACGAGGTCACCGGTACCGACGGCGGCGTAGAACGGGGTCTTCACGTTTTCGATGATCTTCGGATCAGTCATTCTCGGATCTCCTGTCGAGTGGATCTGCGATCTCGTGCTCTTCGTCGTCCGAGTCGGCCACACCCCCCGGAGCCTGATCGGCGGATTCGGACTGTTTCGGGTCGTTCTCGCGACAGAACGACTCGTAGATCTCGAGGAGCACCTGCTTCTGCCGCTCGGTGATGGCACCGTCGGCCAGTAGCGCGTCCCGGACCGGGCTGTGTGGGCGTTGTTCGAGGAATCCGGCCTGCATGTACAGGACCTCGGACGACACCCGCAAACCCTTCGCGATCTGAGCGAGGACGTCGGCGGACGGCTTTCGCAGTCCGCGTTCGATCTGACTCAGATAGGGATTGCTGACGCCGGCGAGTTGTGCGAGCTGACGTAAGGACACCTGCGCCGCTTCCCGCTGTGAACGGATGAAGCTGCCGATGTCCTGAGCAGCGTTGCTCACGACTCGCGCGGCACCACTCATGTCGTCGGGCTCGTCGGCCATCAGTACTCCCTGTTCTGTGCGCAAACCCCACGGTAGAACAGGGTGCTAACAATTGCAAGCACTTTGCTAGCACTTGCCTCGAGGTGTGCCGGAGAGCGGCCCCGATCAGCCGAACATGAGCTGCGAGATCGTGTAGATCGCCAGGCCCGCGAGGGCACCGACCACGGTGCCGTTGATGCGGATGAACTGCAGATCCCGACCGACCTGCAGCTCGATCTTGCGGCTCGCCTCCTCGGCATCCCACCGCTGCACGGTCTCGGTGATGATCGCGGTGATCTCGTCGGTGTAGTTCTCGGCGACGTACCGGGTGCCGGAGAGCAACCAGCCGTCGACCTTGGCGCGCAGCGTGGCGTCGTCCCGGAGGCGCTCACCCAGGCTCGCGACGTTCTCGGCGACCTTGCGGCGCAGCGTGCTGTCGGGGTCGTCGACGGATTCCATGATGAGCCGCTTGGTGACCCGCCATGTCGCGGCGGCGAGTCCGGTGATCTCCTCGCGGCCCATGATCTCGGCCTTGATCGACTCGGCCTTCGCGATCGTGGCCGGGTCGTTCTGGAGGTCGTCCGCGAAGTCGATCAGGAAGCGGTTGGCCGCCAGCCGCACCTCGTGTTCGGGGTTGGACCGGACCTTCCACGTGAACTCGACGAGCTCGCGGTAGATCTTCTCGCCGAGCATCGCGTCGACGAACTTGGGCGACCACGACGGCGAATCCCGGCTGATGATGCGGTCGATCGTCTCCTGGCTGTTCAACGCCCACTGGTGCGCGCGCTCGGCCAGCAGGTCCAGCAGCGGCATCTGCCGGTTCTCGCGCAGCAGCTCGGCGAGGACCTTGCCGATCGGCGGCCCCCAGTCGGGCTCGGCGATCCGTCGGACGATGGTGTTGTCGATGATCGCGGTGACGTCGTCGTCGTTGAGGACCTCGACCACGCCGCGCAGCAGGGTCGCGGTTTCGGCCGCGACGCGCTGTGCGTGCGCGGGCTCGGCCATCCACGTGCCGACCCGCAGTGGGATCTGCGCGTTCTCGACCTTCGCCGACACCACCTCGGGGGCCAGGAAGTTGTCGCCGACGAAGTTGCTGAGGCTCTCCCCCAGCTGATCCTTCTTCCGTTTGATGATCGCGGTGTGCGGGATCTTCAGCCCCAGCGGATGCCGGAACAGCGCGGTCACCGCGAACCAGTCGGCGAGCGCGCCGACCATACCGGCCTCGGACGCCGCCCTGACGTACCCGACCCACGCGCCCGCACCGCGGGACTCCTGCCATCGGCAGAAGAGGTAGACGACGGTCGCGAACACCAGGAATCCGGTCGCGATCGCCTTCATCTTCCGGAGGTCGCGACGTTTGGCGTCGTCGTCGAAGACGCCGGCGAACGTGGACGCGGATGACGGCACCGGCCGCGGCCGCTTCTCGGACGGAAGCGGGGCCGGGGGCGACTGCACGGGCTGCACGGGCTGCACACTCGTCATTGTGCCGAAATCCGTGATCACACCGCGGAGATAGACGTCACTCCTACCTGTCGGCACATTAAGCTGACCTTCTGGATCAACCCCGAACGGATGTGGCGAAACCCAGTGCCGAAGCAAACCGCAGATCTACAGACAACCGAGTCCGAGACGACCGGCAAGAGCGAGAAGCCCGACGGGCGCAAGCGTCGTTGGCGCGAACACAAGATCGCGCGCCGCGAGGAACTCGTGGACGGCACGATCGCGGCCATCCGCTCCCGGGGCCGCGACATCGGCATGGACGACATCGCGTCGGAGATCGGCGTCTCCAAGACGGTGCTGTACCGCTACTTCACCGACAAGAACGACCTCACCAGCGCGACCATGATGCGATACGTCGAGACGATTCTCGCGCCGCGCATGTACGAGGCGATCGGCGAGGATCTCGACGAGTACGACCTCACTCGTGTCGCGATCTCGGCCTACGTCGAGACGGTCGCGGCGGACCCGGACGTCTATCTGTACGTGATGGCCAACAGCTCGGGGCCCAATCGCGATGTGGTCGCCGACTCCGAGCGGATGATCGCGGAGCTGCTCGCGACGGTGCTCGGCGAGCGGCTGCGGAGCATGGACATGGACTCCGGCGGATCCGTGCCGTGGGCGTACGGCGTGGTGGGTGCGGTCCAGCTGGCGACGCACTGGTGGATCTCGAACAAGTCGATGTCGACGGACGACCTCATCGACTACCTGGTGATGATGACGTGGGGCGGCATCGCGGGCATCGCGGCGTCCAACGGGTCGCCGGCGCGGTTCAAGTCGGTGCCGCATCCGCTACGCGAGAAGCCGGACCAGACCGACTGATCAGATCTTGTGTTACCGCCGGTAACAAGTATTCTGGCGGTGTGACCGACTTCACCGACCCGCGCGACGAGCACCACGACGACGAACCGGCCGGCTACCGGGGCCCCGCCCAGGTCACCGTCGGCGGGCATCGTCCCGTCATCGTCGACGTCGAACTCTCGGGCAACTTCGAGCCCATCAGCGGTCGGTTCGTGTGGCGCGGGCGCGTCCGCGAACTGACGGCCGCGCTCGGTGGCGACGTCGCCGTGCCCGCCGGGACGGAATTGACGATCGGCACCGCGGAGGGCACCGGCGTGGCCGCGGTCAGCGACCTGGACCTGTGGGGCAGCCACATGGTCGACGGGCTGACCCGGCCCCCTTTCCCCGTCATGGAGGACACCGAGGGGCTGCTCTAGTGTGACCTGTTGCACGCAGGCACAGCACCCGCCGAGGCACCCCTTCCGCCGTCGCTTCTCGCATCCGGAGGTCTTCGTTGGCCGACAAGGTTCCCACGTCCCGCCTCGTGCGGGGCTCGAAGTTAGGCCAGGTCGCCGCCGGTCGCGCCATCCGTAGCGCCGGCACCCGGGTGTCGATGGTCGGCCGGTCCGAGGAGGTCCGCGCGCGCCTGGCGGAGAAGTCCGCGATCGCCGCCGCCGACCAGCTCGTCACGGTCCTCGGGAGCATGAAGGGCGTGGCGATGAAGCTGGGCCAGATGCTGTCGATCCTCGATCTCGACCTCGTTCCCGAGGAGCACCGGGAGGAGTTCCAGCGCAAGCTCGCGGCACTGCGGGATCAGGCGCCGACGACGTCGTTCGAGACGATGCGCGATGTGATCGAGGCCGACTACGGACGCCCCCTCGGCGACGTCTTCGCGGAGTTCGACCCCGAGGCCGTGGCCGCCGCGTCGATCGGTCAGGTCTACCGGGCCCGGCTGCACGACGGCCGCGACGTCGCGGTCAAGGTGCAGTACCCGGGCATCGACGCCGCGATCCGCGCCGACATGAAGAACCTCACGATGTTCCTCAAGATCTGGAAGTCGACGGTTCCGACGTTGTCGACGCCCGCGCTGCTGAACGAGTTGCGCCTCAATTTCGAGGGCGAGCTGGACTACGAGCGCGAGGCACTCACCCAGCGCAAGATCGCGCAGTTGTACGCGAACCACCCCTTCATCGCGGTCCCGGACAGCGTTCCGGAGCTGAGCACCCACCGCGTGCTGGTGAGCGAGTTCTTCGGCGGCACCGGTTTCGCCGGCATCCGCGAACTCCCCCAGCGGGAGCGAAACCGGATCGGCGAGATCATCTTTCGCTTCTACATCGGTTCGCTGTACCGCTATCACGAGTTCTGCGGAGACCCGCATCCCGGAAACGTGCTGCTCGGGGACGACGGCCGTGTGGGGTTCGTGGACTTCGGACTGTTCAACAGCATGGACGCCGAGCACGTCGAGTTCGAGAAGAGCTGCCTGCGCGCGGCGACCGAGGGCCGCAAGGACGACCTGCACGCGCTGATGGTGCAGCGCGGTGTCATCTCTCCTGCGGCGGAGGTGACGCCGGACGAGTGCCTCGACTACGTCTACGCCGCTGCGGAATGGAACCTGGTGGACGCCGACATCGCGATCACCCCGGAAATGGCGAGCACGGGCTTCCTGCTGGCGATCGACCCGCGCGCGTCGGAGTTCTCGGGCATGAAGACCCAGAGCCTGCCTCCCGAGCATCTGTTCTCGAGGCGGGCCGATTTCCTCACGTTCGGGGTTCTGGGCCAACTCGACGCGAGCGCCAACTGGCACCGCATCGGCCGGGAGTGGGTGTACGACGATCCGGCGGCCACCGAACTCGGTGCGGCCGAGGAGCAGTGGAGACTCACCCTCTGACGCGTCCCGGCGGACGAACGTAGCACGAACGGAAGATTGCCTTCCGGTGAAGTCCGTCCACCGCTGCTCCGCGGCCCCACGGCGTCCACTAGCGTGACCAGTCGCTCGCAGCCGGACACACGGGAGGCCCAATGCTGCAACACATGTCGGGTGGCGTGGAGACGCCGCAGAGTCCCACCCTCGCACGGATCCGGGCAGGTCTGACGACCCTCGGCCCGCGCGAGCAACTCGTGGCCCGGGCGATCCTGTCCCGACCGCAGGCCGTGGTGGACATGTCGACAGCCGAGTTGGCCGCGCTGTCGGGGACGTCGCCGGCGACGGTGATCCGCGGGTGTCAGCGTCTGGGGTTCCGCGGATTCCAGCACCTGCGCCTCGAACTGGCGCGGGTGTCGTCCAGCGAGTCGGGGACTCCGTCGACACCGTTGGACGAGGCCTTCTCGGCGGCGAGCGACGCTCTGGTGGCAACTCGCGCGAACGTCGACGGCGACGCCTTCGACCGGGCCGTCACGTCGCTGATTCGCGCCGACCGGGTTCTCATGCTCGGAAACGGGTTCTCCTCCCCTCCCATCCAGGACGCGGCACTGCGCTTCGTCACCGCGGGTCGCAGTGTCGAGGCACCCGTCGACATTCTGGCCCAACAGTTCTCGGCTCGACTCCTCGCGGCCGGTGACACCTGCCTCGCGGTGAGCTACTCCGGCGCGAACACGCACACGCTGCGGGCCTGCACGGCGGCAGCCGACCGCGGCGCGACGGTGATCGCGGTGACCAGCTACGCGCATTCCCCCTTGACACGTCTCGCCGACCCCGTCCTATGGGCCGGAGCCGGTCTGCGCGAGAACGACGCCGATTCGTTCGCCAGCCGGATCAGCCAGTCCGTCATCCTGTACGCGCTGCACCGCGCGATCCTGTGCCACCCCGAGTCGAGGCCACTGGACTCCGCGGCGCGTGAGGTGGTCGCCGACGCACTGAGCGAAGATCTGCCGTCGGCGTGACGGGGGCCGCGGCCCATTGTTAATCGAGCCGACTCCGTCTCGTCGCACGACGCGCGTCGAGCGTTCAGCCCCGCCGACCAACATCACCTTCCGTGAAACGTCGTTCCAAACCTGTTGGAGCGATGGAAGAGGAAGGGTGGACATTGATTCCGATCGATGCGCCGGGCACGTACAACGTGCGCGACGCCGCTTGCGGCCCGGTGGGATCCGGCAGGCTTTTCCGCTCCGCAGCGCTCGACCGACTCGAGCCGGCCGGCGTGGACGCCCTGCTGTCGACGGGCATCCGCACCGTCGTGGATCTGCGTGACGAATCCGAGAAGAACCCGAGCTCGACCGCACGGTCCTGGAACGTCGTCGGGATCCCGTTGTACGACCCGGCGTTCGGCGCCCCGTCGCACGGGGACATCGATTCGGTGTATCGCGGACTTCTCCACGACCGCGGTCACCGGATCGTCGACGCGCTGCGGGCGATCGCCCAGTCACCCGGGCCAGTTCTGGTCCACTGCACGGCCGGCAAGGATCGCACCGGTCTGGTGGTGGCCGTCGCTCTCACCGCGGTCGGCTCACCTGAGGCGGACGTCCTCGCCGATTACGCGTTGTCCGGCAACCAGGTTCGTCCGCACCGCGAGAAGGCCGCGCGGCAGTTGCTGGCGCAGCGGGAACTCGACGAGCACGAACGGCAGCAGAGCCTGGAACTGCATCTCGAGTCACCTGCCCCCGCACTCGAACGCGCGCTGGCCGAACTCCGCGACGTGTACGGCTCGGTGGACGACTACCTGCGCGCCCACGGCTTCACGGACACCGATCTCGCGGCGCTGCGGGATCGCCTGTGCGGCGGGCAACGGCTGACCGTGCTCCACGTCTCCGACGTACACGCGACCGCGAGCGGTGCGCTGTACCGGCGCGTCGACGGCACCGACCGTCTCCGGCAGGTGACGGACACCGTCCTGGGCTCGGCTCTTCGGCCCGACGCGGTCGTGATCACCGGAGATCTCTGTCAGTCAGGAGAATTCGACGCCTATCCACGACTGGCCGAGGCCGTCGAGGACATGCGCGCACGACTCGGCTGCCCGGTCCTGCCGGTACCCGGAAACCACGATCACCCCGATCTGTTCGCAGCCACGTTCGGCGCCGACCGCGTCGTCGAGGCCCGCGGATATCGAATCGTGGGTCTCGACACCAGCACCGGGTCGCTTCCGGACAGCGAGATCGACTGGCTCGTCGCCACTCTCGCTGAACCCACTGCCGCGGGGACGGTCCTCGCGATGCACCATCCCCCGATCCGGGCCGCCGCGGCCGCGCTCGTGGGCCGCGAACTCGCCGCACCCGAGCGACTCGCATGCGCCCTGCGCGGCACCGACGTCCGGGTGATCCTCGCCGGGCACTTCCACCACCCGATGAGCGGGGCCCTCGGCGACATCCCGGTCTGGGTGGGAGGTTCCCTGGCCTACCTGCAGGACACCGGCGCCAGCGCAGGCACGGTGGTCGGCCTGGACTCGCCGTCGTTCTCGGTTCTGCGTCTCGACGACCAGGGTTCGAGTTGCGTGCCGATTCCCCTGACCGACCCGGACGTGCTGTTCCGGGCCGCACCCGGAACGACCGTCGTCCCCGAGCGTCGCCGTCGCCCCGTTCCCGCTGCACTGCCCTACGACCCACCGTTCCAGAAACAGCCGATCAGGAGTTCGAAATGACCCGTCTTCGTAAAGTTCTCGCCGGCGTCGCCCTCGGTGCGACCGTCGCCTCCGTCGCCGCCTGCTCGGAGCCCGAGGCGCCCGCCGCCGCGCCGTCCGAGTCCGGTTCGGGCAGTGGATCGCTCACTGTCTACACTTCCGAGCCTCAGGCCAAGATCGACGCGATCGCCGCGGCGTTCGAAGAGGAGAACCCGGGCATCGACGTCCAGATCTACCGCGCCGGGACGGGCGACCTGAACGCCCGGATCTCGTCCGAACGCGCCACCGGCAAGATCGGCGCGGACGTGCTCCTCGCCGCCGACGCCCCCACCTTCGAGGGGTTCAAGAAGGACGACCTTCTGCTGCAGTACACACCGGCGGACGCGTCGTCGCTCGACCCGAACGTCGTCGATCCCGACGGCTTCTACGTGGGTACCCGCATCATTCCGACGGTGATCGCGTACAACACCGGTGCGGTGTCCGCCCCACCCACCTCGTGGAAGGAGCTGGCCGATCCGCAGTACGCCGGCAAGATCACTCTCCCCAATCCGGACGTCTCGGGAGCCGCGGCGTTCAACACCGCGGTCTGGATGAGCACCGACTCCCTCGGCGAGGCCTGGATCGAGGGCCTCACCGCCAACGATCCGGTGGTGGCCGAGAGCAACGGCCCGGTGGCTCAGGCCGTCGCGGCCGGCACCCAACCGATCGGTGTCGTCGTCGACTACCTGGTGCGTGAACTCGCGGCGAAGGGCTCCCCCATCGCTGTGTCCTACCCCACCGACGGTGTCCCGTACATCACGCAGCCGGCCGGCATCTTCAAGGACTCCGACAACGCGGCCGCGGCGAAAAGTTCGTGGACTTCCTGGTCGGCAAGAAGGGCCAGGAACTCGCCGTCTCCCAGCAGTACCTGCCGGTCCGCGGTGACGTCGGCACGCCCGCGAACGCTCCGAGCCTGGACAGCCTCACGCTGCTGACCCCGAACCTGCAGCAGATCACCGAGATCCAGGCCGACGCCGTCAAGAAGTTCAATGCCCTCGTCAAGTAGTTCGACCAATGCCGTTGCCCGGACCCGTCCCGGGCAACGGTTCGATTCGACGACGGTACCGCGGATAGTCCTGTGGCTGTTCGCGGGCGCCCTCATCGTTGCGCCGCTCGTCGCTGTCGTCGCTCTCGGTCTCGGCGGCAACCACGTCGGTGAACTCGTCGACGGCGGCATCGTCACCGCGGCCCGCAACAGTGTCGTTTCCGCCGGCCTCTCTGCGGTGCTCGCCGTGCTGGTCGCGACGGCGATGGCACTGTCGCTGGATCGCACGGACCTGCCCGGCCGCCGGGTGCTGCGCCTGATCCTGTTGAGCCCGTTGCTCATTCCTCCCTTCGTGGGTGCGATCGCGTGGACCGGCCTGTTCGGGCCCAGTGGCACGATCAACAAGTTGTGGACCGGTGCGTTCGGTGGTCCGCTGTGGAACATCTACGGCGGCGACGGGGTGGTGTTCCTGCTGACCGTGCACTCGTATCCCATGGCCTACCTGATCATTTCCGCGGCGCTGCGCAAGGTGCCGGGCGACCTCGAGCAGGCCGCCCGCATCGCCGGCGCCTCGCCGTGGCGGGCAGCGCTCACGGTGACGCTGCCGTTGCTCCGCCCCGCGCTTCTCGCGGCGTTCACCCTCACCGCCGTGTCGAACCTGGCCGATTTCGGCATCCCGGCCCTCGTCGGCCTGCCCGAGCGCTATGTCACCCTCTCGACGATGGTGTACCGCTACATCCAGTCCGGCACCGTCGACAGTCCCCTCGAGGTGGTGTCGACCATCGGGATCGCGCTGCTCGTGCTCGCCGCCGCTGCCGTCTGCATCGACCGCCTGCTCTCGCGGCGCGCGCAACAGCTCGACGGCCCCGTGACCGAGGGACAGTTGCTGCCGTTGGGCGCCGCCCGGATCCCGACCACCGTCGCCGTGTGGGTGGCGGGCCTCGCCCTGACACTGCTGCCGATCGCGGCGCTCGCGACCCAGGCCCTCCTGCCCGCACCGGGAGTCCCACTGACCTGGGACAACCTCACGATCGACAACCTCGTCAACGCCGTCACCGCGCCGGGAACGTTGGTAGGGGTGCAGAACTCGGTGATGCTGGCAGTGGGAGCGGGTGTCGTGTGCGCGGTCGCCGGACTGGCCGTCGGAGTGCTCACGACGCGGACCCGCAACCGGAGCAACGTCGGCCTCGACCTCGTCGTGATGCTGCCGCAGGCTATGCCGGGACTCGTCATCGCGGTCGGCTGGCTGATCATCGCCCGCTACACCGGCCTCTTCGACACCGTCTGGGTGATCCTGTGCGCCTACGTGACAGCGTTCGTCGCGATCGTGGTCCAGGCGGTCCGGGGGCCGTTGACGTCGACCCCCACCGCGCTGGAGGAGGCCGCCCGGATCTCGGGGGCATCCCAGGTGCGGGCGCTGCACGACGTGCCGTGGAAGATGGCGGTGCCGGCCGCGATGACCGGTGGCGTCCTGGTGGCGTTGACCGCGGTCCGTGAACTCACCATGTCGGTCCTGCTCGTCGCGCCAGGAACCCAGACACTCGGAGTGTCGATCTTCAACCTGCAGCAGGCCGGCGACTACAACGCCGCGTCCGCGCTGTCCCTGATCGTGGTGGCCGTCGGTACCGCGGCCCTCGGTATCGCGGCGTCCACCCGCCATTCCCACTGACCCCGACCGACGAAAACGGAGGCCCCACAACCATGTCCGCGATCTCACTGAAGGGCGTCGAACTGGCGTACCCGAACGGCACCGTAGGACTGCGCGGCGTCGACCTCGACGTCGAGGACGGCGAGTTCGTCGCGCTGGTCGGGCCGTCCGGCTCCGGAAAGACCACGCTGTTGCGGACGATCGCCGGATTCCTCCGTCCCACTGCAGGCACGGTGCGATTGGGTTCGCAGGTCGTCGCCGGCGCCGGTCGTTCGGTGCCCCCGGAAGGACGTGGGCTGGGCATGGTCTTCCAGCAGCACGCGATCTGGCCGCACCGCAGCGTCGGCCGCAACGTCTCCTACCCTCTCGAGATGGCCGGCGTGCCGCGGTCCGACCGGTCCCGGAAGGTGGCGGGCGTGCTGGACATGGTGGGACTCTCCGGATACGAGAATCGTAATCCGGCAACACTTTCCGGTGGACAGCGGCAGCGGGTGGCACTCGCGCGGGCGCTGGCGTCCGAGCCTCACGCCCTGCTGCTCGACGAGGCACTGTCGGCGCTGGACGAGCCGCTGCGGGACCGCCTTCGACTGGAGCTGCGGACCCTGACCCGGGCGGCCTCGCTCACGGTCGTGCACGTGACCCACGACCGCGCCGAGGCCCTGGCGCTCGCCGATCGAGTCGTCGTCCTCGACGGTGGCGCCATCGCGCAGGTCGGGACACCCGAGGAGTTGGTCTCGCAGCCGGCCTCGACGTTCGTCGCGCGTTTCCTGTCCGACGCCAACCTCGTCGACGGACGGGTCGGCGACGGATGCTTCGACGCCGACGAGTTCCCGTTCCGGGTGGATCTCACCAGACTCGGGCCCACAACTCCCGGGCGCGGCACCCTTGCCGTCCTACCCGGCGACATCGATCTCACCCCCGCAACCACGGACGGCGCGGGCATCGTGATGTCCTCACTGTTCGGGCGGGACAGCTCCGATGTCATCGTCACCCAGCACGGCAAGGACTTCCGTTGCTCGGTCCGGGGTATCCGGCCGGCGGTGGGCGATCGGGTGTCGCTCGCGGTACGACGCGCGTTGTTCTACCCGGCACCGTCGGAGGTCGACGGCGAGCGCCCCACCGACATGTCGTGCGCCGACGCTCTGAAGGTCTCGGGATGAGCGGCACCGCCGTCGCGCTGGTGCGGCACGGCCGCACGGACTGGAACCGCACCGACAGACTGCAGGGGTCGAGCAATGTCCCACTCGACGATGTCGGCCGGCAGCAGGCACGCTCCGCCGCGCGCGTGCTCGGCGCCGACGGTTGGGGCGCGATACTCGCGTCGCCCCTGCGCCGGGCGGCCGAGACCGCCGCGATCATCGGGCTCGAACTCGGGCTGGGACGGGCCGAAACGAGCGAACTCCTCGTCGAGCGAACCTACGGTCTCGCCGAGGGCCTCACCCGGGAGCAGGCGCTGAGAGCGTGGCCGGACGGCGTGTTCCCCGGCCAGGAGTCGACGGAGTCGCTCACCGCCCGAGGCCTGTCCGCGCTCGACGCGATCGCGCGCACGCAGCGGGGCGAGCCGGTGATCGTCGTTGCGCACGGCGCGCTCATCCGTGCGACGCTCACCGCCCTGATGCCGGCCCCGGCACCGCGGATCCTCAACGGTTCGGTGACCACCCTGGCCCACACCGAGGGCCGATGGGCCGTGCGCGAGATCAACCTCGTCGAAGCGTGAGCCGCACACCCCTGCCTGTGGCACAGTTCGGATTCATGGGAGCGGACTCGCAGAGCGCACTGTGGACCACACCGGCGGCCGAGGCGCTTCGCGCCGGACCGCACACGAAGGTCGCGAAGATCGACGCCAAGACCACCCCGGGCTTCACCGGCAACAAGGCCGACGGCGAGCGGATGCTCGAGGAACGCGGCGCGGCGCTGTCGGCGCTGCAGGAGAAGCTGTACGCCAACGGCCGCTTGGGAGACAAGCGTTCGGTGCTGCTGATCCTGCAGGGCATGGACACCGCGGGCAAGGGCGGCATGGTCCGGCACGTCATCGGCCATGTCGATCCGCAGGGCGTCGACCATGCCGCGTTCGGGGTGCCGACGCCGGAGGAGAAGCGCCACCACTACCTGTGGCGGATCAACAAGGCCCTCCCCCGCGGCGGCCAGTTGGGGGTGTTCGACCGGTCCCACTACGAGGACGTCCTGGTGGTTCGTGTCCACGACCTCGTGCCACCGGAGGTGTGGCGCGGACGCTACGACGAGATCAACCAGTTCGAGCGCGAACTGGTCTACAGCGGCACGACGTTGGTGAAGGTCGCGATGTTCGTCTCGCTCGACGAGCAGAAGGCGCGACTCGCCGAGCGCCTGGAGCGTCGCGACAAGTACTGGAAGTACAACCCGGGCGACGTCACCGAGCGTGCGCTGTGGCCGCAGTACCAGCAGGCGTATCAGGCGCTGCTGGACAAGACGTCCACCGAGTACGCACCGTGGTACGTCGTGCCGTGTGATCGCAAGTGGTACAGCAGAATTGCGGTGACGGAACTGTTGATCGACGCACTGTCCCGGCTCGACCTGGACTGGCCCGAGGCAGAGTTCGACATCGACGTCGAGAAGGAGCGCCTGGCGCGCTCCTGACGACCGTCTACAGCATGTGCGGCGTGCTGTGGTGCACCTTGTGGTCGTGGTGGGTGACCCCGCCGAAGATCAATGCCGATCCGGCCAGGCACAGGAAGCTGACCAGCCCGGCGATCAGGGCCCATCCCGCGAATCCGCCGCCTGCGGCAACGAGGAACAGTCCGAGCGTGGCGATGCCGACCAGGGCCAGTGCGTATCCGGCCCACCCTGCGAAGTCGTTCAGAGTCATCTGATGCTCCCTCCTCGATGTCGGGCTTCGAGGTCTGTGACACGAAACTACGCCGCATCGAGGAGGGGCAACAGGTACGGCAAATATCAGAAAGTGGCCGCGTCGATCACGAACCGGTATCGCACATCGCTGGCGACGACGCGGTCGTAGGCCTCGTTGATCTTCTCGGCCGGGATCACCTCGATCTCCGCACCGATGCCGTGCGCGGCGCAGAAGTCGAGCATCTCCTGAGTCTGCGGGATGCCGCCGACGAGCGAGCCCGCGAGGCTGCGCCGGTTCTTGAGCAGCGAGAATCCGCGGACGCTGATCGGATTCTCGGGCAGCCCCAGCTCGACGAGGGTGCCGTCGACCGCGAGCATCGACAGGTACCGGTCCATGTCGAGGTTCACCGACACGGTGTTGAGGATCAGGTCGAACCGGCCGCGCAGCGTCTTGAAGGTCTCCTTCTCCGCGGTCGCGTAGTAGTGGTCGGCGCCGAAGCGCACGCCGTCGTCCTTCTTGCTCAGCGACTGACTGAGCACGGTCACCTCGGCGCCCATCGCGTGCGCGATCTTGACGCCGATGTGGCCGAGACCGCCCAGGCCGACGATCGCGACCTTCTTACCCGGGCCGGCACCCCAGTGGGCGAGCGGCGAGTACAGCGTGATGCCGGCGCACAGCAGCGGTGCCGCGACATCGAGCGCGAGGCCGTCGGGGATCGACAGAACGAACTCTTCGTTCACGACGACGTGCGTGGAATATCCACCGGCCGTGCGCTTTCCGTCACGACCGACGGTGTTGTAGGTGTCGACGACGCCGTTCTCGCAGTACTGCTCCTCACCGGCCTTACAGCTGGCGCAGGCGCGGCACGAGTCGACGAAGCAGCCGACGCCGACGCGGTCACCGACGGCGTGCCGGGTCACCTCGGATCCGACCTCGGTGACGATGCCGGCGATCTCGTGGCCCGGCACGACGGGATAGCTGGTCGCACCCCACTCGTTGCGCGCGGTGTGGATGTCCGAGTGACAGATACCCGCGTACTTGATCTCGATGAGGACGTCGTGCGGACCGACGTCACGACGTTCGATGGTGGTCTTCTCGAGGGGCGCGTCGGCAGAGTTCGCGGCGTAGGCGGAGACGGTAAGCATGCGTACATGCCTACCCGTCATCGGGGAGTGACACACATCGGGCGCCGCCGGAAATCCACTGACCTGCGCCGATACCCCGGGACCAATTCCACCGAAACGCCCCGCACGCGACTTCCGCCGCTCTAGCATCGCCACAACTGAACAGTTGTCCACATCTTGCCCGAGAGTTTCTCACCCAACGTGAACCGAGGGATCGAATGTGTAAACCTGGCTCAGCGTTCGCAGCGGTCATCGCGGCGTCCGCGCTCTTCCTCACCACGGGCGGCACGGCCGCCGCGCAACCACCGTCCACGCCCGCGACCGCATTGCACGCCGAGGGGACGCAACTCGTCGACGGCTACGGCCGGACGGTGCTGCTGCACGGTGTCAACAACGTCGACAAGGATGCCCCGTACCTGCCGCCGGGTGAGACCCTCACGTCCCGAGACGTGGACATGCTCGTCGAGCACGGCTTCAACACGGTAAGGCTCGGGACCTCATTCGACGCGCTCATGCCCGCCCGGGGGCAGATCGACGACGCCTACCTCGACCGGATCACCGGAGTGGTCGACGCACTCACCGCGCGCGGCATCCACGTTCTGCTCGACAATCATCAGGACGGGCTCTCGAAGCCGTGGGGCGGCAACGGATTCCCCGCGTGGGCGATCGAGTCGCGGCCGGAGGCATGGGAACCGAATCCCGGCTTCCCGCTGTACTACGTGATGCCGAGCATGAATGCCGGCTGGGACGAGGTCTGGAACAACACGCACGGCGCGCTCGACTATCTCGGCACCGCGCTCGGCGCACTGGCCGCGCGAGTGGAGGGCAAACCGGGCGTGATGGGCATAGAACTCATGAACGAACCCTGGCCCGGCTCGCCGTTCCTGACCTGCTTCCCCAACGGGTGCCCCGACTTCGACCGCAAGTACCAGGGCGCGATGCAGAAGCTGACGGATGCCGTCCGCGCCGAGAATCCGACGATCCCCGTGTACTGGGAGCCGAACGTCACGTGGAACCAGATGATGCCGTCGAATCTGTTCAACCCGCCTGTGACACCAGCTGTCGCCGGCCCCGACACGGTCTTCGCGCCGCACGACTACTGCATCCCCAGCCAACTTGCCATCTATCTCGGGCTGCCCGAGGCCCTGCGCAGCCTCTGCGTCCCACAACAGGACCTCACGTGGTCCCACATCGACGCGATCACTGCGCGCGCCGACATCCCGACCGTGGTCACCGAGTTCGGCGACGGCGACGCGACCGTCCTCCGGAACACCCTCGCGCGCGCCGACGAACGCTTCATCGGCTGGCAGTACTGGCATTTCGGGTCGAACAACGTCACCGACCCGTTCCTCGGCGACGTCGGCCGGCAGCTCGTTCGGACCTACCCGCAGGCCACGGCGGGCGATCCCGGTCGGATGATCTTCGACGCCGACAACGGCGACTTCGCCTACCGGTACACGCCGCGGGTGGCGACGCGGCCCACCGAGATCTACGTCTCCGACCTGCACTACCCCGACGGCTACGAGGTGCAGGTGGACGGCGGACACGTGACGTCCGCGGCCGGTGCCCGCATCGTCACCGTCGCCGCCGACGGCAGTGGACCGGTGACCGTGAAGGTCCACCGGCCCGGGTCGCCGGGGGCCGAGGTGCCGGACGGGCCGATCAGCACGGGATCGTCGGGCAGCACCGGGTCACTCGGTAGTTCCGGGTCATCCGGCAGCGCCGGGTCATCCAGCAGCGCCGGGTCCTAGCCGCAGCGTCACCGCAGAGAAGACAGCGCACCGGGACCGGACCCGCAGACGGTCCGGTCCCGGTGCACTGCTCGATCGGCGCGCCTACCCCTGCGCGGCACGCCGCCGCAAGCGCCGGGCCGCCGCAACCAGGTTGCGCAGCGACGGCTCGAGCTGCCAGTAGTGGCGGGTCTTGAGCCCGCCGTCGGGGTTCGCCCACAGCCGGTCGAGGTCCACCGATTCGGCGGCCTCGGTGAGCAGGGCGTCGAGTTCGTCGATGTCGGGGATCCGCGCCGAACGGCTCTCGTACACACCGGGTCCGACGCCGTGCGTGAGCGCCTTCTCCTTGATCGCGTCGAGTACCCAGCCGATCGAACGCGTCGCGACGATCGCGGTGACGTCGGCGTCGAGTCGCTCGATCGCGTCGACCACCGACCGCTGGCCCGAGTACGTCAGGTGCGTGTGGATCTGCGTTTCCGGCTTGGCACCGCCCGTCGCGAGACGGAACGCGTCGACCGCCCAGTCCAGGTACTCCTTGCGCCCGGTTTCCCGCAGCGGCAACAGTTCCCGGATGGCCGGCTCGTCGACCTGGATGATCGCGATGCCCGCGGCCTCGAGGTCGGCGATCTCGTCCCGGATCGCGAGCGCCAACTGGTCCGCGGTCTCGTGCAGCGGCTGGTCCTGGCGCACGAACGAGCGCGCCAGCATCGTGACCGGACCGGTGAGCATGCCCTTGACCGGCTTGTCGGTGAGCGACTGCGCGTACGAGATCCACTCCACCGTCATCGGCTCGGGCCGCCGGACGTCGCCGTACAGCACCGGCGGGCGCGTGCACCGCGAACCGTACGCCTGCACCCAGCCGTTGTGGGTGAACGCGTAGCCGTCGAGCAACTCCGCGAAGTACTGGATCATGTCGTTGCGCTCGTGCTCGCCGTGCACGAACACGTCCAGGCCGATGTCCTCCTGCAACGCGATGGTGCGGGCGATCTCGTCCTGGATGCGCTTGTAGTACTCGTCCCAGCCGAGACGCCCCTGGCCCAGGTCGTAGCGGGCCTGACGGATCGCATCGGTCTGCGGGAACGAGCCCAGTGTGGTCGCGGGCACCGACGGCAGGTTCAGCCGGGCCTGCTGCGCGACGCGACGCTCCTCGTATGGTGCGCGGACGCGGTGCGCGGACGTGATCGCATTGACCCGCGCCCGGACGTCGTGCTTCTGCTTGAAGTGCACCGAGGTCGGCTTCTTGCGCCAACGGTCCGACGGACCCTCGGTGAGCGCCTTCGCGAGCGAGACCACCTCGCCGACCTTCTGCTTCGCGAAGGCGAGGCGGTCGGCGACGTCACCGGGCATGTCGTACTCCATGAGCACGTCGTACGGGACGTGCAGCAGCGAGCACGACGTCGACACGACCAGATCCGGGACGACGTCCTTGATCTGGTTGAGGTAGGTCAGGGTGTTGAACCGGTCGACGCGCCACACGTTGCGGCCGTCGACGATGCCGGCGTAGATCCGCTTGCGCCTGATGCCGGGGATCTTCGCGAGTTCCTCGGCGGTGATGCGGCCGTTGATCAGGTCCAGGCCGAGCGCCTCGACGGGGGTGGCGGCCAGGATCGGCAGCGCGTCGCCGAGGTGTCCGTACGGTCCGGTGACGAGGATGCGCGGACGCAGCGGGGCGTGTGCGAGCGTCTCGTACGTGCGGCCGAGCGCTGCCAACTCCTCGGGGGACCGGTCCTCGGTGAAGCACGGCTCGTCGAGCTGGATGCACGTGGCACCGGCCTTGGCGAGCTGCGCGAACAGCTTCTCGTACTGCGGCAGGAGCTGATCGAGCAGATCGAGGGTCGTGAACCCCTCCTGGGTGGATCCGGGTGCGATCTTCGACAGCAGCAGCAGCGAGATCGGCCCGAGAACCACCGGTCGCAGCTCGATACCGAGCGCCTTGGCCCGCTCGAACTCGTCGAACAGCGTCTCCGAATGCAGTTCGAAGGTGGTGCGCTCGTCCAGCTCGGGCTGACGGTAGTGGTAGTTGGTGCCGAAGAAGCGCACCAGCTCGAGCGGCGGGAAGTCGGGCCGGCCGCGAGCCATCGTGAAGTAGAAGTCGAGTGGGTCGAGCTCACCCTGCAGCGGGGCGAAACGCTCCGGGACCGCACCGAACAGCAGCGCGTTGTCGAGCACGTGGTCGTAGTACGAGAACGTGTTGCCGGGAACCTGCGTCAGCCCGGTGGCGGCCAGCTCGCTCCACGTCTGCTCCTGCAGTTCCTGTGCGACGGAGACGAGTTCGGCCTTGGTGCCGGTCCCGTGCCAGTAGGCCTCGAGGGCCCGCTTGAGCTCGCGACGGGGCCCGATGCGGGGGTATCCGAGGACGCTGGATCCGTACCCGGCGGTGTTTGCGGCGGACATGCGGATCGACCTTTCCCTTCAAGCACCTTGCGCCCGTACGCCTTTTCCGCTGCCGAGAGTGCGGAGAAGGCGCACGGGCGCCGAGGAGCGGGCTGGTGTTGCCGTAAAGTGCTGTCTAGCTTGCCTTTTTGGTGACACGGCCGTTGTCGGCGTATTCGTAGAAGCCGGCACCCGACTTCTTGCCGACGAGCCCTGCCTCGACCATCCGCAGCAGCAGTGGCGGGGCCGAGTACAGCGGCTCCTTGAACTCCTCGTACATCGAGTCGGCGATCGACTTGACGGTGTCAAGTCCCACCAGATCGGTCAGCGCGAGCGGACCCATCGGGTGCGCACATCCGAGCACCATCGCCTTGTCGACGTCTTCCTTGGTGGCGAAGCCGGACTCCACCATGCGGATCGCGGAGAGCAGGTACGGCACCAGCAGGGCGTTGACGACGAAACCGGAACGGTCCGCCGAACGCACGACCTGCTTGCCGAGCAGCTCACTCGCGAACGCCTCCGCTCGCTCCGACACCGCGGGGCTGGTCTTGAGCGTGGTGACCAGCTCGACGAGCGGAAGGACGGGCACCGGGTTGAAGAAGTGCATGCCGATCACACGCTCCGGCGCCTTGGTGGCGATACCCAGCTTCATGATCGGGATGGACGACGTGTTCGACGCGAGCACCGCGTCCGGGTCCGTCACGATCGAGTCGAGTTCGGTGAAGATCTCACTCTTGATCTTCTCGTCCTCGACGACGGCCTCCACTACGAGCTGCCGGTCGGCGAAGTCGCCGAGATCGGAGGTGAAGCGCAGCCGCCAGGCGGCCTGCTCCCGCTCCCGCTCGGTGATCTTGCCACTGCTCACTCCGCGATCGAGCGAGCGCAGGATGCGCGAGCGTCCTGCCGCCGCGAGTTCGCGGGTCTGCTCGAACACCAGCACGTCGACGTGTGCACGGGCGCACACCTCGGCGATTCCGGAACCCATGATGCCGGCGCCGATCACGCCGACGCGCTGAATCTTTTCGCTGGTCACGTCAGCTCCTTTTCGGATAGTGGAGGTCGGGTCCCTCGGGAGGGATCAGCGTGGAGGACACCCCGCCGATCCCTCCCTCGGGGCGAGGGCCTAGTGGAACTGGCCCTCTTCGGTGGAGCCCTTCAGGGCAGCCGTGGAGGTGTTCGGGTCGACCGTGGTGGCGATGCTGTCGAAGTAGCCGGCGCCGACCTCACGCTGGTGCTTGATGGCGGTGAAGCCGCGCTCCTCGGCAGCCTTGAACTCGCGCTCCTGCAGGTCGACGAAGGCGGTCATGCCCTCGCGGGCGTAGCCGTGAGCCAGGTCGAACATGCCGTAGTTGAGCGAGTGGAAGCCGGCCAGCGTGATGAACTGGAACTTGAAGCCCATCGCGCCGAGCTCCTTCTGGAACTTCGCGATGGTCGAGTCGTCCAGGTGCGCCTTCCAGTTGAAAGACGGCGAGCAGTTGTAGGCGAGCAGCTGGTCCGGGAACTCGCTGCGGACGGCCTCGGCGAACTTCTTCGCGACCTCGAGGTCCGGCACACCGGTCTCCATCCAGATGAGGTCGGAGTACGGGGCGTAGGCCTTGGCGCGAGCGATGCAGGGCTCGATGCCGTTCTTGACGCCGTAGAAGCCCTCGGCCGTGCGGGTGCCGTCGAGGAACTCGCGGTCACGCTCGTCGACGTCGGAGGTCAGCAGCGTGGCGGCCTCGGCGTCGGTGCGGGCGATGACGACCGTCGGGACGTCGGCGACGTCGGCCGCGAGACGAGCCGAGGTCAGGGTGCGGATGTGCTGCTGGGTGGGGATGAGCACCTTGCCACCGAGGTGGCCGCACTTCTTCTCCGACGCGAGCTGGTCCTCCCAGTGCGAACCGGCGACACCGGCCGCGATCATGGCCTTCTGCAGCTCGTAGACGTTGAGCGCGCCACCGAAGCCGGCCTCGCCGTCCGCGACGATCGGAGCGAGCCAGTTGTCGACCGAGGTGTCACCCTCGACCTTGGCGATCTCGTCGGCGCGCAGCAGCGCGTTGTTGATGCGGCGGACGACCTGCGGCACGGAGTTGGCCGGGTACAGGCTCTGGTCCGGGTAGGTGTGGCCGGAGAGGTTCGCGTCGCCGGCGACCTGCCACCCGGAGAGGTAGATGGCCTTGAGGCCCGCACGGACCTGCTGGACCGCCTGGTTGCCGGTGAGGGCGCCCAGCGAGTTGATGTAGTCCTCGTTGTTCACGAGATCCCAGAGGATCTCGGAGCCGCGGCGGGCGAGGGTGGCCTCTTCGACCACGGTGCCCTGGAGCTTGACGACCTGCTCCGCGGTGTAGTTGCGGGTGACGCCCTTCCAGCGCGGGTTGGTGTCCCAGTCCTGCTGGATCTGCTCGGCGGTCTTCGGAGTACCGGTCGTCGACATCGAAAGCTCCACTTCTTCTCTGCTGCTTTGCCCGGTACGGATGTACTGCTTCACATCGTTGCCAGGCCGTTCGGATGTACAAACCGACAATGACACAGACGAAAACCGCCGTCTACCTGTTGCTAATGCCAATCTTCGCTAGCTTTTCATTTCAATCTGCAAAGCTTGCTAATTTTTGCAGAGCCAAGCAGTTGCTTGGGTTACCGCCGAGTAGGTACCGAAAGTTACCCGCAAGTAGGCATCTACCTCGGGGTTCGCCGGCGATTCCCGGCGGCAAGCGGAACGTGAAATCGGACACGTGGGCACCGACACAGACGGACGTCCCCGGCCGGGTTGCGAAGGATCCTGTGAGGGCAATCACAGGGTTGCGAAGATGTTCCGTACGTCGGAACGATCGAAAACGAGGGTTACAGATACTTTTCCGAGGGGGTCCGTGGGGTCGGTGGGGCCGGTGGGGAGCCCTCGAGGCCCTAGCGACCCGGTTCGCTGCCGACGATCGCAACTCTTGCGAAGCCGTAGCGGGCGTCGAGCGGCCTCGCCGACGGCGTCATCTCGTAGGCGTGGGGTCCGAACTCGGCACATTCGATGACGGCCGACCCCGACACGATCGGCGACAGGCGGGTCACCTTCCACCGGGTGTGGACGAGTTCGCCGGTATCCGCCGTGTCGGCGCCGGAGGCCGCGGCGTTCCGCAGAATCAACTGTTCGTTCCAGCTCTGGTGGGCGAGCCAATCGGGCGTCAACTGCGTCCTCTGCGATCCGCAGTCGGCGAGATCGACGGTGCCGACGATTCCTCGGCCGCCGCCGTCAGCCGGAGCGATCGCGAAACCCATCCCGCCGACACCGTTGACGAGCTCGAGTTGGGCCTGCGGAATGCTCGGCAGCCGGAAGATGTCCTGGCCCGCCTGATCCTCGATCGGCGTGCCGGCGAGGATGTCGGACGTGTAGGCGCTCTCCTCCCGGCTCCCGGGGTGGAGACAGCTGCACGACAGCCCGGCGAACAGGCGACCGAACGGGTCCTCGACGTCGTTCGAGTCGGTGGACAGCGGATCGACGATCCACACCGCGATCCGAGGCCGCTCCGGGACGATCAACGGTTCGGGCAGCAGCGCCCGTGCGAAACGCCGGTTGATGTCAGTGGTCAGAACGAGCCAGCGGGCCGTCACCGACGCCGCGCTGAGCTCCCCCGCCTCGTCGCCCGCTCCCGCCGCAGAGTCTGTCGGCGTGATGTCGTCCTCGCAGAACGGCGGGGCAAGGAGCGTCGGCTGGGCGAGCCCGCTCGGCGAGCGGCGCTTCGAGGTAAAGATCATCGTGACCTCAGACGAACCTGGTCGAGTGGCGGTCCCGCATCTGTGGAACCTCGGCCTCCGGACAGGGAGCAGCACACGCCCTGTTCAACGGGGGCGAACGTGAGCCGGCGACGCCCGTCGTGCGGCAGGCGTCCACATCGTTCCGCTCGGGACGTGCAGGCCCTCCCCGCGCGACCCAAACTGCCTCGCAACCAATGCTTTACGAAAACGTGCATTTGGCTGTCGCCCAGCATTTTCCAGGATCACCGAGATGTCAAGACTTGTTCCTGAAACGTCATAATCGGTCTGTTCGGGAGTCCCGGTCCGGTTTGTTCGGTTGCGCCGCGAGCGGGGTGTCCCCACGCCGAGCGGACGGCCCGGTCACGGCGCCGAAAGGTCGCTCGTCACGGATGTACCAGACCACCCACGTCACCGGGAAGAACAACCCGGACCCCGCCGCCGGAATCGGTCGTTGTCCGCGTCGGTGCGCGCCCGTCGACGTCAACCCGGCGAAGACGAGCCAGACGACGACTACGACGCCTGCCGCCGCCACCACACCTACAACCCCCGGAGCTCCCATGCGCCCACCCTACGAGTCTCCGCGAAGAAAAGTTGTCGAGTGATGTCGAAAGGCGGCGTCGTGCTCCGAGGTAGCAGCGAATGACGAGATACGAGGAGAGGAAAGAACGATGACCGCGATCGATCACGCGGCACCTGCCGCACATCCGACAGCCGGACAGAGCCGGCGCCTGCTCATGTGCGGCGTGGTGGCGGGGCCGCTGTACCTCACCGTGACAGCCGCCCAACTGCTCACCCGCGACGGCTTCGATTCGGCCCGACACCCACTGAGCCTGCTGAGCCTGGGCACGTTCGGGTGGATCCAGATCGCCAACTTCGTCGTGGCGGGTGTCTTGTTCTTCGCCGGTGCCCTCGGAATGCGACGAGTCATGGTCGGGGGTGTCGGCCGGACGTGGGGACCACGACTGATCGGATTCTTCGCCCTGACCCTGGTGTGGGCGGGAGTGTTCGTCCCGGATCCGTCCGACGGATTCCCGACGAATTCGTCTGTCGAGGCCGCGCCCACCATGCACGGGATCCTGCACAGCGTCGCACCGGTCCTCGCGTTCCTCGTGCTCATCGCCGCGTGTGTCGTGTTCGCGCGCAGGTTCTTTCGCCAGGGCCACCGCGGCTGGGCCGTGTACAGCGCCGGCGTCGCCCTCGCACTGCTCGCACCGGACGTCCTCATCGGCCGCACCGGATTCACCGTCGCCCTCGCTGCCGCCGCGGTCGTGGGTTGGACGTGGGTCTCTGCGATTGCCCTCCACCTGGCGCGATCCGCCGGCCACCACCGCGGTCGCGCATGACCGGTCACCCGCGACCCGATTTCCGTATCGACCGAACCCGAAAGGACACGACGATGACCGAGCAGGATATGACCCGGCAGGTGCCCCAGCCGTCTGCCGAACTGAACGCCCTCGACAGGCTCGTGGGCACGTGGCGCGTCACCGGCGGCGCCGAAGGAACCGTCACGTATTCATGGATGGAGGGCGGCTACTTCCTCGTGCAGAACGTCGATCTCGAGCAGTTCGGCGAAGCAGTCACCGGCACCGAATTCATCGGCAACCTGCGCCCCTTCGGCGAGGAGCGGAGTACGGACGTGGTGTCCCGCTTCTACGACAACCAGGGCAACACGCTCGACTATGTCTACGATCTTGTCGGTGACACGCTGACGATCTGGGGCGGGGCGAAGGGTTCGCCCGCGTACTTCCGTGGGACGTTCTCCGCCGACGATTCGGTCCTCGACGGCGGGTGGATCTACCCCGGAGGGGGCGGGTATCCGTCGACCATGACCCGGATCGCACGTTGAATCGATGCGCTTCGACGGAGGGGAGCCGATTGTGAAGTACATGCTTCTGGCCTACACCAACCAGGCCGACTGGGAATCCGTGGACGTCACGAGCACCGAGTTCCAGGAGATGTGCGCGTTCTACGAGAACCTCGAGAGGGAACTCACCGAGACTGGCGAACTGGTTATGACGCAGGGCCTTTCGGACCCTTCGCTGACCAAGACGGTGCGCAGGGTGAACGGGACTCCGGTCGCCTCCGACGGACCGTACGCCGAGTCCAAGGAGGTGCTGGCGAGCTTCTCGATCATCGAGTGTGAGTCGCACGACCGCGCACTCGCCATCACGGCCCACATCGTGGACGCCATCGGTGACACGGTCGAACTGCGACCGGTCATGGAGGGCGACCCGGCCGAGATCTGAGAACCCGGATGGCCGATCCGCGCATCGAGCACCTGCTGCGTGACCTCGCGCCGCAGGTGCTCGGCGCGCTGGTACGCCGCTACGGCCGCTTCGACGTCGCGGAGGACGCGGTGCAGGAGTCGTTGCTCGCCGCAGCGCTGCAGTGGCCGAGCGAGGGCATACCCACCGATCCCCGCCCCTGGTTGATCCGGGTCGCCTCGCGGCGGATGATCGACCAGCTCCGCAGCGACCAGGCACGTCGGCGACGGGAGGAGACCGCGGCACTGCAGACGACGGCACAGGACGTGCTCGCGCCACCGGCCGACGTCGGCCCATCGGCCGGCGAGGACGACTCGCTGACGGTGCTGTTCATGTGTTGTCACCCCGCGCTGAGCACCATGTCGCAGATCGCGCTCACGCTGCGGGCGGTGGGCGGTCTGACCACTGCCGAGATCGCTGCGGCGCTCCTCACTCCGGAATCCACCGTCGGCCAACGGATCAGTCGGGCCAAGACACAGATCAAGCGCTCCGGTACGCCGTTCGCGATGCCCGAGGACCACGAGCGAACCACGCGTCTCGGCACCGTCCTGCACGTGCTCTATCTGATCTTCAACGAGGGCTACACCAGTACCTCGGGCCCGAATCTGCAGCGAGTCGAGCTGTCGAGCGAGGCGATCCGGCTCACGCGCGTCGTGCATCGTGTGTTACCCGACGACGGTGAGGTGTCCGGGTTGCTCGCGCTGATGCTGCTCACCGACGCACGCCGGGCAGCACGCACCGGTGGCAACGGTCGCCTGATCCCGATGGCCGAACAGGACCGATCCCGGTGGGACCGCGAACTCGTGGACGAGGGCGTCTCGATCGTCACGACCGCGATGTCGCAGACCGCTGTCGGTCCCTACCAACTGCAGGCCGCCATCGCCGCGTTGCACGACGAGGCACCCACGGCGGAGGACACCGACTGGAAGCAGATCCTCGGCCTGTACGTGCTGCTCGAGTCGATGACGGACAACCCGGCGACAACCCTCAATCGGGCGGTTGCCACCGCGATGGTCCGTGGACCCGAAGCGGGCCTGCGCGTGCTCGACACTCTCGCCGACGACGCCCGCCTCGCGCGTTCGCACCGACCCGACGCGGTCCGCGCCCACCTGCTGGAACGTCTGGGTGACACCGTCGGGGCCGCGGTCCACTATCGGTCCGCCGCCCGCAAGACCACCAGCATCCCCGAGCAGGAATACCTGCGGGCACGTGCGGCTCGACTGGCGGAAACGCCCGATCCGGACATGTGTTAAGACGAACCTTTGCACGATTAGCAGCACGCTCGTACCCTGGCGTCATGTCCAAGACCTTCGTCGGCGCCCGTCTGCGACAGCTCCGGACCGAGCGCGGGCTCAGCCAAGCCGCGCTCGCGAAGACCCTGGACATCTCGGCCAGCTACCTCAACCAGATCGAGCACGACGTCCGCCCGCTGACGGTGCCGGTGCTGCTGCGGATCAGTGAGGTGTTCGGGGTCGACACCACGTTCTTCTCGTCGCAGGACGACACCCGTCTGATCGCCGAGCTGCGGGAGGTGGCGCTCGATGACGACATGGGCATCGACGCGGACGCGCAGGAGATCGCGGAGATGGTCTCGTCGCACCCGGGCCTGGCGAAGGCGATGGTCAACATGCACCGCCGATACCGCAACACCACCGCGCAGCTGGCCGCGGCGACCGAGGACCGGTACAGCGACGGTAGCGGCAGCGGCTCGATCACGATGCCGCACGAGGAGGTGCGCGACTACTTCTACCAACGGCAGAACTACATCCACGACCTCGACACCGCGGCCGAGGAGCTGACCGCCCGGATGCGGTTCCACCGCGGCGACATCGCCGAGGGCATCGCCCGCCGGCTCGAGAACATCCACGACGTCCAGATCGTGCGCCGCATCGATCTCGGCGAGAACGTGCTGCACCGGTACGACCCCGAGACCCGGCTGCTCGAGATCTCCCCCGCCCTGTCGGGCGGGCAGCAGGTGTTCAAGTTCGCGACCGAACTCGCGTATCTCGAGTGCGGCGACCTGCTGCGCAAGCTGGTGGACGAGGGCAACTTCACCTCCGACGAGGCCCGCTCGCTCGCGATGCTGGGCCTGGCGAACTACTTCGCGGCCGCGACGGTACTGCCGTACGGCCAGTTCCACGAGATCGCGGAGGACTTCCGCTACGACATCGAGCGGCTGTCGGCGTTCTACGCGATCAGCTACGAGACGATCTGCCACCGCCTGTCGACGCTGCAGCGGCCCAAGCAGCGTGGGGTGCCCTGGTCGTTCGTCCGGGTGGATCGCGCCGGCAACATGTCGAAGCGCCAGTCCGCCACCGGTTTCCACTTCTCCTCCAGTGGCGGCACGTGCCCGCTGTGGAACGTGTACGAGACCTTCGCGTATCCCGGCAAGATCATGACGCAGATCGCGCAGATGCCCGACGGCCGCAACTACCTGTGGGTGGCACGCACGGTGGAGCGTCGCGCGTCGCGCTACGGCCAGCCGGGCAAGACGTTCGCGATCGGCCTCGGCTGCGAACTGCGGCACGCGCCGCGCGTCGTCTACGCGGACGGCCTCGACCTCGGTGGCGAAACCGCGACACCGATCGGCGCGGGCTGCCGCGTGTGCGAGCGGATGAACTGTCCGCAGCGGGCGTTCCCTCCGCTCGGCAAGGATCTCGACATCAACGAGCACCGTAGCTCGGTGTCGCCGTACACGATTCGCTGATCTACCAGCGCACTTCCCGGCAGCACGGCCGCTTCCGTCAGGCCGCGTGAGCAGCTGTTCATGCGGGTGTAACAACCGACACGAACTCGTCACCGACAGACATTCCGGCGCAATAACTTCCGCATACCGTGTGCGATCACGGATACAGCGTTGTATTCGCACCTCTTCGGGACAGCTCGGCGTCACATCATCGACGGAAAGGCTCGTTCATGCCTACGTTCTCCAAGCGCACCCTCGCCGCCCCCGCTGCGCTCGCGGCGTTCGGTCTGGTTCTGACCGGCTGTGGCAGCAAGGCGTCGGACACCTCCGCCGGCGGCAGCACCTCCGCGGCCTCCTGCGTGGACACCTCCGGCAACACGGTCAAGGTCGGGTCGCTGAATTCACTGTCGGGCACCATGGCGATCAGCGAGGTCACCGTCCGAGACTCGATCGCCCTCGCCGTGGAGGAGATCAACAACGCCGGCGGCGTACTGGGCAAGAAGATCCAGATCGTCGCCGAGGACGGCGCGTCGGAGCCGACCGTGTTCGCCGAGAAGGCCGAGAAGCTCATCAGCAGCGACTGTGTCGCAGCGGTTTTCGGCGGTTGGACGTCGTCGAGCCGCAAGGCGATGCTGCCGGTGTTCGAGGACAACAACGCGCTGCTCTACTACCCCGTCCAGTACGAGGGCCTCGAGGACTCCCCCAACATCTTCTACACCGGCGCCACCACCAACCAGCAGATCGTGCCGGCGCTGGACTACCTGAAGGAGAAGGGCGTCAAGTCCCTCTACCTCGTGGGCAGCGACTACGTGTTCCCGCAGACCGCGAATCGCATCATCAAGGCCTACGCCGCGGCCAACGGCATCGAGATCAAGGGCGAGGACTACACCCCGCTCGGCTCCACCGACTTCTCCACCATCGTCAACAAGGTCCGCACCGCGAACGCCGACGCCGTGTTCAACACCCTCAACGGCGACTCCAACGTCGCGTTCTTCCGCGAGTACTCCAATGTGGGCCTGAAAGCCGCTGACATGCCGGTGGTCTCGGTGTCCATCGCCGAGGAGGAAGTGGGCGGCATCGGCGCCGCGAACGTCGAGGGCCAGCTGACGGCGTGGAACTACTACCAGACGGTGGACTCGCCGGAGAACAAGAAGTTCGTCGACGCCTACAAGGCCAAGTACGGCGCGAACAAGCCGACGTCCGATCCGATGGAGGCGGCCTACACGTCGGTGTACCTGTGGAAGAACACCGTGGAGAAGGCGAATTCGTTCGGTGTGGCCGACGTCCAGGCCGCCGCTGACGGCGTCACCTTCCAGGCGCCCGAGGGTCTCGTCACCATCGACGGCGACAACCACCACATCACCAAGACCGCCCGCATCGGCGAGATCCGCGACGACGGTCTGATCTACACCGTCTGGGAGTCCGACGGCCCGATCCAGCCCGACCCGTACCTCGCGAACTACGACTGGGCGAAGAGCCTGTCCGGCGCCGGTAGCTAGCTCGCAACGTACAACGACGACGAGGGAGGGCGGGCACCGATGGATGTCGTTATCGGGCAGCTGTTCACCGGCCTGAGTATCGGGTCGATCCTGCTACTGGCGGCATTGGGGCTGTCGCTGACGTTCGGCCAGATGGGCGTGATCAATATGGCCCACGGCGAGTTCATCATGGCCGGCTCCTACACCGCTTACGTGGTGCAGCAGGTCATTTCGAGCGCCGGAGCCTCACTGCTGATCTCGCTGGTGGTCGGCTTCGTGGTGGGCGGCCTGATGGGTGTCCTGCTCGAGGCCACGCTGATCCGGCGGATGTACCACCGTCCACTGGACACGCTGCTGGTGACGTTCGGCGTCGGGCTGGTGTTGCAGCAACTGGCGCGGGACATCTTCGGCGCCCCCGCCGTCAATGTGGTGGCGCCGTCGTGGCTGTCCGGTGGCGTCGAGATCCTCGGGGCGGTGGTACCCAAGACCCGCATCTTCATCCTGGTCCTCGCGATCGTCGCGGTCGCGGTCCTGTCGTTCGCGTTGGCGAAGACGTCGATGGGGCGGCGGATCCGCGCGGTGGTCCAGAACCGCGACCTCGCGGAGACCAGCGGAATCTCCTCACGCCGAACCGATGTCACGACCTTCTTCATCGGCTCCGGCCTGGCCGGCGTCGCCGGTGTGGCGTTGACGCTCATCGGCTCCACGAGCCCGACCATCGGCCAGTCGTACCTGATCGACGCGTTCCTCGTGGTCGTGATCGGCGGGCTCGGCCGGATCGCGGGCGCGGTGGTCGCGGCGTTCGCGCTGGGCATCCTCAACTCGTTCATCGAATACTCCACCACCGCGTCGATCGCGAAGGTGATCGTGTTCGTGCTCATCGTCATCTTCCTGCAGGTCCGCCCGCAGGGGCTGTTCGTGGCCAAGACTAGGAGCCTCGTATGACCGTGCTCAGTCGTTATCGGGCCTTGGTAGGGTTCGCCGTCGCGGCGGTGGCACTGTTCGCCGTCGCACCGGCCCTGCTCTCCGACTTCAGGCTCAACCTGCTGGCCAAGTTCCTGTGCTTCGCGATCGTCGCGGTCGGAATCGGATTGGCCTGGGGCCGTGGCGGAATGCTCACCCTGGGCCAGGGCGTGTTCTTCGGCCTCGGCGCGTACATCATGGCGATGCATCTCAAGATCGCCGACGCCGAACTGCGCGGCGATGCGGTACCGGACTTCATGCAGATCGCGGGCATCCGCGAACTGCCCGGCTACTGGCTGCCGTTCACGTCGCCGCTCACCACCATCGCCGCGATCCTCGTCGTCCCCGCCCTGGTCGCGTTCCTGCTGGGGATCGGGGTGTTCAAGCGCCGGGTCAAGGGCGCGTACTTCGCGATCCTGTCGCAGGCCCTCGCGGCGGCGTTCGCGATCCTGCTGATCGGACAGCAGTCGATCGGCGGTTCCAACGGACTCAACCGTTTCCGCACGTTCTTCGGCTTCAATCTGGCCGATCCGGCGAACAAGCGGATGCTGTTCTTCATCGCGGCCGCCGCGCTCCTGGTGGTGGTCGCCCTCACCAGGCAGCTGATGAACTCGCGCTACGGCGAACTGCTGGTCGCCGTCCGCGACCAGGAGGAGCGGGTCCGGTTCCTGGGCTACGACCCCGCCAACATCAAGGTCGTCGCGTACACGGTCGCCGCGTTCTTCGCAGGTATCGCGGGCGCGCTGTTCGTGCCGATCGTCGGCATCATCTCCCCCGCCGATGTCGGCATCGTGCCTTCGATCGCGTTCCTCATCGGCGTCGCGATCGGCGGTCGCACCACGCTGCTCGGCCCGGTGCTCGGCGCGATCGGCGTCGCGTGGGCCCAGACGACGCTGTCCGAGAACTTCCCGTCGGCATGGACGTATGCGCAGGGCCTGCTGTTCATCGTCGTGATCGGCTTCTTCCCCGCCGGGATCGCCGGTGTCGCGACGTTGCTGCGGCGCCGCACCCTCGTCACCACACCGCTACCGGACCCCGAATCCGAACCCGCCCGCGAGATGGAGGCCGCGCGATGAACCTCACCCGCCACCAGCCGGCACTCGGCGGCAACGCCGGAATGTCCAGCCAGTACCTCGAGATCCGCGACCTGCGGGTCACGTTCGACGGGTTCACCGCCGTCGACGGCGTGGATCTCACCCTCCTGCAGGGTGATCTGCGCTTCCTCATCGGCCCCAACGGTGCTGGCAAGACCACCCTGGTCGACGCCGTCACCGGGCTGGTCCCGGCCTCCGGTTCGGTCACCAAGTCCGGCGTCGAGTTGCTCGGGCAGAAGGTGCACAAGATCGCACGGCTGGGAGTGGGCCGAACCTTCCAGACGGCATCGGTGTTCGAGGAACTCACGGTGCTGCAGAACCTCGACATCGCCGCCGGGGCCGGACGTTCGGCGCTGACGCTGCTGCGCCGCCGCAAGTCCGTCCTGCCGCAGATCGAGGAGGCTCTCGAGACGATCGGCCTGACCCAGCTGCGTTACCGCAAGGCCGGGATCCTCGCGCACGGCCAGAAGCAGTGGCTCGAGATCGGCATGCTGCTGGTGCAGGACGCCGACGTGCTGCTGCTCGACGAACCGGTCGCCGGAATGAGCCACGACGAGCGTGAGGAGACCGGAAATCTGCTGCGCCGCATCGGCGGTGAACGGACCGTCGTGGTCGTCGAGCACGACATGGACTTCATGCGGGCGTTCGCGACATCGGTAACGGTGCTGGCCCGAGGCAAGGTGATCGCCGACGGCAGCGTCGAGGAGATCCAGGCCGATCCCATGGTGCAGCAGGTGTACCTGGGTACCACCGCTGCCGCAGCCCAAACCGCGTCCGCTGCCGCGAGAGTCCTCGAGGAGGCCTGATCATGCTGGAGCTCATCGATATCCACACCGGGTACGGCCGCACCGAGATCGTCCACGGCGCCTCGGTGTCGGTGCCCGCCGACGGCGTGGCCGCCGTGATGGGGCACAACGGCGCCGGCAAGACGACGCTGCTGCGGGCCGCCGTCGGGCTCGCGAAGATCGCGTCGGGCAAGGTCCTGCTGGACGGCGAGGACATCACGAGGCTGCGTCCGAGCGCCCGGGTGGCGCGCGGGCTCGCCTACGTCCCGCAGGGCCAGCAGTCGTTCGGACAGCTCACGTGCGCGGAGAACCTGCAGGTGGTGGCGGACGGCCGCAAACGGGGCAAGGCCCTGATCGACGAGCAGCTCGCGCTGTTCCCGGCGCTCGAATCGCTCCTGGGCCGCCGGGCCGGGCTGCTGTCCGGCGGCCAGCGACAGCAGCTCGCGATCGCCCGGTCCCTCATCACCGAGCCGCGGGTGCTGGTGCTCGACGAGCCGACCGAGGGCATCCAGCCGTCGGTGGTCGCCGAGATCGAGGCCGCGATCGTCGAACTCACCCGGCGGGGCAACCTCGGAGTCCTGCTGGTGGAGCAGCACATCGGGTTCGCGCTGCAGTCCGCCGAGCGCTACTACATCCTCGAGTCCGGCCGCATCACCTCCACCGGCGTCGGCGGTGCCGGCGCCGAATCCGTCGTGCGCACCGCCATGGCTATCTGACGAGCCCACCCGGAGCCACTCTCCCGAACCGATCGAAGGAGCCCTCCCGTGTCCCACGGCTTCGACACCCTTCTCGTCGCCAACCGCGGCGAGATCGTGTGCCGCATCATGCGATCCGCACGCACGCTCGGCCTCAAGACCGTGGCCGTGTACTCCGACGCCGATGCGTCCGCGATGCACGTCGAGATGGCCGACGCCGCCGTCCGACTCGGCCCAGCACCCGCCGCGGAGTCCTACCTGCGCACCGATCTGGTGATCGACGCCGCGCTCGCGAGCGGCGCCGGCGCCATCCACCCCGGCTACGGGTTCCTCTCGGAGAACGCCGAATTCGCGGCCGCCGCCGAACAGGCCGGAATCGCATTCGTCGGCCCCACCCCGGAGCAGTTGCGGGTGTTCGGCAACAAGCACACCGCCCGGGAGGCGGCGCGGGCCGTGGGCGTCCCCCTGGTGCCGGGCAGTGGACTGCTCGCGACGATGGACGACGCACTGGCCGAGGCCGACCGCATCGGATACCCGGTGATGCTCAAGGCCGTCGGCGGGGGCGGCGGCATCGGAATGCAGGCGTGTTTCACCCCGGCCGCACTCCGCGGGGCGTACGAGACGGTGCAGCGCCTGTCCGCGGCGAACTTCTCGTCGTCGGGAGTGTTCCTGGAGCGCTTCGTCGCCCGTGCCCGGCACGTCGAGGTCCAGGTGTTCGGCGACGGCGGCGGCCGCACGCTGAGCCTCGGCACCCGCGACTGCTCGCTGCAGCGACGCCACCAGAAGGTGGTCGAGGAGGCGCCGGCGTCGGGCCTGCCCGATCCCGTGGTGGACCACCTGCTGCGCTCGTCGCGCGAGCTCGCGTCGTCGGTGCACTACCGGTCCGCGGGCACCGTCGAGTTCGTGTACGACGTGGACCGCGGCGAGGCATCGTTCCTGGAGATGAACACCCGTCTACAGGTGGAACACCCGGTCACCGAGGAGGTCACCGGCATCGACCTGGTGGAGTGGATGCTGCGGCTGGCGGCCGGCGACACCCGGATGCTCGACGGCCTGCCCGACTCGGGCCCCGCAGTCACCGGGCACGCCGTCGAGGCCCGCGTGTACGCCGAGGATCCCGGTCACGACTACCGCCCGAGCGCCGGCACGCTCACCGCCGTCCGGTTCCCCGCCGCCGCGCGGATCGAGACGTGGGTCGACACCGGTACCGAGGTGAGCGCGCACTACGACCCGATGATCGCGAAGATCGTCACCCGGGGAGCCACCCGCGAGGACGCCTTCGCGAACCTGGGCGCCGCGTTGACCGAGACCCATCTGTACGGCGTGCAGACCAATCTGCCGCAACTGCGCCACGTCTGTGCGGGGCCGGTCACCGAGTACACCACCGCATCCCTCGCGGACCTGCCGTCGACCGGGCCGCGCATCGACGTGCTGCGCGCCGGGACGATGACCACGGTGCAGGACCTGCCGGGCCGGATCGGCCTGTGGGAGGTCGGTATTCCGCCGTCGGGTCCGATGGACGACCTGTCGCTTCGGCTCGCCAACACCGCGGTCGGCAATCCGGTCGGCGCGCCGGGCCTCGAGTGCACGCTGCGGGGTCCGCGTCTGGTGTTCTCCGCTCCGGCGACGGTGTGTGTCACCGGCGCCGACGTCCCGGTGACCGTCGACGGGCTTGCCGTGCCGATGTGGGAGCCCGTGACGATCACGGCGGGCGCGACCCTCGACATCGGCTCGCCCGCGGACACCGGCCTGCGCACCTACCTCGCGGTGCGCGGTGGCCTGGACGCCCCGCTGTTCCACGGCAGCGCCTCGACGTTCACGCTCGGCGGCTTCGGCGGCATCACCGGCAAGGCCGTCGCGACCGGGGACGTGCTGGGCATCCTCGATGCCACCGATGTCCTCGCCGACCCGGCACCGGTACCGTCCGACTCCCGCCCCGAGTTCACCCACACGTGGCACCTCGCGGTCACCGAGGGGCCGCAGCCGTCGCCGTCGTACTTCACCGACGCGGACATGACCCAGTTCTACGGGACCACCTGGACCGTCGCGAGTCACGCGAACCGCACCGGTATCCGTCTCGACGGCCCCAAGCCCACGTGGTCGCGCCCCGACGGCGGCGAGGCCGGGCTGCACCCGTCGAACCTGCATGACAACCCGTACAGCGTCGGCGCCCTCAACGTCTCGGGCGACACCCCGATCCTGCTGGGCCCGGACGGACCCAGTCTCGGCGGGTTCGCGTGCCCGCTCACCGTGGTGAGCGCGCACCGCTGGAAGATGGGCCAGATCCGGCCGGGCGACGCGGTGCGCTTCGTGCCGGTACCCGACGAGGCCGCCGATGCGCTGCGGCGATCGGATGCGGATCGGTCGAAGGATGTTCCCGCCGTGCGCATCTCACGCGGCGACGGCGGCGTCCTCGGTCGCACGCCGGAGGGCGAGGACCGCCCCGCCGTGGCGTATCTGCGGGGCGGCGACGACAACATCCTCGTCGAGTACGGACCGATGGCGCTCGACCTGGGCCTGCGGATGCGGGTGCACGCGCTGTCGGAGGCGCTGGCGCAGCTGAAGGTGTCGGGCCTGATCGACGTCACCCCGGGCGTGCGGTCGCTGCACCTGCACTTCGATCCCGATGTGCTGCCGCAGTACCGGGTCCTCGGGCTGCTCCGGGAACTCGAGGAGCAACTGCCCGCGACGCACGACCTGGTGGTCCCGAGCAGGACGGTGCGACTGCCGTTGTCGTTCGACGACCCGTCCATCGCCGAGGCCCTCGACCGCTACCGCAGCGGAGTGCGTGAGAGCGCTCCGTGGTTGCCGTCGAACACCGAGTTCATCCGGCGGATCAACGGACTCGACAGCGTCGACGCCGTGCGCGAGGCCGTGTTCGACGCCGAGTACCTGGTGCTCGGCCTCGGCGACGTGTATCTCGGTGCTCCGCTGGCGGTCCCGCTCGATCCACGGCACCGCCTGGTGACCACCAAGTACAACCCGGCCCGCACGTGGACGCCGTCGGACGCGGTGGGCATCGGCGGCAAGTATCTGTGCGTGTACGGCATGGAGTCGCCCGGCGGCTATCAGCTCATCGGGCGGACCGTCCCGATCTGGTCGGGCTACCGGCAGCACGCTCCGTTCGAGGCGGGCAAGCCGTGGCTGTTCCGGTTCTTCGACCGGATCGTGTGGGAGCCGGTCACATCCGAACAGCTCACGGAGGCCCGGGCCGAGTCGCGAGCGGGCCGGTTCGACGCCGACATCAGCGAGGGCACGTTCGCGCTCGCCGACCATCTGCGATTCCTGGAGGCGAACGCCGACTCGATCGCGCAGTTCGAGGCGCGGCAGAGCGCGGCCTTCGAGACGGAGAAGCGTGCGTGGCACGCGGCCGGCGAGTTCGACCGGACCGAGACCGCGCCGGCGCCCGAGCCGGAACCGGCCACCGTCGACGTCCCACCGGGTGCGGTGGTGGTGGAGGCGCCGATGGTCGGCAACGTGTGGCGGGTGGAACTGTCACCCGGACAGCAGGTCTCGGCCGGTCAGCCGGCGGTGATCCTCGAAGCGATGAAGCTGGAGATGCCGGTCCCCTGCCCCGGGTCGGGCACCGTCCTGCAGGTGCTCACGGTGCCGGGCGCCAAGGTGGCGCCCGGGACACCGCTGGCCGTCATCGGCTGAGCTGCTCCTCGGCCAGCACCTTGACCTCCCCCTTGGCGACCTTTCCGCCGGGCGCCAAGGGGAGATGGTCGACGGTGACGACGTGCTCGGGGATGTACTCGCGGGTCACGCCCTGCTCGGCGAGCCAGGACGACAGCTCGGTCGCGGCGAGCGCGCTGCCGTCGGCGGTGACCACCACGGCACACACCTTCTCGCCGAACAGCGCGTCGTGCACACCGACCACGGCCACCATCACGATCGCCGGGTGGGCGCGCACGAACTCCTCGACCTCGACCGCCGAGATGTTCTTGCCGCCGCGGATGATGATGTCCGCCTTGCGACCCACGACCCGGACCCGTCTGGTGGCATCGATCTCGACGATGTCGCCCAGCAGCATCCAGCCGTCGTCGGTGTACAGCTCGGTGTTGGCCGCGTCGTCGTCCCAGTAGCCGTGGCACATGAGCGGACCGTTCACGCCGGGCTGGCCGCGTCGCTCGTCGCCCAGCACCTCGACGCCGGCGTCGTCGAATACCCGGACCTGCATGTTGTCCAGCAGGTGCCCGCAGGTGCGCAGGCGGGTGTCGGCGTCGTCGTCGACGGTGGTGACGCTCACCGCGCCGGTCTCGTTGGAGCCGTAGAACTGCAGTACCGCCGCCCCGGTGCGCTCCTCGAACGCCAGGGCCTCCGAGTACGGCACCGCCTCACCGCCGGTGAACATCGCCCGCAGTGCGCTCAGGTCCGCCTCGCGGCCGCGGTCGGAGCGCAGCAGCATCTTGAACTGCGTACTGACACAGTTCAAGACGGTCACCCGTTCCCGCTCGAGCAGGTCGATCATGGTGTCCGCGTTGAACCGCTCGAGCACCACATTGGGTGCGCCGAGCAGCGTCGGCAGGAAGTGCGACGTCCACAGTCCGAATCCGAACGGCGCCGGGACCGCCCCGAAGAAGACGTCGTCGCCGGTGATGTTGCCGGCGCGCCCCGCCACCTCCGAGAACGCGATCCAGCGGTGTTCGGTCTGCGTCACCAGCTTGGGCAGACCGGTCGTGCCGGACGTGGAGTTGAGCATCGACACGTCCCGGATGCCGAAACGCGGACTGGTGGCGTCGAACCGGCGTTCGCCCACCGCGATCGGGCGCCCGGCGGCGTCCTCGACCACCACCGATCCCAGATCGTCGACGTAGACGACATACTCGGGCCCGCCGGTGCGCTCGCGCAGTTCGGTGACGAGCGGGGCGATGTCCTGGCCGCGCATCGTGCGCGCGGTGACGAGGACCCGGCAGTCGGCGCGGGTCGTCAGGTGCGCCACTTCCTTGATCCCCGAACGCGATCCGATGCCCACGGCGATCCGGCCGGTCCGGTACGCGGCGCACAGCGCGGCGTGGAACACCATGGTGTCGGGCAGGTACAGCGCGACCGCGCCTGGTTCGCCGTCGCTGTCACGGTCGGCCAGCGCCGCCAGCGCGGACGCGATCCGGTCGGCCGTCGCGTCGTAGCTGGCCCACGAGATGCGGGCGTCGGGTGTGATGAACGCGAGGTGGTCGGGGATGGTGAGCGCCCAGTGCCGCACGAGCTCACTGACGCTGAGGTCGGCGAACTTCTCGGGAGCGGTGGCGAATTCGCCGACCGCGATGTCGAGTGTCGTGGTGATGTTCCCCATCGGACTCACTTTCCCACCGTCGTTTCCAGGAGGCCCATCGACTGCTTGTAGGCGGCGTCGAGCGAGTCCGCATCGGACCGGGTGTCGATGATCCGGCCGCGCTGCATCACGTAGCCGCGCTGCACCACCGACTCGAGCGCGGCGAGCGCGGGCTCGGCGACCAGCACCGTGACGCCGTCCGCTGCGAGATCGCCCACGAGCGACCGCAGTTCGGCGACGATCTTCGGAGCGAGACCGGTCATCATCTCGTCGAGCAGCAGGACCTTCGGCGTCGACAGCAGTGCCCGGCCGAGCACCAGCATCTGCTGCTCGCCGCCGCTGAGCACACCCGCGTAGCTGCGCGCACGTTCACGCAGCACCGGGAACCGCTCGAACGCCGACTCGATTGCGTCCTTCTTCAGGCCCTGCAGGTCGGCGCCCACCTGGAGGTTCTCGAGCACCGACATCTTCATGAACAGCTGCCGGCCCTGCGGGACGTACGCGAAGCCCTCCCGCACCCGCTGCAGCGCCGACATCGAGTCGACCCGGCGACCGTCCACCGCCACCTCACCGGTCCCGCCCACCGAGCCGTAGACGGCCCCGAACAGGCTGGACTTGCCGGCACCGTTGGGTCCGACGATCGCGGTCACCGTGCCGGGCGTGGCCGTGAACGAGACGCCGTCGACCGCGACGGCCGACCCGTACCGGACCCGCAGGTCCTTCACGTCGAGCGTGGTCATGAGTTTTCCTCTCCTGCCCCGAAGTACACCTCACGCATCGCGTCGCTCGCGAGACATTCGGCGGGTGCGCCGTGGAAGGCGACCGAGCCGAAGTCCAGCAGCACGACGGTGGTCGCGAGTTCGGCGATGAGATCGACGTTGTGGTCGACCAGCACCACGCCGCGGCCCTGCGCCTGGATCTTGCGCACCGCGCCGGCGATTGCGGCGATACCGGTGTGGTCTGCACCCGCGAACGGCTCGTCGAGCAGCAGGACCTGCGGGTCGGTCGCCATCGCGCGTGCCACCTCGACCAGACGCTGGCCGCCCAGGCTCAGTTCGCCGCACGCACTGGTGGTGTCGTCGATCGCGTATTCGTGCGCAACGGCGCGGGCACGGTCGCCGGTGGCGTCCCAGTTCTCGAACGGACCCTTGAGCGCCCACCACAGCGAGTGCAGCGGCGTGCGCATCCGCCGCCCGTACAGCGCGGGCACGATGTTCTCGACCGCGCTCAACTCCAGGGCCAACTGCGGGTGCTGGAAGGTGCGCGACAGTCCCTGCCGCGCCCGCTTCTCACTGGCACCGGTCAGCGTCCGACCTGCCAGCGTGACGGTGCCGGCGTCGGCCCTCTGCGTGCCGAAGATGCAGTCCACCAGCGTGGTCTTGCCGGCGCCGTTGGGGCCGACGAGCCCGACGACCTCACCGGGCGCGACGGTGAACGAGACGTTGTCGACGGCGCGGACGCCGCCGTAGTTCTTGGTGAGCCCGGAGACCTCGAGCAGCGCGCTGCCGGTCATGAGCGATCACTTCCTTCCTCGACCGAGCCGGACTTCGTGGAACCGGTGAGACGACCGAATGCAGCGGAGACCCAACCGATCACGCCGCCGGGGGCGATGACGAGGATCAGCAGCACGGCGATCGCCAGCAGCAGCTCGCCACTGCCCTGGTAGCCGGGCATGTTGAGAGTCACGATCACCACGATCAGCGCACCGAGCGGGGCACCCCACGCGCTGTTGCGACCGCCGATGATCGGCATGAAGATCGCGAGGAACACGATGCTCAGCGTGAACGTCTCGGGCGTGACCGCCTGCACCGAGACGGTGAACAGCGAGCCGCCAGTCGACGCGATGGCGGCACCGATCGCCAGCGCGATCACCGTCAGGTGTGCCGGATTGACGCCGGACGAGCGCGCCGCGTTCTTGTTGTCGCGCGCCGCGCGCAGCGTCAGACCCCACACCGACTTGCGAAGTCGGTCGACGATCACCGCGATCGCGCAGACGAACAGGATCGCGAGCACCACCAAGGTGTACCGCGGCGGCTGCCAGCCGAACAGCGTGACCGCCTCCACACCCGAGATGCCGGCGGAGCCGCCGGTGAAGCTGGGCCTGTCGATCAGCCAGTGCTCGAACGCGATTCCGAACAGCAGCGTCACGGCGGCGAGGTAGAAGCCGGACAGCTTCTGCGTCGCGAGCGCCAGGATCACCGCGACCACCGCGGCCACCAGGGACCCGATCACCCAGCCCCACCACATCGACAGCCCGGTCTTCACCGAGATCAGCGCGACGGCGTACGCGCCGATCGCGGCGTACGCGCTGTAGGCCATCGACAGCGAGCCGGCCATCACGAACGGGATGTACATGCCCAGTGCGATCAGCGAGTACGTCGCGGCGAGGAACACCAGGTCCTGCCGGTACAGGCTCGGGCCCATCCACAGCAGGACGCCGGCGACCACCGCGAGGGTGATGCCCACTTCGACGGCAATGTTCTTCAGTGAGCGGTTGGTCCGCGCGGATCGGGCCGGCGCGGCCGATTCCGACTTCCGTGACGTGTCGGTCAGCATCAGACGCGCACCTTCCTCGAGAGCATGCCCTCCGGCCGGAAGGCGAAGAACACCAACGCGATCAGCAGGATCGCGGTCTGTGCGGCGCTGGCACCGAAGTAGTACGGCGCGAACACCTGGACGAAGCCCAGCAGCATGCCGCCGATCAGCGGCGCCCAACTGCGGCCCGTACCGCCGATCACCAGGGCGATGAACGCCGTCAGCGTCCACGACAGACCGCTGGTGAACTGCACACCGGCCTTGGACGCGAACAACAGTCCGGCGATCGCAGCGATCAGGCCCGCGACGGTGAACGCCACCAGACGCACCCGGTTGACCGGCAGCCCCAGCACGCGAGCCGCCTCCGGGTTGTCGCCCACCGCGCGCAGCAGCCGTCCGGTCTGCGAGGTCTGCAGCCACACACCGACCGCGACGAACACGATCGCGGTGCCGGCGATCAGCACGATCGACGAGCTGTCGACGGTGGCGCCGGCGACAGTGACGGCCTGGAAGTCGAAGAGCTTCTGCCCCGGCAGCGGGGTGCGGCCGAAGATGGTGCCGGCCAGCTGCTGCACCGCGAACAGCACCGCGGTGACAGCGACCAGTGCGGGCAGTTCACCTCGGCCGGACCGCTTCTGGACCTGCTGGACCACGAGCTTCTCGGTGATCACCGACAGCGCCATGCCGACTGCAAGGCCGAGCAGCAGCGCGAGCCACAGCGGGACACCGTAGTCGACCACCACGAAGCTGCAGGCCATGGCGGCGGCCATCGCGTACGGGCCCATCGCGAAGTTGAAGAAGTCCGCCCCCACCACCACGAGATACATACCCAGGGCGATGAGTGAGAAGAACGCGCCGATCTCGAGAGCGGCGAGCCAGAGTTGTGCGTCAGTCATGCTTGTGTCTCCTTCGTCAGCCGCACGGAGGCTGGTAGGACGCCCACGGCCCGTCGGGCTTGTTGTCGGGCCCGAACTCGACGAGCACCAGGCCGCACAGGCTGTCGGGCGCGAGGTGGTCGTCGGGGCCGTACGACAGCGTCAGGCCCTCCTGGCCGAACGTCGCGGGGATCCCCGACACCTGCTGCAGTGCGTCGCGCACCTTGTTGCGGTCGGTGTGGTCGCCGGCGATCTCGAACGCGCTCTCGAGCATCATCACGGCGTCGTACGCCTGTGCGTCGTACGCGGTGAGCTGATAGTCGGCGCCCTTGACCCTGCGCACCTGCTCGGTGAACGCGGCTGTGCGCGTGTTGTTCTCGCTGAGGCTGCCCATGTAGACCATGCCGGTGAGCGCACCGGGGTCGGCCAGCGCCCACGACTTGGGCTGGTTGCCGATCGACGCGAGCGAGAAGCGCTGCGCCTGCGGATAGATCTTCGCGAGCGTGTTGTGCGCGAGGATCTCGAAGTGCCCGCCGATGCTGGCGACGAGGATCGCGTCGGGCTTGGTCCCGGTCACGCGCGAGGCTTGTGCGGTGAGGTCGGCGGCGTCGACCGGCGCCTTCTCGACGGCGGTGACGTCGGCGCACTTCTCGAGCGCGGGCCGCAGCGTCTTGATGATGCCGTCGATCGAGGCGCTGGCGTCGCCGATGATGCCGAGCGTCTTGTAGCCCATCGTCTCGAACGCGCCGCAGTACACCTCGGCGTACTGCTTGAGAGAGTTCGGGATCATGAACGCGTAGCCGTTGTCCGGCGCGTTCGCGAACGCGTCGGACAGGACGACGGGCGCGATGGCCGGGATCTCGGACTGCTGCAGCACCGACTTGGCCTGGATCACCGAGCCGGAGCCGGTGGCGAGGAGCACCGCGCTCGCGCCCTGGTCGACCAGCTTGCGGATGATCGACGGCGTCTTGGTGGGGCTGGACTCGTCGTTCTCGACCACCAGCCGGACCGGCTTGCCGTTGATGCCGCCTGCGGCATTGATGAGGTCGACGGTGAGCCGGACCGTGCTGCCGGCGATGGTGCTGTACGACGCACCCGGACCCGTCGAATCCTCGTCGAGGCCGATCACGATCTCGTCGGGCGACATCTCACCCGCGGACGCGCACCCCGCCACGCCCAGCGTTCCCACTGCGGCGGCCACCGCCAACGCGACGACCCTTCCGATTCTCACAACCGACTCCCGTCTCGCCCGCCAGACCTTCAAGCGTTTGGTCAATCAAGCAAGTGCTTGATTGACGATTCGGGGCAGAAGTATGCCCCGGGTCACATTCGGAAGTCAATGCGGGGAGATCCCCCTGATGGAGACCGAGGTCAGTTGCCCCGCAGCAGACGCAGTTCGCGGATCGCTTCCTTGAGCTCGTCGACGTCGCGCTGCAGGTCGGCCAGCTCCGAGACGTTCACCGCATCCACCGCATCCACCGCATCGACGGCGGCCGCGGTGCCCGCAGCCCCCGCCGAGGCCACCGCAGCCCGCTCCGCAACCTCCGACGAGCGGACCGGGCCCGGGGCGGCCTTGGCCGACGCCGAACCGGCGGGCCCGCCGGCGGCGAAGCCGTCGAGGAACACCGCGATCAGGTCGTGGCGCAACCGCTCGGCATCCTGCGCCAGCGAGGCGCGGTTGAATCGCACCGTGGACCACACGGATTCGCGGAGCATGCGATGGAAATGCCGGGGGTCGATGTCGGTGCGGAACTCTCCGGACTCCACGCCGAACGCGATGGCCTCGGCCCAGTAGTTGTGGGCGCGGCGCACCGCGGTGGAGATCGGACTGTCCGCCGGCTGCGACGACAGCGCGCTCTCGTTCTGGTAGATCTCCGTGGCGAACGGGTGGTCGGCGGCGGCCTCGAACGAGACCGCGACCATGTGGTCGAGGCGCTCACGTCCGGTCTCGCCTGGAACCATCGCCGCCTCGTAGCGTTCGTTGAGGTCGTCGACGAACGCGATCACGATCTCGAAGACGATCGCGTCCTTGGAGCCGAAGTAGTGGTAGAGGCTGCCGGAGAGGATGCCGACCTCGTCGGCGATGTCCCGTACGGTGGTTCCCGCGACGCCACGCTCGCTGAACAGCTTCGCCGCGTGGAACAGAATCTCTTCCCGTCGGGTCGATGCCACCTGACGTCTCCCCTCTTCGCGGCACGGATGCAGTCCTCATCCGACACCGATCGAACGCTTGCTTGACGCCGGTATGGTACACGGCCGGTCGTATTGCCGAACAGATCCGACCGGCGATGTTAGCTTTTTCCTACCGAGCAGTAACCGAGGGTGGGGTTGGGCGGTCACGATGATCAGTGCAGGTGAGCGGCGGGGACTGGAAGAGCAGCTGACGGGTCGTCGGGTGCTCATCACCGGCGCGGCCCGCGGCATCGGGGCGTCCCTGGCCCGGCGGCTGCACGGGCGCGGCGCCCGCGTCGCACTCCTGGGCCTGGAACCCGAACTCCTCGAACAGGTCGCGACCATGTGCGGCGGGGCGCCGTGGCGGGTCTGCGACGTCCGCGACCGCGAGCAGATGGAGGCGTCCGTCGCCGCGCTCGTCGACGAGCTGGGCGGACTGGACGTCGTCGTCGTCAACGCCGGTGTCGCGGCGCAACTCCCCCTGCTCGGCGGCGATCCCGCCGTCATGGACCGGACCGTCGAGGTCAATCTGCTGGGCGCGTACAACACGGTGCGTGCCGCCGGCCCGCACGTCGCGCATCCCGGCGGGTATGCCCTGTTGGTGGCATCCGCCGCCGCCGGCGTGCAACTGCCGATGATGGGCGCGTACGCGGCCTCGAAGGCGGCGGTGGAGGCGCTCGGCAACACGCTGCGGATCGAGACGCGACACCTCGGGATGCGGGTCGGCGTCGCGTATCTCGCCGAGATCGACACCGACATGACGGCGATCGGGTTCGGCACCGAGGCCGCCCGCAGCGTCGGACAGCTGGGTCCGTTCACCCGCGTGGTGCCTCTGTCGGTGGCGGTCGACGCGTTCGAGCGCGGCATCGCCGGGCGTCGCCGCCGCGTCTACGCGCCGCGTTGGGTGGCGACGACGATGCGGCTTCGTATGCTCGTCCAGAGATTGATCGAACTGCGCCCCCAGCCGCGGATCGCGCAGGCCCTGGACATGGCCCGCACCGAGCACGCACGGCTGACCACCGAACTACCGGACCGAGCCGGGGAGGCCGAGTGACCGCATACGACGAGAAGACGGGCAAGAACACCGCACCGCGGGTACCGCCGGGACGGTTCCGGGAACTCGGGCCGGCCAACTGGGCGGTGTGGCGAGTCCTGTCGCTCGGCTCCGGCACGAAGGACGCCAAGCTCTTCAGCACCCTCGGCCGCACCGGCGGGCTGTTCCGCGGCTGGCTGCACTACTCGGGTGTCCTGATGCTGCTGCCCGGCACCAAACTGTCGCGGTTCGAGATCGAGTTGGTGGTGCTGCGCGTCGCACACCTGCGGGAGTCCCGGTACGAGATGGATCACCACATCCGGCTCGGCCGCAAGGCCGGGATCACCCCGCAGATCCTCGACCGCATCCTCGTCGGCCCCACCGACCCGGACTGGTCGCCGCGGTACCGAGCAATGCTCGCGGCCACAGATCAGCTCCTGACCAGCAAGAACCTGGACGAGCCGACCTGGGCGGCGCTGGCCGCGCACCTCGACGACCGCCGGCTCGTCGAGTTCTGTCTGCTCGTGACGCAGTACGACGGCCTGGCCACCACGATCGACGCCCTGCGGATCCAACCAGACTTCTGACCACCCGACCGGTGGCACACTGGTGTCCGTGGACCCTGAGCAACTACGGACCGATTTCTCCCGCTTCATGATGTCGTACCGATTCGGTATCGCTCAGCTGATGACGAGGGTCAAGGTTCTCGAGGACGAGTTCACCCACATCAATCGATACAACCCCATCGAGCACGTCACGTCCCGCGTCAAGACGCCGGAGAGCATCATCCGCAAGGCGCAGCGCATCGAGTGCCCGCTCACCCTCGACGACGTCCGCGCGAACATCCTCGACATCGCGGGGGTGCGGATCACGTGCAGCTTCATCTCCGACACCTACCGGATCGCCGACATGATCACGAGCCAGCCGGACATCGAGGTGCGCGAGGTCGAGGACTACATCGCCAACCCCAAGCCCAACGGCTACAAGAGCCTGCATCTCATCGTCGAGGTGCCGGTGTATCTGAGCGACCGGGTGCAGACGGTTCCGATCGAACTTCAGATCCGCACGATCGCGATGGATTTCTGGGCCAGCCTCGAGCACAAGATCTACTACAAGTTCAACCGCGAGGTGCCGGCCGAACTGCTCGCCGAGCTCACCGAGGCCGCCGAGACCGCGCACCGGCTCGACGTGAAGATGGAACGGCTCAACGACGAGTTCGCCAACCTCCGGGCCCAGCAGGGTGTCGCCGACGAGCCCCCGGAGCTGACCGTGCCGCCACAGTTGCTCGACGCACTCGATCTGCGACTGCAGAACTAGCGTCCGCCCTACGGCAGCGGCCGGACGACTCGACAGGGGTTCCCGGCGGCGAAGACGTGTGCCGGCACATCCTTGGTCACGACACTCCCGGCGCCGATCACCGTGTTGTCGCCGATCGTCACACCGGGGCACACGATGACACCGCCTCCCATCCAGACGTTGTTGCCGATCGTGATGGGTGCCGCGGTCTCCCAACGCTGTCGACGCGCCTCATGGTCTGCCATCGGGTGCAGCGCGGTCAGGAGCTGCGCTCGGGGACCGATCGAGACGTCGTCGCCGATCGTGATCGGTGCGCAGTCCATCAGAATCGCGTCGTAGTTGAGGAAGCTGTTCGATCCGATGCGGATGTAGGTCCCGTAGTCGCACTGGAACCGCGGCATGATCCACGATCCCTCGCCCACTCCCCCGAGGAGCTCGTCCAACAGGTCACGACGCACCGCGTCGTCGTCCGCCAGGGTCGCGTTGAACCGATCGAGGAGTCGTTGACAGGACTTGCGGCTCTCGACCAGGTCGATGTCGTTGTCCCGGTACAGGTCTCCCCGCAGCATTCGTTCACGCTGTTCGCTCATGGTGGCCGACGGTACCGATCGCGACTGCGACCGGCGGACGAAACTCCCGTCGGGCTCACAGATCCGCGGCCGCGGCAAGCCGCTGACCTCCCGTTGTGATGATTCCGACGATGGTCGCGAACTCGATTGCCGCGGGCCCGCGGACGCCGGTAACGTCGCCCCGTTCGGCCGTGACAGTCGTCCGTGCCCCGATCCGGTAGGAACCGCATGTCCCAAGACGTCCAGGTGACCTCGAGTCCCGACGCACCCCTCAGCAGCAATCCGACTGACAACCCCAATCACGAGCGCCGTTGGCTCGTGCTGTGCATCGTCGCGCTGGCGCAGCTGACCGTCGTCCTCGACGGCACGATCGTCAGCATCGCACTGCCCGACGCCCAGAAGGAACTGGGCATCAGCAACCTCGACCGCCAGTGGGTCGTCACCGGCTACGCGCTCGCGTTCGGCGCGCTGCTGCTCCTGGGCGGACGCATCGCCGACTACTGGGGTCGCAAGCGTTCGTTCATGGTCGGCATGGCCGGCTTCGCGGTGGCGTCGGCCGTCGGCGGTTTCGCGCAGAACGGGATGCAGCTGTTCGCCGCGCGCGCCGGTCAGGGCGTCTTCGCGGCTCTCCTCGCGCCGGCCGCGCTGGCGATCCTCACCACGACGTTCGTCGGGGAGAAGGAACGCGCCAAGGCGTTCGCGGTGTTCGGTGCAATCTCCGGCGGCGGCGCCGCGATCGGCCTGCTGCTCGGCGGCGTGCTCACCCAGTACGTCGACTGGCGCTGGTGCCTGCTGGTGAACGTGCCCGTCGCGCTCTTCGCGATCGCGGTCACGCTGCCGATCGTCAAGGAGACCAAGGCGCACGGCGACACCAGCTACGACCTGCCGGGCACCGTCCTGGTCGCGATCGGCCTGGGCTCGCTGGTGTACGGCTTCACCAAGGCCGAGCACGGCTGGCTCGAGACCCAGACCCTGCTGTTCATCGGCATCGGCCTGGTCGCGCTCGTCGCGTTCGTACTGGTCGAGCGGCGCACCGCGAATCCGCTGCTGCCGCTGAGTGTTCCGTGGCACCGGGACCGCGGCGCCGCGTTCATCGGATCGGCGCTGGTGGGGTCTGCACTCCTCGGCGGCACGCTGTACCTCACGTTCTACCTGCAGATCGTGATGGGTCTGAGCCCGGTGATGGCAGGTGTCGGCTCGCTGCCCATGGCCGTCTTCATCGTCATCGCGTCCACCATTGCGGCTCAGCTCACCACCCGCATCGGCCCCAAGCCGCTGATGACCGTCGGCCCGCTGGTCGCGGCCGTCGGCCTGCTGATGCTCACCCAGATCGAGGTGCACACCTCGTACTGGACCCACGTGTTCCCCGGTCTGGCGATCTTCGGCTTCGGCCTGGGCCTGCTGATGGTGCCGATGCAGAACCTGGCGCTGCTCGGCGTCCCCAACCACGACGCCGGTGCCGCCAGCGCCCTGGCGAACGCGACGCTGCAGGTGGGTGGCGCGCTGGGCACGGCCCTGTTCACCACGGTGTACGCGTCCGCGAAGAGTGCGTTCCAGGCCGACAACCCGGCACCCACTCCGCCGCCCGGCTTCCCGGCCGACGCCATCCCGACGGACCTGTCGAACGCGACGCCGCTCACGCCCGAGCAGATCGCGGCCCTGCCGCAGCCCGCGCAGGACTTCGTCGGCAAGGTGATGGACTGGGTGTTCGGCACCGAGGTGTCGGGCTACGCGCACGCCTTCGGCTGGGCCGCTGTGCTGATCGCGATCATCAGCCCGCTGGTCGTGATCCTGGTGCGCGCCAAGAAGGGCGACCTGCCCACCGAGGGCGCCGTCGGGATGCACTGACCTCCCCGCCCCGAAGCTGAAGGGTCCCTTCACGCGCTGCCGGCGCGCGCGAAGGGACCCTTCAGCCGTTGAGCGGGCGGCTCAGAGCGCCGCGCGCAGCACGGTCTCGAGCGGGGTGGAGGCGCGGCCGATGAGCCGCTGCAGGTCGCCGCCGGTGACATCGAGGACACCGGTCGCGACGCCGGCGTCGGCGTCGGCGAGGACCGCCGCGACGGGCGCGGGCAGCCCGGCCGACTCGAGGATCCCCCGGTACTGCTCCACAGGCAGGTCCCGGTACTCGACGGGCTTGCCGGTGACGTCCGAGATGGCCCGGGCCAGTTCGGGATACGTCAGGTGCTCGTCGCCGCCGAGCTCGTACACCTTGCCGGCCTGGTTCTCGTCGGACGCGAGGACGGCCGCGGCGGCGTCGGCATAGTCGGCACGCGCGGCACCCGCGACCCGGCCGTCTCCCGCGCTGCCGGCGAGGACACCGCGCTCGGCGGTGCCGGCGAGATCGTTGGTGTAGTTCTCCCAGTACCAGCCGTTGCGGAGCAGCACGTGGTTCAGACCCGACTCGGCGAGCAGACGCTCGGTGACCTGATGCTCCTGCGCCAGCTGGAGCGTGTTGTTCGGCGCGTCCGGGATGGAGGTGTACGCGACGAGGCCGACACCGGCGGCCTTCGCCGCGTCGATGATGTTGATGTGTTGAGGCACGCGGCTGCCCACCTCGCTGCCCGAGATCAGCAGCAGCTTGTCGACGCCGGCGAGTGCGGTCTCGAGCGCGGCACGGTCGGCGTAGTCGGCGGTCCGGACCTGCACTCCCTGTCCGGCGAGTTCGGCGGCCTTGGCCGGATTACGGACGACGGCGACGACGTCGGACGCCGGGACGCCGCGGCGCAGAAGGGCGTCGATGGTCAGCCGGCCGAGGTGTCCGGTGGCGCCTGTGACGGCAATGGTCATGAGAACTCCCAGGGTTGAACCTTCAATGATTTGTTCACCCACCATGATGCACTTATTTTTCGTAAGTGCAAGCGTTTTTGTCAGCACTGAGGTTCGGGCTGGTAGTAACCTCGACGTCGTGAGTACCGCCGACCAGCCCTTCGACGACCCGACCCTCGAGGCCGACGTCTTCGCGCGCGGCTGCCATTCGCGCGGCGCACTGCTCAACGTCACCGGGCGGTGGGGAACGCTCGCGCTGGCCGCGCTCGCGGAGGGTCCGTACCGGTTCGGGGCCCTGCGCCGCCGGGTGGACGGGGTGAGCGAACGGATGCTGGCGCAGACGCTGCAACAGCTCGAGCGCGACGGCCTGGTACACCGGGAGGTACGCGAGACCATCCCCCCGAACGTCGAATACAGCCTCACCCCCCTGGGCGAGCAGATCGCCGAACGCCTCACCGGTCTCATCGATCTGCTCGAATCGCACTTGCCGGACATCACCGCGGCCCAGAATCGGTACGACGCGCGCTGATTCGACGACACTGAGCTCGAGACCAAGGGGTGGCCGATGCCGAGCCTGACCAGCAGGGCCATGCCGCTGGCGATCGCGCTGCTGGGCCGACGTCGCCCGAGCGCCGACGACATCTGCCGGGAGATCGCGGCGCTGCAGGCCCAGCCGAAGCCGTTCGCGCCCCCGTCGTCGCTGGGACGCACACTCGACGTCGCCGCCTCCACCTCGATGGCGGGCTGGCCGATGTTCACGGTGGCGCCGCGCGGCCGGGCGCCGTCGGCGCGGGTGCTGTATCTGCACGGCGGCGCCTACATCCGGGAGATCACCCGGCACCACTGGAAACTGGTGGGCCAGTTGGCGTCCGCGGGGGCGTCGGTGACGGTGCCGATCTACCCGCTCGCGCCGCGGGGGACAGCGGAGCACGTGGTGTCGGCGTCGGCGGACCTGGCCGAACTGCTCGCGGCGCGGGGCGAGCCGGTGATCGTGGCCGGCGACTCGGCGGGCGGCGGGCTCGCGTTGGCGGTCGCCCTCGCGCTGCGTGACCGCGGCGTGGATTCCCCCGCCCACACCGCGCTGATCTCCCCGTGGCTCGACGCGACCGGCTCGCACCCGGAGATCCTCGAGGTGGCGCCGCGGGACCCGTGGCTGCATCCGGACGGGCTCACCGTGGCCGCCGACGCCTACCGCGGCGACCTGGACCGCGACCATCCGTGGGTGAGCCCACTCGGCGGGGATCTCACCGGCCTCGGCCCGATCACGCTGTTCACCGGCACCCGCGACATCCTCAACGTCGACGCGCGACGCTTCGCCCCGCTCGCTGCGAACGCCGGGCTGTCACTGGACTTCCACGAGGAGCCGGAGATGATCCACGTCTACCCGCTGCTCCCGATCCCGGAGGGCAAGAAAGCCCGCACAATCCTGTGCGGGCTTCTCGCGGACTAGCTTCTGCGGCGGGTGAACCGTCAGAAGTTGATCATGTGGCCGGCGAGGCCGTGGATGGCCTCCTGCAGCGCCTCGCTGAGCGTGGGGTGCGTGTGCACGTTGCGCGCGAGCTCGTTGACCGTGAGGTCCCACTTCTGGGCCAGGGTCAGCTCGGGCAGCAGCTCGGAGACGTCGGGGCCGATGAGGTGGCCGCCCAGCAGCTCGCCGTACTTCTTGTCGGCGATCAGCTTGACGAAGCCGTTGGGATCGGCCAGGCCGTGCGCCTTGCCGTTCGCGGTGAACGGGAAGGTGGCGACCTTGACGTCGTAGCCCTCAGCCTTGGCCTGCGCCTCGGTGAGACCGAAGCTGGCGACCTGCGGCTGGCAGAACGTGGCGCGCGGCATCATCCGGTAGTCGCCCAGCTCCATCGTCTCGGCGTTGCCGATGGTCTCGGCGGCGACGACGCCCTGCGCCTCGGCGACGTGCGCGAGCTGCAGCTTGGCGGTGACGTCACCGATGGCGTAGACGCCGGGGACGTTGGTGCGCATGCGCTCGTCGATCGCGATGGCACCGCGCTCGAGCTGGACGCCGGTGTTCTCGAGGCCGAAGCCCTCGATCTGCGGGGCGAAGCCGATGGCCTGCAGGACCTTGTCGACGACGACGGTCTCGACCTGGTCGCTGCCGTTCTTGGCCATGGTGACGGTGACGCCGGCAGCGCCGTTGTCGGTGATCGTCTGGACCCCGGTGGAGGTCTTGATGTCGATCCCGTACTTCTTGTAGCGCTTGGCGATCTCCTTGGAGACGTCCTCGTCCTCGTTGGGCAGGGCCCGGTCGAGGAACTCGACGATGGTCACCTTGACGCCGTAGTTGTGCAGGACGTAGGCGAACTCCATGCCGATGGCGCCGGCACCGACGATGAGGATCGAGCCCGGCAGGTCCTTGGTGAGGATCTGCTCTTCGTAGGTGACGACGTTCTCGCTGAGCGAGGTGCCCGGCAGCAGCCGGGTCTTGGTGCCGGTGGCGATGATGACGTTGTCGAAGGTGACGGTGTCGGTGGACCCGTCGGCCTTGCTCACCACGATGGTCTTGGCGTCGGTGAAGCTGCCGCGACCCTCGTACTCGGTGATCTTGTTCTTCTTCATCAGGAAGTGAACGCCCTTGACGCGGCCGTCCGCGACCTGGCGGCTGCGGTCGAACGCAGCGCCGAAGTCGAAGGTCACGTCTCCCGAGATGCCGAAGGTCTTGGCATCGTTATGGAAGATGTGTGCCAGCTCCGCGTTGCGGAGGAGCGCCTTGGACGGGATGCAGCCCACGTTCAGGCAGACACCGCCCCAGTACTTCTCTTCGATGATGGCGGTCTTGAGGCCCAGTTGTGCCGCGCGGATAGCAGCGACGTACCCACCGGGACCGGCTCCGAGGACAACGACGTCATAGTGTGAGGTCACGAGGCCCTAGCCTAGTCCCGCCCCGAATCCGTGTCCCGGAATGGTGCTTACTCCGAAGTAAGTTCACTATCTGCGGGGGATGACCCCGAACACACCTGCGACCCCAGCCGCCGGTGGCGACTGGGGTCGAAGATGCGAATGCTCAGCTGAACGAGATAGCGCTCCCGAGGTCCCCGATGGTGCTTCCGCCGAAGACACTGCCCCGGCTGAGGCTCAGGAGAACGTCGAGCAGGCCCGACATGGAACCCGTGGCCGCCCCGGCCAGCGAGCCGAGGTCGATTGCGTCCAGATTCATTGCAGTCGCCTTTCTTGGTTCTCTCGGAACTTCAGCGTCAGCTGAGGTTGGTGACCGAACCGAAGTTCACGATGTTGCCGATGAAGAGGGTGATGGCGGAGAGGATCTGCTCGAGGTTCATTCTGTTTCCTTACTTTCGTGGTGGTTGTGTGACAGCTAGTGCGACGAACTAGCTGATGTCGGTGACCGAGCCGGCGTTCACAACGTTGCCGATGAAGCCGGTGATCAGGGCGATGATCTGCTCGAGGTTCATTCTCAGTGCCTTTCGAGGGAGTTTGTGTCTTGCATTGTGATTGGTGCGTGATCTTGTTCAGATCGGGGTTGGGACTTCGCCGGCGCCGGGGGACCCCGCTACCCCGGACCTTCGAACTCCCAAGACAACCCGCCCATTGCGACTCCGTCGGCGGCGCGGCCGTGGTGTGCCGCCCCTCCTGGCGTCTGGCCGGGAAGACGATCGCTTTTATTCGACCGTGATCGAAAGATAAACTAGGAGGCATCGTTCTGTACGCGTTTTCGTTACCTCATCTGGTCAGCCGTCCAGGATGTCTGAAAATTCACCCCCCCGGTCACCCCCCGGGCGTGCCAGGTCCAGGACGTCCGCCAGCTGCGGTCACGTCGTAATCCGATCAGCTCCGAGCCGCCGTCCGACCCGCCACCGGTCCACCGACAAGGCCGCTGGCAGGCACTTCGGGAGCGACCGCTCGTCGTCGCGCAGAGCACGTCGCAGTACCGATCACAATGGACCCATGACGCACTCCCCTTCCACGCCCGAGCCGGCCGACGACCCAAACCTGTGGCTCGAGGACGTCACCGGCGACGACGCACTCTCGTGGGTCCGCGAACACAACGACAAGACCGTCGCCGAATTCTCCGGCACCACCGAATTCGAGCAACTTGAATCAAACATTCGATCAATTCTCGACACCGATGCGCGCATTCCGTATTCCCGCCGACGCGGCGAGTACCTCTACAACTTCTGGCGCGACGCCGAACACGTCCGTGGCCTGTGGCGCCGCACGACGATGGACCGATACCGCAGCGACACAACGGAATGGGAGATCCTCGTCGATGTCGACGAACTCGCCGCGCGAGAGGGTGAGAACTGGGTGTGGTCCGGTGCGCAGGTGCTGCGGCCCGAACAGAACCTGGCACTGATCAGTCTGTCCCGCGGCGGCGCCGACGCCGTCGTCGTCCGCGAATTCGACCTCACCACCCTCGCCTTCGACGACACCGCCGACGGATTCCGGGTGGAGGAGGCCAAGACCGACATCGGGTGGATCGACGCCGAGCGCGTCTACGTCGGAACCGACTTCGGTGACAGAACCCTCACCGATTCCGGCTACCCCCGCCTCGCGAAGCGGTGGCACCGCGGCACCCCCCTGGCCGACGCCGTCACGATCTTCGAGGGTGAGCAGTCCGACGTCGCGATCTCCGCGTGGCACGACAGCACGCCGGGATTCGAGCGCAGCTTCGTCGAGCGGGCGATCGACTTCTACACGTCGCAGCGCTTCCAGGTGCGCGGCGACGACACCCTCGTCCGCATCGACACCCCCGAGGACGCGCGGATCTCGGCGTACCGGGAGTGGCTGCTGATCCGTACCCGCTCCGAGTGGACCGTCGGCGATGTCACCTACCCGGCCGGCGCACTACTGGCCGCGAAGTACGACGACTATCTCGCCGGCTCGCGTGAGCTCACCACGCTGTTCCTGCCCGACGACCACACGTCGCTCGAGCAGTACGCATGGACGCGGCACCACCTGCTGATGGTGACGCTCTCCGACGTCCAGTCGCACGTGTACGTGCTCACCCCGGGCGAGAGCGGTTGGGTGAACACCCCGCTCGAAGGTCTCCCAGAGCTCACGTCCACTGAGATCATCGACACCGACCCGCGCGAGAGTGACGACTTCTTCCTCAACTCCAGCGGCTATCTCACCCCTGCCACCCTGTTCTCCGGCACCGTCGGCAGCCCGCTCGAGGCCCTCAAGTCGGCGCCCGCGTTCTTCGATCCCACCGGACTGACTGTCGCGCAGCACTTCGCCGAGTCCGCCGACGGCACCCGCATCCCCTACTTCGTGGTGCGCCGCGACGGGACGCCCGCCGGCCCGACACTGCTGTACGGCTACGGCGGCTTCGAGAACTCCATGACACCCGGCTACAGCGGCATCAACGGCACCGCGTGGCTCCAGCGCGGTGGGACATACGTGGTCGCGAACATCCGAGGCGGCGGCGAGTACGGCCCGCAGTGGCACACCCAGGCGGTGCGCGACGGCCGGCACAAGGTGCACGAGGACTTCGCCGCGGTGGCCCGCGACCTCGTCGCTCGGGGCATCACCACCGCCGACCGGCTCGGCGCGCAGGGCGGCAGCAACGGCGGACTACTGATGGGCATCATGCTCACCAAGTACCCGGAGCTGTTCGGCGCCATCGTCTGTCAGGTGCCGTTGCTGGACATGAAGCGCTACCACCTGCTGCTCGCGGGCGCGTCGTGGATGGCCGAGTACGGCGACCCCGACAACCCGGACGACTGGGCCTTCATCTCCGAGTACTCGCCGTACCAGAACACCGAGGCCGACCGGTCGTACCCGCCGATCCTCATCGCCACCTCCACCCGCGACGATCGCGTCCATCCCGGGCACGCCCGCAAGATGACGGCCCGACTCGAGGCGGAGGGCCACGACGTCCACTACTACGAGAACATCGAGGGCGGACACGGCGGCGCCGCCGACAACGCGCAGGCCGCATTCAAGTCGGCCCTCACGTACACGTTCCTGTGGGACAGGCTTGCCCGATGACCTCCGAACGTTTCCCTTCCTCGGCTACCATGCGCCCGGAATCGAACAACCGGAAGTGAGCTGCCACATGAGATCCGACGCGATCACACGCCCGTCGCTGCGGCAACTGGGAGCAGGGGCCCTCGTCACCGCCACGGTCGTGGGCGCACTGCTGGGCGTCGCGCCGACCGCGACGGCCGGAGGCATTCCGAATCCGGCTGCGGCGCAGACGGATCCAGCGTCCGCCGATCGGTCCGACGGCGCCTACATCACCCGCATCGAGAACATCACCGATCGCTGGGTGCGGGTGTTCGTGTACTCCCCGGCGATGCAGTCCGAGCAGGAGGTGCAGGTGCTGTTGCCCCGCGATACCTCCGCGTCCCGGCCCACCCTGTACATGCTCGACGGACGGTCCGCCGCACCCGGAACGAGCAACTGGACCACACAGGGCAACGCGGTCGAGTTCTTCGAGGACAAGCCGGTGAACGTCGTCCTGACCACCGGCGGCCGCGCCAGCTACTTCACCGACTGGGACCAGCCCGACCCCGCCCTCGGCAACTACAAGTGGGAGACGTTCCTGACCGAGGAACTTCCCCCACTGATCGACGATCGGTTCGACGGCAACGGCATCCAGTCCATCGCCGGACTGTCGATGGGTGCGCAGTCCGCGATGATGCTCGCGATGCGGTCGCCCGGCCTGTACCGCGGAGTGGCCGCCTACAGCGGTTGCTACGAGACCACCGGTGATCTCGGCCAGACCCAGATGAGGCTCGTCGTCTCCAGCTACGGCGGCGACATCACGAACATGTGGGGCCCGTTCACCGATCCGAAGTGGGCCGAGCACGACGTCGTCATCAATGCCGAGAAGCTGCGTGGCACCACGATGTACGTCTCGACGGCCACCGGGCTGCCCGGCCCCAACGAGAACCTGGGCAACCCCGACCTGATCCCGCTCGTCACACAGGGCGGACCGATCGAGGCGGTCACCAACTTCTGTACCCACCAACTCGACGACCGGCTGCGTTCCCTCGGGATCCCGGCCACCTTCGTCTACAACCCGGTGGGAGTCCACACCTGGGCGTACTGGCGCGACGAACTACCCAAGTCGTGGCCGACGCTCGCAGCCTCGCTCGGGGTCTGAGCCGCCGCGACACTCCGAACACGAAGAAGGCGGCGACGGTGCGTATGCACCGTCGCCGCCTTCTCGACGTTCGAGAGCGAAACTCAGGCGCTGAGCGAGCTGAGCGAGGCGGTGTCGAGCGAGCCGGAGGCGCCGGTGCCAGAGGAGCTGGCCGTGCCGAGCGAGTTCAGAGCCTTCACGATCGAGGTGACGGCATTGAGGACGGTGAGGATCTCAGTCGAGCCCATGGAAAACTCCCTGCGGTTCTTGTGGTGTGGCGCCCCCGGAGCGAAAGCGCTGCGGTCAATATAACGGTCGGGACACGGCAACAGCACCACATTGACACATACCCGGGATGAAATATGAGGGTGAAATCAAGAGTGATCCCGAATCCACCGCGCGATCCGCTCGGAAGTGCTGTCCGGCGTCCGAATCCACCCGTTATGTCCCAGTTCTTCCGGCTGGTGCCAGGTCGTGACGTCGGAGCCGGACAGTTTGTCCAACAGGTTCTTCGAGGAACTGCGCGGCGCCAGTTCGTCACCCTCGATCGAAATGGACAGCACCGGCAGCTTCAATCGTCCGATACGTTCCTCGTAGTCGATATCCGACCCTGACGGTTCGATTCGTCCGGTGCGCGCGAAGCGTGACCAGTCCGAGATCAGCACCCGCGACTGCCGCCCGAACCCCCCGACGTCCAAGCGGTCGCCGGGCCAGAACCCGGCCACGCTCGCGGTGAGGGACATGGCCGTCGACCCCAGCAGCACACCCGGCGACCGGGTTCCGGGAAATCCCCGATAGTAGGGCGAACCGGACGCCACGAGGATCAGCCCGCCGAGGCGTCCCCGTATCCGCGCCGCATACATCACCCCGAGCTGCCCGCCCATGCTGTGGCCCAACAGGAACGGCGTGCTCTCGTCGAACCGCTCGCGCACCACCTCGAACATCGCCGGCAGATCGACCGCCACCAATTCCTGGTAACCGAACGTGCTCGACGCGCTCGGCCGCGGCCGACTGTCGCCCTGGCCCCGCAGCTCGCACGTCGCGGCGCAGAAGCCCTGCTCCACCAGAGAATTCGCAAACCGGTCGTAGAACGCGCCGGGAATGCCGAGACCCGGCACGATCACCACCACCGGCGCACCCTCCGGTCCGGGAAACAGCCGCACCGGCGTCGTCGTCCCGTCGGGCATCTGGATCGGCACGGTCTCCGCCACGAGTCCGAGCCTATGCCCCCTCGGCCCGCGGGGCCCGGCAAACGGATCTCCCGCGGGTCCGGCCCGCGAACGACTGCGCGCTGGCATCCTGACGAGATGACCGGGTTTCGGTTTTCGCACAACGTCTTCGGCATCGCTTCACGGGACGAGTTCGTGGCCACGTGCCGGCGCGCCGAGCACAACGGCTACGACGCCATCTTCGCCGCGGACCATCTGGGGGCGCCGTCACCGTTCCCGCTCCTGGTCGCCGCCGCTGCCGCCACCGACCGGCTCCGGGTGGGCACCCTCGTGCTCAATGTCGGCTTCTGGAATCCCACGTTGCTCGCACGCGAGATCGCGACCACCGACATCCTCACCGGTGGCCGGCTCGAGGTGGGGCTCGGGGCCGGGCACATGAAGTGGGAGTTCGACGAGGCCGGCATCGCGTGGGAGCCGTTCGGAGTCCGCACCGAACGGCTGGCCGGCACGGTCGAGGAACTGCGTCGCCGGTTCCGGTCCGACGGCTTCGAGCAGCAGGCCGCGATGCGGGCGAACTTCGGCATGCCCGTGCTGCGGCCCGTGCAGCGCCGCGGATTCGACGGCTCCGGGCCACCGCTGATCGTCGGAGGTACCGGCGATCGTGTCCTGCGTCTGGCGGCGCAGCAGGCCGACGTCGTCGGGGTCGCCGGGGCCTTCCAGATCGCCGGGCAACCACCCGGCACGTTCCGGATCGCGACCGCCGCCGAGACCGACGAGCGCGTCCGCTACGCGCGTGGATGCGCCGGCGACCGGGCTGCCCGGATCGAATGGCAGATCCTGGTGCAGGTGGTGATCGAGACCGACGACCGGGCCTCGGCCGCAGCCGAACTCGCCCGGAGGTTCGGGGACGTCATGGCGGTGGAGGACATCCTCGAGACGCCCTTCGTCCTGCTGGGGACCGTCGACGAGATGGCCCGGCAGGTCGCGGCGAACCGCGACCGCTACGGCTTCAACCACTTCACCGTCCACGAACCCCACGCCGACACGTTCGCACCGGTCATCGCCGCGATCCGGGCCCACCGGGGGTGACCCCGAGAGCAAAGATCAGGGTGCAGATCCGGGGGAATCCCGATGGTTTCCGGCGCCTGCGCGAACCAGACTCGATGTCATGACCTACAGCGACTCGCCCCGACAGTTCGTCCGTTCCAGCAGCCAGCGCATGCTCTCCGGCGTGTGCGGCGGCGTTGCCGAGTACTTCGGCATCGACGTCAACCTCGTTCGCGTTGCCGCCGTCGTCGGCGCGTTCATCTCGTTCGGCACCGTCGCCCTGATCTACCTCGCGGCGTGGATGCTCATGCCGGGCGAGTGATCGAGAAATGCGAGAAGCCCGGGACACCGTGAAGGTGTCCCGGGCTTCTTCGTCTTACCTGAGCTCAGGCTTTCCGATCGTCAGATCAGAAGTCCATGCCGCCCATGCCACCGGTCGGGTCGCCCATGGGAGCAGCGGCCTTCTCCGGCTTGTCGGCGACGACAGCCTCGGTGGTCAGGAACAGAGCCGCGATCGACGCAGCGTTCTGCAGCGCCGAGCGGGTGACCTTGACCGGGTCGTTGATGCCCGCAGCGAGCAGGTCCTCGTACTCACCGGTGGCGGCGTTCAGGCCGCTGCCGGCGGGCAGGTTGCGGACCTTCTCCGCGACGACGCCGGGCTCGAGGCCGGCGTTGAACGCGATCTGCTTGAGCGGAGCCTCGAGGGCAACCTTGACGATGTTGGCACCGGTGGCCTCGTCGCCCTCCAGCTTCAGGTCGTCCAGGACCGGAGCGGACTGCAGCAGAGCCACGCCACCACCGGCGACGATGCCCTCCTCGACGGCAGCCTTCGCGTTGCGGACGGCGTCCTCGATGCGGTGCTTGCGCTCCTTGAGCTCGACCTCGGTCGCAGCGCCGGCCTTGATGACAGCAACGCCACCGGCCAGCTTGGCCAGGCGCTCCTGCAGCTTCTCGCGGTCGTAATCCGAATCCGACGCCTCGATCTCGGCGCGGATCTGGTTGACGCGACCGGCGATGGCGTCGGCGTCGCCGGCACCCTCGACGATGGTGGTCTCGTCCTTGGTGACGACGACCTTGCGGGCGCGGCCCAGCAGCTCGATGCCGGCGGTCTCCAGGGACAGGCCGACCTCTTCGCTGACGACCTCGCCACCGGTGAGGATGGCGATGTCGGCGAGCTGCGCCTTGCGGCGGTCACCGAAGCCCGGAGCCTTGACGGCGACGGACTTGAAGGTGCCGCGGATCTTGTTGACGACCAGGGTCGAGAGGGCCTCGCCCTCGACGTCCTCGGCGATGATCAGCAGCGGCTTACCGGCCTGGATGACCTTCTCCAGCAGCGGCAGCAGGTCCTTGACCGTGGAGATCTTGGAGCTGACCAGCAGGATGTACGGATCCTCGAGGACCGCTTCCTGACGCTCGGCGTCGGTCGCGAAGTACAGCGAGATGTAGCCCTTGTCGAAGCGCATACCCTCGGTGAGCTCGAGCTGCAGGCCGAAGGAGTTGGACTCCTCGACGGTGATGACGCCTTCCTTGCCGACCTTGTCCATGGCCTCGGCGATGAGCTCACCGATGGTGGAGTCGCCAGCCGAGATACCGGCGGTGGCAGCGATCTGCTCCTTGGTCTCGACCTCCTTGGCGGTGTCGAGCAGCTTGGCGGTGACGGCCTCGACGGCCTTCTCGATGCCGCGCTTCAGACCCAGCGGGTTGGCGCCGGCAGCGACGTTGCGCAGACCCTCACGGACGAGCGCCTGAGCGAGGACGGTGGCGGTGGTGGTGCCGTCGCCAGCGACGTCGTCGGTCTTCTTGGCGACCTCCTTGACCAGCTCGGCGCCGATCTTCTCGTAGGGGTCCTCGAGCTCGATCTCCTTGGCGATGGAAACACCGTCGTTGGTGATCGTGGGGGCGCCCCACTTCTTCTCGAGCACGACGTTGCGACCCTTGGGTCCCAGCGTCACCTTGACGGCGTCAGCGAGGCTGTTCAGGCCACGCTCGAGGCCGCGACGTGCCTCTTCGTCGAACGCGATGATCTTGGCCATTGCGAAGTGATCCTCCGGATTGGGGGTGACACACAGGACGATCGCTCGTCGGATCGCCCTATTTACGCTTCCGGCCAGGCTCGGTGCCCGCGACGGACGACCAGGGGTGTCTAGGTTCCCGGTCTCACCGTCCCGACCTGGCACTCACGAGTCGCGAGTGCCAAGTGCATTCTTAGCACTCGAGGGGGGTGAGTGCAACGTCGCGGGGAGGTCTCCGCCGACGGCGAACACCACCCGCCCGTCACCCCTGCGTCGCGTCTACCCCAGGCAGGTCTGGCCGGTCTTCAGATTCCACGCGAACGACAGCGGTCCGACGCAGTTGACGCCGCCCTGTTCGGCCGTCGCGCCCGAGCCCCAACCGGCGACCGCGAAGGTCGCGTAGCCGTCGTCGGCCCACGAGTGCGCGATGCCGCCGCCGATCGCCAGCGCAAGCGACTGACCGTTGCCGCGCGAGGCGCTGAGCGCGGTGCCGAAACCGGTCGCGAGGCTGTTCGACGAACCGAGGTCCTGCGCGACGGAGACCGCCGTGCCGCTGTCCATCGCGGCGGAGCGGGCCACGCCCTGCTCGAACGCCTGGGCGCCACAGCTCGCGTAGTCCGAGACCTGGATGTCGTTGGGCGTGCCCGGCGACAGGCATGCCACCGGCGCCGCCGCAGCCGTACCCGCGCCGATCATCGAAACACCCGCTGCCACACCGATTCCCGCTGCAGCGATCACCGCAGACCGGGTCATCCGGCGACCGAGATCGGAAATTGCACGCAGGCGGGAAACGGTCGACATCGAGACTCCTTCACGAACGGAAAAGGGAGCGCCGGGCAGGCTCCGGGAGTGCCGCCGGGCGTGCCCGAGACAGTACCCGTTCACGTCCCGGATGCCAGGGATTTCGATAGCGAACCGAAGTAGGTCGGCGCGTCACCCGAATTCGGTCAGCAGCGCCGGCAGATCGGCCACCGAATCGATCACATGGTCGGGCCGATCGACCGCCAGATCGAGGACCGGCTGCCGAAACTTCCCCGTCCGCACCAACACCCCCGCCATGCCCACCCGCTGCGCCGGCAGCACGTCGCCGCGGAAGTCGTCACCGACCATCACCGTCGCCGCCGGATCCGCACCCATCAGTTCCGCCGCGGTGAGGAAGCCCGTGAGCGACGGCTTGCCGACCGCCACGATCCGCGAGCCCGACGCCTCCTCCAGCCCCGGCAGATACGCGCCCGTGTCCAGCCGCAGGCCGTCGGACTCCGACCACATCAGCGCGCGATGCATCGCCACGACCGGCACGCCCGCGACCATGAAGTCCAGCACCCGACTGAGGGCCTCGTGCGTGAATTCGGCTCCGGCCCCGCCGAGGACGATCACCTCGGGATCGACGTCGTCGAACTCGACGCCTTCCATGTCGGCACGGATGTCGCCGTGATTGAGCAGCATCACGCGGGCACCCGGATAGGTCGACCGCAGGTACTCCGTCGTGAGCCGGACCGCGGTCACGATCTCGTCGGGCCGCACGTCGAACCCCGCGGTCGCGAGCTCGGATGCGATCTCGTCGCACGTCCTCGATGTGGTGTTCGTGAGGAAGGCACGAACACCTCCGCGGCGACGCAGCTCGTCGAGCGCCTCGACGGCACCGGGCACCGGTTGCCACGAGGTGACGAGCACACCGTCGATGTCGAACAGAACGCCCTCGACACGGCTCATGGATTCGAGGGTATCGGCCGAGCGCCGGGCCGCGCCGGGGATGCGAAATCCAGGCCCGTGAGTGACCTGCCGCACACACCGCCGGTGTCAGGGCCTAGGATCCACGGGTACGCGTGACCTCCTGTACCACCTAATTCGAACTGGAGAGCCGGACCGTGACGAACACCCTCGAAGCAACCATCGAGATCGCCGCCACCCCGCAGGACGTGTGGACGATCGTCTCCGACCTGAAGCGCATGGGCGAGTGGAGCCCGCAGTGCCGCAAGATGCGCGTCTCCGGCGAGGTCCGCGAGGGCACCAAGACGTTCAACCTCAACCGCAAGGGCTTCCTGGTGTGGCCCACCACCGCCAAGGTCATCCGGTTCGAGCCCAACAAGGCCATCGCGTTCCGGATCGCCGAGAACCGCACCATCTGGTCGTACACCCTCGAGGCCACCGAGACCGGCACCCGCGTCGTCGAGCGCCGCGAAGCCCCCACCGGCACGAGCCAGCTGTCGCAGTTCCTGATCAAGACCGTCCTCGGCGGCGCGGAGGCCTTCGAGGCCGACATGATCGTCGGCATGAACACCACGCTCGCGCGCATCAAGAGCGAGGCCGAGGCAATCGCCGTCGGGCCCCGCTAGCACATCGCGACCCACCGGTTCGCGGCACTCACGTAGCCTGTACCAGCACGTGCGGCGAACGCCGCATCACCCGAACAGGTAAGAGGAGCTCGTGGCACGTCGACCGACACCCCCTGGTACCCCCCAGCCCACCGGCGTCGGCCACGTCATCGGCCTCGTCAAGGCTGCCGTCCCGCCGCTGCACCCCGCCGGCCTGCCGTTCGTGCTCGCCCCGCTCGCGGTCGCAGCGGTGGGGCGCAACCGCAAGTGGGTGCGCCGCGCCGGCCTCGCCTCCGCGGCAGCGTGCGCCACGTTCTTCCGTCACCCGCACCGAGTGCCGCCCAACCGGCCCGGTGTCGTCGTCGCCCCCGCCGACGGTGAGGTCGCGCTCGTCGACAGCGCGGTTCCGCCCGCCGAACTCGGCATGGGTGACCAGCCGCTGCCCCGCGTCAGCATCTTCCTGTCGGTGCTCGACGTCCACGTCCAGCGCACGCCCGTCGCCGGACTCGTGAAGAAGGTCGTCCACCAGCGCGGACAGTTCCTGTCCGCGGACCTGGCCGACGCCAGCGAGGTCAACGAGCGCAACAGCATGCTCCTCGAGACCGCCGACGGCCACGACGTCGCCGTCGTGCAGATCGCCGGCCTGCTCGCCCGCCGCATCGTGTGCGACGCCAAGGAAGGCGACAAGCTCACCATCGGCGACACGTACGGACTCATCCGTTTCGGTTCGCGGGTCGACACGTACTTCCCGGCCGGCACCACGCTGCTCGTCGAGCGCGGCCAGCGCACCGTGGGCGCCGAGACCGTCCTCGCGCAACTGTCGTGAGACCGCCCCGCCCCAGCGGACGGAACGCGGTCCGATTACTGCCGAGCATGATCACGATCCTCGCGCTCTGCAGCGGGTTGTCCGCGGTCAAGTTCGCGCTCGACGGCGAACTCGGCACCGCGCTCGCGATGATCGGGGCGGCCGCCGTCCTCGACTCGCTCGACGGACGCATCGCCCGGATGCTCGACGCCACCAGCAAGATCGGCGCCGAACTGGACTCGCTGGCCGACGCCATCTCCTTCGGCGTCGCCCCCGCCCTGGTGCTGTACGTGACACTGCTCGACGGCAACAACTTCGGCTGGATCATCGCGCTGCTGTACGCGGTGAGCATCGTGCTGCGCCTGGCACGGTTCAACACCCTGCTCGACGACGACACCGTGCCCGCGTACACGAAGGACTTCTTCGTCGGCGTCCCCGCACCGGCCGGTGCGCTGATCGCCCTCACCCCGCTCGCCGCCTACATCCAGTGGGGCGACGGCTGGTGGTCGTCGATCGGTGTCGTCACGGTGTGGACCCTGTTGTCGGCGGCCCTGATCGTCAGCCGCATCCCCACCCTGGCGATGAAGTCCGTATCGGTGCCGGGCCGCATGGCCGCCGGACTGCTCGCGCTCGTCGCCCTCGCCGCAGCCGCCCTGGTCACCTACCCGTACATGCTGCTGATGGTCCTCGTCGCCGTCTACCTCGTGCACATCCCCTTCGCGGTCCGGTCCAAGCGCTGGGTCGCCGCGCGCCCCGAAACCTGGGACATCAAGCCGTCCGAGCGCCGCGCCATCCGCCGCGCCCCCGGCGGCAACCGCCGCTCCGCCGCCCGCCTGGGCCTGCGCCGGCCGCGGTAGTCGCCTCCGCGTTTTGCGCACTTATCGGTCTCGGGCAGGCCCCGGGAAGACCGATAAGTGCGCAAAACGTAGGCCGTCAGTGCCGCCGACGTGCACGACGCAGGGCGCCGTCGACGAGGTCGACGACCGCGACCGGATCCACGAGCATCTCGGCGGTGACGAACACGATCTCCCATCCGGCCGCGCGCAGCCGGTTCTGACGGTCGCGATCCCGAGCGAGGGCGAACTTCTCGCCGTGCCAGCGCCCGTCGTACTCGACGGCCACCCGCTCCTCCTCGAAGCCGAGATCGACACGCGCGACGAACCGCCCGTCTACGTGGATCTCCACCTGCGGAGTCGGTGTCAGACCGGCCAGACACAGGCGGACCCGCAACTCCGATTCCTTGGGCGACTCGGCGCGCGGGTCGGTGAGGGCCAGCGCCTCACGCGCTCGGACGACGCCGTGGTCGCGTCGGCCGTCCAGGTAGCGCTCCATGCCCGTGCGGGACGTCATCCCGGCGCCCAGGATCCGGTCCGCGTCCGCCACCGCGCGGACCAGCGCACCGGTCGCGAGGACGTCGAACGTCATCCGCTCGGGCCGGGCGATCGCGATGCGATCCCACGGTTCGTGGTCGGACGGATCGATGGCGACGCGGCGCACCTGCAGCCCCGGACGCCGGTTGACACGGTGCCCCGGCAGCGCGATCACCTCCACCGGGTCCGACGTCGAGGCGAGCGGCACGCCCCGCACGACCGCCGCGGACCGTCCGGTCAGCACCAGCGTCCCCTCCCCGGTGAGCGCGGCCGCCCGGCACCGGAGCTCGTGGCTGTCGCGGACGACGCTCGGGCAGTACACGCCGCGAAACAGCCGCCGCACGCGCGGGCCGCGAAGCTCCATCGCCGTCAGGGCCCCGTCGCGGACCGCGTCCACGCCCAGGAACACCTCGGGCAGTTCCGGTCTCCTCATGTTCGGACACCCTGCCGGACCGACCGGGCCCGAATCCGTCCTCGCACCGACTTATCCACAACCGCCGTCCCGCGATTCGCGCACTTATCGGTGTTCCCGGGGCCCCGACGGCACCGATAAGTGCGCAAATCGCGGGGAGGGAGGGGACGCGTCGGGCCGCACTAGGCTGGCAGACGTGACCTCCCCCGAACTGACGCTCACGGTCCGACTCAACACGTCCGCCGCGGACGCCCGACGCGGTGTGGTGCGACTGCACCCCGAGGCCCTCGCGGCGCTGGGGCTGCGGGAGTGGGACGCGATCGCCCTCGTCGGGGCCCGGCGCACGGCCGCGGTCGCGGGACGAGCACCGGCCGGAACACCCACCGGCACCGCGTTACTCGACGACGTCACGCTCTCCAACGTCGGGCTACGCGAGAACGCGACGGTGGTGGTCACCCCCGTCACGGTGTACGGCGCACGGACGGTCACCGTCAGCGGTTCCTCGATGGCGCAGCATTCCGTCTCCGACACCACACTGCGACAGGCGCTGCTCGGCAAGGTCCTCACCGTGGGTGACGCCGTGTCGCTGCTGCCGCGCGACCTGGGCCCCGGCACCAGCACCGCGTCGGCGACACAGGCGCTGTCGCGCACGTTCGCGGTGACGTGGACGTCGGAGCTGCTGACGGTCACCGGCGTCGACCCGTCGGGCGGACCGGTGAGCGTGCAACCGAATTCGGCGGTGAGCTGGGGGTCCGGGGTGCCGGACGCGACACCGGCGCCGGTCTCGGGCACGCCGACCGCGGCGCCGACCGTCACCGAACCGCGAACCGGCTCGACGGTCCCCGTCGGGGACCTGGTGGGCGCCCACGCCCAGGCCGCGAAGCTCACCGAGTGGCTGGGACTCGCACTCGACGAGCCCGAACTTCTCCACACCCTCGGCGCCTCACCGCACCTCGGGGTCCTCGTCACCGGACCGGCCGGGGTCGGCAAGTCGATGTTGGCCCGCTCGGTGCTGGCGTCGCGTCGGGTCGTGGAACTCGACGGTCCGGGAGCTGGTGCGGCCGAAGCGCAGTCGCGGCTCCAGCAGGTCACGGCGGCAGTCGACGCCGTCCGGTCCGGTGGCGTGCTGCTCATCACCGACATCGATGCGCTGCTGCCCGCCGTGCGCGAACCGGTCTCGACGATGATCATCGACCAACTGCGCCGCGCCATCGACACCGAGTCGGTCGCGTTCGTCGCCACCACCGCACACCCCGAGAGCCTCGACGACCGACTGCGCGGACCGGACCTGTGCGACCGCGAGCTGTCGCTGTCACTGCCCGACGGTGCCGGGCGCCGGCAACTGCTGGAACTGCTGCTCCGCAAGGTTCCCACCGCCGATCTCGATCTCACCGAGATAGCATCACGCACTCCAGGTTTCGTCGTCGCGGACCTGGCCGCCCTGTGCCGGGAGGCGGCACTGCGCGCGGCGTCGCGGGCGAGCAGCGCCAAGGCCGAGCCCCGGCTGACGCAGGACGACCTGGTGGGCGCCCTCGAGGTGATCCGGCCGCTGTCGCGGTCGGGCACCGAGGAACTCGCGATCGGCAGCGTCACCCTCGACGACGTCGGCGACATGGTCGAGACCAAGCAAGCCCTCACCGAGGCGGTGCTGTGGCCGCTGCAGCACCCGGATTCGTTCGCACGCCTGGGCGTCGACCCGCCGCGCGGCGTCCTGCTGTACGGGCCGCCCGGCTGCGGCAAGACGTATCTCGTTCGCGCCCTTGCCAGTTCGGGTCAACTCAGCGTTCACGCCGTCAAGGGCGCCGAGCTGATGGACAAGTGGGTGGGCTCGTCGGAGAAGGCGGTGCGCGAATTGTTCCAGCGCGCCCGCGATTCGGCGCCGTCGCTGATCTTCCTCGACGAGGTGGACGCCCTCGCCCCACGCCGCGGGCAGAGTTCCGACTCGGGTGTCTCCGACCGGGTCGTGGCCGCGCTGCTCACCGAACTCGACGGCGTCGAACCGCTCCGCGACGTCGTGGTGCTCGGTGCCACCAACCGTCCCGACCTGATCGACCCCGCCCTGCTGCGTCCCGGCCGGCTCGAGCGGCTGGTGTTCGTGCCGCCGCCGGACGCGGACGCGCGCAAGGAGATTCTGCGGACGTCGGGCAAGTCGGTGCCGCTCGCGGACGATGTCGACCTGGACGCGCTGGCACAGGACCTCGACGGCTACTCGGCCGCCGACTGTGCGGCGCTACTGCGCGAGGCCGCCCTCGCGGCCATGCGACGCAGTGTCGATGCCGCCGACGTGACCGCCGACGACGTCGCGGCGGCGCGGGAGAAGGTGCGGCCGTCCCTGGACCCCGATCAGGTCGCGCACCTCAAGGCCTACGCGGAGAACCGGTGAGGGGCTAGCGTCGAGGCGTGGCCCCGACCGTCCGCGTGTGGGTGCCCGCCGTAGCCGCATGGTTCGCGGGCACCCTGGCCACGTTCGTGCTCGCAAACCCGCCCGAGTGGCGCGGGACGATCAACGTGACCGGCCGCCAGCTGGAGTGGTGGCTCGACGCCCTGCCCACCGGATCCGTGATCGGCGCGGCCCTCGCGGTACCGGCATACGTGGCCCTGCGACGCGCGCATTCGCTGCGGCCGGCCTGGGCCGCGGCCGTCGTAGCAGCGAGCACGCTGATCGCGGCCCGGATCGCGGTCCCGGGCGTACGCGGGTTGGTCGAGGTGACGACCCTGCACTACGCCAAGTGCGTAGCCGCTGGGCTGCTGCTCGGTGCGGCCGTCGCCGCAGTGTGGATGCGCCCCTTCGCACGATTCGTCCTCGCCACCGCGGTCGCCTCGACACTCGTCGTCGCACACACCGCGCACGCCACCAATGAACCCAGCGTGTCGACACTGGGTCCGCCGTTCTGGTGGTTGCTCATCCCGGCGCTCGTCCTCGCCGCGGTGTGCGTGGTGATCGATACGGCCCACGTAACGACCGCCGGGACCGGCCGGATCATGATCCAGGCGATCGCCGCCGCCACCACCCTCGCGTTCGCCCACCGAACGCTCGGGGCATGGATCGACGGTCAGACCACCAACTCCGAACTGCTGGTGTGGGTCTTCATCGGTGTCTGCCTCGTGCTGGTGACGGCCCTCACCGAATTCTGGGCACGACGCGTCGACAGCCCGTTCCTGCTCGCGGCGACCGCGGTGGCCGCGGCCGCCGCGCTGGTCACACCGCAGATTGCTCGACAGTTCACGCTCGAACCGTGGCTGATGGTCTCGGTCGGCGTCGCAGCGGTGGCCGGCGGGTTGGCGGTCGCGGTGCGACGTTCGTCGCCCCCACTCGGGTTCGCGCTGCTCGCGCTGATCCCGCTCTCGACCGCGATCGATCCGGACGTCGGCGACGGCCGCGCCTGGCTCCTGGCACGACTTGCGGTTCTCGGACTCGGCATCGGCCTCGCCCTCGGCTCGACCCTGCCCGACGACGGTGCCCTCGCATCGCTCGGTCTCGCGGTGCCGCTCCTGTCGCTGGTGTTCACGTACGTCGCACAGTCCGACGGCGCGATCGCGATCTACAGCGGCACGCACGAACGGCCCCCGCACACCGAGGGCGGCCTGTTCGGAGCCGTCGAGCCCTACGCGCCCGTCAGCCACCTCGCCGGAGTCGCGCTCCTGATCGTCGTGCTCTACTGCGCCGTCGCGATCCGCAGGCTGCGCACCCGTCCCGCCTCCCGAGCGGAATGACGCCGCGCGTCAGTCCACGAGGCGGTCGCCGCCGGACCGGGTGGGCACCCGAAGGCCTGCACCGAGAACCGCTGAGCTGCAGGTAACGTCGGGCCGATGACCACGAACGCCCGCTTGTCGCTGACGGCCGTCGCCACCGCGTTCGCGGGAGTGCTGGGGACGTTCGTCCTCATCAGCCGCCCCCAGTGGGGACCGCTGTTCAGTGCGTCCGAGCGCCAGTTGGACGACTGGAACGCCGCCCTGCCGACCGGTGTCGCCGTCGGCTGCGTCGTCGCCGTACTCGCGTACGGGGCGCTCCAGCGCGCCGGTTCGGCTCGACCCCCGTGGATCACGGCGGTCGTGGCGACGGCCGTCCTGATCGCGGCGCGCCTGGCGGTGTCGGGCGTGAGCGATCTCGACCAGCTGACGGTGCTGTACTACACCAAGTGCGTGGCCGGCGGCGTCCTGCTGGGTGCCGTCGTGGCCGCGGCGTGGTCGCGGGCCCTCCCCCGGCTTGCCCTCACGATCGCCGTCGCCGCGACGTTCGTCGTCGCCCACACCGCGCACTCCGACTGGACACCGAGCACGTCGATGCTCGGCGAGCCGTTCTGGTGGGTGCTGGTTCCCGCGATCGTCCTCGCGGCCGTGTGTGCGGCGGTCGACACCGACACACCCGCACGCGCCGACGCCGGGACTGTGCGCGAGGCGATCGCGGCGGTGTCGACGCTCGCCGTCGGGCACCGCCTCCTCAGCGCGTGGATCGACGGCCAGAGCGGGTCACGGTTCCGGCTGTGGATCGTCGTCGGGCTGTGCCTCGTGCTGGTCGTCGCGCTCACCGAGTTCTGGGCGCGGCGCCTCGACTCGCCGTTCCTGCTCGCCGCCACCGCCGTCGCGGCGACCGCACCGATGGTCACGACGCTCCTCGCCGACGATCATCTCCGGCTGCAGCCCTGGCTGCCAGTAGCCGTCGGAGTCACGGCGGTGGCCGCGGGCGTCGCGATCGCGCTGCGCCGACCGTCGCCGCTGATCGGCCTATGCCTGCTCGCGGTGATCCCGCTGTGGACCGCCGTCGACCCGACGGCGACCGACAGCCGAGCGTGGTTCCTCGTCGAACTCGCGGTCCTCGGTGTCGGGATCGGACTCGCCCTCGGCTCGACCCTGCCCGACGGCGGAGCCGTCGCCGCGCTGGGCCTGGTCGTGCCGCTACTGTCGCTGGTGTTCACGACGCTGGTGGGCGTCACGACCTCGTTCGTGGTCTACAGCGGAAGCTACGAGCCGCTGCCGGACGTCCCGTTCAACATGCCCAACGGGTTGTCCACGTCGGAGGCAATCGAGATTTTCGTCGACAGCGATCCGTGGCCGTCGAACGTCACTTTCGACCGCCTCGCCGGCGTCGCGCTGCTGCTGGTCGTGGTGTTCTGCGCGCTCGCGATTCGGGGACTCCGGGCGCGACTAGTCGACCAGATCCAGTTCCCGGAGCCGCGCGAAGACGAGCCGTGAACCGGGCGCGGTCTCGGGCATCGCGGCGTACTCGGCCTCGGTGAACCAGCGGATCTCGGCGACCTCGCTGGTGGCCTGCGGCTCGTCGGTGAGGTCGGCGAGGAAGCACGTCATGTGCAGGCGGGTACCGGGCTGGTGCCCGAAGGCCTCCGCCTCGAACACACCCAACCGAATGAGCGTCCCGTCCACGATCCCCGCGTCGAGTTCCTCACGGACCTCCCGGTGCAGGGCCTGTTCCGGGGTCTCACCCGGGTCGATCTTGCCGCCGGCCATGTAGAAGGCGGTCTTGCCGGCGGATCGGGCCTGCAGCATGCGGCGGTCCCGGATATGCGCGAGGGCGGCGGTTCGGATCACGGTGGGGTTCTCGTCGGACACCTGTCGCAACGTACCCCCGTCGAGGTTCGACCACCCATCTACCACGGTTTGTCCGCTTTGTACCGATTGAAACTTCGATTTGGACACTTAGTAAGATAGACCCCGTAGTCCCCTTCGCTAGCTAAGCGAACGGTCTACCCGACTCTCGGTTCTACCGATTCGTCACCCCGCCGCCCGACAACCCGACGGAGTGCCATTTGCTAGTCGTATTGATCGCCCACGCGATAGCCGCCGTTCTGGCTCCGCTCGTCGTGCGATCAATAGGACGCAACGCGTTCTTCCCGCTCGCGCTGGTACCGCTCGCGAGCCTCGGCTGGGTCATCGCGAACTGGGGCACCGAGCAGTCCCTGCACATCCAGTGGGCGCCCGGCCTGTCCATGGACATCGACATGCGGTTCGATTCGCTGGCCGCCATCATGTCGGTGCTGGTCCTGGGTGTCGGCGCACTGATCCTGGTCTACTGCGCGCGGTACTTCAAGGACGACGAACCCCGCCTCGGCATCTTCGCCGCGGAGATGGTCGCCTTCGCCGGCGCCATGTTCGGCCTCGTGACCAGCGACAACATGCTGATCCTCTACACGTTCTGGGAACTGACGACGGTCCTGTCGTTCCTGCTCGTCGGCCACTACGCCGAGCGCGCCACCAGTCGCCGCGCGGCGACCCAGGCGCTGCTGGTGACCACGGCGGGCGGACTGGCGATGCTGGTCGGCATCATCATGCTCGGCCAGCAGGTGGGCAGCTACAACCTGTCCGACGTGGTCGCGAACCCGGCGAGCGGCTGGCTTGCGAGCGTCGCGATCGTGCTGGTGCTGATCGGCGCGCTGTCGAAGTCGGCGATCGTGCCGCTGCACTTCTGGCTGCCCGGTGCGATGGCCGCACCCACCCCGGTCAGCGGGTACTTGCACGCGGCCGCGATGGTCAAGGCCGGCATCTACCTGGTGGCCCGCCTGGCCCCCGGCTACGCGGACTCGCCGCCGTGGCGGGTCACGATCATCACGCTCGGGCTGGCGTCGATGCTGCTCGCCGGCTGGCGCGCGCTCCGCTCGTTCGACCTCAAACTCGTGCTCGCGTTCGGCACCGTCAGCCAGCTCGGCTTCCTCATGGTGCTCGTCGGCGTCGGCTCCCGCGACGCCGCGCTGGCCGGCATGACGATGGTCGTCGCGCACGCGATGTTCAAGGCCGCACTGTTCATGGTGGTCGGCATCATCGACCACACCACCGGCACCCGCGACATCCGCAAGCTCGCCCGGCTCGGCCCCAGCGCGCCGTGGCTGGCGACGATCGCGGCGCTGGCGGCGGCGTCGATGGCCGGCCTGCCACCGTTCCTCGGCTTCGTCGGCAAGGAAGCCGCCCTCGAATCGATCCTCGACGCGAGCGTGCTCGAGCCGTGGGCAAGCACCACGATCGTGGTCGCGATGGTGCTCGGCTCGATCCTCACCGTCGCGTACAGCATCCGATTCGTGTGGGGCGCGTTCGGTCGCAAGCGGCTGCGCAAGCCCAGCGCCGCGGTCGCGAACATGCACGCCCCGGGCGCCCTGTTCCTGGCGCCGCCCGCGCTGCTCGCGGTCGCGGGTCTGGCCGCCGGTCCGCTGTCGCCGCAGCTCGAGAAGCTGCTCACGCCGTACTCGACGACGCTGCCCGCCGGCCCGCACGCCGACTACCACCTCGCGCTGTGGCACGGCTTCAACCTGCCGCTGCTGCTGACGTGTGTCGTGATCGTGGTCGGTGCCCTGCTGTTCGTGGCGCACCGCTGGGCCGTCGCGCGGCTGCGGTTCCAGCATCCGCCGCTCGGCAACGCCGACCGCGTGTACGACGCCACCCTGCGTGGCATGGACACGCTGTCGATGCGTCTGACCGGTTTCACCCAGCGCGGTTCGCTGCCGCTGACGCAGTCGACGATCCTCGCGACGCTGGTGCTGCTGCCGGTGATCCTGCTGGCCCTGCGCACCGATGTGTGGGCGGACATCCGGCTGTGGGAATCGCCGCTGCAGCTCACCGTCGGCCTGATGATGATGGCGGCCGCGCTGGCCGCCACCGTGCTGCGCAACCGCCTGGCCGCGGTGATCCTCGTCGGGCTCAGCGGCTACGGCTGCGGCGTCATCTTCGCGCTGCACGGCGCCCCCGACCTCGCGCTCACCCAGTTCCTCGTCGAGACCCTCACCCTGGTGATCTTCGTGCTGGTGCTGCGCAAGCTGCCCGCCGAGGTGGACGAGCGGCAGGCCATCGGCTTCAAGCTGCCGCGCGCGATCCTCGCGGTGGGCGTCGGCGCCGCGGTCACCACCATCGCCGCGTACGCGATGAACGCCCGGAACTCGGTGCCGATCTACCACCAACTGCCCGACGCCGCGTACCTGCTCGGCAACGGCCGCAACGTGGTCAACGTGCTGCTCGTCGACATCCGCGCGTGGGACACCCTGGGCGAGATCTCGGTGCTGCTGGTCGCGGCCACCGGCGTCGCGAGCCTGGTGTTCCGGCACCGCCGGTTCGGTACCGCACCGCGGGTCGCCGACGCCCCGTCCATCGTGCTCGACGCCGCGTCGGCGAGCACGGAGACGACGTGGCTGCGCGGCGGCGACCTCATCGATCCGCGACACCGTTCGCTGGTGCTCGAGGTGACCACGCGCCTGATCTTCCCGACGATCATGGTGCTGTCGGTGTACTTCTTCTTCTCCGGCCACAACGCCCCCGGCGGCGGGTTCGCGGGCGGTCTGACCGCGGGCCTGGCGCTGGTGCTGCGTTATCTCGCCGGCGGCCGCTACGAACTCGGTGAGACCGTGCCCATCGACGCCGGCAAGATCCTCGGCCTGGGCCTCGCGCTCGCCGCCGGTACCGCGCTGACGTCGCTGTTCCTGGGCGCGCCGCCGCTGTCGTCGGCAGTGTTCGAGGTGACGCTGCCGCTGCTCGGCCACATCAAAATCGTCACCGCACTGTTCTTCGACCTGGGGGTGTACCTGATCGTGGTGGGTCTCGTGCTCGACGTGCTCCGCAGCCTCGGAGCCCGACTCGACGCACAGGTCGAGGTGAACGCCCGATGAGCGCCGACCTCGCCACCCTGATCGTCATCGGCGTGCTGACCGCCGCCGGTGTGTACCTGCTGATCGAGCGCAGCATCATGCGGATGCTGCTGGGTCTGCTGCTGGTCGGCAACGCCGTCAACCTGCTGATCCTCACGGTCGGCGGACGCTCCGGCAACCCGCCGATCGTGGGTCGCGAGTCGGTGCACGAGGAGATGGCCGACCCGCTGGCGCAGGCGATGATCCTGACCGCGATCGTCATCACGATGGGCATCGCCGCGTTCGTGCTGGCCCTCGCCTACCGATCGTTCAAGATCAATACCGCGGACCGGGTCGAGGACGACCCCGAGGACACCAAGGTCTCCAAGCGGCGCACCCCGGCCGAGGCGCCGGACCGCGACCGCTCCGACGACCCGGTCACCGGCGCGCCCAGCAAGAGCGGCGACGCCTTCGACTCGGAAGGCAACCCGATCCCCGTCGACCAGCTCGAGGATCCCGAGGACTACGAGTCGTTCGAGGACCTCCTCGAAGGGGACGGCGACGCCGAGACCGTGGACGCCGAGACGCCGGGAGGTCGGCGATGACGCTCTCCCCCGCACTCATCGGCACCCTCGCCCCACTGCCGGTCCTCATCCCGATGATCGCCGCGGCGGTCACGCTCATCCTCGGCCGCCGGCCCACCGCGCAGCGCTGGGTCACCCTGGCCGCGCTCACCGCGGTCACCGGCGTCTCGGCGATGCTGCTGTATCTCGCCGACCGGCACGGCACCACCGCGATCCAGGTGGGCGGCTGGGACACCCCGATCGGTATCACGCTGGTCGTGGACCGGTTGTCGGCGCTGATGCTGCTGGTGTCGTCGATCGTGCTGCTCGCCGTCATGATCTATTCGATCGGTCAGGGCATCCGGGACGGGCACGAACACCAGCCGGTGTCGATCTTCCTGCCCACGTACCTGGCGCTGACGGCCGGTGTGTGCAACGCGTTCCTCGCGGGCGACCTGTTCAATCTGTACGTCGGCTTCGAGGTGCTGCTGGCCGCGAGCTTCGTGCTGCTGACGCTCGGTGCCAGCGCCGACCGCGTCCGGGCGGGCGTCTCGTACGTCATGGTGTCGATGGTGTCGTCGCTGATCTTCCTGTGCGGTATCGCGTTCGCGTACGCCGCGACGGGCACCCTCAACCTCGCGCAGATGGCGTTGCGGTTCGACGACATCCCCGCCGGCACCCGGATGGCGATCTTCGGTGTGCTGCTGGTGGCGTTCGGCATCAAGGCGGCGGTGTTTCCGCTGTCGACGTGGCTGCCCGACTCCTACCCCACCGCCCCGGCCCCGGTCACCGCGGTGTTCGCGGGCCTGCTCACCAAGGTCGGTGTGTACGCGATCATCCGCGCGCACACGCTGCTGTTCCCGCAGGGCGAGCTCGACAACGTCCTGATGGTGTGCGGCCTGTTGACGATGATCGTCGGCATCCTCGGCGCCATCGCGCAGAGCGACATCAAACGTCTGCTCTCGTTCACCCTGGTCAGCCACATCGGCTACATGATCTTCGGTGTCGCGCTGTCCACCCAGTCGGGTCTGTCCGGGGCGGTGTACTACGTGGCGCACCACATCATCGTGCAGACCACGCTGTTCCTGGTGGTGGGTCTGATCGAACGACAGGCCGGGTCGTCGTCGCTGCGCCGCCTCGGCGGTCTCGCCGCCGCCAGCCCGGTGCTCGCGATCGTGTTCCTGGTGCCGGCGCTGAACCTCGGCGGCATCCCGCCGTTCTCCGGGTTCATCGGCAAGATCGCGCTGCTGCAGGCCGGTGTCGCGCACCCGAGTGTGCTGTCGTGGCTGCTGGTCGCCGGTGGCACGGTCACCAGCCTCCTGACGCTGTACGTCGTGGGCCGCGTGTGGACCAAGGCGTTCTGGCGGGCCCGCGCCGACGCCCCCGAGGGCGAGCTCGCCGACGTGAGCCCGTCGGCACTGATCGACGAGTCCGAGGAGGACATCGCGTTCGTCGACCGCGAGGACGTGGGCCGGATGCCGGTGTTCATGCTGGTGCCGACGATCGGACTGGTCTGCGTCGGTCTGGCGCTGACGCTCTTCGCCGGCCCGATGATCGGGATCAGTGACCGCGCGGCGCAGGACCTGCAGAATCGGGATGTCTACATCACCGCCGTACTGGGCGAGGGAGGTGACCGATGACCCGCGAACGCGTACTCCGCGTCGGCGTCCTCGCGTGGCTGACGGTGGTGTGGATCCTGCTGTGGGGCACGTTCAGCATCGCGAACGTGCTCGGCGGGCTCGTGGTGGGGCTGCTGATCATGTGGCTGCTGCCGCTTCCCCGGGTGCCCGTCGAGGGCCGGGTGCATCTGCTGTCGATGATCAAGCTGGTCTGGATGATCATCTTCTACGCGGCGCAGTCGAGCGCGCAGGTGGCATGGCTGGCGATCCGGCCGGGGCCGCCGCCGGTGACCGGCGTGCTGCGCTGCAAGCTCGGCATCAAGTCCGACCTGGTGCTGACACTGTGCGTCGACGTGCTCAACCTGATCCCCGGCACGATGGTGCTCGAGGTGGACCAGGCCCGGCGCGCGGTGTACGTGCACGTCCTCGACGTCGGCACCACCAAGGCCGTCGACCAGTTCTACCGATCGGTGCGGGAGCTCGAGCGGTTGTTCATCGCGTCGTTCGAGCGTGATTCGGAATGGCAGCCGGCTCCGTGGCACCTGCGGGACTACGAGTACCACGAAGAGGGCAGGGAGGATCGAGCATGACAGCCGTGATGATCATCGCCGGAGTGATGCTGGTGGTGGCGGCGTTGCTCACCACCTACCGGCTGCTCGCCGGGCCCGGCAGCCTCGACCGCCTGGTCGCGATGGACACCCTCATCGCCACCGCGATCTGCGGACTGTCGGTGTGGGCGGCCTACAGCGGCGACACCACGATCGTGCCCGCCATCGTCGCGCTCGCCCTGGTCGGCTTCGTCGGCTCGGTGAGTGTGGCCCGATTCCGGGTGAGTGACGACTCGTGAACACCTTCCTCGACGTCCTCGCGGCGATCTGCATCCTCACCGGATCGTTCCTGGCGCTCACCGCCGCGATCGGCATCGTCCGATTCCCCGACACCCTCTCCCGCATGCACGCGGCCACCAAACCGCAGGTCGTCGGCCTGGTGCTGGTGCTCGTCGGCGCGGTGATCCGGCTGCACGGCAACGTCGACATCTGGATGCTCGTGCTCATCGGCCTGTTCACGCTGCTGACGGCCCCGGTGATCGCGCACAGCGTCGGCCGCGTCGCCTACCGCGAACAGCGCGGGCGCGACGGGCTGCTGATCAACCGCGACGAGGATCCGGGGACCTTCCGCTAGCTCGCGTTTTGCGCACTTATCGCGCGGGCGGGCCGTCCTCCGACAGCGACAAGTGCGCAGAACGCGGGGAGGAGGGGTCCCGGTAGAACGTGCGCCAGTAGCCGTAGGCGAAGAGCGCGGGGACGCCGAGGAGCAGCGGCGCCGAGACGGCCGGGTACTCCGCGATCTCCACGGCCAGGAATCGGTAGCTGAGCAGCAGGGCGGCGATCAGGACGGCGCCGGACGCGACGAGCCGCAGCCGGAACCAGCCCCAGCCGCGTTCGGGGGCGCGCAGCGCGGATTCGAGGGTGAGGGTCAGGACGGCGCCGGCGATGAGGTCGACGCCGTAGTGGTAGCCGAAGCCGAGGGTCGCGGTGAGGGTGCACAGCAGCCAGAACATGCCGCCCCAGCGCAGCCACCACGGGCCCTGCCGGGAGTGCAGGAAGATGGCGAGCGCCCACGCGGTGTGCAGGCTGGGCATGCAGTTGCGCGGGGTGGCGTCGTCGAACGGCATCGCCGACGGCGTCAGGTCGAACGGGACGACGGACGGCCAGAAATCGCCGACCTGGAAGCCGTTGCCGTCGGCGCCGAACGCGAAGATCGGTCCGACGACGGGGAACAGGATGTAGAAGACCGGCCCGACGAGTCCGATCAGCAGGAACGTCCGGACCAGGTGGTGTGACGGCCAGCCCTTGCGCAGCTGGTACAGCGCGACGACGATCGCGGCGACGGGCAGTTCGATGTACACCCAGTGCAGGACGCCGTAGCCGACGGAGCCGAGGGCGTCGACCACCTCACCCATCACCCAGGACGGGTTGCCGAGGGCGTGGTCGGCGAGCTGGACGTACTGGTCGAGGACCTGAGGTCCGGCGAGGATGGTGATGTGCAGCCACACGTCGCCGAACTTGGTGGCGACGATCAGCAGTGCGCCGAGGCCGACGCCCATGAGGGCGCTGCGGCGCTGTTCGCCCTGCCACTTCGCACCGGCGTACACGCCGATCGCGGTCAGCACGATCACCGCGCCGTTGCCGACGGTGAGGGGCCCGCCGGCGAGGTAGCGGATCGCGGCGATCACGACGTCGAGAGCCACGGCGCTCGACAGCGCCAGCACCCGCTGCCGGTTGGTCAGCCCCACCATCGCGAGGGCGAGCCCGGCCCACGGCACGGACGCCGACTTGGGGGTGCCCGCAAAATCGTTGAAGAGGCTCGTCAGCGGCCCCTCGAAGCCGCGTGACGACGCGAAGATCTGCAGCGCGATCAGAATGGCGAGACCTGCCGCAACGACGCCGCCGAGCAGGAGACTTCGGGTTCGTCCGTCGAGCCGTCTCGGCTCCGTCCGCGCGCCACCGTCCACTAACACGCCGTTCATAGTAAACGGCGGGTGAATTCGCGCTTACGTGTCCAGTTCCTCGACGAGCGAGCGGACCACGGCGCGCAGGTCGCCACCGGTCGCGGCGGCCACCTTGCGCTGCCGCTGGTACGACGCCCCGCGGCGCGGGATGTCGGCGACGCGGGCCAGTTCGTCGGCGCAGCCGAGCCTCACCGCGGTGGGGGTGAGTTGCTCGAGCAGGTCGTCGAGGTCGTCGGTGACGAGCCGTTCACGGTTGTCGGCGCCGAGGATCACTTCGGCGTCGAGGCCGTATCGGGCTGCGCGCCACTTGTTCTCCTGCACGTGCCACGGCGGCATGGACGGCAGCGTCTCCCCCGCCTCGAGACGGGTGTCGAGGTCGACGATGAGACAGTGGATGAGCGCGACGAGGGCGCTCAGTTCGGTGCGGGAGGAGACGCCGTCGCACACGCGGACCTCGATGGTGCCCCAGCGCGGCGCGGGCCGGATGTCCCAGTGCAGGCCGCCGAGGTTCTCGATGACGCCGGTGGTGAGCTGGTCGTGGACGTAGCCCTCGAACTGCGTCCAGTCGTCGAACTGGAACGGCAGGCCGGCGGTGGGCAGCTGCTGGAACATCAGCGCGCGGTTGCTGGCGTAGCCGGTGTCGACGCCGGTCCACATCGGCGACGACGACGAAAGAGCAAGCAGGTGAGGATATTTCAGCAGCAGCGCGTTGAGAATGGGGAAAACCTTCTCCTTCGTCGAGATCCCGACGTGCACGTGCACACCCCAGATGAGCATCTGCCGGCCCCACCACTGCGTGCGTTCGATCAGCTCGTCGTAGTGGGGGGTGCGGGTGAGCAGCTGCGTGGACCACTGTGCGAACGGATGGGTGCCTGCGCACATCAGGTCGACCCCGAGCGGATCAGCTGCCCGGCGCACCAGCGACATGGTCTCGGACAGGTCGTCCATGGCCTCGCCGACGTTGTCGCAGATGCCGGTCACGAACTCGACGGTGTTGCGCAGCAACTCCTTGGTGACCCGAGGTTTCTCGGCGAGTTCACCGACGCCGTCGAGGACGGCTGCGGCGGTGTTGGACAGATCGCGAGTGGTCCGGTCGACCAGCGCGATTTCCCATTCCACCCCGAGGGTCGGACGCGGCGAACCGGCGAAAGGGACTCCCACATCACCGATCCAACCACAGCGTCCGAGCGCCCGCAGGACGCGAAACGGCGGGGGCCGTGATGGCCCCGCCGTTGTCAGTTCTCGCGTCGGTCGGACGTGATCAGCCGCCGATGACGCCGCAGGCGACGCGGCCGCCGGCGTCGCCGGTCGCCAGGGTGGCCTGGTCCGGCACCGGAGCGTTGTCCGGCAGCGTGTAGCGGGTGGGGATGTTGGCGAAGTTGTCGGCGCCCGCGTGGATCATCAGCGCGGTGCCCTTGCCGCCGTTCTTCAGGTCCGCGAGGGTGAAGGCGTTGGTGGTGGTGACGAGGTAGCCCTTGCCGTCCTCGCGGACCTCGAGGGAGGTGAGATCGCCGCTGGCCGGGTGCCCGGTGTGGCCCTCGACCTGGAAGTGGCCGCCGGCGGATAGGAAGTTGCCGGGCTCGCCGCCGGTGGGGGCGACGGAGTTGGGCTCGCACTTGCCGACCGAGTGCACGTGCAGGCCGTGGAAGCCTGGCTCGAGGCCCTGCGCGTCGACGGTGATCTCGACGTAGCCGGCGGTCTCCGCGAGGGTGGCGGTGCCGACCGAGGTGCCCTTCGCGTCCTTGAGCTGCACCGAGACGGTGTCGGACACGGCGGGGCCGGAGGTGTTCTCGGAGCCGCTCTCGGCGTGCGAGCCGCTGGGGGCAGCGGAACCGGTCCACACCGGCGGGGTGGTGCCGGGGACGTCGGTGGGCTCCTCGTTGTTGGAGCACGCGGTCAGCCCCAGAGCGGCGATCGCGACCAACGGGGTCACGACGCGCCAGGACTTGCGACGGGTGGAATGCGAGGCCATCGAACCGCTCCTTCGAGATGGTTGAAATCTGCCGATGATCATAACCAGCGGGTTTTCGCGGGCTAGTTGGAGGTGACGATCACGATCACGCCGGGCGAGGCGCTGGAGATGCCGGCGAAACGCGGTTCCGCGGTGACGCCCAGTTCCGCCGCGATGGCCTGTGCGGCCTGCTTCTCGGCGGCGGTGTCGCCGTAGTAGACGGTGGTGTTCTGGATCAGGCCGTAGCTGTAGTTGCCGGTCTCGGAGACGTTCCAGCCGCTCGACGTGAGTTCGCTCGCGGTCTGGCCGGCGAGACCGGAGACGGTGCTGTTGTTGAACACCCGCACCGGAATCGACTTGTCGACGCGGGCGGACGTGGCCGACGCGGAGGTGGTGGCGGACCCGGACGGCGCGGAACTGGTGGCCGTCGTCGTCGTGGCCTCGGCCGCCGAGGTGGTGGCGGGCGCGGCAGTGGTGGTACGCACGGCGGCGGGGGCCGCGGCGGGCGCAGAGGTCGTGGTGGCCACGGTCTCGGGTGCGGCCTCGTCGGAGTCCGAGCCACCCAGGGAGGCGGCGCCCAGCCCGGCGAAGAGGATCGCGAGGGCGATCAGCACCATCGCGAGGGCTCGCAGCGGGGGGCCTGACGACTCTGGGTTCGGGGTGGTCACTGTTCCGACCTTAATCGGCACGTCGGACTGTTCTCGTAACGAGGTGACGACGACCGGGGGTTGAATGGCGGCTTACGTGGAGATGTCGAAGCCCAGGCGGCGGGCGGCGCGGGCCTTCTGTCGGCTGGCCCGCAGGCGACGCAGGCGCTTGACCAGCATCGGGTCGGCCGCGAGAGCCTCGGGACGATCGACGAGCGCGTTGAGCACCTGGTAGTAGCGAGTGGCCGACATGGAGAAGAGCTCCTTGATGGCCTCTTCCTTGGCACCGGCGTACTTCCACCACTGCCGCTCGAAGGAGAGAATGTCGTGCTCGCGTCGGGTGAGGCCGTCCTCGCCGACGTCGTTGCTCGACGCGCCGTCGCTGCGTTCAGACTGGTTCCGGGCTGCTGCGCCGTCCATCTCACTCCTCGACTGCTGTCTCGCCCGGCCTCGGCGAACCTCGTGCCCCCTGGTGGGCCCGATCGGATCAGGCCGAACGTCGTGTTCGGGCGCTCGGCCGAACGACCCCCCGATCACGAATTACACCGATGTTCTTCCTGGTCATTGAACCACGATCGCGGCGGCGGCGGCCGGGTTCCGCCGGGGCGCGCCGCGATTCGCACGCCCATTATCCTTGGTGACCATGGCAATTCTTCCGATCCGGATCGTCGGCGACCCGGTACTGCACGAGCCGACCAAGCCGGTGACCCAGTCGCCGGCCGAACTCGCCGAACTCATCGGCGACATGTACGACACGATGGACGCCGCCAACGGCGTCGGCCTGGCCGCGAACCAGGTGGGTGTGCCGCTGCGCCTGTTCGTCTACGACTGCCCCGACGTCGACACGACCGGCAAGGCGATCCGCCGCCGCGGCGAGGTGATCAACCCGGTGCTCGAGACGTCGGAGATTCCGGAGACCATGCCGGACGAGGACGACGACGTCGAGGGCTGTCTGTCGGTGCCCGGCGAGCAGTTCCCGACGGGCCGTGCCGACTGGGCGAAGGTCACCGGCACGGACGCCGAGGGCAACGCCATCGAGATCGAGGGCCACGGTTTCTTCGCGCGCATGCTGCAGCACGAGACGGGACACCTGGACGGCTTCCTGTACGTGGACGTGCTGATCGGCCGCAACGCCCGGGCCGCGAAGAAGACGATCAAGCGCGCGGGCTGGGGTGTGCCGGACCTGAGCTGGACGCCGGGCACGGTGGACGACCCGTTCGGTCACGACGAGGACGATGACGAGGACTGACCCACCTCGGGGTCAGCCGACGCTCGGAGGCCGGGTGGTGGTGCGGTATCGCCTGCCACCCGGTGGCACCCACCCGCTCACCGACGTGATCGGCACCCTCGAGCAGCTCGAGCCGACGGTGGTGGTCCGCACCGCCGACGACCGGGTCGTCGAGGTGGATCGGGGCGATGTGGTGCGCCTGAAGGCCCTCGGCCCCAAGCCGGTGCGCCGGTCCGGGACCGGGTCCGACGACTGTCGGGGCAGCTGACTACCCTCACGGGTGTGCGACTCGCGACGTGGAATGTGAACTCGGTCCGTGCCCGAACCGACCGGATCGTGGACTGGCTGGCCCGCACCGACACCGACGTGTTGGCGATGCAGGAAACCAAGTGCAAGGACGAGCAGTTCCCGTACGAGCGGTTCACCGAGGCCGGCTACGAGGTGGCGCACGTCGGGTTGAGCCAGTGGAACGGCGTGGCGATCGCGTCGCGCATCGGGCTCGAGGACGTGCAGATCGGGTTCGCGGACCAGCCCGGGTTCAACAAGGATCCGGAGGCGGAGGCCGCGCAGGAGGCGCGCGCGATCGGTGCGACGGTGGGCGGGGTGCGGGTGTGGAGCCTGTACGTGCCCAACGGCCGTGAGCTGACGGATCCGCACTACGTCTACAAGCTGGAGTGGCTGGCGAAGCTGCGCGCGGACGCGGAAGGCTGGCTGGCCGGCAACCCGGACGCGCAGATCGCCCTGGTCGGCGACTGGAATGTCGCGCCCACCGACGAGGACGTGTGGGACCCGGCGTTCTTCGAGGGCAAGACGCACACGTCGCAGCCGGAGCGGGACGCGTTCGACGCGTTCGCCGAGGCCGGGTTCGCGGATGTGGTGCGCCCGCACGCGCCCGGTCCGGGCGTCTACACGTACTGGGATTACACGCAGTTGCGGTTCCCGAAGCGTCAGGGCATGCGCATCGACTACGTGCTGGGTTCGGCGGCGTTCGCGGCGCGGGTCACCGGCGCGCACATCGATCGGGACGAGCGCAAGGGCAAAGGCGCGAGCGATCACGCGCCGGTCGTGGTCGACCTGGACTGATCAGGCTGGCCGCTCGTCGAGCAGGTCCAGGTACTCGGTGTGGGTGCCGAGGAACCGCGTGACGTAGGTGCACACCGGGCGGATCCGGGTGCCCTCACTGCGGGCCCGGTCGAGCACGGCCCGCACCAGTACCGCCGCCCAGCCGCGACCGCTTCGATCCTCTCGGACGACGGTGTGCAGCAGGGTGAGCACGTCACCGGACGGCCCGGCACTGTCGCGGTGATAGCCGAGGATGCCGACGAGGTCGTCGCGCACCCACAGCTCGTAGCGCTCGTGCGGCGGGCTGTCGACGATGCGGACGGCGTCGGCGACGGCACCCGCAGTTCGTGGGGATTCGGTGTTCACGTTCCCCATGAAACCGGCCGAACCGCCGGCACCGGGTCCGTTTCGGGACGGGTGTGGCGGTTCGATGCAGTTCCTTGACCGCGCCGTGGCCGGAGGTCGATCAGTTGAGGGAGATCGAGTCGAGCGGAACCATGAGGTCCCGATACTCGGGGTTGGCCTCGACGAACCTCTGCACGTACGTGCACACCGGCCGGACCTGCCAGCCGTAGTTCCGCGCCTGGTCGAGCGCGCGCCGGACCATGACGGCGGCGAGGCCGCGGTGACCGAAGTCCTCCACGACGACGGTGTGCATGAACGACACGACCGGGGAGACGGCGCGGCGTCCGCCGGCGCGTTTCTTGGCGACCGGCGAGGTGTCGTAGTAGCCGACGATTCCCACCAGATCCCCGTTGAGCCACAGCTCGAAACGGTTCTGGTCGGCATTGTCGGTCACGTCGGCACGGGGCGAATCCGCGAACACGACACCTCCTCGGGACGCTTTCGGAGCAATAATGTGATCCACGCCACTATTAGTACAGCTGGGCCGGCCCACCTGTCAGGCGTTTGACCGAAAGTTTTGCGATCGGATTCCCGGCAAATGCCGTTGGCCGCCGGTGCGCCCGGGCAGACAATCGAGGGACACCGCGTTGCACGCCGGAAGGGATGTTCCGATGCCGCTCGAACCGGTCCTCGAACCCGCCGCGCAGGAGTTCGCCGACGCCACCGCCGAACCCCCGTTCCTGTACGAGCTCCCGGTCGAGGAGGGCCGGGCCCAGTTCGACGAGGTGCAGTCCGGCGACATCGCCAAGCCGTCCGTGGAGATCGAGGACCGGGTGGTGGACGGCGGTCCGTCCGGGCAGATCCCGATCCGGATCGTGCGCCCGCGCGCCGCGGCCGGCCCGCTGCCGGTGATCCAGTACAACCACGGGGCCGGGTGGGTGTTCGGCGATGCCGACATCTACGACCGGCTGATCCGCGAGCTGGCCGTGGGATCCAATGCAGCCGTGGTGTTTCCGAGCTTCACCCGCTCGCCGGAGGCGAAGTATCCGACGGCGATCGAGGAGCTCTACGCCACCTCGATCTGGATCGCGGACCACGGCACGGACGCCGACCTGGATCCGACGCGGATCGCGGTGGCCGGCGACAGCGTGGGTGGGAACATGACGATCGCGCTGACGCTGCTGGCCAAGCAGCGCGGCGGCCCGCAGTTCCGCCACCAGGTGCTGTTCTATCCGGTCACCAACGCCGAGTTCGACACCGACTCGTACCGCCAGTTCGCGCACGGCTACTTCCTCACCGTGGAGGCGATGCGCTGGTTCTGGGATCAGTACACCACCGACCCGGCGCATCGGGCCGAGATCACGTGCTCGCCGCTGCGGGCCACCACCGAGCAGTTGGCGGGGCTGCCCCCGGCTCTGGTGATCAACGGCGAGGCCGACGTGCTGCGCGACGAGGGCGAGGCGTACGCGAACAAGCTACGCGCCGCGGGCGTCCCGGTGACCGCGGTGCGGTTCCAGGGGATGATCCACGACTTCATGATGCTCAACGCCCTCGCCGACACCCACGCCGCGCGGACCGCACTGCTACTCGCGACCACGGCTCTCGAGCGTGCCCTCTACGGCGCCTGAAAGAACGCGGAGTCCCGAACACGCAGTGGCCCTGTACCTTCAGAGGCATGACGGCCCTGTATCCACGGATCGAACCGTACGTGCACGGCATGCTCGAGGTCGGTGACGGCAACCGGATCTACTGGGAGTGCTGCGGCAATCCGGACGGCATTCCGGCGGTGGTCCTGCACGGCGGCCCCGGTTCGGGATGTGCACCGGGGTGGCGGCGCTTCTTCGATCCGTCGGCCTACCGGATCGTGTTGTTCGACCAGCGAGGTTGCGGCCGCAGTCTTCCGCACGCGAGCGACCCCGCAACGAGTCTGCACGGCAACACGACCCAGCATCTGATCGCCGATATCGAGCGGTTGCGGACCCACCTCGGCATCGACCGCTGGCTGGTGTTCGGCTGGTCGTGGGGTTCGACGCTGGGATTGACGTACGCCCAGAGTCACCCCGGACATGTCCGTGGGATCGTCCTCGGTGCCGTCGCCACCACCTCGCACACGGAGGTCGAATGGGTCACCCGCGGTGTAGGCGTGCACTTTCCGGAGCAGTGGGCGCGCTATCGCGACGGCGTGCCCGCCGAGTGGCGTGACGGCGACCTCGCCGCCGCCTACAGCCGGCTGCTCGAGAGCTCCGATCCGGCCGTGCGCGAGCAGGCGGCACGGGACTGGTGCGCGTGGGAGGATGCCCATGTGCGGGTGCGTCCCGAGCACCGCGCCGATCCGCGCTACGACGACCCGACGTTCCGAATGTGCTTCGCGCGCCTGGTCACCCACTACTGGAGCAATGCGGCTTTCCTCCCCGACGGGCAGATCCTGCGCGACGCGCACCGACTCCACGGCATCCCCGGCGTCCTGGTGCACGGCATGCGCGATATCAGCTGCCCCGCGGACAGCGTCCGCGCGCTGGCCGCAGCGTGGCCCGATGCCGAGTTGCATCTCGTGGACGAGGCCGGCCACTTCTCCGGCGATCCGGGCATGACAGACCTGGCCGTGGCCGGCACGGACCGATTCGCCCGGGCACACACGTATGCCGATCCGCTCCAATAGTTGTACTGCAGTTCATTTTTGAGCCTGACCCGAGCGACCCCAAATCCCCGCCGAAACCATCACCGACTTCGCCGTTCCCGGCGCCACCGGTTGCGGATCGCTCGGCTCGCTGAACTGGGCCGTCAACCTGCGGGCGGGTCTGCCCTCCGCTGGTACGGGCAACTCCCTGTCCACCACGAGCGCCGTCTACAACGTGGCCGACTGGGAGCTGGTCGAACCCTGATCCACCCGCATCATCTGATCCACCGCTGACCTCGTCCCGGTGCCGGCATCCCTCCGGCACCGGGACGAGTCACGTCGTGGACGTCCCAGCACTCGAGCTTCACCGCGCCCCTCACACCACCGTCCGTCGCACCCGGTCACATGGGTAGGCTCGAGGCCGTGAACTACCTGCCCCTGACGCCGACCGGCCAGACCCCGATCCGCGCCCTCACCATCGCCGGCACCGACTCCGGCGGCGGCGCGGGCATCCAGGCCGATTCGCGCACCATGGCGATGTGCGGGGTACACGCGTGCGTCGCGGTCGCCGCGGTCACGGTGCAGAACTCGGTGGGCGTCAGCGGATTTCACGAGATCCCGCCCGAGACGGTGGCCGCACAGGTGCGCTGCGTCGCCCTGGACATCGGCGTCTCCGCCGCCAAGACCGGCATGCTCGCGTCCACCGCGATCATCGAGGCCGTCGCGCAGGTGTGCACCGAGGTCGGAATCGGCCGCGACGGCTCCATCCCGCTGGTGGTGGACCCGGTGTGCGCGTCCATGCACGGCGATCCGCTGCTGCACGCCGAGGCGCTCGACGCCGTCCGCAACACCCTCATCCCCATCGCGTCGCTCGTGACACCGAATCTCGACGAGGTGCGCCTCATCACCGGCATCGAGGTGGTCGACGACGCCAGCGCCCGCCGCGCCGCCGAGGCCCTGCACGCACTCGGCGCGCAGTGGTCGATGGTCAAGGGCGGGCACCTGCGCTCGTCGACGTCGAGCACCGACCTGCTGTTCGACGGCGACACCTTCCACGAGTTCACCAGCCCGCGGATCGATACCGGCAACGACCACGGCGGCGGCGACACCCTCGCCGCGGCCGTCGCGTGCGCGCTCGCCAACGGCTACGCGATGCCCGACGCGGTCGCATTCGGCAAGGAGTGGGTCACCAAGTGCCTCGAGGCGTCGTACGACCTCGGCGCCGGGCACGGGCCGGTCTCGCCGCTGTGGCGACTGGATCCGAAAAACGCCTGATCAGCGCGAATAGTCGCGCAAAGTCATGACGAAACCGACCGCCACCACCGGCACCGCGAGGATGTAGACGGTAATCCGGAACCACGTGGGCCCGTAGTAGCTCACCGCGATCGCCGCCGCTAACGCCGCGATGATCATCAGCACCCCGTAGAAGGGTGTTCGCTGTGGATGCTCGGACTCGGCCACGTCCTCAGTGTGCGCGCCGGGTGACGGGGGCGGCAACCGTTTCCCGAACTCGTCGGAATCGTCCGGCTGCGGCGTCACCGCGGTGCGGGCGCCGGTCGCAGCACGAACACCCGCAGGTCCTCCGGCACCCCACGCTGCGGCGCCGCCAGCAGACCGCGGCGGTACCGCTTGGCCACCAGGCCCAGCTCGGCGAGCCGCTCCTCCCCGATCGCGTCGTAGGTGTTGCCGGACATCACGACGTTCCCGTTGCCGCCGAGCTCCATCATCCGGGCTGCGACATTGACGTCCACGCCGAACCAGTCCGCGCCGATGGGCTGCGGCAGCCCGGTGTGCAGGCCGACGCGCATGCGCGGGCGGTAACCGTGGTGGTCCAGCGTCGCGAGCGCCGCGCGGGCCGCGAACACCGCCTCCATCGCCTTGTCCGGATGGTCGAACACCACCATCAGCCCGTCGCCGAGCCGCTTGACCACCTGGCCGCCGCGTTCGATCATCGGCGGCTCCACCGTGGCCGCCACTTCCCGCAGCAGACCCAGGGTGGCGCCGTCACCGGCGCCCAGCGACCAGCTCGAGAACCCCACCAGATCCGTGAAGACGATCGTGACCTCGCCGTTCGCCGGACCGCCCCATGCCTTCTCGAGCATCGCCTGCAGCACCTGGAGTGCCGCCATGCTCACCTCGCGGGACGCACCCGGCCCGGTGTCGATCATGCGGGCCGCCGCCCGGGCCCCGCCCGGACCGGCCGTCGACAGCGGATCACCGAACGCGGGATCCCCGGGAAGCGCCTGCCGGATCCGCCGGACGGCATCGACCAGCTGGGGCTGCCGGTCGGCGTCACGGACCCATTTCGCGACCGAGCCCGTCACCTTGGCATGCCCACTCACGGCGCCGGAATCGGTCTCGACCGGTTCCGGTGTGGCGCCGTCTCCCTGAGGGTCGTCACTCACCCCGGCAAGAATAATCGCGGGCCGGTCATCTCGCAGAACTGCCGCGTGACGCCGCTTTCGGCGCCTACTTCCCGGCATCGGCACGGGCCGCCGTCCGCGCGTCACCGGCCGCCGGCACCCCGTTCGGACCGTCGATCGACTGTGCGTAGTGCCCGACGCCGTACCCCACGGCCTCGGCGTTGAGGGCCAGCGCCCGACGATCGACGTTCGCGAGCGTGTCCTGTGACGTGTGGTAGTTCGGGTCGAACATAGTGTCGGCCTCACCGCCCCACTTCTCGGCCTGAGCTGTGGTCTTGTTCTCGTCGGCGCCGGTGAACAACCCGCCCGCCGGGATTCCGACAGCGATGAACGGCCCGTAGTCGGAGCGGCCGTCGAAGTCGGTGCCGTCCGGCGAGATGCCCAGTTGCAGCAGGATCGCGTCGAACGTGCGCTCGATGCCCGGCGACCCCTCCGGCCCCGGGCCCTCGCCCGCCTTGTCGGAGTTGTCGCCGTCGTACGCGAGGTAGCCGGCATTGTGCGAGCCGACCATGTCGAAGTTCAAGTACATCGCGATGTCGCCGCGTGCGGCGGCGTCGAGACCGTTCACGTACGCCTCCGAGCCGAGCAGTCCGATCTCCTCACCGCCCCAGAACGCGAACCGCACCGCGTTGTCGACGTTCGGCGTCGCGCCGAGCTGCCGCGCCGTCTCGAGCAGCGCCGCGACGCCCGAACCGTTGTCGTTGACACCCGGCCCCTCCCGGACGCTGTCCAGGTGCGCCCCCACCATGACGACGTTGTCGTCGGCGCCGGTCTTCGTCTGCGCAATCACGTTGCGGGACTTGGAGGATTCGACGGTGGCGTCGATCGTCAGCGTCGCGTCGCCGCCCTGACGCAGTGCCGCCCCGTCGGCCTTGCCGATGCCACCGGCGGGGATCCGCGCGGCGTCCTTGTCGCCCAACGTGCCACCGGTCAGCGGGCCGTCCTCGTTGTTGACCACCAGGATCGCCGCCGCACCCCGATCGGCCGCCACCTGCTGCTTCTGCGCGAACGGGCACGACCCGCGATCCACCAGCGCCACCGCGCCCGTGACATCGAGACCGTCGTAGTCGGTGGCCTCACAGCCCGGGGTGTCGTCCGACGGCACCGGCACCAGCCGGGCCTGCAGTCCCCCGGGCGGGGTGGCCGGCGAGTACGTCAGCGCCTTCACCGGCACGTCCCGGCCCGACACCTGCAGTGTCTGCGTGGTCACCTGAAAGATGTCGACGTCGAATTCCGGTGTCTCCACATCGAATCCGGCCTGCTCGAGCTGCCCCACCACGTAGTCGACGCTCGCGCCGTAGCCGGGTGTGCCGGCCGCGCGGTTGCCGCCGCTCTCGGTGGCGATCAGCTCGAGCTGTTCGAGGTCGCCGATCACCGCGTCGGTGTCGATCGCTGCCGCCAGCCCGGGGCCGTCGATCGGAGAGCTCAGGTCGTCGGGATCGCTGCACCCCGACAGCATCAGCACACCGGCCAGGCCCGTCACGAACGCCGCCCTCATTCGCATGCGGCGAAGCGTAACCGCCGCGGCCGCCCCGTGCCGCCGAACGCGACGAAGGTCCCGCACCGGTATCGGTGCGGGACCCTCGTCGTAGGCGGGAACGGTCAGGCGTCGCGCTTGTTCACCAGGAACAGGGCCGCGCCGAACACGATCGCGACGAATGCCGCGAAGTAGAGCAGCGAACCCCACGGACCCCAGTGGAAGTCAACGCTGCCACCGTTTCCGAGGAAGTGGTTCATGTTGTTGAACGGGCCGAACTCGCTGATGTACTTGCCCACCTTGGGAATCAGCGTCGCCATACTCTCGATCACCAGCGGCCACAGCAGTAGCAGCGAGATCGCGCCCGCCGACTGGCGGATCAGCGTTCCAACGCCCACCGCGAGCACCGAGACCAGCGCGAAGTAGATCGGCACCCCGAACAGTTCGCGAGCATTGTCGCCCTCACTGATCGACAAGCTCACGCCGGAGGTGGCCTGCCCTAGATAGAAGGACGCCAGCGCGATGACCAGGCCCAGCACCGCCGCGAACCCCGCCAGCAGGAGCGCCTTGCCGGCGATCACCTGCGTCCGGTTCGGGATCGCCTGGAACGTGGTGCGGATGACGCCGAAGCGGTACTCGGTGGTGACGGCGAGGGCCGCCATGATCATCACCAGCATCGAACCGAACTGGACGGCTCCGACCTGGGTGGCGGAGGCGGTGAACTCGCCGAACGGGTTGTCGCCCGAGTCGGTGGACGACTTGTACCCGACACCGACCAACGCAGCGAAACCGATGCTGGCGGCGACAGCGATGAGGCTGCACCACATCGGCGACTTCGTGGTCGTCAGCTTGATGCGTTCTGCATTCAACACGCTCATCGGAGCGCACCTCCCATGTTCTGCGCAGCGCCGGCGGGCTGTCCGGCGACCTGAGCGTGGTACTGCACGTCGTCACCGGTGAGCTTCATGAACGCGTCCTCGAGCGAGCCCTGCTGAGACGACAGCTCGTGCAGGACGATTCCGTTGGAGCCGGCGAGCACACCGATGTCGTCGGTCGCGACGCCCGACACCAGCAGTGCCGGCTGGTGATCGAGACCGGCGTCCTCGCGGACCGCGAACCCCTGCGCGGTGAGCAGACTGCGCAGCGCGTCGAGCTGCGGGCTGCGCACCCGAACCGACGCATCCGACGAGCGGTCGACGAAGTCCCGGACGCTGGTGTCCGCGATCAGCCGTCCGCGGCCGATCACCACCAGATGCTCTGCGGTGAGCGACATCTCGGACAGCAGATGGCTCGACACCAGAACGGTGCGCCCCTCCGCCGCGAGGCTCTGCATGAACTTGCGGATCCACACGATGCCCTCGGGGTCGAGACCGTTGACCGGCTCGTCGAACAGCAGCACCTTCGGGTCGCCCAGCAGCGCGCCGGCCAGGCCGAGCCGCTGCGACATGCCGAGCGAGAATCCGCCGGCCTTCTTGTTCGCGACCTCGCTCAGGCCCACCAGGCGCAGCACCTCGTCGACGCGCGACGCGGGCAGCGAGTTGGCCGCCGCCATCCACTGCAGGTGTGCCTTGGCCGACCGGTTGGGGTGCACCCACTTTGCGTCGAGCAGCGCGCCGACGGTGCGCAGCGGCTGCTTCAGCTGGTGGTACGGCACCCCCTCGATCAGTGCGGTGCCCGACGTCGGCTTGTCGAGGCCCAGGATCATCCGCATGGTCGTCGACTTACCGGCACCGTTCGGGCCGAGGAAGCCGGTGACGATGCCCGGCTTCACGGAGAACGTGAGATCGTCCACCGCTTTCGTCGACCCGTAGGTCTTCGTCAGTCCCCTCACTTCAATCATGGGGACCACAATGCCCGATGAGGGGACCTCCGCGCATCGGTCGCAGGTCTACATCCGTGTCATACCCAGGGATGACACGAACCCTGAGACAGAGTCGGGGACTACCCGGATCAGGCCCGGACGGCGCCGTCCGGCATCGTCACGTCGGTGAGATCTGCGCCACTCACGTCGGCCGTGGCGAGCACCGCGCCGGTCAGATCCGCGTGCGCGAGGTACGCGCCCGCCAATCTGGCGCCCGTCAGGTCGGCGTCCTCGAGGTGCGCCCCGGTCATGTACGCGCCCGAGAGGTCCGCCCCGGCGAGGATCGCGTGCGCCAGGTACGTCGATGTGAGGAACGAGAGCGTCAGCACCGCACCCGACAGGTTGGCGTTCGTCAGATACGCCTTGCTGAAGTCGGCGTCCGCCGCGACGGCGCCGGCGAGATTGGCTCCCGTCAGGTTGGCGCCGCCGAGTTCCGCGGACGTGAGGTCCGCTCCCGACAGGTCGATACCCGCCATGTTGGCGCCCGTCAGGTTGGCACCGGCGAGGTCGGCACCCGACAGATCCATCCCGTGAAGATCCGGAGCGTCGGGCATTTTGTCACGTCGGGCGTTCCACGCCACGACATCCGAACGGAGGAGTTGAAGAAGATCTGCATTCAGCGTCGACATGGCATGTCCTATCCCGGCACTGGAACCAACGGAGCAGTCGCTGCCGAGCCTATGTCGCCCGCGCGCGTTCGGCCAGGTATTTCGACCAATCCGTGATCCGCGTGTCTCCCTACATCGGCGACGACGCCTGCGCCCAGAACCGCTTCGGAATGCGGCCGGCATGCCGGGCCTCGTAGCCGGCGGTGACCGCGCCGCGCATCGCCGACGCCATCAGCGCCGGGTCCTTCGCGCGCGTGACGGCCGTTGCGAGCAGCACCGCGTCACAGCCCAGCTCCATCGCGAGCACCGCGTCGCTCGCGGTGCCGATGCCGGCGTCCAGGATCACCGGCACGTTCGCGGCATCGACGATCATCTCGATGTTGTGCGGGTTCGAGATGCCCAGACCGGTGCCGATCGGCGAGCCCAGTGGCATCACCGCGGCACAGCCCACGTCCTCGAGGCGCTTCGCGAGCACCGGGTCGTCCGTGGTGTACGGCAGCACCGTGAATCCATCGTCCACCAATTGCTCTGCGGCGCTGACCAACTCGATAGCGTCGGGCAGCAGTGTGCGCTCGTCGGCGATCACCTCGAGCTTCACCCAATCGGTCTCGAGCGCCTCGCGCGCGAGCTGCGCGGTGAGCACGGCCTCGGCCGCGCCGCGGCAGCCGGCGGTGTTCGGAAGTAGCGCGATGTCGAGGCGGCGCAGCAGGTCGAGGACCCCGGTGCCGCCCGCGGCATCGACGCGGCGCATCGCGACGGTGGTCAGTTCCGTGCCCGACGCCACCAACGCCTCCTCGAGCACCGCGAGGTTCGCGGCGCCGCCGGTGCCCATGATCAGGCGGGAGCCGAACGTGCGGTCGGCGATCGTCAGCTTGCCCATCTCAGCCACCCTGCACCGCCGTGAGGATCTCGATCTCCCAGCCGCGACCCACCGACTCGGTCCACCGGCCGCGCGGGAACACCGCACCGTCCACCGCGACCGCGATGCCGCGCTGCGGCAGTTCCAGCCGGTCCAACAACTCGGCCACCGTCAGCGGCCCGTCGAATTCGTGGTCCTCACCGTTGACGGTGATACCGATCAACTCACTCATCCAAACCTCACTCATGCCCGCTCATACGTCTGCTGTGAAAATCGTTCGGCGGCGGCACTTTCCGCCTCCGCCAGGGGGTTGCCGTCGAGAATCGCGACAGTCGCGTCCGCGGTGACCGGGGTCATCAGGATTCCGTTGCGCCCGTGCCCGGTCGCGAGCACCACCCGATCCGAGACGCGGCCGATGATCGGCATGTTGTCCGGACTCATCGGGCGCAGACCGGCTTTCGCCTCGTACAGCTCGTACTCGCCGATCGCGGGCATCAGTGCCTCCGCATCGGCGATGAGGTCCCGCACCCCGGCGACGGTGACCTGGGTGTCGTGGCCCGACTCGTACTGCGTCGCACCGACGACGATGCCGTCGGCGCGCGGCACCAGGTACGACGGCCGGCCGTGCACACTGCCGCGGATAGTGCGCCGGGGCGCCGGCGTCACGCCCGGCCGGGCCCGAAGGCGCAGGATCTCGCCCTTCACCGGACGCACAGGCAGATCCGGCCACAGCTGCGCCGAGTTCGATCCCGCCGACAGCACCACCTGATCGGTGGTGAGCGTTTCCAGGTCGGTCACCGACTGCTCGATCAGCTCCACACCGGCCGCGACGGCGGCCGTCCGCAGCGCCTGCACCAGTAGCCGGTTGTCGACGGCCAACTCGGTGGGCGCCTGCAGCGCCAGGCGGATGCCGCGGCCCAGCGACGGCTCCAACTCCCGGATCTGCGCGCGGTTCAAGATCTTCAGCTCGTGCCCCTGCGTTGCCACCCACTCGGCGATGGTGTGCAGGTCCGCGGCGTCGGCGGCGTCCAGCGCGACGGTCAGCGAGTCGTCGGACGTGAACAGTGTCACCCCCGCGACGGCTTCCAGTTCGGCGCCGAATTCCGGCCACCGCTGCAGCGACGACGCCCCCAGCGCCAGCGCCTTCTCCTCACCGGGCCAGCCCTCCGACAGCGGGGCCAGCATGCCGCCGGCCACCCACGACGCACCGCTTCCCGGTGCCGGGTCGTGCAGCTTCACCGTCCAGCCGCGCTGCGCCGCACGCCAGGCGATCGACAGGCCGATGACACCGCCACCCACGACGGAAACCGATCGGGTCAACTTTTCTCCACCTCACTCCCTGCGCCGGCATGATCCGGGTCAGGTATGACGGTCGGGGCCGGCAGGCCCCCTCTCAGCCCCGCGCACAGTCTGCGCTCCTGGGACTCCCGTGTTGATTCGTCCGCATTAGAGACTACCGTTCCAGGTGTGCATGCCTCCCAGTCCGTCAAGCGCCTGACGCCCCGCGAGCGACTCGCAGACGCGCGCCTCTATCTCTGCACCGACGCCCGCCGCGACAAGGGCGATCTGGCCCACTTCGTCGAAGCGGCACTCGCCGGCGGCGTCGACATCGTCCAGCTCCGCGACAAGGGCTCGGCGGGCGAACGCGAACTCGGGCCGATGGAGGTCAAGGAGGAGCTGGCCGCGCTCGCGGTGATCGGTGCCGCGGCCCGCCGGCACGGCGCGCTGCTCGCCGTCAACGACCGCGCCGACCTCGCGCTCGCCGCGGGCGCCGACGTCCTGCACCTGGGCCAGAACGACCTGCCGGTACACTACGCGCGCCGGATCGTCGGCCCCGACGTCGTGATCGGACGCTCCACCAACAACCGCGCGCAGGCCAGCCTCGCCGCGATCGAAGAGGACGTCGACTACTTCTGCACCGGGCCGGTGTGGGCCACCCCCACCAAGCCGGGCCGGACGGCGTCCGGCATCGAACTGGTCCGCAGCACGGCCGACGCCGCTCCGACGCGGCCGTGGTTCGCCATCGGCGGCGTCGACCAGGAGCGGCTGCCGCAGATCCTCGAAGCCGGCGCCACCCGGATCGTCGTCGTGCGCGCCATCACTGCCGCCGACGACCCGGAGGCCGCCGCGCGGGCGCTGTCCGACGCGCTGCGCGGCTGACCACCGCTCGGCGCCTCGGTCAGCAGGTTCCGGAGACGGCGCCGTCGACCGAGTCCTCGATCATTGCGCGGCTCGCCTCGGGCATGTCCTCCCAGGTGGCGGTACTCGGGTCGAGCGGCGGCGCGCCCACCGCTTCGGCCTGCATGTTGTAGGAGGCGACCCAGACGGCCGAGTTCGCCTTCAGCTGATCGAGGAACGCCTGCCCCTGGGCCGCACGGTCGAACGACTCGCCAGTCCCCTTCGCCTGGGCCTCGGAACTGTCGAGGAAGGCGGTCACCTGGCTGCACATCTCCTTGACCGCGGCGTCGAGCGCGGCAGAGTCGTCCTGAGCGGCCGTCCCCTGCACGGAGGTGGTCGCCGACGGGCCGGACGCGGAGGTCTCCTCGCTGTCACTGCAACCCGTCAGGAGCAGCAGTGCGGCGGGGACGAGGGCGATCACATGTCGAATACGCATGCCCGACATGGTGACACTATGTCCGGTTCGCATCGGCGGCCGGTACCTGGTCGTGCACTCCGTCGGGTGTGCATCGGGCCGCGACAATGCCGGCCCCGATCAACACTCCGACGTAGAGGAGGATGTAGATGTTCATCAGGACGTCGGCGACGGTCCACCACGGCGGGAACAGGAACAGCCCCACCACCACGACGTACTCGTCCCACCGGTAGGGCCAGGCCCCGGTCGCGACCGCGATCACGAGCGCCGCGAGCCACCACCACCAGTTCGTCAGTGCCCGGTGCACGATGTAGACGAGCAGCGGCACGAACCACACCCAGTGGTGGCTCCACGAGAAGGGCGAGACTGCCGCGGCGCTCAGCCCTGCGACCGTGACCGCGAGGAGATGCTCGCCGCCGCGGTGCAGACGCAGCACGATCCACATGCTGACCACCACGACGATCGCCGCGAGCACCACCCACAGCACCGTCGGCGCGGGCTTCCCGGTCAGGTGCGCGATCACGCCGCGGATCGACTGGTTCGACGGGTGCTCGTCCTGCGCGATGCGGGTGGACTCGAAGAACGTCTTGGTCCAGTACTGCCACGAATCGTTCGGGAGCACCAGCCAACTCGCGCCGATGGTGGCCGCGATGGTCCCCACGGCCACGGCCGCGGCCCGCCACTGCCTCAGCACCAGGTAGTAGAGGACGAAGTACGCCGGCGTCAGCTTGATCCCGGCGGCGATACCGACACCGACACCCTTGAGCTTGCTGTTCTCGCCGCGCGAGACGTCCCACAGCACCAACGCCATCAGGACCAGGTTGATCTGGCCGTAGAACAGCGTCGTGCGAACTGGTTCGAGGAACGTACACGCCACCGCCAGCAGCGCCGAGACACCCACCAGGTACGGCGTGATCCGATACCCGAGCATCCGCCAGCACAGCGCGACGATGGCAACCAGCAGGACTAGGTTGGCCCCCATCCAGATGTACTTGTCGATCCCGCCCGGCAACAGTCCGAACGGGATGAACATCAGCGTCGAGAACGGCGTGTACGTGTAGAGCAGGCCGTGGATCACCGGTTCGGTGTAGAGCGGCAGATCCTCCATGACGTGCCGCGCGCCGTCGCGGTAGACGTCCAGGTCGGCTCCGCCGGCGAAGATTCCGATCGTCGGCATCCACGGACGCACGGTCGTGAACACCAACACCACCGACGCGATCGCCCACAGGACGAGCACCGCGAGATGGCCCCGCCGACGCGGTAGTTCACCTGCCTCGGGCCCCATTCTCCGCAACACCCGCCTGGCCCCCTCACCGATCTGCCCGGATTGATCTACATACCAAGCCTAAGCAATGAAGCGTCTCGATCCCGCATCCGTTCTTACCGGCCACCCCCTCCCCTGAGAGGTCGCCACGGCCGTTCGGCCACGTTACCCGCCGCACGGCGCCGCTGATCGATACACTCGCCCGAACTACACGAAAGGGCCGGAACATGATTCGCCTTCTGATCAGGTGTGCGTTCTTCCTGGGCTCGGCCGCGGTCGGGATCCTGGCCGCCGTGTGGTTGCTGCCCGAGGTGTCGGTCAGCGCCGCCGGGTTCGTGACCGCCGTCGTGATCTTCGCGATCGCGCAGAGCGTGCTGTCACCGTTCATCACGAAGATCGCGGCCAAGAATGCACCCGCATTCCTGGGCGGGATCGGACTGGTGTCGACCTTCGTCGCCCTGGTGATCGCGTCCGCCTTCGGCGGCCTGTCGATCTCCGGTTGGCGCACGTGGGTTCTCGCGACGCTCGTCGTGTGGCTGGTGACCGCTCTCACCACGCTCGTTCTGCCGCTGGTCTTCCTCCGCAACCGGCGGGAAGAGAAGAAGGCCGAGGGCTGACGCCCCGCCCTACCGCTCCCCGTCCCGTCCCATCGCCCTCCGCGCCTGTTCGGCGGTGACGTTCGGGACCACCCGCAGCTCGCCCAGTGGGACCCGACGACCGGATTCGCTGCGCACCTCGACGTGGACGGGTTCGCCGGAGGTGTCGTCCGCGAGGTCCAGCGGCCCACCGCGCTCGCCCTGCAGGTACTTGTCCCCCCACTGCATCAGCGCCAGCACAGCGGGCATCACATCCCGCCCCTTCTCGGTCAGGACGTACTCGTGCCGGGTGCGCTGCCCCGGCTCCTTGTAGGGCTGCCGCTCGAACAGTCCCTCGGCGGTGAGTTCCCGCAACCGTGCGGCCGCCACCGCCTCGGTGATCCCGACACGTTCCGCGAAGTGGTCGAAACGGGTTGTGCCGTAGTACGCCTCGCGCAAGATCAGCATCGCCGAGCGCGTACCGATCACGTCCATCGCCTTCGCGATCGAACACTGCGTGGCCCGCCACGCGTCGCGGTCCGCGAGAAACCCGTCGAGCCGTGCCGTCTCCATGCACCCAGATTACTCCCTGGCTTGCTAAATCCATAGCCAGGGTCCACACTCCCTGACTATGCAAAACAAAAGTCAGAATCCGGGTGCGCTCATCGCCATCCTGTCCGGGGCGCCGTTCGTCGCGGCCCTGGACCTGTTCGTCGTCAACGTCGCCCTCGACGACATCGCCACCGACTTCGCCGGCACATCGCTCTCCCAGCTGAGCTGGGTCCTCAGCGCCTACGCGATCGTCTACGCGGCCCTGCTGATCCCGGCCGGCCGCTGGGCCGACCGCGTCGGACGCCGACGCGCGTTCCTGGCAGGCCTGGCGCTGTTCACGATCGCGAGCGCCGCGTGCGCCCTGGCCCCGTCACTGTGGCTGCTCGTCCTGTTCCGCCTGGCGCAGGCCGCGGGCGCCGCCGCGCTCACCCCTGCCAGCCTGGGCCTGCTCATCGCGGCCCTGCCCGATGCCCGACGCGCGCTCGGGGTGCGCCTGTGGGCCGCGACCGGCGCCGCCGCGTCGGCCCTCGGCCCCGTACTCGGCGGACTGCTGGTGTCCGCGTCGTGGCGCTGGATCTTCCTGATCAACGTGCCGATCGGCGTGGTGCTGCTGTGGGCGGCCGCGCGCATCGTGCCCGAGTCCCGCGATCCGCACCCCACCGATGTCGACCTTCCCGGCGCGGGTCTGCTTGCGGTCGGTCTCGGCGCGGTGTCGCTGGCGTTGGTGCAGGGCCCCGACTGGGGATGGACACACGCCGGCACGCTGGCCGCCGCCGCCGTCGGGGTCCTCGCGCTGGCCTGGTTCGCTCGGCGCACGGTGCGTCACCGCAATCCGTTGGTCGACCCGGCGTTGCTGCGGGTGCGCCCGTTCGCGTGGTCCAACGTCACCGCGGTCGCGTTCAGCGCGTCGTTCGCCGCCGGCCTGCTCGCGAACATCCTGTGGATGCAGACCGAGTGGGGCTACTCGGCACTGCGCACCGGTCTCGCGGTGGCGCCCGGCCCGCTGCTGGTCCCGGTCTTCGCGATCGTCGGCCAGGTCCTCGGCCGGCGCCTGCCATCCGGCGTCGTCGCCGGTCTCGGCAGTGCACTGTGGGGCGCCGGCACCGTGCTCATCCTCGCGAGCGTCCACACCGAACCGAACTACGCGACGGGCCTGCTTCCCGGGTGGCTGATCGCCGGCGCCGGTGTCGGACTCGCCCTGCCGACGATTCTCTCGACCGCCACCGCGACGCTGCCGCCCGCCCAGGGCGCCACCGGCAGCGCGGTCGTCAATACCAGCCGCCAACTCGGCAGCGTCCTGGGTATCGCAATCCTCGTCGCCGTTCTCGCGGCGTCCGACTTCACCGCCGCGTGGTGGACCATCGCCGCCCTCGCCGCGCTCGGGGCCGTCACCGCGCTCGCGATGTCGCCCCGGCCGACCGCACAGATTCCCCCGCAAACCGTTACCGCACAGGAGTTCTCGTCATGACTACGACCTTCGATCCTTTCCCCACCCGATTCGACGACACCTGGCGCGCTTTCGACGGCATCCACGGCGGCATGGTGCTCGCGGCGATGCTGCGGGCCGCTTCCGTCGAGACCGGCGCCGTCCCCGCCGCCGCCACCGCGCACTTCTACGCCCCGGTGCGCCCCGGCCCGATCGACATGACGGTGCAGCGAGGACCGGCAGGCCGGTCACCGGGCGTGCAGGTGCGCGCCGGCACCGCCGCGACGGCACTGGTCCGTCTGTCGCGAGGTGCTGCTGCTGCCGCCCGGCACGCACCGTCGATAGAGACGGTCGTCGACCCGGACAGTCTTGCGGGACTGGATATCCCGATCGACTTCGTGCCTTTCTCGCAGCACCTCGACATCCGTCCGATCAACGCCGCACGTCCCTTCGCGGGCGGACCGGACCCGAAGTTCGACGTGTGGATCCGGCTGCGCCCGGGGTTGGAGTTCACCGGTGTCGAGCGCGCCGCGATCCTGCTCGACGCGCTTCCTCCGGGACTGTTCGCGATACGCACTGCGCCGGCACCGATCCCGACCGTCGAGTTGACGGCGCACTTCGCTCCCGCCGCCGGGTCTGCCACCGGACCGTGGCATCGACTGCGCCACCGCACGGTGTGGTGGACATCCGACGAGTGCGTCGACGAAACCGAACTGTTCACCACCGACGGCGAACTCGCCGCCCAGGCGCGACAGCTCCGCCGCATTCTGGACACCTCACGGTGATGCGCAGCTCACACCCGAACCTTGTGGCACGAGCGTGCCGCAGCGGGCAGAGTCGAGGGTGAAGGCTCACCGAGGATCGGAGCAGACATGCAGGACCGGACAAACCCCGTCGCCGCTCTCACCGAACAGGACGCGCTGGACCTGTTGTCCACCGAACGCCTCGGTCGGCTCATCCTCGTCACCGACGACCGGCCGGATGTTTACCCGGTCAACTACGTGGTGCACGACGGCAAGATCTACTTCCGTACCGCCGAGGGCGACAAGCTCACCGAGCTCACACTCAAGCCGATGACCACGTTCCAGGTCGATCACGCCGACGCGACGTCGGCGTGGAGCATCGTGGTCCACGGCATCGCGCGCACCCTCGTGCGGTTCGACGAGATCAACGCCGCCGAGGAGTTCGCTCTGCAGTCTTGGGTGCCGACCGCGAAGTACAACTTCGTCGAGATCCGTCCGACGGAGATCCACGGCCGCCGCTTCGTGCTCGACCGGGGTTAGCTTGCTGGGTCCCGGATCGAGAGACGCCGAAAGGCGACTACCGACCGTGACACCGCCGTCACTGGATCGTCGACGGGAACATCGTCAGCGCTCCGGTGAAGTTCGCCGTTCTCGAAGCCCTGCCGCGCAGGGTCAGAACGGGACAGCCGTGACCACAACGTTCTCGAGATAGGTACCGTGCCCGTTGGAGTCCTTGACGACCTCTCCCCCGCACGTCACCAGGTGCAGTTCCCTCGGACCACCCGCTCCCTGGAACGCCCACTCTGGCAACGCCTGCTTGACGAACCGCTCCATCCGGGTGATCTTCCAACGGGTGACCACACCCTCCTTCGTCAGGTAGACGGCGTCACCCGGGTAGAGGGTGTGCATCCAATACAGTGCTCCCTCACCCTGATTCGCGTTGTCCACATGCCCGGCCACCAGGATCCCGCCGTCCGGCGCGGTTATCGGCGCCGACCCGGTCCAGTACGTCACCTGACTCACCTCGCGCGGCAACAACAGACTCCCGTCCGACGCCAAGCCCAGCGGATCCAACGCGGTCTCCACCCCGATCGCCGGGATCACCAGATGGTTGTCCGGCAGCGGACCGACCGGAACCTGCGGCCGACCCGCGGGGTTCGCCGATGCCGGACCCGGCTTGTGTGCCATGCTGCCGGCGCCGATCGCCGGCGCCGCACCGTCGACAGGGTCCGCCACACCGTCAGGTGACAGATCGAACGTCAATTCCGGCACCGGCGCGGCCGATGCCGACTCGGGCTGCATCCCCCGAAAAACCAGCAGACCACCGCCGATGAGCAGTACCAACGCGATCACAATCATCGCGACCGAACCGGTCCGACCCGACTCTCTTTGTGCGGTATGTCTGCTCACGATGGAATCCCTCCGGTCACAAAGAGTTTGGCGGACAACCGAGTGGCCCGAGACGGTTCACGTCCCGGGCCACCCGATCACTCATCAGAGCGCGTCACATGTGTTCTGTGACATCACTCGTCACTGATTGCCCTGATTGCGCCGGCGCAGTGCCACGAACAGCACACCACCCGCAGCGACCAGCAGCGCCAGACCACCGGCGACCAGTCCGGCGTTCATGCCACCGTCACTGTCGGCGCCCAGACCGGAGTCGATCAGTGCACCCTTCCCGGAGTCCGAGTTGCCGGTCGTTCCCTGATTCCCGGAGTTGTCCGGGGTTCCGGGAGTACCCGGGGTTCCGGGAGTACCCGGGGTTCCGGGAGTACCCGGGGTTCCGGGAGTACCCGGGGTTCCGGGAGTACCCGGGGTTCCGGGAGTACCCGGGGTTCCGGGAGTACCCGGGGTTCCGGGAGTACCCGGGGTTCCGGGAGTACCCGAGCCCAACGAGCCAGCCGAACCGGCCGCAAGGGAACCCGCCGCAAGGGAGCCAGCGCCCAGCGCCAGCGAGCCGGCGCCCAGCGAGCCGAGGCTACCGGTTCCGATTGCGCCGCAGTCGTCGCTGCCCGAACCACCGGTGCTGCCCAGGCTGCCCAGGCTGCCGGTCGAGCCCGTACCGAGGCTGCAATCGGCCTGCTTGACGAACCCGAAGTCGAGCGTCAGATCCTCGTCACCGATGTTCGGCAGGTTCTCCGACGTCGCCTCCCACGTGTTCGACCATCCGGAGCGATCACCCTCGTGCTCCTTGGTCGGCTCGAAGCCCTTCAGCGCCTTCTCGGTGGATTCGTCATCGCGGACGATCTTCACCATGTACTTCTGGGCGGGTGCCAAGTCCGTGAAGATGTACTTGCCGTTCGAATCGGTCGTGGTCGTGTTGGTGTAGGGCTCACCCAGGTAGTTCTGCGTCACCGGGGTTCCGTCCTCGTTGAGGACCTGCAGCACCACACCACCGATGCCCGGCTCGCCGTCGTCCTGGCGCCCGTTCTTGTTCTTGTCGAACCAGACGTAGTCGCCCACGGTCACCGCGCCGAGCTTGGTGTACTTGTTGTTCGCCACCAAGTCGGTGCTCTTGTCGGAGACGGTGAACTCCACCGGAGAGCTGGCAATCTCCCCGTCGATGGTCCAGGTCGTCGTCAACACGGTGCCTGAGACCTCGTGGGCCTTCTCCGCGACGGTGCATTTGGTACCGGCCGGGATCTCACCGATGGTGAAGGATTCTCCACCCTTGATCTCCCGCGACCCCAAGATGTCGCCACACACGTACTCGAACGTGAACTTCACGTCCCCGACCAGGCCGGCCCCGTCACCCGAGACCGCCTTGCCGACCGTGAACGCACCCAGCACCGGCTTCTTGACGAAGCCGAAGTCGAGGGTCAGATCCTCGGCGCCGGCCTTCGGCAAGTTCTCCGAGGTCGCCTCCCACGTATTCGACCATCCGGCGCGATCACCCTCGTGCTCGCGCGTCGGTTCGAGGCCGGCGAGGGCCTTCTTCGTGGATTCGTCTTCCCGATCGATCTTGACGACGTACTTGTGGCCGGGCTTCAGGCCGGTGAACAGGTACAAGCCGGTCGCATCGGTCGTGGTCGTGTTGTCGAACGGCTGATCTCGGTAGTCCTTGGTAACCAAGGTGCCGTCCTCGTTGTAGACCTTCAGCACAACGCCGGGGATCCCGGGCTCGCTGGGATCCTGTCGTCCGTCCTTGTTCTCGTCGAGCCACACCAGGTCGCCGACAGTCGCCGACTTGCTGCCGACACCGTCGCCGCCAGAGCCGGCACGCTTGATCTCGGCGGACTTGTCGACGCCGTTGATGCTCACGGTGTTCTTCAGCGGATCCCGCTTGTTCCACTCCGCGGTGAGGTCGCCGTCGAACGAGATGACGAAGTTCTCGTCCTTCGCGAGCGTCGGCCGACCGCCGACCGGCTGGAACGTGACCGTCACACCGCTCGCGCTGCAGTCGACGATGTACCGGTTCGTATCCACATCGACGTACCTCGACGACCTGAAGTCGTAGCTCGTGACCTTGACGGTGCTGCAGTTCGGGACCCATCCATGCTGAGACTCGTCCTTAATGACGAAGTTCCCGCTGGTGAAGTCCTGCTTCTGCGTCTCGACGGTGATCGTCCAACCGATCTGCTTCTCGAGCGACTCCGAACCCTGGTTGGGGTCCTTCCAGGAGCCGAACTTGTTGTTGTCGACCCGGGTCGCCGTACCCCCGGTTTCGCCCAGGACGACGCCGGGCAGCTGGCCCTGTCCGCACCCGCCGAACTGCAGGTTGTAGCGGGTATCGGCGCTCGGGCGGCCGACGACGGTCTCGTCCCACGCGACCGATGCCCACGCCGTGCCGTGAACATTGGAATGCGTGTCGGCGTAGTCGGTCAGGGTGAATGCGAGCGTGTTACCCGTCCACACACCCGTGGCAACCAACTTGCCGTCCGGCGATTTCAGGTCGATATCCTGCCGGTTGACGGGCTTGAGCTGCGGTGGCAGGGCGAAGTCGAAGGACGTCCCGGCCTTCGCGCCATTGGCGACATGCCAGTCGAACTCGAGCTCGGTACCGAACTGCCCGGTCCCGTACTCGGTGTACGCGCCGTCCTTGATGTTCGGGGCGCCCTGTCGCCACTTGACGTCCGACCAACCACCGCTTCCACAACTGGCGGGCTCGGCCTGTGCAACTCCCTGAGCGCCAGGCAAGATCACGAGCCCGGAGAAAGCAAGTACCAGTGCGAACACACCAAGGAGGAGCCTCCGAGCCGCGCTGTACGCAGCTGTGAAGCCAGTCATGTGGTTCCTTCCTTGTCATCGACCATGTCCCACACCTGAGCGCTGAACGGCCGCCCCCGCGACCCATCGCGTCCTTCAGATCCCCACGAATATCGGACATTCCGCCTTTTGGCGGACAAAGCGGAGCGTAACTTGAGCCTTCTTCCATTAATAGTTCAGCAGTACGCGAAACCCCTGTTCGCGCGAATTTCACCCTGACGTTCACCCTTTCCAGTGGGCGAACACCCTCACCGACGGGGCCGAATGTGTTCGGGGACACAGCAATAACGTGTGCGGGGTCACAGAAGTAGCGTCGCCGTCGTCGGCAGGCAACCTCCGAGGCGCCGGCATCTCACGCTTGAGGCCCCGGAATCCATTGGCGTGATCCATGACTCATCGCAAGACCGATTGGTCGCGTTCCTGCGGGAGATTCGAGGGGGATCCTGGAAGGCCGAGATCAATCCGCAGGGAAGAGCACTGCGGCGCAGCCACTTTCGAACCAGGTCCCCCGAATGTCACATCGCCACAATCGAACTCGCATATCCCATCAAGTCCGATCTGGCGTAGACGACGTCCTCCCGATGAACGGATGACCGACGTCGGATGAGCGGTACTGCCGGAAGTCAGTCCAGCCAGGTCAGCACGGTCGACGGCGGCAGTGCGAGCACCGACTCGGGCAGCCGGTCGCGCAGTCCGCGGTCGGCGGTCACGACGGCGGTGAGTGCCCCGCCGCCGGCCGCGAGCCGCGCCAGTTCGTCGTCGCCGCTGCCGGCGGCGGTGTGCACCGGGATCCGCGTGTCGACGTAGCCGGCGGCGCGGGCCTGTCCCTCGAGCACCGCCTCGATGCGCGGCAGCCACCCGAATCCGCCGTCGGGCAGTTCGATCGTGCGGGGCAGGACCTGGGCGATCCGGTCCAGCAACTCCGTCGTGGCGCCCGGCCGATCGCGCCACCAACCGTTGGGCCGGGATCCGAGCACGTTCGCGGTGTCGAGCAGCACCCGCACCTCGGTGGTCCGCAGGCCCGGCCACGCGGTGGCGAAACCCGGATGCAGCGGCATGTGCTCCACCTGGGCCTCGGGCACCCAGCGCAGCTCGGTGCTCTCCCCGTTCGGGACCAGTGCCAGCGTCTTGTCGGCGTCGGCGATCACCGTCGTGTACGTCCAGCCGCCGGCGACACTCGCCGTCACCCGCTCGGTGCGCACATGGACCGCACCGACGTCGATACCGGTCTCCTCCTGCGCCTCGCGCACCGCGGCGTGGATCGTAGTCTCGTGGCTGTCCCGCGCGCCGCCCGGCAGCGCCCACGTCCCGCCCTGGTGACTCCACGCGGCACGGTGTTGCAACAGCACCCCGGCCGAACCGTCGGCCAACGGGGCACGCAGCAACAGCCCCGCCGCACCGTGCCGGCCCCAATGCCGTACCCCGTCGGGGGTCGTCGCCCAACCGTCTCCGTCACCGCGCATGGAGTGCCTCTCACCTGCCCTGTCCGCCGAGCCGCTCACCTGTCCCCACAGTATTCCCCGCCGCATCACGAATCGGCGGAACAACCTGCCGGTGCTGCTTATATGCTCGGCACTACGGAACGGCGAACCAAACGGACGGCGAACCGAGGTATGAGCCGTGGCAGTGCCGGAGACGACGACGGAGTCGACGCACGCGGCGGACGCGAGGTGGGAGGACGCGCCGCCGAACCGCGCCGCCCGCGTCCACGTGCGCCCACACGCCGCGCGTGACCTGCTGCGATCGACACCCGCCCGCCTGCTCGCCGTCGGCGTCGCACTGCTGCTCGGCACCGTGGCGGCGGGTCTGATCGCCTCCATGGTGGCCGGCGAGCGCAAGCAGGACATCGACACCCTGTTGTCCACCACCGAGCCGCTGGCCCGATCGTCACAGAACCTGTACGCGTCGCTGTCGGTCGCCGATGCCGCCGCGGCCACCGCCTTCCTGTCCGGTGGCGTGGAACCGAGCGAGGACAGGGACCGCTATTCGCAGGCCATCGGGACCGCGGCCGCGGAGTTGGTCGCGACGTCGGACGGGCTGCCGGGCGACGACCAGGGCCGACGGCTGCTCACCGAGATCGCGACGAAGCTCCCGGTGTACACGGGGCTGGTCGAGACCGCACGCACCAACAACCGCGCCGGCAACCCGGTCGGCACCGCGTACCTGGCGGAGGCGTCGGCGCTGATGCAGACGGACCTGCTGCCGTTGGCACAGGCCCTGCACACCGAACGTGCGGCCGCATCGCTGGCGCCGCAGTCCGGGTTCGCCCGCCCGCCGTGGTTCGCGATCGGGCTGCTCGTGGCATTGCTGGCCGCGCTGGTGGCGACGCAGGTGGTGCTGTCGAGGCGGACCAGGCGCACGTTCAACGCCGGGCTCCTGTTGACGACCACGGCCATGGCTGCGCTGCTGGTGTGGATGCTGGTCGCGGGGATCATCTCCGCGGTGTCGGCGCACGAAGCGGTCCGGCAGGGCTCCGAGCCGCTCTCGACGTTCGCGGCGGCGCGCATCCTCGCGCAGCAGGCCCGCACCCAGGAGATCCTGCAACTGGTCCGCCGCGACGAGAAGGCCGAGCACGCGCAGGTGTTCGTCGACGACACCGACCAACTGCGCAATCTGCTGGACAACTACTCGGTGGACGTCGGACGCGACGACGCCGACCGGGCGGTGCAGGCGCTGGACGGCTGGACCGCGTCGCACCAACGCATGATCGACGCGCTCACGGTGGGCGACTGGACGGCCGCCGCCATGACGACGGTCGGTTCCGATCCCGCGACGGCGGCCTCGCAGTTCGACATCGTCGACGCCGCTCTGTCGGACGGCACCGAGGCCGCCCGCGCCGAACTGAGAGGCGACATCTCCCGTTCGTCGACGGTGCTGTCGGCTCTCGGGCCCGGCGCGCTGGTGCTCACGGTGGTCGCGGCCATCGGTATACCGGTGGGCCTGTGGCCCCGCCTGCGGGAGTACCAGTGATGCCGCTTCGGCACCTTGCGACAACCGTCGTGGTCGTCGGGGTGGTGGCCGCGGTCGCCGCCGGGTGCTCGACGCCACCCGACCCGTACACCCTCCCGCCCACCGAGACGTACAGCGTTGCGCCGCTACCGGAGGGGGCGTCGATCGTGACCTCGGTGCCGACCCCGACACCGCCGGTGGACTGTGGAGACCCGACCGCCAGCCTGCGACCGTTCCCGGCCGGCGAGATACCGCCCAGCGCGTCGCTCGACGCCATCCGCGAACGCGGTCGGCTCGTCGTCGGGCTGGACACCGGCAGCAACCTGATGAGCTTCCGCAATCCCGCGACCGGGGACATCGAGGGCTTCGACGTCGACGTCGCCCGGGAGATCGCCCGCGACCTGCTGGGCAGCCCCGACAAGGTGGAGTTCCGGATCCTCACCTCATCCGAACGTGAACAGGCCCTGAAGGATTCGAGAGTCGATATCGTCGCCCGGACGATGAGCATCACGTGCGACCGGCGACAGCGGGTGGACTTCTCCACGGTGTACTACCAAGCGCAGCAGCGGATCCTGGTGATGGCGGGCTCCCCCGTCACCGACGTCGCGGACCTCGCCGGCAAACGGGTGTGCGCGGTCGCCGGCACCCGCTCCCTCGAACGCATCGTCCGGGCGCAACCCGACGCCACCGTCGTCACGGTCCCGACGTGGTCGGACTGCCTGGTGATGCTGCAGCAACGCCAGGTCGACGCGATCAGCACCGACGACACGCTGCTGGCCGGGATGTCGACGCAGGATCCGTATCTGCGGATGGTCGGACCGAGTCTGGGGCCGGAACCCTACGGCATCGGAATCACCAAGGGCAATGATGATCTGGTGCGATTCGTCAACGGCACACTGGAAAGGATCCGCAACGACGGCACGTGGGAGAGGATCTATCAGAGATGGCTCTCCGGACTGGGCCCCTCACCGGGACCACCACCCCCCACCTACCGGGACTGACGAGGCAACGAGAACGGAGGATAGATGGCGGGAAAGGATGCGGCAGAAGAGCATACGGTCGACACGGGCGAGATCGCGCAGACGCGCGCCACACAGCACGCGGACGAGCCGATGTCGACCCAGGAGAGCGCACCCACCACCGGGCGCCGGGCCCGCACGCAACGCACCCGGACGGTCTCACGACGTCGACTCGGAGACGGACTGGTGGAGGTGCCACCCGTCCCGCTGCGCGGTCCCGCGTCCGCAGTCCTCACCGATCCGCACGTCCCGGAGCGCAAACGGTTCTGCTGGAAATGCAACAAGCCGGTGGGACGGTCCACCGACGGCGAACCGGGCCCGACGTCCGGTATCTGCGCCAACTGCGGGTCCCGCTTCGAGTTCGCGCCACTACTCGCCCCCGGCATGGTGATCGCCGGCCAGTACGAGGTGCAGGGGTGTATCGCCCACGGCGGCCTCGGGTGGATCTACCTCGCGATCGACCGCAACGTCGACGACCGGTGGGTGGTCCTCAAGGGTCTTCTCCAACTCGGCGACGCCGAGTCCCGCGCCGTCGCCGCATCCGAACGACAGTTCCTCGCCGAGGTGGAGCACCCGAGCATCGTCAAGATCTACAACTTCGTCGAATTCCAGAAGGAAGGCTCCCCGCCGGCCGGATACCTGGTGATGGAGTACGTGGGCGGTAACTCGTTGCGCGACATCCTGTCCACCTACCGGCGACCCGACCGGTTGCCCGTCGATCAGGCCGTCGCGTACATCCTCGAGATCCTGCCTGCCCTCGAGTACCTGCACTCCATCGGCCTGGCGTACAACGACCTCAAGCCCGACAACATCATGGTCACCGACGAACAGGTCAAGCTGATCGACCTGGGCGCCGTCGCACCCCTCGAGAGCTACGGCTACCTGTACGGCACCCCCGGTTTCCAGGCACCCGAGATCACCGAGACCGGGCCCACCGTCGCGTCCGACATCTACACCGTCGGCCGCACTCTCGCCGCACTCACGCTCGATCTGCCGTCCGAGAACGGCCGCTACGTGGACGGACTGCCGTCCCCCGAGCGGGCCCCGCTGCTCGCCGAGTACGACTCGTACCGACGGCTGCTGCTGCGCGCGATCGATCCCGACCCGGACCGTCGATTCGGTTCCGCCCGCGAGTTGTCCGCTCAGCTCACCGGGGTCCTGCGAGAGATCGTCTCCCGCCAGGACGACCAGGAGCATCCCGCCCTGTCCACCGTCTTCAGCCGCCAACGCGCGACGTTCGGCGCGGACGGGTTCGTGGAACAGACCGACGTGTTCGTGGACGGCGTCGAGCGCGCACGAAAACTCGACGCCCACAAGGTTGCCCAGGCTCTCGCGGTGCCGCTGGTGGACTCCGACGATCCCGGTGCCGCACTGGTCAACGCCGCGGCGCACAGCGATCCGCAGTTGATGCTGGACGTCCTCGATCGGGCGCGGGAGGGCCGCTCCGGCGAGGTGCTGAAGTCGGTGGAACTGCCGCTCGCGGAGGTGCGCTCGTACCTCGATCTCGGCGAGGCGAGCCGGGCCCGGCAACTGCTGCGGCCGCTGGCCCTGACGCACCCGCACGACTGGCGCATCGAGTGGTACCGAGGGCTCGCGTCGTTGTTGTCGAACGAACTGACCTCCGCCTACGCATCTTTCGACGCCGTGTACTCGGCACTGCCCGGCGAGGTGGCGCCCAAACTCGCCCTCGGTGCGACCGCCGAGCTGCTGCTCGATCACAGCGACGAGGAGGGAGTCGACCGCTGGCGGATTCCGGCCGTCTCCTACTACGAGACGGTGTGGCGGATCGATCGCAACGTCGTCAGTGCCGCCTTCGGATCGGCCCGACGCCGCGCCGCCGACGGCGACGTCCACGGCGCGGTCACCGCCCTCGACCAGGTGCCGACCGGCTCGCGCAGCTACGGCCTCGCCCGGATGACGGCGGTCCTAACGTACCTCGCGGTGCGGCCGATCCGCAAGATCACCGAAGCCACGTTGCGAGAATCGGCTCGGCGCGTGCAGGCCCTGCCGCGGGCCGAGAGCCGCGGGCCGCAGATGCGGACCGTGGTGCTCGGCACCGCGCTCCAATGGCTCCTCGAGGGGCACACCCCCACCACCGCGCGCGAGCCGCTGCTCGGTGTTCCCTTCACCGAACGCGGCCTGCGCGCGGGGACGGAGTCCTCACTGCGAGCGATGGCGCGCAGTGCGCCTACGCCCACTCACCGCTATACGCTCGTGGATCTTGCGAACGCCGTCCGTCCGCGAAGCCTGTTCTGAGCGCCCCGTCGGCCCGGCTCGAACTGCCGGACTCCTGGATTCGCGCACCGAACCAGGACAGCGCCGCGAGGACGAGGACGACGGCGACGGGGATCGGCAGGACGAGCGGAGTCGCCAGCGCCAGCACCACGGTGAGCAGCGGTGCCAGCAGTCGGCGCGGTTCGGGCCGCGTCTCGGCCGGAGCCGGCTCGACCATCCAGTTGCGGTACCTCGTGCCGTCGTCCACCGTCAGACCCTCGTCTCGTGCTGCAGTTCGGCGACCGTGTCCGCGTTCTTGTCCTTGCCGTGCCCCAGTCCCACGTGGGCCTCGTCGCGCATGCGGTCGACCATGTGCGGGTAGTGCAGCTCGAACGCCGGACGCTCCGAACGGATCCGGGGCAGCTCGGTGAAGTTGTGGCGCGGCGGCGGGCAGGTGGTGGCCCACTCGAGCGAGTTGCCGTAGCCCCACGGGTCGTCGACGGTGACTATCTGCCCGTAGCGGTAGCTCTTGAAGACGTTCCACAGGAACGGCAGCGTCGAGGCACCGAGGATGAACGAGCCGACCGTCGAGATCGTGTTCAGCGTGGTGAAGCCGTCGGTGGGCAGGTAGTCCGCGTAGCGACGCGGCATGCCCGACGCACCGAGCCAGTGCTGGACCAGGAAGGTGAGGTGAAAGCCGACCAGCGTGGTCCAGAAGTGCCACTTCGCGAGGCGCTCGTCCATCATGCGGCCGGTCATCTTCGGGAACCAGAAGTAGATGCCGGCATAGGTCGCGAACACGATGGTGCCGAAGAGCACGTAGTGGAAGTGCGCGACGACGAAATACGTGTCGGTGACGTGGAAGTCGAGCGGCGGGCTCGCCAGCAGGACGCCCGACAGGCCGCCGAAGAGGAAGGTCACGAGGAAGCCGACCGAGAACAGCATCGGCGACTCGAACGTGAGCTGTCCACGCCACATGGTGCCGATCCAGTTGAAGAACTTCACACCGGTCGGGACAGCGATGAGGAACGTCATGAAGGAGAAGAACGGCAGCAGCACCGCACCGGTGGCGTACATGTGGTGCGCCCACACCGCGATCGACAGGGCCGCGATGCCCATGGTCGCGTACACCAGGCCGCTGTAACCGAAGATCGGCTTACGCGAGAAGACCGGGAAGATCTCCGAGACGATGCCGAAGAACGGCAGCGCGATCACGTACACCTCGGGGTGACCGAAGAACCAGAACAGGTGCTGCCACAACATCACTCCGCCGGTCGCCGGGTCGAACAGGTGCGCACCGAGGTGACGATCCACCCACAGACCGATCAGCGCGGCAGCGAGCAGCGGGAACACCAGCAGGATCAGCAGCGACGTGATGAGGATGTTCCACGTGAAGATCGGCATCCGGAACATGGTCATACCGGGGGCACGCAGGCACACGATGGTGGTGATGAAGTTGACGCCACCGAGGATGGTGCCGACACCACCGAGCGCCAATCCGATGATCCACAGGTCCGCGCCGACCCCCGGTGTGTGCACCGCATTCGACAGCGGCACGTAGGCCGTCCAGCCGAAGTCGGCGGCACCACCCGGGGTGATGAAACCGGCCGTCGCGATCAGGCCACCGAACAGGTAGAACCAGTAGCTCAGCGCGTTCAGGCGCGGGAAGCTGACATCCGGCGCGCCGATCTGCAGCGGAACGATGTAGTTGGCGAAGCCGAACACGACCGGGGTCGCGTACAGCAGCAGCATGATCGTGCCGTGCATCGTGAACAGCTGGTTGAACTGCTCGTTCGACAGGAACTGCAGACCCGGGATCGCCAACTCGCTCCGCATCAGCAGCGCCATGAGGCCACCGATGAGGAAGAACGCGAACGCGGTGACGAGGTACATGATCCCGAGCACCTTGGGATCGGTGGTCGTGATCATCTTGTAGATGAACGACCCCTTGGAACCTGTTGCCGCACGACCTGCCGTCGTCGGCCGCGACGGTGTCAGCGTGCGTGGTGGAGCTGTGTCGATCTCGGGGTTGGCAACCATACCGGACATAGTCGGACGTCCGAGGGTTCCGCCACGAGGGTCGAAGGTCCCGACAGTTCCCGCCGACGGACACCGATCTTCCCGATTCAGGTCAACGCGATCGCCTTCCGTGCAATCGCGAGCTCCTCGTTGGTGGGAACGACGAGCACCTCGACCGAGGAACCCTCTGTGCTGATGCGGCGCTCGCCCCGATCGGGCGACTGGTTGAGGGTCTCGTCGACCACGATACCGAGACGGTCGAGACCCGCAAGGGCGTCGCGCCGGACGTCGACGTTGTTCTCCCCCACCCCACCGGTGAACGTGATGACGTCGACGCCGCCGAGTTCGACGAGGTACGCGCCGATGTAGCGGCGCAGCCGGTGCACGTACACGTCGTAGGCGAGCTTCGCGGCCCCGTCCCCGTCGGCGACGAGCCCCAGCAACGCGCGAAAGTCGTTCACACCGCACAGGCCCTTGAGCCCCGAGTGCCGGTTGAGCAGGTCGTCGATCTCGTCCACCTTCATCCCGGCGTTGCGGGCCAGATGCAGGATGACGCCGGGATCCAGGTCGCCGCTGCGGGTGCCCATCACCAGACCCTCGAGCGGTGTCATGCCCATCGACGTGTCGATCGCACGCCCTCCGCGGATCGCGGACGCCGACGCCCCGTTGCCGAGGTGCAGGACGATCTGGTTCAGCTCCGCGTCGTCGCGGCCGACGAACGCCGCCGCCCGCCCGCTCACGTACTCGTGCGAGGTTCCGTGGAACCCGTAGCGCCTCACTCGATTCGCGCGCGCCACCTCCGCGTCGATCGCATACGTCGCGGCCGCGTCGGGCAGCGTGTGGAAGAACGCGGTATCGAACACCGCGACGTGCGGGACGTCCGGCAACAGCTTGCGCGCCACCTCGATCCCGACCACGTTCGGCGGATTGTGCAGCGGCGCGAGGGGCGACAGCCGCCGCAACTCCTTCAGAACCGCGTCGTCGATCAGGACGGGCTCGTGGAACACCGCGCCGCCGTGGACCACCCGGTGACCGACGGCGACGATGCCGCGCTCGCGCAGCGGCGGGCCGGTCTCGGCGATCACCTCTTCGGCAGCGCGCAGGCCCGCCGCATGATCTGGAATGTAGAGCACGCGTTCGATCACGCCGCCCGGGTGGCGGTAGACGATCCGTCCCACCGGCTCCCCGATCCGCTCCACCAGACCCGAGCCCACAGCATCACCCGCCACCGGGTGGACCAGTTGGAACTTGATCGACGACGACCCCGAATTGATCACCAGCACAATACGTTCGGTCACGACGACACCCCCTGCGCCTGGATCGCCGTGATCGCGACGGTGTTGACGATGTCCTGGACCAGCGCGCCGCGGGACAGATCGTTCACCGGCTTGTTCAGACCCTGCAGGACCGGCCCCACCGCGACGGCGCCCGCGCTGCGTTGCACCGCCTTGTACGTGTTGTTGCCGGTGTTGAGGTCCGGGAAGACGAACACCGTGGCCCGGCCCGCCACCGCCGAACCGGGCAGCTTCGCGCTCGCGACCGTGGGCTCCACCGCGGCGTCGTACTGAATGGGGCCTTCCACCGGCAGGTCGGGGCGCCGCTCGCGCACTAGGGCGGTCGCGGTACGCACCTTGTCCACGCCGATGCCCGTACCGGATTCTCCCGTCGAATACGACAGCATCGCGACGCGCGACTCGATCCCGAATCGGGCGGCCGTGTCGGCCGACGAGATCGCGATGTCGGCCAGCTGCTCGGCTGTCGGATCCGGCACCACCGCGCAGTCCCCGTACGCCAGGACCCGGTCCGACAGGCACATCAGGAACACGCTCGACACAGTCGACACCCCTGGCTGGGTCTTGATGATCTCGAGCGACGGCCGAATCGTGTGCGCCGTCGTGTGCGCCGCACCGGACACCATCCCGTCGGCAATCCCCTTGTGCACCATCATCGTTCCGAAGTACGAGATGTCGGCCATGATCTCCCGGGCCCGTTCGATCGTCATGCCGCGGTGCGCCCGCAGCCGGGCGTACTCGGCCGCGAACGCGGAGACGTACTCGGACGTGTGCGGGTCCAGGACGGTGGCCGACGACAGGTCCACACCCAGCTCGGCGGCCCGCCCACGCACCTTCGCCTCGTCACCGAGGATCGTCAGATCCACCACCTGCCGGCGCAGCAGCCTGCCCGCGGCGCGCAGGATCCGATCGTCGTCGCCCTCGGGCAGAACGATGCGCTTGCGGTCGGCACGAGCGCGGTCGATCAACTGGTACTCGAACATCTGCGGGGTCATCACCGACGGGATCTCGAGCTTCAGGAGATCCGTCAGGGTCCGCGAGTCCACCCGCCGCTCCATCAGGCTCAGTGCGGTGTCGACCTTGCGCAGCGAGGCGACCCCGACCCGGCCGCGGGTCTGCGCCGCGGTGCTCGCGGTGTCGAACGTGCCCATCGCGGTGGTGAGGATCGGCAGCCGTGGGTTCAGTCCGTCGATCAGCTTCGCCACGGCGGGATGCGGCGCGATCCCGCCGTTCATGATGATTCCGGCCAGCGACGGAAACCCCTGTGCATCATGGGCATTGACGAGAGCGAGCAGCACGTCGGACCTGTCGCCCGGCGCGATGACGACGGTGCCCTCGGACAGCCGCTCGAGGATGTGCTCGGCAGTCATGCCGCCTACCATCACCCGCAGCGCCTCACGCTGTAGGAGCGCGGTGTCACCGCTGTACAGCTCGCCGTCGATGGCGTCGAGCAGTTCGGCCATCGTCGGGGCGACCAGCAGCGGAATCTCCGGCAGGCTCCACACCGGCACCCCGGCCGCGTCCGGCGCGGCCGCGTACTCCTCGAGCCGATCGGGATCGCAGCGGTTGACGACTATCGCGACGAGATGCGCGTGCTGGGTCGCCAGCTCGGCGGTGCACAGGTTCGCGAGCTGCGCCACCTCGTGCGGCGTGCGGCGGGCCCCGCGCAACGTCAGCAGCACCGGCGCCTCGAGGTTGGCCGCGATCCGCGCGTTGTAGCCGAGCTCGCTGGGGCTCGCGACGTCGGTGTAGTCGCTGCCGACGATCACGACTGCGTCGCACTGCTCGGCCACCTGGTGGTAGCGGGAGACGATCTCACTGAGGGCGCCGTCCGGGTCGGCGTGCACCTGCTCGTACGTCACGCCCAGGCACTGCTCGTAGCTCAGGTCCGCGGTGGTGTGCTCGACGAGCAGTTCGTGAATGTGGTCGGTCTCGTCGGTGCCGCGCGCGATCGGCCGGAACACCCCCACTCGCGCAGTGGACGCGCACAGCATGTGCAGCACACCCAACGCGACCGTGGACTTCCCGGTATCGCCCTCCGGCGAGGCAATGTAGACGCTCGACACGGTGCCCGAATCAGCCATGAGCGACAGCCTAGTGACGATCGCGCATAATCGGCGCCCATGAGCGAATCGTCATTCCCGGACGTCCGGTGGGGTTCGGAGAACAGCATCCTGCGCGGGCCGGGCACCGCGTTCGCGGCGACCGGGCTGGGGTCGTGGACCATCCGCCGGCTCGCCGGGGTGGACCGTCGACTGCTCCTGCGCAGCAAGGGCCGCTACACGATCCTCGGCCCCATCGGCGCGCCGACGGTCCTGCTCAACACGGTCGGGCGCAAGTCCGGGCAGCGCCGCACCAGCCCGCTGCTGTACATCCGTGACGGCGACCGTCTGGTGGTCGTGGGCAGCAACTTCGGGCAGGCGCACCACCCGGCGTGGACGTCGAACCTGCTCGCGCAGCCCGAGGCGAGCGTGACGATGGCCGGACGCGACATCCCCGTCCTCGCGGAGCAGGTCGACGGCGAGGAGAAGGACCGGCTGTACAAGCAGTTCGTCGAACTGGCCGGCGCGTACGCCGTCTACCAGGGCCGCACCGACCGGAACCTGCGGATGTTCGCCCTCACCCGCCGCTGACCGTCCCCGCCCCTGTGGCCGAATGTCACATGCGTTCAGTTGGACTGGACGTATGTGACATTCGGCCAGCGGGGGTCAGACCACGGAGGGGCGGTCGATGTCGGACACGTCGGCGCCCGCCGATTCGAGTCGTGTGAACAGCTCGTCGGCGCCCAACCGGGAGGCGAACTGCAACTCGGCGTCGGTGATCGGCACCGCCTGCAACCATGTGGTCACATCCTCGTCTCGTTCGACGAGGATCTCGAGCGCAGACCAGATGAACGGGACGACGAGCAGCACGTGCCGGGTGGAACGGTCCGGATCCGCTGCGTGAACGGCGTTGGGAACGATGGTGTTCGGGGTGACGTGCAGGGATCCGGACGCGATCTGGAACGCGCACTGGGCGAGGACGTCGGACAGGAGCCGATAGTCGGCGCGTCCGACGGTGATCAGCTCGGTGCGAATCGGGCGGCCGTCCCCGGTGGTGACGTTCGTCGGGAACCGCTCCATGTCGAGAGTCGCGTAGGACGCGTAGCCCGGGGCGGGGCATCCGTCGCCGACCGCGATCGACACCTCGGGCGGTTCCTCGCCGTCTCCGTCCGGATCGACCGCCGCCCGGAACCGCAACACCTGCGGCGGCACGCCGAATACGTCACCGATTCGGCGTGCCGCGGCCCGGACTTCCTCGCTGGCTTCCATGGGAACGAGCCTAGATGCCGGTCCCGAGCGAACCGGCGTCGGCGCCCGTCAGGCCAGGGCGCGCAGGCGCGGGGCGAGGTCGCGCTCGAAGAGGTCCAGGAACCGCTTCTGGTCGTGACCGGGCGCGTGGAACACCAGGTGGTTGAGGCCCGCGTCGATGTACGGCTTGATCTGCGCGACGGCCTCGTCCGGATCCGACGCCACGATCCACCGCTTGGCGACCTGCTCGATGGGCAGCGCGTCGGCGGCCGCCTCCATCTCGATCGGATCGTCGATGGAGTGCTTCTGCTCCGCCGTCAGCGACAGCGGCGCCCAGAACCGGGTGTTCTCGAGCGCGGCGTCGGCGTCGGTGTCGTACGAGATCTTGATCTCGATCATCCGGTCGATGTCCGCGAAGTTGCGGGCCGCCTTCTCGGCCCCCTCCTTGACGGCGGGGATCAGCTTCTCGGTATATAGGTCCATGCCCTTGCCGGACGTGCAGATGAAGCCGTCGCCGGCGCGGCCCGCGTAGCGCGCCACGACGGGGCCACCGGCCGCCACGTACACCGGGATGCCGCCCTCGGGAACGTCGTAGATCGAGGCGCCCTTGGTGCTGTAGTACTCGCCCTCGAAGTCGACCCGGTCGCCGGTCCACAGGTCGCGCATCAGCTGCACCGACTCGCGCAGGCGCGCGAAACGCTCCTTGAACTCGGGCCATTCGCCCTTGAAACCGGTCGCGATCTCGTTGAGCGCCTCACCGGTGCCGACACCGAGCATGACGCGCCCCGGGTACAGGCAGCCCATCGTCGCGAACGCCTGCGCGACGACCGCCGGGTTGTAGCGGAACGTCGGCGTCATCACCGAGGTGCCGAGCTGCAGGCGCTGGGTGCGCTCGCCGACCGCCGTCATCCAGGCGATCGAGAACGGTGCGTGGCCACCGTTGTGCCGCCACGGCTGGAAGTGGTCGCTGACGGTGACACTGTCGAGGCCGTGTTCCTCGGCCATCACGCCCAGTTCCACCAGGTCACGCGGTCCGAACTGCTCCGCGGACGCCTTCAAACCCAACTTCAGTCCCTGTACCACCGGTTCTCCGATCGTCTACCTGATTCGATTGGGTTCGAGTATGCCCCGACCACTGGGCGCGGAGTAACCCCCGTCTCAGTCGCGCAGGGCGCCGTGCTCGACGATCGTGGGGTCGGCGCGCCAGTCGTAGACCACCGACGTCCGCAGCGCGATGTCCTGCAGCGAGCGGCGCCGCGGGTCGACGGCCACCCAGAGCAGCCCGAACCCGAACAGCACACACAGCACCGCACGCGCGGCGCACCGCGGCCACCGCACGAGGCGACCGTCGCGGCTGACCATCCGCAAACCCATCGCGACGGCACCGACCGTCCGGCCGCTGGTGGCCCAGCACGCCGTCAGATACAGGACCGACAGTGTCAGAAACGTCGTCACCGACAGGATCGCCCGGACCTGCGGGAAGTGAAAGTCCTGCGGCGAGAACAACAACCGCGCGAACATCAGAGCCAGATAGACGCCGACCAGCATGAACAGCACGATGCCGATGTCGATCACCGCCGCCAGACCGCGGGTGACAATACCGGCCGGACGATGTGGCGGGTCCGCGCGGACGGTGCCGGTCACCGATCACCACCGGTGCCGGGATCCTGCGCATCCGACTCGCCCCGGCCGAACAGTCGGCCGACGAAGCCCGCGACCGCGTCGTCCGCCTGCATGCCCTGACTGCGCGCACCGCGGACCGCCTCGGTGGACATCGACCCCGTCGACTCGCGGATGATCCGCGGCAGGTCGACGCCGTCGATCACGCTGTTGGACAGATCCACCAGATCGACCCGTTCGATCACCGCGTCCACGTCCACCTTCGCGGCGATTGCATCCACGTCCACCCGCGCCGCGATCGCATCCACGTCCACCCGGTCGATGATCCGGTCGATGTCGACGCGCGCGGCGACGTCGTCGACGTCGACCCGGTCCAGAATCGGCGCGATGTCCACCCGCGCCGCGATGGCGTCGACATCCACGCGGTCGACGATCCGTTCGATGTCGATGCCTTCCGCGATGGTGTCGAGGTCGACGTGGTCGCGGACGACGGCCGTGATGTCCACCTCCGCCAGCGCGGCCGCCACCACTCGGCGCAGCACGACCCGCAGCACGCGGTCGGAGAGCTCGTCCGCCGCCCGCAGCGTCTCGGCGCCACGCGACTCGAGCACGGCCAGACCGGCCTCCAACCCGGGCACGCGGCGCGCGAGATCCAGCGTGGTGCCCGCCGCGAAGCGCAGAGCGTCGCCGAGGAATGCGACGGATCCGGCCACGACGCGGACCGGATCGGGAGTTCGGTTGCCGTCCATACCGAACATCCAAGACCGATCGGGCGGAAAATGCACGCTCCCGGGTCCGACGCCGTCCGGAAGCGCCACCCCGGCACGACTCCCGCGGATATGCTGGCGTGAGCTTCATTCAGCCAGAATGCAATTCAGGCCGATTCGGCCGGAGGTGCGCGATGAGAAGCTCTGGGGCGAGCGTCGGTGCACGGCACTGGTTCCTCCACTCGATCACTCTCGTCGGGGTGCTGGTGGTCTCCCTGCTCGGCGGGGCGCTCACCGCGCGGGCCGCTCCGTCGGGCGTCGCGTACGTGGCGGGGACGGTCCAGGTGAGCGACCGCGTCACCCGCATCTCGGTGTACTCGCCGTCGATGGACCGAGTGGTCTCGAGCGACGTCATCCATCCCGTCGGTGGCGGGCCGGCACCCACGTTCTACCTGCTCACGGGCATCACCGGCGGCGAGGACGGCGTCTCCTGGTACAACAACACCGACGTGACGCAGTTCTTCGCGGACAAGCACGTCAACGTGGTGCTGCCGGTGGGCGGCAAGTTCTCCATGTACACCGACTGGGCCGACGACGATCCGGTGCTGGGCCGCAACAAGTGGCAGACCTTCCTCACCCGGGAACTGCCGCCGGTGATCGATCGTCAGTTCGGGACCACCGGCGTCAACGCCCTCGGCGGGGTGTCGATGGCAGCCGGCCCGGTGCTCGACCTCGCGATCCAGGCACCCGACGTCTACCGCGCCGTCGGCTCGTACAGCGGGTGCGCGGGAACCAGCGACTTCAACGGGCAGGCGATGGTCCGCTCCATGGTCGAACTGCGTGGCGGCGGCAATGTCAACAACATGTGGGGTCCCGGCGGCGGGCCGCAGTGGATCGAGCACGACCCGGTGGTGCAGGCAGAAAGGTTGCGCGGCAAGGTGTTGTACCTGTCCGCCGCGTCCGGTATGCCCGGCGCCATCGACCGCCTCGACCCGCTGATCGCCATCCCGCAGGGCGTTGTGGGCGGTCTGCTGGAGTCGGTCACGAAGCGATGCACGGTCGTGATGGACGCCCGCCTGCGGTCGCTCGGGATCCCCGCGACCGTCGTCTACCGGGACGTGGGCAGCCACACCTGGGGTGTGTTCGAGGCCGAGATGCAGGACTCGTGGGCGGTGCTCGGACCGGCGATCGGGGCATGACGGATACTGGTGGTGTGAGTACCGACGAGCGGAACCCCGGTTGGACCTATCTCATGGACATGGACGGCGTGCTCGTCCACGAGGAACACATGATTCCCGGCGCCGACGCCTTCCTCGCCGAACTGCAGGAGGCGGGAACGCCGTTCATCGTCCTGACCAACAACTCGATCCGGACGCCGCGGGATCTGCGGGCACGCCTGCTGCGCAGCGGCCTGGACATCCCGGAGAAGTCGATCTGGACCTCCGCGCTGGCCACCGCGACGTTCCTGAAGAACCAGCGTCCCGGCGGAAGTGCTTACGTGGTGGGCGAATCCGGCCTCACGACGGCGCTGCACGAGATCGGCTACGTGCTCACCGACAACGACCCGGACTACGTGGTGCTCGGTGAGACCCGCACGTACTCGTTCGAGGCGATCACCACCGCGATCCGCCTCGTCGAGCGCGGCGCGCGGTTCATCGCCACCAACCCGGACGCCACCGGCCCGTCCCGCGACGGGTCGCTGCCGGCGACCGGTTCGGTCGCGGCCCTGATCACCCGCGCGACCGGCCGTGAGCCGTACTACGTGGGCAAGCCGAATCCACTGATGATGCGGTCGGCGCTGCGCGCGATCGGGGCGCACTCGGAGAACACGCTGATGATCGGCGACCGGATGGACACCGACGTCGTGTCCGGGCTCGAGGCCGGGCTGCAGACCATCCTGGTGCTCACCGGAATCTCCACCCGCGCAACCGTCGAGACGTTCCCGTACCGTCCGACACTCGTCCTCGAATCCGTGGCCGATCTGGTGGGGCGAACCGCGAACCCGTTCTGAAAGAGAATGTTTCACGCGATCGAGGCGTACGCGGCCTCGATCAGCCGGTACGCGCGACGGTCACCGGCGAAGTAGTCGCGCTTGAGGTTCGGCACGAACGCGACCGTCAGTCCGTGGTCGGGGTCGCCGAGGCCGACGGCCCCGCCCGCGCCCGGGTGACCGAACGCGGTGTCACGGGCCACCTCGGGTAGCTCGAAACTCTGCGCCGGACGCATGAAGCCGAGGCCGTACGCGCTGTCGGTGAGCAGCACCCGGTCCGGGCCGCGGACCCGTTCGCGCAGCGCGTCGTCCAGCGTCTCATGGCTCAACGACACGCCGTGCACGAGGTCGCGATAGAACCGGGCCAGCGCGCGGGCCGTCGTCACCATCCCGGCGGCCGGCCATCCGCCGCCGAGCACTGCCGGATCGTTGTACGACGCAACCGGATTCGTGGTGGCCCGGAAGATCGGCGAGCCGGGCTCGGCGTAGGCCGAGTCGATCCGTGTCTGTGTCGCGACGTCCGTCAGCGGCGACGACGGCTCCCCGCGGCGCGGGACGCTGATCCGGGCCGAGCGGGCGATCGTCCCCGCCGGCGCCCCGATCCACAGGTCGGTGCCGAACTCCTCGTGGACGAACTGTCCCACCGTCTTCCCGGTGTGCCGCCGGACCAGTTCGCCGACCAGCCACCCGAAGGTCAGGGCGTGGTAGCCGTGATCGGTGCCGGGTTCCCACTCCGGGGCCTGCCGTGCGAGCCGCTCCGCCATCGCCGCCGGGTCGGCCGCCTGTGCCACCGACACCTGTTCGTCGAACGCCGGCAGTCCGGCCTGGTGTGTGAGCAGATGTTCGACGGTGACGCCGCCCTTGCCGTTCTGCGCGAACTCCGGCCACCACTGCGCGACCGGCGCGTCCACCGTCACGTAACCGCGTTCGGCGAGCAGCAGCGCCGCCGCCGCGGTCACGGCCTTGGTGCAGGAGAACACCACGCACGGGGTGTCCCAGGCCCACGCCCGTCCGGTGCGCCGGTCCGCCACGCCGCCCCACAGGTCCACCACGGGTCGGCCGTCGGCGTAGACGGCGACCGCGGCACCCAGGTTCGTGCCGTCCGCGAAGCTGTCCTCGAAGACATCGCGGACAGCCGAGAACGCCGAATCACATTGACCCTGTACCGATGTCATGAACACCTCGAACCGGACACCCCCGCCGCGGCCCCACCTGACAGCCTAGGCCGCCGCCGACTCCCGCAGGAATGATTCGGCGTCAGCACCCATTCCTCGAGCGCCGGCGCGGGTTCCCGTGCGCAGAGGCCCGGAGTGGGCGCTCAGCGCAGCGGTGTCGCCACGCCCGCAACCACCAGCACGACGCTCTCCGACTCCCCCGCGACCGCCGAGTTCACCCGCCCCAGCAGGTCCCGGAACCGTCGACCCGCCGACGTCGGCGGCACCACACCGCTGCCCACCTCGTTGCTGACCACCACGACCGGCACCGTCACCGCCCGCATCGCGTCCAGCAGATCGCTCACATCGGCATCCACAGCGGCCCAATCGCCGCCCGTCCAGACGCCGTGGTGATCGAGGCGTCCGGTGAGCCAGGTGCCGAGGCAGTCCAGCAGGACGGGTTCGCGGGCGGACCGCAGCACCGCGGACGCGTCCGCCGTCTCGACGGTGGTCCACCCCGCCGGGCGTCGGGCCCGGTGCAGCGCGATCCGCTCCGCCCACTCCCGATCCCCCTCGTGCACCCCGCCGGTCGCCACGTACGTGACCCGCGGATGCGCCGCCAGCAGCGCCTCGGCGTACGTGGACTTGCCGGCGCGGGCGCCGCCGAGGACGAGGGTGCGCCGGAGCCCCGGCGTATCGGTCACAGTCTGCGCCCCTACGGTCACCGTCGCCCCGTCGTCCACCACCCGGGCACCCCACGGCGCCAGGCGCTCCGTCAGTTCCGGGGTGGGCGGGTTGTAGTGGCTCAGGTGCACGGCCACCACGTCGGTGGCGTCGGTGATCGCGCCGGATTCGCGCAGTGCGGCCAGCGTGCGCGGGAACGTCGTCAGGTCGTGGTGTCCGGCGCAGAGGTCGGTGCGGGTCCCGAAGGTCTCCTCGAGGAACACCGCGTCGTATCCCGCATCCTGGACGGCGTCCAGCGTCGACGACGGCAGCGGCCCGGTGTCGGTGGCCCACAGCATCCGCGCGCCCTCCGGGGCGGCGACGTCGTAGAGCACGCTGTCGCCGTCACGTATCGCGGTGTGTGCGGCCTCGAGCACGCGAATCGTGTAGCCGTCCAGGTCGATTCGGTCACCGGCGGCAACCGGGACGAACCGCACCGGGTCGTCGGGGCCCACCCAGTCGCGGCACAGGTCCAGCGCCTCGGGCGGCCCGATCACGTCGAGGGGTTCGTCCCGCCGCACCCACGCGCGGAACAGCAGCGCCGCCGGACCGACATGGTCGGGGTGCGCGTGGGTGAACAGGATGTGGCGGACGCCGGCGAGGGAACGTCCGGCGTGCACCGCAGCCCGCGGGATCTCCGGTCCGCAGTCGAGCAGGATCGTGCCGTCGACGAGGGCGGCCGTCTGACCGCGGATCTCGCCGCGCGCGGCGGCGGTGCGGCAGGACGCGCACACGCAGAAGGGGTTGGGCCACCCGTCGGCGCTGCCGGTGCCCAGCAGTACGACGTCGATGACCCAACCCCTCCCGTTCGCGCTCCGGCCGAATGTCACATGCGTTCAGTCGGACCGAACGTGTGTGACATTCGGCCACTACACAGCGAGCGTCAGCGCAGTGCCTGCGCCAGATCCTCCAGCAGATCCTCGGGATCCTCCAGGCCGACGGACAGGCGCACCACGCCGTCGGACAGGCCGATCGCGGCGCGCCCCTCCGGTCCCATCGCGCGGTGCGTGGTGGTGGCCGGGTGGGTGATGAGCGACTTGGAGTCACCGAGGTTGTTGGAGATGTCGATGACCTGCAGCTTGTTCAGCAGCTCGAAGGCACGCTTCTTCCCCTCGCCCTCGGCCGAGTCCAGCTCGAACGTGACGACCGTGCCGCCACCGCTCATCTGCGACTTCGCGAGCTCGTGCTGCGGGTGCGATTCGAGGTACGGGTACTTGACCCAACGGATCGCGTCCTCGGCCTCGAGGAACTGCGCGATACGCAGGGCGCTGTCCACCGAATGGTTCACGCGCAGCGGCATCGTCTCGAGCCCCTTGAGCAGGGTGTGCGCGTTGAACGGGCTCAGCGCCGGACCGGTGTGCCGGATCAGCTGCTGCACCGGGCCGTCGATGTAGTCCTTGGGACCCAGGATCGCGCCGCCGAGGACACGCCCCTGGCCGTCGATGTGCTTGGTGCCCGAGTACACGATCACGTCGGCGCCGAGATCCAGGCTGCGCTGCAGCAGCGGGGTCGCGAAGACGTTGTCGAGCACCACCTTGGCACCGGCGGCGTGCGCCATCTCCGACACCTTGCGGACGTCCACGAGGGTCTGCATCGGGTTGGACGGCGTCTCGAAGAACACGGCCGTGGTGGGCACCGACAGCGCCTGCTCCCACTGGTCGAGGTCCTCGCCGTCGACGAACACGGTCTCCACGCCCCAGCGGGGCAGGATCTCGTTGCACACCACGAAGCACGAGCCGAACAGGCTGCGTGCGGCCACCAGCCGGTCGCCCTTGCCGAGCAGCGCGGCCAGCGCGGTGAACACCGCGGACATGCCCGACGCGGTGGCGTAGCAGCCCTCGGCGCCGTCGAGCAGACGCAGCCGCTCCTCGAACATCTTCACCGTGGGGTTGCCGTAGCGGGAGTACACGAAGTGGTCGACCTCCCCGGTGAACGCCTGCTCGGCCGCCTCGGCGGACTCGTAGACGAAGCCGGAGTTGAGGTAGATCGCCTCGGACGTCTCCTCGAAGCCGGACCGCATCGTGCCGCCGCGGACACCGAGGGTGGCCGGACGCACGGAGTCGGGCAACGTCTTGCGGAAGGACCCGCCCTGCGGGATGGCGCTCACGACTGCCTCCACGGCAGGCCCACGGCGCGCCAGCCGGTGGTGCCGCGACGGTTGTCGGACCCGAGCCCGCCCTCGAACCCGTCGAGCACGTTGTACGACGGTCCGATACCGGCGGCGGTCGCGGCCTCGGCCGCACCGATGGAGCGTTGCCCGGAGCGACACAGGAAAATCACCGGACGCGCTGCTTCCGCGTCGGCGCCACCGACGATGCCCGCCTCGACCAACTGGTCGACGAAGGACTCGTTGCGCGCACCCGTGGGATAGCTCACCCATTCGATGAGCACGGTCCGGCGGTCGATCGACGACGTGTCGGGCAACCCGACGTATCGCCATTCGGCGTCGGTCCGCACATCCACGAGCACGGCTTCCGGATGCTCGCGCAGCAGCTCCCAGGCTTGCTGCGGCGTTATGTCACCTGCGTAGCTCACCGTCCCAGCTTTCCACAGTGCCCGGTGGGGCGTAGCACGCGGAGGGTCGAGAACGCGAGAACTGTGCAGGTGCGGCGGGTCAGTTACAGACGAGCCAGATGCCGTCGCCCTGGACGAACTGCCACGTCGAGGTGGCGGCGCCCTTGCCGTCGCCCGCGTCGATCCGAACGTCCGCGGTGGCGGCGGTGCCGTTCACGGCCGCATTGGTGACTTCTTCGATCTTGATCTCGCCCTCACGGCCGGCGATCGGGGAGCGTTCCTCGGCAAATCCCTGGCACACCATGTGGTCGATCGCGTCCGCATCGTCGTTGTTGCTCGCGCGGACGAAATCACTGACGGACGCGTTGATCCGATCGGCATCGGATCGACTCTCCTCGGCCGGTCGCAGCAGCGCGGAGACGATAATTCCGATCATCAAGATCGCCACTATTGACACGGCGAGAATGAAGGGCTTCGCCGTCGTGCGCGAGGGGTCGTCGAGGGGCTCCTGCTGATCGGTCATACCTGCGATTTTCCCCTGACGGCCCGGGTCCTCTCCAACCGGGTCGCGAACAGTCCAAGGCACAATCGCTGTTTGTGACCTCCCAAACAACGGCGTACTACCCGGGGGTAGAACACACCGGGAGTATCGGGTGCGGTCGCCGTGCGAGTTCTAGCATGAAGGCGGGGGACGGTGGGTTCGGGGGAATCCACCGCCCGCGACAGTCCGACAGCACCGCGTGTTAGGTAGGGCTTAGTTTAAGCTGGAGCTTCACACACGGCTGTCGCACAACCACCAGCACGTCCGTCCAATCGAAAAGGTAGTTCGCCTCAGATGACTGACCAGACTCGTCCACTGCGCGTGGCCATCGTCGGTGCCGGCCCGGCCGGAATCTATGCCGCCGATGCGCTCATGAAGTCCGACACCGAGGTGAGCATCGACCTGTTCGAGCGGATGCCGGCGCCCTTCGGCCTCATCCGATACGGCGTCGCGCCGGACCACCCCCGCATCAAGGGCATCATCACCGCCCTGCACAAGGTGCTGGACAAGGACGCTGTGCGTCTGCTGGGCAACATCGACTACGGCAACGACATCACCCTCGACGATCTGCGCCGCTACTACGACGCCGTGATCTTCTCGACCGGCGCCAACGCCGACCGCGCCCTGAACATCCCGGGCATCGACCTGGAGGGCAGCTACGGCGCCGCCGACTTCGTCTCCTGGTACGACGGCCACCCGGACGTCCCGCGCACGTGGCCGCTCGAGGCCGAGAAGGTTGCCGTGCTGGGCGTCGGCAACGTCGCGCTCGACATCGCCCGCGTCCTGGCGAAGACCGGCGATGAACTGCTGCCCACCGAGATCCCCGCGAACGTGTACGAGGGCCTCAAGAACAACAAGGCCGTCGAGGTCCACGTGTTCGGCCGTCGCGGCCCGGCGCAGGCCAAGTTCACGCCGCTCGAGCTGCGCGAGCTGGACCACTCCCCCACCATCGAGGTCATCGTCGACCCCGAGGACATCGACTACGACGAGGGCTCCGAGGCTGCGCGTCGCGGCTCCAAGCAGGTCGACATGGTCGCGAACACGCTGCAGGACTGGGCCATCCGTGACCAGGGCGATCGCCCGCACAAGCTGTTCCTGCACTTCTTCGAGTCGCCGCACGAGGTTCTCGGCGAGGACGGCAAGGTCGTCGGCCTGCGCACCGAGCGCACCGAGCTGGACGGCACCGGAAACGTCCGCGGTACCGGCAAGTTCAACGACTGGGACGTCCAGGCCGTGTACCGCGCCGTCGGCTACCTGTCGCAGAACATCGCCAAGCTGCCGTTCGACGAGCAGGCCGGCACCGTCCCCAACGAGGCTGGGCGTGTCCTCGCGGACGACACTGCGGACGGCGCGTCACGCTTCATGGACGCCACCTACGTCACCGGCTGGATCAAGCGTGGCCCGGTCGGCCTGATCGGCCACACCAAGGGCGACGCGAACGAGACCATCGCATGCCTGCTCGAGGACTCCCCGAACTTCGCGGGTGCCGCCGAGCCGGGCGAGGACGCGATCATCGAGTTCCTCGAGGGCAAGGGTGTTCCGTACACCACGTGGCAGGGCTGGTACCGCCTCGACGCCCACGAGCGTTCCCTCGGTGAGCCCGAGGGCCGCGAACGCGTCAAGGTCGTCGAGCGCGAGGACATGCTGCGCGCCAGCGAGCCGCACAAGGCCTGACGCACTCCGTCACCCGGCTGAAGGGGCCCTTCACGCGCCGTCAGCGCGTGAAGGGCCCCTTCAGCTGTTTCGGGAGGCATGATGAACACGTGTTTGACGCGCACGTGCACATCATCGATCCGCGGTTCCCGCTGGTGGAGAACAACGGGTATCTACCCGATCCGTTCACGATCGACGACTACCGCCGCCGCATGGCGGGCTTCGGCGTCGACGGTGGTGCGGTGGTGACCGCGTCGTACCAGGGCACGCTCGGTGGGCCTGGCCTGCTGGCCGCGCTCGAGGAACTCGGCGAGGGCTGGGTGGGGGTCACGCACCTCGACCCCGACGCCACCGACGACGACATCCTCGCGCTCGACCGCGTCGGGGTCCGCGGGGTGCGCTTCAATCTGCGGCGCAGCGCCACCGACGTCCAGGTCCTCACGACGCAGGCCCTGCGGGCGTACGAACTGGTGGGCTGGCACGCCGAGTTCTACGTGGACGCGACGCTGCTGCTGTCGCTCGAACCGGTGTTCGCGAAGCTGCCCGCAGTCAGCATCGACCACCTGGGCATGTCGACGCGCGGGCTGCGGTACCTGCTCAACCTCGTCGACCGGGGCGCCAAGGTGAAGGCCACCGGCTTCGGGCGGACCTCGATCGACGACGTCGGCAGCGTCATCCGGCAGATCCACGCCGTCAACCCGAAGGCCCTCATGTTCGGCACCGACCTGCCCGGCACCCGTGCCCGCCGCGCGTTCGAGGCCGCCGACGTCGACGTCATCGCCGACGCCGTCGGGGACGACCTCGAGGCCGTCCTCGGCGGCAACGCGCGAGAGTGGTACCGCTGCCCGGGCGGACCTTCTCGGCAATGACCGATCCTGGGCGCGACGATGACTCATAGCGCGAACAGGGCGCTCGCGGCGTCCATCGCGAGCAGAAAGCCCGCGATTCCCAACGCCCAACCCACGGCGCTGTCCGCGTTGCGAGTGAAGAAGTCGTCGATCCGGTGCAGGACGCCGTCGGCGCGCTGCCCGACCAATATCCGCAACCCCAGCAGGGTCACGGCCGGGACGATCATCACCAGACAGTAGGCGGCCAGCAGGGGGATCGACAGAGCAGCGGGCGCTCCCACGGAGACGATCAGCGCGATGGCCGCGAGGTAGGGGACCATCGTGACCAACTCCAGCGTTCCCGCCGTGAGCGCCAGTGTGGCGACACCGCCGGACCCGCCCTTCGTGAGGGCCCGATCGCGCCAGCGGATGACCCGACTCGACTCGCCACGTTCGCGGCGCTTCTTCGAGTCGAAGCGGAAGCTCAGCACGAACAATGCCGCGCCGACGGCCAACTGGACCGCCTTTGCCACAGGCGAATCCAACATCCGGCCTCCGACGTCGAGGCCCATCCGCCCCGCGGTAAGGAGGGCCGCGCCGATGACGAGGTAGAACACGGCGATGACGATCAGGTAGCGGACGATGCGACCGACGGGTGGGCGCCCGGGCGCGAGCAGCATCCACACCGGCAGTACCAGCGTTCCGATGCTCGTACTGTCCACGAGCGCAAGGCCTGCCAGCGACGCCAGCAGCACCACGTTCACGTCAACGGCCACTGGTGTCGGTCCTACGCGCGCTGACGACGTCGATCACCCCGACCGCCACGAGTGCTACGCCGAGCGGTCCGCCCCGGAACCAGAAGAACTCCGCGTCGCGTGCGAACAACCACAACGCCGCCCCGGCGACGATCAGGAACACTCCGAACATTGCCGCAAGTCGTAGCCGCATGCCACGAATACTGCTGGCCCCCTGCGGAGTGACACATCGGCCGCCGGGCGGCTGCGACGTCATCACTTGGTATGACAGGTCCGGCTGTCCACTGTGCTGTGATGGAGTGATGGCGTATCCGTTGCAACCGTCGCGGGGCGGCCTGCGGATGCGCCGGCACGTGAACACCGCCCGGTCACGCCGCCGTGATGACATCCTGATCGCGGGCGGGATGCTCGTCATCGGGTTGGTCCTGTATGCCGTCGGCGCATTTCAACTCGGCACCGGGCCGAGCAGCACCCCCGCCGGTGTTCGGGTCGCGCTGCTCGTCGCGATCGCCGCTGCGGACACCTTCCGCAGCACGTACCCGGCCGCCGCCCTGACCGTGGGGGCGGTCCTGACCGCCATCGACCTCGCACTCGGACCCACCGTCCCCGTGTGGCTGGTTCTCTCCGATCTCGTCTACGCCGCGGTGTTGTACGGGCGGCCCCGCGTCAGCCGGGCGGTCTGCTACTCCACCGGGGCGGCGGTCGTCGTCCTCACTGCTGCCGCCTACGTCGGATGGCAGGACGGCCGTGCGGCCGCGGCGGCGGGGATCGTCCTCGCACTGTTCTTCACGACGCCCGTGTGGTGGGCGCTCGCGATCCGTCGTCACCAGGAGGTCGCGGCCGCCGAACGGGCACGGGCAGAGTCGATGCGGGCCCTCGCGGAGGCGGACCGGGCGGCCGCGGTCGCCCACGAACGGAATCGCATGGCTCGGGATCTGCACGACGTGATCGCGAGTCACCTGTCGGCGATCGCGATTCAATCGGAGGCCGCGCTGTCTCGAGGGACGACCGGGACCGATCCAACTCTCGACAACGTCCTGACCGCCATCCGGGCGGGGAGCGTCGCCGCGCTTGACGAGATGCGCTCGATGATCGATCTACTCCGCGCCGAGAGCGATCCGGATGATCCTGGCGCCCCGCTACGCCTGAGCGACCTCGACATGCTGATCGTCGGTGCGCGCGCGGCCGGAAGCGCCGTGGAAGCCAGCGTCGCGACGAATCCCGATACGTTGACCAGCGTCGTGGACCACGCCACGTACCGAATAGCGCAAGAATCGATCACCAATGCGGTCAAACATGCTCCCCGTCAGAAGATCTCGATCACGATCCAGCAGGATGCCGATGCCGTTCGGCTGCGCGTGCACAACCCGATACCACGCGGCCCGGGCGACGAGCCCTCCGCTGCGTCCGGAGGACAGGGACTGCGCAACATGACAGAACGCGCCCAGTTGCTGGGTGGCCGACTCCACGCCGGCGCGACACAGGACGGCTGGATCGTCGATTCGGTGCTGCCGCTCGAGTCACGAGGAGCGTCCGAATGAACGAGCGCGATGGACTGCCGATCCGCGTGGTGCTGGCAGACGATCACGCGGCCATCCGCGCGGGACTCGCGATGATCCTCGATGGCCAACCGGACATCGACGTGGTGGCCGAGGCGGATTCGGGTACATCGGCGGTGACCCTCGCCCGCACCCATCGCCCGGACGTCGTCCTGATGGACGTGCGGATGCCCGGCACGGACGGCATCACGGCCACGCGTGCGATTACCGACACCACCGACAGTCGGGTGGTCGTACTCACCACGTTCGACCTCGACGAGTACGTGTTCGGGGCGCTGCGCGCCGGCGCGTCGGGGTTCCTCGTGAAACCGCGACTGCGGATGAACTGACCGCTGCGGTGCGCACGGTCGCGGCCGGAGAGTCCGTGCTGGCTCCGCGTGCTGCGTCCGCGTTGATCGACCAGTTCGTTCGAGTCCCCGCACGCCGCACCCCACCGACGGCACTCGCCGACCTGACCGACCGGGAGCTCGAGGTGCTGCGACTGCTGGGGCAGGGCCTGTCCAACGCCGGGTTATCCCGGGAACTGGGGGTGGGAGCTCCCACGATCAAGACGCACGTGTCGCGGGTACTCTGCAAGCTCGGATTGGCGTCGCGGGTCCAGGCCGCGTTGCTCGCCCGCGAACTCGACTTGTGACTGGCCCGACCGGGCGGTCAGACGAACAGCACCGCGCCCAGCCACAGGCCTACCGCGAGGAGCGCGCCGAACAGTTCGACCAGGATCGACAGTCCGACGGCCTTGGTGGCGTGCACGGTCGAGCCCCACGCGTCGCGGTGCGTGCGGTGCCGGGCCGCCTCGGCCGCGTACGTGCCGAGCAGGAACCCGAGCAGCAGTCCCACCACCGGCACCACGAAGAAGCCGACGATCCCGACCAACCCGCCGAACATCACCGAGCGGTTGGGGACGCCGGCGTCGCGCATCCGGCGTCCGGGCCACGTGTACTTGATGATCCCCGCGCCCACCATCAGCGCGGTCCCGGCCACGAAGACGCCCCACCCGGCAGCGCTGGCGTCGACGATCGCCCACACCAGCAGCGCACCGGCGATCAGCAGCGTGCCGGGCAGGATCGGCACCACGACGCCGACCAACCCGACGAGCATCACCAGGCCGAGCAGAACCTCGACCCCGGCGCTCACGTCACTCCGGCACGACGATGCGCACCCGGGACGCCGCCTCACGGGCCCGTTCGCGCGCCGTCTCGACATCCGGCCCGGTGGACACCGCGACGCCCATGCGACGACGCGCGAACGCCTCGGGCTTGCCGAACAGGCGCAGATCGGTCTCCGGCACCGCCAGGGCGTCGGCGACGCCCTCGAACGCGACACCGACCGACTCGACGCCGCCGTAGATCACCGCGGACGCGCCGGGGGCAGCCAACGTCGTGTCGACGGGCAGGCCGAGGATCGCGCGGGCGTGCAACTCGAACTCCGAGAACCGCTGCGAGCGCAGCGTCACCAGTCCGGTGTCGTGCGGGCGGGGGCTCACCTCGGAGAAGTAGACGGCGTCGCCCTTGACGAACAGTTCGACGCCGAAGATGCCACGTCCGCCCAGCGCGGTGGTCACCTTCTCCGCGACGTCACGTGCAGCGGCGAGCGCGGCTGGGGTCATCGCCTGCGGCTGCCACGACTCGATGTAGTCGCCGGCGTCCTGCAGGTGGCCGATCGGCTCGCAGAAGTGCGTGCCGTCCACGGCGCGGACGGTGAGCTGGGTGATCTCGTAGTCGAAGTCGACGAAGCCCTCGACGATCACCCGCCCCTTGTTGACCCGTCCGCCGGAAAGCGCGTATTCCCAAGAGCTTTCGAGATCGTCCGCACTGCGCGCGACGGACTGCCCCTTGCCGGACGACGACATCACCGGCTTGATGACGCACGGGAACCCGATCTGCTCGGCGGCGGCACGCACCTGGTCCAGCGAATCGGCGAACGCGTACGGCGACGTCGGCAGGCCCAGCTCCTCGGCGGCGAGACGGCGGATGCCTTCCCGGTTCATCGTCAGCTGCGTCGCCCGCGCGGTGGGGATGACGACGGCCAGTCCGCGCTCCTCCACCTCGGCGAGGGCCTCGGTGGCGATGGCCTCGATCTCGGGCACCACGAAGTGCGGGCGCTCGTCCTCGATGACGCGCAGCAGTTGTTCGCGGTCGCCCATGTCGACGGTGTGCGCGCGGTGCGCCACCTGGTGACCGGGGGCGTCGGCGTAGCGATCGACGGCGATCACCTCGACGCCCAGGCGCTGCAGGGCCATTATCACCTCCTTGCCGAGTTCGCCGGAGCCCAGCAGCATCACGCGGGTGGCGCTCGGGCTCAGCGGGGTACCGATCCGGGTGGGAATGTCAGCGGAAGTGTCGGGACGCATGCGTCGGACTATATGCGGTTGCCGCAGGTCATACTGTCGCGATGGAACTCGGCCTCGACACCCGCCTGACGCTGCTCGCGGCGGGGCTCATCTTCCTGCTGGCCCTGCTCCTCGGGGTGTGGAAGTACCACCAGATGCACACGTCGCCGAATCATCTCGCGCACCCGTACGTCGACATCGCGCACCGCTCGGCGCTCCTGTACTCGTTTGCGACGCTTCTCGTTTCGGCGTTCGTCGAGCTCAGCGACTGGCCGACGGCGGCGAATGCGACGTGCGCGGGGATCCTGGTGTTCTTCTTCGTCGCGGCCATCGGCAGCTACATCGTGCACGGCGCCCGCCGCGACACCACCAACCAGTTCGAGCGCCCCGATGCGGCACTGCGTGTGGCGATGATCGCACTGGTCGTCGGCGAGATCGGCGCGTTCGCGGTGCTGCTCGCCGGGTTCGTCTCGGCGCAGATCCTCTAGCCGCGCGCCTCCACGCGGGCCAGGAAGTCCAGCACCGCGGCGTTGAACAGATCGGGTCGCTCCTCGGCGGACGCGTGGCCCGCGCCGGGGAGGACCACCAGTTCGGCACCCGGGATCGAGCGCGTGATCAGGTCGGTGTGGCGCCGGGGGATCACGTCGCGCTCCCCCACGATCACCAGCGTCGGAACGTCGATCGCGGCGAGCGCGGCCGGCGCGATGTGGGGATGCCGCACCATCAGGCCCAGCATTTCGCGTCTCCGCGCGAGGCCTCGCGACAGCGGCGCCACCAGACCGCCGAGCATCCAGGCCGCCGTCGCGGGAATCCGGAACATCGGCCCCAGTCCGGCCGGATCGAGGTTGGCGGCGTTGACGATCAGCGATCGCACCCGCGCCGGGTGCCGCAGCGCGAGCGTGAGGGCGGTGTTGCCGCCGTCGCTGTAGCCCAGGACGTGCGCGCTCTCGACACCGGTCGCGTCGAGTACCGCGCACACGTCGTCGGCGAAGCGCTCGAAGTCCAGTGGGCCGTCGCCCCGGGTCGATTCACCGTGCGCGCGGGTGTCGAGCGCGAGCACACGGTAGGTCGCGGCGAACGCGGGAACCTGCCCGGCGAAATAGCCGAGGTTCTCGCTGTTGCCGTGCAACAGCACCAGCGGCTCGCCGTCTCCGTGCACCTCGTAGTGCAGCCGCGCACCCGCGGCCAGGGCGAATCCCACCGGATCAGGCCGGCGGCTGGTGGATCGAGAGCACGTTGGCGTGCGGATCGTGGAACCACGCGACCCGGGTGCCGTCGGGCGCCGTCCACGCGTCGTGCTCGTCCTGGTCCATCCCCTGGTAGCGCAGGAAGTCGACGCCTCTGGCCCGCAGGTCGTCGACCGTCGCCGACAGATCCTTCGTGCGCCACCCCAACACCGTGTACCCGGTGTCGGCCTTCGACTGGACGAGGGTGATGCGGAGTTCGGTGCCGCCACCGCCGTCGACGACGAGCGCGAACGGCGTGCGCTCGGTGACGGCCAGGCCCAGCGTGTCGACGTAGAACATCGACGAGACGTCCAGGTCGGTGCTGGCCAGGAACGCGACGAGTTCTCCGGGGAAGGCCATGCCATCCACTGTGCGCCCCGATCAGTGCCGGAGACAAGTGGCCGGTTTCCCGTGACCCGCGACACAAAGTCGCATCCGCAGGGGTTACGGTCACAGGAAATGAGGTCGACCATCCAGAAAGAGGTATGCCGTGACTGCTGCAGGGACCGAGCGTAAGGGCCCGCTGACCGGGATCCGCGTCGTCGAGTTCGCCGGAATCGGACCGGGTCCGCACGCCGCGACACTGCTGGCCGATCTGGGTGCGGACGTGGTGCGCGTGCAGCGTGCCGGGCAGATCCCGCCCGAGGGCACGGTCGGGGATCAGACCGCGCGCAACCGCCGGGTCGTCGAGGCCGACCTGAAGAACCCCACCGACGTCGAGAAGGTCCTCGACTTGCTCGGTCGCGCCGACATCCTGATCGAGGGCTTCCGCCCCGGCGTGATGGAACGCATGGGTCTCGGTCCCGACGTGGTGCTCGCGCGCTGCCCCCGCGTCGTCTACGGCCGCATGACCGGCTGGGGGCAGGACGGACCGCTCGCCCACTCCGCGGGTCACGACATCAACTACATCTCGCTGACCGGCGTCCTGCATGCGATCGGCCGCAAGGGCGAGCGTCCGGTGCCGCCGCTGAACATGGTGGGCGACTTCGGCGGTGGCTCGATGTTCCTGCTGTTCGGCATCCTCGCGGCGATCATCGAGCGGCAGACCTCGGGCAAGGGCCAGGTCGTCGATGCCGCGATGGTCGACGGCACACTCGCGCTGTCGCACATCATCTGGAACTTCCGCCGCATCGGCATGTGGTCGGACGAGCGTGGGGTGAACATGCTCGACGGTGGCGCCCCGTACTACGACACCTACGAGACCTCCGACGGCAAGTACATGGCCGTCGGCGCGATCGAGCCGCAGTTCTATGCCGTGCTGTTGAAGGGCCTCGAACTGGATCCCGCGGAGCTGCCGGGCCAGAACGACGCCGCCCGCTGGCCCGAACTGCGCCAGATCCTCACCGACCGGTTCCTGTCGAAGTCCCGCGACGAATGGACCAAGATCTTCGACGGCACCGACGCCTGCACCACCCCGGTGCTCACGTTCGCCGAGGCCCCGCAGGATCCGCACGTCGCGGCTCGCGGCGGGATCATCGAGATCGAGGGCGTGCCGCAGCACGCCCCGGCGCCGCGCTTCTCGCGCACGCCCAACCGCACGCCCGAGCCGCCCGCCCACAGCGCGACCGACGTCGACACGCTCTGGCGCTGAGCCGCTCCACGGCAGTCTGCACGCGACGCTCGGCGGGGAGGCCCCAGCCGAGCGTCGCCGTCAGTGCCCGGCGAGGAACTCCACGATCCGGGCGTTGACCGCCGCCGGCTGCTCGAGTTGGAGGAAGTGGCCCGCCCCTTCGATCACGTGGGTCTCGCTGCCCGGCGGGAGTCCGGGCCCCACCAGCACGGCGAGCCGCGGATCGAGGCAGCCGTCGCCGCCGCCGTGGAGATAGAGCGTCGGGACCGCCGGCAGCCGCATCTCGGCTCCGGCCCAGCGCCGGTAACGCGCGGGCGGACGCGGGAACGGCCGGAGCATGTTCCGGTAGTAGCCGAATACAGCACGGCGGTGCGCCGAATCGGCGATCGCCTCCAGCACGGCCGGCAGGTCCTCACCGGCGTCGTACCCGGGTGACCAGTCGGCCCACAGCCGGCGAACCAGCCGTTCCGCGTGGCGTTCGGGCAGCAGCGGGAGCTGGTTGAACAGGACGTACCAACTGTTGCACAGTTGGCGGGGCAGCACGCGGACCGCCGCCGGCGTCCGCAGGGCCGCGAACGGCGGGACCGAGAGCGACGCCACCGCGACGAACGGGTTCTCGGCGTGGGCGGCCAGAGCGTTCGCAGTGGTGGCGCCCCAGTCGTGTCCCACCAGCACGGCGTCGGACCCGCCGCCCAGTCGTGCGTGGATCGCGACGGCGTCGTCCATCAGTGCGGCGACATGACCGCTGTGGTCCTCCGGCACCGCCGACGGTGCGTACCCGCGGGTGAACGGCGCGACCACTCGCCAGCCCTCGTCCGCCAGCGCGGGCCCCAGGTGCCGCCAGGTGTGCGCGGTGTCCGGGAAGCCGTGCAGCAGCACTGCCAGCCGCCCGGTCTCCGGTCCCCAGGTCAGGGCTTGAAGGCGTACCGCATCGAGGTCGAGGGTGATCTCACGCATGCGGATCATCCTGGCGGAAGGAGGACGCGCCGAGCGGGTGATCCGCCGTTACGGGTGCGGCGACTCGTTCACACCACCAGCGCGGGCTCGGCGGGCTCGCGCGCCACGCCGAGCGCGTCGTAGGCCGCCGCGACGCCGGCCACCGCGCGCCGGAGTTCGTCGACCGGTCGCGCGTAAGGCAGCCGGACGAACCGTTCGAACGCGCCCTCTACACCGAAACGCGTTCCGGCCGCCAGGATCACACCATGGCTCGGCGCGGTCGCGGCCAGCGCCGTCGATACCGGTTCGGGCATCCGCAGCCACAGCGACATCCCCCCGGTGCCGACCGTGGGAACCCAGTCCGGTAGGCGGGCCGACAGCTCGTCGAGCAGTGCGGCGCGCTGTGTGCGCAACTGTTCCCGGCGGACCTCGATCGGGGCGTCGCCCCGTTGGAGCAGGCGCACGGCGGCCAACTGGTCCATGACCGGGGTTCCCAGATCCAGCGCAGACCGCGAACCCACCAGGCGCGTGATGAGTTCCGGATTGGCCCGGATCCAGCCGACCCGCAATCCGCCCCAGTGCGATTTGGAGACGGAGCCGACCGTCACGACGTCGGAGTCCCCGGCGCCGCGCGCGAACGACGCGACCGGGGGTGGCGGTGGCGCATCCAGCCAGACGTCGACCATCGTCTCGTCGACGACGAGGGTCATCCGGGTCTCGTGGGCGATCCGGGCCAGTTCGGCCCGGCCCGGCGCGTCCAGACACAGACCTGTCGGATTGTGGAAGTCCGGCAGCAGGTACGCCATCCGGGCGGCGGTCTGCCGTGCGGCGCTTCGGATCCCGCCCAGATCCCAGGCGCGGGCCGCACCTCCCTCCGGTCGCACCGGCACCGGAACCGGGCGTGCACCCACCCGCCGGATCGCCTCGAGCGCATTGGGGTACGTCGGATGGTCGACCAGCACCCGCTCCCCCGGAGCGGTGAGGACGCCCAGCAGGAGCCGCAGGGCGTGCTGGGCACCCGAGGTGATCATGATCTGTGAGACGTCGGTGTCGAGGCCCCGGGCGCGGTAGCGTGCCGCGACCGCCTCCCGCAGCACCGTTATCCCCACCGGCTCCATGCCGTGGGTCTCGAGGAACGGCGGAAGAGACTGCAGCGCAGCGCTGTAAGCCTCACTGATCTCCTCCGCCGGAGCCACCATGGCGGCGTAGCTGAGGTCCACCCCGACACCCTCGGGCACCGGCAGATGGGCGTGGACCCTCCTCCGGTCCGAGTCGACGGCGGCCGGCAGGGTCACGGTGCTGCGCGATCCCTGCCGGCTCACCAGATAGCCCTCGTCGCGCAGCACCGCGTACGCCGTGGTGATCGTCGTGCGACTCACGTTCAACTCCGACGCGAATTCACGTTCGCTCGGCAGCGCCGTCCCCAACGGAACGCGACCGTCGTGCACGAGCAGTCGGATGCCGTCGGCCAGGGCCCGGTACGCGGGGCGCGACGTGCGCCGTCCGGACTCGTCCTGCCAGGCGCCGAGGTCGCGCGCCACCGCCCGGGCACCGAGTGCATGCGTCATCATGCGGTCCAGTATTCGCATACTGGCCGTTCATTTCAACGCCACTTCTTCCCAGAATCGTGCTCATGAGCACTCTGATCACCTTCCTCTGCATCGCTGTCCTGGCCGCGTTCGTCTACCGGTACGCACCCGGGGAGCACGAGAGGGGCCCGTTTCGGCCCGAACAGTTCCGCCCCGCAGCACCTTTGGCAGGCATCCTCGACACCGCCGAAGCTCGGCGACCCGACGAACCGCGCCCCGAGCCCTCCTCCAGCATCGATCAGTCCAGTATTTCGAGACTGGACTGATCGGGCCGAGGCCCGACCGACTCGACATGTCGGTAGCCACACCAGTACCGATCAATCAGGCCACTCACCCCGATTCCCTGAAACCACGTTTCCGGTGGCACCGTTCGGTTCTCGATCAACGGCACTCCGGCACCATCACCGCCACGACGCAGGACGTGGCGACCACAGTGGCGGTCACCGTGCCCAGCACGCTCGCCGAGACGGGAGTGAAGGCATCGCTCAGCGCCGCCGTGTCCTTGGCTGCGGGCGGGATTCTTCCGGTCACGGTCGGCACCGTCCTCGGATCGCTCGAGCTGCCGTCGTTCGGCTCGCTGCAGTGGCCCTTCGGTTCCTGACCCACCCTGGTGGGGACAGCGGCGGGTGGGTCGGGACGGCCCACCCGCCGTCCCGATATCGTGGCCAGGTGAGCGAGACCGGAACCGAAACCCTGCTGGACGGCCTGCGCGATGTTCTGGTGGGGCGGCTCTCCGACATCGGACGCCGGTTCTCGACGCTGCTCACCGAGACGGTTCCCCACACGGCCCTGGTGATCTTCACGCGCGAGTGCACGGGCCGTCCCCGCAAGATTGCCGGCGACCCGAACATCGTCGATCGGGTGACGATCGCCGAATTGGATTCCCTGCGAGCCGATCTCGAACACGGTCAGATCCACCGCGGCCGCGCAACCATCGCGGGGAGCTCCCGCGACGTGTACGCGATCCTCGACCACACCGACACCCTGCTGGTCGTGGTTCCGCGCGGCCCGCTGTCCCGGACGGTGCCACTCGAGTCCGTCCGAGCCATGTTCGGGCTGGTCGCGACCGGTATCCAGTTGCAGGTGCAGGGCGCCAGCCCCGCCTACCTCGCCGAGTCCCGGGCGGCCTCCGCCGAGCGGGCCCGCACCATCGCCGAACTCACCGAGGTGCACGCGACCACGCTCGAGACGCTGCTCTCGACGCTGCGGTCCGACGACCTCGACGACACCCGCGCCCGCGCGGCGGCGCGCGAAACGGCGTCGGCGGCCCTGATCGGTCTGCGGACCTCGGTGGACACGCACCGGGAGTTCGCCGAGGAATCCGTCGTCACCGCGTTCGCCCGCCTCCGCGGTGAACTGCGCGGACTACTGCGCCACCGGAACCTCGACCTGGACCTGGTGGAGCCGCCGGTGGCCGGATGCGCCGTCCCCGGCGAGGTGGCCCACGCGGCCCGCGCCGTCGTCCGCGGCGCGGTACTCGCGTTGTCCGCGCAGGGAGACGTCGGCCGGATCCGGGTCGCCTGGACCTGCCCGGAGACCGAACTGGTGGTGGACATCCGCGACGACGGCCACGGCCTGGCCGACATCGCAGACCTGGACAGGCAACTGCGTCCCCGCGTCGAAACCCTGGGCGGGACCGTGGAGATCGAGTCGACGCCCGGCTGGGGTTCGCGGGTGGTCGCGGCACTGCCGCTGCACGCGCCGACGGCACCCACCGGGCACCATGCGCTCACCGACCTCGGCCCCCGCGAACTCGAGGTACTGGGGCACCTGGTGGCGGGACGTCGCAACCGGGTCATCGCCGATCGGCTCGGCGTCAGCGAGAGCACGGTGAAGTTCCACGTCGCGGGCGTTCTGCGCAAGCTCGACGTCGCAACCAGGGCCGAGGCCGCCGCCCTCGGTGGCGAGGCCGGTATTCGGCCGATCCCCTGACCGACCTGACCGTTCGGCCAGGTTCACCCCTCCGCTCGACCAGTCCCGGGGCCGCCCGCTCATGACTAGCCTCGTAGTGGGATGCGCACCCCACCATGTGTGCGCCCGTGTTCACGTCGACCGAATGGAGTGGAGAAACCATGCCGCAGCAGGTACGGGGCGTCATCGCCCGCTCGAAGGATGCGCCCGTCGAACTCGTGAACATCACGATTCCGGATCCCGGACCGGGTGAGGCCGTCGTCGCGATCGCGGCGTGCGGCGTGTGCCACACCGACCTCACCTACCGTGACGGCGGCATCAACGACGAGTTCCCGTTCCTCCTCGGACACGAGGCAGCGGGCATCGTCGAGGCCGTCGGCGAGGGTGTCGACACCGTCGAGGTCGGCGACTTCGTCGTACTCAACTGGCGTGCGGTGTGCGGAAAGTGCCGCGCCTGCAAGCGCGGTCGCCCGCAGTACTGTTTCGACACGCACAACGCCAAGCAGAAGATGACCCTCGAGGACGGCACCGAACTGACGCCGGCCCTGGGCATCGGTGCGTTCGCCGACAAGACCCTCGTCCATGCCGCGCAGTGCACCAAGGTCGATCCCACCGCCGATCCGGCCGTCGTCGGCCTGCTCGGCTGCGGCGTCATGGCCGGCATGGGTGCCGCCATGAACACCGGCAACGTCACCCGCGGCGACTCGGTGGCCGTGATCGGCTGCGGCGGCGTCGGCGACGCCGCGATCATGGGGTCGCGTCTGGCCGGCGCGAACAAGATCATCGCGATCGACCGTGATGCCAAGAAGCTCGAGTGGGCCGTCGAACTCGGCGCCACCCACACCGTCGACGCGTCGAAGGTCGACGACGTCGTCGAGGCGATCCAGGAACTCACCGACGGCTTCGGCACCGACGTCGTGGTCGACGCCGTCGGCCGCCCCGAGACCTGGAAGCAGGCGTTCTACGCGCGCGATCTCGCCGGCACCGTCGTCCTCGTCGGCGTGCCCACCCCGGACATGACGCTCGAGATGCCGCTGGTCGACTTCTTCTCGCGCGGCGGCTCACTCAAGTCGTCGTGGTACGGCGACTGCCTGCCCGAGCGCGACTTCCCGATGCTCGTCGACCTGTACCAGCAGGGTCGCCTGCCGCTCGAGAAGTTCGTGACCGAGCGGATCAAGCTCGAGGACGTCGAGCAGGCGTTCGAGACGATGCACCGCGGCGAGGTGCTGCGCTCGGTGGTGGTCCTGTGAGCGGCGCGTTGCGCGTCGACCGCGTCGTCACGTCGGGAACGTTCGAACTCGACGGCGGCACCTGGGATGTCGACAACAACATCTGGCTCGTCGGTGACGACGACGAGGTGGTGGTGATCGACGCCGCGCACACCGCGCAGCCGATCATCGACGCCGTCGGCGGCCGCAAGGTGGTCGGGATCGTGTGCACGCACGGTCACAACGACCACGTCACCGTCGCACCGGAGCTGGCCGAGAAGCTGGACGCCCCGATCCTGCTGAACCCGGCCGACGACGTCCTGTGGCAGATGACCCACCCGGGTGTCCGACACCAGGCGCTCGAGGACGGTCAGCGGATCGCCGTGGCGGGCACCGAAATCCAGGCCATCCACACCCCGGGCCACTCTCCCGGCTCGACGTGCCTGTACCTGCCCGAGGCCGGCGAGCTGTTCTCCGGCGACACCCTGTTCTCCGGGGGTCCGGGCGCCACCGGCCGCTCGTTCTCGGACTTCCCGACGATCATCGGGTCGATCCGCGACAAGCTGTTCGCGCTGCCCGCCGAGACCCGCGTGCACACCGGGCACGGCGACGGCACCACCCTCGGCACCGAGTCGCCGCACCTCGAGGAGTGGATCGCGCGGGGCAACTGACCGCCCCTCGCGTGACCGAATGTCACATACGTTCAGTCCAACTGAACGTATGTGACATTCTGCTATCCGGGGGGGGGAGCCGGTGTCAGCGCACCGACGCGAAAACTCCTCGGCCGCCGTCCCATTCGCCCTGCAGGACCGGCCCGCCTGGCTCGACATCGAGCGGGCGGTGGTGCACCACGACGGTGGTCCCACCCGCACTGATCACGGTGTCCGGGCCGTCCGCGGCGACGCCGACACCGGTGACGGTGGGCGTCGGGGCGCCGGTCACACCGCTGCCCGACGCGTAGGCGGTGTTGTCGATCAGCCTCGGCTCGGAGCCCTCGACCTCGACGTACTGTTCCACCTCACGGCCACCGCCGTAGATCGTCGCGAGCAACTGCTGCACGTAGACGGGGTCGGTGGTGGCGTCGTACACGTAGCGGTGCCCGAGCACCGAGTGCTCCATCTCGCCCGCCAGCCGTGCCCCCGCGAGCGGTGCCGAGCGGTAGGTCAGGGGCACCTGGTAGATCGTGCCGTCGGCGTCGCGCACCAGGTGCGTCTCGATGCCGACCTCGCCGGCGGGATCGTCGAAGCGGTACGCACCGACCGGCGTGAGCGTGGGCGCCCCGCCCGAGTAGTAGGGCGCCGCCAGCATCCAGGCTGCGATCAGTTCGGGCTTGGAGGGCGACAGCTGTGCGGCATGCAGGATGGCCATGTGGCCGATCGTAACCGCCGCCCCTGGCTGGAAGGGTCCGTTCGTGCGCGCGCAGCGTACGAACGGTCCCTTCAGCTCCCGAATCGGACGCCGTAGCGCGCCAGCCAGTCGATGCCGGGCTGCCGGATCCGGGTGATGCCCTTGTACTCGGCCATGTCGTCGGGCAGCTCGGACAGGACGGCGTGCAGCCGCTGCGCCCACTCGGGGACCAGCACGATGTCGGTGAACGGCAGCATGTGGGTGCGGACCAGGAACATGATCGCGCCCGAGGCGCCGAGGCGGATCAGGTGCTGCACCTCCACCCGCAGGTGCAGCCGCTCCCCCACCTCTGCGAGCGGACCGTCCGCGAGCGCCCGCCGGTCCCGCCCCCACTCCGGGTACGTCTCGGTGGAGGTGTCGAGCCGGCCGTCGACCGTGAGCGTCCAGTTGGTCCGCCGGAACTGCTGTCCCGTCTCGAGCCGCATCAGGAAGCTCTGCGCTCGCGTGACAACGCCCTCGGCGTGGATCCGTGGGACGGGGCCGTGGATCTGCAGGAAGCTCATGCCGACGTCGAACCGTAGCGACCAGTCCGCCGCGAACGTCACCAGGCCCGCGTCGCCCCACAGCTGCCCCTCGCGCTGGTCGAGCAGCACGACGTCCTCCTGGATCTGCCGGCCGATGAACCGCAGCGGCGGCTCCGGCAGCGTCGCCCGTTCCCCGTGCACGAACGCCTGCTCGAGGTCGATGGCGTGGTTGGTCCACCGCCAGATCCCGCCGTCACGCTCGAGCGACATCACCCTCGGATACGACGCCGCCAGCGACCGCATGATCGTGAGCATCGCGTCCCACTGCGCGATCTCCATGTGCGGCAACGCCTGGAACCGGGCGGGATCCGCCGCCAGGATGCGGTCGCGTTCGGCGAGTTCGGTCAGATAGCGCTCGTCGACGTCGACGACGTGCTCGCCCCAGCCACCCGCGGCGGTCACCGCGCGGCCGCCGGCGGGCTCGACGTTGGTGCTGTACCGGTAGGTGTCGCGGGGGAACGGGAACGGGAAGGCGGCCACCCGCGGCGGCACCCGGGAATCCATTGCGGTACTCACAGTTCCAGCTCCAATCGGGGTCCTCCGGCACCGGACACGCACGGCATCACACAGTCACCGGCAGCCTTCTCGGCGTCGGTCAGATAGAGATCGCGGTGTGCGACGGCACCCGCGGCAACCGGGACACGGCATTCGCCGCACACACCCTGACGGCACAGGCTCGGCACCGCCACCCCGCGCCGTTCCAGCGCGTCGAGCATGCTCGTCCCGGACGGAACGTCGACGTCGACGCCGGTGCGCCGCAACCGGACGGTGAACGCCGTTCCCGGATCGAGGTCGGCGAACCCGAAGTGTTCGTGATGGATTCGCTGCGGCGGCCAGCCCACGGCGCGCGCACGACGGCTCACCTCGTCGATCAGCGGCGCGGGACCGCACGTGTAGAGGTGGGTGCCGAGCGGGCGGTCGAGCAGGGCCGGCCCCAGCGCCGACCACAGCTCGTCCGCGCCCCGATAGGCCCGTAAACGTTTGCCGCACAGCCTGCCGAGATCGTCGAGGTGTGGACCGTCGCCGTCCCGGAACACATAGTGCACCTCGAACGAGCGTCCCCACCGCGCGGCCGCCCGGGCGTGCGAGAGGATCGGCGTGACCCCGATCCCGCCCGCGACCAGCACGTGATGCCGGGCGGTCGACACCGGCGCGAACGCGCTGCGCGGACGACTCACCTCGACGCTCTCGCCGAGACTCAGGGCGTGGATCCACAGCGACCCGCCGCGGCCGGCGTCGTCACGGCGAACCGAGATCGAGTAGGCGCCGGGCTCTACCCCGGACCCGGTGAGCGAGTACGAGTTCCGCCGCGGACGTCCGTCCGCCCCGGCAGGGTCGACGAGACGCACGTGCCGGACGTCGTCGGTGAGGTCGGCGAGCGAGCCGACTACGAGCATCGTCAAGGGCGTTCCTCCGCATCGCACATGTATCCGAGATAGGCGCCGTGACGGCGCGAGACGTGGTGGTAGACGACGAGCGTGGCACCGCAGGTGAGGCACGTGCAGCGCTCGCCCGGCGCCGAGTCCGTGGCGTGCACCTGATGGCAGTGCGCGCAGTACACGCGCCGCAGGTCGGTGCCGACCACGTCGGAGAGGATCTCCTGGTCCAGCGCGCCGGCGGCGGTGGCCAGCGCCCGCGCCTGCAGCACCGTCACCTCGTCGCCGACCAGGACCAGGCGCCATCCGACGCGGGCCGCCGCCAACTCGCGACCCAGGACGGCCTCGGCGCCCGCCGTCCACCCGGGCGGCATTCGCAGCCAACTGACGCGCCGTCCGGCGAAGCCCGCGACTAGCACCCGCGCCCGCGCCTCGACGTCCCACCGCGGCACGCTGGTGGTTTCCATGCAGACACTCATGTCGCGCCTAGGGTGCGAACGAGCGCAGGCCGACGTAGAACGCCAATGCGCGGTCGGGGGTGGTGAACCGGATCCGGGAGCCCGCCGGGAAGAAGATCGCATCGCGTGGCCCCGCCTCCTCCACCTGGCCGGTGTCGAGGTTCTCGAGCCGGAACCGGCCGTCGAGCACCACCTTCATCTCGTCGTAGTCGTAGACGTAGTCGAGCGGCGCGTCGGTGTGGACCAGCTCGAAGTAGCCGGCGGCCATCGCCGACCCGTCGGGGTTGGGGTAGACGTCGGCGATGTAGCCCTCGGTGCCGGGGAACTCCGTCCGGGGCATCTGCGGCAGCGACTTCCAGAAGTCCGGGGTGACCCGGAACGCGGGCGTGGTGGCGGTGTCGGACATGTCTGCTCCTCGTGGTGCGGCGACAGTAGTAGGGGGCGCCGATCGCTGGCGTGAAACGCACAGTAATGAGATGAAACCCGGAAGCGATTACATGCCGGTTAACCCTTGTAACCGAATCCTCCTTCGTCACAACAGTTCCCAGCCCGCCATCCCCGTACGCACCGCCCCGACCCGGCCGTCACGACAACCTCACTCACCCGTAACGTGGCCGTCATCGACGGCATGTTTCCTGACATGCGACACCGATTCACCTAATGAAACACTCGTCGTCGAATCCCGAGGAGTCCACATGGCGCTCGACCCCGCCGATCTGACCGTGATGCGCCTGCCGGCCACCGCGACGCCGGACGCCCCCGCACACTCCGACCTCGCCGCGCTGGCCCGGGCCACCGACACCCGCTTCATCCTCGCGGTGTTCACCAACCTCACCGGCAAGCCGTGCGCCAAGCTCGTCCCGGTCGAAGCGGCCGACGAACTCCAGTACGACGGCGTCGGATTCGCCGGCTACGCCGCCGCGGCGATGGGCCAGCAGCCACAAGACCCCGATCTGGTCGCGATCCCCGACCTCACGTCCTTCACCCCGATCCCGTTCGTCCGGCCCGGTCTCGCGCTGGTGCACTGCGACCCGCATGTCGAGGGCACACCCTGGCCGTTCGCGCCGCGGGTGATTCTGCGAAAGGTGCTCGCGCAGGCCGCCGAACTGGGCCTGGACGTCAAGATCGGCACCGAGATCGAATACTTCCTCGTCGACCGCGACGAGCACGGGGTGCTGCGCACCGCCGACGCCCTCGACACCTCCCGCCGACCCTGCTACGACGCCCGCGACGTCACCCGCATGTACGAACACCTCACCGCGATCTCGGCCGCGATGAACCAGCTGGGCTGGGGCAACTACGCCAACGACCACGAGGACGGCAACGGCCAGTTCGAACAGAACTTCCAGTACGCCGACGCCCTCACCACCGCCGACCGCGTCATGACCCTGCGCTACCTCATCTCGGTGCTTGCCGAACAGCGCGGCATGACGGCGACATTCATGCCCAAGCCGTTCGCCGACCGCACCGGCAGCGGCATGCACATGCACCTGTCGCTGTGGCGCGACGGCTCCCCGGTGTTCCCGGACGCCGCCGACCCCCGCGGCCTGGGCCTGTCGAGCACCGCGTACTCGTTCATCGGCGGTCTCCTCGACCACGCCTGCGCGCTGCAGGGCGTGCTGGCGCCGACGGTGAACTCCTACAAGCGGACCGGTGCGCTGTCCACCAGCGGCGGCGCGACGTGGTCGCCACGGCGGCCCACGTACGGCGGCAACGACCGCACCCACTACCTGCGCGTGCCCGACGGCAACCGGGTGGAGCTGCGCGGCGGCGACGGCTCCGCCAACCCGTACCTCGCGTCCGCCGCGACCGTCGCGGCCGGGCTCGACGGGATCCGCCGCGGCATCGACCCCGGCGAGCCGGGCAGTGGCATCGACCCCGGCCCGGCGGGGAGCGGCTCCGGCGCCGACGTCCTGCCGATGACGCTGCTACACGCGATGGACGCCCTCGCCGCGGACACCGTCGTGACCGGCGCGCTCGACGCGGCCGGGGCGGGTGTCGCCGACTACTTCACTGCCCTCAAGCGTGACGAGTTCTTCGACTGGCACAACACGGTGACGCCGTGGGAGGTGGACAGCTACCTGACCGCGTTCTGACCACCGCCAGCATCTGACATCCAAGGGAGACAACATATGTGCGGAATCGTCGGGCTCCATCTGCGGGAGCCCTCGCTGTACCCGAAACTCGGTGAGCTACTCACGGGGATGCTGGGCCAGATGGTGGACCGCGGGCCGGACTCGGCCGGGATGGCCATCTACGGTGACCCCACGTGGTCGCCGCCCGGGCACGCGACTGTGACCCTGCTCGACGCCGGCGTCACTGCGGAGGCGTTGGCCGCCGCGGTCGGGAGCGCGCTCGGCACCACGGTCGTCGGCATCGGCGCCGGACCGAACGCGGTGCTGCACGCGCCGGTTCCGGCCTCGGCACTGGCCGACGCGGCACTGGGTGAGGCCCCCGGCGCCATCCTCATCGGGTTCGGCGACGCCGTCGCGGTGCTCAAGGGCATGGGCGACCCCGTCGATCTCGCGCACCGGTTCGGACTGCCGCAGGCATCCGGCTGGCAGGGCGTCGCGCACACCCGGATGGCCACCGAATCCGCTGTCACCGCAGCGGGTTCGCACCCGTTCGCCGTCGGCTCCGACCAGTGCCTGGTCCACAACGGCTCGTTCTCCAATCACCTGAGCGTCAAGCGCGAGCTCGAGGCCGAGGGCGTCGCGTTCGACAGCGAGAACGACACCGAGGTCGGTGCCCGCTTCGTCGCGAAGCAACTCGCCGAGGGCGTCGACCTCGAGAAGGCACTGCGCCTGCTCGGCGAGCGCTTCGACGGCTTCTACACCCTGCTGGTGTCCACCGAGGACTCCTTCGCCGTCGTCCGCGATCCCATCGCGTGCAAGCCCGCGATCATCGCCGAGCACGACCGGTACGTCGCGATGGCGTCCGAGTACCGCGCCCTGGCCGGCCTGCCCGGCATCGCCGACGCCCGCATCTTCGAACCCGAGCCGGAAGAGGTTTACGTATGGCACCGCTGACCGCCACCCCGACCACGTACGACGTGTCGGAGATCGGCACCCGCGAACTCAACGCCGCACTGCAGTCGACCGCGGCCCCCGCGGCCGTCGCCGTCGTCGAACCCGCCGGCGCGCATGCCCTGGCATGCGGTCTGGACGCTCCGATCGACGTCCGCATCGAGGGCCACGTCGGCTACTACGCGGCCGGGATGAACCAGCAGGCGAACGTCGTCGTCGACGGGAACTCGGGCGTCGGTGTCGCCGAGAACATGATGTCCGGCACCGTCCGCGTCACCGGCGACGCGTCCCAGTCCGCGGGTGCCACCGCGCACGGCGGGCTGCTGGTGATCGAGGGCAACGCCGCCGCCCGGTGCGGCATCTCGATGAAGGGCGTCGACATCGTCGTCGGCGGCAGCATCGGCCACATGAGCGCGTTCATGGGACAGGCCGGACGCCTCGTCGTCCTCGGCGACGCCGGTGAGGCCCTGGGCGATTCGCTGTACGAGGCCCGCATCTACGTGCGCGGCACCGTCGCCTCGCTCGGCGCCGATTGCATCAAGAAGGAAATGCGCGACGAGCACCTCACCGAACTGCGAGAACTACTGGGCGCGGCCGGATTCGACGCCGACCCCACCGAATTCAGCCGGTACGGCTCGGCCCGCCGGCTCTACAACTTCCACGTCGACAACGCCTCGTCCTACTGACGCGCGCCACCCCCAGGAGGCCCGAATGACCACGCACACCCCCGGCCTGCGCGAATCCGCGACGTTCGACCGCGACGTCATCCACGAGATCCAGCGCGCCGCCGACACCGGCATCTACGACATCCGCGGTTGGGGTGCCAAGCGCAAGCTCCCCCACTTCGACGACCTGCTGTTCCTCGGCGCCTCGATGTCGCGCTATCCGCTCGAGGGCTACCGCGAACGCTGCGACACCGACGTGGTGCTCGGCGATCGGCACGCGAAGTTCCCTCTGCACCTCGACATCCCGATCACCATCGCGGGCATGAGCTTCGGCGCGCTGTCCGGGCGGGCGAAGGAGGCCCTGGGCCGTGGGGCCAGCGAGGTCGGCACCTCCACCACCACCGGCGACGGCGGCATGACGCCCGAGGAACGCGGCCAGTCCAAGAACCTGGTGTACCAGTACCTGCCGTCGCGGTACGGCATGAATCCCGACGACCTGCGCAAGGCCGACGCGATCGAGGTCGTCCTCGGGCAGGGCGCCAAGCCGGGCGGTGGCGGAATGCTGCTGGGGCAGAAGATCACCGACCGCGTCGCGGGGATGCGGACGCTGCCCGTCGGCGTCGACCAGCGCAGCGCGTGCCGGCACCCGGACTGGACCGGGCCGGACGACCTCGCCATCAAGATCATCGAACTCCGCGAGATCACCGGCTGGGAGAAGCCGATCTACGTCAAGGTCGGCGCCACCCGCACGTACTACGACGTCAAGCTCGCGGTGAAGGCCGGAGCCGACGTCATCGTCGTCGACGGCATGCAGGGCGGCACCGCCGCGACGCAGGACGTGTTCATCGAGCACGTCGGCATCCCGACGCTCGCCGCGATCCCGCAGGCCGTGCAGGCGCTGCAGGAGATGGACGTCCATCGGCGCGGGGCGAACGGAGCGACGGGGGAATCCGGCGGGGTGCAGTTGATCGTGTCGGGCGGCATCCGCTCGGGCGCCGACGTCGCGAAGGCGATGGCCCTCGGCGCGGACGCCGTCGCGATCGGCACCGCCGCGCTGATCGCGTTGGGCGACAACCATCCCCGCTTCCAGAAGCAGTACGAGGCGATCGGGTCGTCGGCGGGCTTCTACGACGACTTCCAGGCCGGCCGCGACCCTGCCGGGATCACCACGCAGGATCCCGAGCTACAGCAGAACTTCGACCCCGTCGAGGGCGGACGCCGGCTCGCGAACTACCTGCGAGTGCTCACGATGGAGGCGCAGACCCTCGCCCGCGCGTGCGGGAAGTCGCACCTGCGCAACCTCGAACCGCAGGACCTCGTCGCACTCACCATCGAGGCGTCGGCGATGGCCCGCGTGCCGCTGGCCGGGACGAGCTGGATTCCCGGTCAGCTCTGACGTCGCACACCTTTTCCCGGCGTCGCATAGGTATTCAGTACTGAAAAGGTGTGCGATGCCGACAGAACCTTTGCGGTGCCGGCACCCTCCACAACGCTCACCGCCCGACCACCGCGCCCCGTCCACCGACAGTGGACGGGGCGCTACTGTGAGGCAATGAGCCCGTCCCAGCGCCCCGTGCACCGCGACACCACCGAGCGCGAGGTGCCGGCCGACACTCCCACCGGCGTCGACCTCGAACGCGTCATCGCGGCGCAGGTCCGCAAGCTGCGCCTGGCGAGCGGGCTGTCGGTGGGCGACATGGCCGCGCGGGTCGGCATCTCGAAGGCGATGCTGTCGAAGATCGAGAACGCGCAGACCTCCTGCAGTCTCTCGACCCTCGCACGTCTGGCCGCGGGACTGGATGTGCCGGTGACGTCCTTGTTCCGCGGCGCCGACACCACGCGGGACGCGGTGTTCGTCGAGTCCGGCAACGGCGCGGTGATCGTCGGCCGCGGCACGCGGGTCGGGCATCATTACGAACTGCTCGGCGCCCTGCGCGGGCAGCACAAGCGCCTCGAACCGGTGCTCGTCACGCTCACCAACGCCAGCGAGGTGTTCCCGCTCTTCCAGCACCCCGGCACCGAACTGATCTACATGCTCGAGGGCGAGATGGTCTACGGGCACGGCGAGAGCGAGTACCGACTGCGTCCGGGTGACTCGCTGCTGCTCGACGGCGAGGGCCTGCACGGCCCGAACGAACTGGCGCAGTTGCCGATCCGCTTCCTGGCCGTCACCGCGTACCCGGACAATCACCAGGAGTGACGGGTAGCGTCGCCCCATGGCGATAGCGCGAATGGGTTCGATCACTCTGGACTGTTCCGACCCTCCGACTCTGGCTGCCTTCTGGCGAGACCTACTCGGCGGAGAGATCTCCCGCTCGGGCGAGAGATACGTCAGCGTCCGGTTCGCAGGCGGCCTGCTCACCGCCATGCGCGTGCCGGGTTACCGGCCGCCCACCTGGCCGGGCGGCGAACTTCCCAAGCAGATTCACCTCGACGTGGTCGTCGACGATCTGGATGCCGCAGTAGTCGAGTCCGTGAAACTCGGCGCACGGCTCGCGCCCGAGCAGTACGCACCCGCGGTGAGCCGTGTCCTGATCGACCCGGCCGGACATCCGTTCTGCGTCTGTCTGCCCGTGGGCCCGTTGAGCGAGTGATCACAGCACGAACTTTCAATTGAGTTGAAATTTCGATGAAGGTAAGCCTATGCTCACCGACGCATCGTCGACGCGTCGGAAGGCTCCTCCATGAGATTCGCTCGATCCGGGACCGCACGCCGGTCCGGACTGTTGTCCGGCCTGGTGGCCGCGGCCCTCGTCCTGGCGGGCTGCAGTTCGAGCGAGTCGCCGGCCGAGTCCGGCAGCACCGACTTCGAGACCGTCACGATCGAACACGCCCTCGGCAAGGCTGTCATCACCGAGCAGCCCGAGCGCATCGTCGCCCTCGGCATGGGCTCGGCCGAGACCGCCATCGCGCTCGGCACCGTGCCGGTCGGCGTCGAGGAATACAAGTGGGGCAGCGACGAGACCGGCTACCTGCCGTGGATCCGCGAGGCGGTCACCGAGCGTGGCGCGGAGCTTCCCGTACAGCTGACCGGCGGCAGCGAGATCGACATCGAGGCGGTCGCCACGCTCGATCCGGACCTCATCCTCGCGCCGTGGTCGGGCATCACGCAGCAGCAGTACGACTCACTCAGCACCCTCGCCCCCACCGTCGCCTACGCCGAGAAGGCGTGGACGATCACGTGGGAGGACCAGATGAAGATGATCGGCAAGGCCATGGGCAAGTCAGCCGAGGCCGAACAGGAGATCGCGAAGATCAAGTCCCAGTTCGCCGACAGCATTGCCGCGCACCCCGAGTACGCCGACGTCTCGTTCTCGTTCATCTACAACACCGGCCCCGGCACGCTGGGCGTGTTCTTCCCGAACGAGCAGCGGGTCGCGATGGTGCGCGGCCTCGGCCTGCAGGTCGATCCGATCGTGAACACCCTGCCGGAGACCGACGGCACCGACTCGTCGGTGATCGGGCTCGAGAACGCGCACCTGCTGAAGGACTCGGACCTGCTGTTCACGTTCTACTCGGACCCGGCGAACCGCGCCGAGACCGAGGCACAGCCGGTGTACGCCCAGATTCCGGCCGTCGCGCGCGGGTCCGTCGTGGCCCCGACGAACCAACCGTTCGTCACCGGCTCGTCGATGATCAATCCGCTGACTGTGCCGTGGTCGCTCGAACGCTACGTGCCGATGATCGACGAGGCGGTCGCCAAGCTCGACCAGCCCGCCGCCCAGGCCAACTAGTCAGGCCGTTCCGGCATTCTCGCCACCGGATGCTCCGCCGTCGCGTGCTCCCCCATCGCGTTCGGCCTTGAAGCGGTTCCACTCGCTGCGGAGCATCCGGTTGTCGATGATCCACCCCATGTAGTCCCGCATGTTCAGCACCCGGATGTGCGCCGGCCCCTTCGGGTCGGTGTGCGCAAGCGCCTCGGTCGCGAGGCGGCGCTGGTTCTCCAGGTACGCGTGCTCGTTCTCGAGGAATCCGCCCCACACGTCCGAATCCATTGCGTAGTAATGGGTTCGGTCTCGCGGCTTGCGGATCACTTTGACGAACCCGCGGTCGATCAACCGCCGGACGTACGTCGAGACAGAACCGCGACTGGCACCGAGTTCGGTGGCCAGCTCCTCGGCGGTCACCCCGGGCGACTCGTCGATGAGCAGGTACCCGGCGATGCGGCCCTCGATCCGTGACGCTCCGGCCGACTGCCAGTAGTCGGCGAAACTCCCGACGAACCAGTGCGAGAAGTCCTCTCCCTCCGCGGGACCTCCGCGTCCGGTGTTCCTGCCCTCGCTCATGCCGCCTCGAAATCCCGATTCATCGAAGTACCTTGCCGTCGAACATTATGCCGACGTCCGGGCCGAGACTCACGACACGGCAGGGCGACCGCTGCCCGCCTCGGAGAGGACGGGCAGCGGTCGCCCTGATCGTGCGATGCGCCGCTACGTGCGCTGTTCGGTGTTCGCAGCGCGTGTCACGAGCGCCTCGGCCGCATCCGCGACGGCCGCCGGATCCACCGGACCCGACCCGGACACCGTCACCGACACCGTCTCGGTCACGTACGCGGTCTCGCCGTGCTCGGTGACGTCGAGACCCTCGTGCTCGTCCTCGGGCCGCACCCGCAGGCCCAGCGTGAGGTCGATGCCCTTCGCGATGATCCACGTCACCGCGAACGAGTAGGCCAGCACCACACCCACTGCCAGCACCTGCTTGCCCAGCAGTGCGAAGCCACCTCCGTAGAACAGTCCGGCGACGCCGTTCGGGGCGTCCTCGGTGGCGAGCAGACCGATCAGCAGCGTGCCGAGGATGCCGCCGACGAGGTGGATGCCGACCACGTCGAGGGCGTCGTCGTAGCCCAGGCGGAACTTCAGCGACACCGCGAAGCAGCACAACGCGCCGGCGGCCGCGCCGATCAGCAGGGCACCGATCGGCGACACCGCACCACAGGCCGGGGTGATCGCGACCAGCGCCGCGATGAGACCCGACGCCGCACCGAGCGAGGTCGGCCGGCCCTCACGCAGACGCTCGACGAGCAGCCAGCCACAGATCCCGGCGCACGCCGCGGACACCGTGTTGAGGACGACGACGGACGCCGCATTGTCGGCCGCGAGCGCGGAGCCGCCGTTGAAGCCGAACCAACCGAACAGCAGGATGCCCGCGCCGAGCAGGGTCAGCGGAAGGTTGTGCGGGCGTGGCATGTTCGGGAATGCGTACCGCTTGCCCAGCACCAGCACCATCGCCAGCGCCGCGATGCCGGCGTTGATGTGGACCGCCGTGCCGCCCGCGAAGTCGATCGCCCCCAGCTTGTTCGCGATCCAGCCACCGATGACGCTGCCGTCGTCGGAGTCGAACGCGAACACCCAGTGCGCCACCGGGAAGTACACGAGGCTGACCCACAATCCGGCGAACAGCATCCAGGAACCGAACTTGATCCGGTCGGCGAGTGCGCCGGAGATCAACGCGACCGTGATGGCCGCGAACAGCATCTGGAATCCCGCCACCAGGGCCGGCGGCAGAGCGGGCTCCGCGGCCGGTTCGAGCAACTGCCCCAGCCCGACGAACTCGAGCGGATCGCCGAGAATGCCCAAGCCGCCCAAGGAGTTACCGAGGACGGCCGAGTAGCCGAAGAGCACCCACAGCACACCGACGACGGCGAACGAGCCGAACGTCATCATCATCATGTTGAGCGAGTTGCGAATGCTCACCATGCCGCCGTAGAACAGCGCGAGCCCGGGGATCATCAACGCAACAGCAGTGAAGGCTGCCAGTAACCATGCGGTATCGGCCGCCGCGAGAGCCTGCTCCATATCTGCCCACCTTGTGTCGGCCCGTTTTACACGGGGAATCGAGGTCATCCGAGAGTGAACGGCGGCTGTAAGGGCTGCGAGTAGCTCCGGTGAACAGTGCGTAACAGGGTTCGCACAGCAAATCCGGGGTTGCGTCTGTTTCATTTCATGCAACACTGTCCATCACCAAGAAACACCGGTGACCGGAGGTCGAGATGACAGACAGCACGACGGAGCACGCACGAATCGTGATCGTGGGCGGCGGACTCGAGGGACTGGCCATCGCGTGGTCCCTGGCCGAACGCGGCGAGACCGACGTCATCGTCCTCGAACGCGACACGCTGTGCTCGGGCATGACGGGCAAGTCCAGCGGAATCGTCCGGTGCCACTACGGAGTTCCGTCACTCGCCGCGATGGCGTGGCACGGCGTCGACGTGTTCTCCCGCGCCGAGGACATCTTCGGAACCGACATCGGCTTCCGGCAGACCGGATACGTCGTCGGCGTCGACGCGGCCAACCTGACGCCACTGCACGCCAACGTCGAGATGCACCGCGGCCTCGGCGTCCCGGTGGAACTGATCGACGCCGACGCCGTCGGCACGATGTGGCCGGGACTCCACCTCGACGACTTCGCCGGGTTCGCCTACGAACCGCTCGGCGGGCACGGCGACGCGTACATGACGGGCATGGCGTACGGCGCCCGCGCCCGCGCACTGGGCGTCCGAATCCGGCAGTCCACCAGCGTTGTTCGACTGATCCAGGACGAGACCGAGCGCGTGGTGGGCGTCGCGTGCGGCGACGGCTCCGAGATCCTCTGCGACACCGTCGTACTGGCGACCGGGGTGTGGAGTCCCGCACTGGCGGCGACCGCCGGCGTGCATGTGCCGATCCGCGCGCAGCGCGAGCAACTGGTCCTGGTGGACCAGGGCGAACCCACCCCCGATGTACCGACGTTCTCGGATCTGGTCAATCTGCAATACATTCGACGCGAGCCGAACGGGCACCTGCTGGTCGGCAACAGCGACCACTCCGCACCGGAGTTCGCCGATCCGGACAACTACCTCAACCGCGCCACCGACGGGTTCGTCGAGACCGCGATCGGCAAACTCGACCGGATCCTGCCCCACATGCCCGACGCGCGGCTCGCGTCGTCGTACGCGGGTTGCTACGACATCACGCCCGACTACAACCCGATCATCGGCCCCTCCCCCGCCGAGGGCCTGTTCCTCGCGGTGGGCTTCAGCGGCCACGGCTTCAAGATCTCCCCGGCCGTGGGACGCCTGGCCGCGGACCTGCTACTCGACGGCATCAGCAGCGACCCCGCCGTCGACGGGAACGACTTCCGCTACAGCCGTTTCGACGAGGGCAAACCCCTCGCCAGCCTGCACCCGTACGCCGGCGCGGGCGAGATGCGCTGAGCCCGAGAAGACCCCCGAAACGCCGAATGTCACATGCGTTCAGTCGAACTGAACGCATGTGACATTCGGTCACACGGGGAGGGTCAGGCCAGGATGTCGCGGCGGACGATGGTCTCGTCACGGCCCGGGCCCACGCCGATGCACGACATGAACGCGCCCGAGAGCTCCTCGAGCCGCAGCACGTAGTTCTGTGCCGCGACCGGCAGCTCCTCGAAGGTGCGGGCGCCGGAGATGTCCTCGGACCAGCCCGGCATCTCCTCGTAGATCGGCTTCGCGTGGTGGATGTCGGTCTGCGTCATCGGCATCTCGTCGACACGCACACCGTCCACGTCGTACGCGACGCAGATCGGGATGGTCTCCAGGCTCGACAGCACGTCGAGCTTGGTGAGGAAGTAGTCGGTGATGCCGTTGACGCGGGTCGCGTAGCGGGCGATCACGGCGTCGAACCAGCCGGTGCGGCGCGCGCGACCGGTGGTGACACCCACCTCGCCGCCCTTGACCGCGAGGTACTCACCGGACTCGTCGAACAGCTCGGTCGGGAACGGACCCGAGCCGACGCGCGTCGTGTACGCCTTGAGGATGCCGAGCACCGTCTCGATCTTGGTGGGGCCGATGCCCGAACCGACCGACGCGCCACCGGACGTCGGGTTCGACGACGTCACATACGGGTAGGTGCCGTGGTCCACGTCGAGCAGCGTGCCCTGCGAACCCTCGAGCAGCACGGTCTCGCCGCGCTCGAGTGCCAGGTTGAGCTGCAGACGGGTGTCGGCGATCCGGTGCTTGAAGCCGGCGGCCTGCGTCAGGACCTCGTCGACCACCTGCTGCGGGTCGAGGGCCTTGCGGTTGTAGATCTTGACGAGCACCTGGTTCTTGAATTCCAGGGCGGCCTCGACCTTCTGGGTGAGGATCTTCTCGTCCAGGACGTCGGCGACGCGGACACCGACACGCGCGATCTTGTCCTGGTAGCAGGGGCCGATTCCGCGGCCCGTGGTACCGATCTTCTTGGCGCCCAGGAAGCGTTCGGTGACCTTGTCGATGGCCACGTGGTACGGCATGATCAGGTGCGCATCGGCGCTGATCAGCAGCCCGCTGGTGTCGACGCCACGCTCCTCGAGCCCGGCGAGTTCCTCGAGCAGCACGCCCGGGTCCACCACCACGCCGTTGCCGATCACATTCGTGACGCCCGGCGTGAGGATGCCCGACGGAATCAGATGGAGTGCGAACTTGTCACCGTTCGGCAGGACCACGGTGTGTCCCGCGTTGTTGCCGCCCTGGTACCGCACGACCCACTGCAGGCTTCCGCCCAGTAGATCGGTAGCTTTGCCCTTACCTTCGTCGCCCCACTGGGCACCGATGAGGACGATTGCCGGCATTTCCCTGTCTCCTACGGTCGACGTGCAGACGTATCCGACTGCATGGTCCTGCCGTGGTGTAGGCAGTGGCCGGACGCACAGTCTAGCCGAGACCGACCGTCGTCCAGCCCACTAGCCCTCCGAACCCGCCCAAAACGGGCAGCGAAGCGGCCCGACCGTTTGCGACGCCCGCCCGCGTTCGGGTAGACATCGAAATGCCTTTGCGCGCGACGGATGCTCCGTCGCCGCTGCCGTGGCGTGGCGACGAACGTGAGAAGACGGGCGGTTCGTGGCTCCAGGTTCGAACTGCTCACCCACACGCCCATCCTCCGAATCGCCGGATCCGAACCGCAGCGTCGGGGACAAGCAAGGAGTGTCATGACCCCGGTAGTGCTCAAGTGCGGCGACGGGCCGCTACCGCTGGCGCTGCGGTCGCTCGACGTGTTCAACGCGCCCGCCCTCCCCGAGAAGGACGACTTCGACGAGGCGTTCGCCAAGCTCGAGACGGTCGAGAAGCCCCGACTGGTCATCGTCGGCGACGACGGCGCGTTCGCGGCCGCGCTGACCCGGCTGATGCGCACCGAGCGCCTGCACATCGAACTCGCCTACGTTCCGGAGGAGCGGACCGACGCCACCCACGCGTACGGACTGCGGACCGGATCCAAGGCGGCCTCGATCGCCGTCTCCGGTGTGGCGCGGCCGCTGCCCCTGATCCGCGACGACGCCGGCATCGCCCTCGTCGGTGAGGCCCGCATCTACGGATCCGAGCATGCGGGCGAGTTGATCGGCGAGGCGTACGTCGACGACACCCGGCTGTTCTCCGGCACCGTCCCCGGAATGCGCATCGTTCCGATTCCCGAACTGCCCGGCGTGCGCGCGACGGTCGACAAGCGACGCTGGTTCGGCGGGCACCGCTGGCTCACCGGACGCGCCGTCCAACTCGGATCGCCGGCGGCGGTACTGACCCGCGACGGTGTCCGCACCCCGCGGGCGGTCAAACGCTCGACCTTCTACCGCCACCACGAGGACTGGCTTCTCGTCTACGGCGCCTGAACCACGCTCGCCTGGATACTGGGAGGCATGTATCCCGACTCGCGTACCCGCTCCTCCGCGGTCCGGCCGAGCCCCGTGTTCCTCGGCATCGTGGCGGTCGCCGTGCTGGGTGGTGTCCTCGCGTGGCGGTCCACGGACTACGCGACGTCGGGCCGGATCGGCGTGTTCCTGCTGGTCGTCGCGGGCTGGGTGGTCACGCTGTGCCTGCACGAGTTCGCCCATGCGTTCGTCGCGTGGCGACACGGCGACCACGACGTCGTCATGCGCGGCTACCTCACCCTCGATCCACGCAAGTACACCCAGCCGCTGCTGTCGATCGGCCTGCCGGTGCTGTTCCTTGCGATCGGCGGTATCGGACTGCCCGGCGGCGCGGTGTACCTGAGGACCGGGTCGATGCCGCCCCGCGTACAGACGCGGATCTCCCTGGCCGGGCCCGCGGTGAACGCGGCGGCCGCGGTCGTGCTGCTGGTGGTGATCCGGCTGTTCGGACTGGACGGGCACAACCAGATGTTCTGGAGTGGGCTGAGCTTCCTGGCGTTCCTACAGGTGATGGCCACCGTGCTGAACCTGCTGCCGGTGCCGGGGCTCGACGGATACGGCGCCCTCGAACCGCATCTACGGTCACGCACGCGCGAATCGCTCGACAAGATCAAACCGTACGGGCTGCTCCTGCTGATCGCGCTGCTGTTCGTCCCGCAGATCAATTCCGCGTTCTTCGACGCGATCTACTGGCTGTTCGGACTGTCGGGCATCCCCGACTACTACGCCGCCTTCGGCAGCTACCTGATGCAGTTCTGGCGGAGCTGACCCGCACAGTTCATCGCACGTGACCGCGCCGACCCCGGTCGGTTCCTGACCGGGGTCAGCCGGTCACATGGCATGACCCAGACGCCCCCGCCCGAGCCGCAGCAGCAGCAACGCAAGCGTGTGCCCCTCCGGCCCCAGGTCGTCGAAACGCGACAGCACACTCATTTCTCGGGTGTGCACCAAACGAGTACCGCCGCCGAGCATTCGCACCTCACCGATCAGACGGGAGATCTCGGTGCGCCGCTGGATCGCCGCGAGGATCTGTGAATCCAGACGGTCGATCTCGCCCCGGAGTTGCTCGATGTCGACGTCCGGTCGGCGGTCCGCCTCCCGGTTCGTCGACATGTTCGTCACCTGTGCGCTGGTCATGCCAACAACGCTAGGTACGCGGTCGCGCGGACACGTAGGTAGTTCACTACCCGATCTCGCCGGCGCCGGCCGTCAGGCGAGGACGGTGACCCAACCGTGCAGGGCGTCCGAACGCAGCGCCGCCGTGTGCCGCTTCCGCAGCGCCTCGCAGATCGGGCCCGTCGTGCCGTCGCCGACGATGCGGCCGTCCACCTCGGTCACCGGAGCCACACCGGCCGAGGTGCCGGTGGCGAAGACCTCGTCCGCGATGTACAGCTCGGTGAGATCGACCGTGCGCTCCACGACTGGGATGCCGTCCTCCGCGGCAAGTGTGAGCAGCGTGCGCCGGTTGATGCCGTCGAGGATGTCGCACGAGACGTCGGGCGTGATCAGGGTCCCGCCGCGGACCAGGAAGATGTTCGCGGCGCTGAGCTCACACACGTGCCCGGCGCCGTCGAGGAAGATCGCGTCGTCGTAGCCGGCATCGATCGCGTCCTGCTTGGCCAGCACCGAGTTCACGTACGCGCCGTTGACCTTGGCACGCGAGGGGATCGCGAAGTCGGGGATACGCCGCCACGTGCTGGTCTTCAGTCGCATGCCGTCCTGCGGGACGATCGGGACCGCGTCGTACACGAACATCGACACGACGGTCCGGCAACCACGCACCCGGGTGCCGGGAATCGACTCGTCGACGTGCACGGTGGCCCGCACGAAGACGTCCGAGCCGGGCGCGTTGGCGTCGACGAGTTCGGTTGCGGCCGAGACGAAACGGTCGAAACTCCACTCGTCGGCGAACCGGTCGATGCCGATGATCTTGCAGGACTCGACGAGACGTCGGTAGTGCTCGGCCAGGCGGAAGGCCGAGCGGACACCACCGTCGGCGTGCACCGGGAAGACGGTGTAGACACTCAGGCCGTACAGGACGGCGGACGTGGCGACTCCCAGAGTGGCCTCGGACGCGGGAACGAGTCGGTCGCCGTAGTACACGTGCGGATGCGGGATAGCCATGGCCGGGAATGCTATCGACGCCGCGCCCCGGCGGAAAGCGAATTCGGGCCCGCCCGGCCGCCGCGGCATCCCACCGTCACCGCGCCCGGCCCGGCCCGGCACACTGTGCGCATGCTCCATCTGCGGATCCTCTCGCCCACCGATCTCACGGACGACGCGGTCCGCATCCTGGAGGACGAACCGGCCGTCAGCGGGCTCGCCGTCCTCCGTGGCGCGGCGGTGCGCCCGACCGGCGACCTCGTCCACGCCGACATCGCCCGCGAGGTCGCGAACGACGTGATCGAGAAGCTCCGCGCCACCGACCTGCACCACCGCGGCAGCATCGAGATCGAGCCGGTGACGACCTGGCTGTCCCGGAGCGGACTCGACGCCGAGCTCAGCAGCCCGGGCAGCAGCGCCGACGCCGTGGTGTGGGCGGAGGTCGCGCAGCGGTCCTACGAGGACGTCGAACTGAACTGGACGTACCTGAGCTTCATGACGATGGCGACGCTGCTGGCGGGGATCGCGATCATCACCGACTCGCAGATCCTCGTCATCGGTGCGATGGTCCTCGGCCCCGAGTTCGGCGCGATCGCCGCGCTCGGTGTCGCCCTGGTCAAGCGCCGCTTCGTGCTGCTCGCGACCGCCGTGCGGACCCTTCTGGTCGGATTCGCCGTCGCGATCGGGGTGACCGCGCTGGCCGCCGTGGGCGGACGGATGCTCGGCTGGATGACGATCGACGACGTCACCGGACCCCGCCCGGACACCGCGTTCATCTATTCGCCCGACAAGTGGTCGTTCATCGTTGCCGTCATCGCGGCGGCCGCGGGGGTGCTGTCGATCACCTCGGCGAAGCTCGGCGGGCTGTCCGGTGTGTTCATCTCGGTGACAACGGTTCCCGCGGCCGGCAACATCGGCCTCGCACTGGCCTTCGGCGCCTGGCACGAGGTCTGGGGCAGCACCCAGCAGCTGCTGCTGAACCTGTCCGGGATGGCGCTGGCCGGGTGGGCGACACTGGCGATCCAGCAGGCCGTGTGGTCTCGGGTGTCGGTGCGCCGAGCCCGCGCGCTGGACCGGCGGCGCCGCATGCTGTGACGGCCGGCAGCGCGGATCACCGATTGCGGCGCGCCACCTCCTCGGCGACCGCCCGCAACCCGGCGCGCAACGAAGCGGGCTCCAGCACCTCGATGCCGCCGCCGAGCGCGGTGAGCTGATCGAGCGCCACCTCCTCGGCCTCGAGCATCAGATCGACAGTCACCCAGCCCTGCTCGTCCGCCTCGGACGGTTCGACACGCGCCGCCTCCTCCCCCACGACGTCCGGCAGCCGTCGCCACGCGTACGGCGACAGCCGCAGCCGGCACGGGTACCGCAGCAACGCCCGGTCGAACTCCGCCATCGACGCCGCCCACCACGCGGCCAGGTCGAAGTCGTCCGGGCGCGCGGCCTGCGCATCCAGCACCTGCGCGCCGTCGATCCGCGAGACCCGGTACGACAACGTCCGATCCCGGTGCCGCGCCACGAGGTACCAGACACCCGCCTTCGCGACCAGGCCGAGAGGATCGAGGGTGCGGGTGGCCTCGCCACCCCGACGCCGGTACCGGATGCGGAGCCGTCGCCCCTCGAACACCGCGGCCGCCACCGCCGGCAGGTGCTCCCCCGACGGCGTCGACTCGAACCAGCCCGGCGCGTCCACGTGCAGGCGCTCGCGCCACAGCAGGGCGCCGGCCCGGAGCGGAAGCGGCAGCGCCCCCAGCAGTTTCGACTCCGCGCGGGCCGCGACGTCGGCGAGCCCGAGGTCCTGCGCGACGTCCGGGATACCGAGCAGCATGAGCGCGGAGGTCTCCGCGCCCGTCATGCCGCTGAGCTTGGACTGCCAGCCGTCGAGCAGACGGATCCCACCGCCGGGCCCGCTCTCGGTCCACACCGGAACCCCGGCGGCCTGTAGCGCCGCGACGTCGCGATAGACCGTCCGCACCGAGACGCCGAGTTGCTCGGCCAGCCGGGCGGCAGTGGTGCCGGGGCCACCCTGCAAGCGCAGCATCAGATTGAGCAGTCGGGAGGAGCGCACCCGGAAAGTCTACGAATAATCACTGACACAAGATGTCAGTGATCGGCGCGCACACTGACGGCATGACAACCTGGCAGGAGTTCTCCGAGCAGGCCCCGGCGCTGGCCGAGGCAGTCCGTGCGCGACTGACCGCGCACAAGCACCACGTGATCGCGACGCTGCGCGCCGACGGCTCACCGCGCGTGAGCGGCACCGAGGTCGAGATCTTCCGGGGGCTGCTCGTGCTCGGCTCGATGCCCGGCGCCCGCAAGGTCCGGGACCTGCAACGGGATCCGCGGTACTCGTTGCACTCGAATCCGGGCCACCACTCGATGGAGGGCGGCGACGCCAAGATCTCCGGTCGCGCCCGCGAACTGACCGGCACCGAGAAGCAGGCGATCCTCGACTCCTATCCCGAGAACCCCGGCGACGACGCACAGATCTTCGAACTGAGCGTCGACGAGGTGGTGCTGACCACGGTGTCGGAGGATCGCCTGCACGTCGACCTGTGGCGGCCCGGCGCCGACGTCACCAGGACCAGCCGGTGACCGCGCCGGACCTGACCGGGCGGGTCGCCCTCGTCGCCGGTGCGACACGGGGTGCCGGCCGGGCCATCGCGGTCGAATTGGCGCGGGCCGGAGCCACCGTCTACGCGACCGGCCGCAGCAGCCGGGTGGCCGGGCCGTCGGAGATCGAGCGACCCGAGACCATCGAGGAGACCGGCGAACTCATCGCTGCCGCCGGCGGCGGCGGTGTGGCGCTGCGCGTCGACCATCTCGAACCCGACCAGGTGCGCGCACTGATCGACCGGATCGACTCCGAACACGGCCGCCTCGACATCCTGGTCAACGACATCTTCGGCGGCGACCGTTACGCCCAGTTCGGCACCACACTGTGGGAGCATGACCTCGACGGCGGCCTGCGCATGCTGCGTATGGGCATCGACACCCATGTGATCACCAGCCACTTCGCGCTGCCCCTGCTGATCCGCCGGCCGGGCGGGCTGGTCGTCGAGATGACCGACGGCACCGCCGACTACAACGTCGCCTACCGGCACCAGGTCGGGTTCTACTACGACCTGGTCAAGGCGGCGGTGCAGCGGATGACGACCGCGCAGGCGTACGAGCTCGCCCCGCACGGTGGCGCCGCCGTCGCGGTGACCCCCGGCTGGCTGCGGTCGGAGATGATGCTGGAGGTGTTCGGCGTCACCGAGGACAACTGGCGCGACGCCCTCGATCGAGTACCGCACTTCGCGATCTCGGAGTCCCCGACATTCGTCGGCCGGGCGGTCGCGGCGCTGGCGGCGGCGCCGGATGCAGGCGGATACAGCGGCCAGGTCGTCTCGAGCGGCCAACTGGCCGCGCGATACGGCTTCACCGACGTGGACGGCTCCCGCCCCGACTGCTGGCGGTACATCGTCGAGGTGCAGGACCGGGACCTGCCCGCGAACACGGAGGGCTATCGGTGACCGCTCCGCGTCACCGCGTCACCAAGTGAGGTCCTCCTGGCAGCGCGAGCCCTCGGCCCCGGACTCCACCTGAACGGTGGCGTGGCTCAGGCCGTGCGTGTCCAGCACGGTCTTGGCCGACGCCAGCACCCGCTGCGAGTCCGAATCGGTGGTCAGATGCACCGTCGCGACGTCCATGCCGGTGGTCAGGGTCCACACGTGCAGGTCGTGGACGTCCGACACCCCGGGCACCGCACACAGATCCGCCCGGACTGCGTCGACGTCGATATTGGCGGGCGATGCCTGCGTGAGGATCCGCAGCGCCGAACCGGCGAGCTTGAGTGCGCGCGGCACCACCCACAGGGAGATCAGCACACCGACGACGACGTCGGCGTAGGTCCAGTCGAACAACACCAGCGCGGCGCCGGCGATCAGGACGCCGACGCTGCCGACCGCGTCGGCGAGCACCTCGAGGTACGCGCCGCGGACGGCGATGGAGTCCTTCGCGTCGCCGCGCAGCATCAGCATCACCACGACGTTGGCGGCCAGGCCCGCGGCCGCGGTGACCATCAGCGGGACGCCGGGGATCTCGGGGACGTCACCGATCCGGCCGATGGCCTCGTACATCACGAACGCGGCCACGCCCAGCAGCAGCACGGCGTTGGCCATCGCCGTGAGAACCTCGGCACGGTGCCAGCCGAACGTGCGGGCCGCGGCCTTGGACCCCTGCTTCGCGAGCAACAGCGCCACGAGCCCCATCGACATGCCGACGACGTCGGTGAGCATGTGCCCGGCGTCGGCGAGCAGCGCCAGGGATCCGATCGCGAGGCCGACGACCACCTCGAGGATCAGGAACGCGATCAGAATCCCGAGCGCGATCACCATCTTGCGGATCCGTGTATGCGACGGACCGGCGGCGCCGACGCCCGAAGTGTTGCCGTGGCTGTGCCCGTGACCGGCTCCCATGATCACCCTCCTCGTAAGTCCGGCCCATCATATGCATACATTCGCATATATGAAAAGGAGTCAGAGTTCGGGCTTGTAGGCGGGGTTGGGAACCGTCGGCGGCAGCGTCGCGATCGCCGAGATCCGCTCGAGTCCCGCGACCTGCAGAAGATCCACGATGAGCGACCGGATCTGCGCGAACACCACGGTCGCGGAGATGCCGGCCCTCTCGACGAGCTCGGGCTTCATGCCCGACGCGACGGTCCGCAGCACCCGGGCCGCCTCCGCCTGATCCGGTTGCTCCCCCGGTTCGGCGAGAATCATCCGGCGCAGCACGTCGAGGGCGTGCGAGAGCTTCTCGATCTCGTCGACGAGACGTGGGTCGAGGATCTCGTCGTCGCGCACCAGCGAGAGCGACCGGCGCGAGAGCACCCGAATGTTGCGCATCGCGTTGTCGATCGGATCGGCTGTCGCCGTGAGCCGGGCCAGGCGGGCGCGACTGCCCCAGTACAGCGGTGAGATCCGGCTGATCTCCTTGCCACCCGACAGATTGCTGCGCAGCGAATCGATCGCCGACTGCGTCGCGCGGGCCTTGCGCAGGGCCTTCTCGATCGGCTTGGGATCGTTCTCGATGAGCCCGTCGGCGACCAGTTGCAGCACCTCGGCCGCGGTCGCGAGGATGCCGGCGGCGTCCCGCCGGGCCCGGCGCACGGGATGCGTGGGCACGATCGCGACCACCGCGATACCCACCAGTCCGCCGACCAGGGCGTCGACCATCCGGTCGACGCCGGCGGCGTCGCCCGGCGGCAGCAGCGTCGCGACCAGCACGGCGGACGTGCCTGCCTGCATCGAGAAGATGGGCCCGCTGCCGATCAGCACCGCCGTGGACATCGCCAAGGCGACGACGAGCGTGATCTGCCACGCTCCGGTGCCGATCAGCGAGATCAGCAGGTCGCCGACACCGATGCCGACCGTCACACCGCAGACCAACTCCACCGATCGGCGCAGGCGTGCACCGAGCGACAGGCCCAGCGAGACCACCGCCGCGATCGGCGCGAAGAACGGTCGGGTGTGTCCGACGATCTCGGTGGCGAACCACCACGCGAGGCCCGCCGCCAGGGCGCATTGCAGCACCGGCAGCGCCGACGCGCGCAGGCGACGGACCGACGCCTGCGCGCGCTCCTTACCCGCTGCCGGGCGGGGAACGAAGCGGCTAGCCGAGACCAAGTGCTTCTGCGGCCCGCGGATCGCAGTCCTCGAGCAGGTCCAGGCAGCGTGCGTACTCGTCGTTCTCACCGATTGCCTGGGCGGCCTTCGCCAGGACCGCGACGCAGCGCAGGAAGCCGCGGTTGGGCTCGTGGCTGAACGGGACCGGACCGAAGCCCTTCCACCCGTTGCGGCGCAACTGGTCGAGCCCGCGGTGGTAGCCGGTGCGCGCGTACGCGTACGCGGTGATGGTCTGCCCCTGCTCGAGAGCCGCCTCCGCCAGGTACGCCCACGCGATCGACGCGGTGGGGTGCGCCGCGGCGACCTTCGCCGGGTCCTCGTGGTTGAGCAGGTCCGACTCCGCGTCCTCGTCACCGGGGAGCAGGGTGGGCTGCGGGCCGAGAAGATCACCGAAAGACGTCATGGCGTCCAGGTTACGTCCACCGTGCCCGGCGTCGTACGCGGGCCGATAGGCTGCCCACCAGTCGATCCCACTCCCGGACCGAGAGGCGTCCCGTGCCCGACCCGAACGACAACCAGTCTCGCGCCACACCGGCCGGCGCCGGCCCGCAGCGCATCGATCCGGTCGCCCCGGCCACGAAGCCCGGTGGGCGGCGCGGCTGGATCATCGCGTCGACTGTCGCAGTCGTCGGCGTGCTCGCCGCTCTCGGGGTCACCGGCTTCGTCATCGCCCGCGGCGGCGCGCACGGGGCCGACGAGTCCAAGGTCCGCGACGCCGTCGACACGTTCGTCGGCGCCCTCGGGTCCGGCGACCTGGCGACCCTGCAGTCGTCGACCTGCGGCACGCTCGCCGACTTCTACCGCGACATCCCGCCCACCGAGTTCGCGAGCGTGCACCGCGACGCCGTCGCGCAGGGGAACGTCCCGGTCGTCACGGGCATCGACACGGTCCAGATCACCGGCGACTCCGCCATCGCGCAGGTCACCGCACACACGCAGGCCAACCCGACGGACGCCTCGCCGCGCACGTTCGACCTCGAACGCGTCGACGGCACCTGGAAGGTCTGCGACCCCGACTGAGGCACCCGCGCCCCGTCGGGCCCCCGCAACGCATTCTGCGCACCTGCCACTCGGTGGCAGGTGCGCAGAATGCGATGGTGAGGAAGAAGCCTCGGACTAGCCGGCGGAGACGGAACGTCCCGCGGACTTGAGGTCGTTGCAGGCCTCGATGACGCGGGCGGTCATGCCGGCCTCGGCCTTCTTGAGGTAGCTGCGCGGGTCGTAGACCTTCTTGTTGCCGACCTCGCCGTCGATCTTCAGGACGCCGTCGTAGTTGGCGAACATGTGGCCGGCGATGGGGCGCGAGAACGCGTACTGGGTGTCGGTGTCGACGTTCATCTTCACGACGCCGTAGCGCAGCGAGTCCTCGATCTCCGACTTCAGCGAGCCCGAGCCGCCGTGGAAGACGAAGTCGAACGGCTTGGAGCCGTCCGCGAGGCCCAGCTTCGCGACGGCCGCGGCCTGGCCCTCGGCCAGCACCTCCGGCTTGAGGACGACGTTGCCCGGCTTGTAGACACCGTGCACGTTGCCGAACGTCGCGGCCAGCAGGTACTTGCCGTTCTCGCCGACACCGAGGGCGTCGACAGTCTTCTCGAAGTCCTCGCGCGACGTGTACAGCTTGTCGTTGATCTCGGCCTCGACGCCGTCCTCTTCACCGCCGACGACGCCGATCTCGACCTCGAGGATGATGTTCGCGGCCTTCGACAGCTTCAGCAGATCCTGGGCGATCTCCAGGTTCTCGTCGATGTGGATGGCCGAGCCGTCCCACATGTGCGACTGGAACAGCGGGTTCTGGCCCTTGTTGACGCGCTCCTGCGAGATCGCGAGCAGCGGACGGACGAAGGTGTCCAGCTTGTCCTTGGGGCAGTGGTCGGTGTGCAGCGCGATCGTCACGTCGTACTTGGCGGCGATGACGTGCGCGAACTCGGCGAGCGCGACCGCACCGGTCACCATGTCCTTGACGCCGAGGCCCGAACCGAACTCCGCGCCACCGGTCGAGAACTGGATGATGCCGTCACTGCCGGCGTCCGCGAAGCCCTTGATGGCCGCGTTGATGGTCTCGGACGAGGTGCAGTTGATGGCGGGGAAGGCGAAGGAGTGCTCCTTGGCCCGACCGAGCATCTCGGCGTAGACCTCGGGAGTTGCGATAGGCACGGCGGCTGTCCTCCATGTGACGGTTCGGGGGCGCGGCCGACTGTGACGGCGCGCCGGTGGTCTATGCAGTATGGCAACCCTGGCGCGTAAGCGCCTCCCCTGGTGTCGGCTCGGTGTCGGCTCGCCGGGCACGGTCGACTCAGCGCGCTCTCAGCGGCCGCCGGTAGTCTTGTGCGCGTGAATGTGCTGGCAGCCTCGGAGTCCGTGACCACGAATCTGGCATTGCTGCCGGGATTCCTCGATCCCGTCAACCTGTTGAACTCGTTCGGCACCTGGATGCTGGTCGGCCTCCTGCTGGTCGTCTTCATCGAGTCCGGCCTGCTGTTCCCGCTGCTGCCGGGCGATTCGCTGCTCTTCACCGCGGGCCTCATCGCGGCGTCGAAGTCCGCCGAGGTCGAGCCGTTCGCCCCGCTGTGGGTGCTGATGGTGACCATTCCCATCGCCGCCATCCTCGGCGACCAGGTGGGGTACTTCATCGGCACGAAGGGCGGCGCGGCCCTCTTCAAGTCCGACGACGCGAAGTTCTTCAAGAAGAGCTACATCGACGAGTCCCACGCGTTCTTCGAGAAGCACGGCCCGATCACGATCTTCCTGGCCCGCTTCGTGCCGATCGTGCGCACGTTCGCACCGCTGGTCGCCGGCGCCTCGAAGATGAAGTACTCGACGTTCATCACGTACAACATCGTCGGCGGCATCGTGTGGGGCGCGGGCGTCACCCTCCTCGGCTTCTGGCTCGGACAGTTCCAGTTCATCGCCGACAACATCGACTACATCTTCATCGGAATCGTCCTCGTGTCGGTCATCCCGATCATCGTCGAGATCGGCAAGCGCTTCTTCTCGTCCCGTAAGTCCCGGCCCGCCGAGACCGCCACCGAGCCCGATCGGGTCAGCGCTCCCCAAGACCCGACCGTTTGACGATGATCACTGCGGCCGGATCATTCGGACCGCTCGAATCCGCCGGTCCCGCACTGGTGTGGATCGTCGTACTCACCTTCGTCTTCCTCGAATGCGCTCTCCTCGTCGGGCTGTTCCTGCCCGGCGACTCCATGCTGGTCACCGCCGGCATCGTGCTGGCCACGCACGGGTCCGGCGCCCAGCACACGTGGGCGCTGTCCGTCGGTGCGATGGGTGCCGCGATCGCCGGCAACCAGGTGGGCTACGCGATCGGCAAACGCAGCGGCCATCACCTCGTGGCCCGGCGCAACGGCAAGTACGTCAACGCGAAGAACCTGCACAAGGTCAACGTCCTGCTGGACCGGCACGGGTTCTGGGCGGTGCTGGTGGCGCGCTGGATCCCGTGGGTCCGCACGCTGTGTCCGATGGTCGCCGGCGCGGCGAACATGGACCATCGCCGCTACACCACGGCCAGCAGCATCGGCGCGGTCATCTGGGCGCCGGTGCTGCTGCTCCTCGGCTACTACTTCGGTTCCGTGCTCGAGCGCGTGCCGTGGCTGATGCCGGTCGTGCTCGGCACCATGGTGGCCCTGCTGGTGATCGCCACCGGGCTGGGCGTGTGGGGGTACCGACGCGAGATGTCCAAGCCCGCCGAGGACGTGCTCGTCGACGAGGTGCACGACTGACCGGCCGTCACCGCCGTTTCGGATATCCCGCCGCCGAGACCAGATAGGCCGACTCCATCAGCAGCCACCCGCTGAGCTGCACCGAGAAATCCCGTTCCGCGATGTCGGACGAGTGCACCGATCCAGCGGAGACGGTCGCGATTCCCGCTCCCAGCCCCGGCAGCAACGCGGGCTGGCTCCAGTCCTTGCCGAACAGGGGCAGCTCCTCGACCTGCAGTCGGTTCTCCCACGCGGCCTCGGCCGAACCGAGCACCAGCTGCGCCGCGATGCGCCGCGCCCGCAGGTCCTCCGGGGCGTCCCCCGGCAGCATGAGCGCGACCAGTGCCAGATACCGGGCGAGGAGCCCGTTGAACAATCCGCCGTCGCCGCCGCCCCCGCCGCGGATGACACCACCCTTGGTGAGCCGCTCGTCGATGGCGTCGACCAACCGATGCACCCGCAGCCGATGACGTGGCGAGCCCATGCGGACCGCGAGCTCCGTCTCGAGGCTGAGCACCGTCCCCTGGCAGTACGAGTAGATGTTGCGCTCGATCGTCCCGTCGCTGCGGATTCCGTCGAAGATCAGACCCGTCTCCGGATCCCGGAGCGTGTCGTCGATCCAATCGGCCATCGCCTGCGCCCGCCACAACCGACCGCTCCGGGCGAGCATCAACCCGGCCGGGCCGTTCGCGGGAGTGTTGAAGAAATCCGAGTGCTTGCGCCACGGGATACCGCCGCCCTCGTCGGGCGACCAGGCGTCGAACAGCTGCGATTCGAGCGTTGCCAGGGCCTTGCGATTGTCGATCAGCTGCATCCGCTGGGCACGCTCGAGTGCGAGCCCGAGCCACGCCATGTCGTCGTAGTAGCTGTTGGTCCACCCGGAGAAGTTCCGGATGCGGTGACCGCGAATGAGTCTCGTCAACCGGCGCCGACGTCGCGTGGTGGGATTTCGTTCGGCGGCGTCGACGGTGCAGTTGATGAGGTGTGCCTGCCACCAGTAGTGCCAGTGCACGAACACTCGTTCCCGCCGCACCGCGGGCCACGCGACAACTGCGAGTGCAGTACCCGGTATCCCCCAGACGCGGCGAATGTGCCGAGTGATCACCGCGTTCTCCGCGGCGTCCGCACGAGCGGACCATTCGCGCTGCATGCCTACCGATCTTGCCCGGACGTGGACACTTCCGCTACCAGGCGCGGCCGAGATTCGCGTGCTGACGTATCCAGGTGTGCATCGCGATGCCCGCCGCGACGCCCGCGTTGATGCTGCGGGTGGACCCGAACTGCGCGATCGACACCGTCATCGACGCCACCGCGTGCCCCTGTTCGGTGACGCCGGGGCCCTCCTGCCCGAACAACAGCAGGCAGTCGCGTGGCAGCTCCACCGTCTCGATCGGGACCGAGCCGGGAGTGTTGTCGACCGCGACGACCGTCAGCCCGTTGTCCCTTGCGAACACGGCGAGTTCGTCCAGGTCGGCATGGTGCACCAGGTGCTGATAGCGGTCGGTGACCATGGCGCCGCGCCGGTTCCAGCGTCGTCGGCCGACGATGTGCACGGCCGCCGCCGCGAACGCGTTCGCGGTCCGCACGACGGTGCCGATGTTGGCGTCGTGCGCGAAGTTCTCGATCGCGACGTGCAGCGGATGCCGCCGGACGTCGATGTCGGCGACGATGGCCTCCCGCGTCCAGTAGCGGTAGGCATCGACGACATTGCGGCGGTCCCCCTCGGCCAGCAGTTGCGGGTCGTACCGCGGATCGTCGGGCAGCGGCGCCCCGTGCTCCTCGAGCCACGGGCCGACGCCGTACGGATGCTCACCCCATTCGGTGGGGCCGGGTGCGTCGGCCTCGTCGGTGACGGCGGTCGGTTTCGTGTCGTCAGTGCTCAAAACGTCTCGTTCGAATCGGGGGCGACGGTGAAGCCGTGGCCGGTCTCGTCATTGGTGCATGTCACCGAGGTCGCCGTGGTCGTGCACGTGAAGCCGAGCTGGGCTAGTTCGACGCCGGGCGCCAGCACCGGATCGGCGCCCGCCCCGGACGTGTAGACCCGTCCGCCCGAGCACATGAACCCGCCACGACCGACGTTCTCGACGCGGATCCCGTTGCCCCAGCTGACGATGCAGTCGTCGGGCCGGGGCGGGATCGGGCTCGTCGGCCCCTCGCAGCCCGCCTCGGTGCGGCTCGGCAGCCTCACGATGCCGCAGCTGAAAGTGCCGTCGGGCGAGGTGAAGAAATACGACTCGTTGCGCTGGAACTGCACGTCGGTGAGCGTCGTGGTGGCCGCCGCGGACGTCGTGGTGCTCTCCGTCGTCGTGGTGACCGGCACCGTCGTCGTGGTGGGCGCAGGGGCGGTCGTCGTCGTGGTCGGCGCCACGGCGGTGCTGGTCGCCTCGGCCTGCGCCGGGGTGTCCGGCGATCCGCCGCACCCGCTCAGAGTCAGAACCGCGGCCACGGCGGCGCAGGCCCCCACACCCAGCAGCGATACCCGACGCACAGTGCACTCCTGACGAATTCCCGACCGATCGACCGACATCGAACTCTAGTCGCCGCCCCGGGCGACTGTTCTCAACTGCGGGTGAGCAGCCGGTTCGTCATCCGGGTGAGCCACTGCGGGGAGAACTGCGCGGCCGCCGACATCACCTTCGCCTGCCGGCCGACGGGATAATGCACCTTGGGCAGCAGGCGACGGCGGCCCCGTGTCGCGTCGAAGATCGCGTCGGCGACCTCCTCCGCGTTGAGTCGGACACCGAGCGATCGGGTACTGCCGATGGACATTCCGCGCACCATCCCCGTCCCGACGAACAACGGCCACATGTCGATCACCCGGATGTCGTGGGCGCGCCATTCCAGGTCGAGCGCTTCGGTGAGACCGCGTACCGCGAACTTGGTGGCACTGTAGGTCGCCAGTTCGGGCTGACCGTAGATGGCCGACGCCGAACACAGGTTCACCACCTGGGCGCCCGGCGTCTCCTTCAGGTACTCGAACGCCGCGAGCGTCCCGTTCACGGTGCCGCCGACGTTGATGTCGATCATCCGACGGTGCGCCTCGGTGGGAATGTCCTGGAAGCGCCCCGACGACAGCACTCCGGCGTTGTTGACGAGGATGTCGAGCCGCCTGTCGTCGGACGTGAACTCGGCCAGACGGTCCTTCCACTCGTCCGGAGCGGTGACGTCGAGGACACCGGTCCGCGCTCGTCCACCACGGCCGGCGATCTCCGCGCGGAGCGACTCGAGACCGTCCTCGTCGATGTCGTAGGCGCCGACGACATAACCGGAGTCGGCGAACTTCAGGGCCGTCGCGCGGCCGATGCCAGCGGCCGCGCCGGTGATGAACACGGTGCGTCGTGATGTGGGAGGCATGCCGACAGGCTAGGCGCCGGATGGATAGGCTGGAGGCGATCGGAGAGAGTGACGTTCGCGCGGTCGACTTCCGGCGTCGGCCCCCGGACGAAGAAGGCCATGAACCACCCACGCATTGTTCGCACCGTCTGCTTCATCAGCGTCAGCTACGTTATCGTCCTGTCGATCTGGCTGGGATGGCTGATCGATCACACCGCTCCCGGGACCATCCCGTACCAGGTCGGCGGGCTCCTCGCGGCCTACGGCTCGGCGCTGGGGCTGGGCATGATGTGGGCCGACCGCCCCACGCGTTCCGAGCGCAGACTCGCCCGGCACGGCCTCGAGGGCTGGGCGAAGATCAAGCATGCCCAGCCCATCCGGCGCACCGCCGACAACGGCGAACTCACCGAGCTGGATCTGGCGCTGACGGTGCCCGGATCGGAGTCGTACACCGGCAAGGTCCTCTACGAGGTGCTCCCGGAGAACCGGGACCGGTTCGTCGCGGGCGAGACCATCTCGATCCGCGTCGATCCGCGCAACCGTGACCGCATCCTGATCTGCCCCTAGCGGTTCCGCGCCGTGGCGCGACGCCCGAGCTCGATCATCCCCTCGACGAGCAACAGCTGGGCCGCGGCATACGACGCGAGGATGGCGCCTTCCGCGACGGCACGCGGCTTCTCGCCGCGCAGGAACAGCTTCCGCACCACGATCAGGCCGTCGGAGCCGGTGAACAGCAGCCCACCGAGGCCGAGCCAGCTGCGTCGATCGCGACGGTTCGGCACCGGCAGCCCCGCGACGTCGGAGGCGCCCGGCGCGAGAGCCGGATCGGCGGCGAGCGTCGCGGTGGTGCCGAGCAGGAATCCGTAGCCGGTGAGCGTCTTCGCCACCGTCGGTGCCTTGGCGTGCAGCAGTCCCGATGCCCCCGCCCACGCCCCGAGCCGCGGCAGGGCGGTGGCGCGGTGAGGCCTGGCGCCGCGGCGGAGCAGCAGCGACGAGTAGCTGGTCTGCATGACGCCGAACGACGTCGCACCGCGACGCAGGCGGGCGTCGACGTCGGGGTCGATCATGAACACGTCGCCGACGGTGGCCGCGGCCAGTCCGGCGACGAGCAGGACGGTGTCGGCGGTGTCCAGGTCGTCGCGCCGACGCAGCACCCGCGTCGCGAGGGCCGGTGCCATGAGCGGCTTGGCGACCTGCTGGACGCGTTCGCTCCCGGTCACCGCGCCGTACACCGTGGCCGCGGTGGCGCCCACGAACACCGCATGCTCGATTCCCCACTTCTTGATGCTCGCGAACGCCATACCCACTCCCTCGTGTCCGGATTCGGGCTCGACCGTACCGCCGCACCGCCGGCTTCTGCGGACATGTCGCAGCGCGGGTCGCCGGGGATTCGCGCGAGCACCCCGAATCGAGAGGGTTTACATAGATAGTTAGCTTATGTAATCTTTTGGAGTGAGTTCGCCAGATCCCCAGCTTCGCGACCTACTCGTCGATCTCGTCAGCAATGCGCACCGCTTCACCCGCCTCGCGTCGGCCCTCGCGACCGACGACCACCCGCGTCCGTGGATGCGGGCACTGTCACTGCTCGAGGAACAGGGCGCGGTGCGGGTCAGCACGTTCGCGCGCCTGGACCGCTGCTCCCAACCGTCCGCCACGGCACTGCTCAAACGGCTCGGCGAGGAGGGACTGGTCTCACGGGAGCCCGACCCCGACGACTGCCGCGCCGTGTTGGTCGGCATCACCGACGACGGCCGACGCTGGCTCACCGAGGCCCGCCGGGCCGTCGCCGCCGACCTGGCCCCGCACTTCGCGCACCTCGAGCCGGTGCAGTTGCAGCGACTGGCCGAGGGTCTCGGCGAACTCAGGGCGATCATCCGGACCGCCGCCACCGACAACTGACACACCCGAGGAGGGGCATGTGAGCACCGCGACCGTCGCCGCCGGAACCGAGAAGCCCGGCATTCTGCAGCAACCGAAGGCGGTGTGGGCCGTCGCCTTCGCCAGCGTCATCGCCTTCATGGGCATCGGCCTGGTCGACCCCATCCTCAAGCCCATCGCCGAACAGCTCGACGCGACCCCGTCGCAGGTGTCGCTGCTGTTCACCAGCTACATGCTGGTCACGGGCGTCGCGATGCTGTTCACCGGCGTGATCTCCAGCCGCATCGGCGCCAAGAAGACGCTGCTGTGGGGCCTGGCGATCATCGTGGTGTTCGCGGCTGCGGCCGGCGCCTCGGACACCATCAACCAGATCGTCGGCTTCCGCGCCGGCTGGGGCCTGGGCAACGCGCTGTTCATCGCGACCGCGCTGGCCGCGATCGTCGGGGCCGCGAGTGGCGGTGTGGCGCAAGCGATCATCCTGTACGAGGCCGCGCTCGGCATCGGCATCGCCGTCGGCCCGCTCGTGGGCGGCGTGCTGGGCAACATCAGCTGGCGCGCACCGTTCTTCGGCGTCGCGACGCTGATGGCCATCGCGTTCATCCTCATCTCGGTGATGCTGCCGAAAGCGCCCAAGCCGCAGCACCGGACATCGCTGGCCGCACCGTTCCTGGCCCTTCGCCACCGCGGTCTCCTGACGGTCGCGATCACCGCGCTGCTCTACAACTACGGGTTCTTCACGCTGCTCGCGTACACCCCGTTCCCGCTGGACATGGGCGCGTACTCGATCGGCTTCATCTTCTTCGGCTGGGGCGTGATGCTGGCGATCTCGTCGGTGTTCCTCGCACCGCGCCTGCAGCGCCGGTTCGGCACGCTGCCGATGATGATGGCGTCGCTCGCCCTCTTCGCGGTCGACCTCGCCGCGATGGGCCTGTTCACCGATTCGAAGCCGGCCCTCGTCGTGTGCGTCGTCCTCGCCGGACTCTTCCTGGGCGTCAACAACACCCTCATCACCGAGACCGTCATGATCTCCGCGCCCGTCGAACGTTCGACCGCGTCGGCCGCGTACAGCTTCGTCCGCTTCGTCGGCGGCGCCGCCGCCCCGTACGTCGCCGGCAAGCTCGGCGAGCACAACGTCCACGCTCCGTTCTGGCTCGGCGCACTGCTTACCGTCGCCGCGATCGTCGTCCTGTCGACCGGACGAAAGGTGTTGGCGCACGTCGACGATCACGATCCGGAGCCGCACAGCATCGAGGAGGCCACGGCCGTCACGGTCGGCGACGCGGACTGAGCTTCTGGCCGTTCCCGCCTATCAGTTGAAGGGTCCCTTCACACGCTCGCAGCGTCGTGCCCGGAGCATGACGCGGCGGTGCCGCCCCACGGACCCGCTCGTCCCGATCCACGGGAACCCACCCCGCGTTGTGCGCACTTATCGGTCCCGCGGAGGCCCTCGCAACACCGATAAGTGCGCGAATCGCGAGAGGTCAGTGCAGCCGGCGCGCCGGGGACGACGCGGCGACGGTCGCGAAGGCCGGCTCGGTCAGGCCCCGCTCCCGTCCACGGCGCAGGATCGTCTCGGTCGCCTCGTCCACGCGGTCGGTCGGCATCAGCGCGATCGCCGATCCACCGAACCCGCCGCCGGTCATCCGTGCACCCAGCGCCCCGGCGATCATGGCGCTCTCGACGGCGTTGTCGAGTTCGGGGCACGACACCTCGAAGTCCCGGGCGAGCGACATGTGCGACGCGTAGAGCAGGCGCCCGAACTCGGCGAAGTCGCCGGACTCCAACGCCTCCACGGCGAGCCGGACGCGCGCGATCTCACTGATCACGTGCCACGCCCGGCGGCGCAGCACGTCGTCCCTCAACCCCCGCACCGCGTCCATGCCGTCGCGGCCGCGGTCGGCGAGATCACGCAGCGGGGCTCCGAGCCGTCGGGCCGCGCGCTCCACCGCGGCCCGACGTTTCGCGTACTGCCCGTCGACGAGGCGGTGCGGGGCGCGGGTGTCGACGACCAGCAGCGACAGGCCCTCGGGCGCGAACGGCACGTGCGAGATCGCACCCGAATCCGAATCCAGCAGCAGCGCATGACCTTCCGATGCCCGCAGCGACGCCGCCTGGTCCATGCCACCCGTCGGAGCCAACGCGATGTCGTTCTCGGCGCGGACGCACACTGCGGCCAGGTCCGCGCGGTCCGCGTCGGGTGCCAGCGCGAGCGCCAGCGAACACTCCAGCGCCGCCGAACTCGACAGTCCCGCCCCGATCGGCACCGTCGACACGAATGCCGCGTCGACGCCGCCGAATCCGTCCGGCAGCAGCCCACTCTCGTGCAGCGACCACACCACGCCGGCCGGATACGACGCCCAGCCGTGCGGGCGGCCGGGTCCGACGTCGTCGAGGCGCCCCTCCCACCCGGCGCCGTCGGTGGAGCGCACCCGGATCAGCCCGTCCGTTCGCGGCGAAACCGCCACAACCGTGCTGTGCGGCAGCGCGATCGGCAGGCACAGACCGCCCGCGTAGTCGACGTGCTCGCCGATCAGGTTCACCCGGCCGGGGGCCGCCCAGGCACCGGCCGGGTCTGCCCCGAACTCGACCCGGAAGAACTCACCCGCCGCCGCGGACAGCGCGCCGTCGGTCTCCGCACGGAACCATGAGGCGGTCACGGAGCAACCTCACGGAATCGTGCCGCGATGCGTTCGGGTGTGGTGTCGCTGATCCACGCGCCCATCCCCGACTCGGAGCCGGCGAGGAACTTCATCCGGTGCGGTGAGCGCATCAGCGAGAAGACCTGCAGGTACAGCCTTCCCAGTGCGCGCCCCTCGCCGACCGGCGCCTGGTGCCAGCCGGCGATGTACGGCAGACGGTCGACACCGTCGAAGAACCGGTCGAGGCGGCCCAGCAGGTCGAGGTACAGGTGCGAGAGTTCGTCGAGTTCGGCGTCGTCGAGTTCAGTGAGGTCCGCGACGTCCCGGTGCGGCGCCACGTGCAACTCCACCGGCCAGCGCGCGGCTGCCGGCACGTACGCCGTCCAGCGCTCCCCCTCCACGACCACCCGGGTGCCGGCGCGGCGTTCGGCGTCGAGGACGTCGCGCAGAAGCGAACGTCCCGTGCGGGTGCGGTGCTGCTCCGCCTGTCGCAGCAGCGCCGCGGTGCGCGGCGGCAGCGTCGGATAGGCGTAGATCTGCCCGTGCGGGTGCGCCAGCGTCACCCCGATCTCCTCGCCGCGATTCTCGAAGCAGTAGACCTGCGCGATACCCGGCAGCGCCGACAGTTCGCGTGTCCGGTCCCGGAGGGCGTCGAGCACCGTGCGCACACGGGACAGCGGCAACTGGGCGAACGCACGGTCGTGGTCACTGGTGAAGCAGACCACCTCGCATCGACCGTCCGCAGGCCGCTGCGGCCAGAGCGATTCTCCGTCAACGTGATCGGAGTCGAGCACCGCACCGGGTGCCAGGGACGGGAAGCGGTTCTCGAACACCGCGACGTCGTAGTCGTCGGCGGGAATCTCGGTCGCCGGATGTCCGGGCCGGGTGGGGCACAGCGGACACTCGTCGGCCGCCGGCAGGAACGTGCGGTCCATCCGGTGCGCCGCGAGCGTCACCCACTCCCCCGAGAGCACGTCGTAGCGCATCGTCGACAGCGCGGTGACCGGCGTCAGGCCGCGCCCGTCGTGCAGTTCACGGGTCGCGTCCCCGCCGACATACGGCTCGGTGTCGTCGAAGTAGATCAGCTCGCGCCCGTCGGACAGGGTCGTCCGCGTCTTCCGGATCGGCATCGGATCACGATATGCGACCTCCCCCGATTCCCCACCCACCACCCGGTTTGGCGTCGGAACGCGTTCTGTGTGAGCATGCTCGAGGCTGTCGCGGCGTCTCGGACGACCCGGCAGCCGGGGGAACGAAACACATCGAAACAACGGGGGATTCACATGAAGCTTCGTAGCTTTGCCGTGCGCGCATTCGGCGCCGCGGCTGTCGCGGCGGCCGCAATCACGGGCGTCGCCGGAACCGCGAGCGCCGCACCGGCGCCCGCGCCGCTCGTGCACGCGACGTTCAACGGGCCCACTCTGCCGGTGCTCGGGCAGAACGACTTCTGCAACGGCCTCATCGACACCGTCGTCGAGACCGATCCCGCACGCCGGGGACTCGCAACCATCGCCTTCACGCCGCGCGGCATGAACGGCATCGGCCCGGGCTGGGCCCAGAATCCGGTCTGCAAGGTGAAGGTCAGCGTCGGATGGAACTTCGGACGCCTCGCCGGGCAGGTCAAGGACGTCGAACTTCTCGCGGTCTCGGGCCAGACCGTCCGGGCCGAGATCAATCCCGGTTCCGGGGTCGCGTCGCTGACGATGGGGGTGAGCCCGGTCAGCCCGTGGTACAACGAACTCCGCCCGCAGGCGGGCTACGGGACGGTCAGCGCCTTCTTCCTCGTCCCGTGACCCTGAACGACTGACGGGACCCTTCGCACGCTCGGGTTCACACGGTCGCCGCAACACTCTCGATCCGAGAGGTTGCGGCGACCGTGTCGTTTTCGGAGGTCTGTGTCCGGTTCGGTGATCGATTGGGCGGGTTGGTCGATGCCGGGGCGTCCAGTGGGCGCGCCGCGTCGTGCGGTTGACTCCAGTGGACGGCGCACCGTAGTGCGGTAACGCGAACGACGGGTGCGGGATCGCGCACTCTTCACCCTGCGCGTGCCGCCCACCGCCAGCGCGATCCCTATTCTGCGAAGGTCGAATTCAGTGGCAGTGCAGCGCGTTCCATGCGCACATGACGCCGTATGAGAATGGAGCGAACTTCGTGAAGGTGAATTCGTTGGTCCGGCGCATGGTCGGTGCGACGCTCGTTGCCGTGACAGCAGGTGCGGCAGGAATGCTGACAGCAGCCCCGTCGAGCGCAGTACCCCTGGAGACCTTCCCCGGGGAACTGGTGGTCAACGGCGACGGCGAGGGCGGCGGGGGTTGGTTCAAGAACACGAACATTGTCGGCGCGCCTTATGCCGACATCGGTGTGTCGCCGACGGTGGTGGACAGCACCGGAGCCCAGGTCGGAACATTCGACGGAGGCAACAACGCCATGACCTATGCAGGATCCCAACCCACAGCGAGCGCGCTACAGACGTTCAATCTGCCGGCCGCAGCCCTGACCCAGATCGACGCCGGAATTGTGAGTGTGAAGCTGTCGGCCTACTTCGGTGGTACCGCAGATTCCGACGACAGCATGAGATTGCGCTTCAGGTTCGGACAAGCGGGCATGCTCAATATCCTGGGACCATTCGGTGCCGCGGCGGAGCGTGGCAACACCGCCGGGTTCACTCTCCAGTCCATCGCCGTTCCGGTACCCCCCGGCAGTCGCAGCGTCAATATTTTTCTCGATGGCCTGAGGACCGGGACGACGTTCGATTCATACATCGACAACGTCTCCATGAAGCTCGAGACTCCCTCTGCCGGTGCACTCGAGGTGACCCACACCTCGGACGCATCAGGTCCGGTCACCGACGGCCAGGTCGTGAACTACACCTCGACGTTCACCAACACCGGTGAGCAACCCATTGCGGTGGATCGCGCCCTGACGCTTTCCGGTCTGCTCGACGACGCGGACCTGGTGTCCGGTCCGACGAGCGAGAATGCGGCTCTGTCCGTGACTGATTCAGGCTCCGGAGTGCACGGTATCGCGGGGACCTTGGCTCCGGGCCAGTCGGTGACAGTGACCTACGCGGTCGCGGTCAAGCCGTACGCAAGTCAGGGTGACCACAACCTCGTCACGGTGATGTCGGAGCGTGCGGACATTCCTGCCGGAGTCCCCGCTTCGTGTGCGGGCGGTCCACTGTGCCTCGAGAACCCGGCCGCCGAGACCGCAGCCGTACCCATGATCAACCCGGCCGTCGCCGGCGCCGCCGGCGCAGTGCTGGCACTCGGGGCGGGCGGATTCGTCATGATCCGTCGTCGCAATGCTGTAGCGAGCTGACCGAGAAGAACGACTGAACCAGACCGTCGCCGGTGTGGGATCGCGCAAACCTGTGCGTGATCCCGCACCGGCGGTCGGCCGCCACCGGCACGGCCCGTGGGGGCCTGACGTGAACAGCCAGTGCATTGCCGGGTACCGCACTACCGAGCCCGGGGGCCCGCTACGAGTGCCGTTGCAGTACTAGCTCAGAACTAGCTCAGACCCAGGTCGTCGAGACCCAGGAGCGAGCGGTACTCGAGCCCCTCGGCGGCGATGATCGCGTCGGCGCCGGTGGCCCGGTCGACGACGGTGGCGACACCCACGACGATGGCGCCCGCGTCACGCAGCGCCTTGACGGCGGTGAGCGGCGAATTGCCGGTGGTGGTGGTGTCCTCGACGACCAGGACGCGCTTGCCGACGACGTCGGGGCCCTCGATCTGGCGCTGCATGCCGTGCGCCTTGGCGGCCTTGCGGACCACGAACGCGTCGATCGGGCGTCCCTCCGCATGCATGACGGCCATCGCGACCGGGTCGGCGCCCATCGTCAGACCGCCGACGGAGACGAAGTCCCAGTCGGCGACCAGTTCGCGCAGCAGCTTGCCGATCAGCGGGCCGGCGCGGTGGTGCAGCGTCGCACGGCGCAGGTCCACGTAGTAGTCGGCTTCCTTGCCCGAGGACAAGGTCACCTTTCCGTGCACCACCGCCAGCTCGCGCACCAGCGCAGCGAGCTCGTCGCGATCCGTCATCGGCCGCTCCCATCACCTTTGAAGTCAGACATATTTCGTCGGGTCGAGCCTAGCGAGGGGGCCCGGTCACAGTGCCTGCGGCCCTCAGGCCGCGACATCGGCGACGCCGTCGTCCCCGGCGTCCGCATCCTTCGTTCCCGACGTGGGCACCTCGAGGATCGTCGCCTCGAACGGCTGCGCCCCCACGATCCCGATTCTGCGCGCGATCAGCCCTGTCGGGAACGTCGTGAGCGAGCGGTCGAGGCGTCCGGCCATGTCGTTGTAGACCTGGATCGCGCCGGCCAGCCGCGCCTCGGTCTGTTCGATCTCGTGGCTCGGCCGCGTGAACGCCCAGTCGTTGCGCAGCGCCGGGTAACGGTTGGCGGTGGCGAGCAGGGACTGCAGCGCCTCGGACAACGCATTCTCGGCGCCAGCCTGCCGGCGCGGGTCGAGGTCCTCCTCGCGGATCCGCATGGCCAGGCTGCGGGCCCCCGACACGGTGTTCACGAGCTCACGGCCCACCGTCTCCGCGGCGGCCAGGACCAGGCCGGGGATGTATTGGTACCGGCGATCGAGCTCGACGTGGACCAACCCGAGGGCCGCACGCACGCTGGCGTCGGTCCGGCGGAGCTGCCGGACGGAGACCGTCACCCAGACCGCAGCACTCACTACAGCCACAACAAGAACAAGAACAACACCCGACACAACAACCACAGATGCGGAATCTACTGGGACGGGGCGGAGGCCGCTATTCGACGGGCTCCTGCGCCACCGGGCGACCCGGATCGTGCGCGGCGGGCTCCATGGCCGGCGGTTCGGTGGCGGGCGGTAGCACCCGGAGCATTCCCGACAGCCGGGCCACGGCCTCGATCGCCGCGTCCCAGTCCCGCCCGGAGCTGCCTACCGGCAACGAGCCCAGCGTCCACTGGCCCTCGCTCCACAGCATCTGCAGCTGCGGCGGCACCGTCTCGGTGAACGCCACCATGCGCTGGTCGCACACCCGGCGCGCGATCTCGAGATCGGTCGCGAACACCACGCGCGGCCCGATCGCCCCGAGCAGGTTCAGGTCGGTGTCGCGCGGCGGCGGGGTCGACTTCAGACGCAGGTCGATGTCGACGTCCGAGCCCACCTCGCGGTGCACCGCGACGATCGTGGCGGTGTCCTCGAGGTCGAAGAGCACGAACTGCTCACCCCGGCGGATACCCCGCACGACGTCCACCGCACCGAGATACTCCTGCTTGGACAGGGCCGCACGATGCCACTCCGACGGCAGATGGTCGTCGGAGGAGTTGTACGTGTATCCCTGCGCCTTCGCCCAGATCTGCCGGACTCGACCGGTCTGGTCGCGTCGCGAACGATCGACATAGAGCAGCGCGACAGCACCCGCGAGCGCTATCACTGCCAATCCGAACCACATAGCCGTCATCGAGGGTCAGCCTAGCCACTCCCGGGCCTGATCCGGGCATCCGGTGCCGCGCGTCAGTTACCGAAGTTGGGAAGTGTCGTGCCGATGATCAACTTCGCGGTGACGGCGCCGCCCTCGACCTTGTCACCCTGCACCAGCACCGATTCGCCGGGCTTCAGATCGGCGATGGTGTTCGCGGTGAGGGAGATCAGCGTGGTGTCGGCAGTGGTGAACACGGTGACCTTGGTTCCGCCGATCGAGTCGACGGTGAGCGTGCCGCCGTCGTTGGCGGTGATGGTGCCCATCGCCGTGCCCGCCTTGCCGATCAATTCGCCGACACCGCCGGGAATGCTCTCGAGCGGGGACGTCGTGTCGGGCGCCGACGTGGGTGGCGCGGTGCTGCGTGGCTGCCCGGGCACCGTCGGTGCCGACGTGCGGATCGACGGGGCCGAGGCGGTGGTCGAGTTGTCGGGGCCGCCGCTGTTCAGCAGGAACCCGATGCCCAGGCCGAGCGCCAGCAGCACGGCGCCGGCGCCGACGGCCGCCCACAGGCCCACCCTGCGGCCGGGCTTGTGCTCGGGCGTGGTCTCGATGGACGGCACCTCACCGGTCGGCGGCTGGCCGGGCGGCGGATAGCCGGGCGGCGGGTACCCGCCCTGCGCGTAGTACGTCGGGTACGCCTGCGTCGGATTCGACAGCGGAGCCTGCGGATCGAGGCGCGGGTCGTACGTGGGATACGCCTGGGTCGCATTCGGCGGCGGCGAACCGTACGCCTGGTAGGGATCGGCCGTGTAGTACTGCTCGGTGGGCTGGTCCGGGGCAACCGGCGGAATCTGCTGTGTGCTGTCGTCGCCGGTACGTGCCCACTGGACGGTCTCGTCCGACGGCCGCGCCTGTTCGGCTGGGTCGTACGCGCGTTCCTGCGGGGTGCGGGGATCGCGCGGATCCTCGGGGTTCGTCATGGTGCGAGACACCTACTCTCTTCGGCCGACAGTTCAGGGTAGAGCCGGATTCTGAGATGCGTCTGAAACCTCACGAGAGGGGCATACCTTGCTCGAGGAATTCGATCGCCCGCACGAATACGGCCAGATCCGGCGGATCTGCGGCATCACCGCCGACGGCGCCCAGCACGGCGCCCGCGATGACACCGGCGAGAACCCGAACCTCGAACTCGTCGGCGGGTCGGCCGACGCGAGAACCGATCGCGTCCGCGAGGACGCCGATCGATCGGGTGAGCTCACCGATCATCGCCGCGCGCAGTTCGGGCACACCGAACAGCAACCGCTGCCGGGTGCGTTCCGCCTCTCGCTCCTCCGCCGAGAGCGCCGACAGGACCTGCTCGAAGGCCTGCCGACACGCAGTCAGCGGGGGCACCTCCGGCGGCTGCGCGGCGACGGCCTCGAGGATCGGCGCATCGAGGTCGTCGATGAGGATCAACTGCTCCTTGCTCGGGAAGTAGCGGAAGAACGTGCTCGGTGAGACTTCCGCGGCGGCCGCGATCTGCTCGACGGTGGTCGCGGCGTAACCCTGTTCGGTGAACAGCCGCATCGCGTGCTCGCGAATCTGGGCCCGCGTCCGGAGCTTCTTCCGTTCGCGCAGTCCCAACTGCTCAGTCGACGTGCTCATGCGCCCAGTGTTCCTCATCGACGGACGAGTCGGCCTCGGTCTCGAGCCGCCGGCGCACGGGCAGGCCGATGATCGCGATCACCCCGCCGACGACCGCGAGCGCGGCACTGACCCACAGCGCCGAGACCATGCCGTGCACGAAAGCCGCCTGTACCTGCTCCTCGAGCGTGGGCAGATTCAGCGACCGGGCCACGGCCACACCACTGCTCACCGAATCCGAGACCGCGGACTGCGCGGGCTCCGGCAGCGCCGTGGACGGCAGGTGCGAGTGATAGCCGGCGGCGAGGACGGTGCCCAGCACGGCGACGCCGATGGTTCCGCCGGCCTGCCGAAGTGCTTGCACCAGAGCAGATCCCGCCCCGGATCGTTCGGGCGACAGCGCGCCGATCGCGGCAGCCATCGCGGTGGGCATCACCAGTCCCAGCCCCACACCGGCGATCGTCAGCCACGTCGCGGCCGGCCCGTAGCCGGAGTCGACGGTCATGGTGGTGCCGAGCAGGCACGCTCCGACCAGCGCCGCGAATCCGAGGGCGATGAGCGTGCCCGGGCCCAGAATTCGGGCCAGCAGGTCGGCGAGTCGAGTGCCCAGGACCAGTCCGGCGATCATCGGCAGCAACCGCACCCCGATACCGAGCGCGTCGGCCCCCAACACCGAGCCCAGATACAGCGGCAGCGAGAACAGCAGGCCGAACATCACGAAGTTCACGAGCGTCGTCAGCCCCGCGCCGAACGCGTAGTCCCGATCGGCGAGCAGCGCGAGGTCGACGAGCGGGTTCCCGGACCGGCTCTGCCACAACAGGAACGCCGCCAACAGCACGACACCCGCACCGAGGGACACCAGGACCTGGTCGGTACCCCAGCCGTCGCTGCCGGCGGTGATGAAGCCGTAGGTCAGGGCCAGCAGTCCGGTGGAGGAGAGCAGCGCGCCGGCGACGTCGAAACGTCCGGGCGCACTGCTGCGCGACTCGGGCACCAGGAGCGCGACCGAGACGAGGCCGACGCACACCAGCGGGACGTTCACGAGAAACACCGAACCCCACCAGAAGTGCCCGAGCAGCCACCCACCGAGGATCGGACCGAGCGGCAACCCGAGCGCGGTGGCGGTGACCCAGATCGTCAGCGCCCGCTGCTGCTCCGCCTTGTCGGGGAACAGGATCGGCAGCACCGCCATCGACATCGGCATGATCGCGGCAGCGGCGAGTCCGAGCACCGCACGGGCGCCGATCAGCTGCGCACCGGTCTGTGAGTAGGCGCACGCGAGCGACGCGAGACCGAACAGCGCCATCGCGATCAGCAGCAACTTCCGTCGTCCGATCCGGTCCCCGAAACTGCCGGCGGGCAGCAGGGCCGCGGCGAGCACCAGGGTGTAGGACGTCGAGAACCACTGCAGCGACGACGTGGTCGCGGCGAGGTCCCGGGCGAGCGTGGGCAGCGCGACCGTGAGCACCATCAGGTCGATGCCGATCGCGAAGACCGCGACCGACAGCGCCGTCAGGGCCCACCAGCGGCGGCGGGACGTGGCAGAAACAGAACCCGAGGTCGAAATCATGAGAGAACCTCCGAATTGGCACCTCATTCCTTTTGAAAGTGTCTGCCACTTTCTCGGGGGTGTCAACGGCCCCTGGGGTCTCGATAGGATCGCGGATCCGGCCTACAACCCGCGGAGTTTCTCCAGGTCGCGCCGCTCGCGCTTGGTGGGGCGGCCCGCACCGCGATCGCGGCGGGGCTGCGACGCCATCACCTCGGGCGAGGGCGGCGGCGGGCTGTTGTCCTGCATGCACTCGGTGGCGACCGGCGGGCCGACCCGCTTCGCGATGGGCCGCACCACGACGACGATCCGCTCGACACCGGAGACCCGCACGCGCACCTCGTCGCCGGGCTTGACCTGCACGGACGCCTTCGCCGGTGTGCCGTTCACCCGGACATGACCGGACCGGCACGCGGTGGCCGCCTGGGACCGGGTCTTGAACAGCCGCACCGCCCAGGTCCAACTGTCCACGCGGGCGCTCGTCGCGTCAGGAGTAGGGGTAGGCACGACGCCAGGTTACCGAGGTCGCGGAGGGCCCCCTTGCGTCCCTCGTGGTGGGAACCTTCCCCGCCCCGGCTCGGGACACATCCGCCCTGCAAGACGCCGTTTTCGTCGAGCGCCGAAGGTCCCTGTTCCGCCGAAACGACCCGCTGGGCGGGATGGTCCGCTGCCCAGGCATGCCACCCCGCCATAGCGTGGATTCATCGCAGGGACCGCGGGGTCTGGTCCATCTTCAGGGTCGGGCACCTCGCGCTCATGGAAGGACTCTTCAGTGAACGGACAGGATTCGGCACCCATCACCGCCTCGTACGACGCCGTGGTCGTGGGCGCGGGCATCGCCGGCGTGTACGCCGTCTACCGGCTCCGCAAGCAGGGCTTGACGGTGCGCGCGTTCGAGGCCGCCAGCGGCGTGGGCGGGGTGTGGTTCTGGAATCGCTACCCGGGCGCCCGCTGCGACGTCGAATCCGTCGACTACTCGTACTCCTTCTCCCCCGAACTCGAGCAGGAGTGGGACTGGAGCGAGAAGTACGCCACCCAGCCCGAGATCCTCCGGTACATCAACCACGTCGCGGATCGTTTCGACATCCGTCGTGACATCCAGTTCGAAACCCGGCTCACCTCAGCGGTTCTCGACGAGGACACGCTGCGGTGGACGGTGAGCACCGACCGCGGCGACGTCGTGTCGGCCCGTTTCTTCGTCGTCGCCGCCGGCCCGCTGTCGAACGCCAACACCCCCGACTTCGCCGGTCTGGACACGTTCACCGGCGACGTCTTCCACACCGCGTACTGGCCGCACGAGGGCGTCGACTTCACCGGCAAGCGTGTCGGTGTGATCGGCACCGGATCGTCCGGGATCCAGTCGATCCCGCACATCGCCGAGCAGGCCGAGCGCCTGTTCGTATTCCAGCGGTCCGCGAACTACTCCGTGCCCGCGGGCAACGCCCCGCTCGACGACGCCACCCGCGCCGAGCAGAAGGCGACCTACGCCGAGCGTCGCCGGTTGTCGCGGGAGTCCGGCGGCGGATCCCCGCACCGCGCGATCCCCCACTCCGCCCTCGAGCTGTCCGAGGAGGAGCGCCGCGCCGCCTACGAGGAGCGCTGGCAACTCGGCGGCGTCCTGTACTCCAAGACGTTCCCCGACCAGCTCACCGACCTCGCCGCGAACGACACCGCTCGGCAGTTCTGGGAGGAGAAGGTCCGCGCCGTCATCGACGATCCGGCGATCGCGGAACTGCTGATTCCCACCGATCACGCGATCGGCGCCAAGCGCATCGTCACCGACAGCGGCTACTACGAGACCTACAACCGCGGCAACGTCGAACTGGTGAACCTCAGGGCCGCGCCGATCGTCGGCATGGACGAGCACGGCATCGACACCACCGACGCGCACTACGACCTCGACGCGATCGTCCTCGCCACCGGATTCGACGCGATGACCGGCTCGCTCGAGAAGCTCGAGATCGTCGGACGCGGCGGCCGCAGCCTGAAGGAGAAGTGGGCCGCGGGCCCCCAGACCTACCTCGGTCTCGGCATCGACGGCTTCCCGAACTTCTTCAACCTCACCGGCCCCGGCAGCCCGTCGGTGCTCGCGAACATGGTGCTGCACTCCGAACTCCACGTCGACTGGGTGGCCGACGCCATCGCCTACCTCGACGACCGCGGCGCCGCCGGCATCGAGGGCACCCCCGAGTCCGTCGCCGACTGGGTCGCGGAATGCCGCACCCGCGCCGAGGCGTCCCTGCTCAACACCGCGAACTCCTGGTACCTCGGCGCCAACATCCCCGGCCGTCCGCGGGTGTTCATGCCGTTCCTCGGCGGTTTCTCCGCCTACCGCGAGATCATCACCGAGGTCGCCGAATCCGGCTACAAGGGCTTCGCGATCCTCGAGGCCTGAGTCGCACCGCTCCATGCGCGGCCCGGCACCTCATCGAAGGTGTCGGGCCGACGTGCATCGCGAGGTGTCGGCGACAGGAGCACATGTGTTTCAGTCCACGATTTTCACGTTACGGGCGGTACCGCCTGTGTTAGGTTCCCGAGCGGTCGGGACGGCACACCGGACGAAGGGACACTACGTGCGAAAGTTGTTCGCAGGGCTGGTAATCGCGGTTTCGGGAGCACTACTGATCGGCGGCACGGCCGGGGCGGCTCCCGCTCCCCCGTTGCCGGTGCCGGACGGATTCTTCTCCGGCATCCTGCCGGAGTTGACCAATCCCGCCGGATCGCTGCCCGGTTCCAACGACTTCTCGTGCAAGCCGACGGCCGAGCACCCCGAACCGGTGATCCTGGTGCACGGCACCGGCGGCGGACAGCAGACCAACTGGGGCAAGTACGCACCCCTGCTCGCGAACGAGGGGTACTGCGTCTTCTCCCTGACGTACGGCGGCGTGCCGGGCATGCCGTGGCCGGTCAGCGCGATCGGCGGGATGCTGCCGATCGAGCAGAGTGCGCAGCAGTTCGGCGACTTCGTCGACCGCGTGCTCGCGTCGACCGGCGCGACGAAGGTGAACCTCGTCGGGCACTCGCAGGGCACGCTGATGCCCAGCTACTACCTGAAGTTCCTCGGCGGTGCCGACAAGGTCGACAAGTACGTCTCGCTGGCGCCGCTGTGGAAGGGCATCGACGCCCTCGGCGTCTCCCAACTGGCTCCGACGGTCAAACGCTTGGGACTGCAAGAGGTTCAGGCGCAGACGGTCGAGCAGCTGTGCGGGGCGTGCTTCCAGATGGCGGCCGGCACCGACTTCATGAACAAGATGAACGAGGGCGGGCCCTACGTCCCGCAGGTGACGTACACCAACATCATGACCCGCTACGACGAGGCCGTCGTGCCGTATACGGCCGGCTTCGTCGAGGCCCCGAACGCCACCAACATCGTCGTACAGGACGCCTGTTCACTGGACTACGCCGAACACGCGGGCATCGCCGCGGATCCGATCGCCGCGACGCACGTCCTCAACGCACTCGACCCGGAGCATCCGCGGCCGGTCCCGTGCTTCTTCGTCCCGCCGTTCACGGGCTGACCAGGCCTGTACGTCGACCGGGTCGTCGAATCCGGCTGCAAGGGTTTCACGACCGAGTAGGCGACCCCGAGACGGTGTGTGACCGGCGGCTACCATCGAACCCACACGATTCGGGTCCGACTGGGAGGTGACGGCGGTGACCGGCACATCCGGCGACGGTGGTCTGCGACTGAGTGACGACGAGCGCCTGCACGCGCTGAATGCGATCGGCGAGCACTACGCGGCAGGACGATTGGACGTCGACGAGTTCTACGAGCGCACCGGCAGCATCGCGGACGCACGCACGCTCGACGGCGTGCAGCAATCGTTCCGGGATCTGCCCGGCGGCGTACCCCTGCGCGCGGACGGCGGCGCAATCGTCAAGGTGCCGTTCACCGTCAGCGGTACAGCCGACGCCGCCATGCCGGCACCGCAGCAGAGCACGGAGACCGAGCTCGCGTCACTGCTGCGGCGCGGCAAGTGGATCGAATCGCTCGACTGGCTCGTACTCGGCCTCACCCTGGTGGCGTTCCTGATCCTGAACAACGTCGTCGACTGGGACTACGCGTGGGTGGTGTGGCCCAGCCTGATCGTCACACTCGGCCTACCGCGGATGATCCTGGGGTTCAGCGACTCGGACGAGGAGCTCTACGGCGAGCTCAAGGAGTCCGAGGACGAGGCACGCAAGAAGCGGTTACGCGAGGCCGCGGAGCGAATCAAGGAACTCGAGGCCTGACGGCCCGTGCGCCTTGTCGGTAGCTGCTACTACCGACAAGGCGCACGGGCGCGCAGCGCCTAGCCGAGCACCAGGTGATCGCCGTCCTCGGAGACGGTCACCGGCACGGTGTCGCCGTCGCGGACGGTACCCGCGAGCAGCAGCTTCGCCAGCTGGTCGCCGATGGCCTGCTGGATGAGGCGGCGCAGCGGACGCGCGCCGTACAGCGGGTCGTAGCCGCGCACGGCGAGCCAGAACCGGGCCGAGTCCGCCACCTCGAGCGTGAGCCGTCGGGCCGCGAGCCGGGCCGCCAGCTGATCCAGCTGGATGTCGACGATCGACTCGAGCTGCTCCTCCGACAGCGGGTCGAAGACGACGACGTCGTCGAGCCGGTTGACGAACTCCGGCTTGAACGCCGAACGCACCGCCGCCATCACCTGCTCACGGTCGCCGCCCGCACCCAGGTTGGAGGTGAGGATCAGGATCGTGTTCCGGAAGTCGACCGTGCGGCCCTGACCGTCGGTGAGCCGGCCGTCGTCGAGCACCTGGAGCAGGATGTCGAACACGTCCGGGTGTGCCTTCTCGACCTCGTCGAACAGCACGACGGTGTACGGCCGTCGGCGCACCGCCTCGGTGAGCTGGCCACCCGATTCGTAACCGACGTAGCCGGGGGGCGCACCGACGAGCCGCGCGACCGAGTGCTTCTCGCTGTACTCGGACATGTCGATCCGCACCATCGCGCGTTCGTCGTCGAACAGGAACTCGGCCAACGCCTTCGCGAGCTCGGTCTTGCCGACGCCGGTGGGACCGAGGAACAGGAACGAGCCGGTGGGCCGGTTGGGGTCGGCGACGCCGGCCCGGGCGCGGCGCACCGCGTCGGACACCGCCTGCACCGCGTCCGCCTGTCCGACCACGCGCTTGCCGAGTTCGGTCTCCATGCGCAGCAGCTTGGCGGTCTCGCCCTCCATCATGCGGCCGGCGGGGATGCCGGTCCACGCGGACACGACGTCGGCGACGTCGTCGGGACCCACCTCCTCCTTGAGCATGACGGCACCGTCGGACGCCCCGTCCGACACGGCCGCGGCGGCCTCGAGTTGCTTCTCCAGCTCGGGAATCCGGCCGTACCGCAGTTCGGCGACCTTGCCGAGGTCGCCGTCGCGTTCGGCGCGATCCTCCTCGCCGCGCAGCGCCTCGAGCTGTTCCTTGACCTCGCGCACCGAGTCGATGGCGTTCTTCTCGTTCTGCCACCGGGCGGTGAGCTGGCGCAGCTTCTCCCGATCGTCGGCGAGTTCCTCGCGCAGCTTCTCGAGCCGGTCCTGGGAGGCCGCGTCGGTCTCCTTGGTCAGCGCCATCTCCTCGATCTCGAGACGACGCACGACGCGCTCCACCTCGTCGATCTCGACGGGCCGCGAGTCGATCTCCATGCGCAGCCGCGACGCGGCCTCGTCGACGAGGTCGATGGCCTTGTCCGGCAGGAAGCGCGAGGTGATGTAGCGGTCCGACAGGGTCGCGGCGGCAACGAGCGCCGAGTCGGTGATGCGCACGCCGTGGTGCACCTCGTACCGCTCCTTGAGTCCGCGAAGAATGCCGACGGTGTCCTCCACCGACGGCTCGCCCACGAGGACCTGCTGGAAGCGTCGTTCGAGCGCGGCGTCCTTCTCGATGTACTGGCGGTACTCGTCGAGCGTGGTGGCGCCGACCAGCCGCAGCTCACCGCGGGCGAGCATCGGCTTGATCATGTTGCCGGCGTCCATCGCCGACTCGCCGGTCGCACCGGCGCCGACGATGGTGTGCAGCTCGTCGATGAACGTGATGACCTGGCCGGCCGAGTTCTTGATGTCGTCGAGCACGGCCTTGAGCCGTTCCTCGAACTCGCCGCGGTACTTGGCACCGGCCACCATCGATCCGAGGTCGAGCGAGATGACGGTCTTGCCGCGCAGGGACTCCGGGACGTCCCCGGCGACGATGCGCTGCGCGAGACCCTCGACGATCGCGGTCTTGCCGACGCCCGGCTCGCCGATGAGCACCGGGTTGTTCTTGGTGCGACGGCTCAGCACCTGCACCACGCGCCGGATCTCGGTGTCCCGCCCGATCACCGGGTCGAGCTTGCCCTCGCGGGCCTGCGCGGTGAGGTCGGTCGAGTACTTCTCGAGCGCCTGATAGCTGCCCTCCGGGTCCGGGCTGGTGACGCGCGCGCTGCCGCGGACGGCGGTGAACGCGTCCCGCAGCGCCTCGGGGGTGGCGCCGTGCCCGACGAGGAGCTTGGCGACATCGGAATCTCCGGACGCGAGACCCACCATGACGTGCTCGGTGGAGACGTACTCGTCGTCGAGTTCGGTGGCGAGGTGCTGCGCGGCGGTGATCGCGGCGATCGCCTCGCGGCCGAGTTGCGGCTGGGTGGTGGCGCCGGTGGCGCGCGGCAGCCGGTCCACCATCACCTGGGCCTCACGTCGAACCACGGTGGGATCGACGCCGACGGCCTTGAGCAGCGGTGCGGCGATGCCGTCGGTCTGGTCGAGCAGCGCCACCAGCAGGTGCGCGGGACGGATGTCCGGGTTGCCTGCTGCGGACGCCGACTGCAACGCAGCCGTCAGCGCGGCCTGGGTCTTGGTGGTGGGGGAGAATGAGTCCACTGGTCACCTTCCTTGCGACGAACGAACAAGATCATTGTGCCGTGCCGGAGGATTCCGATCGGCTGTCGTTCTCCTCAACGAACGAAATGTTGAGTCTGTTCCGCTCAACTTCGGAATTCTTCGGGAATTCTCACCCGGGTTAGGCGAGGCCCACAACCGGACGGTCTCGTCGGCGGTGCACACTGGTAACCGGCTCCGATCCTCGACTGCGGTCGGAGCCGATCCGCATGCAAGGGAGGACGACGTGGAACCGGCCGAGATCAGTCTCATTCGTGCACAATTTGCGGCCGTCACCTCGTCTACCGACACCCGCGACCGCTTCGCCCACACCTTCTACACCCAGTTCTTCGGCCGCATCCCGCAGAGCCGCTCGCTGTTCCCGGCCGGGATGGACGGCCAGCGGGTCAAGCTCGTCGCGGCGGTCGAGTTCATCGTCCGCGGGCTCGACGACACCGACCGACTGCTGCCGTTCCTCGCGCAGCTGGGCCGCGATCATCGCAAGTACGGGGTGCAGCGCGAGCACTACGCGGCCGCCGGCAACGCACTGCTCGACGCGATGCGCGACGCCGACTCCGACGGGCCGTGGGGCCCGCACAGCGATGCCGCGTGGCGCGAGCTGATCGCCCTGATCACCACCACGATGTCCGATGCCGCCGACGCCGACGACTTCCCCGCGCTGTGGGAGGCGACCGTCGTCAGCCACGAGCGGGTGCTGCGGGACCTCGCGATCATCCGGCTCGAGTCCGACTCCCCGATCCCCTACTCCGCCGGGCAGTACCTCAGCGTCCAGATCCCGCAGCGGCCCCAGATGTGGCGATACCTGTCGCCGGCGATGCCCACCAACCCGTTCGGCCAGCTCGAGTTCCACGTCCGGCGCGTGTCCGGCGGTTGGGTGAGCCCCGCGATGGTCAACGAGACCGCGGTCGGCGACCGCTGGCAGCTCAGTTCCCCGCTCGGCGGTCTGCACGTGGACCGCGACTCCGGCCAGGACGTCCTGATGATCGCCGGCGGCACCGGACTCGCGCCGCTGCGCGCACAGATCATGGACATGGCCCATCGCGGCATCAACCCGCGGGTGCACCTGTTCGTCGGCGGCACGTACCCGTGCGACCTGTACGACATCGAGACGCTGTGGCACCTGTCGCTGAGCAACCCTTGGCTCACGGTCGTGCCCGTCACCGAGGAAGACGAGAACCCCTGGTGGCACCCGTACCCCAGCCCCGAACCGCCGCCGGGAATGCACCAGCGCCTGCTCGGCCCGCTGGGCCGAGTGGTGGGGCAGTTCGGAACCTGGGCCGACCGGCAGGTGCAGATCTGCGGTTCCCCGGCGATGGTGAAGACCACCGCATACGCGCTACAGCGGACCGGCACACCGGCGTCGTCGATCTCCCACGACCCACTGCGCTGACGGGGCACAGTCGAGGCATGGACGACCTCCCACCGATGCCACCGGTCGACAACACCGACCCCGACTCGTCCGACACGACGTCCGGCTGGGTGATCGCAACATGGTTGACGACGATCGTGGCCGCAGGCACTCCACAACCATCGCGTCACCACCGGCATACGCCCGGGAACCTGAATCCGCCTGCGCCGAGAAAACCGACCAGTCAGCGGGAGACTCCGTAGGCGCTGCGCCGCACCCGCTCTAGCGTCGATCCCAACGAGCACGAGCCGGACCCGACACCGGGTTCCGGCCCGCTCCTGCACGCTCACATGCATCCAATAATGTTGCCTCACAAAGCTTTCTCCACTTCCTAGAGGCGGAACAGGCTATTGACGTAATCCACGTCACACCCTTAGCGTCAGCGCGCCCAGGCAATCGCCTGGCATCGGCCGTGCCCATTCGGAGGGATCCTGCATGAAGATTCGGCATTCTGCGTTCATCGCGGCACTGGCGGCCTCCGCCGTCGCCGTCGCCGGCTGCTCCGGCTCGGCGTCTGGAGAGGACGCCTCGGACAGCGGCCCCTACCGTGTCCTGGTCACCGGGGCGATCAGTGGCCAGGGTTCGTTGGCGGCGAATGCCCAGACCTCGATCCTGGCCGCGAAGGCCGGCGTCGAGGAGGTCAACAAGAACGGCGGAATCGCCGGGCGCACGGTGGAACTCACCGTCGTCGACGACGGCGGTGACGCCACCAAGGCGGTGTCCAACCTGCGCGACGCGGTGAACTCCGGCAAGAAGCCGGACCTCTACCTCAACTCGGGCCCGTCCACGGTCTCGGCGGCGACGCTGCCGATCCTGAAACAGAACAAGATCCTGTCGTTCAACGTCGGCCCCACCGACAACTCGTCCGATCCGAGCGAGTTCCCCCTCAACTTCGACCTGTCGCCCTCACCCACCGAGTACGCCGTCTCCCTCGCCCGGTACGCGAAGAGCAAGGGCTACCAGCAGGTGGGTGTCATCCACGGAAGCAGCGCCTACGGTGAGGCATTCGGTAAGGCGATGGACTCCGCCCTCTCCGACGAGGGCGTCAGCATGTCGGCCACCGAGGAGTACGACGTGGCCGCACTGGACATGACCGCCCAGTTGCAGGCGCTGAAGAACAAGGGCACGCAGGCGCTGGTCATCGACGCGTACGGCGCGCCACTGGGTTACCTGCTCACGAGCCTCGAGCGACTGGACTGGAACATCCCGTTGATCGGCAACACCTCGGTCTCCGGCACTGCCCTGATCGCGAGGCCCGCGCCGGACGGGGCTCTGGGCACGCGGGCCGCCTCCAACCTGGTGATGCAGGTGTTCCCGAGCACCGTCTACGACGCCGCGGACACGACGGTGAACACGATGGTGTCGTCGATGGCATCGATGGGGTCGATTCCTTCGACGCTCATCCTCGCCGACAACTACGACCCGTTCGGGCTCGTTGCGGCCGCGGCCGACAAGGTCGGCTCCGCCGCAGATCCGCAGAAGCTCGCCGAGGCGCTCGAGACCCAGGAAGTTCTCGACAACGCGCGAACGGCGTTCCTCCCGCGCTACCACTACTCGCCGGAATCGCACGCGCCCAACCTGGCCGACGACGGGTACCGGTTCGTGCCGCCGAGCAAGCTGCTCAACGGCCAGTACGGCAATCCCGCCGCGTGATCGAGGAGACGCCATGACGATCCAGCCACTGCACGCGCCGCCGGCATCCATCTGCGGTCCGCCGAGACCGCGGCTTCTTCTACTCGTACTGACACCCACCGGGGCCGTGTTCGGGCGCTTCGCCCGGACACGGCCCCGGTCCGTCGTGTCCACGCCGTTTCCGGGGGTACGCTCGCGGCGGGAAGCACCCCGTGTCACCGACCGGAGGAGATCCGATGGCCACCCATCCGATACTGGTTCTCGCCGCCACGGGCGGACAGGGGCGAGCGGTCAGCACGGCCCTCCTCGACCGGGGCGCGCCGGTGCGTGCCCTGGTGCGCAACCCGACGTCGGCCGGGGCACGATCCCTCGCCGACCGGGGCGCCGACATCGTCACCGGATCGCTGGACGACGGAGAGTCGTTGGCGGCGGCCATGCGCGACGTGGCGGCCGTCTTCGCCATGACGACGCCGTTCGAGGGCGGGGTCGAGGAGGAGATCACCCAGGGCCGCACGATCGTCGCGGCCGCCGGTCGGGCCCGGGTACCGCACCTGGTGTTCAGCTCGGTGGCCGGCGCCGACCAGCACAGCGGTGTTCCGCACTTCGAGAGCAAGGCCGTCATCGAGGCCGAGCTGACGTCCAGCGGGCTCGCCCACACGATCCTGGGGCCGACGTACTTCTTCGACAATGCACTCGGCGGCGCCGATCGGATCCGCACGGAGGGCGTGCTCGACCTGCCGCTGCCGCGGGATCGCCCACTGCAACAACTCGATCGCAGGGATCTCGGGGCGTTCGCGGCCCACGTCCTGCTCTCCCCCGAGCGCTTCGCCGGCGAGCGGATCGAACTGGCAAGTGACGCACCCACTCCCGACACCATGGCCGCGGCCCCGGCTACCGGGTCGACCTCGAGCGGCTGCATTCCAGGTTCCCGGACGTGGGGTGGACGTCGTTCGCGGATTGGGCCGGTAGCACGTTCGGCGCGGCGCGATAGCAGCGGCGGACCCGATCACCGGGAACAATGGTCGTATGCAACAGCAGGATTCCTGGACCGCGACCGTCGTCGAACACCACCGCCTGCGCCGCGATGTCGCGGTGGTGCGCCTGATCGGTGAGGCCGTGCCGTTCCGCGCCGGCCAGTACGTGGATGTGAGCGTGCCGGGGCATCCGCGCCTGCCCCGGCGCCTCTCCCCCGCGCTGCCGCCGTCGCTCGACGGCAAGCTCGAGTTCCACGTCCGCACCGTCCCCGGCGGCTGGGTGAGCCGCAGCATCGTCGAGGACACACGCCCCGGCGATCAGTGGCAGATCTCCGCTCCGCGCGGTGATCTCACGGTCGACGAGGAGGGACCGACGGTCGTCATGGTCGGCGGCGGCACCGGCCTCGCCCCGCTGCGCTCGATCATTCTCGACCTGGTGCAGGTGCCGAACCCGCCTCAGGTGTATCTGTTCGTGGGCGGGCGGACGGTCGCGGACCTGTACGCGTCGGACATGCTCTGGCTGCTCACGCAGCAGTTGCCGTGGCTCACCACGATTCCCGTCGTCGAGGACGTGACCGACCCCGGCGCCCCCGACGATTGGTACGAGCGCATCCGCGACCACGTGGGCGACAGTGCGCTGGCCGGCTTCGGCGACGACCACCTGCTCGAGGGCACGCTCGGCGACGTCGTCGCGGCGCATGGCGCGTTCGTCGACCACCAGGTCCTCGTGTGCGGTTCCCCTGCCATGGTGCGAACCACCCGGGATCGGTTGATCGCCACCGGAACCCCCGCCGACGCCATCCGGTTCGACCCGCTCGACTAGCAGTTCGTCGGGTCCGCCGGGCATGAAATGAACGAATCTCCTGCAGGTCTGGACGGGCGTCCATATAGTCAGCGAGGACGCGTTCGGGGGTACGGCTCCAGGTGATGCGGTGCGGTACGCGTCCTGATGGCTGCAGTAGCCGACACCACTTCCGACCGAATGGAGCTCTTCCGTGAACCGTACGACGCTACGACGAGTTGCCGCCGCCGGCGCCAGTGCCGCCATGATCGCCACCGGCATGACCGTCTCTCTCGGCGCCGGAACCGCCGCTGCCCAGGAGTCCGCCTGCCAGCCGACCAAGAACTTCAACAGTGACGGCATCGTCGTCGAGCAGACCGCCGACAAGGCCGAGGTCGCACCCGGCGGCACCGTCACTTACCAGACCAAGGTGAGCCGCGGCAGCGGAATCTGGATGCTCAAGGAAATCGGGCAGTTCCACGACCCGGCACTGACGCTGGACAGCTCCAAGCTGAACGTCTGGTACCTGGCCGGAGGCCAGAAGTGGGGCGCCACCCACCTGAACAACGACCCCGCAAAGAATCTGTACTGGGAGAGCGGCAGCGGCTGGGACATGACCGGCGGCAACTACGCGGTCCTCGAAATGACCTACCGCGTCGCCGACGACGCCCAGGCCGGTAGCGAACTGGTCAGCGGCGTGCAGGCCAAGCCCCTCGGCTGGAGCACCAGTCAGGAATGGCCGACGACCGGCGCCTGCGTGAAGGTGCGGGCCAAGAACCCGGTCGAGTCGGCGAACGGCAGCCTGGATTCCGCCGGCCTCGGCTCGGTCAGCACGGCCAGTACCTCGATGTTCGGGTCGCTGACCAATCCGACCGGGTCCGTCAGCGACGTGATCAACGGCATCGACTTCGGCAAGATCTTCGGCGCGGTGGCCGGTAGCTGACCGACGAACACCGACACGGAAACGCCCGGCCGACGGATTCTCGTCGGCCGGGCGTTCTTGTCACACCGAGCGCGCGGCCCCTGCCCAGAACTGCGCGCGCAGGGCCTTCTTGTCAAGCTTGCCGAGCGGGGTGAGCGGCAGCGCGTCGACGAAGTCGACCGACTTGGGTGCGTGCACCGAACCCTTTGCGGCGCGGACTCGTTCGGCCAACTCGGCCGCCTCCACCGTTTGGCCGTCACGCAGCACGACGCATGCCTTGACGGCCTCACCCCACTTCTCGTCGGGCACTCCGACGACCGCGACGCTCGCGACGGCCGGGTGCCCCGAGATGACGTCCTCGATCTCGCGCGGGAAGACGTTGAACCCACCCGTGACGATCATGTCCTTCTTGCGATCGACGATGAACAGGAATCCGTCCTTGTCGGCGCGGGCGATGTCGCCAGTGTGCAGCCAGCCACCGCGCAGCGCCTCGGCGGTCTCGTCCGGCTTCTTCCAGTACTCCTTCATCACCAAGGGTCCACGAACGCAGATCTCGCCGAGTTCACCGCGCGGCACCTCGTCGAGGTCGTCGTCGAGCAGGCGCACGTCGAGCCACGGCACGGGGCGCCCGCACGACGCGAGCCGCTCGATGTTCTCCGGGTCGTGCTCCTCCTTGCGCATGACGGTGATCGTCATGCCGCACTCGCTCTGGCCGAAGTACTGGAAGAAGATCGGGCCGAGCTTGGCGATGCCCTCCTGGAGCCGGGTCGGAGACATCGCGGCGGCGCCGTAGAACAGCGTCTCCAGACTGGAGACGTCGCGGGTCTTCAGGTCCGGATGGTCGAGCAGCATGTAGATCATGGTGGGCACCAGCATCGTCGAGGTGATCTTGTACTTCTCGATCGCCTCGAGCACCGCACCCGGCTCGAACGCCGGCAGCACCACGAGCGAACCGCCGCGCATCAGCGTCGGCACGAAGAAAGCCATGCCCGCGTGCGAGAGCGGGGTGCATGCCAGGAACCGCATCTCGTCGGGGAACTGCCACTCCGCCATCTGGATCTGCGGCAGCGTCACACCCGATCGGAAGGTGTTGACCACGCCCTTCGGCTTGCCGGTGGTGCCGCCCGTGTAGACCATGCTCGACGGATCGTCGCCGTCGACGTCCGCGGCCACCAGCGGTTCCGGCGTGAACATCGCCGCCAGCGCGAGCACGTCGACGCCCACCTCGGACGGCCCGAGGGAGAACAGATTCTTCAGCGACGGCACCGCGGCCTTCAGGTCGGCCGCACGGCCCTCGAACGCGGTCGGGTCGAAGATCAGGGTCTCGATCTCGGCGTCGCCCAAGATGTAGCTGTGGTCGTCGACCGAGCCCATCGGCGCCAGCGCGGTGTTGCGGCAGCCCTGGATCATCTGCGCGCCGACGCTGATGAGGACCTCGGGGCGGTTCTTCGACAGCATCGCGACGGTGGAGCCCTTGCCGATGCCGAGGGACTCGAGCGCCTGGATGAAACAGCTGATCTGGTCGCGCATCTGGCCGCCGGTCAGCACGACGTCGCCGAGGTAGAGCGCCGGCCGGTCGGCGTTGCGATCCAGCGCGGTGATGAGCAGGTCCGCCAGGAAGCGGGGGCGGTGGAGAACGTCGGTGAACTCGTCGGTCATGTGTGTTCCTTCTACGCGCGCGGACGCGGACACGGACACGGCGCTGCGAGCGCCGGTCGCGCCACGGTCGGCCAGTGTGGTCCGGGTCACCGACACGATAACCGGATTTGCGCAGAACTGGAACCTGTTACACCGAGAGGATCGGTCAGTTCCGGCCGTCGAACAGCGCGTCGGGCCGCAGTTTCTCGCTCAGCACCCGGGCGCGCTTGGACGCGAGCCGTTCGAACGCGTCGGGGTGCGTGAGGATCCAGAACTCGTCCCGCGCGATCCCGTCGAACAGTAGTTTCGCGGCCTCGTCCGGGGTCATCCCCTCCCGGATCTGGTCACGCCAGAAGCCGGCGTCCGCCGCGGTCGCGTCGTGCACCGGGGCGTCCTCGAAGATCCGCGTCGCGACCTGCCCCGGACTGAACACCGACACCCGGATCTGTGGGAACGCCTCCGCGCATTCGAGGTAGACGCACTCGGTGAGCGCCTGCACACCGTGCTTCGTCGCCGCGTACGCCGTCATCCGCGGGGTGATCGCGATGCCGCCCACCGAGCAGGTGTTGACGATGTGCGACGGCCGCGGATCGGCGCCCATCCGCGGCACGAACGAGCGGATGCCGTGGAAGACCCCGTTGAGATTCACGTCGATCACGCGCTGCCACTCGTCGGCAGGCACCTCCCACGTGAAACCCAGCGACTCGAGTCCGGCATTGTTCAGCAGCACTGTCACCGAACCGAACTCGTCGTATGCGGCGTCGGCGAGGACATCCACGGCGGCCGCGTCCCGAACGTCGGTGGGTACCGCGAGCACCGCGTGACCGTCGGCGCGCAGGTCGCCGGCGACCGCGTCGATGCGCTCGGCCGAGATGTCGGCGAGGACCACGTTCATGCCGAGCGACGCGGCGTACCGGGCCGCGCTCTCCCCGATGCCGCTGCCGGCGCCGGTCACGACGGCGGTGCCGCCCCTCAGTTCTTCGAATCGCATGGTGCTGTCCCTGCTTTCCGCGGTTCTACTTGACGCAGTGGCCGGCGTCGACGGGCAGTGTGACACCGGTGATGTAGCGGGCCTCGTCGGACGCGAGGAACAGACTCGCGTTGGCGATGTCCTCGGGCTCGATCATCGCAACCGGCAGCAGGTGCATCGACTGCGTTCCCGCCTCGAACTGCTCCTGCGTCGGTTCCTCGACGCCCGGGCAGAACGTCCGCATCGTGGACGGGTTCTGGATCATCGGGGTCCGCGTGTTCGCCGGGTGGATCGTGTTGACCCGCACACTGTGCGGCGCAAGCTCGTTCGCGAGCGACTTCATCAGCCCGACGACGCCGTGCTTGGCCGCGGTGTAGTGCCCGACGCTCACCAGGCCGCGCAGGCCCGCGATGGAGCTGATCAGCACGATCGAGCCGCCGCGGCCACCGTCGATGACGTGTGGGATGCCGGCCTTGCACGTGTGCCACACGCCGGTGAGGTTGACATCCAGCATCGTCTGCCAGCGCTCGGAGCCCATCTCGACGGCCGCACTGGACGAGCTGATCCCGGCGGTCGCGCAGATGACGTCGAGGCGTCCGAGTGCCTCCACACCGGCGTCGACCGCGGCCGAGAGCGCCTGCTGGTCACGCACGTCGGCCTCGAACGCACAGATCTTGCGGCCGAGCGACTCCACCAGCCGGACCGTCTCTGCCAGATCCTCGGGCGACGCACCGGGCGTGGTCGAATGTTCGACGGGCGCGCACACGTCGACGGCGATGATGTCGGCACCCTCCTGCGCGAACCGCACCGCCTGGGCCCGGCCCATGCCCCGCGCCGCGCCGGTGATCAGCGCGACCCTGCCTTCGAGACGTCCGCTCATCACGCCACCTTCTGGGTCTGGCCGGCGTCGATGACCATCTGCAGGCCCGTGACGTACCGGGATTCGTCCGATGCCAGGAACAGCACCGCGTTGCTCACGTCGATCGACTCCACCCACGGCACCGGCAGCAGCATCTTGGTGGCCAGCACCTCGGCGACGTCGTCGGCGGTGGGATTCTCGAGATCGGGCCGCAGCCGCGCGAACGTCGCGGGATTGAGGGTCATCGCGGTGGCGACGGCACCGGGATGAACGGTGTTGACGCGGATCGCTCTCGGACCGAGTTCGTTCGCGAGGGTCTTGGCCAGACCGGTGATCGCGTGCTTGGCCGCGGAGTAGTGCGACGCGCCGGGCACCGCCTTGATCGCGGCCGTCGAACTGACGATGACCACCGAACCACCGGACGGATCCATCTCCGCGACACCGGCCTTGACGGTGTGCCACGTGCCGGTCACGTTGACGTCGATGGACCGGTTCCACACGGCGTCGTCGATCTCCCACGACGGGCCGGGGTTGTCGCTGATGCCGGCGTTCGCGACGACGACGTCGAGCGGTCCGAGTTCGCGCGCACCGGCCCGCACCGCGGCGGTGAGCGCGTCGAAGTCCCGGATGTCGGCGGTGCCGGTGACGACGCGTCGGCCCTGTTGCTCGACCAGGCGCGCGGTCTCGGCGAGGTCCGTCTCCGACTCGCGTCCGGGCAGGTCGAGCGCGACGATGTCGGCCCCCTCCTCGGCCAGGCGGACCGCGTGCACGCGCCCCATCCCCTTGCCGGCGCCCGTGACGAGCACCGTCTTACCGGCCATCCGCATCATGATCATTCCTTTCACCGTGAGGCGACGCTAGCCAGCCGATCCGGCGACCCGGCAGTAGTCCTCCCGCGTGGTGGGAGGACCCGACCGACCCGGTGCCGCCGCCGTCGAAACCGCACGACGACCGCTCCGACCTGCCGCTATACCACGACCTCCGGGGTGTTCCATCCAGCGGGAGAACCCCTTCCCGCGCGACACGCCGCCGAGTTCTATGAGGCGCATCACAGGACAGCCCCCTGACGGCACGGAGGAACACATGTCACTCGACACGGCGCCCACCAACGGCTCGACGACCGACACCGACGAGATCCGCGAGATCGAGGCCGCGGCAGCGCCCACCCGCTTCGCGCGCGGCTGGCACTGCATCGGTCTCACCCGGGACTTCAAGGACGGCAAGCCGCACCCCATCGAGGCATTCGGTACCAAGCTCGTCGTGTTCGCCGACAGCAAGGGCGATCTGAAGGTCCTCGACGCGTACTGCCGCCACATGGGCGGTGACCTGAGCCAGGGCGAGATCAAGGGCGACTCGATCGCCTGTCCGTTCCACGACTGGCGCTGGGGCGGAAACGGCAAGTGCACCGACATTCCCTACGCCCGGCGCGTGCCCCCGCTCGCGAAGACCCGCGCGTGGACGACGCTCGAGAAGAACGGCCAGCTCTACGTCTGGAACGATCCGCAGGGCAACAAGCCGCCGGCCGACGTGACCATCCCGGACATCGCGGGGTACGGATCCGACGAGTGGACCGACTGGAGCTGGAAGACCCTGCGCATCAAGGGTTCGCACTGCCGCGAGATCGTGGACAACGTCGTCGACATGGCGCACTTCTTCTACATCCACTACTCGTTCCCGCGCTACTTCAAGAACGTCTTCGAGGGCCACACCGCGACGCAGTTCATGAAGTCCACGGGCCGCGAGGACATCGTGAGCGGTACCAACTACGACGACCCGAACGCCGAACTGCGCTCGGAGGCCACGTACTTCGGCCCGTCGTACATGATCGACTGGCTCGAGTCCGACGCCAACGGTCAGACGATCGAGACGGTCCTCATCAACTGCCACTACCCGGTGAGCAACAACGAGTTCGTGCTGCAGTACGGCGCGATCGTCAAGAAGCTCCCGGGACTGTCGGACGAGGACGCCGCCGACATGGCCGCGAAGTTCGCCGAGGGCGTCGAGATGGGCTTCGAGCAGGACGTCGAGATCTGGAAGAACAAGGCGCCCATCGACAACCCGCTGCTGTCCGAGGAGGACGGCCCGGTCTACCAGCTGCGCCGCTGGTACCAGCAGTTCTACGTCGACGTCGAGGACATCACCGACGACATGACCAAGCGCTTCGAGTTCGAGATCGACACCACCCGGGCGGTCGTGAGCTGGCAGCAGGAAGTCGCGGAGAACATCGCGAAAAAGGCCGAGAACTCGGCCCCGACCTCCTAGTCTCCGCTTCATAGAACACCCCGACTCGAAGAGGAAATACACATGAGTTACGAAGTCCTGGCCCGCATCGAGGCAGCCGCCGACGACATCTTCGTCGAGGGCATCGAGGCGGAGCGGATCGGCAAGGTCGCCGACGCCACCGCCAAGCGGATGAAGGACGCCGGGTCCATCCGGATGCTCCAGCCCAAGGAGCACGGCGGCCTCGAGGTCCACCCGCGCGAGTTCGCCGAGACCGTGATGCGGATGGCGTCGCTGAACCCGTCCGCGGGCTGGGTCCACGGCATCGTCGGCGTGCACCCGTGGCAGCTCGCGTTCGCCGACCCCAAGGTGCAGCAGGAGGTCTGGGGCAACGACCAGGACACCTGGATGGCGTCGCCCTACATGCCGGGCGGCATGTGTATCCCGGTCGACGGCGGCTACAAGTTCGCCGGCAAGTGGTCGTTCTCCTCCGGAACCGACCACTGCGACTGGGCCTTCCTCGGCGCGATGGCGTGCAACCCGGACGGCAGCATGGAGATGCCGCCCCGCATGCTCCACGTCATCATTCCGCGCAGCGACTACGAGATCATCGAGGACTCGTGGGACGTCGTGGGCCTGCGCGGCACGGGTTCGAAGGACGTCGTCGTCAAGGACGCCTTCGTGCCGGACTACCGGGTCATGGACTGCGACGAGGTCATCGACGGCACCGCGGTCCGCAAGTACGGGCGCACCGAGACGCTGTACCTGATGCCGTGGTCCAACATGTTCCCGCTGGGCATCACCTCGGCCACGATCGGCATCTGCGAAGGCCTGCTGCACCACGCCAACGAGTACCAGCGTGAGCGGATCAACCCGCAGGGCACCGCCGTCAAGGACGACCCGTACTCGATGTTCGCCATCGGCGAGGCCACCGCGAAGCTGCAGTCGGCCCGGGATTCGCTGCTGGCCAACGTCGATCGCATGTGGGACCTGGTCGATGCCGGCAAGACGCCGACGTTCGAGCAGCGCGCCCTCGGCCGCGAGACCCAGGTCAACGCCGCCTGGCAGGCCGTCCAGGCCATCGACGCGGTGTACGCCCGCTGCGGCGGCAATGCCCTGCGCATGGACAAGCCGATGCAGCGCTTCTGGCGTGACGCGCACGCCGGCCTGCACCACGCGATCCACGTGCCGGGCACGGTGTACCACGCGGCGACGCTGAGCGGTCTGGGCGTCGACCCGCAGGGTCCGCTGCGCGCGATGATCTGACCACCATTCGAAATCACAACGGAGACAACATGACGAACCCCAATGTCGGCGGCTTCGGCACCGACATCCGCGGCCTGGGCTACGTGAAGGTCCAGACCAACGACATGGACCGCTGGCGCACGTTCGCCTTCGACGTGCTCGGCTTCGCGAAGGGCAGCGGACCCGACGAGAACGCCCTTTACCTGCGGATGGACGAGCGCGCGGCACGCATCATCGTCGTCCCCGGTGAGACCGACGAGGTTGTCACCATCGGCTGGGAGGTCCGCGACCACAACGCCCTGGTGCGCGTGACCGAGGCCGTCGAGCGGGTCGGCATCGCCGTCAAGCCGCTCTCGGTCGAGGAGGCCGACGCCCGCCGTGTCGAGGAGGTGGTGACCTTCCAGGATCCCGCCGGCGCGACGCTCGAGATCTTCCACGGCGCGGTCCTCGACCACAGCCCGGTCGTCACCCCGTTCGGCTCCAAGTTCGTCACCGGTGCGCAGGGCCTCGGCCACGTCGTGCTGCCGACGATGGATCCGAACGGCACGTTCGAGTTCTACACCGACGTCCTCGGCTTCCTGCCGCGCGGCGCGTTCCGGATCCCGGCCCCGCCGGAGTTCGGCCCGCTGCGGGTGCGCTTCCTGGGCGTGAACGAGCGCCACCACAGCCTCGCGCTGTGCCCGGCACCGCACAGCGGCGCCCCGGGCCTGGTGCACATCATGGTCGAGGTCGACACGCTCGACGCCGTCGGCCAGGCCCTCGATCGCGTCGTCAAGGACGGCTTCTCGGTGTCCTCGACGCTGGGCCGCCACACCAACGACAAGATGGTGTCCTTCTACGTCCGTGCACCCGGCGGCTGGGACATCGAGTTCGGCACCGAGGGCCAGAAGGTCGACGAGCGGTACTACTCCGCCGAGGAGATCACCGCCGACAGCTACTGGGGCCACGACTGGTCCGGCAGCGAGCCGCTCGCCGCGATGTAGCAGCGGGACCCACTCCAACCGAACAATCCGCCGTCAGGGGGAACCCCGTCCTACCAGGGACGATCGGGTTCCCCCTTTCGGCGTATGTCGATCTTGGTGATCCACTTCACAAAATGTGGATCCTGTGTCATTATTTCTAATCGAAATACCCACGTCAGATGGGTCTCACGGCGATGCTCGACAGAAGTGAGGGAGACATCGATGACCGCACCAGCGACTGCAGACTCCACCCCGACCGCGATCCTCGAACGGGTTTCGCTCGTCCTGGACACCTTCGACGGCCCCGGCCGCCTCACCCTCGCCCAGGTCGTCAAGCGCACCGGGCTGCCCCGGTCGTCGGCGCATCGCATGCTCGAGCGTCTCGTCGAGATGCGCTGGCTGCGCCGCGACGGCCGCGACTACGAGCTCGGCACCCGGCTGATGGAACTCGGCTCGATCGCCGTCCACCAGAATCGCCTGCACTCCGCTGCGGCACCGATCCTGCAGGAACTGCACCGCGTCACCGGCTACGTCGTACACCTCGGCGTCCTCGACGGCACCGACGTTCTCTACCTCGACAAGGTCGGCGGACGGCTCGCCGCCGAGCTGCCCACCCGCGTGGGCAGCCGCTACCCGGCCCGCAACTCCGCGATCGGCAAGGCCCTGCTCGCGTACACGCCGAACGGCACCGACAGCCTCGCCGAGTTCACGCCCGAACTGCACAAGGTCCGCGAGATGGGCGTCGCGTACGAGGTCAGCCAGATCTCCGGCGGCATCGGCATCATCGCCGTCCCGATCGGTCCGGTCGGGGGCGTCACCGCCGCGCTGTCGATCTGCGGACCCACCAGTCACCTCAAGTTCGACCACCGTCACTCCGCGCCGGTCCGCATGGCCGCCAACGCGATCCTGCAGTCCCTCACCGGACGCAGCCACGGCGCGGCGCCGATCGCGCACCGCAACCGCCTGCAGAGCATGCCCACCGCGGCGCCCCGCGCCCGCCTCCAGTACGCCTGATCCCAGACACTCCTGACCCCAGACTTCTAGGAGCACCATGCAGATCGATCCCGAGGTCGAGTCGATGCTCACCCTGCTCGACGCAGGGTTTCCCCCCGTCGAGGAGATGACCGGCGCCGATGCGCGGGCCGCGATCCGGGCCCGGCTACAGCCCGTCGCGAATCCCGAGGAGGTGGCGTCGGTCCGGAACCTCGAGATCGCCGGACCCGCCGGACCGATCCCGGTCCGCGTCTACGAGCCGGCCGCGAACTCCACGCAGCCGCGGCCCGTGGTCGTCTTCGCGCACGGTGGCGGCTTCGTGTTCTGCGACCTCGACACCCACGACGGAATCTGCCGTGCGGCCGCGAACGGACTGGGCGCCGTGGTGATCTCGGTGGACTACCGACTCGCCCCGGAGCATCCGGCCCCGGCCGCACTCGAGGACGTCTACGCGGCGCTCGTCTGGGCCGCGGACAACTGCGCCGACCTGAACGCAGATCCGGCCCGACTCGTCGTCGCCGGGGACAGCGCCGGCGGCAACCTCGCGGCCACCGTCGCGCTGGCGTCCCGCGATCGTCGTGGTCCGGCCGTCGCCGCCCAGGCACTGCTCTACCCCGTCATCGACGACGACTTCGAAACCGACTCCTACCGAACCTATTCCGAGGGTCACTTCAACACCCGTGCGGCGATGCAGTGGTACTGGAAGCAGTACGCACCCGGCGGCGCGGACAGCGCGCTGATCTCCCCCAACCGCGCCGAGAGCCTGTCCGGCGTCGCGCCCGCCGTCGTCGTCACCGCGACCCGCGACCCGCTGTGCAGCGAGGGCGACGCCTACGCCGCACGGCTCGCGGCGGACGGTGTGCCCACGATCCACCGCGTGTACGAGGGGCTGTTCCACGGATTCCTGACGATTCCGGCACTGTCGATCACCCAGGTGGCGCGCAAGCAGTTGTGGGCGGACCTCCAGTCGATCCTGGGGACCGCGTCGAACTGAGCGTCAGCGGGAGGGGTGGGCGCTCAGCGCTGCCCACCCTTCTCCAAGCCCTCGACGAAATCCTCGACATCACGCCAGGAACCAGCCACCTCGGGAATCGGATTGCCAAGTTCGTCGCGCTCGCGCACGTGCGCGAAAGTCTCTGCGGCCTCGTCGATATCGTCGAGCATCTGCCGCGCGAGGTCCATCTCGGCCCGGTAGTAGCGCTCGGCCCACTTCAGGCTCATCTTCGAGAACGCCCACGACGGCTCGCGCGTGGCGTGGTCGGCGTGCAACTCGGCGCGCTGGCGCAGCGCCTCCATGTTCTCGATGTGGGCCTCGACGAGCGCCTTGAGCTGCTCGGGGTCGTTGAGGTGTCCCATCCACAGCCGGAGCATTAAACCGTGCTTGAGCACGGGCTGGTCGACGGGCGCGTCCCGGGACCAGTTCCGCGCCGCATGCGTCCCACGCTCGGTGATCCGGTAGACGCGCCGGCCACGCTCGCCGGGCTCGGAGACCATCTCGGACTCCACCAGGCCCGCCGCCTCGAGCTTCTTGAGTTCCCCGTACACCTGGCTGATCGACGGGCTCCAGTAGAAGTAGCCGATACTCCAGTCGGCCCACTTCTTGAGGTCGTATCCGGTGAGCCCCTCACCGAGGGTCAGCATGCCCAGAACCGCCCAACTGGTGGCGGGCAGCGACGGGTAGCCGGCGTCGACAGCGTCGTTGGCGGGCTCGGTTTCGGGCATGGCCGAAGCCTAACAGCCCAGGTAGAAGGTGGTTACAGCCCGGTAGCAAGTGTCCGCTCACCGGGAGCGCACCTCCCGCTCCGTGGGAGAACTGCAGACGTACGACACGACAGTGACTACCGTCACGCATGGAGTCAGGAGGTCCGTTCATGGAAAGCGTCAGCTGCAATAGCTGCGGCAACCGAGTCCTCGTCGAGAAGTACAGCGAGGCCCACACCAGCATCCAGTGGCTCGAGGATGCCGACCGCGCGTGCCCCGAGTTCGCCGAGGCCCGCACCGAGGTCGGACGTCCGTGGACGCCCACGTGCCACAAGCTGCGCGAGTCCATCGACGATCTCACGATCTCCGGACAGCTCGGCCTGTCCCTGCGCAGCTACCCGGTGCCCGGCCGCCTCGAGTGATCCGACGGCGGTCCCGGTCTCTGCCACCGGGATCGCCCAGGCACGCACACCGATGCGTCCCCTACGTTCGAACGATGAAGTGGGCATTGCCGGGCGCGATGATCGCGACCGCCGAGCGAAATCGGCTTCTACACCAACGTGCTGAAGCTGCCGCTTCGTGATCCGCTGCTGACGGCGAAGCAGGTCGCGACGATGGCCGTGATGTCGGGCAACCGGATCGCCGTCGGCGTCGGGCTGTCGTGGATCCCGGAGGAGTTCACCTTCACCGGCACCGAGATGCGGACCCGCGGTGCCCGCACCGACGAGGCCATCGAGATCCTGAAGGCCGTGTGCGCCGGGCGTGGTCCCGAATGGGTCGATTTCCACGGCAACCACTACGACTTCGACCGGCTGATGATCAGTCCCGCACCGGATCTGCCGGTGCCTGTCTACGGCGGTGGGCACAGCGAGGCCGGCCTGCGCCGCGCGGCACGCTTCGCGGACGGCTGGATCTCCGTCAACACCGGGGTCGCAGAACTGACCTCCGCGATCGAGCGTCTGGGCGAACTGCGCGCCGAGTTCGGGCGCGCCGACGAGCCGTTCGAGATCGACGCCTCCCCCACCGACGTCTCGGACATCGACGGACACCGCGCGCTCGCCGATATCGGCGTCACCCGGGTCCGGGTCTCCCCGTGGCGACTCTACGGCGCCGATCCGTCCGATCCGCGGGCCCGCCTCGACGCCGTCCGCCGTTTCGCCGACCAGGCCATCGCCGGCTCCTGAAGCACTGGACGGGAGTTCACGGCACACTTCGACGGCGAAGGTGTGCCGCGAACTCCCGCTCAGGGGTCCGCTGGGCTACGCATTCCCACCGAGCCCGACCGCCCAGGTCAGGAAAGCATCGACGTGATCTGCCCCGATTGCCAGCGCCGACGGACGCACCAGCGCGGAGTCGACGCCCAGTTCCCGCGCCTGGTCGGCCGATGCCGCCATCGCGTCGAACTCGACGCCACCGGATCCGTCGTCGATTGCCGGCAGCATGATCTGTACCTCGGCGGATGCCGGGTCGCGGCCCTGCTCCTCGAAACAGTTGCGCAGCAGCGTGATGCTCTCGGCGAGGCGGGGCATGTCCGCCGGGGCTGCGGTCCAGCCGTCGCCGACGCGCGCGATCCGGTCGAAGTTCCGCTTCGACGGCGCCATCCCGAAGATCACCGGCACCCGTGACTGCACGGGACGCGGCAGGCTGTAGAAGTCGGAGAACGCGAAGCCCGTTCCGGTGAACGACGCCGGCGGCGGACCCCACAGTTCGCGGCACGCGGCCACCGTCTCCTCCAACCGGCCGAAGCGGCGCTCGAACGGAATCCCCGCCGCCTCGTACTCGGCCTGCTGCCAGCCGACGCCCATCCCGATCCGCGTCCGGCCCCGCGACAGCACGTCCAGCGTCGCGATCTGCTTGGCGAGCAACAGCGCCGGCCGCAGCGGCGCAACGAGCACGTACACGCCCAGCTCCACCCGTTCGGTCACCGCGGCCACCGCGGACAGCAACGACATCGGGTCGAGCCACGGATGCTCGAGCTCGAACGGAAAACCGTTGGCACGCACCCGCTCTTCGTGAGCCTCCCGCGAGAAGCCCAGGTGGTCCGAGGCCGTGATCAGGTCGATGCCGCGCCGGTCGGCCTCCGCCGCCAGGTCGAGCAGTCCACGGTGGTCGCCGTCGTAGAGTCGCTCCGCACCGAAGACGTCCAGTCCGATCCTCATGGGTCCTTGTCCTCTTCCTTCAGAAAGCACCGAAACGGGAGTTCACGGCACGCATTCGCTGTCGAAGTGTGCCGTGAACTCCCGTTGAGGGGTTTGCAGTGCCGGTCAGACGCGCCCGAAGTACGCGTCCTTGAGGACTGCGAGGTCGTCGATCTCCGACGCCGGCGAGTCCATGACGACCTTGCCGATGTCGAGGACGGTGACGTGGTCGGCGACGCTCATCGCCGCCTCGACGGCCTGCTCGACGAGGAGCACGGCCAGGCCGGTTTCCTTGAGCAGTTGGACGCGCTCCATGACCTCGTTGACGATGACGGGGGCCAGGCCGCCCGACGGCTCGTCGAGCAGCAGCAGCTTCGGTTCTGCCATCAGTGCCGCACCGATCGCCAGCATCTGCTGCTGACCACCGGACATCGAGCCGGCCAACAGGTTCCGCTTCTCACCGAGGATCGGGAACATCTCGTAGATGCGCTCGACCTCGGACTTGAGGGCGGTGCGACGCTTCTTCGTGGTGTAGCCGCCGAGCAGCAGGTTCTGCTCGATGGTCTGCTTGTGGAAGACGCGCTTGCCCTCCTGCACGTACGCCATGCCGCGGCGCACCCGCTGGTGGGCGGGAACACCGGAGATGTCCTGGCCGTCCATCTCGATGGTGCCGCCGTGAACCTTGTTGAGACCGGAGATCGCACGCAGGGTGCTGGTCTTGCCGGCACCGTTGCGTCCGAGCAGGGCCGTCACCTGGCCGGGGTAGACGTCGAAGGAGACGTCCCAGACCACGCGCAGGTCACCGTAACCGGACTGCAGATTCCGAACGCTCAGAACCGGTTTCATCACTCCACCTTCTCCAGCTCGGTAGCCGTGCCGCTGTCGGGGTCCACGCCGAGGTACTCGCTGAGCACGCGGGGGTGGTGCTCGATCTCCGCGGGCGGGCCCGACGCGATGACCTGTCCCTGCGCCAGCACGACGATGGTGTCGGCGAGGGAGAGGACGAGGCGGAAGTTGTGCTCCACCAGCAGCACGGTGGCGCCGGCGTCACGCAGGGCGCGGATGAGCACCGACAGCCGCACGAGTTCGTCCTCGTCCATGCCGGACGCGATCTCGTCGAGCAGCAGGACCCGCGGCTCGGCGATCACGGCGCGCGCGACCTCGAGCATCCGTCGCATTCCCAGCGGCAGCGAGGTGGCAACCTCGTTCCGTAGGTGCGACATTCCGACCAGTTCGAGGACCCGCTCGGCCTCGGTGATGTCGGCCTTGGCGACCTTGCGGAAGCTCGGCAGCCGGAACACGGCCGAGAGCATCGAGGCACGGTTCGTCATGTACCGGCCCGAGGCGACCGCCTCGAGGACCGTGACGTTCTCGGGGATGTTCGGGGTCTGGAACGTGCGGGCCACACCCTCACGGGCCACCCGGTTCGACGAGAACTTCTGGACCTCGGTGTCACCGATGACGATTCGACCGGAGTCCGCGGTGTAGAAGCCACAGATCATGTTGAGCATCGTGGTCTTGCCGGAACCGTTGGGCCCGATCAGCGCGGTCACCCGGCCCGGCTCGGCCCGCAGGGTCGCCGCCTCGAGCGCCTGGTTCCCGCCGAACGCCTTCGAGATGCCGTCGACCTCGAGCGTGGCACCCGCGATGGGATCGACATGCGGAATCGCCTCCGGGTCCCGCGGTTCCGGCCGTTCGAGGGCGCCGATACCGGCCTTGCGGTCGAGCCTGGTTGCCAGGCTGCGGAACACCTTCGTGAGTCCACCCGAGAGCAGGACGCCGCCGATGATCAGGAAGCCGCCGTAGAAGATCAGCGAGTACTCCTGGAACGCGGTCGACTGATTCGGCCCGAACTGCATGATGGCCGCACCGATCACCGCACCGTAGACGCTCGCCGAACCACCGAGGATCGACGCCGCGAGCACCGCGGTGGCGAACGTGAAACCGAACGCCTCGGGGGCGATGAACAGGTCGGTGTTCGCGAACAGGGCGCCCGCGAGGCCTGCGGGCAGGGCGCCGATCGCGTAGCCCAACAGCTTCATCCGGAACACGGACACACCCTGGGACTGCGCGAGAACCGGAGACTGCTTGAGCGTGCGGAACGCGATGCCGTGACGCGAGACCACGAGGTTGCGCATCACCACGAACCACAGGATCGTCACGCCGACCACGACGTAGTAGAAGTTCTTGTCGATGTCCTGGCCGAACAGCGTCGGCGGTTCCATCCCGGACAGGCCGTTACGGCCACCGGTCTTGCCGCCGAAGATCGCGAGGATGTCGGGCACCAACAGGATCAGGAAGAACGACGTCATCGCCAGCGACCAACTACCCAGTCGCAGACCGGGAATGCCGGTGATGATGCCGACAATGAGTGCGACCGCGCCCGCGGCCGCCAACTGCACCAGGATCTCGGTGTGCCCGGCCTGGGACATCAGACCGGCCGTGTACGCGCCGGCCGCGTACATCGCGGCCTGGCCCAGTGCGAGCTCACCGGCATAGCCGAGGCTCAGGTTCAGGCCGCTGACCACCAGGGCCAGGATGCACGCCAGCTGGAGCTGACGCGTGTTCGTCGCGTCCATGCCCATCATCGGTGCGAAGAACACGATCAGGCCGAATGCGAGCGCGAAGATCCAGCTCGGGACACCGCGCAGAGTGCGCCAGATCTGCATGGTCACACCACCCGTTCTTTCACCGTGCCGAACAGTCCGGCAGGTTTGACCATCAGGACGACGATCAGCACGACGAACACCGCGATGTTGCTGTACTGGCTACCCGCCCACAGTGCGGTGAACGATTCGACCAGACCGACCGTCAGACCACCGATCAGTGCGCCCGGCAGCGAACCGAAGCCGCCGATCGCCAGGGCCACGAAGCCCTTGAGCGCCAGCGCGGCACCGAGCGTCGCGACCGCGAACGTCTTGGGGCCCACGAACAGTCCGAGCACACCGGCGATCGCACCGGAGAACGCGAACGCGCCCATCGCGATGCGCCGCACATTGACACCACGCAGCATCGCGGCCTCGCGGTCCTCGGAGACACCCATGAGAGCCAGACCGGTCATGGTCCGCTTGCTCAGCTGACCGAGGCCGATCACGAGCACGATCGACAGGACCAGCAGCGCGATCTCGACCGGATACGTCCGGCCGCCCAGGATGGTGATCGGGTCGTTCGACCCGAAGAACGGAACCGTCAGCGGCTCACTGCCCCAGATCAACTGCGTCGCACCGTTGAGCAACGTCGCCGCACCCAATGTCGTCACCAATTGGTTCTGGTGATCGGCGACCGGTCTGATCGCGACCAACTCCTCGACGGCCGCGAGGATCATCACCGTCACGGTGGCCATCACGGCAACCACCAGCACCGGAAGCTTCAGCGTCACCAGGCCCGTGTAAGCCACGAAGGTGCCGACCATCATCAACTGCGCCTGCGCGAAGTTGAAGGTGTTCGACGAGACGAACACGATGTTGTACCCGATCGCGACGAGCACGTAGACAGCGCCGAGGGCGAGCCCCGACCACAGAATCGTCACAGCGAGAACCTCCTTCGCGTCGTATGGGAATCAGAGTTCATGAACGTCATGCGGCCGGATTGCCGAACTGGCCGTTGACGACCTTGGTGGGCGCGATGAACTTCATCTCGTCCTGCGTCGGGTTCGGGCCGTGGTTGTCGGCAGTGAAGTTGTAGCGGGACAGGAAGGCCGTCTTCGCGTTCTTCTGGACCTCTTCGGTCTCGAGCGCCTGCGCCAGCTTCTCGGAATCGGTGGTGGTGCCGGCCTTCTCGGCAGCGGCGGCCACGAGCGGGAACGCGTCGTAGTTGTCAGCAATGATCAGCGTCGACGAGATGGCGCCCATCGAGGCCATCGTGTCGACCATCTTGTTGACGGCCTCGTTGTTCGGGTCGTACACGGTGCTCGTGAAGACCTGCGAGACAAGGTTCTTCACCTCAGGCGTACCGAGGACGCCGTTCGGCGGCTCGTTGGCGACGAGGTTGGTGCTCGACACCGAGGTGTTGCCGATCAGCGGCACGTCCCAGCCCAGACGCTGCATGCTCTGCAGGACGTAACCCAGCGGCGCGCCGTACGCGTCCAGCGCGATCGCCTTGGCGCCGGCGTTCTTGAGCGACTGCAGCTGCGCGGTCATATCCAGCGCGGTGGCCTCGTACTCCTCGTTGCCGGCCTGCTTCAGCCCGGCCTTCTCCAGCTCGGAGGTCATCTCCTTGCCGAACAGCTCGCCGTACGCGGTGCTGCCGTGGATGACACCGATGTTGTCGTAGCCCTTCTCCTTCACGTGGCCGACGATGCCGCGGGCGTTGTCGCCGGCGCCGGGCGCCAGGTCGAAGTTCAGCGGGAACTTCGACGGATCCGTCGAATCCGGCGTGGGCGCAACGTTGAACGAGAGGATGTCGTTCTGCTCGAGGATCGGCAGCACCGCGGCGCCGACGGACGACGGTCCGGAGTTGAGGACGAGGTCCGGCTTCTGCTTGTTGATGGCCTCGCGCACCTTGGTGACCGCGATAGTGGCGTCACCGGCGTCGTCGACGACCGTCAGTTCGATCTGGCGACCACCGATGCCACCGGCCTGGTTCTGAACCTCGACACCGGCCTTGGTCGCGAGGATCGAGGTCTGCGCGTTGGCCGCGAGGACACCCTGGGCGCTGATACCGCCGGTCACGAGGACCCGGTACGGCGCATCGGCGCCGCCGGCCTCGGCGGAGTCCGTGCCACCGCACCCCGCAATCGTCAAGACCGACGCGGCAACCGCCGCGACGAACACTGGACGCCGATTCTTCATGACTGCCCTCCTAGGACACCCGCTACGTACCTACAGAACCAAGCGCTCGCTTGGCGTGTTTGGACACGGAAGAGCTCGGCGAGCCCCAGCTGGGCGACGCCTCGACACGTCACCCTGCATCAACACCCACCGAGCTCTTCCCATCAAGCACTTGCTTGATTCACCAAGCACTTGCTCGAGTGGGAGCATAAGGGTGTGACGTGGGTAACGTCAACCGACTCGACCATGGGATGGGAGGGCGATGCCCCGCGATACCGCTGAACGGGAATTCACGGCACGTTCCCGGGGCCGAAAGCGTGCCGTGAACTCCCGTTCCGGGGTTGGTCAGGGTCGATCAGGGGTTGTCCACAGCACCGGCACCGCCCACAGGCGACGACGCCGCGGCGCGCTGGGCGCATTCCGTGTTCCACGGCGGGGCCGCCCTCGATCGGGGCCTGGTGAGCAGGCGTGGACTCCGACGCCACTACACGCGCATCTACCCCGACACCTACCTGCACAACGACATCGAGGTCGACACCCGGGTCCGCGCGGAATCATCCAGTTGTGCAGCGTGATCGAGGAGTACGACGGCGACCACCACTTCGAGGTGGAGCAACGGAACCGCGGCGTCGAACGCTAGCACGCGTTCGAAGCAGCCGGATGGCGGGTGATCCGTGCCTAGGCCCGGCGGTTGATCCACCGCTGCAGCGGTTGATCAAGACGTGGGCGGCCCGATCCACTCCGGATACTGCACCGCGACCGGCATTGTCTCGGGCACGTACCCCTCAGGAGGGTCGAGAACGTTGGAGCCGTTTCGAGGCACGAAGGTCGGGAACCGCTCCTGCCACCAATCAACACAGGAACGCGGAATTTCCTCAATCGGCACATACTTGAGCTTGTCGATCTTCCACGAGCCGAAGACATTCCATGTCGGTATCGGGTGCTCCCGCTGGTCGTTCGTCCGTGCATCCGTATCTGCGACGGCAGGTACGCCCGGATCGCCTCCAGGATTCGACAGTTTGACCCACCAGGCGCCACGCAGCTGATTCGGTCCAGGATTCGCAGTACCGTCTGGGTCGATCCAATAATCGCAAACCGTCGCGTTCACGGTTCGCTTGGACTCTTCGAGTTCTGCAATGTGGCGAAAGAACGTTGTGGGCTTCTGCTGGGATTCACCCGGTTGGTTCGAAAAGAAGTAGTCCTCCACGGCCGGATTCGTACTCGAGATGTATCCGGGGAGCGCGTCCAGGTAGCCGGGGAATGACTGTGCTGCACCAACATACGTCGCGTACTCGCCGGCCTCGAGTGCAGCGCGCGTCAATTCTGCACCCCTGCTGAAGATGCTGACGTCTGCACCGGCTGACCACACATTCGAGTACACAGGCCCCGGCACTTGCTGAGGCTCGGAATCGGAATCACCGTCAGTGACACCGCATGACGCGACCAGTAGTCCTAGCGCGATCACTCCGATGGCAATCGACCGATTTCTACCCGTCATTGCGGACTACTTCGTTGTACATCTCCTGCATCAAACTCCCATGGCCGTCTGTTGGATCACCGATCTTGTTGAACACTGCTCGTAGATCTGTTTTCCATCTGTCACCCCGAGAATCGATCGCATCGTAGGGTCGCAGGTTTCCTTGGTCGTCGAACAGATCCTTGTATTCGGATCGGACACCATCCGGAATGTCCGGCGTTGCGGCGAGGACCGCATGGTATGCGGCCGGAAAGTCGGGCCCGGTCAGCACCGCCCGGTCCGCTTCACCGGGCGCCTTTCCGATGATTGATTCCTTGAGCGTGTCCCCACCCGCGTCGACCAGTGTGCTGAACGCATCACCGCCCCAGGCTTTGTCCAGCCCGTAGGTTCCGACGGTAGTTGCCAACGAGTACGCGGCAGCCTTGCGCTCGTACGCGGCCTTCGCGGCTTCCGCGCTGTCCTGGTATTCGTTCTGCGTCTCGATGAGCAGGCCCCGATCGACGAGCCCCATGAGGCGCCCCGCGGTCACCAGGTCGTAGCTTGCGTGTGGATCGCTCGGATCCTTTGCGTACGCCCCGAGGCTGTCGAGCGTGGTGTGCTGCGCGGCCGCCGTGAAGTGTCGCCCGGCTTCGCCGTCGGTGTTCATCAACGCGAAGATGTTGGCGGTTCCGTTGTAGTGGCCGTTGTCGCTGGGGTCGGCCCAGTCACCAGGCGCGAAGCCCGGACGGTCGAGCATCTCGGCGCCGGTGAGCCCCGGAAGGTACGGGCTCAGGCTGTGCGACAGCGTCCGGAGCAACTCCGGGTTGACCTGTCCGGCCGATTGGCCGTTCGCACCAGGGATGTCGGAGAGGGTCTTCCACGCGTCGGCGGTACTCAGATGCTCCCCTACCCCCGCCATGAGCTTCCCGGCCTGCGTCGCACGAGCCACGTCCTCGGGATTGTTCGGGTCCTCGACGGTGAAGTCCTGCTCGGAGAAGCGGAACATCGACGACGCCGCCTTACCGTCGTCCGTCCAATCGTGGGCAAGCATGTCGCGCACCAGGTCCCCGCCGTGCTTGCCCGTCACGGCGTCGAGAACAGCGGCCTTGTCGTCGCCGACGGCATCGAAGATCTGCTCCGCAACCGCGTCACCGCTCGATCCGCGTCCGTCGACCGCGAAGTACTCGAACTTGTTGTTCGGGTTCTGCTCGTGCGCCACCTGGGCGTCGAGGTACTGCCGGCCGGCGTCGAGCAGGCGCCTGTCGAGTTCACTGCCCGTCTTGTACAGCGCGTCCCCCGACTCCACGATGCGGGCGATGGCCTGGTTGTCGGACACACCGTTGAGTTCGGCACTCCACGAACCTGTTCCGGCGATCATCTTGAACTCACGGACCACCAGATCGTCGCGGGTGAGAGATTCTCGGACCCTGTCCGGGAGGAGGTCCGCGCCACCGCTCGTCGGCACCTCCGGGTCACCGGCCACGCCCGCGATAACGCGCTCGTTCGACACGATCTGGAGTGAATTCGCGAGTGCCCGCCTACCCTCCTCCGGCAGCCTGCCCATGAGTTCCTCGATCTCGCGCGGGCTCTTTCCGTCGAGAGATCGCGCCACCTGATTGAGGTACTCCATGTGCGACGCCGGGATGGGTGCCTCGTGTCCACCCGACAGCGCTGCAAGCTGTGCAGGGTCGAGCGTCCCGGCCTCGACGAGACGGCGCACCGACTCCGCGCTCACCTCCCCGCCGGAGGCGATCAACTCGCCATCGGTCCGGCCCTGCTCGGCTCCCAGCGCCGCTACCGACACGAACATCGCGCGCAACTCGGAGCGGTGCGCACCGAGCGCCTCGCGAACGGAGCGGTCGGCCATCTCCACGTCGTTTGCCGCCGCGGTGATCTCCCCCTGCCACTGCCGCAGGGCTGCAATCCTTTCCGGCGAGGACTCGGACAGGGTGTCGGTGAGCTGAAGTGCGCTCGACACCGCGAACCGCTCCCCTTCGGCACCGGCGATCGCGTTGCGCGCCCGAGACAGCGGGGCGTCGATCTCGAAGAATCCCTGCCGCGCTCGCGCCGCGAGGCTTCCGAGCCGATCGACCACGGCCAGGGCGGTCTTCCGGTCCGAGGTCGCACGATCCTGCGCCGCCTCGGCAGCTCGGCCTTCCCAGTACCCGTCGTTCACGCGGGTGACCGCCTCGACGTAGCGGTCGAACAAACCCTCGACCTTCGAGCCGAACGCCTCCCACGCATCCGCGACATCGTTGAGTGTGGCCGGATTCCAGGATTCGATCTGTGAACGCGAGAGGGTCACGCGGGGTCCCCCGGTGCATCCCAGTCGCCTGTCGCGTCGAGATAGGTGCGCACGAGTTGTTCGGCGTTCGCGGTCTCCTGGTTCCGATACTGCGCGGCGACGTAGCGCATGACGTCACCCGTCTCTCCAAGACGCTCAGCGAGCGCGGCGACGAGTGCTCCGTCCACGAGATCAGCGGAAATGCTCGACGCCTCGAGTACCGACGACATGGTGCCGCCGACGGTCGAGGCGTAGGGACCTGCTGCCGGACCGGTGCGAAGCGAACGCGCCTCGTCACCCAGTGCATTGCAGGATCGAACTCAGTTGCTCGAGATGTTCGAGATCAGTCGTCAACGCGTCCACGTCGCCCCCCCGGGTTGTGTTCGGGACACACACTAGCAACCGGGGATTCAGCGCTGGTTGCGCGGCTTCCAGACGACGAGCGCGTTGCTGCGCGGGATGGGCACCAGGTCCCGGCGGTAACTGGCGTGGACGCGGGCGATCTCGGCGGCCATCTCGTCGACGCGGTGCTGCAGCGCCTCGACCTGGTTGGTCAGCTCGATGATCCGCTTGATGCCGGCGAGGTTGACGCCCTCGTCCTGGGACAGGCGCTGCACTTCACGCAACAGCGCCACGTCCCGCGGCGAGTACCGGCGGCCGCCACCGGTGGTGCGGTGCGGGGTGACCAGGCCGAGCCGGTCGTAGTTACGCAACGTCTGTGCGTGCATCCCGGCCAGTTCGGCGGCCACCGAGATGACGAACACCCGCGCGTCGGGGTCCGCTGGGACCTCCGACGCCTTGCGTTGCTTGTCGCTCATGATGGTTCACCTGTTCGATCGGTTCGCGCCGGTCAGGCGCCGGCCCATCCTGCCCGCGGATCGAATCCGCTGGCCTTCTCTGCCTCCAGATAGGTCTGGAGTGCCTCGGTGGCGGGGTCGTCGAGCTTCTGCGGCACCGTAACCTTCACGGTGACCAGCAGATCGCCGGCGCCTCCGCCGCGCTTGGGCACACCGCGCCCTCGCACCCTGAGAATCCGCCCGTCCGCGGTTCCGGCCGGAACCTTCACGCCCACACGGCCGTCCAGTGTCGGCACCGACAGGGTCGTACCGAGCACCAATTCGCCATAACTGACCGGCACCACCAGCGTCAGATCGTCGTTGTTGCGCCCGAACACCTTGTCGGGACGCACGTGGACGGTGACGTACAGGTCGCCGGACGGTGCACCCCGCAGCCCGGCCTCACCCTGACCCGCCAGGCGGATCCGCTGGCCGTCACTCACGCCCGAGGGAACCCGGACGGTGATGGTGCGGGTGCGGTTGGTGACGCCGTTTCCGTGGCAGTCGGCGCACGGATCGTCGATGATCGACCCGGTGCCGCGGCAGTCGTCGCACGGCTCACTGAAACCGAACGCACCCTGGTTGCGGCTGACCACGCCGGTTCCGTTGCAGCGCGGGCACACCCGCGGGCTGGTACCCGGCTCGGCACCGCTGCCGTGGCATGTGGTGCACGCCGACCTGCTGGTCAGGCGCAGCGGAACCGTCACGCCCTGGGCGGCCTCGCGGAACTCGAGCGTGGTCTCCGTCTCGACGTCGCTGCCGCGGTGCGGACGCGACGCCGTGGTGCGGCCACCGCCACCGCGGTTGAACAGCCCGCCGAACAGGTCACCGAGGCCACCGTCGCCGCCGGCGGCACCGCCGCCGCCACCACCGAACAGGTCGTTGATGTCGAAGCCGCCGCCGCCGAAACCGCCACCGCCGGTGCTGTATCCGGCTCCGGGGCCGAAGCCGCCGCTCGCGAACAAGCGGCGGGCCTCGTCGTACTCCTTGCGCTTCGCGGGGTCGGACAGGACGGCATGCGCCTCACTGACCGTCTTGAAACGCTCCTCCGCCTTGGTGTCACCGGGGTTGGCGTCGGGATGCAGATCCCGGGCCAGCTTGCGGTACGCCTTCTTGATCTCGTCGGCGGAGGCGTCGGAAGAGACACCCAGTTCCTTGTAGAAGTCCTTTTCGATCCACTCCCGTTGGCTCACTGGGCGTCTCCTCCTTTCACTGTTGTCTGTCTATCTACTCGGCTGCCGCATCGGCTGCAGGCGCGCCGTCGGTGACGGTCACCATCGCCGTGCGGAGCACTCGTTCGCCCAGGCGGTAGCCCTTGCGCAGCACTGCCCCGAGGACGGGGTTGTCACCGTCACCCTCCATCTGCACGGCCTCGTGCAGTTCCGCGGAGAAGGCATCGCCCTCGGCGCCGAACCCCTCGAGGCCGAGACCGTCGAGCACACCGGCGAGCTTGTCGGACAGCGCCTTCAGCGGTCCCGACTCCAGATCCCCGTGGGCGCGTGCCCGGTCGAGATCGTCGACGAGGTCGAGGAACTTCCCGACCACCGCGACCCTCTCGTCCTCGACGGCCCGATCGATCCGGGCCAACGCGTTGCGGCGGATGTTGGCGATCTCCGCCTTCGCGTAGCCCAGCTCGGTGCTGGCCTTCTCGAGTTCGGAGGTGATCGCGGTCAGATCGTCCGTCTCGGCCGCACCGGCCCCGGCCGCCTCCTCGGAGGCAGCCGGGGTGGTGGTGGCGTCGACCTGATCGTCGGCCGTCACCGGTTCGCGCTCGGGGTTTTCCGCCGTCACTTCTTGTCCTGATCGGTCGGCTCGTCGACAACCTCGGCGTCGACGACGTCGTCAGCGGCGGGGCCGGAGCCGTCACCCGACGCGGCGGCGTCGGCGGCCTGCGCGTCGTAGATCGCCTGGCCCAGGGCCTGCGACTCGGTGGACAGCTTCTCCACTGCAGCCTTGACGGCGGCGATGTCCGAGCCGGCGAGAGCGGTCTTGACCTCGGTGACCGCGGCCTCGACCTTCTCCTTGACGTCGGCGGGCACCTTGTCCTCGTTGTCCTTGATGAACTTCTCGGTCTGGTGCACCAGCGAATCGGCCTGGTTGCGGACCTCGGCCTCCTCGCGGCGGTTCTTGTCCTCCTCCGCGTGCGCCTCGGCGTCCTTGATCATCCGATCGATCTCGTCCTTGGACAGACCGGAGCCGTCCTGGATCTTGATCGTGTTCTCCTTGCCCGTGCCCTTGTCCTTCGCGGTCACGTGCACGATGCCGTTGGCGTCGATGTCGAAGGTGACCTCGATCTGCGGCACGCCGCGCGGGGCCGGCGGGATACCGGACAGCTCGAACGATCCGAGGAGCTTGTTGTGCGAGGCGATCTCGCGCTCACCCTGGAACACCTGGATCTGCACCGACGGCTGGTTGTCGTCCGCCGTGGTGAAGGTCTCGGAGCGCTTGGTCGGGATCGTGGTGTTGCGCTCGATGAGCTTGGTCATCACGCCACCCTTGGTCTCGATACCGAGAGACAGCGGGGTGACGTCGAGCAGCAGAACGTCCTTGACCTCGCCCTTGAGGACGCCGGCCTGAAGCGCCGCTCCGACTGCAACCACTTCGTCCGGGTTCACGCCCTTGTTGGGCTCCCGGCCACCGGTGAGCTCACGAACCAGGTCGGAGACGGCCGGCATACGGGTGGAGCCACCGACGAGCACGACGTGGTCGATGTCCTTGACGGCGATGCCCGAGTCCTTGACCACGGCCTGGAACGGCGCGCGGGTGCGGTCCAGCAGGTCGGAGGTGATCTTCTGGAACTCGCTGCGGGTGAGCTGCTCGTCGAGGAACAGCGGGTTCTTGTCCGCGTCGACGGTGATGTACGGCAGGTTGATGGAGGTGCTCTGCGAGCTGGACAGCTCGATCTTCGCCTTCTCCGCAGCCTCACGCAGACGCTGCAGGGCCATCTTGTCCTTGGTCAGATCGATGCCGTTCTGAGCCTTGAACTTGTCGACCAGCCAGCTGACGATGCGCTCGTCCCAGTCGTCGCCACCGAGGTGGTTGTCACCGGAGGTCGCGCGGACCTCGACGACGCCGTCGCCGATCTCGAGCAGGGACACGTCGAAGGTGCCGCCGCCGAGGTCGAAGACCAGGATGGTCTGTTCCTTCTCGCCCTTGTCGAGGCCGTACGCCAGCGCGGCCGCGGTGGGCTCGTTGACGATGCGCAGGACGTTGAGGCCCGCGATCTGTCCGGCTTCCTTGGTGGCCTGGCGCTGCGCGTCCTCGAAGTAGGCGGGGACGGTGATGACGGCGTCGGTGATCTCCTCACCGAGGTACGCCTCCGCGTCACGCTTCAGCTTCATCAGCGTGCGGGCGCTGATCTCCTGCGGCGTGTACTTCTTGTCGTCGATCTCCACGTTCCAGTCGGTGCCGATGTGGCGCTTGACCGAGCGGATGGTGCGGTCGACGTTGGTGACCGCCTGGTTCTTGGCGGGCTGACCGACGAGCACTTCACCGTTCTTGGCGAAGGCCACGACGGACGGGGTGGTGCGCGAGCCCTCGGAGTTGGCGACCACTACCGGCTCGCCGCCTTCGAGCACAGACACGACCGAGTTGGTGGTCCCGAGGTCGATTCCGACCGCACGAGCCATAGTGATCCCTCACTTTCCTTCTTCGCAGCCTCTCGAGCTGCGGTTATCTTCTCGACACTGAGCTAATGAACCTCAGGTGAGCGTATCCGGCTCAAGTTTGCATGCGACTCCAGTCGAAGTCAATCCGAAACTTGAGTCCTCGACGCTCAGGTTCTCGAAATGGTCAACGGGCCGCCTCACGGGTTTGTTCCCGACTGCGGGATTTTCCCGACCGGGCTGACCGGACCGCGGGCGCGGATACGATTCGGACGTGGACACCACCGACGAACACGAGGCAACGGCGGTGCCGGCGCAGCCGCACCGGCCCCGGCCGCCCCGACCCGATGTCGTCGTCGCTCCGCTGCACACCCCGACCGCGGTCACTCCCCCGCACGCGCTCGCCGCGGCACTGGCCGCGTGGACGGCCTCCTTCGTCGTTTTCGTCGGACTCCTCGGAGCCCTCGCGTTGGACTACGGAAGGGTGCGCGACGCCCTCGAGTCCGACCTCGCCGATCGGAATCCGACCGCCGCCGCGGGCGACGTCTCCGGGGTCGTCAGCCTCACCGTGCCGGCCGTCGTCGGCATCGGGCTGCTGGTCATGCTCACCGCGGTGTTCGCGATCCTTCGGCTCCGCAGGCGTCGTCGCGGCGGCCGAACCGGGCTGGCCGTCGCCGCACTACCGACGATCGTCGCGGCCGTCGCCACCTGGAATCTGTTGTCGGGCGCGTGGGACACCTCCGTCCGCGCCCTCACGTGGGCGCCGCTGCTGCAGGCCGGGTTGGTCGTGGTCGGCACGGCGTTGCTGTTCGCACCCGCCGTCTCGGCGTGGCTCGACCGCCCGGCCGGCGGCACGCCATGACGGACGCCGTCGTCGTCGGCTCCGGCCCCAACGGGCTGGCCGCGGGTGTGGCGCTCGCGCTGCGCGGCATCTCCGTGACCGTGTACGAGGCCGCGGACACGATCGGCGGCGGCACCCGCACCTCCGAGCGCCTCGTGCCCGGACTGCTGCACGACGACTGCTCGGCGGTGCACCCGATGGGCGTGGCGTCACCGTTCTTCCGCTCGCTCGACCTCTCCGCGCACGGACTCGAATGGCGGTATCCGGAGATCGATCTCGCGCATCCGCTCGACGATGCCGTGTCGGGCGTGTTCACACGGTCGATCGAGCAGACCGCGAGCCGACTGGGGCCCGACGGACCCGCGTGGCGACGGCTGTTCGCGCCGCTGTCCGAGCACTTCGACGAACTGGCCGGCGAACTGCTGCGTCCCGTCGTACACCTGCCCAGGCACCCGATCCCGATGGTGCGCTTCGGGATCCATGCGCTCGCCCCCGCCACGCTGACGGCGAGGCGATGGCGCACCGCGCAGGCGCGGGCGCTGTTCGGCGGTGTGGCCGCGCACGCCTACTACCCGTTGTCCCGGCCCACGACGTCGGCGGCGGGCCTGATGATGCTCGCCGCCGGGCACCGCTACGGCTGGCCGGTCGCGAAGGGCGGGTCCCGCGCGATCACCGATGCGCTGGCCTCACTGTTACTCGCCCACGGCGGTCGGATCGAGACCGGACGACGTGTCCGCTCGCTGGGCGAGTTGCCGCGCGCCGACATCACGATGCTCGACCTGTCGCCCACCGGCGTCGCCGAGGTGGCCGGCAACCTGCTGCCGGCCCGGGTGGCCCGCGCGTACCGCCGGTACCGGTACGGTCCGGCGGCGTTCAAGCTGGATCTGGCCGTCGAGGGCGGCATTCCGTGGCGTGACGACGCATGCCGCCGCGCCGGCACCGTCCACCTCGGCGGGACCTTCGAGGAGGTGGTCGCGACTGAGCGGGACCTGCACCGCGGCCGAATGCCCGAGCGTCCGTTCGTCCTGATCGGACAGCAGTACCTGGCGGACCCCTCACGATCGGCCGGTGACGTGCACCCGGTGTGGGCGTACGCCCATGTGCCGCACGGATACACCGGCGACGCGACGGAGGCGATCCTGCGCCAGATCGAGCGCTTCGCACCCCACACCCGGGACCGCATCGTCGGCAGCTTCACCCGGTCCGCCGTCGAGATGCCCGCCTACAACCCCAATTACGTGGGCGGCGACATCGCGACCGGCGCGAACGATCCGGTGCAGTTGTTGACGCGCCCGCGGGTGGCCATCGACCCCTATTCGACAGGCATCCCGGGCGTCTACATCTGCTCCGCCGCGACCCCGCCCGGCGGCGGCGCGCACGGGATGGGCGGATACAACGCAGCCAGGTCGGCACTGCGGCGAATCGAGCGTTAGGTTTCGGACGCCGCACCGGACCACGGCACGTTGGGATCGATCATCGCGAGAGCGCAAGGCGAAGGTGTCGGAGCGCGTCGACGATCGCCCCGGGCTCACCGGCCGGCAGCAACGGAAGCCGGACGTTCGGGGTGGATATCCGACCCTGGGCATGGAGAACGGCCTTGATGACGGTGGGATTGGGCTCGGATATCAGTGCGGATGTGGGCCCCACCAATTGGTGCGCCAGCGCCCGTGCGGGCACGGGTCGTCCGCTGCGCCAGAGGTCGTACAGTTCGACGAATTCCCTCGCACACACATTCGCGGTCGCCGCGATCGCGCCCGCCGCGCCCATCGCGAGCAGCGGCGAGACGAGCGTGTCCTCCCCCGCAAGAACCGAGAACGCGTCCACAGGAGCAGACCCCGCGGCGCGACCCGACGACGCAGACTCCGCGAGAAGCCGCGCGGTGTCGGTATCCACCGAGCCGACTGCCTGCTTGATGCCGACGATCCGCGGATGCTTCGCCAGGCGCACAACGGACTCCCAACCCAGATACTGGCCGGTGCGGTACGGAACGTTGTACAGAACGAGCGGAAGCGGACTCCGATCGGCGACGTACTCGAAGTGCGCCACGACCCCCGCCTCGGACGGTCGCGTGTAGTACGGGACCACTACCAATACGCCCGTGACATCGGCTTCCGCATTCAGCGCCTCGATCGCCCGCACGGTGCCGACCGTGTCGTTGGAGCCGGCCCCGACGAGCAGAGGAACCCCGCGCTCGCGGCACACCCTGCCGCAGATCCGCACGACATCGCGGCGTTCCGGTGGGCTCAGCGTCGCCGGCTCCGCGGTGGTCCCCAACGCGACGATCCCGGCCGCTCCCTCGTCGATCACGGCGTGCGCGAGGAGTTCCAGCTCGGCAGCGGCGAGCTCACCGTCGTCCGCGAACGGAGTGACGAGCGGGACGAGAATTCCTGACGGGTGGAAGGTCATGCACCCAGTCTCACCGCGCACATAATCAAGATCCAGTTACTGTTCATGGCGCTATCCGTAAGCTGAACTGATGCTCGACATCCGCAAGCTCAGACTTCTGCGCGAACTCGCCCACCGAGGCACCATCGCGTCGGTCGCAGAGGCACTGTCGTACACGCCCTCGGCGGTGTCACAGCAGCTTGCGGCCCTCGAGCGCGAGGCCGGTCGCCCGCTGTTGACACGCACGGGCCGTCGGGTGAGTCTCACGCCGGCCGGGACGATGCTGGTCGAGCACACGGAGGTCGTGCTCGCCGACCTGGAACGAGCCGAGGCCGCGCTCTCCGCGAGCGAGAAGGGCCTGTCGGGTTCGGTTCGCCTGGGGGCGTTTCCGACTGCCCTACGGACGATCGTGCTGCCCGCAATGCTGGAGATCGGCCGCGCCGAGAAGGGTTTGGAACTGACGGTGACCGAGGTGGATCCCGCCGCCGTGCCGGATCTTCTTCGCGGCGGTCGACTGGACATCGCGTTGGTTCATGAATACGACAACGTGCCCTCCACCATGGGGCCAGGCATCGAGACCGAACCGATCCTCGACGAGGTCGTGTACCTCGCGTCAACGGAACCGGCGGAGGGGGTCGACATGACGGTGGTCCGCCGGCACGCCGGAAGCCGCTGGATAGTCGGCAACACCGGCACCCTCTGCCACACGATGGCCGTACGTACCTGTCAGTCCCAGGGCTTCGAACCGCACATAGCCCATCGGGTCGATGACTTCGCGACGGTCCTGCGACTCGTCGCCGCGGGAGACGGCGTGGCGTTGGTTCCCCAACTCGGAGCGACCGACGTCCCGGAGGGGGTAGTGCTCACGACTCTCCCGATCCACAGGCGGACCCGGATCGCCTACCGGCTCGGAAGTCGGTTCCGGCCGCCATTCGCCGCCGTGAGCGACGAATTGCACCGTGCGGCACGATCGCTTCCACAGCGCCCCTCGACAACCGATCGATCGCACATCGGGTGATCTCCCGGGCCGCCGGCCGGGTCATTGCCCGCAAAGGTCAGGCGTCGGATCCGGATTCCGGTCGATCGACACGGATGGACCCGGACGCCAGATCCACCCGGATCAACGGCAGCAGGCCTCGACCGGTGATCCGGCTGAACACCACCTCGACGAATGCCAGCAGTATCAGCAAGCACGCCAGGCCGGGAAGCGTCATCACCCACAGCAGACCCATACGCGTCAGTGTCGGTCGGTGTCGCGCCCGCCTGTCCAGATCTCAGCCCGCGCGGGATCGCAGCGAACTCGCGCCGCGGGCCCACGAGTTCGCCATGTGCTCGCCCACCAGGTCGTCGAACGCGAGGCACGCGGCCGCGCCGAACAGGACGTCGCCGGCACAGTCCGGGCGCTGCGCGACCAGACCGCCCGCGAGGTCGCGGACGACGATCTGCTCGTGCACGGAGTCGGCCTCGACGTGTTCGTCGAAGAACAGGGTGGCCGCGGCGCCGAAGCCGAGCCGACGCAGCCCGGCGGCGTACTTCTTGCTCGGCAGCGCGGAGGTGGTCTCCACCGCGCACAGGTGTCCGGCGAGCGCGGCCCGCAGACGGCGGTGCAGCCCGAAGAGGGACAGCGCGTTGAGCGATGCGAGCGTGACCGCCGGGACGTCGTCGAGATAGTGGGCGTACCCGTCGGACAGCCCCAGCTCGCGCATCGTCGTCGCGAACAGCTGCGAGTGCATCCGCTCGAGACGCCCGCCGCCGTACTCGTCGGCCTGCACCTCGACGAGCGCCGCCTTCGGCCGCCCGACGAGTCTCGGGATGCCGATCGTGTGGACGTCGGCCTCGCGCAGCTGGTTGAGCGATCGGTGGATCAGCAGCTCCCGGAACTGGTCCGCGGTCGCGTCCGTGGCCATGAAGCCCGCCAACCCGGGACCCACCGTGGGCGCGGTCATCTCCCAGAGCGCTGCCACGACATCGGACGGGTCGACGTCCTCCACCCGCGGGCGCGCGAGCTCGCGGACCGCCGCCTCGAACGGTGCCTCCAGCTCGGCACGCGCGGCGATCAGCTCCGGGGCCCACTCGAGCCGGTCGTCCGCTCCGTCGACGCCGTGTAGATGCAGCTCGTACAACAGCGCCAAGGCCAGCTGCGCGTCGTCGTCGTCGATCATGCCGTTCGACGACTCCGACCTGTATCCACGGGCCGCGGTGTTCACGGTCGCCGGGTCGTCCGCGCCGGACAGCACCGCGACGACTGCGGCGCTCACGGGACCGCGTGGTTCGGGAATCGGCATCGGCATCGGCTTCCCCGATCAGTAGCGGTCACCTGCGGTGGTCATTCGTCTCGTTCCTCCGTTCCGCTCCGTGCAGCGCCTAGGTGTACTGCGCCACGAGCCGGTCGAACTCCTCGCTGTCGACCAGGCCGGGCTGTCCGATGTCCAGTGCGGTCAGGAACTTGTGCACCAGACCGAAGTCGCGCCCCAACTCGGCGCGCGAGGGACCCGACGTCTTCGGGCTCACACCGCTTCCGATCATCGCGTCCAGATTGGCGGCGATCTCGTTCAGCTTCTGTCGGTCCGCATCGGTTCGACCGGCTGTTCCTCCAGTTGTCATCCGTTCTCAACCCCGTTTCCGTCTTGTCGTCGTTCGCAAGGTTTCCGGGCACTGACTCTCATACTGCCCGTGTCCGGATCGTTCTGCTGGACAGGATTTCGGCCACGCCACCTGTGGAGGAAAGAACTCACACCTGTGGACAGCCCTGTGAATGATTCACCGCCAGGGGCGGACTCGACGATGACTCGAGAACCGCTAGGTCACTCGAGTTGACGCAGAGAAGATTTCACGGATTCTGCTGTTTCTTCCGTTTGTGCGAGCTGTCACAGAAGGGCGACCGGCCCGTCCTCCCGCAGCGGCACAACGCAATCGTCGCGCGTTCGTTGACGATCGGGACACCGGCGCCGTCGACGAGACTCACCGGGCCGCGGATCAGCAGCGGCCCGTCGGGGCACACCGTGACGACCACCTCGGCTCCCGCGCCGTCAGCCACGACGGACCGCCTCCCTCCACCCGGCACGGAACACGACCAGCCTTTCGCGGTCCTGCCCCGCCTCGACCAACCCGCGACGCCGAAGCATGCCCTCGCGCGCAGCGGTTATCGGACCGAACGGTATGTCCACGCTGCGAACGATGTCGACTTCCAACCCCCGCTCCTCGAGCATCACCTGCGTCTTCTCGAGACCGCTCAGTGCGGACTGCAGCAGCAACATCACTCCCCCGTCGGTCAGGACGTCGGGCACCTCGGTGCAGATGCGATCGAGCAGCGATCGACCGTTCGATCCCGCATCCCACGCGCGGGCCGCGCCGCGCGTCGGCAACCGGTCGGTCGCCGAAGGCACGTAGGGCGGATTGGACAGCACGAGGTCGAACCGCTCGCCGTCCACCGGCACCGTGAGATCACCCCGCACCACCCGTACGTGAGCGCGGTTGAGCCACGCGTTGATTCGCGTGTTCACCACCGCTCTACGGCCGATGTCGACTGCCGTGATGTCCTCCGAGCCCGCCGCCGCGGCACGCGCGCTGAGCATCCCGGTGCCCGCGCACAGGTCCAGGATCCGAGTGCGGGCACCCACGGGCTCGGAGCTCAGGGCCTGCGCCAGAAGGAAACTGTCGGTTTGCGGACGATAAACACCGGGTAATCGGAGAAGCACGAAGGGCCCCCTCGGTCCTCGTGGCGTCGGAGCACCGACACCTCCTTCGAGTATCGCCGACACCCGCGGGCGGTGCACGGAACCGACGGAACGGCCGGATCAGCCCAGCCGGCGCAAGTCCGCGATCGCCGCACGCGCGGCGAGACCGATCGCCGCATCCGCCCTGGGCAACAGTGCATCCGCGCGCGCCGCCCGGGTGAAGACCGCGACCGCGAACGCGTCACCGTCGGGAAACTCGATCACTCCCACCTCGTTGCGTACCGCACCGAGCGTTCCGGTCTTCCCGGCGACGACGACGTCTGCGAACGGGAATCCCGAGCGCAAGCGCGCGGTGAAGACCTGGCTCGACATCAGGGCACGGACGAATGCCGTCTGATCCGCGGACAGGACGGCCCCGGTCCACACCGCCGACAGCAGCGTCGTCATGTCCCGCGGGGTGGTCGCGCTCGACAGCACCGGGTCGTAGCCGCTCGGGAACATGACGGTGTCGTTGTCGCCGATCCGGGCGAACGCCTCGGCGGGCGAGCGCGTGCCCGTGTCCGCCACCAGCGACTCCAGGCTGTCCGCGGTGCCACCGACGATCCGCGTCGACGAGAGCCCCAGGCCGCCCATCGTCTCGTTCACCCGGTCCACACCCACGCGCCGGAGCAGTTCGTCGGCGGCGGCGTTGTCGGACACCGCCATCATCGAGCGCGCCATGTCGCGCAGCGACATTCGTACCGGATCCGACATCTGCGAGACACCGGTCGGCCCGGTGGTGCGGGTGGACGGGTCGAGGGTCACCTGCCGGCGCGGGTCCAGATCACCGGCGTCGACGAGGCGGCAGAACGTGACGAGCAGCGGCAGTTTGTACACCGAGGCCATGACCACCGGCTGGTCCGGCGATGCCCCGACCTCGATACCCGCGCGTCGGTCCGACACCGGGATCGCGTGCAGACATCCGCGCACGGCGGCGTCGACGAACACGTCCGACAGTCCAGTCGTACCCGTCACGACGTCACCTGCCCGGCCGCCGCGTAGCCGGCGATCCGCGCGGCCATCGCGTCGAGCACCCGGTCCGGCACGTCGGCCGACGCCGACCGCAGGCACCGCAGGCGCAGGCGGATCGACTCGTCGCCCGGCCGGACCCGGCCCACCCCGGGAGCCGACAGCGTCTGGTCCGCGGTGAGGGCGAAGGCCTGGCCGGCCGCCACGAGCGCGAGGGCCCACCGGTCGTCAGGTGCGTTGATGACGTCCAGGTCGGTCCCGACCCGGGCGAATGCGTCGCCCAGCAGGTCGTACGCCGCCGGGCCGTCGGAGCGTGGCGGCGACGCGAACCGCAGGCCGGTCAGGCGGGACAGCCCGCACGGGTCCTGCGCCGCCGCCGGGTGCGAGGCCGGCACCAACAGGGTCAGCGGCAGTGGCACCACGTCGGTGCCGGTGAGCGGGTCCACCAGGGCGGGATGCTCGATGACACCGAGATCGATTGCGCCGGAACCCAATTGGTCGACGAGATCGGCACTCGGGGCGATGCTCACCTCGACGCGGCCCGACCCGGCGAACGACCGGACCGTCGCCGCGAGGTCCGCGACCAGCGCGGTCGGCACCTTCGGCATGACGCCGACGCGGAGGGTGCGCTCGTGCGCCTGCCGCCGGCGCGCGGTGTCGGTGAAGCGCTGGGCCTGTCCGATCAGGTCGATCGCGTCCGGCAGCAGCGCCTGCCCGCTCGCGGTGAGCACGACGCCCTTCGATCCGCGGTGGAACAGCGTGACGCCGAGTTCACGCTCGAGCTTCTTCACGCCCTGGCTCAGCGGCGGCTGGGTCATCCCGAGGCGGGCGGCAGCGCGGCCGAAGTGCTGCTCCTCGGCCACGGCGATGAAGAATTCGAGGTGTAACAGAAGGTTCACGACGGCCCTGAACTGGCCTTATTCGTATCGAGTATCGGTCTCACGTCAATAGCATATTGGACTCGCCGGAGTCCTCGATGCTTCGCTGCCAATCGACATCCAATCGAACGAGCGGAGTGATGATGGCCGACGGGACCAAGCGGGAGTTGTGGAAGCGCGGCGCACTGACACTCGCGGCGGCGGTGGCGCTGACGTCGTGCGGCGTGCTGGGTGGTCCCGACTCCGGCGAGAAGGTGGCGCGCAAGTTCGTCGACGCCCTCGGCAGCGGGGACGTGGCGGCCGCCGCATCGCTCACCGACGACCCCGACGGCGCGAGCGACGTGCTGCGCCGCACCCTCGACGGTGTGGGCGACGGCGCCGAGGCCGAGTTCACCGTCGAACGCGCCGACGACTCACGGTTCACCTACCGGTCGGACTGGGATTTCGGCGGCGGACGGTCCTGGAGTTACACCACGGCGGTGCCGTTGACGTACACCGACGGCACCCGCCGGGTGTCGTGGTCCTCCGCGGTGGTCAACGAACGACTCCAGCCCGGCCAGGCCCTGCAGTACACACCGGTCGCCGACACACGGGCCGTCCTCGACGCCAACGGGATGGCACTGCTGGAGCCGCAGACGGTCACGGTCGTCGACATCGAATCGAACACGCTGGCAACCGATTCTGCGGTGCGGGCGCAACTGTCGCGTCTGCTGTCGCGCGCGGTACCGGGGTTCGAAGTCGCCCCGCCGAATCCCGGCGCGGCGGCGAAGCCGGGCGAGCGGGTGAACCTGGTGAGCCTGCGGCAGCAGGACGCCGCGCCGATCCGCGCCGAACTCGCGAAGATCCCCGGCATCCATCTCTCCGATCAGATGCGGCTACTCACCGTCGACCGGGCGCTGACGTCGCCGGTGGTCGCCGAGCTGCGGGCGACCTGGGAATCGCGACAACAGGATTCGGCGGGCTGGCGGGTGCAGGCCGTCGAGCGCGACGGCGGCGTCGCCGGCACCCTCACCGGCGGCGACCCGCCGGACGGCACGGCGCTGCGCACGACGCTGGATCCCCGCATCCAGCATCTCGCCCAGCAGGCCGTGAACACCGAACCCCGCGCGGCCGCGCTGGTCGCGCTCGATGCCACGAACGGCCAGGTGCTGGCGGTCGCGCAGAACGGGGCCGCCGACAAGTCCGGCCCCATCGCCCTGACCGGCCTGTATCCGCCGGGCTCGACATTCAAGACCGTCACGACGATGGCTGCGTTGCAGAGCGGCGCGGTCAACGCCGACAGCACCGTCGACTGCCCGGGCACCGCGAATATCGAGGGCCGCGTCATCCCCAACGAGAACGAGTTCGACCTGGGCCGCGTCCCGCTGCACTCGGCGTTCGCCCACTCGTGCAACACGACGATGGGCAGACTGGCCGTCGGACTGCCCGCCGACGCGCTTCAGGTGCAGGCACGCGAGTTCGGGCTGGGCGTCGACTACCTGACACCGGGACTGACGACCGTCACCGGTTCGGTGCCGTCGGCGCAGACGCCCGCGCAGCGCGTCGAGGCCGCGATCGGCCAGGGCGAGGACCTGGCGAGTCCCTTCGGGATGGCGATGGTCGCGGCGGCGATCGCCGGGGGCCGGGCCCCTCTACCCCAGTTGATCGGCGGGGAGCCCGCGACCGCCGACCACACACCGGGGCCGCTCGACCCCGACCATGTGCGGGACCTGAAATCAATGATGACCGAGACGGTGCGCAGCGGCACCGCCACGAGCCTCTCCGACATCTCCGGGCTCATGGGCAAGACCGGGACCGCCGAATTCGGCGACGGCACGCACGCCCACGGATGGTTCGTCGGGATCCGCGGCAACGTCGCGTTCGCGGTGCTGGTGGTCTCGGGCGAGAGTTCCGGCCCCGCGCTCGACATCGCCGGCAGCTTCCTGCGACCGATCAGCGACGAGGAGTAGACGCGACCGGCGCCACGCGCACCGCCCCCGCGTCGATGTCGAGCCGCATCGCCCCGGCGAATCCACCGACCCCGCCGGTCCCGCCCAGTTCGGTCAGCACTCCCTCCGCACTGCGGGCGGCGACGCGACAGGCCCGGGCGGTGAACTGGTCGACCAGGGGATGCGCCGCCCGCTCACGCCACTTGTGCACCGCTGCGAGCGCCACGACCCGCGCCTCCTCGATCGAGGCGTCGGCCGCCAGCCCGAGCCGCGTTGCGGGATCGATGCCGAAACCACCGATGAGCCGCTGCAGTTCGGTCAGATCGTCGCCCGACAGGCCGGTTTCGGCGCTGCGGAGCCGGCCGAGCATGCGCAACTCCTGGAAGCCGTGGACGTCCGCGAGCAGCCGTCCGGCCTCGTCGATCATGCGCGGGGTCTGCGGGGTGGGGTGCGCTTCGAGGACCCGTTCGAGCGCGACGAGCGCGGAGTGCGTCTTGAGTTGATCGGCTCGCTGGCCGAACTGCACGTCGATCACCTGTCGCAGTTCGTCGAGCCCGCTGCGGGCCACCAACTCGGCGGCGAGGCTGGGCGAATCCTGCACCCCGAGCCGGATCAGCATCACCGCGAGCCGAATCCCGAACAGGCCGAACCGGTCCGCGAGCTGACGGCGCATCGCCGCGTCCACGGGCAGCGGGGCGTCGTCGCGGACGAACCGGTCGGCGGACAGCATCGCCAGCTGCAGATCCTCCCCCGGCACCCGCGCGAGCGCCTCGAATGCCGCGAACTCGCTCTGCCGCAACGTCCGCGCGCCCAGCGCCAAGAGGCCCGCCACCGGAACGACCGCCTGACACAGTCCGGTGAGCTCGAGTTCCGCCGTGAACCGGGCCGCCATCTCCTTCGCGGACAGCATCGCGTCGGCCCGGCCCGCCCCCACCTCGTCGGCGCGCGAGACCACCCCGACGACGCCGAGCGGCCCGGACTCGCCGCCCACGTGGGCACCGATCCGGCCCAGGAACTGGACATCCGACGCACTGAGGCTGCGCAGCAGGTACACCACCGCGTCGGCGCCGGACACCGCGTTCTCGGGGGTCAGCATCTCGAGGGTGCGGGCTGAGACGTCCTTCGACAGCGACGACGTACCTGGGGTGTCGATGATCGTCGTCTGGGCGAGCGCGCTGGCCGGCCATTCCACGTCGAGGCGGTCGACACGGTCCGCCGTGAGGTCGCCGAGGTCGAACGTCAGGCGTCCCGCGTGCCGCTGCACGGCCACATTGGCGGATTCGGCGCCGTCGTAGCGGGCGGTGACCGTCGGCGTCGTGCCGCCGCGATACCAGGTGACGACGCGGGTGCACTCCGTCGCGTCGGTCGGGGCGATGTCCTGTCCGACAAACGCATTGAGCAGCGTGGACTTGCCCGCCTTGACGGAACCGGCGAGCGCGACGCGCAACGGCTGCTCGAGCCGGGACGCGCACTCGTTCAGTTGCGCCCGCGCGACGGGGTTGTCTGCGTAGATCTCGCGTGCCGACACGATGAGGGCGCGCGCCCGCTCGAACGACATCGACGCCGTCACGCCGGCACCTCCTCGTCCACCCCGGCCTCGACGGGAAGCAACTGTGCCGCACGATCCTTCAGCTCGGCGAGCACCTGCATCTGCCGCTCCACCTCGGCGGCGCGGCCGGCCCGCTCGGTCGACTCGACGGTGTCCGCGTCCTGTGCCGCGCGCAACGAATCACCGAGCGACCGCAGCGTCTGCTCCGCGATCGCCGTGAAGTGGTCACGCAGCAACCGCTGGATCAGCCGGAGCCGATCCTTCGACTCCTTACCCACCTGGAAGCTGACGTCGTCGGTGAACCGTCGGATCGCCACCTTCGCGTCGGCGCGGCGCTTGACGACCCGGGCGTCACGGTCGTCGCGATATGCCTTGGTGCCGAGCAGAACTCCGGCACCCACCGAGATGGGGTTGAGCAGCGTCATCCCCATCAGCGTCGTGATGAGGCCGAACATCAGTACGCCACCGTACGATCCGCGCATTCCGACCAGCACCTTCTGGGTGATGCCGATCCGGCCCGACTCGAGGTCCGACAGCGCGACCACCGGTTCGAGCACACCGTCGAGATCGGCGACGTCGAGCTGCGGCATCTCCACCGCACCCGCGTCCGCGAAGTGCTCGGCCACCACCTCCGCGAGCCACAGGGCACGGTCGTGCGCCCACACGAAGTTGTCGCCCACCGACTGCGCGATCTGCTCCTCGAGCCACTCGCCCAGCTCGCCCCACTCCTTGCCGGGATCGCCCTCGTCGACCGCACGTTCGGCCTCACGGGTCACCTGCCGCAGCCGGTCCCGCAGGTCGTGGTCGATATCCGACGCCAGATCCGCGATCCCGTCGGCGAGGGTCTGCTGCCATCGCGACGTCTTCTTGTGCAGCTCCTCGGTGGCCGTCTTGGCTCGCTGCAGTTCGGCCACCGCGGCCGCGCCCTTCGCCGGATCACGCAGCGCGGCAAGCTCGCTGCCGAGTGCGAGCATGAGGTGCTCGACCACGGAGTGGACGTCGTGAGACACCGCGCGACGCAACCCGCCCTCGGCGTGCTCGATCACCCGCCCCCGCAGGAACGCGTACAGGGCGTCGAAGCCGGACTCGCCGTGCAGGGATCGGTCGTCGAGGCGCAGGGCGTGCGAACGCAGCACCGACGAGATCGGCACCAGCGGGACGTCGATGCCCGCGCGCTGCAGGTGCGCTCGGTCGGCGTCGACGATCCGCCGCCAGTGCGGATACAGATCAGTCTTGGTGATCAGGCACGCGACCGCGGGACACAGCCCGGTCACCTGGCGCAGGAACGCGAGCTCCGGCTCGGTGAACTCCTGGCTCGCGTCGGAGAGTACGAGAACCGCGTCGGCGGCCGGCAACAGTCCCAGAGTGGCTGCCGCGTGCGGATTTCCGTGCCCACCGACGCCGGGGGTGTCGACGAACACCAGACCGTCCGCCAGCAGCGGGCTCGGCACGTTGACCTCGAGACGCAGCACCTCACGTCCCTCCGCGCGCGGAGTCGACGGACCGACCGAATCCAGTTCCGCGAGTGGAACCTCGACCCGCCGCGGCTCGCCACCGGGCTCGGCCACGACAAGCTCGGCGAAGGCCCGCTCGGAGTTCTGCACGACCGTCGGTACCGCGGTGGTCTCGTCGTCCCCCACCGAGCACACCGCGAGGTTGAGCAGCGAGTTGACGAACTGGCTCTTGCCCTGTTTGAGCTGTCCCACCACCACGACGCGGAACCGGGGGTCGACCACCCGCGTGCGTACCAGGTCCAGACGATCCACCAGATCCGTCCGGCCCGCGGCCGCCGCGATCCCGGTGGTGCGGTCCAGCAGTGCCGTCAGCGCGGCCTCGTGCGCCGGCACCGCGCGGTTCCGCGTCGGCGACTTCGCCGATTCCGCCGTGTCCGAGGTCGCGTTGTCCATGGGTTTCGCTGCCCCGCTTCTGTGTTCCGACCTACGCCCGCACCGCTGTGCACGCGCTGACTGATCCGCCGCTCCGCTGGATACGAACCGGGGCCCCGTTCGCATTAGCGCGTACGGGGCCCCGTTCGTTACAGGTCGTGTCCGGGCGTCACGGCAGCAGATGGTCTCCGAGATCGACGTGCGCGGGTGTCGGATCGGCGACGGAGCCCGCCTGGCCCTCCACCTCACCGACACCGTTCGCGAACAGTCCGGCATCCGAGTGGGCCGAGCCGAACGCGTCGGTGTCGATCGACGACCACGCATTGCCCGTCACCGCTTCGGACAGACCACCGGTGAGGCTGCCGGCCGCGTCGAGCGCGCCCTGCAGTGCCGAGTCGAGGTCCGTCGTGAGATTGCCCGCGATGTCGGAGGCGCCGGCAAGACCGGCACCGAGTCCACCGTCGGCGTTACCGGTCGAGCCGAAGCCGCCGTCGATCTGTCCCGTGGCGCCGAGACCGGAACCGACCTGCTCACCCAGATCCGAAACCGATCCGAGCGCGCCCGACAGGCTCGCCCCCAGGTCACCCCCGAGGCCGGCACCGAGCCCAGCTCCGAGGTCCGCACCCAGATCGCCACCGGCCGAGCTTCCGGCACCCAGCAAACCCTCGAGCGAGCCGCCCGACTCGAGCCCACCGCCGAGCAGACCACCGAGCGCTGCACCGAGATCGGCGCCCGCCGAGCCGCCGACACCGAACGCGCCCTCGAGCAGCCCACCGAGGTCCGCCTCGGCGCCGATTTCCAGGCTGCCGCCGAGGGCCAGGGCACTGTTGAGCGCGGTCCCGAGCGCCGCGGTGAGGGCACCGTCGACGTCGAGCGCACCGCCCAGGGCCCCGCTGATCGCGGCACCCAGGTCCCCACCGGACCCGATCAGGCTGCCGAGGTCGATGCCGCTTCCGAGTCCACCGTCGAGGGCCCCGCCGAGGGCGGCACCCAGGTCGGCACCGATCGATCCACCGATCCCGAAGGCACTCTCGAGCGCCGCCGTCAGGCCGCCGCCGACCTCGAGCGGACCACCGAGGTCCACGCTGCCGGCACCGGCCAGCGCGGCGCCCAGCGCGGCACCGAGGTCCGCGGTCAGCGCACCCTCCACGCCCAGCGAGCCACCGATCACGCTGCCGAGCGACGCGCCGAGATCGAGGAAGCTGTCGAGATTCAGGGCGCTCGCGATATCCAGCGCGCCGCCGAGTTCCAGCGCCCCGCCCAGGGCCGCTCCCAGGTCGCCGCCGACGGATCCCCCGATCGACAGGGCCGACTCGAGCAGTCCGCTCAGCGCCGCGCCCAACTGGCCGGCGATGTCACCGTCCAGTGCGCCGCCCAGGCTGCCGCCGAGCGACAGCGCCGCCTCGAGCGCGCTCTCGAAGCCGGCACCGAGCCCCCCACCGAGCTCGGCACCGGCCTCGATTGCCGCACCGAAGAGTCCGCCGAGGGCGGCACCCAGCTCCCCACCGAGCTCGCCGCCGATCGCGAAAGCACTCTCCAGCGCGGCGCTCAACCCGCCGTCCACCGACAGGAGTCCGCCGAGATCGAAGCTGGTCACGCCCTCGAGCGCGGCACCCAGGGCCGCACCGAGGTCGGTCACCAGCGACCCGTTCACATCCACGACGCCACCGAGCGCCCCATTCAGAGCGGCCGCCAGCGCACCACCCAGATCCAGCGAGCCGCCGACATTCGTCAGGCTGCCGAGGTCCAGACCGCCGCCCAGCCCGCCACCGAGGCCGACGGCGGCTTCCAACGCGGCGCCGAGAGCCGCACCGAGCTGCGCGCCGATCGATCCGCCGACGGCAAGGGCGGCACCCAGCGCCGCCACCAGGTCGCCGCCGAGGTCGAGGTCACCGGCGAATCCGCCGCCCACCGCCGCGCCGAGGCCCAGTCCCGCACCGGCGCCGAGACCGAGGCCCGCGCCACCACCCAGACCCAGACCACCTCCCGGGCCTAGTCCGCCGCCGGCGGCCGCGCCGAGCGAGCCCGCCGCGCCCGTTCCGGCCGCCAGGATCGCACCCAGATCGGCGCCCGCACTGCCGAACAGACCGGACTCGGCCGCCATCGGGGCGACGGCGACGATGTCGGCGTGGCACACATCGCCGAGTCCCGCCGCACTGAGCGCGGCCTGGGGGTTCGCGCAGTAGGCGGCGGCGGCGTCCTCGTCGCGGAGAAGCCGGAGGATGAAGTCGAGAACTGCGTTGCTGGCCATGAGGTAACTCCTGACGGTCGGTAGGCCGGCCACCGCGGTTCCGGAACGGACACTGCGGCGAGATTGGTTAACACGCTACGAATCCGGGAGACGAACGGGAACGGGGCGCATCCCCCCGAACGCGGACAGGGGGATTCGAACAGCCCACCCTAGGGGATTGTGGACGATTAGGGGGATCGCCCTCGACCTGGGGCGAGATCGCGGGGTTCCCGTAACGATCGTCGTGCTCGCGCCGACAATCGCCATACCACCGGCGGTGCCGCAATCCGCCCCGAACGTATGGGAGAAGCGCATGGGCGCCGTGCTCGGAATTGCTGTCGGAACGACCAATTCGGGCACTGCATCGATCACAGCGGACGGAACCTTCACCGATGAGGCGGACGCCGTCACGTCGTCCCGACCGACGATCCTGCACCTGTTGTCGGACGGAACGGCCGTGTTCCCGGAGCCGGGCGACGACGCCGGACGAGCACATCTGTCGGGTTTCGTCGAGCGGGTCGGCGACCCGGTCGGGCTGCTCGACGATGCCGGCCGCATCCATGCCGGGGCGGATCTCTTCGCATCCGCCGTGGCGTGCCTGGCCGCGCCGGAAACCCCCGCGACGGTGGTGGTCACCCATCCGACGGCATGGAGTAAGTACACCGTCCGGGCCCTCGAATCGGCGCTCGACCGTTCGGGGCTGTCCACGGCCGGACTGGTCTCGGAGGCCGCAGCCTGCGCGCGGTGGCTCGAAGCCTCACGTGGGCGCCCGGACGACGGAGTGATCGTCGTCTTCGACCTGGGCGCCTCCGCGCTCGACATCACGGTGGTGCGCACCGGCGCCGAGTCGGCGATCCTCGGCAAGCCGCTCCGCTCGGAAGACTTCAGCGGCGCCCACTTCGACCAGCTGATCACCCGCTACGTGCTCGACGCGATCGCGGACAAGACGGGCGACCTCGACCCCTTCGACCCCGCGACCATCGCCGCCCTGTCGGTGCTACGGGCCGACTGCGCCACGGCCAAGGAAAAGCTGTCCACCGACACCGAGACGGCCATCCCGGTCGCCCTGCCCGGCGTCACGACCGACGTACGACTCGTCCGGTCCGAGCTCGAGGATCTGATCCGCCGACCCCTGTCGAGTTCGGTCGAGCTGATCCGGGAGGCCCTCCGCTCGGCCGAGATCGAGGTCTCCGACGTCACCCACGTCCTGCTCGCGGGTGGCGGTGGCGCGATCCCGCTGGCGGCGGAACTCGTGTCGTCCGAGCTGGGGCTCACCGTGGTCGCCGCCCCGGTCCCCGCGCTCACCGCGGCGATCGGTGCCGCGTATCTGGCAGGCGACACCGCGTCGTCGGGTGCCGCAACCGTTCCGACCCCCGTGGACCGGGACAATCGTGCCGCCGACGGCGTCTACCGCGCACCCGTCACGGCGAGCTTCCCGTCGCGAATGCACTCCGCCCCCAACGGATCGAGCACCCGACGGCGCATCGCGATCATCGCGTCGGCGGCAGCCGCGGTGGGAATCCTCACCGCCGGCGGCCTGTCGATCGGCACGGCGGCGAACACGTCGCCGACGCCAGTGGTGACGTCCACCCCGGGCGCACCGGCGTCCATGCCGAACGGTGGCGCCCTGACAGCGGACGGCGTGGCGAACGGCGGAACCCCATCGGAGGTATCGACCGTCAGCGCCATCGGCGGCGGGAACGGCGGTGCGACAACGGCAACCGCCAGTGCGAATCGAGCCGGCGTCGTCGGCGGCGCCACCGACGGGCAGCCCGCCTCCCGGTCCTCGGCCCCTAACTCACCGGCGGCTGCACCGGGAACCCCCGCTGCGGAAGACATCGGCACCGGAGACACCGCGGCTCCGCCCGCCTACACACCCCCCGCTCCCGAATTCGTCCCGCCGAATCCCGGAATCAACGCCCCCACCCCCGGCGAGGTGGGCGAGGGATTCGCCAAGGCGGCCAATGGAATCGGACAAGGACTCGGCGCTGCCGTGACCGGCATCGGGACCGGCGTGGGCGGCCTCGTCGGAGCGGTCGTCGATCCGTTGACCGGCGCACTGATCGGAAAGTAGTCGATGCGGACCGTACAGGCCGTCGACACGGCGCCGGACGACCTCGTCGCGGGTGTCCCCGGCGCCCGCGAATTCCTCGACGCCGTCGATGTCGCGGCTCCCGGCTGCGTCCTGCTCCGAGGCAACTCGGGCAGCGGAAAGTCGCTCCTCCTCGCCGCAGCCCGAACACTGCTGGACACCCGCGGCGGTGACGTGCACGCCACCGTGGCCGCAGCCGAACTTCACAGCGGCGCATTACTGCTCGACGGTGCGCACATGCTGCCCGACGACGAGCGCGCCGCCCTGCTCGAGCTCGTGCGACGCGGCGACCGCACCATCGTCGTCGCGACCGAACCGCGCCCCCACGACCCGATCCTGCGCTCGCTCGTCACGGCTGTGCAGTCCCTCGGCGCGGTGGTCGACCTGCGCGCACTGACCACGTTCGAGATCTCCGAACGCGCCCGACGGCGAGGCATCTCGCCCACCCCGACGCTCACCCGGACGCTGGACGATTCGACAGGCGGCGTGCTCGCGGGCGTCGACGCCGGGTTGTCCGCCGCGGCAACCGCCCCGGGCGACGACGACGTCGTCCGCGCCGCAGCGGCCACACACCTGCAGACCACACTGCGCCACCTCGATGCCGAAATGCTCGCCGCACTTGCCCTGTGTTCGTACAGTTCCGGGATCGACGCGAGCGACATCGGCACCGCCCTCGAGGTCGATCCGCGGCGGGGACAGGACCTTGCCGACCGCATCCGAGCGAGCGCCTTCGTCACCCGGGCCGGCTCCGTACTGCCCTTCGTGCGCCCACACGTCGCCATCGCGACCGGGGTCACCCGGGTGCGCGATCTGCAGCTGCGTCTGCTCGCCACCCGACTGGACGCCGGGACGCTGGACGCGGAGACCGCCGTGGCCCTCGTCGAGGCCGGGCTGGAGGATCCACGACTGGCCGAGTTCGTGTGCACCTGTGCCGATGCCGCGGAGCCGACCGCGGCGGCCGACCTGTACACCGCCGCCGTCAGAGCCGGCGCCGACGCCGGCCGCCTCGCGGTGCGCCACTGCGAGGTCAGTGCCCTGAGCGGAGACCTCGACACCGCGGAACGGATCGCGGACTCGCTGCTGACCCGCGCCGATTCCCTCGATCCTCCGGAACTGACCGCTGCCGTTCGCATCTCCGCCAGCGTCGCCGCCTACCGTGGTGCGATCGGCCGCAGCGCCGACCTCTACGAATGGTTGGGGCCGACGCGCGTCGGCGCCGACACCGCGGTCTCCGCGGCGGTGCTCCTCGCGGCCGGGCGACCCGACGCGGCCGCCGCCGCCCTCGCCGTCGGGTCGCAGGGTCCGCCCACGTCAGGAGCCGCGGGCATCGCCCTGGTCGCGGAGGGGCTCGCGCAGTCGATCGCGGGTTCCGGTGCGGTCGCGATGAACTCGTTGACCCGCGCGATGTCGCTGCTGTCCACCAGCGCGCACACCCGACTGCTGCCCGACAGCGCGACCGCGGTCACCGCCCTGCTGTGCCTGCACTCCGGCGAACTCGCACACGCGGAGTCCGTACTCGGTCGGGCCCTGGAGTCCGATCCGCCGGGCAGTGTCACCCAACTCCGGCATCGTGTGCTGGCCGCGTGGGCGGCGATGGTCGGAGGCGATCTCGCCGGTGCCGCCGCGCTCGTCGACACGCTGCCGACCGACCGGCCCCTGCACCATCGGGAGGCCCTGTTCGTCCACGGACTCCGAGTGGGACTCGCCCGGCGACACGGCGATCTCGGTGCGCTGCAACGTCAGTGGGCCGACGCCCAGCCGGTCGTGGCGGGATACTCGGTGGACCTGTTGAGCCTTCTGCCGCTCGGTGAACTCTGGCTCGCGGCAGTACGACTCGGCGACGAGCCGCGCATCACGCACCTCGTCGAACAAGCACAGGAACTACTGGCCCGCCTCGGAGAGCCCGCACTGTGGGGAGCGTCGCTGCACTGGTACGGCGTGCAGGCCGCGATTCTCGGCGAGAACCCGGCGAAGCTGCTGCCGCACGCGCGGGCCCTCGCCGCGTCGGCCGAGGTGAGTTCGTACGCCGCGGGACTCGCGGCGGCAGGGCGCGTCTGGCTCCGCGTGCTCCGCGAAGAGGCAGAGGCGGCGGAGGTCGAATCCGCGGCGCGGGCGCTCGAGCGGATCGGGCTGCCGTGGGACGGCGCACGGCTGGCGGGCGAAGCCGCGCTGCGGGTCTCGGACACCCGGGGGGCGACGACGCTGCTGCAGGTGGCCCGGTCGCTCCGGGACGCGTCGGCGGCGCCACCCGTCGGCGCCGAGCCGAGCACCCCCGAGCCCGCCACCGGTGCCCTCACCGATCGCGAGGCCGACGTGGCCGAACTGCTGCTGCTGGGGCTGACCCACCGCGAGATCGGGGCGCGCCTCTACATCGCCCCCAAGACTGTGGAACACCACGTGGCGCGGATCCGGCGGCGGCTCGGGGCCCACTCCCGCTCGGAGCTGCTGTCGATGTTGCGTGCACTCGGCCACGGAGTCTCCGAGTCGTCGGGATCGTGAACTTCGGGACTTTGTTCCCGGGCGCTCCCACCGCAACTTGCCCTATTGTTGGTGGCTGATCCCGAAGACCCCGAAGGAATTCAATGCGTACCTCGCTGGCGCCGCGCGCCGCAGTCCATTCGTTGGCCCGCCGCGTCGCCGTCGCAGGATCGTCTGCGCTACTGCTCCTCGGACCCTTCACCGCGGCCGCGCAGGCCGCCCCCGAGACCTCCCCCACGTCCTCGGTGACACAGTTGTCGGCCGACGAACTGCCCGCCGAACTGGCCGAGGCGATCACACGAGACCTGAAGATCAGCCCGCAGGAGTACCTGGACCGCGCCGCCCGCGCGCAGGAACTCGGTTCGTATGCCGAGGACTTCCGCGCCGAGCGCCCCCACGACTTCGCGGGCGCATGGATGGGACTCGACGGCCACCCCATCGTCGCCGTCACCACGACCGAGGCGGCGCAGATCGCAGCGCGCGACGGCTATCGCACACGCCTGGCACCCGTCTCCGCAGAGGGACTCGAGAGTTCCCTCGCCGACTTCAACCGGTGGGTCTCGGATCTGCCCCGCGAGATCGCGTCGCAGATCGGTGCCGCGTCGATCGACGTCCTGAACAACCAGATCGTCGTCGACATCGCGAACAGCCCCGCCGGGCGGGCCCTCGACCTGCCGACCCACATCGCGAACGTCAAGGTCCAACTCAAGGCATTCGGACCCGTTCCGGTCGAGCGCGCACCGATGGGTGGCGACACCTACGTGACATCTTCCGGGCCGCTCGCGAACGCGGGGCCGGGCGAAATCGGGGTCTGCTCCTTCGGATTCAACGGTGTCGACCGGAACGGCAACGCGATCAACATCAGCGCAGGCCACTGCGACCCGGCACCGGGCGCCGGAGCGGGCGTGTACCTGCCGAACCGCGCGAACATGAAGGACAGCCTTCGGGTAGGCGACTTCGCGCGCTCCGAGGTCGGGAACGCGGACGCACTCGACTACTCCCTGATCCGCATCAACGACGCCGGCGTCAAGGCCGGACTCGACCGCCCGGTCGTCCGCGGCGCCGGCGGCAGCACCCTCACCGTGACCGGCACAGCCGTCCCCGTCGTGGGCGCGCCGATCTGCAAGTCCGGGCAGACGTCGTCGTTCACGTGCGGCGTCGTCTCGGCCGACCACGTCCAGGCCGAACTGGTGACAGATACCAACGACAGTCGGATCGTGCGCGGCTTCGCCGGCACCGCCTGCACACTCGCGGGTGACAGCGGCGGCGCAATCGTCACCGGCACGCTCGCACTGGGCATCACGAGCGGATCCAACAGCACCGACGCCCCGAACTGCGCCGAGGCCAACCTCGTCCTCGCATTCGACGGCGGCACATCGAACCTCGGGATTCCGATTCGGAACGTGCTCGACTCGGCGAATGCGTCCTCGGGCGGAGGTCTCGGCGCGGGGCTGTCCGTGCGCACCGGCGCCGCCGACCACTGACGAACGACCCACCCACGAATTACGCAGATCGTGTGGGCACGGCAGTACCGAACCCATATAGTCGTACGCGGCTCGGGGGCATCCACTGACACCGGGCGCTCATCTCTGCGCGCGTCTGGATCCTGCGCGCAGGGCACACAATAGAAAGGCCCACATGCGAAGCTCGCTCGCACGTCGCGCCGCGGTGTTCGGTTCTGCCGCGCTCCTACTCCTCGGCCCCGCAACCGCGGCCGCCCAGGCCGATCCAGCCGAATCGTCGTCCACGTCGGGCGTATCGGATCAGGCGGCGCATCTCCCGATCGAACTCGTCGACGCGCTGCAGCGAGATCTGCAGCTCACCCCGGATCAGTACCTCGAACGGTCCGAGCTCGGGCAGAAGCTCGCGGAGTTCGCCGCGCTCGCCCGCTACGAGTTCCCCGACGCGTTCGCGGGCGCGTGGATCGACCCGTCCGGCACTCCGATCGTCGGGCTCGCCGGCGAGGGCCGCGACGCCGCGCGGGCAGCCGTCGAGCAGGCCGGGTTCACGAGCAGGGACGTCGACCGCAGCGAGATCCAACTGCAGTCCGACCGCGCCGCGCTGAGCAAGTGGATCGACACGCTGCCGCGGGAGATCGCCGATCTGGTGCGCGGTATCACTGTGGACATCGCCGGCAACACCCTGGTGCTGCGCGCCGATGACGCCGCAGGCGACCTGTTCGACCTCCTGCCCCCGTTCCTGCAGGGTGCTGCACGGGTCGCGCTCGGTCCCGCACTCGGTTCGCTGCAGCCGCCGGCACCGGGTCCGGCCGCTGGCCAGTACGCGCCCGACGCCTTCCTCGGCGGCGACCCGTATGTGGCGGCCGGCGGCGGCATCGGGCTGCGTTGCTCGCTCGGATTCAACGCGATCGACCGCAACGGTGCACCCGTCAACATCAGCGCCGGACACTGCGACCCCAGCCGCGACGTCGCCGGAACGGCGGACGCGTCGACGGCGTATGCGTCGGCGGGTGGTTCGGCCGGGCCCATGATCGGAACCTTCGAGAAGACCAGCCTCGACCGCCTCGACTACTCGGTGATCCGCCCCACCCCCGAATCCGCGCAGCGGTTCGAGAACAACGGCGTGCGGGTTCCCGGAGCGGCCCCGGTCGCCATCACCGGCACCGCCGACCCGGTCGTCGGCGCGCCCGTCTGCAAGGCCGGCAACACCTCGGGCTTCAACTGCGGGGTCGTCACCGAAACCAACCAGAACGTCAAGGTCGGTGCCCGCATGCTCGCCGGCGGGTTCGCCACCAACCTCTGCGCACTCCAGGGTGACAGCGGCGGCACCATCCTCACCGGCACCCTCGCCCTCGGCATCTCGAGCGCGTCGACCGTCGGCGAGTACGGCCTGTGCGAGGTCGCGGGCTTCGTCAGCTCCGTCATGGGCCAGACCCCGGAACTGTTCGCCACCCCGATCAACGCGATCCTCCGCGACAACCCCGGCCTCCGCATCCGGACGTCCTAGCCCGTCCGAACGCACATAGAGAAGGAGCCCACTTCCTCACGGAAGTGGGCTCCTTCTCCTCTGTCCCGGTGCGTCAGGTCACGCCGCCGGCGCCGGTGCGGGGTTCATCGTCTGGAACACCTGCCATCCGTTGTAGGCGAGGACGGGCCCGGCGGCGAGGATCGTGCCGATCATTCCGCCGACCGGAGCGGCGGCAGCCGCTCCACCGAGGCACGTAAGAACGCTGGCTGGAATTCCGAGCCCAGTCAGCGCCAGCGGCGCTCCACCGATCGCGCAGCCTGCTACAGCCCCGACAAGCGTTCCAACGATGGTGCCGACGGTGACCGCGGAGTCGACGCCCTCGACCAACTTGTCGAGCATCGAGAGGTCGATCGGCATCGGCGGCAGTGCCGGACCCGCGACATCGACCGGCGTGGACTTCGCCGGATCGGTCTCGGGAGTGAGGGCCAACTGCCGGCCCTCGATCACGGGTGCGATCGAGAACTCGCGATCGCCGATCCGGTACGACAGCGGCAGCGCCTGCAGGACGGTGCCGGCGTCGTTCTTGATCTCGACGAATTTTCCGTCGGACGTCACGTGGAATCCGCCGGCGTCGAGGACAGTAACGACCGAGCGGCCATCGATGTGTGCCTCGTACCCGACCGCATCCTGCGCAGGTGCGGCGTACGACGTGCCCGCACCGACGCCCATTGCGGCGATCACCAATGCCGACGTTGCGGCAAGCTTCGTGAACTTCATAAGGCTGTCATTTCCGTTCTGTGACTGCCACGAGTGGCTCTCCGACCGAATAGGTATTCGAACCCTCGAAGCGCTCCCGGCGCTCTCCCACCTGCGCAAATGAGCCGCGAGAAGCCCTCCGATTCGCGGCGAATCATAACCCGACACAACACGGAATTGTCACTAATTCATATCGAATATTAAATGAACAAACGTCCAAATTGCTTTTGGGATTCACACCCACCCGCGCGAGTTAGGTCTACCTACACGACATACGTCACACCGGCACCGCATACCGTTAACTGAATCCGACCCGAACGGGCGGGGCCCAGCCCGCCCCGCACCCCTTCGAGCCGGACGTCTGCGTGCCCCCGGGAAGGTTCTTCACGGACAAAGATGCAGGAAACGACGGTACGCGCTATGTTACCGACAGGTAGTACTCGCAAGTTACCAGCGGGTAACTTGTCGGGCGCTAGGATCTGTGGGCTGACCCCAGGCGGCACGCGTGCTGCCCCGAAACGAAAGGCATCGACATGAATGCCCTGACGATTACGTTGGGCACCGTCGGCGCGCTGCTGAGCCTTGTCTGCTGGGCCTCATTCCTGAGTGGGGCCTGGACCATGGCGAAGACCGTGCAGATCGGTCAGCCGGCGCCCGACCGCTGGCGACCCTTCTTCCCTCGCTTCAAGCAGATGATCGTCGAGTTCATCGCGCACACCCGGATGCAGAAGTTCCGCACCGTGGGCTGGGCGCACTGGCTGGTGATGATCGGCTTCCTCGGCGGCATGCTGCTGTGGTTCGAGGCCTACGGCCAGACGTTCAACCCCGAGTTCCACTGGCCGCTGTTCGGCAACACGTGGGTCTGGCACCTGTGGGACGAGATCCTGGGCATCGGCACCGTGGTCGGCATCCTGACGCTGATCGTGATCCGCCAGCTCAACCACCCGCGCATCCCGGCGCGCCTCTCCCGCTTCAGTGGCTCGAAGTTCGGCCCCGCCTACTTCGTCGAGATCGTCGTCCTGGTCGAGGGCCTCGGCATGATCATGGTGAAGGCCGGCAAGATCGCCACCTACGGGCATGCCAACCCGTGGACCGACTTCTTCACCATGAACGTCGCCAAGCTGCTGCCCGCGAGCGCCGTCATGGTCTCGATCTTCGCGTTCGTCAAGCTGATGTCCGGCATGATCTGGCTCTTCGTGGTCGGCCGCAACATCACGTGGGGCGTCGCCTGGCACCGCTTCTCGGCCTTCCCGAACATCTACTTCAAGCGTGAGGACGACGGCGACGTCGCCCTCGGTGCCGCCAAGCCGATGATGTCCAAGGGCCGCGCCCTGGACATGGAGAACGTCGATCCCGACACCGACACCCTGGGGGCCGGCCGGATCGAGGACTTCTCCTGGAAGGGCTGGCTGGACTTCACGACCTGTACCGAGTGCGGCCGCTGCCAGTCACAGTGCCCCGCCTGGAACACCGGCAAGCCGCTCTCGCCGAAGCTGCTGATCATGTCGCTGCGCGACCACGGCTACACCAAGGCCCCGTACCTGCTGGCCGGTGGCCGCAAGGACATGGGTGGCGACGAGGTCGGCCTGGTCGACGCCGACGGCAAGCCGAACGAGGCTGCCCTCGCGAAGATCCCCGAAGCCGCGCGTGCCGAGGCCGAGCGCCCGCTCGTCGGCGAGACGGTCGAGGGTGAACTGGGCGGCATCATCGACCCCGAGACCCTGTGGTCGTGCACCACGTGTGGCGCGTGCGTCGAGCAGTGCCCGGTCGACATCGAGCACGTCGACCACATCATCGACATGCGCCGCTACCAGGTGCTGATCGAGTCGGAGTTCCCGTCCGAGCTCGCGGGTCTGTTCAAAAACCTCGAGAACAAGGGCAACCCGTGGGGCCAGAACTCCAAGGACCGGCTCAACTGGATCAACGAGATGGACTTCGAGATCCCGGTCTACGGCCAGGACGCGGACTCCTTCGAGGACTACGAGTACCTGTTCTGGGTCGGCTGCGCCGGCGCCTACGAGGACCGCGCGAAGAAGACCACCAAGGCCGTCGCCGAGCTGCTCGCGACCGCCGGCGTGAAGTTCATGGTCCTCGGCGCCGAGGAGACCTGCACCGGCGACTCGGCTCGCCGCGCGGGCAACGAGTTCCTGTTCCAGCAGCTCGCGATGCAGAACATCGAGCTGCTGAACACGGTCTTCGACGGCACCCCGGACAACAAGCGCAAGATCGTCGTCACGTGTGCGCACTGCTTCAACGCGCTGGGTAACGAGTACCCGCAGGTCGGCGGCGTCTACGAGGTGGTCCACCACACGCAGCTGCTCAACCGCCTGGTGCGCGCGAAGAAGCTGATCCCCGTCGCCAAGCTCGACGAGGACGTCACCTACCACGACCCGTGCTACTTGGGCCGTCACAACAAGGTGTACGACGCACCGCGTGAGCTGATGGAGGCGTCGGGCGCGAATCTCAAGGAGATGCCGCGTCACGGCGAGCGGTCCATGTGCTGTGGCGCCGGTGGTGCCCGCATGTGGATGGAGGAGCAGCTCGGCAAGCGCATCAACATCGATCGCGTCGACGAGGCCCTCACCACCTCGCCCAAGAAGATCGCGACGGGCTGCCCGTTCTGCCGCGTCATGCTCACCGACGGCGTCACCGCCCGACAGGAGCAGGGCCAGGGCGAGGGCGTCGAGGTCGTCGACGTCGCACAGCTGATGCTGAGCTCGGTCACGCGACTCGATCCCGCACAGCTCACCGCGAACATCAAGGTCGAGCCGCGCGAGAAGATGCCGGTCGCCGCCGAGGCTGTCGCTGTACCCGCGGCCGCCGCTGCTGCTCCCGCCGCCGAACCCGAGGCTCCGGCCGCCGAGACGGCACCGGCCGCTGCTGCCGCCGCCGCTCCCGCGGCCGGTAAGGGCCTGCAGATGAAGGGTCTCGGTAAGGCACCGGGCGCGAAGGCTCCCGGCGGCAAGGGTCTGCAGATGAAGGGCGCCGCCAAGGCACCCGGCGCCAAGGCCGAGGCTGCCGCTCCGGCCGCCGAGGCTGCTGCACCGGCTGCCGAGGCACCTGCGGCGCCGGTCGCCAAGCCCGGCGGCCTGGGCATGAAGGGCGGGGCCAAGGCACCGGGCGGCAAGGGCCTGCAGATGAAGGGCGCCGCGAAGGCACCCGGCGCGAAGGCTGCCGCACCCGCACCCTCCGCTCCTGCCGATTCGGCCGCTCCGGCTGCTCCGGCTGCTCCGGCTGCTCCGGCTGCGGAGACACCGGTGGCTTCCGCCGCACCGACCGCCAAGCCGGGCGGACTCGCTATGAAGGGCGGGGCCAAGGCGCCCGGCGGCAAGGGCCTGCAGATGAAGGGCGCCGCCAAGGCTCCCGGCGCCAAGGCCGCCACACCGGCACCGGCTGCGCCCGTAGCCGAGGCTCCCGCGGCTACCGCACCCGAGGCTCCGGCCGCACCGGCTGCCGAGGCCAAGCCGGCACCGCAGCCCAAGGCGGGCGGACTGGGCTTCAAGGCCGGCGCGAAGGCACCGGGCGCCCGCAAGGCCGCCCCGGCCGCCGCACCGGCACCGGCGGCACCTGCTGCCCCGGAGCCAGTCGCGGAGCCTGAGCCCGAGGCACCTGCCGAGCCGCAGGCCGAGGCCGCGCCCCAGCAGGATGCGTCGAACACGCCTCCGCCTCCGCAGGCCAAGCCCGGCGCGCTGGGCTTCAAGGCCGGCGCCAAGGCACCGGGCCGCAAGAAGTAGTCGCCTGACGACAAGCGCCCCCACCGTTCGCTGAACTGACCCCCGGGAGTTGGACTGAGAAATCAGTTCAGACTCCCGGGGGTCAGTGTTTTGGATAGACGAAGTTCGCTGACGCAAGAGCAGCGCATCGCAGCAGTAGTGTTGTTCGAGAAAGGTGCGGCTTCGAGGGCCGTAGCGACGTCGTTGGAGGTGCCCCGCGATCCGATTCGTAGGTTGCACCAGCGGTGGCGGGTCCGAGGCAGAGGAGTGCTGGTGTCGAAGAGGGCAACGCCTGCTGTGTATCCGTTCGAACTGAAACTGGACCTTGTGCAGCGGTTCCTCGCGGGCGAGACACTCGCGGAGCTGGCGGAGGAAGGCGGGTTGTCTTCGCCTGTCCTGCTGCGTAGGTGGGTTCGGGAGTATCGCGCTCACGGCGAAGATGCGTTGCGGCCGAAGCCGAAGGGGCGACCAGCCAAGAGCACGGTCACGGGCGAGGAGACGGAGCTGGACCGTCTTCGCCGTGAGGTCGAGTATCTCCGGGCGGAGAACGCGTACCTGGGAAAATTGCGGGCCTTGATGGAGGAGAAACGACGGACAAGGTGAATGCCGTCGTTGCCCTCAAGGCCGTCCATTCCCTCACCACGTTGCTGAAGATCGCCGGTCTTGCGCGGTCGACGTTCTTCTACCACCAAGCCAGGCTGTCCGAGCCGGACAAGCACGCGGAGCTCAAGACCGCGATCCGGCAGATCTTCGACCGGCACGGCGGCCGCTACGGGCATCGCCGCATCCACCAGCGGCTGCGCCGCGAGGACTGGGTTCTGTCGAAGAAGACCGTCCTGAAGCTGATGAACACACTCGGGCTGCGTTGCGCGATCCGTCGCAAACGCTATGTCTCGTTCAAGGGCGAGCCCGGCAAGATCGCCCCGAACTTGTTGAGGCGCGACTTCACGACCACGGGGACGAACCAGAAGTGGGTCACCGACGTGACGGAGTTTCGTGTCGGCGAGCAGAAGGTCTACCTCTCGACGGTGATGGATCTGTTCGATCGGCAGATCATCGGTCACGCGCACGGAACTTCCCCGAATCTCGCGTTGACGAACACGTCGCTGCGCCGGGCGTTGAAGACCAGGCACCGAGGGCAGAAGCCGATTGTCCACTCCGATCAAGGATTCCAGTATCAGCATGTTTCCTGGCGGCGACTGCTGAAGGGGCGTGCGATCCAGTCGATGTCGCGCAAGGGCAACTGCCTCGACAACGCGGTCATGGAGAGCTTCTTCGGGCATTTGAAGGACGAGCTCTACTGCAACACCACGTTCCTCACTGTCGACACTCTCACCGTCGCGATCGATGACTACATCGCATGGTTCAACACCGAACGAAGCCACTCAACGCTGAAGGGCCTGAGCCCGGTTGAATACCGGGCTCAGGCCCTTGCCGCATAGCCCCGTTACGATCTCACTTGGCCAGTCCAACTTCCGGGGAGCAGTTCACGCGGTGGGGGCGCTTTCGTTTCCGCGCTCCCGACGCCACACACCTTTTCGCCGCATCACACACGAGTTCGCTGTGGAAAAAGTGTGTGGACTCGAGATGACGGGTGTGTTCTCATATCGTCCACAGCTCGGTGGTTATCCACAGCCTCGTCGCGGAACACACACAAGCGACGTCCGCCTCGCCTCTCCGACGGCACGATGCCGGATGTGGACCCACACATCATCCGACGCGCCGAGGCACTGCGACGCGGGGCCGCCGACCATCAACTGCAGGCAGTGCCAGACCGGGACGTGGCGGCGACTCCGGCCGGGGCGTTACGCCCCACGGGCCGAGTTCGACGCATTGGATGCTTACGAACGACACAGGCTACGGGCCGTGGAAACCCTGCAGGCTGCATCCACGGATGCGGTTCTCAGCCACCAGTCCGCGGCCGTCATCCATGGGCTGGATCTATGGAACACCCCGCTCGCCGTCGCGCATCTGACCCGCAGCCGTCCGACCGGCGGCCGACGCACTCGGCACCGCCACGTCCACTCCGCGACACTGCAGCCCGACGAGGTCACCGAGGTCGACGGACTCGCCGTGACAACCGTGGCGCGGACGGTGGCGGATCTCGCGCGGACGCTGCCGTTCGAGCAGACCGTCATCGTCGGTGATCACGCGCTCCATGCGACGGGACTCACGTCCGACGACGTGGCCGCTGCGGCGGACAGGATTGCACCGCATGCCGGACGTCGCCGCGTCCACCGCGTCCTCAACCAGCTAGACGGACGCTCCGAGAGCGTCGGTGAATCCCGCAGTCGGGTCTTGATGTTGCGCGAACAGTTGCCGGTCCCGGGCTGCCAGCCGAACCTCTACGCCGCCGACGGCGATCATCTGGGTCGGGTGGACTTCCTGTTCGAGGAGGTCGGTGTCGTAGGCGAATTCGACGGGCGCGGCAAGTACGGCCGCCTCGTCCCCGACGGACAGGTTCCGGCGGACGTTGTGTGGGCGGAGAAGCGCCGCGAGAACGCTATCCGGGACGCCGGCTGGCAGGTGGTGCGGTGGACCTGGGACGAGCTCGAGATCCCGAACGTGGTCGCCCGACGGATCCGTGATGCCGTCAAGAGGGCCCGGCTCTCACCGCCTCCGAACGGACGCGTCGAACACACTCCGCGTCCTTGACCGAATCACACACCGATTGCCAGCGTCACACATCCTTTCACCATCGAGTTCGTGTGTGATGCCGACAGAAAGTGTGTGACGTGCGACGAGCGCCCTACGGCCGCCACAGCTCCAGGCGCGGCACGTCCGGTGTCTCGAAGCCGAGCACCTGCCCGTAGAACGACAGCTCCGCTTCCCGAGCGCTGACGATCGTCTCGAGCTTCCGGAATCCGTGGGACTCGCCGTCGTACGCGAGGTACGCGTGAGGGATGCCCTTGCGCAGCAGCGCGCTACGGAATCGCTCGGCCTGGGACGGCGGGACGATCGGGTCGGACAGGCCCTGCAGCAGCAGCACCGGGCAGGAGAGCCCGTCGACGTTGTTGACCGGCGCCCGCCGCGCGTACAGGTCGGCGGCCTCGGGCAGCGGTCCGATGAGGCCGTCGATGTAGCGGGACTCGAAGTCGTGGGTCTCCTTCACGAACTCGACCAGTTCGGCGACGCCGTAATACGAGACGCCGCAGGCGAACACGTCCGACGTGGTCAGGGCGGACAGCACGGTCCAGCCGCCGGCCGAGCCGCCCTCGATCGCGAGACGCGCGGGATCGGCCAGACCGGCGTCGGCGAGCCCCCGCACGGCGGCGACGGTGTCCTCGACGTCGACGATCCCCCACTGTCCACGCAGCCGGTTGCGGTATTCACGACCGAACCCGCTCGAACCGCCGTAGTTGACGTCGACGACGCCGATACCGCGGCTCGTGAAGTACGCGTACACCAGGTGCACGGCCGGTGCGACGTGCGCGGTGGGGCCACCGTGCACGAACGCGACGTACGGCGGCAGTTCGCCGTCGGGCGCCTCGTAGTTCGGGTTCCGCGGCGCGTAGGCGATCGCGTGGACCTCGCGTTCGGGGCCTTGGAAGGTCAGGGACTGCGCCTCGGGCAGGTAGGCGACGTCCGGCAGGTCGTCGACCGACATTCGCACGTCGGTGAGCTCGCCGCTGTCCGGGTCGAGCAGTCTCAGCCCGGAGGCGACGCGGGCTCCGCCGCACCGCAACAGGATCCGCCGTCCGTCGACGTCCGCGATCTGCACCGAGGAGATGCCGTCGAGCGGGATGTCGTGGAGCGCACCGGTGGCGGGATCGAGCACGGCGAGGGTGTCGGTGCCGACCGTGCGGGTGGTCAGCAGGGTGCCGTCGCCGAGGTCGGCGTACCAGCGGGCACCGAGCTGCCACAGCGGGGCGCCGAAGTCGGCGTCCGTCGGGCAGATCGGTGTCACGGTGCCGTCACCGAGCGCAACGCGATGGAGGTTCCACCAGCCACTGCGGTCGCTGATCACGTGCAGTGTCGCGTCGTCGACCCATTCGGGTTGCAGGACGGATTCCTCGGCGCCGCCGAGCAGAACGTCGACCCGACCGGTCGAGAGCGTCAGCACACGCAGTTCGGTTCCGTCCCAAGGCATCTGCGGGTGATTCCAGGCGATCCAGGCCAGCCGGGTCCGGTCCGGGGACAACCGTGGGTAGGCGAGGAAATCCGAGCCGCCGACGATCGAGCGCACCGCGGCCGGGTCGCCGGCGGCCGATCCGTCGAGGGGGATCGCGCAGATGTCGCGCATCGGCGACGGGCCGCGGTGGACCTCGCGCACACACCACACCTCGTCGCCGACGATGGTGAGATCCCCGTAGCGGTCCGAGGACGGGGTGGGCGACATCGGGGTGATCGGCACCGGCGCAGCGTCGACGCGCGGGTCGAACCGGTACAGCCGCTGGTCGCTGAACTCGGCGAACACCAGCACCGAGTCGCGGGCCACCGTCCAGGCTCCGCCACCGTATTCGTGGACGCGGGTGCGCGCGTTCCACGGGACCGGCAGGACGTCGGCCGGTTCACCGTCGGGTCCGAGCCGGCGGATCGCGGTCCGGCCGCCCTCGGTGGGGCGCTGCTCCGACCACCACACCTGATCTCCGACGAACCGGCCTCCGTCCACCGGGTGACCGCTGGCCGCCAGGTCGGCAGCCGCGATGGGCGACGTCCACGAGCCGTAGGGGGCGACGGTTCGAGCGGCAGATGTCATGCGCACACCCTAGCCAGGAATATCGCGGGGACACCGCCGCGCGACGTACCGTTTCCTCATGCCCGCGCAGCTGCCCCCGCGGTTCACCGACGCCCCGATCGCCCGCATGGCGACGGTGACCGAGGACGGCGACCCGCACGTGGTGCCGGTGGTCTTCGCGGTGCTCGGAGAGACGATCTACACCGCGGTCGACGACAAGCCGAAGAGCACCCGCCGGCTGCGTCGGCTCGCGAACATCACCGCGACCGGACGCGTCAGCCTGATCGTCGACCACTACGACCACGATTGGACGCGACTGTGGTGGGTCCGCGTCGACGGCGCCGCACGGATCCTGTCCGGTGACAGCAGCGAGGGCCGGTCCGCGATCGACGCGCTGGTCGCGAAGTATCCGCAGTACCGATCGATGCGCCCCGCCGGTCCGGTCGTGGCGATCGGCGACGTTCGGTGGCGGGCGTGGTCGGCGTCGTGAGCGCGGCGGCGTCCGTCACGTCCACGGGCCTCGACGGACCTTTCCCGCACGCGTCCCGACACCCACGATCAGCGCCCCCACCAGGCCGAACATGTCCGATTTCGGCGCCGCTCCGGAGTGGCCGCTCGTGGGCGGCCGATTTCCGTTTGCGCGCGAGTGGAATCATGGTTGCGTGAGCACTCCAGATTCCGTCCGCAACCGTCGGCCGCAGCGCGCTCTCGAGCAGTCCACCAAACTGCAGAACGTGCTGTACGAAATCCGCGGGCCGGTGCATGCGCACGCGGCGCGACTGGAGTCCGAGGGGCACCGAATCCTCAAGCTCAACATCGGCAATCCAGCCCCGTTCGGATTCGAGGCACCCGATGTGATCATGCGCGACATGATCGCGGCTCTGCCGTACGCGCAGGGCTACTCGGAGTCCAAGGGCATCCTGTCCGCACGGCGCGCGATCGTCACGCGGTACGAATTGGTGCCCGGCTTCCCGGAGCTCGACGTCGACGACATCTACCTCGGCAACGGCGTCTCCGAACTCATCACGATGACGATGCAGGCACTGCTCGACGACGGTGACGAGGTCCTGATCCCGGCTCCGGACTACCCGCTGTGGACCGCGATGACGAGCCTGTCGGGCGGCACCCCGGTGCACTATCTGTGCGACGAGCAGAACGACTGGAACCCGGACATCGCGGACATCGAGTCCAAGATCACCGAGAAGACCAAGGCGCTGCTGGTCATCAACCCCAACAACCCGACGGGCGCCGTCTATTCGGCGGAGGTGCTCTCGCAGCTCGTCGACCTGGCCCGCAAGCATCAGCTGCTGCTGCTGTCTGACGAGATCTACGACAAGATCCTCTACGACGACGCCAAGCACATCTCGCTGGCCACGCTCGCGCCCGACATGCTGTGCCTGACGTTCAACGGGCTTTCGAAGGCGTACCGCGTCGCGGGCTACCGCTCCGGCTGGGTCGCCATCACCGGCCCGAAGGACCACGCTGCCGGGTTCCTGGAGGGTCTGGATCTGCTGGCGTCCACCCGCCTGTGCCCCAATGTTCCGGGTCAGCACGCCATCCAGGTTGCGCTCGGCGGGCACCAGAGCATCGAGGATCTGATCCTGCCGGGCGGCCGGTTGCTCGAGCAGCGTGACGTCGCGTGGGAGCGGCTCAACATGATTCCCGGCGTCTCGTGCGTCAAGCCGCGCGGCGCGCTGTATGCGTTCCCCCGGCTGGATCCGAACGTCTACGAGATCCACGACGACGAGAAGTTGGTGCAGGATCTGCTGCTGCAGGAGAAGATCCTCATGGTCCAGGGCACCGGTTTCAACTGGCCCGATCACGACCACCTGCGCATCGTGACGTTGCCGTGGGCGCGGGATCTCGCGGTGGCGATCGAGCGGTTCGGCAACTTCCTGTCCAGCTACAAGCAGTAGCCCGTCGGACCTGTCCGCCCGGCCCGGATGCAGGTGCACCCGATACCTCGGAAGCACCTGCATCCGAACGTGATCCAGGTGATCGCATGGTGGGCCGACACGCTATTTTCCCTCAACCCTGCGGGATCGCCCCGGTATGGGTAGATTGACCGATTGGCACCTCTGAGTGTCCGTAAGCGCCTCGTCTTGCCCCCTCCCCCCTGGGCGACGAGGTATCGGTGGCGGGGACGCCCCCCCCTGCTCCCCGCCACCGTCGCTTGCCACCGCCACCGCTAGCCTGATCCGGTGCAGAGGCCGATCCGATGACATCCGAAGCCCTCCACGGTCATGGCCACGGCCACGGCCATTTCGAAGGCCCGCTCCCGGTGGGCCCGACCGCTGCACGCGTTGTGGTCGGACTGCTCGTCGCGATCGCAATCGCCGTCGTCGCGGCGGCCGCGATCCTGTGGCCGGGCAAGCAGCACATCGAGATCCCGCTGCCGTTCCAGAACGCGGGCGGTGGAGCCGTCACCACCGAGGCCGGCACCGTCGTCGCACAGGACATCACACCGTGCGGCAGCCCGTCTGCGGGCCGGGCGTTTCCGGGCGATCCCACACCTCCCCCGACCGGTAGTTCGTTCGATTGCCGACGCAGCCTGGTGACGATCGACTCCGGCCCCAACGAGGGAACCCGGACGCTGCTCGAGATCGTGCCCGGTCCGGGGCAACCGAATCTGAGCGTCGGTGAGCACATCCGGCTTGTCCGGCAGACGGATTCGTCCGGCACCCCGATCTACTCGTTCAACGACTACTCCCGCGGGCTTCCCCTGCTCCTCGTCGTCGCGGCGTTCGCCGTCGCGATCATCGCGGTTGCCCGGTGGCGGGGTGCGCGGGCGCTCCTCGGACTCGGGATCACCTTCGGCGTCCTCGTCGTTTTCACGCTGCCGGCACTGCTCGACGGAAAGCCGGCGATGCCCGTCGCACTCGTCTCGGGCGCGGTGATCCTGTACGCCGTGCTCTACCTGGCGCACGGCGTGAATCTACGCACCAGCGCGGCTCTGCTCGGCACGCTCGCCTCGATGCTCGTCGCAGCCGTCCTGTCCGTCATCGCGATTCGGGTGACGCATCTGACGGGACTGTCCGAGGAACAGAACACCAACGTGCAGGCCTACATCCAGCAGGTCAGCATCACCGGACTCCTCCTGGCCGGCTTCATCATCGGCTCGCTCGGTGTGCTGAACGACGTCACGATCACGCAGGCGTCGGCGGCCTTCGAGATCGCGTCGATGGACGAGGCCGCTTCCCGGCGAACCATCTTCACCTCCGCAATGCGGGTGGGACGCGACCACATCGCCAGCACGGTCTACACCCTGGTGCTCGCGTACGCCGGCGGTGCGCTTCCGCTCCTGCTGCTGTTCAGCGTCGCGGGTGGACCCGTCAGCGACGTCCTGACCGGTGACGCCGTGGCGATCGAGATCGTCCGATCGTCGGTCGGCGGCATCGCACTCGCGCTCTCCGTGCCCCTGACAACCGGGATCGCCGCGCTCCTCGCCCGGCCCCGGCTCGCCTCTCCGTCACCGCGGCGGCGTACAGGCGGGCGTCACGCGCGCTGACCGACCGCCCGTCAGAGCCGCGGGAGGGGCAGCAAGGGTGGCAGTTCCACCGGAGGCAACGGCAACTGCGGGAGCTGCGGCAGCGGTGGGAGCGGCGGGATCCCGGGTAGCTCCGGGATCTCCCACCAGGGCGGTGGATCCGCCGGACGGGGCTGGGTCGGGGGCGGTGGGGCCGGGGCGCCCCCACCGCCCCCGACCGGCTGCGACGCGCCCTGCTCGGACGGCGGCGTCGTCGGCGCTTCGGACGGCGGCGGGGGTGACGGGAGCGAGGTCTGGACCGTCGTCGACGAACTCGGCGGTACCGAGGTGGGTGTGTCGGCGGTGGCTGCCGCATCCGGACCGAAAAGGGTTCTGCCGTAGCCCAGTCCGAACCCGACGACGGCGATGACGACGAGCGCGGCCCCGGCGATACCGGCACCGCTGACCTGACGCCGCGAGACCGCCTGCCGGTGCCGCCCGCGCGCGGTGGACGGCCGTGGACGAGCGGGCCCGGCCGCCGACACCGGCGCCGCAAGCAACGCGGCGCCGCGGGCAGCGGCCAGTTCCGGCGCGTGCGGCGCCACGATCGGCAGACCGAGCCTCCACTCGAGCACGGCCCGCACCACGGGCAGATGGGCTCCGCCACCGAGAAGCACGACGGCGTCGGGCCTGTGCCCGGACTGCACGATCAGTTCGGCCACCAGGTCTGCCGAACGCTGGACCGCGGGAACCGCGACGCTGTCGAATGTTTCACGTGGTAGTCCGATCAGGTCGTCGCCGCACAGGACGTCGGTGCGCTCCGTTGCCGCGACCACTCCGGTCGACCGGTCGACCACGCTGACGGTCAACCCCGAACTACCGAGGTCGTAGAGCACGACCGTCCGGAACTCCGCCATATCGCCGACACCGCGCAACTGCTCGAGTACCGCGGTCACCTCGGGGACGAGGCGAAAGCCGGTGACACCCTGCCGTCGCATCGCCACGTCGAGCGCAGCGGCCTGGCCCTCGTCGCTGTAGGAGATACCCACGCCGACGGCCGATCCCGACTCGGCCGCCTCCGCGAGGATCACGCCGACCGATTGCGCCGCCAGATCCTCCGCGATCTGCCCACCGACCTCGATCGCCTGGTACTCGAACTCACCGGATCCGTCCGGGGAATCGGATCGCACCAGACGAACGAATCCGGCCCCCACCGAAACTCCCAGAACCCCACCCATGAGCCGCCTTCGATCGTGGTCGCAAACGGTCGCCGCGCGAGCCGCGTGCTGGACGAGCCGAGTCTATACAGCCGCCTTACACTCACCCCATGCAACTGCTGTTCGTCTGCACCGGCAACATCTGCCGCTCCCCCACCGCAGAGCGGCTCACCGCCGCCTGGTCGGCCCGCACCGGGCGGACCGATCTGGCCGCATCCAGCGCAGGGACCCGAGCGGTAGTCGGCGGCCCGATGGAACCGACGGCAGCACAGATCCTTTCGAACCTCGGCGGCACGCCGGACGGCTTCGCGGCGCGCCAGCTGAACCCGGCGATCGCGGGAACCGCCGACCTGATCCTGACGATGACCGAGTCCCACCGCGACGCCGTGCTTCGCACGGCACCGCGCCAGCTCAAGCGGACGTTCACGCTGCTCGAGGCGACCCATCTGGCGCGCGCGACCGGATCGGCCACCGTCGCCGACCTCGCAGCGGTCCGCGGTCAGGTCCCCCGACCCGACAACGTCGACGTCCCCGACCCGATCGGCCGCAGCGCGATCGTGTTCGGGGACGTCGGCAGTCAGATCGACGAGGCCCTACTCGACCTTCTGCCCCGCCTGCGCGACTAGCGGCGCGGGATCGACCTTCGCCGGGGCATCTTCCACCTTCTGCACCGGCGCATCCGAGTCGTAGTAGTACTTGTACTCGTACGCCCCCTTGCCCTTGGCCGGCGTCATCGTCAGGATCGTGCCGAGGACGGTCGCACCCACGCTGCGCAGATTGCCGATAGCCCGCGAGACCTGCTCGCGCTTGGTCTGCCCGTGCTTCACCACGACCAACGCGCCGTCCACCTTGACCGCGAGAACGGCCGCGTCCGTCACCGGCAGAAGCGGCGAGGCATCGATGATGACGAAGTCGAAACGCGAGCGCAGATCCGCGAACAACTTCTCGGCATGCGTGGAGCCGAGCAACTCGCTCGGATTCGGCGGCAGCGGACCGGACGCGAGTACCGAGACGTTCGGGAACGGCGTCGACTGCAACACGTCGTCGATGTCGGCCTGCCCGGCCAGCACCGTGCTCATACCGACCGACCCGATCAGATCGAGATACTTGGCGATACGCGGGCGGCGCAGATCCGCGTCCACGAGAGCCACCGAGTAGCCGGCCTCCGCAATCGCGAGCGATAGATTGATCGCCGTCGTCGTCTTTCCCTCTCCCGGAAGCGAACTGGTGATCGCAATGACACGGGGCGGGTTGTCCACCTCGAGGAACTGCAGATTCGTGCGCAGCTCACGGAACGCCTCGGCGCTGCCCGAATACCCGTCCTGGAAAGCGATGGCCGCCTTCTCTTCCCGATCCTTGTCGAACGGCACCGTACCCACCAGACCGACCCCGGCAAGCTCGTCGAGCACCTCACGGCTCTTCACGGTGTTGTCCAGGCGGTCGCGCAGGACGGCGAGGGCGATGCCGCCGAGAAGTCCGACGACGAAGCCCAGTGCCAGGTTGCGCTTTGTCTTGGGGCTCACAGGAGTGGACGGAGTCGACGCGTGCTGCTCCACCACGACGCGGGCCATCGGAGGCTTCCCGACCTCCATGCTCTCGAGTTCCTCTGCCATGAGAACGAACTCGTCCGACAGTGCATTCACGAGGTCGCGCGCGACCTCGGGAGATGCATCCGTCACCTTGGTGTCTATCAGGACGGTGTCCGGCGTCGAGGTTGCCTTGACCTTCTTGGCCAGTTGCTCCGCAGTGAGGTCGGACTTCCCCAGCTTGTCGAGCGTGCGCTGGGCGAGCGTGGAACCGGTCAACAGTTTGGTATAGGAAGCGACACGCTGTTGCGAGAACAGGTTGCCTTGGTAGACCTCGTTGACCGACGCACCTGAGGAGGTGGAGACGAACAGCCTGGACGATGCCTGGTACATCGGTGTCGACATCAGCGAGGCTCCGAGCGCGACGAGTATGCCGACCAGTGTTGTCAGCGCGATGATCCTCCACCGTGTCTGCACGATCCGTAGGTAGTCCTGTACTTCCATATCCCCGATTCCCCGTCCTGTTTTCGGTACAACACTTGCGGATACCCTATGCGCGAGTTCGTATCACGGCGCACCTCCGTCCAGCTCGGCGAGAAGGTGCGCGACGCGCCGGAGCGAATCCGTCGAGGTCATCTCCGCGTGCGCACACGGCACGCTATGCTCCGTCACGTCGCCCCGAACGTAGGGACTCCACAGACCACGCAGATTTCCCCGTTCCTCCGATTCGTGTGCCGCGACGAACAACACGACGTCGCCGTCGAAGGCTCCCGAACGGTGCCCACGGGCGGCGGCTTCCAACGCTGCGCCGGTCCGAACCACGTGCTGAACAACACCGGGGTCGAGTCCCGGGACGTCATCGATCGCGCCAACCGCATCCACGGCGGCGTTCGACGGAACGGACTCCGGCGGGAGCGAATCGAGCAGTACCAGTGCCGCCACCTCTTCTCCCGCCGCGCGCAACTGCACCGCCATCTCATGCGCGATGTTGCCGCCCAAAGACCAGCCGAGCAAGTGGTACGGCCCCTGCGGCTGCACCGCTCGCACCTGCTCGATGTACCGGCGCGCCAGTCCCTCCAGGCTGTCGACGCTTTCGTTGGTTGCCTGCAATCCGTACAGCGGCCTGTCGCGCAACTCCTCGGCCAGTCCCGCGTAGCACCAGGCGAGCCCGCTGACGGGGTGAACGCAGAAGAGCGGTGCCGCATCGGGGTTCTCGGGCCGGTTCAGGCGCACGAGCGTCGCCAACGGATCCGGATCCTCGCTTCCGGATTCGATCTGCCGGGCCGTGCCGGCGACCGTTGGATCGGCAAAGAGTGCGGCGAGCGCAACGTCGTAGCCGTACCGTTCCCGTAGCCGCGTCACCAAGCGGACGGCGCCCATGGATGTTCCGCCGAGTTCGAAGAAGCTGCGATCTCGGGGAGCACCGGACAACCCGATCACGTCCGCCATCTCGGCGGCCACGCGCCGCTCGATGATCCCCTCCGGCTCGGCACCGCTCACGTATCCGTCGTCGAAAACCGGTTCCGGCAGCGCGCTCCGGTCGATCTTTCCACCTGCCGACACCGGCATTTCGGCAATCACGGTTACCGCTGCGGGAAGCAGATGGCGGGGCAGCACGCGCTCGAGGTGCGCACGCAGGAATCGCGGTTCGAGGGTGCCTCCACGCCGGGTCGACACGTACGACACCAGCACCGTCTCGCCCGTCGGTCGACACCTCGGCAGAGTGACTGCCGCAACCACCGCCGGGTGCGCCAGTAGTGCAGTGTCGATCTCGGCGGGTTCCACACGCACGCCGTTGATCTGGACCTGGTCGTCACCGCGGCCGATGTACTCGAGGGTGCCGTCACTGCGCAGGCGCACCAGGTCCCCGGTCCGGTAGATCCGCGCCCCCGGTGCACCGAACGGGTCGGCGACGAATCGGCCGGCCGACGTACCGGGCAGCCGGTGGTATCCCTGCGCGAGCCCCGTGCCACCGACGTAGAGTTCACCGACGACACCCACCGGAACCGGATGCAGTCGCCCGTCCAGAACTCGCAGACGCGCGCCGGCCAGGGGCGCCCCGATGTTCACTGCTCCGGTCCCCAACACGTCGCTGCACGTGACGCCGACTGTGCACTCGGTGGGCCCGTAACCGTTGCAAAGATGGTGCCGGGACCAACCGTGCGCCAACGGGACCGGCAACCTCTCGCCTGCCGATACCACGGTCAGGCTCCGAGTGAATCCGGCCGGTTCCAGCGTCGCGAGGACGGTAGGCGTCAGGTTCAGGTGGGTGACGGCCTCGTCCTCGACCACCGCCTGCAAGTCTGCGCCCGCGTAGGCGAACTCCGGTGCACACACCAAGGTCGCCCCGTGCGCGTGCGCCGCGAGCAGTTCGAACACCGACGCGTCGAAGATCGGCGAAGCCGCCTGCAGAACAACGGATTCGTGGGTGACGAGCAGTCGATCGGCCTGTAGATCGACGAGCGCCGACAGTCCCTCGTGCGTTACCGCGACACCCTTGGGCTCCCCGGTCGTCCCCGACGTGTACAGCAGGTAGGCCAGCGACCCGTCCGTCGATCCGCGCGCGCTGTCGAGCACCCGTCGGCGCCTGTCGTCCGGGAGCTTCGGATCGACCGGCACCCAGGCCGCTCCGATTCGGGTGATCGCCCACACGTCGAGCACCCAGTCCGGGCCGCGTACCGCTCGGATCGGGACGACGTCACCCGCGCGGACGCCCTCGGCTTGCAGAAGGTCGGCTCGCTGGGCCGCCGCGACGTCCAGTTGGGCGTACGTCCACTGCCGGTCACCGGCCCGGAGCGCGATTCGGTCGGGATATGTGCGAACCGACCCCGCCAGTATCTCGCGCAGGGTGCGGGCGACCGGGGCCGAGCTCCCGTCCGCGACGGACGGGTCGAGCGCGAGCTCGAGATCACCCACCGGGGTGGCCGCGTCGGCCGTGGCATGAGCCAGCAGGCGCACCCAGGACGTGAGCAACATGTCGGCGGTTCTGGAGTCGAACAGGTCGGTGGCAAACACCAAGCGCACGTCGATGCCCGATCCATCCGGTGACTCCACGACATCCCACGCGAGATCGAACTGCGCCGTCGGCGCACCCGCCGCGAGGTCTGCCACCTCCACGTCGGGCAGGCTCGGCAATTCCGGTGTCGCCGTCGAGTGTGCGAGCAGCACTTGGAAGATCGGGTGGTGTGCGGCAGTACGAGTGGGCGCGATGCAGGCCACGACATCGTCGAAGGGCACGTCTCCGTGGGCCAAGGCCGCGAGGTCCACGTCGCGCACCCGTCGGACGAGATCCGCGAACGGTTCGGTCGGATCGACCCGGGTCCGCAGGGCGAGCGTACCCACGAACATCCCGACGAGAGGGGCGAGTCGAGCGTCGGTCCGACCGGCGACGACGGTGCCGACCGTGACGTCGTCGCGGCCGCCGAGTCGTGCAAGGAGCGCGGCGAGGGCGGCGTGCAGGACCATGAATGCGCTGACCCCGTGGGTACGCGCCAGATCGGTCACTGCCGCGTGCAGATCCGGACCGATTTCGGCGTGTACGACGCCGCCGCGGTGCGTAGGGACGTCGGGTCGAGGGCGATCGGTCGGTAGATCCAGCGGCGTGTCAGGCGCTCCCGCGAGGGTGTGCGCCCAGTACGCGAGTTGACGACCACCGACAGTGTCCGGATCGCGGACATCGCCGAGCATCTTCGTCTGCCAATGCGCGAAATCGCTGTAGCGCAGCGGAAGCGGCGTCCACGGCGGCGCCGTACCGGCGAGACGTGCAACGTACGCGCACTCGAGGTCACGCAGAAGCGGTACGGCCGACGCGCCGTCCAGAGCGATATGGTGCACGGCGATCGCGAGGACCCACTCCGTGTCGTCCACCTGGAACAGACCCGCACGCAGAGCAGCCTGTTCCACGAGATCGAGAGGACGCTCGACAAGTTCGCGCACCCGGTGGTCCACGTCGTCAGGATCGACGGATGCAACCGTGTAGTCGATCACGAACCGATCGGCGCTCAACACCCGTTGAGTGTGTTCGTCGGGGTAGACGGTCCGGAGCGGCTCGTGGCGTTCGACGACATCGGCCAGCGCCGCCCCGAGGGCGTCCGCAACGAGGGAGCCGTTCAGCCGCAACGTGATCGGCATGACATAGCTCGCCGGGTCCGCGCGGTGCAGCATCCACAGGCGTCGTTGTGCGGGCGCCATGGGCGCAGGTTCGGGGCCGGCCGCTGTCAGCGGAGGTCGGACATCGAGCTCGGAGAGATCGAGCAGACCGGCGAGCGCCGCCAGCGTCACCGATTCGAGAACAGCTCGAGGCGGCACGTCGCGGTGCAGCGCGTCGGCGAGACGGGCGGCTACCTCGACTGCGCCGAGAGAGTGGCCACCGAGCGCGAAGAAGCCGGTGTCGATGTCGACGTCGTGGCCGAGGACGTCCCGCACGACGGCCGCGACCAGCACCTCGGTCGACGTGAGTGATCGATCTGAGGTGGTCGCCGCGAGACTGTCCGCCATCGTCGACAGTGCCGCGTGGTCGAGCTTGCCGTTCGGTGTGGTCGGCAGGCTGTCCAGTACGTGCAGGCGAGACGGCACCAACCCCGGTGGCAACTCACCCGCGATGCGAGCGAGGACGGCTGCGGCATCGATACATGCCCCCGCGACGAATGCGACGAGGACTGGTCCGCGCACGACGACGGCCGCATGACGAACACCGCTGCAGCGCATGAGCGCCGCCTCTACCTGCTCCGGCTCTACCCGGACCCCGCGGACCTTGACCTGCCGATCGACACGCCCGAGGAACACCATCCGCCCATCGGCGAGCACCTGGACGCGGTCTCCGGTGCGGTACATACGGCCCGGGCCGAACACCGATGCAACGAAGCTCGCTGCGGTCAGCGCCTGCGCGCCGAGGTAGCCACGGGCGAGACCGCCGCCGGCGAGGTACAGCTCGCCGACGCCACCGACCGCGACGGGGCGTAGCCGCGTATCCAGGACCGCGACCGAGGTTCCCGGTATCGGTGTGCCGATACCGGTGCGACCGTCGACCTCACCGAGGGTGGCGACGACAGTGCATTCGGTGGGCCCGTAGGCGTCGAGCATCGTGCGGCCCGCCCGCCACCGATCAGCGATCTCCGCGGGGAGACTCTCACCGCCGCTGGCCACCACCCGCAGGTCGTCCAGATCGTCGGATCGAATCGTCGCGAGTACCGATGGGGTGGAGAGGAAGTGGGTTACGCGATGTTGCCGCAGCAGCCCGTGCAGCGCGGGGCCGGCGTACACGTCCGGCGGCGCGACGACCAGTGTCGCGCCCGAAGTGTGCGCGAGCAGAATCTCGAGCACGGCCGCATCGAACGCCGGGTTGTATCCGTGCAGTACCCGATCGCCCGGACCCACGCGGTACCGTCCTCGCGCCGCCGATGCCAGGGCCGCCAGGCCGCGATGCGTCACGGCAACGAGCTTGGGTTCACCGGTCGAGCCCGAGGTCGAGATGACGTATGCGGGCGAATCGACCGACTGCGACTGTCTGGGTGCGGGGACCGGCGCGGCGACGCACGCATCCGTCGGCCCGAACGCCGCCCCGGTCTTGGTGACTGCCCACAGCATGCGGAGCCTGCCCAACGACCGTTCGGGATCGAGGGCCACCACATCCTCGGGTCCTACACCGTGATCCTCGATCAAGCGTCGGGCCAACTCGTTGGACTGCTCGTCGAGCTCTCGGTACGTCACGGCGGCGGAACCGTCGACGACTGCTACACAGTCCGGATGCGCGGCCGCGGTACTGCGCAGCAACCCGGCCAGGGTCCGCGGTGCATCCGCCGCGCAGCCGTGGACGACATCGGTGACCGCGATCGGCAAGTCCTGCACAGTGACGTCGGGCCGCGTTGCTGCGCCGGTGAGAGCACGGACCAACTGGTCCACGAGGCTTCGTGCTGTCTCGGCGCCGAACTTCGAGGCGTCGTAGACCAGGGTGCCGTGGAATCCTGCTGCCCCGCTTCGTGACAGCGTGAACTGGAGATCGAACTTCGCCGCGTCCTCGGTGAGTTCGTGGGATTCGATTTCGAGGTCGCCGATCCGCACGATCGGCGGGGTGAAGTCCTGGAAGGCGAGCGCTACCTGCGGCATCCGGGCCCCGGCGGCGGTGAGAACTTCCTCGATCGGGACCGCGGCCCGGTCGAATGCCGCGACATCGGTGTCTCGAGCCTGTGCGAGCAGCGCGCCGAACGGCATGTCCGACTCCACCCGGGTGCGCAGCACGACGGTGTCGACGAACAGTCCGACGAGGGAGTCGAGTTGCGGGTATCTGCGGCCTGCCACCACCGCGACGACTCCCACGTCGGCGCCACCGCAGAGCCGTGACAGGAGCGCAGCGAGCGCGGCGTGGACCACCATGAACTCGGTAGCGTGATGGGCCGTCGCGAGCTCCGTGATCGCCCGCGCCGTGTCCTCGTCGAGCGCGAACTCCACGGTCGCACCAGTTCCCGGTGCGGCGCTCCCCGCCTCGATCGGCAGCACGACCGGATCGAAGCCATCGAGTTCCCGCTGCCAGAACCCGAGATCCGCGCCGTCCGTGACCCGCGCACGCTCCCAGACCGCGTAGTCGGCGTACTGCAGCGGCAGCGGATCCCAGCGGGGAGGGGCACCTGCGTGGCGGGCCCGGTACGCCTCTCTCAGGTCGGCGAGCAGCACCGCGACCGATGTGCCGTCGGCGGCCAGGTGGTCGATCGTCACCTCCAGGACGTGCCGGTCGGCGCCGTCCTCACGCAGGCGCACGTCCAGCGCTCCCGGTGGCTGATCGGACGCGGCACTCCTCAACGGCCGAGCGACGTCCTCCGCCGGCGCGACGATCGCGTGCGGCCCGTCAGCGTCGACGGCGAACGACGTCCGCAGGGACTCGTGCCGCACCAGGACGTCGGCGAGCGCGGCGTCCAATGCATCCACGTCGAGCGGCCCCCGGAACACCACACGAGCCGGCACCCGGTACGCCTCCTCCCTGCTGATTCCGCGCAGTGCCCACATGCGGCTCTGGCTACGGCTCAGGGGAATCCGATCCGGCCGCGAGACGGCGACCGGGCCGGGGTCGATCTCGGCGAACCGGCTCCGGTCCAATTCCGCGGCGAGTTCGGCGACGGTCGGGGCAGCGAAGAGCAACCGCAGCGGGACATCCGTATGGGTGGAAGCACGCAATTGTGCGACCACGCTGGTGGCCAGCAGCGAGTCGCCGCCGACGGAGAAGAAGTCGTCGGTCCGACCGACTCGGGCGCCGAGCGCGGCCGAGAAGGCGTCGGCGACGAGTTCCTCCGTCGTGGTTACCGGTCCGGTGGCCGAGTCGAGCACAGGTTCCGGCAACCGTTCGACGTCGATCTTCCCGTTCGCGGTGAGAGGGATCTCGGCGACGCCGACAACCGACGCGGGCACCATGTACGACGGCAGCGCCGCGGCCAGGTTGCGGCGCAGCTCGGTGACGTCGGCATCGGCGGGAACGACGTACGAGACCAGGACCGGCGATCCCGTCGTCCCAACCCGTGCGACCGTCGCGGCGGTCGACACCGCCCCGCTCCGGGTGAGGACGGCGTCGATCTCCGCCGGTTCGATCCGGATCCCACGGATCTTCACCTGATGGTCGTTACGTCCGCAGAACTCCAGGACCGGTCCGCGCGCGCCGCTCACCCACCGAACGAGGTCACCGGTCCGGTACCAGCGTCGACCGTTCTCTCCCGCAACGAATCTCGCCGACGTTGTCACAGGTGCGCCCGCGTATCCGTGTGCGACGCGATCACCGGCCAGATACAGTTCGCCGGTCACCCCCGGCGGCACCGGCCGCAGTCGCACGTCGAGAACTACCGCGTCGATCCCTCGGGCGGGGCTGCCGATCACCGCCGGATCCCCGGGACCGAGTGGGCCGGCGAAGGTCGCGAACACCGTCGATTCGGCGGGGCCGTAGCCGTTGTAGAGGCGGCATTCGGGCCCCCAATGCCGCACGAGATCCGGCATGACTCGCTCGCCGCCGAGCATCAGTGCCTCGAGGTCCGGCAGGTCCCGTGGACCCACCGTTGCGAGGACCGACGGTGTCATGCAGGCGTGGGTGATCCGCTCGCGTCGGAGCAGATCGGCCAGCCCGGAACCGCCGTAGGCCTCGACCGGCGCCACCACCAACGGCGCCCCTGCGGCGCCCGCAACCAACATCTCCAGCAGGGCCGCATCGAATCCCGGAGACGCCACGTGGAGCACACGCGACCGCGGACTTGCCGCGAACACGTCGCGCAGGTCGGCTGCCAGCGCGCCGAGGCCTCGGGACGTGAGCACTACTCCCTTCGGTCGCCCGGTCGAGCCCGAGGTGAACACGACGTACGCCGGCTGATCCGGAAGCACCTCGGGCAGTGGAACGTCGGTGTCGCCGACGGCCGCGACGTCGATCCACTGCGTGTCTCCGGGTAGCTCCGCCACGAGATCGGCCGCAGTGACACCGAGGCGCGCCCGGGACTGCTCGAGCATCGCGGCGATCCGGTGGATCGGGTGAGTGGGATCGACCATCACCGGGGCGGCTCCGGTCCGGGAGATCGCCCACACCGCGAGCACCGACTCGAACGACCGCGGCAGCGCACATGCGACGGGTACCCCCGGCCCCGCGCCCCGGGCGCCCAGGGCTGCCGCCAGGCCCTCCGCGCGATCGACGAGATCGCGATAGGAGACTTCGATGCCTGGCGCCACGACCGCTGCCCTGCTGCCGCCACGGCGGGCCCCGTCGGACAGCAGTGCCCACAGACCGACCGGCGTGCCGGCTTCCCCCGAGGCCGGCACCAGTGATGCCCGCTCGACATCGGTCAGCAGGTCGACGTCTCCGACCACCTTCGCGGGATCGTCCGTCACGGCGTCGAGGAACATCTCGAACCGCTCGGCGAACGCGGTGACGGTGTCGTGATCGTAGAGATCACTCCGATAGGCGAATTCGAGTTCGAGGGCACCCGGGGTCTCGGTGACCGTCAACTGGAGATCGAACTGGACGGTGTCCTGCGCCGCGGGCTCGGCCGTGACCACCAGCCCCGAGAGGTCGATCCGCACCGTCTCGGGACGGCGCATCGACAGCGCCACCTGAAACAGCGGATGGCGAGCGGAATCCCGGAGCGGGGCGAGCCGTTCGACGATCGTCTCGAACGGGGTGTCGGCGTGGGCGAACGCCTCGACGTCGCGGCGCCGGACGTGTTCGAGCAAGCTCGCGAACGAACCGTCCCCGTCGACATCGGTCCGCAGGACCACCGTCGAGGCGAACATTCCGACCACGTCGTCGAATCTCGGATCTCCCCGGCCCGCCACCGCCGTACCGATCACGACGTCCGCGGAGCCGTTGTGCCGTGCCAGCACCGCGGCCAGAACCGCGTGCAGGACCATGAAACTCGTCGCGCGATGTCGGCGAGCCGTGGCCACAACCCGGGTCGCCAGTTCGGTCCCCAGCCGCACCCCGACGGTGGCCGAACGCGTCGAGCTCGTGCCGGATCGCGGACGATCGTTCGGGAGGGTGCACTCCTCCGGGACACCGTCCAGTGCCGCCGACCAGTACTCCAGTCCGTCCTCGCCGGCCGAGGTCTGCCAACGGGCGTAGTCGATGTACTCGATGGCCGGGACCGGCAACTGCGGTACGTGCCCGGCTGCCCGGGACCGATACGCCTGCGCGAGGTCTCGAAGCAGGGGTGTGAGCGACCATTCGTCGGCGGCGATGTGGTGAACGACGACAGCCAGCGTGTGGCGGATGGGACCGGTCCGGTAGAGACGCGCGCGAATCGGCGGCTCGGTTGCCACGTCGAACGGCGCGGTCGCGAAGGCTCGAGCCGTGTCCGACAACATGTCCGGCGCAATCGCGACGGGACCGAGGTCGAGGTCGGGGACGTCGAGCACCTGCTGGACCGGTCCGCTCGCGACGGTCGGATACACCGTGCGCAGGATCCGATGCCGTTCGATCACATCGTGGAGCGCGCACGCCAGCGCGTCCTCGACCAGTTCACCGTCGAAGTGCAGCAGGAACGGAAGGTTGTACATCGCGGAGTCCGGAGCAAAGTTCTGCTGGAACCAGAGTCGCCTTTGCGCGGGCGACAGCGGACCGGTCGTCGCTGCCGGCGTGGACGGCCGAGGACCTTCGCACCGTGCACCCCCACCCACCCGTTCCTCGACGACCAGGGCGAGTTCGGCCACCGTGGTCGCCTCGAACACGTCCCGCACTCCGACGTCGGCCCCGGTGATCGCAGCGAGTCGACCGGCGAGCCTGGTTGCCAGCAACGAGTTACCACCGAACTCGAAGAAGTCGTCGCCACGTCCCACTCGGTCGGCGCCGAGCAGTTCGCGGTAGACACCCGCAACGATTTCCTCGAACGGACCCCGTGGCCCGGTAGCTGTCTCCGCAGCAGGGGCGGGTACCGACGGTGTCGGCAGCGCCGCGAGATCGACCTTGCCGTTGGCACTCGACGGCAGGTGGTGGACCGCTACCACCACCGCGGGAACCATGTAGTCCGGCAGGATCGTTCGCAATGCACGGATCACCGCGCGTGAGTCGATATCCGGGTCCTGCCGCCCGACTCGGGGCACCGCACCCACCACGTACGCGACCAGCCGACCGTCCCGCACGTCGATCGCGGAATCGACGATCTCCGGGAGCCTGGACAGTGCCGCCCGGATCTCGCCTGGCTCGATGCGGTGACCGCGAATCTGGAGCTGACCGTCCGCCCGGCCCCGGTACTCGAGCATCCCGTCGTTGCGTAGCCGAGCCAGGTCACCCGTCCGATACCGGAGTTTGCCGTCGACATCCGCCACGAACCGGACGGCACTCAGACCCGCCCGTCCCCGGTAGCCGCGAGCGACCTGCGGTCCGGAGACGTACATCTCGCCGATCGCGCCGCGCGGCACCGGCCGGAGGAGCCGGTCGAGCAGTTGCACGCCGGTACCGGGCAGTGGAACACCGATCACACTTCGACCTGCCGGCGCCGATCGGACCTCCGTCCACGTGGCGTGCACGGTGGTCTCGGTGATGCCGAACATGTTGACCGCTCGAAGGTTCCGATGTCGCTCGAGCCAGCCACGAACGCGGTCCCCGTCCAGCGGCTCACCGCCGAAGATCAGCAGACGCAGCGACAGGTCCGCCGGGTCTCCGCTCACCTCGGCCAACTGGCCGAACGCGGTCGGCGTCTGGTTCAGCACGGTCACCCGCTCAGCGACGAGCAGCTTCCGGAACTCCTCGGGGCTGCGGGCCACGAAGTGATCGACCACGACGACGCGTCCCCCGGTGGTCAACGGCCCCCAGATCTCCCACGCAGAGAAGTCGAAGGACGGCGAGTGGAACATCGTCCACACGTCGGAAGGACCGAAGCCCAACCCCGCGTATGTGTTGGTCAGGAGCGCGAGCACGTTCGCGTGGGTCACCGCGACACCCTTCGGTGTTCCGGTCGACCCGCTCGTGTAGATCACGTAGGCGGTGCGGTCGGGGTCGCATGCCACATCGATACTTCCGCATCGATCCAGTTCGCTTGCTGCGAAGTCCATGTCGAGGGTGATCGAGCGCTCCGGGGCGGCGAACCCGTCGTGGCACACCACAAGCGCAGCCTGCGCCTGGCGGATCAGCGCGTTCAGGCGCTCGGGCGGCTGGGTGACGTCGAGTGGGAGGTAGGCCGCGCCCACGCGGACCGCGGCCAGCATCGCGACGATCAGGTCGGGTGAGCGGGGCAGCGCAATCGCGACGACGTCCTCCGCCCCGATTCCCTCGCGCACGAGGCGGCGGGCGAAGGCCCTCGAACGCGAGTCGAGGTCGGCGTAGGTCACGCGATCGTCACCGCATACGATCGCGATCGCATCTGGCGACTCGGCAGCCCGCTGTGCGAAGAGCTCCCCCAACGAGCCTGCCGCGGTGGTGATCCCGGGATGCGAATGGTCAGCGTCCGCGCCGAGCAGGGGGCGACGCGCGTCCATCGGACGTGCGCTCAGGTCGATCGAACCGACGACGATCGTCGGATCGTCCGAGACCGCTTCCAAGATCCGAAGCAGCCACGGCGCCCACCTTGCTACGGACTCGTGGTCGAACAGTGCACGCGGGTACGTGAGGCTACCGTCGAGTCCCGCCGCCTCCCCCATGTCCGCGTCCCGCGCCCGCAGCCGGACCTCGAGATCGAACCGGGTTCGCTCACTGGACAGTTCACGGGTCGTCACCTGCAGACCGGGCAGCTCGACCTCGTCCGGCACGAAGTTCTCGTACGCGAGCATCACCTGGAAGAGCGGATGATGGGCGGTCGGGGGACGCCGCGTCAGGTGAGCGACGACTTCGTCGAACGGCAGGTCCGCATGGGCAAAGGCATCGATGTCGACGCGGCGGGTACGGGCGAGCAGATCGGCGAAGGACCGGTGCGGATCGACACGGGTTCGCAGGGTGACGGTTCCGACGAGCATTCCCACCACCTCGTCCAGGCGAGGATCGGTACGCCCGGAGACCGGCGCTCCGACACTGATGTCGTCTGTACCGGCCAACTTGCCGAGCAGCACGGCCAGCGCCGCGTGCAGCACCATGAACAGGGTCGAGTCGTATTCGCGTGCGATCTTTTCCAACGCCGCCTGCAGGTTCGCCGGCACCTCGAACCGCACGGTGCCGGAAGTTGCAGTCTCGATCGGCCCGCCACGCGGCCGGTCGCTGGGCAACGCGAGGGGCGGTGCATCCGCGTCCAGAACAGATCGCCAGTAGGAGAGAACCCGATGCGCGCGACTCTCCGGGGCGGCGGGGTCACCGAGCACGGTCCGGTGCCAGCGGGCATAGTCGGCGAACTGGATCTCGAGGGACGGCCAGTGGGGCGCCTGGCCTGCGCGGCGCGCGGTGTAGGAATGGGCCAGATCACGGGAGAGCAGCACCGCCGACAACCCGTCCACCGCGATGTGGTGGGCCACCACGGCGAGCGTGTGATGGTTCCCGTCGAGTCGGTACAACTGCAGGCGCACTGGATGTTCCATCGCGAGGTCGAACTCCGACGAGGCGAGCGCGTCCAGTTCCGATTCACACCCGCCCGGAGTGTCGACGACCGCCGGGACGGGCGCCGGGGCCTCCACGATCTGTACCGGGCCGTCGCCGTTGTCGGAGATCACGGTCCGTAGAGCCGGGTGCCGCTCCAGCACATCGCCGATGGCCCGGCGCAGAGCGACCGTGTCGAGGTCGCCCTCGAAGTCCAATGCGAATGCGATGTTGTCACTACCGGACCGGTCGACGCGGTTCAGCAGCCACATCCTCTGCTGCGCGGGGGCCAGCGGCGCGGGTCCCGACGACGCCGGCGCCGTCGGGAACTCCGGCAGATCGTCCCGGCCCCACAGAGTGGCCGCAAGTTCTGCGACAGTGGGATTCTCGAAAACATCGCGGACATCTACCTGCTTGCCGAGTACGCTGCCGAGGCGTGCGACCAGTCGAGTGGCCGACAGGGAGTCGCCCCCAAGTGCAAAGAAGTCCGTGTCCCGGCCCACTGCTTCGGCCGAGAGAACCTCCTGCACAACACGGCCGACCATCTCCTCCGCCGGCCCGCGGAGGCCCGTGTCGGACGTCGACGGACGGGCGGGACTCGGCAACGCGGACCGGTCGATCTTTCCGGCCGTCGTGAGCGGCACTGCGTCGAGGACTTGGACGATGCCCGGCACCATGTGCCGCGGCAGTCGGTCGGCGGCGTATCGGCGCACCTGTTCGGTGTCGATGAGGCCGGAGCCGTGCACGTAGGCGACGACGATTCCCTCATGCAGGGCAACGACAGCGGCTTCCACGTCGGAATGCCCGGCAATCGCGGTCTCGATCTCACCCAATTCGACACGGATACCACGGATCTGGACCTGATCATCGAGACGTCCCACGAACTCGAGTTGCCCGTCCGGACGCCGCCGGACCAGATCGCCGGTGCGGTACATCCGGCCGGGGCCGAACACCGAGGCCACGAAACGTTCCGCGGTCCGAGCGGGCTGCCCCAGGTATCCGCGAGCGAGTCCCGGACCGGACAGGTACAGCTCACCGACCACACCGACAGCAACCGCTCGCAACCCACGATCCAACACCGCTGCCGTCATTCCATCGATCGGCGCGCCGATCGGGGTGGAACCGCCGTTGTCGTCGAGTCGACCGATGGTCGCGACCACGGTCACCTCGGTGGGACCGTAGAGATTCAGAAGGGTCCGACCCGCGCCCCACCGGACGGCGACGTCCGCGGCGCACGCCTCTCCGCCGAGCCCGACCACACGTAGTTGGTCGAGTCCTTCGGGCGGGATACCCGACGCGACGGAGGGAGTGGTGAACCAGTGCGTGATGCGTTGCGACTCGAGAACTTCCGCCAGTGCGGGGCCGCCGAATGCTCCCGGCGGCAGGAGCACGACGGTCGCCCGGGTCCCGAACCCCAGCAGATACTCGAGGACGGATGCGTCGAACGACGGCGATGCACCGATCAACACCCGGGAGTTCTCGGTCACGGCGAACTCCCGGCGCAGCGCCGACGCGAGCGGCGCCAGGCCGCGGTGCGTCACGACGACACCCTTGGGCGCACCCGTCGTCCCCGAGGTGTAGATCGCGTACGCCGGATTGTCCGGATGCGGGGGAACGAACCGGTACTCGCTGTTCGACGGTGCGACCGAGTTGTCCGCCTGGGGATCGATCCGCGTGACCCATTGCGGCAGAACCGCACTCCGATCGGCAACAACGAATCGTGTACCCGCGTCCGCGAGGATTGCCTCGATGCGTCGCCGCGGCTGGGCCGGGTCGACAGGTACGAACGCCGCACCGGTCCGAGCGACGGCCAACACGGCGGTCATCGCGTCGATCGAGCGTGGCAGGAGGACGCCGACGAAGTCCTCGGGACCGACACCGAGCCGCGCGAGACGGCGTGCCAGTGCCTCCGCCGCCGGACCGATGTCGACGAGGTTGCCCTCCTCGTCACAGATCCGGGTCGGACCTCCGAGCACCTCGCGCAACGTGGCAACGGCGTAGTTCGACGGCCCCCGGTCGACGGGCCCCGCGGGAAGCAGGTCGGCAATCCGCGCCGTCGGGTCCGCCACCGCAGACTCGAGCACTTCACGCAACAGCGCCGCCCACCCGCGGACGGTTCCGCCGTCCAGGATGCTCTCGTCGTAGGTGAGGCACAGTTCCACCTCGGTGCCCGGCCGCTCCCGGATGGCGACTTCAAGGTCGAATCGCGCGTCGGTCCCTGTCAGTTCGCGTCCGACGAAGTTCAGATCCGACACCCGCATCACCGGATCGTCGAAGTGCTCGTAGGTGAGCACCGCCTGAAACGCAACGCCCGCGCCCAGACGCTCCTGCACGCTGTCGAACGGAGTCGCGCTGTGCACGAATGCCTCGATGTCGTCGGCGCGGACCGCGTCGAGCAATCGGTCGAAGGTCTCCTCGGGAGTGACCTGGGCACGCAACGCGATCGTGCCGACGAACATGCCGACCAGCGCGTCCAGGGCGGGATCTCCACGTCCCGCGTCCACGGTTCCGACCACGGTGTCGCGGGATCCGGTCAGAGCCGACAGGACCACGGCAAGGGCGGCGTGCACGAGCATGAAGACGGTCGTGTCGTGCTGTCGGGCTGTGCGGTGGAGAGCGTTTCGCACCTCGGCGCCGAGCGTAGTGGTGATGCGTCCGGCAGGGCCGGCCAGCGGGCCCCGGGTCCGGTCGAGGGGAAGGCCCGGAACGTCCGCGGCACCGGCCAGCGCCGACGTCCAGTGGTCGAGGTCGTCGTCCCGGACGCCGGAGTCGAGCACAGTCTGATGCCACTGCGCATAGTCCGTGTATGTGACCGGCAGAGGCGCCCATGCCGGCTCCTCGCCCGCCGCCCGTGCACGGTAAGCGCTCACCAGGTCGTTCACCAGGGGCCCGAAGGACAGACCGTCGAGGGCGATGTGGTGAGCCACGACGACGAGTACGTGATGATCGGCGTCGAATCGCTGGAGCCTGAATCGGACCGGCACGTCCGACGCGAGCGAGAACGGTCGGCTGACGAATTCTGCTGCATCGCTATCGGACTCGGCTCTTGACGTGACGTCGACGACGGTCGGAACCGTGAACGCCCCCTCGACAGGCAACACGTGCCGCTCCGGCCCGAGGTCACCGTCGTGGATCACCGTACGCAGCGGGGCGTGCCGAACCATCACGTCCCGTAGAGCCGAGGTGAGGGCATCACCTGACAGCGGTCCGCGCATCTCCACCGCGAACGGCACGTGATAGGCGGTACTGTCGCGTCGAGTCTGCGCATGTAGCCACAGCCGCCGCTGAGCGGGCGCGAGCGAGTTCGACTCCGTCGCACCCCCGACCAGCGCGGTCCGCTCGTCGACGCCGACCACCGACCCCGCCAGCCCGGCCACCGTGCGCTGCTCGAAGACGTCCTTGACGGTGATCCGTCGACCGGTCGCGGATGCGAGGCGGCCGGCGAGCTGGGTGGCATCGAGCGAATTGCCGCCGAGCACAAAGAAGTCGGCGGATGCATCCCGAACCTCGGCGCCGAGCACCTCCCCCATCGCATCGGCGATCAACGCCTCGAGCGGGCCGTGTACCGCGCGCGTGTCGCCGTCCTCTGCGGGCGGCGTCATCGCGGCCAATGCCGCGCGGTCGATCTTGCCGCCCGGCGTGAGCGGCAGGAACTCGACGACGAGGATCCTGTCGGGAACCATGTGGCGCGGGAGTCGAGCCGTCAGCCACTTGTGCAGGTCCCTCGCCGTCGGGGAGCGGCCCGATACGTAGGAGTGCAGCCGACCGTCACGTTGTACCGTCGCGACGCCGTCGACGTCGGGGTGTGTCACGAGCGCGGCATCCACGTCACCCGGCTCGACGCGGATGCCGCGGATCTGGATCTGGTTGTCGGCTCGGCCGACGAATTCGAGTTGACCGTCGACACCCCAACGCACCAGGTCGCCGGTTCGATACATCCGGTCGCCCCCGAAGACCGAGGCGACGAAGCGCTCGGCGGTGAGCCCCGGACGGGCACCGTACCCCCGTGCCAGGGCAGGACCGATCACATAGAGCTCGCCGACGACGCCCGGCGGCACCACCCGGAGTCGCCGGTCGAGCACCACCAGCGACGTTCCGTCGACAGGACGCCCGATCGGCACGGACGGCAACCGCGTGAGGATCTCGGGATCGAGTTCTCCGCTGACCGACGCGAGGATCGTCGTCTCGGTGGGGCCGTACGCATTGATCATCGTGCGGCCCTCTGCCCACCGACGTGCGACGGGAATCGGGAGCGCCTCACCGCCGGCGTCCAACATTCGCAGGTGCGGCAGCCCCACGCTGGACGTGGCCGCCAGCACGGCCGGTGCCGAAACCAGATGGGTGACGGCGCGGTCCCCCATCAGACGCGTGAGAGCCTCACCCGCAACGGTATCCGGATCGGCCACGACCAGGACAGCACCGGCGTCCGCAGCCGTCAGGATCTCCTGGATGGACGCATCGAACGTGGGAGACGCGATGTGCAGGACACGAGAGTCCTCCGTGACGGCGTATCGCGAACGGAGCGTCGAGAGCAGTCCGGCGATCCCGCGGTGGGAGACCACCACGGGCTTCGGACGTCCGGTCGAGCCGGAGGTATGAACGATCCACGCCGGATTGTCCGGCCGCAGAGGCCGGACGCGATCCGCGTCCGTGACCGGTTCGGTCGACCAGTCGTCGGCCGCGATATCGACGCGGATCACCTCGGGCGGCAACGCGACATCCTGCTCGGCGAAGACAACCTCGATGCCATCGAGGTGTTGCGTCAGGCGCAGCGACGGAAGATCCGGGTCGACCGGTACGTACGCAGCACCGGTCTTCGCCACTGCCCACAGCGCGAGTACCGAGGCGGGGGATCGGGGAAGTGCAACCGCGACGGCACCTTCCGGACCGCAGCCCAGCGAGATCAACCGCCGAGCGAGCGCCGACGAGCGGGCGTCGAGGTCCCGATACGTGAGTGTGGTGTCACCGCTGACGAGGGCGGCTTCCGCGCTCGCGGCGTGACGGGTGAGCGCCTCGGGGAGCAAGGTGATCTCAGCACCGATGTCGGCGCCGCGGACAGGGTCGACGGGCGCCGACTCTCCAGGTCGCCCGAGGGGAAGGTCACCCACCCGTCGGTGCCCAGAGGAGACGAACTCCCCCGCGAAATCGAGGAACCGGGAATGGTGTCGCTCCAGTGAATCCTGCGAGTAGCGCGCTGGATTGGCCTCGAGATCCACTCGGGTCGCGCGATCGCCCGACCCTGGATACACGGTCAGCGACAGGTCGTCGACAGGCCCGGTCGAGAGAATATGCAGTTCACCTTCGGCCTCGCCGAACACCGAGTGCCGAGGGAACTGCATGATGTTCACGACCGGTCCGAACACCCCGCCCAACCCGGCCCCGTGGACCGCGGAGTCCGGCATCTCATCCAGCATCGCGTCGTAGCGGAAGCGCTGATGCCGCAAAGCACCGGTGATCTCCAACTGGACTCGTCGGATCAGGTCCTCGACGGTGCCCTCAGGATCGACGAACACCCGCAGCGGCACGACGTTCGAGACCGATCCTGCTGACCGGCGCAGCAAAGCGGTGGTACGGGCAGAGACCGGCAGGCTGAGAGCGATGTCATCGACGCCCGTCACCCGCGACACGTACGCGGCAAACGACGCAACGAGCGTGGGGACTTCCGGCACGGGTGCGGAATCCGCGTGGTCCAGCGCCTCGAGAAAGCGTTCCGGAAGAACACCGGCTGTGCGCAGCGCAGGTGTTGACAACGTCCCCACCCGGTCGGCCAGTGACACGACCTGCGGCAGCGCCGCCAGTCGCTCACGCCAGTACTCGCGGTCGAGTTCCTCGCGCCGGCTCCCGGAGTAGGCCTCGACACTCCTGTACAGCTCTTCGACCGGCGCGCAGGCACATTGCGGCGGCTCCACACCGCTGACCATCGCGGTGTAGAGCTCGGAGATGCGCTTGGTCAGGACTTGCGCGGCCGAGCCGTCCATCACGAGGTGGTGTGCGAAACAGTGCAGATAATGCCGGTCGTTTCCCAGCCGGATGAGCGTCATCTCCGCAAGCCGATCCGAGAACGGGTCGATCGGTCGGGACGTTCGGTCGGTCATCCACTCGATTGCCGCAGTGTGAGGATCGTCCGCACCACCGAGATCCAGAAACCTCGGCGCGTCATCGATGTCCAGGACAGGCCGCTGGTGCGGTTCACCGTCTACGTCGACGAGAACAACCGTGCCGGATTCGATGTCGCGGGCGGCACGGTCGCATGCGGCCAGGAAGGCCGGGCGATCGAGCGGCCCACGCAGATCCAGATACTGCGCGACTGTCAGGGCAGTGTCGGGCGTCAGCTGTTGAGCGAACAGAAGCGCTCTCTGTGATGGCGCAAGCGGAAACGAACGCAAGCGCGCACCCCCTCTTATCCGGCAGGTATCCCGACAGCTCCACCGCTGGCACGCAAGCGCGCTCGAGCGGAACCCACCCGATCCAACCTGCCTGGATCGGGTAGGAATAACTTACTGTGCGAGTGCACCATTCACCAGTTGAACGCCCGACCAATTCTCGATCCGGGTTAGCCTGCCCAGAGCATGCCGACCGAAGGGGGTCCACCACGTGGAGCAGTCCGAGCCCGAAGCCGCATCAAGGACGACGGAGATCGATCCGGCGCCCGCCCGTCGAACAAGCCGCCGCCGGACGTCACAACCTGCGGTAACGGCGCGGAAGCGGCGACGCCGCATCGCGATCGGCGCAACGTGCGCGGTCGCGATCGTCGGTGCCTGGGGCTGCTATCTCGCGTACGAGGCAACCCAGATCAGATTGAATCTTGAACGAGCATCGGATCACGCGACGCAATCGAAAGATGCACTACTGGCGGGTAACTCGGAGACAGGCACACGATCTGCGGCCGATGCGGACCGCTACGCAGACCAGGCCTATGACGCCGCCCACTCGGTCAGCTGGCGTGTCGCCGGAGCGATTCCGTGGCTGGGCAGTCCGTTCGACACGACCCGGCAGATATCCGACGTGGTTCGGGGGCTCACTTCTGATGTCCTGACCCCGGCAGCGCAGGCAGGATCGGCGATGGCACCCAGCCAGTTGATCCTCGACGGAGCACGAATCAACCTGCAGGCCCTGCGTGACGCCGCGCCCAGCCTTGCCGACACTGCCACCGCAGCCGAGGCGCTGGCTGCCGACGCTGCAGGCGTCGGCAGCACGTTCATCGGACCCATCGAGGACGCTCGCGTACAACTCCAACAGCAGACATCGGATCTGTCCACCCTCCTCGGAAACGTCTCGACCGCAGCGGAGATCGCCCCAGCGATGCTCGGCGCCGATGGTCCCCGCACCTACTTCATAGGATTCCAGACCAACGCCGAGGCCCGTGGCACCGGTGGGCTGCTCGGTGGTTTCGGCGAACTGCGTACTGCGGACGGCACCGTGCGCGTTGATGAGCTCGCCAGCAACCGGGAACTCTCGTTGAACGGCAATCAACCGATCGATCTCGGTCCGGACTTCGAGCGCCAGTACGGGCAGAGTCGTGCCACAACAGATTTCCGGAACAGTAACGCCAGCTCACATTTCCCTTACGCCGCGCAGATCTGGCGATCCCTATGGGCACAGGAATCCGGTGACCAGGTCGACGGAGTCATCGCAACCGATCCTGTCGCACTCAGCTACGTACTCGACGTGGTGGGACCGATCACGATGCCCGACGGCGAGAAGGTCACCGCCGAGAACGTCGTAGAGCTGACTGAATCCATCGCATACTCGCGATTCGGTGACGACAATGCCGCGCGCAAGGCGTATCTCCAGACTGTCGCTGCCAAGGTGGTCGAACGGATGACCGGGAAGATCTCGCGACCGCAGGCGCTGCTCGAAGCCTTGGGACGAGCGGCCAGCGAACGACGAATCGCAGTCTGGAGTTCACACCCCGAGGAACAGACAGTCCTCGCCGGTACCGCACTGGGGCACACCGTCCCTGAGGACGACGCCCCTTACGCCGGCGTGGTCGTCAACAACCTGGGTGGCAACAAGCTCGACTACTATCTCCGCCGTGAGATCACGTACACCGCTGAGTCGTGCACCGACGGCGTGCGGAAGAGCACCGTGAGAGTGCGCCTGACGAATACGCTTCCGAACGGTGACTACACAAAGTATGTAGCCGGAATGTTCGACAACCCAATGGGCGCACCCGCCGGAACCAACCTGACGAACCTGTCGCTGGTCGCAACCCGCGGCGCAAAGCTCGACAAGGTCACCGTCGACGGTAAGCCGGCCTTCGCCTTCACCGGAGCAGAACTGGGACACCCGGTATTCGACATCCAGTTCCCGATCGGACAGGGCAAGACCGCGGAGGTCGTCTACGAACTGACCGAACCAGCGACGGCAGGAACGGCATCGGTGCCCATCCAACCTCTCCTCGATCAACCCGATGCCGGGATAGACGTTCCGAGCTGCTGAGTTCCGACACACACCCTCAGCAATGGCCGAGCAAGGTCTCTTTGACGAAACCTCCTGTTTGGTAGAGGTACTCGTACGCCCAGCGTGGAATGCTGTACCTGTACTCCCGGGGTACCGGGAGCACGAATACCGCACCTGAAAAGCACTTTTCGAAGATGTACCGTGCACGCAGCAGGTGGTATCGCCAACTGATGACCATGACGCTGTCCCACCCGTTCTCTGATGCCAGTCTCGCTACCGCCGTCGCCTCCCCACGCGTCGTGGGCGGATCCGGAACGAAACAGGTGGTGTCGAATGAGGCGTGTTCTGTCGAACAAAGCTCTCGCATCCGCACATCAGTCCGTCGATACGGATTCGAGAGAACCACATGATCGGAATAGCCACGGAGCGCTAACTCCATGGCGTACTTCTCGCGACCATCGTGCGCACCTCCGAGCACCACAATGGCATCGACGTCGGTCAACCTATCGAAGCCTGCGTATGTGTAAGTCCTTGCCCCGAAAATTCCCGACGCAAGGACGCTTACGTACACAACGAGGACCAGGAGGAGACGCCTAGTCCTCCGTCTCGCACGCAGGGACGGCTGGAGGATCCGGTTCATCGCGCACTAGCGCAGCATCATTCGATGTCTTGTTGTCGAACCGCGGATGCAGTCCTTCTCACGTTCACTCACGGCGCCCACAGCTCGTACGGAAACGCACCCAAGACGCCAGCGGGATCCCACTCGAGTGGTTCCTCGCCTCCCATCGCCAGCGCCTCGTCCACGGTCGTCGCGGCCGTGTAGCCGCTGCGACCACTCCCGAGATAGTAGTCCTGGTACTTGAAGGGTGGTTCGTGGTCAGAGCCGATCAGCCGTGCCTCGATTCCGAACGAGTCGGCGAGGACAACTGCATGTAAGGAACTTCCGATGACGAACTCACTATTCGCGATCCGTGTGATCGTGTCCCACAGCGGCCGACAGGGATGCCAGAAGTCCGGGTGGCCTCGATACTTCTCGACGTCGTTCAGATTGGGAATGAGAGTTACGCCCGCGGACAGTCGCGGCGCCACCAAACTCTCACGCGGCCAGAGAACACCTACGAGGAGTCCAGGATCGCCGTAGACCTCCGGTACCGAAATGCCCCGACTACGGAGGAATTCGGCCGTTCGGGGCCCGCGCACCGACCTGACATCGAGATCAGAGAACTGGTACTCGAGGTCGAGACTCTTCCCGTTGACACCCGAACCCCAGACGACGTCTCCGTCGTTCGCGAGTCGAAGAATGGAACCGACACTGAGCAATCGGTGACGGATCGACGTTCCGGCAGGGTCGATTCCCTGACGGACAAGAAGTTCCTCGACGATCAGAGGACCGAGAAGATCACCAAAATTGTTGACAGGTGGCCTTCTTGGAATCACCCTTCCCAGCGGCCCACGAACACGCCGCTTCCGCGGGTTCCAGTTCACTACTTCAACCGGCATACGCACTCCAAAGCTTCATCGCACAGCCCTCGCTCGATCTGGACATTCGTAGTTGTCGATAGCAGGATCCGGACAGTCCTCAGTGAATCTGCTCGTGGGCGAGTCCGATCGGGTACAGAGCATTCTTCAACTGCTCTGCCAGCAGGTTCGATGCCTCCGTCGTCAAATGGTGCCTGTCACGGTAGACCAAGACATTCCCGACGATCGGCACGCACAAACCTCCCGGGCACAACCAGGGAAGGGGATCAACAAACCGCCCACCCGACTTCGTCGTCCATTCGTCGACCTTCTGTGACCATCGAGCCGCAACCGCGTGCTCGGCGCTCGTGACGCATTCAGCAGTCGAAGACAGGTGACCTGAAAGACAGATTGGCGGCGCCACGTCGTGCATCGGCGTATCGCCGAGCACAACCGAAACAGACTCCGCCGGCAATTGGTTCAGTAGAGCACCGACCCCGCGGGCGAAGGCTTCGTCGGCGTCTGCGACGCCGACAGGCTTCTGGCCTTGGAAGTTCGACACGATGACAAAATCAGGAGCCAGTTCGCCGATCATCGTCAGAGCGTTCTCCCGCCATGTCTCGCACTCCGTGTAGCGACGGTTCAACGAATCGCTCCAAACTGTCACCTCCGCGGCAGGGCAAGAAGACTTCGTCATCGTGACAAGCCGGTAGCCGTGGGTGGATGCCACTACTTCGAGTGCCGGGAACCACTGCGCCGCATGGGAGTCTCCCAGGAGGACGATCGATCGTTCGGAATCTCGGTCGCCGAATACGCAGTCCGAGCGCGGCACGGTTGCCGAGAAGTCGCCGTGGCACCCATTTGCGTAGATCACGGGCACGCTGCTCGACGAAGACACAAGGGAAGGTGAGAGATTCGCGGGGACCACCGCCGGTATTGCGACATCGGCGGGCAGGGTCCCCGCGATCCATTCCGTAGCAATGGTATCGGTCGACAACTTGGGAAGAGTCGACGCGGCGACACAGGCTACAACTGCAACCAGCACCGTTGCCGCGCCAAAGCCATACGTGCGTCCCAGCGAGGCGCCGATCCAACGTGCGTCTCGAAATGGGCGCTCGACGAACCGCTCTGTCAGAACTGCAGCAACGATTGCCAGCAGAACCAACCCAAGGGCCTGCAGCCAGGTCAACTGGCGGTCCGAGTACATGACCGGGACGATCAGGAGCGGCCAGTGCCACAGATACAGAGAGTAGGAAATTCGACCGACGAACTGCATCGCCACGTTCTCCATGATCAAACTTGGCCGCCCCGCAGGTCGCCCACATCCGCCCGCGATGTACATCGCCGCACCGACTACCGGAACCGCCGCCATCGCCCCGGGGAAGGTCGTGAATTGGTCGAAGAAGACGATCGCCATAAGGGTGATTCCCAGCCCCAACCACTGGAGTGCAGCGGCACTGGTCTGCCCGAGTCCGCGCAATCGGCCGACGACCGCCGCCAAGCAGACGCCCACACCGAGTTCCCATGCACGTGTGGGAAGCGTGAAGAATGCGACCGGCTGGTTCACCGTGGTCAACACGACGCACAGCACAAATGATGCCGCCGTGACGGACAAGATCACGCCCATCAATCCGCGTCGGTTACCGCGGAGGATGCGATACGCCGCCAAGACCAGCAGAGGGAATACGAAGTAGAACTGCTCCTCCAGCCCAAGGGACCAATAGTGTTGAAAGACCGACGGCGCCTCGTTGGCCAGGTAATCCGTGCCCGTCACGGCGAACCACAGATTCGAAACCGCAAGACTCGCAGCTATTCCGTCCTTGGAAACGTCACCGAACCCCAATGGCGGTATGAATATTCGCGCCAGCAGCAGCGTAACCAGCACGACGAAGATCGAAGCCGGCATGAGTCGACGTATGCGACGCGCGTAGAACCGCATCACCGAGACGCTGTTCGTTCGATCGAGCTCGCCGAGCAGATGCCCGCCGATCAGGAAGCCGGAAATCACAAAGAACACGTCTACACCGACGTATCCGCCGGTCAACCAGGGCACACCAGCGTGATAGAGGACGACTGCTCCGACAGCGACCGCCCGCAAGCCCTGGATGTCTGCGCGAAAGTCTCGCCCAGATTGGACCTTCGCCGGTAGTGCCGGCGCTTCGGTCACGCTCACTGGCACGACTCCTTTCCACATTCCGAGACCGTTGTTGGATGGGTGCCGCCCCGATCAGCGGTGCCTCCCGAATCGGCTGCGAATTCGAGCGCGAGGACCACTCCGAACAACACCCACAGGCCGATCGGCAGACCACGATTCGTGAACGCGGGCACTGTCAGCGATGCGACCAACGCCGAAACCACGAGAGCTCCGATCGGAAGCTTCCACCGCGCACGACGTTCGGCCGTACCCCTCAGGACATACCGAAGCGCGACAAGCAGCGTCAGACCGAGCAGAACCGCCACTATGACACCCGACGCTACTGCGGTGCCGAACCATTGCGACTCGGGCGATCCCCAAACAAGCTGACTCGGCCGCCAGTGCCCCGTGTAGACGCTCGAGCCCCACCCGGTCCAGAAGCGATCCTCGATGGCTGGAATCGTCTGTTGCGTCCAGATTTTCCACCTGTAGGCGATCGTGTTCGGCACCCAGCCGGGCAGATACTCCGGGCGGTAGGCGGTTTGCTGCGTGAAGCGTTCGTCCAGGTAGCTGCCGAACTGCATGTAACCGAGTAACACTACGGCGCCAAGGCCGACGACTCGACTTATACGGATCCCCATCACGAACAGCGTCACCAAGACGATCACCGCGACCGTCGCGAGCACGGACAACGTCAACGACGCGAGAGCGCCGAAGGCAGATGCAAACAGTGCCGCCGCGAGAGGCAGCGTGAACCGTCGTTGTCCCCGCTCGGCGAGCAAGACCGCCGAGCAGCATGCGGCAAGTGCCGTGCAGAAGTAGAAGCCGAGTCCAGTCCAGTGTCCGACCAGCCCGGTTGCCCGGATCAGACGCCCGTCCACGATGCGTTCGGAAAGACCCGGGCCTGGAGCAATCTTCAGCACCATGAGGGAGAAGGCCGGCGATCCCAATTGGAGCACTGACAGAATACCGGCGGGAATAGCCGGGACCGCGAACGAGGTCAAGAAGGCACGTGCACTCTGTCTGCTGTCGATGACGAGACGGGCAGCGATGTAGCCAACAAGGTAGAACAGCGGAGTCACGGCACCGACCAGGTCGAATCCGTATCCGAGGTCACCGGAATTCGTGTACTCCGCCAGCACGGAGGCAAGCGTGTATAGAAGTACCACGATATCGAGGCTGCTAATACGCAGCCGCGGCACAGCGGCGGAGGCGGCCTGCGTGCAGGCAACGAGGATCGCAACCGCGACCAACATGTGCCAGGGCCGAATACCCAGAACCGGAACGAGGGCCGGAACGCCCGGAACCGCGGCAGCCACCCCCAGCAACAGCCCGACCCACCTGACGGCCGCCCGCGTGTCGTCCACGCCCGGTCCGATCGTGGGTTCGGCTGGACGATCGCCCGAGCGGATGTCCAAAGTCTGGACCGTCATCGCGCCGGCCGCTTGCCACTCTGTGGGATGAGACCGGCTCGATCAAGCACCGCCGTCGCACGCGTACTCCAGGCATGATCGCGCACAACTGCTGCTCGACTCAGCTCGATATCGCCGCTCGAGCGCCTGGCTCCGCCGACCAATTCTTTCAGTGTTGTCTCGAACTCGCCCGTGTCGGAGAACATGTGGATGTCGGCCCCGGAACGCGCCAAGGACTCGGCGTCGGCGGATTCGGTGCAGACGATGCTCAGTCCGAGCGCCGCATACTCGTACAGCTTGAGGGGGCTGTGATACATCGACTGGCTGGACGACTTCTGGTGACCCGCGATCCCGACGTCCCACGCCGTCATCACTTCGAACGCGGCGGATTGTGGCATCCGGCCATGAAAGGAGACCAGCTCCGACAGCCCTTCATCCTTCACCAGCTGCTTCAGATTTCCGAGCTCAGCACCGTCTCCGATGATCTCGAGGCGGACCGGTTCGCTCGCCCCATTCGCCACGCGAGCGACGGACAGAATCAACTGGTCCAGATTCTGCCATTTCACCACAGACCCTACGAATCCTATTACACGGCAGGCACTCTCCGAACGCTGGTAGTCCAGCAACCTCTCGTCAACGCCATTCGGAACCACCAACACCTTGTCCCGATCGATCCGTGCAAACTCGACGAGTTCGTCACACAACCGCTCACTGACCGCAACAACGATGTCGGATCGACGCAATACTCGCCGCTCGAGATACCGCGCTATGCGCTCGGCCTTCAGGACCTTCCTGTCCTGCGCGGTTTCTCTGGACAGAATCCCGTTCGCTTCAACGACGCGCACGGCGGATCCCTTACGCGCGTGGAAGCTCGTCAGCGTTTGCAACACGGCCACTCGCTCGTAGATGAGTTGCGGCGCGGGTTGTCTCGCCGTTCGGACGAAAACGTTGACACCGCACCACACCGCCGCAGCACCCCGCACGACATCGGCGATCCAGATCTTGGATCCGTCCGCGCCTGCATAGTCGGACTGCTTGATCTGAGTGAATCGGCCCATCATCGGGAAGGACGACGCCGTCAGCAGCTCGGTTCGCCTTCCGATCTGGGACAGTCCCCGCACAAAGTTCAAAATGTGAGTCCGTGGACCAGGCGTGTTCGACTGATCACCCAGGGATATACGGAAACCCCCGACCAGATAGTGAATCGACGGCGAGGGTTCCAGGCTTCGGCCCTCCAGATCGCCGTGCGGAAGAGTCGCTGACCGACCGTCGTTACTCATCAGGCCCTCACTACTGAATCGAGCGCGCGAACGCGCGACTGTGCGATACGGGTGCTCAACTCGATCTCGTTCCGCTCGCGTGCCCTGGCGGCACCACGAATGACGATCTCCTGGGTGTCCCAGCCACGCACATCCCAACTGACGGCGTCAAACCCGGCAGCAGCGAAGTGTCTCGCAACCTTCTCGTCCTCGTGTTCCATCAAACCCAGAGGAACGGCCCCCTCGGTCAGCGCCATGATCAGTACATGTAGCCGATCGCTGACCACGACCTCACACTTGCGATACGTGTATCGCAACCTCTTCTCCTGGTCTGTGTGAGACTCGTCGATCCAATCGACGATCCTGCACTCGAGTGCGGCTGCCAATTCACGCGCTCTCGCCGAGTCCCGCTTCACCTGGACCACAACAGTCGGTATCAACCCAAGTTCCCGCGCCAGCTCGCGAATGCCTTCGGTCCATTCGGGACTCGTGGCTGGACTATCCGCCCGAAGAGAGACCGCAAGCAACCCGCGTCCCGACGACTCCTCGTCCGCCGATGGCTGTTCCAATGCCTCATCGAATGCCCAGTCCGGGCCGACGGTTCCCTTTCCGAACACATCTCTCGAAGCCGCGTCGCGCCAGACGTTGACCTTTGCCAGAAGCACAGTCACCCAGATCAGGTTCCGCCACAGTTGGCGATACTCGTGCATCCCGACACCGACACCGACACGGACACAGCGCTTCCCGTGGATGAGCGAGATCAGCATCATCGGGATGAGCAGTGCATGCATGACACTCTGCTTGCGATTGCACTTGATCTCTCCGGGATTGAATCCGAACATCCAGTCTTTTCGCAGGCTGTGAAGCGTGGCTACTGCAATGAAGCGAACGAAGCTGGTATAGATCTTGTCCTCCGGACGAGCACCGAGAGCTGAGATGAAGTCACGAGTCGCCTTGCCTACATAGATGTCACAGCTCGGGCCGGCAGCCTGAAGGCTGCGCAACATCCTCCGACGCAGAATGATGTCACCGACATTGTCGTCTTGACCCGCGCACCAGTAGTAGATCACCCGACCAGCCCCTTCAGTTCATCGTCGACAGCAGAACGGTCTCGAAACGACCAGACGTTCGCCATTTCACAACCTGCGCTTCACAAGACCGCCGATTTCTCTCATCGCAATGAGATCCGCCCGGTATCGCGGAATCAGGATCGCCATCACCGCCGCTGCCCCCGCCATAGCGGCCGCACCCACGCCCACCTCCGCTATTGGATTTGAGAGCGACCTGGCTGCCAGGTACGCCACCACGGCGGCCGCCGTGTACACCGCCAGCGTTCGCAGACCATTGGTGAACATCTCCCACACGGGGGCGTCCGAGATCCGGGAAATCCAGTACAGGCCCAGCGGCCAGGTAATTGCGATGCCCAACGCGTAGGCCGCCGCGACACCGGTGACACCGAACCAAGCACCACCGAACAACAGCGCGATCGAAATCGTACGGGCGACCACCGCATATCGAAGCATCGACCGCGTGAGCCCTTTCGAGGTGAACACCCAGTAGGTTGCGTAGCTGGCACCCTGGAAGGCCGCACCTATCGCGATCAATCGAACGATGTCAACCGATGCCAGCCATTCGGTGCCGAGAAGTATTTCCACGAACGGCTCCGCGAGGGCCGACAGAAACAAGAACACCGCGACCACCAGCGACATCAGCGCGGTCTGTCCGCGCAAGATGAAGTTGCGGTAGCGCGGGCGATCGTCCTGCAGCCGCGAGAGGATCGGTAGCGCTACTGTCGACGCCGGAACGTTCAGTTGGTTCAGCGGCCCGTTCACTATCTGCCCGGCACGGTTGTAGTAGCCGAGGCTCGTTGCGCCGAACTGGTGTCCCACGATGACCGAGTCGATGTTCTTACTTGTGTACTGCAGCAGTTGAGTGCCCATCAGATTCCACCCGAAGGACAGCAGCCCGCGCATCTCTTCACGTCGCTGCGGACAGCCCGGCGCCCACCTCCCGAGCACTGCAGTGAGTGCGAGCGTCAGAACCGCCTGAGCCACCTGCTGTCCGACGATGGCCCAATAGCCGGCCCCACCGAGGGCCATTCCGATTCCGACCCCGAGCCCACCTGCCTGGGCGACGATATCGGCAACTGCGAGCTTCCCGAACTTCAACTGCCGGGTCATGTTCGCACGGAACTGAGTTGTGAGCCCGTTCAGAAGGAACGTGACCGCAAGTACGCGCGCGACAGCTTCGAGCCGAGGCTCCCCGTACAGTCCGGCGATCAAGGGCGCGCAGAGAACGACACCCACCGACAGCGCAGCTCCGATTGCGGAGTTGATCCAGAACAGATTGCTCCGCTGCCCTGGCGTGAGCGACTTCGCCTGTACTGCAGCTGAAGACAAGCCGAAGTCACGCAGCACCTCGCCTACTCCGACGACCGCTGTCACCATGGCTACCAGTCCGAAAGCCTCCGGGGAGAGAAGCCTGGCGAGAACGATGATTCCGCCGAACTGGATTCCGAACTTGACCGCTTGACCGGCAAGCGTCACCGCCGCGCCGCGCGCTGCGACGGCGCCCAGAGACGGCTCCCGTTCCGTGATCGAATCGGCTGTCATACCCGTGCGCGACTCTTACTGCCGCCCGCGGTCAGCAGTTCTCGATACAGCGCATAGTGTCGCTCACCCACGGTGCCCCAGTCCCGATCGGACAGGTTCGGCTCTCCCGATCTCGTCAGACGATCTGTATCCACCTCGTGCAGAATTCTGCGAAGTGTCTCCGAATCCAGTGCGGGAGAATCGTAGAGATACACCCAGCCGGGACCCACTTCGTCTTTCAGGGCACGATTCACCGGAGTCGAGGGCACCAGGACAGGGCGCGCCATGGACAGGGCGAGAATCGTGGAGCCTGAGTTGTGCATTTCCCGGTACGGCAACACCACGAGCATGGCCTGGGCGATCTCCTCCCCCAGATCTGTGTCGGGTAGGAATTCGAGTCGGCACGAGATGTTGTTGTCGGATTCGGTAGCCTGGTGGATCTGGGCAGCGAGCCCCGCATCCTGAGGCTTTCCGACCACCCGAAGGCTCAGGTCGTCGGATTCCAACTCAGCGAAAGCTTGCAAGAGATCGTCGACGCCCTTGTACGGGCGAATCAGCCCGAAATACAGCAGTCGTGTCGGATCCTGAGGGACCGAGCATTGATACTCGGGACGATCTTTGTAGTGTCCATGTGGGATCGTTGTCGACGAGCTGCCCTCGGGCAGTTGTGTCGTCGTGTTCAACCGGACGAACCCGTTCGTGACCGAGTCACACAAACTGAGAAGTGCCCCCTCGGCCGCGCCGCCGTCTTCATGCGGGTCGAGATTGTGGACGGTACGGACGATCGGACGACCCGTGATCCGCAGGCGCGCTACGAGCATCAGGAACATCAGCTTCTTCAGCGCGCCGGCACCGCGACGCCGACCTCGAAGCAGATTCTCGGGCCAGTGAATGTGGAAAACATCGTATCGACCGAACAGAGCTTCGGTCCAGGAGAATGTCTCAACCTTCAGTTCCTCTGGCGCGCTGTCGATCATGTGGTCGACATACCGGGTGGTTCCGTCCGGTTTGCCCAACGCGTGGAGCACCGTGATCCTCGGCCGAAGGTCAGTCTCGGTCATTTCTGTCGCTCTCCATCAGTTCGTTCCGCGCAGCGGGTCTCTGCCCCCAGCGTCATATCAGGCGGACACACTCATGGCGCCGAACTCCGCAGCACGCACCAAGGTTCCACGTGACGGCTGCTCCAGATCCAATTCGAACGCAAGCCCTCGAGATGTCATGGCCGCGGCGATCTGCCGTTGGTGATTGTCGACATGTTCTGCGTTGTCCTGTGAGCGCACAACGATGGCCGGCGTAATGCCCATGTCGAGCAGTTCGAGGATGCTACCGACACCTGCGTGCGTGATAGTCACGTCGGCTTCCTGCGCGAGCTTGCGGAACTCCGTGGGCTTCACCTCACGGTGAACTGAACCGGGAAGGTCATCGCGCTCGCTGCAGCCCAGCTGCCAGGTAACCTCGTCCCCCGGCTGCAGCACGGCGAGAATTGCGTCGATCGCCCTGTCGAATCGGTACGGACGGATGGTCCCGAGGGTGACGAAGAATCGTTTCGGCTCGCGGCTCGTCTCTCGATTCTCGGCGGCCCAGCTGTCGAGAATCGAACCCTTCCACTGCCACTTCGTCGATGCCCATCCTTCGTGCTGGGTGAACGTGCGAATACGCGGGAAACGCTGCAGCATCCTCCCACTGAGCGACGGTCCGTCGACACGAGAAATGCTCTCCACGTATACCGTCTCGATGCCGCGGGCTGCTGCCACAGGAAGGACGGAGACCGCCAGCGCCGCACCGGTACTGATGCAGAGATCATACTTCTCGTTCCGGAGATGGCCGGCGGCCCAGCGCGCGGCCTTCGCCGCGTTCTTCACATCGCGTGGTGCGATGTAGTCCACGAAGTGCGCGTGCTTCCCGTCGAGCGCACCCAACGTCTGTGGATTCGCGAAGGTAACCCAATCGGAATCGTCAGCTGCGTCAGCAGCATCCGCAATTCGCATCAGCTGCGAGAAGTGCCCTCCCGACGACGCGACCCAAAGCACGCGCGCCTGAGGCGGTACGAGCTGAGCCAGTGGATGCTTCTCTGTCACAGGTAATCTCCTTAGTGAGGCGCGCAGTGTTCGGCGGCGGAAGTGCCGTCACCGCTCATGGCGTACGTATCGATCCAGTCGATGCTCGGTTCATTCCGAAGGGGGCTCACTCCAGGAGAAGACCGATCGCAACGAACCGCTCAGCGACGCCCCATGCCTCGGTAGTTCCAACCCGCGTCTCGCCATGCGGTTGGGTGCAGGCAGTTGCGTCCGTCGATGATGCTGCGCTGCCGAACCAACTTGCTCAGTCTGGCGGGCCGAAGATCCCGGAACTGCTGCCATTCCGTCAACACCAGGATCACGTCCGCACCCTCGACGGCCTCATTGACGTCAGCCGCATAGTTCAGGGTGGGGAAGATTCGCCGCGAGTTCTCCATCGCCTTGGGGTCGTACACCGTGACGGCTGCACCCTGGAGCTGGATCTGGCCGGCTACGTTGAGCGCCGGAGAGTCCCGTACGTCGTCGGACTCCGGCTTGAAGGCCGCGCCGAGAACCGCAACCCGTGTACCGAGAAGGTTGCCGCCACATGCCTCTCGCGCCATCTCGACCATACGCGTGCGCCGACGCATATTGACCGCATCCACCTCCCGAAGGAAGGTCAGCGCGTGATCCGCGCCGAGCTCACCGGCGCGGGCCATGAAGGCGCGGATGTCCTTGGGCAGACACCCACCGCCGAACCCGAGGCCTGCGTTCAGGAACCGCCGCCCGATCCGGGCATCGTGACCAATTGCGTCCGCGAGGACCGTGACGTCGGCATCGACAGCCTCACAGACCTCGGCCATCGCGTTGATGAACGAAATCTTCGTCGCGAGGAAGGCGTTCGCCGAGGTCTTCACCAGCTCGGCGGTTGCCAAGTCAGTCACGAGGAATGGAATCTTCTCGTCGAGGAGACGCGCATAGACCTCCCGCGCAACCTCTTCCGCGCGGCCAGGCTTCTCCCGATCGAGTCCGAGAACGAGACGGTCGGGATGGAGGGTGTCCTGCACCGCGAATCCCTCACGGAGGAACTCCGGATTCCACGCAACCTCGACCGCGTCCTTGGCCGGAGCCAACGCGCGGGCACGCGCACCGAGGCGCGCGGCCGTACCCACGGGAACCGTCGACTTGCCGAAGATCACCGCAGGACGCTTCAGAAGCGGTGCCAGCGTGTCGATCACCGCGTCGACGTACGACAGGTCTGCCGCGAACTCGCCCTTTTTCTGCGGGGTTCCGACACCGACGAAGTGCACATCCGCAAACTCCGCGGCTTCCTCGTACGACGATGTGAACCGCAACCGACCAGCCTCGATGTTGCGCTTGAGAACTTCTTCGAGCCCGGGCTCGTAGAAGGGGACCTCGCCGGCCTCGAGCTTCGCCAGCTTCGATTCGTCGACGTCCACACCGAGAACCTGGTGCCCAAGCTCTGCCATGCATGCGGCGTGTGTCGCGCCCAGGTAACCGGTACCGAATACCGCCATCGGAGTGCTCATGATCTGCCTCAATCTTCGAGTTTCGTGATCGACAAATACCGGCGTCGGACGATCGCCGGTATTTGCCGGTGGATTCGGGGATCGCGGAAGCCGCGACGGTTGGTCAGTACGCTCCGCTGCCGGCCGTGACGGCGCGGACGGTCTTGCCGACGATCAGGATGTCCTGCATCATCGACCAGTTCTCGACGTATGAAAGATCAAGTCGCACAGTCTCGTCCCAGGACAGGTCACTGCGGCCACTGACCTGCCACAGACCGGTCAGGCCCGGCTTGACGAGCATGCGGCGACGAACGGTGCCGTCGTAGGCCTCGACCTCGCGCCGCAGCGGCGGGCGGGGGCCGACGACACTCATCTCGCGGCGCAGCACGTTCACGAACTGCGGGAGTTCGTCGAGGCTGTACTTGCGCAGGAACTTTCCGACCGGCGTGATGCGGGGATCGTCCTTCATCTTGAACAGGACACCGGCGCCCTCGTTCTGGCCGAGTAGCGCTGTCACCTGCTTGTCGGCGCCGTCGACCATGGTGCGGAACTTCAACATCGGGAACGGTCGACCGTTGAGCCCGATGCGCTCCGACTTGTAGAGGACCGGTCCCTTGCTGGTGGCCTTGACCGCGATCGCCGCGACGAGCATCACCGGAGAGATCAGGATCAGCGCCGCAATCGCGAAGCACGCATCGAATGCGGTCTTCCCGAAGCGCTTCGCGCCGTGGTACCGCGGCTTCTCGACGTGGATCAGCGGGAAGCCGGCGACCGGACGCATCACCAGCCGCGGTCCGGCGACGTCCACGACTCCCGGTGCCACAACCAGGTCGACGTTCAGAGGCTCCAGATCCCATACGAGACTGCGGATTCCGTCGTGACCGAGCTGTTCGGTCGCGGTCACGACCACAGTGTCGGCACCACAGGCACGCAGTGCATCGACCACCGAGTACTCGTTACCGAGCACCGGGATCTCGCGACCGTCGACCACGACATGCTCGTCCTCGCGGTAGCCGTAGCCCGGCATGCAGACACCGACCACGCGATAGCCGGACGAAGACTCACGCTCGAAGTTTCGCGTCATCGTCAGCACGGATTGCTGGCTCCCGACAACGAGCACCGAAGTGTGGCAGTCGCCCTGGGCACGCTTGTAGGTGACGACCTTCCGCATGACCCATCGCCCGACCAGCAGTCCGGCGAGTCCGGCAGGGAAGGCGATCGCCAGGTATCCGCGGGCGATGTCGACACGGAACAGCAGGCTGAGCATGCCGATCAGCCCGAAGAGTTGGAACGTCGCGGCGACGATTCGGCGATACTCCTCGGCGCCGGCGCCGATGACACGAGTCGACCGCGTGCGGTGGATCGCGAGCATCGCGATCCACAGACCGGCCAGCGCAACGGACATCATCGTGTAGCTGAGACCGGAAATTGTTCCGGCTGCTACCGACTCGGTAGCCGTTCCGAATCGAACGACCTGCGCTGCCGCGACGGCCAATCCCACGATGGCCGCGTCGACCATCCGTAGTCGACTGACGTAGCAGTGCTGCCACAGGCTGCGCGAATTATGTTGCGGAGAAGCTTCATCCACTAGTCGAAGCGGAGCGGGACCTTCATCCAACCCCACCTCGGCTCCCGTTTCCAGGTAACGCGAAGCCGTCACGCCTTCACCTCCATCGACCATTCACATGACATGACCCCCGACGGGTCGATCTGTTGTCGAGCCCGAACTCCGCGCTCGACACGGTCGAGGCGCACAGTCCGCATCACCTGTCCCAGTCCCCCCGGCCCGGCGCACGAAGGCGACGACACCGGCTCGGGATCATCCCCCGACCCGCCGACTGGAGAGCCTGCGCGAGTCGTGAATTCACCCCTGGAACAGATGCGCATCGGGTGCGAAATGCCGCTGCACCCTCAGCTGTACGGAATCGTTCTAGCACGGCCCGATGCTCGCCAAAAGTCGAAGAGACCGACTGGAAGAGTTGGGCATTCGTCCGGTTCACGGACTCGAGGATTTGGACGAACGTCCACAATGCCGGCACACCAGGGAACAAAGTCCCTACCCGAAATTAACGGGGAGACTGACCTTTTAGCAACTACTGGTACAGCGGTACTACTCTTGGGTAACCGAATCGACCTGCGAAGACCATCCGCACCCAGTGCCTCATTGCAGCCTTCTCGGCCGGCCGTAGCAAGCCTTCCCTCCGCACAGGGGCGGCATGACCAGCCCCGCACGGACACGGAAGATCCTCTTGATTGATTCACCACCGCGGCCGAGATGGCGCCCAGCGACGCGAACCAAACGGTATGTCAATGTGTTGGAAATCACATCTTGACGATGGCGGGCGGAATGCCGAATCTGCCCACACGACGGACGCCTAGCCGCCACATACCTGAATGTTCAACTATCCCAACGGCGCTCAGAAAGCGGGCGACGAGGGCGTGGGTCAGCGCGTACGGCCGCCCGGATGCGTGGCGAAGTTCAGGTAGGCCTTGGACGGGGTCGGTCCGCGCTGACCCTGATACTTCGATCCGACCACCGAACTGCCGTACGGGTTCTCCGCAGCACTGGTGAGGCGCAGCAGGCACAGTTGGCCGATCTTCATGCCCGGCCACAGCGTGATCGGCAGGTTGGCGACGTTCGAGAGTTCGAGTGTGATGTGGCCGCTGAACCCCGGATCGATGAACCCTGCGGTGGAGTGGGTGAGCAGGCCGAGGCGTCCGAGACTCGACTTGCCCTCGAGTCGGCCGGCCAGATCGTCGGGAAGCGTGCACACCTCGAGGGTGGATCCGAGGACGAACTCCCCCGGGTGCAGTACGAACGGCTCCCCCGCCGTCGGCTCGACCAGCGACGTCAACTCGTCCTGACGGAGCGCAGGGTCGATATGGGTGTACTTGGTGTTGTCGAAGACGCGGAACAGTCCGTCGAGTCGGACGTCGACACTGGAGGGCTGCACCATCTCGGGGTCGAACGGGTCGATGCCCAGTCGTCCGGAGGAAATCTCGGCACGGATGTCACGATCTGAGAGCAGCACAGCAAGAGGCTACCGGGGCGACCATTGTGAGGGGCGCGGACCTCGGCGATTGCCGGCCGACACCAGGACACTCAGTGGCATCGAACACGCACGCGCAGGCTTCTGCTACAGTTGCCGCTTGCAAGGGCCGGATCCTCGGATCACGGTAAAACCCCTGCATGCCGATGTAGTTCAATGGTAGAACATCAGCTTCCCAAGCTGAATACGCGGGTTCGATTCCCGTCATCGGCTCCATAGGGTGTTCACCCATCACGGGCAGTTGGGTTCACCTATGCCGCCAACGAGCCGGAATCTCGGCGAATTCCAGTCAGGGTTGGTAGTCAATTCCGATTCGTTGTGACTGCAGTTGGCCGACGCACCCATTTTGTTGTCCTCAGTGGGCCGATTGGGTGTGGCGGCGGCATCAATGTGCTGGATGTCCAGATGGACGCGTGGATGACCGCCGGAACGCGTCGATTCCACGGGCTTTCGGGGAGCTAGGGTTTTCGCGGAGTTGTCTTCGGGCGCGGTCGACCGCCCCGAACCCGAGAGGCGCGAGGCCGACGCGGGATCTCCGGTATTTGTTCCCCGAGCAGCACACCCCATGGATCGATGTGGTCACGCTCGCGGTACCAGTCGCGCAGGATCATCAGATTCATCGCCGCGAGCGCGAACCCGAGAAGCAGGCGATGACCGGTCAGGCCGAAGATCCGGAAGTACCCTCGGCGCACGTGTAGCCGGTTGGTCTTGAGATCGCCGAACACTGACTCGATTCCCACTCGCCGGTGGTACGAGGCGAACCACTTCGAGGAGCCGTGCTGGAACGGCATCCGAATGTTCGGGAAGTCCTCATCATGCAGGGTCACTGTTTTGGCGCAGCCGCACTCGTGCCCGGGGCCGAGTTGGTCGCAGTGCACGGTGGGCACCTCGTAACCCTGTCGCATCGACTTCGGGGCGTGAGGGCTGCGAACACTGCCCGAGATGCCGGGCCCACGATAGCGTCGCGCTCCGTCCCACCGCCGCGCGCCGTGCGGTACAAATGCGTACGGTTGCCGTTGGCGTCGCTGCTGCTGCGCACGCTCGCGTTGTTCGCTGGTCATGTCACGTGTGATCGGTGTGACCTCGACGAGTCCGGGTGGAATACAGGTGGTGTAGAGCGTGCCGTCGATCCACATCGTTCCGGGTACAGGGCCTGGGTGAACTCCCAACTGGTTTGGATGCAAGTCGACGATCAGGATGCACCCCCGCTCGAGCAACGGAAGTGAGAAGGTGGCCGGGTGGGTGTAGTTGTAGGCGCGGTCGCACAGGACCTCGCGGGGCGCGGGCAGGTCGCCGGCCCTGTCGAGTGCGACGAGCCCCGCAGCACCTCGGTGGGATCCGGCCGGTTCGAGATCGAGTGCTCGCGCGACGTGCGGGACCTGCATGTGGCCCCGGCCGGGAATGTCGGTGACAACATGCGCTTCGTAACCGAGGTAGATCTCCGATTCCCCGAAGCTTGCGCTCCGCCAACCCATTCGGGCATCGACATCGTGGCTGTATATGCAGCGTCCGTCCGGCCCGATCGGTGCACTGGGCCGATGCCGGCCACGCGTGGGCGCGTGAGGGTGCGCTGGATCCGGTGGTGTTGCAGAACTGTCGGGGGGCGGTGGCGCGTCAGGGTCTGCGTCGACGATCGGGTTCGCAAACAGGACTCTCGCCCAGCCGGGGATGTCCGTTCCGTCGACGGCGACAGCGCCGCTCGGTGGCTGGCCCTGCAGTGACGCATCCAGGAGGGCCTGCGCTACCGTTCCCGAATCCCACTGCGTGTCGGTTGAGCACTCGCATGCCCGACAGAGCTTACGGAAGGCGTCGCACACCATCTTGTACGTCACGTCCACATGCGGATCCAGGCCGACGTCACGTCGTTGCGAGAAACTCCAGCCGCGGATGGTGGCGGTGATCATGACCAGGTGCATGTCGGGGCCCAGCAGCGGAGTGAGCAATGCGGCTGCCAGGAACGCGTCCGCAGTCAGGACCCGGTGGGCTCCGGCCCTCTTGTCGAAGGCATGGTGGATGAAATCCCCGGCCTCGCAACATTTCAGCACGGCGAGGATACGTTTCCACTGCCACGGCCGGCACACGTTCGTTCGTGTGTCGATCTCCCTCGCCGAGTGCCTCCGAACGCTCCTCATGGCGTCACCGTCTGCGGGATCAGACCCGATTGGCCGACTGCGCAGGAGCCGGGCACCGTATCAGGACTGCGATACCGACCAGGTGAGAACAGGGTTCGACACAAGTACGCGGCAGTCGTGTGAGGAAGGTGTGTGTTCATGTCACTCACCAAGGCGCGGCGTTCGATATCACGTCGATCTCGTGGGCGGTCCACCTCCGAGGTGTCACGCCGACGTGCTCAGCCAATGGACGTACATTGATCCCGATCCCGTGACCCGACAAACGGAGGAACACCGGCAAGGGAACCGACCTGAGCATCAGCACTTCCCAGGTCAGTCGTAGTCGGATGGCCGAGACGTACTGCAGCGCTGCAGGTATATCGCACCTCGCGATCACCTCCGGCACGTACGACGGTCGCGGCGGTGAATCGACGATCAACCGGCCAGCCCCTGCCCTGCGCGCAAGCTCGCGCACTGTCGGCGCGTACCGGTCAAGCACCGGAACCACCCGCGGACGTGCACCCGGGACGGCGATCAGCACGTGGGATCGACGTAAGGACACGTCCGAACCGGTCACGTCCACCATCTCCTTCGACGTCAGGCCGGCGCCGAGGCCCAACGCCACCACCCCCGTCAAGACCCGCACACGCGTCGGGGTCGACTGCCGGCCAGCGCAGTCGATCAGTCGGCGTATCTGAGTGTCGGTGTACGGCACCTTGGTCGTCTTGTAGGAGATGACCTCCCTGCGCGGCTGCCAGGGGGCCACTGTGGTGACCCTGCGGGACACGGTCGTCAGCGTCGCCCGCCTGCAGGAGCGTGTCCGTTCCGCGAACCCCTCCATCGTCTGCACATACCTATTCACCGTTGCCGGATGAAAGATCTGCTCGACATCCAGGGGCAGCCCTTGATCGACAGCCCACGACACGAGCGCGGTCACTTCCACCATCTGGGACTGCTGCACGAATAGGTGACATCTGATCTGTGGTGCCGGAAGGCACTGCTGGAAGGATGTGCCCTGTGCCGAAGCCGTATCCCAAGGAGTTCCGTGACGACGTCGTCCGCGTGGCCCGCAATCGCGAACCGGGCCAGCAGCTGAAGCGGATCGCCGCTGATTTCGGGATCAGCGAGTCCTGCCTGGCGAACTGGATGAAGGCCGCCGACGTCGAGGACGGCGTCAAGCCAGGAACCACCACAAGTGAGAACGCCGAGCTGCGCGAGGCTCGGAAACGGATCCGGCTGCTCGAACAGGAGAACGAGGTCCTGCGCCGGGCCGCGGCGTATCTGTCGCAGGCGAACCTGCCGGGAAAATGATCTACCCGCTCGTCCGCGAGTTGGCCGCCGACGGCATTCCCGTCGCGGTGACGTGCAGGGTCCTCAGAATCGCACGTCAGCCTTACTACCGGTGGCTGGCCGCACCGGTGACCGCTGCCGAGCTCGACGAGGCGTACAGGGCCAACGCACTGTTCGACGCTCACCGCGACGACCCCGAATTCGGTTACCGGTTCCTCGTCGACGAAGCCGCCGACGCAGGCCAGACGATGGCACCGCGCACCGGGTGGCGGATCTGTTCGGCTAACAAGTGGTGGAGCTCGTTCGGCAAGAAGCGCGGCACCAAAAACGTCCGTTCCGGTCCGCCGGTCCACGCCGATCTCGTCGCCCGGAACTTCACCGCCGATGAGCGGAATCGGTTGTGGCTCACAGATATCACCGAGCATCACACCGGCGAGGGCAAGCTCTACCTGTGCGCGATCAAGGACGTGCACTCGAACCGAATCGTCGGCTACTCCATCGACTCGAAGATGAAGGCCCGACTCGCGGTCGACGCCCTCGACTCGGCCGTCGCCCGCCGGGCCGCGGCCGGTGATCCGGTGGCCGGCTGCGTGGTTCACAGCGACCGCGGATCGCAGTTCCGTTCACGGAAATTCGTCCACGCCCTCGGCCGGCACGCGATGGTCGGATCGATGGGCCGAGTCGGCGCCTGCGGCGACAACGCCGCGATGGAATCGTTCTTCTCACTGCTGCAGAAGAACGTCCTCGACCGCCAGCCCTGGGCGACCCGGAACGACCTTCGGATCGCGATCGTCACCTGGATCGAACGGACCTACCACCGCCGCCGACGCCAAGCCAGGCTCGGCAAGTTGACCCCCATCGAATACGAGACCATCATGACCACACCAGCCACTCAGGCTGCGTGACCGAACCTGTCACCTGATGGTGCAGCAGTCCCGAGGTCTGTTGAGGGGATTCCAGTGCAGTTAGCGTCGCACACGACCGAGTAGGTCAAGATGTCAACCAAACCGGGGGCAGTCCCGGCCACCGTCGGGACCGCTCAGGGTTTGGAGTGCCACGAGCCTCAACACATGCTCGTTGGCGGACGCGCATTGGGACCGAATGTGCCTGGCGGGACGGTGATACAACGGTTTCAGCCCAACGCTGCAGCAGCTCAGTGGTGCATGGGATACGGCGCGTGTTGACTCAACCGATCAGAACTCCGGTCGCATCGAGGGCGGCAGCGAAGCGTCGTACTCCGCTTTCGATCGGATCCGTACCTGGGCCATCGTCGGGCAGGTCCATCCTGGCTCGCCTGGTTCCGGCCCCCAGTCGTCGAGCCACCAAGGCATGATTCCAAGCACGTGGTCGATTCTCTGATCGTCGCGCCAGACAGCGAACTGCATTCCGAACTTGCGCAGTGCAAACAGGCAGTCGCGTACGTATCTGAGGCCTGCCAGCACCTCACGCGCATCGTGCTCAGTGATGGTGATGAGGCTCAGCGATAGTGCTCGCTTGTGCTCAACGAAAGTGCCCACTCGTGGGCGGGGTTCACTGTAACGGTTGCCGGGTTCCGGTGACGGTCTTGCGGAGCTTTTCGGCGCGGGCGTGGTGGTCACGCAGGCGGTAGGAGTCGCCGTCGAGATTGAGCACGACGGAGCGGTGCAGGAGCCGGTCGAGCATCGCGGCGGCGACGGTGGTGTCGCCGAGGACCTCACCCCACTCACCGACACCGCGGTTGGTGGTGATGACGATCGATGTCTTCAGATATCGTTGTGCGACAACCTGAAACAACGCCGATGCCGCTTCGCCCGGCAGTGGCAGGTAGCCGAGTTCGTCGATCACCAGCAGCGTCGGCCCGGCGTAGAACCGCATTGTCGTCGCCCACCTGCCCTCGATCGCCGCCCGATGGCATCGGGCGGCGAGATCTGCGGCGGTGGTGAAGTAGGTGCGGTAGCCGGCGTGCGCCGCGGCGCGGGCGAGTCCGACCGACAGGTGTGTCTTCCCGACCCCAGGCGGGCCGATGAGCAGCACATTCGTCGCAGTCTCGAGGTAGCGGCAGGTGCCGAGCTCGGCGATCAACCGCCGGTCGACACCGGGTGCGGAATCGAAGTCGAAGTCCTCGAGCGAGGCCGGGGTGGGCAGGCACGCGAACCGCAGCCGCCCGGCCAGGCGACGGGCTTCGGTGGCGTCGACCTCGATCGACAACAACTCCTCGAGGGTTGCGGTCATCGACAGGCCGTCCTTCTGCGCGCGATCGAGAACCGACGGCAGCGCTTCGGCGGCGTCGTGCAGTTTCAGCGTCGCCAGGTGTCCACGGAGGCGTTGGTAGAGGCTCGCCGCCTGCGCGGTGCCTGGCGCCGGGGCAGTGTCGACGGTGGTGGGTGTGGTGGTCATGCGAGGGTGTTCCTTCCTCGGGCGGCGCGCTCATAGGCGGCCAGGTCGGTGACGGTCGAAGTGCTTGCTGGAGTTGATGTTTCGCCCGCCTTGGCGATCTCGACGACGCCCCGGCGCAACGCTTCTGCTGCTGCGAGTGCGTCCGGTCCGGGTGGGATGCGTTCCTTGCGGCGGTGCGGGCGCCCACCTGCCGAGGCGGTGGCCATCGCCGCCTGTTCGAGTGCCACGACGTGGCCGTGGTCGCGGACGATCGCCCCGGCGCCGTCGGGTGCGAGTCGGTGCCGGGCGACGGTGATCTGTGAGGAGGTGACGATATCGACGACGTCGCCGCCGAGGACCCGGGAGACGGTGACCTGTGCTGCCGCGAGCTCCGGTGGCACCGAGTAGCGGTTGCCGCGGTAGGCGACCAGCGCCTGCCGGCTGACGGCCCGCGCCTCGGTGACAACCGCCGGATACGGCGCCGGCGGCTGTGCGGTTCGGTGGCGGCGACAGCCGCGACCGAGGAGCGGCCGCCGGAGGTGGGCCGCAGGCGGGTGTCACCCCGCAGTCGACAGAACTCGTCCAGACTCGCCTGCGCCTGCTCGACTGTGATGTCGTCGGGCAGGGTTCGCCACCACCGCTGTGCGGCAGTGTGATTGGCCTTCTCGACCACACCCTTGCGGTTCCCGGACCGCGGTGGGCAGATCGCGACCGAGACGCCGTAGTGCTTGGCGACACCGGCGAACGTGGCGGTGACCTTCCCTGACTCCGGATGGCAGACCGTCGCCATGCGATCGAACCGCCAGACGCGGGTCAGGCCGCCGAGTTTGCGCACGATGCGGTCGAGGCCGTCGATCAGATGCGGCTGCGTCATCGCCGGGGCGAGCACCCCGCGCCACCGCCCCGAATGCGCGAGGGAGCCGACCAGCAGATACGCCGTCTTGCCCCGGCCCCACCCGGCCGGCGGGTTCGGCAGCTCCACCCAGTCCCATTGGATTTCCTCGCCGGGCGGGTGCTCGATCACCGCGTTCGGGCGGTCCGTTGCGCACGCGCACGACTCGCATACGGGTCGTAGTTTTCGTCGGCGGATCTGGCGGGTCAGCGTCTGATACGACGACGCATAGCCGAGCTGTTCGAGTTCGTCGCACAGGGTGCGGGCCCACAGGTGCGGGTCCTCGGCCAGGCGGGCGGTGACGTAGTCGACGAACGGTTCGAAGGGGTCCTCGCGTGCGGATTTACGCACACCGGGAGTGGTGACCCCGTTCAGGTAGTTGCGGACCGTCCTGCGGTTGCGGCCGGTGTGGCGGGCGATCGCCGAGATCGTCCAGCCTCGTTTGTGCAGTGCGTGTATCTCCAAGTCGTCCTCCCATGTCAACATGAGAAAGCGGGTCTCCTTCGGGGTGCTGGTGCGTGGTCAGAGACCACCAGCATCGAAGGAGACCCGCCCTCATTGGCGGAGCCACACGGGTGAGCACTTTCGGTGAGCAGGACTGAGCAGGATCAATGAGCGCCATCAATGGTGACTGTCACTCGGTTGTGCTGGGCCCATCCGCCGTCCGTGGACATCTCGTCGGGCTCGCGGAACGGCACTCGAAGCAGGGTTACGGTTTGGTCGGGGGTTGTTCCGGTTATCGATTTGAAATGCAGCATGTGACCGAGGTTGTCTCGCATTTCTTTGGCGCGCTTGCACTCAGCGGTCCACATCGTGTTGGCGGGCAGCCTGAGGTTGAGCTTCCGTGCGAGCCGGCGCATGTCCCGCGCGACGTTCTCACCGTCGGGATGGACGAATGGCGGCTCCGTGGGAGGTTCCTCAGCGAGGGCATAGTGAAAGAACCGAACCTCCTCGATCACTGTCTCCCATGCGCCGCACACCTGCCACAGCAGGCGCTCCACGACCAGTGAAGGGACGAACAATCGCTCCGCAGCACGGTGGTTCGCTTCGATCTGCCGCAAGCCCTCTTCCATCGTCGCCGCCAGGCTCGGCTGGTCGTCGAACTGGTCGGACGTGGACCCTTCGGTGCTCCTCATGCGGACAGTGTCCTGTAAATAGGGTCTTGTGGACAGTGGCAATGGATCCGGCTGTCGGTACGGGCGCCAAGCCCGACACTCCGAAGCCTGTGCAAAGGCTATCGGCCCTGTTCTGCATGCGTGTCTGCCTCAGCCAGTAGACCGGTGACCACATCCGTCAGAGCATCAGGGGCACTGGATAGAGGCCCAAGCATCGATACGCGCTGGACGACTTCATCATCGCCTAGCGTGTCGACCCACTGACGGATGACGTCGTCGGCTGTCCCGTTTGGCCACGAAGTCAGTATCTCGACCAAGCCTGACCGTGCCGCAGTTGCAACCCAGCGAGAGCGATCACGCTCGACGGCCGGAGTTGTTCCTGCGGAGGATAACGCCGTACGAATGTTCTCGTATCCGACGGTGATGTCGAGCTCCGGCGGCAACTCGGGAACGTCATTCGTACCCGCTACCAGGACGGGGATGGCCGTTGTCCGGATCCACTTCTCGAGCCAGCCGAGCTCTTTCATGGCGATAGGCCAGGCCCCGGTGTGTGGCCGCTGAACGGAGAACATGGGCCAGATGTCAACTGGGATCCGCACGTTCCGAGGGCCTGACGCAATCACGTCTCCGAGGCTGATCGGGAGACCGCCGTTGGCCCGGTCGTGCAATGACCTGAGCGGAATAGCGACAGTCAGATCGGGATGATCGACTTCCGGCACGACAGCACCCAGTCTGGTCATTGCTACTACGGGGGCGCGGTGCTTGGCTGCGTTGGTGTGCTCTGCCAGGACTCGCAAGGGATGATCATCAGGAGTCCGCCGCTGGAACGGCTGCAGCCGGCGGATGCGATTGACTAGCTCCGTCCCGTCCTGAAACGGTACTAATCGACGTCGGACCCGGTGGTTCAACCACGACGTGAATGCTGTTTCTGTTGTGCAGGCAGGAAATTCGATCGCCCTGACCTCTTCATCGACAAGGGTCCGCCCAAGTATGTGCTCCACTTCGGCGTACAGCGAGTGTTCTAGCGCTCCCCTCAATTGGTTCAGACAGTCGGCAATGCATCGGGGAACGGCCTCAGGGACCGGGGCGATCGCCTTCACGACCACATGCGCCCGATGACCGTCGACGACAGTGGCAAACGTCAGCGGACCTGGGCGAAGGTATCCGGCCAACAGCCGACCAACCTCTTCGATGAGCCGATCGACGTGAGCAAGTGTTCCAATCACGTGCGACTGATGATCGGGTAGCCACCGACAACTGGAGTTCGTCTGTTGCATTCGGGCAGAGTAGCCACTGGAAGACCCGCACGGCTCGGCACGAGGCGCCGATCGCTGGGCGTTCAGACCGATCCAGATCTGCGTGATCCAGCGGAACCACAACGTGTGACTACCCTGCGGTCAGCTTGGACAGTCCGTATGCGGCCCAATGCAGCGCGTTAATGGTGAACACCCTGAAAACTCTCACGGAACACCGCTGGTCACACCGCATTTCATGCGGGGTCGACGTTACGGCAGCGGGTACAAGGCACGACGCGAACACGTCGCCGTGCCCACTATGTGCCACGCCGACCGGAAAGACCCCGATGCCATGCCCACGCGACGCTCCCGTTCGTTCGGTTCCCTTTGCCGCCTGCCGTCCGGCAAGTGGCAAGCGCGCTACTCGACGCCGGATGCCCTGCATCACGTGGGCGATGACTCCGACGACGTCGACAATCTTGACATCCGAGGCGAACTGCCCCTAGCTTCAGCGACATTCGTGCAGGCGCAATCGGGTCCGAGGATGTCGGTGAAGGAATCACCATCTTCGATGTGCCTCTTGAGGTAGCGCGAGCGCTGACCGGAATCCGTCGAGACGCTGATGACATCCCGCAACTGACCAGACTTGACTGACCCAGACCCCAGTCAGTGCCCGTACGGGTGCCCACGCTCGGCATGAGCGTGCGTCGTCAGACACACGCTCATGCCGAATTGAGGGCACTTGTGAGGGTTGGATGCGGTTCGAGATCAGTCCATCATGAATCGCTGCGGGCAAGCCCCAACTCGACCTCGAGATAGGACATCGCTTCGGCTCCCCAGGAGGAAAGGGTGATTTCGCTCGGACCGGCGACACCGAGAACATCCCGGAACGTGGCGGCCGTCCGCTGTGCCACATCGCCCAACGAGACATTTCGCCAATGACGCACCCGCGGTCCGGTCCATCCCGGGTGCTCAACGCCGTTGGCCTGCTGAGGTGCCCACTTCCAGCCCAGCCGTGTCATCCTCTGATGGAACTCGTCCCGTGTCAGCCCTGCCGACTCCCACATGACCGATGAATTGACGATGGCGAACTTGTGGTTCATAAACTGGACGAAGCATTTGTCGCGATCGGCACCTGGCGCTGAGAGCGTCAGGAGCGCACCCTTGGGCAGGGTGGTGAGAACCCATTCGAAACGTTCGACGAAATCGAGCCAATCGACACATCTGTCGACGGCACCCCGGTCACTCGGACGATCCGGGGCAATCGAGGTCAGTCGGCGCGTTATTCCATAGAGAGCTTTCACGGGTCCTGCATCGTCGAACGTGCTGTAGCGCAGCCGCGCCGGTGTCGCGCCCAGCCCATCACGCAGAACCTCGATCACCGCAGCAGCGATCTTCAAGCGTTCGGCGTGGTCGTCCGGCCAATAGGTCTCCCATTGCAGCGCTGTTTCCGGACGCCGGGCGACTCGTTCGTATGCTCGGTGGTCGGCAGGCCGCGCCAACTCTTCGGCTGACCATTCTTCGGTGGCTTCCTCAGCCTGGGTGACCCACAACGGCTCAGGGTTCCAAAGGGCAACTTCGGATACGGTTCGGGTGCTCGGGGCGTCGGGGTTGGTCCTCACCGATGACATTCGATGCGATCGAAGCACCGATACCAACCGGTCCCGGACATCGGGGTCGGCAGGGACGGGAACCTTGATCTGCGGCTCGTCGCCGTCGATGTAGAACAAGACCTCGTAACCGGTCGCGGCGTCGTGCAGCCGAATACCGTTCCCGTCGCCGCGCGGTTCGTCCTCCTCGCTGAAGTTGAACAGGTACTCCGGCATCTCCTCGAGCACCCGCGCCCAGCTGTATTCAGTCATCGCTGCTTCCCCTATCCCGTTGTCAGCGCGAACCATACCGGCCCTTACCGACGACCTTGATGCTGCAGGTCAACGAGGTCAGGGTGGCTCATCTTCACTGGCACAGGACAATGTGCCGACGACCTCGGGCACCCCGGTCATGTCATGAGCGTGCGGCCGCGCGATCACCCTTGCCGACGCCGACTACCCCCTCACATCCGGCGGCCATACCAACACGACACCCTCGTCTAGGAACCGTCCTACCGCCGCTGGGTTGGCATCGAGCGCGTGGTTACGGATCTGGCAGCGCGGATCGCCGCCGGAGCACGGCTATGCGTGGTCCGACCCCCTATCCCGGACACTAGCCTCGCGCTTTCACGCTGATTGAGCGGCGGCCTGTGTCGTGAACGAAGAAAGGTGCCCTGAACTGCAAGAATGTGACTTGTCTAGGGTCATATTCGTGCGAGTTCGAGGAGCACCTTTCAGGTGGGTAAGTCTACGTCCTGTTACCCGAGGTTGTCGGTAGCCCCCTCCGGAACGGGTGTGGTGTCGCATGCCGGATCGGTGTTGCTGCTGCGGACCGCGGAGAAAGTCGGTCTGACCAGTGCGTTGTCGACCGCGCTGTCGCGGTGGCGCAAACCACTGTCCCGTCACGATCCTGGGAAGATCGTGTTGGATCTCGCGGTCAGTGTCGCGCTCGGCGGCGACTGCCTCGCTGACCTCGCCCAACTGCGGGCCTGCCCGGAGGTCTTCGGGCCGGTCGCCTCCGATCCGACCGTGTCCCGCCTGGTCACCGCACTGGCTGCGGACGTGTCGGCCGCAACGACTGCGATTGCTTCGGCGCGCGGCGCCGCCCGCGCCCAGGCGTGGTCTGCCGCGGGCGGGCGGGCACCCGATCACCGGATCGACAAGCAGGATCCGCTGATCGTCGACATCGACGCGACGCTGGTGACCGCGCATTCGGAGAAAGAAGCCGCAGCCCCGACGTTCAAGCGCGGCTTCGGGTTTCATCCGTTGTGCGCGTTCGTCGACCACGGCGACGGCCGGACCGGGGAACCGGTAGCAATGCTGCTGCGAGCCGGGAATGCCGGCTCCAACACTGCCGCCGACCACAAGACCGTGGTCCGGGAAGCGTTGACGCAACTTCCGGTCGGCTCGAATTATCGGGTCGGGCGGAAGGTGCTGATCCGCACCGACGGTGCCGGCGCCAGCCACGATTTCCTCGACTACCTCACCAAGCGGCGGTTGGCATACTCGATCGGGTTCGGAGCCCACCGCCACCCGCTATGGGCGAACACCCTTCTCTTCTTCTCTCGCTCGGTCTCTCTCTCGCGCCGGTCGGTCTGTCTTCTCTCTCTTCTCAACCGAGCACGTTTCTTCAGTGAGCCGGGTACTACTTCGCTTACTTGAACGGAAGCGCTCGCGGTCGTGATTAGGACCCGCCAGTCATGTGTCCTGCTTGACGATCGTCGACAAGAATGAAACGAGCGCGTCCCGATCGAAGCGTTCAGCGGGTGCGACGAGATCTTCGCGGCGGGCGGCATTAGCGATGGTGTCGCGCGGCGTATGGCCTTGAGCGTGGGTAGATGCTGGCAGGTTACTGATCGTCGGAGCTATCGCGCAGCTCGCTGTATTTACCGAGGACGCGCTCCTTTTCCGCGCCGAACGGGTAGCCGGCACCAGTTGAAGAACCCACTCTCAGGCCGGCATGACGCAGAGCCAGATAGATGTCCTCGTCGATCTCGCCGAGGTCGCCCACCCCGCGTATTCCCACCGACACGACCACATCGCAACTTTGCTGCTGCTCTACGAGATACTCGGCTGAATCATCAACAGCGAGTTGGACCGGGTCGAGAATCTGCCACCTCGCCCATCCGCCAACCCGCTCCTCGAGCGTGGATCCGATGACCTCGATTGCCGCGGCAGCGTCAGCGTTGGTGGTGTCAAACTGGAACTCGACGATCTCTTTCTCGGTGATCGGCCAGGAACTCGGCGGGTTGTCCCAGAGGCTCCCCACTCGGATCGGTCGTCCGCCGACGGCTCCAAGGTCCTCGGCGGTCGATTCGACGATGCACAACATCGGGTGCGAGAAGAGCGCCGCCAGGCGCGCATGCTCCGCGAAGATGGTCAGCAGCGCATCTGCCGTGTGACGGTCCAGGTTCACCAGGGCGTCGTAGCCGGCAAGGGCGAGGACTGTGCCGGTGGTATCCGGGTCGCTGCCGTATCGAAACTCCCCGACGTCGTACATCAGGTCGTTGAAGGCATCGAGGTTCTTGCCATAGAAGGAGGGGAACGACAGTGCACCGGCCAACACCGTGTGCACGTCGGTGACGGTGATGCTGTGCTGCAGATCGATCCGATGGACCAGGTAGCCGAGTTCATCGAGTCGCCGAGAAGCGCAGTCGAGCCCGAATCGGGTGTCGTACCTGTACACGGATCCGTTCTGCAACAGACTCCAGTCAAAGCGCTGCCGTTGCGTGTCGAAGAGCTCTCGATCAAGCGGGTCGAAGACAGGACCGCAAGGCATGCACGAATCGTAGATCAGCAGTCGCCCCGACCAAGGCGCGTCTTCAAGACACGGAACAGGAGAATCTGCTCTAGACGACCGGAGCACTCGGGATTAGCCAGGAGGACGGAACGTAGGCGGGCCCCGCCACCCTCGCTGTTCACAACTTCAGGATGCGTTCAGCGCCCAACTGCGCGGTGGAACCGCCCCTAGGGGCAACCCGCACGCCACTAACCTGGAACTCATCCAGATTGGTGTGATCGGGAGCCCTCCTCAAGTGTGATTACCGACTGGTCAACCTATCCAATCCGCATGCAGGCCAGAATGAACCGGCATTGGTGAACACCCCTCCACTTCTTCCACCTCTCTCCAGCCAGCTGGCCATCTTCTTCTCTCTCACGCTCGCTCGCTCCATCATCCATCCACTACTCACACCGGCGGCCACCGTGGGGCCATCTCTCCAAGCGGCGGCACAACGTGGACGCATGGACGTGACCAACGTTCACCTGGCCACCTCGAACACCAATGAAGCCATGTGCTTTCACCCGTGCAATGCGCCTCTTCGATGGTCGCGGGCGATCGTCCGGTGTACATCCGACGTGCCGCCTCACGCGTCGTGCTATCGAGTTGCATCCGCCATACGCTTCATGCGTCAGCGATGAGTTTGGGCGGCGGATCGGGTCTGCCTTGGCATGACTCGAATTGTTGCCGACATCTCGGTCTCTCTGGACGGCTTCGTCACCGGGCCCGATCCCAGCCCGGACTACAGTCTGGGCACCGGCGGCGAGGCCCTGCACACGGGGGCTCTTTCCGACTACCCCGACGACCGCCGGATCCTGCGCGAGGGGGCCACCCGCTCGGGCGCCGCCGTCCTCGGCCGCGACCTCCAGCTCGACATCGACCGTGACGCAACTGACCTACGACTTCTTCGGGTGATCCGATGACCACTATCAACGCCAATGGGATCGCCTTGGGCATCGAGTCGTTCGGTGACGACGACGCGCCACTGGTTCTGCTCGCGGGCGGAACGACGATGTTCTCCTGGCCAGACGCGCTGTGCGAGCGCCTCGTCGCCGGCGGGCGCCGTGTGGTGCGCTACGACCTGCGCGATAGCGGGGAGTCGACGACGACGGATCCGGAGGCGCCCGCCTACACCTTGCGCGGCCTCGCCGCCGACGCCGCTGCCCTTGCTGACGCGCTCGCCGGCGGGCCTGCACACCTCGCGGGAATCGGCGTCGGCGGGATGGTCGCCCAGGTGGCCGTGCTCGACCATCCAGGCGCCTTCTCGGCGCTCACCCTGGTCGGCACCCGCCCGGTTGCCCCTGGCCCGCCCGACGATGACCTCCCCAACCATGACCAGGCGACGATGAGCCGACTGTTCGCGCGCCCGATGCCCGATTGGACCGACCGCGAGGCGGTCGCGGAGTTCGCCGCCGCCGGCGCGGAGATCCTCGGCGACGACCCGGTCGCCGCGCGAGCAATCGCAGGGCGCATCTGGGACCGCACGCCCGGCACCGCACCCCCGGTCCAGATGGCCAACCAGATGGGCCTGGTGTTTTCCAGGCTCGACTGCAAACCCCGCTGGCGCGAGCGCCTGCCCGAGATCGAGGTCCCCACGCTCGTCGTCCACGGCCGCCGCAACCGGTTCTTCCCCGTCGGCAACGGCCAGGCGATCGCGCGCGAGATCCCCACGGCACGGCTGCTCGTCCTCGAAGAAGCCGCCACCGCGATACCCGATGCGGCGGTCGGCGAGGTCACCGAGGCGATGCTCACGCTCGGATAGAGGTAGGTGCCGTGCGTGTCCGGCTTCCACGCAGCACATCGCCGCTGAGGTGCCCACAGCACGAGCGAGTCAGCAAAGTGGAAGACGGGCCATCCCGAGCTTGTCCGCGAACACTGAACCCAGAGCCAGGCACTCGGCTACTGCACCAAGTGGCACCCATCCAGATCTGTGTGATCAGAAGCCCTCGTCAAGTGTGATTAGGTCAAGTCCAGAGGCGTGGTGTAACGAGGTCGCCGCGTGATTCCTCGCGGGGCTATGCGGTCAGGGCGGGTGTGACCTCCTCGGTGGGTTCGGTGGTGTCGGCGGGCTTGTCTCCGCGGGCGTGGGCGAGGACGTCGAGGCCGAGGTAGCGGCGTCCCTCGATCCACTCGTCGTGTTGTTCGGCGAGCACGGCGCCAACGAGGCGGATCAGGGCGGCGCGGTCGGGGAAGATCCCGACGACGTCGGTGCGTCGGCGGATCTCCTTGTTCAACCGCTCTTGCGGGTTGTTGGACCAGATCTGTCGCCAGATCTGTTTCGGGAACGCAGTGAACGCGAGTAGATCGACCCGGGCTCCGTCGAGGTGGTCGGCGACCTTCGGGAGCTTCTCGGTGAGGGCTTCGATGATCCGATCATATTGTGCGTGAACGGATTCCGAATCGGGTTGGTCGTAGACCGAGTGCAGCAGCGTGCGCACCCACGGCCACGACGACTTCGGGGTGACCGACATCAAATTCGTCGCGTAGTGGGTGCGGCAACGCTGCCAGGAAGCACCGGGCAGGGTGGCGCCGATCGCCGCGACCAGGCCGGCGTGGGCATCGGAGGTCACCAACTTCACCCCGGACAGGCCGCGGGCGACCATCCCGCGGAAGAACGTGAGCCAGCCGGCACCGTCCTCGGCGGAGGTGACATCGATGCCCAGGATTTCGCGGTAGCCGTCCGCGTTGACCCCGACCGCGACCAGGGCGTGGACGTTCACCACCCGCCCGTTCTCGCGGACCTTGAGCACGAGGGCGTCGGCGGCGACGAACGTGTACGGGCCGGCGTCGAGGGGGCGGCTGCGGAACGCCTCGACCTGCTCGTCCAACTCTTTCGCCATGATGCTGACCTGGGACTTCGAGAGCGAGGTGATGCCCAACGTCTCGACCAGCTTCTCCATCCGGCGGGTCGACACCCCGAGCAGATAGCAGGTCGCGACCACCGTGGTCAGGGCCCGCTCCGCGCGCTTGCGGCGCTCGAGCAGCCAATCCGGGAAGTAGCTTCCCGAACGCAGTTTCGGGATCGCGACGTCGAGGGTCCCGACGCGGGTGTCGAAGTCTCGGTGCCGGTATCCGTTGCGCGAGTTGATACGTTCGTCGGAGCGTTGCCCGTAGCCGGCGCCGCACAGGACGTCGGCTTCGGCGCCCATCAGCGCGCGGATGAACATTGTGAGCAGCTCGCGCAGCAGGTCCGGGCTTGCTCCGGTGAGTCGGTCTTCGACGAGCTGGCGCAGGTCTATATCGTGGGCAGTGGTCATCGTGTGGTCCTGTCTCGAGTCGACTTGGTAGGTCTCTCGAAGAATCACGCGGTGACCGTCTTTCGTTCGGCTACGACACGCCGGCCATCTCAATCGGCTCCGGTTCGTACACCATCTTCATGGACGCAACCTGTGATTACCGACTGGTCAACCCATCCAATCCGCATGCAACCCAGAACGAACCGCCATAGGTGAACACCTATCCACTGTCGCGCTCTCTCCGTCGGTGAAACACAACGGGCATGAAAGGGTGACCCCCTTTGGATGGTTGGATGCCCACCCATCCGTTGGGGCCACAACCGATCATGGAAACGCTGGTCCTGCGAGCGGCAGTTTCGACCTGGTTTCAGACGGGGCGCGACACCCAGTTCGGGGGCCACGGTGCTGCTGTGAACGATGTGGGTTCGGCGACATTCTGAACGGTGCCACCTTCATTGGCGAATGATGCGCGCACCGAGTAGCGGTTGGTTGTGAGGTGAACGGCGAGGGAACCATCGACGATGGACAGCACCCATCGGTCCATATCTCTGAGCAGTTCAGCGGACCCGCGATCGCACGCGTCGCATCCACAATCGGGAATTGATGCCAACCTCATTGCAGGGTCTCCCGCTGCAACGGTGACGGTGACGATGTGGTCGTTGTCCACCGGTGTGTGCGTCGTCAGAACCAGGGGGACTGCTCCGTCGGCTGCGGGCTCGAGGACGGTGTCGGCACCGCCTGTATCAAAGGGGCGGAGCGCCCAATCTATTTGCGATGCTTCTCGCGCCCAGCCGCGGTCGAGGAGAACCTTCGTCCACGCTCGCGCTCTGGCCACCACGATCAGGAACTTCTCCGGGTTGGTGACTTTCTCGTACGCTGCCGCGTCAGGAGCGTGGCCATCCTTGTACGGGTGCGGCCATCCAGGAGTGGCTGCACCGGTGGTCGCGAATGCCGCGTCGACGTCGGCGAGTAACTCGCACATCTGTCGGGACAGCAGCGGCTCGTACCGTCCCCAACCGGTTTCGCGTGCGCGGAGAATATCGTCGTTGTATTCGTCCCACCACGACCGCGCTTGATCTGTCCCCACGACAGCGACGCTACCTGCCGTGGGGGGGCATCTGATCCGACGACGCTTGCGAGTGCTCGGCTTTTCACCGGCAGAGGTGCGAAGCTGCAACCTGTCGCGACGGCCCCGCCTACCCGACCGCCGCCAACCGTGGAACCAGTCCAGATTCGGCGTGATCAGCGGCCACTCCCAAGCGTGATTACCGATCCGTCAGTTCACGCAATGAACCGACGGCACAACAGGACCAGCTACAGGTGAACACCTCTCCATCCATCCATCCACTCCACTCCATCTCACGGTTCTCTTCCTCAGCCAGCCGCCATCCAGCCATCATGAGCCACCCGGGCGCACGCATTCGCACCCTCCGCGCTGTTCACGGGAACCGATTGGCGATTGCCGAGATGATCTCGTCTGGCTCGCGCTCCTGGATGAAGTGCCGCGCACGGGGTAGCTCGACGACGTCGAGATCGGCAAATGCGGCATGCATCCGCGGGATACACACCTTCGGACGGAAGATCATGTCCCGCATCCCCCACACTGCCAGCGTCGGCTTGTGTCCCAGCAGGGCGGGTACGTCTTGGGCGAGTTGGTCCAATAACGGGCGTGCGGCGCGAATTTCCTTGGGCATGAACGTGAGCCCCCGTCGCGCTTCCTCGGTGGGTTGCACCATGCGGTAGTGGTCGGCCTCTGCCTCGGTGAGCGTGCGGCCCAGCTCCCCGAGCAGGAATCGCTCCACAAGCAGGTTCTGCCCGAGTATGCGACGTTGCATGGGACGGCTGCTCATGATCACGCTGAATGCCCTATTGACCAGTGGATCGATCGGCCAGAACACCGTGTTGCCCAGCACGACCCCTCTGACTCGATCTGCCCGCGCGGTTGCCGCGCTCAGCCCGATGGGGCCGCCCCAGTCGTGCCCCATCACGACGAAGCCGTCCAGTTGCAGATGGTCGATCAGTTCGCCCAGGACCGTCGCATGCTCAGCGATCCTGTAGTCGAAATTCTCCGGCCTTTCGGACAGTCCGAAGCCCAGATGATCCACGGCGATGCACCGATACTGGTCACGCAGGCCCTTCACGATGTGGCGGTATAGGAAACTCCACGTCGGTGAGCCGTGACAGAACAGAATCGGCGGTCCGGATCCCTCATCGATGTAGTGCACCCGACCGACAGACGAGTCGAACCATCGCGACTCGAACGGATACAGGGTCTCGTCGGGAACGAAATCGATCATCATTGAGCGCCCTCCTCGTCCGGACCATCTCTTCACGTCGCTCTTAAGGGCCGGCGCGCGCTCGGTGACCAAACCCAGGCCACCGAATCCCACCCCTGCGCAGCAACCCTCACCGCGAGGTTGCGCTACAGGTGTAGCACATTCTCGCCAGTACGCTACACCTGTAGCATGCGGTTGTGTCTACACGAGCAACCGGCGCCGATGAACGCCGAGAACTGGTCGCAAACAGCGCCATCCGCATCATTTCCCGCGACGGACTTCGGGCGCTCACACACCGAGCCGTCGACCGGGAAGCCGGGATCCCGCAGGGGTCGACCTCCCATCATGCAAGAACCCGGCTCGCACTACTCGAACTTGTAGTCGACACGCTCGCCGAACGCGCGATAGCTGACGCCAAGCACGCCGCAGACGCCCTGGCCGCAACGCCTCAGGGCGAACACCAGCTGAACATCACCGAGCTTGCAGGCGTGATCGGCGCACTCGTCGAGAGACTCTCGGACCGCCGCGACGACATGAAAGCCCGCTACGCACTCATCCTCGAACTCGATGACGTTCCCCTACTTCAGGGGAAGTTGACTACGCAGTCCGAAGTCCATGCGGTTACCCGAGAGGTGACCTCGTCACTCCTCACCAGCGCGGGTCTTCCCAATTCCGACGAACGGATCGAGGAACTGATCTCGCTCACGGACTCCTTGGTGTTCACGCGAACGGTCATCCACGGAACCACCCCCCTGGAATCCATCCTCACTGCCTATCTGCGAGGTGTCGTCCCACTTTCGGCCACCTCTACCGGGAAGTCGTGAGGTCCGGCGCCATATCGGGTCGACAGGTGTCGTGTGGTCAGGGGCCTCCGAAAAGTATGGTCACCGACCGAGCACATAGCGAATCAATCTGCCTCAGCGGGCAAACCGTCGTCGAAGCCCGCACGGACGGACTCCTCGAGCAGATGCTGGTGCTGTTCACCGTATCGGCGATCCGCTGCATGTTTCGGTTGTCGTTGGAGCGGGCGGCGGCGCGCGAGTTCGCCGCGCCTCCGCCTAGCGAGAGAAGCCGGAACGGTTCCTGCACAGCAGGATCCACGCAATACGTACTGAACACGGCACACCGTGCGATGCTTGGAGCATGAACATTTCACATCGATTTACTTCAGCCGCGGCTGCCGGGCTCATGGGCGCTGCCATGTTCGTTGCGGCGCCGGGCGTGGCCAGCGCCGCTGATCCTTGCCAGCTCGGGTGGTCGAATGTGGGACCACGAACGTGCGCTATGACAGACGTCGGGATGGCTCCGGTGTGGACACTGGGAGACGGCATCTGTCCAGGGATGCTGGTCGCCTCCGGGAATGCGTTCGACGGACCACTGTCGGAGTACTCCAACGCTCCAGGGGCGGTCCATTCCGTCGAACTGCGAGTTACGCAGGGCCTCTCACCTTTGGGCGAGTGGGGGTCGACTGTCCTGGCCTGCAACGCAACTGCGATCATCGATTGGCAGAACCTCGATACCGGTCAAACCGGCACAGTGAGTCGATACATCCCTGCGAGCAACACGAGCGCCTGGCCGGTATACGTGCATGTGGGTACGGGCCCGGGACGTGTTCGGCTCACCATGCGGACCGACCACCCGAGCATTCCGGTCTCGACGGACGTGGTCGTCCCCTGACGTCACTGTGCACGTAGTGGCGACCTTCTGGTCCCCATCGACACCCCACTGATCGTGTGCACCTTGCCAATCCTTTCGCTGTTGGCGATGTGACGACCCGAGACCAGCGGGGCCGCCACGCCCTCGACATTGCCTTACGCCATCCGATCCGAGCCGCCTGCGCGAAGTATTTTCGGGGACTGCGGCATTCAGTGGTGACAAGACAAGTGGCCTGCACTCTGGAACTCATCCAGATTTGTGTGATCAGGGGCCCTCGTTAAGTGTGACTACCGATCGGTCGGTCTAGCCAAAAAGTCTGCCGTCCAGGGCCGGCCGCCATTGGTGAACACCTCTCCATCCAGGTCGAGTCCCTCCATCCATCGGTGGTGCTCTCACAGGTGGTTTGTTCGGTTCCGTCCATTCATCTCTCGCACGGTCCTCTCTTTCGCTCGCGCTCACACGCTCACCCACCCATAGGGTGTTCACCCTGAATGCCCGTTTGGGTTCACCCATCGACACCGCGAACGATTCCCTCACGCGGAGATTGGCCCCGTTCAGGGGTCTTCATGGGGACTGCCGTGAGGGGTATGGTGGCTAATTGGAGGCGCTGGGTGCACGCGGAAACTCAGTGGCAGCGGTGTACGAGTGCCGTGGCGGAGCTGGCAGGGTCTAGGGCGTCGCGTGGGGCCGGGGGACCATGCGCCAACCCCATTCAGGACCACATGACGCTCTGATTCGAGACCACCGACGTGTGGTTGAGTGGTGATGCGGTCTGGGGACCCAGCGGTGAGCGGTCCGTCGAAAGGAACACATTCGCCGTGTTCGACGAAGTCGCACTCTGCAGATCAGCTTTAGTTGAAAGCTGCTGTTACGGAGGGTAGATCGTGCCGAAACTCGAACTGATTCATCGCAAACCAGCTGGAACTCCGAACGGCCCGCCGATCCTGCTCGTGCACGGCGGTTGGGGTGGTGCTTGGTGCTGGGAGTACGGGTTCATCGACAAGCTGACCGGCCTCGGCTGGGAAGTGTATGCACTGAGCCTGCGCGGTCACGGCAAGAGTGAGGGCAGGGACAAACTCCGCTGGGCGAGCATCAAGAACTACGTTGACGACGTCCGCTCGGTCGCGGATTCACTGCCCACGCCGCCACTGATTGTCGGCCACTCGATGGGCGCGTTTGTCCTTCAACGGTATTTGACGAAGGGACACCCCGCTGCGGCCGTCGTATTGCTCAGTTCGGTGCCAGCGGCGGGGATTCGCGGGTTCACAAAGCGTTTGATTCGCCGCCATCCGGTGTTGTGGCTTCGCTGTAATCTCACGCTGAGCCTGATGCCGATCATCGAAAAGCCGGAACACTTCCGTGAATGGGTTCTCGGGCCCGAAACGACCGAAGAGCGAGTGCTTGAACTGCACAGCCATGTTCAAGACGAGTCGTATCGTGCCGTCGTCGACATGACCTTCGCGCTGCCTCCTCGACGCAAGAACATCCCCGCCATCCCGATGACGGTCATTGCCGGTGAGAATGACGCGATCGTCACGGTCAAGGAAGCACGAAGAACTGCCAGGAGGTTCGGCGTCACCGCTGATGTTGTCCCTGGCATGCCGCATGGACTGTTCGAACCGCAGTGGCGTGATGAAGTAGCCGAACGTGTCGACAAGTTCGCACGTTCGCTGACCTGACTCACGGAGGGTGAGCCCTGCGTTCGCGTGTGACTGAGTCGGTATGAGGTGGTGCCGGTTTCGATGATGGTGCGGTGAAAAGTGTGGTGGGTGGAAGGAAGGGTGTTCACCAATGGTGGAGCGTGCTGGGCTGCATACGGATTGGATAGGTTGACCAGCTGGTGTAATCACACTTTACGAGGTCTCCAGATCACACAAAATCTGGATCAGTTCCAGTGACAGCACTCGGCTCGACCAGACCCGATCCGGGGCACCGACAACGCGTTCATCATGATCGGGAACATTTGGCGTGTCACCGGCCTGACCTGGCCCGATCAGTAGGACAAGAGGGCGGCCGTGGCCGTCGGCGAGCTGGTGGATCTTCGTGCCGAGCCCACCGCGCGAACGTCCGAGCGCATGGTCGGCCGGCTCGGCGAAAAGGTTCGTGTAATTCGACAGATCGCTCCCATTCGCATCGGCGTGTGCGAGTAGCGCATTCAAGATCGTGTCCCAGGTCCCGTCGCCGGCATAGCGGCGGTGACGCTTCCAGATCGTCTGCCACGGAACAAAATCCGTCGGCACGTCTCGCTACGCGATCCCCGCCCGATAGCGGTAGACGCTGCCCTCGACAACCCGACGATTGTCCCGGAACGAGCGGCCCCGACATCCGTCGGACGAGGGAAGCGACGGTTCGATCAACGACCACTGCTCATCGGTCAGATACTCGGTGCGCGACACACTGAACGGTGTCGCGCACCGACTACGCGTATTCGGGAGACACGCCCTAGACGGTATGTAGTGACACACGACTTGTCGTGAGTTCACTCCAAGTGGTCGGCGTCCCTCGGTTGGTGAGGATGTGGCCGGCGTGGGGGTCGAAGTCAACGTCGTTCATGCTCGCTGCGCTGCGCGTGCTCCACGTTGACATCGACAGCCTGCGCCGACCAGGTCGGCGGTGATCGAGGGACGCCCCAGAAGGCGACTGTGGACCGCTCTTGCGGGCCGGGACCTCACACACAAGATTCGTGGGTTACCGAGCAGACGAACCTGCCTGTTCGGCCTATCCGACAATTGTGGGAGGCCCCGGTGTTCACCGAGCGTACGAGCATTGGACTGGACGTGCACGCACGTTCAGTCGCGGCAGCGGCAATCGACAGCGTCACCGGTGAGGTGTTCCAGGCCCGGTTGACCCCGTCCTATGAGCACATCCGGTCCTGGGTCGCGGATCTACCCGGGCCGGCGGCGGCCGTCTACGAGGCCGGCCCGACCGGTTTCGGACTGTATCGGGCGTTGACCGACTCGCATGTGCGGTGCGAGGTCGCAGCCCCGTCGAAACTGCAGAAACCATCCGGGGATCGGATCAAGACCGACGCCCGCGACGCACTGCATCTGGCCCGGTTGCTGCGCCTCGACGAGATCACCTCGGTGTCGATCCCAAGCGTGGATCAGGAAGCGGCCCGAGATCTCGTGCGCGCTCGTGAGGACTGCCGCGGTGATCTGATGCGAGCACGGCATCGCCTGTCGAAACTGTTGTTGCGGCACGACATCGTCTACTACGGCGGCGCCGCCTGGACCGGAGCGCACGACCGCTGGCTACGCGCCGAAGCGGCACCCCAGTTGACCTCGCCTGCGACACGGATGGCGTTCGACGCCGACTACGACCACGTCCTCACGATGCAGGCCCGACGTGGGCGCCTCGACACCGCGATCGAAGAGATGGCTGCCGCCAGTGAGTTCACCCCGATCGTCCGCAGGATGTGCTGTCTGCGTGGGGTGAGCACCTTGACGGGCTTCGCGTTGGCGGTCGAGATCGGCGACTGGAATCGATTCACCGGCAACACGATCGGATCCTTCGTCGGATTGGTTCCGTCGGAGTACTCGTCGGGTTCGTCACGCGCACAAGGTTCTATCACCAAGACCGGAAACACCCATGCACGCCGGCTGCTGGTCGAGGCGGCCTGGCATCACCGGCCGCGGTATCACGTCGGCGCGGTGATGCGGTCGCGGTGGGACCGGGCACCGGCAGCTGCCCGGGCGCGTGGGGACGAGGGCAACCATCGCCTGCACGGCAGATGGGTGGGCTTCCTCGAACGCCGCAAACGCCCGACGGTGGCGAACGTGGCGATCGCCCGCGAACTGGCCGGTTGGTGCTGGTCCCTGGCGGTCATGGACGACTGACCGCCCACCGATCCGCTTCCTCCCCGGGTCGGTGGTGGCAGCGCGTGGATCGACCCGCGACACACCTATGAGCAGACCTTCGAGTCGACGCTCGATGCTAGACAAGCGGTTACGATCCAGCCGAAACCCACCGTCCTGCGGTAGCCAACCCGCGTATATCAGTCTGACCGCGCGTCGCACACCGACACGCTCACCACGCAGACTCCGGCCGAGGAAGCAACGAGGCGCCGTCAGGGTCGCTCCCCGGCGGCGCCTCACCATGGCCTCTTGACAATCTTCTCTACATATCAGGTGTACCTGGCCATCAGGTTGGTTGCAGTCGGCTGATCGGTGGGAGTCCTCCGAGTGCGCTGTGGCGTCGTCGAGTGTTGTAGTACTCGAGCCAGGGTGCAAGTGCGTCGGCGCGTTCGCTGTTGCTGGTGAAGACCTGACGGTAGGCCCACTCGGTTTGCAGGGTCCGGTTGAGGCGTTCGACCTTGCCGTTCTGCCACGGGCAGTGCGGTCTGATGAACTTCTGCTTGATCCCGTGTTCGGCGCAGACTGCGCGTAGGGACCATCGGTAGGCCCAGGCGTTGTCGGTCATCAACCGCTCGATTCTCGTGATGCCGCGGTCCGCGAAGTAGTCGATCGCACGGGTCAGGAAACCCGAACAGGTGGAGCCCTTTTCGTCTGGGAGGATCTCCGAGTAGGCGAGTCGGGAGTGGTCATCGACGAGCGAGTGGACGTAGTCGAATCCGGTCCGGGTGCTGCGGTCGCGGGCTGTCGATCCGGCGGCTCGTCCGTGTGCGCGCCATCCGCCACCGTCGGGGATTCTGCCGAGCTTTTTGACGTCCATGTGCACCAGTTCGCCGGGCCGCTCACGTTCGTAGCGCACGGCGGTGGTTTTCGACGAGCGGATCACCTGACCGGTCATCGGGTCCAAGTCCGCCAGGTGTGGCACCTGGTGGCGCCGTAGGACTCGGGAGACTGTGCGGGCCGGCACCCCGAGTTCTGCTGCGAGCCAGTCCGGCCCGCGTCGCTCACGCACACGGAGCTCGACGATCCGGGTCTCGACTTCGGCTGCGGTTCGGGTCGGCATGGTGTGCGGGCGGGAGGACCGATCGTGTAACCCGGCTTCGCCCTCGGTCTCGTAGCGGGCCACCCACGTCGACACGCACTTCCGGGATATCCCCATTGCGCTGGCGATATGCGCTTTCGGCCAGCCATCTCGGTAGCGCTCGACGATGAGCAATCTGCCGAGATATGTGGTTCGGGCATTACGGTGGGACACGAGAACCTCCGAGCGGATGTGGGCCTTAGACAAGCCACACCCCACTCGGAGGTTCTCTTCACATCAAGCCGACACGCCCGCTACCAACGTCCTGACCGGGTACACCTAGGTGTCATAGTCTCCGTCGTCCCACGGGGCGTAGAAGGCCATATAGTCGCCCGGTTCGACCGTGACATTCCAGTACCACTCATGGTCGTCCTCCGAATCCGGCCCGTGAAGGATCAACCCGAACTCGTGCCCGTGCGCCGTCACGGAGAACGGGGCGACGGTAATGTCGCAGAACGAGACTGGTTGAATCTCCGAAAGCAGGCGTTCGACGGCATTCTCCTGCTCGTCGAAGTGCGCGACGTTACCGGGAAGCGAACCATCCCCGGGTCGGGTTCCCAGTGGAACAATCGTCGAATCCACAAGCGCGCCGCCCACATCGAACAGGTATCTGGCTGCGAACTCCGCCCCGGACGCGTCGCCACTAGCCCACGCGAACGGAGTCGTGACAAAGAACTGGCGGCCGTCGACTGCCGTCCCGACGAACGCCGCGTGGTAGTCGTCATGCGCAATCACCAGGGACTGGGGAGCCAACTGTCCGTCAGCATCCCGCAAACCAGGATCGAGATGATTAGTCACCCAAAAATGATAACGATCAATCAACAGCACTGATGGAGATGCGCGACGGTGACACCCGGCTGCCGCAGGGGCGTGACCGGATCCGGATCCGTATGAGCAGTGGTGCTCGATACGTGTGTCTGCCGACCAGTCAGCCGCGCCAGTCCGCATGCGCCCCAGCCCGGCCCATCATCCCTCGCGCTCCGCCGCCACCTCGGCCAGTTGGTCGAAGGTCCGCACGAGGACCTCACGTCGCCGCTCCTTGTAGTCCGGCGCAGGCTCCAGCCCGTCGATCGCCCCGTCCCAGACGGCCAGGAACCGGTCTCTCCAGTCGGCGATGGTCCCCGGGTCGGGCAGGGTGACCCCGACGTAGTGCTGCTGCGAGATGAGATGGAGCAACTCCAGGTTGCACGGCACCGCGACACCCCAGTACTCGTCCGGCTCGATCTCGACCGGATCGCCGGACATCGCCTTGGTCACCTCGTCGACGAGCCGGCCGGTCATGTCGGCGAGATGATCGGCGGCGGTGTCGTCGTCGAAGTTTCCGCTGCCCCAGGTCCCCATACTGTCCACACCCTCCTGTATCCGATTCTGGCGACATCGAACCAGACAGCGCCGACATTCCGCCGACCGGCAGGCCAGGCCCGGGCCGCGCTAGCCGGTCATCGCGCCGATGGCCCCCGTGAAGTAGGGCACCAGCCAGATCGTCCACACGACCAGGCTGAACTGGTGGAACTTCGCCTTCTCGGAGGGACGATCGCGGAGGAGGACGATGACGGCCCACACCAGGTGAATGGCCATGAGCACGATGGCCACGGCTCCGGTGACGATCATGATCCTGTCGAAGGTGGATGTTCCGGTTTCCGTTGACTCGTCGGAGATTCGGCTCATCAGGAAGGTACCGGTGGCGTCGCAGACCAGGCCGAGCGCGAAGGCGCCGGCATGCCACCACTTCAGGGTCTTCTGGATGCGTTCCGACCACACGCCGATGGAGTAGAAGACCAGGGCAAACGTGATGACGATGATCGCGGTGGCCAGCATGCCCCGAGACTAGCCGGGGCTTGATGCCGATCCGCGACGCCTCGCCGCCATCTGCCGCCATCGGCTCGGAACCAGGCACATCGCCGCCGTGCTGAGATTTCGAAGGATCGCAAGGGTGCGAGCCGGCTAACTTCTCGTCTCCGGCGCCAGCGCCTCCGAGATCACCGCCCGGACCGGCGAGATCCACGTTGTGCCAGCGCAGTCGGGGCGGGATCACACCTGGGTACGAGGAACGGTTGATACCGTGGGTTGATGCGCTCCGGGGGGCGCCGCGTGAGGCTCTGCTGCATGACTTCACGACCGCCCCGGATGTGGGCGCCGACAATGGTTTACATGCTCGTCGTGTTTCTGGCCGGCGGCATCCTCGTCGCTACACAGTCCGCGACCGGACCCGATCCAGACCTACTCGAACTGGTGCAGTTCGCACCGGCAATTGCGGTTGTGGTGGTCCTGCTGGTCTGGTGGGGCCGGTGGCGTCCACCGCTCGAGGTGAGTCTGTGGCGGCCCGACGCCGCTCTGGCAGCCACCGCCGCCGGATCGGTGCTGGTGGTCTTGGCCTTGCCCGCAGTGGTGGTGGTCGCGCTCGGTGACAGCGTCAGCCTCTCCGCGGTGCACGCCGGGTCGGCACCGATCGGACTACTCGTCCTCGCGCAGTGTGTCGGCGCCTGCGGCGAAGAGATTGGATGGCGCGGCTTCCTGCAGCCCTACCTGCGCGGCAGGTACTCCGTACTGGTCACCGGCGTGCTGGTCGGGACCGTGTGGGGGGTGTGGCATGTGCAGATCTTCACGGTCGGGATCGCGTACGCGGCCGCCTTCCTGATGTCGACGATTACCATGTCGGTGCTGTTGGCGGTCCTCTTGGACCCGTTCCGCAACGGGAATCTGCTTGTCGCCACCCTGTTCCATGCCGTCGTCAACCTGGGACTGCTCGCCTTCGACGATGTCAGCGGCCGAGAGCCGCTGGTCTGGACGTTGATGGCGGTCGGCGCGGCGTGCTGCGCCGCCGCGATCGCGGCGGTCAGGAAGTTCAGAGGTCCTGCAGGCACCAGCGACCAATCGCAGGGCTACGCGACGGCCCACCGCGCTGCCGCGTCCCTCGATATCGAGTGATCACCGGCCGGTTGACATGACCAATCCACGTCTGCCGCAACATGACCCGCCGTTGGTGGACACCCACCCAATCGGGGCGTGTGGCGACCGCGCCAACAATGCCGTCGAAGGCAAGCCGCGCCAAGGTCTTTACACAACAGCGGTGTGGGCCGTTGCTCGGATTGCCGGACTTGCCTACCGGCTACGCTGCGAACACCAGCAGCGGTTTACCCCCGTGTGCGGCAGCTTCGGCCAAATAGACTGCTTCGCTGAACTTTTCGACGGGGATCGGCTGACCCTCCGGCACGCGCAACACTCCGCTGTCGGCGAGCCGAACTGTCCGGTCGATCGCGGCGGCCATCCGATCGTTCGGGCTCTCGGTGAACCAGCGGAACAGCCAGAACCCGCGAACGGTCTTTGTTTCGTAGATCAGTGAGCGCGCGAAGATGGGGATGGTGAGTTTGCCGGGATCGGTTTGGCGGTGCGTGGACAGCGCACCGTAGACGACCAACTCACCGTGCGGTGCCAGCGCACGCGACACGTCCGCACCCACCTGACCGCTGACGCAGTCGATCGCCTTGGACACGCCGTCGTGGCCCGCTATCTCGGCCACCCGTTCGCGCAGGTCCTCATCCTCCGTGCAGATCACCGCAGTGCCCCCCAGTGCGAGGATGCCCTCGACAGCGGATCGACGGCGGACCACGTTGAGGGTCTTGAAGCCGACGTGCGCGCCGAGTTGGATGACCGACTGGCCCACGATTGAACCGGCCGCGGTCTGCAGAAGCCATTCACCCGGTCGAACATCGAGCTCGTCACCGGTCAAGATCACTGCGGTGAGCGGATTGGTGAGAATCTGGGCGGCTGTGGAATCGCTCATGCCGGCGGGAACCGGCAAGACCCGCCCGGCGTCGGCGACGACATACTCCTGCCACGTGCCCTTGACTCCGATCGTGATGACGCGTTGCCCGACGCTCAGACCGTCTGTGCCGCTACCGAGTTCGTCGATCACACCGACGGATTCGATTCCGGGCACGGTGGGGAACTCCGGGATGAATCCGTATCGGCCGCGGATGGTGTGCAGATCGCTGGCATGGACGGGTACGGCGAGCACCCGGATCCGGACCTGGCCGGGACCGGGCTCCGGAATCGGGCGGGTCTGCAGGTGCAGAACCTCGGACGGCTCACCTACCGTGTCGGCGACGACAGACCACATGGTTCTCATCTTCCGGACGCTCCTTCGGTCGGATCCAGATCTCGCAACGGTTTCGGCTCGCACAATGTCTGCTGTGCCCGGTGACTGCGAAGATTCGGATCGGCGCGGTGCAATTCCAGCCCTACTGGTTCCAATGCTGCCACCACGGCGGGGCCGTTGCGGTCCAGACCGTCGTCTCACTCCCCGCCCCGCACGTTCGGGTACACCAATCCCGCGGGCACACTGTGCCGCCGCCTACGGGAGCGCTACCGTTCGGTCGCATCGGTAGTCGCGGCGCATTCAGCACACGCGCGCTCCAGTGCCTCGATGCGCGGCCGTCCCGCACCCGCCGGGGACCGTACCGCCAGCAGCGGCGGCCACGGCCAGTGCCGGCCGAGGCGGCCCCGCGCCCGTAGGAAGCCGAGTCCGAGCACGAGGCCGAAGATCAGGTGCCCGATCAGCGAGAGTGTGATCGTCGTCGGCGTCAGCGGAAACATGTCGTGCTCACCGCGCGGCGACAGGGCAACCGTTGCAATGAGCCCAGCCCATACGGGGACCACCGCGCCGGTGACGAACGCGAGGAGGACGGTGCGGCGGGACCGATGGTGGAGGCCTAGCGCGAGGGCGATGCGGAAGAAGGCGATTCCGAGTCCTCCGCCGTCGCCGAAGTAACGCCACAGGTAACCGACGATCGCGCCGGTCTGGGTGTCGGTTCCCCGAGCGGAGCCAGGTACCCATTTTCGGAATGAAGTCGTCCCAGAGACCGAGCAGATAGACGGTGTCGAGGCGGAAGACGTCATAGACCAGACACGCGAACATTCCCCAGCCGAGGCCGTGGCCGACGATGCGATCGATCGGGTGCGGAGCGATCACGCACAACACCACGAGGACGGCCGCGAGCGGAATGATCACCAGCGCGCCGGTGGCACTCATCGGCGCGACGCCGAACACCTGCGCCGAGATCGCGAGCAGCGGCAGGGACGCGAGCAGCAGGTACATGCCGATCCGGGCCAGGGTCCAATGGTGACGGACCGCCTTCCGGACGGATTCGACGGCGGGCAGGGCTGCGGCGGGCGGCCCGTGTTCGTGCACGTCGGGGATGGCGATACCGGGGATACGGGCCATGGCGGGCGGGGTCCTTTCGGTCGGGGGACCTCTCTCGACGAGTGGCCGGTTTCCGAGGCCTCTCCAGCGTCCGTCGGGTGCCCTGCCTGCGAATAGTCCCCCGAGGGGTGGTGAACAGCCACCCCTCACGCCCTCACGACTGCGACCTCCACCCATGACGCCCCACCCGTCGGCGCTACTCTGCTTTCCTGCAGCAACCTTCGCCCTGCGATCGCGGCCGGGCCACATCACCTGGGGGCAGTCGTGGGCTATGCATCCTTCACCAACTGGCGACGACTGGACGGTGACCCGGACGTCATCTGGCACGCATTCACCCACCCGGTGGAGACGGGGCTGTACGAGGAGCACAAGACGGAGACCGTGCTCGGGCCCGACTTTGCGATGGCCGCGGGGCACGGCTGGGACAGCAAGCACGGCGAGGAATGCGGCTTCGACGTCGTCCGATGGACCATCACCCGGCACGTGCCGAACGAAGTGTTCGAGTTCTCCGGCAAGCAGCGGGGGGTCCGGCAGAACGTCGTGCTCACCATGGAGCCCACGGACGGCGGCCACATCGTGACCGAGACCATCCACTTCCGCCCGGCACTTGCCGGCAAACCGGGTGCGCAACTGCTGTCCTGGCTGCTCCTGGCCACCGGCCTGCTGGCCAAGGTCGGCAATGACCACGGCGAGAATCTCGGCCTGCTCGAACAGCACGTCGCAGCCATGTAGCGGAACCTGTCGGCGCCTCGAATGATCTGGGGAAATAGGCTTTTGAAGTGACGGATCTGATTTCGAGCGGGATCACGGCCCTGCGTGCTGTTGGATGGGCGTGGGAGCCTGCAGGTGACCGGCAGGTGGTGTTTCCGGGTTCTCGTTACGAGGTGGTGCCGCCGCAGTTCTCGGCGTGGTCGTCGGCCTTCGGGCGCCTGTCGAACGCGGATGAGACAGTGTGGTTTCTGTCCGCAGGTGACTACTCGGCCGTCGGGGAAGACGCTTTTGCGTGGAACGAGTTCGAGATCATGAGTTTGGACGCCGCGGAGACCGACGAGCAGGCCTCGGCCGTCGTTCGCTTCTGGGACCGCCACCTTCCGATTCTGTTGTCGGTGAAGGACGGTTATTCGTATGTCGCGCTCGGGACGTCCGGTGAGGGTGCCGGAAGGGTGATCCTCGGCGAGGAGCCTGAGTTCGAGGAATCGGTGCCGCTAGCGGACGACTTCGACGAGTTCCTCGCCATCATCGCAGGCCGGCGGGACCCTGCCGATCCGCGTCCGTGGAACTTCCTCTTCGACAAGTGAATCGCTTCCTGCGTGGCCGGCACTTCAGCCCGGCACATCCAGGCGTCGAGTAGTTGTCGGCGCTTCTGCTCCCCCTCACCAACCTGTTCGGCGCCGAGAACGTCAGGCGAGTTCCGACTCGGCATCGAAGCGTGCGCGGGCGTTGTCGATGTCCGGCATGTACGTTTCGGCCCACCCGAGGAGGACGTCGACCGGGTGACGAAGGGTCTTGCCGAGCGGGGTGATCCGGTATTCGACGGCGATCGGGCGGGAACTGAGCAACTCGCGTTGGATGATGCCGTTGCGTTCGAGACGACGCAGCGTGGCGGTCAGCGATTTTTGTGTCACCGCGGGGATCGCGCGACGCAGATCATTGAAACGGCTCGGCCTCTCGCACAGTTCGTTGAGCACCGCCAACGACCACTTGTCGAGGATCTGATCGAGCAGCTCTCGATGAGGCGGGGCGATCGTGAGTTCGCCGCGAACGGCCGGGGAAGTAGCGCGCATGCTACCTAGTCTCGATGAAGTGACCTCCGTATACCAGGTATCAAAGTTATACCTATCCAGCTCGGTATTTCGAGGAGATCTCTCATGGCCGTTCAGTACCTCACGCCCGAGGGCATGACGCACCCCACTCCGTATCACCACGTCGCCGTCGGCTCCGGAACCCGACACGTCCACGTGGCCGGCCAGATCGCGCGACTCGCCGATGGAACCCCGGTGGCTCCAGGTGATCTCCCGGGGCAGGTCGCCCAGGCACTACGCAACACCGCTACCGGGCTGGCCGGGGCGGGCGCGACATTCAACGACGTCCTTCGCCTGACCTTCTACGTCACGCACTGGCATCCCGAGAAGATCGGCGAGTTCATGACCGGCGTCGAACGGGTCGCCGAGGACATCGGGCTCCCGCTGCCGCTACCGCCGGCATCGCTCATCGGCGTGGACTGTCTGTTCGAGCCGGACGTGCTCGTCGAGGTGGAGGCGACCGCCCTCATCGACTGACTGCATTCTCGGAGCCGCCCGTCTCGGAACAGACCGAGGGGCGACGTCGAAGGTTGTCCCGCAGGACAATCCCGCTTCGGCCCACGTCGCAGTGGTGGCCTCGGGTGGTGCGTGACAGTGCGCCCACCCGAGGGCTTCGCCTTCACTGGGACTGGCCGAGCCGGATCCCGGCCGCGAAGCCACCTCTCGCGGCTCGCTTGCGCTCTGCGACGCGCAGGACGTCGTCTAGGGTCGACCCGTGGAAATCGGCGATTCCGAGCACCACTTCCTGCCTCGACGGATGTATCGTGCTCTGGCTCAACGCAGTAGGCGATACGCCCTAGAGTCCCCTGAGCCCGAGCAGTCGACTCGCGAGGCGAGGTGGTCGATCCCCTCGCCCCGTCAGCCGATCTACGAGCTCGGGCGTGTGGGGTGGGAATGAGTCGAGGATCTCGGCGGGCCCGAACGTGATGGGTTCGCCTCGTTTCGTGCGGTCTAGAGCATCCGTCCAACCCGTGATGAGCAGATACCATCCCGCTTCCGCGACTACCGGCAAGTCTGAGGTCAAGACCGCGTCGATCTCCACGACGCCGTCGCTGAGCGAGGCGACGTCCTCGACCGTCCGAGATATCACCACGATCGTCACCGATGGGTCGCTGTTCCAGACCGTCGCGTCGGCCCATCGCTTGTAGAGCTCGGTTTCCTTGCGTTCTCGGGCGTCTTGACGCCACCAGAATGCGAGGAGTCCCGCCACGATGAGCCCAGTGGAGCCCCAGAGAACGAACTCGAACATGCCCACATCATAGGAATCGATCCGCCCGCCTGTCCGAGAAGCGGGCATATCCGAGCAGAGCATGCAGAGGTCGGCGACAAGCGCGTCAATGAGCACGATCAGAAGGCGATGAGTGTGAACGGTCCGAAGTACCCTGGCCCGCGGTGGGCGATGACCAGCCATTCAGGAGACACGCCCTAGGTGAAAACCGACGACGCCGTGATCATGGTGTGCGACTCCCTGTGTTGCCGCGGCGAGACCGGGCAGGCACCACGCCCGGCCAGATCGGCATGTCGATCGGGCGATACCGCAGAATGGGCGTCGTGACGAGAATGGACGAAGTGGCGTCCAACGTTTTCCGTGCCACCGGGACGGACGTCAACGTGGCGATTCTCCGAGACGGTGACGCCTTGACCCTGATCGACGGCGGCTATCCCGGCGACATCGGCGCCGTCGAAGGCGCAATCCGCTCCCTCGGCCGCCGTCCCGAAGATGTGCAGGGCATGCTGCTCACTCACGCACACATCGACCACATGGGTGCGATCGTCGCGTTCCACGACCGCTACGGAATTCCCGTGTTCACGGACCCTGCCGAGGTCGCCCACGTGAGACGGGACTACCTGGAGCAGGCAACTGCCAAGGACTTCCTTCCGATGCTTCACAGGCACGGAGTGCTGCCGTGGCTGCTGCGCATTGCACGGGCCGGGGCGACCAAGCCGCTCTCCCTCGACGACGCCCACGCCTTCCCGTCCGACGGCCCCCTCGACCTGCCCGGTGCGCCCGTCCCCGTGGCGACCCACGGCCACACGTCCGGGCACACGGCGTACCACCTGCCGCAGCACGGCGTGATCGTCACCGGCGACGCACTGGTCACGGCGCATCCACTGTCGAAACTGCAAGGCCCACAACTTCTCCCGGCGGTCTTCGACCACGGGACGTCGGACACTCTCGCCGCGCTCGACCATCTGGCGACGCTCGACGCGGAGACCATCCTCCCGGGGCACGGACCCTCGGTGTCCATGCCGATCGCCGCGGCCGTCGCGCAGGCAGTCGACAGGTACCGGATCGGATAGTCGACCGCCTCGTCGCGTGTCGTGCAATCCGTCGAGACGAAGGATCTGCTCGATCACGTCCTCACCGTGGCTCGTCGAGACGCGATGATCGCGAACCAGCGGATCCGCGCTCAGTTCAACGCCCGGAGGCTCTCCAATCTGCTCAGGATCGGCGCCCGCCACTCCTCGAGATCCTCCGGGCCGTTCTCGGCCCACAACTCGTGGAGCTCCGAGGTGTCGCTGTCGGCGATGGCGCGTCCGAGCGTCGTGAGGATCCACGCGCGCTGCTCCGTCGTCAGGGACCCGGTGTACGCGGCGGCGTCGATCCCCTCGAGCTGCGAGGGCGCCGACCGCAGTCCGTGGGCCACCGCGACCACCTCTGCGAGCGCGATTGCCGCCTGCGCGTCGTCCGCCTCGAGGTACTCGTCGTCGACGTGCCGGCAGTAGTCGTCGATGTCGAACTCGCCTGCCCGAATCGCCGCGAGCAGGTCGCCCGCTCCGTCGTTCTCGAACGGTCCCGAACCCCACGTCCCCACGTTCGCTCCTCCTGTTCCGCGGGCTGCTCAGCCCGTCGTGCCGACCCTACGGTCGACCACCGACAGTCCACGACCGGCGGCATCCAACGCCGAGTAGCCCATCGCGGCGAGCCCGATGGGTCGGCGTGACGGTGGAGGAAGTGAAGTTCGGAGGCCGGAAAGGGGGATGCCCGCTCCTTTCCACTTTCAACTTATAGCGCACAGGGGGCCTTGCGGCAAGGCCCCGGTCATGCCGCAGAATCGCTGGCCGAGGTCTGGAACTGAGGGAAACGGAAGCACCGGGATGCACATGTCGAATCAGGGGTACGACGACGAACTGCAGCACGAGCAGAGCTACGTGACCGGGCTCTACGCACGGCTCGACGCCGAACGCGCGCGGGTGAAGGGCAGGTACGGCGCGGAGTTGCGGGGACACGACGGGACACTCGTGGATCGGGAGGCCGAGGTGCGCGCGCTGGCCACCGAAGTGAAGCGGCTGGACGTGGCCGACAACGGGTTGTGTTTCGGCCGACTGGACTCCGTGTCCGGAGATCGTTCGTACATCGGCCGCATCGGCCTGTTCGACGAGACGAACGAGTTCGAACCGCTGTTGCTCGACTGGCGGGCACCGGCAGCCCGCGCGTTCTACGTCGCCACCGCCGCGAGCCCGGAGAACATGCGTCGGCGTCGCCAGTTCCACACGCGGGGGCGTCGAGTGGTCAGCTTCACCGACGAGGTCCTCGGCCGCCCCGAGGGTGACGAGCGGGCCGACGGCGCGGCACGGGGAGACTCCGCCCTGCTCGCGGCGGTCAACGCACCGCGCGGTGACGGGATGCGCGACATCGTGGCGACGATCCAGGCCGAGCAGGACCGGATCATCCGGCTCGACCACCCCGGCGTGCTGGTGATCGAGGGCGGCCCGGGCACCGGGAAGACCGTGGTGGCGCTGCACCGCGTCGCGTACCTGCTCTACACGCAGCGAGAGCGGATCGAACGCCACGGCGTGCTCGTGGTCGGACCCAACCCGGCGTTCCTGACCCACATCGGCCGCGTTCTGCCGTCGCTGGGCGAGTCCGACGTGGTCTTCATGACGACGGGCGATTTCGTGCCCGGTCTGCGCGTGACCGCCGAGGACGGACCGGAGGCCACGCGACTCAAGGGCTCGCTGAAGATCCTGGACGTGCTCGCGGCCGCGGTAGCCGACCGGCAGCGACTGCCCGAGGATCCCCTGCCGATCGAACTGTCCGACGTCACGGTGCGGATCGACGCCGAGACCGCACAGTGGGCCAGGGAGGAGGCGCGCGCGAGCGGGCGTCCGCACAACGAGGCCCGCGCGGTGTTCGCCGACGTCGTGACCTACGTACTGACCGAACGCGCGATTGCGCGGATCGGCCGGGGCTGGCTGACCCGGAAGGACGAGCAGGCGTGGGAGGAGTTGCGGGCCGACCTGGTCGCCGAGCTCGCCGACCACGATGCGTTCGCCGCCGCGCTCGACGAACTCTGGCCGAGCCTGACGCCGGAAACACTACTGGCACAGCTGTACACGTCCCCCGAACGGCTGCACGCGGCCGGCGCCGACCCGGCGCTGGGACGCGCCGACGGCGACGCCTGGACGGTGTCGGACGTGCCGCTGCTCGACGAACTCGTCGACCTGCTCGGCCCGGACCCGTCGGCCCAGCAGGCCGCCGACCGGGAGCAGAAGGCCGCAGCCGCGGCCGAGGCGTCGTATGCGGCCGGCGTGCTCGACCTCATGGTCGGTCGTGAGGACCACATGGACGACGACGACCATTTGTTCGCAACGGATTTGCTCTATGCCGAGGACCTGGCAGACCGGTTCGTCGAGCACGACACTCGGGAACTCGTCGAACGTGCTGCCGCGGACCGGGACTGGACCTACCGGCACGTCGTGGTCGACGAGGCCCAGGAACTGTCCGAAATGGACTGGCGGGTGCTGATGCGGCGCTGCCCGAGCCGATCCTTCACCGTGGTGGGCGATCTCGCCCAGCGCCGGTCGGCGGCCGGAGCGACCTCGTGGGCCACGATGCTGGATCCGTACGTGCCCGACCGCTGGGTCTACCGGTCACTGTCGGTGAACTACCGCACCCCGGCGGAGATCATGACCGTCGCCGCCGCGCTGCTCGCCGAGTTCGCGCCCGGAGTCCAGCCGCCGGAGTCGGTCCGTGCGTGCGGGGTCCGACCGTGGTCCAGACGGATCACCGAGGGCGAACTGGCCGCTGCCATCCAGGAATTCGCGGGGGACGAAGCCGGACGCCAGGGGACCAGCGTCGTGATCGGGCCGCCGGGGGTGCCGGGCACGGTGGCGGCGTCGGAGACGAAGGGCCTGGAATTCGACGCCGTCCTGGTGGTGGAGCCGGAACGGATCCTCGCCGACGGCCCCCGCGGCGCGGCCGAGCTCTACGTCGCCCTCACCCGCGCCACCCAACGCCTCGGCGTGCTGCACCAGGGCCCATTGCCGCAGACCCTGACCGGACTCGTCGAGACCGGGACACCTGCCCGGGCCGGGAATCGACCGTCGGCGTAGCGACCGGCGTCGGGCGGATTCACACCACCGGACCCTGCCACAGACGCACCGCGCCCGATCCGTCCGGCGTGCGCAGCTGCGTTCGGTCTCGCAGACTGACCGCCGCGAAGTCGAGGCCATCGGACACCGCCGAAACACCGCACGCTTCGAATTCTGCCGAGAACAGCGACCGACCGAACGTCGCGTCGAATACCTCCAGCCCTCCGGGCGACCCGACTTGGACATTTGACCAATTTCGGGAGTGCGCGGGCGCGGCGGCATCTAGGCTTGCCCGTCGTCCCCTCAGCGAACGGAAGTACCGGTGTCCCCACAGCGCCTTGCCTGGCTTGCCACTCTCACCTTGGGCCTGCTGGTCGTCGTCCAGGCCGCCGCGGATCCGAGCGGGCTGTTGAGCCTGGTCGGCTGGACCGGAGCCAACCTGTGGCCGATCCGTGCCCCGTGGCAGATCGCACCGTTCGTCGTCTATCTGCCGGTGCTGCTCGGTGTCACGTGGTGGGCGGTGCGCTCGACCGCCGGGTCGCGCTGGCTGTTCACTGCCGCCGCGTCGAGTGTCGTGCTCGCGGTGATGTTGGCGAAGTTCGCCATGTCGTTGGTGGCGGTGCACGACATCGGGACCGCCGCGTGGGGCGCGGGATTTGCCGCGGCCAAGGCGCTTCCGGCAGCACTGATCGTCGCCGGCGTCGTCGCGGTGGCCGGACGCAACCGCGCTGTCCCCGAGGTCCCCGCCGACGCGCCCCCGGTCCGGGTCGGGGCGCTCGTCTTCGGGGCCGCGGCACCCGTGCTGGCCGGGCAGTGGTGGGCGGGAGCGCCCTACGACCGGTGGATGCCGGCACCGAATCCGATGAACGGGCTGATCGCAACCGTCGGAGGTGTCGCCGTTCTCGTGCTCGGCACGATTGCCTGCCATCGGGTGCTCGGCCGCCGGATATCCGGCGGCCCCGCCGCAACCTTCCTCGCCGGGTGGTTCGCGGCGATGGGCGCGGGCATCCTGCTGGCACTCACCGCGACGATCGTCGGGCTGTTCTCCGATGACGGATTCGCCGGCGACCTCTGGCCGTTGATGTCCGGATACATCCGGTTCGCCGACGGCGTCTCCTACGGCGCCTGCACCGGTTGGATCGTCGGACTCGCCGCGCTCTGGGCGTACCGCCGTCGGGAGCAGCCGGCACCGGTCCCCCACACCGCAGCGTTGATCGGCGCAGTGGCGCTGCTCGCCGTCGCGATCGCCGTGCCGCTCCTCGCCCGGCCCGACGCCGCACCGACCGCCACTGCCTCGCCCGCGGCGGCCGACGCCGCCGACACCGGGGCCCTTCTCCCCCTGCGTGTCTCGGGCGAGGTTATCGCCGACTCCGCCGGCCGTGAGGTGCTGCTCCGCGGAGTCAACGTCAACCAGCTCGTCGACTTCTACGCGCCCCGGCCCGAGGTCCCGTCGACCCTGCCGCTGACCGACGAAGACTTCGCCGGGATCGCCGACCACGGGTTCAACGTGGTCCGCCTGGCACTGTCCTGGTCGGCGCTCGAGCCCGAGCCCGGACGCTACGACGAGGCCTACCTCGACCGGATCGAGCTGGCCGTCGCCCAGGCCAAGGCGCACGGCCTGTACACCGTGCTCGACATGCACCAGGACGGCTGGTCGAACGCCCCGTCCCCCGACGACGTCGACTGCCGACCCGGCACCTCGCCCATGTGGGGCTACGACGGCGCGCCCGAGTGGGCGACGATCACCGACGGCGCGCCGCGTTGCCAGTTCACCGGCCGCGACATCTCGCCCGCCGGCGGCCGCGCCTTCACCAACTTCTACTACGACACCGACGACGTGCAGGAGCACCTGGTCCAAGCCTGGGCGATGCTCGCGGGCAAGTTCAAAGACGAACCGGCTGTCGCCGGGTACGACCTGCTGAACGAGCCGAACTTCGGCGAGTCCGCGCCGCTGACCTCGTCGCTGCTGTTGGGCCGCTTCTACGACCGGACCATCGACGCCATCCGGGCAGCCGGCGCCGAGCAGATCGTCTACTTCGAGCCGAGCATCCTGTGGTCGGGCCTGGGCTTCGACAGCGGCCCGCCGGCCGGCTTCACCGACGATCGCAACATCGTCTTCTCCCCGCACCTGTACGCGGAGTCGATCACCATGGACGCCTCGCTGGGCCTGCCGACGATCGTCAGTATCGAACGGGGCTTCACCCTCGCCGAGCGGGTGGCAGACAAGTACGGGGTCCCGGTCTGGACCGGCGAGTACGGCTACTGGGGCGACGGCCTCGTCGACAACGCCACCCGCTTCGCGAAGGAACAGGACGCGCACGCCCAGGGCGGTGCGTACTGGGTGTGGAAGCAGTCGTGCGGGGACCCGCAGAACGGCATCCAGGAACTGGGCGACGGACTTATGCCGGTCCTGTGCAGCACCGGGGCCGACGCGCCGCGGAATACCGCGCTGCTGGACCAGCTCACCCGCGCCTACCCGCGATTCGCGCCCGGGCGGATCACCCATCTCGCGGCGGACGGGAATCGGTTGGAGCTGACCGGCCGCGCCGGTGACGGCAGCTGCCGGCTCGAGGTCTGGTTCCCCCACCCGGTCGGCACCGGAGCCTCGTTCGTCGACACGTTCGGGATCGACGACATCACGATGACGCCGCTCGGCCGGGGCACGCTGCTGACCGGATGCGCCACCGGCGACTACGAGGTCCATACGGACGGCGCCTGAGGCACTGCCGAACTCGGCTACGGGGCCCGGCGCCCGCCGACCCTCAACGCCGCGGTTCGACGTTCGGCACCTTGACCGATGCAGTGTCGCTGCGCCGCACCGTAGTGCGGTCGGCGCCATATGATGCGAGGGCCCGGCCGCGCGCCTGCGCGGCCGAAGCATGTCGACGCACCCCTGTCCTGGCCCGGATCCACTACCGGACCCGGGGACCACGAGGGCAACGAACCCTCGGATCTGCTGGACAGTCTCCGCCGAACACCTCACCTGGTGTGAGGCGCCGCGTCGCCTCGAGCCGCAAAGGAGTCACATGAACAACGAACTCGCGGATCCGGCAACCGCCGCGATCGCCAAGGGTGACGTCGTGTTCATCGGAAGTTCGGCCGCGCTCGAGGATGCGCGAACGCTGGCAGGCGCTCTCGGTCACCGCCGCGCCGACACCGTGGACAGCAGCATCGACTGCGCCGTGGTCGACGACGACGTCCTCGACGGCATCTGCACGGCAACGCAGGCGGCACTGCTCGTGCAGGTCCGAGCACTGGACGTGCCGGTCCTCACCGTTCACGATGCGCGCACCCGCTTCCGGATCGCAGCCGGGGTCCTGTCGCCGACGTGAGCTGACTCTCAGCCCAACCTTCGTCTTTTCACAGACTCCGGTGCTACAAAAATAAACATGTTGTGGCTGTGGGTCGTATTGGGCGCGTGGATCGTGCTCGCTTGCGGGGCGGCCGTCCTGATCGGACGGTCGATCCGTCGTGCCGACCGCGAGGAGCTCGGGTCGACCCTCGACTGGAATCCTGCCGACCTCGTGTCCGAGGACATCGAACGTCCTCGCGATTCACGGCACTGACCCTCTCCCCTGTCGCCGGATCACCCGGCATGTTCGGTGTCATCCCCACGCGATCTCGCCCGTGCCGAGAGTCGCGGTCGGGCACAGGAATCCGGCTAGGACGACGTCTACCGACGCGGGATCCGGGATCAATCGGACGATTCGACTCCGACACCGGACAATAGCCCAAAAACACGCATTCACCTGGACATTCGCACAGGTAGCGCAGTCTTCGACGATCCCGTACAACTGACGACAGACTCGTGATCTGCAGCACACCGTGCCCGGGGTTTCGCGGGCAGACCACCTACCGAAGGGTGCCCTGGATGCCGCTCCCCATGCCACCGGCCGACTCCGTCTTCCTGCTCGGTGAATCGCGGGAGCATCCCATGCACGTCGGCGGACTGGTCCTGCTGCAGCCACCCGACGGCGCCGAGTCCCACGACGTCCGGGCGATGCTCGACGCCGCCGTCGCCCGGAACGAGGTCACCCCGCTGCTGAGCCAGCGCGCCAGACGCTCCGTTTCGTCACTGGGACAGTGGAGTTGGGAGACCGACACGCAGTTCGACATCGGGCACCACATCCGGCACGACGCGTTGGCGCGGCCCGGCGGGATGCGCGAACTGTCGGCGCTGTTGGCACGGCTGCACGGAACACTGCTGGACCGCAACCGGCCGCGGTGGGAGATGCACCTGATCGAGGGCCTCGCCGACGGCCACTACGCCGTCTACACCAAGATCCACCACAGTGTCACAGATGGTGTGGGCGCGATGCGGTTGCTGCGCCGCTCGCTCAGCATCGACGCCGACAAGCGCGGCATGCCCGCCCCGTGGGAGCCCCGCATCCGGAGCGAACGTCCCACCCGCGACACCGGACTCGTCGATGTCCCCCTCGCCGCCGTCCGCGCCGCCGTGGACGTCATCGGGGAGGCCACCGGTCTGGTCCCCGCACTGACCGGGACGGTGCTCCGCGCGCTGCAGCGGCAGGGCGGGCCGGTTTCGTTCGCAGCACCGCACTCCGCCCTCAACGTGCCGATTACCGGCGCGCGCCAATTCGCTGCGCGCAGTTGGCCACTCGACCGCCTGCGTCTGGTCGCGAAGTACGCCGACGCCACGATCAACGACGTGGTGCTGGCCATGTGCTCCGGCGCCCTCCGCAGCCACCTGACGGAGCGGGGCATGCTCCCCGTCGCTTCGCTGGTCGCGATGGTTCCGGTCTCGCTGCGGGACTCGCGGGAAAGGCCGGAGTCGATTGTCGATCCGAACGACAAGAGCGGCAACGAGATCGGCACCCTCATGTGCAACCTGGGCACCGATCTCGCGGATGCCGGCGACCGGTTGGCGCGGGTGCACCGATCCATGATGGAGGGCAAGGCCTCGCTGCGTGGGATGAGCACCGCACAGATCGTCGCGATGAGCGCGCTCGGCTCGGCACCGCTGGCACTGGACATGCTGTTGGGCCACCACGGTCCCGTCCGACCGCCCTACAACATCGTCATCTCCAACGTGCCCGGCCCCAACGCGCCGCTGTACTGGAACGGTGCCCTCCTCGACGCGCTGTACCCGCTGTCGATCCCGCTCGACGGCCAGGCACTCAACATCACCTGCACCAGCACCGAGGAGTCGATCACCTTCGGCCTCACCGGGTGCCGCCGCGCGGTGCCGCGTCTCGAGCCGATCCTCGAACACCTCGACCACGAGCTGGCCGCCCTCGAGATCGCCGTCGGCATCTGACGCCCGCGGCGCCGGTGCGTCACGCTTCGAACGGAATCACATTGCCGGCGGCGTCGCGCGCCCCGACACCGGCTTCGATCGCGGTCGCGAGATCGGTGACCGACTCCCACCTGGCCGGCGGTTCGCCGTCGAGGTTGCCGATCGTGAACCACGCTTCGGTGTCGCGGTAGCGGACGAGCCCCCGCCCCAGGGCGTCGACCATGACATCGAGGGCACCGGACACCGTCCCTTCCTCCTCGGTCATGACGGCGGCGCTCACGGGGATCTCGACGATGTCGTTTATACGGACCCTCCTTGACGGACACAATCATCAACGGCGGTGCGCAGGGCGGCCTGCTCGGCGGTGTCGACGGCCAGCCCGTACTTTACCTTGATCTGCAGGTATCGATCGACGTACGCGCACCGGAACTTCCCGGGCGGCAAGTAGTTCGCCGCGTCCTGATCACCCTTCGACCTGTTGGCCGACGGATCGGATGCCGCAAGATTGATCGCGTCGTTGGCGATGCGGCGACGGGTGTCTTCGTCCCGGGTCGCGGCGCCCGACCGCCACGCTTCCGCCAACGCGACGATGTGTTCCGCATCGACGGCCGAGGACTCGGTCATCCACTTGTACGGCTTGAGTTCGCCGGTCTTGCGATCGAGAAATCCGTACTCGTCCCGCCACCCGCCGTCGGAACCGACCGACAGCTCACAGGTCTTCGGATCGAGCCGCACCGACCCCTCCGCGTCGCGCAACATCATCACGTCCCGGGTCGTGCACCGGCTGTACTGCGCGTACTCGGGACCGAACCCGTGTTCAGGCTGGTTCACGTCCCAGTGCGGGAACTGCTCGCGGCTGTACCCGGCCATCGGCAACTCGGGTGCGACCGTCACCTGTGCGAGCAGTTCGGCGAGTTCGCCGACGGCGACCGTGTCCTTCGCCGGCCCCGACTCCGGGCCGTCGACCTTCAACCACTCGTCGACCAGCACGTAGCCGACCGCCATGATCACGGCGAAACAAACTGACGCAGCGACGGTGAGCGCTCGGCGCACGGAGCGGGAGGCGCGAGACAACTTCACTCGGCCACCCCCGCGAGTGCGGACATACAGGACTTGTCGATTCTCACTGCACTCACGGGCGACCCGGATCCTCTTCTCTCGTACATATGTTCGCAGGGAAGATCCTAGACGGCCCGAAAAATCGGCTTGTCACCTGTTACCACACACCGGAATTCGCCCTCGCGTGCTTCCGTGAACTGGGCGTATTGTCCGAACCGGGCCGCTCACCGCCCCGCCCGAGTGCCAGTGTCAGGAGTTCGATGTCCACAAACATGCAGTACGTGAACCTCCCCGGAACCGACCTCGTCGTCTCGACTGTGTCGTTGGGCTGCAACAACTTCGGATCGCGTATCGATGCGTCGCAATCCCACGCCGTCGTCGACGCCGCATTCGAGCAGGGCATCACGTTCTTCGACACCGCCGACATCTACTCCACCGGCGAATCCGAGAAGATCCTCGGCGCAGCGCTGGCGGGCCGTCGGGACCGAGCCGTCATCGCTACCAAGTTCGGCGGACCGATGAGCGACGAGGACCGCGGCTCCTCCCCCGCGTACGTCCGACGCGCCTGCGATGCGAGCCTGCGCCGACTCGGGGTCGACCACATCGACCTCTACTACCAGCACATGCCCGACCCGACCGTGCCGATCGAGGACACCCTCGGTGCGCTCGACGAGTTGGTCCGGGCCGGCAAGGTCCGCCACGTCGCGTGCTCCAACAACTCCGCACAGCAGATCGCCGACGCGGTGGGGACCTCCCGCGAACGCGGCCTCACCCGCTTCGTCGCCGCCCAGATCGAGTGGAACCTTCTCGAGCGCAAGGTCGAGAACGACGTCGTGCCGGCCTGCGAGGAACTCGACCTCGCCGTGATCCCGTACTACCCGCTGGCCGCCGGACTGCTCACCGGCAAGTACCGCCGGAACACAGAGTTCCCGGCCGGCTCACGCTTCGACAAGTCGGAGTACTTCGCGGCCACCGCGACCGATGCGGCGCTGACGCGGGTCGAGGAACTCCTCACGCTGGCGAGCAAGCTCGACCGTCAGCTGTCCGAGCTCGCGGTCGCGTGGCTGGACGCCAAGCCCCAGGTCGCGTCGGTGCTGATCGGCTCCTCCACCCCCGCCCAGGTCGCCCGCAACACCTCGCACCTGCGTCGTCCGCTCGACGAGGACGAACTGGCACTGATCGACGGGTTCCTCGCGCAGCGCTGACTCGGACCGCACCCGAAAACGCGGTGGGCCCGCTCGATTCGATCGAGCGGGCCCACCGTGACAGTTGTGGAGCGTCAGTCCTGCGCGAGCGGCGGCAGGGTAACGACCTGACCCGCGTACGACAGACCGGCACCGAAGCCGACCAGCAGCGCCAGCTCGCCCGGCTTCGCCTTGCCCGTACGGATCACTTCCTCCATCGCCAGCGGAATCGACGCCGCGGACGTGTTGCCGGTGTCGGCGATGTCGTCGGACACCGGCACCGACTCGGGCAGCTTGATGCTGCGCGCGATGACCTCGTTGATGCGACCGTTCGCCTGGTGCGGGATGAACGCACCCAGATCCTCCATCGCGACCCCGGCCCGCTCGAGTGCCTGCGTGGCGACCTTGCCCATCTCGAAGGCGGCCCAGCGGAACACCGCGGTGCCCTCCATCTTGATCCACGGACGCTGCGACGGATCGTTGGCGAACGAGAGCCAGTCCGGCTCCTGGCGGATGGCCTGCGACTGCGAGCCGTCGGAGCCCCACACCACGGGACCGATGCCCGCGACGTCGCTCGGACCCACGACGACCGCGCCCGCACCGTCACCGAAGATGAAACGCACCGAACGATCGGTGGGCTCGGTGCTGTCGGACATCCGCTCGACGCCGATGACGAGAACGTACTGCGCGGTGCCGATCCGGACCATGTCGGACGCGATGGACAGCGCGTAGCAGAAGCCCGCGCAGCCGGCGGTGACGTCGAACGCCGCGGCGCCCCCCGTCCCGAGGACGTCGGCGACGATCGCGGCGCACTGCGGCGTCTGAGACGGGTAGGTCGAGGTCGCGACGACGACGGCGCCGATCTGCTCGCCGGTGAGGCCGGCGGCTTCGAGAGCCTTGCGACCGGACGAGATCGCCATCGCGAGCACGCTCTCCTCGTCGTTCGCGAATCGTCGGTTCTTGATCCCGGAACGCGACTGGATCCACTCGTCGGTGGAGTCGATCAGTTCGCAGATCTCTTCGTTGCTCACGACCCGCTGCGGGCGGTAAACACCCAAACCGAGGATGGCGGATTGCCGGACCTCGGTGGAGTTCGAGATCTGCGCACCCATGTTTGGTCTCCTCTACTGCGTATTCTCGCGACGCAGAACGCCACGCGACGACGCCCACGCGGCACCGTCTCCCACGACACGGTACTTCGCCCCACCCGCAGGTTGTGTTACTCGGGTCCCTGTATTCGCGCGTCGGCCGTCGGCCGCCGGCCTGCGGCGTCTTCCGTCCACCGGATCCCAGGGGCGGGCGAGGCCCGGGGAGCCGCACCCGCACACCGCGCCGGACAATCCTGAGATACCCGACGGGATCTCCGATTCGGACAATTTCGATACCGCTATCGAAGCATTTACACCGATGCCGAATTCCCCATTCTTCGAATAGCCTTTCCTGCTACCGTATTACGCGCTCACCGGAGCATCCAGGCAGTCGAGATCGCGGCCATACCGCCTGGCAGGGGTCCATTTCCACCAAAGATGGGAACATCCGTGAGACGAAGCCGATTCCGATCCGTCATCGTGTGCGCGATCTGCGCGACCGCATCGTTCGTCGCATTCTCCGGCCCCGCCGCGGCCGATCCCAATACGGTGAATCCCATTCCGGTGCTGAACGGAACGACCGGGGTGCCGATACTCCACGGGCGCAGCCAGGCCGTGGCGCAGGCCACCGGGCTGCTCAGCGCCAACCGCACCCAGGACTACAACGTGCTCGGCACGGACCTCGGCATCATGTGGGACAACGGGGACGGCCAGGTGCTGACCGCGTTCGGCGACACGGCCGGGCTCGGTATCCCGAATCTCCTCGCGGGCAGCCTGTGGTCCTGGCGCAGCAACATCCTCGTCCGCAGCTCCGACCGCGATCTCGCCGACGGAATGACCTTCGACAGCTCGCCGCGCGACATCCTCGGCCAGTCCAAGGAGCTGGTGCCGAGCCCGAAGATCCCGTTCGTCGAGATCAGCCGCATCCCGACCGCCGGGGTCGCGGCCGACGGGGTCCAGTACATGAGCCTCATGTCGGTGAAGGAGTGGGACGAGCCGGGCAAGTGGAAGACCAACTACTCCGAACTCGCTTTCTCCACCGACAACGGCGAGAACTGGGTGGAGGCGCCCGAGACCCGCCGACCGCCCGTGGGCGGAAACGCCAACTTCCAGATGGGCGCATTCGTCGAGGACGGCGGCTTCGTCTACCAGTACGGCACGCCCGCCGGCCGCGGTGGTCTGGTCTACCTCGCCCGAGTCCCCGAAAAGCAGATCCGCGACCTCGGCGCCTACGAGTACTGGGACGGCGGCAAGTGGGTGGCGAAGAACCCCGACGTGGCCGCACCCATCGTCTTCGGCGGCGTCGGCGAGATATCGGTGCAGTACAACGCGTTCCTCGGGCAGTACCTGCTGCTCACCACCGACAACCGGAACTCCGTCGTGATGCGCCGCGCACCGGCGCCCACCGGACCGTGGGGGCCCGCCGAGGTCCTCGTGGACGGCAACGAACTGGGATCGATGTACGGGGCGTACATCCACCCGTGGTCGTCCGGGCCGGACCTCTACTTCCTCACCACCGTGCATTCCAACTACAACGTCCTGCTCATGCACACGACACTGCAGAAGTGAGCCGAACGTCCCGTCACTGCTACCGTCCCAAGCAAACACTTGGTATCGACCGTGTCAGTGAGCGAGGAGACGACGTGGAGCAGCAGACGAGCACCGATCCCCGCGGTGAGATCCAGGATCTCCTGGCCCGCATCGCGCAGCTCGCCGACGACGGCACCGTCGAGGACTACCTCGACAGCTTCACCGCCGACGCCGTCTGGGAGTCGCAGCCCAACCCGGTGACGGGCATGGTCGCGCAACTCCGCGAGGGCGTCGCGTCGATCGAGGAGGGTGTGCGCGAACGGCGAGCCGGCGGCGTCCAGGGGCCGGGCACGTCGAGTCGGCACGTGATCACGACCGTCTCGGTGTCGCTGGACTCGGACGTCGAGGCGTCGTCGACAGCGTACTGGCTGTTCTTCCGCGACACCACGAGCGAGCCGCGACTCGCGGGCGTCGGGCGATACGACGACACGCACCGGTTCGAGGACGGCCGCTGGAAGCTGGCCCACCGGCGCATCACCGTCGGCTGACGCCCGCGCTTTGCGCACTTGTCGGTGATTTCGAGGCCCCCGCGAGATCGATAAGTGCGCAAATCGCGAACGGGGGATGAACGATCGCGAGGACACCGAGAAGCCACCCCGCCGGGCGATACCGTCTTCCCCATGAACGCACAGGACTGGGACGAACGCTATTCACAGGCCGACATGGTGTGGGGCACGCCGCCGAATCCGGTGGTGGTCGAGTTCGTGACATCGCTGCCCGCCGGGCGGGCCCTGGACCTCGCGTGCGGCGAGGGCCGGCACGCGCTGTGGCTCGCGACGCGGGGCTGGGAGACCACCGGCGTCGACTATTCGAAGGTCGCGATCGAGAAGGCCCGGGAGATCGCGAAGCAGTCACCGCGCTCGGTGCAGCAGCGCCTGCATTACGTCTGCGGCGACATCACGACGGCGGATGTGTCGGACTATGACCTGGTCCTCATGATCTTCGTCCACCTCGAACCGACACAGCGGCGCGCGCTTGTGAGTCGCGTCATCGAATCGCTGAAACCTGACGGAACCCTCATGATTCTCGGCCACGACGCAATCAACCTCACGCAGGGCGTCGGCGGCCCGCCCGATCCCGAAATCCTTTACACCCCTGAAGATCTGAAGCATGATCTGGAAGGACGCCTCGACGTCACGGTGGCCGAACGGCGCTATCGCGACGTCGAGGGCGGGACGGCGATCGACGCGCTCCTCGTCGCCCGCAGGCCCACTCTTGGCAGCTAACTTAATCGCGGGTAACATCGGCTAAGTTACCGACGAGTAGCTACTTGGGCGGTACTCACGGAACGCAAGACCGCACCAACGCAGTGCCACTTCAGGGAGAGCAAAACATGGGCCACTACAAGAGCAACGTCCGCGACCTCGAGTTCAACCTGTTCGAGGTACTTGGTCTGGACAAGCCGCTGAGTGAGGGCGTGTGGGGGGATCTCGACGCCGACACCGTCAAGGAGATGCTGTCCGAGGTCGCGCGCCTCGCGGAGGGCCCGCTCGCCGAGGCCTTCGCCGACACCGACCGCAATCCGCCGGTATTCGACCCCGAGAAGCACGAGGCGACCCTGCCGGAGTCCTTCAAGAAGTCGTTCAAGGCGATGTGGGACGCCGAGTGGTACCGCATGGGCCTGAGCGAGGAGATCGGCGGCGTTCCGGTTCCGCGCACGGTGGTGTGGGCCATCGCCGAGATGCTGCTGGGCGCACAGCCCGCCGCGTTCATGTACCAGGCCGGCCCGTCGTTCGCGGACGTGCTCTTCCACAACGGCACGGACGAGCAGAAGCAGTGGGCGGCAACCTGTGTCGAGCGCGGCTGGGGTGCCACCATGGTGCTGACCGAGCCGGACGCCGGTTCCGATGTGGGCGCCGGACGCACCAAGGCCATCAAGCAGGACGACGGCTCCTGGCACATCGAGGGCGTCAAGCGCTTCATCACGTCCGCCACCTCGGACGACCTGTTCGAGAACATCTTCCACCTGGTGCTCGCGCGCCCCGAGGGCGCCGGACCGGGCACCAAGGGCCTGAGCCTGTTCTTCGTCCCGAAGTTCCACTTCGACTTCGAGAAGAACGAGCTCGGCGACCGCAACGGTGTCTTCGTCACCAACGTCGAGCACAAGATGGGCCTCAAGGCGTCCACGACGTGTGAGCTCACGTTCGGCGGCCACGACGTTCCCGCGCAGGGCTGGCTCGTCGGCGAGGTCCACAACGGCATCGCCCAGATGTTCGACGTCATCGAGCACGCTCGAATGATGGTGGGCACCAAGGCCATCTCCACCCTGTCCACCGGCTACCTCAACGCGCGTGACTACGCCAAGGAGCGCGTCCAGGGCTCCGACCTGACGCAGATGACGGACAAGACCGCCCCCCGCGTCACCATCACGCACCACCCGGACGTGCGCCGCAGCCTCGCGATGCAGAAGGCGTACGCCGAGGGCCTGCGCGCGGTGTACCTCTACACCGCCGCGCACCAGGACGACGCGGTCGCCGCGCTGGTCTCCGGCGCCGACAAGGAGACCGCGTTCCGCGTCAACGATCTGCTGCTGCCGATCGTCAAGGGCGTCGGTTCCGAGCGGGCCTACCAGTACCTGACCGAGAGCCTGCAGACCCTCGGCGGCTCCGGCTTCCTGCAGGACTACCCGATCGAGCAGTACATCCGCGACTCGAAGATCGACTCGCTGTACGAGGGCACCACCGCCATCCAGGCGCAGGACTTCTTCTTCCGCAAGATCGCGCGTGACCGCGGCGTCGCCCTGGCCCACGTCGCCGGCGAGATCAAGAAGTTCATCGACAGCGAGGCGGGCAACGGCCGGCTCAAGGCCGAGCGGGCGCTGCTCTCGACCGCCCTCGAGGACGTGCAGGGCATGGCCGCGGTCCTCACCGGGCACCTCATGGGCGCCCAGGAGCAGCCCACCGAGCTGTACAAGGTGGGTCTCGGCTCGGTGCGGTTCCTGATGGCGGTCGGCGACCTGCTGGTCGGCTGGCAGTTGCTGCGTCAGTCCGAGATCGCGATCAAGGCACTCGACGAGGGCGCCTCCGACAAGGACAAGCCGTTCTACGAGGGCAAGGTCGCGACCGCGTCGTTCTTCGCGAAGAACGTGCTGCCCGAGCTGACCGCGACGCGAAACATCCTGTCGCACCTCGACAACGACATCATGGAACTGGACGAGGCCGCGTTCTGATTCCCTGATCTGATGTCCTGATCGACGAAGGAACCCCCGCACACCACGTGTGCGGGGGTTCTTTCGTCGGTGCCCGGGCGCGGGCGGCGCAGGTGTGTTTGGCTGTTGATGTTGATGCCCTGCCACCGAACCCGAGGTTGGTGACCTGCAGTGACCAGCATGGACGACCCGTACTCGCCGCCCGCTCCGCCACCGGCAGTGCTCGCCGAGGGACTGACCCGCCACGGCGCCCTGGGGCCCGTCTTCGGTCCCGTGGACCTGAGGATTCCGTTCGGGGGGCCGGCCGTGATCCAGGGTTTCGCGGGGTCGGGCCGCACGTCCCTGCTGCTCACCCTCGGCGGGCGGATGAAACCGTCGGGCGGGCGCCTCACCGTGCTCGGGCGCACCCGGCCGGCCGCGATCCGGGCGGTGTCCGCGATCGCCGGATTCGCCGGCATCGACACCATCTCCGAATCGGTGACCGTGCGCGATCTGATCACCGAGCAGATCCGCTGGGACGCAACGTGGTACCGGCTGATCCGCCGGGCGGGCCGGCGCGAGCTCGAGCAGGTGTGCGCACCGGTGTTCGGGGATCGGCCGCTGCCGCGGCTCACCGACTACGTCAGTGATCTCGACGAACTGGACGCGATGCTGTTGCGGATCGCCGTCGCCGACACCCAGGTTCCCCCGGTGCTGCTGATCGACGATCTCGAACAGGTGCGGGACGAGACCGAACGCGCCGTGCCGGGAACGGCTCGATCCCCGGAAGCGAGGAGTAGCCATGCTGGCAGGGATGTCGCTCGGTACCGAACTCAAGCGGTTCTCGCGCGGGCTGATGCCGCGGGTCGCGCTCGTGACGATCGTGCTGATGCCGCTGCTGTACGGCGCGCTGTACCTGTGGGCGTTCTGGGATCCGTTCAGCGAGACGGGCAAGATTCCGGTGGCGCTGGTCAACAGCGATCACGGCACCGTCGTGGACGGCAAACCCCTCAACGCCGGAGACCAGGTGGCGCAGGGGCTGATGGACTCCGGCGACCTCGACTTCCACGAGGTGAGCGCGTACGAGGCATCCACCGGCGTCGCGGACGGGCGCTACTACTTCTCGGTGACGCTGCCCGGCGACTTCAGCCGATCCGTGGCGTCCCCCACCGGACCCGATCCGCAGAAGGCCCGGCTGATCTTCACCTACAACGACGCCAACAACTACCTCGGCACGGTCATCGGGCAGAACGCCGCCCAACAGATCCTGAACGTCGTGGGCGCGCAGATCGGTGAACAGTCCGTGGATCAGGCGCTCGTCGGCCTCGGCGCGGCGGGCGACGGACTCCGCCAGGCCGCGGACGGTGCCGGGCAGTTGGCGGCCGGTGCGCAGGCGGCTGACGGTGGCGCACAGCAACTCGCGGTCGGCTCCCGCACGCTGGCCGACGGTCTCACCACCGCGCACTCCGGGGCGACGGCCCTCGCCGACGGCACGGCGCAGCTCTCGGCGGGCATCGACACCGCGTCCGGCGGCGCGACCGCACTGTCCGGGGGACTGGACCAGTTGTCGGGCGCCACAGCCCAACTCGGGAACGGCGCCGGACAGCTCAGCGCCGGTGTGACGCAACTGGTCGCCCAGGTGACCGGCACTCTCGGACCGGCGCTGGACCCGGCCCTGCGCGGGCAGCTCGCGCAGCTCGAGGACGGGGCACAGCAGCTCGCGTTCCAGCTCGGCGACCCGTCGAGCCCCTACGGTCGGGGATGTCCCAGGCCGTCGGCGGCGCCGGCCAGCTGCGGGACGGCCTCACGCAGCTGCAGTCCGGCGGGCAACAGGCGGCGTCGGGCGCCCGCACCCTCGACGACGGTCTGGCCCAGTTGTCCGGTGGCGGCGAGACTCTCGCGCAGGGTGCCGGGCAGCTCGCCGCCGGTACGACTCAGCTGAAGGACGGATCGGGCGAACTCGCGTCCCAGCTGAAACAGGGCAGCGAGCAGGTCCCCGCCTGGGATCCACAGCAGCGCACCGCCGTCGCGCAGACCCTGTCGGCCCCGGTGACGCTGGACCAGCACCACGAGAACCGGGCCAAGACCTTCGGCACCGGGTTCGCGCCGTTCTTCCTGCCGCTGGCGCTGTTCGTGGGCGGCATCATCACGTGGATGCTGTTGCGGCCGGTCCAGACTCGCCCGATCTCGACCGGGCTCGGCGCGATGCGGGTGGTGCTGGCGTCGTACTGGCCGGCCGCGCTGATCGTGATCGCACAGGTGCTGGTGATGTACGTCGTGGTGCACTTCGGTGTAGGACTGGTGCCGGTCTACGTGTTCGGCACCATCACGTTCCTGGGACTGGTCGGCCTCACCTACATGGCGCTGATCCAGGCGTTCAACGCGATCTTCGGCCCCGCCGTCGGACGCGTCGTCACCCTGGCGTTCCTGATGCTGCAACTGGTGTCGTCCGGCGGCATCTACCCCGTGGAAACCACCGCGAAACCGTTCGAGGTCCTGCACCCGTTCGACCCGATGACATACGCCGTCAACGGGTTACGACAGCTCACCGTCGGCGGCATCGACTCCCGGCTGTGGGTGTCGATCGCGGTGCTCCTCGGGCTGCTGTTGGCATCGCTGGTCGCCAGTTCGCTGTCGGTGCGGCGCGACCGTGCCTGGACGCTGATGCGGCTGCACCCGCCGATCGAGGTGTGAGACACCCTCATGAGCTGAAGGGACCGTTCACACGCCGACAGCGTATGAACGGTCCCTTCAGCTACGGACTCGGGGGCTACCCGCCGGGGGTGGGCGCCGGCGGCGCGCCTTCCCCCGAGGGCTTCGGCGCCGGCTCGTTCGACACGCACTTCACGATCGGGACCGGGTCGTACTTGACCGTCCGGGTGCTGCGCGAGATCTCCGCACCGGTCTTGGCGTCGGTGATGATCCGGGTGTCGCTCGTGGTGAATCCCGGTGCGCCGCCGGACGCCACGCAGTGCGGGCCGGCCGGGAGGCTGATCGTGTTCGGCGACGTCTGACTCGTCCGTCCGCCGGTCACGGATTCGACGTCGACCGTCTTGGTGCCCCAGATGCGCACCGTGATGTTCGAGTTGGTCCCGATGGTCTGGATCATCACGCCCGTCTTGTACGGGTTGCGGAACTTGAGGTCGATCGCGCCCTCGAACACCGTCGCCTCGCGCGCCGCCGGGTAGCGGGAGATGTAGTAGCTGTGCTCGGTGTGTTCGACGTCCTCCATGCCCGCGAAGTACGTGGCGTTGTAGAGGGTGGTCGCGAGCTGACTGATGCCGCCGCCGACCGCCTTGTCCGGGCGGCCGTTGTTGATGATGCCCGAGTCGACATAGCCCTGCGCCGCACCGCGGGGACCGGTCTGGGCATCGAACGAGAAGGTTTCTCCCGGCTTGACGAGCGCGCCGTTGATCTGACTGGCCGCGAGCCGGATGTTGACACCGGACGCGTACTCGAACCCGCCGGTGGTGTACTCGCCGATCACCTCGCGGATGCCGAGCGCATTCGCGCCCTCGGTGGTCAGAGCCGGCTCGACGGGCTCGTAGATCGCGGGAGTGGTTCGCTCACCGGGTACGGTGAGCAGCGCCGGCAGCGGTTCGAGGGTCTTGGGCCACTGCACCATGTCGCCGGTCACCGACGGGATCACCTGCGGCGCGCCGCTCGCAAGACTGATCTGCGCGTCCTTGGGCTTGACGTCGGTGCTCGCGAGCTGCGGCGCGAGGATTCCGGTGGCCGCCTCGACGTTGTACTGCGGGGACAGACCACCACCGCCGTCCGGAACGAAGGTGAGAACCTTGCCGACCTGGTCCCGTGGCAGCGTCGCGACCGCGCCGTCACGCCCGGTGACCACGACGTTCGCCGCGGCCGCGGGCGTCGCGACGTCGCGCAGCGCGGCATCGACGCCGGCCTGCGTCACCGTCACGTCCACGACGTCGACCGGCAGGTCGACGGTGGTGCCGAAGGCCCAGTCCTCGACGAACATGTCGGCGGCGTCGTCCGTCCGCAGGCTCTGCCCCGGCAACGGTGCGACCGGGACCGGGGTCGCGCCCTCGAACACGACGTTGCCCTCTCGGGGCGCCCGATCCGCTTCTTTCTGCACGCCGGCGATCGCGCCGTCGAGCGCGTTCTCGTCGACCGTCGAGACGAGCCCGACCTCACGGTTGGTGAACAGGGACGCGACGCGGGTGAACGGGTTGACCGGCTGGTCCCCGACACGGTCGAGGGTGGCGGCCCAGTCCACGCCGATACCGGCCTGCGCCGGCACGATCGTGCTCTCCGTGGTCCCGGCGAGCACCGGCACCGGGCTGTCCACTCGCGGGCCGAGTTCGGCGCGCAGCGTCGCCTCGGCCGACGACATGCTCTCGCCGCCGATCTCCACGCCGGCGACGGTGACGCCGCGCGGCACCCGGTCGGCGGAGACCACAAAGTCCACGGCATACGCGATGGCCGCCACTGCCACGACGCCGCCGGCGACCGCGGCATACTTCACCCAGCGCGGCCGCCCCTGCGACTCCGACTCGGGCGTGGTCTCCGACTCCGAAGCAGGCTCGGGAGCGGGCGCGGGCGCGGGCTCCGGCGTCGGCGTCGGCTCGGGATCGGCAGGGGTGATGGCGAAGACCTCGGTGGGGGCCTCGGACGAGACATCCGGTGCGGGCTCGAGGGAGGCGTCCGGTGTCGGCTCGGACGGCACATCCGGCGTGGGCTCGGACGGCACATCCGGCGTGGACTCGGACGGCACATCCGGCGTGGGTTCCGACGAGTCGTCCGGTGTCGGATCATCGGATTCCGACGGCACCGCCGGCATGATCTCGGTGGGATTCTCGTCCGGCTCCGGACCGTCCATGTGGTTTTCGGAACCGTTGTTGCCGTCGCGCTCGTCACTCATCAATGGGCCCTCCTGCCGAATCGACACCGTGCCGGGCCGTCGCGTTGCGTGTTTCTACCCGTGCAGCCTAGTCCTCGGGACTCCGGGCAACCGCTCGGGAATCCCGGTCAGCAGCCGCTGCTCGCATCATTCCATCCGCCCGAAGGGGCGGAGAGCGTAGAGCGGCCCCGTGTGATTGCCAGGTCGGGGGTCAGGCAATAACACGGGGCCGATTGGATTATCGCTCCCCTGCGGACCGCGTTACATCCTCGGTTCGGGTCAGTCGGATTTTCTGCCCGACCGGTCGATCAGACCTCGACGATGGCGGTGACGCCCTGACCGCCGGCCGCGCAGATGGAGATCAGGCCGCGGCCCGACCCCTTCTCCGCCAGCATCTTCGCGAGCGACGCCACGATCCGACCGCCAGTGGCCGCGAACGGGTGACCCGCCGCAAGCGACGATCCGTTGACGTTGAGCTTGGACCGGTCGATGCTGCCCAGGGCTCCGTCCAAGCCCAGGCGCTCCTTGCAGTACTCGTCGGATTCGAACGCCTGCAGCGTCGCCAGCACGACCGACGCGAACGCCTCGTGGATCTCGTAGAAGTCGAAATCCTGCAGCGTGAGACCGTTTCGGGCCAGCAGGCGCGGGATCGCATAGGTCGGCGCCATCAGCAACCCGTCGGCGCCGTGGATGTAGTCGACGGCGGCGGTCTCGGAGTCCACCAGGTGCGCCAGCACCGGCAGGTTCCGCTCGGCGGCCCACTCGTCGGTGGACAACAACACCGCGGAGGCGCCGTCGGTGAGCGGGGTGGAGTTGCCCGCCGTCATGGTCGCGTCGCCCAGCTTGGTACCGAACACCGGCTTGAGCGTCGCGAGCTTGTCGACATTGGAGTCGGGACGCAGGTTGTCGTCGCGGGTCAGGCCCAGGAACGGGGTGACGAGGTCGTCGAAGAATCCACGGTCGTAGGCGGCGGCCATGTTCTTGTGGCTCGCGGCCGCCAACTCGTCCTGGTCCTCGCGGCGGACACCGAACTCCTTCGCGGTGATCGCGGCGTGGTCGCCCATCGACAGCCCCGTGCGCGGCTCGCCGTTGCGCGGGATCTCGATGCCCAGCATCGACGGGCGCACCTGGCCGAGCAGCTTGACCCGGTCCGCGGTGGAGCGAGCGCGGTTCATCGAGAGCAGGAACTCGCGCAGTTCGTTGTTGACACCGATCGGCGCATCGGACGTGGTGTCCACACCGCCGCCGACACCGGCCTCGATCCGGCCGGCCGCAATGGCGTCACCGACCGCGATGATCGACTGCAGCCCGGTGCCGCATGCCTGCTGCAGGTCGTACGCCGGGGTGTAGGGGCTCAGCGCGCTGCCGAGCACGCACTCGCGCATGAGGTTGAAGTCGCGGCTGTGCTTGAGGACCGCGCCACCGACGACCATGCCCAGCTGCTCGCCCTGCAGCCCGAAGCGGCTGACCAGCCCGTCCAGCGTCGCGGTGAACATGTCCTGGTTGGACGCATGCGCGTACGCCCGATCCGAGCGCGCGAAGGGAATGCGGTTGCCGCCGACGATGGCGACGGGGCGAAGCTGCCGACCACCGGACTGCGGTGCGGACGCCGGCTTGGCGCTGCGATTACGGGCTCTGCTGGTCACGTCGGTCTCCATGTAGGTGGGGGGATCCCGCTGGAAATCTGCTCGAGATCCGCATGGTCGATCCGCCTCGGCGGTGGGTTCTGCACTCGACATTGAACTTACTCCAGAGTAAGTTCAATGTCGACACCGCACCCGGATGCACGGGTGCCCGATTGCGACAAAGAAGGTGGACCGTGGCAGCCAGCAAGGGCGCTCCCGACCTCTACTCACAGTTCCTCTCGTCCGCGCCGGGCGCGTTCATCGCCAAGCAGGCCGGGTTGCCGCAGCCGGAGAAGCTGCGTCGCTACAAGGCCGGCGAGCCGCCCCTGGCGGGCCCGGTCCTGATCGGCGGCGAGGGGCGTCTGGTGGAGCCGATCCGCGCGCTGCTGTCGGACTACCCGGCCGCGCAGCCGCACGACGACCGCTACGGCGCGCTGGTGTTCGACGCGACCGGCATCGGCCAGGTAACCGAGCTGGTGCAGCTGTTCGAGTTCTTCCAGCCCGTCATCCGCAACCTCGCGCCGTCGGCCCGCGTCGTCGTGCTCGGTACGACGCCGGAGCTTGCATCGGGCGTCGACGAGCAGATCGCCCAGCGTGCGCTCGAGGGCTTCACCCGCAGCGTCGGCAAGGAGATCAAGCGCGGCGCCACCGCCCAGTTGGTCTACGTCTCCCCCGACGCCGCCACCGGCCTGTCCGGCCTCGAGTCCACCCTCCGCTTCCTACTCTCGGCCAAGTCGGCGTTCGTCGACGGCCAGGTGATCCGGGTCGGCGCCGAGGACGCGGTCGCCCCCGCGAGCTGGGACCGCCCGCTCGAGGGCAAGGTCGCCGTCGTGACCGGCGCCGCGCGTGGCATCGGCGCCACCATCGCCGAGGTCCTCGCCCGCGACGGCGCGCAGGTCGTATGCGCCGACATCCCGGCCGCCGGCCAGGCACTGTCCGAGACGGCCAACAAGGTGGGCGGCACGTCCCTCGCACTCGACGTCACGGCGGCCGACGCAGCCGACAAGCTCGCCGAGCACCTGATGGAACGTCACGGCGGCGCGGACATCATCGTCCACAACGCCGGCATCACCCGAGACAAGACGCTCGCGAACATGGACGAGTCCCGCTGGAACAGCGTGATCGGCGTCAACCTCCTTGCCCCGCAAAAGATCACCGACACCCTGGTCGCCAAGGGTGTGCTCCGCGAGGGCGGCCGCGTGGTGGACGTGTCCTCGATCGCCGGCATCGCCGGCAACCGCGGCCAGACCAACTACGGCACCTCGAAGGCCGGCGTCATCGGCCTGGTCCAGGCCACCGCACCGGTGCTGGCCGAGAAGAAGATCACTATCAACGCCGTCGCCCCCGGCTTCATCGAGACCGCGATGACCGCCGCGATCCCGTTCGCGACCCGCGAGGCCGGACGCCGGATGAGCTCGCTGCTGCAGGGCGGCCAGACCGTGGACGTGGCGGAACTGGTGTCGTACTTCGCCAGCCCCGCGTCGGGCGCCGTGACCGGCCAGGTCGTGCGCGTGTGCGGCCAGTCGCTGCTGGGCGCGTGATGACCGGCCGCAAGGGAACACTCGTGCAGTTGCGCGAACAGCCCGGCACCCTCGACAACTACGCACGAGCGGCACTGGGCGCGCTGCCCTTCACCAAGCCCTCCGGCAAGCGCAGCCTGCCGAAGGAGACCCTCGCCCTGCAGGGTCTGCGGGTGGACAGCGCGAACCTTGCCGCATACGCCAAGGTGTGTGGGCTGCGGTTCGGCGACACGCTGCCGATCACGTACCCGTTCACACTCGTCTTCCCGAGCGTCATGCGGCTGCTCACCTCGCGCGATTTCCCCTTCCCTGCAATCGGTTCCGTCCACACCGACAACGTGATCGAGCAACTGCGCCCGATCTCGATGAGCGAGCCGCTGGACCTGAAGGTGCGTGCCGAGAATTTGCGGGCGCACCCCAAGGGCACACAGGTGGATTTCGTCAGCGAGGTCTCGGTGGGCCGGGAACTGGTGTGGCGCCAGGTCAGTACGTTCCTGAAGATGCACCCCACCGGCGCACCCAAGGAGCCGAAGCCCGAACACCCGAGCGAGGTGCCGCCCCCGCCCACCCGCACGTTGCGGGTGGACCAGCGGATCATCAGCCGGTACGCGGCGGTGTCCGGTGACCGGAACCCGATCCATGTATCCGCACTGGGCGCCAAGGCATTCGGCTTCCCGGGCACCATCGCGCACGGCATGTGGAGCGCCGCGGCCGCGCTGCAACTGCTCGAGGGCCGCCTCCCCGAACGGGTGACGTACAGCGTGCGCTTCGGCAAGCCGATCGTGCTGCCGGCCACGGTGAACCTGTACGCCGACCGGACGCCCGACGGCTGGGAACTGGCACTGAAGAATCCGAAGAAGGGCTACCCGCACCTCAGCGCGACCCTGCGGTAGGACCGGTACGCCCGCCCACGCCCGGGTGCAGTCGAGATGCCTCGCCTGCACCCGGGCGTCCGCGTCTGTCGGGGGTCAGGCCTGCCGACCGTCCAATTCGCCTCGCAGACGCGCATTCTCGGCGACGAGTTCGGCGTTGGAGGCCTCCAGTTCGAGGATCTGCCGGATCCCCGTCAGATTGACGCCGGCGTCGACCAGTTCGGACACCCGCGAGAGCCGGTAGATGTCCTCTTCGCTGTAGCGACGCGTGCCACCGCCGGTACGTGACGGCGTGATGAGCCCGCGACGCTCGTACAACCGCAGAGTCTGCGGACCGATTCCGGTCAACTCCGAAGTCACCGAAATTCCGTAGACTCCGCGGGTCGAGCGGGGCGGAGACTGTTGCGTCATCGTGGCCTTCATATCGCGTCGAGGTTGGTCGCGTGGGATTCACGCCCACAGGTGCCCCGTACGGACTCTCGAACGGCCTCTGCGAGCGGTTGCTCAGGCCCCACGGTATCACCGGGACCATACCGAATGTGCGGCAGCAGAGTCAGATTCCTTCACACCCTCCACACGGGTCGTCGGCGCGCCCGATCCTCGACTTCTTACATCTCGAGAATCTCCCCTCTCACCTGCACGGGAGATCCAATCCTCCGGCAGATTCAACATATCTGATTTGGCAGACATAGATTTTGTTGTACGGTTAGGGAGTCAAAGCTTCCAGATGCAAGCGAAGAAGAGTGAGACGGAGAAGTCAGCCCACGCCGAACGAGGCAGGCAGGCGCACTCCACCCCACCGGTCTTCCGAGCCCGAGCGGCGAACCGAGAGGTTTCGTCGACTACGGGTGGGCCGTATCAGAGAAGAAAGGATGACCACACGTGAGTGCGCATCGCCCGACCTTTGCAGGCCGAAAGTCCGCGACATGGTCGCTCAGCACCGAAGAAATCAAGCGCCGCTTGGAGCAGATGTACGGCGGCGACCCGGTCACACCGTCCGCCGACAACAGGCTCAGCGCCGCCTGACAGGCCGCACACCCGCGCAGCGCCCGACCGGCGCGCGCCTTCACGAGGCCCCGAGCCGCGCACAGACGCGATCGGCAGCCGACGAACATTCTCGAGGAGCATCCGATGACCGGAATCCGACCGAACCTCGCACCCCTGGCCGACACCTGGGAATGGCAGCAGCACGGCAACTGCCAGGGCATGAACGAAGCGGTCTTCTTCCCGCCGACCGGCGAACGCGGCAACGCCCGCATGATGCGTGAGCGCCGCGCCAAGGCGATCTGCGCGGCGTGCCCGGTCGTGGCCAAGTGCTTCGAGCACTCCCTCGCGGTGCCGGAACCCTTCGGAGTGTGGGGCGGCGTCGGCGAATCCGAGCGCGCGATGCTTCTCCGGGAACGACGCGCACCGCAACGTGGGGCCGCCTGACCACTCGCCACACCGCCGCCCATCGCGAACGGAATTTCTATCGAAAACGAAAGGGGCGAAACATGATCACCCTCGGCATCATCCTGCTCGTCCTCGGCCTGCTGATCAAGATCCCGATCCTGTGGACCCTCGGTGTCATCGCACTGATCGTCGGCGCCGTGCTGCTCATCCTCGGCGCGGCAGGTCGCGCCGTCGGCGGACGCAAACACTGGTACTGACAGAGCGACGGGCCCCGGGCGGAAACTCCGCCCGGGGCCCGTTCGCAAGGTCTGTGACTACTTCTTCTTGCCGGCCAGACCGCGCCACGCGAGGTTCTCGAGCAACTCGACGGCCGCGGCGACCTTGATCTCGCCACCGGCGACGCGGTCCGCGACCGCCTCGCCCGCGCCGACCAGCGCGACCGCCATGATCGAGAAGTCGGTTCCCGGCTCCGGATCCTTGGTGCTGGACTCGAGCAGCTTGGCGGTCAACTCGATCAACCGGTCGCGGCTGCTGCCGACCTGCGACGCGAACGCCTGCTGACCGATCGCCTGCCGATACAGCACCATCCAGGAACTGCGGTTGTCGTCGACGAAGCCGAGGAAGCCCGTCAGCGCGGCGCGCAGTTGTTCGCGCGGCGGCAGATTGGGATCGCCCGCCGGTGAGATGGCCTCGACGAAACGCAGCCCCTCACGGTGAATACACGCCGCGAACAGTTCGTCCTTGGACCCGTAGTACAGGTACAGCATCGGCTTGGAGATGCTCGCCTTGGCCGCGATCGAGTCCATCGACGCGTCGTGGAACCCGTTGTCGGAGAAGACCTCGACGGCAGCGTCGAGCATCTGCTGCTCACGGACGGCCCTGGGCAGCCGCTTGGTGCCACCAGCCATAATTCCTCCAACCACGGGTAAGAAGTGCCATCTTACTCGATGGTAAGAAGATCAACGGTCACGACAGGAGGCTCCATTGTGACCCAGATCCGGCTCAGCAGGTCACGGCACCCTTGGCGCGCGCCAACGTGAGCACCGAGGAATCGACCTGAGCTGCGGGCAGACGCCCGGACGACACCGCCTGTTCCAGATGATCCAGGACCCGCGGGACGTCGTCGGTCGTGAGCCACAGCGCGACCGTCACGCCGGACTTCAACGCCTGCTCCACGGCCTGAGCGATGTCGTAGCGGTCGGTGATGGCCTTCATTCCGCTCAGATCGTCGGTGAAGATGGGCCCGGTGAACGGGGGTGCGTCGTAGCCGGTGCCCTCGCGCAGCAGCGAGACCGCCTCCGGGCTCAGGCTCGCCGGAAGTCCGTTGGTCGTCAAACCCGGAACGCTCAGGTGTCCGAGCATGACGCCGACCTCGGTATCCACCAGGTTGCGGTACGGCACCAGGTCGGAAGTCTGCAACTGGTCCAGCGGCGGCGTGGTGACGGCACCGGTGTGCGAATCGCCCGATGCCGAACCGTGTCCGGGGAAGTGCTTGAGCACCGGCAGAATTCCGGCCTCACGCATGCCCTGCGCGTACGCCTCCGCGTATCGCGTCACCACCTCCGGATCGTCCGAGAACGACCGGTCCCCGATCACCGAGTCGGCCGGCTGACTGCTGACGTCGACGTCCGGCGCGAAGTTCACGGTGATACCGAGGCTCTTCAGCTCGCGTCCCCGCTCGAGCGCCATCTGGTACGTCTGGTCCGTCGTCATCGTCTGCGCGACCTCGCGCGCCGACGGGTCCGGCCCGAACAGTTCGTCCACGCGGGACACCCGGCCACCTTCCTCGTCGATCGTCACCATCAGTGGGATCGCGCTGGCGTCCTCGACCTGCGGGACCTCGCCGTTCGCGAGCATCGACTCGTCCGTCCAGCTGCCGATGAAGATGCCGCCGATCCCCTCCGACTTGACGATGTCGAGCGCGTCCGCGGTGCCGGTGACCCCGACGGTGAGCAACTGCGCGAGCTTCTGCCGCTGCGTGAGCGAATCCAGGAAGGCGGGACCGCAGACCGCGGACCCTCCGAACCCCGGCAGCGACGGACCGGACGGCTTGGTCTGCGACGTGGGCTGACTGGACGCGGACTGCGAGGACTGCGCCGTGGTGGTGGAGGTGTCGCCACCGTCGCCGGACGAACAGCCGACGGCCAGTCCGGCGCACAGAGCGAGGGCCAGGGCATGTCGGATTCGCATGAATCCGACGGTAGTCCACATCCATTCCGACCGTTTTTCGAGCCGAGCGGCGGGGGTAATGGCAAGGTAATCTCGAAGAACGGAAGCCGAAGGCCGCCAACGGCGGTCGACCCCGATTTCAGGAGGTCACAGTGCCTGCAGATCTCATGCTCATTGCTTACGACGGCTCCGACAACGCCAAGCGGGCGATCGAGTACGCCGGCCGCTTCCTTGCCGCGAACCGCGCCGTGGTCGCCACCGCCTGGGAGCCGATGGTCCGTCAGGCCGCCCGCATGTCCGGGCTGTCCGGCGTGATGCAACCCGAGTGGGTCCCGGACGAGGCCTCCGAGGATGTCGCGCTCACCGACGCGAAGGCCACCAACGAGGAGGGCGTCGACCTGGCGCTCGCCGTCGGCCTCAACGCCGAGGGCCGGTGCTGCGAGTCGGCAACCGCGATCTGGGCCACCATCGTCGAGTGCGCCGACGAACTGAACGCCGACATCATCGTCACCGGCACCCGGGGCACCACCGGACTGCGCTCGCTGCTGCAGAGCAGCGTCGCCGACCACGTGCTGCGGCACAGCCACCGGCCCGTGCTGATCGTGCCGCCCGGAAAGTGAGGCCGCGAACCTAGACGGCGTCGGGCCCGGCGGCCCGACTATCGTCGGCTTCACCATGGACGGCTTTCTCCTCTCGCGCCCCGACCGCACTCTTCGCACCACCGGGACACGGGAACGATTCGACAACACCGACGCGGCGGCGGACGCACTCGCGTCCGCCCGCACCGATGTGGTCGTCGGCGCGCTGCCGTTCGATCCGGCCGCACGCGCCGCCCTCACGGCCCCCGAGACCGTGTCGTGGACGCCCGGACCGTGGCACCCGGAGACCACCCCGCCTCTGCCCCGGGTTCGGATCGAACGCGAGATACCCAGTGCTGCAGTACATGTCGAGCGGGTTCGCGGGCTGATCGAGCGGCTGCGCCGCGGCGAGCTCGACAAGGTGGTCGCCGCCCGGGCCGTGCAGCTCGCGGCCGACGAGCCGATCTCACCGGAGACGCTGGCCGCGCGCATGGTCACCCGGCACGCGGCGGCCAACGGCTTCGCTCTCGATCTCACCGCCGCAGGCGACGGCTATGTCGGGCACACGCTCGTCGGCGCGAGCCCCGAGATCCTGCTGAGCCGACGCGGCCGCACCGTCACGTGCCGACCGCTGGCCGGGTCGGCACCGCGCCACGCCGACCCGGACGCCGACCGTGCCGAGGGGGCGGAACTGCTGGCGTCGTCGAAGAATCTGGCCGAGCACGCGTTCGTCGTCGAATGGATCCGCGACATCCTCGGCCCGCTGTGCGTGGACCTGGACGTGCCGGTCGCGCCCGAGCTCACCCGGACCGGCGAACTGTGGCACCTGGCCAGCCCCATCCGCGGTGAACTGCGGGACCCGTCCGTCGGCTCGCTCGAGCTCGCCACCCTCCTGCACCCGACCCCCGCGGTGTGCGGCACACCCACCGCCCGCGCACTCGACGCGATCCGCGAACTCGAAGGAGACCGCCGCTTCTACGGCGGCGCGGTCGGCTGGTGCGACGGGGCCGGCGACGGCGACTGGATAGTGGCGATCCGGTGCGCCGAGATCGACGACGACGGGACCACGGCACTCGCGTGGGCGGGGGGCGGGATCGTCGCGGCCTCGGACCCCGAGACCGAGCTCGACGAGACCACCACCAAGCTCGGCACGCTGCTCGGCGCCCTGGGTGTCGATGCTCGCGAACCGGCGTGAGCTGGCCCGACAGCGAGCCGACCGCCGCCACGGGCCGGGAATGGAGCCGTCCACGACGTCACGGGTGATACCTTGACCCGGACATCACGTACGCACGAGTAGGACCCCGCGTACCCGGCGGCTTGATCATGGGAGATCAGAGATGGCGAAGTTCCTTGTCCCCGGCATTGCCAGCGCTGTGATCGGTGCTGTCGTCGGCGCCGGCGCCATCCTCGGCATCACCGCAGCCGTCGAGGACAACACGCTCCCCGACATCGACCGTTCCGGTAACGCCAACTCGTCTCTGCTGAACCAGGTTGAGTACGGCAGCCGCTGAACCCGCTGGTATCGCGCGTTCCCGCACCTCCCCCTCGTCCGGCGGTTCCGCCGACGGGGGGCTTTCCGTCGAACCCTCGACTGAACCCCTGACCCGGCGCTGGCTGATCGGCGCCGGGTTCGTCGCGTTGATCATGTGCCTGCTGCAGTCGCCGGGCCTGACCGTTGCCGACACCAAGTACGACCTCACCGAGAACCCCATCGGGTTCCTCGCCCGCGCCGCCCACCAGTGGAACAGCCAGGCGCCGCTGGGGCAGGTGCAGAACCAGGCCTACGGCTACTTCTTCCCGCACGGCGCCTTCTTCGCGTTCGGGGAACTGCTGCACATTCCACCGTGGATCACCCAGCGGTTCTGGTGGGCGCTGCTGATCGTCGCCGGCTTCTGGGGTGTCATCCGGGTCGCCGAGGCCCTCGGCATCGGCAGCCGCAGTTCCCGCATCATCGCGGCCGTGGCCTTCGCGCTGTCGCCGCGCGTGCTGACGACGATCGGGTCGATCTCGTCGGAGTCGCTACCGATGATGCTGGCCCCGTGGGTGCTGCTGCCGGTGATACTCGCGACCAGGCCGGCCGGGCCGGGATCGCGCAGCCTGGGCCGGCTCGCCGCGCAGTCGGCGCTCGCGGTCGCGCTGATGGGCGCCGTCAACGCCGTCGCCACCGCGGCCGCGTGCATGATCGCCGGGCTGTGGTGGATCGCGCACCGCCCCAACCGCCGCTGGTGGGTGTTCACCGCATGGTGGATTCCGTGCCTGCTGCTGGCGACACTGTGGTGGATCGTCCCGCTGCTGCTGCTCGGCCGGGTGAGCCCGCCGTTCCTCGACTACATCGAGTCGTCGGGCGTCACGACGCAGTGGACGTCGCTCACCGAGGTGCTGCGCGGCACCGACAGCTGGACCCCGTTCGTCTCCCCCGAACGCGTCGCCGGCACCGTCCTGGTCACCCAGCCCGTCGCCGTCGTCGCGACCGGCCTGATCGCGGCCGCCGGGCTGGCCGGGCTGTGCATGCGGTCCATGCCCGCGAAGGGCCGCCTGACGCTGATCCTGCTCGTCGGCATCGCCGGGCTCGGCGCCGGCTACGTCGGCGAACTCGGCTCCCCGATCGCCGAGCAGGTCCGCGCCTTCCTCGACGGCACCGGCGCCCCGCTGCGCAACGTCCACAAGCTCGAGCCGCTGGTCCGGCTGCCGCTCGTTCTCGGCCTCGCGCATCTGCTGGCCAAGGTCCCGCTGCCCGGGTCGGTGCCGCTACGACGCTGGCGCAGCGCGTTCGCGCACCCCGAACGCGAACCGATCGTGGCCCTGACCAGCCTGCTGCTGGTCGCACTCACCCTCACGACGTCGCTGGCGTGGTCCGGCCGGCTGGCCCCGCGCGGCGCATACGACGAGGTGCCGTCGTACTGGCACGACGCCGCGCAGTGGCTCGAGGACAACGCCGCGGGCGGCGGCGGCGACGGTTCCGGCGCGGACGCCGAACGCGCGCTCGTGGTGCCCGGCGCCCCGTTCGGCTCCCAGGTGTGGGGACTGACCCGCGACGAACCGCTGCAGCCGCTCGCGTCGACGCCGTGGGCGGTGCGTGACGCCGTCCCGCTGGTCCCGCCGGGCGCGATTCGCGCCCTCGACTCGGTGCAGCGCCTCATCTCCGACGGCCGCCCGTCCGACGGACTCGCCGACACCCTGCTCGCCCAGGGCATCCGCTACGTCGTGGTCCGCAACGACCTCGATCCCGAGACGTCCCGCTCCGCCCGGCCGCTGCTGGTGCACCAGACGGTCGACGGCTCGCCCGGCTTCGAGAAGGTCGCGCAGTTCGGCGACGACATCGCCCCCGAGACCGCCGAGGACGTGGTCGTCGACAGCGATCTGCGTCCCGGGTACCCGGCGATCGAGATCTACCGGGTCACCGCGCCCGGCGCCGCGACACCGCCCGCCGGCCCGTACACCGTCGACCTGGACCGGGTGCCCGTCGTGCAGGGCGGCCCCGAGTCGCTGCTGCGGCTCGCCGAGAACGGGACCGTCACCGGGCCGGCGCTGCTCGCCACCGACGCCGCGCGCGCCGGGATCGACGCCGGATCGGTCACCGTCACCGACACCCCCACCGACCGTGAGACGGACTTCGGGCAGGTCGACAACCACAGCTCCGCGCTGCGCGGCCCCGACGACCCGCGTCGCACCTACAACGCCGTCCCGGACTATCCCGTCCCGGACGCGCCGCTGGTGCACGGCGAGTGGTCCGGCGCGACGATCACCGTGTCGAGCGCGGCGTCCGACGCCACCCAGCTGGGCGGCACCGCGCCGGGCAGCGGTCCGGCCGCCACCGTCGACGGCGACCCGGCCACCGCGTGGCTCAGCAACGGACTCGAGACCGCGCGCGGCCAGTGGCTGCGACTGGACTTCGACACCCCGATCACCCGCGGCATGCTGCACCTGACGACCAGTCCGGCGGCGTTCGGACCACCCGTCAAGTGGCTGCGGATCGAGACGCCGAACGGCTCGACGTCGGTGAAGGTCGACAAGCCCGGCAAGCCGGTCGACGTGTCGCTGCCGTCCGGCACCACGCCGTGGCTGCGGATCCTGGCCACCCACACCGAGGACGGCTCGCCCGGCTTCCAGTTCGGCATCAGCGATCTCACCGTCGACGACTATTCGAGCGGCACCCCGGTGCCCGTCCCGATCGTGCACCGCACAGTGCTGCCCCCGACGCCCGACGGCGCCGCGGTGCGCGGCTGGGATCTGGGCCAGGAACTTCCCGGACGGTCGGGCTGCGCCGAGGGCCCGGACCGGGTGCACTGCAGCGGATCCCTGGTCCTGCCCCCGGAGGAACCGGGCACGTTCACCCGGACCCTGTCGGTGCCCGAGGCCGCCGCCGTCACGCCCGAACTGACGCTGCGGCCGCGTCCCGGCGCCGCACTCGAGGCGCTCGTCGCCGACCCCGGTGCGGTGTCCGCGCACGGACCGTCCGACGGTGTCGAGTTGCGCGGCACGGCGGGCGCCGCGGTGGACGGCGACGTCGCGACGTCCTGGACGGCCCCGGCGGACAGCGCGAAGGGCAAGGGGGGATTGCCGACCCTGACGATCCGGCTGCCGCAGCCGACCCTCGTCACCGGCCTGACCGTCACGCCCAGCCCCGGCAACCTGCCCGCGTCCCCCAGCCGGGTCGCGGTCAACCTGGGGAACGGACCGCAGACCCGCGACCTCGACGACGCCGAGGACCCGTCCGCGCCGCAGACGATCTCCCTCGAACCGCACGTCACCGACACGATCGTGCTGACCCTCGTGCGCTGGCACGAGGTGCTCGACCGGACCGCGCTCGGCTTCCTGCAACTGCAGCCGGCCGGGCTGTCCGAGGTGGCCGCGCTCGGCGAGGACGGCCGCCCGGTCGCGGGGACCGCGACCGCGGCGGCCGACCGCACCACGGTGGGTTGCGATGTCGGGCCGACCATCTCGATCGGCGGCACCCTGGTGCGGACCTCGGTCACCGCGACCGCCGAACAGTTGGCGGCGGGACTGCCGGTGACCGCGACCCCGTGCGCCCCGGCCGTCCCAGCCGCGCTGCCCGCCGGCCGTCAGGACGTGGTGGTCGCGCCCGGACCGGCGTTCACCGTCGACAGCCTGCGCCTCGACGCGGCCCCGGCCGCGCCCGCCGCCGCGCCCGCCTCGCCGACCGTGGGCCGGTGGACCGAGAACCTGCGCGAACTCGACGTCGCCGCCGCCGACACCGACCAACTGCTGGTGGTGCCCGAGAGCACCAACAGCGGCTGGATCGCCACCGCACCCGACGGCACCGAACTGCAACCGGTGATCGTGAGCGGGTGGCAGCAGGGCTGGATCGTGCCCGCCGGCACGGACGGCGTCGTGACGCTCGAGTTCCCGACCGATCGCTGGTACCGCGCCGGGATCGCGTTCGGCCTCGCGCTGCTGATCCCGCTGCTGCTCCTGGCCCTGGTCCCGCGGCGGCGCACCCGCGACCTCGGACCCGCGCCGCGACCGTGGCGGAGCGTCGTCGCCGCTTCCTTCGGGGTGGTGGCCGTCGCGACCGTCGTCGCCGGGCCGGTGGGAACCCTTGTCACCGTCCTCGTCGCGGCCGCCGCGCTGGGACTGTCACGGTGGCGTGGACCGTCGTTCGCGGCGCGGGTACTCGTCGGCGTCGCGGGTGTCTCCTCGGTGCTCGCCGCCGTCCTGCTCTCGACCGGGCCGTGGCGGGCCGCCGACGGCTACGTCGGGCACTCCTTCCTGATTCAGCTGTTCGCGCTGATCGGGGTGGTCTGCGTGGGCGTCTCCGCGTTGCCGCTGTCGCGCTCGCCGATGTGGCGCCGCCTCTCCCAGCGGTGGACCGCCCGGCGGGACGGCTCCTCCACCAACGCGTAACTGGCCGACGCGACCGCGATGCTCAAAACCGTCGTGACGACGAGGACGAACACGAAGTTGCCGTTGAACGGTGCGATGCCGAACATCGGGAACACGATCGACAGCACCGCGAGATGCCAGATGAACAGGCCGTAGGACCAGCGTCCCACCGCCAGTGCCGCCGGACTCGCCAGGATCCGGTGGCGGTGCCCGCCCAGGACGAGCGGCGCGAGCAGCGCGAAACTCATCACCGCACCCAGCGCGATCTTGGTGGCGTACTGCCAGGGTTCCGGCCGCACCAGGCCCTCGGGTCCGGCCAGCCACGTCGTCGACACCCCGAACGCGACCGCTGCGATCGCCGCCATCGCGACCCGGTGCTGCGACAGGCGGTGCACCCACGTCCCGCTCACCATCGCGAGCTCGGCCAGCAGCATCCCGGCGGCGAACCACGGGATGTAGCCGGGCAGCCAGTTGTCGTGGTGGATACCGTCCGGGGCAGGGATCGGCAGGAACGCCCACACCAGGCTCACCGTCGCGGTCGCGAGCAGGACCGGCACCCGGAAGCGGGCCGCCGGGCCGCGCAGCCGCACCAGGGCCAGCGCGACGATCGGCAGGATCAGGTAGAACGCCACCTCCACTGACAGGCTCCACAGCTGCGTCATGCCCTCGGTGAGCGTGAGCGGCACGAACACCTGGATCAGCGCGAGATTCGCGACCCACACCTTCCAGCCGCCGCCGGCCGCCGGCAGGAACAGCAGGACCAGACACACCAGCACCCAGTACGCGGGCAGGATGCGTGTCGCGCGGGAGATCCAGTACTTGACGATGGTCGGCGGGGTCCCGAGTCCGCGGGCCGCGGCGGCGTGCGGACGCCACAGCAGAAAACCCGACAGCGCGAAGAACACCGCGACCGCCAGATCGAACCGCCCCCAGATCCGGCCGACGACGGGATCGCCGACCGCGCCGGTCTGGAACGCCACGTGCGTGACCAGCACGCCGAGCGCCGCGGCTCCGCGCATGCCCTCGAGCGAGGGAAGGAAAGCCCGCGGATTGCCGACTGGGGCCGGGATGTCGAGGTGGGAGCTGTTCATCGTCGTTCAGTGTGCCCGGACCGCCCACGAATCCGAAAGAGCACACCAGGAGCGACGGGAACGCGACCGAAATCGGTGCGCTGACGCAAATGGGACAACGGGACTGTTAGTGTCTGAGCTCACGTGGTGTCAGGTTCGAAGGCACCGTGCGACCCGTGCAGCGGGCACGCTGCCGGTGGGGGTATCTCAATTCCGAACATTGAGTTAGGAGACAGCATGGCCGAGCGTTCAGGCCCGAGCCGGATACTTGCGTGCATTCTGGTAGGCCTCGGGACCTTCCTGCTGGCCGTGGCAGTCCTCATTCCCGCGTACACCGTCGACAAGCTCAAGAAGACGCCGCTCGACCTCGAGGTCACCACCGTCGCCACCGGCAACGGTGACGTGCTCGACTCCAAGGCCCTGCTCGCGGGCAAGGCCGAGGTCAACACGAACGTGCCGATCGTCGCGCAGCGCTACGTCATCACCGAGCAGCCGTCCGACGCGGACGTCATCTCGCTGCAGGCCGGCCAGTCGGTGATCCGCACCGACAAGCAGGGCGACAGCGGTCTGCTGACCGCGACCGTCGACCGCGTCACCGCGGACCGCGTCAGCTCGATGCCGGTCGAGCCGCCCGTCGGCACCATCCAGACCGCGTCGAACGAGCCGGCCGAAGAGGTGTCGCACACGGGTCTGCAGTACAAGTGGCCGTTCGATGCGGAGAAGAAGAGCTACCCGTACTTCGACCTGAACTCGCGGAGCACGCAGGACATCAATTTCGTTGAGGAAACCGAGATCAACGGAATGAAGGTGTACCACTACAACCAGAAGATCGAGCCCGTCGATCTGTCCAAGGTGGTGCCGGCGCCCACCAACAAGTTGACGCTGCCCGCCGCCACCTGGGGCGTCCCCGGCGACCAGCAGCCGGTCACGATGGTCCGCTGGTACCAGAACGAGCGCGATATCTGGATCGATCCGGTCACCGGCGTCGTCATCAAGGGCCAGGAGAAGCTGTACCAGTACTACGCCCGCGACAAGGCCAAGCCCGAGGTCACAGTGCTCAAGGTGACGCTGCCGTTCGACGAGAACACCATCGAGTACCAGATCGGCCAGGCCAAGGACGGGCAGGACAAGCTGTCGCTGTTCGGCCGCACCCTGCCGATCGTCGCCGGCATCCTCGGCGCCATCGCGCTGATCGCCGGCATCGTGCTCGGCCTGCGCGGCGGACGCGGCAACAAGGGCGCCACCGCCGGTGGTCCTGCGAACCCGCCCACCGGATCCGGCCAGGCGCCCAACGGCGACCACGACTGGACGTCGGACAAGACCGAGGAATTCCCCACGGTCAACATGGACAAGGGCGGTTTCACCGAGCCGCCGCGCCAGCAGTGACCGGCGCTTCCTGACGAAGTAGCGAACCCCCGCGCGGATCACCGCGCGGGGGTTCGTTCGTCCCAGGGTTCCCCTCTCGCAGGCGGTCACATGGTGAGGACCATGCGATAGCGCGCGCGTCCTGCGACCGTGGCGGAGTAGGCGTCGGCGGCATCCGCCAGGGGGCGTTCCTCGATTCGGGCACGCACCCCCGACAGGACCGCGAACCGCATCGTCTCCTCGACGTCGCGGGCGGTACCGGACGCGTGACCGTTGACGCTGATGCCGGGCAGGACCAGCTGTACCGGGCTGATCGGCAGCGGCTCCGACGGGACGCCGATCACGACCAGTTCGCCCTGCGGACGCAGCCCGCCGACCGTGTCGGCCATCGCCTGCGAGTTCGCCGCGGTCGCGAGCACCACCGTCACGCCGCCGAGTGCCCGCAGGGCCTCGCTGACGTCGCCGGCGGTGGAGTCCACGTAATGGTGGGCGCCGAGCGCTCGGGCGTCGTCGCCTTTACCGGCGCCACGGGCGATTGCGATCGTTTCGAAGCCCATCGCCCGGGCGAACTGCACACCGAGGTGGCCGAGGCCGCCGACCCCCAGGACGGCGACCCGGTCGCCGGGCATCGCCTTGGACTTCCGCAGCGCGTCGTACGTGGTGACACCCGCACAACTCATCGGTGCCGCTTCCGCGAAGGACAGTTCGTCCGGAATCCGGGCGAGCGCATTCGCCGGCGCTGTCACGGACTCGGCGTAGCCGCCGGGATACTGCCAGCTCGGCACCTGCAGGTTCTCGCAATAGACCAGGTGCCCCTGCCGGCACGGGACGCACCGGTTGCAGCAACCGCCGAACCAGCCGACCGCGACCCGGTCCCCGACGCTGTAGTTGTCGACGCCGGCACCGAGTTCGGCGATCGTCCCGGCGATCTCGTGGCCGGGCGTGAGCGGCCAGGACATCCCGGGGAATCCGCCCTCGACGAATCCGTGGTCGGTACCGCAGATTCCGCAGGCGGCGACCGCGATGCGTACATGATCGCGTTCGGGAGACTTGGTCTCGACGTCGACGAGTGTCAACGGTTCACCGGCGGACTGGACGTGCACTGCTCGATGAGTAGGCATCTGCATCCTCACGATGTGTGGTTGTCCCGGACTATCGGGGCCACCGTCCAGTCAAACTCTCCGGTACGGCCCGAGGCAAGGGGTCATTGCGCCGGGACGTCGTCGCTGCGGGCGCTCCGCAACGCGAGCACAGCCGCCGTGCAGGCCGTCAGCGTCGCCACGGAGGCCGCGACGACGACGAACTGACGGACGGTGTCGGCGACGGTGAACATCAGCACCGCCTCGACCGCCAGGCCCACCCACGCGACGATCGCGAGATGCGTGCGCTCCCCCGCGATCGCGGACAGCAACGCGCCCTGCAGCACCGCCAGCGCCGCACCGTTCAGCGCGAACATCCACAGGATTCCCTGGACCGGCGCGTAGTCGTCGCCGAACAGCATCGTCGCGATCGGCGCGACCACGGCGGCGCCGATCACCAGGAGCGCCCCGAGCCCGGTCAGCACGGTCAGCGCGGACCGCACCGCGCTGGCCGAGTGCACCGGATTCGCCATCCGCGGGTACAGCACCACCCCGATTGCCTGCGGCAGCCAGAACGCGGCCTTGGTCGCGACCGCGCCCGCCGCGTAGATACCGGCGTCGGCCTCGGGAAGCACGACGCGTGCGATCAGCAGGTCCACCGACGACAGCGCGATCATCGCGAGCTGCACCTGCGACGCGCGGAGCACCGTGCCGACCCCGACGCCGGCGCCGCCGACCACGCGCTCGCCCCGTCGCCGCTCGAGCAGTCGCGCGACGACGACCATCACGGCGGTCCCGACCGCCCCGGCGAGCAGCATCGGCCCCGGTCCCCCGCCGATCGCCAGCACCGCGACCGCGGGCACCACCTTCGCGACACCGGCGCCGGCCAGCACGACGCTGAGGTCGGCGAAGCGGCCGGCGCCCTGCAGTAGACCCTGTTCGGTCGCCAGCAGCACCAGCAGCGGGGCCGCGACGAGAGCCCACAGCGTGGCGGTCAGGCTCGTGTCGAGCGCCCACGAGATGCCGGGTACGAGGAGCAGGGCGATCGCCGCGACGATGGCCGCGCAGCGGTATCCGAGGGCCCGCAGCTCGGTGTGGCCCTTGCCGTGCACCAGCTCTCGGGCCACGACGCTCTGCAACGCCAGGGCGGGCACCGCCAGCACCAACTGGGCGGCGAGCAGACTCGCGAATTCTCCGTACGCGGACGGCCCCAGCCAGCGCAGGGCCAGCAGCTGCAGCACGTAGGCGGCGAGGTTCGCCGTCATCGAACCGGCCGTCACCATCGTCATCCCGGCGACAGTGGAGCCGGTGAGGGATTGGCGTGGCATCCGCTCATGATGCACCACGTAAGGTGCCGCTCATGACGGCACGGCGGACGACGCTCACACGCGCCGCGCCGAGCCTCTACAGCCTGGCGCTGACCGGGCTGATCCTCGGACCGCTGCTCGGCCCCGGCTACCTGCTGCTCCGCGACGCGGTGAGCACACCGCGGTCGTACCTCACCGATTCGGCGCTGGGCCTGACCGACGCCGCGGCGCGCGCCGTCCCGCAGGACTGGCTGATCGCGGTGCTCAGTTCCGTCGTCGACGGCGGTGTCGTGGTCAAGGCGATCCTGTGCGCGGCGCTGTGGCTCGCCGGCTGGGGTGCGGCCCGGATGGTGGCGGTGCTGCTTCCGGGGTCAGGCCTGGGCCCGCAGCTGGTGGCGTCGACGGTGACGCTGTGGAACCCGTACGTGGCCGAGCGTCTGCTGCAAGGACATTGGAGCCTGCTCACCGGATACGCCGCGTTACCGTGGGTCGTGTGCGCCGCCGTCGCGATCCGGCGCGGACGCCCGGGCGGCTGGTGGTCACTGACGCTGTGCCTCGCCGCGGCGGGCCTGACGCCGACCGGCGCGCTGCTCGCGGTGGTCGTGGCGCTCGCCGCCCTCGCGGCGCCCGGCGGCAGCGGACGCGCGCCACTGCGGCTGCTGCGGACGGGGGGCCTGTTCGTCGCGGTGTCGGCGCCGTGGCTGATCGCGACGGCCGGTTCCGGCAGCGGCGGGACGTCCGACCCGGCTGGGGTGGCGGCGTTCGCGTCCCGCGCCGAGCCGGGCCTCGGCACCCTCGGCAGTGTCGCGGGGCTGGGCGGAATCTGGAACTCCACCGCCGTCCCGGGCTCGCGCACGTCCCTGTGGGCGCTGGTCGGGACGCTACTGCTGCTCGCGGTCGTGGGCTGCGGGCTGCCCGCGCTGTGGCGGCGTCGGCGCCATCCGGTGATCGTCGCGCTCTCGGTCCTCGCCGCCGCCGCGGTGCTGCTGCCCGCGCTCGGCGCGACGGGCTGGGGGCTGGCCGTCGGCGAGTGGGCGGTGGTGCACGTGCCGGGGACGGGGCTGCTGCGCGACACCCAGAAGTGGGTGGCGCTCGCCGCGCCGCTGTACGCACTGGCCGCGGCGGCCGGGGTGCGGACGCTGAACACCCGGGCGCCGCTGCCCGGTGCGGTCCCGGTCGCCGCGATCGCCGCGGTCGTGCTCGCGCTGCCCGACCTGGTGTGGGGTGTCGGAGGCGCGCTGCAGCCGGTGCAGTATCCGGCGTCGTGGCAGCGGGTGGTCGAGACCCTCGAGGCGTCACCGGCGCCGGGCGATGTCGCGGTGCTGCCGGCCGGGATGTTCCGGAAGTTCCCCTACAGCGGCGACGCCCCGGTGCTCGATCCCGCGCCGCGGATGCTGCCGGCGGACGTGCTGCAGACCGGACAGCTGGTGGTGGGGCAGGCGTCGGCGGTCGGCGGTGAGGGCGCGCGGGCCTCGCGCGTCGAACAGTTGCTGCTGACGGGGGCGTCGCCGAAGGAACTCGCCGAGGATCAGGTGCGTTGGGTGCTGGTCGAACGCACCACCCCGGGCCCCCTCGGCGACTCGCAGCACACCCTCGACGATCTCGAAAAGACTTGGGAGGACGACGAACTCGCGTTGTACCGGGTTCCCGGCGAGATTACGGTCGGTGCGACCGGGTCCGCGCGGGCGGTGTCCACGGGCGCGCACCTGCTGTGGGCGGCGCTGCTAGTGGGCGGCGGTCTCGGCTTCCTGGAGTCGCGGCGGCGCAACCGTGCCGGTTTCGGAGCCGGCGATGAGCCCCGACACGTGCCACCCGGCGGCTGACGCGGCGAGTACCGCGTACACCCCGGACGCGGTCTGTGCCCACGAGAACTCGGACGCCCGCAGCCGGGCCTTGTCGCCCAGCTCGGCGCGCAGTTCGGCGTCGAGCAGCAGCGATTCGACGGCGGTCGCCAGCGCGGGCACCGCGGCCGCCCGATCCGACGCAGCATCGTCGGAGTCGCCGCCCACGAGCAGACCGGTGACGCCGTCGATGATCGAGTCGGTAAGTCCCTTGGAGCTGCGGTAGCCGACCGTGGGGACACCGTGCTGGGCGGCCTCGATCACTGCGAGTCCCCAGCCCTCCTTGCGGGACGGCATCACGTGCACCCACGAGCGCGCGAGCAGTGCGTGCTTGCGGTCCTCGGGCACGTGTCCGTGGAACGTGACGGCGTCGGCGATACCCAGCTCGTGGGCCCGTTCGCGCAGGTTCTGCTCCCACCAGCCGCCGCCGACGACGTCGAGGTGCAGCGCGGGAATGGTCCGGCGCAGCGTCGCGACGGCGGCGAGCGCGTCCTCGATCTGCTTGTGCGGCACGAGCCGCGACAGCACGCACACACTCGGATGCGCGGTGCGGGTGTGCCCGCTCCCCGGCTCGACGCCGGCCGGGATCGCGTCGGCGCCGTTGCGGACCACCGCGATCCGCTCGCGCTCGACGCCGAGGTCGGTGAGCTCGTCGGCCGACGGCAACGACACCGTCAGGTACTGGCTCTCCCGGTGCACGCGCGGCGACAGCCGCGACTCGATCCACCAGCCGACGCGCCCCATGAGTCGACCGGCGACCGGCCACTGCTCGCGGTGGCAGTGGTGCACCAGCACGGTCACCGGCGCGCCGGACACGGCCTTCGAGAAGAAGGGGATGCCGTTCTGGGTGTCGAGCACCGCGTCGGGGCGCAGTCCGGCGAGCGGTCCGAGACCGAGACGGCCGGCGACGATCGCGCCGAGCGCCCGGGGGTACACCGTCAGCCGTCCGCCGCCACGACTGATCCGGACACCGTCGACGATCTCCTCGCGCGGGGCACCCGGGTAGCCCGCGGTCCGCAACGTGACCTTGATGCCGCGTCGAGCGAGGCCCGCGCCGACCTCCTCGAGGTACCGCTCGCTGCCACCGCCCTGGGGATGCCCGGTGTCGCGCCAGCACAGCAGGAGAACCTCTCGCACGTGCGTGCCCCCTCACTGGCTCGGACCGTTGCCTGCGACACACCTTATCGGCTGGACGCGGCCCGCCCTACCGTCAAGTAGTGGAATCCGGCGAACGGGAGCGCGGTATGTCCGATCGATAAGGTTCCTCCCGTGACTCCCGCCCGCGCACGCCGTCTCGTCCCCACCCGCGCACCTCGAGTGACCCGGCATTTCGCCCGCCGCGCAACCCTGAAGCGGTCGGTCGGGCTGCTCAGCGACTTCCGGTACGAGCAGACCGACCCGGACCTGTTCTACGGCGCCCTCGCCCGCGACTCCGTCGAACTGATCGGCGACCTCTATCGCGGCCTCACCGACGCGGACCTGACCGGCACGACGGTGCTCGACGTGGGCGGCGGCCCCGGCTACTTCGCGGACGCGTTCGGGCAGGCCGGTGCCCGCTACATTCCGGTGGAGCCCGATCCGTCGGAGATGCACGCGGCGGGCCTGACGGTCGGCGACTCGATCCGCGGCTCGGGGCTGGCGCTGCCGATCCGCACCGGATCGGTGGACGTGTGCTTCTCGTCGAACGTCGCCGAACACGTGTCGCAGCCGTGGGTGATGGCCGAGGAGATGCTGCGGGTGACGCGCCCCGGCGGGCTGATGGTGCTGTCGTACACGCTGTGGTGGGGCCCGTTCGGCGGGCACGAGACCGGCCCGTGGCACTACCTCGGCGGCGAATACGCGGCCCGGCGCTACAAGCGCAAACAGGGCAAGGAACCCAAGAACCGTTACGGCATCTCGCTGTTCGACATCGGTGCCGCGGACGGGTTGAGGTGGGCGAAGGACCAGACCGGCGGCGACGTCCTGGCCGCGTTCCCCCGCTACCACCCGCGCTGGGCGTGGTGGATGGTGAAGATCCCGGTGCTGCGCGAACTGCTGGTGAGCAACCTGGTTCTCGTGGTCCGCAAGCGCTGACCCTCCGGTCGCCGCACGAGGTGCGGGCGCTCCGACGGGGAGAACCGGAATCGGCAGGACGAGCCGCACAGGGAACTACGCTCGGGATCATGACCGCACTCGCGCTCGATGTCGGCGGCACCAAGATGGCGGCAGCGCGGGTGCTGCCCGACGGCTCGCCCGATCACCGGGTGACCGTCCCGACGCCGCAGTCCGGGGTGTGGGACGCGTGCGGCGCGCTGCTCGAGCGAGCGGCCGGCGGCGAACCGATCACGTCGGTCGGCATTGCGTCAGCGGGGCCGGTCGACACCACCGCGGGCACGGTCGCGCCGGTCAACATCGCCGAGTGGCGGGACGGCTTTCCGATCGTCGACGCCGTCCGGACCCTGTTCCCGTCCGCAACCGTGCGTCTCGCGCTGGACGGGGCCGCCGCCGCTCTGGCCGAGCACCGACTGGGCGCGGGCCGAGGCACTCCCGATCTGCTGGGCGTCGTCGTCTCGACCGGGGTGGGCGGCGGCGTGATCCGCGGCGGCCGGATCGTGGGCGGACGCACCGGCAACGCGGGCCACGTCGGACACATGGTGGTGCCGGGCGGCGCCGAACAGTGCGGATGCGGGGCATTCGGCTGCCTCGAGACCGTCGCGAGCGCTCCGGCCGCGCTGCGGTGGGCACGGACCAACGGGTGGGACGGCGCCACGGCTGCCGATCTGGCCGTCGACGCAGCGCTGGGAGAACCCACCGCGGCCGACGCCCTCGAACGGGCCGGCACCGCGCTGGGGCAGGTGTTGGCGTCGGCGGCAGCGTTGCTCGACATCGGCCTCGTCGTCGTCGGCGGCGGTTTCGCGCAGGCGGGCCCCGCGTTGTGGGATCCCATGATCGCGGCGGCGGCGCGGCACGCACGGTTGTCCTTCCTGCGCGACCTTCGGCTGGCGCCCGCCGATCTCGGTGTACTCGGCACCCTCACCGGCGCCGGGCTGCTTGCAACGGACGGCGTCTGACCTGCGATCGGACCTCGCCTATTCCAGTTGGCTGTAACGTGTTCTAGTGTGACCCAGGGCACTCCACAAGAGCGAGGAATGGACTGATGACCGACTACGACAAACTCTTCATCGGCGGACGATGGGTCGCGCCGGCCACCGACCAGCGGTTGGAGGTGTTTTCCCCCGCTACCGAAGCGCGCGTGGGCAGTGTCCCCGTCGCCGCTCCGGCAGACATCGACGCCGCCGTCGGCGCAGCACGCGCGGCCCTCGAAGCGGGCCCGTGGGCCGAGACCACACCGGCCCAGCGTGGCGAGATCCTCGCCAAGGTCGCCAAGCTCATCGAGGAGCGCAGCGCGGAGCTGATCTCCACCATCTCCGACGAGATGGGCGCGCCGGCATCGGGCGTCGAGGTGATGCAGAAGACCATGTCGCTCGCGACCCTCAACTACTACGCCGGGCTCGCCACCGAGTTCCCCTGGGAAGAGGTCCGCACCGGGCCGTTCGGCCAGAGCAAGATCTACCGCGAGCCGGTCGGCGTCGTCGGCGCGGTCATCGCGTGGAACGTGCCGCTGTTCCTCGCGATCAACAAGCTGGCTCCGGCCCTGCTCGCGGGTTGCACCGTGGTGCTCAAGCCGGCGCCGGAGACTCCGCTCAACGCCAACATGGTCGCCGACATCTTCACCGAGGCCGGCCTGCCCGAAGGCGTGCTGTCGATCGTGCCGGGCGGCGCGGAGACCGGCGAGTACCTGGTCTCGCACCCCGACGTCGACAAGGTCACCTTCACCGGCAGCACCGCCGTCGGCCGCAAGATCGGCGCGATCGCCGCCGAGCAGCTCAAGCGTTGTTCGCTCGAGCTGGGTGGCAAGTCGGCCGCGATCCTGCTCGAGGACATGGACGTCGCGGCGACCGTCCCGATGCTGGTGATGTCCGGCCTCATGAACTCCGGCCAGGCGTGCGTCGGCCAGACGCGCATCCTCGCGCCGCGCTCGCGCTACGACGAGATCATCGAGGCCATGGTCCAGACCGCCGGGTTCATGCCGGTCGGTCGTCCGGCCGACGAGGGCGCGACGCTGGGCCCGCTCATCACCGAGAAGCAGCGCGACAAGGTCCTCGGCTACATCGAGAAGGGCAAGGCCGAGGGTGCGCGCGTCGTGCTCGGCGGCGGCGCCCCGGCCCACCTGGACACGGGTTGGTTCGTGGAGCCGACGATCTTCGCCGACGTCGACAACTCGATGACGATCGCCCGCGAGGAGATCTTCGGACCGGTTCTGTCGGTGATCCCCTACGACACGGTCGACGAGGCCGTCAAGATCGCCAACGACTCGGAGTACGGCCTGGCCGGTTCGGTGTACACCACCGACATCGAGAAGGGCATCGAGATCGCCAAGCAGATCCGCACCGGCACGTACGCCATCAACTGGTACGCGTTCGATCCCGGATGCCCGTTCGGCGGCTTCAAGAACTCCGGCATCGGCCGCGAGAACGGACCGGAGGGCCTCGAGGCCTACTGCGAGCTCAAGTCCGTCCTGATGCCCCCCGGCTACACCGGATAGGCATAGAGGCACGATCGACATCCGTCAGGCGCGGTCCGAGGACATCTCGGGCCGCGCCTGACGCGTTTCCATCCGCCGGGCTACTGATCCGACGGACCGGTGATCGACTAGCTCAACTCGGCGGATCCGGCCATCAGCTTGCCCAGATCGCCGGCCAGGTTGCCGAGCTTCGCGACCGTACGTAGAAACTCGATGATCTGATTGAACTCCACGGTGTTCCTTTCACGATTCCCGTCGCCGGCGATGCCCTCGCCGCCCGTCTGTTGCGGCCGCAGTGTTCAGATTCAGATGCCCTGCACCACTGCAGGTGCGCATCTCCTTGGATAGCGTGGATCCCCACCACGCGACCGGTCGGCGCGGCAATTGTGCGCGATTCAACGCAAGCCTTGCGGGGTCCCGCACGCGCCTGACGCGTTCGACCGGCATCGTCGCGGGCTCGCGCCTAGCCTGAGGCGATGGCGACCTCACCGACCTCGCATGCGGACTCCGGCGGGGAGAGCACCCTCACCGTCGTCATTGCGTTCGTCGCGAATGCGTTGATCGCAGTGGCGAAGTCGGTGGCAGCGGTGCTCACCGGATCGGCGTCGATGGTCGCCGAGGCGACGCACTCGTGGGCCGACACCGGTAACGAGATCCTGCTGCTGGTCGCCGACCGCCGCGCCCGCAAGGTCCCCGACCGCGCACACCCCCTGGGCTTCGGCAGGGAGGCATACATCTGGTCGCTGTTCGCCGCGCTCGGCCTGTTCGCGGTCGGCGCGGGAGTCTCGATCACCCACGGCATCCAGGAACTGGTGAATCCGGCGCCGGCGTCGGACTTCGGCGTCGCGTACGCGGTGCTGGGGATCGCGTTCGTGCTCGAGGCCATCTCGTTCCGGCAGGCGTTCAAGCAGTTGCGGGGCGAGGCGCACGACGCCCACCGCGACATCCTCGCGCACGCGCTGCTGACGTCGGATCCGACGGTCCGGGCGGTGTTCGCGGAGGACGCGGCCGCGCTGATCGGCCTGGTCATCGCGTTCGCGGGCGTCCTCGCGCACCAGTTGACCGGATCGCCGATCCCGGACGCGGTCGGGTCCATCGCGGTCGGCGTGCTGCTCGGCGTCATCGCGCTGGTCCTGCTCGACCGCAACCGCCGGTTCCTCGTCGGCGAGCCCGGCACCCCGGAACTGCGCGGCCAGGCGGTCGCGAAGCTGCTGAGCTACCCCGAGGTGGAGCGCGTGACGTACCTGCGGATGGAGTTCCTCGGACCGCACCAGGTGTACCTGGTGGCCAGCGTCGACCTCATCGGCGACTACGCCGAGTCCCGCGTCGCGCACACCCTGCGCGACCTCGAGAACCGGATCACGACCGAGACCGCCGCTGTCCGGAAGGCCGTGCTCACGCTCTCGACGTCGGAGGAACCGAGCCTGTCGGTGTGATCGTCTGCGGCCCATCCGCGATCCCAGGCGAGTAGAACTGAAGGAGCGTCGGCCGATACGGACCTGGAGCACCCTGGAGAACCCATGGACCCGCCCGCCAGTTCGGCCCCTCGGGACGCCGGGGCGAGCGGAACGTTCGAGCCCGTCCTGCCCGAGAGGCTCGGTTACCGGATCAAGTGTCGTCTCCTCGGTCCGCCGCTGACCACCGCCCGACTGCATCAGGAGCGGCTGTCCAAGACCACCGCGCTGGGTGTGTTGTCGCCGGACTGCATCTCGTCGTCCGCGTACGGCCCGGAGCAGGTACTCATCGAGTTGCTGCCGTACGCAGCGCTGGCCGCGTTCACGCTCCTGCTGCCGATCACCGGCGTCATCCTCGTCATCCTGATCCTGCTGACGCTGTCGTACCGGCAGGTGGTCATGCTCTACACCCGCGCCGGCGGCTCGTACGTCGTCGCGCGGGACAATTTCGGCCCCAAGACCGCCCAGATCGCGGCGGTCGCGCTGCTCATCGACTACGTCGTGACCGTCGCGGTGCAGTCCGCCGCCGGCACGGTGGCGGTGGTGTCGGCGGTCCCGGCGCTGGGCCCGTACAGCCTCGAGATCACCGTCGGCGCGGTGCTGCTGCTCGCGTACGGCAACCTGCGCGGCCTCAAGGAGGCGGGGCGCGCGTTCGCGTTCCCGATGTACTTCTTCGCGATGTCGATCGGGATCGTCATCGTGGTCGGGGTGATCCAGGCCCTGACCGGCAACCTCGACCGGATCGACCCCACCACCCTCGACGGCGCCGTCGAGGTGCACCACGCCGACGGCCTGGTCATGGGGGCCACGGTCCTGGTGATCCTGCGCGCGTTCGCGAACGGCGGCACGTCGCTGACCGGATTGGAGGCGATCAGCAACGGCGTCAGCGCCTTCCAGAAACCGGAGGGCCCCAACGCCCGGCGCGCGCTGGTGATCATGGCGTGCATCCTGGCGTTCCTCGTCTCGGGAGTCTCGCTGCTCGCCTATCTCACCCACGCCACCCCGTACGCCGCCGGATATCCGTCGGTGATCAGCCAGGAGGCGCGGATCGTCTTCGGCTCGGGCACGCTCGGCGACGTCCTGTTCGTGGTGGTGCAGATCGCGACCGCGCTGATCCTGTTCACCGGTGCGAACACCAGCTTCAACGGCTTCCCCTTCCTCGCCAGCTTCGTCGCCGACGACGCCTTCCTGCCGCGGCAGTTGCGGCGCCGCGGCCACCGCCTGGTGTTCTCCAACGCGATCATCGTGCTCACCGCGGTCGCGATCGTCCTCCTGATCGCGACCGACGCCAAGGTCAACGCGCTCGTCCCGTTCTACGCGATCGGGGTGTTCACCGGATTCACGATGGCCGGCCTCGGCATGGCCCGGCACCACCAGAAGACCCGCGCTCCGGGCTGGCGCCGCGGCCTGGCGATCAACCTGGCCGCCGGCATCACGTCGCTGATCGTGGTCGCGATCTTCGCGATCGCGAAGTTCACCGAGGGCGCGTGGGTGGTGGTGATCGTGTTCCCGATCATGGTGCTGCTGCTGATCCGGCTCAACCGCGAGTACCGCAACGAGGCCGCCGAACTACGCGAACTCGGCGACGCCGAGGCCGACACCGAGGCCGTGTACTCGCACCACATCGTCATCGTGCTGGTCGACGCCCTCGACCTCGCCACCATCGAAGCGCTGCGATACGGTCGCAGCCTGCGCCCCAGCGAACTGCGGGCCGTGCACTTCGTCCTCGACAGCGCCCGCGCCGCGAACCTCAAACGGCAGTGGGAGCACAGCGACCTCGTGGTGCCACTCGAGCTCATCGAATGCCCGGACCGCCGCCTCTACCACGGGGTCCTCGAGATGATCGCCCGCGCCACCGCGCCCCGCACCGAGATCAGCGTGCTCCTGCCACGCCGCATCTACGGCTCGATCCTCGGCCGAGTGCTCCACGACCGCACCGCCGAACACATCGCCAAGGCCATCAGCGACGTCCCCCACGCCGTCGCGATCATCGTCCCGTTCGACGCCTCCAACCGCACCGGTGTCCTCCGGGCACCGCCCCCGCCACCTACCCGCACAAGCGGAAGAGGCCCGTCACCCGCTGTCGGCGAATGACGGGCACCTTCAGGATTCGTCGGACGACCAGCCCTAGCTAGCCGCGCCGGCAGCTCCGCCGATCGAGCCGATCAGCGGCAGCAGGCTCGCGATGTCGATGCCGGCCTCGAGCGCCGTGCTACCGAAGGACAGCGCCGGCGACAGGCTGCCGATGCCGTCCGGAACGATCACCGGCACCATCGAGACACCGACGTTGGTCGGGTTCAGGACCGAACCCCACCCGCCGCAGGTGCCGAGGTAAATGTAGACACCGTTGTCGACCTGCAAGGTCTTGGTATTCGCATTCGGGCCGGGGTTGAGGAGGTTGTTGCTCGCCGCGGGGCCGAGACGCAGCCCGGGCGACGCCATGATCTGGACGAGCTTGCCGAAGTCCTTGTTGTTGTACGCGACGAAGGCCTCGAGACCCTGCTGGCCGTCGAGCAACGCCGAGGTGCAGCTGGACTCGTTGAACGCGCCCTCCGCCTTCTTCGGGTTGGTCAGCGTGAGTTCGAGGTTCTTGCCCCCGAAGTCACCCTGCTCGACCTTCAACTCCGGCCCGTCGTAGCGGTCGGCCGCGGCGGCCGTACCCGTCCCGGTCAGCGCCAGACCGGCGACCATCGCCGTCGATGCAGCCAGCCCCACCGCAACCTTCTTCATCCTGCGAAGCTTCACGTGTTTCCTCCGTTTCCGATGCGACACCCCGGTCGTCGCCGCAGCTGAGCCGGGGCGAGATCGGCCCCCTATCGTGCCACGCCGCAGTCACCGACGAGCTTTGCGCCGCACCTGAACCGAAAGAGCCTTCAGTTGGTCATCGGGAGCCGGGATACCTCAGGAACCGCGTCAGGTAGGGCACTATGCGGGTCACCGGGACCGGTCGAGGCCAGGAGTCGGCACGGAAGTAGGCGTCCGATCCGCCGTCGACGAAAACAACACTCCCGCAGAGGAAGTCCGCCGCGTCCGACAGCATGAACACGACCCAGTCGCCGAGCTGGCCGGCGTCGCCGAAGCCGCCGACCGGCACCGGGAATCGTCGGACCGTCTTCGCCTCCGAAGGTGTCGCAAGTTGCTCCTCGAGCAGCGGCGTCATGATCGCACCCGGAGCGAGGACGTTGAGCCGGATCCCGGCACCAGCCCACTACTCGGCCGTCGCGTGCCGACGGGCCCATCGGGTGACAGCGATTTTCGATCCGGCGTAGAGGATCGGTGCCGCGCCCTTGCCGAACCAGCGCACCGACCGCACCGCCCTGTCCACATCAGCGGACAGGAAGGCGTTAATGGTGCGCCGCGGCACCGCGGGTGTCACCGTCGTCGAATTACTACCGAACACAACCACTTTGGCCCTGCCGGATGCCGCCAGCGCTGGGCGCCACCCGTCGAGCAATTCCACGACACCCAGATAGTTCACCGCGCCGATCAGGGGAAGCCGGTCGGCACCGGGCGCCGGGCCCACTCCGGCGGCGAGCACCGCACCGTCGAGCCTGCCTCCCGCCCGCGACAACACTTCCCGCACAGCGTGACTGCGCCCCGCGACAGTGGACAGATCGGCGACCACCTCGGCTGCGGAGAGGTCGACACCGATGACGGTGTGTCCCGCCGCAGTCAGCTTGTCCACGACCGCGCGCCCCATACCCGACGCCGAACCCGTGACGGCATAGACACCCATCCAGCACACTCCCCCGGAACGGCCGATCGGCGCCGGGGACCGTCCCCGACGAGGCCGTCGATGAATTTGACACCCTACGCCGCCACCTCGTCGACCATGCCCGAAAAGAGCTGAAGGTCCCTTCACGCGCTGCCAGCGCACGGAGGGACCCTTAAGCTAGGGAGCCGGGCTCAGATGTACATGGCCGGATCGATGTACGACGTCGGATCGACCAGTTGCTCGTGGCTCTTGCGCTGCCGCACCGACGCCGGGATACCCGTCGCGATGGCGTCGGCGGGGACGTCACGGGTGACGACGGCGTTGGCGCCGATCGCGCTGTCGTCGCCGATCACCACCGGCCCCAGCACCTTCGCGCCGGCGCCGATGGTGACGCGGTTGCCGATCGTGGGGTGCCGCTTGGTCTTCGCGAGCGACCGCCCGCCGAGCGTGACGCCGTGGTAGATCATCACGTCGTCGCCGATCTCGGTGGTCTCGCCGATCACGACGCCCATGCCGTGGTCGATGAAGAACCGCCGCCCGATCGTGGCACCGGGATGGATCTCGATGCCGGTGAGGAACCGCGTGAACTGGGCCAGCATGCGAGCCGGGCCGCGCAGCGCGGGCTTGGCCCACATGCGGTGCGCCACCCGGTGCGACCAGATAGCGTGCAGACCCGAGTACACGACGGCGTTCTCGACGTCGCTGCGCGCGGCCGGATCCTGGCCTCGTGCGGCCCGGAGATCCTCCCGGATGGTGCGCAGGACACTCACAGTGCTCAGCCCCGGATGTGCTCGAACAGCGGGGTGGAGATGTACCGTTCGCCGAAGTCGGGCACCACCACGACGATCATCTTTCCGGCGTTCTCGGGACGCTTCGCCAACTCGAGGGCCGCCCACACGTTCGCGCCCGCCGAGATGCCGCCGAGGATGCCCTCGTCGGTGCCGAGGCTGCGCGCGACGCGGATGGCGTCGTCGAACTCGACGTCGATGATCTCGTCGTAGATCTCGCGATCGAGGACCTCGGGCACGAAGTTGGCGCCGATGCCCTGGATCTTGTGCGGTCCGGGCTGGCCGCCGTTGAGGATCGGCGAGTCGGCCGGCTCGACGCCGACGATCTGCACGTCCGGCTTGTGTGCCCGGAGGGTGCGGCCGACGCCGGTCAGGGTGCCACCGGTGCCGATGCCCGCGACGAAGATGTCGACCTCGCCGGCGGTGTCGGCCCAGATCTCCTCGCCGGTGGTGCGCTCGTGGATCGCCGGGTTGGCGGCGTTCGCGAACTGGCGAGCCAGGACGGCGTTGTCGTTCTGCGCGACCAGTTCCTCGGCCTTCTTCACCGCACCGGCCATACCCTCGGCGCCGGGCGTGAGCACGATCTCGGCGCCGAACGCGCGCAGCATGACGCGACGCTCGGTCGACATCGTCTCCGGCATCGTGAGGATGACCTTGTAGCCGCGGGCCGCGCCGACCATCGCGAGCGCGATGCCGGTGTTGCCGGACGTGCCCTCGACGATGGTGCCGCCGGGCTTCAGCTCACCGGACTGCTCGGCGGCGTCGATGATCGCGACACCGATCCGGTCCTTGACGCTGTTGGCGGGGTTGTAGAACTCGAGCTTCGCAACCACCTGGGCGCCGAGGCCCTCGGTGAGGCGGTTCAGCCGCACCAGCGGGGTGCGCCCGACCAGCTCGGTGACGTTGTCGTAGATCCCCATGCCGAATCCTCCTCGCGGCCACTCGGGCAGCCGGGTCGTTGTCTGGTTGGAGTTATTGCACCATCCCGTCGCGACGGGCATCCCATCGGGTCCGCTCATGTACGAACGTATACACACGACGACATCTTGGGGCGCCGACGTGGAGCCCACACCCGCCAACCCCCTGAACGCCGAATGTCACATCGGTTCAGTTGGACTGAACCAATGTGACATTCGGCTACGAAACGGGGATCAGCTCAGGCGCTGCTTCAGGGCCTCGAACTCGTCGCGGACGCCCGAAGGCACCTTCTCGCCGAGGAACTCGAGCCACTCCTCGATGAGCGGGATCTCGGCCTTCCACTCCTCGACGTTCACGGCCAGGGCCTCGTCGACATCCGCGGCCTCGACGTCCAGGCCGTCGAGCGTGAGGTCGGCGGCGGTCGGGACGAAACCGATCGGGGTGCTGACGGCGTCGGCCTTGTGCTCGATGCGGTCGATGATCCACTTCAGCACGCGGGAGTTCTCGCCGAAACCGGGCCACAGGAAGCGGCCGTCGTCGCCACGACGGAACCAGTTCACGTAGAAGATCTTGGGGAGCTTCTCCGAGTCGGCGTTCTTGCCGAGGTTGATCCAGTGGTTCAGGTAGTCACCGGCGTTGTAGCCGAGGAACGGCAGCATCGCCATCGGGTCGCGGCGCACGGCGCCGACCTTGCCCTCAGCCGCAGCGGTCTGCTCGGACGACAGCGTCGCACCGAGGAAGGTGCCGTGCTGCCAGTCGAACGACTCACTGACCAGCGGAACCGTGGTCTTGCGACGTCCACCGAACAGGATCGCCGAGATCGGGACACCCTGCGGGTCGTCCCACTCGGGGGCCAGGATCGGGCACTGCGACATCGGGGTGCAGTAACGCGAGTTCGGGTGGGCAGCGTTGGTGCCGGACTCGGGGGTCCAGTCGTTGCCCTTCCAATCAAGGAGATGCTGAGGTGTCTCTTCCAGACCCTCCCACCACACGTCACCGTCGTCGGTCAGGCCGACGTTGGTGTACAGCGTGTTGCCCGCCTCGACCGTCTTCATGGCGTTGGGGTTGGAGCCGTGGTTGGTGCCCGGCGCGACGCCGAAGAAACCGAACTCCGGGTTGACGGCGTACAGACGGCCGTCCTCACCGAAACGCATCCACGCGATGTCGTCACCGAGGGTCTCGGCACGCCAGCCCGGGATGGTCGGCTGGATCATCGCGAGGTTGGTCTTGCCACACGCCGACGGGAATGCCGCGGCGACGTAGTAGGCCTTGTCCTCGGGCGAGATCAGCTTGAGGATCAGCATGTGCTCGGCCAGCCAGCCCTCGTCGTGCGCCATCGCGGAGGCGATACGCAGCGAGTAGCACTTCTTGCCCAGCAGAGCGTTGCCGCCGTAGCCGGAGCCGTAGCTCCAGATCTCGCGGTCCTCGGGGAAGTGGGTGATGTACTTGGTGTCGTTGCACGGCCAGGGAACATCAGCGACGTCGCCCACCAGCGGAGCGCCCACCGAGTGCAGCGCCTTCACGAACGGGCGGTCGGTGCCCATCTTCTCGAGCGCGGCCTTGCCCATGCGGGTCATGATGCGCATCGAGACGACGACGTACTCGGAGTCGGTGATCTCGACGCCCAGCTTCGGGTCGTCGGCGCCGAGGGGACCCATGCAGAACGGCACCACGTACATGGTGCGACCGCGCATGCTGCCGCGGTACAGGTCCGTCATGAGGGCCCGCATCTCGGTCGGGTCCATCCAGTTGTTGGTCGGGCCGGCGTCGATCTGCTCCTTCGAGCAGATGTACGTGCGGGACTCGACGCGCGCAACGTCGGACGGGTCGGAGTTGCCGAGGAACGAGTTCGGCTTCTTCTCCTCGTTGAGACGGGTGAACGTCCCGGCCTCGACGAGCTGATCGGTCAGGCGCTCCCACTCCTCGTCGGAGCCGTCCGCGAAGACGACCCGGTCGGGCTGGGTCAGCTCGGCAACCTCTTGCACCCAGGCGAGCAGCTCGCTGTGCTCAGTGGGGGGTGTGCCGTCAGTTCCGTTCAGACCGGGGATGGTCGCTGAGGTCATCAAACTCTCCTGGGGTGGGGCCGGGAACCGATCCAACCACGTCAGCCCCGCACATGACGGGGCTGAGAGGTAAGCCGAACCGATTTCCCCCTCTCGGCGGGGTGCAGCCCGCCCACTCCGCTGCTGCTCACGTACGTCACCGTGGACAACGAACGAAGGACACGGGTGCCGGGTGTCCTAGCTATAGAGGTTAACGCCGCGCGTCCAGGTTGGGGGAACCGGGTGTCGTCGGTTCGGTCACAGGAACGATTCAGACGACGACGGGATCCTGCCGCGGCAGCGGACCTGCGCGTTCGCTACGCGCCGAGGGTCCCCTCGTCGGTGCGTTCCCACCGCTCCCCGCCGTCGGCGTCCCGATGGAATTCCCAGGACGAGTAGTCGCCGTGGCCGCCGACGATGGTCAGGTTGTCGGCGTCGCCGTCGCCGTCCAGGTCGCTCGCGACGATCATCGCGTCGTCGACCTCGAAGGTCTGGGTGTCGAGGATGCCGTCGCCGTCGATGTCGTGCGCAGGCCCGGTCAGGTGCACCGCACCCGAGTCGGCCCCGAACGAGTCGAGATCGACGTCCGGCAGGTTTCCCGTCACATCGTCGGTCGTGATCATGATGCCTCCCGCTGGTCGTGCCACTACAACTGTGGCTACGACGTTGGACGCGCCGCCGCTCCACTCGGTTCCACCGCGTTCGTCGGCGTTCCTCAGTGCCCCGCGAGCCCCGAGAACCCCTCGAGCACCCGCAGGAGGACGGCGTGGTCCCGCTCGCAGGACGCGAGCCGGCCGCTGCGTTCCGTCGCGAGACGCCGGGCCTCGACGTCGAGGGCGGCCAACTCCTCGTCGACGGTGACGGTGGCGGCGCGACTGTCCGCGACGATGCGGGCACCCACCGCGGCCTCGGTCTCGAGGATCCGCCCCAACACGCGCTGCTCCAGTTCGGCCCGCAGCTGCGCGGTCGTGTCCGACGCCCACTGCCGCAGGTGTGCCCGGTCCGCGACCAGGCGGCGGGACCGCGCCAGCCACCAGGCCGCGGCGCCGCCGAGCATGAGAGCGATCGGGATGGTCGCGATGTCGAGCGCCGGCACCATCGAGATCGGCGCCACCGCGAGACGTCCCAGGCCCACACCGGCCGATGCGCCGACGACGACCATCATCCCGTCCTCGACACCGCGGTGCCGCGGCTCCGGCCCCGACGGCGCGGCCGCCGGTCGACCCGCGTCCGCAGGCGGGACATCGGACACCCCGGCCCGACGGACCAGCTCGCCGAGGTGCCGCTCGACCGCGGCGTCGAGCTCGGCGGTGGCTGCGGCGGCCAGGTGGCCCATCCGTTCCGGGAAGGCCTGCAGTTCGCGGCGTCCCGCACGATCGATCTCCGTCCGCGCCGTCGCCGACACCGCCCGGACCCGGCCGCCGGCCTCGTGCAGCAGGTCGACGCGGGCGCGCTGGACGTCGGCGCGCAACCGGCCGAGCCGCTCGGCCCGGCCCCCGTCCCGCTCCATCGCGAGCCGGGTCCTGCGCGCACGCAGCGCGGCGGCGGCCTCGTCGCTGCCGTCACGCAGGGCCCGCGCGGTGCCGGTGATCTGTCGACACGTCCGTTCCACCAGCGAGACGGCTCCGCGGCGCGCGTTGCGCTGGGCCGTGGTGTCCGGGTCCTCGGCGAGCGCCTCGCGCACCGCCGCGGTCATTAGATCCGGCGAGGACAGGACCCGGACGTCGGCGAATCTGATCGAGTGCGCCCGCAGCAGCGCCTCGTCCCGCTCCCGCACCGAGTCCCGGTCCGGATGCTCGCCGGCGCCGGTCGACACGAAGACGACGCGTTCGACGTCGTGCGCGGCCGCGTCGAGCGCGGCGAGCTCGTCCCGCCCCAGGACCGAGGCCGCGTCGAGCACCATCACCACGACGCCGGCGCCGTCCGGTGCGTCGATCGCGGGCTCGAACGGTGCAAGGGCGTCGAGGACCGGTCTCGGGTCGATCCCGCGCACCGCGACCACGTGCACGGATCGCATCCCGGTCCGAGCATCCTCCCGCCATCCCCGCAGTCCGTCCGGGTTCCACCGCTCGACGATCCGCTGTGCGTCGGGTGGAAACCCGCCGACCTCGGTCACCGGACGGCCTCGCGGACGCGGGCCCGCCGGAGCGCCGACTCGACCCGTCGCCGATTCGCCGGGCCGTCGGGCAGCGACCGGGCGGCCCGCGCCGCCGCGTGGACGGCCTCGTCGCTGCGCAGGTACTGCTCGACGGCGTCCCGGTGCGGCCCGGGGGCCGCGGCCTCGGCGAGCGCGCGCAGCAGCGTCCGGGTCCGCGCGGCCTGCGCGCTGCGGACGCAGTCGGCGACGGCGGACACCACGTCGTCGACTCCGACGGAAGTGTCCGGGTCCGGGCCCGCCACCATCGGCACGGTCGGTACCCCGGTCTCGGCGGTGCACTCGATCGCCGTCCGCACCGCCACCGCCCAGGACCCGAGCATGTCGGCCTTGCCGAGGATCGCGACCGTGACATCGCGCGGCGCGCGCCGCAGTGCCTCGACGTCGGGCGTGCGCGGAGCACCGGCGAGCAGGTAGACGACGACGTCGCCGTCGAAGTCGGGGTCGGCCGATTCGGGGGCGTCGACGGCCGTCGACTCGGCCACGTCCGTGAACCCGGACCGCTCGAGCAGGCCGACGGTGGTGGTGCGCCCGGCACCGGCACGGCCGACGACCTGGATCCGAATCGGTTCCCGGTAGTCGTCCAGGGCACGCAGTGGCGCGCCGCCGACACCCGCGGCGAACCGGCCGAGCTGCGCCAGTTCCGCTGTCGTCGCGGCCCTGTGCTCCACGACAGTTCCGTTCCCCACCGTTACCTCCCCCACCCGACCCACTCCCCTGCCCGGGACCTCCGCCGCCGAGAATACCGCCGACTACCAGGGAGAACGCCTGGATTTCGGGGTATCCCCGCCACCGAACCAGACCAAAGTGTCCATATTATCTGCAGACCGAGTCGGCCCGTGATCGTGGACATACGTGACAATGGTCGGGTGAACGACGCCCATCAGGATGCACCCGAGATCCCGCACGACGACATCGACAACTCTGCTGCCGACTCCGCTGCGGAGGAAACGACCGGTGAGTCGCGGGGGTCGCGCCTGTACCCGCGGGTGACGAGCTTCCGGTCCCGGCGCGGTTCGCTGACGGACCCGCAGCAGGGCGCGTGGGATCGGATGTGGCCGACGATCGGCGCCGAGGTGGGCGACGAGCTGCTCGACACCACCGCCTGGTTCGGCCGCGAGGCACCGCTGATCATCGAGATCGGTTCCGGGACCGGCACCGCGACGGCCGCGATGGCCAAGGCGGAGCCGCACGTGAACCTCATCGCGGTGGAGGTCTACCGGCCGGGTCTGGCGCAGTTGCTGCAGACGGTCGAGCGCGAGGAGATCCCGAACGTCCGGGTGCTGCGCGGCGACGCCGTCGAGGTGCTCGAGAACATGGTCGCGCCCGAGTCGCTGACCGGCGTCCGTGTCTTCTTCCCGGATCCGTGGCCCAAAGCCCGCCACCACAAGCGTCGGCTGCTGCAGGCGCCCACGTTCGCGCTGATCGCGAGCCGCTTGAAGCCGGGCGGAGTGCTGCACGTCGCGACTGATCACGCCGAGTACGCCGAGGCGATCGCCGAGGCCGGAAACGCGGAGCCGCTCCTCACCGAACTCGATTGGGAGTCGCCGATGACGCACGAGCGACCGGTCACGAAGTTCGAGGACAAGGCGCACAAGGTCGGAAGCGCCATTACAGAACTCATCTGGGGGAAGATCAAGTAATGAGTCTCAGCACGCCGGGCACGGCTACCAATTCCCCTGAGGGCGACGGCCGCGACATCCGTCACAAGCGGGTGCTTCTCGTCTGGGACGCCCCGAATCTCGACATGGGCCTGGGCGCGATCCTCGGCGGTCGCCCGACGGCCGCGTACCGGCCGCGGTTCGACGCGCTGGGCCGTTGGTTGCTCTCCCGCACCGCCGAGCTTTCCGCCACCGAAACTGCCGTACTCGAGCCCGAGGCGACGGTCTTCACGAACATCGCCCCTGGTAGCGCGGATGTTGTCCGCCCCTGGGTGGAGGCCTTGCGTAATGTGGGCTTCGCGGTGTTCGCCAAGCCGAAGGTGGAGGAGGACAGCGACGTCGATGCCGACATGCTCCACCACATCGAGCTCCGCCGTGGTGAGGGTCTGGCCGGTGTCATGGTCGCTTCCGCCGACGGACAGGCCTTCCGTGAGCCGTTGGAGGACATCGCAGCAACCGGCGTGCCGGTGCAGGTTCTCGGGTTCCGTGAGCACGCCAGCTGGGCGGTCTCGTCCGACATCCTGGACTTCGTCGATCTCGAGGACATTCCGGGTGTCTTCCGTGAGCCTCTGCCACGGGTCAGCCTGGAATCCCTGCCCGACGAGGGCGCCTGGTTGCAGCCGTTCCGCCCGCTTTCCGCCCTGCTTGTCGGGCGCTGAGGAGTCCATACGTGTTTGCTCGCTGGGGAGATCTGGTCTACCGAGCCCGTTTCACCGTCATCGCAGTGATGGTGGCCGGACTGTTGGCGCTGGGCGCCTACGGTTCCGGTCTCGGTGACCACCTCAGTCAGAGCGGCTGGGACGACCCCGGCTCGGAGTCCGTGGCGGCGGCCAAGCTCGCCGACGGGACCTTCGGCCGGGACACCAACGGTGACGTCGTGGCGATGTACACCGCCCCCGAGGGAAAGACGGTCGACGACCCGGAGTTCACTGCGAAGGTCACCGACAGCCTGCAGCGACTGGTGCAGGAGCATCCCGACGAGGTCGCGAAGTTCAACGGCAGCTACTTCACGTTGCCGAACACGCCGCGGCTGCCGGCTCTGGCCACCGAGGACCGCTCCCATGCGATCGTCAGTGTCGCGCTGAAGGGCGACAACGACACCGCGATCACCAACAACTTTCGTGAGGTGCGGGACGCCTTCGACATCGACGGGGTCGAGGTCCAGCTTGCCGGCATGCAGCCGGTCGCGAGCGCCATCAACGACACGATGGCCAACGACCTCAAACGCATGGAGCTCATCGCAATCCCGGCGGTCGGGGTGCTGCTGTTCTTCGTGTTCGGTGGCGTCATCGCCGCTGCCCTGCCACTGATAGTCGGTGGTCTGACGATCCTCAGCGCCAACGGCATCGTGCGGGTGTTCACGCACTTCGCCGAGATCAACGTGTTCGTCGCGTCGGTGGTCTCACTGATCGGGTTGGGTCTGGCGATCGACTACGGCCTGTTCATCGTCAGCCGTTTCCGCGAGGAACTCGGCGACGGGCGCAACACCAAGGACGCGGTGCGCCGCACTGTGATGACCGCGGGCCGCACCGTGCTGTTCTCCGCGACGATGATCGCGGTCAGCCTCGGCGGTCTGATCCTGTTCCCGCAGGGCTTCCTCAAGTCCGTCGCGTACGGCGCGATCGCGACGGTGCTGTTGGCGGCGTTCACCTCGGTCACGGTGCTGCCCGCGATCCTGAGCATCCTGGGCCGGCGGATCGACAAGTTCGGCCTCAAGCGGTTCGGCCAGATCAAGTCGACCGAGGAGATCGAGTCCAGCATCTGGGGCCGCCTCACTCGCTGGGTGATGCGCAACCCGATCAAGGTCACGATCCCCATCGTGGTCGGGTTGCTGCTCATGATCATCCCGCTGACGGGCATCAAGTTCGGTGGCATCAACGAGGACTACCTCCCGACGAACAACCCGACGCGGATGGCGCAGGAACAGTTCGACGAACTGTTCCCCGGTAACCGCACCGAACCGGTGAAACTGGTCATCGAGGGCGCCGACGGCACCCAGGTGGGCCAGATCCTCAAGACCGCGAGCGGGGCGCCCGGCCTGGTCGAGAAGTTCTCGATCACCGGCCCCGCGAAGGACGGCGTCCAGGTCCTCAAGGCCGGTCTGGTCGACCGCAACGACTCCGCCCCCACCATCGACTATCTGCGCGCGATGGACATCCCGGACGGCGTGGACGTCCTCGTCGGCGGCACCCCGGCGATCGAGCAGGACAGCATCAGTGCGCTGCTCGACAACCTGCCGCTCATGATCGTCACGGTCCTGACCCTCACGACGCTGCTGATGTTCCTGGCATTCGGCTCGCTGGTGCTGCCCATCAAGGCCGTGCTGATGAGCGCGCTCGGCCTCGGCGCGACGCTCGGCATCCTCACCTGGATCTTCATCGACGGCCACGGCTCGGGTCTGCTGAACTTCACGCCCGGACCGATCACGTCCCCGGTCCTGGTGCTGATCGTCGCGATCATCTACGGCCTGTCCATCGACTACGAGGTGTTCCTGCTCTCCCGCATGGTCGAGGCCAGATCGCAGGGCGCCAGCACCACCGAGGCCATCCGGATCGGCACCGCGCACACCGGCCGGATCATCACCGCGGCCGCACTGATCCTGATCGTCGTCACCGGCGCGTTCGGATTCTCCGAGCTGGTGATGATGAAGTACATCGCATACGGCATGATCTCGGCGCTCGTCATCGACGCGACCCTGATCCGCATGTTCCTGGTGCCGGCGGTGATGAAGCTGCTCGGCGACGACTGCTGGTGGGCGCCTGCCTGGATGAAGCGCATCCAGGAGAAGGTCGGGCTCGGCGAACCGATCCTCGACAGCGAACTCCCGGGTGACGTTCCCGAGCTGACGGCGACGGATGCACCGGCCGCTGCGCCCAACCCCGAGCAGGTCCTCGCTGTGGCTCCGGCCGGCGCGACTCGTGACTCCGACCCCCTGACGCAGCCGATCCCCCGGATCCCGACGACCCCGCGGGCCCGTGCGGCCACGCCGCGTCGCGGCGCTACGCGACCCGAACCGTCCGAGCAGCCGCAGCAACCGACCGCGCCGCCGACCCCGGAACCGGTCGCGACCGCCCCTGCCCCGAAGCCCGAGAGACGTCCGCGGCCGTCCACCTCGGACGACGACGGAGAGGTCGCGTGGCTGGCCGCGCTGCGGGCACCGAACACCGGTGTCATGCCGGTCGTGAAGCCTGCCGCCGCCGAACCCGCACCCGCCCCGGAGCCCCGGCCGGCGCCGGCACCCGAGCCGGTCCCGGCACCAGAGCCCGCGGCTCGGCACGGCGCAAACGACGATCTGTCCGACACCGACACCGGGCGCCATCGTCGCGGTGACGGTGTCGCGGTGAGCGTCAGCGAGCTGCTCGCCCGCCACCGCGACGACGACTGACCGTCAGCTGCCGAGCATCTTGCGCAGCGCCGTGCCGTACGGATGGCGCGCGGTGATCGACCCGAACCGGATCCGACCCCGCACCACGAGGTGCAGCGGCCCGTAGGGCGGGCCGGTCCGGACCTTGTTCGACACCGAGCCCGCGACGGCGTCGACCCCGTTGAGGTCGACGGTCGCCTCGGTCGGAACGACCAGCGTCACCGACCCGCAGTAGTCGTCGACGGTCAGATGCACCACCTGTGTCTGCATGACGGCCTCGGTGAAGTCGAGGGTCGAGGTGCCCATCCGGGAGTCGAGGAACAGGGTCGGCGGGACGTTCCAGCGGCCCTTGCGGGTGATCGTCGACATCCGACTGCGGATGACCAGGGGCTGCTGCGCCGGGTGGCCGGTGGCGTACCCGGTCGGCGGGCCCGCGACCGGGACCGTCGCGGGCGGAGGAACCGGTGCCGCGGGGACCGGCGCCGACGTCGGGTGCTGGCCGGCGAAGTAGGCCGGGTCGATCTGCATTCCGGGCAGATCGACGAGCACCGCGTTCAGCTCACCGCGGGTCTTCGCGGCCAGCGCGGTGTCCATCCGTTCGGTGAACTCGCCGAGCGACAGCATTCCCTGACCCACCGCGCGTTGCAGCAACTCACCGACGTGTTCGCGTTCCGCGTCCGATACCCGCAGATCTCTTGCCTCCATTCCGGCAAGGATAGTTCTCAGTCGCGTGGTGCGGCGGGTCGCCCGAGGTCGCCGTCATCGGGTTCGTCCGGTGTCGCGGGGAACATCGGCACCGACGGGTCGGTGCTGGCGAGGGACTCGTAGGCCTCCTCGGCCTCCTCCTGGTCCTCGGCGCACAGCGAGCGAACTGCCGTGTTCAGGAACGCGACGATCGGAACGGCCAGCAGGCCGCCGACGATGCCCGCGAGCACGATGCCGGTGGTGATCGCGAGGACCACGGCGAGAGGATGCAGGCGCACCGCGCGGCCGAGCAGCAGCGGCTGCAGCACGTGCCCTTCGAGCTGCATGATGCCGATGATGATGCCGAGCACGATCAGGGCGGTGAGCAGGCCCTTGGTCACCAGGGCGACCAGGACGGCGAGGAAGCCGGTGACGAAGGCGCCGACGATCGGGATGAACGCGCCGATGAAGACGAGCGAGGCGAGGGGCAGTGCGAGCGGCACCCCGAGGATCGCGAGCCCTGCGCCGATGCCGATCGCGTCGGCCGCGGCCACGGCCACCGTCGCCCGGGTGTAGCCGACCAGGGAATTGAATCCCTGCCGCCCGGCCAGTCGGACGCGTCCGCGCTGGCTCCTCGGGATCAGCCGGGTGACGAACTCCCACACCTGGTCGCCGCCGTACAGGAAGAAGATGAGCGTGAACAGGGTGAGGAACGCGCCGGCGAAGATCTCCCCGACGACGGTCGCGGTGGTGAGCGCACCGCTGGTCAGCGCCTCCTGATTGGATTGGATGGCCTTGACGACGTTGTCGCCGGCGTGCCGGATCTGGTCCTCGCTGAAGTGCAGCGGCCCCTCGGTGAGCCAGTCCTGCACCGTGGTGACGCTGGCGGTGAACTGGTCGCTCAGGACGGGCAGTCCCTCGACGAACTGTTCCACGACGAACGCCAGGATCGCGCCGACGACGCCCATCGTGCCGACGACCGCGATGATCACGGCGCCGGAGCGGGGCACACCGCGGCGGTGCATCCAGTCCACGGCGGGCATCAACAGCGCCGACGCGAGCAGCGCGATCGCGACCGGGATGACGACCGCCTCGAGCTTCGAGACGACGAACCCGAGGGCGAGCAGTCCGGCGAACAGCACCAGCAGGCGCCACGTCCACGCTGCGCCGATTCGGACGAGCGGGTGGACGGCGTCCGACACCGGCCGGGCCGGCGCCGTCGTCGGCACCGCGGACGCCTCCGATTCCGCCGGTGGGGCGGCCTCTTCCGGATCCTTGTCGCTCACCGCGCGAGCGTATCGGGAGGACGACCGTCGGTGGCGGCGAAACGACCGTCTGGCGCGGCAACCGTGTGCGCTGCCGGGCCGCGAAGGATGTCCCGCTAAATTATGAGGTCGTGTGGGCTTCGTACCGAGCAGTGGCGCTGACGATTCGCAGTCGTTGGCCTCTCTACATGCTCTCGATGCTCGGGGCGAACCTGATCGGCGCGGTGTTGGTGTTCGCGTTCGTCCGGTACGGCATCCCGATTCCGGAGTCGGCCGACATCATCAACGACCACGTCCGGAACTTCGCCGTATTCAGCACGTACCTCGTCTTCGCCGGCGTCGTGAGTCTGACGGCCGCGGCGATGATGCTGCGGTCGGTGATCCGCTGGCAGCTGCGGGGCGGGCCGCCGACGCGCGGTGAGCAGATGGCCGCGCTGCACGCGCCGCTGCGTCAGGCGATCGTGCATCTGGCGTTGTGGTTCCTCGGCGGCGTGATCTTCGTACTGCTGACCGTCGAGGAGATGCCGGAACTCGCGGTGGCCGTCGTCGTCACGGTCTGCATGGCCGCGACCACGACGTTCGGCTTCACGTACATGCTCGGCGAGCGGATCCTGCGTCCCGTCGCGGCGCAGGCGCTCAGCGAGGGCCAGTTCGACCGGACGATGGCGCCCGGCGTCGGCACCCGGCTGGCGATGACGTGGGGGCTGGGCACACTGATGCCGGTCATCGGCATCATCCTGCTGTGTGTCACCCAGCTGACCACCGATCTCGAGTTCTCGCCGGGAGCACTGGCGTGGGCGATCCTGCTGCTGTCGATCATGACGATCGGCCAGGCGTTCGCATTGTCGATGCTCACCGCCAGTCAGATCTCCGATCCGATCCGGCAGCTGCGCCGCGCGATCGAACGGGTGCAGCGCGGCGAGACGGACGTGCGGGTGGAGGTGTTCGACGGCTCCGAGATCGGTCGCCTGCAGGTCGGCTTCAACCGGATGATGCGCGAGGGCGACGAGCGGAAGCTGCTGCGTGAGCTGTTCGGTCAGCACGTCGGCGAGGACGTCGCCCGGCGAGCGCTGCAGTTCGGTACCGAGCTGGGCGGCGAGACCCGTTTCGTCGCGGTCCTGTTCGTCGACATGGTCGGTTCCACCGGTGCGGCGGCCGAACGTCCGCCGGGCGAGGTCGTCGAGCTGCTCAACGAGTTCTTCCGCGTGATCGTGGACGTCGTGGACCGGCATCACGGGTTCGTCAACAAGTTCATGGGCGACGCGGCGCTCGCGATCTTCGGCGCCCCGCTGGACCGTCCGGACGCGCCGACCGCCGCGCTGGCGGCGGCGCGCGAGCTGCGGTTCGCGCTCAACGAGATCACCGGCCTCGACATCGGCATCGGCGTGTCGGCGGGCCTCGCGGTCGCCGGCAACATCGGCGCGGCCGAGCGGTTCGAGTACACGGTGATCGGCGACCCGGTGAACGAGGCGGCGCGTCTCACCGAGCTGGCGAAGCTGCGTCCGAGCCGGGTCCTGGCCTCGACCAGCGCCCTGTACTTCGCCGACGACGAGGAGCAGGCGCACTGGGAGCTGGGTGATCAGGTGCAGTTGCGGGGCCGTCGCCGCAACACGCATCTGGCGTGGCCGGTGCTGTATCCGGAGTGATGTGAGCAGGCTTGGTTACGCTGGGCTCGTGGCACAGCCGGAGCCCGACCCCCGAGGCGGCGACACGAGTCGGCCGCGCGGTCGCTTCTGGTGGCTCAAGTGGGTGGCCGGTGTCCTGCTGCTGGCGCTGCTGATCGGCGAGGGCATCTATCTGTGGCCGCGGCTGCACGAGTCGTGGCAGGCCCTGTCGGAGATCCATTGGGGCTGGTTGGCGCTGTGTGTCGTCGCGCAGGCGGTGTCGCTGAGTGGCTACGGCCGCGTCCAGAAGCAACTGCTGCGCGCCGGCGGTGTGGCGGTGAGCCAGCGCAAGTCCGTCGCGGTGATCTACGGGTCGACGGCGATGGCGTTGACCCTGCCCGCGGGGCAGGTCTTCTCGACGGCGTTCACGTACAAGGAGACCCGACGCTGGGGTGCCAGTCCGCTGGTCGCGTCGTGGCAGCTCGCGATCTCCGGCGTGATCGCGGCCGCGGGTCTCGCACTGATCGGTGTGTCGGGTGCGCTGCTGGTCGGCGGGTCGGTGAGCCCGTTCACGCTGTTGTTCTCGGTGGCCGGGCTGATCGCGCTGCTGTACGCGGGCCGGTACGTCTCGGCGCATCCCGATTCGATCGGGGCCGCCGCGCGATGGGTGCTGATCCGGGTGAACCGGCTACGCGGCAAGCCCGCCGACACCGGCATGGACGCGGTCCGCACCACGATCGAGCAGCTCGACTCGGTCCAGCTGGGCAAACGTGACGCGGCGCTGACACTGGGCTGGTCGGCGGTCCACCGGGTCGCGGACGTGGTGTGTCTGGGTGCGGCATGCTTCGCGATCGGCGCTGATCCGTTGCTCGCGGGACTGCTGATCGCCTTCGCGGCGGGCAAGGCGGTCGCGACGATTCCGGGCGCGCCGGGCGGCCTGGTCTACGTGGACGCGACGCTGATCGCCGCCCTCACCACCGCGGCGAGCATCAGCGCGTCGCAGGCGGTGGCGGCCGCGTTCGTCTACCGCGGCGTGAGCTTCATCCTCGTCGCGATCGTCGGCTGGATCGTCTTCCTGTTCCTCTTCCGCGATCGGCAGCACGAGGATCCGGGGTTCGACGTCGAACTCGAACAGCGCGACCCGACGGCGTTGCCGGAGCGGCGGGACGTGTCGGATCCGACGTCGTCGATTCGCGATCCGCACATCGAGATGCCACGGCCACCCACAGAAGTAACCGAGTGACCTCGGCCGTCAACCGAGGTCGGCTGCCATCGCCTCGAGGTGCGCGCGGCTGACCCGGACGGCCTGCTCGACGTCGCCGGCGGCGATGGCCTCGACGAGCGCGAGATGCTCGTCGGCGTTCGGTTCGGCGTGCCGATCGCGCAGCCCGAGCAGCGCGATCATGTCGACGAGCGCCTCCGCCAGTCTCGGCGTGAACGTCTCGAACAGCTCCGTCAGCACCGGGTTGTGCGCGGCCAGGACGACCGCGCGGTGGACCTCGATGTCGGCGTCGACGAACTCCCGGTCGGGTGCGTCGGCGGCGGCCGCGCGCAGGTCGAGGGCCCGGCGCATCGCGGCGATGTCGGCGGCGGTGGCGCGGGAGGCCGCGAGCCGGGCGGCCTCCACCTCGATCGCGGTGCGCACCTCGACGACGGCGGCGATCGCCTCGGTCCGCACCACCGCCTCCCAGCCGTCGGCCTCGGGTTCGAGCCGTTCGACGAACACACCGGATCCCTGCTTCGGCCGCAGCATCCCCTGCCCGGCGAGCATCCGCAGCGCCTCGCGGATCGTGGACCGTCCGATGCCGAGTTCGCCGGCAAGGGTGGTCTCGCCGGGAAGTTTCGAACCGATCGCCCACTCCCCCGCCTGCAGCCGGCGTCGTAACTGTTCGGCGGCCTGATCGGCCAGCAGGCTGCGGGTCAGTGGGGCGGTCACCCAAACTCCTCAGGTTGTCAGACAAGTTGTTTTGCTCTAGCTTAGCCTGCATGGCTTATCGCGGACTGCTCCTCGGCTGCCGCGGCGGGGTCTGACCGGACCGGCACCCCGCCGCGGGGTTCCGTCGTGCCGGTCGACCCTTCCGACCCGCACAGGAGTCACGCCATGAACTGGAATCGCCAGCGCCCGTCGTCCATGCCCAGCCACCGCTACCGCCCGTACTCCGAACGGGTTCCGGTGCCGCTGACCGAACGCCACTGGCCCACCGCCCGCACCACCGTCGCACCGCTGTGGGTGCCGGTCGATCTGCGCGACGGCAACCAGGCCCTCGCCGAACCGATGGACCCGGCCCGCAAGCGGCGCTTCTTCGACCTGATGGTCGCCATGGGCTACAAGGAGATCGAGGTCGGCTACCCGTCGGCCAGCCAGACGGACTTCGACTTCGTCCGCGACCTGGCCGAGCAGTCCCTGGTGCCCGACGACGTCACGATCGTCGTGTTCACCGCGGCGCGAACGGATCTCATCGAGCGCACCTTCGAGTCGGTGCGCGGACTGCCGAACGTGGTGCTGCACATGTACACCGCGACGGCGCCGACGTGGCGCGACGTGGTCCTGGGCCACGACCGGGAGGCGCTGCACCGCTTGATCTTCGACGCCGCGCAGGACGTGGCCCGCTGCGGCGAGCGGCAGCCCGGGGTGCGGTTCGAGTTCTCGCCCGAGGTGTTCAACCTGACCGAACCCGATTACGTACTGGAGGTGTGCGACAGCCTGACCGAACTGTGGGACGCCTCCCCCGACCGCCCGGTGATCCACAACCTCCCTGCGACGGTGGAGATCTCGACGCCCAACGTGTACGCCGACCAGATCGAGTACATGCACCGGAACCTGACGCGGCGTGACTCGGTGATCCTGTCGGTACACCCACACAACGACCGCGGCACCGGGGTGGCGTGCGCCGAACTGGCGGTACTGGCCGGCGCACAGCGCGTGGAGGGTTGCCTGTTCGGCAATGGCGAGCGCACCGGCAACGTCGACCTGGTGACGCTTGCCCTCAACCTGCACGCGCAGGGCGTCGACCCGATGATCGACTTCTCGGACATCGATGCCGTCAAGCGAACCGTGGAGCACTGCAACCGAATCGACGTGCACGAGAGGCACCCGTACGGCGGCGATCTGGTGTACACCGCGTTCTCGGGCACCCACCAGGACGCGATCAAGAAGGGATTCGCGCACCACTACGCGTCGGCCGAGGCGGCGGGAATCGATCCGAGCACGGCGCCGTGGGATGTGCCGTATCTGCCGATCGACCCACGCGACGTGGGTCGCGACTACGAGGCGGTGATCCGCGTGAACAGCCAGTCGGGCAAGGGCGGGATCGCGTATCTGCTGCAGACCGGGTACGGCATCGACCTGCCGCGGCCACTGCAGATCGACTTCGCGAAACGCGTCCAGCGGGCCACCGACGACAGCGGCGCGGAGATCACCGCCGAGCAGTTGTGGGAGTTGCTGCACGCCGAGTACGGCTTCGACGGCCGACTGGGCCAGTGGTCGATCGAGCATCGAGAGGGCGGCGATCACCTGCGGGTGCGGGCCGAGTTCGACGACTCGACGGTGGCCGGCGAGGCCTCGGGCACCGGGCCGGTCGAGGCGCTCACCCGGATCCTGGCCGAGCACGGCCATACCGTGGAGGTGCTCTCATTCGGGCAGCAGTCGGTGGGCTCGGGCAGCGACAGCCGCGCGGTCACCTACGCCCAGTGCGGCAACGGTGACGGGACCGCGCACTGGGGTGTCGGCTTCGACCAGTCGGTGACGGCGTCCACACTGCAGGCCGTTCTCGCCGCGTCCACCCGCACCCCCTCCCCCGATTCGCGCACGTAGCGGTACCCGCGCCCTGCCGCGAACACCGATAAGTGCGCAAATCGCGCAGCGTGAGCGAGGTCACCTCCGGTTGCGGAATGCCCGGACCGGTGCCACCGTTGTAACCACAGTCTTTGAAGTTTCAACTACTTGCATCGGGAGCACACACATGACCACTGCCATCACCCTGCCCAACCTGTCCGCCGGCACCTGGGCCATCGACCAGTCCCACTCGACCGTCGGCTTCATGGTCCGCCACCTGGTGGTCAGCAAGGTCCGTGGCACGTTCAACGACTTCAGCGGTTCGATCACGGTCGGCGAGGACGGTCTGCCGTCCGTGCAGGCCGAGATCCAGGTCGCGTCCATCGACACCAACAGCGAGCAGCGTGACGGCCACATCAAGTCGGCCGATTTCTTCGACGTCGAGCAGTTCCCGACGGCCACGTTCGTCTCCACGGGCGTTCGCCCCGCGGGCTCGAACTTCGTGGTCGAGGGCGAGTTCACGCTGCACGGTGTGACCAAGCCGGTCGAGCTGGCGCTCGAGTTCCTGGGCGTCAACCCGGGCATGGGCAACGGCCCGGTTGCCGGTTTCGAGGCCTCCACCACCATCAACCGCAAGGACTTCGGCATCAGCATCGAGATGCCGCTCGAGGGTGGCGGCGCCGTCGTCGGCGACAAGATCGCCATCAACCTCGAGATCGAGGCCGGCCTCCAGGCCTGATCCAGGCCCCACAGACTGCGCACCCGTCACGGCAGAAGTGCAAGCCGTGACGGGTGCGCTGTCATGTCAGCCCGTCAGGACGCGGTCGCCCGACGACGGACCGCCCAGAACACGCCGCCACCGGCGAGTACGACCGCAGCCGCGCCACCCGCGACAGCCGGGTTCACCATCGGCACGGCCGCGCTGTCGGCCGTGGGCACCTCCGCACACACGGCGATACCCGTGCAGCTGGCCGGAGCCTGCGCCGGAGCAGCAGCCGGATCCGTCACCGCCGCAACGAGATTGTGGTCACCCTGCGACGCGAACGGCTTGACCGCCACCGCATAGGTCACCGTCACCGACTGCCCCGGCGCCACCGTGCCCGCGACACCGTAGTTGCCACCGTTCGGCGACACCGTCAGCGCCGCATCGCTGCTCGTCGGCCCCGACACCAGATCCGCATCGTCGAGCAGACCCGACAACACCAGCGCCTGGTCCACGGCCACCGGCTGACCACCGGTGTTCGTGAACGTGGTCGTGTAGTTCACCACCTGGCCGTCCGACACCGCACCCGACGCATCCGACGACGTCGTCACCTGCAGATTCCCCAGCGGCGCATCCAGAAACAGCAAGATGTTGTCCACGACAGCGTCGGTATCGTTCAGGTCCGTTCCGGGCGAGAAGTTTGCTTCGACGCCGATTTGGCGCGTGCCCGCGGGAACTGGGGCGGACTGTTGCCGGCGCACGAATCCGGTTGCGTTGCCTCGCTCTGCGGGCGTTACCGGCGGCAGCGTGATGCTGCTGATCTCCGTGCCGTCGACATCGAGGAATTTGTAGTTGATCTCGACCTTGTCGTTGTCGGTCAGGTACCCACCGAGCAGTGCGGACACGTTTGCCGTCGCGGCGCCCGCGTCGATCGATGCCGCAGAGGGGGTCGTGTCCACCATCTGCCACATACGATGGCCGCTGTTGTAGCCGCCTGAACCCGCGAAGAGACTGATACCGCCAGGGAACGTACCCGTGACTTGCCCGGCACTGTTGACAAGATTGGGTGCCGGATAATTCGAGGTGGACCCGTACCTGACCCAATTGACAGGTTGGGCCTGGATCCACCCGGTCATCCCGTCATCGCCACCACCGTTGACGGTCAACTGACCCGGCTGGGCTGCCATCGGCGCAGCGCCCGCCGGCGCCGCCGTCATCGCTCCCGCACCGGCAATCGCCGCGGCGGCCAGAACCAGGCCTGCCCCCCGACGCGCCATCGATACACCCATCAACTCTCCTCACCGAAAGTATCTGTCCGACAAACCCGGTTGCCGGCCAGAGGCCCGAGTCGGCCCCACCGGACACTAGGAAGAATCGAGACCGATCGGTCTCCGGGCGAGGGCGTTCGTGCGGCCCCCCGCACGAATACGCGGATTCCCGCCCGGCAGGGTGACGAACCGCAAACGAGCAGCGTGACGGCCACATCAATCGAGGCCTTCACCACCATCAACCGCAAGGACTTCGGCCATCAGCGTCGGACTCCAGGCCTGGTCCGGCCCCACAGGCTGCGCACCCGACACGGCGTGTCTGCCGCGGCGGGCGCGCTCCTGTCCCGGAATCCGGGGCCGGAAGCCGGCTCACCGAGAGCGCGCGACGAACCGACTGTCGCCACGGAACTCAGCGACGGACTTGCCTCGAACCCGGACGGTGACATCGTAGATACCGTTGCGGCCGTAGCGTTCCCGCTCGACCGCCTCGGCAATCAGCTCGTCGCCCAGTCGCGTGGGGGCCAGGAACCGGATGTCCGCCCGAGCGGCGACCGCCGGCTCGTCGTACCCGTTGCACGCGAGCGCAAATGCCGTGTCCGCAAGGGTGAACACGAATCCGCCGTGCGTGATTCCGTGCCCGTTCACCATGGTCTCGCGGACCGTCATCGACGCGACCGCACGGCCCGGGAACAGTTCGCGCACCTCGATCCCCAACGCCCGGGACGCCACATCGGCCTCGAACATCTCTTGCGCCGAGGGGAATTCGACTGTCATACTTCTCCCTCCCCGCCGTGCACCGATTCCTCTTCCAGCGTGTACATCGTCACCCCTCCGGTGGCGAAGTTGCGGACATCCCTGGCGGCGTCCCGCATCTCCTTCGACGCCAGTCCGGCGTGCATCGTCTCGGCATCGGGGAAGCACAGCGACGCAATCGCATAGTAGGCAGGGGCGGCGCCGTCGAGTGCGCTGCACTTTCCCCACGTGTAGCCGGACAGGCCGGGGATCTTGCGCGCCAACGGAATGTGCGTGGTGCGGTAGTGGGCGTCGAAAGCACCTGAATCCTCGGGGTGGCCGTAACAGACCACCACCCTGCAGCCCATGTCAGCGCCCTCCACCGCTGGACGCTCCCTTGGCAACGAGGGTGAGGACGTCGTAGGTCGCGACAGCATCGCCGTCCTGATTCGCGACCACGGCATCCCACCGCACCTCGCCGTAGTCGGCGCTGCTGCGCGGTGTGATCAGCTTCGCGGTCAACGTCACGGTGAGGCTGTCGCCCGCCTTCACCGGGGTCAGAAAACGCAGATTGTCGACGCCGAAGTTCGCGAGGACCGGTCCCGGGTTCGGCTCGACGAACAGCCCGGCCGCGAGCGAGACCACGAGGTAGCCGTGTGCGACGATGCCGCCGAAGAGGGGGTTCGCTGCCGCGGCATCAGGATCGGTGTGCGCATAGAAGGTGTCGCCGGTGAACTCCGCGAAGTGGTCGATGTCCGCCAGTGCGACCTGCCGCGGTCCTCCGACGACCGTGTCACCGATCCGCAACTCCGCCAGGTTCTTCCGGAACGGATGGACACCGTCGTCGGTTCGCCGCGACCCGGGAACCCAACGATTGCCGACGGCAGTCAGGATGTCGGGGGTCGCCTGGACCGCGGTGCGCTGCATGTGATGCAGGACTCCACGGATGCCACCGAGCTCCTCACCGCCACCAGCGCGGCCCGGACCACCGTGGACGAGCACGGGAAGCGGCGAGCCGTGTCCGGTCGATTCCCGCGCATCGTCCCGGTTGAGAACCAGGACGCGGCCGTGGAAGGGCGCGAGCCCCAGCACGATGTCGCGGGCGAGCCCGGCGTCGCGGGTGACGACGGAGGCCACGAGGCTGCCCTTGCCGCGGGCCGCGAATTCGATCAGCTCGGCGGTACCGTCGTATCCGATCACCGTGCTCACCGGCCCGAACGCCTCGATGTCGTGTGGCTCGTCGGCGGCCTTGTCATCGCAGCGCAGCAGGATCGGAGGCAGGAAGGCGCCGGTCAGCCTGTCCGCCCCCACGACCTCGAAGTTCTCCGGATCCCCCACCACGATCCGTGCCGACTTCGTCAGTCCACGAAGCGCTTTCAGCACCTCATCGCGCTGCTCGATGCTCGCCAGGGCGCCCATCGTGACACCCTCGGCATCGGGGGCCCCGACCACGACCCGCGACAGGCGGCCCCGCACGGCCTCGACCACGTCGTCGACGAGGCCCGAGGGAACGAGGGCACGGCGGATCGCAGTGCACTTCTGGCCGGCCTTGACGGTCATCTCCGTGACGAGCTGTTTGACGTAGAGCTCGAACTCCTCGCTGCCGGGTTCGACGTCCGCACCGAGAATGGAGGCGTTGAGCGAATCCGCTTCGGCGTTGAAGTGCACACCCTCGGCGACGACTCTCGGATGGACCCGCAGCATCGCCGCGGTGTCCGCGGATCCGGTGAACGCGACCGAGTCCTGCCCACCGAGGTGGTCGAGCAGATCACGCGCGCTACCCGACAGCAGCTGGACCGACCCTTCCGGCAGCAGTCCGGACTCGATGATGCGGCGGAACACCAGTTCGGTGAGATAGGCCGTCTGGCTGGCCGGCTTCACGATCGACGGGACTCCGGCGATGAATGCCGGCGCGAGCTTCTCGAGGAAGCCCCACACCGGGAAGTTGAACGCGTTGATCTGGACGGCGACACCGCGACGCGAGGTGTAGACGTGCTGGCCGAGGAAGGTCCCCGCCTTGCCGAGTTGCTCATGGGGCCCGTCGAGGTGGACGGTGTCGTTCGGTAGTTCGCGCCGCGCCTTGCTCGCGTAGCTCAGCAGGGTTCCGAAGCCACCGTCGATGTCGACACCGGAGTCGCGTCGCGTCGCGCCGGTGGCAGTGGACAGCTCGTAGAACTCTTCCTTGCCGGCCATGAGCGTCAGGGCCAACGCCTTCAGCGCTGCGGCGCGCTCGTGGAAGGTCAGTTCGGTCAGGGCGGGCCCGCCGACCGCACGAGCATGCGCCACCATCCCGGCGATGTCGAGCCCGGTCGACGAGATGCGTGCCACCTCGGAACCGTCCACCGCGCTCAGGAGCGGCGTTCCAGCATCGGGAGCCGTGTACCAGCTCCCGGCAACGTAACTTTGCACTAACCTGCTCACGAAAACCTCTTTCCACCGTACGTTCGGTCGGTAATCAGAATCGCCAGTACGGCGTCCGATTGTCAAGGTTCAATGCAATATTCAGCACCGGTCACGCGTTCGACCGGATTCGTCGGAACCCTTGCGTCCCGACCGAAGGTTCGGTTATTAATTGAGACGAGCACACTGCGAAGGAGACGAAAGTGGTGCAAGTAATCCCGATGTGCGGAGCCCGCATCCCACACGAGCGCGCGGGCCGTGCCCTCGCCCGGGCCCCCCTGTCGAGTGAGGCGCCGTGAATACCCTGACGATCGACGATCGTGCCGACCGGATGGTGGTCACCCTCCATCGCCCGCAGCAACGCAACGCGATCAACGCCGAGATGATCTCGGAACTGCACCGGGTGTGCGCGCTCCTCGAGGACGCACCCAAGCCGTTGTTGATCAGCGGATCCGGCGATCACTTCGCGGGCGGTGCCGATATCGCGGAACTGCGGGACCGGGGACGCGACGAGGCGCTCGCCGGTATCAATCGCACTCTCTTCGACCGCATCGCCAGGCTGCCGATGCCCACCGTTGCAGCAGTGAGCGGATTCGCGCTCGGCGGCGGAGCGGAACTGTCGTACGCCTGCGACATCCGTGTCGCGACGGAAACCGCGGTGTTCGGCAACCCCGAGCCGGGTCTCGGCATCATGGCCGCCGCCGGCGCCAGCTATCGCCTGCAGGAACTGGTCGGCAAATCGATCGCCAAGCAGGTGCTCCTCGCCGGCCGCAACCTCGACGCAGCGGCGGCGCTGCGCTGCGGGCTCGTGATCAGCGTCGTGGCCCCCGGCGAACACGTCGCTGCCGCACACGACATCGTCGATCGCATCAACCGCTCCGCACCGCTGGCGCTCAGGCTCACCAAGCTGATCGCCGATGCACCCGGGACCCACTCCTTCGCCGACGACATCGCCCAGGCCGTGTTGTTCGAGAGTCGGGACAAACACGACCGCATGACGGCCTTTCTGGAGAAGAAGAAATGACGAACACAATCCCCGGCCACGTCGGTGTCGTCGGTGGCGGACGAATGGGCGCCGGCATCGCGCAGGTGTTCGCGACGCTCGGTTCCACGGTCACCATCGCCGAGAGCGGCGACCGACAGGCGGCACTGACCCGGGTCTCGGACGGACTGGACCGCGCCCACGAACGCCGAAGGCTCGGCGAATCCGATCCGGCAACGGTACTCGGGCGTGTGTCGCTCGTCGACGCACCGGACGAGCTGCCCACCGGACTCGATCTCGTGGTCGAGGCTGTCCCGGAATCCGTGCAGCTCAAGCTCGGTGTGCTCTCCCTCGTGGAGAAGACGGTCGATCCGGCGACGGTGATCGCGACCAACACCAGTTCGATCTCGATCGCCGAACTCGGTGCGGTGCTGGATGATCCCCGCCGACTGGTCGGCATGCACTTCTTCAATCCGGTACCGGCGTCGACGCTCGTCGAGATCATCCGGACTCCGTCGACCGACACCGCCGTCGTGGCGCGGGTGTGCACGTGGGTCTCCCAGCTCGGCAAGTCCCAGGTGCTGGTCAACGACTCGCCGGGCTTCGCGACGAGCCGGCTCGGGGTCTGTCTCGGGCTCGAGGCGATCCGGATGCTCGAGGAAGGTGTCGCCGATGCCGAGTCCATCGATCGTGCAATGGAGTTGGGATACAGGCACCCCATGGGTCCGCTACGTTCCACCGATCTCGTGGGCCTCGACGTTCGACTCGCCATCGCCGAGCACCTGACGGAGACGCTCGGTGAACGCTTCAGGCCTCCCGCCCTACTTCGCGAGAAGGTGGCGCGAGGCGAACTCGGCCGCAAGGCGGGCCGAGGCTTCTTCAACTGGTCCTGAGGCGACACTCGGGCCCGAATCCCACTGACAGGAGATGCATTCCATGAGCGGTATCGACAGGATCGGGCTGTCCACGACTGCGGGCCTGGCAACGATCACCCTGCGCCGACCCGGCGCGTCCAACGCGCTCGATCGCGCAGCGAAGGAACAGCTGTCGGCGGCGGTCGAGACGGTAGCCGGAGACCGATCGGTGCGCGCGCTCCTCCTCGAGGCCGAGGGCAGGAACTTCTGCGTCGGCCAGGATCTCGCCGAGCATGCCGCCGGCCTCGCGGCGGATCCCGCACGCGCGATGGACACCGTCGGCGCACACTACAACCCGTTGCTCACTGCGCTCGCCGCGGTGCGCGTACCGGTCGTCGTCGCGATCAACGGCGCGTGCGTGGGGGCAGGCCTGGGCATCGCACTGGCAGGAGACATCCGGATCGCCGGGGAGAGCGCCAGGTTCGCCACCGCCTTCACCGGGATCGGGCTGGCGAGCGATTCCGGATTGAGCCACACACTGGTCGAGATGCTCGGTCCGAGCCGTGCGACGGGCCTGTTGATGCTCGGCGACCGGTTCTCGGCCGCCCAGGCCCTCGACTGGGGTCTGGTCCACCGCGTCGTGCCCGACGGCGACCTCGTCGATGCCGCCCGGGCGCTGGCGGGCGAACTCGCGTCAGGACCGACCGCGGCCCACATGCACGTGAAGCGCCTCGTATCGGCGTCGTCCACGGGTCTCGTCGAGGCGCTCGAGCGTGAGCGTGCGGCACAAGAGGATCTGGGACGATCGGCGGATCATCGCGCCGCGGTCGACGCGTTCCTCGCCAAACGCGCACCGTCCTTCGAAGGCCGCTGACCGCGCCGCGCACGCTTGTGCCACGCGTCACTTCCATGCATACTCACACCAACCGATCATTCGGTATTAGAAGCAGGACATATGACCTCGTCTATCGCAGAAAATGAGCTCCAGAGCCACTTCGAGGAGACCATCTCGGCCGACCTGCGAGTCGAGCCGCGGGACTGGATGCCCGAGGGCTACCGCAAGACGCTGATCCGGCAGATCGCGCAGCACGCGCACTCCGAGATCATCGGCATGCAGCCCGAGGGCGCATGGCTGACCCGGGCGCCGTCGTTGCGCCGCAAGGCGATCCTGACCGCGAAGGTGCAGGACGAGGCCGGCCACGGCCTGTATCTGTACTCCGCGGCGGAAACCCTCGGCGCCGACCGCGGCGACCTCACCGAGAAGCTGCTCGACGGGCGACAGAAGTACTCGTCGATCTTCAACTATCCGACCCTGACCTTCGCCGATGTCGGCGTGATCGGTTGGCTCGTCGACGGTGCCGCGATCTGTAATCAGGTTCCGTTGTGTCGCAGTTCTTTCGGTCCGTACGCGCGGGCGATGATCCGCGTGTGCAAGGAGGAATCGTTCCACCAGCGGCAGGGCTTCGAACTGCTCATGACGATGATGCGCGGCACCGACGCCCAGCGCGAGATGGTGCAGGAATCGGTCGACCGCTGGTGGTGGCCGGCCCTGATGATGTTCGGGCCGCCCGACGACCGGTCACCGAACTCGGAGCAGTCGATGAAGTGGCGCATCAAGCGACACACGAACGACGAACTGCGTCAGCGGTTCGTCGACATGTCCATACCGCAGGCCGAAGCATTGGGCGTGACATTCCCGGACCCCGACCTGAAATGGAACGCCGAGCGCGGCGCGTACGACTTCGGCGAACCCGACTGGAGCGAATTCATGCAGGTGATCGGCGGGAACGGTGCGTCCAACGTCGAGCGCATCGCCAATCGCCGGGCCGCTCACGAAAACGGCGCCTGGGTACGCGAGGCCGCGACCGCCTTCGCCCGCCGGGCGAGCACCAAGGAGAACACACGATGAATGCAGCCGACCGAGTCACCAGCGCCGACTGGCCGTTGTACGAGGTATTCCTCCGCGGCAAACGCGGACTCAATCACGTCCACGTCGGTTCGCTGCACGCCGCCGACGACGAGATGGCGCTCAGGCACGCCCGCGACGTGTACACCAGGCGCAACGAGGGCGTGAGTATCTGGGTGGTGCAGGCGAACTCGATCGCGGCATCCAGTCCGTCCGAGAAGGATCCGTACTTCGCACCGAGCGGCGACAAGGTCTACCGCCACCCCACCTTCTACGAAATCCCCGACAACGTTCCCCACATGTGATCCGGCCGGCTCGCTCGCGCGGCCGTCCACAATCTTCGAGGATGCACGATGACCGACCACGACCATGCCTTCGACGGCCTCGTCGACGAGGACAGCCACGGCCAGTGGGCCTTCGGCACCAGCTTCGACGACCCACTGGCCGGCGTCGACACCACGGTCCCCGACGACGTCGATCTCTCGGCGCTCGCCACCTATTGTCTGATGCTCGGCGACGATGCGCTGATCAGTTCGCAGCGCCTGACCGAGTGGATCACGCGCGCACCGGAACTCGAGGAGGAGGTCGCTCTCGCCAACGTCGCGCTCGATCTGCTCGGCCAGGCGCGCCTTCTCCTGGCGCGGGCGGCCGCGGCCGATGCGGCCGTCGTGCCGCGGATCTCCGACACGGCACAGCTTCCGGGCGAGGATGCGCTCGCCTTCTTCCGCGACGAGAACCAGTTTCGCAACGTCCGACTCGCCGAGATCGACAACGGCGACTTCGCGCAGACCGTGACGCGTCTGCTGGTGTTCTCGACGTGGCGACTCGCACTCCTCGACCGGCTACGGAAGTCACGTGATCCGGTCCTTGCCGCCGTGGCCGTCAAAGGCGTCAAGGAACTCACCTACCACCGCGACTACGCCGCCCGCTGGGCCGTCACACTCGGTTGCGGCACAGCCGAATCGAAGGCGCGGATGGAGTCTGCCCTCAGCCGTGTCTGGCCGTTCGTCGACGAGCTCTTCGTCCCCACCAGCGAGGAGCGCGCGCTCGCTGCGGTGGGTGTGGCGGTCGATCCCGGCGAACTACGGGAGGAGTTCGACACGGTTCTCGATCAGGTGTTGCACGCTGCCGAGCTGTCCGCGCCGACCGGCCGCGTCGCCGGCACGGTAGGAGGACGCGCGGGCCGTCAGGGCCTGCACAGCGAAGCGCTCGGATTACTCCTGGCCGAGATGCAGGTGGTCGCCCGGGCACATCCGGAAGGCGTGTGGTGACATGTCCGCTTCCACCCACGCCGAGCCGCACGTCCGCGATGCGCGGCGCATCGCGGAGTCGGTTCTCGACCCCGAGATGCCGATGCTGACCCTCGCGGATCTCGGGGTCCTGCGCGATGTCGAGGTAGACGCAGACGGTGCCGTGGTCGTGACCGTCACCCCCACCTATTCGGGTTGCCCCGCCATGGCGACGATGCGCGACGACATCCAGCACCGTCTACAGCTCGCTGGCTTCCCGTCGGTCGAGGTGAGGACCACGCTCTCGCCTCCGTGGAGCACCGACTGGATCAGCGACGAGGGGCGTCGGAAACTGCACGAGAACGGCTACTCCGTGCCCGGTCCGGCACCACGCCGCGGCGCGGGCCCGGTGCCGTTGACGCTCACCGCCGCGCCTCGGACGATCGAATGCCCGCGGTGCGGTGGCGCCGAGACCCGCCTCGACTCCGAATTCGGGGCGACACTGTGCAAGGCCCTCTACCGGTGCCTCGATTGCCTGGAGCCCTTCGATCATGTGAAAGAGATCTGAACATGGACACTGTGGACACCACGAAACCCGCTGTCTCGACGCGCAACAGGACCTTCCACACCCTCACGGTCGCAGAAGTGGAGGCGCTGTGCGACGACGCCGCTGCGGTCACGTTCGAGATTCCTGCCGACCTCTCCAGGGAGTTCGCGTTCGGTGCCGGCCAATCCCTCACGCTCCGCCGCACGGTGGACGGCGTCGAGCACCGCCGCTCGTACTCCATCTGCGCCCCAATCGGTTCCAGCCCCCGAATCGGGGTCCGCGAAGTCGCCGACGGGCTCTTCTCGAACTGGTTGGTCCACCAGGTACGCCGGGGCGACAAGATCGATGTCCAGCCCCCGTCCGGATCGTTCGTCGCCGATCCCACCGTCGGTGGCCGGCACGTCCTGATCGCGGCGGGCTCCGGGATCACCCCGATGCTCTCGATCGCCGCGACCATGCTCGCCAATCCCGAAACCGAAGTGGTTCTCCTCTACGGGAATCGGCGCACGCGCTCGGTGATGTTCGCCGAGGAGATCGCCGACCTCAAGGATCGATACGGTGCGCGCTTCCACGTCGTCCACGTCCTGTCTCGGGAGCCCCGTGAGGTGGAACTCTTCACCGGCCGTCTCGACGCCGACCGGCTCCGCGCGATCTTCGGCGCCGTGGTGCCGATCGCCGGTGTCGATCATTTCTGGTTGTGCGGGCCGTACGGCATGGTCACCGATGCCGAAGTCGTACTCGGCGAGCTGGGCGTCGACCCGAAGCGTGTCCACCACGAACTGTTCTACGTCGACGCCGTGCCCCCTCCCCCGACACGCCACCGTGACGAAGGGGTCACCGGCCCCAGCAGCGAGGTCACCCTCGTCCTCGACGGACGCTCGACCACCGCGACGTTGCCCCGGGACGAGACGATCCTCGACGCAGCAGAGAAGTACCGATCGGATCTGCCGTTCGCCTGCAAGGGCGGAGTATGCGGAACCTGCCGCGCGAAGGTCACCCACGGAGACGTCGACATGCGGCGCAACTACGCGCTCGAGGACTACGAGGTCGATGCCGGCTTCGTCCTCACCTGCCAGAGCTATCCGGACAGCGACGACGTGACCGTCGACTTCGACGCCTGACCGCCCGGCCCCGCCCCTCACCACATCGACCCCAGTCGCACCCGACCGCGGCACCCGGAGACCACTATGACCAGCACCGTCACCCCGTCACAGGACATCGAATTCGCTACGCGCGACCGCATCTCGTCCCTACAGCTCGAACGCCTGCAGTGGACGCTGCGCCACGCCTACGAGAACGTCACGCACTACCGGAAGGCGTTCGACGACGCCGGGGTTCACCCCGGCGATCTGAAGGATCTCGGCGATCTCGCGAAGTTCCCGTTCACCGCGAAGGCAGATCTGCGAGACAACTACCCGTTCGGAATGTTCGCGGTGCCACAGGACCAAGTGTCGCGAATTCATGCGTCGTCGGGCACGACGGGACGTCCCACCGTGGTCGGGTACACCGCGACGGACCTCGACAACTGGGCCGACCTGATCGCGCGGAGCCTTCGCGCCGGTGGCGTGAAGCCCTCCGACAAGGTCCACGTCGCGTACGGCTACGGACTGTTCACCGGTGGACTCGGCGCCCACTACGGAGCGGAAAGGCTGGGCTGCACGGTCATTCCGATATCGGGGGGCATGACCGAGCGTCAGATCCAGCTGATCGAGGACTTCCGTCCGGATGCGATCATGGTCACCCCGTCGTACATGCTCACGATCGTCGATGCGATGCTCGCCAAGGGAATCGATCCGGCCCGAACATCCCTGCGCACGGGCGTGTTCGGAGCAGAACCGTGGACCGAGGAGATGCGCGGCGAACTCGAGCAGCAGTTGGACATGGATGCCGTCGACATCTACGGCCTCTCCGAGGTCATGGGTCCTGGTGTCGCGATGGAGTGCGTGGAAACCAAGGACGGCCTTCACATCTGGGAGGACCACTTCTACCCGGAGGTGATCGACCCGGTCACCGGCGAGGTGCTGCCCGATGGCGAGGAGGGCGAACTCGTCTTCACCTCCCTCACCAAGGAGGCGATGCCGATCATTCGCTACCGCACCCGGGATCTCACACGACTGCTACCGGGAACTGCGCGCACGATGCGCCGCATGCAGAAGGTGACCGGGCGAACCGACGACATGATCATCCTGCGCGGGGTCAATCTCTTTCCGACCCAGATCGAGGAGCTCATTCTCGCGGTGACCGGACTGGCACCCCAGTTCCAGTGCGTTCTCGACCGCCCCGGCCGCATGGACGAGCTCACCGTCCGCGTCGAGTCCCGGCCGAACAGCTCGACTCACGAGGCCGATCAGCAGGCCGCCCGGCTGCGGCAGTTGGTGAAGAACCGCATCGGTGTCACCGTCGCCGTGGAAGTCCTGGCCCCGGGGAGCCTGGACCGATCGATCGGCAAAGCTCGTCGCCTGATCGACAATCGACCATCCTGAGAAGACGTGGGGCGCCTCGGATCGAATCCGAGGCGCCCCACGTCTTTTCGGTACGCCTGTCCGCGAAAGTGAGGGTCAGGCCCTCATCCCGTCGAAGGTGAGCGCCACCACCGCATCGGCGAGCTCGGAGACCGATTCGCCCCCGCGCGGCCGGTACCACTCGATCAACGAGTTCACCATTCCGAAAACCAGCCGGCTCGTGAGCGCCGGGTCGATACCCGGCCTGAGGTCGCCTTCTTCGGCGGCGGCCACCACCAGATCACTGACGAAGACATCGAATTCACGCCGGCGTGCGAGCGCACGTCTCTCGACGAGAGTGTTCCCGCGAACCCTGAGAAGCAATGTCACGTAGGGAAGCTCGGTCACGAGCACCTCGACACTTCGCCGAACGAGGTACTCGAGTCGATCGATGGACCGCCCGCTGGTCACCTGATCCTCGGTCGTGACCGCGAAGAGCGCATTGAGAGCCCGGGCCAGCGCGAGCTCCAGGAGCTCCGACTTGCCGGACACATGGTGATAGATCGACGACTTCGTGATGCCGAGCCGCTGAGCGAGCGCCTCCATGCTGGTGCCGTCGTACCCCTTGTCGTTGAACACCTTCACCGAAACGGCAAGCAACGAGTCGAGATCGTATCCTGGTCGCCCAGGCGATCCCGCTCTTCGGACCGGACCTGCCGCTGCCATCTCGCGCGTTCCTTCCAGGACGTGGACACCCGCCGCAGAACGTGCGGCTCGGCACCAGCCTACCGAAGGTTCGGTAATCCCCGTGGCCCGACCGTGAAATCGGGAGGTTCACCGGGCACGACAACGACCACTCCCCTCCGTGCACATCATGCGAAGGGAAGTGGTCGAGTCGTGGCGGAGTGCTACGGGAGCACCGCGCCGCCGTCCACGTGCAGAGACTGCCCGGTGACGTTGACCGCGTCGGCCGAGAGCAGGTACGCGACGGCACCGGCGACATCCTCGATGGTCTGCGGGCGCTTCATCGGGATGAGCTGGTCCACCATCGCGCCGAAGATCTGCTCGGGCGCCACCCCGGCCAGGGCCGGTTCGTGCTCGGCGAGCCAGCCGGCGGACTGTCGCCACATGTCCGTCCAGATCAGGCCGGGCAGAACCGCATTGACGCGAACGGAAGGGGCGAGCGCGCGAGCCGATGATTGGGTCAACGCCAGCACGGCCGCCTTCGACGAACCGTATGCGGTCAGCAGCTCGTGCCCATTTCGGGCCGCGATCGACGAGAAGTTGACCACGGCCCCTTCACGCCCACGCGTGGCCAGCTCCGCAGCGAAGGCCTGGAGAGCGAAGAAGACCCCGCGGACGTTGACCGCGTAGGTCTTGTCCCAGGTCTCCACATCGAGTGCGTCGTACTGCCAGAATCCGCCGAGCCCGGCCACGTTGACCAGTCCGTCGAGGTCATCGTGAGCGGCGAAGGCCTCCACGACGGCCGCCTGCAACGCGCCCACGTCGCAGATGTCGACGACGTGAGTGGTCACCGCCACTCCGCAGGACCCCACTGCGGCAGCGGTTTCCGCCAACCGCTCCTTGTCGATGTCGATCAGTGCCAGCCCCCGACCTTCTGCGGACATCCGTTCGGCCACGCCGCGACCGAGGCCGCCACCGGCGCCCGTGACGAGGACCGCGCCCGCCATCTAGCGGCCCGTCCGAGCGGGCAGGTGCGCGATCGCGTTGTTCGCTGCGGCGAGGTCGTAGAGCAGTTCGTGCGTGATGACTCCGGCAACGGTGCCGTCCTCGTTGTACCCGACGATCGGGCCGTGGAAGATGCCGAACATCAGGGACTCGACCTCCTGCCTGGGCAGGTGCACGATGCCGGCCGGTTCGTAGATGTAGTGGTTGGGGCCGATGGATTCGGCCTCACCCTCATACGCCCAGCGGCCGAAGATGTTGTACGCCTCCGCGGCGCCGCAATGCATGTGCAGCGGCGCCTGCGCATTCTCCGCCACGTACAGCAGAATCGAGGCCGCACCGGTGGTCTCGTTGATGTTCAAGAGCTTGAAGGACGTTCCCGGCATCGGGAACGGGGTCCACGGGATATCGTCACAGTTGTTGACCCGGGACGCGAGACTGAGGGTCGGTCCCGTCACCGGAGAGCTCGCGCGAGCGAAGACCTCTGCGACCGGGGCGTTGGACTGCGGGTCGATCTCGGGTCCGGTCAGTTGCGGGCGGATCGGGTCGACCACATGGGCGTCGGCTCGGTGAGTGACGTTGACAGACATCGTATTTCCTCCTGTATTCGGGGACACCCCAATGCTCCGATGTGGCGGCCGTCACGTCCATGACGTATTCTCGCCCGATCGTTAGACGAATACCTAAGGTCGTGCACGATGGATCTGAATCTACGGCTCGTGCGTTACTTCGTGGCAGTCGCCGATGCCGGGACTTTCACGAAAGCAGCTGAGCAACTGCATATTGCGACACCGTCGCTGAGCCAACAGGTGCGTAAGCTCGAAGAGGCGTTGGGCGTCTCGCTGCTCGAGCGAGATCACCGCGGGGCTCGCCTCACCGAAGCCGGACTCGACTTCCTCGACGAGAGCCGAATGCTGCTGGCCGCCGCCGAATCTGCGGTGGGCGCGGCCCGTCGCCACAAGCGCAGCTCATCGGGGAGGGTGCGCCTCGGGTTCCTTGCCGGTGGGGCCGGGGAGCTGACCCGTCCGATCATCGACGAGTTCCATCGACGAGAACCCCAAGTGGAACTGGAACTGACGCAACTGGTGTGGGGAGACGAACTCTCGGCATTGACCTCCGGTCGGGTCGATATGGTCGTCGCCCGCCCGCCTCTCGAGTCGCACCCTCGGCTACGCCGGGTCGTTCTGTTCGAGGAGCCTCGTGTCCTGCTGATGGCACACGACCACCCGCTGGCCCGCCGACGGAAGCTACGAATCGTCGACCTCGCCGACGTCGTTCAGGTGGACACCCGAGAAGGGACCCGAGACTGGCGCAACTGGTGGTCGATCGATCCACGGCCGGACGGCACGCGTCCCACCTACGGCCCGATGGTGAGCAGCATCGAGGAGATGGTCCAGGTCGTCGCGACCACCGATGCGGTTGCGATCACAGGTGCAGGCGTGGCCAGTCTGTTCCGGCGAGCGGACACCACCTCGCGACCCATCGTGGACGCCGAACTGTCGACCGTCGAACTCGTTTTCCTCGCCTCGGATACACCCCGCGCCGTCGAACGTTTCGTTGCGGTTGCGCTCGGGCTGAGCGCAGTCCTCGGCACCCGCTGATCCAGAGGGCAGCGCCCCGTCACGACTTTGCTGGAGCCCAAGCTTCACTTCATTGGCGGCTTCACGGCTGCTTGGTGACAGGCCTGGCCGATCGCATCCTGGAGCGTTGTCAGCTCCGGCCTTCGGTTGCCTTCCAAAGTGCACAGGGTAACCACGCTCGGGCTGATGTCGTCGATGGGCACGAAGCTGACCAGCGGATGACGGTAGTACGTAGGCAGCGACTCAGGCGTGGTGGTGACACCCGCGCCGGCGGCGACCGCTTCGAGTAGTTCTTCTACTGTCGATACTGCAAGACTCGGTTCGGCTCGGGTGCCGTCCGGCCGCGGGTTCACCATCCAGAAGTCGGTCCATTCCGGCGGCCCGCCGCTGCTGCTGATGAACGGCTCTGTGGCAATCTCGGCGAACCGGATCGATTCCCGGGCGGCCAACGGGTGGTCGTGGGCAAGCACGGCCACCCGTCGCTCGGACAGAATTCGCCGGCGCCGGACTCCCTCAGCAGGAAACGGTTCCCGGACAAACACTGCATCGATGTCGCCGGCCAGCAGTGGAGCCAGTTGTTCGCTCCACTCGAGGTGGTGCAACTTCACGTGCAGATCCGGATCAGCGGAGCGGAGCCGATCCAGCACGGCAGTCGTGAGCAGACCGGCACCGGTTGCCATGAACCCGATATCGATGCTGCGACGGCCCAGACGGACCGATTCACGCCACCGCAGAAGGGTCTCGTTGGCGGCCACGACTGCGCGTGCCTGCGGGATCAGCGCGCATCCGGCTTCGGTCAGCTCGACGTGTCGAGAGTTGCGTTCGAAGAGCAGGAAACGCAGGTCCTTCTCCAACCGGGACACCTGCTGACTGAGCGCCGGTCCCGTCATGTGTAGCAGTGTGGCGGCACGTCCGAAGTGCAGCTCGTCCGCCACGGCTAGGAAACACCGAAGCGCCTGCGGCGAGACATACATGCTTCACCTCGCACGACATCGGTTGGAGAATCAGGTGTCAGGCTAGCCGATTCGGCGGCTACCCGATCGCCTTCGCGTGCATCTCCTGGGACGGATCAGTGGCGTAGTCGACCAGCTGGAGCTTCTCGACGGCGCCGTTGTCACGCGCCATGTAGTAGTGCAATCGGGCGTCCGCGACGACCGCGAGTCCGCCATCAGGCAGGTAGCCGGCGATCGGGCCCTCGACCATGGCGAGCATGACACAGCCGTCCGGGGCGATCGGCGTGTGCACGGCGCCGGCAACCTCGCAGGTGTACATGCCGGCCATGCCGGGATCGTCCTCCTCGTAATAGAATCCGCCTTCCAGTAGATATGCCTGCACATTTCCCATATGCCAATGCGGAGTGGCAACGGTGCCGGGATCCACTTTCAGGATGAGGGTGAACGCGCCGGTCACGAGATTGCAGTACAGAAGCTTGAATCGCGTTCCGGGCATCAGCCAGTCGGTCCACGGAATGTCGTCGGGGTCGACGAATTCCTTTCTTGCGCCCTTCGGCGTGACGCCGGGGTTGGTCATCCAGAATGTCGGTCCGAGGTTCGAGCCAGTGGTCATGGTTTTCCCTTTTCTATTACGTGCGTGGAGGCTTCGGGTCCGTCAGCCGACTGCGGCCATGTCGACCAGGACCTTGATGGCTGTTTGGTCCCGGAGTGGGCCGAACCCATCGGTGATGAGGTCCTCGAATGCGATCGTCTGCACCCAACTGTCCAGCGGATACGCCCCACGAGCCATGAACTCGATGGCCTCCGGATAGTCGCGGCAGTATGCGATGGAGCCGACGATCTCGCACTCGTTGAACAGGATCTCGGTGGGGTTGAACTCGACCGGCCGCTGGTGCACCGCGACGACCACAACTCGGCCGTGCGCAGCTGTCGAGCGGACCGCATTCAGGAAAGTGGCCGGTACGCCGGCCGTCTCGAACGATCGCGCGACGCCGGCTCCATCGGTGTTCGCACGCAGTTCCGCGACGACATCCGTTTCACTTGGGTCGATGACCCTCGTCGCTCCGACAGCTTCGATCGCCGCGCGCCGCGCCGCCGACGGCTCGATCACGGTGATGTCCTCGATACCTGTGGCCCTCAGCGCCAGGAATACTCCGATTCCGATGGGACCGGCCCCATGGACCGCGACGCTGCTGCCCGGAGCGACATCGCCACGACGCACGGCGTGCAGGGCCACGGCGAGGGGTTCGATCAACGCTCCCTCGCGGGTGCTCATCCCGTCAGGAAGCCGATAGACGTGGTCGGCGTCGACGACTGCATACTGTCCGAGTCCACCCCCGCCGGCCCAGCTGTAGCCGACTGCGGCGATATTGCTGCAGAGGTTGTACGAGCCGGCCAGACAGGCCGCGCATCGTCGACAGTTGACGGTGGGTTCTACCGCCACGGCGTCGCCGACCGACAGCTCGTCGACGTCTGCCCCTACCTCCACGATCTCTCCGGAGAACTCGTGACCGAGAACCACCGGGACGCTCACTCCAGTGAGAGGATGCGGCGTTATCGGCGCCATCATCGGCGCGTGATAATACTCGTGCAGATCACTGCCGCACAGGCCATTGAAATGCACCCGAACTTTCACCTGACCAGGGCCTGCAATAGGCTCAGGGATATCTTCGAAACGGATATCGCCAACTCCGTGGTAGCGGGCTGCCTTCATTCTTGAAACTCCCGTGTTTCGAGACTCATATAGGTTCTGACGTGATGTAGACAACAGTCGCACTGGGCGTGCGGAGAAGTCCAGGTACTTTCTTTCGTGTATCGATAAGCCGCGCTTATCGATCGGGAGGAGTTCTTCTTCAGTCTGCAGGCGGCCGGATCACGTTTGATGCACGCCGCTTACGAGGCGAGGACGCCCCCTACGCGGCCGCCACACCTACGCCGCCGACATCGGGAACTCGGCGCCCTGGCGCGCTACACCGCCCGAAAGCCGATGAAAGCCGATGAAAGCCGAAGGAATGTAGGGCATTACACGGCGTGACCAAGCTGCCGTGGCGGGTGCGCTCCTGCCTCAGGACCCCGGGAACGGGATCGGCAACGTGCTCGACCCGGTCACGGGTGCCGGCGGCTGCGGCAGCAGCGTGAGGTCGCCGGTCGCGGCTACCTCGACGGGGTCCTGACTGACACTGTCGGCACCGTTCTCGAGGTGTCCCATCCAGCGGCGCCGGAACGACGGATCCTCGTCGACGGTGAAAGACGCGTCGTACCAGCCGTGCCGTGACGGCACGCTCCACGACCCCGGCTCCCCCGGCGCCAGTCGGTCGGCGCCCGCGGGGAGCCGCACCGTGAGGTCCGTGTCGCCGTGGTTCACCGCGGTCACCGTCAGCGTTCGGGTGCCGGCGTCGACGGTGGTCCGCATGTCCAACCGCGCTGCGGGCCCGTCGACCGATCCGCCGAACTCGCGACGGAAACCGTTGGGGCCGATCATCGTCAGGTCGTAGCGCTCGCCGCTGACCGTGACGGTGTCGCTGTGGTCGCCGAGCACGTCGAAGTGCCGGGGCAGCTCGAACTCACCCGCGTACGGGTACAGCGCGAGGTGGACGCTCTCGGCTCCGGTGTTGCGCATCCGGACGGTCAGCGACCGCACCTCCGGATCGAGAGCGACGTCGGCGTCCGGCTGATACGGCAATGCGCGAGCGGGCCGGGTCCCGCTCTCCTGCACCGGCATCCGCTGCTGCTCGGGCGGGGCGGGCTTCCACCGCGGGGTGAGCGGCGGAGCGGGCGGCGGTGGCGTGAGCGACGGCCGGGCACGCGGGTTGTCGAAGTCGAACGCCGACGTCAGGTCGCCGGCGACGGTGCGCCGCCACCCACTGATCTCCGGCTGCGTGAACCCGAACCGCCGCTCCAGGAACTGGGTGACCGATGTGTGGTCGAATACCTGCGAGCACACGTAGCCGCCGACGGTCCACGGCGAGATCACCGTCATCGGCACGCGCGGCCCGAGGCCCAGTGGCTTGTCGCCCACGTACTCGTCGGTGACGTCCCGCGGCGGCAACGGCGGCGGCACGTGGTCGTAGTAGCCGTCGTTCTCGTCGAAGTTGAGCAGGACCGCCGTCTTCGACCAGGTGTCGGGGTCGGAGGCGATCGCGTCGAGCACCTTGTAGACCAGGCTCGCGCTGGACGCCGGGGACGACACCATCGGGTGCTCGCAGTCCACCGCCGACGGCACCAGGTACGACACCTGCGGCAGCGCGGCGGCCTCGACGTCGGCGCGGAACACGTCCGCGAGCGTGCCGGGCCGCTCGCGGCGCAGTGCGCGGTCGTACAGGCGACGGTCCGGTCCGTCGAGTCGTGCCACGCCCTCGTCGAGGCACCGGAGCAACTGGTTCTGCACGTCCACCGGCAGCAGTGGCAGCGCGACGTAGAGCGCCGCGAGCGTCGGGAACTGGTAGGGCACCAGGACGGGATGCCCGAGCAGCGCGTGCACGATCTGTTCGAACCGAACGAAGTACTCGAGGTTGTTGTCGGTGAAGTTGTCCCACTCCTGGTAGGTCCGCCAGCTCACGCCGGCCGTCTCGAGCCGTTCGGGCACCGTCGTCCACGTGTAGCCGCCGTGCCACGGCATGTACGAGTCGTTGGTGACCGCGCGGGAACCGTCGGCCTCGAATCCGGTGTAGCCGCTGATCCAGTAGTTGCGGTTGGGTGCGGTCGAGGTGGGTACCGAGCAGTGGTAGGCGTCGCACACCGTGAAGGACTCGGCGAGTTCGAACTGGAACGGGATGTCGAGCCGGTCGTAGTGCGCCATCGTGGCGGCGGTCTTGGCGGGGATCCAGCCGTCGTGCCAGCCGCCCTCGACGGCCGCCTGCCCGCCTGCCCACTCGTGGTCGAGCGCGTCCACGTTCTGGGTGTCCATTCGCTGCGCGCCCGCCGCGTCCCGGATCCGGTACGGCACCACCACGGAGTCCCGGTCGGGCTGCTCGTACACGGTCCGCCCGGTGCGCAGCGTCAGCGCGTTGGGATCACCGAAGCCGCGCACACCCCGGAGGGTGCCGAAGTAGTGGTCGAAGGCGCGATTCTCCTGCATCAAGAGTACAACGTGTTCGATCGACTCCAGGCCGCCCGGCGGGACCGGCGAGGCGAGGGCCGCCTGCAACGACGGCGGCAGGAGCGATCCCGCCGCGGCGGCGCCGACGGCACCCGCACCCACTCTCATGAACCGGCGGCGAGACATCTCGAACGTCACTGAACCTCCTGAACAGGCGAATCGGACGCAGTTGCGGGGAGGTTATCGAAGCGGTGAGCGGCCCGGAGCCGAATTCACCGCATCCGCGATGAGTTTCGAGCGGGCGCCCGGTCTGTACGGCAAAAGGCTCCGCGCATCGGGCGCGGGGCGGCCCGAGGAACGGAGCTCGCCATGACCGCTGCAGTCCCCCACACCCGCACCGTCCCCAGCACCGCCGCCGTGTCGTCGCGGGCCCGCCTCATCGGACTCGTCGTCACCGGCCTGGTCGTGGCGTTCCTGCTGTTCGACGCCGGCATCCATCTGGCGAACATCCAACCGGTCCGCGACTCGATGGCGGAGTACGGCTTCCCCGACTACGCGCCCTACATCATGGGTGTGGTGATGCTCGTGTGCCTGGCGCTGTACCTGGTGCCGGTCACGTCGATTCTCGGCGCCGTGCTGCTCACCGGTTATCTCGGCGGGGCGGTCGCGTGCAACATCCTCACCGAACAGTCGCTGCTCTCGACGATCCTGTCCCCGGTGTACGTCGGAATCTTCGTGTGGGGCGGGCTGTACCTGCGTGACGCGCGGGTCCGCGCGATCATGCCGCTCGTCCGCGACTGACGCCGACCGTGGCCGCGCCGTCCGCGGTCACGACGCCTGATCCGCCCCGGTTGCCCTGCTCGGCGAGGGCAACCGGGGCGCGCTTTCCGCCGGGTCCGTCGTGACGGATCCGGCGTCGGCATAGGCTGGTCGTCGTGAAGAAGTACGTCCCCGCCGCCGTAGTCGACATTGTGCTGGTCCTCGCGTTCGCCGCGGCGGGCCGCAGCAGTCACGAGGAGGCCGTTCTCAGTGGGTTGCTCACCACGGCGTGGCCGTTCCTGGTCGGCCTGGCTGTCGGATGGCTGATCACGTTCCTGCTCTACCACGACAAGTTCGACGCCGTGCTGGCTTTCCCGACCGGCGTCATCGTGTGGGTCTCGACGCTGGTGCTCGGCATGCTGTTGCGAGTGGTCAGCGATCAGGGCACCGCCTTCTCGTTCATCCTCGTCGCCGCGTCGTTCCTTGGCCTGTTCCTCATCGGCTGGCGGGCGATCTACCAAACAGTCAGGCGGCGGCGCACCCTCAGCGGACTCTGAGGCCGCGTGACGCAGGATGAATCGGGGGCTCCGATGACTTCGAAGGTCGAACCGCATTCCGGAAGAACCGATTCCGATCGGGGGTTCTTCGGACAGCCGTTCGCGTTGGCCAACCTGTTCGGCGTGGAGATGTGGGAACGCTTCTCCTTCTACGGCATGCAGGGCATCCTGCTGTACTACCTGTACTACGAGGCGGACCAGGGCGGCTTGGGCCTCGACAAGGCCGCCGCCACGAGCATCGTCGGCGCCTACGGCGGCACGGTCTACCTGTCCACGATCGTCGGGGCGTGGATCGCGGACCGAATACTGGGATCCGAGCGGACGCTCTTCTACAGCGCGTGTCTGATCATGTTGGGCCACATCAGCCTGGCCGTACTTCCCGGGCTCGCCGGGGTCGGCGTCGGACTCGTGTTGATCGCGTTCGGCAGCGGCGGCCTCAAGGCGAACGCGACCTCCCTCGTCGGCGATCTGTACGCCCCGGACGACGAGCGTAGGGATGCGGGCTTCTCGATCTTCTACATGGGCATCAACCTGGGTGGCCTGATCGGTCCGCTGCTGACCGGGTGGGCGCAGACGAACTGGGGATTCCACGTCGGCTTCGCCCTCGCCGCGGTGGGTATGGCGCTCGGCCTGATCCAGTACACGTTGGGGCGCAAGCGTCTACGCGGGATCGGCGACAGCGCGCCCAATCCCCTGCCCGTAGCCGACCGCCCCCGGGTGATGGTGCTCACCATCGTGGTTCTAGTCGTCGTCGCGGCCCTGTCCCTGACGGGCGTGATCACGACCGGCAACCTCTCGGAGATCGTCGTCGCGCTGACCATCGTCGCGGCCGTCGCGTACTTCGCGGTGATCCTCACGAGCAGTCGGATCACCGGGACCGAGCGCAGCCGGGTGTTCGCATTCATCCCGATGTTCATTGCGAGCGCCGCGTTCTGGTCGCTGTTCCAGCAGCAGTTCACGACCGTGGCGATCTACGCCGACAAGAGACTGGACCGCAACCTGTTCGGTTGGGAGTTCCCGCCCACCTGGGTGCAGTCGATCAACCCCGTGTTCATCATCATCTTCGCCGGGGTGTTCGCGGCGGCGTGGACCAAACTCGGTTCCCGCCAGCCGTCGTCGCCGATCAAGTTCGCGCTCGGCACCGGCATCATGGGCGTCGCGTTCCTGTGCTTCATCCCGATGTCCGGCGGAGGCGCCAACAGCGCACCGCTGTTGGGCCTCGCCGGCATCCTGCTGCTGTTCACCTTCGCCGAACTGCTGCTGTCCCCCGTCGGACTGTCGCTGTCCACCAAGCTGGCCCCCGCGGTGTTCCACACGCAGATGGTGGCGCTGTTCTTCCTGTCGGTGGCCCTGGGCTCGAGCCTCGCCGGCACCCTCTCGGGCTACTACGACGAGAGCAACGAGGTGCCGTACTTCGCCACGGTCGGACTGGCGTCCATCGGCATCGGTGTCCTGCTGGCGATCCTGTCGCCGTGGATCCGGAAGCTGATGCGCGGCGTGCACTGACCGCCGTCGTCACAACACGGTGCCGTCGACGGGTTCGATCTCCACGCAATACCAGTCGACGCTCTCACCCCGCCCGGCGTCGAAGGTCTGGACCCGGTCCCACGGCGGCACGGACCGGAACCGCAGCGACCCGGATCGCAGACTGGCGCCGTCGTACCATCCGGGTCGGCTGGGGGTCCGGTAGGGCCGGACCAGAACACCGGTGCGGACGATCCGGCCGCGAACCTTCGATCGGAGCCGGGACGTCGCCCAGGCGTAACGGTCGAACATCGGGGTCCCGGACAGCAGGACCGCGGACCCCGCCCCGTCCCGGGCCTTCGCCAACACCGATCCCAGTGCCCCCAGGTCGAGGACGCAATGCGGACCGTCGTCGTCTCCGACGACGCCTGCGACATCGGTGGAGAGAATTTCGCCGGGAAGGGGGCTGTCCTGGATCTCGGTGCCGGCGTCGAACCAGACGGCCGAGCCCTCGATCACGTCGCCGACACGCAGTGCGTCGTAGCCGGGTTCGAGGTCGACGAGCATCCACAGGGTCCGACGCGCGTCGGTTGTCATCATCGCTCCCCGCGCACTCGGAAGATCCGATGGTCGACGCCATCGGGCGCGGGGTCACCTACCGGCGACGATACCCACTCCCGTCAGGCCTCGTACCCCGATGTGCCCGCCCGGCTCAGCACCAGCTTCGACAGCACCGCCCGGTCCGACAGGCGCAGCACGACGTCGGCCAGTTCGACGACGTCGTTCACCGTCAGCATCGTCTCGGCCGGGATGCGGTCCTTGGTCCACTCCGACATGTCGGTGTCGACGTAGGCCGGGGCGATCGCGGTCCCGGCGATCCCGTTGCCGGACTCCTCCAGGTTGAGGGTCTCGACGAGCGAGATCAGCGCGGCCTTGGTCGCCCCGTACACCGCGAGGTTCGCTTCCGCGTACACGCCCGTGATGGACGAGATGGCAACCACTTTCGCGCCTCGGCCGGGATTGTCGGCAGCGCCCTTGCGCAGCAGCGGCACCGACCGTTGCAGCAACGCGAAGGGAGCCGCGAAGTTCACGGCGACGGTCTTGTCGAACCGCCGCATCGGAAACTCCGCGACGGCCCCAGCGGTGCCCACGCCGGCGTTGAGGACGAGCGCGCGCATCGACCCGAACCGGTCCTCGTGTGCCCCCGCGATCGACGCGGCCGCCTCGGGATCGGCCATGTCCGCGGCGACGGCCACGACGTCGGGTGCCCCCGCCGCCCGCAGGTCCGCGGCGACCGCGTCGAGGCGCGACTGGTCCCGGGCGGTGACGGTGAGGGCGTAGCCCTGGCCCGCGAGACGCTGCGCGATGCCCAACCCGATGCCGCGGGACGCTCCAGTGATCAGTGCACTGTTGGTCATCGTGTTCCCTCTCCCAGGGCAGCGAGACCGGCCGCGACCAGCGGCGGTACGGCCTCGTGCGCCTGCGCGAATCCCTCTCCCGTGGTGGCGCCCTCACGGTGGCGATGCGTGATGCCCTCGGCGATCACCGCCAGTTTGAAGTTCGCGAGCCCCAGGTAGAACGACCAGTGGTCGATGGCCCTGCCGGTGGTGGTGGCGTACTTCTGCGCGAGGTCGTCGGTGGACGGCAGCCTGGTGCTCGTCCACGCGGCGGGTTCGCCGAGGATGACGTCGAGCGCGGGATGCCGGTAGACGCACATCTGGGCCAGATCGGAGAGCGGGTCGCCGAGTGTCGACATCTCCCAGTCCACCACCGCCACAACTCGTCCGGGATCGTCGGTGGCGACGAGGGTGTTGTCGATCCGGTAGTCGCCGTGCACGATCGCGGACTGCGACGTGGCCGGGATGGCGTCCGCGAGCAGTCCGTGCAGCCGTTCCAGGTCCGGCAGTTCGCGGGTCTTGACCCGCTCCCACTGCCGCGCCCACAGCGCGACCTGCCGGGTCAGATACCCGTCGGGCCGACCGAACTTCTCGAGACCCACCGCCCGGTAGTCCACATCGTGCAGCGCCGCGAGCACTCGCACCAGTTCGTCGGTGCACGAGGCGATCTCGACGTCGCTCAGGGTCGCGAGATCGTCGACGGTCCGGATCACCCGGCTGTCGACGAATCCGGTGACCGCGAACGGGGCGCCCATCACCGACTCGTCCTCGCACAGCACCACGGTGGGCGCCACCGGCACCGGCGAGTCCTGCAGTGCGGCGCACACACGGTACTCCCGCGCGACGTCGTGCGCCGACGGCGTCAGGCCCGCGGTCGGGGGCCGCCGCAGCACCCACTGCGACGCGTCGTCGAACACCCGGTAGGTGAGGTTCGACTTGCCCCCGGAGATCAGTTCGGCACGAAGATCACCGGTGGTGGACACCTCGGACTCGGCGAAGAACCGTTGCAGTGCAACCAGGTCCAGCCCATCCAGCCGCGCCGCGGTCACGACCGGCCTTCCTCGCGGGCGGCACGCTTCGCCTTGCCCACGGCGCGCTTGGCCAGTGCCCAGCGGTGCACCTCGGACGGACCGTCGTAGACACGGAACGGACGCACCTCGCGGGACAGACGGGCCAGCGGCAGATCGCCGGACACGCCCATGCCGCCGCACATCTGGATCGAGCGGTCGACGATACGGAAGATCGCCTCGGATCCGAAGGCCTTCGCGATCGAGGTCGAGTCCGACGCGGTCTCCCCGCGGTCGAGTTCCCAGCATGCGCTGACCAGCAGGGCGCGCGTGGCGGCGATGTCGATCTCGTTGTCGGCGACCATCTTCTGGATCATGCCGAGATCGCCGAGCCGGGACCCGAAGCCCTCACGCTTCGCGACGTACGCGACCGCGACGTCGTGCCCGCGGCGCGCCGCGCCGAGCCACCGCATCACGTGCGTCATGCGGGCGGGGCCGAGCCGGACCTGCGCGTAGGCGAAGCCCTCGTCGACGGCCCCCAAGACGGCCTCGTCCGGCACGAACAGATCCTCGAAGAACACCTCGCAGTGGCCGCCGATCATCGCGCGGTCGAGCGTGTCGATGTGCCGACCCACCCGGATTCCCGGCGCGGACGCGGGCGCGAGGAACATCGTCGCACCGCCGCGGTCACCGGGCGCTCCGGACGTGCGGGCCATGATGATGAAGAAGCCGGCACCGTCCGCACCGGTGATGAACCACTTGTGGCCGTTGATCTTCCATCCGCCCGGCGCCTTCTCGGCGCGCGTCGTCAGCGCCGCGGGGTCGGAGCCCGCGCCCGGCGCGGGTTCGGTCATCGCGAATGCCGAGCGCACCTCGCCGCGAGCGAGCGGCCCCAGGAACTGCTCCTTCTGCGCCGCGTCCGCGACGTGTGCGAGCAGGTGCACGTTGCCCTCGTCGGGCGCCCCGATGTTCAGGGCCGTCGGCCCGAACAGCGAGTACCCGGCGGCCTCGAACACCGGCGCGCGATCGCTCATGTCGAGACCGAGACCGCCGTATTCGACGGGCGCGTGCGGGGCCAGCAGCCCTCGCCCCTTCGCCTCGGCCTGGAGTTCGACGCGCAACGCGTCGCCTCCGGCCGCGGTGATATCGCCACTATGGGCATCCTCGATCGGCAGGACCACGTCCCGCACGAACTCGCTGGTGCGCTCGATGAGCGCATCCACCTCGGGCGAGTACGACAGATCAACAGCCACGCCACACCTCCGACTACCGGCTACTACCTTACGACCGAGCGATCGCTCGGTCGGTCTGGATTACGGTCGCACAGCGACAACTCCCCGTCAAGCCCCGACCCACCGTCGTACCGAATCGAACCCGACAAACCGACCAGTAGCTACTGTGGTGGACGACCATCGACGAGGAGGACGATGTGACCACCAGCCCGGATCGCACGCGAATCGAGTTCCCCGGCATCAGCTCGCGCGCGTGGGAGCACCCCGCGGACCGTGCAGCTCTTGTCACACTGCGCACCCTGAAGGGTTTCGGCACCATCGTGCGCACGTTGTCGGGGTTGCTGCAGGAACGGCAGCACCGCCTGATGTACCTCGCCACCTCGATCCGCGTCGACGAACGGCAGTTCCCGGATCTTCACGACCTACTACGTGACTGCGTCGAGATACTGGGGGCCGAGGAGACGCCCGAGCTGTTCGTCCTGCAGTCCCCGGCGGTCAATTCGTTCACGATCGGCATGGACAAGCCGTTCATCGTGGTGACCACCGGGCTGCTCGATGTCATGAACTACGAGGAACAGCGCTTCGTCATCGGCCACGAGCTGGGTCACGCGCTGTCCGGGCACGCGGTGTACCGCACCATCCTGCTGCACCTGATGCGGCTGGCCGGCACGATCGGCTGGGTCCCGGTCGGCGGTTGGGCCCTGCGAGCGATCATCGCGGGGCTGATGGAGTGGCAGCGCAAGTCGGAACTGTCGGGCGATCGGGCGGGCCTGCTGTGCAGTCAGGACGTGCACACCGCGTTGCGGGTCCAGATGAAGCTGGCCGGCGGTTCGCGGGTCAGCGAGATCGACCCCGACGCGTTCCTCGCGCAGGCCGCCGAGTACGACGCGAGCGGCGACCTGCGCGACGGGGTGCTCAAGCTGCTGAACATCGAACTGCTGTCCCACCCGTTCTCGGTGCTCCGGGCGGCCGAGCTGAAGCGGTGGGTGGACGACGGCGAGTACGCGCAGGTTCTGCGCGGCGAGTACCCGCACCGATCGACGGACGACGATGCCCGGATCGGCGACGAGTTCCGCAATGCCGCCAAGACCTACAAGCAGAACTTCGATCAGTCCGACGACCCGCTGATCCGCGTCCTGCGTGACGTCGGCAGCGGGCTCGGCGACGCCGTCGGTGCCGTCGGGCACGGCGTCGGCGAGGTCGCGGCCGACATCAAGGAACGATTCTCACACTGGCGCAGAGGCTCCGGCGACTGACCCGTACACCATCTCCTACTCGGCGACCGGCGCCGACGAGCAATCGGCGCCGACCGCGCCCCGGGCGATCGCGCTGTAGCGCTCGACCACCTCGTCGGGGCTGAGCGGTCCGTCGGGCCGGTACCAGCTGGCGACCGCGACACAGAGCGTGGCGACGGCGCGGCTCGCGTCGCCCGGGTAGGGGGTGTCGAAGTCACCGGCCTGCACCCCGGCCAGGATGACGGCGTCGAGCATCCGCTGCTGTTCGTCACGCATCGCGACGTACTCGGCGCGACCTTCCGGCTCCATGCTGCGCATCTCGGTGGAGGCGACGAACGCCTGCTCGCGCCGGAACATGTGGAAGCGCAACAGCGATTCGACGACGGCGTCGAACTGCTCGCGCGGCAACGGCCCCGCCTCGGCGAGCGCCCGCCGGCTGCGGTCGAGCAGGTCCGTCATGATCACCTGAGTCAGCGCCACCAGCATCGACTGCTTCGACGGGTAGTGGTGGTACAGCCCCGGCACCGACAGCCCGGCCCGCGCGGCAATCTCCCGAATCGACGAACCCTCGTAGCCGCGCTCGGCGAACAGTTCCAGCGCCGCTGCGAGCGGGCCGGGCAGCGCCGCGTCCCCGTAGAGCCGCCACGATCCCGGTGCCACGTCCGATGTCATGCCCCCACCGTATTCACGACGCCCTGCCGTGTGCGACTCCGCCCGGCGCCGACATCCCAAATATTAATTGGGCTTGCCAATGATTGGATTACCCGTGTAACTTCGGCGACCAATCCACTTCCACCGTCCCCGAAGGAGATCGGCCGATGATCCAGGAACTGTCGTACATCGGAATCGCGTCACCGCGATCGGAGGACTGGCGCGCCTACGGCACACGACAACTCGGCGCGATGCTGACCGACGACGGACCCGACGGCGCGGTCCGGCTCGCGGTGGACGACGTCAGCTACCGGATCGCGGTCCATCCCGGAGAGCAGGACGAATTCCTCTACGCCGGTTGGGGAATGGCGAACGAAACCGATCTGCAAAGCTTCGTCGAGAAGCTCGAGACACACGGCGTCGTCGTGCACACCGGTGACGCCACATTGCTCGCCGAGCGACAAGTCGCCGAGCTGTCGTGGTTCGAGGATCCGTGGGGGATCCGGCACGAACTGTCCTGGGGCAAGCTCGCGACCCCCCTGTCGTTCACTCCGGGACGCCCCATGCGCGGCGGCTTCGTCACTGGCGATCAGGGCCTCGGACACGTCGTGTTCCAGGTACCGGATCTCGACGAGGCCAACCGGTTCTACGTCGATGTCCTCGGCTTCCGCCTGTCGGACCGCATCGCCACCGATCGGTACACGGTGCGCTTCTACCACGTCAACGGCCGCCATCATTCGCTCGCGCTCGCGGAGCTACCGGGGTATGTCGGGTTCAACCACCTCATGCTCGAGGTCGAGAACATCGACGATCTCGGCACCGCGATCGACCTGCTCGACGAGACGGGAACGGAGGTGATGCAGACACTCGGCCGGCACACGAACGACCTCATGACGTCGATCTACATCAGTTCACCGTCGGGCCTGCAGATCGAATACGGCCACGGGGGCCTGGTCGTCGACGACCTGAGTTGGATTGCCCGCACGTACGACCAACCGAGTTACTGGGGACACCGGCGGCCCGCGTCGAGCCGTTCCCGCGTCCCAGGAATCGTCCGGCCGGCCCCGGAGCCAGCCGACGCGAACGCCGCGATTCCGTGAGCCGGGACGGCTCAGTCGCGGCAGCCGGAAGGCTCCTCCAGGTTCGAGATCCAGTCGACGGCCTCGCCGAGAACAGCGCGGTGGCTCGGGGACAGTCCGCCGAACACCGCCTCCTCGACCTCGTCCAGGGCCCGGTCTGCGTCGACCAATGTCGCACGCCCCTGGTCGGTGATGGAGACGATCTGGCGGCGACGATCCTCAGGATCGCGCTCCCGGACAATGTCCTGTGACTTCTGCAGCCCGTCCAGGTAAGCGACGATGTCTCCCGGGTCGAGCACCACCCGTGAAGCAAGTTCCTTCTGGTGGCACGGGCCCAGTTCGTTCAGGATGCTGAGAATCGCGTGCTGGTTGGGAAGCAGACCCACCTCGGACAGCTTCGCGCCGTAGACCTGCCGCACCTTCAGTGCCGACTTCACGAACCCGTATCCGAGTCTGTCCGCGAGCGGCGGCGTCTCGGAACGGCGTGTGGATGGCATGGGGCGAGTATAGAGAGCAGAGCAGCCATCCCTATCGGCTCACTTCACTCACTTCACTCACTTCTGGATGGGCTTGGCGATTTCCTTCATGAGCAGGTCCGTCATCTTCAGTGCCCGATCGCCGCCGTCGGCGTCGGCGACGAACACCGCGAAGGCGAGGTCGCCGCGCGAACCGAAGAACCACCGGTCGCTGTCGTTGCCGGACGCGATCCCGATCAGATCGGGGTACTGCTTGAGGAAGGACGCCGGCCCGGTCTGGACGTTGTCGCGCATCGCGTTCCGCAACTGGTCGTTGACGTTCGCGGGAAGCGCGTCCTCGACGTTCTTCGCGGTGGCCTGCTGGCCCTCGACGATCATCGGCATCGGGGCACTGCCGCGGGCAACGGACGCCGCCACCATCGCGAGACCGAAGGGGCTCACCTGTGGCTCCGAACCGTTCTTCGACTTCATCACCTGGTCGACGCCCGACTGTGACGCGGTGAGCACCGCCGTCTCCGGTTCGAGACCGGACATCTCGTAGTTCAGGCCGATGCCGAGCTGCCGTCCGGCGCGCTCGAGGTCGTCCTCACTCACGTCCTTCGGGTCGACACCCGCCTGCAGCGCCGCGGCCTTGCGGACCAGATCCACCGAGTTGCCCGCCGGGTAGAGGCTCGAGAACGCGATGGGTCCCTGCTCGATCGCCTGATTGTTCTGCGCGGCAACGACGACCGCACCGGTCGACGGCCGGATCGCGACGATCGCGGAGGGGGTCCCGACGCTGACGACGGCATTCTCCGCCGCCAACTGCAGCTGCGAGTCGATGGTGGCCTTGATGTCCGGCCCGGGAGGGCCCTGGTAGCCCACCTGCTGCTGCATCGCCCCGTCCGGCTCGACGACGTTGACCGCCCAACCGGCGGTGGCGTCGCGGTTCGCCTGCCACACCGTCCGCAGCGGGTCGAGCAGCGGTGTCACGATCCGGCGGTCGGTGGTGATGAGCTTGGGCTGCTTGTCGACGACGACGCCGGAGATGCCCTGGAGATCGCGTTCGAGGTATTGGAAGTCCTGGTCGCGCAACAACACCGCGACCACCTTCTCCCCCGGCTTCTCCGCAAGATCCTTGCGCATCAGGTCCGCGGTCACGAGCGGGGCGACCGGCTCCAGCGCCTTCGCCAACCGATCGGTCGTCGCGACCGGGTCTGGCATCGAGGACGGATCGAGCGTGATCGCGTTGATCGTCTGCTCCGCCATCAAGGGGTTACCCGCGCCGTCGAGCACGCGGGGTGGCGCGGCATCGGTACGGTCGTACCGGACCGTGCGCCCGTGTCCGAGCGCCGGCGCGAGCAGGGTCGGATCCCACGAGACCCGCCAGCCGACCGAGAGCTTCCGGACGCCGCCGTCGACGTAATAGCTCCAGTCCTTGCCCTCGCCGAAGTTCCACGCGGTGTCGACGGTGAAGAATCCGGAATCGCCGTTGAGTTCCATGAACTGCGCGAGGGTCCACGTGGATTCCTTCGCGTCGAGTCCGTCGAACATCTGCTGGATGGATTCCTCGGCCGCGTTCGGGTAGGACGTCAACGACGCTGCGGCCGAGGCGTCCCGATCGTTCAAGGCCTGTACGAAACCGTTCACCACCGACTGCGCGCTCGCGTCGGACTTCTGTCCCACACAGGACACGAGCGCGACGGCCAGGACGGCCACGAGGCCGAGCGGCAGGGCGATCGCACAGCTACGCCGTAGGCGGGGCGAGGCTCGGAAACCCATGGCCACAATCCTCCCGTTTGTCACATGCGTAACAAGCACGGATCGCCTACGAAGAAGTCACGATTGCGCCACTGTCGCCCAGTGCCTATATCTCCCCGTGACCATGCGAGCCCGACTCGAGACCTACCCGACCCCGGTGGAGCTACCGCAGGAAACGTCCGGCAGCGTCCAGCGCGGGGCCCGAACTATCCGCTCCCGCAACGAAAACCGCGAAAGCCAGGTCGTTGTCGATGCCCACGAACCATCCGTGTGAGCCTGTGCCAACACCGTACTCTGCCGTGCCCGTCTTGCCCTCGAGGTTCGGAAGATCGGCCAGAACCTTCGCGGTCCCGTCCGTGACCGTCTCGCGCATCATCGCCCGGAGGTCCTCGCCGACGGTGGCCGGCACCGGCGCCACGGTACGGTCGGCGGCGCCGGGCTGCCCGGCAATGATCATCGGCGCCGGCGTGGAACCGTGGGCGATGGACGCGGCGACCAGCGCCATCCCGAACGGTGACGCCGTCACCTCGCCCTGGCCGATCGCCGACTCGACACGCTCGGCCGGGGTGTCGGCGGACGGCACGGTTCCGGTGACGGTGGTGAGCCCGGGTGTCGTGTAGTCCACGCCCAGACCGAACTGAAGCGCGGCCTGCTGCAGCGCATCCGGTGGCAGCGAGACGGCCAACCGCGCCATCGTCGTGTTGCACGAGTGTGCGAACGCCGAATGCAGCGGCACCGACCCCAGGTCGAAGTTGTCGTCGTTGGGGATCTGGCGGCCCTCGACGTTCTCGGTGCCCGGACAGGGCAGCACGGTATCGGGCGTGACCTTCCCGGCCTGCACCGCGGCCGACGTCGTCACGGTCTTGAACGTCGACCCGGGCGGGTACAGCCCGGTCAGCGCGATCGCCCCCTGCGCGTCGGCCGCGGCGTTCTGCGCGACCGCGAGCACCGCCCCGGTGGACGGCTGCAGCGCCACGATCGCGGCCGGTTGCGCCACGCCCGCGAGCGCGTCCTCGGCCGCGGTCTGCAGCCGCAGGTCCAGCGTCGTGTCGATCATCGGTGCCGGTGCCGCGTCCCGGCCCGCGAGCCGACGCGCCGTCCCGTCCGGGCCGACCATCTGGACCGCCCACCCGGCGGAGGCGTCCTGGCCCGCCTGCCACACGTTCGCGAGGTCACCGAACACCGGCGACGCCAGCGCCCGGTCGACGGTGAGCAGACGCGTCTGCTGCGCCAGGTCCACGCCCGGGATCGCGGACAGCCGGTCTCGGATGGGTGCAATGTCGGATTCCCGCAACGTGATCGCGGTGGTCGGCTTGCCGTCGGCCTTCGCGAGCTCGCCGCGCAGCGACTCCGCGGTGATCGTCGGCACGATCGGGGTGAGCAACGGCGCCACCGCTGCCGGGTCCGCCGACGGCTGTAGATTCACCAGGGTGACCATCTGCTCGGCCATGATCGGCCGGCCGTCGGCGGCGCGCACCTCCGGTGGCCTGCCCGTGGTCGGGGTGAAGCGGACGGTCGAATCGGCACCCAACTCCGGGACGAGCAGCTCAGGAGTCCACGAGAGTTTCTGTTGCCCATCCAGATTCACGAGCGTTCCGTTGGTGGAGTAGGTCCAGTCCCGTCCGTCACCGAAATCCCAGTCGGCCTCGAGCGTGAACGCGTCCCCGCCCGTCGAGACGGTGAAGGAGTGCACCTGTGCGCCCAGTCCGTCGAACATCGCGGTGATCGCGGCGGACGCGGCGGCGGGATCGCTCGTGAGGTCCGCGGCCGCCTGGACGTTGCCGCCCGCGAGCGCGTCGGCGAACTGCTGCTCCGGCGACGGCGCATCGCCGCCACCGCATCCCGCCAGCACGAGGGCGGACACCGCCGCCAGCGCGGTCAGTGACGTTCGGGGGCGCAACGGCAATCGCAAGGGCAATACGGACATGCCCTGATGATGCCCCAGAAACCGACCTCGTGGACGGTGGCGCACGGCCGTGAACGGAGTAATCATGTAATCAGTGCAGCAAGTGGATCGACCCGAGGAGGACGATCATGAGAAGAGCACACGGCCACGGCGGATACGGACCCGGTGGCCGCAGATTCGGAAGGCCCGGCGGCTGGCAGCAGGCCGACGCCCCGGACGCCTCGGACGCCGTCGACTGGTTTGCCGGACGGCTCCCGGACGACTGGTTCGTCGGACCCGCCACCGTCGAGGTGGACCGGGAGGAGATCGTCGTGACCGGCGAACTGCCACCACCCGAGGAAACCGAGGGTGCGGAGAATCCGGCGGCCACGGCGGAGGGCCGGGTCGCCCGGTTCCGCGAATCCACCCGACCCGAACGCATGCAGATCGCCGACGAGGCGGAGGCCCGCTACGGACGAAAGGTTGCGTGGGGTGTCACGATCGGTGATCAACGAATCCTGTTCACGCACCTGGCCGTTCCGGTGATGACACGACTGCGACAGCCTGAACGCAGGGTCCTCGACACTCTCGTCGACGCGGGGGTCGCGCGCTCCCGCTCCGACGCGCTCGCCTGGACCGTGAAACTCGCGGGCCAGCACAGCGAGGAGTGGCTCGCCGAGCTGCGCGAGGCGATGCGCAAGGTCGACGACCTCAGATCGGAGGGGCCGAAGATCTAGTCGAGGCGCGCTCTCGCGGCCCTCGGAGCCGGATTCGTCAATGTTAGTGTGTCGCTTGATTCGTAACCGGGGGGATTATGAGCGTGCCTTTACAGGTCGACGTCGATGCGCTGCGGGGACTGGCGAAGTCCCTGCGCGACATCTCCGCCGACATCGGCGCCATCAGTGTGCCCGCAACTACCGAGATGCCGGGCTTCCGGATCGAGGCCGTCGCACGCGACGCCCAGGCCGCAGTTCTCGATGCCTACCACGGTCTCGGCGAGAGCATCCACTCCATGGCCGAAGCCGCCGACGTCGACGCGACCGGTTACGAAGCCGCCGAGCACGCCTTCCGTGAGCAGCTCACCCGCTCACAGCTACGGCACGACGGTGATCGGGCACGCCGCCAGCGACGGTCACACCCTGGACGCCGATCAGCTCCTGCTCGTCGCGAGCCCGGGGATCGGGGTCTTCGAGGCGACCGAGCTGTCGCTCACCGGCGTCGATCCGAGCCCGACCGGTGACCACGTCTTCGCGACGACCAATGCCCACGATCACATCCGGTTCACGCCCGACCAGGTGCATTTCACGCAACCGATCGACAACGATTTCGGTGCTCGTGTCTTCACCGCCGACGAGGATTCGAAGGGCCCGTGGTGGGCGCTCGGGATCGATCTGGACCTGCACAGCACCTACGGGGACCGCGACAACCCCGCGTTGAGCAAGATGGGGCAGATCGTCGCCGGGAAGGGAGACGAGGTCGCGTGACACTGCGGACCAGGATCGGCGCTGCCGTCGTGGCGGCAGCTGTCGTGACGACCCTCGCGGCCTGCTCCAGCGACCCCGGGGATGCCGTTGTCGCGCAGCCAACCACCCAGGAGAGGGTCACCATGAGTCCACCACTGACCGAGCGCGAGGCCCGAGCTGCGATCGAGGACCATCTTTCCGGGACCCTCGCGGCCCTGCCCCGACAGATCTCGTTCTCGCTGCAGAACCCCTTCGCCGCGCACGCGAAGTTCACCGGCGGCGGCAGCGTTCCGTGTGACGAGGCAGCGTCCGGGCCCGATGCCGATCTGACGTTCAGCGTCACCTACTGGGTGATCGGGGTTCCGGAGTCCGAGACCGGACGCTATCTGGACGTCTTCCGTGCGGCGTGGCAGCAGCAGGGGTGGAATCCCCTCGCGAACGCCGGCGACGGACCCGAACGGCGTGTCCGGGCCCGGACCCCGGACGGTTACGGGTTCACGGTCACCGACAACGGTCAGGGCATTCTGACGATCGCCGCCTCGTCGCCGTGTTTTCCCGGCGGGACCCGCGACGGGGGATCGATGCCCGCCGACATCACCAATCCGTGACGCGATGATCGACAGTGGATTCGAGGAGTTCGGCGCGAAGGTGCGCCGCGCACAGGACGTGGTGGAGCGGCTCCGCGGCCGGGCCGGCCGGGACGGGGTGACCATCGAGGTCGATGCCGGAAATCGTCTCACCGCAATCGAACTCGCCCCCGAGACGATGCACCTCGGCGCCGATCGCCTCGCCGAGCTGATCCGCAGCACCTTCGCGGGCGCGGTCGCCGACCTGCAACCACGGATGCGACAGGCGCTCGCCGAGGTCACCGATGATCCACAGGTGGCCGGCTTGAACAGATGGATCAGGTCGCAGGGACCCGAAGCCGCCCCACGGCCGTCGTCGTGCCGCGACGACACCGACGAGCCCAGCTACCTGGATCAGCGGGGCGGCAGCATCTTCGAACGCTGATGCACGGAAGCTACGAGCGGTTCTCCCACTAGCGCTGATGTCGGTCGCGCGACGCCGGTCGAATACCGTCCCGTGCAGTGCCAACGACAGGGGGCCGTCCCACTGTGCTGTCGGCGTGAAGGCCTGTGGCCGCCTACCCCGGTCGGGTGGGCGGCCACAGGACGTGAGCGGTGATGGTGCTGGCGGATCAGAATGTCCAGCTCGAGGAACCGACACTGCCGAACGAACCGAACGAACCGGCCGCGGGCGGGGTGGTGTCGGTGATGTCGAGAACGATCGGCAACACGGCAGCATCGCCGATGCCGTTGGTGGCGGTGAGAGTCAATTCGAATCGTCCACTGGTGGTGGGGGTTCCGGAGAGCACCCCGTCCTGCGACAGTGTCAGTCCGTCGGGCAGAGTGCCGGCGAGGACGCTCACGGTGGGGGCGGGCTGCCCGGTGACGGTGAAGGTGTGGCTGTAGGGCTGGCCGATGATTCCCGTGGCCGGGGTTCCGGCGAGGGTGGGGGACTCGTCGATCGCGATGACGGACACCGTGCCACTGCCCTGGTTGGTGACGTAGACGCGGTTGCCGCCGACCGCCACCCCGGACGGATTCGTGCGGACATCGATGGTGTCGATGACCGCGGGCGGGGTCGCGGCGGTGTCGATCACCGACACCGTCCCACTGGTGCGGTCGGTGACGTAGGCGCGGTTGCCGTTGACCGCCACCCCGTACGGATTGGCGCCGACCCTGATGGGTGCGCCGATGACGGCGGGCCGGCTCGCCACGGTGTCGATCACCGACACCGTGCCACTGCCCTGGTTGGCGACGTAGGCGCGGTTGCCGTTGACCGCCACTCCGTACGGATTGGCGCCGACCCTGATGGGTGCGCCGATGACGGCGGGCGGGATCGCGGCGGTGTCGATCACCGACACGGTGCCGTCGCCCCAGTTGGTGACGTAGGCGCGGGTGCCGTTGACCGCGACCCCGGACGGCGACGCGCCGACCTCGATGATGTCGGCGACCGCGGGCGGGGTCGCGGCGGTGTCGATCACCGACACGGTGCCGGGACCCCAGTTGGTGACGTAGGCGCGGGTGCCGCTGATCGCGACCCCGGACGGCGACGCGCCGACCTCGATGATGTCGATGACCGCGGGCGGGGTCGCGGCGGTGTCGATCACCGACACCGTGCCGTCGCTCTGGTTGGTGATGTAGGCGCGGGTGCCGCTGATCGCCACCCCGACCGGATTCGCGCCGACCTCGATGATGTCGATGACCGCGGGCGGGGTCGCGGCGGTGTCGATCACCGACACCGTGCCGTCGCTCTGGTTGGTGACGTAGGCGCGGGTGCCGCTGATCGCCACCCCGACCGGATTCGCGCCGACCTCGATGGAGTCGGTGACGGTGTCCGCGCCGGCCGGGCCGGCAACCGCGGTGGTCAGGACGGCGGCAACAGCGAACCCGCCGACGGCAAGTGCCGCCGCGCTACGAGACAGTCGCCCACGTGGGCGTAGCCGATCAACGATGGCCATAAGAGGATGTTCCCTTCCAGAGTGGTCCGCACCCCGTGCCGGGCACGCGGCAGCCACCGTCCGACAGCCACCTGGTAAAGAACATAACGGACATCCGTCCAGAAAAAGCCTGCGCCCGGCCCACATCGGCATCGGCATCGGCAACACCCCAACAGGTCAGCCGCTCGACTCGGGTCACATCGCCAAAGCCCTCGGCTTCAGCCGCGCCACCCTCTACGGCTACATCAACACCCACATGCCGGACCATCGCCGAACAGTGCACGACACTTCCGGCACGCAAATGTCAGAAGCCGACAGCACACGACGGTAAAACGCCAGGTGACAGCGCAGTCCACTTCTGAAACTGACAGCCGATCGACTGACTCACCGGAATCCTGCTCGTCCGACTTCCCCGAGGACCCGAACGCACCTGGCCGGCCGGCGGAAGTGATCACCGCGGACGGGTCGGCAACGCGCGGGCGCAGTTGCGCGCCAACCGATCAGACACGTGGTCACCACTCCAGCGTCTGACCGTCCACTCGAACACGGCCGAAGAACCGCTTCTCTATGTCTGACCCGTTGCGGTTGTAGCCGTTCATGATTTCCGCAAGCTCGCCGGCGAGGGCTCGTAGCGCAGCGCTGACGGTCTCGACACCACCTTCGCCGTCCCATCCCCAATCCCTGGGGACGCCACGAATCGTGATGTCGATATTGCATCATGCGGCGTCTCCACAGTGAAGCTGATCCCCCGAGGGGCATCGCCGATTGGATCATTGACAGCGACCTGTTCTGGTGCAGCCGCCGCCGGGAACGTCACTCGCGCAAGCGCAATGTCTTCGCGGATCATGTCTGCGATTCGCGACAGACTGGCATGCCGACCCACCCGATCGTGGCGCGCACCGTATGTACGGTCACCGTAGCCGCACTGGGTGCGTGACTTGTTCAGAACTGCTCGAGCATTCGTTCTGCTGCTGCCCGTTCACTGTCTCCAGTGCGTGGGTGCTCGATCAGAGCTCGCAGGCGCATGATGCGAAGGCTAGCGTTGTCGGCCACCCACGCAGGGTATCGCGCACCTACCTTCGGTGTGCTCAGACCGGATTCCGTGGATCGTATGTGCTTCAACCGCCACCGATCGCAGGCCCGAATGGTGCCCTGTATGACGATCGTTGAACCACGGTCGCCGGGATCGACTCCGGATCGAACGGGTATGGCGAGGCGATCGGGGTGGGGCTCGTGACGTCTCGTCGAGCCCGGGCAGCCGCTAGGGCTGGGGGCTACCGGCCTGCCTGCTGTGCCGGCCGGTCAGCCAGGCTCCCCGGACGAGCATCAGCACGCCCAGAGCGATGCCCCATCCGAGTTCCGAGAGCACGACGCCAACTCCTGACTGGCCGGTGACATCAGTACTGGCGACCGCACTGAACGCGGTCGTGAACCCGGCCGCCGTGCCCGCCGCGGCGGCCAGCCCGCCGGCCACCGCCCAGCGGGAGAGCTGAGCCGAGGCCAGACACAACAGCACCACAGTCACTCCGCAGGCAACCACTTGCCAGGTGGGGAACTGGTTCGGTGCGGGCAGTCCGGGGCCACGGAACTCTCCTCGGTAGTCGGCGGACCAAGTCAACCAGCCCGCACACGACAGGAACCCCAGCACAAACGCCATCAGGCCGGTCGCCCATAGCCCCAACCTGCCACCGCCGGTCTGCATTCCGACCAGATCCCCTCTGCCCGAGGAGTACGCCAGGCCGGCCCGCTCCGACCGCCAAGCGGACCGGATGATGCCCGCACCGAAGATGGTGGGCACACCCACGAAGATGAATTCCATCCAGAGGAACTGCGACCAGGAAAGGTCGAAATCGACTGTCATGGAAGGAGTATGCACGCATACGAACTCCCGATCTCCCTGGCCGGGGCGGACCTCTGGTTTGTTCCGGGTCGGCTCCCGCTAGCGCCAGTCCCCGACCTCGGTGAGCCGCCCGGTGGCGACGTCGAACACGAAGCCGCGCAACGACTCGGTGAGCGTGACGAACGGGCTGCTCGCGACGCGGCGCAACGACTGCCGGACGTCTTCCTCCACGTCCGGGAACGCCTCGGCGGACCAGTTCGGCTTGATGCCGGTCTCGTCCTGAATGGCGCGCTTGAACGCGTCGTCGGTGACGACGCCGCCCGCATTGCGGATCACGTGCGCCTCGCCGTCACCGAGCCCGAGGATCCGGTATACGTCCAGTCGCGCGTCCATGCAGGCGACCACCGCGACGTGCCTGCTCGGCGGCAGCGGCAGCGGGCCGGAAAAGGTCTCGGCGTAGCGCTTGTTGTTCTCGAGGTATTCGTCGGTGACCGTCATCGATGTCTCCCGGGTTCCTGGGGGTCGCATGGGTCGAGTACCCGCACACGAGTTCCATGATCGTCGTGGTCACCGGTCTGCGGAACCCTTCCGCTCCCCGCGAGCGGAATAAATGGGTTGCGCGAGCGTTGAACCGCCCATAACGTGTTCGACGTCGATGTTCCCGTTCGATCGGAGAGAGCCCTTGCTCCTGTAGAGGTGACCCCGCGCCAGAGCGCGGCGTGTGCTGCGGCACACGCCTGCGCACCGCACGCAACCTCTCGGAGTATTCATGGCACATCCTTCCTCGTCCGTCGCCCTGTCCGACCTCACGTTCTCGTGGCCCGACGGCACCCCCGTCCTCGACGGACTCGACGCCGTGTTCGGCTCGGGCCGAACCGGCCTCGTCGGTCTCAACGGTTCCGGCAAGTCGACGCTCCTGAAACTGATCGGCGGACGGTTGCGACCGGACCGTGGTTCCGTCACCGCGCACGGCACCGTCGCGTATCTGGCGCAGGACCTGACACTCGACCCGACTGTTCGGGTGGACGTCGTGCTCGGCATCGCCGACATTCGACAGGCGCTGTCGCGCATCGAATCCGGGGCGGGCACCGAATCCGATTTCGCCACGGTCGGCGACTCGTGGGACATCGAGGAACGCGCCGTGTCGACGCTGCACCGCCTCGGACTGCAGCGCATCGTCACCGGCGTCGGCGATCTCGACCGCACGGTGGGCGAGTTGTCCGGCGGCGAGACCACACTGCTCGGGCTCACCGCGCAACTACTGCTCCAACCGGACGTCCTGCTGCTGGACGAGCCCACCAACAACCTCGACGTGGACAGCCGCGACCTTCTCACCGCCGCGGTCCTCCAGTTCCCCGGCACCGTGCTGACCGTCAGCCACGACCGCGGCCTGCTCGAGACGATGGACTCGATCGCCGAACTGCGGGACGGTCGAATTCGCTTGTTCGGCGGCAACTTCAGCGACTACCAGACGGCCGTCGAGGCCGAGCAGGAAGCCGCCCGCGCTGCACTGCGCGACGCCCGCAGCGACGTCCGGAAGCAGGGACGCGAACTCGTCGAGGCGCAGATCAAGCTCGACCGTCGAGCGCGGTACGGCAAGAAGATGTCCGAGAACAAGAGGGAACCGAAGATCGTGATGGGCCTGCGCAAGCGCGCAGCGCAGGAGTCGGCCGGCAAGCTGCGGGGCAATCACATCGAGAAGCTCGACGACGCCAAACGGATTCTCGCCGATGCGCAGGACCGGGTGCGGGACGATCGCGAGATCCGCGTCGATCTGCCCGACACCGAAGTGTTTCCGGGACAGCAGGTGATCGAGCTGACCGGCACGCGCCTGCGTTCCGGTCAGTCAGTCGACCTCACCGTCACCGGTCCCGAGCGGATCGCGTTGACCGGACCGAACGGGATCGGCAAGACCACGGCGCTGCAGGAGATCGCGCGGAGCGGCACGAAGGTTCCGTTCGCGCTACTCCCCCAGCGTCTCGACATCTTCGACGACGAGAAGTCGGTGGCCGCGAATGTTGCCGCCGCCGCCCCACACGCGTCGGCCGAACAAGTCCGCGGCAGTCTGGCGCGATTCCTGTTCCGGGGAGCCGAATCCGACGCGGCGGTCGCGACGCTGTCGGGCGGCGAGCGGTTGCGCGCCGCGCTCGCGATGCTCCTCGCGGCCGATCCCCCGCCGCGGTTGCTGATCCTCGACGAGCCCACCAACAATCTGGACCTGCCGAGCCTTGCCCACCTGGTGCAGGCGATCAACGGGTTCCGCGGGGCGCTGATCGTCGTCAGCCACGATCGGCAGTTCCTCGACGACATCGGTATCACGCGCCGGCTCGAACTGGACGATTCAGGCCTACGGGAAATCGACTGACCCACGAATTGCACGCTGAGCCGGGAGTGACAATTCTCTCCATCTGCGGGCCGATTTCGCCGGCGCTGCCACGAGCGGCCAAGGCGTACCAGTGCCGAAAGACCCCAATGGACTCGGCCGCGTCGAGTCCTGAGAAGAACAGACCATTTTCGTTGAATTTACTGTCGTCAACGAATACGAAAGCGGGTCGGTGGGCCACCCGAATTCCATTAGCATCGAATCCGGCGCAGCGCGACAAAACCCCTTCCAACCAGCACGATCCCATCGAACACGTGCGAAAGCCCCAATGAACAGTCTCGATCACCTCGACCCGCAACTCGACCTGATCGATTCGCGGTCCGACGAAACCGATATTCGACGGCCCGCCCGCCCCTCCAGGCGGATCCCGCTGATTCTCTGCGCGGTCCTCTTCACGATCGGCCCGACCGTCCTCGCCCTTGCCATCGGAGTGAGAGTGGCCGAGTCCCTCAGAATCCTGGTCCTGACCGCGACAACGTTGGGATGCGCATACGTCCTCCTGCGCCCCCGATAGATCGTTGGCAGACACCGGAACCGGACGATTCCGGAAAGCCTGTTCAACTGTTCAGATGACTCGATAGACTGCGGGTACCGATCCCCGGCCCCAGGAGGGCACCGTGGTCATCGAATACTCCGCAATGCACATGAGCGACGGCATCCTCGACGCTCCCACGTCGGCCCTGTTCTGGGCTGTCGCGGCCGTGGGTGTCGGCATCGCGATCTGGCGCGCGCGAACCGAATTGGACGAGCGGACCGCCCCGATGGCGGGACTGGTCGCGGCATTCATCTTCGCGGTGCAGATGATCAATTTCCCGATCCTGCCGGGAGTCAGCGGCCACCTGCTGGGGGGCGGTCTCGCGGCGATCCTGGTGGGGCCGTACACCGGCGCACTGTGCATCACGATCGTGCTGACCGTGCAGGCGCTCCTGTTCGCCGACGGCGGTCTCACCGCACTCGGCGCGAACATCACGAACATGGCGCTCGTCGGGACGGCGGTCGGGTACACCGTGGCCGTCGCGTTGCGGCCCTTGCTGGTTCGAGGCGGCGATGCCGGGATCGGCATCCTCGCGTTCTTCTCGGCCTGGTGTGCAACGGTTCTCGCAGCATCGATGTTCGTGGTGGAGTACGCGATCGGCGGCGCCGCCGTGACGTCGCTGCACACCGTCGCCGCGTACATGTTCGGCACCCACGCGCTGATCGGGGTCGGCGAGGGGATCATCACCGCGTTCACGGTCGTTGCGGTCGCCCGCGCCCGCCCGGACCTGGTGTACCTGCTGCGCGCGCGGCCGGTGCGGGCGGCGGTGACGCCATGACCAGGACCGTCCGCACCCGCTCGTGGTTCCTGGTCGGCTTCGCGGTCGCAGCACTGCTGATCGCGGGCGTGCTCTCGTACTTCGCCAGTTCCAGCCCCGACGGCCTGGACGCGACCACGCAGCGCGGGTGCGAGGTGGTCGAGACCGATGGCGCCGAGCAGTTGGTGGGCGACTGCATCGCGCAGAACGCCACCGATCACCACCTGTCCTCGTCGCCGCTGGCCGACTACTCGATCCGCGGCAACTCCGCGCTCACCGGCGTGGCCGGGATACTCGGGGTGGTGGCCGTGTTCGTGGCGGCCGGATTGCTGTTCCGCGTCCTCGCCCGCCGCCGGGGGCCGTGACGTGTCGGGTTCGCACACCCACCCGCTCTATCTCGAGGGCGCATCCCCGGTACACCGACTGCCCGCCGAGGTGAAGATTCTCGCCGCGTTCGTCGGGGTGTTCGCGATCGTCGCCACACCACGCGAGGCGGTGTGGGCGTTCGCGCTGTACCTCGCGATCCTCGTGGTGGTCTGGTGTATCGCGGGCATCGGATTGCGTTGGCTGGCACCCCGGATGCTCATCGAACTGCCGTTCGTCGTCCTCGCGGTGCTCCTGCCGTTCGCCGAGTCCGGTGACCGGATCACCGTCGTCGGGCTGTCTCTGTCGGTCCCGGGGCTTCTCGCGGCGTGGAACATTCTGGTCAAGGGCACCCTCGGCGTGCTGGTGTCGCTGACGCTGGCGGCCACGACCCCCGTCCGCGCACTGCCGGCCGGGCTGTCCCGGCTGCACGTGCCCGACATCGTCGTCACGGTCGTGACGCTGATGCTGCGCTACGTCAATATCCTTGCCGGGGAGATCGATCGGATGCGGACCGCGCGGATCGCCCGCGGTGACGACCCCCGCACGCTGCATCAGGTGGGAGCCACCGCCCGTGGCGTCGGCGGAGTCTTCCTGCGCGCCTACGAGCGAGGAGAACGCGTGCACCTGGCGATGGCGTCCCGGGGTTTCACCGGCACGGTGCCGCTGTCGAGCGCGCCCGCCGGCCGGGTGGACTGGTGTGTCGGCCTGGCGCCGACCGTATGCGCGGTGGCGATCGCGACGACTGCATGGATGGTGTGAGATGGCTGCTCCGACAGCGATAGACGTCCGGCAGCTCACCTTCGAGTATCCGGACCGGCGCCGCGCGCTGGACGGCATCGATCTCACGGTCACCGAGGGCGAACGGGTCGCGGTGCTGGGACCGAACGGCGCCGGCAAGACCACCCTGATGCTCCAGCTCAACGGCGTCCTCACCCCCACGGCCGGCAGCGTGCGGATCGGCGGGCTCGAACTGGGCCGCGATACCGTCCGCGAGATCCGACGCCGGGTGGGTGTCGTCTTCCAGGATCCCGACGACCAACTGTTCATGCCCACCGTCGCCGAGGACGTCGCGTTCGGCCCCGCCAACTTCGGGGTCCGCGGCAGCGACCTCGAACACCGGGTGGCCGACGCCCTCGAACAGGTGGGGATGACCGAGCACGCGCAGCGCAGCGCCGGGCACCTCTCCGCCGGGCAGCGCCGCCGGGTCGCCCTCGCCACGGTGCTGGCGTGCCGGCCGGAGGTCCTGGTGCTCGACGAGCCGTCGAGCAACCTCGATCCTGTGGCCCGACGCGAGCTCGCCGAGGTCCTGGGCGGGCTGGACACCACGCTGCTGCTCGTCACGCACGACCTGCCCTACGCGGCGCAGCTGTGCGGGCGGGCCGTCGTACTGGACGACGGGCGCGTGGTCGCCGACGACCGGATAGAGCGGGTCCTCGCCGACGACGCCCTGCTCGCGGCACACCGCCTCGAACTACCGTGGGGCTTCGTGCTTCCGGCGGCTACACCGGGCCCTGGGACGGGGCACTGACGGCCTCGCTCGCGAGCCGCTCGTTGGTCCGCCCCAGCTGCCAGTCGGTCCAGTGCTCCAGGGACGCCGCCTCGTCGGTGTCGAGCCGGTCGCACACCAGGTCCCAGTGCACCGCCACCCGGTCGCCCATCCGCAGGTCCGGTACGAACGAGCCGGCCGGGACGCGTCGGCGCACCGCCCGGTCCTCGAGCGGGCCCAGCATCAGCTTCGTCCCGTCGAACTGCAGTCCCCGCGAACGCACGACGGCGGTGTCCGGCCGCAACTCCAGGACGACGCCGTTGCGGATCCGGCACGAGTCCAGCACGTGCAGCGGCTGCGGCATCCCGGTGCCGAGCAGTCGGGTCCACGGGTACACCCCGAACACGTGGAAGGCGTGGGTGGGCGCGGCCTCGGGCAACAGGTCGTCGGTGAGGTACTTCCAGTAGTGTCCGGCCCGCTCCCCCAACCGGACCAGCAACTCCCGGCCGAACCGTTCCCGGTCCACGGCGGCAGTCAGTTCGTTGCCGGTCCAGTAGCCGCGCACCACCCTCTCGTCGAGCGGGTCGTCCATCCCCGCCAGCTCGGCGAGCAACTGCTGGTACGGCCACGCACCACTGAACTGCCGGGCCGCGGCACCGACGTCGACGCCCGATCCGGTCCCGCACGCCACCGCCTCGAGGCCCACGGCGCCGGCCGGACCGCAGTAGCCCAGCGCGTTCGGCGCATAGGCGTACCGCGCGAACAGGATCCGTCCGGAATCGATGCCGGTGGTCACTCCGGTCTCCGCCCCACCAGCAGCGCCGTCTCGCGGTGCAGCCTGCCGAAGTTGTAGTACGCCGCACACGCGCCCTCCGGCGACACCATGCACGTGCCGATCGGGGTCTCCGGTGTGCACGCGGTACCGAACACCTTGCACTCCCACGGCTTGATGACACCCTTGAGGACCTCTCCGCACTGGCAGGCCTTGGGATCGGCCACCCGCACGCCCGGCATCGAGAACCGTTCCTCCGCATCGAATTCGGCGTAGTCGGGGTGGATCTTCAGGGCGCTCTGCGAGATGAATCCCAGCCCCCGCCACTCGAAGTGCGGTCGCAGCGCGAACGTCTCGCTCATCAGCTTCAGCGCCTGCGTGTTCCCCTCCGGGCGCACCACACGGATGTACTGGTTCTCCACCTCGCAGCGACCGTCCCGGATCTGCTGCAGCAGCATGCAGACCGACGCCAGGATGTCGAGGGGTTCGAACCCGGCCACCACCATCGGCTTGCCGTACACCTCGGGGACGAACCGGTAGGGCCGCAGGCCCACCACCGTCGACACGTGTCCCGGGCCGAGGAACCCGGACAGTCGCAGATCCGGCGACTCGAGGATCGCCTTGATCGGAGGCACGATCGTCACGTGGTTGCAGAAGATGCTGAAGTTGGTCACCCCCATCTGCCGGGCCCGCACCAGGGTCACCGCGGTGGACGGTGCGGTGGTCTCGAATCCGACCGCGAAGAACACCACCTGCTTGTCCGGGTTGTCGACGGCGATCTTGAGGGCGTCGAGCGGTGAGTACACGAACCGCACGTCGGCACCGCGGGCCTTGGCCTCGATCAGGTTGCCGTGCGATCCCGGCACCCGCATCATGTCGCCGAAGGTCGTGAAGATGACGTCCGGCTGCTCCGCGAGGTACATCGCGTCGTCGACGCGGCCCATCGGGATCACGCACACCGGGCAGCCGGGTCCGTGCACCAGTTCCACGGACTGCGGGAGCAGGTGCTCGATGCCGTGCCGGTAGATGGTGTGGGTGTGGCCGCCGCACACCTCCATGAACTTGAACTCGTCGTCGCCGGCGAGTTCGGTGATGGACCGGACCAGCGCGCGAGCAGCCGCCGGGTCGCGGAATTCGTCCACGAATTTCATGCTGCAACCTCCTCGTACCGGTGCCGCTTCAGTTGATGCGCGACGAGTTGAAGGCGTCGATCTCGTTGACGTAGTCGGCGCCCATCTTCTGGACCTGGTCGAGCGTGAGCGCGGCCTCGGCCTCGTCGATCTTCGCCATCGCGAAACCCACGTGGACCAGCACCCAGTCGCCCACCATCAGTCCGTCGTCGGCCAGCAGTCGCACACTGATCGTCCGTTGGACACCGCTGACATCGACCTTCGCGAGGTGTTGCTCGGTGTCCACCATCTGCACCACCTGGCCCGGGATACCCAGACACATGATCGTTTCCTCCTCTCGAACCGCTCGTCCGCTCAACAGATGCGGGGCAACGGATCTCCCACCAGCATGTCCACGATCCGACTGCCGCCGAACGCCGTCCGCAGCGCGACGATGCCCTCGGGCTCGGCGAGCACCTCCCCGACGACGGCGGCGTTCTCGCCACCCGGACAACTGCGCAGCGCCGTGACCGCTGCCTCCGTCTCGGCTTCCGCGACCACCGCCACGAACTTGCCCTCGTTCGCGACGTACAGCGGATCGATGCCGAGCAGGTCGCACGCGCCCAGGACCTGCGGCTGCACCGGCAGCGCCTCCTCGTCGAGGACGACGGCGAACCCGGTGGACTGGGCCAGCTCGTTGCACACCGTGCCGACGCCGCCACGCGTCGCGTCGCGCATCCATCGGGTCGACGGGGCCGCCTCGAGCAGCGCGTGCACCAGACCGTTGACCGGGGCGGTGTCGGAACGGATGTCGGCCTCGATCGCGAGTTCGCCGCGGGCCAGCATCACCGCCATGCCGTGCTCGCCCATGGTGCCGGAGATCAGCAACCGGTCCCCGGGACGGACGTACTCCGGCCCCAGCTTCCGGTCGACGGGCAGTGAGCCGACGCCGGCGGTACAGATGTAAACGCCGTCCGCCGCACCCTTGCCGACCACCTTGGTGTCCCCGGTGACCACGTGGACACCGGCCTGCGCCGCCGAATCGGCGATGTCCCGGACGATCTCGCGCAGCAGCGCGATGGGGAAGCCCTCCTCGATGACGAACGCCGCCGACAGCCACAGCGGCCGGGCACCCGAGACCGCGAGGTCGTTGACGGTGCCGTGGACGGCGAGGTTGCCGATCGATCCTCCCGGGAACTGCAACGGCTGCACCACGAACGAGTCCGTGGAGAACGCGATCCGCTCCCCCGCGGGGAGGGTGAGGGCGGCCGCGTCCCCCAACTGCTCGAGCTGGGGATTGCGCAGCGCCTCGACGAACACCGAGTCCACCAGCGCGGCGGACGATTTCCCGCCTGCTCCGTGCGCCAGCGTCACCACGTCCTCGAGCAGCCGGGGCCGGCGCTTACGGAAGGATGCGATGCGGTCCAGCACCCGGTCCTCACGCTCGGCGGCCGTCGTGGGTTCTGTTGCCATGGCTAACCCTCCTGTCCCGTTGTCGCGGTCGAATGGTCGTGTGACGTGTGTTGCCGTGCCATGTGTTCCTGGGCCGCCGACCACAGCCGGTAGCCGACGAGGGCGTGGCTCTCCTGGATGCGGTGGATGCTCTGCGACCGGATGGTGAAGCAGTAGTCCAGGTCGTCGCTGACGGCCATGCGGCCGCCGTCGTGCCCGGCGAAACCGATCGTGAGGAGCCCGCGCCGCCGCGCCTCCGCGAGGGCGATCATCAGGTCGTCCGAGTTGCCGGACGTCGACAACGCGATCGCCATGTCCTGCGAGCGGGCGTGCGCGATGATCTGCCGCGAGAAGATCAGATCGAACCCGACATCGTTGCCGAGCGCGGTGACCACCGCCTGGTCCGCGGCCAGCGACCACGCCGCGACGGGCCGCCCCAGGGCCGGTCGGCTGAAGAGCGACGCGAGCGTGGCGGCGTCCGTGGAACTCCCGCCGTTGCCGAAGGTGTAGAGCCGACCGCCGTCGGCGAACCGCTCGGCCATCCGGGCACCGGCCTCCCGGATCTGCTCGCCCCATTCGGAGATCGAGTCCCGCTGCAGCCGGGCACTTTCCGCGGCCTTGCCCCGGGCCGATGCGGCGAGGTCGTCCAGTAGCGCGTCGGCGCCCTCCTCGTGGGCGTCGATGAAGGGGTACAGGAAGTCCGTGCCCTGCGAGCCGGATTCCGGTGTCGTGCCGGTCATGACCGCGCCTCCTCGTCGGGATGTACCCGGGTGATCGCCGCGCCGCCGTGGATCAGCAGCAGATCCCGTTCGGCGACGTCACCGATCAACGTTGCGTCCACCCGCTCCTCCCCCGCCGCGGTGCGAACGAGTACCTCGTCGAACGAATTCACCGGTACCATCACCACTTCCGCGAGCCTGCCCTCGTCGCTGCACGTGACGCACACGTCGTCGGCACAGTCGGAGGCGTCGGTGCCGTCGGAGGCACGGAGCAGTCCCGGATGCTCGAAGCACACGTGAGTGAGCTCCCACAGCAGGTGGTACATCAGCACGAACCGTCCGGTAGCGGGAACCATCGGGTCGTCGGAGTCCACCCACAGGATGTGGGTGGCCGCGCCTGCGTCGGGTCGTGGTCCCGAGCCGATCCAGATCGTGTCGGTGCCCCACGCCGGAGCGCGGCGCATGATGTCGCGGACCTGCGACTGGTCCGCGGACGCCACCGCGAGGATCACGTCGCCGGGCCGAGCCGCGACGCGGCACTGCGCCACCGGATCCGGTTCCACGAGCGACACCGACGGCAGCGCACGTTTACCCATGATCACCGGGTGCACGAACTCGACCGCCACGTGGTGTGCGTGCGGTTCCCACTGCGGCGAGACCACCCACAACGTCGCGCCGTTCTGGAACCTGCGGGCCAGCGACAGCGCCGCCGACGCCAGATCCGCGGACAGTTCGCGGTCGATCAGTTCGCCCCTGGTGTCGCTCGTTGTCATGGTTGCACCCCATCGATCGCTTCGGTCCTTGTCCGGCGCTCCGCCCCGAGTACCGCGAGCCCCAGCACCGCCTGCCCCAGCGAGAGTCCACCGTCGTTGGGCGGCACCACGTGGTGGGTCAGCACCGTCAGGCCCGCCACCTCCAACCGGCGCCGCAGCAGCGACGTCAGCAGCCGGTTCTGGAACACTCCGCCCGTCAGTCCCACCGTGTCCATTCCTGCCTCCCGCACGAGGGCGACGGCGAGCCCGGCGGTGGCCTCGGCCAGTGCGCGGTGGAATCCGAGCGCCAACTCCGGAACCGGCACTCCTGCACGGAAACCCGTCACGAGCCCATCGAGCAGGTCCCCGAGGAGCAACTGCCCGTCGGCGACCCGCATCTCGATCGGCGCCGGGGTGCGGGCGGTGCGGGCCAGCGCCTCGAGTTCGATCGCGGCCTGCGCCTCGTAGCTGACCCGGTGCCGGACCCCGAGCAACGACGCGACGCCGTCGAACAGCCGACCGACGCTCGTGGTCCGGACGCACCCCCGTCCGGACGCCAATTGGGCGGTGACCACGGCTCGTTCGTTCGCCTGCAGCGCGCGTACGCACGGCAGATCACCCGTGTCCGTCGTGTCGGTGATGTCGATACCGACCTCGTGCAGCAGCGCCAGCGCCACCCGGGCCGGGTTGCGGACCGCGACGTCGCCGCCCGGCAGCGAGAACGACTGCAGGTGCCCCACGCGGTCGGTGTCGAGGAGGTCGGCACCCACCCGGATCAGCTCACCGCCCCACACGGTGCGGTCGCAGCCGTAGCCGGTGCCGTCGAAGGCGATGCCCAGCAAAGGCGATCCGATCAGCCGGTGCTCGGCCGCCAGCGCCGCGACGTGCGCGTGATGGTGCTGGACGGTGCACAGGTCCACGCCGGTCCGGGCACTGAAGTCCTCCGCCCAGCTCCGGGTCGAGTACCCGGGATGGTCGTCGGCCACCACCAGTGCGGGCCGGACGTCGTGCAGCGCCGACAGCAGCGTCACCGTCGCGTCGAAGGCGCGTCGGCTCTCCAGGCTGCCCATGTCGCCGAGATGCCCCGAGCAGAAGGCGAAGTCCTGCCGGGTGAGGCAGAAGGTGTTCTTCACCTCGGCGCCCACGGCCAGCACGGTCGGGCCGGCCCGGTCCAGCAGCACCGGCAGCGGCGCGTAGCCGCGGGACCGCCGGATCGGCGCCGCGTCGCCGTCCACGACCGTCAGCACCGAGTCCTCGCACGGGACCGCGATGTCCCGGTCGTGCATGAGGAAGACGTCGGCGATGCCGCCGAGCCGGTGCCGCGCATCGTCGTTGTCGAAGCACAGCGGCTCGCCGCCGCGGTTGCCGGACGTCATCACCAGCAGCCGCGGCGGCCGGACGTCGCTGCCCGGCACCGGGGCGAACAGCAGGTGGTGCAGCGGCGCGTACGGCAGCAGGACGCCCAGCTCGTCCAGGCCCGGCGCCACCTCCGGCACTCCTGCGGTTCCGGCCGCCTTCCGCAGCAACACGATCGGCCGCGCCGGACTCCGCAGAACCTCGCGCTCGGCGGTGCTCACGGTGCACACCTCCTGCGCCACCGACGGGTCCGCCGCCATCACCGCGAACGGCTTGGCGGGACGGTGCTTGCGCTGTCGCAGTCGGCGCACCGCCCCCGGATTGCCGGCATCGCACACCAGGTGGAAACCACCGATCCCCTTGACCGCGACGATGCCGCCCGCCGCGAGCTCCCGGTGCACCCGCTCGAGCACCGCGTCGTCGCCGTCGATCCGGCAGCCGTCCGTCTCGAGGAAGATCCGCGGTCCGCAGTCCGGGCAGCAGATCGGTTGCGCGTGATACCGGCGGTCGGTGGGGTCGCGGTACTCGCGGGCGCACGGCGGGCACATCGGGAACACCGCCATCGTGGTTGCGGGCCGGTCGTACGGCAGGTCGGTGACGACGGTGAATCGGGGACCGCAGTTGGTGCAGTTCACGAACGGGTGCCGGTACCGACGGTCGGCGGGGTCGGCCATCTCGCGCGCACAGTCCACGCAGATCCCCACGTCGGGCGGGACGAGGGTGCGCGCACCGACGGTGTGCACGCTGGGCACGATCCGGAACTCCCGGGCACCGTCTCCGTGTGCCGGTATCTCCTCGACCGTCACGCCCAGCACCACGGCCAGCGGCGGCGCGTCACATCTGAGGCGCCGCGCGAACTCGGTCAGTGCACCGGACGGACCCTCGGCCTCGACGAACACGGACACCTCGTCGTTGCCGCAGTGCCCGGCGAGGCCGAGGTCCTCGGCGAGGCGCGCGACGAACGGGCGGAACCCCACCCCCTGCACCACCCCGCGCACGGTCAACCGGTGCCGCACCACGGCGGCCCGGCCCGCGACCACCGCAGTGTCGGCGGCCTCGGCCGTCACGGCGGACCGCCGCGGTCGCCCTGCGGTTCCCGGGGGCGCCCCATCAGTTCCAGACCCGCCATCGCCTGCTCGGCACCGGCCTGGTCGACGCGTTCCACCGCGAAACCCATGTGGATCACCACCCAGTCGCCGGGGGCCAGGCTCGCATCGTCGAGCATGCCGATGTTGACCTTGCGTTCGCTGCCCTCCACGTCCACGAGTGCCAGTTGACCGCCGTAGCCCTCGAGCATGCGGACCACCCGCCCCGGGATTCCCAGACACATCGCTCAGCCCTCCACTCCGACACCGGCGCCGAGGTCGGCGAGGACCGCACGAACCACGTCCGCGGCGGCAGGCACCGCCCGCGCGACCGGTGCGGACAAGCCGATCCCCTCGTCGACGTCGCGCACCTGACACCCGACGACGACGGTCCGCGGCAAGGTGCCGCCCAGGGCCGCGAGGCTCGCGAACACCGACGCCGGGTCCATCCCGTGCGCGTCGAGTTGCGGTGCCGTGTCGGGATGCTCGCGGCCCACCTCGAACGCGCGGACCGCGCCGGGCGTACCCCGGTCCGGCACCGCGTCCACCAAGATCAGGCCGTCCCAGCCATCCAGAAGGTCGTACGCCAGGTGCATGCCCCGGATCCCGTAGTCCACCGCGCGCACACCGGCCGGGAGCGGGCCGCCCGCCACCGCCTTCAGCACCGCCGGCCCGAAACCGTCGTCGCCGAGAAAAATGTTGCCGATGCCCGCGAGAAGGACACGCGGCGGGGCGGACGTCATGTCGTCACATCCGACGCATCCGCAGATACCGCTGCATGTCCGGGATCGAGCGCACGGCGATCCACGCACCCGCCGCCGCCACCGCCGCGAACAGCACGGTGGAGAACATTCCTACTGCCCTCATGACTCATTCTCCTCTCGCTCGTTCGCCGAAATGCCCTGCGAATCGAGTGGTTCCACTTCGTCAGGCGCGAAGTACAGGTAGCGGCCGTACCAGTCGTGCAGTTCGGCCGCGGGATCGTCCACGAGCACCACCCCGACGTGTGTTCCGCCGTCCACATCCGCGTGCACGGTCGCCACCCGGGCCACCTGGCCCGCGAAGAACAGGTCCTGCGCGTCGGCGCGCCGCGACGGCCGCAGCCGCACCAGACTCCCCTTCGCGACCCGCACCCCGCCGACGAGGACACCGTCGACGCCGGGCCGAACGGTGGTGTCGGCGGCGGGATCCCACCACGGGACGTCGTCGGGCACCTCGGGAACGAGGCCACCGGGGGTGACGAACGTCGGGGGCTCGGCGAGCCCGGATCCGAAGGCGCGCGGATCGCGGAGCGCACCGTGCAACTGCTGCATCTCGGCGGGCGTCATGCTGTCGCACCGATCGATGATCTGCGCCGCCCGTGGATCGGTCGCGCGGGCCTGCGCCTTCTCCGCGTCGGTCATCGTCATGACGCGCAGGGTGAGGATCTCGTCGATCTCGGTGGCGTCGAACAGGTCTCCGCCGCTCTCCTGCGCCACCTCCGGGTGGTCGTACAGGATGATCGGCGACGCCAGGACGATGTCGCTGGTCCCCGGTGCGAGCGGATCCTGATCGCCCGCGAGCACCGGGTAGCACCGGAACTGGCGGCAGCCGGCCACCGCGTCGGCGAACCTCGCGGGCGGGTCGAGCAGCGACACGAAACGCACACCGCCGGCCGAGAGGACCAGGTGCGCGCCGATGAACGAATGCCGGATCGCGGTGTCCTTGTCCGTCACCCCCGACCGCACCAGGTCGTCCAGCCGCCCGTCGTTCGTGACGTCGACGCCCAGCCGGACCGCGCCGTCCACGTCCACCGCACGCAGATCGACCCTGCCCCGCAACGGGAACCGCTCGCGGACCAGACGTCCCGCGGCGCCGAGCTGTTCGGTGTCGGTTCCGCCCGGCACCCGGATCTCGCTGCCGGCGCCGACGAGCAGTTCGGGCAGCGTGAACGCGCCGAGCGGGATCTCCACCTCCACGGCCTCGTCCCAGTTCACCCACGTCTGCCCGGCCGACACGAGTTCGGGAACGGGCGTGTAGCCGCCCCCCTCTGCCGCCTCTGCTGCCTCGGCCGTGCGGACCTGCAGCTGCAGGAACCGCAGCACCGGCTCGAGCACGACGTCGTCGGATGCTCGGTCCAGCACGCAGTCGACGTGCATCCACGAGTCCTCGCCGATGCCCCGCTCGCCGGCACCGACGGGACCCACTACACCGAACTGCCAGCGCGACTGGTTCTTTCCCGATGTGGACCGATAGGGGTAGAGCAGGTAGCCCTCGTAGAGGACGGCGTCGGCCACCGCCCGCAGCCGCGCCAGATCGCCGACCCCCGTCATGTCGCCACCTCCCCGGCACCGTCGAGCAGTTCGGTCACGGCCTGATCGATCCCGAGCAGGCCCCGGGCCGCCTTGAACCGCGCCAGCGCCGCGATCGTGTCGTGGTCCAGCCGCACCCATCCGTTCGACGGGAAGTTCTGCCGCACCACGTCGCGCCACACCTCGACCGGCATGTCGAACTGCGCCTCGCGATCCCACGGGACCTGCTCCACCGAGAACCCGCCGGCTCCCTTCGTGAAGACAGTGCCGCTGAACAGGAAACTGAGGGGGACCGTGTCACCCTCGAGTGCGTGCAGATACTTCGACGCGGTCACCTCGAAGTCGTACGTGCACGGCATCACCAGTTCGGTCACACATTCACCCGTGAACCCGGGCACCACCGCCGTGGTGTGCAGCCACGGGAAGGTCGACAGCGTCGACCCCCAGCGCTCCCGCGGCCCGAACAGGTCCAGCAGACCCGCCTCCTCGGCGTCCGAATAGCGACGGCGCCGCGGCTCTATCCGGATCTGGCAGCGCAGCACCAGCGCGTGCACGGTCGCGCCCGTGCTCTCGGCGATCCGCACCCGCGCAATCAGGTTGGGGGTCACCGAGAACGGCTCCGGCCCGATCGACAGCACCGAGAAATCCACCGACGTCACGGCGCACCTCCCTCGCCGGCGGCGACACTGCGGCGTTCGATCCGCGCGAAGAAGTCGTCGAGTTCGCGGCGGGCGTCCTGCCCGCCGTCGAAGCCGCGCCAGCAGCGCCGCAGCCGGCCGACCAGTTCGTAGCACGCGTCGATCGGCAGCAGGTGGCACTCGGCGCCACCGGGTCCGGTGGTCGGGACCCGGATCAGCAACGCCTCCACGTCGGCGACCACGGTGCGGAGCGCGGGATTGGCCGCCACCACCGAATCCCAGGCGGCGATCGGCAGATCGGATTCCGTCGCACCGGCGGGTCCGGGGTAGAACGCGACCGTGCGATCCTGCTCGGAGTTGCGGAAGAAGAAGGCCAGGCCCACCGGGATCTCCAGCCCGTCCCATTCGCCCGGCCCCAGCCGGAAGTCCGGGAACGACAGGTACCGGTCGGGCACGGCCCGATACTTCAGCGCCGCATCGGGTTCGGTGAACAGCAGGTAGCACGGACGGCACACGCACATCAGCTGACGTCCGGCCATGTTCACGACGTGCGAGTGCTCGTCGGCGATCGGGGCCGCGCACATCTCGCACCGCTCGCCCACCGGCGCGTCCGGTCTGGTCACCGCGATACGACGCAGCACCCCCAGGGCCGGTCCGGTGGGGGTGCCTGGGCCACGCGGCGCGGTCACCCGGTCACCGCCGTGGGCACGGCCACCGAGAGCACGCCGTCACGCACCAGGACCGGTAGCGGGTCGAGGTGATCGTCCGGCACCTCCACCCCGGCGCCGGCCCGGCGGACGTCGTAGTGGGCGCGACAGCTCGGGCACCGCAGGACCGCATCGTTCACCGGCCCACCGGCGCGGCGCGCCATCGTGGTGCCCGCCATCGAGTTCCCGCACGCGGGGCATCGGTCCCGGTACGCGAAGAGATCGTCGCCCACGCGACAGACGAGCATCGTGAGTCCCCCGACGGTGAACCCGCCGACCTCCCCCGGAGCGAGCTCGGCGAATTCCGGTACCGCCAGCCAGTTTCCGTTCTGCGGAGTGGTCTCACGCACGTGCGAGAGCAGCGAATCGGCGGTGAACACGCCCGGCGTGGGTGCGGTCTCGCGCTCGTCGGTCTCCACCTCGATCGTCGTGGTCTCCGGGGCCGCGGCCTGCACGGCGCCCTCCACCGCGAGCTGTAGCGTCACCGCCGACGACGGACAGCCGTGACAGCTGCCGAGCAGGCGCAGGCGCACGACGCCGTCCGACACATCCACCAGTTCGACGTCGCCGCCGTGCGAACCCAGGTAGGGGCGGACGCTGTCGAGCGCCGTCCGCACCCGTGTCTCGACGTCGTGCGGATGCAGACCGCTCACCAGCAGCACGCTCGACACCAACTCGTCCCGCGCCAGCTCGTCCACCAGCCCGGGGGTGCAGCCGGCGGCGGTCAGGATCCGGTCCAACGCCTCGCCGTACAGGTCCACCACCTCGCGGACGAGCTGCTCGGCCCGTTCACGCGCGACCGGACCTCCCACCGCGGAGGCGTCGAGCAGCGCCTCGATCCGATCGCCGGCTCCCCGCCAGCGATCGGATTCGTGCGGCTGGATCCGTGTCTCGTCGTCTATCGGCCCCATTCCTCACCTCATTCCCCGGTCATGGACTGCGTCGGAGAATGGAGCTTGTCGAGACTCTTCCCGTCGCCGAGGTACATGTGCACACCGCACGGCAGGCAGGGATCGAAGCTGCGCACGGTACGCATGATGTCGATGCCCTTGAAGTCGTCACGGCCGTTCTCCTCGTAGATCGGAAGATCCGTGACCGCGTCCTCGTACGGACCCGGGATCCCTTCGGCATCACGCGGACTCGCGTTCCAGGGCGTGGGCGGGTACGGGTGGTAGTTCGCGATCTTGCCGTCCCGGATCACCATGTGGTGCGACAGCACCCCGCGCACCGCCTCGGTGAAGCCGCAGCCGATGCCCTCGTCGGGCACCTCGAACGACTCCCACGTCTTGGTGCGGCCGGCGTTGATCTCGACGAGCGCCTTGCGCGCGAAGTGCAGGGCCATCGCGGCCGCGTACGCCTGGAAGTAGGTGCGCGCCCGGTTGCGCTCGATCGTGTTGCTCCACTGCGGGATCCGCCACTCGAAGCTGGCCGGGCCCTTCAGCGCCGTCTTCGGGAAGTCGATCTTGACGCTGTGCCCGGTGGCCATGACCTCGTCGGTCTCGACCATCCCGGCCAGCGCGGTGGACCACATCCGGGCCAGGGCACCGCCGCCGGTGTCGAGCGCGAGATTGCTCTTGCCGTCGAACCACCGCGGCGACATCACCCAGCTGTACTTGTCCTCGAGGTCGCGCTTCTGCGGCTTGGGATTGGTGTGCTGGTTCCACGGGTGGCGACGGTCCACGGGATTGCCCAGCGGATCGGTACTGACGAACATCTCCTGGTCGGACCAGTCGTCGTAGTACGACGACCCCAGCATGATGCGGATGCCCAGGTTGATGTCGACGAGGTCCGTCGTCACCAGCTTGTTGTCCACGACCACGCCCGGGGTGACGAACATCTTCCGACCCCAGTCCGTCATGTCCTTGTACGCGAAATTGCACACCTCGGGATCCTGGAAGGCACCCCAGCACCCGAGCATCACCCGACGCTCGCCGACGTGCTCGTAACCCGGCAGCGCCTCGTAGAAGAAGTCGAACAGGTCGTCGTGCATGGGCACGACCTTCTTCATGAACTCGATATAGCGCATCAGGCGCGTGGTGTAGTCGGTGATCAACTGCACCGTCGCGACCGTCCCCACTCCACCGGGATACAGCGTCGACGGGTGGACGTGCCGACCCTCCATGAGGCAGAACATCTCTCGGGTCAGTCGACTGACCTGGAGCGCCTCCCGGTAGAAGTCGCCGGTGAACGGGTTCAGTGCCCGCATGATGTCGGCGATGCTCCGGTAGCCGTGCTCGTCGGCGTGCGGCGCCGGGGTGTTCTCGGCCTGGGCGAGCACACCGGGATTGGTCTCGGACACCATCTTCTCGCAGTAGTCCACCGCGACCAGGTTCTCCTGGAAGATGTTGTGGTCGAACATATACTCCGCGGCCTCGCCGAGATTGGCGATCCACTCCCCCAGATGCGGCGGCTGGACCCCGTACGCCATGTTCTGGGCGTAACACGAGCAGGTCGCGTGATTGTCGCCGCAGATCCCGCAGATCCGGCTGGTGATGAAGTGCGCGTCGCGCGGATCCTTACCCTTCATGAACAGCGAGTAGCCGCGGAAGATCGACGACGTGCTGTGGCACTCGGCGACGGTCTTGTTCTTGAAGTCGACCTTGGTGTAGATCCCGAGACTGCCGACGATGCGGGTGATGGGATCCCAGGCCATCTCGACGAGGCCCTTGTCGTCGGTCGCCCCCTGTTTCGGCTCGGGCACGGTTGAAGTCATCGAGATGCCTCTTTTCCCTCGGCGATCGCGTGTGTTCGCGCTACCAGGTGCGGACGGCCCCCGTCCTGAGCAGGCGCCCTGGCGCGCGCCAATGCGGTTCCTTCTCGAGCGTCCTGCCGGTGACGTTCCGCAGCGTGCGGATCACCGATCCGTACACCTCGGACACCGAACTCGAGAGAATGCCGCCTGGGGGTTCGTCCATGAACGGCATGAACTTGTCCGGGAAGCCCGGCATCGTGCATCCGATGCAGATGCCGCCCACGTTGGGACAGCCACCGATGCCGGCCATCCAACCACGCTTGGGCACATTGCATTTCACGACCGGACCCCAGCATCCGAGCTTGACGATGCATTTGGGTGAGCCGTACTCGGTCGCGAAATCGCCTTGTTCGTAGTAGCCGGCGCGATCACAGCCCTCGTGCACCGTCTGCCCGAACAGCCACTGCGGCCGGAGCTGTTCGTCGAGCGGGATCATCGGTGCCTGCTCGGTCACCTGGTACAGCAGGTAGGTCAGGGTCTCGGACAGGTTGTCCGGCTGGATCGGGCAGCCCGGCACGCACACGATCGGCAGGCCCGCCTTGGACTTCCAGTCCCATCCGAGGTAGTCGGGTACGCCCATCGCCCCGGTCGGATTGCCGGCCATCGCATGGATACCGCCGTAGCAGGCGCACGTGCCGGCCGCGACGATCGCCGTCGCCTTCGGCGCGAGCCGGTCGAGCCACTCGCTCGTCGTGACGGGCTGCCCGGTCTCCGGGTTGTTGCCGAATCCGCACCAGTAGCCCTCGTCGTGCAGGTTCTCGTTCGGGATCGAACCCTCGACGACGAGCACGAACGGCTCCAACTCTCCGCGGTCGGCCTTCCAGAACCATTCGAGGAAGTCGTCGGCGCCGCCCTCGGGCCCGCACTCGAAGTCGATCAACGGCCAGTGCACGGCGATCTTGGGCAGTCCCGGCAGTGCGCCGAAGACGATCTCCTCGACGCTCGGCTGGGTGGCGGCGGTGAGCGCGACGGAGTCACCGTCGCAGCTGAGCCCCGCATTGATCCACAGGATGTGGATGAGCCCCTCGTCCGTCTCGTCGGCCTTGGCGTGCTCTGGCTTCTTCGCAGCTTTGGTCGGTGTCGACATGTCGGCCACTCCCCGGGGCTCACCCGCCCCTGCGTCACCGGAGTCGACCCTCGGCCCACTTGCGTGACGCCCACCACAATTAAGGCGCGGACCGGGAGATATGTCAACGGCAGATGGTCATCCCAGCCGACGCTCGGCGATCCACCGGTACCACCGGTCCATCCCCTCGCCGCTGGTCGCGGACAGATTCACAACCTGCACACCGGGATTCACCGATCTTGCGTTCCGTTCGCACACCGCAGGGTCGAACGAGACATACGGGAGCAGGTCGGTCTTGTTGACGATCACGAGGTCGGCGACCGCGAAGATGTGCGGGTACTTCAACGGCTTGTCGTCGCCCTCCGTCACCGATATTAGGACAACCTTACCTTGCTCGCCAAGGTCGAACAGGGCGGGGCACACCAGATTTCCGACATTCTCCACGAACACCAGCGACTCGTTCGCGGGACGCAGCGTGTCGAGCGCGCCGCGCATCATCTCGGCGTCGAGGTGGCATCCCGAGCCCGTATTCACCTGTACCACAGAACATCCCGTGGCTCGAATGCGTTCGGCGTCGAGCAGTGTCTCCTGATCGCCCTCGATCACCGAGATCGGACCGGTATCCGACAGGTCTCGCACTGTGCGCTCGAGCAGCGTGGTCTTTCCCGAGCCGGGCGAGCTCATCAGATTGAACGCGAGCACCCCGCGCTCGGTGAGCCACGCGCGGTTCTCCTCCGCGAGGACGTCGTTCTTGGCCAGGATCTTCTCTTCGAGCGTGATCGTCTCGGTCCCGGTCGGCTCGTGCGAGTGGCCGTGCCCGTGCGCATGGCCGTGACCGTGTTCGTGTTCGTGTTCGTGTTCGTGCTCGCGAGGGTCCACGCCGGGGACACTGATCCGGGTTCCGGCCGTCCCGCCGGCCTCGTCGACCTTGCCGCAGCCACACGTTGCACACATGGTTCAACCCACTTCCATCGACATGATCCGCAGTTCACGGCCCGAGAGGACCTCGACGTCGGCGCTGCCGCACGGACACAGCAGAACCAGATCGCGTAGGGGGAAGTCCGTGTCACAGCCGCGGCAGTGCGCCAGTCCGGGAGGCTCCTCGATATCGAGGCGGGCGCCCTCGGCGACCGTCCCCTCCGTGACCAGTTCGAAGCAGAACTGCATCGCATCGGGCACCACCGCGCACAGGCAACCGACCTGCAGTCGGATGCTGCGCACGTTGCGGTCGCCGGCGCGCTCGCACACCGCGTCGACGACACTCTGGGTGATCGCCATCTCGTGCATCACGGGTCCCCTCCGGACGGAGGCTGTCCGAAGTCACGATAGGCCGCACCCGCGACCGGCAACAGGGGATTCGGTGAAGCGACGTCAGCTCGCGTCGTGCTCGTGGAAGTGGGTGGCCCCGATGGTGTGCAGCAGCTCGTGCACGGTGTCGTCGACCAGGCGGTAGCGGACGGTGCGGCCGGACCGCTCGGCCGACACCCAGCCCTGTTGCCGCAACAGACGCAGCGCGTGGGACACCGCGGTGCCCGTCATCCCAAGGGCCACCGCGAGATCGGTGACGCAGATGTCGGGGGCGTGGTGCAGGCACAGCAGCAGCCGCAGCCGGTTGGGGTCGGAGAGCAGCTCGAAGCGGTTGGCCCACGCTCCGATGTCCGGCGTCTCGAGCGCCAGCGCCGCGCGGCGGGCGTGATCCGGGTCGATAGCGGGAATCTCGGGCACGGCCTCAGTGTAGGTCTGCTAATCCCGATCGCGACCTAACGTAGAGGGGTGGTCATGCAGCAGGCAGTCAACCCCGTCGACGGTGTCGGGATCGCGTATCGGGTGATCGGCGACGGGCCACCGTTGGTGCTGGCGCACGGCACCGCGCTGTCCAGTGCGATCTGGCGCGCGTTCGGGTACGTCAAGGCCCTGCGCGATCAGTACCAGTTGATCCTGCCGGACATGCGCGGCCACGGCCGCAGCGATACGCCGTACGACGCGGACTCGTACGCGATGGACCTGGTGGTGGGCGACATCGTCGCGGTGCTCGACGCGTTGGGTCACGACCGGGCCCATTACCTGGGCTACTCGTTCGGCGGACGCGTCGGGCTCTCGCTCGCGGTGAGCGCCCCCGAACGCCTGCGCACCCTCACCGTCGGCGGCGGCAGTTCCCGTCCACAGGCCGGTTCGTTCGACAAACTGTTCTTCCCTGGTTGCATCGATGTCCTCGACCACGAGGGCATGACGGCCTTCCTCGACCGGTGGAACGCGTACCGCCCCTGGCCACTCGACGCCGCCACCCGGGCCGCGTTCGACGCCAACGACACCCGCGCCCTGGTCGCGTACCTCCGCCGGTCCGAGACCGAGCCCGGAGTGCCCGACGCGGCACTCGAAACACTCGACCTGCCGACACTGCTGTTCGTCGGGTCGGAGGACCGTCCGCGGCTGTCCGACACGAAGAAGCTGGCGTCGCTCATTCCGGGGTCGCGGCTGGCGGTCATTCCCGGCTTCGACCACGCCACCACGGTCGCGGCGTCCCCCGAGGTCCTGGCGGTCGTGAAGCCATTCCTGGAGGAGCACTGATGGTCAAGGATTTCCGACGGTATCCGTCTGAGATCCTTCACCATCAATGCCTCCTCAGCGAGCGAAGGCACCCTCGAGCCGGTTGTGCGATCCCGGGTGGATCAGCCGCGCCGTACTCACCAACCCGTGCTCGGACCAGGTCCGGCGCCGGATCAGCAGGCACGGCTCACCGCGGTCGATCTGCAGCAGGCGGCATTCCTCCGGGCTGGCCAGGACGGCTTCGACCACGTGTTCGCCCCGCACGAGCGGCGCGACACGACTGAGGTAGTCGTTGGGCGTGATCGTGGTGAAGTCCTGGTCGAGGTAGTCCGGCGCCTCGGCCGGGTTCACCAGACGGTCCTCCACCTGGATCGGCTTGTCGTCCTCGTAGTGCACGAGAACCGAGTGAAACACCTTGGCACCGACCGCATCCCGGAGGAATGCCTGCGAGTGGTCGGCCTCCTCTTCGCGCACGAAGATCACCTCGGTGCGGTGCCGGTGACCCCGCTCCTGGATCTCGTCGGCGATGTTCTTGACCTCGAACAGCGGTGACGGGGTCTTGGTGCTCGCGACGAACGTGCCGATACCCATCATCCGGACGATCAGGCCGTCACTGGTCAGTTCGCGCAGCGCGCGGTTGATCGTCATCCGGGACAGACCGAGCGCGCCTACGAACTGGTTCTCGGACGGCAACTGGTCGCCCTCCGACCAACGGCCCGAACGGATCTGCTCGGCCACCAGCTTCTTGACCCGTTCGTAGGCGGGCACGGACTCGCCGCCGACCTCGCCGAACAGCGCGGCAAGTTCCGCGTCGACGTCAACAACTGCCATAACCTGCACCCACTCCTCGCGACGAGGTCTCACCGCCCCGTTCGTCGACTCGGTCCACGAAGTCTACCGACCAACTCGACCCACCATCCGCCGCAACGGGCCGAACGCTGCGATCTCCGCCAGCGCCGTTCGAGCCGGCCGGAGCCTCGGCTCGTTGCGCCTGTCCGCGAGCAAAGACGCTGCTCGGTGGCGTCCGCGTCGCCAGAACCTCGGCCCCGAGGTGCTCGACGATGCTGCGGGCCCCTTGACACAAGCTTGTATAGGCAGGAATATACAAGTCATGGTTGCGGAACGTGAGCCAGCGCACAACAGCTACGCCCACGCGGGTGCGGACGACACCAGAGTCGGCCCACAGACGCGTGAGCCGGCCGCGTCCTCACCGCCCGGCCACTAGGAGTCACCCGATCGACATCACCTCACCCGGCCACGAGCTGCACTGCTTCTTCAGCCCGCCTGGGCAGCGAATCAAAGTCTGGGCAACAAGCGTGTTCACCCGATCAGAACCCGTTGTCGAGCACGACCGCCATCCCGGCGGGTTGAAGGTTCGTCTGCCACCGACGGATTCCGCGGCCGACCATCGAGAGCCCACCCCCGAACAAGAGCCTCCGCTACCGCCGGCCACCGATGACTTACGCCAGCTACCGACGACCTGGGCTGCCGCAGGCCGACACGGCCGCCTGAATCGACACACCACCGACAGCGACGAGCAAGAACGGTTTTGAGCAGAATGACCCACCAACCCCCGATCACCCACCGCCACCACCTCGACGCCTCCCACGCTCGATCGTGGCTTCTCGTCCCTGCCGACAAGCCTGAGCGCTTCGCCGAAGCCTTCGAGTCCGCCGCCGACGCCGTGATCCTGGATCTCGAAGACGCCGTCATCGCGTCCAACAAGGACAAAGCTCGTGCAGAACTGACACGGTGGACGCGGTCCGGCGGCCGAGCATGGGTCCGCATCAACGACGCGACCACAGAGCACTGGAACAACGACCTCGCAGCTATCGCAGCACTCGACAACATCGAAGGCGTGATGCTGGCGAAGACCGAAACAGCGGAACAAGTCGACGCAACCGCGCAGCGACTCCATCCCGGAACACGAGTCATCGCACTGGTAGAGACCGCGGCCGGCATGGTCGCGGCCACCTCGATCGCGCAGTCGCCCGCGACTTTCCGACTGGCATTCGGAAGTGGGGACTACCGCCGCGATACAGGCATGGATCAATCACCGCTTGCCATGGCATACCCGCGATCGCACCTGACGGCCGCCAGTCGCGCGGCAGGACTTCCCGGACCGATCGACGGGCCGACCGTGTCCTTCAGACAGTCCGTTCTGGAAGATGAGACCACGAATGCTGCTTCACTCGGCGCGACGGGCCGGCTGTGTATGCGACCCGAGCAGACCTCGACGGTGAACAAGCTCCTCTCGCCCACCGACCACGATGTGCGCTGGGCTCGCAAGGTGATCGATACGCTCGGCGAGGACGGTGAACGCGTCAACGACGGCAGCGACCTGCCGCGTCTGGCTCGCGCCCGGCGCATCACTCGCCTGGAGAGGCTCTTCGCCGCATACGGTCTTCCGTCCGACCTGACATCGACGTCGTGAACCATGACGGCAACGACGAACCTCGCCCCTCGAATCCACTGTGGCAGCGGTGACTTCAGCATGAACGACCAGAACTACAACTACATGGTCACCTTCGCCAGGAAGCGGCGCCATCGGGGCGGCGGTTCCGGTGAGGACATTCTGGTGGAATTCGGGCTCTCACAGTCCGAGTACTTTCGCCAACTACAGAGCCTGCTCCGTCAACGTATCGGCGCCGCTGCCGATCTTCCCGAGGACCTCCGCGAAGAACTCACAGCTATCTGTCGGCAGCGGCTGGGTCGTCTGCCAGTTCCAGCAGTGGACCGCAGATCTCCCGCTCGAGCAAGGTCGCACCGAATCTGATTGCGGAAGGATACCGATGCCGACCTCCACCGAAAGTGTGTACCCACCAATCGCTTTCACCGAACGCGGGGGCGAGCAGCAGGTGATGCCGGATCAGCGACCCACGTCCCTGTCGATGACCGTATCGCGGACCGCGCGGGTGTGCGATCGGATGAGCGCGAGCGGGAAGCCTCATCCACCGCATCGTCACCGGGCACGTTCCACCGGCGCGCTGAATCGACAACGGCGCCGTCCAGGTTCGGATCTACAGCCAGCGAGGCGGTTGTAGATCCGAACCGGCGGTCAGCCCGACCGCCCCACGACCGGACGCCCAGCGCACGACGGACACGAGTGAGCCCACGACCACGCCCGTGACCGGCGCGTCCTCCTGCACGACCACCAGCCTGCGCCCGCCGACCTCGAGCACGAGCCCCGCACCGTCGCCCCTGCGTCGCCACATCCCGACGACGTCGTCGAGGAGCGAGTCGAGGACGACGTCGGGGAACTCGTCGAAGCGCCCACCGTTCCCGAGGTCGACCGTGTGGATCCACACCTCGCGGCTGCGCATCCATGCGGTCTCCGACGCCGGCACCATCCGCCCCTGCGCGGTCCGCACCTGCGCGGCCCACGCCTCCCGAGGGACGGTGCGCCACTGCTCGTCGAGCCGGGCGGCTGTGTGGGTGAAGAGGTTTCGCAAGGACCCGACACTCAGCGTGGCGCCCTCGTCGATCTCCCGGGCCCGCTGCTGCATCGATTCGTACATGGGCGTCTCCACACCCGTCGCAGCCCAGTCGAGGATCCGGCACAGCGCGGCGGCGTTGTAGCCGACGTGCGCGACGAGGTGCTTTCGCGTCCACCCTTCGAGCAGGCTCGGACCCGACAGGTCCGCGTCGGACACCGCCGCGAGCCGCTGCGCGAAGTACGCGGTCCCCTCACGCGCGAGGTCCAGCCGCTCGGACAGATCCAGATCGTTGAAGGCCACGAACGCTCCTACCTGACGACGGTCTTGTTGCGCACCGAGCCCAGTCCCTCGATGCTCACCTCGACCGTATCCCCGTCACCGATGTAGCGCGCGGGCTTGCGGGCATGGCCGACACCCCCGGTGGTACCGGTGATGATCACATCACCGGGCTGCAGCGTGACGATGTGCGAGATGTAATCGACGAGCCCAGCCGGGGTGAACACCAGGTCGTCGGTGGTAGCCGACTGCATCACCTCGCCCTCGAGTCGGGTCTCGATGCGGGTACCGAGCCGATAGTCCGTATCGAGGACCGGACCGAAACCGCTGGTCTTCTCGAACGTCTTGCCCTGGTCCCACTGCAGCGTGCGGTACTGGTAGTCACGCATCGTGTAGTCGTTGATCACCGAGTATCCCGCGATGTACGCGTCCGCGTCTGCCTCGGACACCTGGTAGGCCTGCCTGCCGATCACCACCGCCAATTCTGCTTCCCAGTCGAGCTGCGATGCGGCATAGGCGGGCACGATCACATCGTCGTACGGCCCGGTGAGCGCCTCCTTGAACTTCGAGAACAGCGTCGGATACTCGGGTAGTTCCCGGCCCATCTCCCGGATGTGGGTGCCGTAGTTCAGACCCACGCACACGATCTTCCCGGGGCTCGGGACCACCGGGGCGTAGTCGGCGCCGACCAGATCCACGGTCGCGCCGGACGCGGTCGCGGCGATCGACCTCCATTCCGGGTGATTCAGCAGGGCAGACAGATCCGGGTATCCCTCGATCACGGTCGCGGTGGTGTCGGAATCGACGCGGACGGCAGCGGTGCTGCCGGCCAGGCGCAGAGTGGCGAGACGCATGGGATCAGGCTCCTTCAGAAACATGGGTGCGATGAAAATGCAGACGCTCAACGATCGGAGCATCCGAGAAGGCGAACAGGTCTATGCCCCCACCGGTTTCGAGGGACCACGGCACCCACGACGGGACGACGACCATGTCACCCTTCACGACGTCATGTGCCTGATCGCCGAGTAGGAAACGTCCCTCGCCGTCGAACACCTGGAACACCGTCGACCCGACATCCCGGCGCGTGCGGGTCGTCCCACCGCCACGCAGACGGTGGAACTCGGCCCGGATCGTCGGCATCACATCGCCACCCGTCGTGGGATTGGTGTACCGGATCGCAGCGTGACCCGGCTCCGGCGTCGCGGCATAGCCCTCGTCCTCGAGAGCCAACTGCTCCGAGAGGGCACGGTCGGTGTGCTCCCAGCGGTAGCACGCGATCGGTGAACTCGTCTTCGCATCCACGCCGACCAGCGGCCGCAGGCCCGGGTGCGCCCAGAGCCGTTCGGAGCGCGAGACATCGGGAGTCGAGGTGTCAGTGACACCATCCGAGCCGAACTCGAAGAACCCCGTGTCCGTGTAGTGCACGAACGGAATGTCGAGCCCGTCGATCCACGCCATCGGCTCGTCTGTCTCGTTGTGGTGGCCGTGGAACGCCCACCCCGGGGTGAGCAGGAAATCACCGCGGCGCATCGCCACCGGATCCCCGTTCACGACCGTCCACACCCCCTCGCCCTCGACGACGAATCGGAAAGCGTTCTGCGAGTGACGATGTTCCGGAGCGGTCTCGCGGGGTCCGAGATATTGGATCGCCGCCCACAACGTGGGCGTGACGTACGGAACGCCACCCAGACCCGGGTTGGCGAGCGCGATCGCACGACGCTCACCACCCCGTCCGACCGGGACCAGATCCCCCGCCCGCTGTGCGAGCGGATACAGCGTGGACCACTTCCACACGAACGGAACAGCTTTCGACGTCGGCACCATCGGCATCAAATCGCCCAGCTGCGTCCACAGCGGGTTGAGATTCTCGGCGGCGAAATCGGCGTACAGCTGATCCAGCTCGGGTTCGTGGGTTTCGGCGGCAGTCATGCACCCTCCTCGTGAGCACTCACGTACGACATCCGCATCAACGTACGTAGGAGACCCACGGAAAGCCCATGCAATTCTTCTATGCGGAACTTGGCCCGGCCGCTGCGCAAATCGGCCGGGCCACTTGCGTTTCGTGCATAGTTCCGGCGCCTTTCCCCTGCCTACCTTGCCTGCACACGACACGGACCGACGTGGAAACCTCCCGTTCGATGGCGTGTCCGTGCAGAGGAGAACGGTATGACCACCCCGAGAATGTCCTATGACGAACTGCTCGAGGCCCGCCGTGCGAGCGGTGTGGCGATGTTCAACGACAACCGTATGAAGCTCGGTATCTTCGGCTCGAACGTGAGCCACGGGCTCATGGCCACCCATGCCGAGACCACGTACGAGCTGACATGGGAACACGGTAAGAAGATCGCGCAACTGGCCGACCGTCTCGGCTTCGAGGCGATGCTCCCCGTGGCGCGCTACCGCGGCATGGGCGGGGAGACGAACTTCAACGGCTCCAACTACGAGACCCACGCGTGGGCTGCCGGCATCGCCGAGGCCACCGAGAACATCATGGTGTTCACCACGATTCACGTGCCGACCAAGCACCCGATCGTGGCCGCGAAGGAGTCGGTCACGGTCGACCACATCTCGGGTGGCCGGCACGGCCTGAACATGACCATGGGCTGGTACAAGGCCGAGATGGAGATGTTCGGCGGCACCCAGCGCGAACACGATGTCCGCTACCGCTTCGGCTCCGAATGGATCGAGATCGTCAAGCGCATGTGGACCGAGGGCGAGGGAGTCAACTTCACCGGAGAGTTCTTCGAGATCAAGGACGCGTTCTCGTCCCCCAAGCCGATCCAGCAGCCGTACCCGGTACTGGTGAACGCCGGCAACTCTCCGGCCGGACTCGAATTCTGCGCTCGTGAATGCGATTTCAACTTCATCGCGTTCTCCGACCCCGCCGAGGCGAAGGACACCGCGTCACGCGTGCGCGGCATCGCCCAGCAGCAGGGTAGCGACCTCGGCATCCTCAGCTACGGGAACATCATCTGCCGCGACACCGAGAAGGAGACCAAGCAACTTCTCGACCACATTCTCGAGCAGGGCGACTGGGACGTCGCGCGCCAGGTGTCCGGCGGACTGGGTTCCGAGAGCGGGTCCTTCGACAAGATCAAGGCGATGCAGGAGCGGTTCATCCTCGGCTACGGCGGCTACCCGCTCATCGGCACCCCGGAGCAGATCGTCGACCAGCTCCTCGAGCTGGAGCAGGCCGGCGTCGGCGGGATGATGGTCGGATTCCTCGACTACGTCCAGGAACTCGAGTACTTCGGTGAGCGAGTGCTGCCGCTCATGCGCGAAGCCGGCCTGCGTCAGTGACCCGGAAGCGGTTGTGACATGAAACTTCTCACCGTCTACGGGAGCCCGACACCCCCGGGCAAGCTCGCTCGCGCGCTCGGCCTGATCGAGGACGACGTACGGGCCCGGTATCCGGGTTGGATCGTCGATCGTCTGTGCCCCGAACCCACCGCGGATCCCGTCGTAGGGCTGTGGGGCGACGATGCCGTCGACCGCGTGCGTGCCGCGGACACGGTGGTACTCGCCTCCCCGGTGTTCCGCGGGTCGTTCACCGGCACGCTGAAGCTGCTCGTCGACGCTCTGCCCAACGAGGCACTGCGCAACAAACCCGTCGGGATCCTCACCGTGGCGGCCGCCCCGCACCACTTCCTGTCCGCGGAGCGGCACCTGCGTGACGTCCTGGCCTGGTTCGGCGCGCTCACCGCCCCGAACGGCGCGTTCTTCGTGGACCGCACGTTCGCGTCCGACGACGTTCCCGCCGACGCTCGCGCCGACCTGCGCGAATTCGTCGAGCAGGTGACGGTGCTGGCCGAGCGCCTTCCCGGACACCACTTCGGTCCCGACCCCCTCCATGTGCGATTCACCCGGTCGCAGGCGTCCGACGCCTCGACCCCGGCGACAAGGAAGACGACATGACCACGATCGAGTCGGCGCTGCGAGCCGATACGGCCCGCAACTACATCGGCGGCCGCTGGGTGCCGTCGGAGACGACCGGCACCTCGTACTCACCGGCGACCGGCGAACCCCTCGGCACCTACTACGAGGCCGACGCCGAGCAGGTGCACGACGCGATCCGGATCGCCAAGGACACCTTCGCCACCCACGCGTGGCGCCGTGACCGCCACCTGCGGGCCCGGGTACTCGAGGAAATGGCGGACCGCATCGAGGCCGCCTCCGGCGAACTCGCGATGCTGCTCGCTCGCGAGAACGGAAAGATCCTGCCGGAAGCCGACTTCGAGCTGAGCCTCACGCCGTCGAAGCTGCGGTACTACGCCGCGCAGGCACTCACCGATTCCGGCCGGGGCGGTCGGGTACGGGACGGCGTGTACTCGATGCTGCTGTCCGAACCGATCGGGGTCGCCGGCGTGATCGTGCCGTGGAACTCGCCGGTCGTGCTGTCGGTGCGATCGTTCGCGCCCGCGCTCGCCGCCGGATGCACGGTCGTCATGAAAATGGCGGCACAGACTGCACTCGTCAACGCCCGACTCGCCGAGCTTCTCGCCGACTGCCCGTCCCTGCCGGACGGCGTGCTCAGCATCTTCACCGAATCCGGCAACGACGGAGCGAGACTGCTCGTGTCGTCGCCGGATGTGAACGCCCTGAGCTATACCGGGAGCACAGCCGTCGGCCGGCAGATCATGGCCGACGGGGCGGCCACCCTCAAGCGGCTGTCACTCGAACTGGGTGGCAAGACACCGATGATCGTGTTCGACGACGCCGACCTCGGTGCCGCGATCGGCACGATCGTCGCCGGTATCACCACGTTCACGGGACAGTTCTGTATGACCGGAAGTCGCATTCTCGTCCAGCGGTCGGTCGCGGACCGAGTACGGGAGGCACTCGTCGAGGCACTCGAGCGGGTGAAGGTGGGTCCGGGCGACGAGGACACCTCCCACATGGGCCCGATGATCGACGTCGCGGCGCGGGACCGACTGGAAGCACTCCTCGCCGAGCACGCCGACGACGCCCGGGTCCTGGTCCGGGGTGGACGTCCCGACGATTCCGATCTGGACCGGGGCGCCTACTTCCGTCCTGCACTGCTGGCCGTCGACGACGTGGACTCGCCCCTCGTCCAGCGCGAACTGTTCGGTCCGGTTGCGACGTTCGAGGTGTTCGACACCGAGGACGACGCCGTTCGGATGGCGAACGCCACCGAGTACGGGCTGGCTGCCTCGGTGTGGACACGCGACGGTGCGCGTGGACTGCGTATGGCGGACACTCTGGACGCCGGCACTGTCTGGACCAACGGATGGGCGGTCGTGCTCGATCAGTTCGAGGAGGGCGGCTACAAGCAGAGCGGGCTCGGACGTCTCAACGGCCACCGGGGGCTCGAGGAGTTCCAGGAGTACAAGCACGTGGTTCAGGTGATCTGAGCCGCACGGGGGTGGGGCGTCGACGCACCGGACGACGCCCCCAACCCGCCGGCATCACGAGCGGCACCGCCGCAGAGTCTCCGACGGGGACTCCCCGTACGCCTCCCGGTACAGCGACGAGAACCGTCCCAGGTTGTAGAACCCCCACGCCGTGGCGACGTCGGTGACCGTCACCTCCGGCGCGGACGGATGCAGCAAGTCGTCGCGCACGCCGCGCAGCCGCACGTCGCGGATGTATTGGAGCGGCGAGCGGTCGAAGTGACGCAGGAACTGGTTCTGCAGGGTGCGGGCACTCGCGCCGGCCGCCACCGTGAGGTCCGCCAGCGTCGGCAGGGTCCGCGCGTGGTCGTGGACATAGTCGACCGCGCGCTGCAGTGCCTCGGGCACGTCCGGTGCGAACGGTTGGTCCAGCAGCTCGCGATGCGGTCCGCCCGCGGCCAACACGAGATTCGTGAGCGTCAACGATTCCAGATGCCGACGGGAATTGTCGTACCTCGTGAGAATTCCTTCGTCGTCCCATTCGGAACGAATGAACTCTATACAGCGAATCAATCCGCGGCCCGCCGCCGAATTCAAATCAACCACTAGGTCGAAATCAACGGGATCGACAATTCGCGTCCGGGTCAAATTCCCGAGATGACCCTCCAGGTCTACTCTCGGCACCCGAAGTGCGAACTGCGCGGTGTCGGAATCCCATTCGATCGTCTGGAGATGATGTGGCACCAACATCGCCGCGCCTGCCATTGCGGTGGTCTCGCCCCGAACCGAATCTCCGCGAGAGACGCGACTGCCGCCCAACAGAGTGATGTTGACGTGATACCAGTGCTCGCTCGGCGGCAGCGTAATTGTCGCTCCCACACCATAAGTCAGATAACCTAACGTGAGCGACCCGTTCTGCACGGCGTTCAGTCGCGCATCGAGGCGACGCTCCCCCCGAGGTTCCAGAACGTGCGGTTCGTATACCTCCGACACGACCGCCTGGGCCAGGTCGACGTCGTCGGTACGTAATCGCCCGTGCTGATGGAGCGGTTCGAACGCCGAGGATGGCAGCGACATTCCGACCTCCGCGAGAATGGTTTCCGGACAGGGGATTCCCGACAATCCCCGGCAATATCGTCGATGATAGCCAGGAGAACGACGGAGATCGACCCCTCGGAACAATTCGCGGGAATCACCGCGGTGCGGAAAACGTCCGCCTCAGCCGACGTGCGCGATCTCGACTTCGATGTCGCGCACGGTGCTGCGCAGTTGCGCGACCAGACGCCCGTCGACGTGCTGCCGGTACCGAGCCGTCGGAACCGCTGCGGTGAGCGCGGCGATCGCCTGTCCCCGACCGTTGCGCAGTGCCAGGCCGAACGCGGCGACACCCGCCTCGGTCTGTTCGACGTTGACCGCGAAGCCCACGGCTCGTGCCGCCTCGAGTTCTGTACGGAAGATCTGGAACGCGCCCCTCTCGAGCCGACGGTCCACGTCGTAGCCCGGCGTCGACATCGGGTCGACGTCCGGCTCCTCCGGCTGCCGCAGGTACAGCTGTTCGAGCGTCTCCGGCGACAGCTCGGCCAACAGGATCCGTCCGCCCGCGGTGCGTTCGGCGGGCAGTACCTGCCCCTGTCGATCACCCACCCGCAGCGTGGAATCCGTCTCGGCCGAGTAGAGGAAACGTACCTGCGAGCCCACGCGGACGAGGAGGTTGACCGTCTCACCGCTCAGCTCGGCCAGGGCGTCCAGATGTGGGCGACACACATCCGTCAGCTCTCGGGTCCACCCGTGCTGTGCGGGGCCCACTCCCATCGCCGGCCCAGGGTGGTAGACACGCTGCTCGTCCTGAACGGCGAACCCGCGGTACATCAGCATCGCGAGCAGTCTGTGCGCGGTGGACGGCGCGGTCCCCAGTTCCTCGGCGGCCTCCTTCAGCCGGAGGGCGCCCACGTCACGCAGCATCTGCAGCAGACGCAGCGCGTTGTCGACCGATCCGAGCGCGTACGGCGGCCGAGTGATCGTCGTCGATGCCTTGGTGGTCGACGGTTTCTTCTGCATGACCGAACTCTATGGCTCCCGGATCCTCGGACGCACGTGCCGCAACCCTCGAAAACAGCTCGGGCGCTGTGACCGGAGAAGGTCACAGCGCCCGAGAGGGAGATGCCCGAGATCAGGCGCTCTGGCCCTCGCGCTCGGCGACGAGCGTCAGCGCGATGTCGACGAGCATGTCCTCCTGGCCACCGACGAGGCGACGCTTGCCGGCCTCGAGGAGCAGCGTGCGGACGTCGACGCCATAGCGGGCCGACGCGGCCTCGGCGTGACGCAGGAAGCTCGAGTACACGCCGGCGTAGCCGAGGGTGAGAGTCTCGCGGTCGACGCGGACCGGGCGGTCCTGCAGCGGGCGGACGATGTCGTCGGCGGCGTCCTGCAGCGCGAAGACGTCGCAGCCGTGCTTCCACTCGTGCAGGTCTGCGACGGCGATGAAGGGCTCGATGGGGCAGTTGCCCGCACCGGCGCCGTGCCCGGCGAGCGATGCGTCGACGCGGTAGACGCCTTCCTCGACGGCGACGACGCTGTTCGCGACCGACAGCGAGAGGTTCTCGTGCGCGTGGATGCCGATCTCGGTGCCCTCGTTGAGGACCTCCTTGTAGGCGCGGACGCGGTCACGGACACCGTTCATGGTCAGGCGTCCGCCCGAGTCGGTGACGTACACGCAGTGCGCGCCGTACGACTCCATGAGCTTGGCCTGCTTCGCGAGCTCCTCGGCGGGCGCCATGTGGCTCATCATCAGGAAGCCGGAGACGTCCATGCCGATCTCGCGGGCCGTCTCGATGTGCTGCGCGGAGACGTCGGCCTCGGTGCAGTGCGTCGCGATGCGGACCGAGCGCACACCCAGCTTGTAGGCGTGCTTGAGCTCCTCGATGGTGCCGACACCCGGCAGCAGCAGGGTGGTCAGGCGGGCGTTCTCGAGGACGTCGGCCGCAGCCTCGATCCACTCCCAGTCCGTGTTGGAACCCGGGCCGTAGTTCACGGAACCGCCGGCGAGCCCGTCACCGTGCGCGACCTCGATCGCGTCGACACCGGCAGCGTCGAGAGCCTTGACGATGCGCTTGACGTCCTCCGGCGAGATGCGGTGACGCACGGCGTGCATGCCGTCGCGCAACGTGACGTCCTGGACGAAGATGGTGGGGTTCGTGCTCATCGGGTGGCTTCCTTCTTCTGGGCGATCCGCTCAGCGATCTGCAGTCCGGCAGAGGTCATGATGTCGAGGTTGCCTGCGTAGGCGGGCAGGTAGTGCCCTGCGCCCTCGACCTCGAGGAAAATCGACACCTGGTGGGTCGGGCGATTGCCGCCGTCGATCAGGGTCTCGACCGGCTGATCGGCGGGGATCTCCGAGATCTGGACCTGCTGCTTGAGACGGTAGCCGGGCACGTACGCCGAGACGTCGCCGACCATCTTCGCGACCGACTCGCGGATCTGGTCGTGGGTGGCCGGGTCCGACGCGTCCACGAGGCAGAAGACCGTGTCGCGCATCATCAGCGGCGGCTCGGCCGGGTTCAGGATGATGATCGCCTTGCCGCGCTTGGCGCCACCGACGGACACGATCGCACTGGACGTGGTCTCGGTGAACTCGTCGATGTTGGCGCGGGTGCCCGGGCCGGCGGACTTCGACGCGATCGACGCGACGATCTCGGCGTAGGCAACCGGGACGACCCGGGAGACGGCCGCGACCATCGGGATCGTGGCCTGGCCACCGCAGGTCACCATGTTGACGTTCGTGGCGTCGAGGTGCTCGTCACCGTTGACGGCGGGCACGACGAACGGGCCGATCGCGGCGGGGGTGAGGTCGATCATGCGCTTGCCCAGCGGGCGCAGACGCTCGTCGTTGACGACGTGAGCCTTCGCCGACGTCGCGTCGAAGACGATCTCGATCTCGTCGAAGTTGGGAAGGCCGACGAGACCCTCGACGCCCTCGGCGGTGATCGGCACGCCCATGGACGCGGCGCGCGCGAGACCGTCGGATGCGGGGTCGATGCCGACCATCGCGCCCATCTCCAGGTGCTCCGAATGGTTCAGCACCTTGATCATCAGATCGGTGCCGATGTTGCCCGATCCGATGATCGCGACCTTGACCTTGCTCATGCCTCGGTTCCTTCCTTGAAACGGGTGGTCACGACACCGAGTCCGGACACGGAGACGGTGACGACGTTGCCGGCCTGGACCGGTGCCATCGGGCCGAGCGCACCGGACAGGATGACCTGACCGGCCCGCAGCGGCTGACCCAGCTCGCGCGCCGTGCGGGCGAGCCACACGACGGCCTCGATCGGGTCGCCGAGGCAGGCTGCACCGTTGCCGCTGGACACCTCACGACCGTCGACGGCCATCGACATGACGACGTCCACGGGCTCGAACTCGTCGAGGGTGCGGCGCTGCGTGCCGAGGACGTAGACGCCGGACGACGCGTTGTCGGCGACGGTGTCGCCGAAGCGGATGTCCCAGTTCTCGATGCGGCTGTCGCAGATCTCCAGCGCCGCGACGGCGTACTCGATCGCGTCGCGCACCTGGGCGGCGTCGAGCGGGCCGTCGATGAGATCGGCGCCGAGCACGAAGCCGACCTCGCCCTCGATCTTGGGCTGGATCAGCACGTTCATCGGGATTTCTTCACCGTCGGCGAACTGCATGTCGTCGAACAGGACGCCGAGATCGGGCTGGTTGACGCCGAGCTGCTGCTGGACAGCCTCCGACGTGAGGCCGATCTTGCGGCCGACGACGACGGCGCCCGCCTGCATGCGCAGGTCGTTGACGCGGTTCTGCACGGCATACGCGGCCGCGAGGTCGTCGGCGCCGATCAGGTCGCGGATGGGCGCACAGGGCACACCGGCCGCGGCGGCCGACGCGAGGCGTTCCGCGGCAGCGGCGATAGCGGACTCGCTCACCGCGGTGGAGTTCGTGGGCTGGCTCATGACGCCTACTGTGCTGGGCGGAAGCCCCGCAGGCCAACCTTTCGTCTCACTCAGCGATACGCTCGATGCATGACCGGCGCCACCAACCTCGACACGGTCCTCGGCAAGGCGGTGACGATCCTGCGTGCCTTCCGCCCCGAGGACCACGTGGTCTCCCTCGCCGAGCTGGTCCGCCGGACCGGACTGCACAAGGCGACCGTGCACCGCCTCGCGAAGGAACTGGTCGCGAACCGACTGCTCGACCGCGTGGACGACGGCTACCGCCTCAGCGGCGGCCTGTTCGAACTCGGCATGCTCGCCTCGCTCGAGCGCAGCCTGCTCGAGATGGCGATGCCGTTCCTGCAGGACCTGTACGAGCGCACCCACGAGACCGTGCACCTCGGGGTGCGCGACGGCCACGACGTGGTCTACGTCGCGAAGATCGGCGGCCACCGCCAGGCGAACGCCCCGTCACGCACCGGCGGACGGATCCCCCTGCACTGCTCCGCGATCGGCAAGGCACTGCTCGCGAACTCCGATCCGGAGCTGCGCCGCGAGGTCCTCTCCTCCCCGATGGTCCGAAGGACCCCGCACACCGTCGTGGCGCCGGGAATCCTGCGCGGCCAGCTCGACAAGGTGATGGAGACCGGGGTGGCCTTCGAGCGCGAGGAGTCGGCGCTGGGCATCGCGTGCGTGGCCGCACCGGTCTTCGGACCCGACGACCGCATCGTCGCGGCGATCAGCGTCACCGGGCCCACCACCCGCTACCGGCCCGAGAGCCAGGTCGACGCCGTCCGGGCGGCCGCCGAGGGGCTGCGCAGCACCATGTCCCGCCGCGAGCGGCTCCGCTGACGTCAGCCCCGCGCCGCCTCCACCGGATCCGACCAGACGTCCATGGGAACGCACTCGACGCTGCGCCCGACGTCGTCGAGGATGCGCCCCATCCGCTCGAAGAACCGGAGGGTGATGGAGCGGTCGAGAATCTCGAGCGACGGCACCGCCCGCCGCAGCAGTTGCTCCACGCGGTGCACGTCCTCGAGCGAACGGACCCAAAAGTCGGCGGCGTGCGGTACTGACACTGCAGTCGACTTCCGCCGCGATGTCGGTGAGGGGCGTGCGGCCGTCCTGGAACAGGGCCCGGATCAGCGCCCGGTCCGCCTCGCCGAGCGGGCGCGGCGGCGACGCGGCCCGCTGCCCGCGGGCGTCCATCTGTGCACGCTGGTCCGCATCGAGGGCCTGCAACTGCCAGTCGCCGCCCATCGCGTACGGACGGATCACGAGATGCGTTCGGGTCGATCGGATTCCGGGAAGCGACTCGACGGAGGTCAGCAGCATGTCCGATAGCGACGCCAGGTCGGGCACGCTGACGGTGAGTAGCAGATCCCTTGAGCCACTGGTGTGTTCGACGGTCAGCACGTGCGGCCACCGCACCAGGGCCTCGGCGGTCGCGAGCACCTGTCCGGCCTCGCACTCGATCTCGACGAGTGCGGCCGTCTGCGGCCCTGCGGGATGCGCCGTGACCCAGGCCGACGCTCCCGGTGGGTGAGCGCGTGAACATCGACTACGCCTCGACGGTCCCGGGACACATGCACGCATGCGGACACGACCTGCACACGTCGATGCTGGTGGGCGCCGCGCACCTGCTGTCGGCGCGGCGCGAGAACCTCGCCGGCGACATCGTGTTCATGTTCCAGCCGGGCGAGGAGGGATACGACGGTGCCGGACACATGCTGGCAGAAGGAGTCCTCGAGGCGTCCGGCACGCGTCCGGTGGCCGCGTACGGTCTGCACGTGAGGCCTGCGCGTGGACGTCGACTACTCCGAGCAGTATCCGGTGACCGTCAACGACGACACCGAGGCCGAGTTCGTCGCCGATGTCGTCTCGCAGGTGCACGGCCCGGAACGGTTCGCGTGGCGACCGGACCCGGCGAGCGGGTCCGAGGATTTCTCGCGGGTGCTGACCGAGATTCCGGGCGCGTTCGTGTTCCTCGGCGAGTGCCCCACGGACCGGGATCCGACGGCGGCCGCGTACAACCATTCGCCGCTCGCGGAGTTCGATGACAGCGGCCTCGGCGACGGCGCCGCCCTCTACAGCGAACTGGCGCTGCGCCGACTGGCTGTGGCGGCCCCGGAACAGGCAGCCTGATCCGGTCCCCGGTCCGCACGTTTTCCCCACGCGGGCCGGGGACGGGATCACGTGGCCAGTAGTCCCTTCGAGATGCATCACCTGAATCTCGTTGCTGCCAAGACTTTCAGCCCACCCGTTGGTCGTGCCGCGCCTACCCCGAGACCTCGGGCATGTCCGGTACCCGGGTCGCACCGACCATCCTGAGAGCGATCACGACGTACTTCCGGGCGACTACCTCCGGGCTGTGTATGCCCTCCGCGTGGTACCACCGGGGAATCACCTGGCACATACCGAGAATCGCCCGGGTGGTCTCGGCGGGATCGTCCACGTCGAACTCCCCGGTCCCGTTTCCGTCAATCACGATGTCGAGCACCAGGCCCTCGACACCCTTCCGGACCGCGCGGTAGCGCTCCCAGTTCTCCGGCCCCAGGTACCGCGCTTCGCCCTCGAGGGCAGCCAGCAGTGCACGGTTGGTCATCTGCAATACGATCGTGAAGATCACGTTGGCCAAGCGCTGTACCGGATCGTCGTCGCCTGCGGCGTTCGCAGCGAGCGACCGGGAATGCAGGTCCCCGATGCTGCGCTCGAGAAGCGCGATGAGCAATCCTTCCTTGCTCTGGTGGTGGTAGTACAGGGACGGGACGGTGACGCCGACCCGACGAGCAATCTCCCGCACCGATGCCCCGTGGAAGCCCGACTCGTAGAAGGCGTCGAGCGACGCCGACAGAATGGGCGTCAGCTCCAACCGCTCCAGGCTGCACCAGTCACCCGGATCATCTGCATCTTCAGCCACGTCTGTCGACAACTTCGCCACCTGACCACACCTATCGTTCACGTTGTGCTGATGATCCGAGATTACTCGAGCGTCCTTCGATTTCCGATCGGCTCCGGTACCGCCGGCCGACCCGGACACCGGAGAGTCAGTGCCCCAACCACTCCCGCAAAACTTCGGGGCCGTCTGCCCCCACCGGCCGCGGCGGGGTCGGCATTCCCGGCGAGCTCCGCGAGAACCGCGGTGCCGGCGCGGCCTGGGTGACGCCGTCGACATCCACGAGTGTGCCGCGCTCTCGGAGATAAGAGTCCTCGGCGACCTCGTCGAAGGACAGCACCGGTGTCACGCACGCATCGGTGCCGTCGAACACGTCGATCCAGTGTTCGCAGCCCTTCGAGGCGATGACCTCGGAGAACCTCGCCCGCAACGTCGGCCAACCGGACCGGTCGTTCTGATCCGGCAGGTCCGCATCCGTGAGCCCCAGCCCGTCCAACAGTGCCCGGTAGAACTGCGGCTCGATGGCACCGACCGCCACGGCTCGCCCGTCAGCGCAGGCGTACGTGTCGTAGAACGGCGCGCCACCGTCGAGGAGATTCGTACCTGCGCTCGACGACCACTGACCGAATCCACGCATCGCCCACATCATCTGGGACAGCACGGCTACCCCGTCGAGCATGGCCGCGTCGATCACCTGGCCGCGACCCGACTGCTGTCGCTCGAACAACGCCGACAGGATGCCGACCAGCAGGAACATCGAACCGCCGCCGAAATCGCCCACCAGGTTCAACGGTGGCACGGGGCGCTCGTCCGGCCGCCCGATCGCGTGCAACGCGCCGGTCAGCGAAATGTAGTTGATGTCGTGACCGGCCCGTGAGGCCATGGGGCCGGTCTGCCCCCAACCTGTCATCCGGGCGTAGACCAGCCTCGGATTTACTTCGGCGCACGGTTCGGGCCCGAGCCCGAGACGTTCGGCCACACCGGGCCGGTACCCCTCGATCAACACGTCGGCCTTCGAGATCAGCCGCAGCACCATGTCACGCTCGGCGCTGTTCTTCAGGTCGGCAGCAACCGAACGCCGGTTGCGCAGCATGTGGTCCGGATTGCCGTCCAGTGCGTCGGGGGTGCTGGAACTCGGCCGTTCGATGCGCACGACGTCGGCACCGAGATCACCCAGGATCATCGCGGCGTGCGGTCCGGGGCCGATACCGGCGAGCTCTATCACCCTCAGCCCGTCGAGAGGTCCGGTCATGAATCAGTCCTTTCCCGATCGGCACCCGGATCACTACCGGCACCGTTCAGAGGTTTCAGAGGTTTCGATCGATCGGTGTCGACACCGACTACGGTCAGCGCCCGAACCGCGCGGCGCGCTTGTTCTGGAACGCGTCGACGCCCTCCGCGAAGTCCGCGGCGGCGAGCAACTCGAGTTGCCCCTCCCGCTCACGCTCGAAGGCCGTGTCGAGCTGTCCGAGCGTCGCGGCGTTGATCGCGGCCTTGGTCTTTCGGAAGGCGACAGCGGGCCCGGCGGCCAGGCGCCCCGCGAGTGCCTCGACCTCCGTGTCGAATTCGTCGTCGGCATAGACCTGCGCGATGAGTCCCGCATCCAACGCTTCGGCAGCCCCGAGGCGCTCCGCCAACAGCGCCAACGCCATCGCCCGCGCCCGCCCGACCGAGGCGGCAACCAACGCGGTGGCACCGCCGTCCGGCATCAGGCCGATTCTGGTGAAAGCAAGTAGAAAGTAGCTGGATTCGGATGCCACCGTGAGGTCACAGGCCAATGCCAGCGACACACCGACTCCCGCGGCGGGGCCCCGGACGGCTCCGATCACCGGTTGCGGGAAGGTGCGAATCGTGTCGGCGACCCGGTTGGCGGCATCGATCACTGCCGGCGACGGCGGAGCGGAGAGGTCCAGGCCCGCCAGGTCGGCCCCGGTGCAGAACGCACGACCGGAGCCGGCAAGGACTGCGACCCGAACATCGGGGTCGGCGGAGTGCTTCTCGAACGCATCAGCAATCGCGTCCAGCGTCTCGGTGCGGACGGCGTTCATGCTCGCAGGTCGGTCGATGACGACGCGCAGGACACCGTCCTCGACGGTACTGACGACACCCGGTTCGGTCGTTGTCACAGTGAGCTCCTTCGGTTGTCAGTTGCAGATTCGGAGGGCCACTCGAGCAGTGGCTGATGAGTCTCGCGCAAGGAACTATCCGAGTCACTCGGCGCGTCGGTGCAGCGTCACAATGCCCATCAGAATCAACTTAGCGTGCGATAGATAGCACCCACCGTTGGCGCTCCCCGCCCGCCATGGTACCAATTTAGCGATCGTTAAGTAAGTAGGATCATCTTGAAGGAGTCCCATGGCCGACGAGCCGACCGGCACCGAGCCCGCCGCGCTGTACGAGCGTCGCGGCAGCGTCGCGATCATCACCCTCAACCGCCCGCGCGCACTGAACGCGGTCGATGCGGCGCTCTCGACCGCGGTCGGCACCCTGCTCGAGCAGGCCGACGCGGACGACGAGGTGCGGGTCATCGTTCTCACCGGCGCCGGACGCGCGTTCTGCGCCGGCGCGGACCTCAAGGCACTGGGCAGCGGCGCCCCGCTCGACGCCGACGGCCACCCCGAATGGGGCTTCGCCGGCTACGCCCAGCACTGGATCAGCAAGCCGACGATCGCAGCGGTCAACGGTTTCGCGCTCGGCGGCGGCACCGAACTGGTCCTGGCGTCGGACCTGTCGGTCGTCGACGAACACGCCCAACTCGGCCTGCCCGAGGTCACGCGCGGGTTGTTCGCCGCGGCCGGTGGTGTGATCCGCATGCAGCAGCAGATCCCCCGCAAGATCGCCCTCGAACTCGCACTCACCGGCGCACCCATCACCGCGGTCGACGGCCTGAACCTGGGTCTGGTCAACCGCGTCGCGCCGGCCGGTACCGCGCTCGAGGTCGCCCTCGAACTCGCCGCGAAGATCGCCGCGAACGCACCGCTCGCGGTGCGGGAATCGAAGGCCATGATCCACCGGACGGCCGCCTACTCCGACTGGGAACAGGACGTGTGGGACCAGAACGCCAAGGCCATGGAAATCGTGTTCACCAGCGCGGACGCGCAGGAAGGACCGACCGCGTTCGCCGAGAAGCGCCCGCCGGTCTGGCAGGGCCGCTGACCGGAGACATCGCCGCGGACGGCACGGACCGTCCACGGCCCCATTCGAAAGGAACTCCCATGACGAAGGCTGTCATCGTCGACGCCGTCCGCCTCGCGTCCGGCAAGGGAAAGAAGGGCGGCGTCCTGTCCGGCACGCACCCGGTCGAGATGCTTGCCCAGGTTCTGCGCGCTCTGGTCGACCGCAACGACCTCGATCCCGCGATGGTCGACGACGTGATCGGCGGTTGCGTCCAGCAGGTCGGCGAACAGGCACTCAACATCGCCCGCACCGCGCTGCTCTCCGCCGGGTTCCCCGAATCGGTGCCCGCCACCACCATCGACCGCCAGTGCGGATCGAGCCAGCAGGCCGCGCACTTCGCCGCGCAGGGCGTCATCGCCGGCGCCTACGACATCGTCATCGCCTGCGGTGTCGAATCGATGAGCCGCATCCCGATGGGAACCTCTCCCATCGGCCAGGACACCGCCGGCCCCGGCATCGCCGCCCGGTACCCGGAAGGGCTGATCCACCAGGGCATTTCGGCCGAACTGATCGCCGCGAAGTGGAAGCTCGACCGCGAGACCCTCGACGCGTACTCCGCCGAATCGCACCGTCGTGCTGCCGCGGCGATCGAGTCGGGATTCTTCGACGCCGAGATCGTGCCGATCACCGTCACGGCCGGATCCAGCGAGACGTACGAGCACTCCACCGACGAGACCGTGCGCGCCTCCACCACCGCCGACGGACTGGGCGCCCTGAAGTCCGCGTTCCGCAGCGACGAGTTCTCGCAGCGGTTCCCGGAAGCGCAGTGGCACATCACTCCCGGCAACTCCTCGCCGTTCACCGACGGCGCCTCCGCGGTCCTGATCATGAGCGAGGAGATGGCGTCCAAGCTGGGCCTGACCCCGCGCGCCCGGTTCCACTCGTTCTCCGTCGCCGGCGACGACCCGATGTTCATGCTCACCGCCCCGATCCCGGCCACCCACAAGGTCCTCGCCAAGTCGGGCCTGAGCATCGACGACATCGACGCCTACGAGGTCAACGAGGCCTTCGCCCCCGTCCCACTGATGTGGGCACACGAATTCGGCGTCGACCCCGCCAAGCTCAACCCCCGCGGCGGCGCCATCGCCCTCGGCCACGCCCTCGGCTCCTCCGGCACCCGCCTGCTCACCACCCTCGTCAACCACCTCGAGGCCACCGGCGGACGCTACGGCCTGCAGACCATGTGCGAAGGCGCCGGCATGGCCAACGCCACCATCATCGAACGCCTCTGACACACAACACGTCTCGAAAGGACACCGCATGATCGTCAGCGACAGCGTCGCCCTCGTCACCGGCGGCGCCTCGGGCCTCGGCCTCGCCACCGCCAAGGCCCTGCTCGCCGACGGCGCCAGCGTCGTCATCCTCGACCTGCCGTCCTCGAACGGCGAGACCGTCGCCAAGGAACTCGGCGACCGCGTCCGCTTCGCCGCCGGCGACGTCACCGACGAGGCCTCCGTCACCGCCGCCCTCGACCTCGCCCAGTCCCTCGGCCCGCTGCGCGTGACGGTCAACTGCGCCGGCATCGGCAACGCCATCAGGACCGTCGGCAAGAAGGGCGCCTTCCCGCTCGCCGACTTCACCAAGATCATCAACGTCAACCTCGTCGGCACCTTCAACGTGCTGCGCCTGGCCGCCGAGCGCATCGCCCAGAACGAGCCGATCGACGGCGAACGCGGCGTCATCATCAACACCGCCTCCGTCGCCGCATTCGACGGCCAGATCGGCCAGGCCGCCTACTCCGCATCCAAGGGCGGCGTCGTCGGCATGACCCTGCCCATCGCCCGCGACCTGGCATCGCTGCTCATCCGCGTCGTCACCATCGCACCCGGCCTGTTCAAGACCCCGCTGCTCGGCTCGCTGCCCGAGGCCGCACAGGCCTCCCTCGGCCAGCAGGTGCCCCACCCCTCGCGCCTGGGCGACCCCGCCGAGTACGGCTCGCTCGCCGCACACATCGTGTCCAACCCGATGCTCAACGGCGAGGTCATCCGCCTCGACGGCGCCATCCGAATGGCCCCGCGCTGATCACTTCGAGGTGAGGATGGGGCCGACGGCAGGATCCGATCGTGGGTCTGCGGGTGTTCGGTTCCCTGCGGTTCGGCCCCATTCTCGACAGCGCACCGGAAACTTTGAGCGAGCGCGGTTTCCACGAAGCAACGGTCCGCTCCCCGAAACCGAACCGGCCACCGACGGCATCGAGTCCGTTCTATCGGGCCCGACAGGATCGGCTACCTGACCGATCATCGAGAACCTGTACAGCGAGGAGAAGTTGTGCTGTCTACCGCCTTCACCGAAACCTTCGGCGTCCGCCACCCCATCGTCCAGGGCGGCATGCAATGGGTCGGCCGCGCCGAACTCGTTGCCGCCGTGGCCAATGCCGGCGCACTGGGCATGATCACCGCGCTCACCCAGCCCACCCCGGACGACCTCGCCAAGGAAATCGCCCGCACCCGCGAGCTGACCGACCAGCCGTTCGGCGTGAACCTGACGATCCTGCCCGCGATCACTCCGCCGCCCTACGACGAATACCGGCAGGTCATCATCGAATCCGGCGTCAAGATCGTCGAGACCGCCGGCTCCAATCCCGCACCGCACCTGCCCCACTTCCACGCCGCCGGGGTCAAGGTGCTGCACAAGTGCACCAGCGTCCGGCATGCGGTCAAGGCCCAGGACGCCGGCGTCGACGGCATCAGCATCGACGGCTTCGAGTGCGCGGGACATCCCGGCGAGGACGATGTCCCGGGTCTGGTGTTGATCGCCGCCGCCGCCGAACAGATCACCATCCCGATGATCGCGTCCGGCGGCTTCGGCGACGGTCGCGGCCTGGTGGCCGCCCTCGCACTCGGGGCCGACGGCATCAACATGGGCACCCGCTTCATGTGCACCGAGGAATCCCCGATCCACCGCACCATCAAGGAAGCGATCGTCGCCGCGACGGAGACGGACACCGAGTTGATCTTCCGGCCGCTGCGCAACACCGCACGGGTGGCCAGCAACGCCGTCAGCCGTGAGGTCGTCGAGATCCTCGACCGCGGTGGACAATTCGATGACGTGCGCGAGTTGGTCGCCGGGGCCCGCGGCCGGCTCGTCTACGAGAACGGCGACTCGGAGGCCGGGATCTGGACCGTCGGCACCGTCCAGGGCATCATCCACGACATCCCCACCGCAGGCGCACTCGTCGAACGCATCGTCGCCGACGCGGAGGCCCTGATCTCCGAGCGCCTCGCCGGGCTGCTCGGCAGCGACCGGGGAACCCACACCGTCAGCGCCTGATCCAGCGAGGAGCAAAGAGAATGCAGCGCACCCAGTTCGAAGCCGACCACGAGGCGTACCGCGAGACGGTTCGCGAGTTCCTGGCACGCGAGATCGAGCCGAACTACGAACGGTGGGAGCAAGAGCGGCTGATCAGCCGCTCGGCGTGGCTCGCTGCCGGCAAGTTCGGCATCCTCGGACTCGGCATCTCGGAGGAGTTCGGTGGGGCCGGCGTCACTGACTTCCGTTTCCGCCAGGTCGTCTTCGAGGAAGTCGCGCGGGCAGGCACCACCTCGTTCGGAACGGGGATCAACACTCAGGACGACATTGTCGTCCCGTACATCGCGAACCTCGGCACCGTCGAGCAGAAGGCCCGTTGGCTGCCCGGGATGGCCGCCGGTGAGGTGATCGGCGCGATCGCGATGACCGAGCCCGGTGCCGGTTCGGACCTCCAGGGCATTCGGACCACTGCGGTACGTGACGGCGACGAATGGGTGATCAACGGCCAGAAGACATTCATCACCAACGGAATCCATGCCGACGTCGTAATCGTGGTGTGCCGGACCGATCCCGAGGCGGGCTCGAAGGGCTTCTCACTGATCGTCGTCGAGCGTGACACCCCCGGGTTCACGCGCGGGCGAAAGCTGCACAAGGCCGGACTGGCCGGCCAGGACACCGCAGAGTTGGTCTTCGAGGACGTCCGGGTGCCGGCCGAGAACCTGCTCGGAACCGAGGGCGCAGGATTCATCCACCTGATGGAGAATCTGCCGCTCGAGCGAATCTCGATCGCCGTGAGTGCCATCACGTCCGCCCGCGCCGCCTACGAGTGGACCAAGAACTACGTGTTCGAGCGAAAGGCATTCGGAAAGCCGATCGGCGATCTGCAGAACACCCGCTTCGCGCTCGCTGAAATGCGGACGGAGATCGAGGTCACCGAATCACACATCGACCGCAGCATTCTCGCGCTGAACGCCGGTGAGCTCACTGCAGTGGACGCGTCGATGAGCAAGTGGTGGGCGACCGAACTCCAGAAGCGTGTCATCGACCGCTGCGTGCAACTGCATGGCGGCTACGGCTACATGATGGAATACCCGATCGGCCGCGCCTACGTCGATTCCAGGATCCAGACCATCTACGGCGGTACCACCGAGATCATGAAGGAGATCATCGGCCGGGATATCGCCGCCGAGTTCCGGTGACACGAACTCTCCGAACCACACCGGCGGGCATCCGGCGCGGAGGGAGATCGCCGGACTTCGGCTAAATGCGAACGGCGTACGCCACTGCGTCGAGCACCGGAAAGCTACTCCGATTCGACTGGCCCCGCGACGGTCTGGTTCTCAACAACAAAACGGCCCTGGTCTGATCGAGCCCCTGAGGCCGTACATCCGGCGAGCAGCGGTTCCGTCGGGCGTGCACACGGCGACCCGCCATGTGCACGCCCAGTGCTCGCCGGTCCGCCAATCGTCACCGGCACCATCCGCATCGGCCAGTCGTGCGACCGCCGCAGCGGATATCCAGGCATGCCCATCGACTGCCTCCCCCACCCATGCAGCCTCGAGAGCCTTTCCAACCCGAACGATCTCGTAGTCGGCCGGCGCACGCACCGCAAAGTCGGTGAAGGTGTCCCGATCCTCCAACAGGACCGCACCGAACTCGTTTACCACCAATTGCATGACTGCTCCTCAATCCTGAGTGTGCTGGGACGGCCGGGATTTTCCTGCCGAGGTTCGCTCGCGCCCGGGGTCCCACGACCGCCTCCGGCCGCGAGGCGCGACTCCCGGAGGGCCCCATGGGGACGATGCGTGCGCGACTCTAAGCCGACCTTGTTTCGAAACTCAAGTGGCGGAGCCAACTTCAGCGGCCGGAGCGTTGTCCCGCGCCACGACGCACCCCAAACCCTCCAATCCGCTGCCCTTCGCCCTGCTATCCGCGACTCCCGGGACTGCGAGTCCGGTCGCCGAACATACCCCAACTCGAGAGTCCCAGCGTCCTAGCACCTTTCGGCGTCATCGACACGCGCGACCTTGCCCCCAAGATCTTCGCTGAAGGTCTTGACGTGACATAAAACTAAAACTAACGTCACTTTTACCTATTGTGCTGGCACCACTGGAAGGAACATCACATGGAACTGGGCGTCATGAGCCTCGGCGACCACCTACCCAACCCGCACACGGGGATTCGCACTTCACAGGGCGAGCGTCTGCGCTCCATCGTCGACAGTTCGGTGGAAGCGGAGAGCTTGGGATTCTCCATGATCGCGCTGGGAGAGCACCACTTCAACGACTACATCATCTCTTCACCGCAGCTCATGCTCGCTGCAATTGCCGAGCGCACCGAGCGGATCCGGCTGGCCACTGCCGTGACCCTGCTGGCCACCTCGGACCCGGTCCGTGTGGCAGAGGATTTCGCAACGCTCGACCAGCTGTCCGGAGGTCGGGCCGAAATCGTCGTCGGACGCGGTATCAACCCCGAAACCTACGCGGCATTCGGTGGTCTGGACCCCAAGCAGGGCCACGCCATCATGAGCGAGAAGGTCCAACTGCTGGATCAGCTCTGGAACTCGAAGGAGCCCTTCGACTGGTCCGGCGAGTTCCGCGGACCGCTCGAGAACGTACAGCTCAAGCCCTCACCGCTCGCGAGCGCGCCCCGCTTGTGGATGGGCACCGGCACCACCGAGGAGTCCGTCCGACGCACGGCCGCACAAGGGCTGCCCCTGATGCTGCCGAGCATCTTTGCCCGCATCGACACCTGGGGCCCGCTCGTGAAGATCTACCGCGAGCTCATGGAGGAGCAGGGCAAGCAGGCGGTGGTCGGCTCCTGCAGCTACGTTCACGTCGCACCTGACAGCCAGACCGCACGCGAGCAGTGGCGCCCCTACCTGACCGGGTATGTCACGTGGGCACGCCAACTGCTCGGCAACAAGTCCCCCGTGAACTACGAGGAACTGATCGAGGGAACGGCTATGTGCGGCAGCCCCGAAGAGGTTGTCGAGCGCATGAACACGTTCAAGGAGATCATCGATCCCGACGTCCACCTGGCGGTCTTCGACGTGGGTGGGCTCCCGCACGAGATGCTCATGGACACGATGGCGCTGTTCGCCGCCGAGGTCATGCCCAAGCTGTAAGCGCATCCCCGTCAGCGATATCGATACAAACCAGGACTGCAGCGACAAGATCGAAGGGGCCATCAAGGTGCACACAACGAGTACCGGGCACCAGAGCGTGGGCACGAAGGGGCAGCAGACCGCACAGCTCATCAAGACCGCTGCACGCACCGTCTTCAAGCGCGACGGCTATCTCAATGCCAGGATGACCGATATCGCTGACGAGGCCGGCAAGTCTCCGGCCACGCTCTACAACTACTTCGACAACAAGCGGGAGATCCTCCACGCGATGTTGGAGGACTTCTTGAGCCGCGTCCTCGATCAGGGGAACCCTGATCCGCAGGGCGTGTACACCTCGGAATCACTGAGATCGGCCATCGCCGTGTTCTGGCGCACCTACACCGAGTTCCTTCCTGAATTGGTCGGAATCACGCACGCTGCGTCGGTCGAGGACGAGTTCCTGCAAGCATGGATGCAGATTCGTGAGGTAGGCGTCAAGCAGATTGCCGGACGAGTCAAAGTGCTTCAGCGACAAGGGCTAGTGGATCCGAAGCTGGATCCGTACGTCGCCGCATCAGCGCTCTCCTCCATGCTCGAACACAGTTGTTATCTGTGGCTGGGCATGGATGCAGGAGGGATTGGGCGACCTGGGTCGGATGACGAGGCGATCGGCACCCTCACCTACCTGTGGTCGCGTGCGCTGGGAATCGAATGACCTGAGCACGAATGAGCGCCGGTGAACACCGGCGCTCATTCGTTGCACGTCAAAGCAATACGACAATCAGTTCAGCAGCGAAGCTATCACCGGAAGTGATGCGTCGGCATCTCCACGCTGGCCTCGCATGCTCGACGGGGTTTGAGCCAACGAGCCTTCCGCGACGCCGTGGTCATGACGCCACTCGACAAAGGTTCGGTGCTCGACCATGCGCCAGCGACCGTCACGGCGCTCGAATCGATCGATGTATCGACCACCTGCAACGCCCTCGTAATCCTCACTTCGTCCGTCCCAGAAAGTAGTTGAGGGAGCAGTCGGCGGAACTCGGTGATAGGCGGTGACGTAGGTTTCCACTTCGGCGACGTCACCGTCGAAGGAAAACAGCATGTTGCCCGTCTGATGATGGGTCCGCTCGAGGGAGCCCATCGACACCCGGGCGTTCTCCACCATCTTCTGCCAAGGCAGCTCGTTTCCGATGAAGACAGTTTTCCCGTCCTCATGGAATACGCTCGCCATCAGTTCCCATCGGTTCCGATCCACTGCGTGGCAGAAGCGGTTGACAACATCGGCGATTTCCGCGCGGTCGACAAGCCGACCGGCGTCTACTCGACCGAGATCGTTTGTGCGCCAAGCCTCTACGACCGATCCCGAGATGCCGTCCTCTCGCTGTCCCCTCGCCTGCCCCGAGACAGCGGCAAGGCCGCCTTCTCGCGATGGACGGTGATTGCGCCACTCCGTGAGCAGGCGCCGGTCCGCAATCCGCCAGCGACCGTCGCGGAGTTCGAATCGGTCGATATAGCGAGCGCCGAGCATGACTTCGTACGCCTCACCCGTGCCACCGAAACCACCACCGACAGGCGCATCATGCGGAATGGCATGGAATGCCGTCACATACGTTTCGACGTGCGCGACGCTCCCCTCGAAAGCAATCATGATGTTGCCGACCTGGTGGTGCGTCGCCTCGACCGGCTCGAGAAGTGCGGAGCCTTGTGCGACGAATTCGCGCCAGCTTCCGCCGATCGATGACAATCGGCAGGTTGCGTCCTCGTGGAAAACCGAGTCCATCAACCACCAACGCCGACGATCCGTCGCATGGCAGTACCGATGGATGACATCTTCGATTTCGGCTCGGGCAGCTACTGATTCGAGTGTGTACGCAGTACTCATGTATCTCTGTCCCCTCCTACGCTTCGGCGGGCACGTTTGCCGGCAGATCACACGAAGCAGTGCCGTCGTCATTGAGGACACACACCGGGCAGTCTTCCTGATCGGCGCCGAGCGCGCCGTCCGCCGCCTGAACCATCTCGGCGAAGAGTTCCTGACGCTCCGATCGCGGCACCCGCGGATCCCGCGCCGGGCGCAAACCGAGCTCGATCAGCGTCTCGAGCTGGCGGTAGCCGGCCATCGTCGGGTCCACGATGGGGACGCTCGAGCGGGCAGCGAGGATCTCGGCGACCGGGCTCATGCAGTTGCACCCCAGGATGACCGACTTGGCGCCGTCCTGCACTGCGAGTTCGATCTCGGCCAGGATGCGCTCGATAATGTCCTCGCGTCCGGCCTTCATCTGGGTGAGGAAGTTGTCTTCATCAGCCAGAGTGCTCTGCTCAGCGTGGGTTGAGACGTAGCGTACCGAGATACACTGCCGTCCAACAGGGTTATCGCGCAGTAGACGCTCGTAGACGAAGTCCATCGTCTCCGGCCAGATCGTGACGATGCTGAACTTCTCGCCGAGAGCCGCTGCTGCCAGCAGGCTTGCCTCACCGCTACCGACCACCGGGATATCGGAGGCGGCGCGCGCTGCTGCCAGACCGTAGTCCGGAACCCCGCCGATCAGAACTCCGGCGCACCCGTCGCGAGCGGCCCGCATTGCAGCCTCCGCGTAGACGACATCGGAGAGCAGGAGGTCGACCGCGTCGATCGGCGCCACTCGGATCTCCGTGTACACCGACTCGACGGAGTACCCGGGCGCGATCAGGCGATCGGGAACCGGGCTCTTCTGCTGGCCGGTATTCATTTCGAGATATGCGATCCGCTTGGTCAACTGAGCCTGCCTGACTTCGAGGTGATTCGAGCCACTTCCAGCGACTCCTGTGAGGAGGCTATCAGAAGGTGTTTCTACGACGAAGAAGAAGAATCCCTATCTCGAAAGGCCGGAAAGACTTGTACAACACACAGATACAGCAAATCCCGAGCAGTGCGACAATCGCACTGCTCGGGCCTGAAGACAGAACTACGCGCCTCGGTAGAGGTCCCCGTGCTGAACGCGCATGACCTTCTTGTCAAGCTTTCCGACACTCGTACGCGGAAGCGCGTCGACGTACAGAATCGTGTCAGGGACTTGCCATTTGGCGAACGCACCCTGAAGCAACTCGTGGATCTCGGCGAGCGGAACTTCCTCGCCGTCCGTGGTCACCATGATCACGACCGGACGTTCCTGCCATTTCGGGTGCTCGACACCGATCACCGCCGCCTCAGCCACCCGAGGATGGGCAATGATCGCGTTTTCCATGTCGATCGACGAAATCCATTCGCCGCCACTCTTGATGACATCCTTGAGCCGGTCCGCGAGCTTGAGGTAGCCATTCTGATCGATGGTCCCGATATCGCCGCTGCGCCAGTAACCGTCGAGGAACCTGTCGGCGTCGTCATCAAGCATGTGGTACCGCGCGGTAATCCACGGTCCCCGCAGCAGGACCTCGCCCTTACTGTTGCCGTCGTGCGGCAAGTCGTTGCCCTCCGGATCTACGATCCGCACATCGACACCGCCCGCGGGAAGACCCTGATAGCGCTTGATGCTCCACCATTCGTCTTCCGTCACCTTGCCCTGCAAGGTCACCTTGCGGCCGTAGTTGACGAAAGCCATCGGCGCAGTCTCGGTAGCCCCGTACGCATGGATGAAATCGGCACCGGTCAAGTCGTAGAACCCACGCATGAGCGAGAGCGCGGGCTCGGTGGCGCCGGACAGCAGCCGGGTGCGACTGAAGTCCGGTTTGACGTCGAGCGTCTCGATGTAGTCGAGCATCGGCTGGAAGATCGCCGGGGCGCCGTTCGCGACCGTGACGTTCTCGGCGATCATCACGTCTGCCAGCATGTCCGTGTCCTGTGCCGAATAGCGGCCGGGCAGAACAATCTTGGCCGCGACGTAGACGGCAGACTGCGGAAGACCCCAGGACTGACTGTGGAACATCGGCGTGATCAGCATGACCGCGTCGGAGGCGCTCATCGCGTAAGACGAGGCCTGCGTCAGGGTGTGCAGGTAGATCGCTCGATGCGAGTAGTACACGCCCTTCGGCCGGCCGGTGGTGCCAGTCGTGTAGCAGGCGCTGTAGGCGGAGCTCTCGTCGATCATCGGCCAGTCGATCTCCGGGGACGCCTTCGCCACCAGGTCCTCGAAATGACGGACGTTCGGCAACGTGGTGGTGATCTCCGAGAGGGGCCTGTCGGACATCACCACCCAGGTGACCTCCGGCGCAAACGGCGCCACCGACTCAGCGACGCTCAGCAGGCTCTCGTCCACCAGGACGACAGACGCGCCACCGTGGGTGGCGACATACCCCACGTCCTCGGGCGCCAGGCGCAGGTTCATCTGCAGCATCACCGCTCCGGTGCCCGGGATGGCCCAGTAGAGCTCGAAATGCCGCTTACTGTTCCAGTCCAGGATCCCCACCACATCACCGGGTTTCACGCCCAGGCCGGTCAGGGCGTTGGCAATCCGCTTGATGCGCGCGTAGGCGTCGGCGTAGGTGTAGCGGTCCCATCCCCCGTCGCCGGTGCGATAGACGATCTCGCGCTCCGGGTAGTTGCGGGCCGAATGACGGATCAGCGTGGTCGTGTTGAGCTGATACGAGTCGTCGTTCGTCGACGGGTGCCCCTTGACAATCGCGGTCATTGCGCGCTCCTCAGATCCGGTTGTCCTACTGGTGCTGCTCGCGCCCACCGACGACGCCTAGGGCCCTGCCCACGATGCGGGATTCACGCACCTGCACTGGCACCCTGGGCTTTGATACTCCGTGGGACTGACCACCCAGACACCGCATTATTCTGCATGGCAGAGCAACTCTCTTATCCAGAGTTGCACAGGCCAACAATGCAAGTCAAGACACGAAGGTCGAAAGCTGAAGCCGCCCGGAAGCCCTCAACCATCCGACACTGCGTGGAGAGTTGCAGCGTGGAGCCGACGAATCGTCTCGCATTGCTTCGTCAGTCCCGCGAACGCGAAAGACCCGACGGGCCGGCGCCGGCCATGGCCAGCGCAAGGTCCGTGTACTCCCGTGCAATCTCGTGCGGCGGCGGACTGACGCCAGGCGTGTACCAATCGGCCACGGCAACGCACATCGTGACGATCGCAGTGGCGGTCGATGACGCCGGCACGGTTCCGACCCGCCCTGCATGACGGCAGGCCTCCACTGCTGCCTGCACAATGCCCCGGACCTGCAGCCGTGCCTGGAGGTGCAGCGATCGGCCGGACTCGTCGAGCGACCGCAACTCAGTGGACGCAAGCACCGCCGAGGCCTGGCGGTACGTGTGGAAAAGGATCACGCACTCGACCAGGTTCGCCAACCGTTCAGCGGGTGAATCCGCGTCGGCGTCTGCAGCCACGCATCGGCTTATCAGCTCGGCCATCGCGCCTTGCAGCAATTCAGTGAGCAGAACGTCCTTGCTCTCCACGTGGTAGTAGACGCCGGCCATCGACAAGCCGCACCGGTCGGCGATCATCCTGACGGTGGCAGCGTGGTAGCCGACCTCCACAAAGACATCCAGCGCCGTTCGAAAGACCGGAGGGAGGTCCAGCGGCTCGAAGTCTCGCCAGTCGTCGAACCGTGGGCCGGCGGGCTCGGGCGGACGCAGATCCAGCGGCACCCCGAGCGCGGCCGAGAGAGCCTGCAAGCGCTCGTGACCCGGCAGGCTCTTCCCGTTCTCGAACTCACTCAGAGATGACGGGCTCATCCCGACCAGCTGAGCAAGCTGCCGGAGCCCGACCTCGCGCTCGATACGCGCCGCGCGAATCCTGGCGCCCAGCCCTTCCCCACCGATTCGTCCCGACCGCTCCATGAGCACCACGGTATCCCGCCGTCGCGCGATCACCCGGCTGGACGACCACCATCCACAACGACGGTCCGTCCGGTCATGTACGCCGCATCGTCGCTCGCGACGAAAGCACTGCCGTCCCGCGGCCGATGCCGGATCCGGCGCCCGTGACGATTACAGATTTGGCCTCAAAACGGCTACGACCAGCCACTCCGACACCCTCTCCGACGCGCCAATTCTGTCAAGCAGAAGCAATCTCTGCCACGGCAGCGGCGCATGCCGAATGGATCGTCGTCAATAGCATGGTCACCCATCCGTTCGAAACTTAGCGATCGATAGGTCTTGACGAACCAAACGGACGGCAATACGGTCTTCGTGAGACATCCGAGCGATGCGTGTCACAGGACAAGGCGAGTGCGAGCCGGCGGCCGCAGGACCCAGGAGTGGGACCACCTGCGCGCCGTCGATCCACTTCCTCAACCAAGGCGCCATCGTGCTCGAGTACGTAGCCCGGACCCGCAAGTTGCGCAACGCCAACATCTCTCATGCACCCGTAAGCAAGCTCAGTGCCACCTACGGCGCCTAGTCAGGAGTACTCCAATGAGCGACATCCTCGAGTTCGCAGACCAGTTCTTCAACGCCGTCTCGGACGGCGACATCGACGCGGTGGCCGGCTTCTACCGCGACGACGTGACCGTCTGGCACAACTTCGACAACCTCGACCAGTCCCGTGAGGACAACCTCGCAACCCTCGCGGGAATCTCCGGCCGCTATGACGACTTCGGCTACGAGGACATCCGCCACACCGCCCTCGAGGACGGTTTCCTCCGTCAGCACGTCATCAAGGCCACGATCGGGAAGAAGACCGTGAACGTCCCCGCGGTCCTGCGCGTGTACGTCGAGAGCGGCAAGATCCACCGCATCGAGGAGTACTTCGACCGCGGCCAGCTCAGCGCCGTGTTCGGCTGACCCGACCCGCGCCCCGGCGCCGGGCGCCACGACGACCACCGTTCGCAACTTAGCGATCGATCGATATTGACTATCCGAACACTCAGACCTACCGTCGAGCCGAGAAGACGGCGAGACGGCCGCCACGCAGCGAGGAGAATGTGACATGACAAACACGGAATTCGAACTAGGTGGCGTGTGCCACCTGGCGCTGGTGTGCCAGGACATGGAGCGCACCGTCGACTTCTACACCAACGTCCTGGGCATGAAGCTGTCCATGACGCTCTCCCTGCCCGGCGGCGGCCAGCACTTCTTCTTCGACATGGGCGGCGGCCAGTTCATCGCGTTCTTCTGGTTCGCCGACGCTGCCCCGCACGCCCCCGGTATCGCGGCGCCCGCGGCCATCCCCGGTATCGGCAAGGAGATCGCGTCGGCGCACGGCTCGATGAACCACGTCTCGTTCAAGATCCCGCTTGACAAGTTCGACGAGTACAAGGCCAAGCTCGAGGCCAAGGGTGTGCAGACCGGACCGATGCTCAACCACGACAAGTCCGAGCGCGGGATCAGCCTCCAGGACAGCGACTCCACCTTCGTGAAGTCGATCTACTTCTTCGACCCGGACGGCATTCTGCTCGAGTTCGCGGCGTGGACCCGTGAGCTGCGCGAGGACGACGTCGCGCACGCGCCCCGGACCGCGGACGGCGGCCTCGGCGCTCCGGTTGGGGCTGCTGCCAAGTGAGTGAGATGCTCGCGCTCGCAGACAAGATGTTCACCGCCCTCAGCCGAGGCGATGTCGCCGTCCTCGACGAGATCTATCACGCGGACGTGAAGATCTGGCACAACTGGGACAACGCCGAGCAGTCCCGTGAGGACAACCTCCGCATCCTCTCGGGCATCCCCACCCGCTACGACGACTTCGGCTACGACGAAGCCCGCTGTACCGCCCTCGAGGACGGCTTTGTGCGTCAGCACGTCATCCGGGCGACCATCGGGGGCAAGACCGTCAACGTCCCCACGATCTTCCGGGTGTTCGTCGACGGCGGCAAGGTCCGCCGCATCGAGGAATACCTGGACGCCGGCCAACTTCGCAAGGTCTTTGCCTGAATAGAGACGTGATCAAGAGAAACAGCCCCGCCGATCGATTGGATCGGCGGGGCTGTTTCCGTGCCTTATCCTGCCGCGCAGGAAGATTCGTTCTGTCCCGAGATCACAGGAAGAACGCAGCGACCTCGTCCACCGCCTGGGTCAGTGCGGCGGCGATCTCCTCGCGGGTCACGTCGGACATCCGACTCTTGGGCGTGGAGACGTTCAACGTGTAGCGCGCCCCGCCGTACTCGCCGAGCGAGACCGCCACCGACGCGACTTCGTCCTCGGACTCCTCGTCGCTCGTGGCGAACCCGACCTGGCGGACCTCCGCGAGCCGGCGCAGTAGAACCGACCGCTTGGTGATCGAGTGCGAGGTCAGGCCCCCCGTCAACTTCTCCTTGGGGTAGAGCTCGCGCACCACACTGTCGTCCAGCGTGGCGAGCAGGGCCTTGCCCGACGATGTGCAGTGCGCAGGCATCGTCATGCCCATGCGGGATCCCACGCGCACCGCCCGAGCACTCTCGACCGAGTCCACGAAGGTCACCGTGTTCCCGTCGAGACGGGCCAGGTGGACCGTCTCGCCGAGGCTGGCCGAGAGCCGCTCGAGGACCGGGTGCACGCGCGCCCGAACGTCGGTCTGGCGCAGGACCGCGAACGCTATCGTGGTCAGCGCCGGACCCGGCTCGTAAGCCCGCGAGCCCTCGACCTGACGAACGAAACCGCGGTACTGGAGCATCGCCAGCAGCCGGTGCGCAGTCGACGAGGCCACCGAGAGATACTCGCTCACCTCGGTCAGCCGGATGCTGCGACGATCGCCGAGCAGCAGCAGGATCCGAAGCGCATTGTCGACAGACTCGATCGGGTACTGCGGACGATTCGGAGGTGCATCTTCCTTTGCAGTCACGCAGGTAGGGTAACGGCCGGGGTGCGCAACGCGTTCTTGGTGACCTTGCCCGAGGCGTTTCGCGGCAGCGCATCGACGATCACGAGGTCGGTCGGCAGCTTGTAACGGGCCAACCTCTCCCCCGCCCAGGTGCGCAACTCCTCGATGGTCAGATCCGCGGCGCCCTGCTTCAGCGCGACCACCGCGACCGGGGTCTCGCCCCAAGTCGCGTGGGCCCTGCCGATCACGGCAACCTCGGCGATGTCGGGGTGCCCGGCCAGCGCATTCTCGACCTCGGCGCAGTAGATGTTCTCGCCGCCGGAGATGATCATGTCCTTCGCGCGGTCCACGACGTAGATGAAGCCTTCGTCGTCCATCCGCACCAGGTCACCGGAGTGGAACCAGCCGCCGGCGAAGGCCTGCGCCGTCGCCTCCGGGTTGTTCCAGTACCCGGTCATGAGCCCCGGGCCGCGGTAGACCATCTCGCCGACCTCACCGGGCTGCACGTCCACCATGTCGGGGTCGACGATGCGGGCCCAGACACCGGGCGCCGGGCGCCCGACGGAGCCGAGCTTGCGGCGCGAGTCCTTGGCCTCGAGCACGCACGTGACCGGGGACATCTCAGTCTGCCCGAACAGTGCGAGGCTCGACGCGCCCGGCAGCACCTCGCCCATCTTTCGGAGCAGGGTGTCGCTGGCCGGTGCCCCGCCCCAGGAGCTGACACGGAGCCTGGACAGATCACGCGGGGCCCGTGCCTGCTCGTCGCAGACCGCCTGCCACTGCGTGGGTACGAGGAACGTCGACGTGACCCGCTCGGATTCCGCTACGTCGAGCAGGGCGCCCGCATCGAAGGAGACACTCGGCAGGACGACCATGGTGGCGCCCATCAGGATTGACGGCGCCACCAGGCCGATGGTGCCGATGTGGAACAGCGGCGCGGCGCAAAGGCTGACCTCGTCGTGCATCTCGAAGCGGAACGCCATCACGTTCGTGGTCGACTGCGCCGCCAGGTTGCGGTGCGTGAGCACGGCACCCTTGGGGCGTCCGGTGGTGCCCGAGGTGTACATCAGCAGCGCCGGCTCCGCCTCGTCGACCTCGTCGACCGATCCGCCCGAACCGGAGTCGGTGAGGAGAACGTCGTACGACGTCGCGCCATCGGCGCTCTCGCTGCCGACCTGGAAGACCTGCACCGGACCCTCGACCTCCGCAGCCGCGGCGATTCCGGTAGCGCTCGCCTGCTCGTCCACGCAGAGGACGGCGGACCCGCTGTTGTCGAGCGTGAACGCCACCTCGCCGACGCTGAGGCGGAAGTTGATCGGCACGGCAATAGCGCCGATCCGGTTGGCTGCGATCATGATCTCGATGTACTCGGCCTGGTTGCCCATCAGCAGCGCAACACGGTCCCCGCGCCCCACGCCGCGCTCGGCGAGTGCGGCAGAGACGGCAACCACTCGCTGCTGAAGCTGTGCCCAGGTGATCCGGCGCTCGCCGAACACGATGGCCGGGAGATCGCCGCGCTCGAAGGCGTGCCGGGCGACCTGGTTGACCCAGTGCTGCTTTCGGGCGAGCCCCAGCTCGTCGTTCTCGGTGCTCATCACCACTGTTCCTTGGGGAAACGCTCGGCGATCCAGTCGCACATGACCTCGGCGACCTTCTCGCGGGCACCGACCGGCTCGACGAAGTAGTGATCGCCCGGCAGGTCCTTGCGCTGCTTGTCGGTGCTGGCGATGGCGTTGTACAGCGCGTCCGCATCGCTGGGGAACACACCCGTGTCACCGTCGGGGTTGATGACGAACGCCGGCACGGTGATCTTCTCCATGTGCATTTCCGCGCGGCACTGGGACTCTTCGAGACTCCACATGTGCAGCCAGTTCCGCAGCGTGCTCCCGGCGCCGATGCCGCGGTCGCCGCGGTTTGCCACAGCGGTCGAGCCGCGGTAGCACTCGCCCGCAGGCCGATTGGTCGGCTCCATCGTCGCGTCGACCATGCGAGGGTCCGCCCAGGTACGCGGAACACCGAAGTGCCGGTCGAAGTAGCCGGCGGCGGTGACCCGGGCGAGCTCTTCCCTGGCCCACGCGGTGATCCGGTGGTTGCGAGCAACCTGCGCGGCACGGTATCGCTCGATGAACTCCTCGGAGTACGGCGGGCCGTTCTCGGGGTTGAACAGGTCGAGTTCGGGGTCGGTCAGCGTCGGGTCGTTCTCGTCGATGACGGCTGCGTCGAGCCACGAGGTCAGCACATCAGGCCGGCCGCCGTGCGCGGCGAGGGAGATGTAGGCGTCACCGGGGATGAGCTCATTGATGCCCACTGCCGGTTCCATGTCACGGGCGGGGCGGATACACGGCTCGACGGCTTGCGCCTGGTAAGCCGCCATCAGCGACCCGCCGCCGGAATTACCAAGCAGGATAACCTGATCCACACCTGCATGTTCCTTCAACCAGCGGACGCCCACGCCGATGTCGACCAGGGCCTGGTCGAGATTGAAGAGCTCCTCGTAGCCGCGGTAGCGGGTGTTCCAGCCCAGGAATCCAACACCGCGCTCAGCCATGAACTCAGCGACGTAATGCTCCGAGAAATCAATCTGGTAATGCGTAGCGATCATCGCGATGCGCGGCTTCTTGCCGGCCGGCGTGTAGTAGATCCCCTGGCACGGATAGCCGCCAGCCCCGGCGCGCTTCGCACCCGGGGACTCGCTGCTGACGAATTCCTTGTGGACGTTCGGGCTGGTGGTAGCGCCGGTCATGGTTAGACAACCTCGTATTCGTTGAGACTTGCGTATTTCTTCAGGTGCGTAAACATCAAATCGACCCGTTCGAGGACGATGGGATCCGTCAGCCGGCCCTGCTCGTCGAAGTGATCGGGCGCGAAACTGAGAAGAATCTCGGGTCCCGGCAACACCGGGGACCGCGAGAAGACGAAGGTGTGACGCAGTTCGAACTGGCTGCGCGCTGTGCCGAGGCGGCCGGGCGTCGCGCCCATGAGCGCCACCGGCTTGCGCTCGAGCACCGAGCGGCCGAGTGGCAGCGAAAGCCAGTCGAGCGCGTTCTTCAGGACGCCGGGGATGCCGCCGTTGTATTCCGGTGTGGCGATCAGCAGAGCATCAGCAGCTTCGACCTCGGCGCGCAGCGCGTGGACGCCCTCTGCCTCGTTACCGAAATCGTCTTCATTGAGCAACGGGATCTCGCCCAGCAGCTTCGTGATCCGCACGTCGACGTCGGCAGGCGCCATTGCCGCGGTCGCCTCGAGGAGCTTGCGGTTCCACGAGTCTGCGCGGAGGCTGCCTGCGATCGCGCAGATTACAAATTTTCCGTCTTCCATCATGCAGCTCCCAGATAGGCCGCGACGACAGCTTCGTCGCGGATAACCTCGGCGGGCTTGCCGAGGGCGATTCGTTGACCGAAGTTGAGGACGCAGACGCGGTTCGAGATGCCCATGACCATCTTCATGTCGTGCTCCACGAGCAGGATGGCCACGCCGAGGTCCCGGTTCACCTGCACGATGGTCTCGGTCATCTCGGCGGTCTCGTCGTGGTTCATACCCGCGACGGGCTCATCGAGCATGATCAGCCGCGGTTCCATCGCCAGCGCTCGCGCCAACTCGATGTGCTCCTGCGTGCCGTTGTGCCGCGAGAGCAAGAGGTTGTCCAGCACCGTCATCGCCGGGAAGACCTCCACGTTCTGGAAGGTCCGGGCGATGCCCTTCTTCGCGATCTTGTGAGCCGGCAGCCCGAGGATCTCCGCGCCCGCGAAGCGCACCGAACCGGACTGCGGTGCGTACACGCCGAGCAGACCCGAAACCCACGCATCTGCGTCGACTTACCCGCGCCGTTGGGCCCGAGGAAGCTCACGATCTGGCCCCGGGAAATCGGGAGGCTCACGTCCTCGAGCGCCAGCAAGGCTGCGCCGTAACGGACGCTGGGCCTGTCGATGACCATTGAGTTCATTTGCTACCTCCGGAGATTCGGGCTCGGATCCAGTCGATAGGTCGCTTGAAGAGCGCGACCGACCTTTGGGCTCGAAGTACGAGGACCAGCACGATCACAAGGCCGTACAGGAACTGAGAGAGCAGGTGCGCGCCACCGCCACCGCCGGCGCTCGCCTCCTTCGAGACAAGCGGAAGCTATTGCGAGACAAGCCGTGAGCATCGCAGCGACCGCGACGGCCCGAATCGTCTTCCTCAACCTCATCAAAACGTCCCTATTGCAATCTGCGACCAGACGCGCATCGAATCTGTGTTCCTGCGCATTGAACAGCCCTGCAGCCCGCGAGTCAAGACCTTACTAGCGATCGATAAGTGCCAATCGTCGGCCTCGCTACCTGCATATACCCCTCCTGATTTCTCTCTGCAGAGAGCATCTCTGCCAAACATGCAGGTCCTCGTCGCGCGGGCGGAGTACGAGAGTCACCAGCTGTGGAGCGCCCCGGACTCGACGGGCGGCGAACCCGTACGGGCGTCCGCAGTTGAACCAGTCGACCCATTCCAGGATGGCCACTTCGACCTGGCCCACGGTCCACCCCGAGATTGCCGGCGCGATCGCGCACATGTGCGCGGTGAGCGCCCCGCAGATCGACAGATCGGCCCACCCACGCGACGCCCAGATCGAGACGGTCATCCGGGTTCGGCAAGTTTCGGCGAGTCCACCCAACCTTCTCCACCGATCAGCTCAGCGTGCCGCCCGCCGAAACGACGGACAGCGACAGCGACAGCGACAGCGATGATGTCGACCGAGATCGCGCGAAGCACCGCCCCCTGTATCGAAGTACCGGTAGACGCGAGGCTGTGGCCGCGCGTGAACACCACCAGCCAATCAAGGGAGTCGGCCACATCGTCTCCCAGGGCAGGTTGGCGAGCGCGCGACCACTGCACAGGCTTCAATCTTCTCTTCCAAGAAGAAATCACTTCTGCTACGGTCTCTGCGTGATGTGGGTCTCTATTGGTGATCGGTGGCCGACAGCAACCTAACTCCCAGCCTCAGCCTGAACGCGCGGTCAGGCCTGACAACACCCCCCTGAAGGATGGTAATGAAGCGAACAATTCATCGGCGGGCGCTTTCCACCTTGGTCCTAATTTCGACTTGTGGGCTCCTAGCCGCCGGATGCGCATCCTCCGCCGGCTCATCCGACGGCGGTGCCGAACCGAAAATCATCAGGGCCGAGGTGATTGGCGAGCAGGCGCCTGAGGGAAACGCTATTGGAAATGCGACTCTAACTTATGCGTCGCATTCGCTGACCAATACACTGGACCCAATCAAGGGCAGAACTTCCCCCTGGCTCGGCGGCACCGAAATGGCCGCAATTTACGACGTCCTGGTGCGGTGGGACCCAGAGTCTGCAAACTTTGCGCCGCAGCTCGCCGAGTCGATCACCGAGGCTGCCGACAGACTCTCGTGGACCATCAAACTCCGCGACGGGGTGAAGTTCAGCAATGGCGACACTCTGGACGCATCAGCCGTTATTGCCAGCACCAATCGCATGACCGAGGGCAAGGCCACGTACAGCGACCAATTCATGGCGAACGTGCGATCCATGGAGGCGCCCGACCCGCGTACCGTCACCTATTACCTGAACAATCCGTGGACCGACTTTCCCGTGCTCCTGACCACAGGGTTCGGCATGATCACCCACCCGGACTCATTTCGGGACGGGAGCTTCGTCGAGCCGATCGGTGTTGGGCCGTACACTGTCAAATCCGTCAATCCCGGCGTCGAACTCGTTCTCGCGCCACGCGAGGACTATTGGGGCGGGAAGCCGAGAATCGGCGGACTCAAGTTCGTAGACCTTCACGGTGAGCAGCCGATGGTCGATGCGCTCAAGGCGGGCGAGGTGCAGATGGCGTACCTCAGGGGTGGAGACGCCATCGAGACGATGCGGGCCGAGTTCCCCGGATACTACGAGCCGGTCAGCATGGTCGACAACGGCCTTATCAATATCCGGGAAGGCCGCGCTGCGCACGATATCCGTGTCCGGCAGGCAATCGTGAAGGCAATCGATCCTGTCATCATCAACGAACGCGCCAGGGACGGGCTGAACTCGCCCGGACTCGAGCTGTTCCAAGAGTGGTCCACCATGCACGGCGCGATCCCCGGTCCCACTCAGGACGTTGACGCCGCCCGCGAGCTCGTCGAAGAGGCCAAGGCGGATGGATACGATGGAAAATTGACGTTCGCCTCGTTGCAGGATCCAGCGTCGGTAAATCTGGCATTGGCGATGCAGTCAATGCTCCAAAATGTCGGCTTCGAAGTCAAAATCCAGCCTAATGCGACTAAGAATGATATTGCCAAGACATTTTATGTCACTCATGACTTCGACGTGAGCGTTGGTGGCACAGCGGTGCCCGATTCCGCGCCGCTCCCCAGGCTTCAAGGCCTGCTCGTGAGTGGATCCAGCCAAAACGTGAGTGGCTACAGCAATCCCAAGATGGATGAAGTGATCTCCCAGATTCAGGCTGCCGCCACCCCGGAGGAGCGTAGGGCTGGATTCGAGGAGATGCAGACGATCCTCAACGAGGATGCGCCGATCGTGCCGTTGGGTTCGGGCGCAAACTTCGTCACCTGGGCACCGAACGTCCACGGCGCAAAGGCTGGTATGGATGGGTTGGTGCTCTTCGACAAGATCTGGATCTCAGACTAGGCACCGTCCTGACCTCGAGGCCCTTGGGACCTCGGGCGCCGCCCCCCAAAAAAACAACCTGACCATGCCCGCGGTGTGCAAGTTGGGGGGGCGTCAGGAGGCAGTGCCACCAGACGGATCGAAGCCCGGCGACGAACGCAGTCCATGGGAAGAATCGAGGGCACCCTCTTCCATCCAGGACTAGGCATGGACACTCTCCTCGCAGGCGACCCGGCCCAGAGAATCGTCGGGCAGGGTTGACGCTGCTGGGCATGGACACCTCGCCTGAGGGATTTCAGGTTCATCGCCGGCCCTCAGAAGATTGGGATCAAAGCGATTGGCAACCTTGATAATTCGTTCATCGTTGCCAATGCACGACACTGCGCGCCATACGGACTTTGCGGCCGTTACATCGGTCGGCTCAGCAATCACATCGAAGTGAGGATCAACGGATGATTTCAGAAAGGAGACGACTGCAGCAATGACCAAGGCCGTGTTCAAGAAGATTGGCGAACTTGTTGTTGTGCTGTTCGTCGTCAGCCTCGGCACCTTTGGACTGGTGTCACTTATCCCCGGCGATCCGTCGGTGGCCGCACTCGGAGAGGGGCACACCCCCGAGGAGTACGCCCAGGCCCGGCTCGAGATGGGTCTGGACGACCCGTTCTTCACGCGCTACTGGCACTGGCTCTCCAACGCCCTGCAAGGTGACCTCGGAAAGTCGCTGGTACCACCGCAGAGCGACGTGATGGAGCGCATCGGCGCAGCCCTGCCCGTGAGCGTGCAGCTCGCCATAATGGGCCTGTTCATCGCGCTCGTCGTGGCGATCCCGCTCGCGATGTGGTCCGCGCGTCACCAGGGCGGCCTGATCGACCGGATCATCAGCGCCTGCACCTTCGGTGTGCTGTCGATCCCCAGCTTCCTCTCCGGCCTGCTGCTGATCATGCTGTTCGTGAACCACCTCGGCTGGTTCCCCCGCTCGCAGTGGGTGCGCATCTCTGAGGGCGTCGGCGACAACCTGTACCACGCGATCCTGCCGGCGATCGCGATCAGCCTGCTCGAGATGGCGATGTTCCTGAGGATCCTGCGCAGCGACCTGATCACCACCCTGCAGGAGAACTTCATCCTGGTCTCCAAGGCCAAGGGCACGTCCAACATGAGACTGCTGGTGAGCGACGCGCTGCGGCCGTCCTCGTTCTCCCTGATCACGATGCTCGGCCTGGTGATCGGCTCGATGATCGGCTCGACCGTCATCGTCGAGACGCTGTTCTCGCTGCCCGGTTTGGGCTCACTGATCGTGCGTGCCGCCCAGCAGGGCGACATGCCGATGGTCCAGGGCGCCGTGCTGGTGATCGCAGTCATCTACGTGGTGGCTAACGGAATCATCGATATCTCCTATGGATACCTCGACCCGAGGAGCCGACGAGCCCATGTCTAATCTCACCCATCCCGACCTCAACGACCCTGAACAGGCCATTCCGGCCGCGGCCCAGGGCGCTGCCGTGATCGTGGCCGAACCACCGACACCTGACACCGTGCCGGGGACCACGAGCGAGCGACGCGACCTCTACGTCCGCGGTGGCACCCTATTGGCGATCGGTGTCATCGCGTTGGGCTTTGCGCTCGGCGCAGGCCCCGTCGTAATGACGCTGCGCGTCATCGTCGGCATCATCGGCCTCATCGGCATCTACATGGGGTTCCGCCGCATCGGCCTGGCCAAGTTCGGTGGGGACTTCGACCTGACGTTCGTCCTGTCCTGCATGTGGCTGGTCTTCATCGTGGGTATCGCGATCCTCGCGCCACTGCTTCCGCTGGCTGAGTACAAGGACACGAAGAAGACGCTCTCGGCCAGGGGCTTCGCTCCGCCGAACCTCTTCTCCGACCATCCGCTCGGCACCAACAACTTCGGCCTCGACATGCTGGCCCGCTCGATCTACGGCGCGCGGTCCTCGCTCGTCGTCGCCGTCACGGCCGTGCTCATCGGGATCATCATCGGCGGCGCGATCGGCATCCTCGCCGGCTACTTCGGGGGCGTGGTCGACTCCGTGATCGGTGTCCTGACCAACTCGCTGCTCGCTGTCCCGGCACTGATCCTGCTGATCGCTCTGGCCGCGGTGCTCGAGCCGAGCCTGATGAACATCTCGTTCGCGCTCTCCGTACTCGCGATACCGTCGATGATCCGTATCGCGCGAGCGAATACGCTGACATTCTCGCAACGGGAGTTCGTGCTCGCCGCCCGCGCGATGGGCGCAACCCGCTGGCGCGTGATGGTGCGCGAACTCGCTCCGAACGTGGCGTTGCCGCTCGCCTCGCTGGGCATGGTGATGATCTCCGTACTGATCGTGGCGGAGGCCTCGCTGAGCTTCCTCGGTCTCGGCATCCAGCCGCCGATTCCGACCTGGGGCAACATGATCGCCGAGGGTCAGGGCGGCGTGCTCGAGAAGCACGCGTTCATCGTATTCGTTCCCGGCATGTTCCTGTTCCTGACCGTCTTCTCTTTCAACATCGTCGGCGAGAAGGCCCAGAAGGCCACCGGCGGCTCGCGCGAGGCCAAGCTGTGATGGCCCTGTACGGCAAAGGAAGTGACCGATGAGCAAGCATTCGAACAACACTGAGACGAACAGCGGCTCCGCCGTTGCCCCGGCAGGCACCCCGCTCCTCACGGTCGAGAACGTCTCCACGCACTTTCGCACCAAGCGCGGCCAGCTGCGCGCAGTCGACGGCGTCTCGCTCACCGTCGACGCCGGCGAGACCCTGGGCCTGGTTGGCGAGTCCGGCTCCGGCAAGTCGGTGCTGGGCCAGACCGTCATGGGCCTGATCTCCAGCGATGGCGCCACCACGGTGACCGGCAAGATCGTCTTCGGGGGCCGCGACATGCAGACGCTGACCCGCAAAGAGCAACAGAAGCTGTGGGGCAACGACATCGCGATGGTGTTCCAGGATCCGATGACGGCGCTGAACCCGTTCAAGCACATCGGCACGCATCTGACCGAGTCGATCCGTGCCCACCTGGGCCTCGACAAGGTGCAGGCCCGTGAGCGCGCCATCGAGCTGCTTCGCAAGGTGCGTATCCCCGAGCCGACCCGGCGCGTGGACCAGTATCCACACGAACTCTCTGGCGGCATGCGCCAGCGCGTAGTCATCGCGATGGCCCTGGCCTGCGATCCGACCCTCACCATCGCCGACGAGCCGACCACCGCGCTCGACGTCACGGTCCAGAAGCAGATCCTCGAACTGCTCGACCAGCTCCGCAAGGAGATGGGGATGGCAGGGATCTTGGTCAGCCACGACCTCGGAGTCGTCGCGGGCCAGACGGACCGTGTAGCCGTGATGTACGCGGGCCGCATCGTCGAGACGGCGCCGACCCGCCAGCTCTTCGACGCGCCCCGACACCCGTACACGCAGGCGCTCCTCGCCGCCGTTCCCCGCATCGCGGATGAGCCCCACCAGGTGCTCGACGCCATCGAGGGCGGCCTGCCCGACATGACCAAGCCGATCCGCGGCTGCTCCTTCGCGACCCGCTGCCTCTACGCGCAGGAGAAGTGCCGGACGCAGACGCCGGAGCTGGTGGCCACGGCCGATACCGCGGATGCCAGGCATCCGCACGAGGCGGCCTGCCACTTCCCAGTCGGCACCCCTGAGGGCGACGCGGCACTGGCGGCCAACCACAAGGCCGGGCGCACCGCGACCGGCCGCGAGCTGACTTTGGAGGCTGTGTAATGGCTGGCAGTGGCACCGCGCATCTGCGGGTGGATGACAAGCGGATCCTCACCGTCGAGGACCTGGTCGTGGAATTCCCGGCCGGCAAGCAAACCGTGCACGCGGTCTCGGGCATCAGCTTCGACCTGGTCCCGGGCGAGACGCTGGGAATCGTCGGTGAGTCCGGCTGTGGCAAGTCCACGGCCGGCAGGGCCATCATGCAGCTGCCGAAGCCCACCTCGGGCGAGATCGTGCTCGACGGCATCGACTTGGGCGGGCTCTCGTCGAAGAACCTGCGGACCATACGCGCGCAGATGCAGATGATCATGCAGGACCCGATCTCCTCGCTGAACCCGCGCCGCAAGGTCAAGCACCTCATCACCGAGGGCGTGCGAATCTGGGGCGTCACGGGCAAGGCCGAACTGGAGTCCATGGGCCGCGAGATGCTCAACGCTGTGGGCCTGAACCCGGACATGGTGTGGGAGAAGACCCCCCACGAGCTCTCGGGCGGCCAGTGCCAGCGCATCTGTATCGCGCGGGCGCTGATGCTCAAGCCGAAGCTGCTGATCTGCGATGAGCCGGTCTCCAGTCTCGACGTGTCCGTACAGGCGCAGGTCCTGAACCTTCTCGAGGAGACCAAGAAGGAATTCGAGTTCACGATGATCTTCATCGCCCACAACATGGCGGTGGTCAAGAACATCAGCGACCGGATGATGGTGATGTACCTCGGCAAGGTCTGCGAGGTCATCCCGACCGATGACGTGCAGAGCACGGCGCGGCACCCATACACGCGGCTGCTACTGGCGTCGATCCCTGATCCGGATCGCGCCCGCGACGCCGAGGACGAACTCGTGGCCATCGAGGGAGATCTGCCCTCGCCGCTGAACCCTCCGTCGGGATGCCGCTTCCGCACGCGCTGCTCGTTGGCGACCGAGCGCTGCGCGCAGGAGGAGCCGTTGTTGCGGGAGGTCGGCAAGGGCCACTTCGTGGCCTGCCACAACGTGTAGTCCGAGCCTGTTTCGCTCCCTCGCGGGCGAAACTGCAGTTGGCGATCGTCATACGTTTTCTGCAGGCTGGTCGACAGCGTCCGGCGGGGTCGCGGAATCGGAGTGCGGGAATGCCGTGAGCACAACGGCCTTCCTGCCGCCCAGCATTGCACCACCCTCAGGGAGGTCCCGCATGCTATCGGTGGTCATATATCATTGACGGGCAAGGACTTCCGGATAGCCGGACGCGAACTCCAGATTGATCGCGGCCACCACCACCGACGCCTGCTCGATCGAGACCCCAGACACGCAGGTTCGGCATGACGTGAGTCCTGGCCTACGGCCACCCCGCCAACAGACTGTTGCACCACAGCAGTTTTCAGACCGACATGCAGGTCGGACATCACCAATCCGACCTGCGACGAAGGCGATATACACCCTGCGCTGATCACATGCGGATCGGGTTGGTAACCGCGGCTGTCTACATGGCCGTCGAGACGCAGGCACGGTCGGCTGACAGATACAATCATGCACTTGGACAGAGACTCTCAGTGCACCGCTGCGGCGACGACTCAGGCCTGCGAGCGGCATGGACTCTGTGCCAATGGGACGGACCCGGACGTGTTGGGATAGCGCCGGCGTCGAATCGCTGTGATCGACTCCAAATACGAACTCTGCTACCGAGCAAGCTACGTCCAGAACGTTGAACTAGTTGCCGCAGTCGATAACTGACTGATCTACTGCAACACTACGCGGGGGCACTCCACGATCAGGATGCTCAGCCCACTGCAGTGAGGCGCCTGTGCCGTGGCGGGCAGGGACGTGTCGGCATGATTGAGATAGGTCATCGCGCAGTATCTTGGGTTGAGTCACTTGATCGGTAAGGCGTTCACCACTACACGATGACCCGCCGCTGTCATGGCAGCGATGCGCGGCCAATCCGGCTGGTCAGGGTCTCACCGAATGTCCACCTCCCCTGGACTCCTCCTATGGGAGCCCAGGCTGCGAGATGCGGTGCCGGCTGCCCGGCACCACGGCGTCGTCATCCTGCCGTGAAGCCTGCGTCGATTGTCAGGACACTCCCGATCGCCGATGCGGCACCCGGCGAACTCAGCCACATAATGCCCGAGGCGATCTCTTCAGGTGTGCTGTACCGTCCCAGCGGGTATCCGGCGCCGCCTTTGGATGGTGCCTCGCCTTCGAAGGAGTCCACGATCCGGTCGGCCATAGGTGTCTGGACGCCAGATGGACATACCGCATTGATGCGCACTCCGTTTCGCGCATACTGCAATCCGGCGCTACGAGTGAGGCCGAGGACGGCATGTTTGGAAGCGCTGTAGATGGCAGAGCGAGCGGAGCCGACCAAACCCGCGCCGGATGAGACGTTCACGATGGTGCCGCCCTCCGCCTGTTTCGTCATCTGTTCGATCTGCGCTCGCATGCAGTGCCAGACGCCCCGAAGATTCACGTCCATGGTGCGATCGAAGAGTGCGTCATCCTCTTCCAGGAGCTTCTTTGTTGCTCCTTCGACGCCGGCGGCATTGACAGCGGAGTCCAGTCTTCCCCATCGAGAGACAGTCGCCTCAACTGCTGCTCGCACTTCGTCACCCTGTGTAATGTCACAGTGCAACGCCAGTGCCTCCGAACGGATTTCCTCGATCTGATTGACGACTTCCGCGAGCGCTTCCTTATTGCGATCGACGACAGCCACCCTTGCGCCTTGTGCCGCGAACGCCAGTGCCGATGCTTTCCCGATACCGGATGCTGCTCCGGTAACGAAAATCGTCTTGTGTTCAAAGTCCACTACACTAAACCTCTCGGGACAGTGAGCTAGTGCTCACCGATAGCTTGGAAGTCAGAATCTACTTCTGCGGTCAGTTCTGCGGTGGAGATCAGCGGGTCATCCGCGAAAGATTGTCGATCCGACGAGCAGAACAGCTGTCTGCGTGTGCCATCGGACAGACCTCGTGTCGTGGATCGAGCCAAGTTGCAGGATGCTTCCCCGCAATGTCCTCAAGGTTGCGTGCCGAGCCGAGACACCTCGTGGCGCCACGCGGCGCCCAAATTGAGACCAGCACCCAGGTTCGGCAGGTCCGCCAGATCCGCGGCACCGATCGGCACCAGCGTGCCGCCCGCCGAGACGATGGACAACGACAGCGAGGCGATCACGTCGACAGAGATAGCGCGAAGCACCGCCTCCTGCACCGACGCGCCGGTGGACGTGAGGCCATGGCCGCGCATGAGCACCACCGGCCGATCGTCCAGGGAATCGGCCACATCGTCGCCCAGGGCAGTGTTGTGAATCAAAGCGGCCCTGGGGAATACGGGCACTCCCCCGTGTGCCAGCACCGCTCCCGGGATGTCGTAGGCCCCGACGATGGGCAGGATGGGCAGCCCTGCGAGATCGGCGGCCACGACATTGTGCGGGTGCGCGTGAACCACAGAGGTGACGTCCGGACGGCGCGTGAGAATCCGGCTGTGCAGCGGCAACTCGTACGGCACGGTGTAGCCGCCGTCCAGTTCGCCGGCAGCACCCGGCTCACCGGTGAACCCCACCAGGCGGATGTCCTCGGGCGTGGTGTGCAGCAACCCACGCTCCTGCGGCCCCCGACAGCGGATCAGCATCCGCGACTCGTCGATCCGGAAGCTGATGTGCCCCAAGATCCCCGGGGCCAGCTGCCGGGCGGCGAGCACGCGGCAGCCCTCGGCGACCAGCTCCCGGAGCTCGTCCAGTTCCCCGGGCCTCATGCCTGCACCGCCGTGCCGGCGATCTGCGCGTGGACCTGGTCGGCCGAGCCGCCGGCCGCGATGGTGCGCCGCAGCTGGACCGAGGCCTTGGGCCAGTTCACGGTCAACCCGCCGCTGGCCCGCCCGTCCGCGTCCTGCCAGATCGCGGCAAGCCGGAAGGGCTCCGCCTGCTCCACGACGACCGGGGTGCCCGTGATGTCGCGGGTGCCGAACAGCTGAATCTTCCAGTCGTACTGGTCGCTCCAGACGTAGGCCACCGGGTCGTGCGGGACGGGGGCATCGGGCGCGAAGATGTTGCGCGCCACGCAGTTCGCCTGCTCCACCGCGTTGGTCCAGTGCTCGACGCGGGCCGCCTTCTCCTGTCGCGGCTGGTACCACCGGGCGATGTCGCCGACGGCGAAGATGTGCTCGGCGCCGGCCACACGGCCGAACTCGTCGCACTCCACGCCGTCCTCCAGCGCCAGGCCCGAGGACTCCAGCCAGCGTGTGTTCAGTACCGCGCCGATACCGACGACGACGGCGTCCACGAGGACGCTCGCCCCGTCGGAGAGCTCGGCCCTGATGCCGCCCTCCACGTGCTCGAGGGTATCGACCGTGGCACCGAAGCGCGTGTCCACCCCGTGCGTACGGTGCAGCTGCGAGAAGCGCTGGCCCAGTTCATCTCCCATCACTCGCGCCATGGGGGTGGGCGCCGGGTCGACGATCGTGACCTCGATGCCCTGTTTACGGGCGAGGGAGGCGACCTCCGCGCCGATGAAACCCGCGCCGACGACCAGCAGGTGACTCGCGCCCAGCAGGCTCTCCCGCAGCGCGCGGGCGTCCGCGATGGTGCGCAGCACGTGCACGCCGGGGCCCGACCACGGCGCCGGCCGGGCGGCCGCGCCGGTCGCGATGACCAGCTCCTCGTAGTCGAGAACAACCCCATCGCCCAGCACGACCTGCCTGTCCTGCGGACGCAACTCGACTGCGGCCCTGCCCAATACGAGCTCGATGTCGAGCTCGCGCGCCTCCTCCGCGGTGAGCAGCGGAACGTGTGCGTCGCCGTCGAGCGGGGCCTTGGACAGCGGCGGCTTGTCGTACGGCAGATGCGACTCGGCCTCGACCACCGTCACCTTGCCGACGTAGCCCTCATTGCGCAGCGCCCGGGCCGTGCGGATACCGCCGACCGAGCCGCCGACGATGAGAACCCCGCCACTCACTCGTCCTCCAGCCAGAGGGCGTTGGCCGGGCAGCTCTTCGCCGCGGTCTCGACCCGCTGGCGGTCGGACTCGTCCACGCGGGTCTTGAGCAGCACCACGAGGCCGTCGTCGTCCATGTCGTAGACGTCGTCCGCCGCGACCACGCAGTTCGCGTAGCCCTGGCACAGTTCGAGGTTCGCCTTGAGAATTGCCATTTTGGGATCCTTCCTTCAGTAGGTCGCGCGGACCACGGCGTTCAGACTTTGATGCCCATACCGCCGTCCGAGTGGACGACGCGGCCGGAGATGCCGCGCGACCGTTCGGAGGCGAGGAATACGTAGCTCCAGGCGTGGTCGAGGCCGTCGAGCGCGACGCCCAGCGGATTGCGGCCCGCGAGTTCCTTCGCCCGGTCCGGGCCGTCGAGCCGGTTTTCCGTCAGGCCCAGCGTCGCAAGCCCGCTCAGGTCGGTGCCCAGGGTGCCGCCGGGGGCGACGCCGTTGACGCGGACGTCCGGCGCCAGCTCGTACGCAAGGGTGGTGACCAGCCCGCGCACCGCGAACTTCGACGAGACATAGAGCGTGCCGCCGCGGCCCGGGTAGTACGCCGAGGTCGACTCGGTGAGCACGATGGAGCCGCCCGACTCGCGCAGCGCGGATATCGCCGCCTTCACGCTGTGCAGGTGCGACTTGACGTTGACGGCGAACATCTCGTCGAACGCCTGGTCCAGCATGTCGGCGTCGATGCTCTCGAGCTTGCGGTAGAAGTCGAAGATGCCCACGCAGTTGACCAGGACGTCCAGCCCGCCGAAGCGGTTCACGACCGCCGACACCGCGGCGTTGTTGGCCGCCGCCTTGGTGGCGTCGCCCTGCACGACCTCGACCTCGGGGTGCTCGGCCGCGAGGGCCTCGCACTTGGCCACGTCGAGTTCGAGCACACCGACGCTGGCACCCTCCGCGAGGAAGGCGTCGACCACGCCGCGCCCGATGCCCGAGCCGGCCCCGACGATCAGTGCGCGCTTGCCCTCGAGCCAGCCGGTCACGAGGCGTCCTCGGTGGCGATGAGCGACTGGAACGGCTTGCCGACCATGGCCGAGAGCGTCGTCTCGTTCTGCCAGGTCAGGGCCTCCAGCTCGAGCGCGTCCAGGGTGATCCACTGACCGGACTTCGGCGACTCGATGAGCAGCCGCACGCCGTTGCGGGTGTGCACCTTCGAGATCCGCATGTCCGAGAACTCGTTCGCGATGACGATGGTCTCGCCGTCGCGCTGGTCCTGCAGGACACCGAGCCGCGAGTTGGCCCGGGCCGCCGCCGCGGCGTCCTCCGCCTCACCCTCCCAGGAGAGCTTCACAGGAACACCGCCAGGTTCTGCATGCGCAGCACCGACTCGTCCGCGGCGATGTGCCGGCGGGCGAGCCGCCAGACGCCGTCCTCGAGACGCAGCAGGTCGACGCGGCCGACCGAGAGCAGCGAGGGCTCCAGCACATCGCCACGGCTGCGGAACAGCAGGACGGCCGACTCCACGACGAGCTCGTTCTCGTTCTCGGTCGCGAAGGTGCGGACGTTGGACAGGTGGTGGCGCAGGCGCGAGGGCGGGTCCTCTGCCCAGGCGTGGCCGGTGTCGAAGCGCGCGACGCGGCGGCTCAGCGAGTACTTGTCCTCGTCGAAGTGCGCCATGTCCTTGGCCGTGTCATAGCCGGTGCCCAGCGCGGTGGTGACGCGGATCGGCATGAAGTAGTGGATGTCCTCGGCGAGGGTGTCCAGCCAGGCGTCATAGTCCTGCTGGTCCAGGAGGTAGGACTCTTCCACCAGCCAGCGATGCGCCGTCAGGTGCCGCTGGTCGTCGAACGCCAGCGAGGCACCCACGGGCGTCGTCGTCGACGCAGCCTGGCCCAGCGGGGAGCTGGCGGAATCGATGGGGATGTAGGTGCTCATGGCTACGCCTCCGCCTTCTCGCTGCTGCACTGTGCCGCCGTCTCGCTGCTGCACTCGCCGTCGACCTGCGGCGCACCGACGTGAATGTTGGCCGGCACGGGCGCCGGCTTCTCGAGGTAGTCGGCCCACTCGTTGAGCAGGTGCCGCTGGTTGTACTCGCCGTAGCCGACGTGCGCGACGCCCGGACCACAGAACTCGTCCTCGGTCAGGGGCTGCACCACCGGGCTGTCGTCGTGCAGCATGCCCATACGACCGTTGAGCAGCAGTCGGCGGGCCATCGACCCACCGGCGGTGTTGGTCAGCGAGACCCAGTTCTCGACGTCGTCCTGCTCGAACATGCCGCTGCTACCGAAGCACATCAGGTAGGCCTTGTAGGAGAGCTTCTTGAACTCCTCCGGGGCCTCCTTGTCGACGACGAACCAGGACAGGACCTCGGTCTCGTCGGCGCTGATCGGCTGCCACTGGCGGATCGAGATGAAGGGCAGGACGTCGTCGCCCTCGGCGACCTTCGGCCAGTTGTGGACCAGGCTGATGTTCGGGAAGACCGAGGCAGCCGAGATCATGAAGCCGTCGCGTCCGATGACATCGATCTGCTCCTGGGACCACTGCCCCTTCATCCGCTCGACCATCTCGTCGGGGTAGCCGACGTAGTTCATCTTCTCTTCGAAGGTGCCCGGGGGCAGCTTGTACGTGGTACCGCCGCCCTTGCCGGCCCAGTACGTGTTGCCGTCCTTGCGCTTCTCGGCCTTCGGCTCACGGAACAGGCCGATCTCCACGACGCTCGTGTGGGTCTGGGGCGTGTGGTACATGTCGCCGGCGAAGTTCTCGGCGCCGATCTTCCAGTTGGCCTTGACCCGCCAGCGCTGCGGCCCGCGGACCTCGACGCCGCTGGCGCTCTGCTTGGTGTAGTAGTCGAGGTAGAACTTGAAGTCGCCGAGGAAGTCCTCGAGCGGCTCGGCGTCCGCGTCCATGGACACGAAGATCAGGCCGTTGTAGATGCCCAGGTTAGGGGCGGGCAGCAGCCGCTGGCCCTTGCGCGCGAAGCCCTCCTCGCCGCCGTAGGCCTCCTTGTGGAACGGCATGCCGACGATGCGGCCGTCGTTCTTGTAGGACCAGCCGTGGTACGGGCAGCGGAAGTGCGAGGCGTTGCCCTGCTCGGCGCGGCACACCTGCATGCCGCGGTGCAGGCACATGTTGAACATCGCGTGGATCTCGCCGGACTGGTCACGGCTGACGATGAACGAGTTGTCCATGACCCGGCGCACGACGTAGTCACCGACCTGCGGCAGCTCCGACTCGTGGGCGACGAACATCCACGCCCGGCTGAACAAACGCTCCTTCTCCGCCTCGAAGACCTCGGCATCGTTGTAGATGTGTGCGGGGAGCATGCCCCGCCGGACGTTGGCGAGGACGTCGGCCGCGTCGCGCATGGGACCTCACTTCGAAAGGAGTTCAATGTTTCTGTATTACAGAAATAGATTCTGCATGCTGGTCTCGGCTGAGTCAACCACTTCCCAGCGGCGAGCCCCGGGAATCCGCGCAATGCGGAGCAGCTTGCGCTCCATGCGCAGCGACGACAGCCCGGATGCGCCGATCACCTGAGCGGCCGCGATCAGAAGGAGGACAGCATCGGAACGGTGTTCGATGGGCGCCAGGACCGAAGCCGTCACCGACAGGCCGGAGGACGGGGAATGAGCGGGGATGGCGAGAACCGCAGACCCGCCATCGGAAGAAGTGGAACAGGCGATCGAGAGCCGTTGCCGGTACACCACGGACTCCACCGCCATGGCCACATAGATTGCGAGCCAGAATTTTTGCCGAAGAACCCACCGTGACACAAGGTGCACCCGCGCGGCGACCGACACCTCCGTCAGCGAGGCCGTGATGGTTAGCGCGGGATGCGCCTCGATCGTTCGGCCCATGAAGCATCTGCGGGTCGCGCGGCGAGGTCCCGGCCGGCCGCGCCCCGCCACCTACGACACCGGGGACTACCAGGGTCGCAACGTCATCGAGCGCGGTTTCAACGAGACCAAGCAATGGCGCGGGCTCGCCACCCGCTGCGACAAACTCGCTCTCACATACCGCGGCGGAGCCGCCTCGGAGCCATCATGCTCTGGCTCACCGCAGTAGGAGATACGCCCTAGAGTCCCCTGAGCCCGAGCAGTCGGCTCGCGATGCGAGGTGGTCGATCCCCTCGCCCCCTCAATCGATCTACGAGCTCAGGCGTGTGGGGTGGGAACGAGTCGAGGATCTCAGCGGGCCCGAACGCGATGGGTTCGCCTCGTTTCGCACGGTCTCGAGCATCCGTCCAACCCGCGATGAGGAGATACCATCCCGCTTCCGCGACTACGGGCGAGTCTGGAGTCAAGACCGCTTCGATCTCCACGACGCCGTCGCTGAGCGAGGCGCCATCCTCGACCGTCCGAGATATCACCACGACCTTCGCCGATGGATCGTTGTTCCAGACCGTCGCGTTGGCCCACCGCTTGAAGAGCTCGGCCTCCTTGCGTTCTCGGGCGTCTTGACGCCACCAGAATGCGAGGAGCCCCGCCACGATGAGCCCAGTGGAGCCCCAGAGAACGAACTCGAACATGCCCACATCATAGGACTCGATACGCCCGCCTTCCCGAGAATCGGGCGTATCCGAGAAGAGCATGCGGAGGTCGGCAACAACCTCGTCAATGAACACGGTCAGACGGCGATGAGCGTGAACAGTCCGAAGTACCCTGGCCCCGCCGTGGGCGATGACCAGCCATTGAGGAGACACGCTCTAGTTGATCAATCTCCCGGCGTCGACTACCGCAGCGGGTTGCGCCGTCGCCGAAGCCCACGGCGACTCACAGGGGCAACGCCGGCCCGGTCCGCGCGGGGCGCCACGCGGACCGGGGACGGGATCACTTGGCCAGCAGGCCCTTCGCGATGTGGGTCACCTGGATCTCGTTGCTGCCGGCGTAAATCATGAGCGACTTGGCGTCACGCGCCAGCTGCTCCACCTTGTACTCGGCCATGTAGCCGTTGCCACCGAACAGCTGCACAGCCTCCATCGCAACCTCAGTGGCCGCGCGCGACGAGTACAGCTTCATCGCCGACGCCTCCGCGAGGGTCACCTTGTTGCCGGCCGCGGTGCGCTCGATCGCGTTGAACACCATGTTCTGCACGTTGAGGCGGGCGACCTCCATCTCGGCCAGCTTGAGCTGGATGAGCTGGAACTGCGCGATCTCCTTGCCCCACAGCTTGCGGTTCTTGGCGTAGTCGATGGACAGCCGCTGGCACTCGTTGATGATGCCGAGCGCGATCGACGCGATACCGATGCGCTCGGCCGCGAACGACTCCTTCGCACTCTCCTTGCCGTCGCCCTTCGCCGGGGTCTCGGTCTCGCCGAGCAGGCGGTCCTTGGTGATGCGGACGTTGTCGAAGAACAACTCGCCGGTGGGCGAGGAGTTCATGCCCATCTTCTTGAACGGCGGGCTCTGCGTGAAGCCCTCCATCCCCTTGTCGAGGACGAAGCCGAGGACCTTGCGGTCGCGGCGGTCGACGGAGGCGTCGCCCTCGTCGAGCTTGGCGTAGACGATCGTGACATCGGCGTAGGGGCCATTGGTAATGAAGGTCTTCTGGCCGTTGAGGATGTAGTCGTCCCCGTCGCGGCGGACGTACGACTTCATGCCACCGAATGCGTCCGAGCCCGAGTCGGGCTCGGTGATGGCCCACGCGCCCACCTTCTCCATCGTGACGAGGCCGGGCAGCCAGCGCTTCTTCTGCGCGAGAGTGCCGCGGCTACGGAGGGTGCCGGCGGCGAGGCCGACGCTCACGCCCAGCGACGTGACCAGACCCAGGCTCACACCCGCGATCTCGCTGTTGAGGATGACGCCCATGCTGCCGGCGCCGCTGAAGCCGCCCGACTTCTCACCGGACTCGGGCAGCGTCTCGCCGCGCTCGCGCGCCTCCTCCTTCGCGAAGGACTTCTCGAGCGCCTCGGTCGCCATCTCGTCCATCCCGAAGGTGGAGTACAGCTTGCGAATGATGTCGAACGGGGGCAGCTCACCGCTCTCGAGCTTGTCGACGTGTGGCTTGACCTCCTTGTCGATGAAGCCACGCAGGGCGTCGCGGAACATCAGGTCGGTATCGGACCACTCGTACATGTGAACTCCAGTCGGTGCGTATCGAAGAGCCGGGCAGCAGCAGGTGGGACCGCCCGTGGCGGCCGTCACACCCGAATATAGAACAGGTTCTCGTTGCGTGAGCCGCCCGCTCCCAGTGCGGGGATTTAGTTAGTGCACGACTTAATCGTGTATTATTCATCGTCATGACGACGACCATCGAGCAGGACATCGACTGGGGCGACACGGACCCGCTGGCCCTGGACCGCCAGGTGTGCTTCGCGCTCGCGGTGGCCAACCGTGCGGTACTCGCCGTCTACCGCCCCCTCCTCGAGCCCATGGGACTGACACACCCGCAGTACCTCGTGATGCTCGCGCTGTGGGGCGACGCACCGATGTCCGTCAAGGAGATCGGGCAGGCCCTGCAACTCGACTCACCGACGCTCTCGCCGCTACTGAAGCGACTCGAGTCGAGCGGGCTGATCACCCGCACCCGCAGCAGCGCCGACGAACGACAGCTCATCGTCGAGCTCACCGACGCAGGCAAGGCCCTGCGCGCTCGTGCCGAACTGATTCCCGGCGCGGTGGTCCAGCGCCTGGGCGTCAGCCTCGCCGAACTCGAGGAACTCCACTCCGTCCTCACCCGCGTCAACGCCGCCGCCCTGCGCGCCGGCGCGCTGCACGAGTGAACCGCCCCTTCCAGACAGGTACAGGTACACAGGACATGTCCAGCAACACCACTTCGAAGGTCAAGCGGCCCAACCCGTTCCAGTGGGTCGCGTATGCGTGCGGCCGCAGGCTCCCCGACTCGATGCAGGACTGGGTCCGCAACGACCTGATCGGCGACTGGGCGGTGCCGCGGCACATGGTGCGCAGCATGGTGCCGTTCATCCCCATCTTCGCCGCGTTCTTCCTGTTCCCCGGTCCGCTGTGGCTGCGCGGTTCGATGGTGCTGCTCGGAGTGTTCCTGGCGCTGTTCTTCGCGGCTGCCTACATGGAGCAGAACCGTCGTCGGCGCCTCGAGAAGCACGGACTGCCGGCCGACCTGGAGAATCCGAGGAAGGTCGCCCGTTACAACGCCGAGAAGGCCGCGTACGAGAAGGCGCACCCGCACACGTTCTAGGCGTTCCCTCCCCGCGCACGTCGGGCGTCGAGGGCCGAGCCGAGCGTCATGATGCCCTCGTAGCAGCCGGGGTCGATGCCGGCGAGGTCCCGGATCCGGCCCAGCCGGTTGTTGACGGTGTTGGGATGCACCCCGAGGGCGTGCGCGGTCCGGGCCCGATCGAGATCGTGGTGAAGGTAGGCGTCCAGGGTCTCCAACAGCTCGGGGTACGGATCGAGCGGCAGCAGCCGGTCCGCCAGGTACTGCTGCCCGGCGGTGGGCCGGGACAGCTGGAACGGCAACGCCAGATCCTTCAGCTGGTACACGCCGGGTCCACGACCCATACGCGACGCCAGCTCGAGGAGTTCACGGGCCAGTCCCCCCGATGCTTCCAAGCCCCCGCGCCCGGCGGGCTCGGTCACCGCCGCCGTCACCGGGGCGGCAGCGGTGTTCGACACTGCCGCCGCCAGTTCGACGGCCACGCGGTACCAGTCGGCGTCCGCGGCGGCCTTGCGAGGCACCAGAAGCGTCGCGCCGTCCACCTCGAGGATCGCGAGGATCGGCGGCGGCCCCCAGCCATCGATCACGCGCCGGGTCCGCGACTGATCGGACCATCGGCCGGGCGGATCCGGCGGTGGGCCACCACGCCTGATCACGAGGACCGAATACTCGTCCGCCAACTCGATCCCGCACCAGCGGGCGGTGGGGTCGGCATCCTGCCCGGCCAGCAGCAGACGCGCGAGCAATTCCTTCGACGGCTGCTCGTCCCCCTCCAGTGCGATCCGCTCACTCTCGTAGGACTCGACGACGGCCCGCGTGACGACCTCCTGCAGGCGCAGCACCGCGGCCGCGATGTCGACCAGCGCCGCGGCCCGCTCCCCCGCCGCAGCGACACGGCACTCGTCGAGCAGGATGCGGCCGAAGCGGTGCCAGCTGTGGAGCACCGCGGACAACGACGCGCCGTCGGCCGCGGCCTGCACCGCGCCCTCCCGGACCGGCCGTAGCTCGTCCGCCGTGAATGTCCGGTTCTCCCGGATTGCCCGGGCCGCCAGCGCGAAGAATCGACGGGTGCTGCGCTGCAACAGTTCCGGATGTCGCGAAGCGGGAACAACGGGTCGGTCACCCTGTTCGAGTGCAACGAACCTGACGTCCAATCTGTCCAGGATCGCGATCACCGCGGCGTCGGGCGAATATCGAGTCAGCTCGCCCTCGGACGGCATGCCCGGAACGATACGCCGCACCCGCGCCGACCGCGGCAGATCGGACGGGCCGGTCCGGATGCCACACCTGAAGGCCGACGCTCCGGCAGCCACCGAAACTCGTTCGAACACGTGGCTCAGTGCCCTGATCGCTACCGCGAATGCCGCGTCTGGTCGAGCATGGCGAGGTAGGTGTCGAGCTGGGCCGCGCTGGTGAGAAGGTTACGACTGCGCGCGGTCAGCCGGTCCTGCCAGGAGTCGAGGAAGGCGCTCAACGCGGCCGCACCGCCGGCCTCGCGCAGCGACGCGATGAACTGAGCGACCTGAGGCAGCAGATACCCGCCTCGGCGCAGCTGTCGTGCGATCTCGGCGTCGCGCACACAGTCCGGCCCGTAGTGGCGATAGCCCGTTGCGCGGTCGCGTTCGGGGCGCAGGATGCCGTGGGTCTCCCAGGTGCGCAGCGTCGCCGGATGCACGCCGAGCCGGCGTGCGAGTTCACCCACGGTCAGCGGTGAGCCGTGGGCAGGGGCCGGCGTCGTGACGGACAGGCCGCCCAGCGCCGCCTCGACCTCGGTGCGGGTATCGCGTTCGGCAAGCAGCGCGACGTGCGCGGCGTCGATGAGCCGGTAGACGGACTCCGTGTCACCACGGTTGGTCGCGCGCATGATGTCCATCGCCTGCTGATGCCCGTGGCCGCCGCGCAACGCGAGGAAGGCGCGTAGAGCCTGCGCATGCAGGGGCGTGTAGCGCCGATACCCGGCCTCGCTGCGCTCGGTCGGCGGGAGGACGCCCGCGTCGTCGTAGTTGCGGATCGCCTGGGCGGACAACCCGTGTTCCCGGGCGAGATCGATGGGTCGCAGTGTGTACCTCCGTTTGAGGCTTTGAGCTCTCGGTGCCAGGGAAAACTTGGGAAAGCTTCACCCGATTCTTCAGCGATAGCGTCGAGGGTAGTTCTTTCCGGAAGGAATATTCATGTCCACAGCCACATCGCTCCTCGCCATCGGCCGCGAAGTCGACGACGCGGAGAGCCTGGGCCGCGCCGTCGACGAACTGCTCGCCTCGCGGGCCGAGCCGCCGACCCTGCTCGCTCTCGGCGAGCCCACACACGGGATCGAGGCGTTCCCGTTGCTGCGCAACGAAATCCTCCGTCATCTCGTCGAACGGGGATACCGGTCGATCGTGTTGGAGACCGATTTCTTTGCCGCGGCCGCTGTCGACGACTACGTGACCGGAGGCCCGGCAGAGCTGGACACGGTGCTCGCGACTGGGTTCAGCCACGGGTTCGGCGCGGTGCCGGGGAAACCGCGAACTCGTCGAATGGCTCCGCGAGCACAACGCCGGCCGCGCACCGCAGGATCAGGTTCGCTTCCACGGCTTCGATGCGCCGTTGGAGTTCTCCGGCGCACCGAGCCCGCGACGTGCACTGTCCTCGGCCGTCGAGTACCTACCGGGCGCACTGCGGCCCGAATCGGTCCGTGACCTCGACGCCCTGCTCGGCGAGGACACGGATTGGACCAATCCGGCGGCCATGTTCGACGCGGCAGCGTCCATCGGCGACTCCGACCGCGCTCGCGCCCTGCGCATCGTCGCCGACGACGTCGCCAGCGCGCTGCACCGCGCGGCACCCGGCCTGCGTCGCGCCGACCCGGCCGGCTACGACCACACCGTCGCGCACGCGCGCACCGCCCAGGGCCTGCTGCGCTATCACGCGGCCATGGCGCGCCCCGCAGACGATCGCATCGCGACCCTGCTCAGCCTGCGCGCGGCGATGATGGCCGAGAACCTGCTCGCGCTCGTCGCCCAGGAGCGGCACCGCGGGCCGAGCCTGGTGTTCGCACACAACGCACTCCTGCAGCGTGCGCAGTCCGACGTGCCGGTTGGGAAGGTCGGCGTGAACTGTTGCAGCGCAGGAGAACTCATCGACCTCACTCTCAGCGAGCACTACATGTTCCTGGCGACCGACGGCAGTCCCCACAGCGATCCGGGAACCCTGCAGGGCGCACTGGCCGAAGCGACCACGCGGCGCGCCCTCTTCCCGGCACCAGCCCTGCGCGCCACGCTTCCGGCAGCGATCGGCACCGGCGAACCGATCGTGCCCGGGCACATCCCGCTCAGCCCGGCAGACACGGACGGCGCCGATGCGGTCATCTTCATCGCCGACACCGACGGAAAACAGCATCGGTACTGGTAGCCAGTACCGATGACCGATGCCGAAGCGGATGCACAGCGGCCGGCATGGAACTACTGGCGGGAAGGAGGAGCATTCGCGTGCCCTCACGCCGGGTGTCTTGCGTCAACTATTTGGCAGTCTCCCTCGCATGCTTCCGTTAGCGCGGCGCGCTCGCTCCCAAATCCCGTCGGCGACTTGACCCGACTGAACTCTCGGTGACCATCACTCTGTGGAAGATTGGGCTCATGCAAGGACACCGCCCTGCACTCATGGAAGCCGCTGCCCGATTCGCGGAGACGATTCCGTCCAGCTAGCCATTCTCGACAATCCGGCGAGACTCGCCATCACGAACGGAGCCTCGGTCCGATTCCGTCGGTCCGAACCATGCTTCAGTCGAGCACCGTGATCACGCACAAACGAGTCGAAAGTCCACTAGGCACGGATAGGTCGAGGCCAGCCACCGCAGGGTCTCGAACGGCAACGGCAAGAACCAGAAGGTGTCACCCATCGTCGAAGCTCCTCACGTGCAGGGCCAGCCCCTCAGCCAGCAGGGCGTTCTCCACGGCCCACTGACGCACCTCCGGGGAAAACAGAATGGCTGGCATCAGCCACACGAACCACGGCCAATCTCCGCCCATGTCGATCACCTCGTCAGTGTGGCGATGCCCCACAGCCAGAGCTGGTGGAGCGCGTCATACAGCCGGGGCGGCATTGTGGCGACGCCGGTCACCGGATCACTCCGATGGACAGGAGCCAGGAGACGGCCGCCCAGTACAGCGGGTCGAACGGACCCAGAAACCGGGATCCAGCATGGTTCACCTCTTGGTCGAGCGAAGGATCAATTGCACCGGCCCCCGAGAGAGCACGGCAGCACGCTGATCAGCCACAGGCGCGCGTCGTCGGACAGGAAAGGTATGAACCAGATCCATGTATCCAAGGGGATCAATGCCTTTCGTTTCGGATCAGACGGTCCAGTCGTCCAGACAAGTCGCGAGATCCCAGAGCTGGCACGGCGTGACCGCGCGTAGCCCTTTCCCGCCACGCCGGGGGCCAGTCCATCGTCCACCACCACAACTGCAGGTTGAGCACGATCATCCCCTTCGATATCCAGCGGTAACCTCCCGCCGGGCCGCCCCGAACCGGCGGGGCCATCGCCTACGGAACGTCGACGGTTGCGAAGCCCGGTGTGGTCGTGCCAGGTTCGGGTATGACGGTGACGACGACCTGCCCGGTCCCGGTCGGCAGGATTGCCGCCGGGTAGCCGTACTGGGCGACCGACATCCGGGCGGAGCCGGCAGCTCCGCTCGACAGGTTCAGCCAGTGCACGTCGCCCAGGATTTGGCAGTGACCAGCTCCAGGCTCGCCGGTCACCTCGCGACCGCCTTCCGTCGGGCCGGTGATCGTCACCGTCCCAGGCTGCTCCCCGACCACGGCCTCACAGCGGACCCGGGGAGCGTCGAAGCTGCCGTTCGGGTTCCCGAACGGCGCCGGGTTGATCTGGAACGGAACAGTGACCGCAGCGGAAGCGACAGCCGCCGGCACCAGGACCGAACCCGCCACAATCGCAGCACACACAACCGATCGGCGAACGAAGTCGATCATGGCAACCTCCAAGAACAGTCGCTGTCGTTCCCATGCCAGATCAGACCGAGGTTGTAGAGCAGGAAGACGAGCGTCATCAATGGGCCATAAAAAGCGAAATCCATTCCGAAGTTCATTCAATTCACCTCCTGCTCAGGGGCAGTACCCGCCCAACCAGCATGGGGCGTGCTGTGTAAGCCACTGTTGCCACTCAGGAGGGACTGGCCAGAACAGGAACCAGTTGTCCATCGTCGAGCACCTCCAGTCTCAAGCAGCAGTTGTCCCGCCCGCGCGATCACCCCTCAGAGCGGGTTCCACCAACCAACGAAGAGATTCCACTCGTACAACCCTGGCCAGCCCGAGTCCATCGGATTCGAGTAGTACAAATCTGGAAGTAGACCAATCACGACCGCCCCGTGCAGATACTTGGTGGGGCGTGTCATGTTACCTGGTCAGGGCATCAAAAGGCCCCCAAGCCCGAAATCCGTGCACTCGCTTCAGTGCGCGGCACGATCGACGAACACGTCCTCAACGACGACCGGGACGGATCGGCTCTCATCCGACCTCGGAGGCACCCCACGTCCGACGCGTATCCCGCGTCGATCACTTCCGGACCGGATGGGCACTGCTCCAACACGACCGCCACACCCGACAACGCCGGATTGATCCGGACGCGTAGGGCCGTTCGGCGGGGAGTGTCAGATTTCCGGTGGATCCGGTTCTGGCGCATCGGTTTAGTTCTCACTCGGGGTGATGCGGCCTTCGAACGTGATCGCGAAGGCGTTCAGGGCCGGCTTCCACCTCGCTGCCCATCGTGCTCTTCCCTTCCCCGTCGGGTCCAGGGCCCGGGTCGCCAGATACAGGCACTTGATCGCGGCTTGCTCGTTGGGGAAGTGCCCTCGAGCCCGGATCGCCCGCCGGTATCTCGCGTTGATGCTCTCGATCGCGTTGGTACTACATATGACTCGCCTGATCTCGAGGTCGTAGTCGAGGAAAGGCACGAACTCACTCCACGCGCTGCGCCACAGCTTGACGATCGCGGGATATCGCGGACCCCATTTTCCGGCGAACTCGTTGACCTGCCCCAGGGTTTCTTACCCATTTCGGTGTGAAGATCGAGCCCTGCTGAGAGGCTGCGATCCATGCCCCGACCGTATCCGCCGGAGTTCCGCTTCCGGGCCGTCGCACTCGTCCGCGCCGGCAAACCGATCACCACCGCTGCCACGGAGCTCGGCATCAGCGCCGGCGCGTTGCACAACTGGGTCCGCCAAGACCAGATCGACCGCGGCGAGCGCCCCGGGATCGCAACCCACGAGAGCGCGGCGCTGGCGAAGGCCAACAAGCGCATCCGGCAACTCGAGGCCGAGGTCGCCCCACCCCAAAAGGGTTCACCCGGTGATCGATTCGCTCGTCGACGCCGGACACCCGGTCAAGGTCTGTTGCCGTCTGCTCGGGGTCAGCAGCCCCGGTTACTACATGTACAAGACCCGCCCGATGTCACCGACGCGGATGCGCCGCCAGTGGCTCACCGGCTTGATCAAGGAGGTACACGACGCCTCGCGCCAGACCTACGGATCCCGGCGCGTGCACGCCGAACTGACCCGTGGCATGGGCATCGTGGTCAGCGAAAACCTGGTCGCCGAGCTGATGAGGCTCGCCGGCATCGCCGGCCTACCCGGTCCGGCCAAGGTCAAGCGCTTGAAGGGCGTCGCGACAGCTGACGATCTCGTGCATCGGAAGTTCCACCGACTGTCGCCAAATGAGTTGTGGGTCACCGACATCACTGAGCATCCCACGCGCGAGGGCAAGGTGTACTGCTACGCGGTGATGGACACCTTCTCCCGCAAGATCGTCGGCTGGTCGATCGACAACTGCCAGGACTCCACCCTGGTCGTCAATGCGCTCGGCATGGCCATCAAGAACCGCACACCGCCACCCGGCGGGATCGTGCACGCCGACCACGGGGTCCAATTCACCTCGTGGGCTTTCACAAACAAGATCCGCTCCGCCGGTCTGATGCCCTCGTTCGGCACCATCGGCGATGGATACGACAACGCGATGATGGAATCGTTCTGGTCGTCGATGCAGATCGAGCTCCTGAACCGGAAGAAATGGCGCACTCGGCTCGATCTGGCGAACGCGATCTTCGACTCCATCGAGATCTTCTACAACCGACAACGGCGGCACTCGCAGCTCGATTATGTGTCGCCGATCGAGTACGAACTATGCTTCGAGAACCCGTCCATCCCCGCCTGATCTTCACACTGCCGGGGTAACGAACCTTGGGGCAGGTCAACGAGTCGACCGAAGTGGGGGCAGTCCCCCTCGACGACACCCACGATTAGGTGTGCTCGCGGCAGGGATCCGAACACACCCACAAGCCCCAACGCAATTGTTTATGCAATTTCATTCACAATTCTGTATGCCAAACAATTGGTGGACCCGCACGGGGAGAAAAGGCATTCCACACCCATATCCCCATGGGGGCCGGGGGCGGTATTCCTCGGTAATTCGGCCGATTGGCAAGGCGACCCGCGCCCTCCCTTTCCCTCTCTGCTTCAGAAAATCGCGTTGACCTGCGCGGTTAGGGGGTTGATCTGCGGTTTTGCTCAAAACCTCGTCAAGATCCTGTCGAAACAGGGGCTAACTGGGTGGTTCCGAACCGTTCCCAACGGCCGGATTCGGCGACGAATATTCGGGCGGCTCGGCCAATTATTTGGACCTTCCGTTCGGCCGGGGTCTAGCCTGGCATGACAGGGTCGGGACCGACGGACACCCGGAGGCACATCCCTGGTGGCTGGATGTGGGGACTCCCATTGCCGTGGGAGTGGCGGCGCACGATCTGGGCCGTGATCCTGTGTGACCTCGGCGGACACTGTCCCTGATTGGAGGTGAGTTGAATGTCGGCAGGAGATTGGGCCTTTTGGGGGCCAGTTGCTGGCCAGGTCGTCTACGTGCTCTACCTACTCGGTGTGAAGATCAACTGACACGGAACAACAGCGGGCCATCGGCGGACACTGCCCCTGATTGGAGGTGATCGAGATGGGAGCAACGGCTTGGGCCTTTTGGGGAAACCTCGCACCGCTCGCCTACGTTCTTTCGTTACTCGGCGTGCCGGTCGAATGACACCAGAACGACAGCGGGCCAGTCGTTCCAGCGCGCTCTGGCTGCTCGGCATCCCAACCGCACTGAAAGATCGGAGTTGAACGACGATGGGCGACACCTTCTGGTTCCTCCCGTTTCCAGATGAGACCCTGCGATGGCTGGCCGCGACGTATCCGTGCCTGGTCGATTTCCGGCGCAGTTGCTTCCCTGGGTAGAGCAGGATCGCGGCCGTGAACCCGTGCGACCTCGGCGGACACTGCCCCAAGAAGGAGACGGTCGACAATGGACTTCCGGCCGATCTGGTGGCTCATGCCCTACGGCTTTGTGCCTGATCCGATTCGAAACTGGGTCTTGGAGAACGCACCGTGCTGGCTGGGTGGTTGGTGCCCCTGAGATCGAAGGATGACAAGCGGGCCAGCACTCGAATCAGTGCTGGCCTGCTGTCGTGTGATCGGTCGTGGGCTACCCCTGTTTCGATCGGGGTCGCCCCCGCCGAAGGCGGCGAACGCCCGCACCTGTCACTACACGTGAACGCCCGCGACCTCGCCCGCACCGAGCCGAACACTGACGACCACGCCGACACAGGCAGCACCACGTTCGCCGATCACGCGGACACGTTGGGAGACAAGGACGTCGCCTGGATGCCGTGGATGGGGCCGCTCACCATCGCAACCGCCCGCCGCATCGCCTGCGACTGCGACCTCACCCCGATCGTCATGAAGGACGGGGTACCACTCGACCTCGGCCGCACCACCCGCACCGTCTCGAAGAAACAACGCCGAGCCCTCGTCGCCCGCGACAACGGCTGCGCCTTCCCCGGCTGCGGCGCACCACCCGCCCACTGCGAAGGCCACCACGTCAAACACTGGGCCGACGGCGGACCCACCGACCTCGACAACCTCGTACTCCTGTGCCGCTACCACACCGACTGCTCCACCACTCGCACTGGCAAGTCGAGATCGGCACCGACCGCCACCCGTGGTTCACCCCACCGAGTTCGGTCGACCCGTACAAGAAGCCGATACCAGCGCACAATCGGGCGGGGCCACTCGCCGCGTAGGAGCGGGAGAGACGTTCTAGTCCTCTGTGTCCGCGAGCCGACGCCGCAGGTGCTCGCGCTCGGGTTCGGTCCCGGCCAGTTCGAGGGCGCGGCGGTACGCCTCGGCGGCCTCCTCGCGTCGTCCGACCTGGGCCAGCAGTTCCGCGCGCGCCGCGGCGTACGGATGGTGGTCGCGCAGAAGCGGTTCGTCGGCCAGATCGTCGAGCAGCGCGAGACCCGCCTCCGGCCCGTCCCGCATCGCGACCGCCACTGCCCGGTTGAGCGCGACGACCGGAGACGGAATGAGCGCGAGCAACACGTCGTAGAGCCCCACGATCTGCGGCCAGTCGGTGCTCGCGACATCAGCGGCCTCGTCGTGCAGCGCGGCGATCGCGGCCTGCACGCCGTACGGTCCGGGCCGTCCCCCGGTGAGAGACACCAACACCAGGGCGCTGCCTTCCTCGATCATCACGCGATCCCACCGGTCACGGTCCTGATCTTCGAGCAGCACCTGCGCACCGCCGGGCCCCGTGCGGGCGTCGCGACGGGCGTGGGTCAGCAGCATCAGCGCGAGGAGACCGGACACCTCACGCTGGTCCGGCATCAGCCGGTGCAGGATCCGCGTCAGGCGGATCGCCTCGTCTGCGACGTCGACACGCTGCAGGTTCTCCCCGGCGCTGGCGGCGTAGCCCTCGGTGAAGATCGAGTACAGGACCTGTAGGACACCCGGAAGGCGCTGCGGCAGCTCGTCGGCGCCGGGAACCCGGAACGGGATCCGTGCCTGCCGAATCTTCTTCTTGGCCCGAACGATCCGCTGCGCCATGGTGGCGGTGGGGACGAGGAACGCCCGCGCAACCTCACCGGTGGTGAGCCCGGCGAGGCACCGCAGGGTCAGGGCCGTCCGATCCTCGGCCGGCAGCGCCGGGTGCGCGCACGTGAAGAACAGTTGCAGCCGGTCGTCGGGAAGTTCGCTGCCGACGTCCGGCGGTGGCGTGGAAGCTGCGCGATCCGCCTCGACCTGGAGGACCGCGACACGGGCGGCGAGCGCCTGGTCGCGCCGCAACCGGTCGACGGCCTTGCGCCGCGCCGTCGTCAACAGCCAGGCACCGGGCTTGGACGGCACCCCGTCCACCGGCCAGTGCCGCAGCGCCGACTCGATCGCGTCGGAAGTTACCTCCTCCGCCAGGTCGAGATCACCGAATCGGCTCACCAGCGCGGCGAGCAGGCGGCCGCGTTCCTCCCGGAAGACCGCCTCGACGGACGCATCCGCGCCGGAGGCCTCCTGGTCGGCCCCGCGGCCACCTGCCTGCCCGTCCATCGACGGTCAGTTCCCGAAGTCGGCGATCGGACGCACCACGATCCGGCCGCCGCCGCGCGAGCCCGGGCAGCGTGCCGCCCAGTCGAGCGCGACGTCGAGGTCCGGCACGTCGATCACGTAGAAGCCGCCCAGGACCTCCCGTGTTTCCGCGAACGGGCCGTCGGTGGTGATCGTGCGGTCGCCGCCCCGCCCCACCTGCACGCTCGTCGCGGTGGTGAGATCGGCCAACGACTCCCCCGAGACGAAGATGCCGGCGTCCTTGACCTCCTTGTCGTAGACCATCCAGTCCTCGGGGGTGCAGCCGGCGGCACCGGCGTCGGCGGATTCGGCGTTGATCAGCAGCAGGTACTTCATGGTTGTGGCTCCTTCGTTTCGAGGCGGGTTGAATGCCGTACACCGTGACGACGAACGGACCGCGGCCGAATCGACAGGTCCTCCGAGATTCTCCGAACTTTCTCCTCCGGTCGGTCAGTCGAGCCCCGCCAGGAATTCGAGCATCGCTGCGTTGACGCGTTCCGGCGCCTCCATCTGCACGAAATGTCCGACGTCCGGGATCACGTGGGTGGACACGAGGCCGGGGACCATCCGGCTCATCGTCTCGAACGGATCCTTGCCCATCATCTCGAGCACCGGGTCCTTCGCGCCTGCCACGAACGTGACGGGGACGGTGATCGGACGATCGTGCAGCTCCTCGTTCTGCTCCCACACGTAGTCGTCGGCGCGATACCAGTTCAGTCCGCCGGTGAAACCGGTCCGCGTGAACTCCCGTACGTAGTAGTCGAACTCGTCTTCACCGAGCCACGACCACGGCAGTACGGGCGGCTCGGGCAGCACGTCGAGGTACCCGTTGCCCTCGGACGGGAAGTCCCAGCAGTCGAGATAGCGATTGGCACCGCTGAGCGCGTGGAAGATCTTGGCGAGGAACGCCTTCGGGTTGTCGCCGAGCTCGCGGTCGGCCGGGCCGCGCTCTTGGAAGTAGTGCAGGTGCACGAAGTGCTGGGAGGCGAGGTACCGGAACCCGATCGTCGGCTGGATCGGCTGGCGCGGCATGCGCGGCACGCTGAGCTGCATGAGCGCCCGCACGCGGCCGGGCGCCCACGTGGGCAGGTCCCACACCAGCTGCGCACCGAAGTCGTGGCCCGCGAAGACCGCGTCCTCGATCCCGAGGGCGTCGAGGAGCCCGACCATGTCATCGACGGTGTGCCGGCGATCGTACGAACGCGGATCCGACGGCGCGTCGGTGCGGCCGTAGCCGCGCATGTCGGGGGCGATCACCCGGTAGCCCGCCGCGGCGAGCGCGGGCAACTGATGCCGCCAGCTGTACCAGAGACCCGGGAAGCCGTGACACAGCACGACGGGTGGGCCCTCCCCCTGCTCGGCGATATGCATGTCGATGTCGCCGACGCGAACGCTCCGGTGGCTGTGTGCGCTGACAGGATCCGTCATTTCGGGATATTACGTCACCTGCAGGCGCGGGCGGAGCCAATCGACGACGTCGTCGAGCACCTTCTCCTGTTCGGGCTCGTTGAACACCTCGTGGTACAGACCGTCGTACGCCTTGAACGTCAAGTCCTTCGATCCGGTGCGAGAGGCGATCATCCGACTGCCGGAAATGTCGGCGAGATGATCCTCGGTGCCGTGCATGACGAGCATCGGCAGGGTCAGAGACGGCAACCGGGCCGGGAAACTCTCGGCGGCGATGATCATCCCGCGCGCGATGCCCGCCTTGACCTTTCCGTGATAAACCAGCGGGTCGGACTCGTACGCCGCGACCACGGCAGGGTCGCGCGAGACCGCCTTCGCATCGAGGGTCTCGACGGGTACACCGGGGGCGAAGCGTCCGAGGAGCTTCCCGATCTCGATCACGACCTTGGGCTTACCCGTGGCGACGTCGACCGCCGGCGCCGACAGGATCAGACCCGCCAGCTCGTCCTGATGGTCGAGCGCATACGACAGCGAAATGGCGCCACCCATGCTGTGGCCCAGCAGGAATCGGTCGAGGCCCGGATTCTCGGTGATCGCGATCGCGGACAACTGGTGGAGATCGTCGGTGAATTCCGACCACTCGCGCAGCTCGATCGGCTTGCCACCCGACCGGCCGTGACCGCGATGGTCGGGCGCGTACACCACCAGACCCAGCCCGGTGAGCCGCGCGACCACGTGGTCGTACCGGCGAGCGTGCTCGCCCAGACCGTGCGCGAGCAGGAGGATGCCGGTCGGCGGGCCGTCCGGCCGCCAGACGTCGTACACGATGCGGGTGCCGTGCACCCCGGTGAATTCCGACTCTGTGTGCTGCACGAATGCGAGTGTAGGTCGGTCGACGCCGACATGGGGCGCTTGTCAGTCGCCGGTTCGGCCGGGCACGATGAAAATGTCCCCGAGGAGTGGCGATGAGTGCAATCGATGCGCCCTGCCTGCGGTACACCGACCAGACGGGGTGTCCGCGCGAGTTGACGCTGTCCGTGGATACCCCGCGCGTGACGGTGGGCCGCTCGTCCGAAGCGGACGTGGCGCTGGTGTCGGATCCGGAGGTGTCGCGGCTGCACGCGACGATCGAATGGATCGGCACCGACTGGACGATCGCCGACGACGGCCTGTCCCGCAACGGCACCTTCGTCAACGGTGAACGCATCTCGGGCCGACGACGGCTACGCAACGGCGACAGCATCCGGATCGGCAACTCGGCGTTCGTCTTCCGCGATCTGTCCGGGCAGGGTGGGGACCCGACGCGCATCGCCGTGGACATTCCGACCGTCCGTTCTCTGACGCAGACGCAACGGACCATCCTGGTCGCCCTGTGCCGGCCGTACAAGCACAACGCGGCGTTCGCGAACCCGGCGTCCAATCAGCAGATCGCCGACGAGGTGTTCCTCAGCGTGGATGCGGTCAAGACACACCTGCGGGCCCTGTTCGCCAAGTTCGGCGTCGAGAAGCTGCCGCAGAACCAGAAGCGACTCCGGCTGGTCGAGAAGGCGCTGCACAGCGGCGTGATCACCGAGCACGATCTGTGAGGGGCTCAGGCCGCCGGTTCCACGACCCGGGGTGACTGCGCCCGGAGTCGGCCGAGTGCGCGGTGCTGCGCGATCCGGACCGCCCCCGCCGTCGTGCCGAGGGCCGCCGCAGTCTCCGCCGCCGACATCCCCCACATCACCCGCATCACCACGACCTCGCGGTACCGCTCCGGCAGCGAGTCGACGAGCGCGCGGGCATGCGCACCGCGTTCGGAGGCGATTGCCCGCTCCGCGGGGCCGGCGTCCGGGCAGACGGGGTCGGTGGCCTCGTCGAGCGGGTCGCAGGTTCGTCCGGCGGCGCGGCGTGCGTCCACCACCTTGTGCCCGGCGATCGCGTACACGTAGGTCAGGAACGACGCGCCCTGCTCCCGGTACCGCGGCAGCGCCGTCAACACGGCGACGCAGACCTCGTGGGCGACGTCCTCGGCGACCTCGCGCAGCGCCCCACGCCCCAACCTGGCGTAGCAGTAGCGGCGCACCAGGGGGTAGACCACGGCGAGTACTTCCGAACGCGCTTCGTCGTCGCCTTCGACGGCGCTGGGCACCCAGTCCTCCAGGACCTCGCGGGCCCGAGCGGCGGTGATCTCACCGATCCGCTTCGTGTTGCAGACGATCCCGTACATGTCGTTCTCCCTCGCCGGGCGGCACGGTCGACCGCTCCATACATTCGATCCTCGGCGCGTCGCGGCCGTCCCGACAGACACCCTCGGGTGGGAGTCGCACACCCCGCCGACGTCGAGCTGTTCCGCTTGTCGGGGGGCGCCACTAGGGTTCGGGACATGACCGTTGAGCAGAGCGTCGACGACCAATTCCTCGCTGCCGCAGATCCTTACCGGCGCGAACTACTGGCGCACTGCTACCGGATGATGGGGTCGATCCACGACGCCGAGGACCTGCTGCAAGAGACGCTCGTGCGAGCGTGGCGTGGGTATGGCAACTTCGACGGGCGGTCGTCGATCCGCACGTGGCTGCACCGGATCGCGACCAACACGTGCCTGACGGCGCTCGAGGGCCGGGCCCGCCGCCCGCTGCCGACCGGCCTGGGCGCGCCCAGTTCCGACCCGTCCGACGACCTGATCGAGCGCGGCGAGGTGCCGTGGCTCGAGCCGATTCCGGATTCGATGGTGTGGGGCGATTCGGGCCGGGGTGCGGACGATCCCGCGACCGTCGTGGCGGAACGCGAATCGGTGCGGCTGGCGTTCGTCGCGGCGCTGCAGCACCTGTCGGCCCGTCAGCGCGCGGTGCTGGTGCTGCGGGACGTGCTGCAGTGGAAGGCTGCCGAAGTGGCCGCCGCCCTGGACACGTCCACGGCGGCGGTGAACAGTCTGTTGCAGCGGGCCCGAGCACAACTGTCCGAGGCGACGCCCACCCCGGACACCCTGGTCGAACCCGAGTCGGACGAGACCCGCGAACTGCTGCGCCGGTACGTCGACGGATTCGAACGGTACGACATCGACGGGCTGGTGGAGATGTTCACCCGCGACGCCGTGTGGGAGATGCCGCCATTCGTCGGGTGGTACGTCGGTGGTGCCGACATCGCGCGCCTCATCAAGGAGAAGTGCCCCGCTCAGGGCGCCGGCGACATGCGGCTGCTCCCGACGTCGGCGAACGGGCAACCCGCGCTCGGCCTGTACATGCGGGACGAGGACGGCATCCACCGACCGTTCCAACTGCATGTCCTGGACGTCACCGAGCACGGGGTCGCGCACGTCACGTGCTTCTTCGACACCGAACTGTTCGACAGATTCGGCCTGCCCGCCCACCCCTGACGGCTACTGCCCGGTCGCGGCCGGATCCATCCACATGACCTCCCAGACGTGGTTGTCGAGGTCGCGGAAGGACCGCCCGTACATGAACCCGTGATCCTGCGGGTCCATCCACTTCGTTCCGCCGGCCGCGATGGCGGCGTCGACCAGCGAGTCCACACCCTCGCGGCTGTCGGCGGAGATGCACGTGAGCACCTCGCGGCTCTTCGTGGTGTCGCAGATGTCGTCGGCGATGAAGTCGCGGAAGCGGCTCTCCTGCAGCAGCATGATCCACGCCGAGTCATTGACGGCCATGCACGCGGTGCTCTCGTCGCAGAACTGCTCGTTGAACTCGAAGCCGAGGTCCCCGAAGAACTTCCGGGTGGCAGCGACGTTCTCGACCGGCAGGTTCACGAAGATCAATCGGGACATCGGGGGTCTCCTGACTCGAGGGGGATGTTCGGGTGGGGTGAGCCTGCGAGATGCTCACACCAGGACAGACCTGTGCCGCGCGAAAAACTCATCGCACGCACCGGACGGACCGGGGAAAGGGGTATGCACACCGGCGTCGCGGTGGTGTCATGGATTCATGAGTGAGGACAAGCGCCACTTCGTAGCAAACCGACTCGACGGCATCATCCACACGCTCGAGCTGAACGCACCGACCGAGGACGAGCCGTCGCCGGTGCCCACCGCGAACGGCTTCACCGGATCGCTCGCCGAGGCACAACGCCACCGCGCCGAGCTGGAATCCGCGACCCCCGAGCGGGTGGACCAGATCGCCGCGGGCTACCCGGAGATCGCGACGGACTGGGCGCAGAAACAACCGACCTGACGGCCGCGACACGGCAGTCGGTACCCCCAAGTCAGTACCCCAGGCCGTCCGGCAGTCCGAGATCGTCGAGTCTCTTGATCCGGCGGTGCTCACGCAGGACCAGTACCGGCCCGACCACCAGGCTCACCGCGCAGATCGTCCCGGCGATCCACGCCCAGCCCTGGAACCCGTAGCCTGCCGCGACCAACGCCATACCGAGCGTCACGATCCCGATCCCGACCAGCGCGTAACCGGGCCAGTTGCGGGTGTCCTCGATCGCTTCGCCCGGATGTTCGTGCACCCGGCCGGAGGAGTTCCGCGGGTCGTCTTCGAAGTAGTTCACAAAAGCCTCCCGGTCCGATGTTCCGTTTGCGCTCTCGTACTGCACTCGTGGTGATTGTCCCCCTGCACCGGAACTCTTCGCACGATTACCGACAGTTCGACAACCCACCCGAGGTGTCCGCCTCCGCCACCTCGGTGAGTCCGCGCCATCCCCCGGGCCACTGTCCGCACCGCGCCCCACCCACGAGATTGGTAGATACACACCACCTCGACCCGGGAGGGCGTCATGACCACGAAGCGCAGCACCGACGCCGACCACGGTCGTCGGCACATCGTGCAGTCCGAGGACGGGGTGGCGCTCGCGGTACGTGAGTACGGGCCGTCCGACGCACCGGTGACCGCGGTGTTCGTGCACGGGCACTGCCTGCACTCGCATTCGTGGGCGCGACTGCGCTCGCACCTGGTCCGCGAGTGGGGTCCGTCGGTCCGGATGGTCTTCTACGATCACCGCGGCCACGGCGCGTCGGGCAGCGCGCCCGCCCACACGTACACGATCGACCAACTGGGACGCGACCTCGACGCGGTGATCCGCGCGACCGTTCCGACCGGGCCCGTCGTGCTGGTGGGTCACTCGATGGGCGGCATGGCCGCGCTGGCCTACACCCGTCAGAACCCGGCCGCGGTCGGCTCGCGCGTCGTGGGCGTCGGCCTGCTGTCGACCGCCGCGAGCGGCATCACCCGCTCCGGGCTCGGCCGGTTCCTGCGGCACCCGGTGATGTCACTGTTCCAGTTCGGTGTCGAACGGATGCCCCGGCTGATGCAGCGCGTCCTGACGCACACCCTCGACAACCAGACATCGGTCGTGACGATGTACGGATTCCTCCGGTCGTTCGTCGGACTGGACGAGTCCGGTTCCCTCGCGGCGCTGCGCACCATCCCGTCGCTCGTGCTCGGCGGCACGGCCGATCTGCTGACACCGTTCGAACATTCGGTGGCGATCGCGGCCGATCTACCGTCCGCCGAACTGGTGCGACTGCACGACGCGGGGCATTCGGTGATCCTGGACCAGGCCGCCGACGTCGCGCACGCGGTGGTCCGGCTCGTCGCCCGGGCCAGCGACCACTACGCGGCCGCACCGTCCACGACACCACTGTCGGCGGTCGTGTGACGGCCCCGCGACGTCGCCTCGAGTGCGTCGGATTCGGCACAGTCCCTGAGCAATTCGGACCGGTAGTACTCACCGGGTTCGTCGGCGCACGCACACTGCTCGACGCCCTTCGCGAGCTTCCCGCCGGACGACCGCGGAAGCTCGTCCACGACCACGAGATGCTCGGGGTGGAACTCCTTGGAGACGGCGGGATGGGTCTCGACTTCCTGCCCCACCTGCGGTGCCGAGATGTTCTTGCGTCCAGGCCTTCGCCGCCGGCACACAGGTCGCATGGTTCGCGGAACTGTTCGCCACCAAGTCGCGCGCCGCGGGGATCGGCATCGCGGTCTCGCTCGCGGCCGCGATCTTCGGCGGCACCGCGCCGTATCTCAATTCGTGGCTGACGTCCCGTGGCACCCCCGACCTATTCACGTGGTACGTCCTCACGCTCGCCCTGTGCGTCGCGCTCGCAGCCTTCTTCACCCGCGAGACCAAGGGCGTGTCGCTGACCGCGATCGAGCCCCCCCGAACAGGCCCCTCACACCTCCTGAACCGCGTCGGCGATTCCCCGCCTGCACCCGGAGGGTTGTGGAAGTATTTACTTGACGTGCACGTGGCCTCGAATTGTGGTCACGTGCACGTTCAGGGTTTCGTGGGGGCACGATTCCGACCATCGACGAATGTCGGTGGACGACTGGGGGTGTGTGAGTGGGACCGCAATACGAACAACCGAGTCCGGGCCGACAGCGCGACCGTGCACGAAGATTCCTGCTCGATCGCCCTCGGCTGTTCGCGCTGATATCGGAACTACCCGCCTTGACCGTTGTTCGTGGGCCCCGCGGCGCAGGGAAGACCGCCTTCGCGACGACCTGGATCGCATCCGCGCAGCGCCCGTCGGGGCCGATCCTGATGATGGACACCCCCGCACCACACACCGCACCGGACGACTACTGGAACACCGTCACGGCCCGCGTCGACGCGGCACTCGAATCCACTCCCGCGGCGGCCTCCGACCCCGTCGTACTCGTCCTCGACGACATCGATCGTCTGCATGATCCGGCGGCCGAACTCCGCATTCTCGGACTCCTCGACCTGGATCCGCGGTTGCACGTCGTCGCGACGACGCGGGATTCGTGCGTCTTCAGCGACGCGATGCTCGACGTCGACCATGTCGCGATCTCACCCACCGATCTGCTGTTCACGCTCGACGAATCACGTGCGGTGCTGTGTGCGCACGGCACCGAAGCGGCACCGCACCTTCTGGCGATGGTGCAGGACCTCACCGGGGGCTTCCCGCCCCTCGTGCAGGCCGCCGTGGCCGTCGTCCGCCCGTTCGGCATCGACTTCGAGCAGAGCCGAGAACTCGCCCTGAGCGCCCTCGAACGATCGATCGACCGATTTGTCGATCGGGAGATCCTGCGCGACGAGGAGCTCTCGGAACTGCGGGACTTCATGCTCACGACGTCGGCGGCGAAAACCCTCACCGCCGAGATCGCCGCGATGCTGACCGCGGACCACACCGCCCCCGACATGCTTCGGGAACTCGAAGCAGCCGGCGTGCTGGTCCGCCTGCCGTGGCCGAAGGACACCGAGTGGCAGTACCCACCGCCGATCCGGGAGTCCCTGATGCGCGATGTCCGCAACGAGGCCCCGGAAGGTCCGCTGCGCGCATCGAGCGACCTGGCTCGATGGTTCCTCCAGCAGGACGATGTCGCTCAGGCACTCGTCTACGCCGTCGAGGGGCTGGACTGGGACCAGGCGGTGTCGATTCTCAAGGCCAACTGGGTGGTGCTGATCTCGCGGCACTTCCGCCTGGTCCGCGAAAGCCTGGCGGCGCTGCCCGAACACGCGGCCGCCGACGACCTCACGATCCGAGCGGGCCGGGAGCTGTTCCTGCGGTTCGGCGCCGACTCGGCGCAGCTGCCCGATCTCGCGCCGCCGACCGTCGATGTCGATACGGCGGCGCGCGGCCCGGCGATCGCGGACGTGCTCGCGGTGAGCAGCGTGCAGTCGTTCATCCTGCGGATCGCCGGCAATTTCACGCAGGCGTCCGAGCTGACCGTGCGCATGTCGGAACTCGGTGATCGCGCGCTCGAGTTGCAGCCCGACACGGTGTCCGCGTTCCTTCCCCTGCTGCGGCTGCAGTGGGGTATCACGCAGCAGTTGCACGGCGACCTTTCCCGATCCTCGGCCGAACTCCGCCGTGCCTACAACAGCAACCGTCCGGCCGGAACCGACTTCGTCGCCCGCAACGCCGCCGGAAGCCTCGCACTCAACTACGCCCTGATCGGCGAGTTGGGCCACGCCGAGACCTGGCTCGAGCGGGAACGCCGACACGAGGACGCCGCGGCCTGGGTCACCGCGATGGTTCGGGTCGGCGGGCTCGTAGCAGGCGCGCTGGTCGCCCTGGACCGGATGGAGCTCGACGTCGCCGCCAAGATCCTCGCCGAACTGGGCGACCTGCCGGACGACGAGGAGCTGTGGGCATTCGCGCTGTACGCGCACTGCCAGCTGGAACTCGTGAGCGGGCAGGCCGGAGCGGGACTCGACCGGATGCACCGGGCGAGCGCGGTCTACGAGCGGTGGTTCACTCCGGGATCGATCGCGGCGGCGCTGCTCACGGCGACCGAGGCCGACCTCTACTCGGCGCTGGGGCGAGGCAACGAGGCGTGGCGGACCGTCGAGAAGACACCCGGCCGAGGACCGTGGACGTCGATGGCCCGTGCACGCATGAACCTCTCGAGCGGACACCCGGCAGCGGCACTGGCCGACTGCGTGCGGCCGACGGTCACGGACTGTGCCCATCCGCGGATCCGGATGGAGTCGGCCCTGGTCCAAGCCGCTGCACATCTCGAGTTGTCGCACGAGCCCCAGGCCCAGGCGATGCTGCAGCGGGCCGTCGCACTGTTCGACCAGACCGGGTTGGTCCGACCGTTCGCGTCCCTGCCGGTCGGTCGCATCGCGCAGATGTCGACGCTGGGCGTGGCGCTGCCGGAGAAATGGCTGGCTGCGGTTCCGCCTCCGGAGTCGGGGGTCTTCCCGGACCGAATCCGGTTGGTGGATCTGAGCGACCGCGAGTCCGCGGTGCTGAACGTCCTGGCGTCCACGTCGTCGGTCGCCGAAATCGCCACCACGCTGTTCGTCTCTCAGAACACCGTCAAGACGCAGCTGCGGAGCGTCTACCGCAAACTGGGCGTCCATTCGCGGGCCGACGCGCTCCTCACAGCGGCCCGGCTCGGGCTCATCGGTCCCCCACCCGGCACGGCAGGCTGACCCAGGGGCTGGTCTCGGGGCCGATCTTCGCTACGCCCCGACCGGGTGGGGAATAGATCCGTTCGTGCGGTGTTGAGCTACGGTGAACTAGTTGAATCCTCAACTAATAGATCCGAGGAGGGCTCCATGCCTGCCGTGACCGTCGACAACATCCTCGCGCTGCCCCGCATCGAGGCGGCCGACCCGACTGCGGTCGACCGTCCCGTTCTGGGCATCGCCACCGCTCCGGTCGGATACGAGGGCGAGGGCTTCCCCGTCCGCCGCGCATTCGCCGGGATCGACCTGGCCCACCTCGACCCGTTCATCCACATGGACCAGATGGGCGAGGTCGACTACGCACCGGGCGAGCCCAAGGGCACCCCGTGGCACCCGCACCGCGGCTTCGAGACCGTCACCTACATGATCGACGGGATCATGGAGCACCAGGACTCCAACGGCGGTGGCGGCACCATCGGCGGCGGCGACACCCAGTGGATGACCGCCGGCGGCGGCATCCTCCACATCGAGACCCCGCCCGAACACCTCGTGATGAGCGGCGGCCTGTTCCACGGCGTGCAGCTGTGGGTCAACCTCCCCAAGAGCAACAAGATGGCCGCGCCCCGCTACCAGGACATCACCGGCAGCAAGGTCGCGCTCCTCTCGAGTCACGACGGCGGCGCACTGATCCGGGTCATCGCGGGCGAGATCGCCGGGCACCAGGGCCCGGGTTCGACGTACACCCCGATCGCGCTGTCGCACACGACCGTCGCACCGGGCGCGAGCGTCACCCTGCCGTGGAACCGCGACTTCAACGCGATCGTCTACGTGCTCGCGGGCGACGGATACGTCGGCGCCGATCGCCGACCGATGTCGTCCGGCCAGACCGCGGTCTTCGGCCGCGGGGACTCGATCACGATCGCGGCGGCCGACACCCAGGACTCGCGCACCGAGGCGTTGGAGGTGTTCGTTCTCGGTGGCCAGCCGATCCGCGAACCCATCGCGATGGCCGGTCCGTTCGTCATGAACACCAAGGCAGAGGTCATGCAGGCGTTCGAGGATTTCCAGGCCGGTCGACTCGGCTCGATCCCCGCCGCGCACGAATCACTCGACTGAGTCGACAGACCGACACCAAAACTACTGGCGGGCAACCGATCACGAATGACGGCGATTTCCTCGCCGTCGTGATCGGTTCGCCCGTCACTCGTCCGTGAACACTCCGAGACCGATTCGACACCACTGATTCGGCGCCGACGGGTTCCACTTCGTACGCTGGTGACGCGACAGCGCGAAAGCCCCGAACGCGACTGTCACCGAGGAGGACCGCATGCCAGCTCTCACCACGCCCCACATCGACGTCCACCGCTCGGGCGACCGCCTGAAGACCCGGATCCAGTGGTTGGACTCGAAGCACTCGTTCTCGTTCGGCCATCACTACGACCCGGACAACACCCATCACGGACTGCTGCTGGTGAACAACGACGACATCGTCCAGCCTGGGCAGGGCTTCGACACCCACCCCCACAAGGACATGGAGATCGTCACCTGGGTGCTGCGGGGATCGCTGGTGCATCAGGACTCCATCGGCCACTCCGGCGTCATCTATCCCGGCCTCGCCCAGCGGATGAGCGCGGGCACGGGAATCCTGCACTCGGAGAAGAACGACTCGTGGCGGCTGCAGGGTGACGAGCACACCGAGCCGGTGCACTTCGTCCAGATGTGGGTCGCGCCCGACGAGCCCGGGATCACCCCCGGGTACGAACAGCTCGAGATCGACGACGAACTGCTGTCCGGCGGGCTGGTACCGGTGGCGTCGGGCATGCCGCAGCATCGGGACCACGCGGCGATCCGCATCAAGAACAAGTACGCGTCGCTGCACGCCGCCCGCCTCCAGCCGGGCAAGTCGGTACGGATCCCGGAGGCGCCCTTCGTGCACGTGTTCGTGGCGCAGGGCACCGCGGAGATGGAGGGCGTCGGGACTCTCTACGAGGGTGACGCCGTCCGGCTCAGCTCGTCCGGCGGGCAGACGATCTCCTCCGAGATCGGCGCGGAGATCCTGGTGTGGGAGATGCACGCCCGTCTCGGCGGCTGAGATTCCGACGGTCCCACATGCCTCCGGCCTGGTTACGAGGAGGGCATGACACCGGTGGCCCGCACCACCCACCTCGATCTCGAGACCGGGACCGGCATCACCACCGGCGAGGTCTGGGACTCGGCGGGGCAGGAGACGCACTACGGCCCGGCGGCCACCCTCACCGTCACGTCCGAGGTGGTCCGGGCGGGACGGCGTCTGGCCCTGATCGAAACCCGGCTCACGACGCCCGACGGCAGCCTGCTCGTGTCGGCTCGCGCGAGCGCGCAGGTGGGATAGCGGTTCGGCGCCGTCGAGCGTTGGTGGTACACAGGACCGATGACCGCGACAGCCGACGACCTCCACACCCGCAAGCCCGCCCCCGAGCGGGTCGACCGGCTCAACCTGTTCATGGGAGTCGGGGCGCGGGAGATCCGGCCCGGGCATCTCGTGCTTGCCCAGGAAGTCGGCGCCCGCTTTCACGACCACCGCGGGCAGACGATTCTCGGCTCGGTCGGTGTGCTCGCCGACGCCTGCCCCGGCGGCGCGCTGGGCAACTCGATGCCCTCCGACGCCGGCATGGTGCTCTCGCAGATCTCCGCGACGCTGGCCACGCCGATGCCGGCCCACGGAATGGTCGTCTCGACCGGTGACGTCGTCAACCTCGACGTCGACGCCGGCATCGGACTCGCGGCCGGCGCCATGCGCGACGGCGACGGCAACACCGTCGCCGTCCTGCAGTCGCGCGGCGTCTTCGTCACGCGCCCCCGCGCGAACGCCGACGCGGTGCTGAGCGGCGAACGCCTCCCCGTGCCCGCATCCGAGCCGTGCGCGGCACCGGACGAACTGGCCGGACGTGCCGGCCTGGACATCGTCGACGGCATCGCATCGGAGCGGATCGCGCGCGGCCCCCTCGCCGGGCTGCTCGACGTCCGCCTCACCGATGTCGAGCGGGGCAGCCTCACCGCGACGTTCGCGCCGCGGGACTGGATGAGCAACTACCTGGGTTCGATCCAGGGCGGCATCCTGATCACCGCGGCCGACCTGGTCAACGGCCTTGTCGCCCAGACTCTCACCGCGATCGACCAGCAGTACCGGATCCTGGACCTGCGCATCGACTTCGTCCGCTCCCCCGCCACCGACGGCCCCGACATCCGGGCCGAGGCGGAGGTAGTCCGCGCCGGGCGACGGCTGGCGCTCATCGAGTCCCGGCTGGTCGACGACTCGGGCCACGTCCTGATCCGGGCCGCCGCGAGCGCGCAGCTGCTGTAACGCTCACAGCCGACTCCCAGCTGGTATCCAGCCTCACGGCAGTCGTCCGACGCACGATGATCCTCGAAGCAACCGCAGCGAGGAGGATCTCGAGTGAACAAAGACGTGGAACTGAGCCGCCAACGGATCAGCCGGCGACGGGCGCTCGCCCTGGGCGGGACGATCAGCCTGGGCGGGCTGATCGCCGCGTGCAGTAACGGCGGCGGCTCCGGCTCCTCTGCCACCGCCCCCGCGACCGCTGCCGCGTCGGGCGGCACTGTCGACGCCCAGTTGCTGGCGCTGCTCGACCAGGCACCGCGGTGCGTCATGGCGGTCGAGGAGACGCAGGGCCCGTACTGGTTCGACGTCGACTCCATCCGCAACGACATCCGTGAGGACCGTCCCGGTCTGGAGCTGAACCTCGCGATGCGCGTCCAGGATCTGACGAACTGCAGCCCGGACGGCAGTGCGACCGGTGTCGCGAACGCCGTCGTCGAGATCTGGCACTGCGACGCCGGCGGCGTCTACTCCGGTTTCGAGTCCGGCTCGCAGGCCGCCAACCAGGGCGGCGGCATGGGTGGCGGCATGGGTGGCGGCATGGGCCGGCCGCCGCAGGGCGGCCCGGGCGGCGGTATGGGCATGGGCGGTTCCGGCGAGACGTCCGACGGCTCGTACAGCGTCGGCGACCAGGAGGCCACCACCACCGACGACGGCACCTACCTGCGCGGCGCCCAGACCACCGATGCCGACGGGATCGTCAAGTTCACGACCGTCTTCCCCGGCTGGTACACGGGCCGGACCGTGCACATCCACCTCAAGGTGCACATCGACAAGAAAACGGTGCTCACCACCCAGCTGTTCTTCGACGACACCTTCACCGACGAGATCCTCTCCACCGTCTCGCCGTACACCGACCACACCGGTCGCGACACCCGCAACGCCTCCGACGGCATCTTCGACGAGGCCGGTCTGATGGCCACGTCGCGGCAGTCCGATCGGGTCCTCGCCGCGATCAACCTCGGTATCGACGCCTGATCCCCTCGCCCCGCCTCCGGCAGGACCGGCCACGCGCTCGCGGTCGGTGTAAAGATGGAGCGATGACGACTGCGCAGCATTCCGGCATCGACCTCACCCATCTCGACCCGGGCACCCGCCCGCAGGACGACCTGTTCGTGCACGTCAACGGCAAGTGGCTGGACGAGTACGAGATCCCCGCCGACCGGGCGGTGGACGGCGCGTTCCGCACGCTGTACGACAAGGCGGAGGAGGACGTGCGGACGCTGATCCAGGAGGCGTCCGCGTCCGGCGCGGCGCCCGGCACCGACGCGCAGAAGATCGGTGACCTGTACTCGAGCTTCATGGACGCCGACGCCGCCGAGGCGGCCGGGATCGCCCCGATCGCCGACGAACTGGCCTCCGTCGCGAACGCCGCGAACCTGAGCGAGCTCGCCGGGATCGTCGGACGCCTGCAGCGCACGGGTGTCGGCGGCGCGATCGGCCAGTACGTCGACACCGATGCCAAGAACTCGGCCCGCTACCTGGTGCACTTCACACAGTCCGGGATCGGGTTGCCCGACGAGTCGTACTACCGCGAGGACAACTACGCCGAGGTGCGCGACGCGTACCGCGCGCACATCCGGAAGATGTTCGAACTCGCCGGTGTCGAGTACGACGCGCAGCGCGTCTTCGACCTCGAGACCAAGCTCGCGGCCGGACACTGGGACGTCGTCAAGCGCCGCGACGCCGAGCTCAGCTACAACCTCGTCACGCGCGGCGACCTGCAGTCCCGGCACGGCGGATTCGACTGGGCCGCCTGGTTTTCCGGCCTCGAGGCCACCCCCGAGCAGCTGGCCGAGATCGTCGTCCGCCAGCCCAGCTTCGTCGAGGCGCTCACCGAGCTGTGGACGTCGCAGCCGATCGAGGACTGGAAGGCGTGGGCCACGTGGCGCGTCCTGCACTCGCGGGCCCCGTACCTGACCGAGGCCATCGTGGCGGAGGACTTCGCGTTCTACGGCAAGACGCTCAGCGGCACGCAGGAGAATCGTGAGCGTTGGAAGCGCGGCGTCTCGCTGGTACAGGACCTCCTCGGCGAGGCGGTCGGCAAGCTGTACGTCGAGCGGCACTTCCCGCCGGAGTCCAAGGCCCGGATGCAGGAGTTGGTCGCGAACCTGCAGGAGGCGTACCGCCGCAACATCTCCGACCTCGAGTGGATGAGCCCGCAGACCCGGCAGGCCGCGCTGGCGAAGCTCGAGAAGTTCACCCCGAAGATCGGCTACCCGGACAAGTGGCGGGACTACTCGGCCGTCGAGATCGACCCGGCGGATCTGGTGGGCAACTATCGCAGCGGGTACGCCGCGGACCACGACCGCGACATCGCCAAGCTCGGCGGCCCCGTGGACCGCGACGAGTGGTTCATGACGCCGCAGACGGTCAACGCGTACTACAACCCGGGCATGAACGAGATCGTCTTCCCCGCAGCGATTCTGCAGCCGCCGTTCTTCGACGCCGACGCCGACGACGCCGCCAACTACGGTGGCATCGGCGCCGTCATCGGACACGAGATCGGCCACGGCTTCGACGACCAGGGCGCCAAGTACGACGGCGACGGCAACATGGTCGACTGGTGGACCGACGACGACCGCACCGAGTTCGGCAAGCGCACCAAGGCACTCATCGAGCAGTACAACGAGTTCGAGCCCAAGGACCTGCCCGGCCATCACGTCAACGGCGAGTTCACGATCGGCGAGAACATCGGCGACCTCGGCGGTCTGTCGATCGCGCTCGCGGCCTACCGGATCGCGACCGAGGGCGCCGACGCCCCCGTGCTCGACGAGCTCACCGGCCTGCAGCGCGTGTTCTTCGGCTGGGCGCAGGTGTGGCGGACCAAGGCCCGCAACGAGGAAGCGATCCGACGGCTGGCCGTCGATCCGCACTCGCCGCCGGAGTTCCGCTGCAACGGCGTGATCCGCAACCTGGACAGCTTCCACGAGGCGTTCGACGTCAAGCCCGGTGACGAGCTGTACCTGGATCCGGACAAGCGCGTCAATATCTGGTAGGCGGCTTCGCCGCCTGTGCGCCTTTCTGGTGGACCGACCAGAAAGGCGCACGGGCGCGCAGCGGCTACCGCGCGTACATGATCACGCCGACGCCGCACAGGCAGATCGCCGCGCCGATGATGTCGTACCGGTCGGGGCGGAACCCGTCCATCACCACCGCCCACAGCAGCGACCCGGCGACGAACACGCCGCCGTATGCGGCCAGGATGCGCCCGAAGTTGGCGTCGGGCTGCAGCGTCGCGACGAGTCCGTAGATGCCGAGCGCCACCATGCCGGCGCCCACCCACAACCAGCCGCGATGCTCGCGGATCCCCTGCCACACCAGCCAGGCGCCGCCGATCTCGAACAGCGCGGCCAGGACGAACAGCAGGATCGAACGGGTCACGGTCATGGGACGGATTATGCGCGAGCCGTCAGCGCAGCCGCTCGCCCGAGTACGCCGAGAAGAACCGGATCTCGTCGAGCTTCGGCAGCAGATGCAGCCGCTCGCCGGCGCTCACCGACACCTTCCGGTCCACGCGGACGACGACCCGTCCGCCCTTGCTGGACCAGGTCTCGTCAGTGGGGTCGGCGTTCACCGCGTGGACGAACGATTCGGCGCCGAGTTCCTCGAACAACTCCGCGACCACCGTGAGCGAGCCCTTGCGCCACTCCCCCACCAGGGTCCACGACTCCGGGCGCACCCCGACGACGACGCGGTCCTCCCCGCGCGCCGACGCCGGCAGCGGCACGCGCAGATCCCCGAGCACCGCGGTGGTCCCCTCGACCGGCGCCTCGAGCAGACTCATCCCGGGTGATCCGATGAAACCGGCGACGAACGTGTTGACCGGATCGTCGTACAGCTCGCGCGGGCGGGCGATCTGCTGCAGTCGGCCGTCGCACATCACCGCCACCCGATCGCCCATCGTCATCGCCTCGACCTGGTCGTGGGTGACGTAGACGGTCGTCGTACCCAGCCGGCGCTGCAGCCCGGAGATCTGGGCGCGGGTGCTCACCCGGAGCTTCGCGTCGAGATTGGACAGCGGCTCGTCCATGCAGAACACCGCCGGGTGCCGGACGATCGCCCGCCCCATCGCGACGCGCTGCCGCTGCCCGCCCGACAGCTTGGCGGGCTTGCGGCCCAGCAGCGGCTCGAGTTCGAGCATCCGCGCGGCTTCGAGGACGCGCGCGGTGCGCTCGGTCTTGTTCACCCCGGCGTTGCGCAGCGCGAAGCCCATGTTCTCGGCGACGGTCATGTTCGGGTAGAGCGCATAGTTCTGGAAGACCATGGCGACATCGCGCGCTTTCGGCGCCAGCCCCGTCACGTCCGCACCGCCGATGCGGATGTGGCCCGTCTCGACGGATTCGAGACCGGCGAGCATCCGCAGGCTCGTGGATTTTCCGCACCCGGACGGTCCGACGAGGACGACGAACTCGCCGTCGGCGATGTCGAGGTCGAGTCGGTCCACTGCGGGCCGCTCGCCGCCCGGGTAGCGGTGGGTGACCGCCGAGAACTGCACGTGTGCCATGGTCTTCCTTCTGTCGTCCTGCTACTGGGGCAGCTTCGGGGCGATCTGCCGGTCGATCGTCTGCTGCAGCTGCGCTGCGACGGACGCGAACGTGGACTTCACGTCGGCGTTCTGCAGCGCGATCTGCTCGAGTCCGGTGCCGATGACCTGGTCGCCACCCGGGACGAACACGCGGGCGTAGTCCTGCGACCGCGTGTGCGCCAACTGTTCGACGGCCGTGCGCGAGTTGGGGTTCGCATCCAGGAACGCCTTCATCGACGGCTCCTCCACGGACGACTTGCGCACCGGCATGTAGCCGACGTTCTGCGAGAAGTACGCCGTGTTCTCGGTGTTGGTGATGAAGTCGATGAACTTCAGCGCGTTCTTCTTCCGGTCGTCGGAGATGCGCGACGGGATCGCCAGCCCGGCACCGCCCGTGGGGCAGCCGGGTCGGCCGTCGGACGCCGGCAGGAACGCGGTGCCGAAGTCGAACGCCGCGGTCTTCTTGATGCCCGACAGGTCACCGGTCGACGCGATCGTCGAGGCGAGGATCCCGGCGGCGAACTCGTTCGCGATGTCACTCGACACCGCTGCATACTTCTTGCCGAAGACCATGTCGCGCAGGAAGTTCCCGGCCTCGATCGTCCTGGGATCGTCGAACTTCAGCGTCCACTGATCGGAGTAGGCACCACCGAAGGTCCAGATCGGGCCCTCGTACGTCCAGCCCAGGTAGTTCTTGGCGTCACCCCACCCGTGCGCGAGCTTGCCGCCACCCACCACACGCTGCAGTTCGGGGCCCCACTGGTCGAACTCCTGCCACGTCGCGGGACCGCGGTCGGGCAGCCCGGCCTGCGACCAGATCTGCTTGTTGTAGTAGAAGATCGGGGTGGAACGGGCGTACGGCAGCGCGTAGTGCTTGCCCTGGAACAGGTAGTCGGCGAGCAGCGAGTCGACGTAGTCGGACGTGTTCACACCCACCTCGCCGAACAGCGGATCGAGCGGCTCGATCGCCCCGGTCAGCGCGTAGTTGAACCACCAGACGTCGGACAGCACGACGACGTCCGGAAGCGCACCGCCCGACAGTGCGGCGTTGAACTTCTGCGAGACCTCCTCGTAGTTCTTGCCGCCGTCCACGAGATCGACCTTCAGGTCGGGGTACTTCGCCTCGAAGCGCTTGATCAGTTCCCGCTCCACGTCCTGCGACTTGCCGGGATGGTTGGACCAGAACGTGATCGTGTTCGTCCCGCCCGACCCGGACGCGCTCGAATCCGACGAGCCGGAACCCGATCCCGAACCCGCGCACGCGGTGAGGGCGGCCCCGGCCGCGAGTGCCCCGGTCAGTCCGAGGAATCCGCGACGGTTGATGTGTGCCATGTCTTCGTGCCTTTCCATGCCTGGTCCGAAATGTCGTCAGCCCTTGACCGCACCGGAGGTGAGGCCCTTGATCATGTGTCGTTGCAGCAGAAGGAAGATCACGAGGATCGGCAGCATGGCCAGCACGGTGGCGGCCATGACCGGTCCCCAGTTGGTGAGCCCGTCGTTGTTCTGCAGCTGGGTCAGCCCGATCGGCAGCGGGGCGACCGAGGCGTCGTCGGACATGAGGAACGGCCAGAGATACTCGTTCCACTCGTTGACGACGGTGATGATCGCGAACGCGACCATCGTCGGCCCCGACACCGGCAGCACCACCCGCCACAGCAACCGGATGTGCCCCGCGCCGTCCATCCGCGCCGCCTCGATGATCTCCGACGGAATCGACAGGAAGTGGTTGCGCATCAGGAACGTCCCGAAGGCGACGCCGGCGAGGGGAACGATGATGCCCTGGAAGGTGTTCCGCCACCCCCACTCCGCGACCAGCGCGTAGTTCGAGATCACCGTGATCTGGTTGGGCACCATGAGCGCCGCGATGATCGCCAGGAACACGAAGTTCTTACCCGGGAACCGCAGGAACACCAGCCCGTACGCGCTGAGGACACCGAGCACGAACTTGATCGCCGCCAGCGCGGTCGTGATGATCACCGAGTTGCGCAGGAACGTCGTGAACGGCACCGACGTGAGCGCCTCCCGGTAGTTCTCGGGATGGAACGTGCTGGGCCACCACGTGACCGGCTGGGTGTAGATGTCCGGCCGTTCCTTGAACGACGTCATGACGATCCAGAACAGTGGCAGCGCCACCATGACGAGTGCACACACCATCGCCGCGTACCCGAGGGAGGTCAGCGCGCGTTCGCGACGACGCTGTGCCCGCGCGGCCGGGGCGACGATCTCCGTCGGCAGCGACGGGGCGACCACATGCTCCTCGAGCGCGGTCACGACCGCTCACCCCGATCCATCACGCGCACCTGGTAGACGGTGACGGCGAGCAGGACGAGGAACATGACGGTCGCGACGGTCGCACCGTAACCGGCCCGGAAGTTGCGGAACGACTCGTTGTAGACCTGGTAGACCATCGTGGTCGTTCCGGTCCCGAGCGGGCCTCCGCGGGTCATCACGTTGATGATGTCGAACACCTGCAGGGAATTGAGCATCACCGTGATCGACAGGAAGAAGGTGGTGGGTCGCAACTGGGGCAACAGGACTCGGCGGAATCGGGTCCATCCGCTCGCGCCGTCGATCTCGGCGGCCTCCGACAGCTCGGGACGAAGGCCCTGCAGCGCGGCCAGGTAGATGACGAACGTGTAGCCGAGGTTCTTCCACATGTACGTGACCGTCACCATGAACAGCGCCCAGCCGGGCTCCTGGTAGAAGTCCGGCACCGAGGTGAACCCGATGCGGTGCAGCAGGTCCTGGACGAGGCCGAAGTTGGGATCGAACACGAACTGGAACGCGACGCCGATCGCGGCACCCGAGATCACGAACGGCGCGAAGATCGCCGAGCGAACCAGGTTGCGCCCCAAGAGCTTGCGGTCGAGCAGCAGCGCCAGCGCCAGGCCGAGCACCATCGATCCGACCACCGTCGCCAGGGTGAACACGACCGTGTTGGTGACGATCTGCCAGGTGTCGTCGCGGCTCCACCATTCCCGGTAGTTCTCGAACCCGATGAAGGTCGCCACCGGATCCGAGATGTTCCAGTCGAAGAACGAGAGCCGGATGTTGTCCATCAGTGGCCGGTACGTGAACACCGCCAGCAGCACCAGGTTGGGTCCCACCAGGACCGCGAAGAGTGCGTAGTCACGCCACGGGCGGCCGAGCAGTCCGCGGCCCGGTGGCTGCGGCAGGGTTCTCTCCGGACTCGATGTCACCGCAGCAGTGTTACCGCCGACTGCGAATGGCCGGTGAATGCGCGCGAGATGGGATCTGAACGTCGTGCGGCGATCGGAATCGCAACTATTTGCGCACGAAAAAGGCGCTGCGCGAGTGGTTCTCGCGCAGCGCCTTCGGGTCCGGTCGGGTCAGCGGTTCCAGTCACCCAGTCCGTCGCTGCCACTGAGGATGCCGCCGGCGGTGTTCTGCACGATCACCGGGTCACCCTTCTTCGCGTTCTCGTAGAACCACTTGCCGTCCTCGGTGCTGACGTTGAGGCAGCCGTGGCTGACATTGCTGTGTCCCTGCTGTTGCACCGACCACGGCGCCGCGTGAACGAAGATGCCGCTGTAGGAGATTCGGGTCGCGTACTCGACGTACGTGCGGTAGCCCTCGGGGGCGTCGATCGGCACACCGTACGTGGACGAGTCCATGTACATGTCGCGGAACTTCTCGCCCACGATGTACGTGCCGTTCGGCGTCTCGTGACCGGGCTTGCCGAGCGACGTCGGCATCGTCTTGACCACCTCACCGTTGCGGGTGACGGTGATCTGCTTGGTGTTGTCGTCCGCGACGGTGACCAGGGCGTCGCCGATCGAGAACGTCGAGTGCGAATCACCGGCGTCGACGCTCACCTGGATGTTCGCCGGCCAGAACTGTTCCGGCTTCCACCGCACCTGGCTGTCGTTGATCCAGTAGAAGTGTCCGGCAACCGGCGGATTCGTGGTGACCCGGATGGCCCGCTCGGCGACGGCGCGGTCGCCGACGGCCTCGTTGAACCGGATGATGATCGGTTGCGCGATGCCCACCACCTCACCCGGTGCGGGATTGAGCGACGGCGCCGAGAAGTCCGCCGGGCCGATCGGGGCGACGGCGGGCGTGGCCGGCATGAGCGAGCCCGGGGGCAGCACCGCCCGCACCTCCGGCGGCAGGTCGAATCCGGGCGGGAGCTGCAGAGGCGGCGTCGGGATCTGGGGCAGCTCCACCCGCGGCAGCTCGAAGGTCGGCATCTGGAAGCCCGGGATCTCGGGTCCGCCGGGGAACAGCGGCGCGGCCTGCGCCGGCCCCACCAGCACGGCACCTGCCGCGGTGGCTCCGACGACGAGGGCTGCGGCGCGGGCGAACCAGCGCCGGGTCCTCGAACCGTGTCCTGCGATCGACTTCCCGGTCATGCGCCCATCCCCTCGTTCGACGACACCGTGTCACGGGCGCCACCGCGATCGGCGGACGCCCGATACATCTTATTTAGACATATCGGGCGGTCACCGACAACACCGACCCGCCGTCAGCCGGCCGCACCCTCGCCGCGGGCGGCGTCGAGCATCGCGGCCAGGTCGACGATCTTGGTGCGGGAACGTCCGCTCTCCGATCCGAGCGCGCGCTCCTTCTTGTCGATGCGCTGCCAGCCCTGGAAGTCGATGACATCGGGCTGGCGCCCGCCGATCAGCTCACCGAGCTGCTCGCGGTCGCCGCCGGGCTGCCCGAGCAGTCCGGCAGAGAAGTCCGACACCAGCATCTCCACGGTGGCCGCTGAGCAGTGCTTGTTGGTGCCGATGACGCCGGTGGGTCCGCGCTTGATCCAGCCCGCGACGTAGACGCCGGGGATCGGCGTACCGGTCTCCGGGTCGATGACGCGACCGTTCTCGTTCGGAACGACGCCGCGGCGCTCGTCGAACGGCAGGTCGGCGACGGGCAGGCCCTTGTAGCCGATGGACCGCAGCACCAGACCGGTCGACAGTGTCTCGGTCCGGTCGGTCGCGTGCGCGGACAGCTTGCCGGCATCGTCGGCGACCAGTTCGTTGCGCACCAGGCGCAACTCCTCGACACGGCCGTCGCCGCTGATCTCCGCGGGCGAGGCCAGGTAGCGCAGCACGATCCGCTTGCGACCGTCGGAGGTGGTCCGCTTCGCGAACTCCTCGACCTGACGCACCTTCAGCTTCTCGGACGGCTCGGAGTCCGGCCCGTCGACCCACGCCCGGCTGGCGGCGTCCAGGATCGCCTCGTCCGGGTCCACGACGATGTCGACGTCGGCCATCTGGCCGAGCGCGATCAGCTCGGGGTTGGTGTACGCGGCCTGCGCGGGTCCACGACGGCCGACGATGACGACCTCGCGAATGTTGCTGTGCCGCAGCGCCTCCACGGCATGCTCCGCCATGTCTGTCTTGGCCAGCTCGTCCGGATCGGTGACGAGGATGCGGGCGACGTCCAGCGCGACGTTGCCGTTGCCGATGATGACCGCACGCTCACCCGACAGGTCGAACGTGTGGTTCGCGTAGTCGGGGTGGCCGTTGTACCAGGCGACGAACTCGGTGGCGGCGTGCGAACCGGGCAGGTCCTCACCGGGGACCCCGAGACGACGGTCGCTGGCCGCGCCCACCGCGTAGATGACGGCGTGGTGGTGCGCGAGGAGTTCGTCGTGGCTGACGTGCTGCCCGACCTCGACGTTGAAATGGCACTGCACGGTGCGCTTGCTCATCGCCGACCGGAAGACGTCCGCGACACCTTTGGTGCCCGGATGGTCGGGAGCGACGCCGGCACGGACGAGGCCGTAGGGGGTGGGCAGGCGGTCGAACATGTCGACCTCGACGCGCGGGCGGGCGGTGAGTTCGATCGCGGCGTAGCAGGCGGCGGGACCGGAACCGACGATCGCGACGCGCAGCGTCCCCAGCGCGGGGTCCAGCGGCTTGGGCTGGGTCAGCTCCGGCCAGTCCGGACCGATGGGGTGCTTCTCGAAGTACGCGGCGTTGATCTCCGGGTACAGCGCGTGCGCCTCGCTGAGCTCGTTCTCACCGAAGATCGCGTCGACGGGGCACTCGTCGACACACGCGCCGCAGTCGATGCACGTCTGCGGATCGATGTAGAGCATCTCCGTCGTGGCGAACTCCGGCTCGTCCGGAGTCGGATGAATGCAGTTGACGGGACAGACGTCCACACACGATGCGTCGTTGCAGCATGCCTGCGTAATCACATAAGCCACAGTTCTTCCCTACCTGTGAGTGCCCGGACCGAAATCTCTCGATCTCGACCCAAGACTATAACGTGTTTCAGTTTGGGTCGAGGCTCCGTTGTACCGGAAAACGATCGGGCGTGCCCCCGGGGTCGCTCGAGTTCATTCCAGCCGGAAACCGACCTTGAGCGTCACCTGCGTGTGCGCGACGACCCCGCCCTCGATGTGACCGCGGGTCTCGACGACCTCGAACCATTCGAGATTGCGCATCGTCTCGTGCGCGCGACCGACGGCGTTCGCGATCGCCGCGTCGACACCGTCGGGCGACGATCCGACGATCTCGATCACCCGGTAGACGTGATTGCTCATCGCCAGTCCTCCTTCACGAACGCATGATCGCCTGTGCCTCGGCGCCCAGCTTGGCCAGTCGCAGATCTCCGAGCGCGGAGACCGCGTTGCCGAGTCTGTTGGTCACGAACGCCAAGGCCAGACCGGTCTCGGGGTCCGCGTACGCGCCCGATCCGCCCACCCCGTAGTGACCGAGGCCGCGGGTGGGCTGCGTGCGACTGGCCAGGATCGGAGGGTGGTAGCCCAGGCGCCAGCCGAGCTTGACGCCGAGCACGTAGTCGCGGTCCCGGGTCTGCACGGCCCCCATCTGTTCGAGGGTCTCGGGCTTCAGGAACCGGGCGCCGTCGATGACGCCTCCGTTCGCGATGGCCGCGTACATCCGGGCGAGGGATCGGGCGCTGAACACGCCGTTCCATCCGGGCATGACGGCGTCGTGCACCGCGGGGTTCCGCACGAGCTCGTCGAAGCCGTCCGGCATCGCGGCCTCGGCGAGTCCCCGCAGGGGACCCACCCGGGACAGGACCGACGCCGTGAGCTGCCAGTCCAGTCCGCCGGGGTTGATGTGCGGGAACAGCTTCGCGATCCGCGGCCTCTGGGCCTGCGGGACCTGGTACCAGAACTCGTCGATCCCGAGGGGTTCGGCGATCTCCTCGCGGACGATGTCGACGAACGGTTTGCCGGTGGCGCGCGAGACCGTCTCCGCGACCAGCCATCCGAACGTCACGGCGTGGTAGCCGGGCCCGCGCAGACGACGCGGATCCGGTGCCGCCGCGGCGAGTGCCTCGACGACGGTGTCGTAGTCGAGCAGACCGAGGCGGCCGGGCACCAGTCCACGGACCTTGTGCAGACCGGTGCGGTGGGTCAGCACGTCGCGGATGGTGATCGCTTCCTTACCCGCCGCCGCGAACTCCGGCCAGTACGTGGCGACGGGGGCGTCGTAGTCGACGATGCCCCGCTCGGCCAACCGGTGCGTGACCGTGCTCGCGACACCCTTGCCGGTGGAGAAGGACAGCGAGACGGTGTCCCGGTTCCAGCGACGATCCCGGTCCGCGTAGCCGGCCCAGATGTCGAGGACCTTCTCGCCGTGCACGTAGGCGACCAGCGCACCGCCACCGTTGTGGGGCTGGCGGTACATCGAGAAGAAGCGGTCGGCGAGCGGCAGGAACCGCGGGTCCACCACCATCTCGGTGCGTGCGTGCGCGGTTGCCGGCGTGCCTGCCGCCGGCGCCACCGGGACGCGTTCGGGGGCTCCCGCCGCCGCGCGCGATCCGCTTCCACGCTCCATCTGGATCGTCATCGCGACCTCCGATCCCACTCCTCACACCATTGTGATTGGCGCAGCCTACGGGCGGAAGAGGCCGCCGCGCGGAGAAACAGACATTCGAGATAAGCGGGGCTCGAAAACGTCCTGGTCAAACGCTCGAATTGGTCCATATCTGCTGTCCTCACCTTGCGCCCGGGTCTCAATGGTTGATCACACGGAACTGCAGGAACTCGTCGACGGCGCGGCCACCGATCATTCCGAATCCGCTCGCTGCCACCATTTCGAACGGCGATGTCGCGTCGGTGACCTCGTGTCGATTCACCGACACGGATTGGGCATCGACACGTTCGGCGACCTTGGCCGCTCGGTCGATGTCGGTCCCCCATACCGATGCGCTGAGAGCGTGTGGTGGTTCGCCGATCCACCCGAGGACCCGGTCGAGGTCGTCGAAGCCGACGACGGTGAACACCGGCCCCGCGGCCGCCGTCTCGACCGCGGCACCCGGGACACCCGCATCGCCGATCTCACGCAGCAGCGTCGGTTCGAGGAAGTGCCCGGGGAGGTCGGTGCCCCGCCCGCCGCCGTGGACGAGAGTCGACCCCGCGGCCACGGACCGGGCGAGGAAGTCCTCGACCACCCTCAACTGACGCGCACTGTGGAGCGGACCGATCGACGTCTCCGGGCTCGACCCGTCGCCGACGGTCAGCATGCGCATGTTTTCCGAGAGCGCCTCGCAGAACGCATCCACCATCTCTGTCGGCACGTACGCGCGCCCGGGGCCACCGAGAGTCTGCCCCGCATTGAGGAATGCGCTGCCCGCCAATGCGGTTGCTGTCGCGTCGACGTGCGCATCCGGGAGAACCACCGCCGCACCGCCGCCCCCGGTCGTCGTCGCGACGGGCGTCAGGAACCGAGCGGCCTTGCTGATGATCTTCCGGGCACCTCCTCGGGAGCCCACATAGGAGACTCGGCCGATCCCGGGATGGCCCACCAGGGAGCTTCCGGTGTCGTCGTAGCCGACGGATGTGCCGAGGACCCCGTCCGGCAGCACGGCCTCGAGGACATCGACCACTCGCGTGACCGACAGCGCCACGGTGGGCGGCGTCTCGACGATGACCGTGTTGCCGGCAACCAGGGCGGGGGCGATCTTCGCGACCATGCGGAGGATCGGCAGGTCCCACGGGATCAGTACCGCGACGACTCCGACCGGCCTGTATTCGATGACCGCCGTGCGGTTTCGGCCGGCGCACACGGGAGCGTCGTCATCCCAATCGATCCGGGCGGTGTCGGCAAGGAACTTCGCGGCCGCGCGGATCTCACCGGCGGACTCGTCGAGGGGCTTGCCGTGTTCCATCGTGAGCAAGGGCGCGACGGCGTCCGCGACACCGAAGAGTTCGCGCGAGCAGATCGCGAGGAGCTTCTGTCGCGCGTCGCGATCACCACGCCATGTCGCGAATGCGCGCTGTGCCCGCGAGACCAGGCCGTCGATCTGTCGGGCCGTGGCGACCTGGACACTACCGATCGATTCCAGGGTGGCCGGGTTGACGCAGACCCGAGCCTGCGGCCCGGGGCACACCCGGGCTTGCGTGAGAATCGTCGAGACGCGGCCCGTCTCGCGCTGGTACGCCACCCGACCGAACCTGTCGCCGTCCTCGCGCGGTGCGGGGAATCTGGTCGTGTCTCGATTGTTCATCGTGCACTCCTTGTGCATTCACCCGCAGCAGCGCGAGCACCGGACGAGAAGAAACCGGGTAGGACCCCTCGGATCGGGCGATTCGAAACGGCCTCACGATTAACGTAACGGGTTACTATGTAATAGTGAAGTCTGAGATTTCGGCCCGCGCAGGGCGTCCTCGCGACCCGGGCAAGGATCAAGCCGTGCTCGCCGCGACCCGTCGCCTGCTGGCGACGGTCGGCTATCAGCAGACGACGATCTCCGCGATCGCCCGAGCCTCCGAGGTGAACACGCCGGCCATCTATCGGCGGTGGCCGTCTCGTGAGGCGCTGATCGAGGAGGCTGTGCACGGCACCGGCGGGCATCCGCTACCCGAAGAGACCGGGGACCTGCGGGCCGATCTGGCCACGTGGGTGCGCATCTTCCTGGCCCGCGCGGCGCGTCCGGCAGCCCGTGCCGGCGTCCCGGGCCTGTTGGCCGACTCGCGGTCCGAGGACGCGCGCAGACGCCTCCTCGCCATCGGAGCCCCCGTACGCAAGGCCTTCTCCGACCTACTCGAAGGGGCGGTCACCCGCGGGGAGATAGCCCCGGGGGCGGACCCGATGTTCCTGTTCGACCTGATGTCGGGCACCACGATGATGCGCGGACTCATGCAAGGCGCCGAGGGCGCCGATACCTTCGTCGATTCGCTCGCCGACGCCCTGTACGTCCTGGCGGCGCACGCAACCGAATCGGCGGGCACCAGCTAGCACCACCGGCACCTGACGGGCCACCTACTCCAGGAGAACTCGATGGCACTACCGATCGATGACGATCAGCGCGCTCTTGCAGACTCGGTCGCGGCCTTTGCCCGCCGCACCGCGCCGATTGCCAGTACCCGCAACCAGTTCGACGCCTTCTCCACCGGTACCGGCCCGGACCCGGTGTGGGATGCGGTGGTGCGACAGGGCCTGCACAACATGCATCTTCCGGAGTCCGTGGGCGGCTCGGATTGCGGGCTGCCGGCGCTGACCGTCGTGGTCGAGGAGTTCGGCAGGGCCCTGTTCCCCGGACCGTACGTTCCCACCGTGCTCGCCAGTGCCACAGCGTCGACAGCCTCGACCGGTGCCGACGATCTGCTCGCCGCCTTCGACGGCGGCGCCACCGGCGCTCTCGTCGCCGGGAACCGGCTGACGGCAAGGGCTGTGGACGGGGGGTGGGCGGTCGAGGGGACCTCCGATCCCACGCTGGGGCTGCCGGGCGCCGACCGAGTCCTCGTGCGTGCCGCGCTGGCGGACACCCCCGGCGAGGACCTGTGGTTCTGGCTCGAGCGAACCGAACTCGACGGGTCCACGACCACGGCGAAGGTGGCATCCTGCGAGGCCGTCGATCTGACGCGATCCGTGGGACGGCTCGAACTCGCCGGTCACCGGATCGGCCACGGCCGGGCCCTGTCCGGACTCGACCCGGACCGGGTCGATCTCGTCGTCGCCTCGCTGTTGGGAGCGGAGGCCGGCGGGATCGCCGCGTGGTGCCTGGAGACGGCCGTCGAGTACGTACGCGCCCGCCACCAGTTCGGGCGCCCGGTCGGCAGCTTCCAGGCAGTCCAGCACAAGGCCGCACTGATGCTGGTCCGCTCCCAGGTCGCCTGCGCGGCCGTGTGGGATGCGGCCCGTGCCGCCGACAGCGCTTCCGACCAGCGGCGTCTCGTTGCGGCGCAGGCGGCGCTCACCGCGGCCCCGGCGGGCGTCGACCAGGCACTCGACTGCATCAGCCTGCTCGGCGGTATCGGGTTCACCTGGGAGCACGACGCGCACCTGTACTGGCGGCGGGCGGTCTCCGTCGCCTCCGCGGTGGGTACCGAGGACGCCTGGTCGACTCGACTGGGAGAAGCCGCACTGCACACTCGGCGCGACTTCTCGTTCATCGACGCGGACTCGCTACCGGAGGTGCGGGCACGGGTCTCGGGTGTGCTCGACGACGTTCTCGCACTTCCCGAGGACGAGATTCCGACGGAAGGGTGGGCACCGTCCCGGGGCGGCGCCCGCCGGGCCCGACTGGCGGCCGAAGGCCTGACCGCGCCCCACTACCCGGAGCCGTACGGCCTCGATGCGGGCCCGGTGGAGCAGGCGGTGATCGCCGACGAGTTCGCCCGGCGCGGACTTGCCCAGCCCGACACGGGAATTGCGGAGTGGGTGCTTCCCACCCTCATCGCCCACGGCAGCGAGGAGCAGCAGAAGCGGTTCGTGCCCGCGACCCTGCGAGGTGAACTCGTCTGGTGTCAGCTGTTTTCCGAGCCGGGCGCCGGATCGGATCTCGCGGGCCTGTCCACCCGGGCCCGCAAGGTCGACGGGGGTTGGGTGCTCTCGGGACAGAAGGTGTGGAACTCGCAGGCGCGGGAGGCGGACTGGGGCGTGTGCCTCGCCCGGACCGACTCGGACGTACCCAAGCACGCCGGCCTGACCTATTTCCTCGTCGACATGAACAGCACGGGCGTCGACGTGCGTCCGCTTCGCCAGGTCACGGGAATCTGGGAGTTCAACGAGGTCTTCCTCGACGAGGTGTTCGTGCCCGACGACTGTGTCGTCGCCGGCCCCGGTGACGGATGGCGGTTGGCCGTCACCACCTTGTCGAACGAGCGACTCAAGATGGGCACCGCCAAGTTCGGCCACGGTTCCGCGGACATGGTCCGCCGGTTGCTCGACGGCGGCGAGTACGGCAGCAGCCGGGACGAGGTTGTCCGAGTGCTCGGCCGCAACACCGCACGCGAGCTCTCGGTGGGAGCGATGAACCTGAAGACCGTGCTGCAACGGCTGCACGGGTCCGAGGACGCCACCGGGTCGGCGACCAGCGTGCAGAAGGTGTTCCACGCGATCGCCCAACGCGAAGGCTCCCGCGCGCTGGTCGCGTTGCTCGGCCCGCTCGGTTGCGTGGGCAGCCCGGAAGAGCCGTATGTTCAGGACTACCTGGGAGTCCCGGCCGTCCTGATCGGCGGCGGCACCATCGAGATCCAGCTCAACGTCATCGCACAACGCGTGCTGGGACTCCCGCGCTGATCGCTGTTTCGCCGTTCTGGAAGGAGCTCTACCGATGACAACCCGCGATGACATCGTCGCCCGACTCACCGCTCCCGGCCAACCGTTCGAGATCGGGATCGAGGACGTGCTCGGTCAGCCGCTTCCCGTCTATACCCGTCGGCACCGCTCGCTCGGCGAACTGCTGCACGCATCAGCGAAGTTCGGGGACCGCGACTACCTGGTGACGCGGGAGAGCCGACTCACGTTCGAAGAGCACCGGTGTCGCGTCGCCGCGCTGGCCGCGGCGCTTCGCACCGAGTACGACGTACGCCCCGGCGACCGGGTGGCGATCTGCGCCGCCAACAGCCCGGAGTGGATCGTCACCTTCTGGGCCGCCGTCTCACTCGGCGCCGTCGCGGTCGGCATGAACTCGCTGTGGACCGGACCGGAGATGGCCCACGCGCTCGCACTGACCGAACCCAAGGTTCTCGTCGCGGATCGCATTCGGATGGATCGAGTCGGTGACAGCGGTGTGCCGACGCTGTCGGTCGAGACCGACCTGGACCCGATCTTCGTCGCTCACGCCACGGATCGCCTGCCCGATCACGTTGCCGCCGAAGATGATCCGGCGGTGATCCTGTTCACCAGCGGCACCACGGGACACCCGAAGGGCGCGACGCACTCGCATCGCAATGTCCTCACCGCGCTCTGGTTCCATCTTCTCAACGACGCGGTCGCCACCGAACTCGGTGCGGCGCCGGCGAATCGCAGGTTCCTCCTGGCGACGCCGCTGTTCCACATCGCCGCGCTGCACAACCTCGCGGTGGTGCGTCTCGTTGTCGGCGACACCGCGGTGATCCACCAGGGGCGGTTCGACGCCGACACGGTTCTCGGTCTGATCGAACAGGAGCGTGTCACGAACTGGGGCGCCGTCCCGACGATGCTCTCGCGGATTCTCGAGGGTGACCTGAGTCGGTACGACCTGTCGTCGTTGCGCACGGTCACGGTGAACAGTGCGCCCTCGTCGCAGGCGCTGCGGGAGAAGTTGCGTGCAGCGCTGCCCGAGGCGGGCCGATCACTCGGCACCAGCTACGGAATGACCGAGTCCTCCACTGCTGCGACGATCGCGTCCCCCGCGGAACTGCTCGCCGATCCCGCAACCGTCGGGCGTCCCATCCTGACGATGCAGGTCGAGGTTCGTGACGCCGACGGCAACCGGGTCCCCGACGGCGTCGAAGGCGAGATCTGTCTGCGCGGGCCGGGAATCATGCTCGGGTACTGGAAGAATCCCGAGGCGACCGAGCAGGCGACCGCCCCGCACGGCTGGTACCGCACCGGAGATCTCGGCACCATGAACGGCGAATACCTGAGCGTGTCGAGTCGGCGTTCGGATCTGATCCTCCGTGGCGGCGAGAACGTCTACCCCGCCGAGATCGAGAATCGGCTCGCCCTGCATCCCGAGATCCGCGAGTGTGTGGTGCTCGGGGTCGATCACGAGGACCTGGGGCAGGAAGTCGCGGCCATCGTCGTGGTCGCGGATCGCAGCACCGTCACCGAGGCCGAGTTGACGGAGTTCACCGGCGCCGCACTGGCGCGCTACAAGGTGCCGACCCGTTGGACGATCAGCACGGAGGATCTACCGCGCAACGCCACCGGGAAGGTCATCCGCGCACAGGTCGAGTCGAGGGTATGACCGTCGAACTGATCGCCGACGGCCTCGGTTTCACCGAGGGCCCGGTCTATCTGCCCGACGACCGGGTGGCTGTGGTGTCCATGAGTCGCGGATCGGTGATCGTGCTCGATCGGGATGGAACCATCGTGGTCGAGCACCGGGTGGGAGGCGGCCCGAACGGCCTCGCGATCGGCCCCGACGGCGCGCTCTATGTCGCTCAGAACGGTGGGATCTGGGCCGCGCAGAGCACCGCCGAACCGGGAATCCAGGTGATCCGCGATGGCGAGGTGGAGTACCTGGCGAAGGGGATGGGGGCACCCAACGACCTGGTCTTCGGACCGGACGGGCGACTGTGGGTCACCGACTCGCGCGAACAGTTCGACTTCTCCCGACCCGATCGGGCACTGCCCGGTCGGGTCTGGGCCGTCGACATCGTCAGCGGGGACAGCGAACTGCTCATCGAGGGGCCGATCTTCGTGAACGGCATCGGGTTCGACACCGATCGAACGCACCTCTATCTGACGGAGACCGTCAGCGCCGACATCACGAAATACGATGTCGTGGGTAATCATCCGGAGGGTGGAGCCCTTCTACGGACCCTGCCCGATGCGAACCCGGACGGGTTTGCGGTCGATGCCTCCGATCGTCTCTGGGTCGCGACCACGAGCGGCGACCGGATCGACGCCGTCGGCCCGGACGGCACCGTCGAGGCAAGCCACCCGCTGCCCAAGGGCAGCATGCCCACCAATGTCTGTCGCGGACACCCTGACACGGACGAATTCTTCGTCACCGCGGCCGGCGCGGGGGCCGTCCTCAGGCTCACCCGCCGCCGACCGAGTCGACGCACTCGGTGATCCGCCTGGGAAGGATCGAAGATGGTTCGTGACACCGTGCGCCGTGCGCGCGAGCTGCTGGCGGCAGGTGATCAGGAGCTCGCGCACGAAATCCTGACTCTGGCGCTGGACGCGCAGAGGTTTGCCGCTCAGGACGTGGAGGCGATAGCGGTGGCTGAGGCGACCGGGATGATCGTCCGGATCGAGGCGCCGTCCGGACCACGCGATGCCGTCGAGCGGCGTATCGCGAGGATGGCCGAACTCACGGACGGCTTCGACGCCGACGCCGTCCGGGAGGCGCGCGCGTTCGCTGAGCTCGAGGCGATCGAGTGGGTCCACCTGTACGAGCCCGATGATGCGATCGTGCTGGTCGATGTGATGCGAGCGGCGGAGTCGTTCGCAGCGCGTCACATCGGGGACGATCAACCGCTCGGTGTGCGGCAGGCACGAGGGGAGGCGATGTACACCGCCGAGATCTTGCGACGGCACCTCGGACGAGATCGCCATCAGGTGGCGGTCGGACTCGAGACGCTGGCGCTCACGCTCACCGCGGAATCCGACGAGCGGTTGCGTCACTTGCGTATTGCAGCGCTCTATCAGGCGGCGCAGATCCGTTACGACAGCGAAGATGACGCGGAGTCCGCGATCTCGCTGATGCACCGCGTCATCGCCGAGGCCGAGTCTCTCCCCTCGGCGCGGACGCTCCTGCATGCCGCGTCTCTCTGTCTGGTCGACGACGAGATCGGCCGGGGGGTGCCGGCTCCGACGGCGATCACCCACGGCCTGCGCGCCCTGAATCTGCCCGTCGAGCCCGGCTTCGAGACGGCCACCGAACAGGCTCGGCATCTCGACCGACTGCTCGAGCGGCTACCCGGCACCGAGCGCGACCTCGCCGCCGTCGAGCACTCCGCCGCACTGGTGGACAGGTATGCCACCTGCGCGTCCGAGGATGCGCGTGAGGCGATCCTGTGGTGGGTGCTCAGGCGTGTTCGCGAGGACGCCGACGGGGCAACCGCGGCCGATCGAGAGGTCCTCGCGCACGCCGACCACGCGTTCGCCACCGACACGAGTCCGGCCACGGCGGCGGCACGGGTTCGCGTTGCGTCGCGGCTCGCCGAAGTGACCTCGCGCCTCGGGGACCCCGAGAGTGCCGTGCGGCTCTATGAGCAGCTCGATGCGCGATTCCCCGGGCACGAGCACGACGAGCGTCTCGTCGTGCCGCTCGCCCTGGCGATGGTCGACCGGGCACTTCGTCTCGCCGACATCGGACGTCGCGACGACGCACTCGACGCGCTGGCGAAGGTGCCGCACCGCTACGCAACTGCCGCCGGTGTGCCCGGGGTCCCGGCCGCGATCGCCCAGGCGATGTACTGGCGAGGACGTCTACTGCGGGAGGCAGGCGAGCTCGTCGCGTCTCGTCGCGTCATCAACGACACCGTGGATCGCGCGGCCCCCGACACCGACGCCGACGTGCGCCTGTGGGCGGCCAACTCACTCTTCTCCGTGTGGCAGTCACCCGGACTCGATTCCACCGAGATCGACAGTGCCCTGAATCGTTTCGCGGACCTGTTCGCAGAGGATCCGGACGTGCGCATCCGCCGCCTGGACGCCCGGCGCCGCCTCACTCAGTCGACACGCGCGGCAGAACGAGGCGAACGCGAGATGGCGGCGACCCTGCTGCAGGGGCTGGTGGCCGCCCACGCCGACAGCGACGACCCGGACGTCCGCGACACTGTCGAACTCGCGACCGAGAATCAACGGATCCTCGCGATCTCCTCCCCCACCGATGCGGTCCCCGCCTCGGCGGGAGAGGCCCGCTACCGCGATCTGCGCGAACGCCTGTACGAGGCCGACAGGGCGGTCGACGACGGGAAACCCGCGGAGGCCGAAAGGATCCTCGCGGCGATTGCGGCCGACACCGGCGCGGACCCCGACGAGAACATCGTCATGCTCGGGCTCGCGGCGTTGGACGTGCTCGGAGGTCTGCTGCTCGACGCCGGGCGGTGGGAGGAGCTCGTTGCCGTCGCACGCAGCGCCGCCCTGCGTCGCCCCGGTCTCGACACCCGGGCACGCCGGGTGCACGCACGCGGTCACCTGCGACTCGGCATTGCGCTCGGCCGGCTCGGCGAGGAGCATGCAGCGATCGAGGCCTACGAGGCGCTCGAACGGCTCGCCGACGGAGCGACCGACGGCGACATTGTGAACGCCCGCGAGGTGGCCGCCTACAACCGCGCCGTCATGGTCGACGGACTGGGCGACCCGGTCGCCGCGATCGCCGCCTACGACCACGTCCTCCGGATCCACGACCTGTCCGTCGACTCCGCCGAACGCCGGCTCCGCCGCGTCAAGACACTGCGCAACAAAGCGCTACTCCTGACCGGTCTCGGACGCCTACCCGAGTCGATCCACGCCCACCGACTGATCCTCGACATCGCGGGCGCCTTCCCGGACGCCGAGATCGCCGAACGAGGCCGCAAGTCTGCCTTCGATCTGGCGGCCTGCTACACGCAACTCCGCGAGTATCGTGCCGCGTCGGACCTCTACACCTGGATGCGATCCGCCCATCACCTCGGATTCGCCCGAGACGAACTCGCGAGCATCACAAGATCCGCCAAGACGGCAGCCCGCGCAGCCAGACGCGCACGTCAGTGAGCGCATTCAGCTCGTGGTACAGCGCCGGCCCGCCCAGTGCCGGACCAGCGGAGGTCCCATCCGAGCTGCACCGGCCATCTGTAAAAATTCCCCAGCGCCCTCCCCTGAACCGTGGCACACTGGGCGGCCGGCCACACGACCAGGAAGGGGAACACTCGGATGCACACCACCTCATACCCGCAGCGCATGTCGCAGCCGATGATCCGAATCCTGGATCGGACTGCCGAAAACCCCGGCAACACAGCCGGATTCAGCGTCCCCTGACGCCCCTCCTCTCGGGGCGCACCTGCCCCGAAACCTCGGTCGCCATGAGGTGACCTGCCGGCCGACCGGCCACCACGGGCCGTTCGCACCCCGAGAACCCGCCACTCCCCCTGGGAGAGAACGAGGTTGTCGATTGCCATGGCCCGCCCATCCACCACCGCCGTCACCACCCGAACCTGGATGAACACCCGTGTGCGCGTGCTCAACGCCACCTACGAGGACTTCGACCTCGTACCCGCCGCCCGCGCGGTTGTGACGCTCGCCGCGGAACTCGCCGTCACCTTGGTCGAACACACCCCGCGGTTCCTGGTGCGTTCCCAGCACATCGCGATCCCACTGCCGCGCACGATCCAGCTGCTCGAGTACGTTCACACGCCGCCGCGGCCGGGCGTCGACGACGACACCCGAGCAACGTTCCCAGCGATCCTGGCGCGCGACCACCACCGGTGCGCGTACTGCGGTGGCCGGGGCGCGAACACCGTCGACCACGTTTACCCGCGCAGTCGTGGCGGCGGCGACACCTACGGCAATCTCGTCGCCGCCTGCGCGGACTGCAACGGCCGCAAGACCGACCGGACACCGGAGGAGGCCGACATGCCGCTGCTGTGGATCCCCCGAGCTCCGCGGGATGACGTCAAACGGCAGCGCGCGATCTGGCGCGACCTGGCCCCGACACCGTGAATCGTCTTGAAAGGAGGCACAACCGATGACCATCATGATGACCTTGGCCGAGCTGCTGCCGGCCACCGACGGAAGCACCGACTGGGACGAGGCCGCCTGCCGGGGTGATCGTCACCCCGACCGCTGGTTCCCGGACCCGAGCGAGCCCTTCGACTACGCCGCCCTCGTCTGCGCCCGCTGCCCGATCGCCGCGGCCTGCGGCGAGTACGCCGCCGGCACCCGCCAGTCCGGTGTGTGGGGCGGACACGAGTACCTCCGCGGCAAGCTGATCCGGTAAGCCGGAGGGCATTTCACGACGGGACACCAGTGAGCCGAGTCCGCCGAAGCACCACACCTGGGACGCAGTCTACAAACCGCGCAGAACTACGAAACCGAGTCGAACTCGCTGCGGTCGACCGAGACCAGCAGGACCAACGAGTCGGCGGTGCGGGCACAGAACGCATCGGCGTCGACGAGTCCGTTGGTGAGGCCGCGCACGATGGTGGCGGAGACCAACAGGTCGAAGGCGGCGTCCGCCGCCGCGGTCGTCTCGTCGGCGGACCGGTCGGGGAACTCGGCGGCCACGCGTTCCGCGAGCGCCACGCGTACCGGATCCTCGGCGCTGAGTATCAGACGCTCGTACGCCCCGTGGTCGTGGAGATAAGCGGAGAGCAGTCCCGGAATCGCCGCGCGGGCAGCAGGTTCGGCGATCTGATTGAGGAACAGCCTGGTCCACGCCAGCAGGTCGTCACGCAGGCTCGCGGTGGCCGCGGGCAGCGAGGCGTCAGGCCCCCCGAAGACGGCATCCTCGACGATCGATTCCTTCGTGGCCCAACGGCGGTAGATCGCCGACGTCCCGACCTTCGCGCGTCGGGCGATCGCAGTTATGGTGGTCTTCTGGTACCCGTTCTCCACGAGCACTTCCCTGGTTGCAGCGAGAATGGACCGGTCGACTTGAGGGTCCCGGGGCCGGCCCACACCGACTACTCCGGGCCGGCGATCGCTGCTCGTCTTCACACAACCGGACAGTACCGGACGAGTTTCGCCGAATCTATTACGTTGCAGAGCGCTCCGTAATAGATTCCGGGGAGGTCAGCCAGCCATCCACCGAAAGGACGACTCCCGATGATCACCCCGCACGACGAACTGCTCATCCACCAGCTCCCCACCACCCTCGACCACGTCTCGCAGAGCGACCTGCGCTGGACCGAGCGCATCGTGATGTACGGCTTCGACAAGTCCGGCGAGATCAGCATCATGACCGGCCTGGCGAAGTACCCGAACCGCAACGTTCTCGACGCCTACGCGATGGTCACCCGCAAGGGCGAACGGGCCCGCGTCGTCCGCATGTCCACCGAGCTGAACCCGCAGACCGGCGCCCTGAACGCGTGGAGCGTCGGGCCGTACACGTACGAGATCGTCGAGCCGTTGCGCAAGGTGCGTTCCACCGTCGAGTCCAACGAGCACGGCCTGAGCCTGCAGCTCGACTTCACCGGCGACTTCCCGGTGTACGAGCAGACTGCAGCCTTCCACCGCAGCCGTGGCCGGGTCCGCGAGGACGCCCGCCGCTTCTACCAGAACGGCACCATCAGCGGCTGGATCGAGATCGACGGCGAGCGCATCGAGATCGACCCCGACAACTGGTGGTTCGGCCGCGACCACTCCTGGGGCGTGCGCCACGGCGGCGGTGGCGGCAGCCTGCCCGAGGGCGGCAACATGCAGCCCTCGGAGGTGCCCGCCGGCGTCTTCTACTACATGGGCATCTTCCAGTTCGAGGACGAGGTGGTGCACTTCGCGCAGCGCGAGACGCACACCGGAGAGCGCTGGCAGTTCGAGGGCGAGGTGCTGTTCCCGATCGACTCGGGCAAGGACCCGCTGCCGATCATCGACGTCGAGCACGACCTGGATTTCCGCGACGACCTCCGCGTCGTCAAGTCCGGCACGTTCACCGTGCACCGCGCCGACCGCAGCACCGACGTCATCGAGGTCAATCCGGTGTGCGACTTCTGGCCGGGCCTGGCCGGCTACGACGAGTACAACGGCTACGCGTCGGGCATGTACCGCGGCAAGGACTTCAGTGACAGCTTCGACGTCGACATCACCGACGTCGACGAGATCCGCAAGGTCAGCATGCTCAGCGAGACGCTCTGCGAGGTCCGGATGGGCGACAAGGTCGGGCACGGGCTGGTCGAGATGGTGTTCATGGGCGTGAATCCGCGCTACGGCTACACCGACTGGAGCGCCAACCGATCCGGTGCGAACAATGGCTGAGCGCGTCGCCGCGGAAGACCTGGCGGCGGCCCTCGAGCCCATTGTCCGGCAGCGCATTCCGGGCGCGCAGAACGCGAAGATCGTCAACTGGATGCGCACCGAGCGCGGGTTCTCCACCGAGACCTACCTGTTCGACCTCGAAGGTGCCGAGCACGAGTCGGCCGGGTACGTCTTCCGACGCCCGCCCGAGGTCTCGCTGTTCCCCGACTACGACCTCCGGCGCCAGTACCTGGTCTCGGAGCGGCTCGCACCGACCGATCTCCCGGTCCCCGCCGTCCGGTGGATCGACGCCGGCGACAACCCGCTCGGCACCCCGTACTACGTGATGGACCGCATCGGAAATGCCGAGGCGCCCAGCGACTTCCCCTCGTACCACACCGCCGGCAACTACTTCGAGGCCGACGAGCAGGGTCGGGCGAAGATGTGGTGGGAGTGCGTGGAGACGATGGCGCGGGTGCATCTCCTGGACCCCGACGAGCTCCGGCTCGGGTTCCTCGCGATGCCCAAGTTCGGGGACAAGCCGGTCGAGCAGATCGTGAACTACCTCGACTGGGCCGTGCGCTGGGCGGCACCGGAACTGCCGCCGGTGATGGAGAAGGCACTGACCTGGCTCGGAGCCAATCTCTACGACCCGGAGCACGTGACGTTGGTCTGGGGCGACGCCCGCATGTCGAACATCCTGTACACGCCGGACCTGTCGGTCGCCGGCGTACTCGACTGGGAGATGGCGTATCTGGGTGACCACGAGGCCGACCTGGCCTGGGTGCTGTTCCTGGACTGGGCGTGCAGCGAGTACGAGGGACACCCGAGCCTGCCCGGCACCCCGACGCGGGAGGAGACCATCGCCCGCTACGAGCAACTGACCGGCTGGAAGGTGCAGAACCTGCTGTTCAACGAGGTGCTCGCGGCGGTGCTGCTGTCCGTGCCCCTGTTGCGTCTGTCCACCCATCTGAACCTCGGCGACAACGTGAGCATCACCGGGTTCTGCATGGCGCGCCTCGAACAACTGCTGAACGCCGACTGACGGGCCCCGGCGAGTAGGTCGAGCCCGGCAGGTCAGTCCTTCTTCAGGTCCCGGTCGCGGCTCGGCTGCACCCGCTTGGGCTCGCCCGGCATCTTCGGATAGTTCGGCGGGTACGGCATGTCACCCAGCCCGGCCGCGAGGTCACGCTCGGCCATCTCGAGCAGCCCGTCGAGCGAATGGGCGACGTCGTCCAGCGTCGCCATCGGGTCACCGCGACCCGCGAGCAACGCCGGCACCGTCGCGATGGTGAAGTCGTCGGGCTCGACGGACGCCAGTTCGTCCCACGTCACCGGGGTGGACACCGTCCCGATCGGGGTGCGGCGGGCCGAGTACGCGGACGCGATGGTCTTGTCCCGGGCGTTCTGATTGAAATCGAGGAAGATGCGCCTGCCGCGTTCCTCCTTCCACCACTTCGTGGTCGCCCGGTCGCCGCTGCGCCGCTCGACCTCCCGGCACAACGCGATTCCGGCGCGCCGTACCTCCACGAAGTCCCACCGCTGTTCGATCCGGATGTACACGTGCAGTCCGCGTCCGCCCGACGTCTTCGGGAACCCGATCAGGCCCAGTTCATCGAGCAGCGGATGCAGGACGTCGAGCGCGACGCGACGGGCGTCGTCGAAGTCGGTGCCGGGCTGCGGGTCCAGGTCGATCCGCAACTCGTCGGGATGCTCGACGTCCGGGCAGCGCACCGCCCACGGGTGGAACGTGACGGTGCCGAGGTTCGCGGCCCACACGATGTCGGCGGCGCTGCGCACCCGCAGCACGTCCGCGGTGCGGCCCGACGGGAACGTCACCTCGCACGAGTCGACATGCTCGGGCCGTTTCGCCGGCACCCGCTTCTGATAGATCTCCTCGCCCTCGACGCCGTCCGGGAAGCGCTGGATGTGGGTCGGCCGGTCCCGCAGCGCGCGCAGCAACTCCCCGCCGGTCGCGACCCTGCGGTAGTACTCGACGAGGTGCCGCTTGGTGCCGCCTGCCGCGCCGAGCCGCGGGTAGTAGATCTTGTCCGGATTCGACAGCCGGACGGCCACGCCGTCGACGTCGAGCTCCTCTGCCGGAGAACGCTTGGTGGCAGCCATGGTTCAGCCCTCCCCTGTCAGGACGTCGGCGAGGTCGTAGCGGAGCGGAACCTCGAGTTGCTCGAACGTGCACGACTCCGGCGCCCGGTCGGGGCGCCACCGCAGGAACCGCGCCGCGTGCCGGAACCGCACCCCGGCCTGGCTGCCGCGTTCGCCGAGCCCGCCCTCCATCTGGTCGTACGCCACCTCGAGGACGCGCTCGGGGCGGAGCGGAATCCAGCTGCGGTCGGCGCTCGAGCGCCAGCGGGTGGCCTCCCCCTCGGCCACGACGTCGTCGCCGACCCGCAACGGTTCGAGTTCGGCGAGCAGCTCGACGCGACGCTTCGCGGTGAAGGCCGACGCGCCGCCGACCATGTGCAACTCGCCGCCGTCGTACAGCCCCAACAGGATCGATCCGATGCCCGGCTGACTCTTGTGCGGCCGGTAGCCGATCGCGACGACGTCGGCGGTTCGAGAGTGCTTGACCTTCACCATCTCCCGCTTGTTCGGCAGATAGTGGCTGTCGAGCCTCTTGGCGACGACGCCGTCGAGTCCCGCTCCCTCGAACGTCTCGAACCAGCGCTGCGCGGTGGCACTGTCGAGGGTGGCCGCCGTGACGTGACAGCTCGGTCCACCGCCGACCGCATCGAGCAGTGCGTTGCGGCGTTCGGCGAACGGGCGCGCGGTGAAGTCGTCGTCGCCGAGCGCCAGTAGATCGAATCCGATGAACTGCGCCGGGGTCTGCTCCGCGAGCAGCTTCACCCGGCTGTCGGCCGGGTGGATGCGTTCGGACAGCGAGCCCCAGTCCAGCCGGGTCCGGCCGCCGATCTCCCGGGGGACCACCAGCTCGCCGTCGACGACGCAGCGTGGCGGCAGTTCGGCCCGCACCGCCTCGACCATCTCGGGGAAGTACCGGGCCAGGTCCTTGCCGCCACGCGAGCCGAGCACCACGTCGTCGCCGTCGCGGAACACGATGGCGCGGAATCCGTCCCATTTGGGCTCGTACGACCAGACGGATTCACCGGCCGGCTGTTCGGGCACTCCGGACGCGGCCTTGGCCAGCATCGGCTGCAGCGGTGGTGCGATAGGCAGGTCCACGGCGTCCATAGTGACACCCGCACCCGCTGTTCGCGCGCTGTTCGCCGCGGCCGGTGCCCCCGATCAGCCGTTCGCGGCGGGCGTCTCGAGGACCGAGGTGACCGGAGTGGGGTTACGCGTCAGGTCCAGGACGGGGCAGTGCGCCTCGGCCGCCTCGTGCAGTTCGAGGTAGCGCTCCCGCGACTCCGGGCCGGTGACGTTCACGACGACGCGGACCTCGCCGAAGCCGGGCCGCACGGTCTCGTCGAACCCGAAGAAGCCCCGCACGTCGAGGTCGCCCTCGGCGCGGGCGGTGATGTCGTCGACCCGGATACCGAGCTTCTCGGCCCAGAACCGGTATGTCACGACGTGGCACGACAGCAGCGAGGCCAGGTAGTACTCCACCGGGTTGGGGGCGGTGTTCTCGCCGCCGAGCGCCGGCGGCTCGTCCACCTCGACCGTGTACTTACCGAGCGAGACGGTGCTGGCAACGGCGTCGTGGGCCCGGGCCGACGCGCGGAAGACGACGTTCGCCTTCGCTGCGTCCCGGGAGACCGCGTCGGCGGTGGCGGAGACGATCGAGGACAGGTGTGAAACGGATGCAGTGGTCACGGGTGAGATCCCATCGTTCGTGTGCGTGAATGCCGAGTGCGTGATCACGGCGCGTCCGATGACGGCGCGCGTGAAGTGATCCCGGCGGCGAGACACTCGCGCCGGGGGCGGGTCGGATCAGACCCGCCGACACCCGGACGTACACACGTGCGCGAAATCGACATGGCGGCGCCGCGTCAGCAGCGCACCGGAGTCGATCGCGCGAAGTGAGGTCACGCCTGAGACTGTAGCCGGACCGCCCGGCCCGGTCTACAGCCAGCCGCGACGCTTGAAGATCGTGTACAGCCCGGTACAGGTGAGCACCATGAGCATCAACGCGAACGGATACCCGCCGGCCCAGTGCAATTCGGGCATGTTGTCGAAGTTCATGCCGTACACGGTGCCGATCAGGGTGGGCGCGAACAGGATTGCTGCCCACGCCGAGACCTTCTTGATCTCCTCGTTCTGCGCGTAGCTGGCCTCGGTCATGTTGCGCATCTCTTCGTTCTGCGCCTGCGAGACCAGCGTCGCGTTCAGCGCGAGGATGCTGCCGAGCAACTCCCGGAAGCCGTCGACCCGTTCGACCACCGTCGTCGCGTGGTCGGTCACGTCCCGCAGGTACTTCTGCAGTTCCTCGTCGGTGTTGTACTTGTCGAAGCCCGCGGACAGTGCGCGCAGCATGCCGAGCAGCGGCTTGGTGGCGCGCTGGAACTCGACCACCTCTCGGGAGAGTTCGTAGATACGCCGGGACACCATGGGGTCGCCGCTGAAGACCTCGGTCTCGATCTCGTCGATGTCGTTCTGCAGACCCGCGACGACGGGCGCGTAGCCGTCGACCACGGCGTCGAGGATCGCGTACAGCACCGCCTCGGGCCCCAGCTTGAGCAGTTCCGGGTCGCCCTCCATGCGGTCCCGGACGGCCGACAGGTCCGGGGACTCGCTGTGCCGGACGGTGAGCACGAACGTCGGGCCGCAGAAGATGTGCAGTTCGCCGAAGTCGACGCTCTCCGATTCGTCGAGGTACCGCGCGGCGCGCAGCACGACGAACAGCGTGTCGCCGTACCGCTCGAGCTTGGGCCGCTGGTGCGCGACGATCGCATCCTCGACCGCGAGCTCGTGCAGGTCGAATTGCTCTGCCGCAGCGTTCAGTTGAGCGTCGTCCGGACGGTAGAGACCGATCCACGCCATCGACGACTCGTCGGGCAGGCTCGCGAGTGCTTCCGCGAGGGTCGCCGGCGAGGAGATCCGGCGGCCGTCGCGGTAGACCGCGCTGTTGACGACGCTGGACTCCACGACGCCGGATTGGGCCGCGGCCGGTGGCGTCTGCCCCGGGTGTCGCGGTGCCATCGAATGCTCGGGCGAGACCACGTCGTCGGCGGTACCGGCGGCGCGGCGAGGGAGGATCGAGCGAATCGGACGCTTTTCACGCATACGAATACAGCTTTCGGGAAGGTCCGCGATCCGGACCGCCGATCGCGGTCCCACGGACACCAGTCGAACGCCATCGGAGTGGATGGCGTGGATTGTCCTGTTTAACTGGTACTCGGAGGTTGGCTACTCATTACTAGCCCCACCTCCTCTTCCTCGAACCCCGCAGATCCGCGGGCGCGGGTCGACCCGAACGACGACACCCTACTCCGGCAGCACCGGACGCGACAACCGGAGCGGTCAGTCGATGCGCTCCATGTCCGACCGATACCGCGCCGCGTTGGCCACGTACGTGGCGACACCGCGACGCAGCCCCTCCGCGAAGGCGTCCGGATCAGGATGCGGCGCAACGGCTGCCGGCGCGCCGAGCCCTCTCGATCGGGGCGGGACGACCGTGCCCTCGGTGAGCAGCGCGGTCGCGCCGACGAGGCTGCCCGTGCCCACCACCACACGCTGCAGACTCGTGGACATCGATCCGATGAGGCACCGGTCCTCGACCACCACGGCGTCGGCATCGGACACGGACTGGCGTTCGCCGGCGGCATGCAGCGCGTCAGTACAGCGGTCGCCCTGCACGCCCGCGGGTCCAGTGGCGCGGTCCTGGCCGCGTTCTTCACGCTCACGTATGTCGGGCTCGGCGTGCCCGCGATCGCCGCGGGTCTCCTCGTCACCTACCAGGGCTTGTCGACCGCGGTGGTCGAGTTCTCCCTCGTTGCCGCCGTCACCTGCCTGATCGCGTTGGCGCTGAACATGATCCGACGGTCCAACGACGCTACGGGATGAGCCCCTGCCGCCGTGCCTCGACCACGGCCTCGTGCCGGCTGCGGACCTCGAGCTTGGTCATGATGTTGCGCATGTAGCTCTTGACGGTGTCGAGGCGCAGACCCAACCGCTCGCCGATCTCCGCGTTGCGGCAGCCGAGCGCGACGTGGACGAGTACCTCGAACTCGCGGGGCGACAGCGTCACCCTCGCGGGCTCGGTCGCCCCGACGGTGAGCCCGCGCAGCTTTCCTTCCACCGCCCTGACCTCGGCGCCGAGGGCGTCGTCGTCGAGGCGGTCCGCGATCGCCCGCAGAGCCAGGTAACTCTCGGTGATGCCCGCCGAGATCTTCGGGTCCCGGTACGCGTCCGGTGCCGTGCGCGCATTCTCGATCATCGCGACCCGGCGGTCGACCTCGTCGCGGATCTCGATCTCGTGGGCGAGTTTGCGCGCCGACCGCATCACCGATTCGGCCATCACGTCACCGATCGGCAGGTTGGCGCGCAGGCCGCCGTACACCGCGGCGCGGGTGGTCCCGCGCACCACGACAGGCGCCGCGAGCAGCGACTCGATCCCCTCGCTGGCCACCTCGTGGTCGTAGTCGTGGGTGATGTGCCGGGAGTTCGCGTAGTCCTGGACCGCACCGGGCCGCTGTTCGGCGATCACCCGACCGCCAAGTCCACATTCGGTGTCGATCACGAGATCACGCAGCATCGCACCGCGGGTCCCGACGAATCCCGACAGCCGCACGCCGGGTCCGGCAACCAAGCCTCCGAACAGCACCGGCAGCGTCGTGCTGGTGCGCAGGTAGCGGAGTTCGGCGCGGATCGCGTCCTCGTCGCTCGGCCTCAGGATGTCGGTCATCAGTTCGTTCGGTGCGCTGTTCGTCGGAGTTCCGGGCACCCACCGCGGATACCCACTTCAGAGGGTAGCGGCCGCCGGACTGTGCCCCATAGCGTCGGATCCGGCGGTGTGTAACGCCCGTCACTTGCGATCACCACGGAGGTACTCGTGTCCGAACTGTCCGCCTCGGCGAACCACACACCGCTCAGTCCGCTGCGCTTCCTGGACCGCTCGGCATCGGTGTTCCCCGACAAGACCGCGATCATCCACGGGGACCGCCGCTACACGTATCGCGAGTTCGCGAACGAGGTGGCGCAGCTCGCACGGGTGCTGCGCAGCCGCATCGAACCGGGCGACCGGGTCGCCTACCTGTGCCCCAACACCCCCGAGATGCTGATGGCGCACTTCGCGGTGCCGCTGGCCGGCGGTGTGCTGATCGCCCTCAACTCGCGACTGGCCGGACCCGAGCTCGAGTACATCCTCGACCACGCCGGGGCCCGGATCCTGTTCGTGGACTCCGAGCTGGTGGGCTCGGTGCGTACCGTGCGGGAGAACGTCGGCAGCGTCGCCGAGATCGTCGAGATACCGGACTCGACGATCCCGCGCCCCGACGTCCCCGCCGGTGTGACGACCGCGCAGTACGACGAGTTCCTGCGCAGCCGCGACGGCCTGTCCGACGAGCCACTCCGCTGGGGCGTCGACGACGAGCAGCAGGTCATCGCCATCAACTACACGTCCGGCACCACCGGAAAGCCCAAGGGCGTCATGTACTCCCACCGCGGCGCCTACCTGAACTCGCTGGGCGAGACGTTCCACAACGGCTTCGACGGCAACACCAAGTACCTGTGGACGCTGCCGATGTTCCACTGCAACGGCTGGTGCACGCCGTGGGCCGTGACCGCCGCAGCCGGCACCCACGTGTGCCTGCGGGCGGTGCGTGCCGACGCCATCTGGGACGCGATCGACGACCTCGGAATCACCAACCTGTGCGGCGCCCCCGCCGTGTGCACCACGATCGCCGGCGCCGAGCAGGCGCACCCGGTGGACGCGCTGCGGATCACGACCGCCGGCGCTCCCCCGTCGCCGACCGTCATCGCGCAGCTCGAGACCCTCGGCGTGACCGTCGTGCACGTGTACGGCCTCACGGAGGTGTACGGGCCGTACACGATCTGCGAATTCCAGGAGTCGTGGAACGACCGGTCGCCCGAGGAGCGGGCCGCGCTGATCTCCCGGCAGGGTGTCGGCATGCTGCAGGCCGAGAACGCCCGCATCGTCGACGACAACATGGCGGACGTGCCCGCCGACGGCGAGACGATGGGCGAGATCGTGTTGCGCGGCAACAACGTCATGCTCGGCTACTACCGCGATCCGGAGGCCACCGCGCAGGCGTTCGCCGGGGGCTGGTTCCACACCGGCGACCTGGGCGTCATGCACCCGGACGGCTACATCCAGCTCAAGGACCGCGCGAAGGACATCATCATCTCGGGCGGCGAGAACATCTCGACGGTCGAGGTGGAGCAGGCGATCATCGCGCATCCCGCCGTGCTGGATGTCGCCGTCGTCGGTGTGCCGCACGAGAAGTGGGGCGAGCGGCCCAAGGCGTTCGTCATCGTCAAGCCGGGACACACGGTGACCGCCGAGGAGATCGTCGAGCACACCCGCGCGCTGCTCGCGCGGTACAAGGTGCCCGAGGAGATCGTCTTCCCGCTCGACCTGCCGCGCACCCCGACCGGCAAGGTGCTCAAGTTCGAGCTGCGGAAGTCGCACAGCTGACACGGGTGGTGCCCCGCCGGTCCACCCGGCGGGGCACCACTCGACCGGGAACCACACTGTGCCGCGGAGAAAATCTGTACGGAGTGCGAGGTTTTGTACAAAACGGCGGACCACGGAATTCTGTCTGTCCGGCGCGATCCCCCGTTCGGTGGCCTACGGTCCCGGTCGAGTCGGTCAGCCCCGCCGCTCGAGATATCGCGCCAGCGCGGGACCGATCACCGCGACCGAGTCCGGTTCGATCATGTCGTTGTGCCCGCAGTCGACGGGGCACTCCTCGATGTCGCCGGTGACGAGTGGCCTCCACTCCCCCGCGGACCGGTCGCCGCCGCCGTCCTGCCCGCGGGCCGCCGGGAACACCAACAGGTCTCCGTCGAACACACCGGGCACGAATCGGTGCACCAGCAGCCGCGAGTTGGCGTATCCGTCGTTGATCCGTTCGAGGTGATCGGCGGTGACAGCATCGGCGGTCCCGAAGTGGGAGTTGAGCATTCGCGCGGCGCCCGCATAGTCGATCGTATGCTCCGAAGCCGGGAGTTCGAAGCCCAGACCGCGCAGCAGGTCAGCCAGATCGAGCCGGCCGAGCAGGGGATCCGAACCGCCGTCGGGATAGGCGTCCATGACCGCCAGCGCCGCGACGGACCTCCCCCGCCGCTGCAGTTCGACGGCCATCGCGTGGGCGATCACGCCGCCCAGCGACCAGCCGAGCAGGTCGTACGGCCCGTCCGGCGCGACGGCGGTCATCTCGTCGACGTACCGCGCGGCCAGCTCCTCGAGCGAGTCGTACTGCGGCCCGCCCGCGATCACCGGCAACTGCAGTCCGAAGACCGGCCGCTCCGACGGCAGGTACTGCACCAGTCCCGTATACCCCCACGACAGCCCGATTCCGGGATGCACGCAGAACAGCGGGCGCCCGGACCCCGTGCCCCGCAGCGGGATCAGGGGGCGAAGGGCGTCGTCCACCCCGCCGGAGGTGGTGTCGGCGATCCGTCCGGCGAGACCCGCCGGCGTCGGATCGAGGAACAGTGCCTGCAACGCGACGGTGGGTCCCAGGCGGGTCCGCAGCTCGGTGACGACCTTCGTCGCGAGCAGCGAGGTCCCGCCGAGATCGAAGAAGCTGTCGTCCAACCCGATCCGCTCGACGCCGAGGACGTCGGCGAACGTGTCCACCACCGCCGTCTCGATCGGGCCGCTCGGCTCGCGGAACACCGTCGCCGGCGACATGAACTGGGGCGGCGGCAGCGCGGTGCGGTCGAGTTTGCCCGTCGGTGTCAGTGGGATCCGGTCGAGGACGGTCACCGCCGCGGGAACCATGTGCGCGGGCAGGTGACGCCCCACGTCGCGGCGCAGATCGTCGGCGTCGACGTGGGCGTTCTCGGCCGGGCGCACGTACGAGCACAGCAGTGTGTTGCCGGCCGGTCCGGGACGCGCGAGCGTGACGGCGAATCCGACGTTCGGCTGCGCAGTGAGCACCGCGTCGACCTCGCCCGGCTCGATCCGGAAGCCGCGGACCTTGACCTGGAAGTCGCTGCGCCCGATGTACTCGAGGGTGCCGTCCCCGCGCCATCGGACGAGATCGCCGGTGCGGTAGATGCGCCCGCCGCTCCGACCGAACGGGTCGGCGACGAAGCGGCCGGCCGTGAGCCCGGGCCGCCGGTGGTAACCGCGGGCCAGCGCGGAGCCGGCGATGTACAACTCGCCGACGACCCCGCGCGGGACCGGGTGCAGACGCGGGTCGAGGACCAGTTCGGTGACACCGCGGATCGGACCGCCGAACGTGACCGGCTCGCCCGGCCGCATCCGTGCGCTGATGTTCGCCATGATCGTGGTCTCGGTGGGGCCGTACGCATTGAGCATCGTGCGTCCCGGAGCCCAGCGCATCACCAACTCCGGCGGGCACGGTTCCCCCGCCACCACGAGCGTCCGCAGACTCTCGAGCCCGACGGGGTCCACCGAGGCCAGCGCGGTCGGCGTGACGAATCCGTGCGTCACCCTATCGGTTTCGAGCAGCGAGGCGAACTCGGTGCCGCCGTACACGTCGGAGGGGACGACGACCATCGTGGCGCCCGCGCTCAGGGCCATCACCGTCTCGAACACCGACGCGTCGAAGCTCGGTGACGCGAAGTGCAGGGTCCGCGCCTGCGGCGTCACGCCCAGTCGTTCCCGCTCCTCGGCCGCCAGGTTGGCCAGCCCCCGGTGCGTGAGCACGACACCCTTCGGCGTGCCGGTCGAGCCCGAGGTGTAGATCAGGTACGCGGGGTGATCGGCACGGAGCGGGTGGATCCGCTCGGTGTCGGAGATCGGTGTGGCCGACTCGGCCGCGACGGCGGCCGCGACCTCGGGATCGTCGAGGACCAACCAGTCGACCGAATCCGGCAGTCGCTCCCGGCACGACCGCACCGTCACACCCACTCCGGCACCGGAATCGGTGAGCATCCGCTCGATGCGCTCCGTCGGGTAGCCCGGGTCCACCGGCACGAACGCCGCACCCGTCCTCGCCACTGCCCACACCGCGAGCACCGACGACACCGAACGTGACAGCCCCAGCGCGACATATGTTTCCGGGCCCGCTCCCATGGCGATCAGGAGCCGGGCCAGCCGATTCGACTCGTCGTCGAGTTGCCGGTACGTCACTTCACGGCCGTCGCACACGACCGCGACGGCGTCGGCGTTTCGCGCCGCGGACTCGAGCAGATCGGCGAGCAGGATCGTCGGCGCATCCGGCCCGCCTCGCGCGGGGGCCAGCCCCGCCAGCTCGTGCGGGTGCAGGATCTCGAGGTCACCGACGGGCCGGCCCGGATCTGCCAGCGCGGTCTCGAGGATCCGCACGAAACGCTCGGCGAAGCCTTGCACGGTGTCGCGGTCGAAGAGATCGGTCGCGAACGCGATGCCCCCGGAGATCCCCGCGGGCGCACCGTCGCCGTCGAGCAGTTCACCGAGCACGAACTCGAGGTCCTCCTTGACCATCCCGGCGCCGATCGACAATCCCTCGAGCGTCAGCCCGGACAGCTCGAGTCGGGCGCTCTCGAGATTCTGGAACTCGAGCGCGACCTGGAACAGCGGTGAGTACGCGGTGGATCGGGCCGGATCGAGCTTCTCGACCACCCGCTCGAACGGCACGTCGGCGTGTGCGAAGGCTCCGAGATCGATGTCCCGGACCGTCGCCAGAAGCTCCGAGAACGATTGCCGTGCAGCGATCCTGGTGCGCAGCGCGAGTGTTCCGACGAACATTCCCACCAGCTCGTCCAGTGCGCGCTCGCCGCGCCCGGCGATGGGGGTGCCCACCACGATGTCATCGGTGTCACCCAACCGGGCGAGCAGCACCGCGAGGGCCGCGTGGATCGTCATGAACAGGCTTGTTCCGTGGTCACGTGCGAAGGTCAGGAGTCGTCGGTGCAGCCCAGGGTCGAGCGCGAACTCCACACGGTCGCCACGGAAGGACTGCTGAATCGGCCGCGGTCGGTCCGTGGGCAGCCCCAGCAGGTCGGGCGCACCGGACAGCGTCTCGGTCCAGTAACCGAGCTGCCGGGACTGGACCGATCCGGGATCGTCCTCGGCGCCCAGAAGTGCCCGCTGCCACAGCGTGTAGTCGGCGTACTGCACCGGCAGCGGATCCCAGTCCGGACCGTGCCCGACGGTGCGTGCGACGTAGGCACGCATCAGATCACGCGCCAACGGCCCCAGCGAGTAGCCGTCGATCACGATGTGGTGCGCCACGAGGACCAGCACGTGCACGTCGGACCCCACCTCGAGCAGCGCCCCCTCCACCGGAACCCGCTCGGTCACATCGAATCCCGTGGACACCATGGCACGGGTGCGGTCCCGCAGTTCGGCCTCGCCCGCGACCACGACCGGGTCGAGAACGACCGCGACCTCGGCGACCGGACGGACATCCTGGATCGGCCCGGCGGCGCCGACCGGGAACCGCGTGCGCAACGACTCGTGCCGCGACAGGACGTCGTCGATCGCCGCTCTCAGCGCGGGCGCGTCGAGGGCACCGGTCAGGCGCACCGCCAGCGGCACGTTGTACGCGGGCGACGACGGGTCGAACTGGTTGATGAACCACATGCGCTGCTGCGCCGCCGACAGCGGGATCTCCGCCGGGCGCGGCGCCACCTCGAGCACCGGGCGACCGGAAGGGCCGGTGTCGGCGTGTTCGATCCGCTCGGCGAGCGCGGCCGCCGTGGGTGCCTCGAACAGCGCCCGCACACCGAGGTCGATGCCGAGGGATTCGTCGAGTCGCGCCACGGCCCGCGTCGCGGACAACGAGTTGCCCCCGATGTCGAAGAAGCTGTCGCCGGTGCCCACCCGGTCGACTCCGAGGACCTCCGCGAACACCGCCGTGATCGCCTCCTCGACGGGATCGGTCGGGGCGCGGAACACCGTGGTGGTGAAACCGAACTCGGGTTCGGGCAGCGCGCGGCGGTCGAGCTTGCCGACCGGGGTGAGCGGGATGTCGTCGAGCACGACGAACGCCGTCGGCACCATGTACTCCGGTACCCGCTCGGCCAGCCGCGCCCGCAGATCGTCGATGTCGATCCGGCGGCCGTCGTGCGCGACGACGTAGCTCACCAGCACCGTGTCGCCGCCCGGCCCGCGGCGGCCGAGGGTGGCCGCGAACCGCACATCGGGATGCCCCGTCAGGACGGCGTCGATCTCGCCCAGCTCGATCCGGAAGCCGCGGACCTTGACCTGGAAGTCGCTGCGCCCGCGATACTCCAGCTTGCCGTCGGCCGTCCACGCACCGATGTCCCCGGTGCGGTACATCCGCTCGCCCGGCGCACCGAACAGGTCGGGCAGGAAGCGGGCCGCCGTCAGTCCCGGGCGCCGATGGTAACCGCGGGCCAGTCCGGGCCCGGCGATGTAGACGTCGCCCGAGACACCGACGGGGACCGGCTGCAGGCGGGAATCGAGCACCGTCTCGGTCACCCCCGCGATGGGCCGGCCCAGGGAATGCGCTGCCTCCTGGTGCGCGACGAACTCCTCACCATTGACGACGATCGTGGTCTCGGTGGGGCCGTAAACGTTCAGGACGCGGCACTGCGGCAGCCAGTCGTCCACCAGTTCCGGGGGCCAGGCCTCGCCGCCGACCAGCACGCACTCGAGGTCGTCGAGCCCGGACGGATCCACCGACGCGAGCGCGGCCGGGGTGATGAACGCGTGCGTCACCCGCTGCTTCCGCAGCACCGCGGTCAGTTCGGATCCGCCGTAGACCGTGCGCGGGACGATCACCATCGTCGCGCCGACCGCGAAACACAGCAGATACTCGAGGACCGAGACGTCGAAGCTGGGCGACGAGAAGTGCAGGGTGCGTGCCTCCGCGGTCACACCGCTGACGTCCCGCTGCGCGTCCGCATAGTTGCCGAGGCCCCGGTGTGTGACGGTGACAGCCTTCGGTCGTCCCGTGGATCCGGACGTGTAGATCAGGTAGGCGGGGCTGTCGAGCCGCAGCGGCGCGGTCCGGTCGGTGTCGGTGACCGGACCGGGGGACGCGTCGGCGCACTCGGCCGCGAACGCCTCGTCGTCGAGGACCAGCCATCGCGGGCCGTCGGGCAGTCGCGCCCGGTGCTTGGTGGTCGTCAGGGCGATGTCGGCGCCCGAGTCGGCGAGCATGGCCGAGACCCGCTCGGCCGGGTAGTCCGGATCGACGGGTACGAACGCGCCGCCCGCACGCGCCACCGCCCACATCGCGACCACCGACTCGATCGATCGCGGTATCCCCAGCACCACCCGCGATTCCGGCCCGACACCGCGGGCGATCAGCGTCCGCGCCAGTCGGCTGGACCACGAATCGAGCTCGCCGTAGGTGACCTCGCGACCGCCGTTGACGAGAGCGGTCACCTCCCGGTCGCGGGCCGCGGCGGCGTCGAGGATCTCGGGGAGCGTGCGGAGTTCGGACCGCGGCCCGCCGCGCACCGGGACCAGGGCGCGACGCTCGACACCGGTCAGGAGGTCGAGGTCCGCGAGCCGTCGCTGCGGATCGTCGGCGAGTTCCGCGAATGCCTGCAGCACCCGCAACAGCCGCGCGGCGATACCGGCCACCGTCGCGCCGTCGACCAGGTCCGGGCGGAACTTCATCGTCACGTGCAGCCGGTCGGGCGCCGACGCGACGACACTCAGCGGGAAGTGTGCGGAATCGCGAGCCTCCACATCGGTCAGCCGCATCCCGTCGAGGTCGGTGTCCGCCGCCACCGCACCACGGGCCGGGTACGACTCGAACACCGTGAGCGTGTCGAAGATCGAGCCCGGGCCGGCGGCGCGCTGGATCTCGGGCAGCCCGACGTGGTGGTGGTCGAGCATCGCCGACTGCGCGGCCTGGACCCGGTCCAGCAGCTCGCCGAGGCGCGCGTACGGATCCAGCCGGACCCGGACCGGAATCGTGTTGATGAACAGCCCGATCATGGTTTCGATGCCCGCGACGTGCGGCGGGCGGCCCGACACCGTGGCCCCGAAGACCACGTCGTCACGTCCGGTGAGCAGCCCCAGCACGATCCCCCACGATGCCTGGACGACGGTGTTCAGCGTGACGCCACGGGCCCTGGTGAGTTCCCGGAGCCGGTCCGACGTCGCGGCGTCGAGTCGGTACGCGAGGTCACGCGACTCGGTGTACGCCTCGGTGGCCGCGGCGCGGCCCGGCAGCAGCAGCGTGGGGTCGTCGACGTCGGCGACGGCGCGCACCCACGCGTCGACCGCGGCATCCCGGTCCTGCCGGGCCAGCCATTGGAGGTAGCCGCGGTGCGGGCGCGGGCGCGGCAACGCGTCGTCGTCGCCGCCCGTCAGGTACAGCGTGACGAGCTCCTCGAGCAGGAGCGGGGTGGACCATCCGTCGAACAGGATGTGGTGATTGGTGAACACCAACCGGTGCGCGCCACCGGGAATGTGCACCAGCATGATTCGCACGAGTGGAGCGACCGTGACGTCGAACGGGGTCGCGCGGTCCTCGTCCAGCAGCTCCGTCAGACGCGTGGCCGCGGCCCGCTCCCCGAGGACGGAGAGGTCGATCTCGCTCCACCGCGCCTCTCCTCCGCTGCCCACCACCTGCACCGCGTCGCCGCTCGGTAGTCGCGTGAAGGCCGTCCGCAGGTTCGGATGGCGGCCCAGCAGCGTCCGGCTCGCGCGGCGCAGACGGGGTCCGTCCACCGCACCCTCGAGGGTCAGGATCAGCTGCACCAGGTACGCGTCCGTGGACTCCTCGGCCAGTTCGGCGTGAAACAGCATGCCGCGCTGCATCGGCGAGAGCGGCCACACGTCGGCCAGGCCCGGGTACCGCTGTTCGAGACGGTCGATCGCCGGTTGCCCCAGTTCCACCAGATCCAGGTCGGACGGGGTCGATCCGCCCGCCCCGGGTGTGCGCGCGTGTGCGGCGAGCGCGTGAGCGGCGCGGCTCCACAATTGCGCCAACCGATCCACCTCGCCCGATGTCAGGACGCCCCGCGGGAAGTCCCACGTCGCGGCCAGGCGAGGTCCGTCCGGTCCAGACAGCGTGACGGCGTTGACGTCGATCGCGAACACCACCGGCAGGTCCGGCGCGACGACGCCACGCAGGCCGGAATCCTCGACGGGAAGCCAGGTTCCGGTGCCGCGATCGGGGGTACCGGTGTCGAACCGGCCGAGGTAGTTGAAGCTGATGTCCGGCAGACGACGCGGCGCGAGTACGGCCGCCGTCGCGTCGTCCAGGTAGCGGAGCATGCCGAACCCGATGCCGTGATCGGGAATTGCCCGCAGCTGCTCCTTGACCGCCTTCACCGCGGCGCCGATGGCATCGCCGCCGCCGGCCGCCCGGTCGATGTCGATCCCGGAGAGGTCGAATCGCACGGGGTACAGCGACGTGAACCAGCCGACGGTCCGGGACAGGTCGGCACCGGGCAACACCTGCTGCTCCCGGCCATGGCCTTCGAGAGCGACGGTGACCGTGTCGCCGTCACCCCCGCGCTCGCGCCGCCACTGGACCAGCGCGAGGGCCAGTGCGGTGAGCAGCCCGTCGTCGACCGATCCGTGGAAGAGATCGGGCACCGCGGTCGTGAGGGCGCGCGTGACGTCGGCCGGCAGTTCCACCTCGACGCGGTCGAGCGTGGACGCGACGTCCACGTGCGGATCCAGGTCGCGACCGACCGGGCACCGCCCGTCGGCAGCGGTCGCCGATCTCCACAGGTCCAGCTCGGACACCCGAGACGGTGCGGCCGCCGCGAGTCCGTCCGCCCACGTCCGCATCGACGTCCCGACCGGTGGCAGAGCCGGATCGGTGCCCGCCGCCACCGCGGAGCAGGCCGCCGCCAGATCCGGGACCAGGACCCGCCACGACACGCCGTCGATCACCAGGTGGTGAGCCACGATCAGCAGCCGCACGCCGTCGGCCGCGGCGAACCGCACGAGCTGGATCATGCTGCCGGACAGCGGGTCCAGTCGATCCGCCGCCGAGTCCAGGGCGGTGCGGGCGGCCTCGGTGAAACCGGCACCGGACACCGTATCGACGGGAACGACCCGAACGATCGCGACGGCGTCGACCGCTCCGGGAGGTCGCACCTCGATCCGCCGGCCGGTACCGGATCGCTCGTCGGGACGCAGCCGGGACCGCAGCATGTCGTGACGGTCGAGGACCGCGTCCATGCCCCGGGCCAGGACGTCGGCTCCGATGTCGGGCGGAATGTCGAGCAGCACCGACTGCGAGTACCGGCCGAAGTCCCCGCCCCGGTCCGCGAGCCAGTGCACGATCGGAGTGGTGACGACGTCGCCGACCCCGGCACCGGGAAGCTCCGGCAGCGGCGGCGGCCCCTCCAGTTCGGCGAACTCCGCCACCTCGGCGAGACCGGCCACGGTGCGCCGTTCGAAGACGTCCCGCGGCGTCAGCGTCACTCCCGCGGACTTGGCGCGGGCCACCAGCTGGATCGACATGATCGAGTCGCCGCCGAGCCCGAAGAAGGAGTCGTCGGCACCCACCGATCCGACGCCGAGGATCTCCGCGAACAACCCTGCGAGAATCCGCTCGACGTCGGTGGCGGGTGCGCGTCCCGCACCCGCGCTCGGTGCCGGAACCGGTAGTGCGGCGCGATCGACCTTGCCGTTCAACGTCATCGGGAACGCGTCGAGCACCGTGATCGCGGCCGGCACCATGTAGGACGGCAGCCGCTGCCCGACCGCCGCGAGCACCTCTTCCTGGTCCACCACGTGGCCGGCTTCGGGCACCACGTACCCGAACAGCCTCAGACCGCCGGCATCCCCGGCACGGCCGAGCACGACGGCCGTCGCCACGCCCGGCACCGCCAGCAACGCCGACTCCACCTCACCCGGCTCCACCCGGAATCCGCGCAGCTGCACCTGGAAGTCCCTGCGCCCCAGGTACTCGAGCGCCCCGGATGCCGTTCGGCGGACCCGGTCGCCCGAGCGGTACATCCGCTGTCCGGCCGCGAACGGGTCGGCGACGAAGCGGGACGCGGTGAGACCGGCACGACCGCGGTAGCCCCGCGCCACCTGCGGACCGGAGACGTACAGTTCGCCGGCGACGCCGGGCGGCACGGGATGCAGGCGATCGTCGAGCACCCGGACGCGGACGCCGGGAAGCCCGACACCGACCGTCGACCCCAGCGGACGCTGCGCCCGGTCGGCGCGCACCGCCGCGGCGTCGATCCGCTGCCAGGTCACGTGCACGCACGTCTCGGTGATGCCGAACATGTTGACCAGGGCGGGGGTCCGGTCGCCGTGGCGCTCGATCCAGTCGGACAGCCGCGCCGCGTCCAGTGCCTCGCCGCCGAACACCACGTGGCGCAGCGCGAGATCGCCCGCGGAATCGGCATCGGCGTCCGCGAGCGGGTAGAAGGCCGACGGGGTCTGGCTGAGCACCGTCACGGACTCGTCCCGCAGCAGTCGCAGCAGCGCGTGCGGGTCGCGCGCGGTGTGGTAGTCCACGACCACCACCCGGCCACCGAATCCGATCGCGCCCCACAGTTCCCACACCGCGAAGTCGAACGCGAACGAGTGGAACATCGTCCACACGTCACCCGGCCCGAGCCCGAGGACGTCCCGGGCACCGGTCAGCAGCGTCGCGACGTTGCGGTGGCTCACCGTCACGCCCTTGGGTCGCCCGGTCGAGCCCGAGGTGTAGATCAGATACGCGGGCGAATCCGGGTGCAGCGGGCGAGTTCGGTCGTCGTCGGTGACGGGCACGGCCGGGTGCCGGTCGATCTCGTCGCGGATGCCGGGCGCGTCGAGGCACACGACCGGGAGGTCGTCGGGCAGCTCGACGTCCACCCGCTCGCGGCGGAACGCCTCGTCCACCACCGCGCACGCGGCCCCGGCGTCCTCGATCACGAACCGGATCCGGTCGGCGGGGTATCCGGGGTCCACGGGGAGGTAGGCTGCGCCGGCGCGCACGATCCCCACCAGGGTCGTGACGAGGTCCGCGGTCCGGCCCATGACGACCGCCACCACCGATTCAGGCCCCACTCCGCGATCGATCAGCCACCGCGCCAGTCGGTTCGAACGCTCGTCGAGTTCCCGGTAGCTGATCCGCTGGGCGGCGGCGACCACCGCGTCGGCGTTGGGCGTGGCGGCCGCGGACGCCGCGAACAGGTCCGCGAGTGTCGTTGCGGCCGCGATCGGCGCCGCGTCCTCGGATGCGGTTCGCGAGGGCGCACCGGTCAGGTCGAGGTCGCCGACCGGTCCCGCCGGGTCGGCCGCGACCGCTGCGAGCAGGCGGGCCGTCAGATCGGCCAGTCCCGCCACCGTCGAGTGGTCGAAGATGTCCGAGGCGTACAGGATTTCACCGGACAGCCTGGCCGCCCCGTCGCCGCCGTCGGAGGTCTCGCCGATCCCGAACTGCAGATCGAACTTCACCTCGCCGGGGTCCACGTCGAGCGCCTCGACGGTGAGACCCGGCAACTGCACTCGTGGTCGATCGACGTTGCGGAACTCGAGCATCACCTGGAACAGCGGCGCGTACGACGTGCTGCGTCCCGCGCCGATGCGTTCGACGAGACGCTCGAACGGCACGTCGGCGTGCGCGAACGCATCGACATCGCCATCGCGGACCACGTCGAGCAGATCCGCGAACGACGCCCCGGGATCGACCTCGGTGCGCAGCGGCAGGGTGTTGACGAACATGCCGACCACATCGTCCAGTTCGGCCTCGCCGCGTCCCGCGACGGGAGTGCCGACCACCACGTCGTGATCGGATCCGATCCGGGACAGCAATGCCACCAGCGCCGCGTGCACCACCATGAACAGGGTCGAATCATGCTGCCGTGCAATGTCGACCAGGCAGCGGTGAATGTCGGGCCCCAACGTGAACGAGACTCGCCCGCCGTGCGTCGACCGGCGCACACCGCGGGGCCGGTCGAGCGGCAACGCCGACACGGGAGGCGCACCGCTGAGCCGCTCGAGCCACCACGACTCCTGCCGGGCGAGCCGCGACTGAGGCTCGTCGGGCGCCCCGAGGACCTCTCGCTGCCACAGGGCATAGTCGGCGTACTGGATCGGCAACCGATCCCACGCCGGTGCCCCGCCCGTCACCCGGGCCGCGTACGCGGTCGCGACGTCGCGGGCCAGCGGCCCGATCGAGAACCCGTCCGCGACGATGTGGTGCACCACCAGGACCAGCACGTGCACGTCGTCCGCCACCCGAAGCAGACTCACTCGGACCGGAACCTGCTCCGCCACATCGAAACCCGCACCCACCAGATCAGCGACCCGGGCCGTCACGTCCTCGGCGGCGACGAGCCGGGGAGTGAGGGTCCCCACCACGTCGTCGGCCGGCACCGTCACCTGCGTCGGCCCCGACGCCGACACCGGGAACACCGTCCGCAGCAGCTCCTGCCGCTCCACGACGTCGACGAGCGCGGACCGCAGCGCGGCCACGTCGAGCGTCCCCGACAGCCGCAACGCCATCGGCACGTTGTACGCGGCGGACGCCGGCTCGAACTGGTTGACGAACCACATCCGCTCCTGTGCCCACGACAGCGGAATCCGTTCGGGCCGTATGCCCGCGCGCAGCGTCCGCCGGTCGTCGGCCGCGGCACTGCCCGCGCGGGCGGCGAGCTGGCCGGCGGTGCCGCATTCGAACAGGTCCCGCACGTCGAGCCCCGAGCCGAGGGACCGGTTGATCCGCGCGACCGCCCGGGTCGCGCTGAGCGAGTTGCCGCCGAGCCCGAAGAAGTTGTCGTCCACACCGACTCGCTCGACGCCGGTGACCTCCGAGAAGACCGCCACCACGTGTTCCTCGGCCGGTGTGCTGGGGGCGCGGAACCGCGTCGCCGCCGACGTGAAGTCGGGTTCGGGGAGGGCGTCGCGATCGAGCTTGCCGACGGGTGTCAGCGGGATCTCGTCGAGGACCACAACAGCGTTCGGCAGCAGATGTCCCGGGAGCCGCTGGGCCGCGAAGTCGGTCAGCGCCGACACGTCGATGTCATCGTCCGTACCGGGCACCACGTACGAGACCAGCAGCGGATCCCCGGCGCTGCGCCGGTGCGCCGCCGTCACCGCGTGTGCCACCGCGGGATGCGCGACGAGGACGGCGTCGATCTCGCCCAGTTCGACGCGGAACCCGCGCACCTTGATCTGGAAGTCGCTGCGGCCCAGATAGTCCAGCGCACCGTCCCGGCGTCGGCGCACGACGTCACCGGTGCGGTACATGCGGGTGCCGGGCGGTCCGAACGGACACGCGACGAACCGTGTCGCGGTCAGTCCCTCCCGGCGGTGGTATCCGCGCGCCGTGCCCGCCCCGGACAGATACAGCTCGCCCGGAACCCCGGCCGGGACCCGGCGCAGGAACCCGTCGAGCACGATGGCGTCGGTACCGCGGACGGGTGTGCCGATGGGAATGTCGGCGCCGGGGACCAGCGGTGCGCTGATCGTGGACAGCACCGTCGATTCCGTCGGTCCGTAACCGTCGAGCATGATCCGCCCCGGAGCCCAGTCCGCGACCAACTCCGGGCCCACCGCATCGCCCGCGACGACCAGCACATCGAGGTGGTCGAGGCGCTCGGGTTCGACGGTCGCCAGGGCCGCCGGCGTGATGCACGCGTGAGTGATCCGCTCGCGGCGCAGCAGGTCGCGGAGCGGGTCGCCGCCGTAGACGTCGGGCGGCGCCACCACGAGCGTCGCCCCCGCCGCGAAGGCCTGCAACATCTCGAGCACGGAGACGTCGAAGCTCGGCGAGCAGATGTGCAGGCACCGCGCGTCGGCGGTGATCGGGTAGCGCGACTGCTGCTCGGCCAGCAGGCTCGCCAGTCCGCGGTGGGTCACGCTCACCCCCTTGGGTCGGCCCGTCGACCCCGACGTGTAGATCAGATAGGCGACGTCGTCCACGAGCATCCGGCGTGAGCGTTCCTCGGCGGAGATCGGTTCCGCGGCAACGCCCTCCGGCGGGTCGTCGAGGACCAGCCACCGCACCGAGTCCGGCAGTTCGGCGCGGTGGGCGCGAACCGTGACACCGATGCTCACCCCGGAGTCGGTGACCATGTGCCCGATACGCGAGCGCGGGTAGGTCGGGTCGACGGCCACGAACGCCGCGCCGGTCTTCGCCACCGCCCACACCGCCAGCACCGATTCCACCGATCGAGGGAGCGCGCACGCCACCACCGCGCCCGGCGACGCCCCGGCACCGATCAACGTGCGCGCCCATCGGTTCGACAGTTCGTCCAGGTCCCGATACGTCAGGCGGCCGTCGCTCGCGTCCACCGCGACGGCGTCCGGCGCGCCGACGGTGCCCGGGACGGCCGCGGTCAGGAGATCCGGCAACAACCGCGGCGGCCGCGGGGGCCCGCCCCGCGCCGGCACCCGCGTCTCCCGCTCCCGACCGGACAGCAGGTCGATGTCCGCCACCGGACGCGCGACGTCGTGGGCGATCGCCGTGAGAGCGAATCGCAGTCGCGCGCCGATGGACTCGGCCTCGGCCGAGGTGACACTGCCCACGCGGTGCTTCAGGGACACCTGGAGGCGCTCGGTCAGACCCACCATCACGGTCAGCGGGTAGTGCGTGGCATCGAGACCCTCCACCCCGACGACGCGCAGGCCCGCGATGTCGGTGCCGTGTTCGAGCGCCGACCGGTCCACCGGATACGACTCGAACACCGTGAGGGTGTCGAACACCGCGCCCGGTCCGGCCGACTGCTGGATGTCGGCGAGTCCGATGTGGTGATGGTCCAGCAGCGCCGACTGCTCGCCCTGCACGCGGGCCAGCAGATCCCCGATGGTTTCACGTGGATCGAGCCTGACGCGCACCGGCACCGTGTTGATGAACAGGCCGATCATGGTCTCGATGCCGGAAACCGACGGGGCACGGCCGGATACGGTGGCACCGAACACGACGTCCGACCGGCCCGTGAGGACGCCGAGCACGAGCGCCCAGGCCACCTGCACGACGGTGTTGACGGTGACACCGCGTTCCCGCGCCGCGTGCGTGAGCGCCGCGGTCTCGGATGCGCTCAGTGCCACCTCGGTCACCGCGACGTCGTCCGTCTGCTGCTCGTCCGCATCGCCCGGGGGGGACGTCAGCACGGTCGGCTCGGTGGCGCCGGTGAGGGCGGCACGCCACGCCTCGACGGACCCGTCCTGGTCCGCCAGCCACACCAGGTAGTCGCGGTACTCGCCGCCGCGCGGCAACACCGACGCATCGGCCTCGGCCGCGTACAGCGTCAGCAACTGCTGCAGCAGAAGCGGGGTCGACCAGCCGTCCAGCAGGATGTGGTGGTGCGTCACGAGCAGCCGGTACCGCCCGGGAGCGAGGCGCACGAGTGCGAACCGCATCAGCGGGGCGCGGTCCATCGGGAACGGAGTCGCCCGGTCCTCGCTCAGCAGCGCCCGCCAGCGATGCTCGCGCGCGGGCTCGTCCAGCCCGGACAGGTCAATCTCGATCCACGGCACCGCGACGTCCGCCGCGATCACCTGGAGCGTCTCACCCGCACCGTCGTCCACGAAGCACGCGCGCAGGTTCGGGTTCCGATCGAACAGTGCGCGGGCCGACGCGAGGAGCCGTTCCCGATCGGGCTCGCCGCGCAGATCCACGACCAGCTGCACCATGTAGGCGTCCAGGGAGTTCCCCGCCATGCGGGCGTGGAACAGCAGCCCGGCCTGCAACGGCGTGAGGGGCCAGACGTCGACCAGCCCGGGACGCTGCGCCTCGAGGGCGTCGATGGAACGCTGGTCGAGGTGGACCAGTGGGAGGTCGGACGGCGTGAGCCCGCCGGCGTCGGGCGATCGTGCGTACTCGGCGAGCGCCCCGAGCGCGTCCCGCCACAGCTGTGCGAGCCGGCGGACGTCGATCTCGGCGAACACCCCCGTCGCGAACGACCACGACGACTGCAACGCGGGACCGCCGGGGCCCGAGCCGATCCCGGCGGAGATGTCGAGCGGCGCCGCCACCGGCATGTTCGGATCCTGCGCACCGCCGAGTCCGTCGCCCTCGACCGGCATCCATATCCGCGATCCGGTGCTGTCCCCGGCGGCGAGCCGGCCGAGGTAGTTGACGACGATCTGCGGCGAGCACCGGAGCCGAGTGCCCGCCTCGCCGTCGAGCTCGGTGAGCAGTCCGTAACCGATGCCGCGGTCTGGGATGGACCGCAGGTGCTCCTTGACGAGTTTGACCGCGCTGCCCGCGGCGGGCCCCCCGCCGAACGCGTCGTCCAGGTCGATCGACGACAGAGCGGGCCGCGCCGGGTGGATCGACGTGAACCAGCCCACCGTGCGACTCAGGTCGACGCCCGGTACGACCGTCTCCTCCCGCCCGTGACCCTCGATGCCGAAGAGGGGATCGATTGCGGCGCGGCCGCGTTCGGTGTTCCATCGGCCCACCGCCATCGCGAGGGCGGCAAGCAGGACGTCGACCGCGGTGCCGTGGATCGCGGCCGGCAGCGCCGTGAGTAACGGGGCGGTGAGGTCGGCGGGGAGGTCGACCGGCAGCACCTCGACCGTCGCATGGACGTCGCGGCCGGGATCCGCGGCACGCCGGCCCAGTGGCGGATCGCCCGCGCCGACGATGCCCTCCCACAACGGAGTCTCCCGGCGTCGGCGCTCCGCGACGGACAACAGTGCGTGGGCCCACCGGCGCATCGACGTGCCCACCGACTCCAGTGCGGGGGTGCGGCCGCTCGCGGCCTGTGCCCACGCGGACGCCAGATCCGGCACGATCACCCGCCAGGACACCCCGTCCACGACGGTGTGGTGCACCACCACCAGCAGCCGGCCGCCACCCGCCGGTCCGTCGAACCACACGACCCCGACCATCCGCCCCGCCCCCGGGTCGAGTCGGTCGGCGGCGGCGGCGAGTGCGGCGCCCGCGAGGCTCCCGAGGGTGTCCCCGTCGGACGACGCCACCGGGATCCGGGTGAACGTGTCCTCCGCGCGGATGCTCCCGATCGGGAGAACCTCCATCCGCCAGCCTGTTTCGTCACCCGAATCACGGGTCAGCCGAGCACGCAGCATGTCGTGACGATCCAGTACCGCCTGCACCGCGTCGACGAGGTCGCTCTCCCGCACGTTCGGCGGCAGGTTCAGCAGCACCGACTGGGAGAACCGGCCGATCCGGTGGCCCGCACGCCGCAGCAGCCACGCGAGGACGGGGGTCAGCGGCACCTCGCCGATCCCCGCGCCGTCGAGTTCCTCGACCGTGTCGGCCTCGGCGCCGCCCCGCGCGGCAGCGACTGCGGCGAGCGCGGCGACCGACCGGTGGTCGAAGACGTCGCGCGGTGTGACCGACAGCCCCGCGGACTTCGCCCGGGCAACCAGCTGGATCGACATGATGCTGTCGCCCCCGAGGGCGAAGAACGAATCCTCCACGCCGACCGCGTCCAGCCCCAGCACGTCGGCGAACAGGCGGGACAGGGTCGCCTCGGTGTCGGTCGCGGGTGCTCGCCCGGTCGACACCTCGGCGCCGAAATCGGGGTCCGGGAGCGCGCCGCGATCGAGTTTGCCGTGCACGGTCATCGGGAGTTCGGGCACCACGGTGATGTGCGCCGGCACCATGTACGACGGCAGCCGCGCGGCGAGCACGTCGTGCAGGTCCGCGGTGTCGATGTCGGCGCCGGCCGCGGGCACCACGTAGGCGATCAGGCGCTCCCCGATCCGCCCCACCCGGCGGACGTCCACGACGGCGTGCCCCACGATCGGCTGTTCGGTCAGGGCGGCCTCGACCTCCCCGGGATCGATCCGATAGCCGCGTAGCTTGATCTGCCGATCCGCGCGTCCCAGGTACATCAGCGAGCCCGAACCGATCCAACGCACCAGATCCCCGGTGCGGTAGAGCCGTTCACCGTCGCGTCCGCTCGGATCGGCCACGAACCGGGACGCGGTGAGCGCGGGGCGTCGGTGGTATCCGCGGGCCAGCGCCGGACCCGCGAGGTACAGCTCGCCCGGCGCGCCCACCGGCACCGGCTGCAGTCGCGGGTCGAGGACCAGCGCGTGGAATCCGGGGGCCGGACCGCCGATCGTCACGGGACCGTCCGGCACCAGGCGATCGCTGATGCTGCCCACGACGGTGGTCTCGGTGGGACCGTACGCGTTGTACATGACGCGGTCCGGTGCCCAGCGCGCGACCACGTCGGTCGGACACACCTCGCCGCCGGCCAGCACGCACCCGAGATCGGTGAGCCCACCCGGGTCGGTGGCCGCCAGCGCCGTCGGGGTCATCAGGCAGTGCGTGACGCGCTCGGCCGCGAGCAGCGTGCGCAGTTCGCCGCCGCCGTACACCGTGGGCGGGGCGATCACCATGGTCGCGCCGGCGCCGACCGCGAGGACCAGTTCGAGGATCGACGCATCGAAACTGGGCGACGCGAGGTGCAGGACGCGGGACGAACACGTCGCCGCGCAACGCGCCTGCAGGTGGGCGGCGAAGTCCACGATCCCCCGGTGGGTGACGGCCACCCCCTTGGGAACTCCGGTGGATCCGGACGTGTAGATCAGATACGCGACATCGTCGAGACGCACCGGCGAGACCCGCTCGGCATCCCCGACGGGCCCGTCCGACCACACCGAGAGGTCGTCGCCGTCGAGCAGCCACCACGGCACGGACCCGGCGAGTTCGGTCCGCACGTCCCGGTCGGTGAGTCCGAGGCGGGCCTGGGAGTCGGCGAGCATCAACGCGATTCGCTCGGGTGGGTGCGCGGGATCCACCGGCAGGAACGCGGCGCCGGTCTTCGCGACCGCCCACAGTGCGATCTGGTAGTCGGGTCCGCGCGGCATGCCGAGCGCCACGACCGAGCCGGGTCCGATACCCGCGCCGATCATCCTGTGGGCCAGCCTGTTCGACCGGCGATCGAGATCGCCGTAGGAGAGGTCGACGCCCCGGTAGCGGATCGCCGGCCGCTCCGGGTCGGGCGCGGCGGCCGTCGCGAGCAGCGCGGCGAGCGTCCGCGGCACGGCGCCGGGCGAGCCGCGGACCGGTGCCAGCGCGGCGCGTTCGGACGGATCGAGGATGTCGATGTCCCCGACGATCACGTCGGCCGAGGTCGCCGCGGCCCGCAGGATCCGCACCAGCCGGTCGGCCAGGCCGCGGACCGTCTCGACGTCGAACACGTCGGTCGCGAAGACGAACCCGGCCGACATGCCCGCGGGATCGCCGACCGGGTCGAACTCCTCCGCCACGCTCAGCTGGAGATCGAAGTTGGCGACCTCGTCGCCGTGATCGAGCGCGCGGACCCGCAGCCCGGGCAGTTCGACGTCCGGGCGCGCGATGGTCCGGAACTCGAGCATCACCTGGAACAGCGGGGAATGCGCGGTGGACCGCGGCGGGTCGATCGCCTCGACCACCCGCTCGAAGGGGGTGTCGCCGTGCATGAACGCGCTCAGGTCGGCCTCCCGGACCCGGCGCAACAGTTCCGCGAACGAACAACTCCCGCCGACGTCGCAGCGCAGGACGAGGGTGTTGACGAACATGCCGACCATGTCGTCCAGTGCCGCCGCGCCACGGCCCGCGATGGGCGTGCCGACGGCGATGTCGTCGGTCCCGCCGACCCGCGCCAGCAGCGTGGCCAGCGCCGCGTGCATCACCATGAACACGCTCGAATCGTGTTCGCGGGCGAGTTCGACGATGCGCCCGTGCAGATCGGCCGGGAGCTCGAGCTCGACGCGGCCGCCCTGCTGGGACCGCACGTCGGGTCGGGGCCGATCGCACGGCAGGTCCAGCACGGCCGGCAGGCCCGCCAAGGTCGTGGTCCAGTAGTCCAGCTGGCGGGCGAGCGGCGAGTCCGGGTCGTCGGCGTCGCCCAACCAGTCCGATTGCCACAACGCGTAGTCCGCGTACTGCACGTCGAGCGGCATCCACGACGGTGTGCCCGTGGAGATCCGGGCCGCGTAGGCCGCCGCGAGATCCCGCGCGAGCACCCCGAGCGAGAACCCGTCGGACAGGATGTGATGCAGGACCACGGTGAGCACATGCTCGGAGTCGCCGATCCGGAACAGACCGGCGCGCAGCGGCGTCCGCACCGTGACGTCGAACCCCCGCGACATCACCGCACGCATCCGCCGCCGGAGATCGTCCTCGTCGCCCACGTCCTCGCTGTCGACCGCGAGATCCAGCCGGTCGACGGGTAACACCTCCTGGCGCGGACCGGCGTCGTCGAGCGGATAGATCGTCCGCAGCGACTCGTGCCGCGCTACCACGTCACCGATCGCCGCGACGAGCGCATCGCGGTCGAGCGCCCCGGACAGTTGCAGGGAGAGCGAGATATTGTACGCCGGCGAGTCCGTGTCGAACTGGTTGACGAACCAGATCCGCTGCTGGGCCGGCGAGAGTGGAATACGCGCGGGCCGCGGCCGGGCGACGAGCGGTGGGCGGGTCCGCGGGCCCGCCGTCGCATCGGTCTCGCGGGCCCGGCGTGCCAGCCCCGCGACGGTGGGCGCGTCGAACACGTCCCGGATGCCGAGGTCGGCGCCCGTCGCGTCACCGACGCGCGCCGCCAACTGCGCGGCCACCAGCGAATTGCCGCCGAGTGCGAAGAAGTCGTCGTCGACACCGACCCACTCGAGTCCCAGCAGGGCGCCGACCGCCGACGCGACGGCCTCCTCGACGGGATCACGGGGCGCGATGCGCGTGCGCTCGGCGTCCTCGGGTGCGGGTAGCGCCGCGCGGTCGAGCTTGCCGTGGGCCGTGGTCGGCAGCCGGTCCAGGACGGTGACCACCGACGGCACCATGTAGCCCGGGAGCGATCGCGCCGCAGCATCTTTCACCGCGACCGGATCGATCGGCGCCCCGTCCGACGGCACCACGTACCCGAGGATCCGGATGCCGGCCGGACCGTCGTCTGCGATCGCGACGGCGGAGCCGACCCCCGGCACCGCGGCCAGCACCGACTCCACCTCGCCCAGTTCCACCCGGTACCCGCGCACCTGCACCTGGGCGTCGGCTCGTCCGGCGAATCGCAGCGTGCCGTCGGTAGTCCAGGTGCCCAGGTCGCCCGTCCGATACATCAGGGTCCCGGCCGCGAACGGATCCGGCACGAACCGGCCCGCGGTCAGCCCCGGGCGGTCGAGGTAGCCGCGCGACAGTTGGGCACCGGCCACGTACAGTTCGCCGACGATGCCGGGCGGCAGGGGGTGCAGGCGCCCGTCGAGCACCCGAACCGCCATCCCGGGCAGCGGGTATCCGATCGAGCCCGGGATCCCGTGTGTGGCCGAATCGGCGGAGACCGGGACGTGGGTGACGTGCACGCACGTCTCGGTGATCCCGTACATGTTCGACAGCCGCGGAGTGACGTCGCCGCGGCGCTCGAACCACGCCGACAGCTGAGACGGATCCAACACCTCACCACCGAAGATCACCTGCCGCAGCCGCAGCGCCCGCTCCCCGTCGCCCGACCCCCGGTCCGCGTCGATCAGCTGACGGAAGGCGCCGGGAGTCTGGTTCAGGATCGTCACCGCCTCGTCCCGCAACAGCGCGAGGAAGTCGCGGGGGGACCGGGCCGTGTCGCGGTCGACCACCACGACGGTCGCGCCGTGCAGCAGCGCGCCCCACAGTTCCCACACCGCGAAATCGAAAGCGTACGAATGGAACATCGTCCATACGTCGGTCGCGTCGAAGCCGAAGAGCGGCTGCGTACGCTCGAGCAGCGTGACCACGCTACGGTGCGGGACCGCGACGCCCTTGGGCCGGCCCGTCGAGCCGGACGTGTAGATCACGTACACGGTCGCGTCGGGCCGCAGTGGCGCGGTGCGGTCGGAGTCGGTGACCGGGTCCGGCGACATCTCGGCGACCCCGGTGCGAACCGAGGCGTCGTCGAGATCCACGAGCGGGACGTCGACCGGCACCGACGACAGCCGCCGGGCACCGGCGAAGTCGACGAGGACGCACGCCGGGCGGGCGTCGGCGAGCAGGAACGCGATGCGCTCGTCGGGGTAGTCGACGTCCACGGGCACGTAGGCGGCCCCCGCGCCGACGACCGCGGCGAGAACCACGGGTAAGTCCACCGACCGCGTCATCGCGACGGCCACCCGGGTCTCCGGTCCGACCCCGCGCTCGATCAGCCAGCGGGACAACCGGTTCGCGCGTTCGGACAGCTCCCGGTACGTCAGCCGTGTCGGACCCGCGACGACGGCGACCGCAGCCGGATCCGCCGCGGCCGCCCGAGCCAGCAGGTCCGGCAGCGTCGCGGCGACGCCGAGCACGTCCGGTGGCAGCGCGGACAGCGCGCGTTGGGATTCGTCGGCGATCTCGAGGTCGCCGACGACCGCGTCACCGTTCGCGGCGACCGTCACGAGGATGCGCTGCAGGCGCTCGGCGAAGCCCGCGATCGTCTCGCGATCGAACAGGTCGCATGCGAAATGCAATGCGGCCGACAGGCCCTGCGGATGCCCACCCTCGTCGACATACTCCCGCACGCTCAGCTGCAGTTCGAACTTCGCGACGCCGGTGTCCACCTCCCGCACGTCGGCGAGGACGCCCGGCAGCTCCACCGCCGTCGTCTCGGGATTCTGCAGTTCGAGCATCACCTGGACGAGCGGCGCGTGCGCCGGCGAGCGGTCGGTCGCCAGTTCCTCGACGAGCCGCTCGAACGGAAGCTCCGCGTGGGCGAGCGCACCCAGATCGGTGTCGCGGACGTGCGCCAGCACCTCGACGAACGTGGACGCGGGATCGACGTCGCTGCGCAGGACGAGAGTGTTGACGAACATGCCGACCAGGTCGTCGAGTTCGGCGGCGGCGCGTCCGGCCACGGGGGTGCCGATCGCGACGTCACGACCGGCGCCGAGGCGCGAGAGCAGCACCGCGAAGGCGGCATGGAGCACCATGAACAGCGTGCAGTCGCGTTCGCGGCCCAGCTCGAGCAGCCGCAGGTGCGTGTCCGGGGCGATCTCGAACGTGACCGCCCCGCCCGCTGTCGACACCGTCGGTGGGCGCGGACGGTCGTGCGGCAGTGCGATCGCGGGGGGCAGGTCCGCCAACCGGGCCGTCCAGAACCGCAGTTGTCGGGCTGCGATCGAGTCGTGGTCGCACTCGTCGCCGAGCATCTCCCGTTGCCACAGGGCGTAGTCGGCGTATTGGACCGGCAGCGAGGTCCAGGTCGGCGGCCCGCCGGACCGACGTGCGCCGTACGCGACCATCACGTCGCGCGCCAGCGGCAGCACCGACTGCCCGTCCGCCGCGATGTGGTGGACGACCACCGCCAGGACGTACTCGTCCGCTCCGATCCGGAACAGCCGGATGCGCAGCGGAAGCTGTTCGCGCACATCGAACCCCACGACGGCATCCGCCCGGATGGCGTCCCACACGTCGTCGCGTCCCGCCGCGATCGGGGTCACGTCCGCCGCGGCGGACTCGGCGGGCACGATCACCTGGTGCGGGCCGCCGACGTCCGCCGGGAACAACGTGCGCAACGCCTCGTGGCGCTCGACGACGTCGGCGATCGCGGCACGCAGGGCCGCGGTGTCGAGCTCCCCGGTCAACGTCACCGCGAACGCGATGTTGTAGACCGGCGAATCGGTGTCGAGCTGGTTGACGAACCACATCCGCTGCTGCGCCGGCGAGAGCGGCAGCCGATCCGGTCGATCACCGCGGGCAGGTACCGGCACCGGCACCGGACCGGTCGGCGATCCGTCCGGTCCGACCAGCGTGCCGACGTGTTGCGCGAGGCGGCGCGCCGTGGGCATCTCGAACAGGTCCCGCACCGTCAGCGTCGCATGCAGCGCCGCGTTCAGGCGGGCCACCACCTTCGTGGCCACCAGCGAGTCGCCGCCGAGATCGAAGAAGCTGTCCTCGGGAAGGACCGGTCGGGGTGTCCCCAGGACCACGGTGAACACGTCCGCGATCACCTGTGTGGTCCGGCCGTCGGCGGCCTGCGGGGACGGGCCGGGCACTTCGGTTTCCGTGTCGAGGATCGGCGACGGAGCGGACGCCTCCGCCACGGGGGACGGCACCGCGGCGACGTGCACGTCCGTGACGGGCGACCGCAGGTCGGTGGCGACGAACTGCTCGAGGAACTCCAGGAAGCGTCGGTGGTAGGACGCCTCGACCTCCTCCGGGTACCGGTGCGGGTTCGCCCGGAAGTCGACGAAAGTTCGGACCGGCGTTCCGGATTGGTAGACGTTGACCAGCAGGTCGTCCACCGGCCCGGACGTGATGATGTGGAACTCGGTCGCGAGCGGACCCATCACGATCTCGGGATGGAAGAACATGACGTTGACGATCGGCGCCGCGACGTCGCCACCGCGGTCGCGCTGGATGTCGGCGCGGCTGCAACGCTGATGACGCAGTGCCGCAACCATTTCGAGCTGCACTCGATCGGCGAGGTCACCGATCGTGTCGTCGTCGCGGATCTCGACCGGAAGCGGCAACAGGTTGACGGTCATCCCGCCCGACCGCCGCAGCACGGCGGTGGTGCGGGCGGAGACCGGGATGTTCACGACCACGTCGCGGCGGCCCGTCGTCCGGCTCAGGAAACACGCGAAGGCGGCGACGATCCGAGCCGCCGCGGACGCGTCGGACCCCTGCGGTGCCGCCGTCCGTTCGAGTCGCCGCATCGTCGCATCGGACAATGCTGCAGTCGCGAGCCGACTTTCGGCCACCGCGGGCGCGCCCGAACCGATGAGCGCCACGCCGCGCACGCCGTCGAGCCGGTGCGCCCAGTACGCGCGATCGGTGTCGTGACGGCCCGACGCCCGGTAGCGTTCGTCGATCTCGTGAAGGGTGTGCAGGTCGACCGCGGCGGGCGGATCCGGCTCGCGCCCCTCCACCGCCGCCGTATAGAGGTGAGCGATGCGGTAGAGCATGGTCGCAGCGCCGTAACCGTCGAGCGCGATGTGATGACTTCTGCTGTACCACAGGAAATGTCGGTCACCCACCCGCAGGATCACAGTCTGGACGAGGCGGTCGACCGACAGGTCGAGCGGTGTCGCCACCTCTCGCTGCATCCACGCGTGCGCGGACGCGACCGGGTCGGCCTCGGCGCGCAGGTCCATCAGCGTGATCGACGTGTCCCGCGCCGGGTCGACGTACTGCACGGGCTCGCCGTCGACGGTGACGACGCACAGGAACGGTGACTGGAACTCCCGGGCCGCGCGAACGTTCGCCGCGCGCAGCACGTCGATGTCGAGCGGGCCGTCGATCTCCACGTACTGCGCGATGAACAGCGGGACGTCGGGCACGAGCTGCTGCGCGAACCACAGGGCACGCTGTGCCTCCGACAGTGGAAATCGGTCAGGGAACCGATCGCCGGACCGGCCGGCGGGGCGCGCCGGGCCCGATCGTGAGGTAGCGCTCGACTCAGTGCGGGGTTCTGGGTGAGGTTCAGCAGAATCCACGTATCGCCCCCAAGAGAGGTTGGTTCGCCGCGGCGGCTCGCGCCGTCGTCGTCGAACAAACACTCCCTAGGGCGGAAGCCGTCCCACGACGGGCAGCGCCTATGTGCAGTATCCGCCCGCCGCGTGGCTGCGGTCCAGATCGGCAGGTCAGACAAGGTGGACGGACCGGCCGGGAGTGCAGGTGGACGATCGGCCGGACCGGATCGGGCATGGATACTGGCACGCATGAGTGAGCGCGTCGAGGGCACCGGACCCGACAGCAACGGCGATCCTGCGGACTTCCGAGTCCATGTCGCGACCCAGGCCATCCGGCTCTTCGCCGAGCACGGCTACGAGGCCACCACGGTCGACCAGATCGCTGCTGCCGCGGGCGTCTCGCGGCGCACGTTCTTCCGGCAGTTCCGGTCGAAGGAGGACGTGATCTTCGCCGATCACGAATCACTGCTCGAGCAGGCGGCCGACTACCTCTCGGGCACCACCGAGGATCCGTGGATGGCGGTGTGCGAGGCCGCCCGCCTGGTCTTCAACCGGTTCCGTGAGAACCGCGAGCTGTCGGTGCGCCGCTACCAGGTGGTCCAGCGGGTGCCCGCGCTCCGCGACCGGGAACTCGTCACCGGCTACCGCTACGAGCGCCTGTTCACCGACCACCTGCGTGGCGCCGTCCCGTCCGCGAAGCCGCTGGACGTCGTCGGGTTCGCGGCGAGCGTGACGGCGTGCCACAACTATCTGCTGCGAGCGATGATCCGCGGCGACGAGAATGCAACCTCCGAGGAACTGCAGCGCGCGCTGCTCGAGATCCGGCGCAAATTCGGAGCCGGCACGCGCGACACGACCGCCACCGCCGTGACGTCGACGGACTCGACGAATACCCGCCCGACCGACGCCGTGACGGTGGTGACCTATCCGCCGGGAACGCCGCCCGCAGAGGTGGCCCGTCGGGTGCGCCTGCAGCTCGAGGCCACCGAGACCGGACCCTCACCCACCAACCCTTGACTGGCACTTAGTGCCATGCTTGACTGGGGCCATTCGTGGACCCACGTGCGCGATCGGCTGAAACATGTCGAGAGGTACGCCACAGCACGACGACGCGAACCTGGCACTGAGTGCCCCAGTCACTCGGTGCCAGCCGACCGTCTCAACCGACCGTCCCGCACAACCGAGGAGCGTCCCCATGGCCGGCAATCCCGATTTCCCCCTCTTCCAGCTGAACGAGGAGCACGACGAGCTGCGGGCCGCGATCCGCGCTCTCTCCGAGAAGGAGATCGCGCCGTACGCGAAGGAAGTCGACGAGAAGTCCCGCTTCCCCGAAGAAGCTCTGGCAGCCCTCGTCGCATCGGGATTCAATGCCATCCACGTCCCCGAGGCGTACGACGGCCAGGGCGCCGACTCGGTCGCCACGTGCATCGTGATCGAGGAAGTCGCCCGCGTCTGTGGTTCGTCCTCGCTGATCCCCGCAGTCAACAAGCTCGGCACGATGGGCCTGATCCTCAAGGGTTCCGAGGAGCTCAAGCAGCAGGTGCTCCCGGACATCGCCGGCGGCAAGATGGCGTCGTACGCACTGTCCGAGCGTGAGGCCGGCTCCGATGCCGCCGCGATGCGTACCCGCGCGAAGGCGGACGGCGACAGCTGGATCCTCAACGGCTCCAAGTGCTGGATCACCAACGGCGGTCAGTCCACCTGGTACACCGTCATGGCCGTGACCGACCCCGACAAGGGTGCCAACGGCATCTCCGCGTTCATGGTGCACAAGGACGACGAGGGCTTCGTCGTGGGACCGCTCGAGCACAAGCTGGGTATCAAGGGCTCCCCCACGGCCGAGCTGTACTTCGAGAACTGCCGCATCCCGGGTGACCGCATCATCGGCGAGCCCGGCACCGGCTTCAAGACCGCACTCGAGACCCTCGACCACACGCGTCCCACGATCGGTGCGCAGGCGCTCGGTCTCGCGCAGGGCGCGTTCGATGCCGCGTTGGCATACACCAAGGACCGCAAGCAGTTCGGCACGTCCATCGCGTCGTTCCAGAACACGCAGTTCATGCTCGCCGACATGGCGATGAAGATCGAGTCGGCCCGCCTCATGGTCTACACCGCGGCGGCTCGCGCCGAGCGCGGCGAGAAGAACCTCGGCTTCATCTCCGCGGCCGCGAAGTGCCTCGCGTCGGACGTCGCGATGGAGGTCACCACCAACGCTGTCCAGCTGTTCGGCGGCGCCGGCTACACCACCGACTTCCCGGTCGAGCGCATGATGCGCGACGCCAAGATCACCCAGATCTACGAGGGCACCAACCAGATCCAGCGCGTCGTGATGTCACGCGCACTGCTCAAATAACGAACGGTTTCGCTGCGACGGTTCCACAGCTCGAGGTCCCCGGCGTTCAATGAGGGTGTAGCACCTGGGGTGCCGCAGTAGGTGACAGCACGGTTCGATCCGGGATCTGCAGTAGGCAGGCCGTTCGGGGGCCGGTGCCGTGGCCGACGCAGAGGAGTTGGTACACATGGGATCGATCAGCATTCTCGGGGATCTGGTGGACGTGTTGGCCCAGTTGATGGCCCTCATGGGCGGTCAGGGAGGCGGCGGGACCGGCGGTCTGGGCGGCCTCGGAGGTGGTGGCCTCGGAGGTGGTGGCCTCGGAGGTGGTGGCCTCGGAGGTGGCAGCCTCGGCAGCTGACGGTTCGACGACACCCACGACATCCGTCACCCCGGCATCGGTGCTTCCGACGCCGGGGTGACGGATGCGGGGTGACCGATCCGGGTCCCCGGATAGCAGAATGATCCTCGACAGCACGTCGCCCGTCGGGCGTCGTGAAGAGACGACAGTGGAGATTCAACTGTGGAGCTAGTTGGTGTAATCGGCGGCGGCACGATGGGTGCCGGCATTGCCGAGGTTTGTGCCAAGGCCGGAAGCTCGGTCCTGATTCTCGAGACCAAGCAGGAGTTCGCCGAGGCCGCCCAGGCCCGGATCGCGACCTCGATCAACCGCGGCGTCGCCCGCGGCAAGATCACCCAGGAGGAGGCGGACGCCGCCATCGCACGGGTGCGCGTGACCCTCGACATCGAGGAGTTCGCGGACCGCGATCTGGTGATCGAGGCTGCCCCGGAGATCGAGGCGCTCAAGGCCGAGATCTTCGGCAAGCTCGACAAGATCGTGAAGCCGTCGGGCATCCTCGCGACCAACACCTCCTCGATCCCGGTCATCAAGATCGCGAACGCCACGCAGCGTCCGTCGCAGGTCGTGGGTGTCCACTTCTTCAACCCGGTGCCGGTCATGCCGCTGGTGGAGATCGTGGTCAGCCTGGTCACGTCCGAAGAGACCGTCGCGGCCGTCACGGATTACGCCCGTAACACCCTGGGCAAGAAGGCCGTCCGGGCCGGTGACCGCGCGGGCTTCATCGTCAACGCGCTGCTCATCCCGTACCTGTGCGACGCCGTCCGCATGCTCGAGTCGGGCTACGCGACCGCCGAGGACATCGACGACGCGATGAAGGGTGGCTGCGGCTACCCGATGGGCCCGCTGACGCTGCTCGACACCGTCGGCCTCGACGTCGCACTGGCCGCCGCCGAGTCGCTGTACGCCGAGTTCGGACAGCCGAACTACGCGCCGCCGGCCCTGCTGCGCCGCAAGGTCGACGCCGGGCACCTGGGCAAGAAGGTCGGACAGGGCTTCTACAGCTACAAGTAGTCCCCGACCCGATCACGGCAAAGCGCCCCGTCGTCTCTCCAAAGACGATGGGGCGCTTTCTGTTTCCGTCCGAGTGACAGCGGCAGCGGCTGTCAGGACGAATGCCGACAACCTCCGTCCACCCCCGGCGACTCGGCCGGGGTGTGGAACGGAGGTGTGGTTCGACAGTCGTTCAGCTGAAGGCGTTCAGCGCGCCGACCAGGCCAAGGACTGCGGCAACGCCCGAAAGAAGGCCACCGATGCCGCTGACGACCGGCTGGATCTGCTTGATCAGGGCGAGATCAGCGTCGGAAGAACCCATGTCAAAACTCCTCACAGTGAATGTGTATGTACGCGCTCTTTGCGCGTCCGATGTGCTGCACGGCGCTCACGAGAGTACGCAAGATCCGGGCAGAGATTCTGCAAGACAGTCGATTTCGCTTCCGACCAGCTCGAATCTCTGTGAGTAATATTCACGTGACCCGGCAACGATCCGAGAACGGCAAGGTGTCCGGCAGGAAAACAGTAGCGGTCGGTTCTGGTCGGTCGACCGGCCGCACTGTCGCTGACGAGATCACGTGTGCCCGGGCCGGTGATCCGGCCCGGGCGCACGAGATCACTCGTCGACGACGGAGATCCGCCCCTCGACGGCCGCGCGGGCGATGGAGTCCTGCATCGCCGGGCAGCTACGCGCCAGCGATGCCGGATCGGTGGCACCGCCACCCAGTTCCCGACACGCCGCCCGCGCCTCGGCGGTCCACTGGACCGAAGTGTGCTGCCAGCTGTTCTTCGTCACGAGGACATGGCAACCGCATCGGTCGCAGTCGACGGGCTCCACCGCTACACCGTTTCCGCAGCGGCGCGGCGGGCGAGGTTGTCGGCGACTTCGAGCTTCCATGCATCGACGGGCTTGGTGGTGTCGAGTTCGAACTCGAAGCGGTCCACCATGTCCGGGGTGACGTCGGCGACGTCGACGTAGAACTGCTCGTACCACCGGCGCAGCTGGTAGACCGGGCCGTCCTCGTTGGTCAGGAGCGGGTTGTCGATGCGGGTCTTGTTCTTCCAGATCTCGATGTCCTGTTCGAACCCGATGCCGATGTAGCCGATCATCGCGTCCACCAGTTGGTCGGCGATCTCGGCCGGGACCTGCTCGGTCTTCTTCACCGAGATGCCGTGCATGAGCACGAACTGGTTCGGGGAGATCGGGTAGTGGCAGTTGATCAGCACGGACTCGACGTCGTACTTGTCGTAGTGGTAGACGAGGTCGTCGATCATGAACGACGGCCCGTGGTACGCGGCGACGGAGGTGTTGCCCACCAGCTTCGGGACATCCGGGTCGGTCCACTCGGTGACGTCGTCGCGGCCGACGCCCTTCTGTTCCTGGATCGCGACGTGGCCCTCGAAGATGTTCTTGAAGTAGGTGGGGAACGAGTAGTGCACGTAGAAGAAGTGCGCCATGTCCACGACGTTGTCGACGATCTCGCGGCAGTTGGTGTCGATGACGATCGACTTCCACTGCCACGCGGTCCACTCGGCGTCACCGGTGCGCATCGCGGGGATCGCGACCTCCGGCGGCGGCGGGTTGCCCTCGGGATCGTTCCACACAAACAGCAGGTCGTCCTGCTCCGTGGTGGTCCAGGCGCGGGTCTTGGCGACCGGCGGCACCCGGCGGGCGTAGGGGATGTCGGTGCACTTGCCGTTGCCGGCCCAGCGCCAGTCGTGGAACGGGCACGCGACGGTGTCGCCCTTGATCTCGCCCTGGCTCAGGTCGCCGCCCATGTGGCGGCAGTATGCGTCGAGGATCTTCAGATCGCCCTTGCTGTCGGCGAACACGACGAGCTTGGTGCCGAAGGCTTGCACGGAGTGCGGCTTGCCGTCTTTGAAGTCGGCGACGAGACCGAGGCAGTGCCAGCCGCGGGCGAATCGCGCCGGGGGCGCTCCCGTCTCGATGATTCGGATCTCGTCGGTGGTGTCGGCGTCCCCTGAGGACACTGAGGTCATGGTGAGTCCTTTCGTTCTGCGGGGCACGTATGCGGGCTGTACATGCGCCCCCGCTCGACCCTCCAATCTCGCGCCGCGAAAGCTGCTGTTCCAGAGGTCCTCCCGTTGAACGGTCATTCGATCGACGAGTCTTGATCCAGGGATTCGTCCCTGGTCCGCTCGACGATCCAAGCCGCGATCTGCGTCCGTGAGGTGAAGCCGAGCTTGGTCAGCACGTGCTCGACGTGCCCCTGGGCGGTGCGCGGAGAGATGACCAACTGCTCGGCTATCGCCTTGTTGGTGAGCCCCTGCGCCACCAGATCGGCGACCTGTCGCTCGCGTCGGGTCAGACTCGTCGCTGTGGCGGCGGGCTCGGGTTCGACGGCCGCGGGCTCTTCCCGGAGTGCGAATGAAACCGCGCCCTCGAAAGTCAGTTCCCGGCCGCGGCGAAGCGCCGCCTCGTACCCTCGCTCGCCGATCGCACCGACGATCTGGCGCCGGCACTCGTCGCGGTGAACGAGCAGGCTGGGAAATCTGACCGTCGGACCGTCCACAATCTGCCACATCGCCATGGCCGCCCCCCTCAGCGTGGCGGCACGCCCGAACTCCTGGGCCGCGGCAGCGATCCATGCCATCACGTCCAGGAACCACGCGGCGCTCAGCGGATCGTCCACCGACCGGGTCAATCGCAGCCCCTTCTCGAACAATGCGACCGCGTGCGCGGGGTCGCCCCGCTGCAACTCCGCCATGCCCGTGGCCCACAACGAGTAGGTCCGGAAGACCGCCTCACCACAGGGTTCGGTGATGGCGAGCACCTCGGCGTGCCACGCCGCCGCCCGCTCCGCCTCACCGAGCAATGCAGTGGCCAACCCGAGACCCGCCAGGTCCTCGACGACCTGCATCCGCATGCCCTCCGAACGGAAGACTTCGAGACTCGCTTCCAAACACGCGACCCCCCGATCGAAGTCACCGGCCGCGAGTGCCAGCAGTCCCTCGACGTGTGTGATGAAGGCATCCGACACGGCATCGTCGTGCCCCAGGTTGAGTTCGCGCCCCTCCTGCACGCGGGCCATCCCGCCCTCGACATCGCCCTGCATCGCGGCGAGAGCGCTGCACGCGTACAGCGCCCTGGCACGATCCGCCGTCTCGGCCGCGGTCGGGCGCGCCAGCGCGCGCTCGAGCCAGCGCCGCCCCTCGCTGAGCCGACCGCGGGAGAGCCAGAACGGATACAACGCGGTGGCCATCCGCAGCCCGGCGGCGGCTTCCTCCTCGTTCCCGGCGATGCTGAACGTCAGCGCGTCGCGCAGGTTCGGCTGCTCGCGTTCGAGCCGAGCGATCCACTCCACCTGATGGGGACTGATCCACTCGTCCGCGGCCCGCGACACGAGCCGCTCGTACCAGTCCCGGTGCCTCCGCACGAACGCCAGATGCTCGCCGGACTCACGTAGTTTCTCCTGTCCGTAGTCGCGGATCGTTTCCAACAGCCGGTACCTCACGGCAATGCCCGGCTCTTCCCGGATCAAGATCGACTTGTCGACCAGAGACGCGACGCCGTCCAACAGCTCGTCCTCGGCGGAGCCCTCGGAGCAGATGCCCTCGGCTGCGTCCAACTCGAAGCTGCCTGCGAAAACCGCCAACCGGCGCCACAGCATCTGATCCTGCTCCGAGCACAGGTCGTGGCTCCAGTCGACACACGCACGCAGCGACTGCTGTCGAGTCGGCGCCGAACGGCTGCCCCTGTTCAACAACCGGTAGCGGTCGGTCAGCCGGTCCAGGATCTGCGCCGCGGACATCGCCCGCAATCGCGCCGCTGCCAGTTCGATCGGTAACGGCAGACCCTCCAGCTGCCGGCAGATCCCGACGACGTCGCCCCGGTTCTCCTCGGTGAGCCGGAACTCGGGAACGGCGGCCGTGGCGCGCTCGACGAACAACGTGACCGCCTCGTACTGGGGAAGCCCGTCCAACGGTGGTGCGCGCTGCGGATCCGGGACCGTCAACGGCGGAACCCGCAGGATCGCCTCCCCGCCGATTCCCAGGGGTTCGCGACTCGTCGCCAGAATCCGAAGGTGGGAACACCTCCGCAACAGCGCCTCGCACAGCGCCGCGACCGCCCCCACCAGGTGCTCGCAGTTGTCCATCACCAACAGGAGCCGACGCGACGCCAGGTACTCGACCAGCATGTCCAGCGGCGGCCGTGCGGCGCGGACCCGCAACCCGACGGCAATCGCGACCGTATCCTTCAGCGACTCCGGGTCGTGGACCTCGGCGAGTTCGACCAGCCGCACACCGTCACCGAAGGCCCTTCGCGAATCCTCGGCCACCCGCAGCGCGAGCCTGGTCTTACCGACCCCGCCGATCCCGGTCAGTGTCACCAGGCGCGCGGTGGACAGCAGCCGCCGCGCCTCGCTCGACTCGCGACGACGGCCGACGAAACTGGTCAGCGCCATGGGCAGGTTCCCGACCATGCCACGTACGGCGAGCGTCATCGAACCGTCACTTCCGTCACCCTGCCCCGACATTTTCACGGTACGCCGGGAGGGATGCCGTCGAGCGCGTGTCAGATCACCCGCCTCGACGATTCCGAGATGTTCTCGCCGCTCACCCGCAGGCGGGTGATGTCAGCCCAGCCACGCTCACGATGCCGCACGCGCTGTCCTGCGACAGCTTCCAGACTCCGTCCTCCGCCACGAAGTTCATGACGCTCTCCGGGGTGGGCTGACCGTCGAGGCGCATGGCCACCGTCGCGACCACCGAGCCGTCGCCGAGATCCGTCACGTCGACGACCTCGACCACCGCCTTGTTCGCCTTCGCGGCCGCCACCACCTGGTCGATCAGTTGCGGATCGGCCGCGGCGCCCTGGACGAGCGTGATCTTGTCGGCCGCCGGGATGCCGGCGTCGAACGCGCGGGCGAGGTTGGCGTTCAGCTCCGCCGGCGTGGGCGCGGCGACCGGCGGCTGTGTCGATGTGACCGGGGTGGTCGTGATCGGGACGGGCAGTTCCGGGTCCGTCTCGCCGGAACACGACGAGAGCAGAAGAGCCGCAATACACATCGTTCCGACTGCCGCCGCTCGCCCGACCCGCTTCGCTTCGCCCCACGTCGAGTACATGCCGTTCCCCCCTCGTTCGCCTGTGAATCCGATCGGGGCACGGTAGCCCGACACACACACCGAATGCGGCGATCCGGGCGGGTGACCGGTGAACTCTCACAGTCCCCTCATGAACCGCGGCCATCGGTCGGGGGTTCCCGTCACCCCGATCAGAGGCGCACCATCGAAGACATGACCGCTCCGGCGCTTCACCTGAAGTCGGCGCGGGGCCGGTGGGTCGTGACGGCCACCGTCCTCGGATCCTCGCTCGCGATGCTCGACGGCACTGTCGTCAATGTCGCGCTGCCACGCATCGCCGAGGACCTCGGGGCCGAGGTCGCGGGCGTGCAGTGGACGCTCAGCGGCTACACCCTCACACTCGCGTCGCTGATCCTTCTCGGCGGCGCACTCGGCGACCGATGGGGACGTCGTCGCGTATTCATCTGGGGAACAGTGTGGTTCGCGGTCGCCTCGGGGCTGTGCGCGCTGGCTCCGGACGTCACGACGCTCGTCGCGGCCCGGCTCCTGCAGGGAGTCGGTGCGGCGCTGCTGACACCGGGCAGTCTCGCGATCATCTCGGCATCGTTCGAGGACGACGACCAGGGTGCCGCGATCGGAATGTGGTCCGGGCTCGGCGGGGTGGCGGCCGCCGTCGGACCGCTGCTGGGCGGGTGGCTGGTCCAGGTCGCGGGCTGGCGGTCGGTGTTCCTCATCAACCTCCCGCTCGCGGTCGCGGTCGTGTGGGTCTCGGCGCGGCACGTTCCGGAGACCCGGGACCCGCACCCGCCCGAGCGACTCGACTTCGCAGGATCGATTCTGGCGGCGCTCGCGCTCGGCGCCCTCACGTACGGGCTGATCGAGAAGACGGCGTGGATGAGCGTCGCCGGGATCGCGCTGTTCGCGGCGTTCGTGCTCGTCGAGCGCCACGCCCGGTATCCCCTCGTGCCGAGTTCACTGTTCGCGTCGCGGGTGTTCGTGGCCGCGAACCTCGTGACCTTCGCGGTGTACGCCGCGCTCGGGGGCGTGTTCTTCCTGCTGCTGCTGCAGCTGCAGATCGTGTCCGGGTACTCCCCGCTGGCGGCGGGTGTCGCATCGCTCCCGATCACGATCCTGATGCTGCTGCTGTCGTCGCGGGCCGGCCGGTGGGCGCAGGTCCACGGGCCACGGATCCCGATGACCGTGGGTCCGCTGCTGGCCGCCGCCGGGTTGCTGCTGATGCTGCGGATCGGCCCCGACGCGTCGTATCCGACGCAGGTCCTGCCCGCTGTCCTGGTGTTCGGCCTGGGCCTGGCCGCGCTCGTCGCGCCCCTCACCGCGGCCGTGCTCGGCTCGGTGTCGTCGGACCAGGCAGGGATCGCGTCGGGTGTGAACAACGCGGTGGCCCGCACGAGTCAACTGCTCGCGGTCGCAGCCCTGCCCGGACTCGCCGGCATCGGCACCGAGGCGCTCACCGATCCCGCCGCGTTCGGGTCGGGCTTCCGGATCGCGATGCTGATCTGCGCCGCACTACTGCTGATCGGTGCCGCGATCTCGGCAGCGATGATCCCCCGCCGCACGGTGGCCGAGGAACCGGCAGCGGAGGAGGCGGGCGAGTCCGTCGCGTGCCAACCGCACTGTGACGTCACCGCGCCCGCCGTCCAGCCGCCGCCAGACTGACCGCCGGTCAGTCCTGGACCGCGGGCCACACCGGGGCGGTGTTCCACGGGTACGCCGCCTCGAGTTGCGACGCGATCCGGATCAGCAGATCCTCACGCCCGTGCGCGGCCACCAGTTGGGCACCGAGCGGCAGACCCGTCGAATCCTTGCCCAGCGGGAGCGAGATCGCGGGCTGACCGCCGCTGTTGAACGGCGATGTCAGCGCACCGTAGATGCCGGCGTGCTTCCACATGGCCTCGAGATTCATCGCGTCGAGCAGGCCCAGCGGCGGGGTGGGAGCCCCGAGCGACGGAGTGAGCAGCAGGTCGTACTCGGTGAAGAACCGGCCGATGTCCCGCGCCGTCCGCTCGAGTTCGGTGTACGCGAACGCGAGATCGGTCGCGGAGTCCGACTTGCAGCGGTCGTACTGCACGCGGGCCATCGTCTCGAGATCGTCGTCGCGCAGTTCCCGGCCGAGTTCGGCCAGACGCTGGTCGATCTCGACCGCCATCGGAGCGGACATGAGGTACCGCATGGCCGCCGCGAGCGCGTCCGGGTGGAACACGGGGGCGGCGGTCTCGACGCTGTGCCCCAGCTTCTCCAGCAGAACGCCGACATCGGAGGCGACGGCCGCGCAATCCGGGTGCACCGGTTCACCGTTCGGCATGACCGTGGTGATGCCGATGCGGAGCCTGCCGGGATCGGCACCGACTTCCTGCACGTACGGGCGTGCGGGCGGAGCAATGCCGAACGGCGCACCCACGGCGGGACCGCACGTGAGATCGAGCAGCAGCGCGGTATCGCGCACGCTGCGCGTCACCGCGTGCTCCACCGACAGCGGCCCCGCGAGCGGCGAGCCCGACGGCATCCGCCCGCGCGACGGCTTGAGGCCCACGAGTCCGTTGGCGGACGCCGGAATTCGGATCGAGCCACCGCCGTCGCTGGCGTGCGCGGCGGGCGCGATGCCCACCGCGACCGCCGCGGCCGCGCCGCCCGACGAACCACCCACCCCGTGCGTGAGGCGGCGGGGGTTGCGCGTCGGCCCGAACAGGACCGGTTCGGTGCTCGCGTTCTGGCCGAACTCCGGGGTGTTGGTCTTGCCGATGACGACGAGGCCGGCCCGGCGGTAGCGGGCAACGAGTTCGGTGTCGCGCTGCGCGACGCGTCCCGCGAACAGTCGCGAGCCGTTGCTGGTCGGCAGGCCCGCCACATCGGCGTGAAGATCCTTGATCAGGAACGGGATCCCGCGCAGCGGGCCGTCCGGAAGACCGGCGTCGACCTCGGCCAGGGCCGCCTCGGCGCGCTCGCTGACCACCGCATTGACCGCAGGGTTGCGCTCCGCGAGGCGGCTGATCGAGAACTCCACGACCTCACGAGCCGAGACGTCCCCGTCCCGGATCGACGCCGCCAGTCCGGTCATGTCCTGGTCGTCGAACAAGTTCTCCATACAATCCTCCAAGCGTTCGCCTGTCGCCGAGACGGCGGTGTCAGACGTTGTGGCAAGCGACGTAATGGTTTTCGCCGACATTTCGCAGCTGGGGCTCCTCCGCGGCGCAACGCTCGGTGGCGAGCGGACAGCGCGTCCGGAATCGGCATCCGGACGGGGGATTCAGCGGCGAGGGCAGGTCGCCCTCGATCTGCTCGATCGTCTCGACGTCGTCCCGGTGCCGATCGGGGTCCGGGATGGAGGCGAGCAGCAACTTCGAGTACGGGTGCAGCGCAATGTTCTCCATGTCGGAGGACGGCGAGACCTCGCAGACCTTCCCCAGGTACATCACCATCACCCGGTCGCTGATGTTCTTCACCACCGCCATGTTGTGCGCGATGAAGATCATCGTGAACTCGAACCGCTTCTTGGTGGCCTCGAGCAGGTTGAGGATCTGTGCCTGCACCGACACGTCGAGACTGGACACCGGCTCGTCACAGATCAGCAGCTTCGGCTCGAGCATCATCGCCCGTGCGATGCAGACGCGCTGGCACTGGCCACCGGACAGCTCTCCCGGCAGCCGATCCCACACCATCTCCGGGTCGAGTCCCACTGCCGTGAGCAGGTTCCGCGCGCGTTCCTCGAGCTTCGCGCGGTCCCTCGAACCCCAGATGCGCGGCCCCTCGGTCACCAGGTGCTTGACCTTGCGGCGCGGGTTCAGCGACGAGATGGGGTCCTGCATGATCATCTGCATCTGGGCCCGCACCTTGCGCAGCTCCGACGCGCTGAGCGCCGTCAGCTCGGTCCCGTCGAGCCGGACGCTCCCCGACTTCGGCTTGGGCAGCTGTAGGACCGCGCGTCCCGCGGTCGACTTGCCGCAGCCCGACTCGCCGACGATGCCGAGGGTCTCGCCCGCCACGAGGTCGAAGCTGATCCCCGACACCGCGTGCACCGTCTGGTTGCGGCCGGCCGGGAACTCGACCACCAGATCCTCGACCGCCAGGACCGGCTTCCGCTCCGTCCGCGCCTGCGCAACTCCGCTTGCCGTCATCAGATGCTCTCCACTCTCACCTTGGTGCCCGACGCGGCACCGGCCTCCGCCTGGGTGTCCGCGGTGTCCTGCGCCTCGGGGCCGCCGAGCGGGAAGTGGCACGCCACCTCGTGCGGGTGCCGCGCACCCGCGGTGTCGGCGCACACCGTCAGCTCGGGAACCACCTCGAGGCACTTCTGCTGTGCATAGCGGCAGCGGGACGCGAACGAGCACCCCTGCTGCGGCTTCGTCATGTCCGGCAGGCCACCCTCGATCGATTCGAGAGTGGTGTGCGGCTCCTGCTCGAGCCGAGGCACCGCGGCCAGCAACGCCTCGGTGTACGGATGCCGAGGGCTGCCGAACAGCTGCCGGGTGGGCGCCGTCTCGACGATCCGTCCGGCATACATGACCGCGACGCGATCCGTCTGCCCGGCAACCACGCCCAGGTCGTGACTGACGAGGATTCCGGCCATGCCCAACTCGACACGCAACGATTCGAGCAGCTCGAGGATCTGCTTCTGAACCGTCACGTCGAGCGCGGTTGTCGGCTCGTCGGCGATCGTCAGTTTCGGGTCGCACGCCAGCGCCATCGCGATCACTACGCGCTGACGCATGCCGCCGGACAGCTCGTGCGGGTACTGATCCATCCGCCGCTCGGGTTCGGGTATCCGGACCTTGCGCAGGAGTTCGATCGCCCGCGCCCGAGCCTCGTCCTTGCCGAGACCCAGGTGCGCGCGGAGGGACTCTGTGACGTGGGTTCCGATGCGCTTGAACGGGTTGAGCGCCGACATCGGATCCTGGAACACCATCGCGATGTCCTTGCCCCACAGCTGCTGCTGCTCCTTGCGGGTCAGGGACTGCATGTCCCGGCCCATGAAGCGCACGCTGCCGGTCACCTTGGCGGGCCCGTCGGTCGACACCAGCCCCATGATGGTCTGGCCCAGAACCGATTTGCCGGACCCGGACTCGCCGACCAGCCCGAGGGTCTCGCCGGCGTCGAGCCGGAGCGAGACGCCGTCCACGGCGCGGAGCTGTCCGCGCTTGGTGCGGAACCTGGTGTACACGTTGTCCACCGTCAACAATGGCTCGTTGCTACTCACAGCTTCACCTCCCGTGTTCCGCCCGTGCGCTTCTGGGCCTTCTCGCCGACCAGGTTGAAGGAGAACACCGTCAGGAACAGGAACAGGCCCGGCACCAGAACGATGTACGGATGCTGCTCGAACACCTTGCCCTGACCCTCGGAGATCATGTTTCCCCAGGTCGGTGACGGCGGCTGGATGCCCAGCCCCAGGAAGCTCAGGGATGCCTCCGCGACGATCATCACCGAGATCATCACCATGCCCAACGAGAGGAGCGGCAGCGCGACGTTGGGCGCGATCTCTCGCACCATGACCCGCCACTTCGTGGCTCCCATCGCCCTTGCCGCCAGCACGAATTCACGTTGCGAGAACACCAGGGTGTTGGCACGAGCGATGCGGACCATGCTGGGTATCGCGAGCACGGCCAGCGCGAAGGAGATGTTGCGCAGGTTCGGCTCGAGGACCGACGCGAGTGCGATCAGCAGGATCAGCGCGGGCACCGCGAGCAACGAGTTCGTGAACACCCCGATGATCCGGTCGACCTTGCCGCCGAAGTAGCCGGCGATGATGCCGATCGCCCCACCCACGAGGATGCCGATCAGGACCGCGGCAACCGCGACGATCAGCGAGGAACGTGCTCCATAGATGGACCGGGCCAGCATGTCGAGGCCGAAGTTGTTGGTGCCGAGTGGATGCGCCGAGAACAGGCTCGGTTCGGCGTAGCTCTTGGCGCTGAGGGTCTTGGTGGTGTCCTCGTGTTCGGCCAGCGGCAGGAGCGGCGCGATCACCGCGGCCACGATGAGCACCGTCAGCCACGCGCAGGACAGGATGAAGGTCAGATCGAAGTCGGATCCGAAGCGGGCCAGTCCGAGGCGGCGCACGCCCATGTAGAGCGCCACGAGCCCGACCGCGAAGATCGCGAGGCGTGCTCCCATCACCACTCCCGCGGCCCCGAGTCCGACACCGGCGGCGATCAGGCCCACCACGGTGAGGATCGCACCGACCCGGTACAGGTTGCGGCGCTCGGCGAGATCCGATGCGTTCGCCAGCTCCTCCGCGTTCGCGTCGTCGAGTGCCCGGCCGGTGATGGCCGGCATTTCGATGTCGTCGGTCGTCGTGTCAGACATGGGCTCGTCGGCTCCTTGGGTCGAGGTATCCGTACGCGATGTCGATGACGCCGTTGGCGACCACGTAGACGAGAGCGATCACCAGGACCGCCCCCTGCACCATCGGCATGTCGCCCTGCTGTGCGGCGCGGACGATCAGCGACCCCATGCCCGGCAACGAGAACAGCGTCTCGACGATCACGGTGCTGCCGATCATCGAACCGAGGACGATGCCGAGCATCGTGATGAGCGAGAACGACGACGGCCGCAACGCATCACTGAAGAGCAGTCGGGCATTCGACATGCCCTTCGCCTTGGCGACGAGGATGAAGTTCTCCTTCAACGTCATGACCAGGTCGCTGCGCAGGATGCGGATGAACATCGCCATCTCCAGCAGGCTGATCGTGATCGCCGGAAGGATTGCGTGGTAGAGGTTCCGGCCGAGTCCCTCCGATACCCGCACCCACTGCGACCGCGGGAACCAGCCGAGATAGTTGACCATGACCATGATCAGCAGCAGGCCCGACAGGAAGCTGGGGATCGAGAGCACACCGAACGTGCAGGCGCTGATCGCACGGTCGATCCAGCCACCCTGGTGACGGGCGGACCACATCGCCAACGGCACCGCGACGACGATCGCGATGAACAGGCCCATGACGGCGAGCTGGACACTCACCGGCATTGCGGCGCTGATGCTCTCGGTCACCGGCCCTTGCGGCGGCACCATCGACTGCCCCAGGTCGCCCTGCAGTGCACCGGACAACCAGTGCCAGTATCGCGTGAGGAAGGGGTCGTCGAGACCCATGTCCGCCCGCGCCTGCGCGTACTCCTCGGGTGTGTGCCCCTCGCCCAGCATCGCGACGGACGGATCACCCGGGATGAGTGACACGAGCGCAAACGTACCGAGACTGACGACGAAGAGCACGACGATCAACTCGACGATCTTATCGATCACTGTTCTCGCCATCTCCGCACCGCCTCCTTCCTGAATCCATGAGCATCCCTGCTGTCCGTGTGGGCAGATCGCCGGCTAGGAAGCCGAATCCGCGGTGAGCCAAGCATTTCCGAAAAGCATGATGCCGTCGGCGCTGGGCGTGATCCCGTGGACGTTCTTGCTCCACGGGATGAAGAACTTGCCGGTGCTGACCGTGACCATCGGCGAGGTCTCGTTCACGAGGGTCTGCATTTCCTCGACGACCCCGAGTCGGGCCTCGTCCGTGGGAGCGGTCTGCAGGTTGCCGAGCAGTGCGTCCATCTCCGGGTTCTTGTACCCGAGGACGTTCGAGGCCGAACCGCTGAAGAAGTTGCCGTACAGGCGCACGAACGGCGACTCGTCGAGGACGTTGAACGCCGAGTACGAGATGTCGTAGTCGAACTGCGCGTATGTCTTCTTCACTAGATCGTTGATGCTCGTCGCGTAGACGATGTCGACGGTGAATCCGACCGCCTGCAGCATCGACTGGAAGGCCAGTGCGCTGCGCTGGGTTTGCGGATCGTTGAGCCCGACGTAGGTGAGCTTGCCGTCGTATCCGTCGGCCTTGGCCTCCGCGAGGTACTTCTTCGCCGCCTCCGGGTCGTAGCCGGTGCCGGCCACATCGCCGTGCCACTTGGACCCCGTCTGGAACATGTCGCTGCCGGGCAGGCCCTGCCCGCCCTCGACGCGCTCGTTGAAGGTGTCGGGGTTGACCCCGGCCACAATCGCCTTGCGGACCCGCTCGTCGGCGCCCGCTCGACCCTCACGCTGGTTGATGAGGCCGACTCCACCCATGTTGAAGGTGTAGACGAAACCGGTGTCGCCCGAGTCGAGGGCGCTGTGAACTGCCTCCGCACCACGCAGATACGCGACCTGGACGCCACCCGTGTGCAGGGCGTCGAGCTTGCCCTGCTCACTGACGATGGCCGGGAAGCGCAGCTTGTCCAGGTGCGGCTTGCCGTCCCAGTACGACGGGCTCGCCGTCAGGACGAGCTCGTCCTGGGAGGCGAACTTCTCGACCCGGAACGGGCCGGCGCCGACCGGGGCGAAGGTGCCGGTCGCCATCGACGAGGGCGCCACGATCATGCCCGGTCCGGTGGTGAGCATGATCGGAAACTCGTTCCACGCCTGCTTGAGCGTGAACACCACGGTGGCCGGATCGGGCGAGGCGACGTCGGCGACGGTGGCCTTCCACACCTGGGTGTGGGTGCCCTTCTTCTCCAGGTAGTGGTTGATGCTCCACTGCACCGCCGCAGCATCGACCGGGGTGGCGTCACTGAACTTCGCGTCGGGCCGGAGCTTCAACGTCCACACCGTGTTGTCGGCGTTCGCGGTCAGCGACTGCGCGAGTTGTGGCTGATACTCCTTGCTTTCGGAGTCGTAGCGCATCAACAGGTCGTAGATCGCCGCCATCTCGCTGCCACCGGTGGCGCCGCCGTCCTGGCGGTCGGCCGGATCGAGACTGCTCACACCGTTGTAGGTGGCGTACGAGACCGTGCCGCCGGACTGCGGATCGCCGCCGTCCGGCTGCTCCCCCACGATCCCGGACCTCACATCGGAAGCGTCGGTCGACGAACCCGACCCGCCGCTCGCGCAACCGGCCAGCATTGCGGTGGCGGTTGCCAGCGAGGTGAGCCAGATACCGGCCCGCGCGAGTGCGTGACGTTTCATTCGAACCTACTTTCAGGAAGTGATTGCAGAGCTATGGGGAAACTGGGGAAGCTGGGGAAACGCAGCTGAGTCTCTCGGCCGCGTACACGACGTCGCCGCCGAAGACGGTCGCGAGAACTGGAATGTCCTTGATCGCGAGGGGATCACAGGTCAGCGGGTCGTCCCCGAGGACGACGAAGTCGGCGAACAGGCCGGGACGGATCGATCGCTTGACATCGGATTCGCCGCCGAGCCGAGCAGCCGACGCGGTGTATCCGCCCACGGCGGTCAGCGCCTCGACCCGCTGCTGCGGGCCGAGGACGTCGCCCTCACGGGTGATTCGGTTCACGGCCGTGTGGATCGTGAACAAAGGATCGACCGGGGTGACGGGGCTGTCGCAGTGCAGCGCGGAGGGCACCTCGGCCGCGGCGATCGAGGCCACCGGACTGATCCTGCTGCCGCGTTCCGGACCCAGGAAGCGGTCGCGGTGGCGGTCGCCCCAGTAGTAGACGTGATTGACGAACACCGAGGCAGCGACGCCGAGTTCGCGCATGCGCTGGATCTGGTCCTCACGAAGCGTCTGGACGTGCTCCAATCGGTGCTGCAGACCCGCGTGTGGGAGGCCGGCGCTCCCGGACGCTGCGAACGCCTTCTCGATCGCATCGAGTGCGAGGTCGATTGCGCGGTCACCGTTGGTGTGGATCGCGACCTGACGTCCGGCGCCGTGGCATCGCGCCACCATCTCGTCCAAGTCGCTGGAGGGAATCGCCATCTCGCCGCAATGGCACTCACCGAGATCGTGGTACGGCTCCGAGAGTGCGCCCGTATGCAGCTGGATCGAGCCGTCCGAGATCAGCTTCACACCGCCCACACCCAGGAAATCGTCGGCATCCCAACCGCCGTCGGTGTCGACGGCGAAGCCGTCCAGAGTGCCGAAGCCGGCGTACAGGCGCCCCCGCAGCGTGAGCTCGCCCGAATCACGAAGACGTCGATAGGACTCGATCATGGGGGGTGTCACGAACATGTCGTGGAAGCTCGTCACACCGGCGGAGGCCATCTTCTCGAGCGCACAACGCAGCGCGGCGTCGAGGTCGTCGCCGGACGGCATGCTCTCGTCCGGACCGACCACCAGTCGCATGGCAGGAATCTCACGGAACTCGCCGGTCGGGTTACCCGACGCGTCGCGCACGATCACCCCGCCCTCGGGATCCGGGGTGGAACGATCGATGCCATTGCTCCGCAGCATGAACGAGTTGACGTAAACGCCGTGTCCCGACAGGTGTCGGACGACGACCGGCCGATCCCCCGCGGCACGATCCAGATCGTCGACGGTGAGGCCACGATCCTCGGCGACCAGACTGTCGTCGAAACCGGACGCCACCACAGGCAATCCGGCTGCGGTGGTCGCCGCGCGCGTCGACAGAGCCTCGACGAGTGTCCCGATGTCCGGGCACGAATCCACTCCGGCGTCCACGGTCGTGCCGTTCATCCCCGACATGTGCGGGTGCACGTGCGTCTCGATGAAGCCGGGAAGAACCGTGCACCCCCGGAGGTCCACGATCTCGGTACCGGGGCCGCCCAGCGCGCGAATATCCGAGTCGGTACCGACCGCGACGAAACGGCCGTTCGAGATCGCGAACGCCGTCGCGCCGTCGGCACCTGTCATGGACCGAACCACACTGCCGACGTAGACGCGGTCGGGGCCGGATCCGTCCATGGGCGATCCCGTCGCCGAGCTGCTGCCGAGCACCGAACCCCCTAGATGAGATGTGCGTCACACCCTGTTTCGAAGAGGCTAACGCACAATAGAATTCATGTCAGTACCCGGGGTCAAAGTACCGCCGAGTAGCTTTTCCGACCGGGCTTCGGACGCCCGGCGAGGTGCGCGGGACGTCAGTCGGCGGTGAGCTGCGAGCCGACCGACGTTGCGACGCGATAGCGATCCGCCGGATGGATGTGGACCCCGACCGCCTCGAGAACGTCACTCGAGTCGAAATACCGATGCACGACAACCAGTGCGGCACTTCCACTCTCCACATCGAGCGCCTCGGAGACCGCACCCGCGAGTCGCGTGGCACTCACTTCCTGCTCGATGCGCTGCCGCACGAGGTTGGCGATGTCGAACTTGGCGGTGAGCAGCATGTCCCGATACGGCAGATCCGCCCGCAGGTACAGCTCGCTCCAACAGATGGGCGGAAGATCCGACTCACGGATCACGCGTGGACCCTTGACGCAGAACCACTCGGTACCCGTGGGCAGACCCGTCAGCGCGGCCAACTCACGGTCCACCACAACACTATTGGTCACCGGGTGCCGAATTCGAGTGTGCCGGACGAACGACAACATGCCGGCCCTGCTCGTGACGAACGCCTGGTGTCCGCCCATCGTGACCGGGGAGGACACAGTGGTCCCGGCACCGCGGCGCCGACTGATCATCCCGGCATCCTCGAGATGCTTGAGCGCTTGACGCACCGTGCCGCGGGCAAGGGATCGGCTTTCGCACAATTCGTGCTCCGTCGGCAGCTTGTCTCCGACGCTGAACTCCCCCGACTGGATCCGGGCGATCAGCTCCTGCGCCAGCAGGACGTGCTGAGGGTCGGTCACGGGACGGCGGTTCTCCACACGTTCCGGAACACGTCCAACACACCCATTACCTGGTACATCGAGAGAATCCTCCCGCCTGGTGCTGCCGCCGATGGTCACGCGGGTCACGCGGACGACCGACCGGAACCGGCCGCAAGCCCGCGCAGCAGGACGAGAACTTTGTCTATACAAACCTGCGCCTCGCTAATCTAGGATGCATTTCTCAATTGCACAAGACCTGACGCGATTCGGTTTTGCCGAGCCGGTCGAACGTTTCATTTGCCCCGCAGCGCGGGCGCAAACAGTCCACTCCTCCACTGCGGCCCGACCGTGTGCACAACTCACGAATTTCTCTGCGACACACTGAGATGGAGGTTCTGCATTTCATTCTTTTTCAGCGGTGTCGGGCCAGCTAGAGTCCGTGTCGCAATGGACCGAGTGGATTGGAACACCCTCCGTCCAGCACTCGGCGGCCGGGCGCATAGCCCTGTCGAGTCCCGAGATTCAACTCGATCATGCGGACGCGTCACCTGGCTCGTACCGGCGGGCAGGCGTCAACCCCAAAAGCGTGGAGGTTGGTTCATGAGTAAGTATTCGAGAAGGCTCGGCCGCACGCTGGCGGTCGCGGTCGCCGGCGCGGTCGCACTCGCCGGCTGCGCGAGTGCGGAAGGGTCCGACGACAACGGGTCGTCCGGAACGACGACCACGGCCTACGGCATCCTGGGCGACCAGGGCGACGGTGGGACGCCGGTGTCGGGCGGTACGGTCAGCTTCGCGTCGTACGCCCCCGTGACGAGTCTCGACCCGACGGTGACCCAGCCGGCCGGCGCGACCGGCGGCACCGAGATGGCGGCGGTCTACGACGTCCTGATGCGGTACGACACACAGTCGAAGGACTTCCAGCCACAGCTGGCCAAGTCGTTCGACGAGAGCGCCGACCACCTGACGTGGACGCTCGAGCTTCGCGACAACGTAACCTTCAGCGACGGAACACCGTTGGATGCGAACGCGGTCGTCGCCAGCATCGACCGGTACAACCAGCGTCGCGGCGCCAACTCGCAGGTCTACACGCAGATGGTACAGAGCAACGTCGCGCAGGATCCCTCGACGGTGGTCTTCACGCTGAAGCAGCCGTGGCGGACCTTCCCCGCGATGCTCGCCTACGGGCACGGCATGATCGTCGCGCCCGCGTCCCAGCAGGGCGACAAGTTCACCCCGATCGGCGCCGGCCCGTTCACGGTGGTCAGTCTCCAGCCGCAGCAGGAGCTCCAGCTGAAGGCCCGAGCCGACTACTGGGGCGGCGCACCGAACCTCGAAGGCCTGAAGTTCGTCGCCATCGCGGGCGAACAGCCCAAGGTCGACGCGCTGAAGACCGACGGCGTCGACATGATCTACCTCCGCAATGCGCAGACCGTCAACGCCGCCAAGGCCGAGTTCCCGGGCTACATCGAGACCACGAGCATGTCGATGGTCGGCCAGCTCAACGGCGCGCCGGGACGTCCCGCTGCGGATCCACGCGTCCGCCAGGCGATCGCGTACGCAGTCGATCCCGAGGTCCTCAACCAGCGCGTGCGCGCCGGCGAGGGCATGCCGGGCACCGACATGTTCCAGCCGTGGTCCGAGTGGTTCGGTGACGTCAGCGGCGTGAGCCCCGATGCCGCCAAGGCGAAGGAACTGCTCGACCGGGCGAAGGCCGACGGCTTCGACGGCAAGCTCACCTATGTCGGCGTCAACGACCCCGATGCACAGCAGCTCGCGCTCGCCGTTCAGGCACAGATGAACTCGGTCGGCTTCGACGTGGCGCTGGAGTACACCAGCAGCATCACCGACATGGTCAAGCGTCTCTACATCGACCGCAACTTCGACATGAGTTACGGCGCCTACAGCATCGCGGACGTCGCGCCCGAGATCCGGCTGTACAGCTCGCTGTCGAGCACCTCGACGAACAACATTCTGAGCTACAAGAATCCGCAGATGGACGAGCTGCTCAGCAAGGTGCTCTCGGCTCCCGACGAGACCGCCAAGCGGGCCGCGATCGTGGACATCCAGAAGCTCGTGAACACCGACCAGCCGTTCCTCTCGTGGGGTGCCGGGGCCAACTACGTCGCGTGGTCGCCCGACGTGTATCGGGCCAATCCGACCGTCGACGGAATCATCCTGTTCGACAAGGCTTTCAAGTCCAACTGACCCCCTCCGGTTCCACCCGGTCCCCGAACGGGAAGTCCCCGTCACTCCGCGGAGTGACGGGGACTTCCCCGCTTCAGGAGGCGCCGGCCGCGTCCGGAGCGGGCTGGGCGCCGCGCACCAGCCGTCCGGGTAGCGCGCCCGTGTGCTCCCCGTTCTCGAATACGATCTCACCGGCGACGACGGTCGCGACGTACCCCGACGCGGTCTGCATCAGCCGCCGGCCTCCGGTCGGCAGGTCGTAGAGCACCTCGGGACGATCCGCCTGCAACCTGTCGAAGTCGATGACGTTGAGGTCGGCACGGTACCCGGCCCGTACCTGACCGCGATCCAGCAATCCCACTACGGCGGCGGTGTCGACGGTGTGCCGCTTGACGAGCCACTCGATCGGGAACAGCCCGCCGGCCTTACGGTCTCGCCCCCAGTGCGTGAGCAGGGTCGTGGGGAAGCTCGCGTCGCAGATCGCGCCGCAGTGGGCGCCGCCGTCGCCGAGCGCCGGCACCGTGTCGGTGCGGGCGATCATCTCCCGCACCGCGTCGAGATTGCCGGCCGCGTAGTTGAGCATCGGGAAGTACAGCAGTCCCCGCCCGCCGCACTCCATCATCGCGTCGTATGCCACCACGGCGGGCGCCACACCGTTGCGCTCGGCCAGCGCCGCAACGGATTCATTCGGTCCGGGTTCATAATTGGGCGGATCGCCGAGCAGGTAGACCTGATCGAACCTGGTGGAGAGCCGCTCGACGAACTCGCTGTCCGTCACCGGCCGTTCGGCCAGAATCGTGGCCCGGACCTCCGGACGGCGTAGCCGCGCCACCCGCTCCTCGCGCGGCAGGTCGGCGAGCGCCGCGTAGCTGGGGTAGGCCATGAAGGGGTGCCAGCTCAGCTCCCAGCCGAGCATCACGCCGACCGCCCGGGGCGCCACCTGACCGGTGATCGGAATGTTCTGCTTCGCAGAGATTTCCGACAGACCGTCGAGCAGCGAACGCCACTTGTCCGGGGCCCGGTCGCTCTGCACGATCGACACCGACATCGGCCGCTGGGCCGCTTCGACGATCGCGCTCACGAACTCCATCTCCTCGGGCTCGTCCATGAAGTCCGAGATGAAGTCGATGACACCGCCACCGGCCTTCGCGAGGCCGAGCGCGAGTCCGGTCAGTTCCTCGCGCGACGCGGTGAGGCTGGGCGTCGGCTCACCGTTGGACGTCTTGTGCACCGCGGACCGCGACGTCGACCAGCCCAGCGCGCCGGCCTCGACCGCCTCGGCCACGAGGTCGCGCATCCGCTCCATCTCCTCGTCGGTGGGCCGGGCGAGATGGTCACCGCCCCGACGGCCCATGACGTACGTGCGGAGCGCGCCGTGCGGTAGCTGCGCCGCGAAGTCGATCGCGTGCGGCGTGTCGATCGCGTCGAGATAGTCGGGGAAGGTCTCCCAGTTCCATGTCATCCCTTCCGCGAGAACACTTCCGGGAATGTCCTCGACACCCTCCATCAGGCTGATCAACCAGTGACGTTGTTCCGGTACGACGGGTGCGAACCCCACGCCACAGTTGCCCATCACCACCGTCGTCACACCGTGCAGCGACGACGGCGTCAGCAGTGGGTCCCAGGTGACCTGGCCGTCGTAGTGGGTGTGGATGTCGACGAAGCCGGGCGTGACGAGCCGACCCGCGGCGTCGATCTCGCGGCGTCCCCGCTCGGTGACGTCACCGACCAGGGTGATGCGGCCGGCGTCGACGGCCACGTCCGCTGCACGAGGCTCGGTCCCGGTTCCGTCGACGACGAGGCCCCCACGGATCACCAGATCATGCATGTTCGTCTCCGACGGTCGAGTTCACTTTGCTGGCACCGGTTTCGAGCAGCCGAGCGGCAGCGGAGGCAATCCGGTCCGCCGCGGTGCGCGCGGTACCCGAGACGGCGGTGAACTGGAGGAACCCGTGCGGAAGCGACGGGTAGTCCAGCAGGTCCACGGCGACGCCGGAGGCCGCGAGTCGTTCGGCGTACTCGACCCCCTCGTCGAGCAGCGGATCGTGACCGCCCACGACCACCACCGCGGGAGCAGTGGTCGAGAGGTCCGCGGCACGGATCGGGGCGAGCAGCGGCGACGTCCGCTCGGCGGGGTCCGGGCAGTAGTGGTCGAGGAACCACCGCATCTCCCGGGCGCCGAGGAACACACCCGAATTGGCGTCGTACGACGCGCGGGTGAGATCGGAATCCAGGACCGGATAGACGAGTACCTGCCCGACGACGTCGATGTCACCGTCGGCGCCGACGAGATTGGCGCACACCGCAGCCAGGTTGCCGCCGGCGCTGTCGCCGGTGACGACGATCCGCGGCTCCAGGCCCTCCGCGGCGCCGGCCACCCAGCGCAGGGCCGTCATGGCGTCGTCGATCGCGGCCGGGAACGGATGCTCGGGTGCGAGGCGATAGTCCACACTCACGACCGCGGCACCGGCGGCGTCCGCCATGAGCCGGCAGAAGGCATCGGCGTAGTCGAGATCCCCCGTGACCCAACCACCGCCGTGGAAGTGGACGATCGTCCCCGCGACCCGGGGTTCCCCGGGGCGGTAGAGCCGGACCGTGACGTACTCGTCCACTGCGTGCGTCGTGACCGAGGCGACCTCGGGTCCGGCGGCACACGACTGCAGCGCACCCCGGATCCGGAGGCGCGCGTCGTCCGGATCCAACTCCACCATCGGCGGGAGCCCGGCGCCGGCAACCGCGTTCGCGACGGCCTGGAGCGCGGAATCCAATTCAGTTCGGTTGTCCTGCACCACTCTTGTCATGAACTAGAATCTAACTCTAGTCTGTAGCTATGACAACGGTCACACCGGAGCCGGTGACTACCCGCGAGGCGGAAGCGGCTCAGCGCGCCGTCGCGGGCGGAAAGATCATGTCGACCGTGCGGTCGAGCAGTCGGTGGACCTCGGCGACGTCCTGGCGCCCGAGCCCGAACAGGATCAGCTCGTGTGCAAGCACCGCGGTCACGACCGCGACGACGTCCGCGGCGTCCTCGTCCGGCAGATCGAACAACTGCTCGCGGTACGAGCCGAGCACCTGCGCCGAGAACTCGGCGAACAACGCACACACGATCGGATCGGCCGACTGGCGCAACACGTTCTGCAGGCGCAGATACGTCGGGCACTCCTCGAACCGGTGGACCGAGTGGTGTAGGCGAATCCGGATCCGTTCGGCCGGAGGCAGTTCCGGATCGGGTGCGCCGCCGTGCTTGATCGGATCGGTCGCCGACCAGTCTCGCAGGACGGCGGCGTACAGGTGTTCCTTGGACGTGAAGTACCGGTACACGGTCCCGAGGGCGACCCCCGACCGTTCCGCGACGTCGCGGATCTGGATGCGTTCGAAGTCGTCGTCGACGAGCAGTTCACCGGCCGCATCGATGATCCGTTGACGGCGCTCCCGCTGCCCCTTCGGCAGCGACGCGGGGTCCTGCAGCGCCGGCCTGCCCAGCCGATCCGGCACCCCTGCATCCACGTTCGTACGCCTCCCGTCGCACCCGCCTGATCAGCGGGACACCCGCACCGATGCTACTGGCACCCCTCCCAACCACCACGAAACGAGGTCGACCGCGATGCCCGACAGCACGTCCCGAGAATCCCGAGAATCCACTGCGTCCTCCACACCCACCTACGACGCCGTCGTCGTCGGTGCCGGGTTCGCGGGCCTGTACACGCTGCACAGCCTGCGCCGGCGCGGTCTGACCGTTCGACTGTTCGAGGCCGGCGATGGTGTGGGCGGCACGTGGTTCTGGAATCGGTACCCGGGGGCGCGGTGCGATGTCGACAGCGCCGACTACTCGTACTCGTTCGACGACGACCTGCAGCAGGACTGGGTGTGGACCGAGCGTTTCCCCGCCCAGCCGGAGATCCTGCGCTATCTCGAGCACGTCGCCGACCGGTTCGGTCTGCGTGAGGACATCACCTTCGGCTCTCGCGTGACGTCGGCGCACTTCGACGACGCGAGCGGGCTGTGGACGGTCACCACCGACAGCGGCGACACCGTCACGGCCCGCTGGACCGTCATGGCCACCGGACCGCTGTCGTCGGCCCGGATTCCCGACATCGCAGGCCTGGCCACGTTCACCGGCGAGATCCACCACACCGCGAACTGGCCCGAGCAGGGCGTCGACTTCGGCGGCAAGCGCGTCGGCGTGATCGGCACCGGCTCGTCGGGAGTCCAGGCGATTCCGGTCATCGCGGAACAGGCGGCGGAGCTGACGGTGTTCCAGCGGACTCCGGGATTCGTTCTTCCGGCACGCAACCGGCCGCTCGGGCCCGGCGAACTCGCCGAGATCAAGGCCGACTACCCCGCGCGCCGGCAACTGCAGCGGCAATCGCACGGCGGCTGGATCCTCCCGCCGCCGGTCGGACTCGCACTCGAGACCGCACCGGATGTTCGGATCAAGGAGTACGAGACCCGCTGGGCCGCGGGCGGGCTCGCCTTCCAGACCACGTTCGGCGACGTCATGACGGATGCCGCCGCGAACGAGACCGCCGCCGAGTTCGTGCGCTCGAAAATTCGTGAGACGGTCACCGATCCCGTCACCGCGGAAGTGCTGTGCCCCAAGGGCTATCCGCTGGGATCCAAGCGGGTGTGTGTCGGCACCGACTACTACGAGACCTTCAACCGCGGCAACGTCGAGCTGGTCGACCTGCGTGCCACCCCGATCGAGGAGATCGTGTCCGAGGGCATCCGCACGGACGCCGGCGTCCACGAACTCGACGCGATCGTCTTCGCCACCGGGTTCGACGCCATGACCGGCGCGCTCGGCGCCATCGACATCCGTGGACGGGACGGGGTGACGCTGCGCGACACGTGGGAGGCGGGCCCGCGCACCTACCTCGGCCTCTCGGTGGCCGGGTTCCCCAATCTGTTCGTGCTCGCCGGGCCGGGTAGTCCGTCGGTCCTCTCGAACGTCGTGGTGTCGATCGAACAGCACGTGGAGTGGGTGATCGGCTACCTCGACCACATGCGCAGCACCGGTGCCCGGTTCGCGGAGGCCACGCTCGAGGCGCAGGACGAGTGGGTGGAGCACGTGACGGGCATCGCCGTCGGCAGCCTCTACATGCAGGCGGACTCGTGGTACCTCGGTGCCAACGTCCCCGGGAAGCCGCGCATCTTCATGCCGTATCTCGGCGGCGTCGGCAACTACCGGAACCTGTGCGCGCAGATCGCCGCGGACGGCTACCGAGGGTTCTCCACAACCACCGAACTCGGATAGATGCAGCGTGGTTACATGGACGAAAGCACCGCCATCCGTGACGATCGATCGTTGGGAGAAGCGCCGTGACCACTTCGAAGGATTCCGCGGGACCGGACATCAAGCCGCGCAGCCGGGACGTCACGGACGGCCTCGAGAAGACCGCCGCCCGCGGCATGCTGCGGGCGGTGGGCATGGGCGACGACGACTGGGACAAGCCGCAGATCGGGATCGGGTCGTCGTGGAACGAGATCACCCCGTGCAACCTGTCGCTGGACCGACTGGCCGACGCGTGCAAGGACGGCGTGTTCGCGGCCGGCGGCTACCCGCTCGAGTTCGGCACCATCTCGGTCTCGGACGGCATCTCGATGGGCCACGAGGGCATGCACTTCTCGCTGGTCTCCCGTGAGGTGATCGCGGACAGCGTCGAGACGGTGATGCAGGCCGAGCGACTCGACGGTTCGGTGCTGCTCGCCGGCTGCGACAAGTCGCTGCCCGGCATGCTGATGGCGGCCGCGCGGCTGAACCTGGCCAACGTCTTCCTCTACGCCGGCTCGATCCTGCCGGGCATCGCGAAGCTGTCCGACGGCACCGAGAAGGAAGTCACCATCATCGACGCGTTCGAGGCCGTCGGGGCCTGCTCGCGCGGACTGATGAGCCGCGAGGACGTCGACGCAATCGAACGCGCGATCTGTCCCGGCGAGGGCGCCTGCGGCGGCATGTACACCGCCAACACGATGGCGTGCGCGGCCGAGGCGCTGGGGATGTCGCTGCCCGGCAGCGCCGCACCCCCGGCCACCGACCGCCGCCGCGACGGGTTCGCCCGGCGCAGCGGACAGGCCGTGGTCGAGTTGCTGCGCCGCGGGATCACCACGTCGGACATCCTGACGAAGGAGGCGTTCGAGAACGCGATCGCCGTCGTCATGGCGTTCGGCGGCTCCACCAACGCGGTACTGCACCTGCTGGCGATCGCACACGAGGCCGAGGTGGCGCTCACGCTCGACGACTTCGCTCGCGTCGGGGCGCGCGTCCCGCACCTGGCCGACGTCAAACCGTTCGGCCGTCACGTCATGATCGACGTCGACCGGATCGGCGGCGTCCCGGTGATCATGAAGTCCCTGCTCGACGCCGGACTGCTGCACGGCGACTGCCTCACCGTCACCGGCCGCACACTCGCCGAGAACCTCGCCGAGATCGCTCCCCCGGACCCGGACGGCAAGGTCCTGCGCGCGCTCAGCTCACCGATCCATCCCACGGGCGGCATCACGATCCTCGAGGGCACGCTCGCGCCGGGCGGCGCGGTGGTGAAGTCGGCCGGGTTCGATTCGTCCGTATTCGAGGGAACCGCACGCGTTTTCGATCGTGAGCGTGCGGCGATGGATGCGCTCGAGGACGGGACGATCACGGCCGGCGACGTCGTCGTGATCCGCTACGAGGGCCCCAAGGGCGGACCCGGGATGCGGGAGATGCTGGCGATCACCGCCGCGATCAAGGGCGCCGGCCTCGGCAAGGACGTGCTGCTGCTGACCGACGGCCGGTTCTCCGGGGGTACGACGGGACTGTGCGTCGGGCACGTCGCCCCCGAGGCCGTCGACGCCGGGCCGATCGCGTTCGTCCGCGACGGCGACCGGATCAGCCTGGACGTCGCCAACGGGGTGCTCGATCTCCTGGTGGACGAGAAGGAGCTCGCCACCCGCCGGAGCGGATGGGAGCCCCTGCCTCCCCGTTACACCCGTGGCGTGCTGGCGAAGTACACCAAGCTCGTCGGGTCGGCGTCCGACGGTGCCGTGTGCGGCTGACACCGTCGGCCGGAATCTAGACGTTCTCGAGTCGGATTCCCTTGGTCTCCCTCATGAACAGGCACGCGACACCGGTGAAGACGCAGAGCACCATGATGTAGACGCTGAAGGCCCACCCGATCCCCTGCCCCACCAGGAGTTGGTTCAGGTAGGGCGAGGAACCACCGAACACCGCGACGGAGATCGAATACGCGAATCCGATCGCCTGCGTGCGGAGCTTGGTCGGGAAGCTTTCCGACAGCGTCGCGGACAGGACCGACGCGGGAATCGAGACGACCAGGAGCGCGACGGTCGTCGCCACGAGCAGCGTCCACCCCGACGACGTGATCATCGCGGTGAGCGGGAACTGCAGCACGAACATCAGCCCCGCGAACGCGAACAACATGGGCCGGCGACCGATCCGGTCCGAGAGCAGCCCCCAGAAGGGAAGCGAGACGAGCGCGATCAGCTGTGCGATGACGAGCATCCAGTAGGCGGTGTCGGGATTCATGCCCTCCTGGGTGATCGCATAGGTCGAGATGTACGACGTCCAGGTGTAGTGCGCGGCGGTGATGCCGGACGTCATACCGATCATGAGCAGCACGGCACGGACCACGGTCCGTCGAGGAATGCGGGTGTCGTCCGAGTTGTCCTGCGCGTCGAACACCTCGCTCTCCTCCATGCTCCGGCGAAGGTACAGCGCTGCCAGCGCCAGAACCGCACCGATGAGGAAGGGGATACGCCAACCCCACTGCGCGACCGCGCTCTCCGACAGCGTCGAGGTCACGACACCACCCACCGAATAGGCCAGCACGGACCCACCGAAGATCGCGATGAAGGCGACACTGCCCCACATGCCTCGACGGTTCGGCGGTGCGATCTCGCTGACGTACGAGTACGCGGTCGCGGACTCGCCACCGTGCGCAAATCCCTGAACAACGCGGGCGGCCAACAGAATCACCGAGGCCCAGACGCCGACGGACTCGTACGTGGGCATGATGCCGATCACCAGGCTGCCACCGGCCATCATGAGCATGGTGGTGATCAGGACGAATTTCCGTCCCCGCCGGTCGGCGATCCGCCCGAACACGATGCCGCCGAGCGGGCGCATCAGGAACCCGACGGCAAAAACGGCGAGCGTGGACAGCAGGGCCGACACCGGATTCGAGTTGTCGAAGACAACCGCGGCGATGAACGGCGCGAACACTGCGTAGGCGCTCCATTCGTACCACTCCAGCACGTTCCCGACCGCACTCGCCAGGAGCGACTTCTTCTTCGAGCCGATGCCCGTGGCGTTCGCCTGTCCGGGGCGTTCTCTCTCGGCAACTTCAGATGTCACGATTCTTCAGCTTTCGTCAGAATTGGTTTGCTGTGGAACGGAACTCACATCGTGGCGCCGGCGCGGCCACGGAGTTCGGTTCGGCGGATCTTGCCGGTGAGTGTCTTGGGAATGGAGTCGACGACGTGCACCTGCCGCGGCCGCTTGTAGGCCGCCAACCGGTCACCGACGAACGCGACGAGCTCGCTCTCCGACACGTGGGCGCCGGGATTGAGCGACACGTACGCAACGACCCTCTCGCCCTGATAGTCGTCCGGCTCGCCGGTGACACCTGCCTCGTAGACGGCCGGGTGTTCGTGCAACACACCTTCGACCTCGCGTGGCCACACCTTGTAGCCGGACACGTTGATCTGGTCCTTGAGCCGGTCGACCAGGTAGACCCATCCGTGCTCGTCCATGATCGCCACGTCGCCGGTGTGGAGCCGGCCGCAGGGAAAGGTCTTCGCCGTGTCCTCCGGCCGACCCAGATATCCCGCGATGATCTGAGGCCCGGCGAGGGTCAGTTCGCCTGCCGTCCCGGCGAGGACCGGTTCGCCGTCGGCACTCACGACACGAGCGTCCAGCAGCGGTAGCGGGATCCCGATCGACAACGACCCGCTGGCCGGATCGACCGGTGCGCGGGCACCGGGAGGAACCGCGATCACCCCGGACGACGTCTCCGTCATCCCGAACGCGTTGTGGATGTAGTGCCCGAACCGCTCCTCGAACTTCCGGACGGTCGCCGGCGGGATCGGAGCACCGCCCGAGTAGAGCGCCTTGACCGATGCGAAGTGCTCCGGGGAGGCGTCGGGCACCCGGTAGAGGGCGTTGAAGACGGTGATGGATCCGATCGTGAACGTGACCCGGTGCTCGACGAACGTCTCGAGCGTCACCTCGGGGTGGAACCGATTCGCGAAGACGAGTGTGCAGTCACGAATCAAGGCGACGACCGCGTTGATCACTGCACCGGTGATGTGGAACAGCGGCGCGATCGCGAAGACGACGTCGCCGTCGGCGGTGCCGACGAAGTCACCGAATGTCGTGGCGACGGCGAGCACGTTCGCATGCGTGTTGAGGCTGGCCTTGGGAGTGCCCGTCGTTCCGGAGGTGTAGGCGACGATCGCCGTATCGTCGCCCGAAACGTCCGGTCGCGGGGGACGCGCACCGCGATGGCGGGCCACCACGTTCACGAGGTCCTCACCCACCCGGCTCGTCGCCCGGACCGGATCGGCAAACACCCTCGGGTCCGACCTGTTCTGGAAGTCGAGGTCGCTCGTGGTGATCAGCCATCGGACCGAGCTGCCCCGCAACGTGTCCGCCGTTTCCTCCGCAGAACGGTCCGAACAGATGACACCGACGGTGCCCGCGTCGTCGACCAGGTGCCGCAGTTCAGCTCCGCGATACATCGGGTTGAGGAGCAGGGCGGCCGCACCGATCTTCCACAGGGCCACCATCGAGATGGCGTACTGCGGGATGTTCTGCAGGTAGATCCCGACACGGTCACCCCGCCGGACCCCCTTCTCCGACAACCCGACCGCGAGCGCGTCGGACTGTTCGTCGACCTCGGCGGCGGTGAGCACACCGTCGAAGTAGCGCAGGGCCACACCATCGGGATTCGCCGCGACGCGGGCATTCCAGGCATCGACGAGCGACGCGAACGGGATCGACGGATCCGTGACCGTTCCACTCGGATACAGCGACATCCAAGGGCGTGCGTCGGGCATGGCACCAGCCCCCTTTCGGCAGTTGACAACAGGGCAACAGCAGGACTCGGGACGCGAGCAGTGGGACCCCGGCGAACCCGCCAAACTGAACAGACCGACCGATCGCTCGTTCGGGTACAGGGAGTGTTGCCTGTCACACCTGGCGTGTCAAGTGGGAGCGGGCGGCCCGGGTATCGCACATGCACCGACACAGCGGGAAACCTTGAAGGACGACGTGGTCCGCCCACGAGAATGTGCCGGACCCTCGACGAGGATCCGGCACATCGGCGAAACGGGAACTACACCTAGATCGGTCTGTAGCCGGCGCCGGGGCCACCGGTCGCGTTGATGCTGTCGATGATCGACGTCATGTTGGTGCCGAGTTCGGGACCGAGGCAGGCGACGCCGAGATAGGCATTCACCATCGCGACCAGCGTCGTCCCGACGACGACCGGTGAGCCCGAATCGCCCTCGATGACGCACATCTGCGTCCACGTCTCCTGCGATTGGAGCACGTCCCCGTACACGACGCCGCATGTGTGACCGGTGGTCCGCCCCTGCTTGCACGCGACCGCCGGGAACTGCGCCGGTGTACCGATCCCGGTGATGGTGACCTCGCCGATCGTGTTCACCGGCGCGACCTTCGCGGGATCGAATTCGATCACGGCGTAGTCGTAGTCGTGGTTGGACACCGCGAAGTGCCCCACCACCCCGGCGTCGGGTGCGGACTCCGGCACCACCGCCGCCCCGGCCTCACCGCAGTGCCCCGCCGTGATGCCGACCAGCCTGCCGGCGTTGTCGTGCCCGATGGTGGTGAGCGTGCATTCGTACATGTTGTCGATCACGATTCCGGACCCACCGCCGAGAACCGCCTTCGGCGGTGCGGCGGTGGCGGTGCCGACTCCGAGCATGGCGGCGATCACCGCCAACGCCGCGAAGATCAAGGAAAGTCGCTTGAGCATGTTGCCCTCCCGGTTGGCGCTACGAATGTGCCATCGGTCGATCACCGCCACATGCCTGCGCACTACCCTGCATGCACGCCCTCGCCGCGATCATGCGCGCGCGAGTCGGCGGGACACTCTATCGGCAACCTTCCCACCTCCGTCGATGCCGACGGGCCTCGTTGACCCGATCGTCACCGAATCGCCGACTAGGTGGTCGAGCCCAACGCTTCGAGCGCCCGTCGCGCATCCTCGAGTTCCTTGCTCAATGCCTCGATCCGCTGTTCCGCCGCCTCACGAGCAGCGGAGATGACCGATTGGACGGCCTCGAGCGCGACGGGCTCCCCGAGTTCGCGGACGGCGCGATCCACCGCGTCCGGACTGACCGGAACCGCCTTGCTCGGGCGCTTCGCACCATGCGCGACGGTGACCGTCCACTCGTTCTCGGGGCCGGCGTGAATCGTCACGCTCACGCTGCCCGCCGCGACCTTCTTGGTTCGGCGGGGTGCAGGCGCGGCGCTGGGTGCCGGTGCGGGAACCGCGGGAACGGACACCGACTCGGCCTTCGCAGCCGGCGCTGCCGCGCGCACCGGCGCGGGTGCCGCGGCCGGCGTGGGTCGCGCCGCGGGACGCGGGGTGGAGACCTGGGCGGGCACCGGAGCCGGGGCCGGGGTCGGGGCGACCTTGCGCGCGGTCGCGGGCTTGGCTGCAGCCTTGGCGGGGGGCTCGGGCGCCGTGCGCGTCATGCGCAGTTCCTCCGCCTCGAACGGCAGTTCGTCGTTGACTCCCTTGGGGCGGATGATGACCGTATTTCCTTCCACGGAAACAACTTTGGCCGAGCATCCCGCCTCGATACCGAGGCTGGGCGTGGCTTCGCGGAGGTACACGGTGGCGCGCTTCCCCTCGGCGACGGCCGCGGCCAGTGCCTCGAGGTTCTCCGCGGTGAGGTGTTCCGGTGACGAGCCTGATCCGGAACGTCTGCGGGGCGGCATGATGTGGATCCTCCTGAATACCTACAAGAACACTGAAACCAAGAACACTGAAACCAAGAACGCTGAAACCTACCCCGCTACTCTGGCACAGCCCACCGACAGCCCCGACGACCCACGGGTCGGCGGAAGCGGCCACTCGTCCCGGATCGGTGATTCACTCTTGGGGCAATTCGTCGCGAAAGGGGCCTGCCGTGGAGCTCTCCGAGAACCTCGATGCCGGTGTGCTCGGCGTCATCCAGTCGGAGGTCGAGCAGACGCTGCTCGGTGGCCCGCGGCGATACACCCGGGACCAGATTGCCGAGCTCGCCGACGTGCCACTCGAGCGGGCGCAGCGGTTGTGGGTGTCGATGGGATTCGCGATCGACGCGGATCCGGACGCCGTGATGTTCACCGACGGCGACGTCGCCGCCCTGCGCGCCCTGGTGGGTTTCGTGGACGGTGGAGCGCTGGCCCCCGATGCCGCGGTCGCCGCCACCCGGGCGCTGGGGCAGTCCATGTCCCGGCTGGCCGAGTGGCAGGTTGCGGTACTGAACTCGCACCTGGCCGACGAGCTGGCCACCGCCCACGCACAGTCCGGCACGCTCGACGAGCAAGCCCTGCGGACCGCGGTCGGGTCGCTCACATCGCAACTGCTGCCCACCGTCGAAGCACTGCAGTCGTATGTGTGGCGGCGGCATCTGGCGGCGGCCACCGCGCGCCGGTCCGGCAGTGTCGGCGAGGACACCAGCCACCGGGCACTCGTCGTGGGGTTCGCGGACATGGTCGGGTACACGAGTCTGACGCGTCGGATCCGCGTCGACGACCTGAGTTCACTGCTCGAGGAGTTCGAATCGCAGACGACGTCGATCATCACGCAGGGCGGCGGGTGGGTGGTCAAGAACGTCGGCGACGAAGTGATGTTCGCGGCGGAGAAGGCGGCCGACGCGGCGCGAATCGCGCTGGCGCTGCAGTACGCGGCGCACACCGACACGGATCGACCCGACCTTCGGGTGGGGCTGGCGGCGGGATCGGTGCTCATGCGGTTCGGCGATCTGTTCGGCGAGGCGGTCAACATCGCGGCACGACTGACGAGCGCAGCCCGGCCGGGAACCGTCCTGGTGGACGCGGACCTGGCGGCGATGCTCGCCGACGACGACGGCGTCACGCTCAGGTCGTTGCGGCCGCTCCGGGTCCGCGGGTACTCGCGGCTGCGCGCGTTCGCGCTGCGGCCCGGCCGCGGTCCGGACGGTCCGTGACGCGGGTCAACTGCCGTCCGACGGGGTGTCCGCCGCCGGCTGCGAACCTCGGGCCGCGAGGAAGTCGTCGACGATCCGCACACAGGCGTCCGGCCCCAGCGGTGCGAGGGTTGCCAGCTTGGTGAAGACGAGCGGTCCGACCAGTTGCGCGAGGGCGAGGTCGTAGTCGAAATCACCCAGGGACCGGCGCGCCTCGTCGGTGCCGAGCACGCGATCGAACGCGGTGCGGTACTGCACGACGACATGCTCGCGCAGCGACCTGAGTTCCGGCTTGTCCGCGTGGGGATGGTCGACCCCCTCCAGATCGGACGCGCTCGAGTAGTCGTCGAGCGCCGGCCCCATTCCCAGCCAGCACAGCGCGGTCACGTGCATCGGCGCCTCTTCGATCAGCCGGGCCTGACTCACCATCAACTCGACCAGTTGCGTCCGCAGATCGCCCGACAACGGGACCGCGGGGGCGGGCGGGATGAGCCGTCCGAAGGCCGCCGCCACCAGTTCGGTACCGCTGTCGAAATGCCGGTAGAGCGTCGCCCGCGCCACCTTCGCGAGTTTCGTGACGGCATCGATCGTGACGGCGTCGGTGCCCCCCTTCGCGAGAAGCGTGGTCGCGGCGTCGAGCAACCGCGCACGTGAACGCGCCTTTCGCGGATCCTGCTCCGACTCCGTCACTTCCGCTACGTCACCAGCCATCCGTCATCACCTCTTGTGGAACCGTCAGTTCCCCTACGATACTGACAGTCTTGTTTCGTACGGGGAGGCCCGCATGGCTGGAAAGTACACCGGAAACGCGGAGCGGATGACGTGGGGCCAGATCTGGACCCTCACCGTGTCGTGCGCAGCGGTGGCCCTCGTCGTGGCGGCAATGGCAGCCCTCAACACCGCGCTGCCCGACCTCGCCCGCGACACCGGGGCCACCCAGTCCCAGCTCACCTGGATCGTCGACGGCTACACCCTCACCCTCGCGTGCCTGCTGCTGCCGGCCGGCGCACTGGGCGATCACTACGGCCGCCGTGGGGTGCTGGTGTTCGGCCTGTTCGTGTTCGGGGTCGCCTCCGCCCTGCCGATCCTCGTCGACTCCCCAGCCTGGCTGATCGGCGCCCGCGCGGCCTCGGGCATCGGCGCGGCGTTCGTCATGCCGGCGACACTGTCCATCCTGACCGCGAGTTTCCCGGCCGCGCAGCGTTCCAAGGCCGTCGGCATCTGGTCCGGCGTCGCAGGATCCGGCGGTATCGCCGGTCTCATCGGCTCCGGACTGCTGCTCGAGCAGTGGTCCTGGCACTCGATCTTCATCGGGCTCGCGGCCGTCTCGGCCGTGCTGTTCGCGCTGTCCTTCACGATCCCGTCGTCCCGCGACGAACACCCGTCGGCGTTCGATGTCCGTGGCGGCGTGCTCATCGCCGGGGCGATCGGGGTGTTCGTGCTCGGCATCATCGAGGCACCGCAACGCGGGTGGCTCGACCCGCTCGTGCTCGCGGCCGTCGTCGGTGGGCTCGCCGCGGCCGCTGTGTTCGCGATGGTCGAACTCCGCGTGGCGCACCCCCTCCTCGACGTCCGACTGTTCCGCAACCGTACCTTCGGTGTGGGAGCGACTTCCCTTCTGCTGCAGTTCTTCGCGACGTTCGGCCTGTTCTTCCTCATCGTCCAGCACCTGCAGTTGGTCCTGGACTACTCGCCGCTGCAGTCGGCCCTCGCACTGGCCCCGATCGCCGTCGTGGTGCTCGCGCTGTCGGTGCTGGCACCGCTGCTCATTCCGCTGCTGGGGCTGCGGGCGATGACGTTCGGAGGCCTCACGGTCATGGCTGTGTCGCTGGTCCTGCTGGGTCGGCTCGACGAGACCAGTTCGTACCCGGATGTCGCCGTGCCGCTCGTGGTCGCCGCCTTCGGGCTGGGGCTGTGCACCGCGCCCGCGACCACGGCCATCGTGCAGAACACCCCGACCGCCAATCAGGGTGTCGCGTCCGCGGTCAACGACGCCACCCGCGAGATCGGCGCCGCGATCGGCGTGGCACTGGCGGGCAGCATCCTCGCAGCCGGTTACGGACGGCACATCCAGCCCGCGGTCGATGCCGTCCCCGAGCAGGCCGAGCAGCCCGTCGGCGACTCGCTCGCGGCCGCGCTCGAGGTCTCCAAACTCGCGGGCCCGCAGGGGGATCAGCTGGCCGAGTTCGCGAAGGAGTCCTTCCTGCACGGTATGCAGGAGGCCTCGTTCGTACTCGCCGGGGTCCTGTTCGTCACCGCAGTCGTGCTCGGTGTGTGGGCGCCGGGCGGACGCGGCATCGCCACCGCACCCGAACCGGAGAACGCCGACGTGCTCGCCGAGGTCGACTGATCGGACGGGCGTCCGGCGGTCAGTGGGTGGCGGCCCGCGCCGACACCTTGCCGGTCGCATCGGCGTGGAAGAGTGCGTCGTTGTAGTGACATCCCGGAGGCACCCACTCGAACGTCTTCTCTTCCGAGAACTTGTAGTAGAGGGCGCGCCGACCCGCATTCCGGCCGACGGGTGGTGGGGTGCTGTGCATGAGGTCGCCGAAGTGGAGGGTGAGGTCACCCGGCTCGGTCTCGAGCCTGACGACGGGCAGGTTGCCCTCCTCACCCCACTGCAGCCAGTGGTTGGTGTACCGGTGCGAGCCCGCCAGGACCATGAGCTGACCGTTCTCGGGATCGGCGTGGTCGAGCTGGATTCCGGCCTGGATGAGCGGGCACAGAACCGGGTGGCCACCGATGCCGTCATCGGTGTGCCAGCCGAGATCGCCGTCACCCTTGACGACGTCGGAGGACTTGACGAAGACCATCGGCCCGTCGAGACGGTCATCGCACACGCGGAAGGCAGGGTTGCCCAGGCGCGCGAATTCGGTCATCCGAGGTTCGAAACAGAGTTCCTGCAACACCTCCGAATGGCGACCGAGGTAATTGATGCGGGTGACCACTTCGTCACCGTCGGCATTGAGCGACCACCACGAGTACGGATCGCCCGGGGTCGTCCGGGACCGGACGAACTCGACCTCTTCGCGGAACGTCGTGATCTCCTCCGGGGAATACACCTCCTTGACGTGCAGGAATCCCGCGGTGTCGAGGAAATGACGCATCTCGTCGCGATCACCGTCGACCGGGAAGCGACGAAGCAGGTCGAGGGGCTCGCCGTCGAGCCCGACGAGCGTGCCCCGCACGGCATCGGTGTAGATCGGCCGGCCCGAGATCAGGGACCGTGTGGCCGGCTGCCATCGCTTCCAGCCGTCGAGGCTGCCCCGCACCACCGTCGCGCGCTCGGTGCGAACGGAACCGCTCGCCGTCAACAGCTCGTTCAGGTACGACGAGAACGTCGTCTCGTCGAGTTCGACGAGCGTCTCGGCGTTCTGCTCGCCCTCCACCACCCGGATGCCGTCAGCCGTGGCGGCCCAGGTGAACGCCCGGCCGCCGGGAACCCGGAAGCCCAGCGGTGGCACACCCGCGAGATCATCGACCAGCAGCACGGCGTTTCGGGCGTTCAGTGCCGGCAGCTGGATCGTGTGGAACTCGTCGAACGAATACCGCGGGAAGGAATCCGCGATTGCCTCGACCCAGGGAAGACCTGTTCCTCGCGTATCGGTGCCCATTCCACACTCCTCCGACGTTTCTTGTTCTCTCCAGATGGTCCACGGAACGAGCCGATTTCGATCTCCAACGCGCCGAGCGGCGCGGATCAGCCCACGCGCGCCGATCGTGGGATCGGGATCGGGATGGCCTCCAACAGCTTCCGGGTGTAGTCCTCCCGCGGATGGTCGTAGATGTCGCTGACGGTGCCGGTCTCGACGACCTCGCCGGCTCTCATCACCATCACCCGGTCGGCGATCACCTCGATGAGCGCCAGGTCGTGGCACACGAACAGGTAGGCCAGGCCGAGTTCCTCCTGCAGGTCCCGCAGCAGGTTGAGGACCTGCGCGCGAACCGAGACATCGAGCGCGGCAACGGGTTCGTCGCAGACGATCATCTTCGGTTCGAGCGTCAACGCCCTCGCGATCGCGACACGCTGGAGCTGACCGCCGGACAACTCGGCCGGATACCGTCCGAGGTAGCGGGAGCCGATTCCGACCTTGTCGAGCAACTCGCGGACGCGTTGTGTGCGGGCGACGCGATCGAGGTCGGAGTGCACGAGCAGCGGTTCGGCGACCGCGTCGGCCACTGTCATCCGGGGGTCGAGGGAGGAGTGCGGGTCCTGGAAGATCATCTGCATGCCGCGGCGCATCTCGCGCAGCCGGGCCGGTTTCGCCGCCCGAACGTCCTCGCCGTCGAAGGTGACGGTGCCGGAATCGGGTTCGATCAGGCGCAGCACCATCCGACCGACGGTGGACTTACCGGCCCCGGATTCTCCGACGACAGCGAGACATTCGCCGGCATCGAGTGTGAACGAGACATCCCGCACCGCATGGGTCCACCCGGTTCTCCGGCCGAGGAAGTCGCGACGGGTGGAGAACGATTTGGTCAGGTTCGTGACCTCGAGCAGGCTCATGGGGCCTCCACTCCTTGCAGTTGCAGATCCGTCACACGCAGGCAGCGCGCTGCCCGGCCCGCGGTCGTGTCGGTCAGCGCGGGATGCGTGGTGTCGCACGAACCGGCGCGGGCATGGGTGCAGCGGTCGTGGAAGTGGCAACCCACCGGCCACTCGCCGGCAGCGGGGATCCGGCCCGGGATCGCGGCGAGGCGTCTGTCGGCGCCCCGGCCCGGACGCGGGATCGAGGCGAGCAAGCCGGACGTGTAGGGGTGCTGCGGGCGGAAGAACACCTCGGCGGCGCGGCCGTCCTCGATCACCTCGCCCGCGTACATCACCACGACTCGCTCGCACAGTTCCGCGACGACGCCGAGGTCGTGGGTGACGAACAGCAGCGCGACCCCGGTCTGCTCCTGCAGGTCCCGGAGCAGATCCAGGATCGTTTCCTGCACAGTCACATCCAGCGCGGTGGTGGGCTCGTCCGCGATCAACAGCCTCGGGTTGCAGGCCATGACCATCGCGATCATCACCCGCTGGCACATGCCGCCGCTGAACGCGTGCGGATACTCCCGCACCCGCTCTGCGGCCCGCGGAATCTGCACCAACTCGAGCATCTCGACCGCACGCGCCATCGCGGCCTTGCGGTCCAGCCCCAGGTGCTTACGCACCGACTCGGCGATCTGATCGCCCACCGTGTAGGCGGGATTGAGGCTGCGGATGGGCTGCTGGAAGATCATCCCCATCCCGGTGCCCCGCAGCTTGCGCCACTCCTTGGCGGGCAGCGCCGTCAGGTCCCGCCCGTCGAACTCGACGCTGCCGTTCGAGACCCGCCCACCGGTGTCCGGGGTCAACCCCATCACCGCGAGTGAGGAGACCGTCTTGCCCGATCCCGATTCACCCACCAGTGCAACGGATTCACCCGCGGCGACGTCGAACGACACATCCTGGACCGCGGTGACCCAGTCCTTGCGGCCGGCGCGGAACTGCACCGTGAGGTCGCGCACCCGCAGCAGGGGCGCGGTGGGATCGGCTCCCCGGTTCAGCGGACGGGTGAGGGTGTCAGTTGCTGCCATTGCGACTCCTCGTCAGGGCGCGGCGCACACCGTCGCCGAGGTAGGTGAACGCGAGCACGGTCAGGAAGATCATCACGCCGGGCGGCCACACCAGGTAGGGCGCGAGCTGCATGTTCGACGCGGCCGTGGACAGCATCGACCCCCAACTCGCGGCCGGCGCCTTCGCGCCGAGGCCGAGGAAGCTCAGACTCGCCTCCGCCGCCACGGCGGTGCCGAGCGAGACCGAGATGACCAGCACGATCGGCGGCATCACGTTCGGCAGGATGTGCCGGACGATGGTTCGGGACGTGGTGCAGCCCAACGCGACCGACGCCTCGATGTAGGTGTCGCCCCGCACGTCCATCGTCGATGCCCGGGTGACACGGAAGAACCGTGGGGCCATCACCAGACCGACCGCGAGCATCGCATTGGTGATCCCCGAACCGAGGACCGCGACGATCGTGATCGCCAGGACCAGCGACGGCGCACTCATCAGTGCGTCCATGATCCGGGTCAGGACGGTATCGACCCAGCCGCCGCTGTAGCCGGCGATCACACCCAACGGCAGGCCCAGCACCAGCGCGAGCGCCACCGCCTGCAACGACGCCTGCAACGAGATCCGGGCACCGTAGATCAACCGGCTCAACACGTCCCGGCCGTAGTCATCGGTCCCCAACCAGTGTGCCGACGACGGCGGCTGCAGCCGCGCGAGCAGATCCTGCGCATACGGATCGTAGGGCGCCAGCAGCGGCGCGAAGACCGCCATGACCACCAACAGCAGCACGAACGCCCCCGCCACCGTCGTCGCGGGGCGGCGACGCACGAAACCCCAGACTCGGCCGGCGACGCCGGGAGTGCTGTCGCCGAGCGCTTCGGTAGGCAATGTCGATGTCATGCGCGCACCTTCGGATTGAAGTAGCCGTACGAGATGTCGACCAACAGATTCACGATCACCACCACACACGTGGTGAACAGCACGAACCCGAGCAGCACCGGCACGTCATGGTTCTGCACACTGTTGACCGCGAGCGATCCCATGCCCGGCATGCTGTAGATGATCTCGATCGTCACCGCACCGCCGAGCACCTCGGCGACCCGGAATCCGAGCACGGTCACCACCGGGATACACGCGTTCTTGAGCCCGTGTTTGAGGACGACGCTCGCCTGACCCAACCCGCGTGCCTTCGCGTTGAGGATGTAGTCGCTGCCCATCACCTGCCCGAGGGACGACCGCAACTGCAACGTCACCTCCGCGGCGGGCAGCAGCGCCAACGCGACACCCGGTAGCACCAGATGCTGGAACCACGGCACCACACCGTCCGAGAGCGGCGCGTAGCCGAATGCGGGGAAGATCTGGTTCGACACCGCGAACAGCGACACCAGGACCAGGCCGAACCAGAATGCCGGGATTGCGATCGCAACAGACGCGATCACGTTGATACCGCGGTCGACCACGCCACCCGGACGCAGCGATCCCAGCACCCCGAGAATCACACCGATCACGACGGCCAGCACCATTGCGAACCCGACCAGCGAGAGCGTGGTCGCCATGCGCCGGAACAGAAGTTCGGCCACCGACTGGTCCGACAGCAGCGACACCCCGAGATCACCGCGCAGCACCGACCCGACCCAGTCCAGATACCGCACAAACACGTTCTGATCCAGATTCAGGGTGGCCCGCAACTGCTCGAGCCGCTCCGGGGTCGGGTCCTCCCCCGCGAGGATCACCGCCGGATCACCCGGTGCCAGATCGATCAACAGAAAAATCAACAACGGTACGACCAACAGCAGCGGAATCGCCGCCAGCAACCGTTTTCCGGCATAGCGCAGCATCTTCGGCCTCTCGGCAGGTGTCGGTGTTCGGTGCGACTACTTGGTGATGCCCACGTGACGGACGTCGAAGATGCCCAGATTCACCCAGGGCATGTTCTCGGTGCCGACGACCTTCGCAGTGGAGATGGTCGCGTTCGTCTGGTTGCAGATCGGCACGAACATCGCCTCCTTCAACGTCAGGTCCCAGATCTCGTGATACATCGGGGCCCGCTCATCCTGCGACAGAGTCGGATTCGCAGCCTTCGCGGCAAGCTCCGCGATCTGCGGGTTGCCGTTCGCCAGGTCGTACGGGCCGGTCACGAAGGTGTTGACCGTCTCGGCGGGATCCACCTTGGGGCTGAAGCTGTTGGAGACCATCGACTGGAAGTCACCGGCGATGTAGCGGGGTTCGTTCTGCGTGTTGGGGACCGGGTTGAGTTCGGCGTCGATGCCAGCCTGCGACAGCGTCGACTGGATGACGTTCGCCGGCTTCTCGGTGTTGGTGCCCGCCGCGAAGGTCAGCGTGACCTTGGCTCCGCCGGCCGCCTGCACCAGGCTCTTCGCCTTCTCGAGATCGAACTGGTACGGGTACTCGTAGGACGGGTCGGCCGCCCAGCTACCGGCCGGATACAGCTGACGGTTCGGGGTGCAGGTGTCGGAGAACAACGCGCTGATCGCCGCGGGATCGATCGCCGACGCCACCGCCTGCCGCACCTCAGGCTTGGCGAGATCGCCCTGCGCCCGCACGAACACGCCCAGGACGTTCCGGAAGGGAACCTCGGTGACGTCCAGCGTGCCACTCTTGGACAGCGAGTTCGCCTCGACGATCTCGTTGGCGGAACTCACCCAGCTCAGATCGGTGGCGCCGGTCTTGAGCCCGTTGAGTCGGGTACTCGCGTCGGAGATCCACTTGAACTCCATGCCCGCGACCTTGCCGGCCTCGGGGTCCCAGTTCGTACCGTCCGCACGGGCCAGGGTGACCGACTCCTCGGGCACGTAGGCCGTCACGACGTACGCACCGGATCCGCTCTGGCCCGGGTTGTTACGCAGATCGGCCTTCGCCTCGATGGCCTTCGGGCTGACCATCATTCCGACGTTGCTGCTGAACACACCGGGTAGTTCCACACCGGTACCGGGTGCCAACTGCAGACGGACGGTGCTGTTGTCGACCACGTCGACCGAGGTGATGTTCTTCAGCGCGGCGACGACCGTGCTGCCCTCCATGGTCTTGCCGCGCTCGATGTTCGCGGCCACCGCCGCCGCATCGAACTGAGCGCCGTCGTGGAAGGTGACGCCCTGGCGCAGCTTCAGCTCGAGGTAGGAACCGTCCGGAGCGAACTCCCACGACTCGGCCAGGCCCGGCTGGAGATCGCCGTTTTCGTCCACCACCGTCAGCCGGTCGAAAACCGGTGTGAGGTAGCCCCATCCGCCGTAGCTGGTCTGCATGTACGGGTCCAGGTTGCGGGTGGGCGCGCTCGCCGTGACCCGCAGGATCGCGGTGGGGTCGAGGTCACCGGATGCATCGGACGTCGTCGAAGACGAAGCCCCACCACCACATCCGGCGAGAACCGCGGCGGCCGTAGCCAGCACAGCCAGGTTCCTCGACCTGCGAAGCCACTTGTCCATCATGCAATGCCTCCTGAAGATCCACGACGAATCGGCTCGTCCCGCACGCGTGATCGCGCTTTCCTTCGCGCGCGGCTGGAATCGGACCACCTACCCGACCGGTCGGGTCGACTCGGACGGTTCGCGCCATCATCGGAGCTACTGGGGAGTAGCCCGAAAAAGTTGCAGCAAAGGATGTTTCGGACCTTTGCCGCCGCCGAATGGGACCCTAGCAGGCCGCGGCATTCAGCGTGCGGCAAATCACACCGGAGTGGAATCGTGAATTTTACAGACCCGGCCGTGCTCGTTCCGAGCAGCCGGAACAGGCGCGCGACAGAACATCGTGCGCCTTCCGAATACAGTGTATGGCAATGGTTTTCACATAGTTCAGATCCGCTCGACGATCGCCCCGGACGCCATCGCCCCGCCGGCGCAGACGGCGACGAGCGCACGTTCGCCGTCACGGCGCTCGAGCTCGTCCATCACCGCGGCAATCAGTCGCACGCCCGACGACCCGACAGGATGGCCCAGAGCGATGGCTCCGCCGTTGACGTTGAGACGGTCCTCGTCGACGCCGTGCACCCGGGCCATGGACATGGGCACCGCCGCGAAGGCCTCGTTGACCTCGAAGAGATCGATGTCCTTGACGGACAGGCCTGCTCGGTCGAGCAGGTACTCGGTGGCCTGCACCGGACCGTCCAGGAGGAAGTGCGTCTCCGCGCCGATGAGGCACTGCGCGACGATCCGGGCACGCGGGCGCAACCCGAGCTCCCGGGCGACGTTCTCGTCCATCAGCACCGCGGCCGCGGCGCCGTCGGAGATCTGCGACGAGGTCCCCGCGGTGTGCAGCCCGCCCTCGAGAACGGGGTTCAGGCGCGCGAGTGCCTCCATCGACGTCTCCCGCAGGCCCTGGTCACGGGACACCGCGGTGGGCGCCTGCCCGTCCGCACCGGGAACCTTCACGGGGATGATCTGGCCGTCGAATCGACGGTCCTCCCACGCGGCGGCCGCACGCTGCTGCGACCGTAGGCCGAACGCGTCGAGGTCCTCGCGCGTGAATCCCCGTCGCCTCGCGATTCGGTCGGCGCCCTCGAACTGGGCCGGGATGTCCACACTCCAGCCCGGCGGCTTGGGGCTGCCGAAGTCGCCGCTGATGTTGGACAGCAGAGGCACCCGGGACATCGCCTCGACGCCGCACGCCATGCCCGCATCGATGACGCCGGCAGCGATCTGGGCCGCGATCAGATTCACCGACTGCTGACCGGAACCGCACTGCGAGTCGATCGTCGTCACGCCCGTCCGCTCCGGCAGGCCCGCGTGCAGCCACGCGTTGCGACTGACGTTCGACGCCTGCTCGCCCGCCTGGGTGACGCAGCCGCCGATCACCTGCTCGATGATGTTCGGATCGAGATTCAGACGCTCGAGCAGTCCCGACTGGACCGCACCCAGAAGTTGCGCGGCATGCAGGCCGGACAGCCAGCCACCACGTCGACCGATCGGCGACCTGGCCGCATCGACAATCACCGGTATACCCATTGCAGTCCTCCTCGAGCAGCGCGAACGTCTGGAACGTGATTCTTGATACCGAGGAATCCACGGCCGTTGTGGCGCAAGTCTCACTGGGTGGTAACGGTCGACATTCCAATCTCGTCCCGCTCGCCGCCGCGCACGGGACGCACGTGCGATCGGTCGAGATCCCGGATGTCGCGCACACCGAGGAGCGTCAGACCCCGCTCGATCTCCGACTTCAGGATCGTCAGCACGTGCTCGACGCCGCGGTCGCCTGCCACCGCCATCCCGTACAGGCACGGTCTGCCGATCAGCACCGCGTCCGCGCCGAGTGCGAGCGCCTTGAGCACGTCCGTGCCGCGCCGGATCCCGCCGTCCAGGAGCACCTCGGCCCGCCCGGCGACGGCGTCGGCCACCGACGGCAGCGCCGACACCGACGGCACACAGCCGTCCAGTTGGCGGCCACCGTGATTCGACACGACGACGCCGTCGAGACCGAGGTCGACAGCGCGGACGGCATCCTCGGCGCGCAGCACCCCCTTGATGTAGAGGCGGCCGTGCCAGTTGTCCCGCATCCAGGCCAGGTCGTCCCAGTTCAACCGCGACTGCACGAGGTGCCGCTCCTGGATCTCGATCGAGGCGAGCGCCGCGGTCACGCCGTCGCCGGACGCGAGGTTGCGGCCGCCGATCCGCCGATGCCGTACGACGTCGTAGGCCCATCTCGGGTGCCGGGAGACGTCGAGCAGTCGGCGTGGCGTCAGGACGGGCGGCACGCCCATCCCTTCGCGCTTCTCGCCCTCGCGGTTGCCGACGGTCGGGACGTCGACCGTGACGAACAGTGACCGGAAGCCGGCGGCCCACGCGCGGCGCATCAGGGCCGCGGCCACCCCGCCCGCACCGGGGTACAGCTGGAACGCGTGCGACTCGGTGGCCGCGTCGGCGACCTCCTCGACCGACCACGTCGATGCCGTGCTCACGACACAGCGGGTTCCCACGCGCTCCGCCGCGCGGATCGCGTCGAGGTCTCCGCTCCACCGGGTGAGGCCGTTGAAGCCGGTGGGCGCGGTGAGCACCGGCATCGAGAGCGGCAGCCCGGCCACCTCGGTGGCGAGGTCGTGGGTGTCGTGGCCGGCCAGGACACTCGGCACGAGCCACCAGTCGTCGAACGCCGAACGGTTGCCCGCGACGGTGCGCAGGTCGTCGGCCCCGCCCTCGACATAGGTCCACACCATGCGCGGCAGACGTCGTCGCGCGGCACGGCGGTAGTCCTCGACGTTGAGCAACTCGTCGGAGTCCTGCCAGCGCCAGTCGAACCCGAACGCCTTCATCGGGACACCGCCACACGGGATCCGTCGGTTCCGTCGGCGTACGCCGCGATCTTCCGCACCGCGGCGGCCCAACAGCGGTCGCGGACGTCGTCGGTGATGCCCGCCGCGTGCGGTGTCACCACCACCCCCGGTGCGGTCCAGAGACCGTGATCGGCGGGCAGCGGTTCGGGATCGGTGACATCGAGGATCGCGTACACGCGCTCCTCGCGGGTTGCCGCGAGCAGTGCCTCCGTGTCCACGAGCTCGCCGCGTCCTGCATTGACCAGCACCGCACCGTCCTTCATCGTCGTGAGGAACACCGCATCCACGAGGTGCACCGTCGAATCGTCGAGCGGCAGCGCCAGGATCACGACGTCCTGGTCACCGAGTTCGGCCCGGCCGCGTTCGACGTCCATGACTCCCGCACGCGCCGTCCGTCCGACCAGGGTGACCGTACAACCGAACGGTTCGAGTCGTCGGCGAAGGTTCTCGCCGATGTCGCCCGCCCCGAACACGAGCACGCGCTTGTCCGACAACGTCCCGGTGGGGTGCGCCTGCCACCGCTGCTCCTGCTGCTTGATCCGGTAGCCCGCCAGATCGCGGACGTGGGCGAGCAATTGCGCGACGACCCACTCGGCCACCGCCCCGCCGTGCGCCCGGTCCGCGTTCGACACGCGCACGCCGTCGGGCACGACGTTCGTCCAGCGCTCGACGCCCGAACTGAACAACTGCACCATCCGCAGCCGGGGCAGCTGCGCGAAGAGGGGGCCGGCGTCCGCGGGATCGAATCGGTGCGCCACCAGAACCTCCGCGTCGCACGCGATGTCCGGCAGCCGACGGCTCTCCGGGTCGTACACGACGGCGCAGACGTTCGGCACCTGCGCGAGGGCCGAGATGCCGCGCTCCTCGGGAACGAGCACCAGGATCGGCGTCATCGGACGATCTCCGCGCCCTCGGCCCTCCGCGCCGCCACCCGCGCGAGGATGTCGGCCGGCCAGATCGGCCGCGCATGCCGGCGATAGTGCTCCCAGGTCGCCTCGAGTACCTCGGATTCGGTACAGCCGCCCAGCAACTCGGCCCAGTAGTACTCGTCGAGGCGTTCGCCGGGTGCACGCCGCTCGATCCCGGAGATGATCCGGATGACCTCGCGGCACGTGAAGATGTCCGCCGCTCGTTCCGCCGAGGCGGGACGGACCTCGGCCGGGCCCGCTCCCGCCCCCTCCGCGATCGATGGCACGGTCATCGCGGCCTGGACAGGATCTTCTCGGCGAGAACCGGATCCGCCCGCAGCCCCGAACGCACCGCCGCCTCCCAGAAGCCGTGGTACCCGTTGCCGTCGTTCTTCAGTTGCCGGTCGAGCCACCAGTCCGGGAGCGACGTCTTGTCGGGACCGCCGGCCACCCGCACCATCCATGCGTTCTTGCAGCGTTGCTCGAGGGCGACCGCACGGAGGAACATTGCCCGCGCGGTGTCCGCGATGACGAAGACGCCGTGTCCACCCAGCAGCGCCCGATCCGCGTCGCCGATCGCGCGGACCGCCTTCTCGGCGGCCTCCATGCTGTTGACGGCGCCGTCGTACTCGTCGACGAGAACCAACTCGCCCCCGCCGAGGCTGGAGCTCTGGTCGTACGCCGGCGGCACCTCCTTGATGTCGCCCCACACCGTGCCGTACTCGGAGTGGTTGTGCAGTGCGTACACCACGTCCGGGCGGGCGTTGTGCAGCGCCAGATGCAGCGGGATGCCGAGCGGTACCGGCCAGGATCCTTCGATCAGTTTGCCCTGCAGATCGATTCGGAGAATGTCCTCGGGGTACATCTCCTCCCACGTCAGCAGCCACGGATTGCACAGCAGCGTGCCGTCGCCGAGGTTGTAGGTGATGTGACCGGCCAGGTGGTCGCGGTATCCCTCGTTCCAGAGGGTGCGGCCGAGCATCACGATCTCCTCCCGGGGATCGAGTTCCGGGATCAGGCGATCTGCGGTCGGTGTGAATGTCATTGACGTTTCTCCTCTCGGTCCCGAGGCGTGCCGGCCTCGGGTGGTGCTGGGCCTGGGTGTCGGGTTCAGGCGAGTCGCCCGCACCGCCAGGGCTCGAGGAACTCCCCGACGGCCCTCACGACATCGGCGGGAGAGTCGTCGATGAAGAAGTGTCCTCCCGGAATCGGTTCCCCAGTCACGTTGTGCGCGAATCTCTTCCATACGTTGAGCGGATGCTCACGCCGGGCGAGCAGACCCCGGTCGCCCCACAGGACGAGGACGGGGCAGGTGATCCGGCGGCCGGCGTCGAGCGCGTCGTGTTCGAGGTCGACCGACGCGCCGGCTCGATAGTCCTCGCACGTCGCGTGGACCACGGCCGGATCCCGGAAGTAGCTCTTGTAATGTTCCACGTCCTCGTCCGACATCGAGGTCGGTGCCCCTCCGGCCAGACCCAGCACGTTCTCCATCCAGGCATCCGGATTTCCGTCGATGAGCTGCTCGGCGAGCCGGTGCGGCCGGATCAGGAAGAACCAGTGGAAGTACGCCGTGGCCAGCTGCCGATCGGTGGTCGCGTAGACCTCCGAGGTCGGCAGGATGTCCAGCAGCGCCGCCTGTGCCACCGTCTCCGGATTATCCAGACACATGCGATGCACGACCCGGGCACCCCGATCGTGGCCGGCGACCGCAAATCTCTCGAAGCCCAACCTGCGCATGACTTCCACCTGGTCGCCGACCATCGACCGCTTGGAGTACGTCGCATGGGCGTCGTCGCCCGCCGGCTTGCTGCTCTCGCCGTAACCACGAAGATCGGTGGTGACGACCGTGAAACGGTCGGCGAGTTCATCGGCAACCCGCTGCCAGACTCGCCGCGTCTGCGGGTAACCGTGCAGCAGCAACAGCGGCGGCCCCGAGCCCACCACCCGAGTGGCGATCTCCACGTCACCCACGTCGACGAGCAAGCCCCTCCCCCTCAGCCTCGGGGAAGGACGATCTCGGGCAGCGGATGCCGGTACAGCTTGGCGGCGTTCTCGCTGCACATCATTCGCAGGTCCTTCGCGGGGAACCCGCCCCAGTACTGCTCGACGACGCTCTGCGTGTGCGGCCACGTGCCGTCCCCGTGCGGGTAGTCGGTCTCGAGCATGATGTTCTCGACTCCGATCACGTCGCGCAGCGCGATCGTCGACGGGTCGTCGAGCGTGCAGAACCAGAAGTTGCGGCGCAGGATGTCCGCCGGACGGTCGGCCCAGCCCAGGCCGTAGCCCGATCGGTCGATGATGTTGTCCAGTCGGTCGATCAGCATCGGCACCCACCCGATCCCACCCTCGCTCATCGCGATCTTGAGCGTGGGGTGGTCCTTGGGATAGCCCGACCACAGCCACTCGCTGCAGGCGGCGAGGGAGAGCTGCCCGAACATCGTGGCGCCCAACTGGAGTCCGGGCGCACCCTGCGGGTACTGGTACATGCCGGAGCTGCCCACGTGCAGGGAGATGACGGTGTCGGTGTCGACGCACGCCTGGATGATCGGGTCCCAGTGGTCGCGATCCCACAGGGAGGGAAGCCCGATCGCGTGCGGACGCTCGGGGAAGGTCACCGAGGTGAAGCCGCGCTCGGCGTTGCGCTCGATCTCCTTGACGGCCTCGACCGGATCGGTGAGATAGGTGATGCCGCCGGGGATCACACGGGTCGGATACTCGAGGTACCACTCGTTGTAGAGCCAGTCGTTCCATGCGCGCACCGCCGCGATGCCGACCTCCTTGTCGGAGGCATGCGCGAATACACGGCCGCAGAACCCGGTGATCTGGGACGGGAAGTTGAGCATCGCCCAGATGCCGCCGAGATCCATGTCCTTGACGCGCGCATGGATGTCGTAGCAGCCCGGCCGCATCTGGTCGAAGCGGAACGGCTCGTACTTGACGGATTCCTTGCGTCGGCCGGCGACCGCGTTCATGCCGACCTGGGAGTAGATGTTGCCGTCGAACTCCCAGACCTGCGCGCCCTGTTCGTTCTCGAGGATCTTCGGTCCACGGTCCTTCAACGCCGCGGGCATCCAGGTCTCGAACAGGTGCGCCGGCTCCACCACGTGGTCGTCGACGGAGATGACCGTGTACTTGACCTCGGCCTGCTCGGGCTCGGGGTTGAAGAGGGCGGGATCGAGTTCCTGATTGACAGCCGTCACGGAAATCTCCTTCGTCGAATCGCGGTGCAGCGCAGCCCTTTGCGGAGGTAGTATCGATATGCGATACTCTCTATCACTTTCAGATACACACAGTAGGAGTGATCCAGATCGCAGTCAAGACACTCGGCACACTCGCGCGCGGTCTTCGTGTCGTCGAGGCGGTTGCCGCGCACCAGCCCATCGGTCTCACTGCGCTGTGCCAGGAACTCGGCGAGGACAAGAGCGCCATGCAGCGCACGCTCGCGACGCTGCACGAGGCCGGCTGGATCCGCCCACTGGCGGATGCGCCGCCACGGTGGGAACTGTCGACCAAGCCGTTGGTCGTCGCCGGTCGCGCACTCGACACGTCACCCCTGCCCGCACGCGCCCGCCCACTGCTGGCTTCCATCCGCGACGAGACGGGCGAGACCGCGCACCTCGCGCTGCTCGACGGAACGACGATCGTCGTCGTCGACGTCGCCGAGGGCCGGCAGATGGTCCGCACCGCACTGCATGTCGGCGCGGTCCACCCGCCGGAAACCAGTGCCGCAGGACGCGCCATCTTTGCCCACCTCACCCCCGAGGGGCGCACAGATCTGGCGGACGCCCCCGGCATGCTGCTCACGGATGCCGAGTACGACGAGATCCGCGAGCGCGGCTGGTCGCTGTGCGAGGGCGCCGTCCAGCAGGGATCGACAAGCATTGCCGCGGCAGTCACGGACCTGAGCGGGAAACCGTTGGGCGCACTCGTGGTCAGCGGGCCCGACAGTCGGCTCAACCCCGAGAAGTACGCCGCGGCCGGAACTCTGCTCCGGAACGCGGTCGCCGAACTCGGCGGAGGGCGCCACTAGGGCGTAGCGGGACGTGCCGACGGATTTTGTTCCGTGGCAGACGATCTGGAAGCGTCACCGCCGCTACGTCGACGACGGGACCTGGGACACGATCTTGACTGCGCTACTCGCACACGCCGATGCGAACGGGCTGGTCGACTGGACCGTGTCGGTGGACTCGACGATTCGCCGAGCCCACACGCACGGCTCGAACCTCGCGCGCGACACAGGAGACACGCTCTAGGGGGTCGCCGATCCAGACGGTGTCATCCAGGGGATGCGCTGTAGCCGGGTGCGTGGTCATCCGATCCTGGAGATGAGGCCGGCCTCGCGGCGGCCTGAGAGCAGCGCCCCGTGGACGGTGGAGGCTTCGGTGGCATGCGTGGCCTCACCGGCGAAGAAGACTCGGTTACCGATCGGTTCGGCGACGATGGCTCGGTCGTCGGGTGTGGAGTCGATTCCGGGGTACGAGTAGGAGCCGCGGGCGTAGGGGTCGGTCGACCAGCGAGTCAGCCGGTACGCACGGGGCTCGGGCACACTCTCGCCGTACATGGCACGCAGGCCACGCATCCCCTCGGCGACGGTCGCGGTGTCATCGAGGTTTTCGATGCGGCGCGCTACCGACCCGCCGCGTAGCGCCACGATCACCGGCACACCGGTGACGGAATGGAGCGGATACCACGCGGCCATCGACTCGTTCGGCAGGCCGAACTGGGCGATGACCTCGGCGTCGTCCCAGAACTGGGTGTCGAAGCGCAGGTACAGCTTGTTGTAGACGCCCATGCCGAGGCGCCCGATCGCCTCCTGTTTCGCCGCGGGCAGCGGCGGGTCGAAGGCGACGGCACCGGCCTGCAACACACCCAACGGCAGGGTGACAACCACGTGGTCGGCGGCGAAGACACCGCGGTCGGTGTGCACCCGGACCCCGGCGGCGTCGTGGGCGATGCGATCGACGACGTGGCCCACGCGCACGTCCAGGCCCTCGGCGAGCCCGGTCGCGATCTCGTCGTAGCCGCGGGGGAAGACCACCTCGTCGCCGCCGTAACCGTCTTCATACCGCGCGATCCACAGCGGGACCTGGCCGGCGTCGGCGCCGAAGGCGTCCTGGATGAACTGGTGGACGGTGTCCCGGACGTGGTCGGCGCGGATCCCGGTCAGGCCCAGCTGCGTCAGGACCGGGTCGACGGCGGCCGCGAAGGAGGTGTTCGCGAACGCCGGCTGTGCGGACAGGTCCTGAATCGCGGCCATGGCCGCCTCGACGTCGGTGCCGTACTCGGTCATCGCGGCCGGGTCCAGGTGTCGGCTGCCACTGTAGGTGGTGATCTCGTCCGTATTGAGCACCACGGTGGGAAGACCGAACTCGTCGCGCAGCTCTGTGACGGGGTTGCCGTCCACGCCGTGGATCCAGGATGCGCCCAGATCCAGAGGCATGTCCTGCCAGGTGCGATCGGTCGACAGTCGGCCTCCCACACGGTCGCGTGCTTCGATCACCGTGACCTGACGCCCGTCCCGGACCAGGTCGCGCGCCGCGGTGAGTCCCGCGATCCCGGCTCCGATCACCAGAACCGAACCGGTGGGCTGCGTGGATGCATCGGCACTCCGGCACATCCGGCCTGCGGTGGACGCGTTTGCGAGGATTTTGGACGGGCCATTCGGACTCATAATGGTTCCTTCCTCGAGGGACGTTCGATGCGGGTTGCCCCCACGCCACGCTCCAGGGTCATCGCCTCGACCACGTCGGCGCGTTGTCGGCTCAGCGGTCTTCGGGGCGCGGGATTTCAGTGGGCGGGATCTCGGTGACACTCCAGCCCGTGAAGAATCGGCGGGCATTCACGAAATAGTTCCGCAGATGCCGGAAGAGCGCCGTTACCTCCCAAAACTGCATATTCATACCCAATGGTCTCATATGCTCCGGAAGCGCAGCGTGTTCGTCCCGTTTCGCCTGACCTCCGGTAGCCCACCAAAATGCAGGGCTGCGGTGCGGGGGTCGCAACGGCCTCCCCTGCACGCTCGGCAATCGCCATGCGTCACAGTGGAAACGGCCGGTGCATATGGTCCGCGTATGGGGAAATCACCGAATCGCGTGCGCCCATCCTGGAGCGTGCTTGTTGGATTCGGCGTGGCGTTCGTACTCGCCACGAGCCGGCTGCTGCTCACAGCACCCGGGCAGCTGCCGTCGCACTTCGACGGGTCCGGAGAGATCACCGAATGGACACTCCGCGGCGCTACTGGTGGGCGTGACGCGAATGCGCGCAGGCTGACCGCGATGGCGGTCGAGATGCAGCGAGGATGGGCGGGACACACCGCGCTATTTTGGCCGATCCCGGAGACGTCGTAGCTACTCGCTTGAAGTCGTCCTTCACCGGACTACCCAGCCAGATAGCTGATCCGCGTTGCCGGCAGAGTGGTCCGGGGCAGGAAATCACACAGAAATGATGTTCGCGGTGGGGCGAAGCACGTTGCTTACCTGGGACTGCACGCGAAGCCGCTAGCCTCGGGTTCCATGCCACTAGTCTCGGACGAAGTGCTGGCCCCTACCTCCGACATCCACGTTGCTGATTCTCGGACGTTCCGGCGGGCCTTCCAGGATCTGAGGGAGGGGTTCGCTCAGCGGGAACTGTGGCTCACCCTCGGGTGGCAGGACATCAAACAGAGGTACCGTCGTTCGGTGATCGGCCCGTTCTGGGTCACCATCGCCACTGGCGTGCAGGCGACTGCGATGGGCCTGCTCTACGCCGGTTTGCTTCATATTCCTCTGAACTTCCTCCTTCCCTACGTCACTGTCGGATTGATCGTGTGGAACCTGATCAACGCATCAATCCTGGAGGGCTCCGAGGTCTTCATTGCCAACGAGGGTCTGATCAAGCAGTTGCCGTCGGCCCTGAGCGTGCATGTCTATCGCCTGGTGTGGAGGCAGGTGCTGCTCTTCGCCCACACTCTGGTGGTGTACGTGGTTTTGCTGTTCGCATTCGGGGTGTGGCACAACATGCACTGGACTGCGGTAGCGGCCATCCCCGCATTTGCGCTGCTCGTCCTCAACTCGCTGTGGGTATCGATCGTGTTCGGCATCTTCGCCACCCGCTACCGCGACATCGCACCGATCCTCGGCAGCCTGACGCTGCTGCTGTTCGTGCTCACTCCGGTCATGTGGACCACGCAGGCCCTCGGCGACCGGGCCGGAGAACGTGCACGCATCGCGGAGATCAACCCGCTCTACCACTATCTCGAGATCATCCGGGCGCCGCTGCTCGGACAGGACCAGCGGGCGTACCACTGGTACATCGTGCTGGGCTTCACCGCCGCCGGGTGGGCACTCGCGATCCACGCCCTCCGCAAGTATCGGGCTCGTGTGCCTTACTGGGTGTGACTCGCTGACAACAACGAGCCGAGTCCGTCACCGAGGCCCTGACCTATCCGTAGAAGAGGGGGCTCGTGGGTCGAGTCCCAGCAACGAGGCCCGCAGCGGCGGGCGCCAGCATTGCCCCGGGACCTGGGCCATCGGCTAAGCGCCAGGCGCCGCGCCCTCCGGAACGACGTCGCCCTCATCAACACTCAGCACTGCACCGGTCTCCGCGTCGATGAGAACGGACGTGACCTTCGACGACATCAGAAGCTCCCTTTCCTCGTCCGAAATCCGATCCAGCGAACCCGAGTTGGGGTCCTGAGCACCCCGCTGAGGGCAACCTCGGGGGTGCTGCCCCTCGGGCATCCGAAAGCAGTCCCAGGAACAGCGAGGACTGCTGGCCCGAAATCACGATGGGGCAGTCAGCGGTTGGCACGGATGGCGCGGATGTCGCCACGGCTCAACTCACGGGCTGCCGACCTGTTTCGATAGGCCCCGAAGGCAAGCCACACCAAGAACCCGAACCCGACCGTCACGTAGAGAGTGCCGAATCCGTGCTGCCACAGGGCCCAGTCGAGCTCGCGATCCCCGGCCGTCGGCAACAGGTGTTGCGGGCCGATCAGGAAGAGTGCACCGATACCGGTGGCGGCGACGGCATTCCATGCAGAAGGCGCGCGCACCACCGCGAGCGCCAGGACCAGCAGCGCTGGGGCTGCCCACACCCAGTGGTGCGACCACGACACAGGCGAGGCCAACAGGACTGCCGTCGCGTTCGCGATCAACGCAACGACCAGATCGTCGTGGTCGATTGCGCGGCGGATCGCGATCACCGCGACCACCAGCATCACGACGACTGCGACCAACCACAGGACCGACCCGAGGTGCTCGGGCGGCCCGAATCGCGAGATGACCGCCTTGAAGGACGCGTTGTTGGCGAAGTAGGCCGGGCCGATCCGGCCCGTATCCGGGAGGGTCTGCAACCAGTATTTCGTGGACGCCTCGGGCATCACGGCGAAAGCCAGCGCGGTGAATCCGAGGGCCGCGACGACGATGCGGCCACTGGTCCGCCAATCGCGTTTGAGCAGGAAGAGCAGCAGGAAAGCTATGGGGGTCAGTTTGATCGCGGCCGCGAGCCCGATCAGTAGCCCGCGTGGCCATTTCGGCTTCTCCGTCAGCACATCGACTGCGACCAATGCCATCAGAACCATGTTGATCTGCCCGAAGCTGATGGTTTCGCGAACGGGCTCGAGTTGCAGTGCGACGGCGACCGCGACAGCAGTCATGGTCCACGAGGCCCGCGCGCCCACATCCGGCCTCACACGTGCAAGGACCATCCGTAGTGTCACCGCCAGCGCGGCGACAGATACGAGGGTGAACACGAGCTTGCCGAGCCCGAGGGGCATCAGCGCGAGCGGGACGAACAACATTGCCGCGAGCGGCGGGTACGTGAACGGCAGCCCGAAATCGCCGACCACGGGCGGCAACGCGCCGTAGATGTCTCCGCCGTCGAGCAGCACCCTCGCGCCCATGCGGTAGACGAGCAGGTCTATGTAGTCGTTCCCTGCGAGGAAGCTGACGGTCAGGCCGGCCGAAATGGCCAACGCCGCCACCGCAACAGCGGCGCCTGCACGGCTGCGGAAGAACAGTTCAGATGATGTCAGACCGACTCGGTTTTGCCCTGAATGCCGCACTAGACAAACCTAACAGCCGGTATTCAAATATTCGGCGACATGCCGATCGGGCACCTAGGGGTCCCAGGCGAGCAAGGGCGTGATAGTTCGAGCCAGGGCGTGCTCGCCTTCCAGAGATTCGGCAGATGACGTCCACGACGGCACGGTAGGCAGGCTCAACGTGCGCGAGCTTCAGCAAGGACGTCATCGACAGCCGTCGATGCACTGGTCAGGCGCCCGACAGTTGCACTTCCCGCGCTCGGGCACCCCCCCGGCATCACCGATAGCTCTGTTGAAGGGCGGTCCAGTGATCGAACACTCCCCCGGCGGAGCACCCCCGTGTACATTCGGATGCTAACAACATTCGGATGATTACAGCATTTGAAATGGGATGAATCAGAGGGAGGGGAGGAATCGGAGCGATGGCGCGGCTGACGAGGGTCCAGCAGCAAGAGCTCAACCGGCGCAGGGTGCTCGCGGCAGCCCGAGCCGAATTCTCCGAGCGCGGCTTCCGCAAAGCGACCGTGGACGACATCGCCATCCGCTCGGACCTCACCCGGGGCGCGGTGTATTCCAACTTTCCCGGCAAGCGTGCCCTGTATCTAGCGGTCCTCGCGGAGGAGGCGGAGAACGCCGGCGAAGTCCTGAACACTTATGCAGATGACCCGGAGGGCGCGCTGGCGGTGTTCGCGAGCACTTGGGTGGATCGACTGCCCCGGACCAACAACTACGAGTATCAGGGATCAGTTCAGCTCACCTCTCCGATGCTCGGCGTGGACCTCATCCCCGAAATCCTCACTGACGAACGGTTTCAGCGGCCGTTCGCCCAGTTGGTGAAGCTCGATGCCATACTTCTCGGCTTGGCCCTCGAGGGACTCTCCCGGGCCGCCGAGCGCATGGTCGGCGTCGCCGAATCCGTGCTCACCGTTCTGTACGGTGCAAGCGAATTATCCTTCGTTGCACCCGATTTCGTGGATCACTCCAAGGTGATCGCAACCTGTCGACACATCACTGGAATCGTCATCGACGATCCGTGGATTCTTCCGGCAACTGACGTCGCTGTGAATTCCGTCGACGAGGAGTGGACCGTCCCCAGGGCAACCGATGTTGTTCGCGGCAAGCCGACGGCGATCGACGACGGAATCGTTGCCGTAGTCGGGATGAACCGGCTCGAGTGCATCGAGCACCTGGTCCGTACGGCACCCCGTGAATCGCCAGTCACCGCTGTTCTCGTAACCGCTGACATCGCCGAGCTAGCGCCACTGGCACGATTGGCACTCGCCGATATGTGCCGGTCGCTGCGCCAAGCCTTCCCCTCCGCCGCGTGGCCGCGCGTGCAGGTGATGGTCGACCCCAACGGTGAGATCGCCGCGGCCTGCGGGTTGTCGAACGTCGATGACGACACCGAGGCTGCCGTCTCCATCTCCGATGGACGCATCACCTCGCGCAGCATCGGCCCCGGTGCCTGCGCACGCGCCGACGCCCTCACCGCACGAACTCGAGACCACTGACGCGCACATTTCATCCACCCATCAGCGTTGACGAGGAGTGAGACATGGCACAGATCAGCGACAGCGGTGGCCTGTTGAAATGCTCGTTTTGCGGCAAGGGCCAGAAGCACGTGCGGAAGCTGATTGCCGGCCCCGGCGTCTACGTCTGCGACGAGTGCATCGACCTGTGCAACGAGATCCTGGAAGAAGAGTTGGCCGAACCCGGAATTCTCGAACGCGAAGGCATGCCCACCCCGGCCGAAATCTGCGCTCACCTCGACCAATACGTCATCGGTCAGCACGCTGCCAAGCGGTCGCTCGCTGTCGCCGTCTACAACCACTACAAGCGAATCCGCGCCGCGCGCGACAGCAGCGAGGCCTCCGACGGTGACACTGTCGAACTCACGAAATCGAACGTCCTGATGCTCGGGCCGACAGGCTGTGGAAAAACCTATCTCGCACAAACTCTCGCCCGCATGCTCAAAGTCCCCTTCACGATCGCCGATGCCACGGCCCTCACCGAAGCCGGCTACGTCGGCGAGGACGTCGAGAACATCCTCCTCAACCTGATCCAGGCCGCGGACTTCGACGTTCATCGAGCCCAGACCGGGATCATCTACATCGACGAAATCGACAAGGTCGCCCGCAAGAGCGAGAACCCGTCGATCACCCGCGACGTCTCGGGCGAAGGCGTCCAACAAGCTCTCCTGAAAATCCTCGAAGGAACCCAAGCAAGCGTTCCCCCACAAGGCGGCCGCAAACACCCGCACCAAGACTTCATACAGATCGACACCACCAACATTCTCTTCGTCGTCTCCGGAGCCTTCGCAGGGCTCGAGAAGATCGTTGCCAACCGAGTCGGTCACCACGGCATCGGGTTCGGCACCGAGATCCGATCCAGAGACACCGACACCCCAGACGACCTCGACGACGTGATGCCCGATGACCTTCACAAGTTCGGCCTCATCCCCGAGTTCATCGGCCGCCTTCCGATTGTGACGGCAGTGCGCCCCCTCGACAAAGATGCGCTCGTCAAGATCCTCACCGAGCCGAAGAACGCGCTCGTCAAGCAATACGCACGCCTCTTCGAAATCGACGGCGTCACACTCACCTTCACGGCCGATGCTCTCGATGCGATCGCCTCCCAAGCGATCATCCGAGGAACCGGAGCCCGGGGCCTGCGAGCCATCATGGAAGAAGTGCTCCAGCACTTCATGTACGACATCCCCAGCCGCGACGACATCGCAGACGTGGTCATCGACGAAGACATCGTCCGCGCCAACACCAACCCATCCATCGCCGAACAGCGCCGCGACCGAAGCAACGTAACGCACGACACCACCGGCCGCGAAGCAGGCTGATCCAGCACCCCAGCACGGCTCGGGCAATCCATCTACATTGACCACGATCGACGCTGTCCTCGACATGGTTGTTGTCACACCGCAGGTCAGAGCCCCGGGAAATGACAACTCCGGTGGCGATTCACAGCCCGTCAGCCCGACGACCGACGGACCCGGCCGGCGGCGGGCTACCGCGACGGCCGGGCTTCGTCGATCAGCGTGGTCCGAACGAACCACACGATGCGCTCGGTCACATCGAAGTCGTATGTGACGCCGATTCGTAAGCGGTCGGTGATGGTCCTGTGCGGTGATCGCAGTCCAGTCGTGCTGAGGGCAGCAGCACCACCGAGAGCTGTCACGGTGATGACCATCGTGGCGAAGAACTGGTGCCGGCGGATCCATTGCGCCACAGTCGTCCTCACTTCGGAAGCACCTGCTGCTGCAGGTGTTCGAGGGTCGACTGTGGCGTGGACCGCGTGATGATCCGGGAGGTCGAGCCGCTGACGGTGTTGATGAGCACGTCGAAGTCGTAGACCTGTCCGGCTACCAGGCTGTCGATGATCGCGCCGGTCTGCGGGGTCGACAGAGTCCCGCAGGTCGTGCCGATCTTCGCCGATTCCTTGCCGCGGAACCATCCAGGTTTCCGGATCGAGAGCACTTCGCAGCCTTCGGCGTGCCCGGTGCTTGTGGTCCGGTCAGTGGTGGACACGAGGCCGACGATCAACAACGGCGCCGGCACGGCGATCATGGCGGCCGCGCAGATCATCGCGATCCGCGCGCCCCGCACACTCCACATGCCCTGACTGTCGGCCAACTCCCCCACCTGCACTTCCAGATCCTCCACCCCTGGGCACGTCCTCGACCCGGAGCACATCCCCGGGATCGATCGTAGCCGCCAGAAGCCGACAGACCGGGCAGCTGTGGTGTCCCGAGGCCACGGTCGGCTGCCGCCGCTGACGAGCCGACGCTGCGCTGAAATGGTCAGCACAAGAGCCACTTTCCTGGATTCGTGTGCCGCCGCGATTACACCCTCAGCGATCGTCCGAGGAACCGGCTCCCGCGGACTGCACGTCATCCTGGGCTAAGTGCTCCAACATCTCTCGTAGCCGAACGACGAGCGCGATCAGGAAGCCGGCAAGCTCATCCCCTGCCAGATCGGCCACCTGCTCGACCTTGCAAGCGCTTCGAGCCTGCGGTCGACATCGCCTGCCACGCAGAAGAACCGGCTGTCGACCGGCGCACACGCGCTACAGCGGCGCGGTTATCGGCGCCTCCGGGACGCGCGTGACGGTGGTGGCCCCGGTCAGCAGGTAGTCCGTGATCGCTGTGTCGACCGTGGTGTTGCCGCCTTGGATGGCGGCGCCGTGGTCCCCGCCTTCCACGGTGACCAGGTGCGCGTTCATGTCGCGGGCATGTCGGACACCCCCGTCGTAGGGCGTCTGCGGGTCCCGCAATCCCTGCAGCACGAGGGGCGCCGTGGCCAAACCGTGGTTGCCGATCTCCGGTAGCGCGGTCACCGGCGGCGCCCCTGCGCACCCCGGACCTGCGCTGTAGCCGTAGCCGATGGCGTCGAACAGGTCGCCCGTGACGAACGTCGAGAAGAGCCAGCCCGGGAGCCGCTCTGGCCGCGGCGCGACCGCGTTCTCGTTGCAAAGCACGATCGCCTGCATCATCTGGGCCTGGACAATCGAGTTGAGTTGGTCCTCGGTGACGTCGCTGGGCACACCCTCGGGAAGTGCCCCGAGGCCGTCCCGGATGACGCGGGCGACCATCGGCCAGCTGTTCCGAGCGGGAAGCACTTGGCGTGTGAGGGCATAGATACTCGACGCGGACTGAGCGTGAGCGGGATCGGCGAGACGACGCAAGAACGCCTCGAACTGGACCCGGGCGGGCCCGGTGAGGTCGACACCGGCCCGGTACGCATCGGCGACATTCTCCAGGCCGGGTGGGACGTCGCCGATCTGCGCCGGTGGGGGCGCGAGGGTGGGGTTGCCCCCCGCTTCTCCGACGATACGGTCGGACCAGCGCTGGTACACCTGCAGCGGAGTGCCGCCGAGGCCGTAGATCGCGTCGTTCGCCGCGATCCAGTCCATGAGGTCATAGAAGCGCGCCTTGTAGCCGTCGTTCTGGTGCCACAGGACGTCGTTCCACAGCCACTCGCGATCGACCGCCGAGTCGAGCACCATCCGTCCCGTGTGCCGCGGGAACAGTGTCGCGTACGTCGAGGCGAGGATCGTGCCGTACGAAAGGCCGTAGACGTCGATCACGTCGACACCGAGCGCGATCCGCACCTGTTCCCAGTCTCGGGCGGTGTTCTCCGTCGTGATGTGCGCGGTGGCGCCGGGTGCCGCACCGTCGCACGCCAGCCGCGCTGCCCCGCCCGCGAAGCCGACGTTCATTGCGGCCAAAAGCTCCGGGGTGACGGCACATTCGACCGCCCCAGCATGCGCGAGACCCCGGGGCTGCACACCGATGAAGTCCCACTGCCGGCGGATCTGCTCGGGAAGCGCCTGCGCGAACATGCCGTTGGACGCGATCGCGTCGCCGCCGGGCCCGCCGGGGTTGGTGAACAGCACGCCCCGGCGCGCGGCCGGATCCTCGGCGCCGTGACGGGTGACGAGGACGTCGATCGATCCGGCACCGGGATTCGCATAGTCACGCGGCACCGTGACGGTGCCGCACTGGTCGGTGTCCGGATCGAGCGCGTACTCGGCGGGGCACGGGCCCCAGGCCAGCTCCCCGCCCGCTGGGTCGGCGGCAGCCGACGGTACGGCGACGGAAGCGAATCCGACCGTCAACCCGACCGCGACGGCACCGAGGCGAGCCTTCCGGCCGGTGCGGGACTGCGACTTCCGAATACTGTTCCCCGAGTTCAGCACATCCACGACAGTAGTGCGCGCGAGGACTTTCCGCCGAATCGGAGCTGCCCGCTCCGGTCTACCTGCGGTGCGAACGCATCACGAGCCAGCCGCCGATACCGCACAGAGCGACCACTGCTGCGGCGACTGCGATCGTGACGCCCGTGGTCGAACTCGTTCCAAAGTCGGTCCGTCCGCTGTGTCGGTGTAGGTGCCCCAGTCACCTGGGCCATGCACGTGAGCTGGGCGCGGCCGCGCTGTCGACCGCGAAACCGATCGCGTGCATCACCGAATCGACGCCCTGGGTCTTCAATTCCCTGGCAACTTCACAGGGATCGGGTGGCGAACAGTTGTACTCGCCATCGGAGACCAGCACGATCGAGCGCGGTCCCGAGCTCGGCATGGCTGCGGCAGCTTCTCGCAGCGCGTTGCCCATCGGCGTCCAGCCGCTCTCTTTGACGCCGTCGACCGCACTGCCGAGTGCGTCCCTGTCGAGAGTATCTACCTTGTGCAGCACCTGGATGTCGCGGCAGCCCGCAGCCTTTTCGGCCTCGTCACTGCCTGTGCCGGTGCCCCACGACGGCCGCTCCTCCGTCGCCCGCCCGTCCAGCCACGAGAAATCCCACCCAGACACCGACACCACCTCGCGGCCACCAGATCCTGGACCCCAGGCCCCCATGCCGATCACCCATTGCAGAACGACGCGGACCGAGCAAACGAAGTTGATGACCGCCTCGATCAGAAGGAGAGGGGATCGAGCGTCGCCGGGCAGGTCCTGGGTCGTCAGTCTCGCAGACCGTAGGCGTTTGTCCGTCGTTACCCGAGGACTTGGGGCTGGTCGATCACCCACAACCAGCTGCCATCCGGCTGCTGGCGAGCTACTTCGACGGTGGCACCACCGTCAGCGAGGTGCACCGATGTCATCGCCAGATCACCGACTCGGAGAGCGGGCCGTGTCTCGCCCGGGGCAAACACCGGGGCGCCCGCGACAAGCTGCTCATAGGCAGCCCGGATCTCGGAAGATCCGGTCGCGACCCGACCATCCGGCAAGGAAAGCACCGCGTCAGGCTCGTACAGTGCGACCAACCCATCCACGTCGCCGGCATTCAGTCGCTCCACAATCAGCCGGTTCAGATCCTCAGGCTCCGCGGCCCGTGTTGTCGTTGTTCCGCTCATAACGTGCAAGCTCCTTGTCAGATTGATCCACTGATGTCGCAAGACGTCTCGTGATTGTGGCAGCCCGGTACGACACAGAAGCACTCACGGTGTTCACGCCAGCGAGGTGATTCGGTCGGTGGTGGACCTGACGTTTCGACTAAGGCTTCGTCGCACAACCTAGCCGCTGACGGGCCGCTTCGTTCACCCGCGCACGTTTGAGTGGCACACTCGGATCAGAGGGGAGGTCGGTCATGCAGCAGAAGCGCAATACCCGGTCTGGGGAGACGTCCGCCAACAAGCCGTACAGGTTCAAATATAAGGACATCACCGCAGCGGCCGGCGCAGGTGCCGCGCTGCTGGGAGGCGACTCACCTGAGCTGGCCGTCGGGAAGGGTGTCGCTGCCCGAGGGTTCGCCGGGGCGACTCAGGCCAGCTACCACGACCAGCTGCGTTGGCGCGCCAAGGTCGCCAACACACACGGGTTCTGGCGGAAGCTAAAGGTCATCGTCATCGGATAGCCCGCTCAGACGACGAAAGGCCCGCCCTGGGCGGTTTCAAGGGGTCGTCGCAACACTGCCTGGTTTTAGGCGGTAAGTAGATCACGCAGACGCTCGGCTGGGGTATCCCAGTCGAGCGTTTTGCGTGGACGGCCGTTGAGTTCCTGGGCGACGTGTTCGAGGTCCTCGGGTCCGAACACGCTCAGGTCGGTGCCCTTGGGGAAGTACTGCCGCAGCAGTCCGTTGGTGTTCTCGTTGGTGCCGCGCTGCCAGGGACTGGCGGGGTCGCAGAAGTAGACCGCCATGTCGGTGGCCATCGAGAACTGTTTGTGGCGGGCCATCTCGCTGCCCTGATCCCAGGTGAGCGATCCCCGCAGGTGTGCCGGCAGGGTCGAGATCGTCGCGACCAGCCCGTCCCTGACGGTTTCGGCGTCATGGCGGCCGGGAAGGTGCACCAGCATGGTGTAGCGGGTGGAGCGTTCGACGAGCGTGGCGATCGCGGACTTGTTGCCTTCACCCATGATCAGGTCGCCCTCCCAGTGGCCCGGCACGGCACGATCGTCGGCCTCGGCGGGCCGGTCACTGATCATGATCATCGGGTCGACGAACCGGTGGGTGCGCCGATCCGGGGCGCGGCGCGGTATCCGCCTCGCTCGCCCAGACCGAAGCGTCTGCTGCACTTCACGTTTGAGGCCGCCACGGGCCTGGAAATACAGTGCCTGGTAGATCGTTTCGTGGCTCACTCGCATGCTCTCGTCGTCCGGAAAGTCCTTCACCAGGCGGTGCGAGATCTGTTCGGGAGACAACCGCTGCGACAGCCCGTCGGTCACCGCCTCACGCAACACCTGGCTGGTGACCAGTTTGGACTGTTTCGGCCGGGCACGAGCGGCCGCCGCGGCCCGGTCGGCCTGATAGGGCAGATACGTTCCCGCGATACTGCGGGCGCGGACCTCCCGCGAGACCGTCGAAACGTCCTTGCCGATCCCGGCCGCGATCGCCCGCAACGACCGACCGGTCAACAACCCGTCCGCGATCGCCAACCTGTCCGGCAAGGACAGATACCGGCCGCTGATCGTGGCGGGGCCGGCCCCGCGAGGCGTGGTCACAGGCACCGAGTATCGGGCACCACGGCCGTAGTCCACGACCGTCCCGTCGCGGTGGATACGTTTGTTGCCGACCTTGCGGGTGCCGTCACGCCAGTCCCGTCCGGTGCGTTCGTGGACCCCGACCTCCCGGGCGGCACGCCTGACCGACCAACCCGACCCGACGAGTTCGAGGAACCGGCGTCTGGCCTCCGCCTTGCCCACCGGCGCCTTCGCCTCGTCGGCCAGGCCTTCGGCCACCAGGATCCGCCGGGCGACCGAATGCGACACCCCGCACGACTTCGCCGCCTGGTTGATCGACCCGGTCACGGTGAACACCGCCGCGACCTGCCGCCGATCGACCGCACGGCGGGGGCCACGCGACCGACCTGCGGGGCGTCCGGTCGCCCGCAGAATCGAGTAACACCGTTGCCGCGCAATCCCCAACGCCGCCGCGGCATCCTTCACCGACACACCGGAATCAACCAAACCCACCAACCGATCACCGAACCGAGCACAGTCCTCCGAAAACGACACGGTCGCCGCAACCCCTCACATCGAGAGTGTTGCGACGACCGCGTGAACCCAAGCCTGTCGGGGCGGGCCTTCCCATTTCGGTCACTCGTAGTGGTAGAACGCCACGCGCTCGGGATGGTGCAGCGGCCCGAAGATCTGCACGGCGGCACCGCCGTTCCCGCGTGTGGCAGCCAGGTCGATGGACCGCTGGACTGCGTCGCCCGTGCGGAGCTCGGGTCCAAACGTGCTCGTCAGATGCGGGTACAACGGATTCAGCAGCGGACCCGCAATGCGGACCTGCGAGAGCGTCACGGCCTCACCGTGATTGACGTGGATCTCAGTGCCGCCCGCGATCGACTGCACCGTGAACGCCGATGCCGTGCCGGCGCCGAGAGCCAAAGTGGCACACGCGCCCGCCGCCGCGGCCGCGATCTTCACTGCTGCCTTCATGGTCACCACTGCTGGATGACGTCGAAGCGGCTACCCCAGATGGCGGGATCGTTCACGCTGAACTGCATGTAGCCGCCGCGAGCGACGGTCTCGTCGATCACCTGCTGGATCGTCGCGTCCACCCACGTCGGGTGCGTGTCGTAGATCGAGCCGTCGCCGAGGTAGAAGCCGAGCCAATCCCGCGGCACCACGGCGTCCATCGCGTTGCCCGCGCCTAGATCCCGCAGAACACGAGTCTCGCTGTGGTCGAACGAGATTCCCTGGTACCCCTCCCCTGAGTAGAGATGAGCTGCCGATGCCGTGCCGGCGCCGAGTGCCAAAGTGGCGCACGCGCCCGCCGCCGCGGCCGCGACCTTCGCTGCTGTCTTCATGGTCCCCACCTGGGAATCCTCCCTATCCCCGCCGCCGCGAATCGACGGCGATGCCTCGACATCAGCACGCCGCCGAAACGAAAAGCAATCTGACAAGCCGGTTTGTGAGTGATGCCACGAAAATGGGGGAATCGACCGAGCCGATCATGTCGAACGGCTCAGGCCGCGGACCGGTTGCAGGCGGCCCTGCGCCTTCGGGCGACCGCCTCCCCCGCGTTCTCGGCAATCACCCTGCGTCACAGTGGAAGCTGCCGGTGAGTATGGTCCGCGCATGGGGAAATCACCGAAACGCGTGCGCCCATCATCGTGTGCGCTCGTCGGATCCGGTGTGGCGTTCGTACTCGCCACGAGCTGGCTGCTACTCACAGCACCCGGCCAGCTGCCATCGCACTTCGAGGGATCCGGAGAGATCACCGAATGGATGAGCCTCGGCCAGTACGTCACCATCACCTGCGCCTTCGCCCTCGGCACAGCACTGATCTGTGGTGGCGCTCGGTGGTACATCCCCAAGATCCCCGACCGCGCCTTCAATGTGGCCGGACCGCACTCGAACTACTGGACACGGCCCGAGAACAGGAACGAGTTCAACACCAAGTTCATCGCTGACCTCGAGTGGATCGGCGTCCTTGTCACCCTCATCATCGTCGGGGTCACATGCCTATCAGGCATCACCGCCGCCGGAGTACACGTCCCGTTCTGGATCAGGCCGACCGTGACCGTGCTCCCGATACTGACGCTGCTCGGATACGCCGGATACATCGCCTACTCACGTCGATACAGCACACCACCGCCGACACCCCGCCACCCAAGACCATGACCGACCCGCCGACCGCCCCGTGCGGGTCCGGACTCCACCAGGCCATGTCATCAGCGCACGGAGTGACAGCGGACCTTCGCTCGCCTGGCGCTTGATACGGCGACGGTCGGGAGTGGACGAGGGCGACGCATGCGGCAACCGACCTGGCGGGGAATGACTTTCACGGAGATCATCCGAACCTGGATCCGCTATCAGCGAGCGCGCCTCGCCTGGAGCATCCCCATCCTCACGTTCGTGGCCGTCATGGTCTATATCAACCTGCCCATCAACTAGACACACCGCGCGCCCGGAAACGCCGTGTCTACAGCTAGGGATGATGGAGCGCCTGACCACACCGGTGGACACCTCGATCGACGCTCCGGCCGCGGTATTTCTGCCCGTCGGGACGAACGATATCGGTATGGGCAGGTCCCCCGACCGGGTCGCTGCCGATATGCGGCGGCTGGTCGGCGCGGTGCGCGACCGCGCACCCGAAGTGCCCTTGTTCGTGCAGACCGTGGTGCCCCGGCAACGCCGGTACGCCGGGCGGATCCGCGAACTCAATGGCACGTACCGGGACATCGCCGAACAGTCCGATGCCGTCTACATCGACCTGTGGCCCGCGCTCGCCGATGAGAACGGCGGCCTGCGAGCCGACTTCACCCGTGATCGCCTCCATCTGGGCGGCGCTGGCTACGCCGCATGGGTCGAGGTGCTCCGGTCGTACACCCATTCGCTGCCCGCTCTAGCAGGCAAAACTCGACGCGGCCGCCGAGTGACCGTTGCCATTGTGACAATGCCCATTGTATGGTTCAGCTAACAGTAACCAGCAGTCACACACAGATGGCTTGCCGCGACTGCGGCCGTGACACGAACGAGGGGTAGTCATGACCACTGCGACTCCGTCGACTCGCACAGCTCCGTCGGTATCCGACCGTGAGGAGACCGCACGTCGGCTGCTCGCGTCGTCGGCACGCAAGTCCTACGACCCGATGGTCGAGGTCGACTGGGACGCCCCGGTCCCCACCGACAAGTTCGGCCTCACCCCCGAGTGGAGCACGCTCTACGGCACCGCACTGTGGGACGAGGTGAGCGACGAGCAGAAGATCGAGCTCACCAAGCACGAGGCGGCGAGCGTGTCGAGCGTCGGCCTGTGGTTCGAGATCCTGCTCATGCAGATGCTGCTGCGCGACGTCTACGGCCGCGACAAGCATTCGCGCCACGTGCAGTTCGCGCTCACCGAGGTGGCCGACGAATGCCGCCATTCGGTGATGTTCGCCCGCGCCGGCGAGCGCCTCGGGATGCCCGACTACGGCCCGATCCCGTTCATCCACAAGGCAGGTCGCCTGTGGGGCGGCTTCTTCCGCGGCGCCAACGCATACGCCAGCGTGATGGCGGCCGAGGAGATCCTCGACATGATGCAGCGTGACTTCATGAAGGACGAACGCGTCCAGCCGGTCACCCGCACCGTCAGCAAGATCCACGTACTCGAGGAGGCGCGGCACATCCGGTTCGCCCGCGAGGAGGTCGGACGCCGACTGCAGGGCGCGAGCCGCGCCCGGTTGGCCGTCGAACGCGTCAACACCGCCGCGGTCGTCTACTTCGTCATGAAGAGCATGATTCATCCCGACGTCTACGCGAACGCCGGTCTCGACAAGGAGCGCGCACTCGAGGCGGCCCGCACCAACACCCACCACCACGACATGATCCGCACGTCGGGCTCCAAGCTGATGAGCTTCCTCGACAGCGTCGGCCTCGTCGGCGGCCCGTCGAAGTTGCTCTACAAGAAGGTCCACCTGCTCTGACGGCGGGTCGGAACGATCCATGCCCCGGTCGCCGAGAGACCTGCGACCGGCGCGTGTCGCTGCCTCGACCCTAGAGTCACCGAAGCGTCCAGAGCGGCGCCTCGCCGCGGCACACCCGCGCCACGTTCTGCGCCACCATCTCGAACATCCGGGCGCGAGCGGTGGAACTGCCGCCGGCGATGTGCGGGCTGAGCAGGACGCCGTCGAGTTCGCGCAGCGGACTGTCGGGCTCGAGCGGTTCGTGCGCGAACACGTCCAGTGCCGCTCCCGCCACTGCGCGCCCGATCGGATGGCGTCGGCGAGCGCGATCTCGTCCACCACCGGTCCGCGGGAAACGTTGACCACCAACGCTTCCGGCGGCAGCAGCGCCAGTTCCCGGTCGGAGATCAGTCCGCGGGTCTGCGGGGTGAGTGGGACCGCCACCACCAGCACGTCCGACTCCGCGAGCAGGTCACCCAGCGACCGGTAGGGCAGCGCGGACCCCGGATCCGGCCGTCGCGAGTGATACGCGACATCGCACCCGAACGCCTGGAACAGGGCGGCGCAGCGACGGTTGATGTCGCCGAATCCGACGAGGCCCACCCGACGTTCGCCGAGATCGCGGCAGTCGCGCTGCAGGATCGACGCCTGCGGCCAACGGCCGGAACGCATCTCGGCATCCGCCCAGCCGAGGGACCGGCACAGGTTCGCGGTGGCGGCCACCGCCCACTCGGCGACCGAGGCCGCGTTACCGCCGGGCGTGTTCGCCACCGGGACACCGGTTTCCGCCCACGCGTCGAGGTCGATGTAGGCGATGCCGACGCCGGGCTGCTGGATCAGCTCGAGGTGTCGACCCACCGCGGCCTCGGCGGCGCCGAGCGGCAGGCGTCCGCTCCAGTCCGCGACCACGACGTCGACCCCGGGCAGCAGCGCCCGCACCTCCTCGGAGGTGCGGGCACCCGGGCGCACGATCGCGACGGCGGCACCGGCGGCCGCGCGGATCGCCTTCTCGATGCCCGGATCCTCCGTGAGGATCAGGACCCGGTCTGCCGCCGTGCGCGTCGTCACCATGTCAGCCCCAGCGAGACTGCCCGCCGTCGAGCGGAATGGTTGCGCCGGTGAGGTAGCCGGCGTCGTCGCCGACGAGGAACACCACGGCGCGGCCGATGTCGCTCTCGGCGTCACCGATGCGACGCAGCGGGATACCGGCCTTGAACGCCTCCGCCTCCTCGGGGAACCGCTCGATCCAGCCCTCGAGCGCGGGCGACATCGCGTGCGGCGCGATGGAGTTGACGCGGATGCCGTCGATGCCCCACTCGCAGGCCGCGGCGCGGGTCAGCGAGCGCATACCTTCCTTGATCGAACCGTAGGCGCCGTAGTTGCTCGCGTCCCAGCGCACGGCCGCCGACGTGACGAGGTTGACGATCGATCCGCCGCCACGCTCCTTCATCGACGGGTAGCACGCGCGCATCAGGCGCAGCGTCGCGAGCGGTCCGGTCGCGAACGACCGCTCGAAGTCCTCGTCCTTGACCGACAGCAGCGGCCCGGGGCCGCAGTCGTTGGCGTTGTTGACGAGGATGTCGACACCGCCGAAGAACCCGACGGTCCGCTCGACAGCGGCCTCGATGTCGGCCGCGTCGCTCACGTCGCACCGGACAGGTAACGCCTTGCCGCCGTAGGCCTCGATCTGCTCGACCGTCGTGACCAGCTTGGACTCGGTGCGCCCCGCGACCGCGATCGACACACCCTCCTTCGCCAGCGCGTGCGCGATGCCCTGGCCGATGCCCTGCCCGGCGCCCGTGATGAGTGCGACCTTGCCGTCAAGCTTGCCCATGTGTACCTGCTCTCGGTATGTCGTGAGAAACGCGGAGACCTGGTGCTACAACCCTCCAGTCGGATATTCTTAACCAAGCATTTGCTTGTCCGCAGCGTTTTCGCGAAATTCGCGACGAAAGATTCTGAGCCCCACGGATCCTCGTGGGGACGGGCACTCCGCTACAACCGCTGCGCCACACAGAAAGGCAGTTCGCGTGAACTACCCCAACCCTGTCGACTTCACCGGCCGGTCCGTGGTCGTCACCGGAGGAACCAAGGGCATCGGCTTCGCCATCGCCGAACACTTCCTGCGGGCCGGCGCCGACGTGCTGGTGTGTGCCCGCAACGAGCCGGAGAACCTGCCCTCGGTCGACGGCCGCACCGCAGCCTTCCGCGCCGTCGACGTCCGCGACCCCGCCGACGCCACGGCCCTGATCCAGGATGCGGTCGATCGCTTCGGGCGCCTCGACGTGCTGGTCAACAACGCCGGCGGCTCGCCTGACGCCGATGCCGCCACGGTGTCGCCGCGTTTCGTGGAGAAGATCGTCGCACTGAATCTGCTGGCGCCGTACTACATGGCGCAGGCCGCGAATCTCGTCATGCGCGAGCAGGAGACGGGCGGCGCGATCGTGAACATCGGCAGCGTCTCCGCACATCAGCCGCAGCCCGGCACCGCGGCGTACACCGCGGCGAAGGCCGGCCTGCTGGCACTCACGAAGGCCCTGGCTCTCGAGTGGGCACCCAAGGTGCGCGTCAACCACATCACCACCGGGCTGATCCGCACCGAGGCCGCGGCATCGGTGTACGGCGAGGACGGCGGCGCCGCCGTCACCCGCACGCTGCCGATCGAGCGCATGGCGGTGCCGTCGGACATCGCGAAGGCCTGCCTGTTCCTGGGCAGCGACCTGTCGACGTACGTCAACGGCGCCGACCTGGCCGTGCACGGTGGCGGCGAGTACCCGGCCCGCTACATGGCCACACACCCCGAGATCTGACGCATCGCGAGTCGGCGGAAATGAAAACAGCTGCGGGAGCACGATTTCGTCGAGTGCTCCCGCAGCTGAAGTCGTGGCCGAATGTCACATGCGTTCAATTCGACTGAACGTATGTGACATTCGGTCAGGGCGACTAGGCCTGGAACACCGCGTAGCCGCCGGAGATCGCAGCCTTGCCCTCGCGGACGAGCTCGAACGACAGACCCGACGCGTCGCCCCATGCCTGCAGATCCGCGGTGTCGCCGGGGAACATCGGCGCGGCGAAGCGGCCCTGCAGCTCGGTCAGGTCGGCCGGGTGCACCCCGAGCTCCTTCGCGAGCGGCAGCGTCGACGCGGCGAGCGTGCACAGTCCGTGCATGATCGGGCGCGGCTGTCCGATGCCGGCGGCGGCCGCCGGATCGATGTGGATGTGGTGGCGGTCGCCGGTGAGGCGGTACAGCGCGGCCACGTTGAACGCGGTCTCGAGCTGGGCCGTCACGTTGGCGTCACCCTCCGGCGCCGGCGGCTTGGACGGGCCACGCTCGCCACCGAATCCGCCTGCGCCCGGGGCGAACAGGGACCAGGTCGCCACGAAGTACTCGCACTCGACCTTGACCTCGAACACCGCCGCGGCGCCCTTGTCCCAGACCTCGCCGACACTGGCCTTCAGCGTGACCTCACCGCTGCGGGGCAGCGGTGCGAGCACCTTCAGCTCCTGCGAGCCGTGCAGCGCGGTCTTCATGTCGAAGGCGCCGCGCTGGCCCAGCTCGTCGGGGGCCCACTGGGCCAGGGTCAACGCGAACGTCGGCAGCACCCGCAGCCGGTCCTCCATCACGAGGTCCAGATCGGTGGCCTTCGCACCCACGGCGAGCGCGTACAGGATCGCGTCGCGCTCGTCGTAGCTCACCGTGCGGGTGCCGAGGTCGACCCCACGCCACGCGCCGGCCGGCTTCTGCTCCACTGCCGTCATTCTTCGGTCCTTCCAGGTAATTCGGTCAGGCGACGCCGAGAATCAGGCCGGACGTGGGAACCGCGGTTCCCGCCGTGACGAGCATGTTCTCGACGTTCTCGGGCTGGTTGGTGGACGTGCCCCGCAGCACCCGGACCGCCTCGGCGATGCCGTTGACGCCGTGCAGGTACGCCTCACCGACCTGGCCGCCGTGCGTGTTGCTCGGCAGCCGTCCACCGATCTCCAGATTGCCCTCGCGGATGAAGTCCTTGGCCTCGCCGGGACGGCAGAAACCGAGTTCCTCGAGCTGCGGGAGCACCAGAGGGGTGAAGTGGTCGTAGAGGATCGCCGCATCGATGTCGTCCGGCGTCAGACCGGCCTGCGCGTACAGCTGGCGGCCGACCAGACCCATCTCCGGGATGCCGGTGATGTCGGGACGGTAGTAGCTCGCCATCATGTGCTGGTCCTTGCCCGAACCCTGCGCGGCACCCTTGATGATCGCGGGCTTGTTGCGCAGGTCCTTGGCGCGCTCGGCCGAGACGATGACGAGGGCCTGACCGCCGTCGGTCTCCTGGCAGCAGTCGAGCAGGTGCAGCGGTTCGGCGATCCACCGGGAGTTCTGGTGGTCCTCGAGCGTGATGGGCTTGCCGTAGAACCACGCCTTCGGGTTGTTCGCAGCATGCTTGCGCGCCACGACAGCAACCCGACCGAAATCCTCACTCGTGGCACCGTACTGGTACATGTACCGGCGAGCGAACATCGCGACCCACTGGGCGGGAGTCGACAGTCCCTGCGGGGTCAGCCATGCGTACGCTGCGCGGTCGGCGGTGCTGTCCATCGGGCGGTCGTGCTGACCCGCGCCGAAGCGCATTCCGGAGCGTTCGTTGAACGCACGGTAGACCACCACGACGTCGGCGATGCCGGTGGCGACGGCCATCGCCGCCTGCTGCACCGACGCGCACGCCGCGCCGCCGCCGTAACCGATCCGGGAGAAGAACTTGAGCTCCCCGAGCCCGCAGTTGCGGGCCACGAGGATCTCGCCGTTGGTCTCCATCGTGAAGGTGGTCAGACCGTCGACCTCGGACGGGTCGATACCGGCGTCCGCGAGCGCGGCCGTGACGGCCTCGCACGCGAGCTGCAGCTCGGAGCGGCCGGACTTCTTGGAGAACTCGGTGGCGCCGATACCGACGATCGCGGCGGCACCCGAGAGCGGGCTGACGGCCATCAGGCGTCCTTTCCTTCGCTGGCAGCGGGGTACGCGACCGTGACGGTGCCGGCGAGGTGGTTGCCGAGGCTGTTCGCGCCCTGCACCTTCACCTCGACGAGGCCGTTCTCCTTCGAGACGACCTCACCGGTCATGGTCATGGTGTCGCCCGGGTAGTTCGGGGCGCCCAGACGGATCTTCACCCGGCGCACCGTCGCGAACGGCCCTGCCCAGTCGGTGACGAACCGCCCCGCCAGCCCGTTGCTGGTGAGGATGTTCATGAACACGTCCTTGGAGCCGCGCTCGCGCGCCAGCTCGGGATCGTGATGCACGTCCTGGAAGTCGCGCGTCGCGATCGCGGTGGACACGATGAGCGTGCGGGTCAACGGGATCGCCAGCTCGGGCAGCACCTCGCCGACCGCGATGTCGTCGTAGCTGCGCCCGGTCAGCGCGGGCACGGTGGTGGTCATGCGACCACCTCGACACCGGCGGCGAGCTGCTCGCCGAGACGGGCGAGGTCGGACGCCGAGCCACCGAGGGTGGCGCCGATCTGCTTGCCCCACAGCAGGTGTCGGTGCACCGGGTAGTCGGTGTCGACACCCATGCCGCCGTGGACGTGCGTGGTGCGGTGCACCACGCGCTGGCCGCCGTCGGTGGCCCACCACTTCGCGACGAGCACCGACGTGCCGGGTTCCTGGTCCTCGGCGAGCAGCCACGCGGCCTGCCACAGCGTCACGCGCATCGCTTCGAGGTCGATGTAGCAATCGGCCAGCTGGTGGTTGACGGCCTGGAACGTCGCGAGCGGACGCCCGAACTGCATGCGGCCGTTGAGGTACGTGACGGCCTGCTGCACGGCACCGGAGCCGACGCCGAGCTGGATCGCGGCGAGAGCGAGCTCGACGCGGTCGAGCAGCCACTGGGCGGTGTTGCCGTCTGCGGGGCCGAGCAGCTCCGCGGGAGCCGACTCGAGCGTGACGTTGCCGCAGATCTCCCAGTTGGTGGAGTGCGTCTGCTCCACCGTGACACCGTCGGCCGCCAGGTCGACGACGAACAGCGCCGCACCGGACGGCGTGGTGGCCGAGACGATCGCGCGGTCCGCGACGTGCGTGATCGGGACGACGGCCTTGGCGCCGGTCAGCGTCCACTGGCCGCCGGCCTCGGTGGCCGTGGTCTGCGGGTCGCCCGCGACGTACGGGCCGAACTCCTCGAGACCGATCGTCAGGAAGCTCGTGCCCTCGGCGACACCGGGAACCAGCGCGGTGCGCTGGGCGTCGGAGCCGAACTCGGCGACCGCGAGGGCCGCGAGGGCCGACTGCCAGATCGGCACGGGCGCAACGTGGCGGCCCTGCTGCTCGAGCAGCACGTACAGCTCGGACAGGCCCATGCCGCCGCCGCCGAGATCCTCGGGCAGCGCGATGCCGAGCAGGCCCGTGTTCGCGAGTTCGCGCCACAGGTCGCGGTCGATGCGCTCGTCGCTCAGTTCGACCTGCTTGACCCGGTCGATGTCGGCCTTGCTGGTGAAGACCTCGTCGGCGAGGTTGCGAATCGCCTCTTGCTCTTCGCTGAAGTTGAAGTCCATCAGGAGTCCTCCCGTGCGGCCGGCCGGAACGCGGGCAGCGTCAGATCCGGGTCGGCGTCGATCCAGTCCAGTTCCACCGGCATGCCGATCTCGACGTCGTCCGGCGCGACGCCGGTCATGTTCGCGATCAGGCGGGTGCCCTCTTCGAGTTCGATGGTCGCCACGACGAGCGGGTACTCGAACCCGGGGATCTGCGGATGGTGGTTGACAACAAAGCTGTAGACGATGCCGCGGCCCGAGGCGTCGACGGTGTCCCAGTCGAGCGACTGGCACGCACCGCACATCGGTCCGGTGGGATGGCGCAGCACACCGCAGTTCGCGCAGCGCTGGATCACCAGGCGGTGCTCCTTGGCGGCCTCGAACCAGAAGGCGTTGTCGACGTTGAGCGCCGGACGCGGGCGCAGACCCGGGATCGCCCCCGAGGACTTCCCTGCCTTCTCCGCCTTCTCTGCCGGCTTCTCGACGGGCTTCTCGCTGCCCTTCGGCTTGAACCGCAGGGTGCGCCAGCGCTGCGTCGCGACGACCTCGTCGTCACCGTTGCGGTATGTCTTCAGCGTCGTGACGAAGTGCCCGACACCGAGGCCCGTCTTCTTCTCCTCGGAGATCGACTCGATCACCTCGGTGAGCGAAACCCGGTCGCCGGGAAGCAGTTCCACGAAGAACTCGAAGTCCGAGTCGGTCGCGACGACGGACGTGAAGCCCGCCTCGTCGAGCGTGGCGATCAGGTCGGTCCACACCTGCGACGGGTCGTTGTTCGCCATCTTGTCGTTGAAGGTGCGCATGGTCCACACCTGCGCCATCAGCGCGGGCGCGACCGCACCGTCACGCCCGGTGGCGCGCGCGGCGTCGTCATCGAGGTAGATGGGGCTGGTGTCGCCCATCGTCTCGACCCAGTGACGGATCATCGGGGTGTTGACCTCGTCCGGACCCCACGTCGTGGGCGTCAGGACCTGACCCTCGAATGCCCCGAGCTTGGTGAGGAATTCGCTCACTTGACCCTCTTCTCTCGCACCAGGCCCAGGCCCATCGTGCCGACCATGTCGCGCAGCACCTCGTTGACGCCGCCACCGAACGTGTTGACCATGCCCTGACGGGAGATCTGCTCGATCTGACCGGCCAGCAGCGCACCCGGGGACTCGGGGCGGATGCGACCCGCGGCGCCGAGGATGCCGAGCAGCGTGCGGTACACGTCGATGTGGGTCTCGGTGCCGTAGGCCTTGGTGGCACCGGCGTCTGCGCCGGACAGCTTGTCCGCCGCGACGGCCGCCGTCATCTTCCAGTTGAGCAGGCGCATCGCCTCGAGCTTGGCGTGCGTGCGTGCGAACTCCTGCTGCACCCACGGGATCTCGATGGCGCCGTTCGCCTTGGCCCAGTCCAGAACCTGGTGCCACAGGCCGTAGGTGCGGCCGCCGATCGCTGCGAGGCCGATGCGCTCATGGTTGAGCTGCGCGGCGATCAGCTGCCAGCCGCCGTTGACCTCACCGATGACGTCCTTCTGCGGCACCCGGATGCCGCTGTAGTACGTCGAGGTGACCATCAGGCCACCGACCGTGTTGATGGGCGACCACGAGAAGCCGGGGTCGTCGGTGGGCACGACGAGGATCGAGATGCCCTTGTGCTTGGGGGCCTCGGGATCGGTGCGGCACGCGAGCCACACGTAGTCGGCGGTGTTGGCGCCGGAGGTGAAGATCTTGTTGCCGTCGACCACCCACTCCTCGCCGTCGAGGACGGCGCGGGTCTTGAGCGACGCGAGGTCGGTGCCGGCCTCGGGCTCGGTGTAGCCGATCGCGAAGACGATGTCGCCCGCGAGGATCCCCGGCAGGAAGCGTTCCTTCTGCTCCTCGGTCCCGTACTTCATCAGCGTCGGGCCGACGGTGTTCACCGTGACGAACGGGAACGGCAGACCGGCGCGCTGCACCTCGTCGAAGAACACGAACTGTTCCTCGATGGAACGCCCCTGTCCGCCGTACTCCTCGGGCCAGCCGATGCCGAGCCAGCCGTCCTGGCCGAGCAGCTTGACGACCTCACGGAAGTACTCGCCGCCCACGCCCTGCTCACCGGCCGCGCGGCGCTTCTCCGCAGGCAGCAGGTTCGCGAAGTACTCGCGCAGCTCCTTGCGGAGCGCGAGCTGCTCGGGGGATTCCCTCAAATCCATCGTTACTCCTCTAATACCGAACGACGTCGTTTACCAAAGGCAGACAGTCGCCGGGTTCCGGGCGACTGTCTGCCTGCGTTGTCCCGGACGCTAGCGACCGAGCCGAATCCTCGGGTCACACATCTCGCACAGCGGGAATCGCGACCCAACCTGCACTCGGGCGACTCCGAGACGCCCGGTCAGGGCGCGGTGGAATCAGTGAAATCATTCACCAGCTTGGGCGCCCAGACCACCCTTCCGAGAAAACGCTCGGCGTCGGGTGCGGTGGCCAGCCACACGGCCGCCGCGGCGGGCACGGTCGCCGGAACCGAGTCGAAACCGGCGTCCTCGATCTTGTCGGTACCGCCACGCGCCTTGCCGGACTCGGTGACGACGAACCCGGGGCTGAGGTTGAACGCGCGGATGCCACGTCCGCGGTACTCCGCGTTGACCGCACCGGCGAGGCGGCCGAACGCCGCCTTCGACGCGGCGTACGCCACGCCCCAACCGCCCTCGCCGGGCGCCGCCGGCGGATCGGTGGTCGCCGAACCGGACACCAGATTGACGATCACGCCGTCACCGCCGTCGACCATCGACGGCAGCACCCGCTGGATCAGCGCCAACTGGTGCAGGTAGTTTCCCCGCACCATCACCTCGGCGTCGTCGAGGCGAAGGTCGAGGATGCGCTCCATGTGACCGGCAGTCTGGGCGTAGGCGTTGTTGACGAGGACATCAACACGGCCCCACTCGCGCAGCACCTCGTCGGCGGCGCCGACAACCGAGTCCCGATCGAGCAGATCCATCGGGATCGGCAACGCCCGGGCCCCGCACGCCTCGATCTCCGCGGACGTGGTCTCGAGGCTGCCCGGCACCGGGAGCAGACCCTCGCCCTCCGCGCGGGTGCGGGGCGTCACCGCACCCTCTCCCTCGCGGACCGTACGGGCGGTGATCGCAACGTCGAAACCCTTGCGCGCGAACGCGAGCGCGATCTCGCGGCCGATGCCGCGGCTCGCCCCGGTGACGAGGGCAACCTTGCGTGTCGTCATCTCACACGCCCAGGAAACGCGTCCGGCCGAACTCGACGAACTCGGCCTCGAGCGCGGTCTTGTCCTCGTCGGTCATCTGCGTGTAGACCGGCGCGCCGCGGCCCACCCAACGGTAGACCGGCTCGTCGGTGCGCCACAGTTCGGCCTGCAGCTCACGCTTGAGGACCTTGTTGGAGCCGGTGATCGGCAGGTTCGTCGACACCCGGATGAAGCGCGGAGTCGCCTTGGAGCCCAGATCGTCCTGGACGGCAAGGTATTCCGCGAACTTCACGGGGTCGAAGGTGTCGAGCGAATCCACCTCGATCGCAGCCATCACCTGGTCGCCGGACCGCGAGTCGGGGATCGCGTACACGCCCGTCGCGATGACCTCGGGGTGGCGACGCAGGACACGCTCGATCATCAGGGCGGAGGTATTCTCGCCGTCGACGCGGATCCAGTCACCCTTGCGGCCCGCGAAGTAGATGAAGCCGGCCTCGTCGACGTAGCCGAGGTCACCGGTCCAGTACCAACCGTGCTTGATTCGGTCGGCGTCGGCGACGTCGTTCTTGTAGTAGCCCTCGAACGCGCGAGCGCCCTCCTTGTTGATCATCTCGCCGATGGCCTCGTCCGGGTTCAGCACCCGGCCGTGCTCGTCGAGGATCGCGCGCACGCACTCCTCCCGCGTCTCGGGGTTGACGACGGCGATGCCCGCGTGTGCGGGACGACCGAGCGCGCCCTCCGGGGCCTCCGGATCGAGCTTGACCGAACCGGCACCCTCCGACGAACCGTAGCCCTCGAACAACTCCGCACCGAAGCGGCGCACGAACTCGACCTTGTCCTCGGGCGACGCCTCGGTGCCGAAGCCGCGCTCGAGCTTGTTGTCCTTGTCGTCGGGCTGCTCCGGGGTCGCCATCAGGTAGGCCAACGCCTTACCGACGTACGTGAAGAACGTGGCACCGAAGAACTTCACGTCGGGCAGGAAGCCCGACGCCGAGAACTTGCGGGCCTCGGGCAGGCAGACGGTGGCACCGTTCGCCAGCGCCGGGGCCCACAGCGCCATCAGCGCGTTGCCGTGGAACAGCGGCATGCAGCAATAGTCGACGTCGTCGCGGTGGTGCCCGTACTTCGCGGTGTTCGCGTACGCGAGGCGGGAGAGCCGGCCCTGGCTGCACTTGACGCCCTTGGACATCCCGGTGGTGCCCGACGTGAACAGCAGCAGGAACAGGTCGTCCTCGTCGATGCCGTCCGCGATCGCGGGCTCGACCCGGTGGGCGTCGAGGCGGTCCTGGTAGTCCGGGGCGTCGATCAGAATGAACCGGTCGTCGGCCAGGCCGAGGTCGAGGCCCTTCAGCTTCGCCATGCCCTCGGCGTCGGTAACGATCAACTGGCAGTCCACGTAACGGATCTCGGCCTCGAGTTCCGCCGAGCCGCGGGTGGGGTTGATGCCCACGACCGTGCCGCCGGTGAGGGCCGCGCCGCCGAGCCAGAACAGGAAGTCCGGCACGTTCTCGAGGAGGATGCCGACGTGGAACGGGCCGTCCACGCGCAGCGACTGCGCGAGCGCGCCGCGCGCGGCGCTCTCGCGGACCACCTCGTCCCACGTCCAGTCCTGCTCACGGGTACGGACACCGAACTGCTGGTCACCGAGGCGATCGAGGAGCATCTCGGCAATCGTCGTGCGTTCCAACTCATTCTCTCCTGTCGCAGCGCCGGTAGGCGCGTTACTTCTGACTGCGGGCTGTGTAGGCGGGTCAGCCATCCGTGGGCCGGCCGCGGACCGGACCTTCCGGTTCGATCCACCAGCCATGTTCCTTTCGCGAAAAGTAGCCTCGGGCTGTCGCGCAGATCACCGTCAGTCTCGCTGAGTGGTAACTCGTCCCGCCGAACCTTCCCGACATGAGAAATTGCCGTGAGAAACCCGTCACACCCCATGCCCCGAGCCTGGCACCTGGGCGTTCACGCGCAGACAGTGACAGGAACGACACTGTGACACGGACGAAAGGTCACTCATGACTGCCCCCGCAGATCCGCAACTGCACCTGGACCAGGTCATGTCTCGTCTGATCGGTCCCGGTGGACCGTTCGAGATCGTCGAGGAAGAGGTCCTCGGCACCCGGATGCCGGTCATGAAGAACCGCTGCAAGGCCGTGGGCGATCTGCTCGCCGACTCGGTCAAGTGGGGCGACCGCGATTACCTCGTCACCGAGGACCGCCGGGTCTCGTACACCCAGCACGCCGCCGACGCGTACGCGCTGGCCGCGGCCCTGAGCGAGCGCTACGGCGTCACCAAGGGCGACCGCGTCGGGATCCTCGCCGCCAACACCCCGGAGTGGGTGAGCACCTTCTGGGCAACGCAGGCGCTCGGCGCCATCACCGTCGGCCTCAACGGCTGGTGGGTGCCGCGCGAGATCGAGTACGGCCTGCAGCACAGCACCCCGAAGGTCGTGGTCGTCGACGCCAAGCGCGCGGATGCCCTCGCCGGGCTCGACACCTCCGGCGTCACCGTGCTGACCATGGAGGAGGACCTGCCGCGGCTCATCGCCGAGTTCGCCGGCGCGGCCCGCCCCGTCGTGGACATCGACGAGGACGATCCGTCGGTGATCCTCTACACGTCCGGCACCAGCGGACGCCCCAAGGGCGCGCTGCACTCGCACCGCAACCTGCTGGCGGTGGTCGACTACCACCGTTTCAGCGACTCGATCATGGCCGCGTTCACGGGCAAGCCCAGCGACCCGAACGCCCCCAGCGACCTGCGCTACCTGCTCACCTCGCCGCTGTTCCACATCGCGAGCCTGCACAACCTCGTGGTCCCGCGCCTCGCGACCGGCAGTGCCGTCGTCATGAACCAGGGCTCGTTCGACGTCGATCGGATCCTCGGTCTCATCGAGCGGGAGCGGGTGACGAACTGGGGCGCCGTCCCGACGATGGCTTCCCGGCTCCTCGAGCACGGCAATCTGGACAAGTACGACCTGTCCTCGCTGACCTCGTTCTCGCTGGCCTCGGCGCCGTCGTCGATCGCGTTCAAGGACCGGCTCCGCGAGCAGGTTCCCTTCGCCCGCAACGCCCTCGTCGACAGCTACGGCCTCACCGAGTGCAGCACCGCGATCGCCGTCGCCAGCTCCGCCGAGCTCGAGGAGTACCCGGGCACGCTGGGCCGGCCGATCATCACGGTCAGCATGGAGATCCGCGACCCGTTCGGCGAGTGGCTGCCGGACGGCCTCGAGGGCGAGGTGTGCGTCCGCAGCCCGTTCGTGATGCTCGGCTACTGGAACGACCCCGACGCGACCGCGGCCTCGATCACCTCCGATCGCTGGCTGCGGACCGGCGACTACGGCGTCGTCGAGAACGGTCGCCTGCGGCTCACCGGGCGTCGCTCGGACCTGATCCTGCGCGGCGGCGAGAACGTGTACCCCACGGAGATCGAGCAGACCCTCGACGAGCACCCCGCCGTCCAGGAGTGCGCGGTGATCGGCACGCCGCATCCCGATCTGGGCCAGGAGGTCTCGGCCGTGGTCGTGGTCGCCGAGGGCCACACGGTCACCGAGGAGGAACTGCGCGAGTTCGCATCCGAGCGGCTGTCGTACTTCAAGGTGCCGACCAAGTGGCGCCTCACGACGGACCTGTTGCCGCGCAACGCGACCGGCAAGATGATCCGACGAGAGATCAGCGTGCAGTGACCCCCTACACGCTCGAGCGACTGGGCGCTGTCGAGGCGGTCCGCGATCTCGCTCACCGGTACACGCACCTCATCGACGAGGGACGACTGGAGGAGGTCGCGGAGCTCTTCGCGCGGGCGGTGTACGGACAATGCGACGGTGACGGGACCCCGGTGGGGTCGGTGCGTGACTCCGACCCCGCCGGCGTGCTGGCCGCGTGCCGGAGCTTCATCCAGATGCACGGCGCTCCCCCGAGGCCGCGCACCAAGCACGTCGTGACGAACCTGCGCGTGGAGGTCTCGGACGACTGCCGCACCGCGATGTCACTGTCGTACTTCACGGTGCTCCAGGCCACGGAAAGCCTTCCCCTGCAGCCGATCCTGTCGGGGCGTTACTTCGATGCGTTCGCCGAGATCGACGGGGAGTGGCAATTCACGCAGCGACTCACCTGCATCGATCTGGTCGGCGATCTGACTTCGCACGCCCGACGCGACCTGTGAGATTCCCCAGCTTCCAGCTGATCTTGATGAGGAAGCCCTATGTTCAAAGCAGTTGCTCTGCTCGCCCGTAAGCCCGAGCTCACGCGCGAGCAGTTCATCGAGCACTACGAGACCGTCCACGCGCCGCTGATCCTGCGGTCGTTCCCCACGCTGAAGGCGTACCGACGCAACTTCGTCGACCTCACCGACAGCATCCGGGCTCCGGGCGTGGCCGATCCGAGCTTCGACGTCATCACCGAGATGTGGTTCGAGGACCGCGCCGGCTACGACGCGATGCTCGCCGCGCACGCCGATCCCGCGATCGGCGGGCCGGTGGCCGAGGACGCGAACCTCTTCCTCGACATGTCGAGGACCCTTCAGTTCATCGTCGATGAACGCTAGCCGAACGCGAGCTGCGCAGGAGTAGCCGCGAGAACAGGAGCACCATGCAGGTCGGTCTGAACATTCTCGGCGCCGAGAATCTCTACGGCGGGCAGATCCGCCCGGTGCTCCGGCTGGCGGCGGACGCGGACCGCGCGGGAGTCGACATGATCTCCACCGGTGATCACATCGGCTTCAACGCGGCCGCGCACGCGCAGCGCGTCGAGACCAACGGCTTCCCCTTCCCGCTGGAGCACGATTGGTACGAGCCGCTTTCGCTGCTCTCCTCCGTCGCCGCGGTCACCGATCGAGTGCTGCTCAATGTCTCGGTCCTGATCGCGACCGTCCGCCCACCGGTACTGCTCGCCAAGCAGATCGCCACGCTCGACGCCATCTCCGGCGGCCGTGCCGCGATCGGGATGGGCGTCGGCTGGCAGGAGGCCGAATACACCGCCACCAACATGCCGTTCGATGCCCGCTTCGGCCGCATGGAGGACACCGTCCGCGCGTGCCGTGAGCTGTGGACCAAGGCTCCGGCGAACTTCCAGGGCCGCGAGTTCTCGTTCGCGGACTTCCACTCGCTGCCGTTCCCGGTCCAGGAGCGGGTGCCGGTGATCTTCGGGTTCGGTCCCAGCCGGCGCAACTTCGACCGCATCGCCCGCGTCGCCGACGGGTGGACCGTCAATCCCGCAGACATGCAGACGTTCTCGCAGAGCGTCTCCCTGCTGCGCGACACGTTCGCCGAGCACGGCCGCGACCCCGACTCCGCCGTCGTCCAGGTCTCGGTCGCACCCGAACGCCGCGACGACGGAACCGTGGACCTCGACGCGACCGCGGACAAGACCCACGCCTGGCACGACGCGGGCGCCACCGTCGCGGTGTTCCGTCCCGCGACATTCTGCACAGCGGGAGAAGAGGTTCCGCAGCTGATCGACTGGGCGGTAGGACTGAAGTCCACGACCGACGACACCCGGGAGGGCCAGTGACTACGACGGACCAGGCTGTAGCCGAACTGCTCGACAAGCAGGCCATCTACGAGGTGGTCATGCGCTACTGCCGCGGCATCGACCGACTCGATTTCGACCTGGTCCGCGACGCCTACCACCCGGACGCGATCGACCACCACACCGGATTCGACGGCAGCGTCGAGGATTTCATCACCTGGGTGCAGCCGAAGCTGCGGGCCATCGGCGGCACGATGCACCACATCGGCAACCACCTCGTGGAACTGCACGGCGACTACGCGGTGAGCGAGGCGTACTCGACGGCGGCGCACTGGGGCGGTGACGACGGGATCGGCATGGTCAACTTCACCAGCGGCTGCCGCTACGTGGACCTCATGGAACGCCGTGACGGCAGGTGGGCCATCGCCGAGCGTTGGGCGGTCCGCGAATGGACCCGCTCCGACGCCGGCCGCCTGACGCTGCCGGAGAGCGACGGCCCCCGCGGGCGTCGCGACGGTACCGATCCGCTCGACGCCCTGCGCAGCCGGCTGGGCTGAGCCTGGCGTCGGAGCGTCAGCGGGTGAACGAACCCTCGAGCCTGTTGCGGGAACCGGGGTGGGTCAATCGGGCCAGGCTGACGAGCCCGCGTTCCGACCACGTGCGGCGCCGGATAAGCAGGCAGGGCTCACCCCGGTCGATGCGGAGCAACCGGCACTCCTCCGGGCTGGCGAGGACCGCCTCGACGACGTGCTCACCGCGGACGAGGGGCGCCACCCGGGTGAGGTAGTCGTTCGGGGTGAGCGACGTGAAGTCCTGGTCGAGGTAGTCGGGCGCCTCGTCCGGATTGACGAACCGGTCCTCCACCTGGATCGGGGTGTCGTCCTCGTAGTGCACCAGCAACGAGTGAAACACCCTGGCACCGAAGGCATCCCGTAGGAAGGCCTGGGAGTGGTCGGGCTCCTCCTCGCGCACGAAGACCGTCTCGGTACGGTGACGGTGCCCGCGCTGCTGGATCTCGTCGGCGATGTTCTTCACCTCGAAGAGGGGGGAGGACGTCTTGCTGCTCGCGACGAACGTCCCCACACCCATCATCCGCACGATGAGCCCGTCGTGCGTGAGTTCCCGCAGCGCCCGGTTGATCGTCATGCGGGACAGTCCCAGCGCGTTGACGAACTGGTTCTCCGACGGCAGCTGATCCCCGTCCGTCCAACGGCCGGAACGGATCTGCTCCACCACGAGATTCTTCACCCGCTCGTACGCCGGGACCGACTCGCTGCCGGCCTCGTCGAACAGCACGGCGAGCTCTGCATCAACGTCGGCTATCGCCATCCACTGCACCCGTTCCTCGTTGAGCCCCACCGCTCCGTTCGTCGACTCGGCCCACCAAGTCTAGCGGCCCGATCAACCCACCATTCGCCTCAACTGCCGCGATGCGACCGAGAGCGCGGCCAGGTCGCGCTGACCCGACTCTTCGATCTCGGCAAGCGCCTGTCGGGCACGCCGGATGCGGGGCTCGTTACGGGCCTCCCAATCCGTGAGCATGGCCTCCGGCGAATCACCGGGCACAGCGTGGGCGAGCACGTCGAGCGTGAGTTCGCGGACGCTGTCGTACAGTTCGTCCCGCAGCGACAGCCGCGCCAGTGCGTTCCAGCGGGTCTCCTTCCCGAGCTCCGAGACCCGGTTCAGCAGCGGCACCAGTCCCACCCGTTCGCACAGCCGGAAGTACAGTTCCCCCGCCTCCGCCAGGTCGTGGTCGGCGAGGTCCGCGATCTCGACGACGTCGAGGAGCCCGAACCGGTCGAGCAGCAGTTCGACGGACCGCACCAGGTCCTCGGGCGCGCCGAGTTCGGCGATCGAACGCGTCCGTTCCCTGAGGTTGTCGCGGTCGCCACCGACCAGCCATCCTTCGAGCATCGTCGACGCCTTCGCGATCCGTTCCCGGAACCGGGTGATCTCGGCACCGACAGCCAGGGGCTGCGGTCGCCGGCTCAACATCCAGCGCGATGCACGGTCCAGAAGCCTACGGGTCACGAGGACGAGTTCATCGGCGACGGCGACCGGAACGGGCGCGGTCGCGATCCTCGCCCACAGCTCGCGCAGGTCGAAGACGGACGCAACGACGTCGAACGCACGCACCGCATCCTCCGCGCTCGCGCCCACCTCCTCCGCAAGACGGAAGGCGTAGGTGATGCCACCGCGATCGACGACTGCGTTCGTCAGCACCGTCGCGACGATTTCGCGCCGCAACGGGTGCCGGTCGATCGCATCCGCGTAGTCCTGCTGCATCCGAGCCGGGAAATACTGGCGCAGCGCGGGGAGGAAGACGTCGTGGTCGACCAGATCGCCTGCCAGCAAGGCCCCCTTCAGGTCCAGCTTCACGTGCGCCCCGAGAGTTGCCAGTTCGGGCGTCGACAAACCTTCCCCGGCCCGGCGCCGCACCGCGATCTCCGCCGCGTCTGGCAACACCTCCAGGGTCCGGTCCAGAGCTCCTGCCGACTCGAGCCGCGTGAGCAGCCGCGCATGGACTGCAAGCATCTCGCCGGCGTCGGCCCCGGTGGTGCCCATCAGTTCGTTCTGGGAGACGTTGTCGGCCAGGACCAGTGCGGTGACGTCGTCCGTCATCGCCGCGAGCAGTGTCGACCGTTCCGCAGCATCCAGTCGACCGCCGCCGACGAGTTCGTCGAGCAGAATCTTGATGTTGACCTCATGGTCGGAGCAGTCCACGCCGCCGGAGTTGTCGAGAGCGTCAGTGCCCACCCGGCCTCCGGCGCGGGCGATCTCGATACGACCCGCCTGGGTGAGGCCGAGGTTGCCGCCCTCGCCCACGACCCGGGCCCGCACGTCGGTGCCGTCCACCCGCACCGAGTCGTTGGCCTTGTCGCCGACGTCGGCATGCGATTCGCCCGACGCCTTGACGTAGGTGCCGATTCCACCGTTCCAGAGCAGGTCGACCGGCGCACGCAGGATCGCACGGATCAGTTCCGGCGGTGTCAGTTCCGTGACCGCCGAGTCCAGGCCGAGCACCTTCCGGGCCTCGGCGCTGATCGGCACGGCCTTCGCGGACCGATCCCACACCCCGCCACCGGAGCTGATCAGCGCGCGGTCGTAGTCGTCCCACGACGAACGCGGGAGAGCGAACATCCGGGCGCGCTCGGCATAGGAGCGCTCGGGGTCCGGTTCGGGGTCGAGGAAGACGTGGCGGTGGTCGAAGGCGGCAACCAGCCGAATGTGCTTGCTGCACAACATGCCGTTCCCGAAGACGTCCCCGCTCATGTCACCGATGCCGACGACCGTGAAGTCGTCCTGCTGGGTGTCGACGCCGAGCTCCCGGAACCGCCGCTTGACGCTCTCCCACGCCCCCCGCGCGGTAATGCCCATCGCCTTGTGGTCGTAGCCGACCGATCCGCCCGAAGCGAAGGCGTCGCCCAGCCAGAAGTCGTACTCGGCCGCCACGGCATTGGCGATGTCCGAGAACGACGCGGTACCCTTGTCGGCCGCCACCACGAGATAGGTGTCGTCTCCGTCGTGCCGCACCACACCCGGTGCCGGACGCACCTCACCCGACGTGCGGTCGACATTGTCGACGAGGTCGAGCAGGCCGCGGATGAATGTGCGGTACCCGGCAATCCCGGCCGCCCGCAACATTTCCCGGTCGTGGACGGCATCGCCGGTCTGGGCCGGCGGTCGGCGCAGCACGAAACCGCCCTTCGCGCCGACCGGCACGATGACCGCGTTCTTCACCGCCTGGGCCTTGACGAGACCCAGGACCTCGGTGCGGAAGTCCTCGATACGATCGGACCAGCGCAGCCCACCTCGCGCCACTGTGCCGAAGCGCATGTGGACGCCGGCAACCGACGGCGAATGGACGAAGATCTCGCGGCGCGGCCGAGGCTCCGGTAGCTCGTCGATGCTGCGGGAGTCGAACTCGAGCGACAGGCATTCCCGGCGTGGGGTGACGAAGTGGTTGGTGCGCACGGTGTTCCGAATCGCCGACCAGAGCGCCCGGAGAATTCGATCGGCGTCGAGCCCGACCACCTGCGCGATCAACTCGTCCACTCGGGACGGTGCCGCCGGACCGCCGTCCGCCTGGGCTTCGGGATCGAATCGAGTGGCGAAGCTGTCGACCAGCGCCCGCGCAATCTCCGGATACCTGCAGAGGACGTCCGAGACGTAGGAACTGCTGTACGGGAACCGGGCCTGCCGCAGGAATTCGACGTAGGCGCGCAGCACGCCGACCTCGCGCCAGTCCAGACCGGCCCGTGCGACGAGCTCTCCCAACTTGTCGGGTTCCGCGTCGCCCCGCCACAGTGCCGCGATCGCCTCCGCGAAACGGCCGGCGAACTCGCCGAAGTCGGCGTCCGGCGCGATCGGGTATCCGACGGTGAAATCGTAGATCCAGCAGGGCGTCCCGGCGGAAGAGAGCAGCGGGTACGGCTTCTCGTCGAAGACCTCGACGCCCAGACTCTGCAGCATCGGCATCACGTCACCCAGCGACGCCGGTCGGCCCTCGACGTACAGCGAGATCCGGTGCGTTCCGATCCCGCGGGTCGTCTGGACGATGCGGACGTCGACGGTGTCGGCGTCGAGGCGGTCGAGGATCTCCAGGTCGACGCGCGCACGCTCGGGGGCGACGTCCTGTTTGTATCCGACGGGCAGCCCGGACACGAGGTGCGCGAGACGCGCCTTCATGTCCGCGCTCACGCCGGCGAGCAGGCGTTCGTCCCATCCCCTGAAAACTGCGGCGAGAGCGTCGTCGATCTCGTCGGGGATGTTCGTCGGTTCGGCCTCGGTCGAAGCGGTGTTCATCTCGGTACCTTCCGTCGGATACCACGCTGTATCCGACTCATCGTCGGGTCCATCCGGCTGTCGCGCGTGGCACCCTGAGTGGGGTGCCCCCTTGACATCGAGATGTATAGACAGGAATATACAACTCATAGTTGCAGAACGTGAGCCAGTGCACAACAGCTGGGAACCGGACGGGGACGACAACGGCGTCGCCCCCCGCCCCCCGGATGACGCTGCCGCGAAGCTCACTGCCGATCTCGAGGAGTACCCCATGGACATCACGTCCCCCGGCCACGAGGCCCGACCCGTCAGCGCCCCGCGCGGCTCCGAGCTCAACACGCTCGGGTGGCAGCAGGAGGGCGCCCTGCGCATGCTCATGAACAACCTCGACCCCGAGGTCGCCGAGCACCCCGACAACCTGGTCGTCTACGGCGGCACCGGCCGCGCCGCCCGCAGCTGGGCCGCGTTCGACGCCATGGTCGCCACCCTGAAGACGCTGAAGAACGACGAGACCATGCTGGTCCAGTCCGGCAACCCCAAGGCGACACCATCAGACCTGGTCAGAGAGGTGCACGGAGCGAAGCCCGTGTCCACAGCATCCCCGTCGATCGGCGCTCGGAGATTGATTGCACTGGAGTCCAATGAATGCCGACGATCAAATAATCAAAATGTACTGCAGTGCAATTTTGAAGGTCCGTGGGCAGTATCTGAGACGAGTGCCAACACAATGCCGACCGGGCAACCTCCGAGCGGATGTCCAGCTCACTTCTGTACACATTGACCACCCATGTGGCGCTCAAGCGATGCAGATCGTTCAATCTGAACAGAGAAATCAGTCGATGTTGCCGAGGCGGATGCGGCGAAGGTGTGATCAAGACACGTCGTCCACGGGAGGTTCGCTCATGACCGTCGACCAGTCACTCGGCCGCCTCGACGACGCGGCGCTGCGCCAGCTGCTCGGGCTTGTCGAACACGATCCGTCCACCGATCCGTTCCCGGTGGTCGGCTGGGACGCGATCGTCTGGGCGGTGGGCAACGCGACGCAGGCCGCCGCGTACTACCGCACGGTGTTCGGGATGGACCTCGAGGCGTACTCGGGTCCCGAGACCGGCAACCGCGACCACCGCGCATACGTACTACGCAGCGGCGCCGTCAGATTCGTGCTCACCGGCGGCGTCGACCCGTCCAGCCCACTGCTCGACCATCACCGCCGGCACGGTGACGGCGTCCACGACGTCGCACTCGAGGTCACCGACGTCGACCGCTGCATCGCGCACGCGCGCGGCCAGGGTGCCCGGATCCTCGTCGAACCGCACGACGTCACCGACGAGCACGGCACCGTCCGCACCGCGAGCATCGCCGCCTACGGCGACACCCGGCACACGCTCGTCGACCGCTCCCGCTACACCGGGCCCTACCTGCCCGGCTATGTCTCACGCAGGCAGTCCCACGGCACCGGCCGGCAGGTGATCCAGGCGCTCGACCACGTGGTCGGCAACGTCGAGCTGGGCAAGATGAACGAGTGGGTGGCCTTCTACCACCGCGTCATGGGATTCACCGATCTCGCCGAGTTCGTGGGCGACGACATCGCCACCGAGTACTCGGCGCTGATGAGCAAGGTGGTCGCGAACGGCAACCACCGCATCAAGATCCCACTCAACGAGCCGGCCGTGGGGCGCAAGCGGTCCCAGATCGACGAGTTCCTCGAGTTCTATCGCGGCCCCGGATCGCAGCATCTGGCGCTCGCGACGTCCGACATCCTCGGCGCCGTGGACCATCTGACGGAGGCGGGCGTCGAGTTCCTGCCGACACCCGCGTCGTACTACGAGGACCCGCAACTGCGCGCCCGGATCGGCGAGGTGCGGGTCCCGATCGAGGAGCTCGAGCGGCGCGGCATCCTCGTCGACCGCGACGAGGACGGCTACCTGCTGCAGATCTTCACCAAACCGATCGGCGACCGGCCGACGGTGTTCTTCGAACTCATCGAGCGACACGGCTCGCTCGGGTTCGGCAAGGGCAACTTCCAGGCCCTGTTCCTCGCGATCGAACGCGAGCAGGAGCGGCGCGGCAACCTCTGACCGCGCCGCCCCTGTGCGGTCGAATCAAATGGACGTGATGCCCAGGTCCAACGACATCTGCGAGCCGGTGACGGTGCGCGACCGGTCGCTCGCCAAGTACAGGACCACCTCGGAGACGTCGTCGACGGTGCACTTGTTGAGGCCGGCGAGCGGCCACTTGTAGTTGTCCAGGTAGCGCGGGAACTGGGAGAGGATCTTGCCGACGTTGGCGTCCTGGCCCATCGGGGTGTCCACCGCGCCGGGGTGGATCGAGTTGACGCGAATGCCGAACTCGCCCAACTCGATCGCCGCGGTCTTCGTCAGACCCACCAGGCCGTGCTTGGCGGAGGTGTAGTTCGACGTGCCCGGGCTGGCCTTGATGCCGGCCGCCGAGCTGACCACGATGATCGAGCCGCCGCGGCCGCCGTCGATCATCGCGGGCACGGCCGCCTTGAGCGTTCGCCACACACCGTTGAGGTTGATGTCGATCATCGTGGTCCACTGCTCCTCGGGCATCTCCCAGAAGCGGTTCCACGTCGAGATGCCGGCGTTCGCGACCACGATGTCGAGACGGCCGAAGCGCTCCACACCGGCGTCGACGGCGGCCTGCAGCGCGGCCTGGTCGCGCACGTCGCCGATGGACGTGACGATCTCGCGGCCCTCGGCGCGCACCAGGCGGGCGGTCTCCTCGAGATCCTCGGGCGTCGCCGCCGGGTAGCCGACGTCGTCGGAGATCGGTGCGCAGATGTCGAGCGCGATGATGTCCGCACCCTCCTGGGCGAAGCGCACCGCGTGGTTGCGCCCCTGTCCGCGTGCCGCGCCGGTGATGAAGGCGACCTTGTTCTCGAGCAGTGCCATGCGAATCCCTCCGGATCCCTCGTCGTCCAGTGTCTTCGCAGATTAGGACGGCTATCCGGACCAGCGGCCCAGCATTCCAGTGACCGGGAACACAGCGCCTCCAGCGCTCGGTGGTCATTCGGGCTCCGAAACTCGTGTAAGCTGAAATTACCGACGCGGGGTGGAGCAGCTCGGTAGCTCGCTGGGCTCATAACCCAGAGGTCGCAGGTTCAAATCCTGTCCCCGCTACAAATGAAAGTCCGGGTCAACGAATTGTTGACCCGGACTTTCGCATTTGAGGCGGAACGTCGTCGCCGCAGCGGATGCCCTTCATGGCGACCCTCGATCGTTCAACCGACCCGCATGGGCAGTGCAGTCAGACGTGATAGGCGTCGGCACGGTGCGAGATGGCGGTGACCTGTACGCGTCGGGCGTCCTCGTCGATCAGGTACAGCACTCGGTAGGTTCCGCGGCGCGCGGAGTAAGCCGGGGCGAGCGGTGGCGCGAGCGGTTTACCGACCCGGTGCGGATTCTCGAGCAGGGCCCCGGTGATGAACTCGTAGACCGCGGCCGCGACCTTCTCGGGCAGGGTGTGCTTCAAGGCGCGGGCCGCCGACCTCGCAATGGAGAGGGTGTACGGCTGCTCGGGCGCGCTCATTCGTCGTCGGACTTCTCGGCAGCCAAGAAGTCGGCGAGCGAGTCGGCATCGAGAACGTCACCGCCCTCGACCTCCGCCATGCCGGCGACATGGTCGGCGAGCAGCGACTCGTCGGCGAGGACGGCGATGGTCTCGCGCAGCGCGTCGTAGTCGTCGGCGCCGAGGAGTACGGCGGCGCGATGTCCGTTGCGGGTGATCTCGAATCGCTCGTGCGTGCGCTCCGCCTCGTCGACGAGACGGGAGAGCTGCGCCCGTGCATCTGCCACCGGAAGAGTCGTCATGTACATAATTCTAGCTAGAATTCAGGATTCGGCCAGTGCGGCGCTTCGACTCGACCGCCGCGCCCGATCCACCGGGCCACGACGTGCCGGCGTCACACAGGTTTTCCGAACAACACATACGAAATGCACATCGAAAGGGTGTGTGACGCCGACAGAAGGTGTGTGACACCGAGGTATCCGCGGAGGCACCGCCTCGGCCGACAGCCTGGACACCTCCTGCGCCTGCCCCGCCGCCCCTCCCGCCGACACCCCCGTCGGCGCTAGATTGCTTGTATGGCCGATCGCGATCGGGACACCCTCGGCAAGCCCCGCAACGCCCGCCCCCGGGACCGGTTGGGCCGGCCGCTCGAGTGGGGCGAGGAGGGGTTTCCGACGATGCCCGACGACCTGGACCTGGATCCCGGCGAGGCGATCACCGAGGCGCAGCGCCTGCTCGACCACGACCTGCCGTTCCACGCGCACGAGGTGCTGGAGGCCGCGTGGAAGAAGGCGCCGCACGAGGAACGCGGGCTGTGGCAGGGCCTGGCGCAGCTGGCCGTCGCGGTCACCCACCAGATGCGCGGCAATCCGGCTGGGGCGGTGTCGCTGCTGCGGCAGGGGCGGCACCGCATCGTGCCGTTCGAGGAGAATCCGCCGCACGCCCTCGACCTGACCGGGCTGGTCGCGTGGGCCGACCATCTGATCATCGAACTGGACCGGGACACCCCGCCCGACACGGTCCCGGTTCCGAGGCTCCGAATGCCGTGATGGGCCATTCTGGTCGAATGACCGTTCTGCCCATGTTTCCCCTCGGCTCGACGCTGCTGCCCGGGGAACGGTTGCCGCTGCACGTGTTCGAGCCGCGCTACCAGGCGCTCGTGCGCGACTGCCTGGCCGCCACCGAGGGTCCCCGGTTCGGCACCGTCCTGATCGCGCGCGGCCACGAGGTGGGTGGCGGCGACGTCCGGCACGAGGTGGGCACGTCGGTGCGCATCGTCTCGCACGTCGACATCGGCGACGGCCGCTACGCGCTGAACTGCGTGGGCGAGGAGCGCATCCGCATCCGGCACTGGCTCGACGACGACCCGTACCCGCGGGCCGAGGTGGAGTCGTGGCCGGTGGGACCGGGCGGCCGGGTGGACGACACCCGGCTCGAGCAACTCACCGACCGGCTCACCGAGCTGTACGTCCTGCTCACCCGCATCCGCGGCCGCGAGGACGAACCCCAGCCCGCGCCGCCGCGGCTGTTCGACATCCTCGAACAGCCCGGCGATCACCTGTACGCGCTCGCGGCGTGGGTGCCGATGGGCGCCGCGGACCAACTGCAGGTGCTGGCGGCGGAGTCCGCGGACGACCGCTACCGCGCGGTGGCCGAGGCGATCGACAACGCGCGCGAGATCGCCGAATTCCGACTCTCGGGACGCCAGTGACGGGGGTCACGTTCGACGTGTACTAGCGTCCACTCTCCAGGTTGTTCAGGGGAGGGGAGAACTCATGATTCACGTTCGCCACAAGGCGGTCGCCATCGTTCCCGTCGAGCTGGCCTTCGCGCACATCGACGACTACCGCAACGTGCCCGACTGGATGTTCGGCATCACCCGGTTCGACCCGATCGGCGCGCTCGATCAGGGCCTGGGCGCCACCTACGACGCGACGATGCAGCTCGGCCCCAAGGCGTTGAAGTCGACGGTCGAGGTCACCGAGTGGGAGCAGGACCGGCTGATCACCCTCAGCTCGGTCTCCGGTTTCGGGAACCGCTCCAGCTGGATGTTCACGCCCGTCGCCGACGACCACACCGAGCTGTCCGTGGACTTCGGCTACGAGCTGCCCGGCGGGCTGGCCGGCAAGGCCCTGGGCAAGCTGATCGAGCCGTTCGTCGTCACCGCGATCAAGCAGACCGAGGCGAACCTGCGCAGGCAGATCGAGGCGCGGGGGCTGTAGCTCAGGCCGAGTGCCGGCCGCGGTATCCCAGTGCGCGCCGGGCGAAGTCGAGGCTGAACGCGATCGTCATGGTGCTCTCCTTCAGGACCGTGCCCATCACCGGGTAGGCGTGGATCTGGCCGCTCCACACGTGGGTCTCCACGGCCTGCCCGGCGTCCTCGAGCATCCCGGTCATCGCCTCGACGTCCGGGCGCATCAGTTCGTACTGCGCGACACTGAAGAACGTCGGCGGGAACAGGTGCGGGTCGGCCTCGATCGGCGAGTCGGCGCCGACGATCGGATCCGGCCCGCCCACCCACTTGTCCTTGAGCGCCTCCACCTGGTTCATCGGCAGATACGCGTCGCGGCGCATGTAGTCCGGATCGTGCTTCTCCAGTGCGAGATTGAGCAGCGGCGAGTAGCCGATCACCGCCGCCGGGGTGATCATGCCGCGGGTCGCCGCGAGCTCGGCGACCTTCATCGCGAGGTAGCCGCCCGCCGAGTCCCCCGCGACGATGATCTTCGTCGGGTCCGCACACGTGCTGAGCAGCTCGGTGTACGCGGCCATCGCATCATGGATCGAGGTGCCGATGCCGCCGTACGGCAGCTGGCGGTACTCCACCGAGATCACCGGGATACCGGCCCGCGCGGCCAGGACCGCGCACAGGCTGCGGTGAGTGGCCAAGCCGCAGAACACGAATCCGCCGCCGTGGAGGTACAGGATGGTCGCGCCGGCCAGCGAGTCGGAGGCCTGGCGGTGATGCCTGATCAGCTCGCTCGGCACACCCCCGAGCGTCATCGGCTCGATGTGCACGCCCCGCGGCCGCGGCAGCCGATCGACCACCTTCTCGAGATGCCCGAGCGCCGCGATGCCCCGATCGGTGGTGGGCCACGCCGCGAACAGCGGTTTGACGAAGATCCGGGCGAACCAGAACACCAACCATGCCCGCAGGCTCACCTTCCAGTGCCGGATGATGGTCGTCTCACGCGTTCGCATACCGCCCCCAGTCGTCTCCGCACGGGTGGCTCCGCCCACCCCGTCCGCCACCCTAGAGACCAACGCCGCCGCGCGCAGCCGCTCCGACGGTCAGATCTGCAGCAGCGGCACCAGCAGCTCGTCGTCGGTGAGCGCGCCGTGCTGCCCCGCCAGCATCGACATCCGGGGTTCGGCCTCGCTGCGCACGATCGCCGACCCGCCGCGGGCGATCGCCACCACGTCACCGATCCGGCGGCGCGCGGCCTCCGACGGGTCCGGGCCGATCAGCCCCGCGGCGACGACGTCGTCGCGGGTCCCCACCCACGCCCGCTCCCCCAGCTCCGCCCGCCACCGCCGCAGCACGGCGTCGGCGCGACCGGGTTCGGTGTGGACGTAGCGGCAGCGGGCCTCGCCGGTGAGCGCCGCGACCCCGTCCGACAGCGCGGCATTGCCGTCGAAGTCGATCCGGTCGGCGGCGGCCACCGGCACCATGCCGTGATCGGCGGTCACCAGCAGGTTCACGTCGGATCCGAGATGCGCGACGAGGTCCTCGACGAACCGGTCGATGATGGTCAGCTGCGCCACCCAGCCGTCGCTGCCGGGGCCGTACACGTGACCGAGGGTGTCCATCTGGCTCAGATAGCAGTAGACGAGCGTCCGCTCCCCCGCCTTCGCGGCGTGCACCGTCGAATGCAGCAGGTCCCCGTACGCGACGGTGCCGACGAAGCGGGCGCCGCGCAGCACCGCGCGTGTCAGCCCGGTTCCGGCGAACTCGCGGGGCAGCACCGTGGTGGTGACGACGCCGTCGGCCGCCGCCCGCTCGAAGGCGGTGTGGGACGGCTGGATCCGCTCCGGCACCACCTGCCCGAGCACGTCGCGGTGGTCGCCGACGCGCTGCCAGCGCAGCCAGTTGAACGGGCCGCCGGCCTCCGCGACGTCGGAGACGTACCCGGTGACGCCGTGCCGCCCCGTCGGCAGACCGGTGCCGAACGACGCGAGACTGGTCGCGGTGGTGGTGGGAAAGCCCGCCCGGATCGGCCGGCCCGCCGCCTCGTCCAGGAAGGGCGCCGCATCGACGTTGTGACGCAGCAGGTTCCACCCCAGGCCGTCGACCAGCAGCACCACCGTCCGGTCGGTGCGCGGCAGCCCCAGGGCGTCGACCTCGCCGGGCACCCCCAGCGACGCCAGCACCGACGGCAGCACGTCGGCGAGGGTGGGCTCGGCATACACGTCCCGCAGCGGAAGGTCGTCCGACACTGGTGGTCACTCGCAATCGTCGCTCGGTGTGCTGGGGTTGTACCCGACTGTAGGCGCGCACCCCCGCCGAGTTCGGGGAATCGGCACCGAGAAGCGGCCCGCAGTGCCAACCTGAGTTCATGACCGCCGCACATGTCCGTTCACGAGGTGATCGCTGATGGCCCGCCCGGTACGCGTCGTGGTGCTCGGGTCGGGCTCGTGGGGCACCACCGTGGCCAAACTCGCCGCGCACAACACCCCCACCCTGCTGTGGTCGCGCAACCCCGAGACGGCCGACGAGATCAACATCGAGCACCGCAACTCGCGCTACCTCGGCGAGCACGAATTGCCCGAGAGCCTGCGGGCGACGTCCGACATCGTCGAGGCGGCGAACGAGGCCGACGTCCTGGTGGTGGGGGTGCCCTCGCACGCGATCCGCAGCACGCTGGGCCAGATCTCGAACGAGGTCCGCGCGTGGGTGCCGGTGCTCTCGCTCGCGAAAGGCCTCGAGCCGGGCACCCGGCAGCGGCCCACCGAAGTGATCTCCGAATGCCTGCCCGGACATCCCGTCGGGTTGCTCGCCGGACCGAACATCGCGAAGGAGATCGCCGACGGCCTCGCCGCCGCGTCCGTCGTCGCGACGCAGGACGTGGACGTCGCGACGGCGTTGCAACCGCTGTTCGCCTCCAAGGTCTTCCGCGTGTACCGCAACACCGACGTGTTGGGCTGCGAACTCGGCGGGGTCCTCAAGAACATCGTCGCGATCGCGTCGGGCATGGCCGACGGTCTGGGCGTCGGCGACAACACCCGCGCAATGGTGCTCGCGCGGGGACTCGCGGAGATGACCCGCATGGGCGAGGCGATGGGCGCGAACCCGCGCACGTTCGCGGGCCTGACCGGGGTGGGTGACCTGATCGCGACGTGCATGAGCCCGGCGTCGCGCAACCGGCGTGTGGGCGAGGCCATCGCGCGCGGGCTCACGGTGGAACAGGCCGTCGAGAAACTCGGGCAGGTGGCCGAGGGCGTCAAGACCGCGCCGACGGTGATGGAACTGGCCCGCGACTACAACGTCGAGATGCCGATCGCCGCCGAGGTCGAGGCCGTCGTGGCCGGCCGGAGGACGCCCGAGGAGGCCTACCGCGGCCTGCGGAAAGTCGCCCCCGGCGGCGAGGACGAGGTGGCCTGACCCGGCCGACCGATTTGTCTTGAACACCGTTCAAGTTGCACACTGCTGACGTCAGGCGGTGAGGGGAGGCGCTGCGCGAAACCTCATGGATCGGAATGCAGCGTGTCGCAGGAGCAGGTTCGCCGTACCCGGGTGCTGATCGTCGGCGCCGGATTCGCCGGACTCGGGATGGCGCTCGAGCTCACCCGCCGCGGCGAGCGCGACTTCCTGATCCTCGAGCAGGCCGACGCCGTGGGCGGCACGTGGCGACAGAACACCTACCCGGGCTGCGAGTGCGACATCCCGTCGGTGCTGTACTCGTATTCCTTTGCCCCCAAGCCGGACTGGACGTCGTCCCACGCGGCACAGCCCGAGATCCTGGACTACCTGTCCCAGCTCACCGACCGGCACGGCCTCGCGGACCGCATCGAGTTCGGGACCACCGTCGCCGGCGCGCGCTGGGACGAGAACGACTGCCGCTGGCACGTTTTCGACAGCACCGGCGGCGAGTACGTGGCGCAGTACCTCGTGATCGCGTCGGGCGCACTGAACGTGCCCCGCCTGCCCCGCATCCCCGGCGCCGAGACGTTCACCGGTGTCAGCATGCACTCGGCGGGCTGGAACGACGCCGTCGAGCTCACCGGCAAGCGGGTGGCGCTCGTCGGGACCGGGGCCAGCGCGGTGCAGTTGGCGCCGCAGCTCGCCCGCGCCGCCGCGAAGCTGCACGTCTTCCAGCGCACACCGGCGTGGGTGCTGCCGCGCCGGAAGCTTCGCGCGGCGGTGGCGGCGAGTCGTCGGAGCACGCTGGCGCGCAGGCTGTTTCGTACGGGAGCGTACTGGGCGGCGGAGACGCTCGCGCTCGGCCTCGGCCGTCGGCCCCGGCTGCTGGGGATCACGCAGGCGCGCGCCCGGCGACACCTGCGCCGGCAGGTCCCCGACCCCGCCCTGCGCGCGGCGCTGACACCGGACTACCGGATCGGCTGCAAGCGGATCCTGCGCTCCAACGACTTCTACCCCACGCTGACCCGACCGAACACCACGCTCGTCACCGACGCCATCACCGAGATCCACCCGGACGGTGTCGTGACCGCGGACGGAACCCACCACGCGGTGGACGTCATCGTGTACGCCACCGGATTCCGCGTCGCCGGCGCCCTGAACCGGATGCAGCTCGTGGGCCGCGGCGGCGTCAGCCTGCTCGAACGCTGGCAGCGGGGCGGAGTCCGCACCCACCTGGGTGTCACGATCGCCGGCATGCCCAACGCGTTCTTCCTGTCCGGTCCCAACACCGGCCTGGGCCACAACTCGGTGATCGTCATGATCGAGGCGCAGATCGCGCACGCACTCGAGGCGATGCACCTGGTCGAGCGGCACGGTGCGGGCGGGCTGGACGTGCGCACCGAGGTCCAGGACGCGTTCGATGCGGCCCTGCGGGAACGGCTCTCGCGCGGCGTGTGGAGCACGGGCGGCTGCGCCAGTTGGTACCTGGACGCGCGCGGGTCCAACCACGCGCTGTGGCCCGGGTCGTCGTGGAGCTACCGGCGCCGCACCCGCGTCGTCGATCCCGCGGACTACGAGCTTCTCCGAGCCGCTCCGGAATCGGTCGCGTGACGGGGAGTCGACGATCGGCAGGAAATTGGCTGGACGGGATTCGGTTCCGGTTGATAGCGTGCGCCCGACCGTGACTTCACGCCAGGAGGTGAGACCCATGTACGCAACATCCATGTGGGTGCTCCCCCTCGTGTCCACGGTCGGGCGATTGACGTAGGTGTCGCCGGGAGCGCCTGAACAAGGCAATCCCGAAAGGCCACACCATGCATTTCATCTCCGAGACATCGTCGAACGGTGTCATCGAACGCAATTTCATTCTGGACGGGATCACCGGCGTGCTCTGGTCGCCCGCATCCGGAACCGTCGGCGCACCGCTGCTGCTGTCGGGGCATTCCGGCGGCATGCACAAGAAGGCGCCGGGGCTGGTCGCCAGCGCACTCCACAGCGTCACCACCTGCGGGTTCACCGTCGCCGCCATCGACGCCCCCGGCCACGGTGACCGGCCGCGGAACCTGCAGGATCAACGATGGGCCGAGGCGATCCATCAGGCGCGGGCGGCGGGCGAGCCCATCGCCCCGATCGTCATCGACTACAACATGTCGCTGGCGGAGCGTGCGGTGCCGGAATGGCAGGCGACCCTGGACGCCCTGCAGGCGCTGCCCGAGATCGGCGCCGACGCGCCGATCGGCTACGGCGGCATGACATTGGGTGTCGCGACCGGGCTGATGTTGACGCCGGTCGAACCCCGGATCGCGGCCCTGAGCCTCGGCGGGGTCTTCGTGAACGACGCCCTGATCGAGGCCGCAAGACAGATCACCGTCCCGGTCGAGTACCGGATTCCGTGGGACGACGAGGAGATCGACCGCGTGTCCGGGCTCGCGCTGTTCGACGCCTTCGCCTCGCAGGAGAAGACGCTGCACGCCCACCCGGGCCGGTACTTCCAGGTACCCGAGCACGAGCGTGACAGTTCGGCCCGGTTCTTCGCCCGCCATCTGGGCCGGACCGCCGACACGCCTTCGGACTGACGCGAGGCGGTATCGGCGTCCGGCCCCGCGCCGGACGCCGATACCGGCACCGCGCCCCGGACCCGCGGACGTCCCCACATGCACGAATGCAGATCTTCGACTTTGACAATGATTTTCATTACCCTATAGACCTTGCGGCATGATTCGCATCGAACCCACACCCCGACGCCTCACGCTCGCCGCCTCGGTCGCCACGTGCGCGGCCCTGCTCGCCGGCTGCACGTCCACCGCCGACGGCGCCACCACCGAGACGTCGACGTCGTCGTCGGCCGGGTCGACCGAGCCGACGCAGGCCCGGTCCGCGACACCGCGGCTGGCACTGACCTACGACGGCGGCATCCTCGTCGTCGACGCCGAAACCCTCTCGGTGGTAGGCGAATCCGAGCTCGACGGGTTCAACCGCATCAGCCCGGCCGGCGACGACCGGCACGTGATCGTCTCCACCGAGGGCAGCTTCCGGGTCCTCGACACCGGCACGTGGTCGGAGGCGCACGGCGACCACGCGCACCACTACACCGCGGCCCCGGCGCTCACCGACATCACGTTCGACGCCGACAAGCCCGGCCACGTTGTCCGGCACGCGGGCCGCACCGTGCTGTTCGACGACGGCACCGGCCGCGTCGAGTCGTTCGACCCCGCCGGGCTGGCCGACGGCACCCCGCAGGTCTCGACGTTCACCACCCCGCACGCGCATCACGGCGTCGCCGTCGAACTCGCCGATGGCGGCCTGATCACCACGGTCGGCGACGACAAGGCCCGCACCGGCATCGTCGTGCTGGACGCCGGCCGGGGCGAGGTGACCCGCAACGAGCAGTGCCCCGGCCTGCACGGCGAGGCCGTCGCCGCGAACGAGGCGGTGGTGTTCGGCTGCCAGGACGGCCTGCTGATCTACCGGGACGGCGCGATCACCAAGGTGACCAGCCCCGATCCGTACGGGCGGATCGGCAACCAGGCCGGGTCCGAGGAATCGACGGTGGTGCTCGGCGACTACAAGAGCGACCCCGACGCAAAGCTGGAGCGCCCGCAGCGGGTGTCGCTCACCGACACCGTCACCGGTGAGCTGCGGCTCGTGGATATCGGCACCAGCTACACGTTCCGGTCGCTGGGCCGCGGAATGTTCGGCGAGGCCCTGATCCTCGGCACCGACGGCGCGCTGCACGTGCTCGACCCGGCCACCGGCGCGACGATCCGGACCGTGCCGGTGATCGACCCGTGGACCGAGCCCGAGGAGTGGCAGTCGCCGCGGCCCGCGCTGTTCGTGCAGGGCTTCACCGCGTACGTCACCGACCCCGCCACCAAGCGGATCCACGCCGTCGACATCGAGAACGGCCAGGTCACGACCAGTGCCGAGCTGCCGCACACCCCGGACGAGATCACCGGCGTGCGCGGCTGACTCGGTCGGAGGGTTGCGTGTATCCGCGAGTCGCGCTTAGACTCCTCGGTCATGCAGCGCATTCAGGTAGTAGTTCACCGCCGTAGCGGGGTCTGATTCGGACCGACCCCTCGCTGCGGGTCGTTGAGCTATCTACTTGTCGGTCCTTCCTTCACTTCAGGAAGACCCCCGAAAATGCGCACCTCCCAGGCTTTCGCCACCACCACCGCTTCGTTCTCCGACGATCCGTTCTCGCTCCGCTTCGGCCTCCCGCTGCCGCGCGACATGCGCGCCCAGGCACAGGGTCTGACCTGGGCCGAGTTCACCGAGCGCTTCAGCCCCACCGGCGGCCCCGTCCGCCTGGGCAGCTGGACGTCGGAGCACCTCGGCGCCGGTCGGCACACCTTCACCGCCACCCTCGGGCTCGGCGACACCATCTCGTCGGCGTCCGCGACGGCCACCGGCCCCATCGCGGCGCTGACGTCGATGCTCTACGACGCCGGTTTCCAGCTCGAGATCCTCTCGTTCCACCAGCACCGCACGTCGGCGGGCACCGCGACGTTCCTCCTGTGCGAGCACGAGGGCGAGCGCCGCTGGGCGATGTCCATCGCCGACGACTGCAACTCGTCGGCGCGGGAAGCGATCATCGCCGGCGCCAACCTGCTGCACCGCTGAGAAAGTGATCATCCGGACCGATCCGGGGTGGGAGGCGGCTCCGAATACCGGGTGACCGCCTCCCCCTCGGAAAGGACCGCCATGCGCGCCACCAGGAAAGTCACCGCCGGATTGTTCGCCGCTGCCGCCGCGGCACTGCTCGTCAGTGCGCCCGCCGCGGCCCAGCCCACCGGATCGGCCGACCTGTGGCAGCCGCTCGCCCCGATCCCGTCGTTGGACGTCGCCCGCTACGCCGGCACCTGGTACCAGCTCGCGGCGGTGCCGCAACCGTTCAACCTGGACTGCGCGCGCGACACCCGCGCCACCTACGGCGTGATCGACGCGTCCAACGTCAGCGTGAACAACACGTGCACCACGTGGACCGGCGGGACCAACGGCATCGTGGGCAACGCCCGCGTCAACGACCCGGCCACCAACGCGCAACTGCACGTGAGCTTCCCGTCGGTGCCGTTCCAGAACTCGGCCGACGGCCCCACCAACTACGTCGTCACGTACATCGCCGACGACTACTCGTGGGCCCTGGTCGGCGACCCCATGCGCGTCTCCGGGTTCGTGCTCTCCCGCACCCCCGCCGTGAGCGCAGAGGGCTGGCAGCAGATCCGCAGCGTCGTCGAGTCCCGCGGCTACAACTCGTGCCTGCTGCTCACCTCGCCCACCACCGGCGGACGCTCCGACATCGCCCCGCTGTGCACCGTGTGATGCTCAACGATCGGTGACTGCCCCCGAACCGGCCTCGTCCTCGTCGGCCAGTTGATCGAGCACGGCCGACAGCCGACGGATCGAGGCGAGCGCGTCGGCCAGCTCGTCCCGGCCCATGGCCCGCGCCAGTCGGGCGGCGAACGCGGCGTGAGCGGGGCCGATCCCCGACACCGCCCGACGCCCCTCCGGCGTGGGCGTGACGAGCTTGGCACGGCGGTGCGCGGGGTTCGGCTGGTACTCGGCCAGACCCCGGGTGACCAGCAGATCGGCGATGCGCTGCACGCTCTGCCGGGTGATGCCCATCTGGCGGGCGATGTCGGCGACCGACAGCGGCTGCGTCAGGACGGCGCCGAGCACCTGCCACCACGCGGCGGTGAGACCCACCGGGCGGGCCAGCCCCTCCGCCACCTCGAGGAACTGGCCGTTGAGCCGGAACGAGCCGAGCGCGAGACCGCTCAGCAGATCCTGGTCGTCCCGTGCACTCATTCCGCCATCAGTTCGTAGAAGCCCGCGGGATCGCGGTCCCCGTAGAGCTTGAACCACGACGCCAGCACACCCGGCGCGAACACGTCGAGCCGTTCGAGGATCTCGCGGGCGAAGTGGACCGGCGCGTTGGCCGCGCCCGTGATGAGGTCGCGATCGGTGACGGCCGGCTCGTCGCGGTACAGGTGCCCGCCCGCATACCCGACCGAGTTCAGGAACTCGGCCGCGTTGCTCGTGTGCGCGCGGTCGTCGAGCAGTCCGGCCATCGCCAGCCCACCCGTCGCACCGCAGATCGCGGCCACCGGCACCCCCGCGGCGAGGAAATCGCGAGCCTTCGCCGCGAACGGCGAGAACTGTTCGGTGTTCCAGATGTCGTTGCCCGCCAGGATGAGCATCGCGCTGTCCTGCGGCCTGACCACGTCCAGCGTGGTGTCCGGGACGACGCGCATTCCGCCCATCGTCACGATCGGGCTCGCGGTGGCGCCGACCGTGGCCACGGTGAATCGGCCCGGCTCCCGGTGCCACATCGGCTTGTTGATGTGATCGATCGCCAGACCGATCTCCCAATCGACGAAGGTGTCGTACACGGCGACATGCACTGTTTCAGTCATGACAGGAGGCTGTCACTTTGACAGCATTCTGTCAATACCCACCGGGCCGCACTCAACCGGTCGCGGCGTACTCCCGCGCCGCGGCGCCGGTGATGTTGGTGAGCATGCCCTTGAAGATGATCCCGTGGAACGGCAGGATCGAGTACCAGTAGAGCCGTCCCGCAAGACCTTTCGGGAAGAAGATGGCGCGCTGCTCGAGCCGGGAGCGGTGCGGGCCGTCCGGGTGCACTCGCCATTCCAGCCAGGCACCGCCCGGCGTCCGCATCTCCGCGCGCAACCGCAGCAGCGAGCCGCGGTCGATCTGCTCGACGCGCCAGAAGTCCAGGGGGTCACCGGTGTTCAGGCGGCGGGCGTCGCGTCGCCCGCGGGTGAGCCCGACCCCGCCGACGAGCCGGTCCAGCCAGCCGCGGATCACCCACGCGAGCGGGAACGAGTACCAGCCGTTCTCGCCGCCGATGCTCTCGAGCACCCGCCACAACGTGTCTGCGTCCGCGTCGCAGCCGGCGCCGCGCTCGTCGGTGTACACCGCCTCCCCCGCCCAGTTCGGGTCGGACGGAAGCGGATCCGACGGCGCACCCACCGGCGACGCGCTGGCCCAGTTGGTCTCCACCTCGCCGCTCCGTATACGGCGCAGCGCCAGCCGGACGGCCTGCCGGTACGGCGTCAGCCCCTCCTTCGGCGGCGGGATCACGTCGTCGATGTCGCGGTTCGCGGCGACGGCGTCGTTGTGGAGCGACTCGATGAGCGCCCGCCCCAGCGAACTCGGGATGGGCGTCACCAGCCCGATCCACAGTCCCGCCAGCCGCGGGGTGAGCACCGGCAGCACCAGGACGCGGCGACGCCGCAGCCCCGCCACGTCGGCGTACACCTTCATCATGTCGCCGTACGTCAGGACGTCGGGGCCACCGATGTCGAAGGTGCGACTGCCCGGCAGCGGGGCCTCGGCCGCCGCCACCAGGTAGTAGAGGACGTCGCGCACCGCGATCGGCTGGATCCGGTTGTTCACCCACCGGGGCGTGGTCATCACCGGCAGCCGATTCGTCAGGTGCCGGATCATCTCGAACGATGCCGATCCGGACCCGATGACGACCCCGGCCTGCAGCACCATCGTCGGGATCCCGGAGTCCACGAGGATGCGGCCGACCTGCGCGCGCGAGCGCATGTGCGGCGAGAGTTCGGTGCCCTCGGGGTGCAGTCCCCCGAGGTAGACGATGCGGCGGACGCCGCTCGCCTTCGCCGCGGCCGCCAGGTTGGACGCCCCGATCCGTTCGGTCTCCACGAACTCCGTCGACGTCCCCATCGAGTGGACGAGGAAGTACACGACGTCCATGTCGGCGGTGGCCGCCGTCAGCGAGTCCGGATCGCCCAGATCGCCGCGGACGATCTCGACCTGCTTCGCCCACGGCACGTCCCGCAGTTTCTCCGGGGACCGCACCAGCACCCGCACGTCGTACCCGGCCGCGAGCAGGCGCGGGGCGAGACGGCCACCGATGTACCCGGTGGCCCCGGTGACCAGCACCCGTGGTCGCTGCACCGTTCCACGATAACCTCGATGTTCATGAGCGCGCTCGACGAACCGGTCCTCCTCGACACCGACGGGGTGTACGGCTACCTGCACCGCCCCGCAGGCGACGCGGTCGGCAAGCTGGTCCTCGCCCACGGTGCCGGCGGCGACTGCGAGGCAAAACTGTTGCAGGCCATGGCGGCCGGATTCGCGGAGCGCGGCCTGCTGGTGCTGCGGTACAACCTCCCGTTCCGGCAGCGGCAGCCGTCGGGCCCGCCCAACCGGGCGCGCGCGGCCGCCGACCGCGACGGCATCGTCGCGGCCGCCGACGCGATCCGCGCACTCGCCGACGGCCCGATGATCCTGGCCGGACACTCGTACGGCGGCCGCCAGTCCACGATGCTGGCCGCGGAACGCCCCGAGGTCGCGGACGGGCTTGTGCTGCTGTCGTATCCGCTGCACTCACCGGGCAAACCGGAGAAGCAGCGCACCGAACACCTGCCGCAACTGCGCACGCCGTCGCTGTTCGTGCACGGCGACCGGGACCCGTTCGGCACCCCCGACGAGGTGCGCGCCGCCCTGGAACTGATCCCCGCCGAGCACCCCCTGCTGTTGATCGAGGGCGGCCGGCACGGGCTCGACCCCGACCGCGCCGACGTGGTGGCACGGACCGTCACCGCCGCCACCGAACTGTTCGCGCTGCCCGCCGTGCGCTGACGCCGGAGCCGTTGTCCCACATCGTCTATCGGTACCCGATCCCCGACGAGCGGGAGGTCAGGGCATCAGCGCCGAGCTGCCCGCACTGACGTCGAGCGACGTGCCGGTGACGTACCGCGCCTGTTCCGAGACCAGGTACAGCACCGCGTGCGCGATGTCCTCCGGCGCCACCCACGGCACGCGCATCGGGGTGATACCGGCGTACCGGGACTCGACGGTCTCCCGCGTCGGATTCTCGACATCCGGGGCGAACAGCCCGTAGAAGGCCTCGTTGTGAACCATCGGGGTGTCGACCGAGCCCGGACAGACGGCGTTGACGGTGATCCCGTATCGGGCGAGTTCGAGCGCGAGCGTCTTCACGAGGCCGATCACGCCCCACTTCGCGGACACGTAGTGGGCGAGGTTCGGGATGCCGGCGCGCCCGCCCATCGACGACGTCGCGACGATGCGTCCGTAACCCCGTTCGATCATGTGCGGGGCCACCGCACGCAGCGTCTTGAACACGCCGGTGAGGTTGGTGTCGACGACGGCGTCCCACATGTCGTCCGTCAGGTCCCACGTCTTCGCGAACGCGCACACACCGGCGTTCGCGACGCAGATGTCGATCTTGCCGAACTCCGCGATCGCGGTCGCGACGGCCGCGTCCACCGCCGCGCGCTCGCGCACGTCCACGACTGCGGTTCGGCAGCGCACGCCGTGCTGCTCCACCAGCCGCCGCGTCTCGTCGAGGTCCGCGACGGCGGCCAGCGGGTACGGCACCGTCGCGACGTCGGCGCAGATGTCGATGCCGAAAACGTCCGCGCCCTCCGCGGCGAGCGCGAGAGCGTGCGCGCGGCCCTGGCCCCGCGCGGCGCCGGTCACGAATGCGGTCCGCCCTTCGAGTTGCCCCATATCTCCTCCAAGTCTCTACTGCCCCAGATCATTACCGATAGGACGCCCGTCCGGTCCAGAGTCTCTTCCACGGAGCGGGCAACGGGCCCTTTCCAGAGCGGGAACCGCGCCGTCCGCAAAGCACTGCCGCGACGTGACCGCGCTGGGTAGTCTGAAAAGCGACCAACTACCGGGAGGTCGAGGAATGCTCTACAGCGATATTCCGAGTCATGCCGAGGTTCGCCGGCTCGCCGGGGTGGAGGGCCACACCTGCATCTCGATCTACACGCCCACCGAGGACGACATCCAAGAGCCGGGCAAGAGTCGTATCGAGTTCACGAACCAGGTCAAGTCCGCGCTCGAGCAAGTCGAAGACCACAAGGAACGGGTGGCATTCGAGCAAGCATTCGACGACCTGATCGAGGACGAGGCTTTCTGGTGGTATCAGGCGCGGACGCTCGTCGTGCTCGCCACGACGGACAGGGTGCGGCGCTACCGACTGCCCAACCGACTCGGAGCGTGTGCCATCGTCAGCGACCGCTTCTACATCAAGCCGCTGCTGCGGACGGTGACCTTCCCGCAGACCGCGTTCGTACTGGCCCTCGCCGAGGGATCCGTCCGATTGATCGAGGTCACGGCCGATCAGCCGCCGGCAAAGATCGACGTGCCGGGTCTGCCCAAGGACGCTGCGAGCTACGCCGGCGTGCCGTCACTCGGCAGGACGACCGGCGGCCGCGTGCACGGTCGGGGAGGATCCGCCGGGGGTGCCGGGAGCGGGCGGGCGGCGCCCGACCGCGCGCCGGGGCGGGTGCAGGGCGAAGAGGGACGAAAGCTGCGCGTGCGCGAGTACGCCCGCGCGATCGACCACGAACTGCGCAGCGTGCTGACGGGACGGGACACTCCCCTGATCCTGGCCGCCGCCGAACCGACGGCCTCGATCTACCGTTCGGTGAACAATTACCACCAGCTGCTCGACGAGGGCATTCAGGGCAATCCGGAAGAAATGAGCGACGAGCAGATCGCCCGGACCACTCGCACGGTCCTCGACGGTCACTACGCCCAGCAACTCGCGGACACCCGCAAACAGTTCGACGACCTGCGCTCGAAGGGCCGGGCCCAGGTCGAGATCTCCGACGTGGCCCGCTCCGCGACGTTCGGCCGAATCGAGACGCTGCTGGTCGACATCGAGGGCATCGTCCCCGGCACGATCGACCCGGACAGCGGAACCGTCGAACTGGCCGAGCTGAACGGCAACCACGAGTACGGCGTGGTGGACGAGATCGCCCGGCGGGCACTGCTCACGGGCGCGAAGGTCCTCGCCGTCCGCTCGGGCGACGTGCCCGACGAGGTACCTGCGGCCGCGATCCTGCGGTTCGCGCAGTGAGCGACGGAACCCACTGCACCGGAACCGATCCGCGGCGTGGGGCTAGGACCCCCCCGATCCGAAGGAGCCACCCGAGCCCGTAGCGAGCGCGTCGGGTACGTACAGGGCGAACCCGATGGGCGGGGTTCCGTACCCGTACTCGGCACCGGTGTGGGTCCACGTCCCGGGAAGGCGGCTTGTCCCGTGTCCTCGAAGATCGGGACGTTCGCGTCGAACGCCGCTTGCAGCGTGGCCAGCGTCGGCGGCAGTGCCGCCCCCTGCCCACTCGACAGCGCCGACCCGGACGCCGCCGATGTCTGCGCCAGGGCCGGCGCGGCACCCGCGACCGCTGCACCGTTACCGGGCACCCCGTACCGAGCCCCGATGGCGCCGCGTCACGCCCCCGCGTCGTCGCGTGCCGCGAGGAACTGGGACAGGGTCGCGACGATGAATGCGTCGGCCGCCGCCTTGTCCACTCCCAATTCGGCGAGCACGCCGGCGCCGTCCTCGAGTTCGAGCAGCGCGAGGAGCAGGTGCTCGGTGCCGATGTAGTTGTGCCCCAGCCGCAGTGCCTCCCGGAACGTGAGTTCGAGGGCCTTGCGCGCGCCGGCGTCGAAGGGAATGAGCTCGGGCAACTCGTCGACGCCCTCCGGCAGGACCGCGGTGGCTGCCTGCCGAACGGATTCGGGAGTAAAGCCCTGGGCGGCGAGCACTTTCACCGCGATCGCCTCGGGGTCCGCCAGCAGGCCGAGCACCAGGTGCTCCGGGGTGATCTGGTCGTTGCCCGCGGCCCGCGCCTCGTTCTGCGCCGCCATGACGACGTTGCGGGCGCGGGGGGTGTACCTGCTGAAGCCCTGACTGGCATCGAGGTCGGCGGGCTCCTCGGGGCCCTTCGGCACGAACCGCTTCTGCGCGGCCTGCTTGGTCACCCCCATGCTGCGGCCGATGTCGGTCCAGGACGCGCCCGAGCGTCGGGCCTGGTCCACGAAGTGGCCGATCAGGTGGTCGGCCACCTCGTCGAGGTGCTCGGCGGCGAGGACCGCGTCGGTCAGCTGTTCGAGTGCATCGGTGTGCACCTTCTTGATGGCTTCGATGAGATCGTCGAGCCGCACGGGGTTCGACATGCGCGTCGGATCAGTCATACGACAACCGTAGGTTGACGATTGCGTGTCGTCAACCCCGGGTTGTCGATTCTTTCGGTGCTCGGACCAGCGCCTCGGCACCTATCGTGAGAAGAGGATCGTCACCAGACGAAGGAGCCTGCTGTGCCCGACTACGGCCACACCATCCGATTCGGCTACTTTCTCGTCCCCGATGCCCACGCTCCGCGAGCGGCACTCGACACCGCCGCCGTGCTGGACGAAGCCGGCTTCGACCTCGTCGGCATCCAGGACCACCCATATCAGAAGAGTTTCCTCGATGCGTGGACCCTGTTGTCCGCCATTGCCGCTCGCACCGAGAAGCTCGCGGTGTTCCCGGACGTCGCCAGCCTGCCGCTGCGCCCGCCCGCGGTGCTCGCGAAGGCCGCCGCGAGCCTCGATCTCCTCAGCGACGGCCGCGTCGAACTCGGACTCGGCGCCGGCGCCTTCTGGGACGCGATCGCGGCGATGGGCGGCGAGCGACGCTCGCCCGGGGAGTCGGTGCAGGCCCTCCGGGAGGCGGTATCGGTGATCCGTCTGATGTGGAGCGGCGAGCGATCGATCCGGTTCGACGGCGAGTTCTACTCCGTGAACGGCGTCCACCCCGGGCCCGTTCCCGCGCACCCGATCGGCATCTGGATCGGCGGCTACAAGCCGCGCATGCTCCGCCTGATCGGGGAGATGGGCGACGGCTGGCTGCCGTCGCTCGGCTACATCGACGCCGACGGGATCGCCTCGGCCAGTGCGGCGATCGACGACGCGGCCACCGCCGCGGGCCGCGACCCGTCGCGCATCCGACGCGTCCTCAACATCGGCGACGGAATCGACGTCCGGGACGTCGAGAACCTCCCCCGCGCACTGTCCTCGCTCGCGCTCGATCACGGCTTCGACACGTTCGTCCTCAGCGGGCCCACCGACGAGCCGTCCCTGCGGTACCTGGCGGGTGAGGTGTTCCCACGCGTGCGCGAACTGGTGGACCAGGGCCGTTCCGGAGCCCGCTGACAGACGGGTCAGTCCTCCGCCGTCACGAACCCCTGGTCCACCAGCCACTGCCGGGCCACGGCCGCCGGATCCTTGCCGTCGACGTCCACCTGACGATTGAGTTCGGTGATCGCCTCGTTGGTGAGCACCGCCGAGATCGGCGCCATCACCTCGGCCACCTCCGGGTACTGCTCGGCGAAGTCCGCCCGCATCGTCAGCGCCGGGTTGTACTTCGGGAAGAACTGCCGGTCGTCCTCGAGCACCACGAGGTCGAGGGCCGCGATTCGGCCGTCGGTGGTGAACACCTCGCCGAACTTGCACTGGCTGCCGTCGGCGGTGGCCTGATAGATGATGCCGGTCTGCAGGATGCGCTTCTCCGCGCGGGCCGGATCGAACCCGTACGCCGCCGCCATACCGGGGAAGCCGTCCTGACGGACGTTGAACTCGGTCTCGACGCACGTCGCCGCCGCGGCCGGATCGCGTTGCACCAGAGCGGCGTAGTCCGACAGCGTGCGCACGCCGGTCTGCTCCGCCGTGGCCCTACTGGTGGCCAGCGCGTAGGTGTTGTTCATCGGCGCCGGGTCGGTCCACACCATGCCGTTGCGCGCGAGGTCCTCGTCCCGGACGGCCTCGAACTGCGCCTGCGAATCCGGGATCGGCTGCTCGTGACCGAGGTAGTTGATCCACCCGGTGCCGGTGTACTCGTAGCTCACGTCGATCTGCCCGGCCAACTGCGCGTCACGGGTGCTGTTGGACCCCTGGATGTTCGTGAGGTCGCGGACATCGGCACCGGCGGCGGACAGCGCGAACTCGATCATGTAGCCGAGAATGATCTGCTCGGTGAAGTCCTTGGAGCCGACCGTGATCCGGGCACCGTCGAGCTCGGGCACCGGCTGGATGCTCGCCGGGCCGACCTTCAGCGGCAGGGCGCCACCGGATTCCAGGCCGCACGACGCGAGCAGGGTGGTGGCGAGCACCACCGCGGTACCGGCCAGGACGCGTCGAATCACCGTCATGTCAGCGCAGCCCCTTCGGCCCGAGGTACGTCTCGGCGAGGGCACCGAGCCAGTCGACCAGCAGCGCCAGCGCGACGGCCAGCACCGCACCGACGACGAGGGTCACGTTGTCGCGCAACTTGTATCCCGTGTCGATGAGGATGCCGAGACCACCCGCGCTCACCAGGAAGCAGAGCGTCGCCGTACCGACGGCGAGGACCAGCGACGTCCGCAGCCCGGCCAGGATGTACGGCACCGCCAACGGGAACTCCACCCGCCGCAGCACCGCGAGCGCCGACATCCCCTGTCCGCGTCCGGCGTCGACGAGGGCCGGGTCCACCTCCTGATAGCCGAGAATCGTGTTCCGCAGCACCGGAAGCAGCGAGTAGAACGCGATGGGCAGCACGCCGATCCAGAACCCCGTCGTCCGCGTCGCGAGGTAGAACAGCACCAGCAGGCCGATCGCCGGGGCGGACGCACCGATGTTGGCGATTCCCACGAATACCGGTGCCAGCTTGGTGAATCCGGGGCGGGTCACGAGGGTACCGAGCGGCACCGCGAGCGCCAGCACGATCAGGACCACCACGACGGTGATGAGCACGTGCTGCCACGTGAGGGTCGCGATGTTGCCGATGCTGATGCTCGCCTGCTGGGTGGCAGTGAGATCGCGGGTGAAGGCCCACCCCAGCACGCCCCCCACCAGCAGGAGCACGAGCAGCGGCTGGACCAGGAGCCTGGCCCGTTCGGCGCGTTGCGCGGCAGCCGGTGTCTGCGTGGTCATTTCGACGAGTCCTCCGCCGCGCCGGCAGTGCTGTTCTGGGCGTCGACATGATCGTCGGCGTGTTCCTCGCGCATCTCCTGCAGCGCCTGCACCAGGGTGTCGATCGTGATGAGCCCGACGAACTCGCCGCGCCGGCCGGTGACCGCCGCCGACGCGCTGCTCTGCACCAGCAGCGCCTCGAGCGCGTCCTGCAGCGTCGACTGCACCGACACCAGCTCGCCCACCGGTTCGCCGATGTCCTGCAACGACGCCGCCGACGCGAGCTGCGCCGGGGACACCCATCGCAGCGGTCGGTCGCGGTGGTCCAGGATCAGCCCCCAGTGGGCGTCCTGTTGCGCGAGCGCCCGGCGCAGGTCGGCCACGGAGCCGTCCCGGTACGCGGTGGGACAGTCCGTCATCTCGACGTCCCGGACCCGGGTGAGCGTGAGCTGCTTGAGCGAGGCGTCCGCCCCCACGAACCCGGCGACCATGTCGTTGGCGGGATTCGCCAGGATCGCCTCGGGAGTGTCGTACTGCATGATGTGGGACTGACTGCCCAGCACGGCAATCCGATCGCCGAGCTTGACCGCCTCGTTGAAGTCGTGGGTGACGAACACGATGGTCTTGCCGAGCTCGGACTGCAGGCGCATCAGCTCGTCCTGCAACAGCCCGCGCGTGATCGGATCCACGGCCCCGAACGGCTCGTCCATCAGCAGCACCGGAGGGTCGGCGGCCAGGGCCCGGGCCACCCCGACACGTTGCTGCTGACCGCCGGAGAGCTGGCGCGGGAACCGGTCCCGATAGGTATCGGGATCGAGGCCCACCAGGTCGAGCATCTCGTCGGTGCGCTCGGCGATGCGCTTCCTGTCCCACCCGACCAGGCCCGGGACGGTGGCCACGTTCTTGGCCACCGTGAGATGCGGGAACAGCCCGGCCTGCTGGATCGAGTAGCCGATCCCCCGCCGCAGCCGGTCCGGATCGATCGAATGGGTGTCGCGGCCGGCGATCGTGATGGTGCCCGACGTCGGCTCGATGAGCCGGTTGATCATCCGCATCGTGGTGGTCTTCCCGCAGCCCGACGGCCCCACGAACACGACGATCTCGCCGGCGGGAATGGTCATCGACACCCCGTCGACGGCGGCAACGCCCTGCCCGGGGTACTGCTTGACGACGTCGTCGAGCACGATCTCGACGCCCTTGCCGGTCTGTTCTTCGGCGGGTAGCAGTTCAGTCACGGATCCCCCTGGAGGTGGTGAGGCGCCCGACGAGGACCAACAGTCCGTCGAGAACGAGCGCGAGAATGACGATGAGCACGGTTCCGGTGAGCGCCTGCGGCACCGCGGTGGGGCTGCCGACGCGGGACAACCCGGAGAAGATCAGGTTTCCCAGGCCCGGGCCCTTGGCGTAGGCCGCGATCGCGAGGATGCCCATCAGCATCTGGGTGCTGACCCGGATGCCGGCCAGGATCGACGGCCAGGCCAGCGGCAGTTCGATCCGGCCCAGGACGCGCAACCGGTTCATCCCCACCCCGCGGGCCGCGTCGGTGATCGCGGGATCGACCGACGCGAGGCCGATGATCGTGTTGCGGATGATCGGCAGCAGCGCGTACAGCACCAGAGCCGTCACCGTGGGCGCGACGCCCAGCCCGAGAATCGGGATGAGCAGGCCCAACAGGGCGAACGACGGCAACGTCAGGATCGTGCTCGCCAAACCCGTCGCGACCGCCGACCCGATGGGACTCCGGTAGACGGCAATCCCGATCAGGACCGCGATGATCCCGGCGATGACCACCGACTGGACGACGGCACTGACGTGGAGGTACGAGTCCGTGAGCAGCTGCTGGCGCCGCTCGAACACGAAATCCCACAAGGTCTGGAAATCCAAACCGGGCACTCCCTTCTGCAACGCGGAAGGGCGGAAACGCCCACCCGGACAGTCCGAGCAGGCGTTTCCGTTTCGACGCCGCGCTGCGCTTGCCGTCCACATTGCCCCTATCGGGCGGATTCTGCACGGCAATCGAGTCAGAGCGTCAGCGTTCGTGACCGAAGAGCAGTCCGCTGCGCGCGATCGGACGAACCGCGATCCGTACCAACGCCAGCGAACTGTCGTCCCCGGCCGACCGGTTCGAACCGATCCACCCGCAGCCGGCACAGCGGTGGATGATCACCCATTCGCCACCGTCACGCACGGTGATCGAGATGGGGTCCATCCGGCCCCGACACGACGACGCGCGGTCGCCGGGTACGGTCCGGTCCACGTGCCGACTGCACAGACAGTGCGGACAATGGTTGCGATGAGCGGTGCCGGGCGCGCGCATCGGCACGTCCAGCCCGCACCCGACGCACCGGAACGACGAGCCGCGCCGCGCCGGGCCGTCCCTGTGCACCGGCTTGCCGCGTTGCCGTCGTCCGGCTCCGATGTTCCTGCGTGCCATTCGAACTCCTCCCCGCGCTACAACTGGGCGAGGTGCTCGAGCGGGAACGGCGGCTGCGCCAAGGGTTTCACCGCGATCCGCACCAGCAGCAACTGGTTGTCGTCGCCGGCCACCGGGCTGGCCGACAACCGGTCGCAACCGGTGCAGCGATGGATCAGCATCCAGTCACCGTCGCGGAGCACGGCGATGGCGATCGGGTGGGTCCGCGAACCGCAGCGCTGCTCGGCGGTCGAGCCGTGCTTGCCCGCCAGGCAGTTCGGACAGTGCGTGCGCGGGCCCGCGTCCGGCGTCGCCCGGGACACGGCGAGTCCGCAGCGGATGCAGGTGAAGGTCGAGAGATGTGAAATTGGTGTGCCTCGATGGGACACGCGGATTCTCCTCCGTGAGATCGATTGAACGGCAGCGATTGCCGAGCATGTCGATCCCGCGAGAAGCTCACACCGGACGGAAGACCCGATGTCGTCGTCGGATCACCGGCCTGAGCAGTTCACGGGAGCGTGAAGGTACTCGGCGGTTGTCCGGGGCATAATTCACCACTTTCACCAGCGCAGGGACCGGCCGTGTGCCGGATGTCGTGAACCCTAGGTTCCCGTCGGTGGTGCCGCAATCGAATTATCGCGCTGCGGATGCGGTGTCACCGCACTGCAAGTGCGCCAGCGCTACCCGTGCATCGTCGATAGTCGGCGGACACCTCCGGCGGCACCGGAATCGCGCGGGGCCGGGTGTAGTTGCGGACCCGGCCGCCGTCGGGATCGTCGAAGCGGGCGCCGACCACCACCACCGGGTACGCGGCGACGACGAACCGGTGGCGACACTCGAACGCGAATGGGCCGAGGTCGCCGAACTGTGGCGCACCAGCCTCGAGCAGCGGCGCACGGTCCAGCAGCACCTCATGGAGGCACTCGCCGGCAAGGCCGTCGACGTGGCACTGGTCCTGCTCAGCCCGGAGACCTACACGCGAATGGTCTTCGACAGCGACTGGTCGCCCGAACGGTACGAGCGATGGGTGCACGACACAGTGTCGGCCGCAGCCGGGATCTGATCGGAATTCCGAGGGGCGAGAGTTAGTCTCGGGCGATGACCACCCAGAAGTCCGATTCGATCCTGACCCGCGTATCACCGACCCAGTGGGCCGCGCTCGCGCTCGCCGTCCTCGCGATCATCTTCGTCGCCCAGAATCGGCACGACGTATCGATCTCGCTGTTCTTCATCTCGGTGACGGCGCCGCTGTGGTTGACGCTGCTCGTCATCTTCGCGATCGGGTGGCTCGTGGGGATGCTCACCACGCGGCGGCGCAAGTCGTCGAAGGGCTGACCTCGGACTGCGATCGTCCCGACGCCCGGACAGCACCGTGCGAAGTCAGCGTCGACGGCTGAACCACCCCCGCTTGCGTTTGCTCCGGTCGGCATCGAACTTCAGGCGGAGGACGGTCCGGTCGGGGTCGAAGGCGCTCGGGGAGTGGTCGACGACGATCTCGGCGGCTTCGGTGGTGCCGATCGTGTCGCCGTCGTTGATGACGGGTCCTTGCTCGACAAGGTACGAGGCGATGCTCGTGAGGCGGTCGAAGGTGTCCTCGGCGGACTCGGGGGTCTCCGGGATTTCGACGTCCGGGAGGCCGAGCATGTCGAGACCCCGTGTGTGGCCGGTCATCACGCCGTCCGGGCGCTCACCGATGTTGATCGCGACCCATGCAAGCAACGACGGCTCGGGCAGCGTGTCCAGCATGAGATCGCGGAACAACGCCGGCAGGACGACGTGATCGGCACTGCCGAAGTACACAGCGCGAACGGTGTCGGTGAGCGCGATGATCGACGCAACGACGCGGGACAACAACACGGCGTCCGCGATCGCGTCCTCGTGTCCGTCCCCTCGGCCGAGGACAGTGACAATCGTGTGTGCCGAGTAGTCCGCCGGCGCGGGTACCTCGTTCGGCCACAGGCGGCTGTGCTCGACGATCTCGGCGACGTCGTCACCCGCCGGGGACGGGACCGTCAGCAACGCGATCATCTTGCCGTCCAGGTCGAGACACATCGGCGCATCACGGTCGGCGGACTCGTCCCCGCCGACGGCCAGCCCGGAGAAGTCGACGTCGGGCCAGTCCAGCTGCAGTTGCGCAGCCAGGGCTCCTTCGGTGACATCGGCGTCGAGTCGGTCCTGGAACAGCATCGCGAGCGTGGGCATGACTCCCCCTCAGGCTTGGTCGTGTAGCGCGATCGGTCACCTCGCCGGGTGCTTCCGGTGTCCGGTTCGCGCGTTACACCCTATCGGGCAACCGGACAGGGCCTAGGTTGGGCGCACCCCGTCCAGTACCAGCCGAACCAGGTACTCGACGAGGTCGGCCTCGCTCCACGACGGCCGCGTGAGGATCAGCATCGTGACGGCTCCGCGCAGGGTGTCGAGCACCGCACCGCCGTCCACGTCGGCGCGTACCTCTCCGGAATCGATTGCGCGACGGAACACCTCGACGTACCGGGCCCGTACCGGCTCGATGAACCGGCGTTCGGCGGCCTCCTGCAACGCCGGGTCGGCGACCATGTCTCCGATGAGTCCGGGCAGCCCCCGGCGGTACTGGGGCAGGGCGTGCAGCGCCACCATGTCCCGCACCATGGCGGTGAACGTCTCCGCGAAGGTCGCGTCGGCGGGAACCGCACGCGCCGAGAGCGGTTCGGCACGGAACAGCACCTCCTGCACCAGTGCCGCCTTGGAGCCCCACCACTGGTAGAGCAGCGGCCGCCCGACGCCGGCCCGCCGGGCCACCGCCGCGAGGGTGAGCGCCTCGTAGCCGTCGTCGATCAGCAACTCGGTGGCGGCGGCGAGCACCGCACGATGCCGCTCGCGGTCGCGGGGACGACCCCGCCCCGCACCTGTCTCGCCCACTCGACACTCCTCCACCGGATCTACTGACAAATAATCTTACGTCGTGTAAGGGTAATAGTCGGACACCTCACGTCCGGTCCGAACGAAGCGGAGCCCGAATGCCTTTGATCGACGTTTCCCGGCCCAACCCGGCCGTCACGGTGCTCACCCTCAACCGCCCCGAGCGGCTCAACGCGCTCAGCTACGCCCTCGTCGAGGAACTGCACGCCGCGCTCACCGAGCTCGAGTACGACAACTCGTGCCGCGTCGTGATCCTCACCGGGGCGGGACGCGGCTTCAGCGCCGGCCTGGACCTCAAGGACTCGACGCACGTGGCGCCCACCGCAGCCGGACTCACCGGACCCGCGGCCGGGATGCGCACCCAGGAGTACATCGCCTCGCTGGTCCCCCGTCTGCAACGGCTCCCGCAGACGGTGATCGCGGCGGTCAACGGGCCCGCCTTCGGTGGCGGTCTGGCTCTGGCCGCGGCGTGCGACCTGCGGATCGCCGGGGCGTCGGCGCGCTTCGGGGTGCAGTTCGTCAAGGTCGGAGTCTCCGGCTGCGACATCGGCATCAGCTACACGCTGCCACGGCTGATAGGCGCGGGACGTGCCACCGAACTGATCACCACGGCACGGGAGTTCGACGCCACGGAGGCCGAGCGCATCGGATTCGTCACGCGCATCGCGCCCGACGACGAACTGCTCGACGCGGCCCTCGAACTCGCGCGGACGCTCTGCAACCACAGCCCGTTCGCCCTGTCCATGACCAAGCAGGTCCTCGCCGCGAACTCGTCGGCGGGCAGCGTCGACGCGGCGATCGCACTCGAGAACCGCACCCAGATCCTGGCCGGCACCGGCGGCGAGTTCGCCGAGGCCGCAGCCGCATTCATCGAACGCAGACAGCCCGCCTGGGTGGACACAGGAGACCGACCGTGAATCGCGACAAACTGAATCGCCTCTTCGACCTCACCGGCCGTACCGCCGTCGTCACCGGTGGCACCCGCGGCATCGGGCTCGTCCTCGCCGAGGCCTACGTGGCCGCGGGCGCGAACGTGGTGGTGGCCAGCCGCAAGGCGGAGGCGTGCGCGCGCGCCGTACAGCATCTGAAGGACATGGGCGGCAACGCACTCGGGGTGCCCACCCATCTCGGCGAACTGGACGACCTCTCGACGCTGGTCGATCGTTCGGTCGACACCTTCGGAGGGATCGACATCCTCGTCAACGCGGCCGCGAACCCGCTCACGCAGCCGCTGGGAGCGTTCACGCCCGACGCGTGGACCAAGTCCTACGACGTCAACCTGCGCGGCCCGGTGTTCCTCACCCAGGCCGCACTGCCGCACCTCGAGGCCAGCCCGCACGCGGCCGTCCTCAACGTGATCTCGGTGGGCGCGTTCATGTTCTCGCCGGGCGTCGCGATGTACGCGGGTGCCAAGAGCGCCCTGCTGTCGTTCACCCGGTCGATGGCGGCGGACTTCGCGCCCCGCGGGATCCGGGTCAATGCGCTCGCCCCCGGATCCGTCGACACCGACATGGTCCGCAACAATCCGCCCGAGGCCATCGAGGCGATGCGCACGATATCGCTGCAGAAGCGGATCGCCGAGCCCGACGAGATGGTCGGTCCCGCACTGCTCCTCACGTCCGATGCCGGCAGCTACATCACCGGGCAGGTGATCATCGCGGACGGCGGAACCGTCGTGCACTGACCCGGAGTGTGACCCGTACCACTGAGCGAGAAGCGTCCTTCACATCCCCACCCCGACGCGAGATGGTCTGCCTCGAACCGGACAGTCCGGTTCGAGGCAGACCTCGGAGGACGCATGGCACGGCTCGACGGCAAGATCGCGATCATCACGGGCGCAGCGCAGGGCATGGGCGCCGCGACGGCCCGCCTCTTCGTCGCGGAGGGCGCTCGTGTCGCGCTCGGCGACGTGCTAGAGGACAAGGGCCGCGCGCTGGCCGAGGAACTGGGCGACGCGACGTTCTTCGCGCCCCTCGACGTGAGCAGCGAGGCGTCGTGGACCGCATTCGCCGACCAAACGGTCGAACGATTCGGCGGCCTGGACATTCTGGTCAACAACGCCGGCGTCATGCACTGGTCCCCGATCGAGGACATCGACGTCGCGAAGACCGAGCGCCTGCTGGACATCAACGTCCTCGGAAACCTGCTGGGCGCCAAGACCGTCGTTCCGACGATGAAGCGCGCCGGTCGCGGCGTGATCGTCAACATCTCGTCGGTGGACGGCCTGCGCGGCGTCAACGGGCTCGCCGCCTACACCGCCAGCAAGTGGGCGGTCCGCGGGCTCACGAAGGCGCTCGCCTACGAACTCGGCCCGGCCGGCATCCGGGTGTGCTCGGTGCACCCGGGCGGGGTGGACACCACGCTCGGCAATCCCGGCGGCCTCCGCGGCGACGACCTGCAGAGCAAGTACACCGGTGTGCCGCTGCAGCGCATCGGCGAATCCGAGGACATCGCGCGGGCCACCCTGTTCGTCGCGAGCGACGAGGCGTCGTACATCTCGGGCGCCGAACTGGCCGTCGACGGCGGCTGGTCGGCGGGCACCTACTACCCGGGTCTGCCGGGCACCCCGGCGGCGCTGCTCCCCTGACGTACCGGTGGCCGCCGCCCGCCCGGCGGCGGCCACAATGTACGCCGTGAGTTCCGAGATCGCCCCGCCCGTATCCACCCCGAGCACCACCCCGACCGGGCGCGTACGTCGGATCCACCCGGCCTGGCCCGCGGCCGCCGTCGCCTTCCTGGCGCTGGTGGGCGCCGCCGCATTCCGGGCGGCACCGTCGGTGCTCATCGACCCGCTGCACGACGACTTCGGCTGGTCCCGGGCGAGTATCTCGGCGGCCGTGTCGGTGAACCTGGTGCTGTACGGGCTGACGGCGCCGTTCGCGGCGGCGCTGATGGAGCGGTTCGGCATCCGGAAGGTCGTGACCGCCGCGCTGGCGCTGATCGCGCTCGGCAGCGGCCTGACCGTGTTCATGACCACGACGTGGCAGCTGGTGCTGCTGTGGGGCGTGCTGGTGGGCCTCGGCACCGGATCGATGGCACTCGCCTTCGTGGCAACGGTGACCGACCGCTGGTTCGTCGCACGCCGCGGACTGGTCACCGGCATTCTCACCGCCGGCGGCGCGGCCGGGCAGCTGGTGTTCCTGCCCGTCCTCGCGACGCTGGCCGAGCGCTACGACTGGCAGACGGTGTCGGTGACGGTGTCGTTCGCCGCGCTGGCCGTGGTGCCACTGGTACTGCTGTTCCTGCGCAACCGTCCCGAGGACGTCGGCACCACGCCGTACGGCGCCCCCGCCGACTACGTGCGGCCCGCGACTCCGGACGCACCCGGCGGCGCGGTCGGCCGGGCGCTCGGCGTCCTCCGCTCGGCCGCCCGCACCCGCGTGTTCTGGCTGCTGGCAGGCACGTTCGCGATCTGCGGCGCCAGCACCAACGGACTGGTCGGCACTCATTTCGTCCCGGCCGCGCACGACCACGGCATGCCCGTGACGGCGGCCGCGAGCCTGCTCGCGGTGATCGGCATCTTCGACCTGGTCGGCACCATCGCGTCGGGCTGGTTCACCGACCGCTTCGACGCCCGCAAGCTCCTCGGCATCTACTATCTACTGCGCGGCATCTCACTGATGGTGCTGCCGCTGCTGTTCGCACAGACCGTGCACCCGCCGATGATCGCGTTCATCATCTTCTACGGCCTCGACTGGGTGGCCACCGTGCCGCCCACCGTCGCGCTGTGCCGCAAGCACTTCGGCGCCGACGGCCCCATCGTGTTCGGCTGGGTGCTGGCGTCGCACCAGATCGGCGCCGGACTGGTCGCGTTCCTGGCCGGACTGGTCCGCGACCGCTTCGGCGGCTACGACGCCGCCTTCTTCGTCGCCGGCGGGCTGTGCGCGATCGCGGCGGGGATGGCCCTCGCGATCGCGAAGTCACCGCGACGCTGAGGACGCACCCGCGATGAGTTTCTTCTCCTCCGTCGGTCAGTATCGAGGGGTGCCCCGGGCACGATCGACGAAACGGGAGGTATGCGATGAACGAGACCACCGACGCGAGCATCCAGGCGATGATCGCCGCCGAACGCGGAGAGATGGCGGACCTGCTGGCCGCGCTCCCGGCGGACCTGTGGAATCGCCAGACGCTGTGTGAGGGCTGGCGGGTCCGCGAGGTGATTGCCCACACGACGATGCCGTACCGCTACTCGACGCCACGCATCGTCCTGGGAATCGTCATGGCGGGAGGCAACTTCAACCGCTTCTCCGACCGGGCGGCGCGACGCGACGCCGAGGCACTCGCCTCCGACCGACTCGTCTCGTGTCTGCGGGAGAACGTCCACCACCCGTGGAAGCCCCCGGGCGGCGGGTTCGCCGGCGCGCTGTCCCACGACGTCATCCACGGCCTCGACATCACCGTCGGGCTCGGACTCGACCGGCAGGTGCCGCTCGAGCGGTTGCAACTGGTCCTCGACGGGGTGACGCCGAAGAACCTGAAGTACTTCGGCGTGGACCTCGACGGCGTCGAGCTGCGCGCCACCGACCTGGACTTCACGCTCGGCTCGGGCAGCCCCGTCACCGGATCTGCGCAGGACGTCCTGCTCGCCGTCAGCGGGCGCAAACTGCCGCCCGGTCATCTGCACGGTGTGCAGGCGCACCGATTCACGCGGAGCTGATCGACGCCGCTCGCTGGTGGCCGCCATCCCTTTCCGTGGCACTGTTCGGGTCAGGGCAGGAGCACGAACTTCCCACGCGCATGCGGTTTCCGGAGCGCCCGGTGCGCTTCGGCCGCGTCGACGAGAGCGAACCTGGTTCCGACGGCGACGTCGAGACCACCGTCGCCGGCCATGTCCACCAGCAGCGGGCGGGCTTCACGGCGAATCCTCGCGCTGTTCTCGTTTCCCCCGCCGATCGACAGGAAGCCGTCCTGCTCCGCCCGGCCGAACGCGACGATGGTGACGATCCGGTCCCGCGGGGCTCCCAACGCGAGCGACGCGTCGACAGCCTCGTCGCTACCGACCGTGTCGATCACCGCGTCCACCCCGTCGGGGGCGATCGCGCTGATCCTCTCGGGCAACCCCTCGCCGGGCAGCACCGGCAGCGCCCCCAGGGTGCGGAGGAAGTCGTGGTGCCTCTCCCATGCCACCCCGACTACCACCGCACCCCGTGCGACCGCCAACTGCACGGCCAACTCGCCGACCCCGCCGGCAGCGCCCTGGATGACGACGACATCGCCCTCCCCGACACCGGTCACCGTGAGTGCGTCGATGGCGGTTCCGCCCGCTACGAGCAGGCCCGCCGCCGACTCCCACGACAACGCGTCCGGTTTGGGCAGAACGTCTTCCGCCGGCAGCACCACCTGCTCGGCGTAGGCGCCTTCCCCGGCGTACGCGATCACCTCGTCGCCGACGCGAACCGCGTCGACGTCGTCACCGACCGCGATGACGACGCCGGCGCCTTCGACGCCCGGACGGACGGGCAGTCGCGCTGGGTCATGTCCGAAACTGCCGTTGTAGAGCTTGTAGTCGACCGGATTCACCCCGATCGCCCTCATCTGCACCACCACCTGCCCGGACTCGGGCGGCGGGATGTCCCGATCGACCACTTCGAGGACCTCCGGCCCTCCGTACGCGTTCGCGACCACGGTTTTCGCCATAACCGAAGAACCGTGGCCCCGCGACGCGTTATTCCCCTCGCCGCCTAACCGTTAAGCCCCTTACCTGCGGAAACTAGTTGGATACGGCGGCCGCGGCGGTGCGACGCTCGATGTTCTCGGCGACCTCCCGCTGCCAGGCCGCGACGGGCTTGGTGGTGTCCATCTCGAACTCGAAGCGGTTCACCATGTCCGGGGTGATGTCGGCGACGTCGACGTAGAACTGCTCGTACCAGCGACGCAACTGGTACACCGGCCCGTCCTCCTCGCACAGCAGTGGATTCTCGATCCGGGTCTTGTTCTTCCAGATCGCGACGTCCTGCTCGAAGCCGATCGTGATGTACGACGCCATGCTGGTGGCCAGCTCCTGCGCCTCCTCGCCCCGGATCTCGTCGGTCTGCTTGACCTTGATGCCGTACATGAGCACGAACTTGTCCGGCGTGATCGGGTAGTGGCAGTTGATCAGGATCGAGTCGATGTCGAAGTCGGGATAGCGGTACTTGAGTTCGTCGACCATGAAGGACGGCCCGTAATACGCCGCCACGGAGTCGTTTCCGATCGGAGTGGTCTTCTCCGCCCCGGCCCGGCGCATGTCTTCCCGACCGACGCCCTCGTAGTACTGCGTGGCGACGTGGCCCTCGAAGATGTTCTTGAACTTGATCGGAAAGCCGTAGTGCACGTAGAAGAAGTGCGCCATGTCGACCACGTTGTCGATGATCTCGCGACAGTTGGTGTCGATGGTGATCGACTTCCACACCCAGTCGGTCCACTCCTCACCGGGCTGGCTCATGTCCGGGATCGTGACCTCCGGCGGCGGCGGGTTGCCCTCGGGGTCGTGCCAGACGAACACCAGTCCGTCCTTCTCCATCGTGGTCCATGCGCGGGTCCGGGCCAGCGGGGGCACGCGGCGGGCATACGGGATATCGGTGCACCTGCCCTTGCCGTTCCACCGCCAGTCGTGGAACGGGCACGCCACCGAATCGCCCTTGACCTCGCCCTGACTCAGGTCGCCACCCATGTGCCGGCAGTACGCGTCGAGCACCTGCAGCTCGCCCTGGCTGTCCGCGAAGACCACCAGCTTGGTGCCGAACGCGTGCACCGGGTGCGGCTTGCCGTCGTTGAGGTCCCGCGTGAGTCCGACGCAGTGCCAGCCCCGCGCGAATCGCGTCGGCGCCGCACCGGCGTCGATCATCCGAACTTCTTCGCTATCCGTCTCTATCGCCGTCATGTCCGCTCCCCGAATCCCTTTCGGTGAAATTGTTCGATCGTTCGATCAACCGCTCGGGCGATCGCGTGTCCTGGCTCACAATCCGACAGGTGTCCGGTGAGAGTGACACGGATCTCACTCAATGGGACCGAATCGGACCATTTGTCCTCGATTGGTGACCAAAGTCCATACGGATCCGGCGATTGAATGCCCGCTCCGACGACCGGCGGGGCATCGTGGAGGAAGCACTGGGTACGCGTTCCACGACCCGGAAGGATCCGCCGATGTCCGACACCCCCGCGGCGCAGTCACCCGATCCGACGGCCTCGAACGGTGCACCGCCGGTCATGTTCGTCCACGGCCTGTGGCTGGCGGCCTCGTCCTGGGATCCGTGGCGCGAGAAGTTCGGCGCGGCAGGGTTCTCGACCCTCGCCCCCACCTGGCCCGGCGAGGCGCCGACCGTCACCGACACCCGCGCCCACGCCGACGACCAGGCCGGCATCGGGATCGACGAGGTCACCGCCCATTTCGCCGAGGCGATCGCGCCACTGGGACGCAAACCGATCGTCGTCGGGCACTCGTTCGGCGGCCTGATCGCCCAGAAACTCCTGGCCGCGGACGTCGCCGCCGCCGCGGTCGCGATCGATCCCGCACAGATGCAGGGCGTGAAGGCGCTCCCGTTCGCGCAGCTGCGCTCCTCGTTCCCCGTCCTCGGCAACCCCGTCAACGCCAAACGCAGCGTCACGCTCACCCCGGACGCCTTCGCCTACGGTTTCGGCAACGCGCTCGACCGGAGCGAATCGGACTCGCTGTACGACCACTGGGCCATCCCGTCCCCGGGCCGGCCGCTGTTCCAGGCCGCGTTCGCCAACTTCCTGCCGGGATCACCGGCCCACGTCGACACCAACGTGGAACGCGGACCGCTGCTGATCCTCGGCGGCGGCCAGGACCACACGGTGCCCGAATCGGTCAGTCGCTCGGCGTACCACCGCTATCACCGGGCGCACACCGACAACGACTACCTCGTCTTCCCGGACCGCGGTCACTCGCTGACCGTCGACCACGGCTGGCCCGAGGTGGCCGACACCGTGATCGAGTGGTTGGCGACGAAGGGATTCGGCGCGGCGGTCAGCCACTAGATCCCCCGTCCTATCGGGATCTACCGTTCGATCTCCAGTTCACCCATCCGTGACCAGTCGACTCCGGGAATCTCGGTGTTGATGATGCGCGGAGTCTCACGCAGAGCCGGGCGCATCGCGTCCAGTCCCTTCTCGAAGTGCACGGAACCGACGTGGTCGGCGCCGGCCTGTCCGTCGCGGAACGCCTCGATCAGGACGAACTGCCCGGGACTGTCCACGCTGCGGGTCCATTCGAACCAGAGATTTCCCGGTTCGGCCCGCGTCGCCTCGGTGAATTCCTTGGTGATGACCATCCAGTCGTCCACGCGTTCGTCGAGGACCTCGAACTTCACCACGATAAAGATCACGACGGCTCCAATCTTCGTCAGTAGATATTGGACGGACGGACCATGCCTTCGGCGAGATCGCCGAAGGCCGGGGCCATGATGGCACCAGGATTACCGATGACCTCTTCCACGATGGCGGTCTCGGTCGTGATGAGCAGCGCTGCAATCGATGCCGCGCTTTCGAGGGCGGCACGGGTAACCTTGAAAGGGTCGATCACGCCGTCGTCGAACATGTCGCCGTACGCCCCGGTGAGCGCGTTGAACCCGTGCCCCAGCGGCAGGTCGGCGACCACCCTGACGACGTCGTCGCCATCGAAACCCGCGTTGATCGCGATCCAGCGCAGCGGTTCGTCCAGGGCCCGCCGGACGACGTCGCACCCGATCGCCTCGTCCCCGGCAAGATCGACGTCTGTGAGCGCGCGATGCGACTGTGCCAGCGCGGTTCCGCCCCCGGACACTATCCCCGCCTCGACTGCAGCACGGGTGGCGGCCAGAGCGTCCTCGACACGGAGCATCCGCTCCTTGAGCTCCACGCTGGTGGCGCCTCCGACGCGGATCACGGCCACCCGCCCCGTGAGCCGGGCGATGCGCAGTTCGAGGCTGTCCCGATCGGCATCGATCTTGGCCCGCTCGAGCTGAGCCTCCAGCTGCCCGACTCGGGCATCGAGGAGACGCTGATCCCCGTGTCCGCCGACAATGGTCGTCTCGTCCTCGGTCACGGTGATCCGGTCACACGACCCGAGGCGTTCGAGTGTCACCTCCGACAGCTCGATGCCGGTGTCCTTGGCAATGACGTGCCCCCCGAGCGCCACCGCGAGGTCTTCCAGTTCGGCGACACGGCGGTGTCCGAACCCCGGTGCGCGGACGACCACCGACTGCATCGTCCTGTGCATGTTGCCGCCGACGAGGAGCTGCAGAGCCGGGCCGTCGACATCCTCGGCCAGCACGACCAGGGGCCGGTCGGCGCGCTTGGCCACCTCGATGCTCGGCATGATGTCCTGCACCTGGGTGATCTTCTTGTTGGTGAGCAGAATCAGCGGATGGTCGTGGACGGCTTCCATCCGCTCGGGGTCGGTGACCATGTAACCGGACGTGTAACCGTGATCGAATGCGATCCCGTCGACGATCTCGACCGACAGCCCGAGTGCTTCGCTCTCTTCGGTGGTGACGACCCCCGACTCGCCGACGTAGTCGACTGCCTGTGCGACAACATCTCCGATCGACTCGTCATCGCTCGCGGCGAGCGTCGCGATCCGCTGCAGGTCGTCCCGACCCCCCACCTGAGTCGCCTGATCACGGAGCGCCTCGACGACCACCGTCACGGCCCGTTCGATACCCCGGCGCACACGCATGGGGTTGGCGCCGGCTTCGACCGAACGAAGCCCCTCGCGAACCATCGCCTGGGCCAGCACGGTCGCGGTGGTGGTGCCGTCGCCGACCACACCGTTGGTCTTCATCGCCACTTCCTTGACCAGCTGCGCGCCCATGTTGGCGAAGGGCTCACGGAGCTGGATCTCCCGTGCGATCGTCACGCCGTCGTTGGTGATCGTGGGCGGTCCGGTGAGCTTCTCGAGCACCGCGTTGCGACCCTTGGGGCCGAGGGTCACCTTCACCGCGTCGGCAAGGGCGTTGACGCCCTGCTCGAGCCGCGATCGCGCATCCGTGTTGTACCGCAGCTCCTTGGCCATGGCCGGCATTCCTTTCGTGGATTTCTGTTGCGGGAGAAGTGCATCTGCGGGAGAACGCGGCTGTCAGGGGACGAGAATCGCCCGGCCTCGCACTCTCCCGGCGTCGAGATCGTCGAGTGCTTGCTGAAAGTCCTCGAGGGGGTACTCGGTGGTGTGCAAGGTGACCTTGCCCTGGGCCGCCAGGGTCATGAGCTCCTGCAGGTCGTTGTAGGTGCCGACGAGATTCCCGATGAAGTTGATCTCCGCGGAGATCACGTCGATCGTCGGGACGTCGATGTTCTCGCCGTAACCGACGACGTAGTAGTTGCCGGCGCGACGCAACACCGAGATCCCTTCGCGAGTGGCGCCACCCTCTCCGACGAAGTCGACGACGGCTTCGGCGCCCTGCCCGCCGGTCAGCTCCAGGACCTGCTGGACGTGGGTACCGTCGGCGACGATGCCGTGATCCGCACCGATCTCCACCGCGAGGTCGACGGCGGCGGGATTGCGATCGAGGACGACCACGGTCACTCCGGAGATCGCCTTGAGGACTTGGATGCCGATGTGGCCGAGCCCTCCCGCCCCGATCACCACGCACACATCTCCGGGTCTGGTCGCCGTCGCGACCTTCGCTACGGCGTGGTACGCCGTCAGGCCGGCGTCGGCGAGAGCGGCGACATCGGCCGGCTCGAGCGAGTCGTCGATCCGTACGACGCTGCGCGCCGTGGTCCGCAGGTATTCGGCATAGCCGCCGTTGAAGTCGATCCCGGGAAACTTGCTGTTCTCGCAGTGGACGTCGTCACCGGACCGGCAGGCACGGCACAGTCCACACGTGATGAGCGGGTGCAGGATCACCTTGTCGCCGACGGCGACGTTGGTGACGGCGTCGCCCACGGCGTGTACCCAGCCCGCGTTCTCGTGGCCGATCGTGTACGGCAGTTCGACGCCGCTCTTCTTCTCCCACTGCCCCTCGAGAATGTGCAGATCGGTCCGGCACACGCCTGCACCACCGATTCGCACGATGACGTCGAGCGGGCCCTCGACCACAGGTTCCGGGATGTCGGTGAGCTGCAGCTTGGTGTGGTATCCGACGACCTGTACGGCCTTCATCGCAGGCTCCTGGTGGTTCTGAGATCGGTGATCCGGGGTGTGGTGCCGACGGAGTCGCCGTCGGCGTAACGGGTGGCGAGCAGACCGCGACAGAAGTGCGCATTGCCTTCCATCGAGATGCGAACGGATTTCGCGAACCTCAGGCGCAGAGGTACCGAATCGGGAGCGATGCGCTGCCCGTTGTCGTCGACGAACACCCGACTGGCAGGGCACACACTCAACCCGAGACGGACGCGGCGGCGCAGCAGTGCGGTCTTGGCCCTTCCTGCTGCAAGGTCACCGAGGGTGAGCTTGTGGATCTCGTTCACGCCCAGGGTCGTCCGCTTCAGGTGGGCTTCGACGCACCGTTCCATTGCGGCCGAATGAGCCTTGGACAGAAAGGTTCTGCGCAATTCGTGCAGACTCTCCTCCGCCTCGGAACCGAACGTTCCGATGTATCCCGCGTCGGCGGCCAGGCCGGCGTTGATCTTGCCGCTGTCGTGGTGGTCGTCCAGCAGAACTCGAACCTCACCGATGTCCTCGACGAGCCGCAGGGCGTCGAGCGCGTCCGACGCCATCAGGTAGGCGAAGTTCGGTGAGCAGAAGGCGGTGGGGAGCCTCAGATGGACGGTGACCCCGTCGTCGTCGAGCGTGATCGAACGGACGAAGCCCAGTTCGGTGATGGGTTCGTCCAGCTCCGGGTCGACGACCGTAGCGAGGGCCTCGACAACGTCGGTCTCCGCGCAGGCAACGGCGGCCGTCATGACGACACGGCCTCTCGGGCACCGGCAGCGACCTCGACACCTTCCTGTCCGGCAGGCTCGTCCAGTCGCAGGTGCGCGGGAACGTCCAGATCGTAGAGGGCTGCCGCGTTGAGTCCGAGGATCTTCCTCTTCTGGTCGACGGTGATCGGGGCGTACTCACCGAGCATGTCCTCGGGAATCTGGAAGTCGACGAACTTCTCGATCAGCCACTTGGGGGTCCAGATCGCGTAGTCGCTTCCGAAGAGGATCTTGTCCTCGCCGATCCAGTAGAGGAGTTCACCGATGATCTGGGCGAAGTACCGGGGCCTGCTGTGGATGAACGGCAAGGCGACCGCGAGCCCGCCGTAGACATTCGATTCCTGAGTGGCGATCCAGCAGAAGTCCTCGAGCCGCGGCAGACCGACGTGCTCCACGACGAACCGCAGATCCAGGTAGTCGGTGGCGACCTTGTCGATGTCGGACACATCGAAGGCGTCGCGATCGAGCGGACGGATCGTCGGCCCCTTGTGGACGTGAATGTTCCTGATACCCAGCTCGATACATTCCTCCAGGTACCGCCTCGACCACGGATCGTCGAGCTTGTATCCGCGGGAGTCACCATGCCACTCCGCGGTGTAGAGCTTGACGCCCTGCAGGTTCATCCGGGCCGCGTCCCTGCGCAGTTGCTCGAGGCCGGCCTCCTCGTGTCGGGGGTCGTACGCATGGTTGTAGGTGAGCTTCCCCGGGTTCTTGCGCACCAGCGCGAGCGCCTCTTCGGTCTGTCCGAACCCGTTGTGGTAGAAGTCGTTCAGCAGGGTTGCCTGGAAGATCGCATGGTCGACGTATCCGTCCACGAAGATGTCGCGCTCGAACCTGTCGGCACCGTAGTAGGTGTAGGTGTCGTAGTCCCACAGGACTTCTTCGGGGCTGAGGTTCTTGTGGTAGTCGTAGAAGCAGTCGATGAACTGCTTGCCATGCACGTTCTTCTGGTTCGACTGGCGCGCGTCCCAGAGGTGTACGTGACCGTCGACGATGAAATACTTTTCACCATTCTTCTCATACATTCTGCAAGCTCCAATCGCTGGAATCTGTTGATGGACGCGATCATCGAGAGATAGTGACCTTCAAAGCGTCGTGGGCATCCGCATGAGCGAAGACTTCGTATGCTTCGACCATCTGGTCGAGGCCGAACGAGTGGGTACCGAACGCGCCGGCGTCGATCCGGCCGTGCTCCACCAGGTCCAGGAGAGTCGCGATTGTCGTGCCGTTGACCAAGCCGGTGGTGATCGTGATGTTGTTGATCCAGAGTTCCTCGAGTCGCAGGCTCACGGGCTTTCCGTGCACACCCACATTGGCGATGTGCCCCCCGGGTCGGACCAGCGTGGTGCACAGCTCGAAGGTCTCCGGGATGCCGACCGCCTCGATCGCTACGTGTGCGCCTTGACCACCGGTGAGTTCCAGGATGCGTTCGCGCACATCATCTCGGCCGCTGTTGAGCGTCTCGTCTGCACCGAAGTCGAGCGAGCGTTTGAGTCTCGCGTCGGAGAGGTCCACGGCAACCACCGTCGCGGCGCCGTACAGTTCGGCGGTGCTGACCGCGGACAATCCGACGGGTCCGGCGCCGACCACGACGACGGTGTCGCCGGGCCGGACGTGAGCGTTCTGCACTCCGATCTCGAATCCTGTGGGGAGAATGTCGGCCAGGAAGATCGCCTGCTCATTGCTCACGGCGTCGGGCAGCACGTGCACGCTGGTCTCGGCGTAGGGCACGCGGACGTACTCGGCCTGCGTTCCATCGATCAGATGCCCGAAGATCCAGCCGATCCCGCCGACCGACGCGCAGTGCGAGGGCATCGCGGCCTTGCAGGGTGCGCACTTGCCGCACGAGGTGATGGCCGGCACGAGCACTCGGTCGCCGACCGCGAGCGAGGTGACTGCCGATCCGACCTCGGTGATCGTGCCGACCGCCTCGTGGCCGAGGACCCGACCGGGTGTGACGGCCGGGACGTCACCCTCCAGGATGTGCAGGTCTGTTCCACAGATCGTGGTCGTATCCACGCGGACCACCACATCGGTGGGTTCGATCAACTGCGCATCGGGAACGTCGGTCCACGACTTCGATTGCGGGCCTTGGAATACAAGCGCTTTCACGACGACCTCCTTCGGTGGGAGAGATGACCGAGCAATGTCACTGACGTTCCGCGAGATCGAAGCCGATGTGCTCGGCGGCATCCTCGGGGCTGGCGAACAGCAATGTCTTGTCATCGAGGTGGACCATGCGCCCGTAGTGGGTGGAGCTGATCTCCTCGAAGATGGAGCCGTCGAATTCTTCGCCCAACGCCTCGGTGAGTTCGGCGTAGTCGAAATCGAGAAGACGGTGGCCGTCGACGCGAATCATCGACGGGTACTCGGTCAGCTCCACCCCCTCTTTCGCGCCCATTACTTCCGCGACGACGCGACCGATGGGGGTGTTCATCAGGGTGACGCCACACATGTTGGAGAACTCGGTGGACGATCCGAATTGCATGCTCACTTGTCCAACTCCTTCGGGATGTCGAGCCCGAGATCTTCGAGCAAAGACCGGAATTTCACGGTGGCAGCGTCGAGACTCGACGCAAAGGTCACCGCCTTGTCGGCCGGCTGCGACCAGATCGGCTGCAGCGCGCGGGCCGCCTCGAGACACCGGGGCACCCACGTGGCCAGCCACGTGCCGAACAGGTCCTTGTTCGACTCCCCGTACTCGGGATCCCTGGTCAACAACCGGTAGAGGTTACGGGTGTAGGTGAGATCGCGGTCGTAGTCGTGTTCGCCGGTGCCCACGATGGTCGGCGTGATGTAGTCGCCGTTGCCGGCGGCGATCTGCATGACGAGTTCGCTGCGGAACAACGAGCCCACCAACTGCTCGAAGACGATGTTGGAGCCGAAGAGCAGTTCACACCAGTCGGGCACCGCGGTCAGTCGCTCGACGACCTCTCGGGTGGGCTGCCACTCGGGGGCGGACTGCCACACCTCCTTGTGCACCGCGCCGTCGAAGTTCTCCGTAGCCTCGGACAGATCCAGGTTGAACAGCGCCAGGTCCTGCGCGAATCGCATCTTGTGGGCGGCGTTCACCGCGACGGCGGTGTTGATCATGTTGGTCGGGCACGACCGTTGGATCGACGTGAACACATGCAGCGCAAGACCGTTCTCGGCGTGCATCCACGCCCCCAGGTTGCGGGCGATGAACGTCAGCCACGGCGTGTTCCAGGCGTCGTAGACACGAGCTCGTTTGGCGTTGGACAGACAGAGCTCGACCTGGTGTACGACTTTGGAGTTGTTTCGATAGATCGTCTGGTCCCACTCCTCGTTCGGGTCGAGGAACGCGTGCCAGTCCGACGACTTCGCAGCCGTCCACTCCTTCGGGTATCCGCCGGGTCCGTCGCCGAAGCCGTATATCCACCCCTGCGACAGGTGACGTTCGGGGTCGGGCTGCACGTCGACGGTCACGTCCTCGTACATCGTCGATCGCAACTTGGCCGGCGTGTAGTAGCTGAACCTGCGGCTTCTGGAGCTGGGAAACTCGAGCGCGCCGGCCTCGGAGTCGGTGAACTCGATCTTGGGAAAGCTGCGCTGCTTGGACCCGGTAGTTGTCGTCATCTCATTTCTCAGTTCTGGTCGGTGAAGCGAGGAAGGTGATACCCAACGGCTGCTACTCGAAGGCCGGGCTGGTGAACTTGTCGTAGAAGACCTGATCCCTCGGCGTGCTGTCGGCCTCGAGCAGTTCGAGCGCGGCATCCACCATCGGTGGCGGTCCGCACAGATAGACCTCGGACTTACGGATCTCCGGTTCGCGGCGGCTCACGACGTCGGTGACGTTGCCCTCCTCGCAGGTGATCGGACCGAACGGCGGCGGGTCCATCGACTCCGAGAAGCAGGCGACGAAGGTGAAGTCCGTCAGGCCCTTCCCGAGCTCGAGGATTTCGTCGACGTAGAACAGGTCCTGCGCGGTGCGGGCGCCGTAGTAGAAGTGCACCTGCCGCGTGTTGCCCGTTTCGCTCATGTGCCGGAGCAGCGAGAGGATCGGCGCCATCCCCGCTCCGCCCCCGATGAAGACCACCGGGAGGACGTGCCCCTGTTTGAGCGTGAACGACCCGTAGGGGCCGGTGAGGGAGATCTCGTCGCCCACCGAGATCCCGTCCTCGAGTAGGCTGGAGAATCTTCCACCCGGATACTTCTTGATGAGGAACTCGACCTGCCCGGGCGTCGATTGTGTCGTCGCCATGGAGAAGGACCGGTGCTCCTCGGTGCCTGGAATCTGCAGGTCCGAATACTGGCCCGGTTTGAACTCGTACGCCCCGACCACCTGGAGCCGCAGCGAAACGATGTCCTTCGTCATCGATTCGATCGCGGCGACCCGGGTGCGCACATCCTGGATGGCGATACCGCCGAGGAGTTCGTCCTCGTCGAAATTCAGTAGCTCGATGGTGCAGTCGCTGAAAACGCGTGAGCGGCAGAGCAGTACGTAGCCCTCGTCGGCCTCCGCGTCGTTGCACGCGAAGGTCGAGTAGTCCTCCATCTGGATCTCGCCGTCGAGGACGTAGGACTTGCATGCCGAGCACCGCCCCTCGCGACAGCCGTGCATCAGGTGAATACCCTGCCGGAACGCGGCATCGAGCACGGTCTCCTCTTCGTCGACTTCCATCTCGATGTCGACGGGCTCGAAATTGATTCGGTGCGTGTCGGCCACGGGTGGTCTCCTGGGCTCGGGAATGAGGTTGAGGCCGCATGTGGCGCCGCGTGGACGCGGCGCCACCGACGGGCCCGGTGTCAGGCCGGCACTCCGCCGGCGCGGTACGCGGCGACGTGGGCATCGCGTTCGCTGTCGGACATTTCGTTCAAGAGCACATTCGGGCTCTGGAACGTATTGCCGCGTACGTCGTCGAGAGTCCACAGCTTCTTCGGGTCGTCCAAGTCGAGGTGCGGCTGGCCGACGAGCGTCCTGCCGTCGTCACGCACGTACCCGAGGTCGTGCACAATGTCGGCGAGATCCTTGCCGTGGTGCAAGGTTTCCCATTCGCGGAATCCCGTGAGCCGCCCCATGTTCGGGGTCGGCCTGCCCTGGTACTCGCTGCGGAACGCGACCGCGTCGGTCCAGTAGCACGTCTCCGAGCAATACGTCCGCCACTGGTCGTCGACCTTCTCCACGACCATGTCCTCGCGGATGAGGGCGGGCACCATGCAGGTCCAGCAGCGGTGCGGGTACTGGTACCCGACCTCCTCGAAAGCGATCGGCTTGTTCCGGCCCGGGTAGGCGAGACGGTTGTATTCCTCCCACCACTTGCCGTACTTCGAGTACCAGCCCGGGTACTTGTGCTCGAACCACTCGAAGTCCTTGTCCGTCATCGCGTCGATCCGCCAGTAGTTGACGGGCCAACCCGTGGCGAAGAACCGGGCCACCTCGTGGACGTAGCCCTTCTCGACGATGCGGTTCCACGCCTCTTCGACCAGATCGTGCGGGATGGTCAGGCCGTACTTCTCGAGCGGGATGAGGTAACTGCGGTAGTAGTCGTCGTAGATCCACCGTCGCCACATCTCGGCATAGCTCTCGCGGTCCTTGCGGCGGTCCTTGGTGCCGTATTCGATGAAGGTGCCGATCGCTGCATCGACCACGCAGTGGTTGTTCCACCACGCGTACCGCAGGTCCCGCTCGAGGAGGGGACGGTTCCGTTCGTCGGCGAGCGCCATCAACAGAATCGAGTAGCCGTTCGAGATGTGCCGCGATTCGTCGGACTGCACCGAGTGGAAGACGGTGGGCAGCAAGTAGTCTCCGTTGGCCGCGGCCTCGTCGGGCATGGCCACGAACAGTGTGTTGGTGAACGCGGTCTCGGCCACCACCGTCAGGTAGATGTTCGCCGCGGTGATCGCGTCACCGGTGATGAACCCTTCACCGAACTGTCTGCCGATGGTGCCGGCGTAGTTGTTCGCGAACGCCTTCTCCGTCATGTCGAAGCCGGCAGGGTCGATGTAGTTGTTCATATACAGCTTCTTGAGGTTCATCTGGATAGTCGAGTGACGAACCTCGTCGATCATCTGAACGGCAAGTCCGTTGTGGATCTCCGGGTTGGGCACGGCGTCGATGGCCATCGGCATGGCCCGCGCCGCCGAGATTTCCGGGAAGGGAATGATCGACAGGAACAACTTCTGCCATTCCAGCCACCGCTGCTGCACCTGCCGGAACATGTTGCCGCGGATCGCGCCGTCCATGGCGCCGTAGACCCGATTGTCCTTTTCCTCCTCCATTGGGAAGTAGGACCGCATGATCTGCTTGAGAGGGTCCTTCTTCGGGGCCTTCTCGAACGTGTAGTCGGTGCCGAACCGGGTGGCCGGGGTCGCGAAAGTCGGCTCCCACGAGAGCTCGGTGATCTTTGCGTGGGCCTTAGTCAGGCTCTGCCTGCTCACTGTGCGCCTCCTGAACGGGGTGCCGGCCGGATGCCGGCTAGGGGGGACGTTGTGCGTCCGATTCAACGCTGTGATACACGGCATATCTGTCTCAGTGTGAGACGAAACTCACATTCACTAGGGCGCCTGCTGCATACACTTGCCCCGCGCGATGACCTCTGGCCCGCCCGAACAGCCGACACGGGAGATCAACGATGGGTTCGCAGACGCCGAACAGCCCACATCCGCATGGGGCATCTACCGGCGATACCCCCCAGGCTCATTTACCGACTGCGGCCGCCGGCTCTCCCGGTCGCCGGCTCGACCATTGGCTCCGCATGTCCTGGTCGCGGTCACGGGTCGTGCTGGGTGACGTCGACCGTCCCGCCGCGGAATACGTCGAGCGACCGCCGGTCGACACCGTTCTCACCCGCGCCGCCCGACCGGTGCTGGCCGCCCTGGCCGCCGAGATCGAGAACGAGCCGGTCTCGCTGATCCTGACCGATGCCACGGGCGTCGTCCTCTGGCGCCGCAGCGGAGACCGCGGATTGCTGACGACACTCGACCGAGTGGACCTCGCTCCCGGATTCCGCTACGCGGAAACACAAGTCGGGACAAATGGGATAGGAACGGCACTGGAGGTCGGGGTGCCCGTTCTGGTCGACGGGAGCCAACACTTCAGCGGGCAGTTGCGTTCGTTCAGCTGTGCCGGGGCGCCGGTGACGCATCCCATCACCGGCGCGATCCTGGGGGTCGTGGACCTGACCACCAGGGCACAGCATTCGAACTCGCTGCTGCTGTCCTTCGCCAAACTGGCCGCCGCCCGCATCAGCGAACGCATCCTCGAGGATGCCCACGAACTGGACCGGGCGGTGTTGAACGACTATCGCGCTGCATGCCAGCATTCGGGACGACCGGTCATAGCCATCGGCGAGGAAGTGCTGATGATCAATGCGTTGACACAGCAACAATTCGACGCGGGTGACCAGATGGCCATCATCGAACACGCCCGGGACGCACGCGGGGTGGCCAAGCCGTTCTCGACCCTCACCGACCTACCGAGTGGCACCACCGCGCGGCTGAGCTACGAGCCGACCTTCGCCGGCGACAAACTGGCCGGGGGCATCGTCCGGATCAAGGCGCAGGTTTCCGCCACGACCCGTTCCCCGCTGGGCGCCGGGCGTGCACCTGCGCTGCGTACGATCGCCGGAAGCAGCGCTGTGTGGCGGCACACCGCCCAGGGTGTGATCGATGCATGCAAGCGGCGGGAATGGCTCGTCCTCGACGGAGAGCCGGGGGTCGGGAAGGCCGCGTTGATCCGGGCGGTGCACCAAAATGTCTGGGCAGGGCACAGACTCGCGCTGCTCGACGCCGCCGAGCTCGACAGCAACGAACTACTCGACCGAGCAGCATCGGAGTTCGACAGCGGATCGGATCTGGCAATACTTCACGCCGACGTCTTGTATGAGCCCGAACTCGTCGAGCTCACGCACGTGCTGCAGGCGGCGCCCCCAGGGCCGCTCGCCCGTGATCCGTGGGTGAGCCTGACCCGACATCCGCAGGCGGTCGACACTTCCTCTCTGCTCCGGCTGTTTCCGAAGTCGATCAGCGTGCCGCCCTTGCGGTATCACCTCGAGGACATCCCTGATCTCGTGCGGGTACTCCTCGACGCGGCCGGGGCCACCGACCTCGTTCTGGCGCCCGCCGCCTTGAACCAGCTCATGCGCCTGGCATGGCGCGGAAATGTGACTCAGTTGCGCGACGTCCTCGAGGAGGTCCATAGGCACCGCCGCTCGGGTGTCATCGAACCGGAGGCGTTACCCGCCGAGTGCCGGGCGACGACCCGCCACAACCTGACCAGGATGCAGGCCCTCGAGCGCGATGCGATCGTCGATGCAATCGCCCTGCACGCCGGTGACAAGACTGCCGCAGCGGCGGCGCTGGGAATGTCTCGCGCAACGATCTACCGCAAGATCCGCGAGTTCGGGATCGTGTAGCTCTGGCGAGATGGACAGAGTCCGATCGGTATTCGGTCCGATGCCCGACCGGTTGTCTCGTTGATCCCGTCAGTACCGTCGACGGTCGACCTCGGCTGGATATGGCCCCGTTCCGACGACTACGGTCTCCATCGACGGCGATGGGTTGCCGGCGTCGGGACGCTCGGACAGCCACCGCTCGAAGGCCCCGCCTACCGGCAGCGCCTGTCGAAGTGGACGTGCAAACGAACGAAGGCTGGTCGCAGAGCAATGACAGATCTCGGCGTGCAGGACCGCCGCACCGCAATCGACGTGACTGCCCGCGCGCTGACCGAGGTCGGTGCGCCGTGGGTCGTCAACATCGTGGCGTCGATGATCATGGGTGTCGCGGTGGGCGCTCCCGGCTGGGGGGCATTCGTCGCGGTGTGCGCCGGCGTCGTCCCGATGGGCGTCATCCTGGCCGGGATGCGGCGGGCGCGGATCGGCGATCACCACGTCACCCGGATCGACGAGCGACATCTGCTGATGGTCGTGCTTCTCGTTGTCGTGTTGGGCGGGTTGGTCGTCCAGATCGTGGCGCACGCGCCGATCGAGATGATCGCGTTCATGTCGGCGGGCCTGGTGGCGCTGCTGGTCGCGGCCGTGATCACCAGCCTCTTCCACTGGAAGGTCAGTGTCCACACCGGTGTGTCGGCAGGCGTGACAGTCGTTCTGGCGCTCGCCGTGTCGCCGTGGTGGCTGCTGACGCTGGTCCTCACACCGTTGATCGGCTGGTCCCGGGTTCACCTCGGAGACCACACGCGCGGGCAGGTCGTCGTCGGCGCGCTCGCCGGAGCGCTCGCCGCCGGCCTGACCTACGCGTCCATCGCCTAGGACGGCTCGTCGGCGCGACCCTCGATCAGGCCGGCAGGTTCTCCGTGGCCCAGGCCGTGATCTCCCGCAGCGCCGGGAGAAGCGCCTGGCCGGACGGCGTCAGACTGTAACTGACAGCGATCGGCGGACCGTCGTCGACCACCCGCTGGACCAGTCCGGCCTTGCCCAGAACGCCGAGCCGCTCGGAGAGCACCGAGTCGCTGATGCCCGCGACCGCGCGGCGCAACTCGGAGAATCCGGCCGGGCCGGACAGCAGGGTCGCGAGAATGACGCCGTTCCAACGCTTCCCGAGAAACTCGAAGGCGCGTGCGAGGGCCGCGTCGCACGCCCTCGGTTCGTGTTCCTTGATCGCCATGCCCCGATCCTAGCAACCAGTGCTACTTTCGACATAGCCACTAGTAATTTAGAAGTCGCAAGGAAGAAGGAAGCATCATGACCGAACTTGCCGAGGGCGTGACCCACACGCTCGGCACCCTCGACGAGGCCGGCCGCGCCGCGCTGTTCACCGAGGCGCGCACCGCGAACACGTTCGCCCCCACCCCCGTCAGCGACGCCGAGCTCGCCGAAATCTGGGAGCTCGCGAAGTGGGCGCCGACGGCAGCCAACACCCAGCCGCTGCGGGTGCTCTTCGTCCGCACCGACGAGGGTCGCGCGCGGCTCGCCCAGCACATGGCCGACGGCAACAAGGCGAAGGTGCAGGCAGCGCCCGCGGTGGCCGTACTCGCGGTGGACACCCGCTTCCACCAGCACATTCCGACAGTGTTCCCGATCCGCCCCGAAATGGCCGACTTCTACGAGGCCAACGAGGAGGTGCGCTCCGGCACCGGGTCGTTCAACTCGGCACTGCAGGCGGGCTACTTCATCCTCGCGGTCCGCGCGCTGGGCCTGGCGGCCGGGCCGATGGCCGGCTTCGACGCCGCCGGGATCGACGGCGAGTTCTTCGCGGACGGGCCGTGGAAGTCGATCCTTGTCGTCAACATCGGCCACCCCGGCGAGAACCCGTGGTTCGACCGTCTCCCCCGGCTCGACCCGGCGGAGACCCTGCACTGGGCCTGAGACGTCGTCAGCTCCCCGTCGCCGCGATCTCGGTGAGCAGGGTGGACGCTCGGTCGATGGCATCGTCGGCCGAGCGTCCCTCGCCCTGCACCGCACCCACCACGAGGCGGCCGGGCGCACCGACGGTCGCGGCGAAGAGAAAGACCCCACCCGCCTCGTCCGTGGTGCCGGTCTTGAGGCCCACCACGCCCTGCCGGCCGAGCAGCCAGTTCGTGTTCCGCACGACCCCGACGCCGGAGATCACCGCGTCGGGCCGTGCCACGATCTCGGCGATCACGGGGTGTCGCATCGCGGCCGCGGCGAGCAGCGTCAGATCGTGCGCGGTGCTGGTCGTCGAAGGCGAGAACCCGCTCGCGTCGGATCCGACCGTGGTGGCGGTCATGCCGAGTGAGCGGACCAGACCGGTCGCCGCCGTCCGGTAGTCGGCGAGCGAACCGAACGCCCACGTGGCGAGGGTGTCCGCCAGGTTGTTGGCCGACGGCAGCAGCATGCCCTCGAGGATCTCCCGTTGGGTCAGCTCTTGTCCCTGCCCGACCACCACCACGGAACCCTCGCGGGCGGCGTAGCTGCGGTACAGCTCGGCGTCGGCCTCCGTCATCGTCAGGACGGGGCCGTCCTCACCCGGCGCCAGCGGTTCCTTCCCCAACACCGTCAACGCGGTGATGATCTTCGCGGTGCTCGCGGTCGGTTGTGGGCGCTGCTTCGGATTCGCGACCCGGACCTGACCGTTCTCGTCGTCGGCGAGCACGTACGCGGTGGACGCCCCGTGTCGGTACAGGCTGACCGGGCCACCGGATCCCGGGGCCGCCATCAGATCCACGAACCAGAGTGCGGCGACGACGAGCAGGATCACGATGGCGATCGGGAGGACGAGCCCCCTTCGAAGGTTGTGCATGCCGTCCACCGTCGCGGCGGCGTATTCGGATCCTGCCGGGGTTGTGTCACCGTTCTGCTACAACGTGTGGCGCTCATTGTGGCGTCCGGTCCCGCCCGGAGGATGGGGTCCATGAGTTCGGTGCTGCTGATCGAGGACGACGACAACCTGCGTGACGCATTCGGTCTCGCGCTCGGTCGTTACGGGCACACGGTGACGCCGGCCGCCTCCGGATCGACCGGGATCGCCGCGCTGGGGAGCGGAACGTTCGACATCGTGGTGCTCGACGTCATGCTCCCGGACGTCGACGGATTCGAGGTGTGTCGGCGGATCCGGTCCGACAGTACCGTCCCGATCGTGATGCTGACCGCCCGCGGCGAGGACGTCGACGTGGTCTCAGGCCTCGAAACCGGGGCTGACGACTACGTGGTCAAGCCGGTTCAGCCGCGGATCCTCGACGCCCGCATCAAGGCGGTACTGCGACGCACGGCCGGAGCCACGGTTCCCGAATCCGCCCGCGAGGTGCACGGCGACCTCGTGATCGACCGCGACGCGTTGACGGTCACCGAGGGTGCCCGTCGGCCCGCTCTCACCCGCACCGAGTGGCAGCTGCTGCTGGCACTCTCGGAGCGTCCCGGTCAGGTGTTCTCCCGGGAACAACTGCTCGAAAGGGTGTGGGGCTTCGACCATCTGGGTGGGTCCCGCCTCGTCGACGCCTGTGTGCAGCGGTTGCGCGCGAAGCTCGAGAAGGATCCGTCGGCACCGCGGTACGTGCAGACGGTACGCGGCTTCGGCTACCGATTCGGGCCGGTCGCATGAGCTGGCGCAGACCCGGGCTGCAGGCCCAACTTGTGGTGGTGCTCTCGGCACTCGCGTTCGTCGCCGCGGTCGCGGCCTCGGCGGCGGTGTACCTCCAGGCGCGCAACAACATCTTCTCGGCGGCCCAGGACCAGATCCTGAACGGGTTCGCCGACACCATCGACGCCGCCTCCGACTGGATCGGACCGGAGCCGACCCGCCGCGAACTGGCGGAGCTCACCATTGTCGGCGACGGCAGCGTGGCGCGCTCCGGGAACGTCCAGGTCGGCAGCTGGCCGTTCGACGTCCCCGACCCGCCGCAGGCGCTGCTGAATCGCGTGGAGCAGTCCCCGATGCCGGTCTTCCAGCGCGAGTCCGGGCACGCCGTGCCGCTCTTCTACGTCGCCGGGCAGATCCGGAACGACTGGAACAGTGAGGAGTTGACTCAACCGGTGCTGGTCACCGCCGTATACAACCTCGCGCAGGCCCAGTCCCAGATCGACAGCCTCGAGCGCCGGGCCGCAGCCGTCGCCGCCGTCGTCGCGGTCCTCGGCGCCCTGATCGGTCTGTGGATGGCACGCAGACTGGTGCTTCCGTTGCGCCAACTCAACGCGGCGGCCGCATCACTCGTCCCGGGCACACCCCGCCGCGAGCTGACCGCCGCGGCCGGACACGAACTGGCCGAGCTGGTCTCGACGTTCAACCGGACTGCGGCAGAACTCGATCGCACCGTCGCCGACCTCGCGGCCAAGGAGGCCGACGCGCGACGCTTCGTCGCCGACGTGTTCCACGAACTCCGCACGCCACTCGCCGCGCTCGTCGCGGTCGCCGAGATCCTCGAGGACGACGCGGCGTCGATGGAGCCCGACACCGCGCGGGCGGCCCGAATCGTGAGCCGCGGCACGGAACGACTCTCCCGACTCACCGAGGACGTCATCGAGATCTCGCGCTTCGACACCGGCCGCGCCGACCTGGACCTGCACGTCCACGATCTGACTGAACTGACCCGGGAATCGCTCGGCACCCGCGGATTCGAGGACCGGGTGCGGCTGATCGACGGCACCCCCGTCCGGAGCACCGTGGACAGGCGGCGGCTGGACATCGTGATCGGGAACCTCGTGGCGAATGCGCTCGCCCACGGACGACCACCGGTCGTGATGACCGTGACCGGGGACGACGAGACGGCCGTCCTCTCCGTCACCGATCACGGCCCGCCCATCCCGGACGACCAGCGCCGACGGTTGTTCGAGCGCTTCTACAAGGCCGACGCGTCCCGCGGCGGCACCGAGGGCAGCGGCATCGGGCTGGCCCTGGTCGAGGAGAACGTCACCCTGCACGGCGGAACCATCACCGTCACATCGGGTTCCGGTGGCAACACCTTCACCGTCAGGCTGCCCCGACTGCCCCGGCTTCCCGGTCATGCGAACGAGACGTGAGCGGCGCACCCCGCCCACACAGGAGACTCACATCCCCACCTCAGGGGTCGCTCGAGGTCGGGGCATCTACTGGAACGTGCAGACCGACCGGTGCGGTTCGAGATCACGACATGGCCCCGGCCACGGAGGGATGGCGGACTCGGCGGTGGCGGGGGGCTGGGCGGCTTCGGCAGCTAGAAATCCGGTCCGCTCGCAGGTTCCGGGTCCGCAGGTCACCGGCCCGGAACAGGCACCTGCCCGTCGCTCACAGGCCAGTCGGCGATGCTCCGCAACAGATCGTTGAGGTGGGTACAGGTGTCGACACCGCGGAACTCACGCCGGACCCGCGCCTCCACCTCTGCCACCGCCATGCCCACGAGGCGACCGGCGCTCGCGACCGCGCCCGGGCAGTCGAACCACGGCAGCACGCGCGGCGTCGCGACGGCCTCCCGGATGACGCCGGTCTCGGCGTCCGCGACCACCGCGAGCTGGTACTCGTGGATCACGGTCTCGACCCCGTCGGCGCGGCCGTAGGTGTCGCGGAACATCGCGTCGATGTGCACCGCGCCGTCGGCGACCCAACGGTCGATGCGCCGACTTCGACGCATCGAGTGCGGGGCGAGCGGGCCCGGCAGTCGACCGAAGGCGTCGTCGATCCGCGGCGCGACCGGACCGTCCGCGACGGGGCTACGCCCACGCACCCCGATCGTCGCGATGAGGGCTCCGCGTTCGGCGTATCCGGCGCACTGGTCACCGACGGGAACGTATCCGGTACTCGCAGTTACGCTTTGCGGATCCAACTCGTTCGCCGCGGACACCGCGTGCCCGGAGATGAGGGTGCCCAACGGCACGTCGTCGAGCAGCAACACCAGCGGCGTATCCCGGCGGACGGCACCGCCCGCGACGACCGCGCCCAGACGTCCACGGAACCCGGAGATTGCGGATTCGCCGACGAGGCCCGCGAGTTCCGGGACGGCGGGCGTGGTCTCCAGGCCGGTCAGAACGCGGCCGCGGTGGTAATCCACAGCTGCTCGGAGAGCAGCCGTTTCACGAACCGACGGAAACCGGTCCGCGTCGATCTCGAAATCCCACGCCCGCCCCGACAGTTCGAGTGCGCCGCCGATCCCGGTCGGCCGGTCCAGGTCCAGACACGTCACGCGCCGACGCGATGTCGCACGCGCCACTGGGGCCTCCGCCCGCGGTCCGCGCACGGAACCGTGCAACGCGGGGTCCGGTACGCGCTCGCTCATGCAGACGACGGTGCCTCGGGACCCGGAAACCGTCAAGACGGGGTCTCATCCGTCGGGACGAGGGCCACGAACAGACCGGTCTTTTTGGTTTGCAATGATCGGACTCGGACAGGTTGATGGAGCGGATGTCCGTGTTTGCCCGCCATCATGACTGTCGGCGTGCACAATCGAGACCGAAACGGGGGGTGGATCTTGATGAGACAGCGTCGAGACAATCATTGTCCCGACCCCCCACCGCGCCGCAGTTCGACGTGGGCGCCACCCCGGAAGCGACTGCTCGCCCGCTTGGATCGCAACTCTCCGATCACCGTCATTCGCGCGCCACAGGGGTTCGGCAAGCTCGATCTGGTCAGGTCCTGGCTGGATACTGCTCGTTCGGACTTCCGTGCGGTGCTGTGGATTCCGGCCCCCACCGGGACTCCGGATTCCGGAGCGTTCTGGACCACGGTGATGGATCGGATCCGCACTGCGGGCGTCATTGCCGGGGAAACGAATCCGGATGGCGATGCCACCTCGGCGGCCGAGTCGGTCCGCGAGTTCCTTGCGCGGAGCGGGGCGCCGGTACTTCTCGTGCTGGTGCGGGTCGATCTGGTTCGTGACGACCGGATCGAGGAGGAGATTCTCCACCTGCTCGACCGCTGCCACAACGTCAACATCGTCGCGACCACGTGCGGACGGTCGCTGTTCGGCGATCCGATCCGTGTGGAACCGACGCACGAATTGATTCTCACGCGCGATCTTCTCTACACCCGCGAGGATGCCCGAGAGCTGTTCGCACACTCCGAAATCGAGCTCGAGCCGGGCGAACTGGAGTACATCCTGGAGCGCGTCGGCTCGTTGCCGGCGCTCATGCGTGTCGCGGTCGTGGTCGCCAAGACGCTGCCCGACCTCGCGGGTCGGCGGGCGCTGCTCGCGCATCGGCTCGACAACGCGATCGACCGATACGTGCATTCCACTGTCCTCGCACGCCTTTCGGTTGACGCCGATCGCAATTTCGTCATCGCGGTGGCATCTGCCCGCGTCATCACTCCGGACGTCGCGACACTGCTCACCGGGGTGGACGACGCGGCCCGGCGTCTCGAGTCTCTCGAATCCGCCGGAATCGTCAACCATTGCGAGACGGCGTTCGAGGACGCCTGGGAGTTCGCCCCCGCGATCCGGGACCGGCTGATCGCCGCCCAGGAGTCGGTCGGCATCCAGCCCGCGCAGAACCTGACGAAACTCGCCCGTCATTCGCTGGAACGAGGGGACGTCGCCGGCGGCCTGGCGTACGCGGCCGAAGCCCGTGACTGGGATCTCGCGATCGATCTGATCGACACGCACTGGGTCGGTCTCGTCGGAAGTCATCTCACCGTACTGCGGGCAGTCCTCCGTGAAGTGCCGGAGGAGCGGCTCGCGTCGCGTCCCGCGATCAAGGCCGGACGCGACCTGTTCACGGCCCTCGACACGCAGTCCACGATTCCGGAGAGCGTCCTGCCCGACGATCCGAGGGACGTCGAGACATCCGGAGCCGCTCCGGCTGCCGAGCACGCGCTCGCCGTCGGTTGCGTACAGGCCCTCATGCTGCGGCTGGCGGGCGAGCACGAGCGCGCTGCGGAGTTGACGCGCCGGCTGTCGCACCTTGTCCGCGGGGCACTGGACGCCCGGCCCGACGAGATCGGACCCCAGCTTCCGGGCATGCGGCTGCAGTGGGGGATCACCTACCAACTCGCGGGGGCGTTTCCCGAGTCCACGGTCGAGCTCCGCCTCGCCCATCGCGGCGCCCTGGCACAACGGATCCGTGTCGGGGCCCGCCACGCCGCCGGCAACTCCGCGATGAACTGGGCTGTCGTCGGCGAACCGGGACGCGCCACGGAATGGCTCGAACTCGAGGACGCCCACCCGGACCCGGACGGCTGGCTCGAACCGCGGGCCAAGGTCGGCGGTCTCGTCGCCCGCACCCTGGTGGCGGTGGACCGGCTGGACTTCACGGCGGCGGCCGCCTGGCTCGACGAGCTGGGTGAGGCGTCCGGGCGAGAAGAGCTGTGGCCGTTCGTGACCTATGCGCACGGACGCTTCGCGTTGGCCGCCGGTCAAGCGCATGCCGGAATGGCCGTCCTGCAGCGGGCGATCGCATCGCATGCCGCGGTGCTGCGCCCGGGATCGACGATCGATCTGGTGCTGACGGCCCTCGAGGTCGATCTGCGCCTGGCGCTCGGCGAAGGCAACCGGGCACTGTCTGTCCTCTCCACGCAGACTCCCGACGAGCCGATCCTCGCGGCGACCGCGGCCCGCGCCCGCCTGCTCACCGGTGCGCCGGCGGCAGCACTGGCGCTGTGCCGCAAGTTCGATTGGTTCAGCTACCCGTTCACCCGCACCCAACTGGAGGCGCTGCTCGTCGAGGCCGCCGCCCATCGGGCCCTGGGTGAGAACGCCGCCGCGACACGGGCCTGGCAACGCGCGGCCGCCATCGCGGACCGCGCCGGGCTGGTGAGCACGCTCTCGACGGTGCCGCGAGAGTTGTTGGCAGCGCTCGACTCCGCCGCGGCGAGCCCGTCGTCGACCGCGCGCGTCCTGCTCGCGTCCGATGCGCCCGAGATGTACCCGGCGGCCGTGCATCACGTCGACCTCACCGCGCGCGAGCGGGCCGTGCTCGCCGAACTGGCGGTGGGTCTGTCGACGGTCGAGATGGCCCGCAAGCTGTTCGTCTCGACCAATACGATCAAGAGCCAGTTGCGGTCGCTCTACCGGAAGATCGGCGCCCACTCCCGCGACGAAGCGTTGGAGATCGCGTACCGCACCGGTTTGATCGACTGAAGGCCGTTCGAGAGGAACCCCGACATGCACGATCCCCTAGGCGCGACGTCGCCGGCAGGCCCCACGGCCCGCTCCACCGGACACTTCGCCGACCTCGACTTCGCGGGGTTCTGGAACGACGGCGACTACTCCTGCGAGAACTATCTCGAACCCACACCGAGCGACGAGCTGATCGCGGAGGTCGAAGCAGAGCTCGGCTACCGGCTGCCCGACTCCTATGTGGAGCTGGCGCGGATGCGCAACGGCGGCATGGTCGAGCGCTCGTGCCATCCGACGGACGAGCCGACGGGTTGGGCCGAGGATCACATCCAGATCACCGGCATCTACGCGATCGGCCGGACGGCGACCTATTCGCTGTGCGGCGAGCTGGGCTCGGCGTTCATGCGCGACGAATGGGACTACCCCGACATCGGCATCGGCGTCGCCGACACCCCGAGCGCCGGTCACGAGCAGATCATGCTCGACTACCGCGCATGCGGCCCCACCGGCGAACCGTGCGTGGTCCACGTCGACCAGGAGGCCGACTACGCGATCACTCCCGTCGCACCCGACTTCGCATCTTTCGTCCGAAACCTGGTGAGCGAGGACGAGTTCGACGACAGCGCGGAAACCCTCGCCGCCGACCTCGAGACGGTGCGGCTCGGCACGCTGTCGCCGATCGTGCGACGCGCTCTCGACGCCGCCGACCTGCCGGACGGTGAGGCCGTCGTCCGCGCACTCGCGGAACGGATCGTGGAGGCGAAGGGCTTCTACTCGCTGCACGCCGACCCCGACTCGCACCTGATGTACGACGCGATGTTCTGGCTGTACTCGCACCTGACGACCGCCACATCGTTCGAGGACTTCGTCCACAGAGCCGAGGGACAGACCGACTACGCCAGGCCCTGCTACACCCTCATGGTCACCACGCGCTTCGTCGACGATCCGTACGGGTTCTGCACCGGCGGCTACGCCGAGGGATTCCTGCGCGACTGGTGGGATGCGCGGATTCAGGCCGGGCACATCGTCCCGTCGGGCGCGGGCTACCGGCTCGATCCGGAGTACGCGACGCAACTCGTCCGGGTTCTGCGCGCCGTCGCCGGCACCTTGTAACCGCGTAACCGCGTATCGGTAGATCCGCACCGCAGCGCCTACCCGCCCTGCTTCAATCAGGTATGGGCCCACGCACCGGGCAGTCGATCGGATCCAGGGCGACACTCGTCCTGGCGACGCTGTCGGCCGGTCAGTTCCTGATGACCCTCGACAGCTCGGTCATGAACGTGTCGATGGCGATGGTCGCGTCCGACCTCGGAACGACGATCACCGGCATCCAGACGGCGATCACGCTGTACACGCTCGTGATGGCGACGCTGATGATCACCGGCGGCAAGATCGGTAGCATCGTGGGCCGCCGCCGGGCGTTCGCGATCGGGCTCGTCGTCTACGGGGCCGGGTCGCTCACCACCGCCCTCGCGCCCAATCTCACGGTCCTGCTGATCGGCTGGTCGCTACTCGAGGGCATCGGTGCGGCACTCATCATGCCCGCCATCGTCGCGCTGGTCGCATCCAACTTTCCTCCCGAGAGACGCTCGAGCGCATACGGATTGGTCGCCGCGTCCGGCGCGATCGCGGTCGCGGCCGGTCCGCTGATCGGCGGTGCCGTGACCACCTTTGCATCGTGGCGGTACGTCTTCGCCGGCGAGGTGGTCCTGGTCCTGGTGATCCTGCCGGTGCTCCGCCGGATCGAAGACACGCCGCCGTCCCGGGTGCGCCTCGACATCATCGGCTCGCTGCTGTCGGTGCTCGGTCTGGGACTCGTCGTGTTCGGTGTGCTGCGGTCCGGCGAATGGGGCTGGCTGCGCAACCGACCCGGCGGGCCCGAGATGTTCGGTCTGTCCCCCGTGTTCTGGCTCGTCGTGTCCGGACTGCTCGTGGTCTACGCATTCATGCGGTGGGAGGCGCGCCTGACCCGGCTGGGGCGGGAACCGCTTCTCGACACCCGCCTGCTCGGCAACCGGCAACTGTCCGGCGGCCTGACGATGTTCTTCGCGCAGTTCCTGGTCCAGGCCGGTGTCTTCTTCGCAGTGCCGCTGTTCCTGTCCGTCGTCCTCGAACTCAGTGCGCTGCAGACCGGGATCCGCCTGCTCCCGCTGTCGATCGCGCTCCTCCTGGCCGCCGTCGGTATCCCCCGGGTGCGGCCGCACGCGTCGCCGCGACGCGTCGTCCGCCTCGGGTTGGGGTCCATGATCATCGGCATCCTCATCCTCGCGGCCGGCATGAATCCCGGAGCCAACGCCGGCATCGTCGCCGTCCCGATGCTCCTGATGGGGCTGGGCCTGGGGGCGCTCGCGTCACAACTGGGCGCGGTCACCGTGTCGGCGGTGCCCGATGCACGCAGCGCCGAGGTGGGTGGTCTGCAGAACACCGCCACCAACCTCGGCGCGTCTCTCGGCACCGCACTCATCGGATCGGTCCTGATCTCGACCCTCACCGCGTCGATCATCACCGGAATCCAGAACGATCCGCGGGTCCCCGAAACCGTGCAGCAGCAGGCCGAGACCGATCTCGCGAGCGGCGTGCCCTTCCTCAGCGACACCCAACTCGACGCCGATCTGCGCGACGCCGGTGTGGATCCGAACACCGCGAGCGCGGTCGTCGACGCGAACTCCGACGCCCGGCTCGAGGCCCTGCAGAGCGCGCTCTCGGTGGCCGCGCTGCTGGCCGTCGCCGCCCTGTTCGGCACCGGGCGGATACCTCGCAGGCCGGTCGGATCCGCCGAGGAGAACGCCGACGAGTGAGGCCCGTCAGGCCCGCGAACACAGAATCCCGTTGGGCGACAGTCACTCCGGGCGCATCGAGCCCGTCTCGTTGAACCGCTGGTGGAACGACAGCGCCTCGCCCAGCAGGTGCGGGGTGTGGCCGGCCGACGGGTACGCCTCGGCGCGGTCGACATAGTCGAGCAGCATGGCCCGGTAGTCGGGGTGCGCGCACTTGTCGATCACGACGCGCGAGCGCTTGCGCGGCGAGAGCCCGCGCAGATCGGCCAGGCCGTGCTCGGTGACGAGCACCTGGACGTCGTGCTCGGTGTGGTCGACGTGCGGGACCATCGGCACGATCGACGAGATCGCGCCGCCCTTCGCGGTGGACGGGCTCAGGAACATCGACAGGTAGCCGTTGCGGGCGAAGTCGCCCGAGCCGCCGATACCGTTCATGATCTTGGTGCCCATGACGTGCGTCGAGTTCACGTTGCCGTAGATGTCGGCCTCGAGCATGCCGTTCATCGCGATGATGCCGAGACGGCGAACGATCTCCGGATGGTTGCTGATCTCCTGCGGCCGCAACACGATGTGCTTGCGGTAGAAGTCGATGTTCGACATCAGTTCGTCGATGCCCTCCTCCGACAGCGCCAGCGACGTGGCCGACGCGTACCGGACGGTGCCGTGCTTGATGAGGTGCAGCATCCCGTCCTGGATCACCTCGGAGAAGCACGTCAGGCCCTTGTGCGGTCCGGCATCCAGACCCTGCAGCACCGCGTTGGCGACGTTGCCGATGCCGGACTGCAGCGGCAGCAGGCCGTCGGCGGGCAGCCGCCCCTTCGACACCTCGTACTCGAAGAAGTCGAGCACGTGTGCCGCGATGGCCTGACTCACCTCGTCCGGCGGGGTCAGCGGGCTCGCGCTGTCGCGGGCGTTCGTCTCGACGACGGCGACCACCTTGTTCGGATCCACCCGCAGCGTCGGCTGGCCGATGCGGTCCTCCACCGAGATCAGCTGGATCGGCTTGCGGTACGGCGGCAGCGCGGTGCCGTAGTAGACGTCGTGGATGCCGGCCATCGCGTCGGGCACCCACGAGTTCACCTCGAGGATGACCTTGTCGGCGACGTCGAGCCAGGTCTTGTTGTTGCCGATCGACGCGGACGGGACCAGCTCGCCGGACTCGGTGATCCCGGCGACCTCGACGACGGCGACGTCGACGTTGCCGTAGTAGCCCTCCCACACCTGCTGCGCGACGTGCGAGAGGTGGATGTCGACGTAGTCCATGCGGCCGCTGTTGATGTTGCGGCGCGCGGTCGGCTCGGACTGGTACGGCATCCGCAGCGAGATGCCGTCGACCTCGGCGAGGAGGCGTTCGGTGCCCGCCGACACCGAGGCTCCGGTCAGGAGGTTGATGGTGAAGTTCGACCCGGCACCGCGGACGGCGTGGATGCGGTCGGCGAGGGCCGGGACGATCGCCTTGGGCGTGCCGGCGCTGGCGAACCCACTGATCGCGACGGTGTCGTGGGGGTGGATGAACTTGACGGCCTCCGCGGCGGAGGTCACCTTGTTCCGGAAACCCGAATTGCGGATCCGGGTCGGGTTCGACAGGGAACCGGCTTCGTCCATGCGCGAGGTCACAGTGACAAGGCTAACTCTCGACCTGCCGATGAAATGTCCGCCTCTATTGATCAAAATGTCTCTGACGTGCGGGTTTCGTTCCGCAATGCGCGCGGAGATCGGTGACGCGCCCGAAACGTGCGACGAGCGTGCACATCGCCGCGACGAACAGCGTTCCCCGGTTCAGCCGAACACCCAGTTTCCAAGAACCATGTAAGCCGCGGTGCCACCGACGATGCTGAGCAACGCGTGACGGCGCCACAGGTGCAGACCCACGGTGACGGCCAGCGCGACCACCGCCGGCACCAGCGACGACGGCGTCGCCGAGACGTTCCGCAGCGTGTACACCGCGAGGATCAGCATGATGCCCACCGGCATGTGTATGCCCAGGTAGTGCACCAGCGCCGACGAACGCAGCGGGGCGACGATCGCGAACGGCACGGCGCGCAGCGCGAAGGTGACGGCCATGATCACCGCGAGGGCGGTCAGGATGTACGCGACGTCAGGCATCGACGGCGTCCTTCCCGCTCCGGCGGTGCAGCAGGAAACGGACCAGCAGCGCTGCCACGAACAGCGTCATCGCGACCATCAGCATCTGTTCGCGCGCGATGACCAGGGCCACCAGCGCGCTCAGCAGCGCCAGGATCGGGGTGGGGATGTCCCGGCGGGCGCGGAACGCGTCCAGCGCCAGCACCACGAACAGGGCGGTGAGCGCGAAGTCCAGGCCGACGAGTTGCATCGGGATCGCGTTGCCGACGACGGCACCGACGACACCGCCGAGCACCCAGTACAGCTGGCAGAACACCTGGATGAAGAGGACGCGGCGACTGCTCAGATTGTCGGGATCCTTGCCCGCGGTGACCGCGTACGCTTCGTCGGTGAGCGCGTACATGCTGTAGACCTTCGCGAGACGTCCACGCACCCGGTGCAGCGGGAACGACAGCCCGTAGAACACGTGCCGGAAGTTGACGAGGAACGTCGTCATCGCCACCGACGCGAGCGGCGTGACCGCCAGCACCAGCCCGATCGCGAGGAACTCGAGCGAGCCGGCGTAGATCGTGAGCGAGAAGATCGGCGCCCACCACCATGCGAACCCGGACTGGACCAGCAACAGGCCGAACGCGAGCCCGAGCGGGAACAGCCCGAACCCGACGGACACGGTGTCGCGGGCCGCCGCGCGGACATCGGACCGGCGCGACTCGGCGGGGGAGGCTTCGAGGCCCGGGAAACACTGCTCGGGAAACGCGCTGGTCACGAGGCAATAATAGTGCGGAGTCGGTGGCATGTGATTTCCGGATATTGCCCCCGGAGGCGATGGGGCGCAATATTCTGCTGTGGATGATCTCGATCGCGCAATATTGCGCGAGTTGCGTTCGAACGCCCGGCTCACCAATGCCGAACTGGCCGATCGGGTCGGGCTGACGCCGTCACCGTGCCTGCGGCGGGTACGACGGCTCGAGGCCGACGGCGTCATCGTCGGCTACCAGGCCGTCGTCGACCCGGACGCTGTCGGACGCGGATGCGAGGTGATCGTCAACGCCGAGATCGTGTCGCAGGACCGCAAGACGGTCGAGCAGTTCGAGAACGAGGTGGGCGCCTTCGACGAGGTGGTGGAGTTCCGCCGCATGATCGGCCTGCCCGACTACTTCATTCGCGTCGCCGTCGCCGACCTCAACGCATTCGAGGTGTTCCTGCGCACCAAGCTGATGGAACAGCCGGCCATCTCGAAGATCGAATCGCACCTGACGATGAAGAAGTTGAAGGGTTGAGCAGTTTACAGGAACCGGGGCAGTCGGTTTCGATGAATCGCGCAATCCGGATGAGCTCGCGCAATATTTCACCCTGCCGCCACCCCCACTCCCGCCCCGCCCGAGGGCGCGTCTGTAACTAGCTTTGTACCCATCGGCCGTCGGGGCGCTGAGGAGTACGGAAACAATGGTCATCGCTTTCGGCATGCGCGCCCACGGGCGGGCACAGGCCATTCACCAGATCGAGCAGGGTCTCCAGAACGCCGCCGCAGGCTCGGGCTCGGCGCTCGTCGTGACAGGGACGCGGCGGTCCGGGCGCACCCACTTTCTCGACGAGGTGTACCGGATGCACGAGGGCCGGACCGCCTTCGTCACGGGTCTTCGCGAATCCGACCTTTCGCCGCTCGCTGCTTTTCTCCCGCTTTTCACCCGCATCGGGGTCGACGGGGACGCCCTGGTCGGGGCAATCCCCAATGACCGCAAGCCGGCAGTGGACGATGTCGGGGCAATCATCGGCGACCGTGTGTTGTCCGCCCTCGAATCCTTCGACACGGGCGAGTTCCCGTTGCTCGTTGCCGTTGACGACGCCGACCTCCTACCGCCGTCGTGTATCGCGATCCTCGGCTACGTGGCTCGACGCCTCGCGAAGTTGCGGGTGTTCGTCGTCCTGGCCTCCGGGCCCCGGGTCGATCCCCGCCTCCAGGCGCTCCCCCAGCTGCCCATGTACACGATGACGCTCGCCGAATCGGGCGCGTTCGTCGAGTCGGCGACCGGCGGCCGGCCGCCGCTGTCCACGATCATCGAGCTGCACCGCATCGGCCGCGGGAACCCCGTCGATATCGGGGAGCTGTGTGAGCATCTGACCACGGCCCAGCTCCACGGACATTCGGTACTCCCGAAACCAGTTGCGGTGGCGCACAATCGCACCGATCGGTGGCGCACCGCCTTCGGGAGCCTGACCGCCGCGCAGCGAGCCGCCCTCACCGTGCTGTCGATAGCCGGGGCGGTGGAGCCCGATCGACTGGTCGAGACGCTCCGGTCGAAGTTCGGTTCGGACATCGACCTGGACCACGAGATTGCCACCCTCGTGCGTGCGGACCACATCCAGTCGATTCGTCACCAGGTGCACGTCCACAGCCACCTCGACCGCGCCGCGATCTATACGATCGCCCCACCGAAGCTGCGGGTGGAATGCCATCGCGTCGTCGACAGCCACTCGTTGCTGCGCGAGCGACCCGCTCTCGCAGCCGCGAACCGGGTATTTATCGGCGAGCCGGTGGACATGCACACCGACGAGATCATCCGCCGGATGGCTGAATTGGCCAAGTCCGGAGAGGTTGCGCTCGCGATCCACACCATTCGCAGGGTTCTCGACACACTCGACACGTCGGACGAGACCCACCAATCGCGTCTGGCGGCCCATGCGCTACGAATCGCGACCTCGTGGGGATACTTCGCCGACGCCACCCAGTTCGCCGACTGCATCGAGCCGCAGCTCCTGCGCCCGGATGAGGCCGCCGCCGCCGTGGCCACCCAGCTTTTCCTGCGCTATCTGCGGGATGAACGGTTCGACGACGAGTGGGTTCGGAACACCGTGACCGCGCTCGCGTCTCGATGCCCGCATTCCGCATCCACGCTCGCCGGCGTCGCGGGCTACCTCCACCTGTGTCGACACGAGCAGGAACAGGCGCACCTCGTGCTCGCCGCCGCCGAATCGGCGGACCTCCGCGAGTCCGACCCGGCATCGACCGCGTCACTCGCGAAGGCCCATCTCGCGATTACCGATGGTTCGTCGGAGCTCGCGAGCCATCGGCTGTCGTCGAGTGCGGTCACCGACCGCATGAACGACCATCGGGTGGGGTCCGCGATGTCGGCGCACCTGCTGCAGCAGCTCGGTCGCCACAGCGAAGCGGGCAACAGCCTCGGACGACTCTCGACGCAGGCCACCTCTCCGGTGGAACGCACGGTTGTGATGACACTGCAGGTGGACGGCGAGCTGTTCGCCGGAAACATCGACGCGGCCCGCCTGCTGTGGGACGAAAGCCAATCCCTCGTCCCGGCTGAAGACTGTCTGCCCTCCCTGCGCCTGTGTCAGCGCATCCAGATCCTCGGGCTCTCCGGACGATTCAACGAAGTCGACGACCTCGTCGACCGAATCCGATCGACACCGTCGTCACACGCTCACCGCGCCAACGAGTCGCGCCTGCGGTGGGCACTCGGTCAGATCGCCCTGATGCGCGGCGACTACGAATCCTCGATTTCGTTGCTGGAGCAGAGCTTCGACCTCGACGGCCAGGTCGGTGGACACTGGCAGCTGCAACGACAAGTGGACCTGATCGAAGTGTTCGTACGCTCGGGCGAGCCCGAGATGGCCGAGCGGGTGCTGCGCACGCTCGGGTTGCGCCTGGCCGCCCGACACTCGCCCAGCACCACCGTGGCCCTCGCCCGCGGTGAACTGCTCGTCGCGAAGTCGCCGGAGGAAGCGCGCATGGCGCTGTCACGGGCACTGGGTCCTCGGACCGCGCCGGCGCCGACCCTCGAACGTGCGCGCGCGCATGCGATCTATGCCGATCGACTGCGTGCCGACTCGGAGGTCACCTCGTATCGGCACCACCGCCGGACGGCACGCTCGCTGTTCGCCCGGATCGGGGCGGTGGGATGGCTCGACGCCGCCAGGGTGGCACGGGAGACCTCGGCCGCCGACCAGCCTCCCGTCCCAAGTCTCGCTCAGTTGACCGAGCAGGAGAACGAGATCGTCGCTCTGGTGCTCCAGGGTCTCCGCAACCACGACATCGGGCGTCGAACGTTCATCTCACAACGCACGGTCGAGAAGCGACTGACCGGGGTGTTCCGGAAGCTCGGAATCCGTTCACGGGCAGAGCTGTTCGCTGTCGCAGCGGCAGAGCACACCGAGGCCGGTGCCACATCTCCTGGGCATCCCCGTCGGGCCGGTTGAGCGCCCACGGGCGGCAGCGCGTACCCACAGTGTCAGCAGATCCACTCCCGCATTCATGAAGTCGACAAGTCACCACCGTCGTGGGGCGTTCGGCGCCGTGGAGACCTAACGAGCGCCAGACTCTCAACACCGCCGCCGCGCCACATCCGGTAGATAATGGGCACGCCCGTCGCACACCGGACACCACCCGGGCCGTATCGAAGGGCCGTTTTGCAGGAGTCGCAGTCGTGACCGTCGGTGCCACGCTCGCACGGATCGAAGGATGTCGATGGTCACGGAAATCGTCCGGGCGTCCGGCCACGCGGCCGGGAGTGTTCCTTCCCCCGCGCGACTCCTGTCCCGCCTCGGCAGGAACTGCCCCCTCGTCGTCCTCCGGGCGCCGCACGGTTTCGGCAAGTCGGCGCTGGTCACGGGATGGCTGGAGTCGGGACCGAGCACGGGATATCTCGGCGTCCGGATTCCACCGCCGAACAGGCCGACCGACACGGACGGCTACTGGGAACTAATCGCGGCCCGACTGCTGTCGGCCGGCGCGGTCGGCCCCGAACACGTGCGCCCGGGTACCGAGCCATGGGCGGATACCGTCCGGCACGCCCTCGAGGACACCTCCACACCTGTCCGGATCGCTCTCGAACGGGTCGATCTGGTCGATGCTCCAGACCTCGAGCAGCAGATCCTCGACCTGGTCGAAGCATGCCACCACGTCGACATCGTCGTGACGATGACCGGTAGGCCGATCTTCGCGGACTCGCACCTGATGGATCCTGCCCACGACCTCCTCGACGGTGACAGTCTGTCCTTCGCCAGGGACGACATACGACACTTGTTCTCCGAGAACGGACTTGACCTACATGAGGAGGAGATCGACCTCGTCCGGCGACTGACCGGTGGCCTACCCTCGCTGATGCCGAGTGCCCTGCGCGTAACCGCGGAGCTACCTGCACTCCCCCACCGACTCGAAATCCTCGAACGCTACCTCGCCGCAGCAGTGACCGCCCAGATCCGAACGACGATCCTTGCCGATCCCCGGGTCGCACCGCGCCGCGAATTCCTCCTGACAACCTCCACCGCGCATACCCTCTCCTCCGAGGTCGCCGCCTTCCTCGGCGGTGGTCCGAACTCGATTTCACACCTGGAGGCACTCGAAAGTTCCGGTGTCCTGGAACATCTCGGGACAACGGCGAAGGGAGATTTCTGGCGCCTTCCGTCGGCCGTGCGCGCCGCTCTCCTCGAGGCACGGCGAGAGGCGGGCATCGATCCGGGGGTCGACCTCACCCGACTCTCGCAGTATCACCTCGATCGGAACGACAAGGCGGCGGCACTCCGGTGCGCCGCTGAAGCAGAGGCCTGGCCTGCCGTCGTGCGCCTGCTCACGACCCGGTGGTACGAGCTCCTGGGATCCGATCTGACGGCGGTACGCGAGGCGATCTTCAAACTTCCCGAGAGCGTAATCACCGCCTATCCGCGGCTGCGCGAAGGTCGAGAACTGTTGGCGGGTCTGGACGGCGCCGTGACCGGACACGTACCTGAACCGGAACACCAGGACAAGCTGGATGAGACGAGCACGATCCGCACCGGTTCACACCGGGCGATCATGCTCCGCCTGGCCGGCGAATACACCCGCGCCGCAGCGGTCACCCGGCAAGTCGGGGAGATTCTCGACCGCGCGCTGGCAGATCAACCCGACGAGCAGATCACCTATGGGCTGGCCTTCACCCGACTCCAACGCGGACTGACCTATCAACTCGACGGCAACTTCGGTGCATCCATCGGGGAACTCGTGCGCGCGCACCAACTCGGACGCTCCAGGGGGATCGACTTCACCGCCCGGAACTCGGCATACAACATCGCACTCAGCTGGGCGCTCGTCGGCGAGCCGCAGCGTGCACGAGAATGGCTGGCACACCAGCGAGACGGCTCGACGACGGATTCGATGACCGAACGGCTCGTCGAGGTCGGCGGGCACGCCGCGCGGGCACTCGTTGCACTGGACACCCTCGACATCGACTCCGCACGAGCCGCGCTGGGCAGGCTACAGCGCCTTCCCCCCGTGACCGAGCTGTGGCCATTTGTCGTGTATGCACGCTGCCGGTACGCCATCGCCTCCGCAGATCCCCACATCGGCCTGCGCGCCCTCGATCAGTGCTCCGAACCGCGCTCACGGGCGCGCGGCAGCTTCGTCACCGCCCTTCTCGACGCCATCGAGATCGAGGTCCACCTTGCAGACGGGAATGCCTGGCGCGCAATCCAACTAGCCGAATCGACTCCGAAGAACACGCCGTGGTCGGTGGCAGCGTCGGCACGAGCGCGCTTCGTCACCGGTGACCACGATGCCGCGATCGTCACGTGCCGACGCTTCAACTGGTTCAGCGGCCCCTACACTCGTCCTCATCTCGAAGCACTCGTCGTCGAGGCCGCCGCGCTGTACTCGACCGGCAACGAGAAAGCAGCCGTCCAGCCCTGGACCCAGGCGTGCGGGATATCGGAGCGCACCGGAATCCGAAGCACATTCCTCACGGTGCCCAGACATGTCGTCACCGCATTGCACGACCTCACCGGCAGCTCGTACCACCACGTCACCGAGGCCTTGGCATCACGTAGTGCTGAGTACTACCCGGCGGCTCTCTCGTTCCCCACACTGACGGAACGCGAGAACGAGATCCTTGCAGGCCTCGCGGAAGGGCTCACCTCGCGCGAGATCGCGTCGAAACTCGTCATCTCGCCCGCCACCGTCAAGAGCTTTCGCAAGAGCCTGTACGGCAAACTCGGCGTTCACACCCGCCGGGACGCGGTGGACACCGGCCGAAGGCTCGGCATCGTCGCGAGCCCCGCGGATCCACCGGCACGGGCACACTTCCAGTCGCCCAGGCCGTGAGATTGCTGTCACTTCTCGCTACGTCGAACGGCACGGTTCGACCGGATTCCTCGAGCCGGGGCGGAACCGGTCTGCAGTCGACCCCGACCCGCTGTGTCACAGTGACGTAATTTATGCGCCCCCGAGACCGGAGAGACGGCCTCACCTCGACATACGCCGCGGAAGTCGACCAAACCCATCGGTCCGATAGCGGCGAAGCCCGGGCCGCCCGCGTGTCCGCTTTGGGGCCCATGAGGCTTTGACCAGGGGGTTTCCTCGGAACCGGTCGGTACATAACTCATAAAGGTAAAGATTCGATCACGGTGGACGAGTTGATACCGCTTTGTTACATTTCCGTGACGAAAGATCCGAGGTCGCGGTTCCCGACCGGGCCGACCAGAGACACAGATGAGGTATCCACTGTGGCAAATCCCCACAGGACGATGAGTTCCCACACCCTGACGTCCCTGCGCCGCCGCTCCGTCAAGGCCGCAGCGGTCGCGGTCGCCACCGGTGCACTGCTCGCGGGAAGCATTCAGATCGGCGCCACCACCGCGTCGGCGGCGCCGCTGCGTCTGCCCACCATCGGCAACGTCCAACTCCAGCTTCCGGCGGGCCCGTTCCTGCCCGGCATCGACATCCCGGCGTTTCCTGCCACGCCCGAGGCCGCCACGACACAGTGGACGCCGCCGTCGGCCGAGAAGTGGACGCCCGCCCCCAAGCTGCTGGCGCCCGCGCCGGCACCCGAACCGCAGGCCGCACCGATTCCGGCGCCGATGCCCTTACCCATCATCGTTCCGGTACCACCCCCCGTCGTCCAGCCTGTGGCCGGCTTCCTGACCTCCAGCTACGGACCGCGCTGGGGCACCCACCACAACGGCATCGACATCGGCGCCAACCTCGGCACGCCGATCTTCTCGGCCGCCGGCGGTGTCGTCATCAACGCCGGCCCCGCGTCCGGCTTCGGCCAGTGGGTGCGCGTGCTGCACGACGACGGCCACATCACCGTCTACGGGCACGTCGACACCTTCACCGCCGGTGTCGGCGACCGCGTGGCCACCGGTCAGCAGATCGCCACGGTCGGCAACCGCGGCCAGTCCACCGGACCACACCTGCATCTCGAGGTCTGGGATCCGGCCGGTACCCAGGTCGATCCGCTGATCTGGCTCCACGACAGCGGCGTCGTCGTGAACTGGTAGTCCCCCGCCGCTTGCACCACAGACAGCGTGACTGGCCCGGCCCCAACGGAAAACCGTTGGGGCCGGGCCATTCACGTCGTCAGTTCCGGCCGATGTTAGACCGCGTCCAGCATGGTCCGGAGTTCCCGCTTGAGGAGCTTTCCGCTCTGGTTCCGGGGAAGCTCGTCGGCGAAGCGGATCCGCTTGGGCACCTTGAAGGGCGCGATCTTGCCCCGCACGTGCTCGATGAGCGACTCGGCATCGACGGCATCGGCGTCACCCCGCAGCACCACGACCGCGGTGATCGCCTCCATCCACTTGTCGTCCGGGGTGCCGACCACGGCCACCTCCGCGACGGCGGGATGTGTGTAGAGCGCATCCTCCACCTCGCGGGACGCGACGAGGATCCCGCCGGTGTTGATCACGTCCTTGATCCGGTCCACGACGGTCACGAACCCCTCGGCGTCCCGCGTCACCAGGTCCCCGGAATGGAACCACCCGTCACGGAAGGCCTCCGCCGTCGCCTCGGGGTTGTCCCAATATCCTTGGCACAGTTGCGGAGAGCGATAGAGAATCTCACCCGGCTCACCGTCCGCGACGTCGTTGCCGTCGGCGTCCACCACGCGGGCCTCGACGAAGAACACCGCCCGCCCGCACGACGACGGCCGCCCCTCGTGCTCCTCCGGCCCGAGGACCATCGCGAGCGGTCCGATCTCCGACTGCCCGAAGCAGTTGTAGAAGCCGAGGGCCGGATACCGCTCGCGCAGGCGGTTGAGCACCGTGACCGGCATGATCGACGCCCCGTACTGCGCCTTGGTGAGCGACGACAGGTCGCGGGTCTCGAGGTCGGGGTGACTCGCGAGCGGGACCCATACGGTGGGCGCGAGGAACAGTGACCCGATCCGGTCGGCTTCGATGCGGCGCAGGATCTCCGGAATGTCCGGGGACTGCATGAGATTGACCGTCGCGCCCACCGACAGGTACGGCAGCATGAACACGTGCATGCCCGCGGAGTGGTACAGCGGCATACAGATCAACGGATTGTCGTCAGCGGCCAGTCCGAGCGCGATCACCGACGACACGTACTCGTGGACCAGCGCACCGTGGGTCATCATGGCGCCCTTGGGCTTCGATGTGGTTCCCGAGGTGTAGAGCAACTGCACCAGATCGTCCACCGCGGCCCCGGGCCGGTACTCCGGGACGTCGCCGGCGGAGCTGGACGCGAGCAGCGAACCGGCGTCGTCGCGCAGCGGGATCACGTGCTCGACGACGAGCGTGTCCCGCACCGTGTCCAGCGTCGACGCCAACTTCGGATCGACGAGCACGGCCCGCGCTCCCGACTGCGCCAGCAGGTAGTGCAGTTCGTCGCCCGTGAGCGCGTAGTTGACGGGGACATGCACCAGGCCGGCGCGGGCACAGGCCAGGAAACCGATGACGTAGGCGTCGGAGTTGACGCCGTACGCGGCCACCCGGTCGCCCGGCGCGAGACCGAGCGCCCGTAGGCGCGCGGCGCCGCGTGTGACGGCGTCATCCAGCTCTCGGTACGTCCAGGTGCGGTCGTCGAAGGTCAGAGCAGTGCGGCCGGGCTGCCGTGCGGCAGCCCGGCGCAGCACGCCGTCGACGGTGTCGGTGCGCGGATCCTCACTCATGTGACGCAGGTTATAGGACGTCCAACTATTGCGTAAGGGGTTTCTTTCGGCGCATCCGTTGTGTAGTTTCGCGAGCCTGCGCGGCGCCCGGTCAGCCGCCGAACGCGGCGGTGATCGCTCCCATGTCGAAGTAGTCACGCCACACGGCGATCTTGCCGTCCACCACCTCGAAGACGCCCATCACCGGCAACGAGGTCTCCTTCCCCATGCCGCGCAGCACGTCGGTCCGCTCGTTCATCACGGTGCCACCGGACGCGACCTGCTTGTGGATCCGGAAGTCGATCCCGTCGAAGGCCGCCACGAAACCCGAGATGAACTCGCGGATCTCGTCCCTGCCCTTCACTGGATCCATCGGAATATTGTGGTAGAAAGCATCTTCCGTGAAGTAGCTCGCCAGCACGACAGGGTCCGGATCGGCCCACAACCCGCAGAACTCCGTGACCAGATCCTCGGCAGCGCTCATGTGTTCACTCCTGTTCTTCCATCCAGTTCCCGAGCGGTTCGGGTGAGTTGTTCGATGTAGTGCGCTCGCTCGCCACGCGACGCCGCGGAGCGCAACGGCCCGATCTGCAGCTCCCACGCGGCACGGCCGTCCGCCGCGAAGACCGGCGCCACGAGATAGCTGACCGGGAGCGCGTCGTCGCTGTCGAGATCGGCTGCGCCGTAAGGCCGGCCGCTGATACCGCCGAGCAGCACCAGCACCCGCTCCCGCAGGGCCTGCCTGGTGGGATCCTCGGCGAGATGCTCCACCACCTCGGCCAGGACGTCGAGCAGGCGAGGGTCGGCGATGGCGCACGTAGCGCCGCGTCCAGCCATCAGTTCGATCACCGACATCACCCGGTCGGTCGGCGGTGATCCGCCGGCGCTCCTGCCACGGTCCATGTGCACTCCTGCCTCGGCACAGTAACCGATACTCGCTCAGGGCGACACGAATATTCGTGTCGCCCTATGCTGCCCGCATGAACGTTCGGACGGGTGTCACGCTCGCCATCGGAATCGCCCTCGCCGCGGCGTGGGCAGCCTGGGTCCGGCGGCGACTCGACTCGCCGTTGGGTTCGCGGCAATGGCAGTCCGACGAGATCGGCCCGGACGAGTTGGCCGGGTGACCTCGGCCCGACCTCACCGCGGCAGGATGCCGTGCAGCACGATGTCGACCAGCGCCGCCGACAGCCCGTCCTGATCCTGGACGTCGCGGACCGACTGCGCGAAGATCGCCGTGCCGGCGATGACGTCCAGCAGCGTGTCCGGGTCGACGCCGTCCCGCAGTTCGCCGGCCGCCGCGCCCGCGCGTAGGCGCCGCCCCAACTCCTCGCGGATCACCTCGAGCTGATCGGTGAGCAGCGCCTGGCGGAGCGTCTCGTCGGTGCGGATCTCACTCATGAGCGCGGGCACCGCCTCACGCGCGGCCGGGCCGCCGAACAGTGCCACCGCGCCGTAGGTGAGCCGCTCGACCTCCTCCCCGATCGGGAGGTCCGACACGTTCTCGGACTCCGCCACCGGGTACACCGCATCGTGGACGATGTGCGCCTTGGACGGCCAGCGTCGGTAGATGGCCGGCCGCCCCACACCGGCGCGCGTCGCGATCGCGTCGATCGAGGTCCCCGCATATCCGTTCTCGACCAACAGCTCACGCGTGGCCTGCAGGACGGCGTCGTCGATCTCGGGGTTTCGTTGCGGCCCAAGACGGTGCTGCGCTTGCCGCTTCTTGGACATCGGTGAAACCCCTTGCGTAGAGATGTGACGGGCGTTACATTGTGTCACGTCGTAGTCGATACGGAATGTATCGGCTAGAGCTTTTCCCGCCCCGCCGACACACCGGGGCCGTCGACCTACCCGCTCTTCCTGCCGTACCCGCTGCACCAGTTGGACCGCACGAATTCACGCATGCGAGGCGTCGCGCGCCTCCCGACGTCGAAGGGACGTCATGAGTTCCGAGAACACGACACAGGACCAGGATTTCTCCGAGGTCGCCAGGCCCGGTCAGTCCCGCACTGATCCTGCCGAACTGGGCTCTCGCCTGCAGAAGTGGCTGCGCACCAAGCTGCCCGCAGACGCCGATCCACAGGTCACCGACGTACAGGTGCCGGCCGCGAACGGAATGTCGAACGAGACGGTTCTCTTCGACGCCCTGTGGAACGAGGACGGGCAACAGCGTCACCACTACCTGGTGGCGCGCATCGCCCCCGCCCCGACCGGGGTCCCGATCTTCCCGTCGTACAACATCGCCCAGCAGTTCGACGTGATCAAGACCGTCGGCGAACACTCGCCGGTCCCCGTGCCGCGCGTGTACTGGTCCGAACCCTCCCCCGAGGCACTCGGCGGCGAGTTCTTCGTGATGGAGCGCGTCGACGGCCTGGTGCCGCCGGACGTGATGCCGTACAACTTCGGGTCGTGGGTGTCCGAGGGATCAGACGAGGACCGTCGCCGCCTTCAGGATGCATCGGTGCGCGTGCTCGCCGACCTCCACGCCATTCCCGAACCCGCCCAGCTCTTTCCGAGCCTGCGCGACGATCTCGGTTCCGGCGCCGTCACCGCCGACGCCGCGCTGCGCGCCCACGTAGACGGGCAGCGGCGCTACTACGAGTGGGTCGTCGAATCCGGCCCGCGGGTGCCACTCATCGAGCGCGCCCTGGACTGGCTCGACGCCCACTGGCCCTCGGTCACGGGACCGGCCGTGCTGTGCTGGGGTGACTCGCGTGTCGGCAACGTCATCTACCGCGACTTCGAGCCGGCGGCCGTGCTCGACTGGGAGATGGCTGCCCTCGGGCCTCGGGAGATCGATCTCGGTTGGATGATCTTCCAGCACCGGTTCTTCGAGGACCTCGCGGGCGTCGCAGGACTTCCCGGCCTGCCCGGCTTCCTGCGCCGCGAGGACGTCGTCGCGAAGTATCGGGAGATCAGCGGCCACGAGGCCGCAGACCTCGATTTCTACACGCTGTACGCCGCACTGCGGCACGCCATCATCATGTTCCGGGTGCAGAGCCGCGCGGTCGCATTCGGACAAGCCCCGGCACCGGAGGACCCGAACGACATGATCCTGCACCGCAAGACCGTCGAGGAGATGCTCGACGGCACCTACTGGGACCGCGTGAACGGGCAGGGGGTCGCCTGATGCTCTCCCCCATGGACGACTACCCGGTGCACCAGATCGCCGAGCCGATCCGCCACGTCGGCACCTCCGACCGCAACTTCTACGACCGCTACTACTTCAACTGTCATCCCGGCCTCGACTACGACGGCGAACCGCTGTTCCTCATCATCGGGCTGGGCCAGTACCCCAATCTCGGTGTCACGGACGGCTTCGCGGTGCTCCGCCGCGGCAACGACCACATCGTCACCCGCGCATCGAAGGCACTCGGCTCCGATCGTATGGACGTCACGGTCGGACCGCTGCGCATCGAGGTGCTCAAGGGTCTGCACCGGCTGCGCGTCGTCCTCGAACCCACCGCGGAGGCGCCGGACCTGTCGTTCGACCTCGTCTTCGAGTCCGACGTGCCGGCCGCGTTGGAGGCGCGACACTTCCACCGCCAGCTCGAACGGGTCACGTTCGACACGCAGCGGTTCGTCCAGACCGGCACGTGGAGTGGCACTCTCACCGTCGACGGCGAGACGATTCCGGTCACCCCCGACACGTGGCGAGGCAACCGCGACCGGTCGTGGGGTGTCCGTCCGGTCGGTGAGGCCGAGCCGCCGGGACGTCGCGCGGACCCGTCCCTCGCGGGCGATCAGAACTTCTTCTGGATCTACGCGATCATGCAGTTCGACGACTTCTCGATCGTCGCGATCATGCAGGAGGACCGGCAGGGCCGCCGCATCATCCAGGACGCCACCCGCGTGTGGAGGGATCGCACCCGCGAACCCGAGTGGCTCGGTCGTCCCGAGCACGACCTGACCTTCATCTCGGGAGGTCGCGAGATCGCCGCGGGCACCCTCGAGTTCCACCGCCCCGGTGGATACGGAAAGCCCGACGAGATCCTCACCGTCGCTTGCGAACCGGTACTCCCCCACTACCTCGGCGTGGGCACCGGCTACGGACTCGAACAGGACTGGCGCCATGGCATGTGGCAGGGCGAACTCGTCGTCCAGGGCCTGCACGAGAAGGTTGCCGACATCGAGCCGTGGAAGAAGATGTTCTGCCCGGTCGACAATCTGTCCCGGTTCACACTGAGCGAGAACGGCGAGACCATTGTGGGCTCCGGACTTTTCGAGGTGGCGGTCATCGGACCCTGTGACCGCTACGGCTTCACCGGCGCCGGCGACGGCGCCCCCTGATACACCCCACCACGAAAGGAACACGAGATGAAGGTTGGTTCCAGCCGGTTACGCACGCGGACCGCCCGGTCCGCCACGGCACTGCTCCTCGCCGGAGGACTGTTCCTCTCCGGCAACACGATCGCCTCGGCACTGGATCTGGGCCAGCTGCCGATTCCCGAGGGCGCCCTCGGATCGCTCGGGACGGCGTCGTCCGACGTCCACCTGGCTCCGACGCCGCGCCTCGCATCGGTTCCCAACTTCCGGGATGTCGCCGGAAACGAGGGTGGCGGCTACGAGGCCCTCGCCGGTCGCCACCTCAAGCGTGGCGTGCTCTACCGCGCCAACGCACTCTCGTCCGCCAGCGAAGAAGATCTCGCGACCCTGTCGTCGCTGAACGTCACGCACATCTACGACCTCCGCGGTCAGTCCGAGATCTCCAATCCGATGGTCGGCGGCCCCGACAAGATTCCGGCGGGTGCCGATTACACACACATCCCCGTCGAGTTCGGGGACCTGATCACGCTCGCGCAGACGATCCAGTCGCCCGAGCAGGGCCGGCAGTTCATGGAGGACGCCAACCGCAGCTTCGTCACCGATCCTGCGCGGCGCGAGGGCTTCAAGCAGTTGCTGACGCAGATCGCCGAGAGTGACGGCCCGGTGCTCTTCCACTGCAGTGCCGGCAAGGACCGCACCGGCTGGATCGCCGCGCTCCTCCTGAGCATCTCGGGGGTTCCCGAGCAGGCCATCTTCGACGACTACCTGCTCAGCAACGAGTACCTGGCCGAGTCGAACACGGCGACGCTCGCCCAGATCCGGGGCGCCCTCGGCGAGCAGGCCGCGCTCAACCTCGAACCCGTCCTGGCCGTCGATCGGAGCTACCTCGAAGCCGGATTCGAGCAGATGCGCGCCGACTACGGCGGCCCGGTCTCCTATCTCGCCGATGGGCTCGGTCTCGAGCAGATGACCATCGCAAAGCTTGCGCGCAAGCTCGTCTTCTGACGACTGCCCGCAATACACCCGGACGGTCCTGTCCCCGACCAGGACCGTCCGGGTTCTTTCGTTTCCCACTTGCCACCGACTCACGCCTCCGTTATTAATTAAGTGACTACTCAATTTATTAATTTCGACCCGGGAGCAAGCATGCGAACCGTCGACGAGGCCGCACGGCGGGCCAAACGGACCGAACTGCTCGACGCCGCGGCCCGGTGCTTCGCCGAGCGCGGCTATCACGCCACCCGCACCGCCGACATCTGCGCGCTCGCGGGCATGAGCTCCGGAAACCTCTTCCACTACTTTCCGACCAAGCAGGCGGTGTTGCTGGCGCTGATCGAGCGCGACGGCACCGAGACCGCGTCGGCGGTTGCGGAACTCGGCGCTTCGGACGATCCGTTCGGTGCGCTGCTGCTCTTGCTCGATGACGTCTGCCGTCTTGCCGCGGATTCCACGTACTCCGGTTTGGCGCTGGAAATCTCGGCGCTCGCCCACCGAGACGACGATGTGGCGGTGCTGTTCAAGGCCAACGACCTGAGTTTCCGGAAGGCGCTCGAGGATCTGTTGGAACGTGCCGACGACGCGGGACAACTCGACACCGACCTCACAGCCGAGGATGCGTCGACCTGGATCGCAGCGCTCGTCGACGGCATGTTCGCCCGCGTCGCGGCCGATCCCGACTTCCAGCCGGAGACACAGTCCGCGGTGCTTCGGCGCATCGTCACACAACTCCTCCGAGGGGCGGCGTCGTGACCGGCACGACGTCGCGGGCCCCGGAGCATGCCCGACGTCTGCAGAACGTCGACGCGCTGCGCGGGTTCGCCCTGCTCGGCATCCTGGCCGTGAACGTCTGGGCCTTCGCCGACCCGTACTACGCATCGACGGAGACGAACCCCGGCTTCGACAGCGGGCTCGATCACGCCGTGCGGTTCGTGGTGTCGCTGCTGTTCGAGACCAAGTTCTACCTGCTGTTCTCCTTCTTGTTCGGGTACAGCTTCACCCTGCAGATGGCCGCCGCCGAGCGTGCGGGGCGTGAGTTCGTGCCGCGGATGCTGCGGCGGCAGACGGGGCTACTGGTCATCGGGCTCCTCCACGGCGCGTTCCTCTACTACGGCGAGATCCTCTCGACCTACGCCGTGCTGGGGCTCGTGCTGCTGGCGTGCCGGAACATATCCCCGTCGACCGCACTCCGGCTCGGCGCGGCGCTGATCGTCGGGTCGTCCGCCGTCTGGATGCTCCTCGGCCTCGCGCAACTGGCTGCGGGCGAGATCACCGGTTCGGCCGCGGGTGACGCGGCCGGGAAGCTCGCGGCGTTCCAGGGCGACGCGGCCGCGACGCTCGGGTTCCATTCGGGGCATCTCACGGACACCCTCGGCGCACTCGCTGTGCTGCAGGCGCCGAGCGCGATGGCGATGTTCTTCTTCGGCTTCGCGGCCGGTCGCGTACGGATGTTCGCGAGCCCGGAGCGATACCGCTCCGCCGCCGATCGGGTCCTGCGCTTCGGACTCCCCTTCGGACTGATCGGTGCCGGAGCGTACGCACTCGCGGCCGCCTACGCACCGGGCGGTGGGCTCGAGACGGTGGCGTTCGGATTCGGGCAGCTGACGGCGCCGGCACTCACCGCCGCGTACGTGGTGGCCGCGATCCTGCTGTTCCGGACGTCTTTCGGTGGGCGCGTCGAGACGGCATTGGCCCCGATGGGCAGGATGGCGCTCACCAACTACCTGCTGCAGTCGCTCACACTGGGTGTGCTGTTCACCGGCTACGGCTTCGGCTTGGTCGATCGGCTTCCGCCGGCGGCGGTGATCGCCGTCGTGCCGATCGTGTTCGCCGCCCAGATGATCGTCAGCCGACTGTGGCTGCGTGCGCACCCGTACGGCCCGGCGGAGTGGGCGCTGCGGGCCGCGACACTCGCGGCCGTCCCGCCGTGGCGCTCTCCTCGAACGACCCCGTCACCGAATGATCGGCGGTAGCGTCGAAGCCACGAAGAGCAGTTCCCGCGTCATCGATCGGCAGTATCCGCGACGACCCCAGGAGCATCCCGTGACCTCTCGACTCAACCCCTACATCAGCTTCGCCGGCAACGCGCGCGAGGCGATGGAGTTCTACAAGAGCGTGTTCGGCGGCACGCTGGACATGAGCACCTTCGGCGAGTTCGGCGCGCCGGGTGACAACGACAAGATCATGCACGCCATGCTCGAGACCGGCAGTGGCTTCACGATCATGGGAGCCGACACCCCGCCCGGCATGGAGTACAAGGCCGGCACCGACATGGCGGTGAGCCTCAGCGGCGACGACGCCGACGAACTGCGCGGCTACTGGGACGCGCTGTCGGGGTCCGGGACGGTCCAGGTTCCCCTCGAGAAGCAGATGTGGGGCGACGTGTTCGGCGCCTGCGCGGACCGCTTCGGCGTCTCCTGGATGGTCAACATCACGGAACCGCAGGGCTGACCTGCAACAAAAGTCCAGGTGAGTTGCCATCGCCTCCTTTCATGACCAGACTCGCCTTTGCCGAAGACGACTCCGTGATCATCAGGAAGGCACCATGGACAGCAGTTCACCGAAGACGACGGTCGTTGTACCCACATACAACGAACGCGACAACCTCCCGAAGATCGTCGAGCGGTTGGCGGCGTTGGAGGTCCCGAACCTGCACCTGCTGGTCGTCGACGACAACTCCCCCGACGGCACCGGTGAGGTCGCCGAGAAGCTCGCGATCGACTCGCCGTTCCCCATCGGGGTGCTGCATCGCACCGAGAAGGACGGCCTGGGCCGCGCCTACGTCGCCGGCATGACCCGGGCGCTCGCCGAGGGCGCCGACATCGTCGTCCAGATGGACGCCGACCTGTCGCACCCGGCAGAGGTCATACCCACGATGATCCGCACCCTGACCACCACCGATGCGGCCGTCGTGCTCGGTTCGCGATACGTGGCGGGGGGTGCGGTCGCGAGCGACTGGCCGTGGCACCGCAAGGCGCTGTCGGCGTGGGCCAACTTCTACGTGAACGCGATCCTGCGACTGGGCGTGAAGGACGCGACCGCCGGGTTCAAGGCGTGGCACGCCCGCACCCTCGAAGCGATCGACGTCGCGGGAGTCCAGAGCAACGGTTACGCCTTCCAGGTGGAGATGAACTACCGGACCACCAGCCGCGGCATGAAGATCGCCGAGGTGCCGATCCGTTTCGAGGAGCGCATCGAGGGCGTGTCGAAGATGAGCCTGGCCGTGCAGCTCGAGTCGGCACTGGTGCCGTGGAAGCTGCGGTTCGGCAAGCGCTGAAAAATCACGGGCCTTCCCGGCCCGGATCTGCCACCATCGCAGGTATGACGCTCGACTCCGCGATCACCGTCCGCACGGCCACCGACCAGGACTGGCCGGCCCTCGAACTGCTGGACGCGGTGGCGTTCGGCTACCACCCGACCGATCCGGACCGCACCCTCACCCGCGCGCTGACGCGGACCGAGGACGTCGTCGTCGCGACCGACAACGGCACCCCGATCGGGTTGGCGATGGATCTGCCGCTGGAGTTCACCGTGCCGGGCGGCGCCCAGGTGCCGGCGCGCGGCGTCACGTGGGTGTCGGTGGCGCCGACGCACCGTCGTCGCGGTGTCCTGCGGGCGCTGTTCGAGCACCTGCACCGCAACATCGCGGCCACCGGGACCCCGCTCGCCGCGCTCACCGCCAGCGACGCCGGGATCTACGGCCGCTTCGGCTACGGACCGGCCACGGTGGCCGCCGACGTCACGATCGACCGGCGGTTCGCCGCGTTCCGTGCCGACGCCCCCGACCCGGGCGGTGTGACGCTGACGGACGCGCAGACGGCCGCCGAACGCCTGCCCGACATCTACGAGCGCTGGCGGCGGATCACGCCCGGTGCGCAGAACCGGCCGCAGGCCCAGTGGGACTACACCTTCGCCGACCCCGAGGTGTACCGCGACGGCGGATCGGCGCTGTTCTACCTGACCCACCCGGACGGCTACGCGATGTTCCGTCGGCGCGGCAGCGACGACGACATGGTGGCAGCCGTGGAGGAGCTGGTCGCGGTCACCGCGGACGCGCACGCGGCACTGTGGCGCGCGCTGTGCGGGCTGGACCTGATGAAGCGCATCGAGGTCACCCAGCACCCCGACGACGCGCTGCGACTGATGCTCACCGACTACCGCCTGCCCCGCACCACCCGCCTCGCGGACGACCTGTGGCTGCGCATCATGGACGTTCCGGCCGCGCTCGAGGCCCGCTCGTACCAGGTGGACCTCGACACGGTGCTCGACGTCCGCGATCCCTATCTGGACTGCGGCGGCGTGTTCGCACTGACCGTCCGGGACGGCCGGGCCCAATGCCGCCGCACCGACGCGGCGCCGCGCATCTCGATGGACCTGGACGCGCTCGGCAGCCTGTACCTGGGCGCGCACCGGGCGCGGGGACTCGCGGCGGCGCACCGCATCACCGCCGCTTCCGAGCGCGATCTGGCACTGCTGGACCTGGCATTCGGGGCCGATCGCGCGGCGGTCCTCGGCTGGGGATTCTGAGTCCGCCGCGACCACCACGGCTCACCCGTTACGGGTGAATCTCTCCGCGTCGGCGCTCGTTCGGCTCGCATGATGCCGACCGGTCGTCAGTCTGGTCGGGAACCTCGCACAGCTGGCCCCACATATCGTCGACACGAAGGGGATTCACATGAGTCTGTTCCGAAACTCCATGGCAGCAGCCGGATTCGCCGGCGCAGTGTGTCTCGCGTTCACACCCACCCCCGTGGGCGCGGACGGAACGTCCCCGATCCTCCTCGAGATCACCGAGCCCGATGGCGATCTGCGCACCCTCGATGAGCGGGGCGATCTGGGACAGGTGGGTTTCGAGGGCGAAATGACCGGTGTCGAAGAGGTGGAGCGTCGCGTCGGGCACATCGTGGTGTAGCACACGAGCCCTTGAATCGATCACAACCGACTCCTCGAATTGTGATTGATACACAGACACGTTCAGGTCCAGCGACCGCGCCCTGGCGCGTCAACGAGGGTCGACGCCGGTGGTCCGTCCCGTGCCGAGGGGGCCGACGCAACCAGCACGACGATCCGGCCGCGAGCGAGCGGCCGGATCGTCGTTGTGATGCTCGGGATTCGTGTCGGGTCAGCGCCCGATGAGCGCCCGCCGCTCGATCTCGGCGAAGTCCGTGCCGGCGGCGTCGGGCTTCGACCGTCCCACCAGCGAGCCCACGTAGGCGAGCAGGAACCCGGCCGGCACCGACACCAGCGCCGGGATGGTGAGCGGGAAGATCGGGTCGACCCCGTGGATCAGCCCGGTCGGTCCGAGGATGTTCGGGCTGATCGCAACCAGGCCGAGGCTGACGATCAACCCGCCGACGAGCGCCCACGTGGCGCCCACCCGGTTGAAGCCCTTCCAGTAGATGCTCAGCAGCAGCACCGGCAGACTGGTGCTGGCCGCGACCGCGAACGCGACGTTCGCGAGGAAGCCGAGGTTGAAGCCCTTGGCGCCGAGCGCGAGGAACATCGCGACGATCGCGATGCCGAGCAGCGACATGCGTGCGACCTTCAATTGCTTTTCGGCCGAGGCCTTCCCGTTCTTGATGACGTGCGTGTAGAGATCGTGCGCGAAGGCACCGGAGGTCGCAATCGCGACGCCGGCGAGCACCGCGAGAATCGTCGCGAGCGTGATGCCGATGATGACCGCCTCGAGCACCGGTCCGCCCAGCTCGCGGGCCAACTGCACCACCGCGAGATTGCCCTGCGGGTGCGCCTTCACGATCTCCTCGGAGCCCAGCGCACGCAGCGCGCCGTACCCGATGAACGGCAGGACGACGTAGAACGCGCTGAAGATCCACAGCGCCACCACTCCGGACTTGCGGGCGGCCTTCGCGTCCTTGACCGTGAGGAAGCGGACCATCACGTGCGGCAGACCCATGACGCCCAGGGCGAGCGCGAGCTGCTGCGAGATGATGTCGAAGGTCTTGGTCGTGCTCTGCTCGTGCGACGAGACCATGGCATCCGGGAGCGCGTCGACCACGTGCAGCGGACTGGGGCCGTACCGCATCAGCACCAGGAACAGGATCAGCGCGGTGCCGCCGAGCAGCAGGCCGGTCTTGAGGACCTGCACCCACGTGGTGGCCAGCATCCCGCCGAACATCGTGTACACCACCATGAGCAGGCCCAGCACCACCACCGCGACCCAGAACTTGATGCCGAGCAGGGCCTGCACCAGCAGGCCGGCGCCGACGAACTGGATCACCATGTACATCGCCGAGATGACGATGGTGGTGACGGCCAGGCACGCGCGCAGCCCACGCCCGGAGAATCGGGCGGCGACGGCGTCGGCGAGCGTGAAGCGGCCCAGGTTGCGCAGCGGCTCGGCGATGATCAGCAGCACCAGCAGGTACGCCAACGGCACGGCCGTCGCGAGGTAGAAGCCGTTGAAGCCCGCCAGCCCGATCAGGCCGGTGATGCCGAGGAACGACGCCGCGGAGACGTAGTCACCGGAGATGGCGAGACCGTTACCGATCGGCCCCACCTGCCCCTCGGCCACGTAGTGGGAGTCGGTGGAGGTGTTGCGCTTGGCGGCCAGATACGTGATCGCGAGCGTGACACCGATGATCGCGACGACGATAGCGATGCTCAAACCCATTGTCACTCACCATCCTTCGTGTCATCGAGTGATGCGAGGTGAGTGTCGATGATCGCGTCCATCCGACGCGCCCAGCGGACGTAGATCTGCGCGACGACGAGGATGCCCGCGAAGATGGCGAAGCCCACCCAGTACGCGACGCCGAGGCCGCCCCAGCGGCCGGACAGGACGGTGGTCGACGTCGTGAGGGCGATGTAGCCCATGAACACGGTCAGCAGGACGGCCGCCGACCCGAGGGAAACGCGGCGACGACGGCGCGCGACATCGAGGATCGCGTCGAGTGCGGGATCGACGGGAGGGGAGTCTGGGGGCGCGGCATCGGCCGGGGACAGACCAATCGACATGGGTCACCTCGAGGGTATGAACGGAGTATGTGATCAATCCTTTGATCACTGAGTGTCGGCATACCGTAAGTGAGGGTGCTCACAAGACGCAAGGACCCGGCGTGAAATCGCCGGAAATCGACCGATCGGTCCGGTCAATCCCGGGTGTGGATCTCCACCGATGACGCCGTCGCCAGCTTCTCGAGCAGGCCGATCAGGACCATCCGCTCCGGCTTCGTCAGCGCGTCCGCCCAGACCTGCTCGCGCCGGTTGTGGTCGGCGTACGTCGTGGTGATCGCGTCGAGTCCGGCGTCGGTCAGGCTCAACTCGACCGCGCGTCGATCGACCTCGGAACGCCGGCGAATGACGTACCCGTCCCGCTCGAGGGTGTTGACCAGCGCCGACACCGCAGCCCGACTCATACCCGACAGCTTCGCGACCCGCTTGGCCTCGCTCGGACCGGCGAGCCAGAGCACGAACAGCACCCGGAACCCCGGCCAACTCCAGCCGCCCGGCCGGTGGACGGTGGATTCGAGGTCGTAGACCAGTGCGCTGGCCACCCGGGTCAGCTCGAGGACCAGCTTCATCGAGATCGGATCGACCGTCGGCATCGCCCGCGTCGTCTTGCGCACGGCGAAATCCACGAAGGACAGGAAGTCCAGATCGTCCACATTCTCAGGGGTCGCGCGGCCGTCGCCGCCCTCGCGTTCCGCGTCGGTCATGCCGCCAGGGTAGAGCCCGCACCTGCCGTTTCCCCGAAACTTTGGTCAAAGGCTTGCATATTGCGTGTGACACCGCTTACCTTGTCCAGATATTCAGTCAAAGCTTTTACTATTCGAGGTGACCCCATGTCCGCACTGTCCTTCGCCTCCTCTGCCGACCTCGGCGAGAAGGAGCAGACCCTCGAAGTGCTCGCCGACGGCGTGTACGCACTCACCGCGGAGGGCGACCCCAACCTCGGCGCGATCGAGGGCGAGGACTTCGTCGTGTGCTTCGAAGCCCTCGCGACGCCCGTCGCCGCACAGGATTGGCTCGCCAAGCTGCGCCAGCACACCGACAAGCCCGTCCGGTACCTGGTGCTCTCCCACTACCACGCCGTCCGCGTCCTGGGCGCATCCGCGTTCGACGCCGAGATCATCGTCGCGCACGAGAACACCCACAAGCTGATTGCCGAACGCGGCCAGGAGGATTGGGCGTCGGAGTTCGGCCGCATGCCGCGCCTGGCCAAGGGCGCCGAGTCGGTGCCCGGCCTCACCTGGCCCACCATGACGTTCTCGGACCGGCTCACCATCGATCTCGGTGGCGACCGTGGTGAACTGGTTCTCCAGTACCTCGGCCGCGGCCACACCGAGGGCGACATCGTGGCATGGCTGCCGAAGCAGAAGATCCTCTTCGCCGGTGACCTCGTGGAGGCCCAGGCCGCGCTCTACACCGGCGACGCCTTCCACCGCGATTGGGCCACCGGCACTCTCGACGGGATCAAGGCCCTCGGCGCCGAGGCGCTGATCGGCGGTCGCGGCGCCGTCAGCCGCGGCCGGGACGAGGTCGACGCCGCGATCGAGCAGACTCGCCACTTCCTCGACGTCATGCTCGCCGAGGTCGGCGCCGTGCAGCAGCGCGGCGGCACCCTCAAGGAGGCGTTCGAGGCCACCCACGCCGCCCTGTTCGAGCAGTACGGGCACTGGCCGATCTTCGAGCACTGCCTGCCGTTCGACGTCTCGCGCGTGTGGGACGAACTGTCGGGCATCGAACGCCCCGTCATCTGGACCGCGGACCGCGACCGCGAGGTCTGGGCCCAGCTGCAGGGCTGAGCCGGATACAGCGGTAACAGGAGGATCTTTCGATGGGCGTCAACCACATTCACACCGGCACCGTGGCCGTGATCGGCAACGGACCGGTGGGCCAGACCACGGCACTGCTGCTGGCCCGCTGGGGCGTGCGCGTCGTCCTGCTCGACGGCCGCGCCGAGCGGGACCCGATCGGCTCCAAGGCGATCTGCCAGCAGCGCGACGTGCTCGAGGTGTGGGCCGCGATCGGCGTCGGCGAGCAGATCGCCGCGGAGGGCGTCACGTGGGACACCGCGCGCACCTTCCACCGCGAACACGAACTGTTCGCGCAGCAGTTCGTGGACCATGGGCAGTCGCCGTTCCCGCCTTTCGTCAACGTCTCGCAGGCCCGCACCGAGGAACTCCTCGACGCGGCCATCGCGCGGCAACCGCTCATCGACGTGCGGTGGGGGCATCCGGTCGAGCAGATCGAGCAGGACGGATCCGAGGTCCGGCTCGGGTGCGCCACCGAGTCCGGCCCGGTGACGGTCGCGGCCGACTACGCGGTGCTCGCCACCGGATCCCGCAGCAGCGAACTGCGCCGGCAACTCGGCGTCGGGTTCCCCGGCCGGTCGTTCGATGACAAGTTCCTCATCTGCGACATCCAGGCCGACATCCCGGGCTGGGCCAACGAGCGGCGCTTCTACTTCGATCCGGAGTGGAATCCGGGTCGGCAGGTGCTGATCCACCCGTGCCCCGACTCCACCTTCCGCATCGACTGGCAGGTTCCCGGCGACTACGACCTCGACGCCGAGGCCGAGAGCGGCGCGCTGAACGACCGGATCCGACAGATCATCGGCGACACCCCGTACCGGATCGTGTGGAAGTCGGTGTACCGCTTCCACGCCCGCCTCGCCGACCGCATGCAGGTGGGCCGGGTGCTGCTGGCGGGCGACTGCGCCCACATCGTGTCGCCGTTCGGCGCGCGGGGACTCAATTCGGGTGTCGGCGATGCCGAGAACGCGGCGTGGAAGCTCGCGTTCGTGCTGCGCGGCTGGGCCGATCCGGCACTGCTCGAGACGTACGACCTGGAACGCCGCGCCGCGGCGGCCGAGAACCTCGCGGTCACGTCGGCGACGATGGACTTCCTGGTGCCGCAGACCGACGAACAGCACGCCCGCCGCCTGTCGGTGCTCGAGGCCGCGGTCGCCGATCCACAGGCCCGGGCCGAGGTGGACTCCGGTCGACTGGCGGAGCCGTTCTGGTACGTCGACTCCCCGTTGACCACTCCGGATCCCCGGCGCCCCTTCGCCGGACGCCCGGCCCGCGGCGTCGCGCCGGACCCGGTGCCCGGCGTCCTGGTACCCGACGTCCCGGTGACCGTGCGCGGCCAGAGTTGCGCACGCCTGCGGGAGATCGCCCGACACGGTGTCCTGCTGCTGCACGGAGCCGACGTCGATCCGACGGCGGTCCGGGAGGCCGCCCTCACCGCCACCCACTCCCCAATCCGGATCCACGCCCTGAGGGACATCGACACCACCGGGCTGCTCACGGCGGCAACGAAAGCCGGTGCGAACGACGTGTGGATCGTGCGCCCGGACGCGCACATCGCGGCCGTCGTCGACGGCAGTGACCGCCCGGCCCTGGCGGCCGCCCTGCGCCGGGCGGTGGGCGCCGAGGTGACCGCCGGCGAGCGACAGGTCGGCTGACTCACCGCCGGACGCGGTGGGCCTCGGCCAGCGCGCAGTCCCGCAGGACCCGCACCAGCGGAGTCACGCGGGAGGCGACGTAGACGAGGCTCACCGCGGTCGGTGCGGCGTCGGCGATGTCGACGAACCGTACGTTGTGGTGGTGCACGCGGCGTCGGGCGGCGATCGGCACCGCCCCCACCCCTCGATCGGCGGCGACCAGTTCCAGCCACTCGTCGAAGTTGGTGCAGGTCACGATCTCTCGACGCGGGTCGGGTTCCGTCCAGGACTCGGCGCGGGTCGTCCCGGTCAGGGTGTTGACCACCAGTGGGTGCGTTCCCAACTCGGCCCACGTGACCGTGTCCCGCTCCGCGAGGGGTGAGCGGGCGCTGACGGCGGCAACGCGTGGCTCCGAGAACAGGTGGTGGACGGCCAGCAGCCCGCCGGCGACGTCGCCGCGCATCACCGCAGCATCGACGACGCCGTCACGTAGCGCGGCCAGCGGATCGTCGCACCGCTGCAACAACACTCGCGCGCCGGAGCGTTCCTCGCAGGCGGCGATCGTGTCGTGTGCCCACGGGTCCGGAAGCAGCCAGCTGAATCCGAGTCGCACCGTCCGATTGGCCTGCGCGGACGCGATCGCGGCATCCAGGTCGCCCAGGACGTGGCGAATACGTTCCGCGAACGCCCGCCCGTCCTCGGTCGGCGCCATCGACCGCGACGTCCGCTCCAGCAATCGGGTTCCGAGCGTCGCTTCCAGTTGCTGGATCGTTCGGGTCAACGCGGGTTGGGTGATGTTCAGCCGATCGGCGGCGGCCGTGAAGGTGCCGGCATCGATCACCGCGATCAGTGCCCGCAGATGCCGCAGCTCGACATTCATAACCAACGAGCATAGATACCGTCGAAACGGCATTTCCGTACGCCCGGCGGCCGCGCATAACGTCGTGACGACGAAGGGGGACCACGTGAACCTGCCGACCCGGACCGACACGGGGGCTCCGCCCCGGCACGCCCGCGCGACGGTGGTGCGCGCCGCCGCCGGACTCGCCGCGGCGATGGGTGTCGGCCGATTCGTGTACACCCCGCTGCTCCCGCTCATGCAGGAGCAGACCGGGCTCGCGCCGTCCGATACCGCGCTGGTCGCGACCGCCAACTACCTCGGGTACTTCCTGGGCGCGATCGCACTGGCCGCCCACCCGTCCGGCGCGCACTCGCGGGCCCTCTTCCGCTCGTCGATCCTCGCCCTGATCGCGAGCGAACTCGTGATGATCATCGGCACGGACGTCCGCCTGTGGCTCGCGGCGCGCGTCGTGGCCGGCATCGCCAGCGCCGCCGTCTTCGTGTACTGCGCCACGGCGGTGGTCGGCCATCCGTCGGCGGGCGTGACGTTCACCGGCGTCGGGGTCGGCATCGCGACGTCGGGCATCCTCGTGATGGTTCTCGGACCGGTCGTGTCGTGGAACGCGCTCTGGGCCGCCGCTGCCGCGATGACGGCCGGCTACGCCGCGATCGCCTGGAGCCTGCCACCCGGATCTTCTTCCCCACTGGCCCACAACCGATCTCGGATGCGCGCGTCACCTTCGACGCGCTGGTGGACACTCGGCGCCTGTTACTTCCTCGAGGGCCTGGGCTACATCATCCTCGGTACGTTCCTGGTCGCGGCGGTCTCCGCCGGGGGTGCGCAGTGGACGGGCCCGGCGGCATGGGTGATGGTCGGGCTCGCCGCGATCCCGTCTCCACTGTTGTGGGCGAAGGCGCTGCGCCGCTGGTCCGCGGAGTCGCTGCTCGCGCTGGCACTTGTGCTGCAGGCCTTCTCCGCACTGCTTCCCGCACTGGTCGCCGGTCCGGTGGCCGCCCTGATCGCCGCGATCCTGTTCGGCGGGACCTTCATGGGCATCACCCTGCTCGCTATGGATTCGGCGCTCGGACTGGGCATTCCACGCGCCGCGGCGGCGTTGACGGCGGTGTACGGGCTCGGGCAGATTCTCGGACCGCTCGCGGTGACCCCGATGCTGGGTGACGGATTCCGGGCGGCGTTCGTCTGTGCCGCCGCCGTTCTCGTCGTGGCCGCGCTACTGGCGGGTGCGACCCGACGCCGGTAGCAGCAGATCCACCACCCGCTCCGCGGTGTCGGCGTCGACGAGGCCGCCGGTGACCACCTGACGGTAGAACACCGCGCCGGCAAGCGCGTCCATGAACAGGTCGACGTCGAGATCGGCCGGCAGGTCGCCGCGCGCCACTCCCCTCTCGATCACCGCGGCACAGTTGGCGCGGCGTTCGGCCAGGAATGCGGTGCGGAAGGCGTCGAGTCCCTCGGGCGTCGACGCCAGATCGCTGACGAGTGCCGGCATCGCGGTACCGAGGGGCGATCCGGCGTAGTTGCGCACGGTCCCGGTCAGCCACGCCACGAGATCGGAACGGGTGTTGCCGGTGTCGGGCACCGGCCCGGTGTCCATCAGCGTCGCGAGGGCGTCGGCGACCAGTTCCGGTTTGCCGGACCACCACCGATACAGCGTGGTCTTGTGCACCCCGCTCGCCTCCGCGATGCGCTCGACCGTCAACTGCGCGTACGACGTCGTCGTGAGTTCGTCGACGACGGTCTGCAGCACGAGGTGACGCTTGCGGGGGCCGCTCCGGCCCGCAGCGGGTGTGGTTACCGGCACTCCCACACCCTGTCACGAGGTAGAGTGCAACGCAACGTCGCGTTGCATTCAGGATTGGAAGCTATGAGGATCACCGCGTTCATGGGATCGGCCACCGGCCACGACCCGGCCCACCTCCGGACGGCGAGCGCCTTCGGGACCGACCTGGCCGCGGCCGGGATCGGCCTGGTCTACGGCGGCGGCCGGGTCGGGCTGATGGGCGCCGTGGCCGACGCGGTCGTCGCCGGCGGCGGGGAGGCCATCGGCGTGATTCCACGGCATCTCGCGGACAAGGAGATCGCTCATCCCCGGTTGACGTCCCTCGAGGTCGTCGAGTCGATGCACGCGCGCAAACAGCGCATGGCCGCGCTCGCGGATGCGTTCGTGGTCCTGCCGGGCGGCGCCGGGACGCTCGACGAGTTCTTCGAGATCTGGACGTGGCAGCAACTCGGGCTGCACACCAAGCCGGTGTTCCTGCTCGACACCGGAGGCTTCTGGCAGCCGCTCGTCGCACTGATCGATCATCTCGTCGACACCGGATTCGTCGGCGCACACCAGCGGGATGCGCTGCAGATCGCCGGTGATCTCGACGCAGTGCGCGCCGCGATGACGGGGTGGGCTCCGCCGGTGCCGAAGTGGACTACAACCAGCGGCCCGACCGACACGGACCTCGAGCCCGCATGACCGCCGAACGCCCCAAGGTCGGGGTCGGCATCGTCGTGGAGCGCGCCGACGGGCAAATCCTCTTGGGTCGCAGAGTCAAACCCACCGAACCCGAGACGTGGTGCCTGCCGGGCGGCCACCTCGAACCGGGCGAGACGGTCGAGGCGGCGGCTCGCCGCGAGTGCCTCGAGGAATCCGGCCTCTCCGATACGACGAACGCCGCGGGGTTCGTGGCCGTCGTGGACACCGGCTCGGCTGGTGGCGGTGTCGTGTTCGGCGTGCACGCGCGCAGCGGCGGAGTGCCGACCGGACCCGGTGAGCCGCACATCTTTCCGGAATGGGTCTGGGTCGACCCGACGGACCTGCCCCGCCCGCTCTTTCCCGCGAGCGACGCGCTGCTGCGCGCGTGGACCGGGGCGGAGCCGGATCCGGCGTGGCAGGTCCTTCGCGTCACAGCCGGGTGACGTCGAGGCTTCCGTCGTGGAAGTCGGCGCGCAGCCGCTTCTTGTCGAACTTGCCGACACTGGTCTTGGGCACCTCCTGGATCACCGCCCAGTTCTCGGGCAGCTGCCACTTGGCGACCTTGTCCGCCAGGAAGTCCCGCAGCTGATCCAGCGTGGCCTCGCTGCCCTCACGGAGCACCACCGCCACCAGCGGACGCTCGTCCCACTTCTCGTCCGGCACACCGATCACCGCCGCCTCGGCCACGGCCGGGTGACCCATGACGGCGTTCTCGAGATCCACCGAGGAGATCCACTCGCCGCCGGACTTGATGATGTCCTTCGTCCGGTCCGACAGCGTCAGATACCCGTCCGCCGTGATGGAACCGACGTCCCCGGTGCGCAGCCAGCCGTCCCGGAACTTGTCGGGAGCGTCGACGCCGTAGTACGACGACGTGATCCACGGACCCCGGACCTCGAGCTCACCGATGCTGCGGCCGTCGTGCGGCACCCGGTTGCCGTCGTCGTCGATCAGGCGGGCCTCCACGGACGCCGGGAACCGGCCCTGCGTGTAGCGGTACTTCCAACGCTGATCGCCGGTAGCCTCGGCCGGCGGGCGGCCCACGGAGCCCACCGGGGAGGTCTCGGTCATGCCCCACGCGTGCAGCACCGACACCTGGTGTTCGTCCTCGAAGGCATGCATCAGCGCCGGCGGCACCGCGGCGCCGCCGATCAGCACCTCCCGCATCGACGAGATGTCCTGCGGATGCTGCTCGAGGTACAGGTGCAGGCCCTGCCAGATCGTCGGCACCGCGGCGGCGAACGTCGGCTTCTCCGACGCGATCAGCTCGGCCAGTGGCGCGGGCTGCAGGAAGCGGTCGGGCATGATCAGCGATGCGCCGATCATGAATGCCGCGTACGGCAGACCCCACGACATCGCGTGGAACTGCGGCACCACCGCCAGGGCACGGTCACCCTGCTTCAGGTTGGGACCGTCGCTCATGCACACCTGCATCGAATGCAGGTAGATCGACCGGTGCGAGTACACGACGCCCTTCGGGTCGCCGGTGGTACCCGACGTGTAACACATTGCCGCAGCGGACCGTTCGTCGAGCTCCGGCCAGTCGTACTCGGTCGGCAGGCCCGCGATCAGACCCTCGTAGGTGTGCACCTGCATCCCCTCAGGTGCCTCCAATCCGACCGTCGAATCACCGGTGACGACGATGTGTTCCACCGTCTTCAGCTGCGACAACTGCGGCGCGAGCAGCGGGATCAACGTCGCGTCGACGATGATCACCCGATCCTCGGCGTGGTTGGCGACGTGCACCAACTGCTCCGGGAACAGCCGGATGTTCAGGGTGTGCAGCACCGCGCCCATCGACGGGACCGCGAGGTACGCCTCGAGATGCTCGGCGTTGTTCCACATGAACGTCGCGACCCGGTCGTCGCCCTCGACTCCCAGTCCGCGCAGCGCGTGCGCCAGCGCGGCACACCGCCGCCCCACCTCGGCATATGTGCGACGGCGCGGCCCGGCCTCCGTCCAGGTGATCACCTCGGCGTCCGCATGGACGGTGCTCCCGTACCGCAGCAACTGCGCAATGGACAGAGGCAGATCGTTCATCGTGCTCAGCATGGACGGCTCCTGGATCGATGCGTGCCGGTGTGGCGAGGTCATTGTGCGCCGAAACTACGCCACGAGGGAGACCTGGGTCACCCTCCCCCCACCTCGGCGTTTCGAACCAATCGGTCACTTGACCAACGGCCGACCTGCATCAACCGATGGGTCGGGACCCGAGTCGATAGGCGCGCCGCGCGTTGTCCCGGGCGATCATCCGGGCGATCCGCTCCGCATCCTCGGCCTTCCAATGCTCCTGCGCCACCGCATCCTCGAGCACATTCCCCAACGCCCGACGGAACAGCACCGCGCTCACATGGAACAACTCGGGCAGGCCGCAACCGTCGGTGGAGAACAGCACCGACCCGAACGGTGCCAGCTCGAGCAGCTCGGCGAGGATCCTCGTCGCACCGCGGGCTCCGACGTTCTGCACCGCGAGGCCGACGTCGACGAAGACGTGGTCGAACACCTGCGCGAGGTAACCGGCGTGTCGGTGGAACGGGTAGTTGTGCAGCAGCATGATCGGCACGCCGCGGTCCGCGGTGGCGCGCAGCAGCGGCATGAGCAGCAGCGGGTCGGCGCGGGCGAGGTCGGTGTCGGCGTCGCCGTACCCGACATGGAACTGGATCGGCAGCCCGGCGTCGACCGCCGTCCAGATGAGGAACCGGGCGAGCGTCCCGTCGACCAGTCGCGCCGGCGCGCCGCCGTCGATGTCCGCCGCCCACCGCACCGCGGCCGTGAAGACCGCCGCGTCGGAGGGGTGTTCGGGCGGCAGATCGAGCCCCACCCGATAGGCGGCGATCGTCTTGAACGCGACGGCGGACCCCGCAGCACTGCGAACCTGTTCGCGGAACCGGTCCGCGAAGTCGGGCGGGCCGTGCTCGACGATCACGCGCTCGGCCAGTGATTCCAGGCGCACCACCTCGTGCGCGGCCCCGCCGGTGTACGCGGCCAACTCGTGGGGCGTTGTCAGGCTCTCGGGCCGAAACCCGGTGTCGACGAGGTACTCGGCGATCCCGGCCGCGCGCAGCAGCCGCCGGGCCGCCTCGTCGGCACCGAGTTCGGCACGACGCTCGAGGTAGTCGTCGGGTGCGACGTGCGACTCCAGGCCCAGCGCGGGCGCGCACAGCCGCCGCACCGCGAACCCGACCTGGGTGTCGAAGAGGCTGCCGTGCCACGGACCGGGCGCGGTCGCCTCGCACAGCAGCGCCTCGAAGGCGGGACGGTCGAGTGGATCGCGCACGATCCCGTGGCAGTGATGGTCGACGAGGGCAATCCTGTCGACCAGCTCCGCAATCGGGTTCTCGCCGGGCGGTCCCGGCGTATCGTCTGGGAACGGCGCCATCTACGCCATTGTGCCGCTGATCAGGCCCGGCGCGAGGGAGATGCGATGGATCGGCACGAACGTGACCGACGGGCTCTCGAGGCCGCGCGGCTGACTCGGCGGCTCACCGCGCGCGGCGTCGTCGGCGTCGCCCTGACCTGGGTCGACAACAGCGGCGTCAACCGGATGAAGGCGGTGCCCGTCGAGCGGTTCGAACGGGCCGCGACATGGGGTGTGGGTGCCTCCCCCGTGTTCGACGCGTTCACCCCGGACGACACCATCGTCGCCGGACGCTTCGCCGGCGGCCCGGTGGGCGATCTGCGCCTGCTGCCCGACCTGGACCGGGTCACGGTGCTGACCGCGCTGCCGGGATGGGCGTGGGCACCCGTCGACCGGTACACGCAGGACGGCGACCTGCATCCCCAGGACTCGCGCGGCCTGCTTCGCCGCGCCGTCGCCCAGCTCGTCGAGGACGATCTGACGGCCAGAGCCGCATTCGAGATCGAATGGGTGATCGGGCAAGACGAGAACGATTTCGTGCCCGCCACCCGCGGGCCCGCGTACGGGTTCGCCCGGCTCGTGGAGCGGTCCGGGTATCTCGCCGACGTGCTGTCCGCGCTGCGCGAGCAGGACGTGCGGGTGGAGCAGATCCATCCCGAGTACGCGCCGGGACAGTTCGAGGTGTCGGTGGCCGCCGAGGATCCGCTCGGCGCCGCGGACACCTTCGTACTGGTGCGCGAGACCATCCGCGCGGTGACCACACGACACGGCCTGCGGGCGTCCTTCTCCCCCAAGGTCGAGGCCGCGGGCGTCGGCAACGGCGGACACGTGCACCTGTCGCTGCGGCGGGAGGGGATCAACCTGCACAGCGGAGGCGACGGGCCGTGCGGGATCACCGACACCGCAGAGTCGTTCGCGGCGGGAATCCTGGAACGGTTGCCGGCGCTGCTGGCCGTCGGGGCGCCGTCCGTCGCGAGCTATCTGCGGCTGGTGCCGGGTGCGTGGGCGGCGCCGTTCCAGGTGTGCGGGCACGAGAACCGTGAGGCTGCAGTGCGTTTGATCACCGGCAGCACCGGCGACGAGGACCGCGCGGCGAATCTCGAGGTGAAGGTCCTCGACCAGTCCGCCAACCCGTACCTGTGCATGGCCGGCCTGCTGTTCGCCGGGATGTGGGGCGTCCGCGCGGGCCTGCGCCTGCCCGCACTCGTGGACGTCGACCCGGCATCGCTGTCCGAGGAGGAACGAGAGGCACGCGGAATCCGTCGTCTCCCAGCATCGCTCGCCGAATCCACCGATGCGTTCGAGGCCGACACGCTGCTGACCCACGCATTCGGCACCGAACTCGCCGGCACCATCGTCGACGTGCACCGCGCCGAAATCGAGCAGTTCAGCGGCGCGACGGACGAGGACATCGCCGCGGCGCTCCGGTGGGCGTTCTGACGGACGCCCACCGCGGCCTGGTCTTGACCCTGACGTAGCGTCATAGTTGATGCTGGTCTCATGCGCATCAGCGACATCGCACAGGCGGCAGGAACCACACCGCGCACGGTCCGGCACTACCACCGACTCGGCCTGCTCGACGAGCCCCGGAGGCTGGCGAACGGGTATCGCGAGTACGACCTCGCGGACCTCGTCCGGCTCATGCGGGTGCGGTGGCTCGCGAGTGCGGGGGTGCCATTGGGCTCGGTGTCGTCGATCGTGTCCGCCACGACCGACGAAGCGGCGGCCGACGACCTCGAGTTGGACCTGACCGCGTTGATCGACTCCATCGAGGCGGAACGCCAGGTATTGGCAACCAAAAGCAGCCGTTTGCAGGAAATGCTCGCCGCCCATCGGGCCGGACGACCGGTCTCCCCGCTTCCGCCGGGCCTGGCGCTGATCTTCGCCGGTCTGATCGGTACCGAGTCCGATCCCGCCGTGCGGGCCGAGTTCGAACGGGAGCGCGACGCGTTCGAATTGGTGGCGATCTCCGGGGCGGCCCCCCAGGCGTTCTTCGACTCCGCCGCGCGTCAACTCGCCGACGAGCGCGCGAGGGACCGGATCGTGAACCTGTACCGGCGGTTCGCCGCCCTGAGGGGCCACGATCCGGCCCACTGCACGAGCGAGATCGAATCACTCGTCGAGGCAACGGAAAACACGATTCGGCCGGTGCTGGCGGAGGCGGGCATCCTCGAACAGTGGAAATCCGCGGTCCCGTCCCTGGACGGATCCACGGTGTCCGTCACGGACCTCGTCCCCGATCAGGCCCAGGGCGCCGTTTTCACCCTCCTGTTGCAGCGACTCGGCATCGTGCCCGAGGTCTCGCCGTGATCCGGTCGCTGTGGTTGTGGTGCCGCGGACGAGTCGACGGAGCCGGCGACGGCGTCTCCACATTCGGGTACACCGCTGGCACGCTGGGCATCCCGGTGGCGTTTCTCATCGCCACCGGCGTCGAGGCCACGGCCGTGCACCTGCTCGTGCCGTGGCAGTGGCTGCGGGTGGCGCTCCTCGTACTCACCGTCGCGTCCGTCGCCGCTGCGGCGGGCTGGCTCGCGACCCGCGCCGTCCATCCGCACCTGGTGACCGCCCAGAAGCTCATCCTGCGGTCAGGCCGGGCGACGATCCTGTCCGTCGATCGGGGTCGGATCGCCCGGGCCCTCCCCAGCCGGCGGTTCGAGCACACCTCCCCCGGCATCCACCACGGCCGGCTCTATCTGCCGGGTCCGGACGGAACCGTCGTCGACATCGACTTCGACGTGCCGGTCCCCGTCGACAAGCTCACGGCCACTGCGCAACTCGAGTCGTCCCTGGTCACCGGGGTGAGCCTGTACGTCGACGCGCCGAGGGATCTGTGCGCCCGACTGAGCATGAGGTGCTGACGAAAACCCTTCTCCTCACAAGGAGTTCAGAGCGACCACTCGTCCGCCAGCTCGACGACGATCTTCTTGTCGTTGCCGGGGTCGGCGGGGTCGTACCAGAGTCGGGTCTGCTGGCCGTCGACAACGGGGGTGGCGGCATGGACGACCATCCGCCGCTGCACCCATCGCTGGGTGTTCCCGCTGTCGGTGAACGAGAACGTCACCGCGGTGAAGATCCGGTCACTCTCCCGAAAGACGCTGTATCCCTTGTCGCTGACGATCGCCGTGGTGACCGTGCCGGTGCGTTTGGTCTGGTGGTCGCCGGCGCGTCGGGCCCGCCGTCCGCGCGCTGCGTTCAGTCCACCGATCAGACAGATCGCCGCTATCACGAGGCAGCCGTATCCGATGCCGGTCACGATCGGGCTGTCACCGATCTGCCGCCCGGCGGTGATCACGCCGATGCCGGCACCGGTCCACCAGGCGGCGATACCGTAGAGCAGTCCGAGATGGCGGGCCTTGAGGGCGATCGACGCCCAGAGGATGAACCCGGCGATCGCCAGCGGCAGACCGGCGAGGGCCCCGACGAACGCGAGCGCAGGCGGATCGAAGGACTCCGGCTCCATGCCACCGCCGAACATCCTCGGCCAGCCGTACCCCATACCCGCGCCCCCGGCGAACAGCAGCATCAGGGCAAGCGAGACCCGCCCCACACCCGGTGGACGGTTCAGTCGCGCGCGTCTGGCGGCAATCGGATCGATCGTGCTCATCGAAACTCCCCCTCACGCCACTGGATGGCGTGCTCCTACAGCGAGCATAAGCGGTCGCCTCTGCCCGGCGTGATCAGGAATCGAGTCGACCGAAACCGACAACGGCGGAATCGGATTCCCAATCGAGGTCGTGGACCCGGATCTTGCCGAGTTCGTTGCCACCGACGGTGGTGGCGTCGTCGCCGTCGACAGCGACGACGAAGTTGGTGTGCTGACCGATCCGGAACTCGTTGTTGTACAACACCACGTCACCGGTCTTGGGGCGGTAGCCGTTGCCCATCGGCTCGAACCGTCCCTCGGCCTCGTAATACTCCTGGAGCGTGTAGACGCCCGGGATCCGCCACGACCCGGAGTTCGGATTCGACAGCGGCTCCCCCGCCTCGCGCATGATCCAGCTGACGAAGTTGGCGCACCACGGCTCCTTCGCGCCGTCGGAATAGAAGGTGCCGGGCCGCTGCTCGCGGTGCTCGGCCTCGAGGAGGTCGACCACCTTGGCCTGTGTGGGAGTCAGCGTCGCGGTGTCGACGTCCGGGAAGGCCGCGGTGTCCCACGGCAGGTACCGATCGGGCGCCCACCACAGCACCGCGCCCGCCGCCAGCACCAGCACCGCGATCACGGATGCGCTCCACACGGCGAGGCGACGACGACGGGCGACGGGCTGTGCGCTCATGCCCTCGAATGTAGCTGGAAACGAGACGGTGCTCGGGTGGCGGCACCCGAACGGGTCAGCGGAACTCGATGATCAGCTGGGGCGGATCCTCGACGGTCACAATTTCGAACTGCGCAGGCTCGGCGCGAAGACCGATGAAGGACTGGGTGGTTCCGTTCACGTCTCGTGTGTCGGGCAGCAGGAAGAGTTGGGTTACGCGGGACCGGTCCGGTCCCACCAAGGGAGTTGCGGTGTCGTAGAGGCGGCGCGCGGGCAGCGCGGTACCCATGATGTCGACCTGCATGATCGCCCGTCCCGTGACCGGCAGGGTCGGACCGCCGCCGTAGGGGACCGCCTCGGCGACATATCCCGCCTTCCAGAAGGGAACACCGGAACCGTCGAACAGATAGACAACCCTCTCGATGCCGGTGTCGGCGTCGATCTCGATCCGCACGTCGTCCACTGCCGCAGTGGGACCACCACCGTCGGGCGACGGGACGTCGGTGGCGGGCACGGCGGGCACGGGGGGCTCGAGCGTCGCCGGGGGTAGAGGAGTCGCGCCGAACTGGATCCTGCCGGTGCGGTCGGCGGGAGTGGACGTAGCTGGCGGTGCGGGCAGCGAATCCGATTGTGGCGATCCCGAATCGGCGCCACAGCCCGCCAACATGATCGCACCTGCCACTGCTCCGATGGTCGCAGACTTCACCCTCGACACGAACTCCCCCTCGCCTGACTACCCCGCCCGCGTCGACTCTACGTCGCAGGACACGATCGTCTGAGACACTTCGAGGCATGGATCAGCCGGGATACGACGTCATGGCGAATCTCTACGCCGAGACGTTTCCATCTCCGTACCTGACGCCACTCGAGCGTCAGGTCATCGCAGCGTTCGCGGATCTCGTGCATGACAGTCCAGGCGAGGGCGCGGTGTTGGATGTCGGGTGCGGTCCCGGCGATGTCGCCGCGGACCTCGCGAGCAAGGGACTCGACGTGCTCGGCATCGATCCGAGCGTCGCGATGCTCGGAATCGCCCGACGCAGCTATCCGCACCTCCGATTCGTCTACGGTGACGCGCACCTGGCCGCCGAGGAACTCGCCGGCGTAGCCGTCCGAGCCATTCTGGCGAGGTTCAGCCTGATCCATGTCCCACCCGCGGAAGTCTCTGCAGTACTGCATCACTGGTCCGCACTGGTGGCCCCGGGTGCATTCGTCGCGGTTGCAGGCCAGACCACCGATGCCGTGGGCGAGGTGATCGAGTTCGACCATGCCGTGGCACCGGCCTGGCTCTGGCATCCGGACCGCCTCGCCGCTGCGCTTGCCGACGCCGGCTTCGACGAGGTGTGGCGGACGATCAGCAGGCCGGATGCGAACCATCGATTCCCCGAGGTGCACCTGGTCGCGCGACGACGCTGAGGCTCGAGTCTCGGCGACCAATCCATTGACTCGAAGATATGTTCGAACCAAACTTGCAGCATGAATCCGGGGGGAATCATCGAACCAGGCGCAGCAGCCTTACCGCTGCACGCCGACGACGTGCGCGCGCTCCCCGAATCCGAGCTCCTCGCCGCCTGGTCGACATTTCCCGCGAGATCGAACGCCTCGAAACCCTCCACGTCGCCGCGGTCGCCGAAATCGACGAGCGCGTAATCTCGTTCGACGCCCTCGGCTTCCGCAGCGTCAAACTCTGGCTCGCATCGACGACCCTCCTCGTAGTACCCGCCGCCGCCCGGATCCTCGCCCTCGGCACAGCCCTCCGACGCCAACCCGAGATCGCCGACGCCTACGACAATCTGCGCATCTCCGCCGACCACGCCGGTTTGATCGCCAAATTCTGCGAGCGCCCGCCCCGCGGCATGCCCGACGAAGCCCTCGACTCCTGCCGAAACGTGCTGCTCGACTGCGCCACCGGACCCGCCGCCACCGACACCGTCCGTGGGGCCATCGCCAAACTCGAGCGGATCTTCGAATCCGACGACCTGCCCGCCAGCGAAGACACCGACCGCAACGAACTCCACGCCTCCAAAACCCTCAACGGGCGCGTCGCCGTCAAAGGCGACTTCGACTCCGCCACAGGCGAAATGCTCCTCACCGCACTCTCGGCACTCACCAAACCGAGGAATCCGGTCGACGACTCGGCGTCCACCCGCACTCCCGGACAACGACGCGCCGAAGCATTCACCGACATCCTGCGCCACTACCTCAACTCCGGCGACGCCCCCATCGAAGGCGGACAACGGCCACACCTGTCACTACACGTGAACGCCCGCGACCTCGCCCGCACCGAGCCGAACACTGACGACCACGCCGACACAGGCAGCAGCACGCCCGCCGATCACGCGGACACGTTGGGAGACAAGGACGTCGCCTGGATGCCGTGGATGGGGCCGCTCACCATCGCAACCGCCCGCCGCATCGCCTGCGACTGCACCCTCACACCCGTCCTCATGGACGACGGGGTACCGCTCGACCTCGGCCGCACCACCCGCACCGTGCCCAAGAAACAACGCCGAGCCCTCGCCGCCCGCGACAACGGCTGCGCCTTCCCCGGATGCGGCGCACCACCCGCCCACTGCGAAGGCCACCACGTCCAGCACTGGGCCGGCGGCGGACCCACCGACCTCGACAACCTCGTACTCCTGTGCCGCTACCACCACCGGTTGCTGCACCACTCGCACTGGGACGTCGAGATCGGCATCGACCGGCATCCGCCCCCAAGCACTTCGTGCAGGGGGTACCCCCAGGTTCACCCCACCGAGTTCGGTCGACCCCTACAAGAAGCCCATCCCGGCGCACAACCGGGCCGGGCCGCTCGCCGCCTGATTCTCCGCATCACCCGTCGAGAGCAGGCGCGGGCAAGTACAACGCTGCGCCATTCCCGCGCAGGCTATGGACGGTATGCGGCGGGGTCGAGGGGCGTGCCGACGGGATGCGCCTGCTGCGAGCCGTCCGCGACGCGGTAGCTCACCCCGTGCCGCGCAGTGCCGCGCGGATCGGTGGGATCGTTGACGTAGAACCAGTCCATTTGCGCCCCAGCCTTGTTCACCTCGAACACGCCGTAGCCGTGGGAGTCGAGCTCGACGTACCGGACGTGCCGGTTGAAGGCCTTGAACGCCTCCTCGACCGGGACGGTCGCGGTGCGCGGCGGAACCTGCAGCGAATCGTCGATGTTCGGTGACGTCACCGACGGCACCACGAACTCGGTGCCGACCGTGCCGGCGGCCGGGTAGTTCGCGGCATCCACCGGCAGGTCGCATGCCCACGACGTGTGGATGTCGCCGGTCAGGAACACCGTGTTACGGACGTTGTTCGCGGTGATCGCATCGAACAGACGACGCCGGTCGGCGGTGTAGCCGTCCCACTGGTCCGTGTTGAACGGGATGCCGGCGTCGGGCAGGCCGATCATCTCGGTGACGGCCGCAGTGGTGTGGGTGTCGAGCGGCGGAAACGCGCACGGCGCGATCATCACCGGATTGCCGACCAGCTTCCAGCGGGTGGGCGAGGTGACGATACCGCCAGTGAGCCAGTCCATCTGGGCGCGGCCGGTGATGGTGCGGTCGGGGGAGTCGGTCTGGCGCCACCCCGCACCGGAGGACGCCTGCTCGTCGCGGTAGGTCCGCAGATCGAGCATGGAAAGCTCGGCCAACGCGCCGAACCGGAATCGTCGGTACAGCGCCGCATCGGTTCCGTTGGTCCGCACCGGCATCCACTCGAAGTAGGCCTGCGTGGACGCGGCCTTCCGGGCACCCCAGTCTCCCTCGGTGGCGGGATCGTGGTTCTCGGCGCCGCCGTCGTACGCATTGTCGGCGGACTCGTGATCGTCCCACGTCGCGATGAACGGGACCTTCGCATGCAGGGCCATCAGATCGGGATCGGTCTTGTACTGCGCGTGCCTGATCCGGTAGTCGGCGAGCGAGACGATCTCGTGTGCCGGATCGTGCAGGCGGACCGAGCCGTTCCTGGCGCCGTACTCGCCGCGCCCGTACTCGTAGATGTAGTCGCCCAGGTGCAGGATCGCGTCGAGGTCGTCCCGCTCGGCGAGCAGGCGGTACGACGCGAAATATCCGGCTTCCCAGTTGGAGCACGACACCACACCGAACCGCAGGCGGTCGAGGTCGGCGTCGGTCGCCGGCGCGGTACGGGTCCGTCCCACCGGCGAGACCTGCCCGGCCGCGGTGAACCGATAGAAGTACGTGGTGCCCGGCCGCAACCCGGCGACGTCGACCTTCACGGTGTGGTCGCTCCGGGGGTCGGCCGTGACGGTCCCGCTACGTACGACGGCACCGAAGCCGCTGTCGGTCGCGACCTCCCAGGTCACCGAAACCGTCTCGCCCACACCCGAACCGGGCTGCGCTGCCGCCGACGGCGTGACGCGGGTCCAGATGATGACGCCGTCGGGCAGCGGATCGCCCGACGCCACGCCGTGCACGAATCCCGCAGGTCCCGCAGGTCCCGACGCCGGGACCCCGGCGGCGGCGCGTCCCGCCGCCGCGACGGTCAGCCCGGCACCTGCCAGCACCGCCGAGCCGCGCAGCAGACCGCGTCGGCTCACACCGCTCCGAATGTCGCTCTTGTCGCCCTCGGGCGCCCGATTCTCGAACACGACAGGATCACAACGAAATTCGGACGGATGTTCAACTCAGATCGGCCGAATCTCCGAGTGTTCACCTACTGTTCGCCGCGGTCGCCCCGTCAGAACACCTGCCGGGCTCCGGGCCGGTGGACCACCCCGCGGGCAACCAGCTCGATCGCGACCGCCACCGCACACGTCTGTGCGAGGAGCAGGCCGACGAGGACGAGGATCTGCACGGCGCCGGCCTGGACCGCGGAACCGCTCGCCAACAGGACACCGACGAACGCCCCCGGCAGTGTCACCAGACCCACCGTGCGGGTCTGATCCAGCCCCGGCAGCAGGGCGTCGGACGCCGCCGGACCGACCACCTCCATGCGGGCGTCCCGCACACTGAACCCCAGGCTCAGCCCAGCTTCGACCTCGCCCCATCGCTGGTCGATCGCGTCCAGGCCGCGTTTGGCGGCGAGTGCCGTCGCGGTCATGGCGTTACCGAGCACGATGCCCCCGATCGGCACCAACGCGACGCCCTGGAGCGGCACGACCCCGCTGACGAGCATCAGCGGAACCACCAGGCCGACACCCGTGGCGAGGGCCACCGACAACCACACCGCCGACCGCCCCGCCCGCGCACGCCGGGCCGCCGTCACCGCGGCGGCCACGAACATCACGGCGAGCACGAGCAACGACGACCACAGGTGTGCCAGCGCCGCGGCCAGGATCAGGGAGACGGCGACGAGCTGAAGCGCACCCCGGACCGCGGCCCGCGGAGCCGTCAGCGGATTGCCCAGACCGGCGAACCGGTACACCACGGCCGCCATCGTGACCATGACCCCGCACAGCACGACAAGCGCGAGGCCGGGGTTCGCCAGCGCGGTACTCACGGTCGTCACCTTCCCACCAAGACGGCGCTCAGCGGAATGCCGGCCGCGCGATCCTGGTCGGCCCGAGCGGTCACAGGACCTCGGCTGACCCGGACAGATCCTCGATTCCGACCGGTGCCGTCCCGGTGAAGCGCACGCCGATCCCGAACTCCTCGCCTATCGCGAGGCCGCATTCGGCGAAACGGATCATCCATGATCCGTCCGACCAGATGATTGCCTCGGGCAGGCCGAACGGCGCCTCCGGCCCGTCGAGCCGCGCACGGTCCTCCGCGTCGAGTTCCCACACCGGATCGGCGAGCTCGGCGACGAGATAGCGCGCCGCAGCGGCTGCCAGCACGTCGAAACCGGCGATGGCCTGCGCCGCGGAGTCGACGGCCTGATCGGTAGGAGGCCCCGCCGGTTCGATGACGATGCTGACCGTTCGCGGTTCGTCACCGGGCAGATCGGCAGCCCAGCAGACGAACTCCGCCGCGAGGCCGATGCGGTCCAGCACCGTGCCCCGCACCTCGATCTTCTCGGGTAGGTCGTTCATGCTCCAAGTCAACCAAACCCCGGTCCCCCGCCGTGGGACGCCGGTTTCGCCGCGTCAGGCGTTCCATTGGGCTTCGACGTCGAGAACCCAGGTGACGCCGTAGCTGTCGACGAGCATTCCGTAGAGGGGAGCCCACTGTGCGGGTGCCAGTGGAGCCAGGATCGTCGCCCCGTCGGCAAGCTTCTCCCAGTAGGCCGAGATCTCCTCGGCGTCGGTGCCACGGATCGAAACGAAGAACGGGATCGTGCCGGGCTCCCACGTGGTGTGAGAGGGCACGTCGTAGGCCATGATGCGGAAGCCGTTGTCGGAGAGAACCTGTCCCCACATCACCTGATCCGATTCGTCCGGGTCGGTGACGTTCTGCGCGTCGGCGTAGGTGATGACGGCCAGCTCGCCGCCGAACACCGATCGGTAGAACTCGAGCGCTTCGCGGGCGTCGCCACGGAAGTTCAGGTGGGGGGTGACGTTGACGGGCATGTTGTTTCTCCTCGAGAGCGGTCGGCCACCGGTTCTCGACCGGTGGTGTCAGCAACGCTCCCAGTAGAAGCGGTCAGTTCCTGTCCGCTACTTCGGGTACTTTCGAGACATGTCGACGGCCACCTCGCGCTCGCTGCTGCTGTTGTCGATGTTGCAGACACGCAGAGACTGGCCGGGCCAGGTTCTCGCCGAACGGCTCGAGGTCAGTTCGCGCACCGTGCGGCGGGACGTCGATCGCCTGCGGGCGATGGGGTACCGGATCGTCGCACTCAAGGGTCCGGACGGTGGGTATCGGTTGGAGGCCGGATCGGAGCTGCCGCCGATGCTGTTCGACGACGAACAGGCAGTGGCCATCGCGATGGCCCTGCAGACGGTGGCGGCGAGCGGAGCCGGGGTCGCCGATGCTGCGGAGCGGGCGCTGTCCACGGTGCGTCAGGTCATGCCGTCGCGGCTCCGGCATCGACTCGATTCGCTGCCGATCATCGCGTTGCGCGCGCCGGCGGACGTCGACCCCGCCGTACTCGTCTCCCTCAGCACAGCAGTCGCCGCGCAGGATGTTCTGCGATTCGACTATCCCACTCGCGCAGGTTATTTCGAGCGGCGTCGGCTCGAACCTCACCACCTTGTGGCGGCGGCAGGGCGTTGGTACCTCGTGGGTTGGGACCTCGACAAGGACGATTGGCGGATCTTCCGCGCGGACCGGGTCCATCCCCGTGTCCCGACCGGGCCCGGATTCACCCGCCGCGAGCTACCGGCCGGCGACGTGAGGGCCTACGTCGCCGCGAGATTCAAGGGGTCGCCCGGACCCGACCAGTGGCCCTGCACCGGCGAGGTGATCCTCGGGATACCCGCACAGAGATCGTGCCGTATGTCGACACCGACACGGTCGAGGATCTCGGCGGCGGACGTTGCCGACTCGTCGCCGGTGCCTGGTCGTGGGAATCGCTGGCCGCGGCGATCGGCCGGTTCGATGCCGACATCGACGTCGTCGGTCCACCCGAACTGACCGCTGCGTTCGCCACCCTCGCAAGGCGTTACGCGCACGCTGCAGAGCCCGGCTCGTGATTGCACGGCGCCACGGACAGGCACCCCACCGTCGTCGCGACCGAACGTCTGGCCTGCCAACTCGAGGATCCCCCTGCAGCGACCGCGCTCCGGGTGCAGGATGGGGACCACGCCCGATCACCCGACTGTAGGAGGTCCCCGTGATGAATCTCGTTCGCCGACTGGCCGTCTGCGCGGCCGTCGCGGCCGGTTCGGTCCTGGCGCCGGTCGCCATGGCCTCCGCGGCGGTGACCGTCCCGTTCCAGATCGATCCGGCGCCGTTCGGGAACCCGAACGGCAGTTTCGACGTGCCCCCGATCCGCTGTGCGACCGTGGTCGGCGAACAGCCCGGCACGTTGACGATCACCGGCGGCAAGGACGGGCGGTGGGGATGCCTGCTCTCGGCCGACGTGCACTGGCTGAACCTGTCGACCGGGGCGTTCGGCTCCGCCCGGCTGTCGGACGGCCTCCACGGATTCCCGCCCGCAGCGACCCTGCAGACCGGCACCGGGCAGGTCGCCGTGACCGTCGTATCCACGGTGGGCGGAACGACCACCCCGGGCCTCGCAACCTTCTACGTTCCATAGGTGACGGCGCCGCCCGATCGCACCCACCGGACGCTTGTGAACACTTTGTTGTCAATAATTCGTTGACAACAGGTGGGGACGGGGCGGACGCTCGAAGTATGACCTCAGATCCCTTCACCCCGCCCAACCCGAGCCGCGAGCGGGCCCACCGCGAGTACGCCAGCCTGTTCCGCATCGCCGAAAGGCACGGCACCACGCCCGAGCAGCGGGCGCGGCAGTCCCACCCCGAGATGCTCGATCCGCTGGGCGCGATCCGCATCGTGGCCGCGATCGCCGGTGGCGTCCACACCCCGGACCCCGGAGAGCCGGAGATCGACGACGCCGACGTCACCGCGGCACTCGGGCTGATCCCGAAGGCCCGCGCCGAGATGGACCAATTGGAGGCACTGCTCCTGGACATCGCGCGGCAACGTGGAATGACCTGGCAAGAAATCGCTTTCGGCCTGGGACTGGGGAGCACACAGGCGGCACGGCAGCGATACGACAGGCTGGTCAAGCGCACCTGACCCCCGAACAAGGCTCGAGCCCGAAGTCGACGAACGACTTCGGGCCCGAGGTGCGCTGGTGCCGCGTTGTTCAGACGAACAATGCGGCGACACCGGCGACACCGGCGACCAGGCCGATGACCGTCGAGATCAGCGTCGCGCCGGCTGCGACCTTACCGAGATCCGCTGTGGAAGAACCCATTTGATACCCCTTATTCCATTGAAGCGCTGCTTCTCTTGTATCGCCGTTGTCGGCGCCACTGCATGTCTAACGGACCGGACGACCGTGTTCCAAGTGCTAATCCCCAGATTCCGCAATGCCTTACAGAAAAGAAACGCGATGTGAGCCAGGCGTAAAAGCGGCGACATACAGCGTTAACAAGAGGCCCCCCGAACCCGCAGATCGCGCGCCAGATGGTCGTGCTGCTCGAGCACCGGTCGACGCAGTGCCCCGGCGCATCGCCGTTCGCGGCGAGCCACGAATCCACCGAATCGACCGAATCGGACGCCGGGAAGTTACGCACGTCCCCGCGCGCGGCCGAGTCCATGCAGAACGCGCCTCGTCGACCTGGTCCTCGGGCACATCGACGCAGAGTCGGCCGGTTCACGGCCACACATTGTCTTCGCCTTTGCTCCCGTAAAGCTGGTGCTTCGTCTCAGTCGCCGTTCTCGGTGCCACTGCATGCGTAGCGGAGCAGCCGAGAGGTTTCCACTCCCGTCGGTCCGACTACCGGTCGAGTACCGCGGTGAGGGCCGCGGTCAGCTCCGCGGTGGCGGTCGCTTCGTCGTTCGGCGACGTGTTCCGACGCCACGCGACGTACCCGTCGGGACGCACCAGCAGCACACCGTCCTCGGCGATCTCCCGCAGCCGCGCCCACCGGCCGTACGCATCCCGCAGACCGGGGGTGTCGATCCGGACCGACCGGATGGGGATGTCGAGCTTCTCGGCCGCGGCGGCCGCGGCCCGCTCCCACACCCCACCGGACAGGCCGGTGACAACGGAGAACTGTCCGCGCCCGACGACGTCGAGGGTCGAACGGCGCAGCCCGTCCCCGTCGACCAGCCATGCGTGCGGCAATTTGGCTCCGGGCCGAGTGGTCGGCTTGGCGAACAGTTCTCGGTCCCGGACCCATTCCTCTTCGGCGCCGCTGTCGGGCACCGTTGCGGACGAGGCGTACCGCTGGTTGAGCTCGACACCGTGCGCATTGAACTCGTAGTTCTTCAGCTCGATCGCGTCGATCAGCGCGCGCCGCCGCGCCGCCCCCTCCGCTGTCTCGGCGCGACACATCGCGAGTCCCGTCTCGATGCCGTCCTCGTCGGTGCCCCCGGAGATGCCCAGTGCCTCGAAGATCGGGCCGAACTGGTCGCGGCTGAGGTTGGCCCGGTCGACGATCTGCTTACCGACCGGGGCACGTTCGGCGCTGTAACTTTCGAGCAGCGCGGGCCCGGCGTCGCCCCTGATCACCGCCGCCAACTTCCACGCCAGGTTGAACGAGTCCTGGATCGAGGTATTGGAGCCGAGCCCGTTCGACGGCGGATGACGGTGGACGGCATCGCCTGCGCAGAAGACGCGACCCCGGGAGTACTCGGTGGCATAGCTGTGGTTCACCGTCCACAGCGACGTAGAGTCGATCTGCACGTCGATGCTGTCGTCGCCGAGCAGGTCCAGGACGATACGGCGGGCCTCGTCCTCGTCAAGCGTCGGCGGCTCACCCTCGATGTCGTAGCCCCACGTGAGCAGCCACTCGTTCCACGGCCGCACCATGCGGATCAGACCCATACCGATACCGCCCATGTGCGCACCCGGGCGCATCGCCCAGTACAGGACACTGGGACGGTGCTCGCAGTAACGGGACAGATCTGCGGTGAAACAGATGTTCATCGACCCACCGACACCGCTACGACCCGCGATCGGCAGCCCGATCTGCTCGGCAACTACACTCCTGGCACCGTCGGCACCGATGAGATACTTTGCACGGACAGTATATTCGTCACCTCGCAAGCGGTCACGCAGCGTCGCGGTGACGCCGTCCGCGTCCTGTTCAAGGGACACGAATTCGGTGTCGAACCGACACTTGGCGCCCCGCTCGGCCGCATTGGTCACCAGGATCGGCTCCATGTAGGTCTGCGGCAGGTCGATCATCGGGCACGGGCTGGCCGACGAGTACTCCGACAGATGTGCCTCACCGGCGCCCCAAGTGCTGATCCGGCCGATCTCCTCGCCGGCGAGCGACGTGCACAGCACCGTGTCACCCATCATGTCCTGCGGAGTGCCCTGCGCGAGCGCCTCCGCTTCCACACCGAGATCGCGCAGGACCTCGAGGGTGCGCTGGTTGGTGATGTGTGCACGCGGCGTGTTCGCTACCCAGCCGTACTTGTTCACCAGCATCGTGTCGACACCGTAGGTGGCGAGCAACAGTGCCGCCGAACCACCTGCCGGCCCGCTACCGATCACGAGAACGTCGGTGTCGTAGGTCTTGTCGTTGGTCATGTCTGTCTCCGGAAGTAGTGATCCGACGGGGAGCGCAGTCACGCGTCGGGGGCTATGCGGAAGGTGAAATCGAGTCGGCGCCATGCCCCGTCGACCACGCGGCCATCCGGGGTGGGGCCCCGATGTTCGGGCATGTCGACGATCAGGTTGTGCTTCACCCCGAATACCGAATCGGAGGTGAGGTAGGCGCCGTCGGACGGGAAGAGCTGGGTGATCAGGCGGCGGTGCCCGGGAGCGCTGATCATGAAGTGCACGTGCGGGGCCCGGAACGGGTGCCGGCCGACTGCATCGAGCATCTGCCCCACCGGGCCGTCGTCGGGAATGGGGTACTCGCACGGGAGGATCGTCCAGAACCGCAGCCGCCCATCGGCATCGGTTCGGAACTGACCGCGCAGGACCGGACCGTCGAGATCGGGCAGCTGCACGTCGTAGAAGCCGTCCTCGTTGGACTGCCAGACATCGACGATCGCATCCGGGAGCGGGGCGCCGTCCGGGTCGGTGACGGCCACGTCCACCCACATCGGGACGCCTGGAAGCCCCTCCGCAAGATCCGCTCCGGATCGCACGGCCGGCGGACCCTCGACGTAGAACGGGCCGAGTACCGCCGACGGTGTCTGCTCCCGGACACGTGAATTGGTGAGGATGTCGACCATCGTCGAGATCCCCAACGTGTCCGACAACAGAATGAACTCCTGGCGCACATCGGAGCAGACCTGCCCGGTACGCGTGAGGAAGTCGATCGCGAATTCCCATTCGGCGGTCGTGAGGTCGTTGCTCGTGACGAAATCGTGCGCACGACGGACAAGGTCGGTCATGAGGGTGTGCAAGCGCGGATCCTCGGTGCCGGCGAAACTGGCGACCACCGCGCGTGACATGCGGTCGAGTTCGGCACGGGGGAAGGCGTTTCCGCCGCCGGGCCGGGATCCCGCCACCGCATCTGCCAGCAACGCGGAAATGCCGTCGACAGTGACCGAACGCGGATTCGGGTACGGCCGGGCCGTCGCCAGAGCCGCTGCCTTCGGAATGTCGTCGACGGTGAACCCGAGTTCCGCCAACGACGTCGGCCCGCCCAGGCTCGCGACGAGGTCGTGGACGCCGGCGGCGGCGTCCGGCACCCGCATCACCTGGGCGATCCGGCGCATCACGTCCTGCGCGGCGGGCGCGTTGTACGCCATCGCATACGGAAGGATCACCGTGTGCATCTGCGAGTGCGGCAGATCGAAACCGCCGCCGAGTGCATGACAGAGCTTGTGATGCACCCCCATTCCGACCGCGGCCAGGCAGCTACCCGACAGCCAGGCCGCCTGCAACAGCTCACCGCGGCCATCGAGGTCCGACGGATCTGCCATCACCTTCGGCAGGCCCTGCGTGATCCCGCGAATCGCCTCGAGGGCGAGCTGATCGGTCACCGGATTGGCCTCCGGCGCGTACAGTGCCTCTACCGCGTGCGCCATCGCGTTGATCGCGCTGGTCAACGTGATCGCTGGGGGCAGACCGACGGTGAGATCCACGTCGTAGACCACCGTCTCCGGCAGGATGTCCGCCGACGACCGGGTCGTCTTCACGCCGTTCTCGGTCTCGCCGAGCACCGGTGTGACCTCGGACCCGGCATAGGTGGTGGGGATGATCACCTGGTCGTAGCCGGCCCGCACCGCGAGTGCCTTCGACAGACCCGTCGTGGATCCGCCGCCCACCGACACGACGCAGTCGACGTCGTGGGCGCGGGCCGAGGCCAGCGCCTCCTCGGTGACCTGTGTGGGGGTGTGCATCGCGGCCCCGTCGAAACGGGCGACGAGCAGATCGCCGAGTGCCCGAGCGACTTCGGTGGCCGGCTCGGCCACATCATGGCCGGTGAGCAGCAGCACTCGGCTGCGCCCCAGCCGCAGAACCTCGTCAGCGACGGTTCGGCTCGTACCGCTTCCGAACACCACTCGCGACGGCTGTGCGTTGTAGGTGAAGGTTTTCATATTCGCCGCTCTCACATTCCACGTCACACGTTGCGTAAGTCACACACCGATGTCGATGATGGACGCCCGGCGGCCGAGTCGTCCTGCACGATCCGCGCATCGGCAGGCACGAAACGTGCATGCCGAACCCGAGAAAGGCCGGCTCAGCCCGCGCGGCGAACCTGCGCGGGCGTGGTGCCCAACTGAGCCCGCATCGTGCGGGTCAGGTGTTCCTGGTGCGAGAACCCGCAGTCGACCGCGATCTGGGCGATCGGGTGGTCCCCCGTCCGCAGCTCCCGTGCTGCCTGCTCCACCCGCAGCCGCACCAGGTACCGGTGGGGTGTCATCCCCGTCGCAGCCTTGAACTGCCGGGTGAGCTGGCTGGTGCTCAGCGCAACGGCACCGGCCAGCTCGGACAACGGAATAGGCTCCGCCAGGCGATGTTTCATCAAATCGATGACAGCAGAGACACTGCTACGGGTCGATCTGCCGCCTGCCGCCGGTCCATCCGCCGCGGCCCGGCATCGTCCGGCGCCGTACCGGTGCACCAGGTGCACGGCGAGCATCGTCACCAGATGGTCGGCGTACGTCCGTGCGGACGGGTGCCAGTCACGCAGTGTGGCGTCCATCGACCGCACCAGTTGCTCGAGCATCGGATCGTGGACGCCGATATGCGGTTCCAACTCGACCGGTCGCCCGTCCGCGGCCTCCTCGAGCAACGCGGCATCCAGGTTCGCGTGAATGGTGTCGAGGTCCGCACCGAGTTCGACGGTCAACTCCTGGCCGGCCGGATGGACGAAGAAGCCCCCGGCCGGCACCGTCGTCCGCTGGGCGGCACCACCACGCCCGCGGACGACGTCGACGGGTCCACCGAGATGCAGGATCAGCAGGTGCGAACGCGCCCCGTCGAATGCACCCCGGTAGGGCCGTTCCGCCTGGGTGGAGACATACGCACCGGACCATCCACGACCCGCGCTGGTCCGGCGTGGATGCACCCATGGCTGCCGGAGGATTCCTACGGTGTCGTCGAGTCCCAGCTCGACCATGCCGGCTCCTTCCCGCCGCCACCGTCCGGGCACGCACACGACCGGGGCGATCTCACTGCGATCGCACCATGGTAGCGAGCTACCCGCGTGGCTTCCCGATCCCGAAATGCATCAGATCCTCGCCCACGACGAGGTTGCCGGTGAAGTCGGTCCGCGCCTTCTCGTCACCCAGACCGGTCGGTGGCTCGATGTCCGCAACATCGAAGATCTCCCGCAAATCCTGCTTGGCGTTGTCGCGCATCCGATCATTGATGTCGGTGGCATACGCCTCGAGCAGCTTGCGGGTCGAGGCGGCGGTACCGGGCGTCGGGGATTCGGAGCACCAACACTTCCGGCTGCACGTCCCGGTCCCTGAAAATCAGGTGTAGCGCACCGTGATTCTCGGGGCCGAGCACCCTGATCGGCTTCTTCGGACCGTTGTACCCGTTGCGCCAGGACAGGATCAGGAGGTTCGGGTAGTCGACCGTAGCGTCGGAGTGATGGTGGCTGAGGAACCAGCGTTTCCTGGACCTGGTCGTGGCGAACCGCATCGGGTGAACGAGCATCGACACCCGTCAACACCACGTCGCCCGGATCCGGAGATCCCGGGCGAGGTGGTCGCGCTGTTCGGTGACCAGTCGGCACAGTGCGCCCGGTGCATCAACGTTCGCGGCGAGCCACGAATCCACCGAATCGACCGAATCGGACGCCGGGAAGAGCCCGAGGACGATCCGGCGGGCGATCTCGATGCTGCGCTGCGCCCACACCCCGCGGATCGCCGCGAAGTAGGCGTCGTCGTAGCCGGCGATCAGGTCGCGGCGCTCGCCCGCCCGGAATCCGGCGATGACGGCGTCGAGGTGGTCGTTGCTCAGCGCCGTGTCCTCGAGCGCCGACGCCCAGGCCCGCGCCTTGACCTCCGGGTCCGGGCGGGCGGCGAGCGCACGCAGTTGGGCGGTCCGCCCGGACGCGGTGTCGTCGCGCGCCAGTTCGACGTCCAGCGTCTCCGGGTCGGCGTGCCCGGTCGCGGACAGCGCCGTCCACAGCGCCCAGCGCAGGTCCGGATCCAACCGGAGCCCGTCCGGGCCCGGCCGGCCGCCGTCGAGGATCGCACGGATGTCGGCCGCGTGGCGGTCGTCGACAACTGCTGCGGCCGCAGCCGCACGGGCCCATGCCAGCTGTCCACCCGAGCCTGATTCGGCTTCCTGCATTGCCGTCCAGCAGGTTTCGAGCCACTCGCGCCGCCAGCGGTCCCGCGCCTCGGTGGGCAGGTAGTGGCCGATCGCGAACGACGCGTTCGCCAGGACCGCGGTCAGCAGCGCCATGTTCGGCTCGGACGGCGCGAACGCGCGTGCCATCGTCAGGTACCGCTCGGGGGCGAGTTCGCCGTCGCGGGTGGCGTTCCACAGCGCCGACCAGATGAGGCCCCTGGCCAGCGGGTCGACGACCCGGTCCAGCGAGCGCTCGACCGTCGCGAGCGAGCCGGCATCGAGACGCACCTTCGCGTACGTGAGGTCGCCGTCGTTGAGCAGCCGGAGCGTCGCGGGGGACAGGTCGACCGGTGTCCGCTCGGCGACCACGTCCAGCTCCACGCGATCACGTCGAACCAGGTCACCGGCGTCGTCGAAGTCGTAGAGCCCGACGGCCAGGCGGTGCGGCCTCGGATCGCTCTGCACGATCTCGTACCCGCGCACGTCGTCGCCGCCCTCGAGGGTGAGGGTGGAGACGCCGGTGGTCTGCAGCCACGCCTGCGCCCACGCGCCCAGGTCACGGCCCGAGGACGCCGACAACTCCGCCAGGAGGTCGGCCAGCGTGGTGTTGCCGAAGGCATGCTCGCGGAAGTACCGCCGGGAACCCTCGAAGAACGCGTCGCGCCCGACATAGGCGACCAACTGCTTGAGGACGCTCGCGCCCTTGGCGTACGTGATGCCGTCGAAGTTCAGTTTCGCCGCCTCCAGGTCGACGATGTCGGCGACGATCGGGTGCGTCGTCGGCAGCTGGTCCTGCGAGTACGCCCACGCCTTCCTCCGGTTCGCGAACGCGACCCACGCGTCGGTCCACTCGGTGGCCTCCACGCTCGCGAGGGCGCCCATGAAGTCGGCGAACGACTCCTTGAGCCACAGGTCGTCCCACCACACCATCGTCACCAGATCGCCGAACCACATGTGGGCCATCTCGTGCAGGATCGTGTTGGCCCGGCCCTCGTACTGCGCGGCCGTTGCGGCGCCGCGGAAGACGTAGGCCTCCGTGAACGTGACGCAGCCGGGATTCTCCATCGCGCCCAGGTTGTATTCGGGCACGAACACCTGGTCGTACTTGCCCCACGGATACGGATAGTCGAAGTGTTCGGCGAAGAAGTCCAGCCCCTGCTTCGTCACCTCGACGATCGCGTCGGCGTCGAGGTACTGCGCCAGCGACGCCCGGCACAGCACCCCGATCGGGACGGTGAGATCGTCTCGGCTCCAGATGGATTCGACACGATGATACGGACCCGCGACGATCGCGGTGATGTACGTGGAGATGGGCAGTGTGGGGGAGAACTCGACGACCTGACGGGTGTCGTCGACGTGGTGGAGTGCCGCCGGGCGGTTGGACACCACCTCCCAACCCGCGGGGGCGGTGACGACAAACGTGAACGGCGCCTTCATGTCCGGCTGCTCGAAGCACGCGAACACGCGTCGCGCGTCCGACGGCTCGTACTGTGTGTACAGGTAGGTCCGGCCGTCGACGGGGTCGTGGAATCGGTGCAGCCCCTCCCCGGACCGGCTGTACGCGCCGACCGCGGCGATCACCACGGTGTTCGATGCACGCAATCCACGCAGAGCGATACGGGCACCGTCGAACTCGATGTCCACGGCTTCGCCGTTGACGGTCACCGATCGAACCTCGGGACCGAGGAAGTCGATCCACGTCTCGGACGTGCCGGAGTCGAACTCGACGGTCGTCGACGTCGCGAAGCCCGGCTCGGAATTGTCAGGCGCACCGGATATGTCGAGTTCGACGCGGTAGGAAAGGACGGTCACGGCTGCCGAACGCGCGGCGGTCTCGGCACGGGTCAGGTTCGCAGTACTCACGCCCCGATCCTGCCAGCCGCGAGTAGAGTTCGACTCATCTCCGGGTAACCACACCGAACGGGGTTACGACATGTCGAGACGTTTCGAAGGAACGACCGTGGTCGACCGTCCCATCGACGAGGTGTTCCAGTTCCTCGCCGTCGGCGTCAACGATCCGAAGTTCAGCCCTCGGGTGCAGAAGATCGAGCAGCCGACCGACGGCCCGCCGGGCGTCGGCACCGTCTTCGTCAGCACGGTCAAGGACGCCGGGATGACCAGTCAGCGCGAGTTCGAACTCACCGAGTTCGAGCCGCCGCGACGACTGCGCTGGGCGGAGCGGTCCAAGAACTCCGTCACCGCGGTGGAGGGTGGATACGACCTCGAACCCAACGGAGGCGGGACGAAGCTGACGGTCTTCAACGTGCTGGAGGGGCACGGGATCGGCAAGCTCATCGCGCCCCTCGCGCTGCGGGCGGCACGAAAGGACGCTCCCGACTTCGCCTTACGGATCAAGTCCGCGATCGAGGGCTGATTCATCGATTCGCGCCGGAGCCTCGCCGCGTGGCCGGGCTCGATGCGGCCTTTCCGGGTAGCATCGGGCATTGCGACCCGATATGACGGAGAGGCACGATGAACGACGTCGTCAGAATCGAGATAGACCCGGAAACCGGCATCGGCACCATTGTGCTGGATCAGCCGGACCAACGGAATCCACTGTCCACCAACATGATGCGACAGGTCACCGCAGCACTGCGGGAGATGGCCGACGACGATACCGTCCGGGCGGTCGTGTTGAGTGCGGTCGGCCCGGCGTTTTCCGCCGGACACGACCTGTCCGAGATGATCGACCGTACCCTCGAGGACGAGCGGGAGGTCTTCGAGGTGTGCACGGCGATGATGGACACCCTGCAGGCGATTCCGCAGCCGGTGATCGCCGCGGTGCAGGGACCGGCGATCGCTGCCGGCTGCCAACTGGCCGCGTCGTGCGATCTGGTGGTGGCGTCGTCGAACGCGGTGTTCGGAACCCCGGGTGTGCGGATCGGGCTGTTCTGTTCCACCCCCATGGTTGCGCTCAGCCGATCGGTGGGCCGCAAGCGCGCGATGCAGATGCTGCTCACCGGCGAGACGATCGACGCCGACACCGCCGCCGACTGGGGCCTGGTGAACGTCGTGGTCGCACCCGACGAACTGCAGTCTCGGGTGCGGGACCTGGCCTCGAAGATCGCCGAATCCAGCCCGCTGACCCTCGCCATCGGCAAGCAGGCGTTCTACCGGCAGATCGACCTGCCGCAGGACGAGGCGTACGAACTGATGGCCGAGACGATGGCCACCAACGCGGTCACCTGCGACGCACAGGAGGGTATGAGCGCGTTTCTCGAGAAGCGAAAGCCGTTGTGGAAGGGCAAATGAGACGAATAGCCACGGCTTTTCGACACGCGGGGCCCACTTGACGCGCGCTGCGGCGATTCCCGTTCTAGCCTGAACTTCATCCGGGTTCCGTGAGAGAGAGGCACATCAATGGCATTGCCCACCTTGACCCCCGAACAGCGCGCTGCAGCACTGGAGAAGGCTGCCGCGTCCCGCAAGGCGCGGTCCGAACTGAGAGAAGATCTCAAGTCGGGCAAGCTCACCCTGGTGGAAGTTCTCGACAAGGCGGATACCGACGAACTCGTCGGTAAGACGAAGGTGCTCTACCTGCTCGAATCCCTGCCCAAGGTGGGGAAGATCAAGGCCCGCGACATCGCCGAGTCCGTCGGCATCGCCGAGACTCGACGTGTCTCCGGCCTGGGCGCCCGTCAGCGCGCCGACCTGATCGCCAAGCTCAGCTGACACAGTTCTCCGCGTCGGCCCGCACCCCACGGTGCGGGCCGACGCGGCTGTAGCAGGACTGAGCACGGACGGACTCAGCGCGCCAACAGCATTCGCGCAATGGCGAACTGTTCGTCCGCCAAGCGCCGTTCGCCGTGCTTGCACTGCGCCGCGACCAGCGCGTCGGGGATCTCGATCACCCCGCCGATTCTACGAAGGTCGCGAGCCGGCCGGATTTCGTCCGATCTCAGTGCAGGCGGTCCGCCCAGTCCTCCGGTACCCGCTCGCGTGGTCCCGGAACCGTCTGTTCGCTCGGATGGCTCTGCGGCGGAGCCAGTTCCGGACCCTCGGCGAAGCCCTGCGTCCGGTAGTCCCAGAACCAGTCCTCACCGGGCTCGAAGCTCCGGATGATCGGGTGTCCGGACGCCGCCGCGTGCGCGCTCGCGTGCTGCGCGGGGGAGGAGTCGCAGCAGCCGACGTGCCCGCAGGCGGCGCAGCGGCGCAGGTGGAACCACCACCCGCCGGCCGCGTCGCACTCGGCGCAGCCCGTTCCACTGGGCGTCGCGGCGGGATCGATCTCCGGTGTCTCGGTCATGTGTCGTGCCTCCTCGGCCGGGCGTCGGTGTGGTCGACGTGGACACCATTGTTCGCCGCGCCCGGCACCGCGTCGAGTGAATCGGACCGCGGATTTTGCTGGCACACCGCGCGACTGTCGGGCTACGGTGCATTACAGACGTGGTTTCACCAGTGCCAGCATCGGGAGGACCCATGGGCCCCGAACGCCCCACCGGTTCCGCGACGAGCCGCGGCACCGCACCCGAACACGTCGACGTCCTCATCGTCGGCGCCGGGCTGTCGGGAATCGGCGTCGCCAGCCGACTCCATCGGACACAGCCGGACCGCACCTTCGCGATCCTCGAGGCCCGCGCCGTGTCCGGCGGCACGTGGGACCTGTTCAGGTACCCGGGTGTCCGCTCCGACTCCGATATCCAGACCTACGGGTACGACTTCAAGCCGTGGAAGGGCCGCGCGGCGCTGGCACCCGCGGCAGACATCCTCGACTACATCCGCGACACCGCACGCGAGTACGACGTGGAACGTCATATCTGCTACGGCCACAAGGTGATCCGTGCCGACTGGTCGTCGACGGACGCCCGCTGGACGGTCACCGCACGGCGCGACGACACCGGCGAGATCGTGACATTCACGGCCGACTGGTTCTTCTGCGCCAGCGGCTACTACAACTACGACCGGGGCTACACACCGGTGTTTCCCGGTGCCGACCGGTTCACCGGCCGGATCGTGCATCCGCAGGCCTGGCCCGAAGACCTCGACTACGCCGGCAAGCGGGTGGTGGTGATCGGTTCCGGGGCCACCGCCGTCACCCTGATCCCGGCGATGGCCGACGCCACCGCGCACGTCACGATGCTGCAGCGCTCGCCGTCCTACGTCATCGCGCTCCCCGAAGAGGACACGGTGTCCAGCATGCTTCGCCGGGTGCTGGGAGACGAGCGGGGCTACCGGCTGGCCCGCAAGAAGAACACCATGCTGAACTTCCGGGTCTACAAGCTCGCCCGCCGCTTCCCCAAACAGGCGCGGGCGATCATCCGCCGGCTCAATGTCCGGCTCCTACCGTCCGGTTTCGACGTCGACACCCACTTCAACCCCACCTACGATCCGTGGTACCAGCGCCTGTGCGTCGTCCCCGGCGGCGACCTGTTCAAGACGATCTCCAGGGGCAAGGCTTCGGTGGTCACCGACACCATCGAGACGTTCACCGAGAACGGCATCGCGCTGGTGTCCGGGAAGCATCTCGACGCGGACATCATCATCACCGCAACCGGACTCGACCTGCTCATCCTCGGCGGCATCGAGATCCACCTGGACGGCGAACCGATCGACATCACGAAGCGGCTCACGTTCAAAGGCACGATGCTCTCGGACGTTCCCAATTTCTCGTTCGCCTTCGGCTACCTCAACGGGCCGTGGACACTCAAGCTCGATCTGGTCGCCGACTACCTGTGCCGACTGCTCGACGAGATGGATCGGCGGGGTGCCCAGATTGTCGTCGCGCACAATACGGAACCGGCCATCGAGACCCGGCCCCAGTTCGACTTCACGTCCGGGTATATCCAGCGGGGCCTGGACCTGTTTCCGCGGACCGGCACCAAGGAGCCCTGGAGCCTGCCGATGGACTACTACAAGGACGTCGTCTCGCTTCGGGACACCCCGATCGACGACGGCACCCTGACGTTCTCGCGGGTCGAGCCGACGCCGACGAGATCGGACGACGACCTCGTCAGCCCCGACTGACCCTCACCCTCAGTTGCTGTTACTGCTACTGGTGGTCGTGGTGCTCGACGGCATCCGGGCCCGGAGCCAGTCGACCAGGTCCGTCGCGCTACGGGTCTGCATCCAGACCCGACCCGGACCGGTGAACTCGGTGACGATGCCCTCGCCACCGAGAATCATCGACTTCCACCCACCGGCCTTGCGGATGCGGTACTGGACGGTCTCGTCGAACGCGACGACGTGACCGGAGTCGAGTGTCATCGTCTCCCCCGCCGCGAGCGTCACCGACCGGATGGCGCCGTAGCTGGACAGCAGGATCTCGCCGTTTCCGCTGCACCGCAACAGAACGAGCCCCGCGCCGCTGAAGAACCCCTTGCTGCCGCCCCATTTGGAGTCGACGTCGACGGTCGCGTCGGAGGCGAGCCAGCAGCCGGACTGGACGAGCAGCGCGGTCCCTTCGTCGACGGTGGTTTCGACCAGGTCGCCCGGGAGTGCGCCGGCGACGCCCACGACACCACCCCGTTCACTGCTGAAGTCGTTGACGAAGAAGCTCGAGCCGCCCAGGGAGCGGCGGAGTCCCTTCAGGAAGCCGCCCCGCGTCGACGTGGTGATCGCGATGTCACCCCGCATCATCGCCATCGCCCCGGCCTCGACGCGGACCGATCCACCGGCGGGGACACTGATCTCGGCGAACGCGAACGCGGGCCCACAACTTATCTCGGTCTTCATGGCTTCCTTCTCGAAAGGTAGAAAGTCGAATATCGGGCAGGGACGTCACGGTACCGGGGTTCAGCGGCCCGGAGCCGCCTTCGACACGGGAGATCCCGCACCCGGCGCGGTACGCTCGAGACGGCACCCGCGAGGACATGGGAGCGTCATGGTGGATACGGCGTCCGAGGCACCGTCCCGGCGACGCGAACGTGTGCACCGCCTCAAGGAATTCGCGCTACTGGCGGTCACCCTCACCGCGCTGATCGCCGGCGCGATCGCGTGGCTGCTCGGTGCCGACAACGTGGCCGACAAGTGTTGGATCGCCGGGACAGTAATCGCGATCGCGCCCGCTGCCTGGTGGGTGATCGACGCGCTCCGACGGGGGCGGATGGGCGTAGACCTACTCGCGGTGTTGTCCCTGATCGGCACGCTGCTGGTCGGCGAGTATCTCGCGGGCGCACTGATCAGCGTCATGCTCGCGACGGGGCAGGCGCTCGATGCCGCCGCCGAACGCCGCGCCACGAAGGATCTGCGATCGCTGCTCGACCACGCGCCCCGCACCGCCCGCCGACGAACCGGCGACCACGTCGAGGCGATCCCACTCGACGACGTCCTCGCCGACGACAACCTGGTGGTCGGACCGGGGGAGGTGGTGCCCGTCGACGGGTGGATCACGTCCGGTTCCGCCGTGCTCGACGAATCCGTCCTCACCGGAGAACCGCTCGCCGTCGAGCGGCGTCGCGGCGAGGCAGTGCGGAGCGGAATCGTCAATGCAGGAACCGCTTTCGAGATGCAGGCGCACACGACCGCCGACCAGAGCACCTACGCCGGCATCGTCCGCCTGGCCCGCGACGCCGCCGCCGAGAGCGCCCCCGTCGTACGGGTGGCCGACCGCATCGCGGCCTGGTTCCTGCCGCTCGCGCTCGCAATCGCTGGTTCCGCCTGGCTGTTCAGCGGTTCGGCCACCCGCGCTGTCGCGGTGCTGGTGGTCGCGACGCCGTGTCCACTGCTACTGGCCGCGCCCGTCGCGATCGTCTCCGGACTGTCCCGAGCGTCCCGTCTGGGTGTGGTGATTCGCAGCGGCGGCGCCCTCGAGAACCTCGGACATGCCACGACACTGGTGATGGACAAGACCGGAACCCTTACCACCGGTCGCCCCACCGGCACGGACGTGCTCATCGCGCCCGGCGGCGATGCCACCGACGTGTTGCGACTGGCCGCGTCCGCCGACCAACTGTCACCGCACGTACTGGCCGACGCCATCGTGCAGGAAGCGAAGATGCGCGGGCTCGCACTGACATTGCCCACCGACGTGGCGGAGGAGGCCGGGACCGGCGTGAGCGCGACCGTCGACGGCCGACGGGTCACCGTCGGCACCCTCAGCTTGCCCGACGATGCACCGGCGTGGGCACGTGCCGCCCACAGTCGGGCCGTGCTCGACGGCGCCGCGGTTGCCTGGGTCACCGTCGACGGCGATCTCGCGGGCGCCGTCCTGCTGGTTGATCCCGTTCGCCGGGACGCGTCCCGCACCCTGCGGCGCCTGCGCTCGGCCGGACTGAACCGGCTCGTCATGCTCACCGGGGATCGGCGCGAACCCGCGGAGGAGATCGGCTCAGTCCTCGGTCTGGACGCCGTCCACGCCGAACAGACACCCGCCGACAAGGTGGCCGGGGTCCGGGCGGAGCGGGCATCGGCGGTGACCGTCATGGTCGGCGACGGCGTCAACGACGCCCCGGCCCTCGCGGCCGCCACCGTCGGCGTCGCGATGGGGGCGCGGGGCTCGACGGCAACGTCGGAGGCCGCGGACGTCGTGCTCACCACCGATCGACTCGACCGCCTGGCCGATGCGATGGCCATCGCCCGCCGCTCCCGGCGCATCGCCGTGCAGAGCGCGGCAGTGGGGATGGGGCTGTCGTTGGTGGCCATGGGATTTGCCGCGTTCGGATTCCTGCCGCCCGCGGCGGGTGCGCTGCTGCAGGAGGGTATCGACGTGGCCGTGATCCTCAACGCATTACGCGCGCTGCGGGGCGACCGGAACCAGGAGATTCTCCTTCCCGACGACACCGAGGCAATGCTGCACCGGTTCTCGGCCGAGCACGACGAACTGCGCGACCAGCTGGCCATCCTGCGCGACACGGCGCAACTACTCGTCGGTGGCAACCTCGCGGCCGCATATCCCGCCCTGCGTCGGGTCGACACCTTCCTGTTCGGCACGCTGCTCCCGCACGAGCAGGCGGAGGACCGCGAACTGTACCCGGCGCTCGCCACCCCGCTGGGCACAGCAGAGGCGACCGCGACGATGAGCCGCATGCATGCCGAGATCGACCGGCTCGCGCGACGCCTGCGCACCCACCTCACCCGCGCCGATGCGGCCGGCCGGATCGACCCCGATCAGGTCGACGACCTCCTCGCCTGCCTGTACGGGCTGCACGCGCTGCTGCAGCTGCACTTCGTGCAGGAGGAGGAGAACTACTTCACTCTCGCGCCCGAATCGGATTCCGCGCCCCGGGACCGCTGAGGGGCGTCCCCGAGCGGGATCGCGCCAAACCCCCTTCCGGGGCGGCCCCCGTGGGGGACCCACCCGGCACGGGGCAAATCCCCCTACGCCGTCGAACGAACCGGCACTAGCGTTCGAGTTGTCGCTCGGCCGGCCGGGCGGCGATACCGTGGCCCTCCGGACCCCCGACCTGGCGGACCACGGCCGGGCGGTGGCGTCGGATCCATCCCGATGCCACCGCCCGGGCCCAGAATCCGGGTCTCCGACACGCCAGCTCGAGGTTGCATCCCCGTCACCGGCTGGCTTACAGTGCACCTGCGCGCCCCTCACGGGGCTTCCTGCAACCCTGTCGATATCGGGTCTGCTTGTAGCGCTGTCACATTGACGCATGCGCGTGTGGCGATCGTTGCTCCCGTGCCGGGACCCGACGACGCCCGGCCCCATACGGTGCGCGCAGGCGTTATCCCACGAACCCGGCTCGGCCGATCCCGTCCGCTTCACGGCGGGTGTGCCGCGTCGCAGTGACCACCGGGTGGGCAGTCTGACCCCCGACTCAGGCAGGCCCGCCCGGTGGTCGCATCTACCGGTGGAACCCCACCGTTCCGGTGCCTCCGGCCGGATCGCCTCGAGATGCCGGCTACGTGCCGTTCTGGTAAGGAACTGGGAGCGCTAGTTCAACAGAACAGAGGGGAAGTTCTTTGGGGTACTTCGATCGTCGCGTCGTGGCCGTGACGGGAGCCGGTTCGGGAATCGGTCGCGAATTGTCGACCAGGTTGGCCGACGGGGGTGCGGTGTTGGCCCTGTCCGGGGACGCCGAAGGTCCGTTGAAGGAGACTGCGGACCTGTGCGACCGGGCCGGGGCCCGGGTATCCGCGTCGGTTGTCGATGTCACCGATCGGGCCGCGGTCCACGCCTTCGCCGCCGAGACCGCGAGCCGCTTCGGTGGTGTCGACATCGTGATCAACAATGCCGGAATCCTATACACCGGTGAGGTTCTGGCTTCGGACTACGCCGACATCGAACGGGTGATGGACGTCGACTTCTGGGGCGTCGTCAACGGCACGAAGGCGTTCCTCCCGTACGTGGTCGAGTCGGACCGCGGTCATGTGGTGAATCTGTCCTCGGCATTCGGGTTGATGGCGGCGCCCGGGTACTCCGCCTACAACGCCGCGAAGTTCGCGGTCCGCGGGTTCACGGAGTCGCTGCGTCAGGAGATGGAACTCGGCGGCCATTCGGTGAAGGTGACGTGCGTGTACCCGGGTGGCGTCCGGACCGGCATCGCGCGGACCGCGAGCGCCGCCGCCGGGGTGGACGTTCGCGAGGTCGCCGACTCGTTCGATCGGCGAATCGCTCGCACCGACCCCGCCGAGGCCGCGCGCACGATTCTGCGGGGTGTCGAACAGGGGCGTGCGCGGGTGCTCGTCGGCCCGGACGCGAAGGTGGTGGACGCGGTGACCCGGATCCTGGGTCCGGCGTACCAGTGGTTGCTGCCGGCCGCGAAGCGTCGGGGGCTGCGGAAATGACCACGGATTGGCTGCTGATCAGCACCTTCGGCGGACAGGAGCCGTCACTGATCGGGGTGGGGTCGTCCCCGAAACCCTTCGTGCCGCTGGGCCGGCACTTCAAGGGCCGACGGAGCCAACCGAACAGGGCCCTCGACGACGTGCAGAACGCTCTGCTCGAGATCATGGCCGACCCCGAGCATCGGCGGATCGACCGGGAGTCGGAGGACGGCCGCAAACGCATCCTCGCGGAGCCGCTGCTCAATTCCGAGTCCCGCCTCCACGGCGTCTACTTCTGGCGGGGAGACACCGACGAGGCACCACCGCCGCGGGACCCGGCGGGCGCGTGGCACTTCAATCTGACGGCAGGCAAGGCCAGCGGCAGCGACGACCTCTTCGACCTGTACGGCGTCGCACCCGAGGACCGTCGCAGCGAGGCCGCGCTGGCGGGCGCCTTCACCCGGCTGGTGACGAACCGCGACGAGGGCGAGGCGCTGGCCAAGATCGTGCAGTCGGAACCGGGCACGGAGCACCAGGCGGTGTGGAAGGTACGCCGCGACGACGACGAGGAACGCGCCGCACACTTCTCGTGCCGGATGCTCGAGGAGAAGCCCGATCCTGCCGGGGAACGGCGCGAGGTCATCCTTCGCGGGATCACCCACGACATCGGCCCGGCAGGCGAGGTCCCGGCCGCGCCGCCACCGGTCATCCTCGAGCATCGGGTGCTCGACGCCGTGCTGACGCCCGGCGAATACCTCGCCTACGTCGACCTGAAACGCCTCGCGCTCATCAAGTGGCGCAGCGAGCCGATGCCGGGGGTGGCCTGGGAAAATGCCGTCGGGGAGCCGGAGCCCGCCATGCATCCGTCCGATGTGCCGCTCGCGCAGAAGATGGCCAAGGATCTCGCCTACCGGAAGGTCGAAGGCATCCTGCGGTTCCGCGGACTCGACGGGGACTGGAAACCCCTGCACCTGTCGGTCGCACTGATGGCGTTCGACGAGTCCACCCACGGCGGACTCGTCACCGTCACGGAGGCGCCCACCCCGCAGAACTGAAATACGTCTTTCGGTCAGTGAAAGACCGGTCGTGGGCGACATCGCGGCCCGGCAACGTGGAAGGCATCCATGTGCTGCGACTGCGAGGAGCGACCGTGACGAGTCTGTTGAACAAGCCGGTGTGGGAATCCCGAATCTTCACCGGCGAATGGGTGGCCGGCGGTGAGGACCGTGTCGTGGTCGAACCCGCGACCGGGAAGCAACTCACCACCGTCGGGACGGCCACCCCCGACGATGTCGCGGCGGCCGCCACCGGCGCCACGGCGGCACAGAAGGCCTGGGCCGCGCGTCCGTACACCGAGCGCGCGGCCGTCCTCCGTCGAGCCGGGCAGCTGTTCGAGCAGTACGCCGAGGAGATCGGCGAGTGGATCGTCCGCGAAGGCGGCAGCATCCGGGCGAAGGCCGAGACCGAGACGCACACCGCCGCTGAGGAGTGCTACAACGCGGCGGCGCTCGCGGCGCATCCCGTCGGCGAGGTGCTGCGCTCCGAGCAGCCGCGGCTGAGCTTCTCGCGCCGCGTCCCGGTGGGCACCGTCGGTGTCATCGCCCCGTTCAACTTTCCGCTGATCCTGTCGATCCGCGCCGTCGCGCCGGCACTCGCCCTGGGCAACTCGGTGATCCTCAAGCCGGACCCGCGCACCGCGATCTGCGGTGGCGTCGTCCTGGCCCGGATCTTCGAGGAGGCCGGGCTTCCGGCCGGTGTCCTCAGCATGCTGCCCGGTGGTGCGGACGCCGGCGAGGCGGTCGTGGTCCACCCCAGCGTGCGGGTCATCGCGTTCACCGGTTCGACGCGTGCCGGACGCGCGGTCGGTGAACTGGCGGGCCGCCACCTCAAGCGCGCCCACCTGGAACTCGGCGGCAACAATGCCCTCATCGTCATGGACGACGTCGACCTGGAGAAGGCCGTCTCGGTGGGCGCCTTCGGCTCGTACATGCATCAGGGACAGATCTGCATGGCCACCGGCCGACAGCTGGTGCACGAGAGCATCGTCGGTGACTACACCGCACTGCTCGCCGAACACGCCGAGCGGCTGCCCGTCGGAGATCCGTTCACCGGCGAGGTGGCGATGGGGCCGATCATCGATGCGCGGCAACGTGATCAGATCCACGCCCTCGTGTCGGACAGCATCGCGGCCGGAGCACGGCTGGCGGCCGGCGGAACCTACGAGGACCTCTTCTACCGTCCGACGGTCCTCGCCGACACCCCGCGGACGGCGCCCGCCTTCGTCAACGAGGTCTTCGGCCCCGTCGCCCCCGTCACCTCCTTCGCGACCGTCGAAGAAGCCGTGGCCGTCGCCAACGACTCGGAATACGCACTGTCCCTGGGAATCCTGACCGGCGATGCGATGAAGGGCCTCGAGATCGCCCAGCAGATCCCCACCGGCCTGGTCCACATCAACGATCAGACGGTCGGCGACGAGGCCGTCGTCCCGTTCGGCGGACTCGCATCGTCCGGCAACGGCGGCCGCGTCGGCGGTATCGGCGCCAACCTCGACGCCTTCACCGAGACGCAGTGGGTGACGGCGCAGAGCGCGCTGCCGATCTACCCGTTCTGATCCGCCGAATCCGCAGGAGCACAACATGGTCAACACAGCTCGCGCCGCCATTGTCGACAGCATCGGTGCACCCTTCACGATCGGCGAGGTCACCCTCGACGCGCCCCGGGCCGACGAGGTCCTGGTCCGGATCGTCGCCGCCGGGGTCTGCGGCACCGACCTGGGTGTCCAGGCCGGGCACATCCCCTTCCCGCTCCCCGGGGTGCTGGGACACGAGGGCGCCGGGATCGTCGAAGAGGTGGGCAGCGCGGTCACCAGCGTCAAGCCGGGCGACAAGGTGCTGCTGTCGTTCACCAGCTGCGGCGAATGCCGCAACTGCCGCACGGCACACCCCGCGTACTGCCAGGAGTTCCTGCCGCGCAACCTCGTCGGCGGACGGCGCGCCGACGGCAGCACCACGGTCCGGCGCGGCGACGAGGAGATCAACGGGCACTTCTTCGCCCAATCCTCTTTCTCCACATACGCGTTGGCCGACGAACGCGGCGTCACCAAGGTCTCCGATTCGGCGGACCTGGGCCTGCTGGCGCCGCTGGGTTGCGGAATCCAGACCGGCGCCGGGGCCGTACTCAACATCCTCACACCCGAACCCGGCTCCACTCTGGCCGTTTTCGGAGTGGGTGCGGTGGGAATGGCTGCCGTCATGGCGGCAGCCCTCACCGGCGCCGAGCGAATCGTCGCCGTCGACATCGTGCCGTCACGACTCGAGCTGGCCCGGGAACTGGGCGCGACGGACGTGATCAACTCGAAGGAGGCGGATCCGGCCGCCGAACTCGACCGGATCAGCGGGGGACTGGGCATCGACTACGCGATCGACGCCACCGGCAACGTGCGGGTGCTCGAGACCGCGATCAACTGCCTCGCGCCGCTGGGCACGGTGGCGGCCATCGGCGCCCCGGCGGCCGGCGCGACGGTCCCCGTCGACGTCAACTACCTGCTGAACGGTCGACGTTTCATCGGTGTCACCGAGGGTGATTCGGTGCCGCAGGTGTTTCTCCCCGCCCTGGTGAAGCTGATCGAGCAGGGACGCTTCCCGCTGGACAAGCTCGTCGAGTACTACCGGTTCGAGGACATCAACGACGCCGCGCAGGGCATCAGGGACGGAAGCGTGTTGAAGCCCGTGCTGCTGTTCGACTGAGCGTCCGGCGGGCGTGTCTGCCCGGAAAGATGATCCCTCCTCGAGAGGATCGTCCGGGGGCGGTCGGCAGCGGGTCGAGGCCGGGAACTCGGAGGGTGGAACATGCGGCGGATCGTCGGGCGCCTCGTCGGCTGGTCGGCGGTACTGGTCGCGATGGCCGGTGTGCTCGTGCTGGGGTCCGCGGGGTGGGTGGCGGTCGCCGCGTCCGGGCACATGTACGACGTCCGCGACGCGCCGGACGCGCCCGTCGTGATCGTCCTCGGCTCGCAGGTCCGGGACGGGAAACCGATGAAGTTCCTGGCCGGACGGCTCGACGCCGCCGTCCGACTGATGGAGGACGGCAGGGCCCGCGCCGTCCTTGTGTCCGGTGACGCGAACGGCCGCTCCGGCAACGAGATCGCGGCCATGACCGAGTACCTCGTGGACGCCGGTGTCGATCCCGCGCGGATCGTGGGCGACGGCTACGGCCTCGACACGTACGACACCTGCGCGCGGGCGGTGCGGACGTACGGGGTGACGAAGGCACTCATCGTCAGCCAGGGCCTACACGTGTCCCGCGCGGTGGCGCTGTGCCGCGACGCCGGCATCGACACCGACGGCGTAGAGGCCGAGTGCGAGTGCAACCGGCTCGCCGTCGTGCGGAACTACGCGCGGGAGTGGCTGGCGCGACCCAAGGCGGTGCTCGATCTGCTGTCGGGGCGGGACCCGGCGGTGGTGTCGCCGCCGGACGGTTCGCTCGCCACCGCAGTGGATCGGTGACCGCTCGGCACCGTCCGCGGTGTCCGGTGCGGCGGGACCCGATCTCACCCCGTGCTAAATTGTTCTAGAACACTAGAACGATTATGGAAATCGGAGGTGGGTGCGACGGCTACGACACTGATGGGGGACCCCGGACCGTCCGGAAGGTTCGGCCGCTTCGGTGGGCGCTACGTCCCCGAGGCGCTCGTGCCTGCGTGTCGAGCAGTCGAAGCAGGCTTCCGTGACGCGTGGGCCGACCCGGAGTTCCGGGCGGAGCTCGGTTCACTGCTGGCCGAGTACTGCGGGCGACCGACACCGGTCATGCGGGCGCGACGACTGTCCGAGGAACTCGGCGTCCGCGTCCTGCTCAAGCGCGAGGATCTCAACCACACCGGCAGCCACAAGCTGAACAATGCGCTGGGTCAGGCACTCCTCGCTCGACGGATGGGCAGGCGTGAACTCGTGGCGGAGACCGGCGCCGGTCAGCACGGTGTCGCGACTGCCACGGCCGCAGCACTGTTCGGCATGAAGTGCACCGTATACATGGGCGAGGTCGACATGGCCCGGCAAGAGCTGAACGTCTACCGGATGGAAACGCTCGGTGCGCAGGTGATTCCGGTCCGATCCGGCGCCAGGACATTGAAAGACGCCACCAGCGAGGCCTTTCGGTACTGGGTGACCCGGGCGGACGAGAGCCACTACTGCCTCGGCTCGGTGCTGGGGCCGCACCCCTACCCGTGGATCGTCCGCGAGTTCCAGTCCGTGATCGGGATCGAGGCCGCGGCGCAGTGCGCGCAGTTGCTCGGCGGCGGCACCCCCGACGTCGTCGTGGCCTGCGTCGGCGGTGGATCGAACGCGGCAGGCACCTTCGCCGGGTTCGCGTCGTCGGACGCGCGGCTGGTCGGCGTCGAGGGTGCGGGCGGTGCCGGTGCCACCGACGGCACCCTGGGCGTGCTGCACGGCTCGATGTCGCTGTATCTGCAGGACGATGCCGGCCAGGTACTCGAGGCGCATTCCGTCGCCGCCGGTCTCGACTATCCGGGGCTGGGACCCGAACACGCCCACCTCGCCGAACTCGGTCGCGCGGACTACGTGACCGTCACCGACGATCAGGTCCTCGCCGCCGCCGGGCAGCTCGCGCGGCTCGAAGGCATCTTCCCCGCACTGGAATCCGCGCATGCGCTCGCCTGGGTGGCGGAGGCCGCCCGCGACCGACAGTTCGCCCCGGACACCACTGTGCTGGTCACCGTGTCCGGCCGCGGCGACAAGGATGCCGAACAAGTCAGGAGACTCGACCGTGAGCGTGCTTGAGACGACCCTCCGCCAGGTCCGCGACAACGGCTCGAAGTGCCTGATCGGCTATGTCATGGGCGGAATCCGAACGGACTGGGCCGATCTCGTGCGGGCCATGATCGACGGGGGCGCCGACGCCGTCGAGATCGGACTGCCGTTCTCGGACCCGATGCTGGACGGTTCGGTGATCCAGCGTGCATCCGTCACCGCGTTGGAGCAGGGCGCCCGGGTGGAGGGCATCCTCGACGACCTTCCCGACGTGACCGCGCCGCTGATCACGATGACCTACAGCAACCACCTCGTGTCCCGCGGGCTCGGGCAGTACCTGGACACGATTGCGGCGGCCGGAATCAGTGGATCCATCGTCGCCGATCTGCCGTTCGAGGAATCGGCGGACTATCTCGCTGCGGCCGAGGCGGCGGGTGTGTCCCCGGTGCTGATGTCGGCTCCGTCCACGCCGATGGAGACGGCACGGCGAATCGTCGGAGCCAGTGGTGGATTCGTCTATGCAATGGGCGCCATGGCGCCGACAGGGACGTATCGGACCGCCGGCGAGGACGGATGGGCGTTCGCGCAGCGCCTCCGCTCGACCGACGGCCTGCCGGTCGTGATCGGGTTCGGCATCGACACGCCCGAACGAGCCGCCCGTGCGGCTCGGCAGTCCGACGGAGTCGTGGTCGCGTCGGCACTGATGGACCCGGTGCTCGCGGGCGCCGGCGCGGCGTCGATCATGGGAACCGTCCAAGCCTTCCGCCAACGACTCGACGAGGCAGCAATTCCGTGACCAGGCACTCTCGACTGCCCAAGTATCTGGCTATCTACGACGACCTGCGGGCCAGGATCGACACCGGGGAATGGCAGGCGGACGACGCACTGCCCCCGCAACGCGAGCTCGCGGCCTCCTACGGCGTGACGATCATGACCCTCCGCCAGGCGTTGCAACTGTTGGAGAACGACGGGCTGATCGAATCGCGTCCCGGGGCGGGCACTTTCCCGGCGAGCAAGCGGTACACCTACAACCTGCTCCACCTGTCGGGATTCGCAGACGATCTCCGGGCGCAGGGCGCCAAGGTCGAGACGCACATCCTCGGGTCGTCGCGGGAGACTCCACCGTCCGATGTCGCGCGGGCCCTGCAGCTCGGGCCGACCGAGCAGGTGCTCGTCGTCACGCGTCACCGCGTGATCGACACGCACCCTTCCGTGCTCCAGCATTCCTACATCCCCTGGAGCACGGGCATCTCCCCGGACGAACTGGTCGACGCGTCGCTCTATCAGGTTCTCGCACAACACGGTTACCCGGTCGCGTCGGCCAACGAGTCGATCACCGTCACCACGCTCGGTGCCGCCGAAGCCGAACTGCTGGCCCGCCCGGAACACAGCCCGGCCATGCTCAGTCACCGAACGAACGTCACCGAGGACGGCACCCCCGTCCTGCACGACACCGCGTTGATCCCGTCCGACATCGCCGAACTCCACATCGACCGCGGTCCCCAACAGATCCGAGTGACGTACCGGATCAACGATCGGGGCGGCCGCACCGCTCGGTGAGCGGTGCGGCTCGCGCCCTACCCGGCGGGCCGGGGTGCCGGGGTGGTGGTGGTGGTCGGCGTCGGCTTGGTCGTGGTGGCGACCGTCGAGGACGTGGATGCGGCAGCGTCCGGGGAAGCGGCCGGCGACGGCGTCGGCGTCGTGGCGACCTCGGTCGACGAAGCCACGGCCGGCGACGTGGCGGGGACCGTCGTCTCCGTGGCGCTCTGCGCCGCGGACTCGGAGGGAACCGCGGACTCCGACGGGGAAGCGGTCGGAGTCTGCGGCACCGCTGAACCCGTCGGCTCGGCCGACGATTCTGTGGTGGTGGCCGCCAGCTCGGTGAGGGCGTCGGCCAGTTCGGTCGCGGTCGGCTTCGCCGCCGGGTCGACCGGCTTTCCGTTCTGCGCCTGCTTGGCCAGGTACGTCAGCCACGCGGCGGCGTACTCGGCGGACGTCAACGGCTTGCCGTTCGCGCCGTCGGCGTCGCGCCAGTAGTCGAAGTGGTGGCCGATGTCCGGGGCCAGGGTCATCTGGTACGGATCACTCAGGATCACCGGGATGGTGTTCTGGTTCGTCACGATCAGCCCGACGATCTCCTTGAACACCTTCTGCGGCAGGTACGCCAGCGGCGACATCTCGTCGGTGGAGATCGAGCTGACGTCCTTCGGGGTCTGCGTCGTCGACTCGCCCGGCACGTAGTCGGGGTCCGACACCTTCAGCAGGACGTCCAGGAAGGTCTCGTCGCTCCGCATCCAGTTCGGCTGCGACTGGATGTTCAGGAAGGCGTCGTATCCGATGCGGCCCAGAACGACTGCGATGTCCTGACCGGTGGCCGGCGTGAGGCCCTCGCCTTCGAGCCGATCGACGTTGATCTGCCTGCCCACGTTGACCACGAGCTGCAACAGCGAGATGTTCTGGGGTGCAGCGCAAGTAAAGTCGCCGTCGGAGCAGAAGGACGCGACCTTGCCGCCCAGCGCACCGAAGTCGTCGTCGCCGGTGTTCGGGAGGACACCCTGACCCGGCACCGGGGTCTTGCCGTTCTGGTACTTCGTGTCGAAGCCGTCCGGGTTGCCGAACGGGTTCTTCGCACCGGGGAACGGGCCCTGCCCCGCCCCGCGGCCCGCATCGGCGAAGATGACGACGCCGACGACGTTGGACGGGTCGACGATCCCGTAGCCCTGGTCGGCGTCGGGTTCCTGGTGACCGATGTTCATCGCGACCCGGCGAGCGACGTCGGCGCCCTCGCTGTATCCGACGATCGAGAACTTGGTGTCGGGGCACGACACGCGGATGGCCCGCATCACCGATTCGGTGTTCGCCACACCGGCGGCGACGGCGTCGTCGTAGCTGGCCATGTTCGCGGGATAGGCGATGTACAGCGCGGCGTACGCGTCGCGATCCACGACGCCGTTCGGCGCGTTGATGACCTGGTCGATCCGTCCACTGCTGTAGTCGTCCGACAGGGCCGCGGGGAGCTCGTTTCCGTCGGGATCGACCAGCATCTTCGTGGTGCCCGCCACCGGGGTGTCGCTGCGGCCGGCGATCGAGACGGTCACCATGTCGCGGCACTCCGTCGTCGACGCCGTGAGCTGGGTGTCCACCGTGCTCGGTGGCGGGGACGACAACGCCCACGTGAGCGCGACGACGACCGCCACACCCAGCGCCGCCGGCGTCGTCACCCGCGCAGCCATTCGATGTCGCGCAAAGAATCCGCGAATTGTCATGTCAACTCCCCTATCCCGACCTCACCAAGACACATGCAGGTCGACCCCCCCGAACCGCACGTCACGTCATGACAGACGTCGGTCTCCGGGGCGGAGACGTTACAGCGCGGACCGGCCGCCACCCGACCGCCCGGTCACCAGGATCGGATTTACCGCGGTTCGGTCGGTTGGCTACCTTTGTCTCGATCGCCTCGGCAGCGAGGCCGAGGCGGCGTCCGGGGGAGGGACACAGCCATGCACGGCGCAACCAGGAATCCGAGTGCTCGTCGACCGTTCCCGCGAGGGGGCCCGACGACGGCTGCCCTCGCCTTCCTCGCGCTGGCGGCCGCGGTGCTCTTGTTCAGCCTGGTCGACCCGAGGGAGCCCATGATCGGCATCCTGGCCGGCGGCGCCGACCTGGATGTCTACCGCGACGGTGCGCGGCACGTCATGGAGGGTCTGCCGCTCTACACCGAACCGGTGATCCACGGCCTGCTCTACACCTACACGCCGTTCTCGACGCTGATGTTCATCCCGTTCGGGTTCCTTCCGGGCGGCATTGACAAGTACATCTGGATGGGCGCCAACGTGCTCCTGCTGGTGGCGATCGTCGCGTTGTGCTGGCGGATGCTGGGATACCTCGTCACCCGCCGCGTCATCGCCGTCTCGGCACTGCTGGCGGTGGCCTGCGCGTTCCTCGAACCGGTCCGCACGACCCTGTTCTACGGCCAGATCAACCTGGTCCTGATGGCACTGGTGCTGTGGGACGTCTCGCGCGGCGAGAACAGCAAGCTCAAGGGCGTCGGTGTCGGTATCGCCGCCGGGATCAAGCTGACGCCGGCGTACTTCGTCCTCTACTACCTGGTGCTGCGCCGGTGGCGGGCCGCAGCGGTCGCGGCGGCCACCTTCGTCGTGACCTTCGTCGGAAGCTGGGTCGTGCTCCCGAAGGACTCGTGGCAGTACTGGACCGAGACGTTCTTCGATTCCACGCGCATCGCGGACGACTCGCATCCCGCCAACCAGTCGTTGCGCGGCGCGATCACGCGCCTGGCCGGGGGACCGGTGCCCACGTGGGTGTGGCTGCTGTGCGCCGCGGCCGTCGTCGCCGTCAGCATGTGGGTGGTGGTCCGACTCCACCGCGGCGGCGAGCGTCTCCTCGCGGTCACCGTCGCCGGACTGACCGCGGCGGTGGTCTCCCCGTTCACCTGGAGCCACCACTGGGTGTGGTTCGTGCCGCTGATGGTCTACCTCGTGCACCGGGCCCTGACGAACGCGTGGTGGTGGGCGAGCGTGATCGCGCTGTTCGGTATCGCCGGATCGTGGGCCTACCGCTTCCCCGACGACACCGTGGTCGTCGGGCTGTACCTGTTCCCGCCCAACTGGATCGCCTGGGACATCGTCGTGAACCTGTACGTGCTGATCTACGCGGCCGTCCTGATCGGCGCGGCGGTCGTCGCGTTCCGCGGCAGTGCCCCGACCCCGCCGGATCGCACGCTTGCCGAGACGCCGACGCCGGACATCACGACGAACTCGCCTGATCCCGAGCCGGTTTCGTAGCAGCGAGCCCAGCGCTCAGCCGTCGAGGGTGATCACCTTCCCGAGCTTCGTGAGATCGGCGGGCTCACCGCTCGTGCCGCTGTCCATACCTTCGCCGGTCTGCGCATCGACGATCAGCATCAACACCCCAGTCACCGTCGGGGGCAGATCGACACCGCTCGGACGGTGCTGCCAGGCTGTCGAGAACGTGCCGTGGGCCTGGATCATGTAAGCGGCTGTATCGTCGAAGCCTTCGGCACCGACGAGTCCGTTGGCCGCGGATCTGGTCGTCAGGACGGCCTCGATTCGCGTCGGATCGTTCTCGCCGAGTCGTGAGGCGGCACCGGTGGCGATCGCGCGCAGTTGATCGTCACTGATCGTCGTCCGCGCCTGTGCGGTCGACGGCGGAGCCAGGGACGTGGACAAAGTTGCGACAGCCGACGAGTCGGCGCTGCAGCCTGCCAGCACCAGGGCCGACACGGCAGCCGTTGCGATCGACAGTGTGCGTCTGAGGCGGTGCCTTCGATCGGTACGCATGGGGACGAGCGTATCGGCACTGCAAGGGAGTCTGGACAAATTGAGAAGAAGGCATTCTCGATGACTGACCGCTGATCCGCTCACTCATGTCGGCCGGGAAGCGCCGCCGCCTTGTCCAGCAGGATCTTTCGCTCGCGCTGGTTGCCGGTCAGTTCGGCGGCCGCCTCGAACTCGATGCGCGCCTCCCGGTTCCGGCCGAGCCTGGCGAGGAGTTCGCCGCGCGTCGCGGGCAGCAGCCGATAGCCGGCGAGCCGCCCGCCGTCGACCAGATCGTCGATGATCCGCAGCGCCGCAGCGGGGCCCGACGCCATCGAGACCGCCGCCGCGCGATTGAGGTCGACCACGGGCGACGGTGCCAGACGACCGAGCGCCTCGTAGAGCAGCACGATCCGGTCCCAGTCGGTGTCGTCGACGGACGGCGCGACCGCGTGACACTCGGCGATCGCCGCCTGCAACGCGTAGGCGCCGCGGCCGCGTCCGATCGCGTCGGCCCGGGCGAGCGCGGCGCGTCCCCGGATGATGGCGCCGTGGTCCCACCGGCGACGATCCTGGTCGGCGAGCAGCACCGGGTCGCCGTCGGCATCGAGCCGCGCCGGGAAGCGCGCCGCCGTCAGCTCCATGAGCGCCACCAGCCCGTGCACGTCCGGCTCGTGCGGGAGGAGCTCGGCCAGAACGCGTCCGAGGCGGACGGCCTCGCGGCTGAGCTCCGGACGCATCCACTCGTCACCCGCGCTCGACGCGTGCCCCTCGTTGAACACGAGATACAGCACACCGAGGACGGCGCCGAGCCGGTCACCGAACTCGGACCGCGGCGGCACCTCGAACGGCACCTTGGCGGCGGCGAGCGTCTTCTTCGCGCGGACGATCCGCTGCTGCACGGTGGCGGTCGACGCGAGGAACGCGCGCGCGATCTCCTCGCTCGACAGGCCGCCGACGACCTTGAGGGTCAGCGCAACCTGCGCCTCCCTCGACAGCACCGGATGGCACGACACGAACAGCAGCCGGAGCACGTCGTCGTCGATCCGGTCCGGATCCCACGGCAGCTCGTCCGATGTCGCGGCGGTTTCCTCGGTCTCGAGGTTGCGTGCGATGGTGGCGACGCGGTCGTGGTAGCGCTCCTGGCGCCGCCAACCGTCGATCGCCTTGCGTTTCGCGACGGTGGTGAGCCAGGCCCCGGGGTTGGCCGGAACACCGGTCTGTGGCCACTGCGCGAGCGCGTCGACGAGGGCCTCCTGCGCGAGATCCTCGGCCAGGCCGAAATCGCCGACGGTACGAATGAGCGTGGCGACGATGCGCGCCGACTCGATGCGCCACACGGCCGCGACGGAGCGCCGCGCGGACTCGATCGGGTCCGGGCGGTGCTCCGTCGGCGTGGCGGGCATCCGGCTACGCGTTGCGGTTCTCGAGTTCCTCACGCCAGCCGTCTTCCTTCTGGATCCACTCGTTGTCCTGCGGGAAGTCCTCGGGCCCGGTCACCCGGCGCACCTCGATCTTCGCCCCCGGGCCCAGCGGAACCCGCTTGGCCCACTCGGCCGCCTCCTCCTTGGACGCAACCTCGAGGATCCAGAACCCGTTGAACAGTTCCTTGGTCTCCCCGTAGGGACCGTCGGTGACGAGCGGTGTGTCGCCGGAGAAGTCGACGACGAACCCCTCCTCGGCGTCGGACAGGCCCTCCCCGGCCAGCAGCACGCCCGCCTTCATCAGGGCCTCGTTGAACTTGCCCATCTGCTCGATGACCTGCTCGAACGGGACTTCCTTGTATGCCTCGACAGCCTCGTCGGTGGCGCGCATGATCAGCATGTACTTCATCGGTTCGCTCCTTCGTCGGGGTCGCGTTTCGACCCTCTCATCCAGGACGTCGAACGGGAAGACGCCAGATCGACAAGGTCCGCGAATCAATTTTCGGAAGGCTGTTCGGCGAGCGTGACGTACATCAGCTCGGCGCGAAGCCGCCGACATCCATCGAGATCCAGATCATTGCCAAGAACCCACCGAAGCCCATGAAAGACAAGGCCAGCGACACCGCGAAGGGCCGCGCGAGCCGCCACACCCACAGCGCCGCGACGCATGCGAACACCAGGAGCGGCGGCACGAGCCACGTCACCCAGTACATCGCGGTCGGCCCGGGTTCACCCGGACGTCGTTGGTTCGTCGGCACCGGCGACAGTTCGGGGACGTCGAGCGCATGCTGCAGCGCGACCACCGCCGGGCCGAGGCAGAAGAACGCCACACACGCCCCCACCAGCAGGCCCAACGGGACACCGATCCCGAACGCGAGATCCCAGGCCGTATGCGGTTCGGATCGCTCCTCGTCATCGGCGGCGGGGCCGGTGCGGGGTTGCTCTCGCCCGTCGGACATGTAGGCAGTGTTCCACCGTCGATCGGGGTTCGTTACCGATCCGAAGGATCGGACGGGCTACCCGCGCGCGATCCGGAACCCGACGTCGTCGATGCGGTACGTGGGGTGGCTGCGCCGACGCACCGACGCCCGGCAACTCCAGTGCGCGTCCGCCCACCCGCCGCCGCGCAGCACCCGATAGCTGCCGTACACCTCCGGATCGTAGAGATCCCAGCACCACTCCCAGACGTTGCCGAGCATGTCGTGCAGACCCCATCCGTTCGGCAGCTTTCCGCACACGTCGTGCGGGCGCCCGTCGGAGTTGTCGCCGTACCAGGCGATCTCGCCCAGCTGCCCGTACCGCGGTCCGCTCGTTCCGGCCCGGCAGGCGCGCTCCCATTCGGCCTCGGTCGGCAGCCGATAGCCGTCGGACCCGGCGTCCCACCCGACGTGGTCGCCGGCGACCCGGTAGGCGGCGGTGAGGCCGGCGCGCGCGGAAAGCTTGTTGCAGAACAGGATCGCGTCGAACCACGACACGCCCTCCACCGGGCGACGGGGATTCCGCGACGCGCCCGGCCACTCGCCGGTGACGTCGGCGTACTCGGCCTGTGTCACCGCGCCGACCCCGATCGCGAAGCCCCCCACCTCGACACACCAACTGCTACTCGTCCGCCGATCCGACAGTGTCACCTGGCCTGCCGGTACCGCGGCCAGCTCGGGAAAAGCTAACGGCTCCATGGTTGATCGACACTACCGATTTCCTTCGACCTCAGGTCGGACTACCGTGCGCACGATCGACCGATTGGGACCGCCACCACGATCGTCGAGCCGACCCCGTCGGGCGACAGATTGGCAATGGCACGGAACTGCGCTAAAGTGCTCTGCCATGTATGTCCAGCCAGCCAAGAAGGCCCGTGAGCGGCTGCATGCGGGCTTGGTCTGGATCGAGAGAGGCTAGGCTCCTCCTCCGCCGCCTACAGGTTCGGCTTCCGTCCACGGGTTCAGCTTCGTGGACGTGATATTCCGCGAATCTATCGTTCACATCAGGATCAATCCCGATGTGCCATCTCTTTCATCGACTACACGCGCAGTTTTCGAGTCGGGCCCGAGGCCATTTCCATTCGGGTCGGCCGGATTCGCAGTTTCGGACTCGAAACGATGCCTGTGAAGTCGATCCGCTCTGTCTAATTTCTGATTACTGGGAGAACACTTGTGATTACCGCTTCCGACCTCGAAGTTCGTGCCGGTGTGCGGACCCTGTTGTCTGCCCCGGGTTCGGCGTTGCGTGTGCAGGCCGGGGACCGGATCGGTCTGGTGGGGCGCAACGGTGCCGGGAAGACGACCACCCTGCGCATCCTGGCCGGTGAGGGCGAACCCTACGCGGGCGCGGTGATCCGCAGCGGCGAGTTGGGGTACCTGCCGCAGGACCCGAAGGAGGGCAACCTCGACGTCCTCGCGAAGGACCGGGTGCTGTCGGCGCGGGGTCTCGACGAGATCATGCGCAAGATGGAGAAGCAGCAGACCATCATGGCCGAGGCCGTCGACGACGCGGTCCGTGACAAGGCCGTGCGCAAGTACGGCTCGCTCGAGGACCGGTTCTCCGCCCTCGGCGGGTATGTCGCCGAGTCCGAGGCGGCCCGGATCTGCAACAGCCTGGGCCTGGCCGATCGGGTCCTCGAGCAGCCGCTGAAGACCCTCTCCGGTGGTCAGCGTCGCCGGGTGGAGCTGGCGCGGATCCTGTTCGCGGCCTCGGACGGTTCGGGCGGCAAGTCGAACACCACGCTGCTGCTCGACGAGCCCACCAACCACCTCGACGCCGACTCGATCACGTGGTTGCGCGGGTTCCTGCAGAACCACGACGGCGGCCTGATCGTGATCAGTCACGACGTGGACCTGCTCAACGACGTCGTGAACCGGGTGTGGTTCCTCGACGCCGTGCGCGGCGAGGCCGACATCTACAACATGGGCTGGAAGAAGTACCTCGACGCCCGCGCCACCGACGAGCAGCGCCGCCGACGCGAACGCGCCAACGCCGAGAAGAAGGCCGGTGCGCTGCGTGCCCAGGCCGCCAAGCTCGGCGCGAAGGCGACCAAGGCGACCGCCGCACAGAACATGGCCAAGCGCGCCGACAAGCTGATCAACGATCTCGACGACGTCCGGGTCGCCGACAGGGTCGCCCACATCCGGTTCCCCGAGCCCGCCCCCTGCGGCAAGACCCCGCTCATGGCCGAGAACCTGACCAAGGTCTACGGGTCGCTGGAGATCTTCACCGGTGTCGACCTCGCGATCGACCGCGGCTCCCGCGTGGTGATCCTCGGACTCAACGGTACGGGCAAGACGACGCTGCTGCGGCTGCTCGGCGGTGTGGAGACCCCCGACCTCGGCGAGCTGGTGCCCGGGCACGGCCTGAAGATCGGTTACTTCGCGCAGGAACACGACACCCTCGACGACGACGCCAGCGTGTGGGAGAACATCCGGCACGCCGCCCCCGACGCCGGGGAGCAGGACCTACGCGGTCTGCTGGGGGCGTTCATGTTCACCGGCCCGCAGCTCGAGCAGCCGGCGGGCACCCTGTCCGGTGGTGAGAAGACGCGTCTGGCGCTGGCCGGGCTGGTGTCGTCGGCGGCGAACGTGCTGCTGCTCGACGAGCCGACCAACAACCTCGACCCGATCTCGCGCGAGCAGGTCCTCGACGCGCTCCGCAGCTACACCGGCGCCGTCGTCCTGGTCACCCACGATCCGGGCGCCGCCGAGGCGCTCAACCCGGAGCGGGTCATCCTGCTGCCCGACGGCACCGAGGACCACTGGTCCCCGGAGTACCTCGACCTGATCCAGCTCGCCTGATCCGCAACGAAGGATCGATCCGGAAGGGCTGTACGCCAGGCAATTTGGATCATGTCGGTGGCAGGCCCACGACAAAGTCGTGGGCCTCGCGCGCGGCATGACGCCATGTGGTCAGAGTGCCGTCGAGGTCGTCGTCGTCGACCGGGAAGGCCACCCATTCCTTCATGGTTCGTTTGCCCATCGTGACTTCCTGAGCGGCCCCCGCGCGGAGGATCTCCTCGGCGCGGGGGCGCGGGAGCTTGACGATCAGGCGACGGTCGCGGCCGAGGAACGCGAAGATCTTGCCGTCGACTCGCAGGCCCGGGCTGCGGAACATCGTGCCGAACTCGACGGCGGGTTCGCGGAGGAAGTCGGCAGCAAGCTCGTCGAGGAGTGCGCGTGCCGGGTCGGCGGGATCAGTTTCGTCACGCATGCCGCTCTCCTGCAGGGTGGTTCGGAAACAGGACCCGGTGTCGACGACGGCGAACTGGTGCGGCCGATGTGGATCCGTCTCAGCTGCTGCTACCGAAGACACCGGAGGGTGGGTCGACCGGGTAGGCCGCGACGTTCATGATCACCGAGCCTTCACACGGGCCACTCTCGATGTCGGTACGCCACGAACCGGTCAGCGTGCCGTCTCGTTGCGGGGTGTAGATCGCCACCGAGGACGCCGGCGCCCACACCTTGGGCACGCCCTCGCCCTGCCAGCAGTCCCATTGCCAGTCGTAGTGATGAACCCAACTTGTCCCGTCCCAGGTGTACTGCGGGGGTTGGGGCAGTGTCGGATTGGCGGGCGTGGGCCCGTCGGTCACGGTGGCCACGCAGGTTCCGCCCGAACAACTCGTCTCGAACGTGTAGGTATCGGCGAAGTCGGGCTCCCATTGCCGCGCCGCCAGACTCGTCCCGGTCTTCGTCGCGGCGAAGCGCTTCACCGAGTAATCACCGGACCAGGACGGCTGCGCCGCGCCCGCAGACGAGGCGCCTGCGGGCGCGGCCCCGACAACCAGCCAGGTAGCGATCAACGCAACTGCCAGCAGTGCTTTTCGCATAGGCGAATCGAAACACGCCGGCCGGCCGCGTGGTCACCGAACGCCGAATTGTCCGGCGCCGTGGTCAGGCGCCGACGTACTCCGCCAGGTGCTTGCCGGTGAGGGTGGACCGGTCGGCGACGAGGTCGGCGGGCGTGCCCTCGAAGACGATCCGGCCGCCGTCGTGCCCCGCGCCGGGACCGAGATCGATGATCCAGTCGGCGTGTGCCATCACCGCCTGGTGGTGCTCGATGACGATGACCGACTTGCCCGAGTCGACGAGGCGGTCCAGCAGGCCGAGCAGGTTTTCGACGTCGGCGAGGTGCAGGCCGGTGGTGGGCTCGTCGAGGACGTAGACGTCGCCCTTCTCACCCATGTGGGTGGCGAGCTTGAGTCGCTGCCGTTCGCCGCCGGACAGTGTGGTGAGCGGCTGACCGATCTTGACGTAGCCGAGCCCGACATCCGCCAACCGCGCCAGGATCTTGTGGGCCGCAGGAAGTTTCGCGTCACCGGAGCCGAAGAACTCCTCGGCCTGGGCGACGGACATCGTGAGCACCTCGCTGATGTCCTTGCCGCCGAACTTGTAGTCCAGCACCTCGGCCTGGAACCGCTTGCCCTCGCACACCTCGCACGGGGTGGAGACGCCGGCCATCATCGCCAGGTCGGAGTACACGACGCCGGCGCCGTTGCAGTTGGGGCAGGCGCCCTCGGAGTTGGCGCTGAACAGGCCGGGCTTGACGCCGTTGACCTTCGCGAACGCCTTGCGGATCGGGTCGAGCAGGCCGGTGTAGGTGGCGGGGTTGCTGCGGCGGGAACCCTTGATCGCCCCCTGGTCGATCGACACCACACCGTCGCGCTTGGCCACCGAGCCGCCGATCAGCGAACTCTTGCCCGAACCGGCGACGCCCGTCACCACGACGAGCACGCCCAACGGGATGTCGACGTCGACGTCGCGCAGATTGTGGGTGCCGGCACCGCGCACCTCCAGCGCGCCCGACGACTTCCGCACCGACGGCTTCACCGACGCGCGGTCGTCGAGGTGCTTGCCGGTGAGCGTGCCGCTCGAGCGCAGTTCGTCCACGGTGCCCTCGAACACCACCTCGCCGCCCTCGGTGCCGGCGCGGGGGCCGAGATCGACGACGTGGTCGGCGATCGCGATCGCCTCCGGCTTGTGCTCGACGACCAGGACGGTGTTGCCCTTGTCGCGCAGCTGCAGCAGCAGGTCGTTCATCCGCGCGATGTCGTGCGGGTGCAGGCCGATGGTGGGCTCGTCGAAGACGTACGTGACGTCGGTGAGCGACGACCCGAGGTGGCGGATCAGCTTGGTGCGCTGCGCCTCTCCGCCGGACAGCGTGCCCGCCGGGCGGTCGAGGCTGAGATAGCCGAGTCCGATCTCGACGAACGAGTCGAGCGTCTCGCCCAACGACTTCAACAGCGGCGCCGCCGACGGCGCGTCCAGCCCGCGCACCCATTCGGCGAGATCGCTGATCTGCATGGCGCAGACGTCGGCGATGCTGACCCCGTCGATCTTCGACGAGCGCGCCTCCTCACTCAGCCGCGTGCCCTCGCAGTCGGGGCACGTCTGGAAGGTGATCGCGCGATCCACGAACGCGCGGATGTGCGGCTGCATCGCCTCGCGGTCCTTGGACAGGAACGACTTCTGGATCTTCGGGATCAGACCCTCGTACGTGACGTTGACGCCCTCGACATTGACCTTGGTCGGCTCCTTATAGAGGAGGTCGTTCAACTGCTTCTTGGTGAACTTGGCGATCGGCTTGTCGGGGTCGAAGAATCCGCAGCCGCGGAAGATGCGGCCGTACCAGCCGTCCATGCTGTAGCCGGGGATCGTCAGCGCACCCTCGTTGAGCGACTTCCCGTCGTCGTACAGAGCCGTCAGGTCGAAGTCCGAGACCTTGCCCATGCCCTCGCAGCGCGGGCACATGCCACCGGTGACGCTGAAGGCGCGACGCTCCTTGACGGTCCGGCCGGCCTTCTCCACGGTGATCGCCCCGGCACCGCTGACGGAGGCGACGTTGAACGAGAATGCTTGCGGCGAGCCGATGTACGGCTTTCCGACCCGGCTGAACAGGATGCGCAGCATCGCATTGGCGTCGGTCGCGGTGCCGACGGTGGAGCGCGGGTTGGCGCCCATCCGCTCCTGATCGACGATGATCGCCGTCGTCAGCCCGTCGAGCACGTCGACGTCCGGCCGCGCCAGAGTCGGCATGAAACCCTGCACGAAGGCGCTGTACGTCTCGTTGATCATCCGCTGCGACTCGGCGGCGATGGTGGAGAACACCAGCGAACTCTTGCCGGAGCCCGAGACACCGGTGAACACCGTCAGCCGCCGCTTCGGCAGTTCGACGCTGATGTCCTTGAGGTTGTTCTCGCGCGCGCCGTGCACGCGGATCAGATCGTGGCGGTCGGCGGCGTGAAGCTCAGGCGACTGCTGGTCCGTCGTCGTGGCCGTGCTCATCGTCTCTCCCTCTGTGTCGGGCCGCCGTCGCGGCCACCGTGCCTGCGTCCGACCGACCGCGGCGTCATGCGGACGTGGTCTCCCACTCGAACCCGTCCGGGTCGGTGAAGGGTGCGGCTTCGCTACCGACGACGATACGGTGCGATCCGGTCCCGTCCGGGGAGACGCCGGCGTCCTTCGCGAGCGCGCGGCGCCCGTAGAGCGCCAGCTTGACCTGCGAATCCGGTGCCGCGAACTCGACGTACTTGCGTCCGAAGCTCTTCGCCACCTCCAGCCCGCGGTCGACGTAGAACTGTCTGCTCGCCTTGACGTCCTCGACACCGAGCAGCAGCACGACGTCGTCGATCTGCCGGGTGGCGGGGCCGGTGTTCTTCTTCGACGACGTCGCCACCTTCCAGATCGCGCCGTCCGGGGCCTGCACGACGCCGCCGTAGCCCCAGAAGCCCTTCTTGGCGGGCTTCAGCGTGGTGGCGCCGCCGTCGAGGGCGGCCCCCACGAACGCGTCGACGATGTTCGGCTGCGACACCACGAGCGAGAGGGTGTAGCCGCGGAACCCGGCCGTCGGCGCCTCCGCCGCGCGGACGCCCACGCGATCGCCGACGCCGAAGGCGGCGTAGAACGCCTCGGCGGCCGTGGGGTCGGGTACTTCCAGGATGAGGGACGCGATGGTGGTCGGTGACTTGGAAGTGGTCATGTCAACGCACCTCGTTGATTCGGAGCAGGTTGCCCGCGGGGTCCCGGACGGCGCAGTCCCGGATGCCGTACGGCTGGTCGATCGGCTCCTGGACGATGTCGGCGCCACCGGCCTCGAGCTTCGCGAAGGTTGCGTCGAGGTCGGGGGTGGCCAGGGTCAGGATTGCGTACGTCCCCTTCGCCATCATCTCGGTGATGGTGCGGCGCTCGTCGTCGGTGATGCCGGGATCGGCGGCCGGGGGATGCAGGACGAGGGACGTGCCGGGCTGATCCGGGTGGCCGACGGTGATCCAGTACATCCCGTTGTAGCCGACCTCCTTTCGGACCTCGAATCCGAGCAGGTCGCGGTAGAAGGCCAATGAGGCCTCGTGGTCGGTGTGCGGCAGGAAGGCTGAGTGAATGGTGATGTCCATGGCAGTCACGCTAAATGCGGTGCGCGGGTCGGCGCTTCTCGATTCCTGATCGGTCTGGTCACCTGCTTCGTGACGCACGACGGCATCTCCTCGGCCGAGCGCGCCTGATCCCGGTAGACGCTGGGCGGGACACCGACCAGCTCGGTGAATCGGGTGCTGAAGGTGCCCAGCGACGAGCAGCCGACCGCGAAACAGACCTCGGTGACGCTGAGGTCGCCACGGCGCAGCAGTGCCATCGCGCGCTCGATGCGTCGCGTCATCAGATAGGCGTACGGCGACTCGCCGTACGCGAGGCGGAACTGCCGGCTCAGATGACCGGCCGAGACGTTCACGCCGCGGGCGAGCGCCTCGACGTCCAGCGGTTGCGCGTACTCCCGATCCATCCGGTCGCGAACACGGCGCAGCAACGCGAGGTCACGCAGGCGCTGCGCTTCGTCAGGTCTGCTGGTCACCTGCGCGATCGTCCCGCGTCGTACCGGAGTTGTCCAGCGCTGCGGGCCGCCGACCCGCTCCTCGAGCCCACGAATTTGCGGTCGGGTGTCACATCCGGCCCCCGGCCGGTGTCTCCATGCCGAGAGCAAACAACCGCAAGGAGGAATCATGGCTACCAGAATCCCGAAAGCAGAGTTGACCGGCATCTACGGCGCGGTGGTCAAGCGGATGTCCCGCAAGATGCTCGGCGACGTCGCCGAACCGGTCGAGGTGACGTGGCACAACCGGAAAGTGCTGAACTTCAGTTTCACCGTCGGCCGCAAAGCGCAGAAATGGGACCAGTGTGACGAGAACCTGAAGTCGTTCGCCCACATGGCGGTGGCCAGCCTCGTCGGCTGCAGCTTCTGCCTGGACTTCGGCTACTTCCACGCCCACAACGAGGGACTCGATCTGACCAAGGCACGCGAGGTGCCGCGCTGGCGCGAGTCGGACGTGTTCACACCGCTCGAACGCGACGTCATGGAATACGCCGAGGCGATGACCCAGACCCCGCCGACGGTGACCGACGAGATGTCCGCCCGGCTGCTCGAGCAACTCGGTGCACCCGCACTCGTGGAGCTGACCGCTTTCATCGCGGTGGCGAACCTGATGACCCGCACCAACACCGCGTTCGGCATCGAGTCGCAGGGCTTGTCGGCCACCTGTGGTCTCGAGCCGCTCGCCGTACGCTCGACGACATGACCGACGACCCGTTCGTCACCCACCGCAGCCTGCTCTTCACCGTCGCCTACGAGATGCTCGGCTCCGCGGCCGACGCCGAGGACGTGGTCCAGGAGACCTGGCTGCGGTGGGCCGAGGTCGATCGGGCCGAGGTGCACGATCCCCGCGCCTATCTGGTCCGGATCGTCACCCGCCAGGCGTTGAACCGGCTCCGGTCGGTGTCGCGCCGCCGGGAGGAGTACGTCGGGGAATGGCTGCCCGAACCTCTGCTCACGACGCCTGATGTGGCCGACGACGTCGAGCTGGCCGAGAACGTCTCGATCGCGATGCTCACCGTGCTCGAGACCCTCCGTCCGGTCGAGCGGGCGGTGTTCGTGCTGCACGAGGTGTTCGAGACGCCGTACCAGGAGATCGCCGAGGTGGTGGGCAAGACCCCGGCCGCGGTCCGGCAGATCGCGCACCGTGCCCGCGAGCACGTCGGTGCGCGGCGGCCGCGGATGCAGGTCGACCGGGACCAACAGCAGGCGGCGGTCGAGAGGTTCCTCGCCGCCGTCTCGAACGGCGACGTGCAGGCACTGATGGAGGTGCTCGCCCCGGACGTGGTGGTGATCGCCGACGGCGGTGGCATCGCGACGGCGGCACGGAAGCCGATCGTCGGGGCCCGACGGGTGTCGGCGTTCCTGGCCCGCGCCGCGACGTTCCCGGACTTCGTGACCGCGCCGACGTACTACAACGGCATGCCGGGAATCCGGATCGACGTCGGCGGCGAGGCCACCGCGGTGAGCGTGGTGGTCGAGGACGGCCGGATCAGCCGGGTGTACGCAATCCGCAACCCGCACAAGCTGGGCTGGCTGGACAGGCCGGCGGAACTGCGGCGGTGACTACTCGGCGACGATGCGGGCACCGACGGTGTGATCGACCCGCAACGACGGTTCCCAGGGGACGATCGAGTCGACCGCCGCCTGCAGTTCGCTGATCGGGGGAAGATCCTGGGGACCGAGCACCGCCACCGTCGCGGTGTCACCGTGCCAGACGACGTCGGTCACGTGCGCGCCGGGCACATCCGCCAGCCATCGCTCGCCGGCCTCGGCGATCTGCTGTGCCCACAGCGACGACAGGGTGTTCGCGACCATCGGCACCGCCACGACGACCATGCCCAGCGCGAGGGCAAGGTAGGCGCCACCGCGCTTACCGGCGCCCCATCCCGCTTCGGTGGAATACCCGGCGACGACGAGAACGCCTGTGGCGGTGATGACCAACGCCAGGACGTTCGACAGGAACAGGACCAGGGCGCCCATCGCCAGGGACGGCGCACCGGACCCGAGGCAGACCCCCACGACGGCCAGCGGCGGGACGAGGGAGATCGCGATGGCCACCCCCGGCAACACGTCGCCGACATCGCGCCGCGCGACCGCGATCGCCCCGACCAGACCGGTCGCCAACGCGGCCGTCAGATCGGACAGTTTCGGTGACGTCCGTCCGAGGACCTGCGAGTTCGCCAGCACATCAGTGGAATTGGGGAGCAACTGAGCGAACAGTGCACCCACGACGACGACCAGCACCGCTCCGAGCACCACGATCATCAGGCTGTGCCCGATCAGCCGGGCACGACCGGTGGCGATACCCAACCCGACGCCGAGGATCGGCGTCGACAGTGGGGCGACGATCATCGCGCCGATCACCGTCGCGGTGGAGTCGCCCACCACACCGGCGACCGCGATCAGCCCGGCGAGGGTCAACATCGTCCAGAACGCCGACGCCTTGGCGCTCCGGTCGCCGACCGTCAGATCGAGGCGTTCGTCCAATTCGGGCAGAGGACGGCGTTGAGTATCGGGGATCAGCATCCGGATCCGTCTCTCTCCCACGGGCTACTGCTGCGCCGGTGGCCCGAGGAGGACCCCGCATCGCCGGCGCAGCACTGCCGATGACTCATTCCGGTGTGACGATCGCGAAGTGCTTGTCACCCGGATCCAGCACCGCCGCCAGTCGAGTGAGAACCGATGCGTCACCGCTGATCTCGATCCCGGCGTCCGCGAGGCCGTCGGCCGACAGCCCCCCCCAGCGCGAGCGCCGGCAGCGCCCGTCGGGTCGTGGTCAGGATCGCGTCCGCCGAGCCCGGCTGGGGCCGGTTGCTGTAGGTGAGGACGCCGTTGGCGAGCCGCAGCCGGTATCGCTCGTCGACGTCGGTGAGCGCGATGTCGATCGACAGCTTCACGTCCCACGCCCGCGGTCCGTCGATCTGGATGGCCATGGCGTCGAACAGCATGTCCGGGGTCAGCTGGGCGATGACGTCCGGTGCGGCGGTTTCGGTCGGCGTCCCGAACTTTCCCTCGCGAAGCTCGGTGACCGCGGAGAGGTACCAGCTGCGCCAGGTGCCGTTCTCGGCGCCGTAGCCGAGCTGCTCGTAGGTGTCGGCAAGCAGGTCCCGGGCCTTCGCGTGGTCCGGTTGCGCGAAGATCACGTGGTTGACCACCTGCGCCACCCAGCGGTAGTCGCCGGCGGCGAACGACTCACGCGCCTTCGCGACGACCGCGTCCGCGCCGCCCATGAAGTCGACGTAACGCTTCGACTGCTCGACCGGGGTGTGCTCCCACAGGCTCGCCGGGTTGCCGTCGAACCACCCGATGTAGCGCTGGTAGATCGCCTTGACGTTGTGGCTGACCGACCCGTAATAGCCGCGCGCGCTCCACGCGTTCTCGAGGGACGGGGGCAGTTGGAGCTGCTCGGCGATCTCGGGCCCGGTCAAGCCCTTGTTGATCATGCGCAACGTCTGGTCGTGCACATAGGCATAGAGGTCGCGCTGGGTGGACAGGAAGTCCACGACCCGGTCCTTGCCCCACGTGGGCCAGTGGTGGGAGGCGAACACGACCTCGACGTCGTCGCCGAACAGGTCGATGGTCTCGGTCAGGTAGCCGGCCCAGCCGTGCGGGTCTCGGACGACCGCACCGCGCAGCGTCAGCAGGTTGTGGAAGTTGTGCGTGGCGTCCTCGGCCGCGCACAACGCCTTGAAACCGGGGAAGTAGATGAGCATCTCCGACGGCGCCTCCGTATCGGGCGCCATCTGGAAGACCATCCGGACACCGTCGACGGTCTCCTCCTGGCCGGTGGTGGTGACGATGTCCGTCGGCGGGATGAGGGTGACGGTCCCGGTGGAGGTGGTCTGACCCAATCCGGCACCGACCTGGCCCTGCGGCCCGCGAGCGAGCGCGGCGCCGTACATGTAGCCGGCACGGCGACCCATCGCGATGCCCGCGTACACGTTCTCGGAGATGGCGTGTTCGGTGAACCCTTCCGGGGCAAAGATCTTCACCCTGCCGGAGTCGACGTCCTCCTGCGACACGAAACCCCGGACGCCGCCGAAGTGGTCGACGTGGGAATGGGTGTACACGATCGCCTTCACCGGACGGTTGCCACGGTGCTCGCGGTAGAGCTCGAGAGCCGCGCGGCCGGTCTCCTCGGAGAGGAGGGTGTCGACGACGACCACGCCTTCGTCACCCTCGACGAATGTGGTGTTCGACAGGTCCATGCCGCGCACCTGGTAGATACCCGGGACCACTTCGAACAGACCGTCGATCGCGTTGAGCTTGGACTGCCGCCACAGGCTCGGGTTCACGGTGTCCGGAGCGTCGCCCTCGAGAAAGGCGTAGGTGTCGTTGTCCCACAGGACCGTTCCGTCCTCCGCCGTGACCGCGTTCGGTTCGCGGCGGGCGACGAGCCCGCGAGTGGCGTCGTCGAAATCCTGCGTATCGGAGAAGGGAAGGCTCTCAAGCAGCTCCTTCTGCTGGCGAATGATGGACTCGGATGCCGAATTCGATGTCATAGCCATGTCGGCAGTGTGGGACGCCCCGCGCCCGTCCGCCTCACCTGGGATGGGTGAAGAGTAGCTCCCCGATGGGGACAGGTGCGGCGACCGGATTCCCCGCCGGTTCTGCCGACAGACGGGACGGCACCGCGCTGAACCGTTTCCTGGCGCAAGCCGCCATCGGATGTCCGCTGACCGTTCACGGCTCCAATCCGCGGGGCAGCTCGGGCCGCTGACCGGATCGGCATCCGGACGGAACTACCGGCGACGCTCGTCGGTGCCGGCGACCTTGCCGGTGCTGATCGCGAGACGGTTCCAGGTGTTGATCGTCAAGATCAGGGCGAGGACGTGGGCGAGCTCCGCGTCGTCGAACTGCGCCGCGGCCTGCGCGTACACCTCGTCCGGCACGCCGCCGGCGATTCGGGTGACGGCCTCGGTCAGCGCGAGCGCGGCCTGTTCCCGTGCGGAGAAGTAGTGCCTCGCCTCACGCCAGACCGCAATCATGTGCAGGCGCATCTCGTCTTCGCCAGCCTTACGCGCGTCGCTCACATGCATGTAGAGGCAGTAGGCGCAGCCGTTGAGCTGTGACGAACGGATCTGGATCAGCTCGACCAGCGTGGGGTCGAGGCCCTCGCGGGCAGCGGCATCGAAGCCGATCAGCGCCTTGAACGCCTTCGGGGCGGCGGCGGCGAAGGTGACTCGGGGTGCGGTGGTGTTGGTCATGATCACTAATCTAGGGATCAATAGACCACCCGAGAGGTGCATTTCGATGTCGAAATCATGGGTCAATGTTGCCGAACGTCTAGGTTCCGATCTGCATCTGGAACTGTGCGGAACCGGTTCGCGCCGAGCCGCTCTCGGCCGGGCACTGCGCGGGGCGATCCAGGACGGGCGGCTGGCCCCGGGAACCCGACTGCCTCCCTATCGGTCGCTCGCGGCCGACCTCGGCATCGCACGGAACACGGTCGCCGCCACCTACTCCGAACTGGTCGCCGAGGGTTGGCTGACCGCCCGGCAGGGTTCGGGCACCCGGGTCGCCGAGCGCACCGCACCCGTTGCACGACCGCGTGTACCGACGAAGCCGTCCCCCGGCCCCGCCACGCCGGTGCACAACCTCCTGCAGGGGCAGCCGGACACCTCGTCGTTCCCGAGGAGGGCGTGGATGGGGTCGACCCGCCGGGCGCTCACCGCCGCACCCAACAGCGCCTTCGGCCCGGGCGACCCCCAGGGTCGGATCGAGTTGCGAACCGCGCTCGCCGACTATCTCGCCCGCGTCAGGGGAGTGCGCACCGGCCCGGAGTGCATCGTGATCTGCGCGGGCTTCTCCGACGCATTGCGCCTGCTGTTCGGTGGTGGTGTGCTGCGGGGCCCCCTCGCGGTCGAGGCGTACGGCCTGGCCTTCCACCGCGCACTGCTGGCGGCCGACGGTGTCCGGACCGTACCACTCGGGCTCGACGAACATGGCTCCAGAACAACGGAACTGGCGGATCATCGCGCCGTTCGCTCGGTGCTGCTCACCCCGGCTCACCAGTTCCCGCTCGGTGGTCCCCTCGATCCGGCGCGGCGCCACGCGGCGGTCGAATGGGCGCGGGGGCGGGGTGGGGTGGTGATCGAGGACGACTACGACGGCGAGTTCCGGTACGACCGCGAACCGATCGGTGCGGTCCAGGCCCTCGAGCCGGACCACGTCCTCTACGTCGGGTCGGCCAGTAAAAGCCTCTCGACCGCGGTGCGACTGGGCTGGATGGTGCTGCCGGAACGGCTGATCGACCCCGTCCTGGCGGTGAAGGGCCGGCGGGAACGCTGGACCGGCGTGGTCGACCAACTCACGTTCGCCGACCTGATCAGCTCCGGGGCATACGACCGGCACGTCAGGCAGATGCGTCAGCGCTACCGCGACCGCCGCAACCGCCTGGCCGCCGCACTTGCCGAGCACGCACCGCACATCGAACCCGCCGGCATCGCCGCGGGACTGCATGCGGTGCTGCGACTTCCGCCCGGCACCGAAGCCTCGGCGGTGAAGGCCGCCGCGTGGCAGGGCATCGCACTCGACGGTCTCGCGGACTACCGCCATCCCGACGCCGCGCCCGTTTTCGACGGCCTCGTCGTCGGCTACGCGGCGCCGTCGGACCACGCCTTCGCCGCCGCACTGGCCGCACTGTGCCAGATCCTGCCGCCGGCACCGTGAATCCCCGGCCGGATCGTGCGACGTCAGGCGCCTTCGGATACCGCCGAGACACACAGTGCCGCTGCGTGTTCCGTTGTGGTTCAGACCCGGTCGTGTAGGGGCGATGGAGTCTTGGTGGCGCGGTATGCGTCTCCGCTCCGGGTGGGTCGCCAGAGGCGCCAGTGTTTCGCGGACAGCCGGAACGGGAGATGGCCTTGCAGATGACGAGCGCCGGGGGACAGCCGTTCGTCGGCGGGCAGGTTGAGCCACACGGAGAGCGAGGATGCTGCGGTACCGAGGGTGGCGCGTAGGCCGGAGGCGCCCAGACGCCGGCCGTACCCGTCCACGGCGAAGTGGCCGAAGGCGTCGGGCGTGATGTCGGAGTAGGGGGCGCCGGTGTCCGGGTCGACGAGGCGCACGGGCGTGCTGCAGGTCAGCGCGGCCAGGGACCGTCCGTGGGTCGTGACCTCGGGACCGACGTCGATGAGCGCCTCGAGCGCGTGGCTGACGAATTCGGGTGGGACGTTCCATTCCGTGTGGGTTTGCGCGCGGTAGCGGGGACCGCCGAAGCACTCGGTGGCGAGCGCTACCGCCCGCGCGGTCGGCGCGGGCGGTCCGCCCGCAGAGATCTCGAACGCCCACGCTGCCGGCGACACCGGTTCGGTGCAGGCGCCGACGAAGCTCTGGAGGCGCTGGAATGCCTCGTCGGGGCGCTTGGCGCGAAGCGAGTGCGCACCGCCCGCCGCCGCGGGCAGTCCGTCGTAGGTCACCACGTGTGGGGACGTGATGTCCGGTGTCCGCGCCATGCGCCCATCGTAGGTGTCCGATTTCTGGAGCCCCTGACCGTGCTCGTTGCGGCCGAGGGAGTCTTGAACCATGGTGGAACAGCGATCGCTCGAGGAACGCACACGGAGAGGCATGGACCTGATGGATCCGATTGAGCTGCTCAGGGACGAGATCGCCGAGAGCGGTCTGTTGACAGCACCATTCGCCGACGACGGAATCGTCATCGGCGCTGCGAGAGTGCCTGCCGCCGGAACGGACGTCACTGTGAACGTCGATCCCGAACTCGAGGACAGGTCGGGCCTGGACACCGGCGTGCTCCTTGCTGCCGTCGAACGAGTGCTGACGATCGCGCCCGCGCGATGGGATCAGGTCGTCGACTCCGTCGCCAACGAGATCGAGGACGCGGTCGGCGATCAGAGCGTGATCGAAGCAACCGACTTGCGCGACGACCTGACCCTCAGATCCGTCGCGGTGCTCCACGACGCGGTCCTGCTCTCCTTCATCGCGCCGAAGCAGTTCCCCGACAGCTGGATCCGGACCCAGCTCGACGAGGATCTCGACGTCGACGACGTTGTCGTCGAGGAGATGGACGAGAACTACGAGGTCGTCGAGTTCGAGTCGCTCGACGACCTCATGGACCACCTGAGTTCGGCCGAAGACCGCTAGACTAGTACTGCAACGGCACTTGCTTGACAGGTGGTCGATACTTGTTGAGTGGTTGTCGATATGGTTGCTGCGGAGCTGGATACGTTGCATGAGCGGGTGTCTGGCCGGTTTGCGCGGGCGGAGCCACGCAGCCGGGTGCGTGAGTATGTCTCGGGTTTGGTTGCGGGTCTGGAACGGAAGAACGGGTGGACGCTGGCCGAGCGCGCCGGTGAGGTGAGCCCGGACGGGATGCAGCGGCTGTTGCGGCGGGCGGACTGGGACGTCGACGGGGTCCGTGATGATGTCCGTGATTACGCGGTCGAGCGCCTCGGCGACCGCTCGGGGGTGTTGATCGTCGACGACACCGGTTTCCTGAAGAAGGGCACCCGCTCGGCCGGGGTGCAGCGCCAGTACTCGGGCACCGCGGGCCGGGTGGAGAACTGCCAGATCGGGGTGTTCCTCGCCTACGCCTCGAGTGCCGGCCACTCGTTGATCGACCGGGAGCTCTACCTACCCGAATCCTGGACTTGCGATCGGGCCCGGTGCCGCGCCGCGGGAATCGACGACGAGGTGGAGTTCGCGACCAAACCCACACTGGCGCAGCACATGATCGAACGAGCACTTCACGCGCAGGTTCCGTTCTCCTGGGTCACCGCCGACGAGGCGTACGGTCAGGTGAAGTACCTGCGGGCCTGGCTCGAGGAACGGGACGTGTCGTATGTGCTGGCCACCCGGCGCAACGACGACGTGTTCACCACCGACGGCCGCACCGGCCGCGCCGATCACCTGATCGAGGAGGTCCCCGCGAAGCAATGGCGCCGTATCTCCGCCGGCAACGGCGCCCACGGGCCGCGCGAGTATTCCTGGGCGCGGGTCCCGATCCGGATCACCCGGGCGCCCGGGCGTGGGCACTGGCTCCTCGCACGCCGGTCCCTCTCCGATCCGACCCAGATCGCGTACTACATCTGTGCCGGGCCGCGCCGCACCACGCTCACTGAACTCGCCGCCGTCGCCGGGTCCCGGTGGCGGGTCGAGGAATGCTTCCAACAAGCCAAAAACGAGGCCGGCCTCGACCAGTACCAGGTTCGCACCTACCGCGCCTGGTACGCCCACACCACCCTGTCGATGCTCGCCCTCGCTTGGCTTGCCGGCACGAAAACCGAAGCAGCAAAAGGGGAACCGGAACACACGATCAGGGCATGATCGCGTATACGGTACCCGAGATCCGCCGCCTGCTCGTGCATCTAATCCTCCGACACGCCCACCCCGATGGCCACGTCTGGTCCTGGTCACGCTGGCGACGACGCCGACAACACCAGGCCCGCACCTGCCACTACCGAACCCGCGGACACCCGCTATAAGTGCCGTTGCAGTACTAGTCCTCTCAGCGGTCTGTATCTGGCTGAGATCCCTCACGAAATAGGAGACACGCCCTCGTCGCCCTCGCCGTCGAGGCGGGCCTCGAGTTCCGCGATCTCCGCGCGAACGGCCTCGATGACCTCGGGGTCGTCTTCCCAGAGCTCACGGAACTCCGACTCCGGCTCGATCATCTCGGTGAGCAGCTCGACCCCCCGTTCGAGGTGACCGTCGAGGCGCTCGAGATCGCCGGGCCACACCATGCTGTGCCCGAGCACAGCGAGCAGGTAGCACGCGGCGCGCACCCGATCGTAATCGTCGTCGTGTTCGAGGGCATCGCCGATGCGTGCATCGATGTCGATGCCAACGAAGACGTCTCCGAACCAGTCGGCCGCCGCATCGTTGTGCCACGGCGCGCTTCCCCATGCTCCCACGCGTTTCGCCCTTCGTCTCGCCCGGCGGATCCGGCCCGCGTGTCACATCCTATTGTTTCTTGTGCACGGGCCCAGTCTGGCCGCGTAATCGGTTGGCATCCCGCCGTCGCCGAACTCCACGCCCTCGCGCTCGAGCCGCTTCCGAGCTGCCTGGTGCACCACCCCGCGGCGGCGCGGATCGGGCTCGAGCAGCCCGACCACTGTGCTCCGCGTGGCGTTCGGATGCTCGGCAACCGCGATCCGCACGCTCCAGAACCGGTCGGCGGCGAAGCGCTCGAGCACCGCCGCGCTCGCGTCGGGGTTCAGCGCCGCTCTGCCGCGAGATCACTCACACATACAGGAGACGCGCCCTAGCCGGCTCCGCACACGGTCGCCGGCTACGACCCGTCCGGCGTCGTCGCCCAGGACGGGCGCCAGGTCGCCTCCGGAAGCGGCGCCAGGCTTCCGAAGTGGTCGATGATCTTCCGCAGCCCGGGATGCGGATTCGACCTCGGGAGGATGAGCGAGAGTGGGTACGCGAGTGTCGGATTCACGATCGGTATGCGGCGTAGGTCGTGGTTCGTCGGCCAGATGTACCGGTCGCGTGACCCGACAAGAGTGGCCACGTCGGCGGAGTCCGCGAGGGTGTCCAAGAGTACCTCGTCGCCGAAGTGCGGGCCGGCGGCGTCGATGCTGAGGTCGAATTCGGTGACGAGCTGGTCGTAGAACACCGCCCATTCGGTGCGCGGCGCGATACCCGGTACCCAGATCCGATGCCGGTGCAGCTGCGGTGGCGTCAGTCTTCGTGCGGCAGCGAGAGGATGCCTCGGGCCGACGAGGAGTTCCAGCGGGGAGTCGAACGCGTGGATCATCTGCACATCGCGCGGCAACGTTGCGGGATCGGTGACCGAGCGGAACGAGGCGTCGATCTCGCCGGCTTCGACGGCGGCCACCGCCACGCGGGGGTCGTTGACCTTGAGGGTCACCACGTCGAGATCGACGTCAGGATGCGACCGCCAATAGTCGTGCAGGATGACTGCCTGCGCGGATCGCAGGCCGAGGACGTCGATCCGAAGGGCCCGCGAGCCCGGCCTGACCGCGGCGACGGCGCGCTCGACCCCCGTGACGATGCTTCGTGCATGCGGGAGGAACGCCTGTCCGTCGAGTGTCAGCTCGACCCCGCGGGCGGTACGCGTGAACAGCCGGACCTCCAGCTCCCGCTCCAGGGCCGCAATCCGTTTCGAGACGGCCTGTTGCGTCACGCCCAGCTCGTTGGCCGCGTGTTGCAGCTGTCCGAGCTCGGCCGCCCGGACGAACGATCGCACTGCCTCGGTATCCATCGGCCCAGCGTAAGCATGTCCAACCGATGGTTGTGGCGCGCCGGAGAACCAGTTGTTTGATCCAGCACCGACAGGGCTGATGTGATCCGGCAGACCAAAGCATCAGTTGTTGCGAAGGAGTCGCATGCGCGTGCAATCGGGGCGCAGCTTCGGCTGGCTGTGGGCGTCCTACGCCGTCAGCACATACGGCACGTGGATCGCGTTCGGAGCGTTCCCGCTCATCGCGGTGCAAGTGCTGCACTCGCCGGCATTCGCCGTCTCGCTCCTCGAGGCGGCCGGGCTCACCGTCGCGGCGATCGTGGCCGTCCCGCTCGGGCCGTGGGTCGAACACCGGGCCAAACGGCCGGTGATGATCGCGACGGACCTGGCCCGGTTCCTCGCGATGGCGAGCGTTCCGGTCGCGTACTTCCTCGGCCTACTGACCTACGGCCAACTGCTGGTCGTCTCGGTCGTCTCCGGCACCTCGAGCATCGTCTTCACCGCCGCCTCCGGCGCGTACCTCAAACACCTCGTCCACAGAGATCAACTTCTTGTGGCGAACGGAAGATTCGAAGGCACGAGCTGGGTAGCGACCGCGGCAGGGCCACCCCTCGGCGGAGCGCTCGTCGGGCTTCTCGGCCCGGTCGTCACCGTCGCCGCCGACGCCCTCAGCTTTCTGCTGTCGGCCCTCGGGATCCTCCGTATCCGCGGCGACGACGTCGCGGCCCCCCGCACCGCGGCCACCGGATTGCGCGCCACCGACCTCCTGGACGGCTGGCGGTTCATCCTCCACGACCGCGCGCTGCGGCGCCTGTTCCTCAACTCGATCCTGGTCAGCGGCCTGATCATGGCCACCGTCCCACTCCTGGCCGTCCTCCTGCTGGGCGAATACCACTTCCCGGCCTGGCAATACGGTCTCGCCTTCGGCGTCCCGGCACTCGGCGGGTTCGTGGGTGCCCGCCTTTCCGCGCGCCTCGTCGCCCGCTACGGCCGGCACCGGGTCATGATCGTCTCCGGCTGGTTGCGCTCGATCTTCCCGCTCGGCCTCGCCGCCGTCCAACCCGGCATCGCCGGACTCCTCACGGTGATCGTCGTCGAGGGCCTGCTGATCACCTGCATGGGCATCTTCAACCCCGTCAGCGCGACAGAACGCCTGCAGCGCACCCCCGCCGGTCACGCCGCTCGGGTCCTCACCGCCTGGAGTGTCAGCAGCAAACTCCTCCAGGCCTCCCTGATGGCGATCTGGGGCGTCCTCGCGACACTCACCAACCCGCTCGCGGCGATCACCATGTCCGGCGTTCTCCTGCTCGCGACCCCGCTCCTGCTGCCCACAAGGGCACACATGACCGAACCCGAACCCGAACCCGAGGCCGCCGCGCCGGCCGAAGACGTCCGGGCCGCATGACTCACCCTTCCGACGTCGGTGTGTCCGTCCCACTCGTGCCGTGGTTGCGCGCTTCGATGGCCTCGACGGACTTCTTCAACTGCTTCCCCAGGACGCGGGAACCGAAGGCGCCGAGCACGACCGCGAGAAGCCGCCCTCGCAGATTCTTGCCGTCGCGGACCACGACCACGTCCACGTCGGTCTCACCGGTGGGCTCCTGAGTGAGGGTGTACACGTGGCCCGAGGCCCCACCCCACAGGTTGGAGTCCGTCGTCGTCATCACGACACGATGGGGATCGGTCCAGTCGTAGTGCAGGCGTTCCCAGATGCCGCTCGAACCCTCGGTGACGTCGGCATCGTGCGGGCCTTCGCTGTGCACCTCGAGGTAGTTGTCGGCGCTGTTTCCGAACAGTTCACCGCGGCCCGGCCCGAAATCGGTGAGACCGGCAAGGAACTCCTCCGGCGTCGCGGCGGTCTTCTCGTGGAGATGGATCGTTGTCATGGCGCATCCCTCGACACTCGGGTGATCCGCTCCGGTCCCGGAGACCGGGGCGGTGATCTATCCAGCACACCACTCGCGCGGACGTCACGGAAGAGGACTGGTCGGAACCCCGGGACGGGCCGGGCTCCGAGCGACGCTCCCGAGCACACGGGCCGACACCGTTCCCACAACTGCGGCATACTCGGAACTGGCGGCTGAACGGCGGCCGCAAATGGGAGAACGATGGCACAGCCGGCAATTCTCAGCGTCGACGACGATCCGAGCGTCTCCCGCGCCATTGTCCGGGATCTGCGCCGCCGCTACGGCGAGAAGTATCGGATCATCCGGGCAGAGTCCGGCGCCGAGGCCCTGGCCGCGCTCAAGGAGATCAAGCTGCGCGGCGACCCGGTCGCGGTCCTGCTGGCCGACTACCGGATGCCGGGTATGAGCGGTATCGAGTTCCTCGAACAGGGCATGGACCTGTACCCGGCGGCGAGGCGGGTGCTGCTCACCGCCTATGCCGACACCGATGCGGCGATCGACGCGATCAACGTCGTCGATCTCGACCATTACCTGCTCAAGCCGTGGGATCCGCCCGAGGAAAAGCTGTACCCGGTACTCGACGCCCTGCTCGACGCCTGGGTGACGTCCGACCGCAAGCCGGTGACCGAGACCAAGGTGGTCGGGTACCGGTGGTCGGCGCGGTCCTCGGAGGTGCGCGAGTTCCTGGCCCGTAACCAGCTCCCGTACCGGTGGTACATGTCCGATGAACCGGAGGGTGAGCGCCTGCTCGAGGCCGCGGGCGCCGACGGTATGCGGCTGCCGGTGGTGATCACCTCCGACGGTCAGGCGCTGGTGGAGCCGACCGATTCGGAGCTGGCGCACCACGTCGGACTCGCCACCGTCCCCGCGTCGGACTTCTACGACCTCGTCGTCATCGGCGGTGGGCCGGCCGGGCTCGGTGCGGCGGTGTACGGGGCGTCGGAGGGCCTGCGCACCGTGTTGATCGAGCGCACCGCCACCGGCGGGCAGGCCGGGCAGAGTTCGCGGATCGAGAACTATCTCGGCTTCCCGGACGGACTGTCCGGCGCCCAGCTGGCCGACCGGGCGCGCAGGCAGGCCGCCAAGTTCGGCGCCGAGGTGATCACCACCCGTGACGTCGTCGCGCTGGAGGTGAACGGGTCTGCGCGCACCGTCCGGTTCGCCGACGGGGCCACGCTGGACGCACACACCGTCATCCTCGCGACGGGGGTGTCGTATCGGCAGCTGTCGGCACCCGGGCTGAACGAGTTCACCGGCCGCGGTGTGTACTACGGCTCGGCGGTGACGGAGGCCGCGCGCTGCAGCGACCAGGACGTGTACGTGGTCGGCGGAGCGAACTCCGCGGGGCAGGCGGCGGTCTACCTCGCCCGGGGCGCCCGGTCGGTGACCATCCTGGTGCGTTCGGGCTCGCTGGACGACTCCATGTCGCACTACCTGATCCAGCAGATCCGACAGCATCCGAGGATCACGGTCCGGACGTGCTCGGAAGTGGTCGGCGCAGAAGGCGACGACCACCTGGAGCGGATCACTCTGCGCGACAACACCACTGGCCGCACCGAATCTGTCGACGCGCAGTGGCTCTTCCTGTTCATCGGGGCCGCGCCGCGCACGGACTGGCTCGACGGCGTCGTGGTGCGCGACGCGGACGGATACGTCGTCTCCGGACCGGACCTGGTGGTCGACGGCAAACGGCCGCGCGGCTGGGAACTCGAGCGCCTGCCGCACCAGTTGGAGACCAACGTGCCCGGGGTCTTCGCGGCGGGGGACGTGCGCTCCGACTCCGCGAAACGGGTGGCGTCGGCAGTGGGAGAGGGAGCTATGGCAGTGATGCTCGTCCATCGATACCTGGCCAAGCCGTGAACGCCGGGCCGGCGTGCACGCCGGAGGAACTGCGGACGCTCTTCCTCTTCGAGAAGCTCGACGACGATCAACTCGAGCAGCTGTGCCGCGCCGGGCGCATCGAGGTGATCGAGCCGGGCCCGGTGTACCGCGAGGGCGCCCCGGCGACCTGCTTCTATGTGCTCATCGAGGGGGAGGTGGTGCTCACGAAACTGTCCGGCGGCCAGGACGTGGAGATGGTGCGAACCTCGCACCGCGGCGCGTATTCGGGCGCGTGGACCGCCTACATGGGCGACCGGGTGCCGCAGGTCTACGGCACGTCGATGACCGTGCCCGAGCGCTCCACCTTCTTCGTCCTGGACGCCGACGATTTCGCCCGTTTCATGGCGGAATGGTTCCCGATGGCGCTTCATCTGCTCGAGGGGCTGTTCTTCGGCAACCAGAGCTCCCGCGAGATCATCGCCCAGCGTGAGCGACTGCTCGCCCTGGGCTCCCTGTCCGCCGGGCTGACGCACGAGCTGAACAACCCGGCAGCGGCCGCGGTCCGGGCGACGGCGTCGCTCCGAGACCGGGTCGCCGGCATGCGACACAAGCTGGGAATCATCGCCTCCGGGGCCTACGAGCCGGCAACCCTCAACGCGCTCATCAGAATTCAGGAAGAGGCGGTGGACCTGGTCGCCAAGGCTCCGGTGCTGAGCCCACTCGAGGAATCGGACCGCGAGGACGCGCTCGGCGGGTGGCTGGAGGATCACGGCATCGCCGGCGGCTGGAATCTCGCGCCGAGCTTCGTGCAGGCCGGGCTCGACGTCGCCTGGCTCGAGCGGGTCGCCGCGGAGGTCGAGCCGTCGATCCTCGGCGGCGCAGTCAACTGGCTGAACTACACCATCGAGTCCGAGTTGCTGATGGACGAGATCGCGGACTCCACCGCCCGGATCACCGCCCTCGTCGGCGCAGCGAAGCAGTACTCACAGATGGACCGAGCCCCGTTTCAAGTCTCGGATGTACACGAATTGCTCGACAGCACACTGGTCATGCTCAGCCGGAAGATCGGCGGCGGCAGCGGCATCGAAGTGGTCAAGAGCTACGACCGCGCCCTGCCGCCCGTTCCTGCGTACGCTGCCGAACTCAACCAGGTCTGGACCAATCTCATCGACAACGCCGTCAGTGCCATGGACGGCCGCGGCACCCTCACCATCCGCACCTACCGGGACGGCGACTGCCTGGCCGTGGCAATCGGAGACACCGGCCCGGGCATCCCCGAGGATATCCGCGGCCGCATCTTCGAGCCGTTCTTCACGACGAAACCGGTCGGTGAGGGCACCGGGCTCGGACTCGACATCTCGTGGCGGATCGTCGACAAACATCGGGGCGACATCCGCGTGGAATCACAGCCGGGGCATACCGAATTCGTGGTCCGCCTTCCGCTGGCCGGTCCGGAGGGAGATCACGATGGATGATCTCGTCGGACTCGAGGCTCCGCCGCGGTAGGCGTCCGGCGTCAACCCATCTCGGCGTGCCGGTAGCACCAACGCCACGCCTCGCCCGGCTCGTGCGATCGCATGACGGGGTGTCCCGTCTGCTCGAAATGCGCAGTCGCGTGCCGGTGGGGGCTCGAGTCGCAGCATCCGACGTGCCCGCAGGTGAGGCAGAGCCGCAGGTGCGCCCAGTTCTGTTCGCCGAGCGCCTCGCATTCCTCACAGAGGCCGGGCGTGCGCGGCTCCGGGTCCGGTCCGGTGGCCGCCGCGAGTTCGTCGCAGGGTCCGGCCGCAGCCGGACCCGGGGATCCGACACCAATGTGGTCAGCCGCGCGTCGGAGAACTCTCTTCATCACCTCCCATCCTGCATGCTGCAGGGTGGGATATCTACACCCGACCGCAGGAGGACGCCGTGAACGTGGCCCTGCTCGCCGTCGCGGTGGCGGCGCTGCTCACCGCCGCCGTCGCACGACGCCTGAACTGGTCGGCGCCGCTGTTGCTGGTCCCGGTCGGACTGGCCGGGTCGCAGATCCCCGGACTCCCCGACACTGCGTTCGACCCCGATCTCGTGTTGTTCGCGGTACTGCCGCCGCTGCTCTACTCGGCCGCACTCGACAGTTCCTCGCTTGCGCTGCGCCGCAATGCGCGCGCGATCGGGCTGCTCGCAATCGGGCTGCCGCTCGCCACCACCGCCGTTGTCGGGGTGGTCGCGTACCTCACCATTCCCCAGTTTCCCCTCGCCGCCGCGCTGGTGCTCGGGGCGGTCGTCGCGCCGCCGGATGCGGTGTCCGCCAGCGCGATCGGACGACGCCTCGGCCTACCCCGCCGGATCATGACCCTGCTCGGCGGCGAGAGCCTGCTCAACGACGCGACCGCGCTCACCGCCTACCGTGTCGCGCTCGCCGCAGCGGTCGGCACCGGCGTGACCCTGCTGGAGGGGGCGCGCACCTTCCTCGGTGCCGCGATCGGCGGCACGCTGATCGGCCTCGGGGTAGGGATCGTCGTCGCCGCGATCCGGTCCCGGCTCGCGGATCCGGTGATGGAGAGCGCGATCGGGCTACTCGTCCCCTTCGTCGCATACCTGGCGGCCGAGCAGGTGCACAGCTCCGGGGTGATCGCGGTCGTAGTCGCCGGCCTGTATCTGGGCCAGCGGTCGACCCGCGCCGGCTACGCGACCCGCTTGCAGGACACCGCGGTGTGGAAGGCCGTCGACGTCGTCCTCGAATCGTTCGTCTTCCTACTGATCGGGCTGCAGTTGCCGAGCGTGGTGCAGGGACTCCACGGCCGCAGTGTGGCCGAAGTCGTCGGCGCCTCCCTTGCCGTGCTCGTCGCGGTGATCGCCGTCCGGTTGCTGTGGGTCTACCCCGCGACCTACCTCCCCCGGCTGCTGTCCGCGCGGATCCGCGAGCGGGAGCCGGCGCCGCCTCCCCGAGGGGTGTTCGTGGTCGCATGGTCCGGCATGCGCGGTGTGGTCTCGCTGGCCGCGGCGTTCGCGATCCCGCTGACCGTCAATTCGGGAGGCCCCTTCCCTGGACGCGACATGATCCTGTTCATCACCTTCGCTGTCGTGGTCGGCACCCTGCTCCTGCACGGCTTGACCCTGCCGTGGCTGATCACCCGGTGGGGAGTCGACAACGAAGAAGAACGCCGCAAGGACGCGCTGGCACTGGCCGCCGCGCAGGACAAGGCAGCACGCGCCGCAACGGAGGTTCTCGACAGCCTGGTCGCGAACGCCGACGGGGACCCCGCCGCCGTCCGCGAGCGGGCCGCGGAGATCCTGCGCACCTGGAGCGAGCACCGCGCCCACGCCGCGTGGGAACGGCTCGGGCGCAGCGAGGCCGAGTTGGGGGAGAGCCCGTCCGCCGCGTTCCGCGCGCTGCGCCTGCAGATGCTCGAGACCGAGCGGAACGTCTTCCTCGCAGAGCGCGACAGCGGACGAATAGACGACGAGGTACTGCGACAGGTGCTGCGCGAACTCGACCTCGAGGAGGCAACCCTCAACCGGGAGTGAGCCGTTGTGGGGCGACTCGTCAGCGCCCTGCGGTGGACGTCACGAAATCGGTGTCCGCACGGCGCAACACGGCATTGCATGCGTTGCAGGTGTACTGGGGTTCGAGCAGGTGCTCGCCCGCGCTGTGCACGATGGTCAGGCCGGACCGTCCATTCTCGGACAGATGCCGCGCCGCCCACGCGTTGAGTGCGGCGAACACGGGAAAGAAGTCGAGGCTCTTGGGCGTGGTGCGGTACTCCTGCCGTCGCGCGCCGTCCACGATCGGCGCGCGGACCAGCATCCCGTTGTCGATGAAATACGCGAGGCGGTCGGTCAGGGTGACCGGCGAGATCGATCCGAGCCGGTCCTGCAAGTCGCCGAATCGGCGGTTGCCCTCGAGTAGGGCGGCGAGCAGGAAGGTCGACCAGCGATCGGCGAGCACACTGGTGGAGTCCATCCCCGACGCGTCACCCTTCGCCGTGCGCCGGGACCGGCGGTCGGCGACGTCGACGAGGAGCGGCGCATCGACCTCGGTCCGCACGTCGCGGGCCGTCACCCCGATCGCCTGGCACCCGCCGCACCCGAACACCGGGGTGATGACGTGCCCGCACGTCAGGTGGCGAAGTTGTGTGGTCGGTTGGGCGGGTGCCCACGGCGCCCAGTGGCGGTCCCAGCTCCACAACGCGACGAAGACTTGCCACAGGTCGCCGCCGAGATCGGTGAGACGGTATTCGTTACGCGGCGGCGCGGTCGAGTACGGATGCGCGTCGAGGATCCCGTCGTCGATCAGCCGACCCAGGCGATGCGAGAGGACTGCGTCCGAGATCCCGAGCTGGTCACGCAGTTGCGCAAAGCGCTCGACACCGGCGAAGACGGCCCGCATGATCTGCAGATTCCATCTGTCACCCACGATGAGCAGAGCGCGCCCCAGCGCGGACGACGCCGGGTCGGCCGGTGGCTCCGCGGGGCGCGGCGGGACGGTGGACATGCCGTCCATCATCGCAAACAGCGTCGGTCCGGGCGCAGTGGCGTTGCACCCCACCTCTCCACACATTCAACTTCTCATCGAGAAGTGATTCGTTCGACAGGAGACACCCCCCGATGGGGATCTCATTGCCATTGGTCGTTACCTGCATTGCACTGCTGCATGATTCACCAGAGCCACTGCCGGTTCCAGTAACTCTGCATCTTGTAGTGATGGCGGCGCGAGGCTAGCCTGAGATGCGACGCCGGCGCGCGTCGACACCCGAGCGTGCCGAGATCGGCTACCGGTCCACCGGCGGCGATATCCACCGGCCTCGCCGTGGACCTGGCCGGGCGCCCATCCCATCCACGCGTCGTGCGGCATCACCCGCCGCCTTCCCCGAACCCGACGACAACAAGGACGAACAGATGACGAACCCCGTGTACGTGCTCGGAGGAGCCCAGACCGACTTCGCCAGGAACTGGTCGAAAGAAGGGCTCGGCCTGGTCGACATGTTTGCCGAGACCGTGCCCGCCGCCCTGGCGGACGCACGGGTCGACGACCACGAGGTCGGTGTCGTGCACGTGAGCAACCTCGCCGGAGAACTCTTCGCAGGCCAGGCCCAGCTCGGCGGCATGGTGGTTGCGGCCGTGCCGGGACTCGACGGCCTACCGAGTACACGGCACGAGGCAGCGTGTGCCTCCGGCAGCACGGCGGTACTCGCCGCGTGTGCGGACATCGAGTCCGGCCGATACGACGTGGCGCTGGTGGTCGGGGTCGAGCTGATGCGCAATGTGCCCGCACAGACGGCCGCCGAATATCTGGGTACCGCGGCGTGGGCGGGGCGGGAGGCTCTGGGTGTGAAGTATCCGTGGCCCGCGCTCTTCGCCGACATCGCGCAGGAGTACGAACGGCGCTACGGCCTCGATCATGCGCATCTCGGACGGTTCGCCGAGATCGCGTTCGACAACGGATCCCGCAATGGTCTTGCGCAGACCCGGGATTGGGACTTCCCGGCGGGATCCTTCGACGAGAACGAGGAGGTGAACCCCATCGTGGAGGGGATGCTCCGCAAGACCGACTGCGGGCGCATCACCGACGGCGGTGCCGCCGTGGTGCTGGCCGGGCCGAGGTTTGCGCAGGCGTGGGCGCAGCGGACCGGAGCCGACCTGGACCAAGAGGCCACGATCGCCGGATTCGGTCACCGCACCGCGACCCTGCTGCTCGCGGACAAGCTCGCCCAGAGCGCCGACCAGGATTACCTCTTCCCGCACCTGCGCGGAGCCGTCGAGGACGCCTACCGGCGCGCGGGGATCGCGGGGGTAGGCGACCTGGACGTCGCCGAGATCCACGACTGCTTCACCATCAACGGGCTGGTCACACTCGAGCACATCGGCCTGGCGGACCCGGGCAAGGGCGGCGAGGTGGTGATGGACGGCTCGATCGAACGCGGCGGACGGCTACCGGTGAACCCCAGCGGCGGACTGATGTCGCACGGGCACCCGGTCGGTGCCACCGGCGTCCGGATGGTGCTCGACTCGGCGCGGCAGGTCACCGGTCGGGCCGGAAACCACCAGGTAGACGACGCCCGACGCGCCCTCACCGTCAACATCGGTGGATCGTTCACGACGGCGGTGTCCACGGTCGTCATCCGAGGCACCCGGTGACCGTCATCCGCGCCACCCGGGTGCCCGTGTAGCCCACAGACGACGAAAGCCTCCTGGGCGAAGCGGCTTTCGGACCGCCTCGCCCAGGAGACCTTCGAACCGTCCCTCGGCCCGCACCGCGGACCGAGGGACGGTTTCTCTACGTACGGGCCTCGGCCAGCTGATCGGCGCGCACCCAGGTGGCATGGAAGCCGGACGGCACCCGGCGCGGCAACAGCACCCGAGCGATCGGTCCCGCCGCGACATCCTCGGCGTCGAAGATGTTGATCTCGCCTCGGTCCTCGGCCTCGTCGTTGACGAAGCAGACCAGGTAGCCGTCGGTCTCTCCCGTCGATCCGTCACGCGGCGCGAAGGGGGCCTCCGAACCCCAACGCCCGGAACCGAACTTGTGCTCTTCCTTGGTGCCCGTCTGCGAGTCGAAGCGCACGAGCCCGTCGAAGAGCAGGGTCGGTTCGTTCCCGAGACTCATGTTGTACGAGTACCGGTGCGAGCGGCCCATGACCCGCGAATCCACGCTGGGGAACTCGATGTTGGCGTTGTCGAGTTCGGTCTCGATGGTGGCGCCGGTGCGCAGGTTGAAGCGGTACCGGTAGAGCTGTGCATCGAGCCGCATGTACGCGAGCATGTTCGACAGCGGCGAGGCGAAGGTCGTCTGGTGCTGAGGGTTCTTCACCCGGCACACGTCCATGATGATCTCGTCGCCCTCTTCCCACGAATTGACGACGTGGTAGATGTAGCAGGGCTTCACCTCGAACCAGCGCACGTCGCTGCCGTTTCCGTGACGAGGAATGACCGCGAATCGAGCGGGCAGCTCCTGATCGTAGAAGATCCGGTACTTGCCGGCCCGGCGCGCATCGTGGTCCTGCACCAGCGGCAGGTCCATGAGGATCGAGTAGTTGGCGGTGATCCCGATGTCGTGCGGAAGTCGCGGACCCGGCAGATCGATCTGCGTGAGGTGCGTCTGACGACCATCGGCGCCGATGATGCCGTAGCGCAGGAAGTCCTGGTCGGGCCCGTAGTCGAACCAGATCAGCTCGCCGGTGGCCTCGTCGACCTTGGGGTGCGCCATCATGTCGCCCGCGAAGGTACCCAGGAAGTCCTGCGCACCGAGTGTTTCCAGGGACAGCGGGTCCACGCTGTAGGGCGTTCCACAGAGGTACCACGTCGCCAGGACCTGACCGCGGTGGTAGATGACGTCGGTGTTGGCGGAATCCTTGATCCCGAGGCCGTGTCCGTTGCCCCACGGATTGTCCTTCGGGTTCTCCATGAGTCCGGTCCACAGGGCGCGGCCCGCATCGGACTCCTCGTGGAACGCCTTGGTCCGAACGTACCGGTTGCGGTACCGCACCTTCCCGTTCTCGAAGTGCGCGGCGTGAATCATGCCGTCGCCGTCGAACATGTGATAGCGGCCCGGCGCCGCGAACTGCCGGTTCGGGCCGTTGCGGAGGTACACACCGTTGAGGTCCTTGGGGATCTCACCGATGACGGTGAGATCGTCCAGGGTGAGTTCGTCGTCGACGGGCGCGAACACTCCGAGGGTGTACGGATTGTCGTCGGTGGCGTCGACCGGGCGAGCGACGGCAATGGGGTCGCCGTTCGCGCGGGGCTGGGTGGAAGTCATGCCTACTCCGCTTCGGTGGTGTCGAGGATTGATCGAGTGGATGAATGCTGTTGCGGCGCCGAGGGGTAGATCACCAGCTGAGTGCAGCGGAAGAGCGCGATCGGATTCCCGGCGCCGTCGCGGACGGTGGCGTCCCATACCTGGGTGCGCCGTCCGCCGTGTACGAGCGACGCCGTCACGGTGACCGTCCCGGACCGCGCGGTGCCGAGATAGTTGGTCTTGAGTTCGAGTGTGGTGAATCCGGACGCCTCGGCGGGTAACGCCAGCCGTGCGCCGACACCGCACACCGTGTCGGCCAAGGCCACGACGGTGGCCGCGTGCAGGTATCCGTTCGGCGCCAGCAACTCCTCGCGAACCGACAGTTCGCCGGTGACCGCAGCGGCCGACGCCGCGAGGATGCGCATTCCGACCAGGCCGGGGAATCGCCCCTCGAGCATCGCGGTCATCTCGTCGGCGATGTGGCCGCCGGACCCGGTCGGCGTCTCGCGCGGCCGCCCGACCGGCGCGCCGTCGCCATCTGGTGATCCCATGGTCAGCCGACCTTCGCGACCTCGCCGCGAATGTCGCGGCGCTGCAGCTTTCCGACCGGGTTCCGGGGGAGCTGCTCGACCGTGACGAGCCGCTCCGGCAGCTTGAACGACGCGACGTCCTTGGCCCGCAGGAATTCGACCAGATCCTCGAGCACGACATCGTCCCCGTCCTTGGGAACGACCACCGCGCAGCACTTCTCACCGAGGACGTCATCGTGGTATCCGACGATCGCCACGTCAGCGACGGCGGGGTGGTCGATGAGAATCCCCTCGATCTCGGCCGGAGCGATGTTCATCCCGCCGCGGATGATGATCTCCTTGCTCCGGTCGACGAACTTGAGGTACTCGCCGTTGTCACCGCACAGCTCGAATATGTCCCCGCTGCAGAGGTATCCGTCCTCGTCGAACGGGCTCGACGCCGCGGTTCCCTCGAGATAGCCGGCGAAGATCGTGGGTCCCTTCAGCCGGAGCTCGCCGCGCCCACCGACCGCCGTGACCTGTTCGCCCGTCGCCAGATCCACCAGGCGCACCGAGGTGCGCTCGGCCACGCCGGTGGCCCAGGACCTCTCCGATGAGCCGTAGTTCGGCAGGTACTCGGCACGGATCAGCGGGTCCGGCGTGTCCGACGGGGCCCCGAGCATGCACACGCCCTCGTTCGAGCCGAAGAAGTTGAGCACCTCGACACCGAGCGAGTACTGCCAGTCGCGCACCACGCCGGGGGGAAGCGGGGCGCCGCCCGACCCCACCCGCCGGAGCGCGGACAGGTCGTATGCGGTCCGAAGGTCCTCTCGCTGCAACAGCATGGTGAGAATCGCCGGCGGCATGCTGGTGTGGGTGACGCGATAGCGCTGGAGCTGATCGAGGTAGACGGCGAGGTCCAGCGGGTGGTGGTGGACCACGTGACCGCCGCCGAGCAGCCACGGCAGCAGCGAGGTCGCGAACCCGGCCATGTTGACCATCGGGAACGGGTTGAGCATGACGGACGCCTCGTCCGTCTCCAGACCGTCCTGAACCGCCTGCCCGACCGCGATCCAGTCACCGTGACACCGGGGTACGCCCTTGGGCGCGGCCTCGGTGCCGCTGGTCCAGCAGATCGTGATGCAGTCGTTCACCGATCGGGGCAGGGCCGCGTAGGCACGCCGCACGGCATCGACCGATTCGTCGGTGGCGGGGGCAGCGTCCAGCGGCCGCCCGCGATTCGACGCCGGCGGGCCGAAGGTGAACACGGTGTGCAGGGAGGGCACCTCGCCGATCAGGCTGAGCGCCTCGTCGGACGGCGTCCGGTCGCCCAGGCTGTTGACGGTGACAACCGCTACCGCCGAGGCGGATTCGACGATCCGGGTCAATTCGTACCGTCGGTACGAGGCAGGCATCGGGGCCGCGATCGCTCCGAGGCGCCACAGCGCGAAGTAGGTCGCGGTCAGGGCGACGGAGTTGGGCATCAACACCGCCACGACATCTCCGGGACCGATTCCCGACTCGTGCAGCTTGGCAGCCAGGTCGTCGACGCGGGCGTCGAGTTCCTGCCAGGTGAGTGCGTCCGGCTCGATCCCGCACAGCACGGGCAGGTTCGTCGGATCGGTCACCGCCGGGGCGTCGCCGCGACTCCGGATCTGGTTGTCGAGGAGATCCAGCACGGTCAGCGGCGACCACCAGCCGTGTTCGAGGTAGTCGTCGACACGGCTATCGGGATGGCACGGGCGTAAACGGTTGGCGGCGTGGCCTTCCGAGATGACGTTCATGGCGTCCTTTCGGGCAGTGGTCTGGGGGCAGAGGGTCAGCGGAGTCGGCGGACGACGACGGCGGCACCGAGCCCGAGCGCCGCCGGGATGGTCACCAGGGCGTACTCGCCATCGACGCGGGAGAGCTGGTCCAGGGCGTTGACGAGGAGGGCGCCACCGCCGGCGCCCAGCGGATGGCCGGTGGCGAGCGATCCACCGAGCGGGTTGACCTTGTTCGGATCGAGCCCCAGCTCCCGGGTCATCACCAGGGCGGACGCGGCGAAGGACTCGTTCGCCTCGATCACGTCGAGCTGTCCGGCGGTGATGCCCGCGTTCGCGAGGGCACGCCTGGAGGCGGCGACCGATGCTGTCAGCAGCGGCGAGCGCACGGCGGCCTGGGCGACGCCCACCACCTCCGCGATCGGCTCGCGGCCGATCCGATCGCGCGCGGCTGATGACCCGAAGACCGCCATCGCCGCACCGTCCGCCATCTGCGGGGCGGTGGCGGCGGTGTGCAGTCCGCCATCGGGACGCCGGACGGCGGGCAGGCGCAGCGCCACCCTGCTCCACGACGGATCCTCCCCGAAGAGGGTGGCGAGTTCGCCGAGGGACTCGAGACTGATGTCGGGTCGGGGTCCCTCGTCCGACTCGAGGATCGTCGTGGCGCCCGAGCGGACCGGAATCACCGACCGGGACAGCGGGGCCGCGGCGGCACGCTGGTGCGAGGTCACCGCGTAGGCGTCGAGATCCGTTCGGGTCAAACCATATTCGGCTGCCGTGAGATCGGCGGAGACCCCGATGGTCACGTAGCCCGTGCGGTCGCCGAGCTCCTCGTCGGAGACGAACGCCGGCCGGTCCGAGAGCATCGGTACCCGCGACATCGACTCGACGCCGCCGGCGACGACGATGTCGGCGATGCCGGACGCCACCTTGGCCGAGGCGGACTCGATCGCGTCCAGTCCCGAGCAGCACAGCCGGGAGACCACCCCGGCGCCGACCTGGTCCGGCCAACCCGCCCAGAGCACGGCGGTGCGGGCGACGTTGCCGCCCTGTTCACCGACGGCCGTACTGGTGCCGACGATGACGTCGTCGACGGTGTCGGCGGGAAGCCCCCGTTCCTGCAGGGCGGTGAGCAACTGGGCGAGAAGTTCGTGCGCGGGTACGTCGGCGAACGTGCCGCCCTGACGCCGGACCCGAGCCTTCGGCGTGCGGACCGCGTCGTAGATGTAGACGCCGGATGAGAACTGGGACATGGTCACTCGCCCCCGACCTGGCGGCGATCCTGGACGATGCGGAATCGCCCGGCGACGAAGGACTCGTCGGTGAGGGTCGCGTTGCCCGCCGGGTTGAGGCCGGTGACGTGGTAGTCGCTGTAGGCGGCCGCGAACTGCATGGGCATCGAGGACACCAGATTCGCCGACAGGGAGGCCCCGGCATCGGCGTACGCGTCGGCCACCTCGTCGACGACGGCGTCGTCGGTGCAGTAGAGGTACGAGCTGATCGCGCCATGGCTGCGGACGCTCGCGGTCGCGTGCTCCACCGCGGACGCGGTGTCGGCGCAATCGACGAGGAATGCGACCGGGCCGAACTGTTCACCGTCGGGGAGGGTTGCGCCCCGGCGCGGGTCGACCCGGATGACCAGCGGAGTCACCGCCCGGGCCTGGGGGTAGTCCGGATGGGCGTACGGCACCGGCCTGCGGAGCAGAGTCCCGTTGGCCTCGGCCGCGTCGGCGAGCGCGGTGATCGAGTGCAGCGTCGCGTCGGACTGCAGCGCCCCGCAGACCGCCCCGGCGCGGCGGGGCGCGCCGGCGAGGTCGTCGATCGCGGACAGGAGGGCCTCGACGACGTCGTCTCGGGCGATCACGCCGTCGTCGGTGAGCACCCCCGCGTCGGGGATGTAGATGTTCTGGGGTGTGGTGCACATCTGGCCGCTGAAGAGCGAGAGACCGCCGGCGAGCGTGCGCATGGCCGCCGACAGGTCGGAAACGGAATCGAGGACAACGGTGTTGACGCCCGCGGTCTCGGTGAACACCAGGGTGTTCGGGAGGTTCTGTTCCAGCCACGACCCGAACGTGGGGCTGCCGGTGAAGTCGACGATCCGCACCTCGGGGCTGGTCGCCAGCTTCACCGCGACGGGGGCGTCCGCGGTGTCGACGACGAGCTGGACGGCGTCGGCCGGCAGCTGCGCCTCGGCCAGCACCTCGCGCATCACACCCACCGCGAGCGCGGTCGCGAGCACCGAGCGGGGGTGCGGTTTGACGAGGACCGGATTTCCCGTCGCGAGGTTGGCGAGGATGGCCGGGTAGGCGTTCCAGGCCGGGAACGAGGCGCAGGCGACGACGAGTGCGGTGCCGAGCGGCCGGGCGCGGAATCGCTTCTGCAGGGTCACGTCCGACTTGCCGAATCTCTGCTGCCACGTCACGTGTTCGGGGACCCGGGTCATGGCCGACCAGGCCATCGCCACTGCCTCCAGGCCACGGTCGAGTGCGTTGGTTCCGCTACCACTGCAGGCCATGTTGAGGCTCTGTCCGGTGGTGTGCGAGGTGACGGCCGCAAACTCCTGGCCGCGGCGGTGAATCCGGTGCAGAGCCTCGAGGCACACGCCGACCCGCAGCTCGACACCTGCGTCGCGGAGGGCGGCGGCGGTGGCGGCCGCGCCCTCGAGCGCTTCGTCCACGGACGGCGCGCTGTAGGTGACGTTGAGCGCCTTCCCGGTGTACGGCGATACCTCGTCGGCGGTGATCACCGAGTCGGTGGGAGACGAAAGCTTCAGGGTGGCACCGTCATAGGCGCCGACGAGGACGTCGGACTGCGCGGCGTCGGGCGGGGCGATGGGCGCATATCCGGTCCACGCGGCGCGGGTGCGGTTGGCCTCCGCCGCGGCCTGCAGCAGTTCGAGGTGGGATTCGAAGAACATGGGCGCTCGTTCCTGTGTCAACAGAGTTGTGGCGATCAGTCAGTCATCGGGGTGGGGCCCCTCCGCCGAGGGCAGCCGCCCCACCTTGACCGAAGTAACTACTGTTATTGAAGTGAACCAGCACACAGCATGGGTTGTCAACGGTCGACCACGTCGAACCGCTCGATGGAGAGGGCGCTGCGTCTAGCGCGGGAGCTGAGTGCCGAACGGAAAGGGTTCGAAGCGCACGGACGTGCGCTCCAGCCTGGCCTCGCACCCGCGGCAGCGCAGTGCCGGGAGCAGCCAGGAGCCACAGTCGCGGTGGCGGAGCTTCGGGCCGAGTGGGAGCTCGTCGGGATGCGCGACCTGTGTCCACGACAGCAGGAACGCAAAGATCGGGAACAGCCCTCGGCCGCGCGGGGTCAACACGTAGTCGCGACCGGTGCCGTGTTCGCTCCGGGTGAGTATCTGCACCTCGGACAACCGCACCAGTCGCTCGGTGAGCGTCGTCGGCGAGATCTTCAGGATCGACTGGAACTCGCCGAATCGGCGAACCCCCGACAGTGCCAAGCCCGTGACAAGGGCGCTCCAGCGGTCACCGATCGCCTCCATGACCTCGGTGAACTGCAGGTCGGCCCGGCTCACCGACGGGGCATTGCGGGTCGATCGCCGGCGCCCGCTCCGGGCCACGAGCACCAGCGATTCGGGGTCCAGTTCGAGTTGCGCGTCCCGCGTGCCCACGGCGCCGTCGCAGTGCCGGCACATCAACGCCGGTGGCCCCCGGTGGCCGCAGTCGATGTGCACCAACTCGGGTTGCAGCAGCCCCTCCGGGGACCACTCGCGCTGCCAGGCCCAGACGCTGGCCAGGATCTCCCACGTCGCCATGCCGAGTTCGGTCAGGAGGTAGTCGTGGCGGTCGCCGCCGTCCTGTTGCGGCCGGCGCTCCATCAGCCCGGCCTCTACCAGCGCGTTCAGTCGGGCCGTCAGCATGGCCGGTGGAGCGCCGGTACGGTCGATCCACTGGCTGAAGCGCCGCACATGATCGACGAAGGCCTCGCGCAGGATGGCGAGAGTCAGCCGGTCACCGAGCAGGTCGATCGTCTGGGCAACCGGGCTCTGAGGCGCGGCGGCCCCGGATTCGGCCACGTCACCCACCTCCAGGCACTGCCCGCGACGATCGCATCCTGTCGGATCGTCTGTCAGGCCTCCAACACAATAGCGATGCCCTGGCCCACTCCGATGCACGCAGCCGCGACCCCGATTCCCCCGCCGAGCCGGCGCAGATGACGCAGGCAATCGACCACCATTCGGGCCGCCGATGCACCGAGCGGATGACCGAGAGCGATGGCGCCGCCGAACGGGTTGACCCGATCTACCGGGATGCCGGGCAGTTCACGAAGGCAGGACAGGACCATCGCGGCGAACGCCTCGTTGAGCTCGAGCACTCGAACGTCGGCAAGCCCGAGACCCGCACGGTCCAGGGCCTTCCCGATGGCGGCCACGGGCGCCAGCGCGAACTTGTCGGGCTCGGTGCCGACGACCGCCGAGGCCAGCACCCGGCCGAGCGGTTCGACACCGAGGTCGTCGGCAGCGGCTCCGGTGCCCACCAGGGCCGCGACCGCTCCGTCACTGATCGGCGACGAATTCCCGGCGGTGACGCTGCCGCCGCTGGAGAAGGCGGGCCGCAGCGCGGACAGGGTCGCGAGGTCGGTCTCGCGGATCGATTCGTCGCGGTCGAGGTTCGGGTGCGGCGCGACGAAGCCGTCGTGCACACCGTCCGCCCACGCCCGGCCCGCCAGCTCATGGGACCGCAGCGCCCATTCGTCCTGCTCGAGCCGGCCGACGCCCACCTGCTGCGCCACCAGCTCCGCCGATCTGCCGAGCGTCTCGACCCAGGCCGCGGGGAATCGGGGGTTCGGCATGCGCCACCCGACGGTGGTGGGGATCAGCTCCATCGACCGAGGAAACGCGGTGTCCACCGGCGGAAGCACGTACGGAGCGCGGCTCATGCTCTCCGAGCCGCCGGCGATCGCGATCTCGGCGTCGCCCACTTCGACACGCCTGACCGCGGACAACACCGCCTCGGCGCCGGAACCACACAGTCGGTTGACCGACACCCCGGGAATCGTGTGGGGAAGCCCCGCGAGCAGCAACGCCATCCGGGCCACGTTCCGATTGTCCTCGCCCGCGCCGTTGGCATTTCCCCAGACGACGTCGTCGATGCGGCCGGGATCGAGCGTGGGGTGCCTGCGGACCAGGTCCGCGATCGGAAGCGCGGCCAGGTCGTCGGCCCGGACGTGCGAGAGCGCCCCCCTGACCGCGCCGAACGGGGTCCGGACTGCATCGATCACCCACGGTGCGCGTCGGTCGGATGGGGACAGGCGTCGGGTCATGCGGGACTCCTCCTCTGCGGGCTGGGCGGCCCTTGCGAAAACCCGCCCGGTCGTTGTCTACTTCAATAACTGTAGCGAATGGAGGGAGTCCCATGTCCATAGCCGAGGTGGTTCGAACCGCGGCCGATCGGTACGGGCCCGCGATCGCGATCCAGGACAACTGCGAGTCTCGAACGTTCACCGAACTGTCGGACCGGGCACACGCGCTGGCCGGGGGCCTGCACGGTCTCGGCATCGCGGCGGGGAGCCGGGTCGTGGTCCTACTCGGCAACTCCGCCGCCGCGGTCGAGGTCGATCTCGCGCTGGCGATCGGCGGGTTCGTCCGGGTCTCGCTCAATCCACGTGTGGGCCGGACGGATTGGGAACGCGTCGTCCACGACTGCGCACCGGACGCACTGATCGTCGACCCGCGGATAGACGGCGCGGCCGAGTTCGCCGCCCGGACGACCACGCCGACCGTGATCTCCGTCGGCGGGACGTCGTCGACCGGGCCTTCGGTCGACGAGTTGGCGACCGGTGTCGCGGGCCGCACCCCGTTACCCACACCCGAACCGAGTTCGCTGTGCGCGCTGCACTATTCGTCCGGGACCACCGGGATCCCCAAGGGCGCCCAGCGGACCCACGCGAACCGGCTGGCCTCGCTGGACGCGATGCGCGACCACGTGCTCGCCGGCACCCTCGACGGAGCCGAGCCGGCGGTGTTCCTGCACGCGGGCCCCGTCATTCACACCAGCGGCTTGTTCGTGCTGCCGTTCCTCGAGGCCGGCGGGCGGCAGGTGCTGCTCGATCACGTCGGCCCGGCAGGTCTGATCGACGCCGTCGAGGCCCACTCCGCGACGCACACCGCGCTGGTGCCCACAGTCATCGCCCGACTGCTGGACTTCGACGACGATCGGCTGTCGGTGATGCGACGACGCATGCGCATGCTCGCGTATGCGGGCGCACCGATGCCGGTCGAGCACGTCCGGCAGGCGTACCACCGCATCACGCCCAATCTCGTGCAGTACTACGGAATGGTCGAGGCGATCCCACCCCTGACGGTGCTGACCGCAGCGGACCACCGCCGTGGCGTGCTCGAGAACGCCGACCTGCTCGGCTCGGTGGGGCGGACCTGCCCGGGGGTGGACATCGCGTTCCGCGCCCTCGACGACACCGTCCCCGATGGCGAGGTCGGCGAGCTCGTCGTCGCCGGCCCCGCCGTGAGCCCCGGCTATCACAATGCCGGCACGCGAACGGATTTGGGCAAGAGCCACGTCGACGGCCACCTGCACTCGGGCGACCTCGGCTACCGCGACCCGGACGGCTACATCCACCTGACCGGCCGCAGCAAGGACATGATCATCACCGGCGGATACAACGTCTATCCCCGCGAGGTGGAGGAGGCGATCTCCGCGATCCCCGGCGTCGACGACGTCGTCGTCGTCGGGCTGCCGGACGAGGTGTGGGGGCAACGCATCGTCGCCGCGTACACCTCGGGGGCCGCGGAGAGCATCGACGGCGGTGTCGTGCTGGCGGAGAGTCGCAACCGTCTGCCCGACTACAAACGCCCCAAGGCCGCGCACCGCGTCGACCGTCTCCCGTTGACCGCACTGGGCAAGGTCGATCGGGCGGCGGCCACCGAGTTGCTCGACGCGCTCGTCCGAGACGCATCGTGAACGCACAACACACTTTCACCGACATACTCCGACAGAGGACACCATGACCGACTCGTTCCTGACCACCCTGCGCCTGCCCGTCGTCGCGGCACCGATGTTCCTGGTGTCCGGCCCGGAACTCGTCACCGCCGCCTGCACCGCCGGCATCGTCGGCTCCTTCCCGACCCAGAACTGCCGTACCGCGGCGGATCTCGACACCTGGATGGGATCGATCACCGATCAGCTCCGCGCGGCGGAGGCCACCACAGCCCCGGTCGCCCCGTGGGCGGCAAACGTGATCACGCACAGCAGCAATGCCCGCCTCGCGGACGATCTGCGCCTCATCGCCGAGTACAAGCCGCAGATCGTCATCACCGCACTCGGGTCCCCGAAGCCCGTGATGGACATCGTCAAGGGCTACGGCGGCACGGTGATCGCCGACGTCGTGAACCTGCGCCTCGCGCACAAGGCCGCCGACGCGGGCGTGGACGGCATGGCCTGCGTGTCGGCCGGCGCAGGCGGACACACGGGCCACCTGTCGCCCTTCGCGTTCACGTCGGCCGTGCGCGAGTTCTTCGACGGGATGATCATCATCGGCGGCGGCATCAGCGACGGGCACGGTGTCGCGGGTGCGATCACCGCCGGCGCCGACCTGGTCTACATGGGCACCCGGTTCCTGGCGGCCGCGGAGAGCATGGCCGTGGACGGGTACAAGCAGATGGTCGTCGACGCCGGGCCCGACGACCTCGTGGTCAGTTCCGCGATCACCGGCACCCCGGCGTCCTGGCTCAAGCCCAGCCTCGTCGCCTGCGGACTCGACCCCGACAACCTGACACGCCCGTCCGGAGAAAAGAACTACACCGCGGGCGCGGAATCGATGAAGCGCTGGAAGGACGTCTGGGCCGCCGGCCAAGGGCTCCAGCCCATCCGCGCGATCGAACCGGTGAGCGCGATCGTCGAGACGATCGAAAGGGAGTACGTCGCGGCGCTGCAGCGGGCGAGTCAGGTGATCACGACCGCCGTGCGTTGAGTTCCTCACGGCGCTCGAGCGAATGAACGGCAGGCACGTCTCACTCACGAATTTGCCGGGGCCCGGAACCCGCTCAACTCGGAAGAACCGCTGAAGGCGTTGGAAAGAACCAATCTTTGCATTCTTCTGTGGGCTGCACGGTGCTGCGATAGCGTCCGCGAATCGGGAGTCGATGCCGACCGTCGGTATCGAACGCGACTACACGGGAGCATGCCAATGAATCGCCGTTTTGCTGCGAGTCTGATGTTCGTCACCGCGGGAATCTTGATGGTGCCCGCGGCCGGCGCCGCCTCGGCGGCTACGCAGGGGGTCGGGTCCGTGTACTGCGCCTCCGGTGAAGTCAAGTCCGAAGATGGTTTGTCCTGCGCCACGACGGACATCAATGGGGAAATGGGCACCGGCTCCAGCGTATTCGGCATTGACCTCACCGACCTCGTGTCGCTGATCGGGTCGATCGCGAGCAGCTGAGCGCGGCAGGCGGTGCGATTCGCATCGCGGCACGTCCCGGCGCGGGTCCGCAAGGATCTGTGCCCGCGCCGGGACATGCCGGATCGAGGCAGACATCGCGAAGCCAGTGGGACGGGTCCCGTTGCCCGGGGTCAACTTTCGTGGTGAACGGTAACGGTGTCGTTCCGATCCCAAACGGCGACAAGCAGTTGGTCGGTGGGCTTGTCAGCGCCGATTGCGAAGTCGAGTGCGAGGACACGTTCCGTCGCCGCCGGGCTGATCGCGATGCCGACGAGGACCAGATGGTCGAGGAAGACGCCGTCAGTGACAACCTCACCGGTGTCCACGTCGAACAGGTCGCACACCATCTCTTCGGGAATCTCCTCGAGATGAAAATCGCGAAACAATGAACTCGTCGACCGGGGATCGGTCAGCTCAGCGGCGAAAGCGACGAAGGCCGCAGCGACCAAAGTCTGCACATCGCTGAGAGCCGCTTCTGCCTTGTCGAGTTCGCTCTGGTTCAGCGTCTCATCACCCTGAATCCAATACCATGCACCCGCACCGAATCCGTCTATGCCGGCAGGAAGCACGGCGCCGACCAACGCGTCGTCACCGAAATCGAGGTGGCCCGCGAACCGGCTCGTCAATTGACCCATGATCCGATCGTGCCATCCATCCGGGACGGGAAGTCGCGCCGCCCAGTTGATCTGGCGCCCGGACGGATCGAAGGCCCGACGGTCAGGACCCAACCAGTTCCCTTACACTGGTCCGGCAATGAAGCTCAATGGGGGGACGACCGGTCGTCCGAGGGCCGCCACGACCGATCCGACCGAAGACACCGGCTCACTCGCGGCGGATCTGCTCGTCATCGCGCGGGCACAGCGCGAGATGTACAACGACCCGCTCGCCAAGGGGCTGCTTCCGCTGATCCTCGATTCCTGCTTTCGGGATCCGATCACCGCAGATGCCTTCTCGGAACAGTTCATCCACCGCCAGCGCGCGGCGACCGTCAAGGTGCCGGAGAGAGCGATCGTGCGCGGCGAGATCCAACTTTGCGCGCCCATGCTGTTCCGTGCGGCACTTCCGGGCATGGCGCCGATCGACGAGGACTTCGAACGTGCGATCGTCGCATCGGTCCTCAGAGACCTGAGAGTCGCGAACGCGGAAGACGTGGTCGCTCAGGCCGTCCGGCAGCTGGACCCGATGCAAGGAGGCCATCATGGCGAAGCGTAAGACCCTGCCGAAGGAGTTCGACGCGATGCTGGAGACCGCATCGCTCGACGATCTGAAGGCGGTGTTCGACAGGACGTTGGTCGATGCCCGCGGCGGATCCGGAAAGCAGACCGCCCTCGGATTCGTCGAGTGTCCGGACGAGCTGATCGTCTGGCTGGTCGAGCAGGGACTCGATGTCGATACCGCGGACCTCTATGAGGACACCCCACTCTGGACGAGAGCATCGAGGGGCCGCGCGGAGCAGATCCCGCTCCTGCTGTCGCTCGGGGCGGACATTCAACGACCGAACCGGTACGGCGAGTCGCCCCTGCACGCAGCCACGGGAGGCCAACGCCCCGACGCGACGAGGGTGCTGCTCGAACACGGCGCCGATGCTCGAATCCTGAACGGCAGGGGCGAGACACCGATGCTCTCCGGCCTCCGACGCACGCAGAACTTCTTCATCCCGGGTATGGCCCGCGTCGCGAAGCTACTCCTCGACGCCGGGGATCCCGTGACCGACGAGATGCGGGCCGCGGTGACCCGGATCGGCACGGAGTTCGAGTTCCACCGGGACAACTTCAACCCCGACTTCCTCGACGAGACCGATGCCGGCCTCGCGGAGCTCTACCGGTTGTTCGGCGTCACGCCCGTTGCCGGCCGTCGGCGACACGACGGCGTCTCGCCGATCGCGGTTCCCGCGGGCGCGTGGCAGGACCAGCATCAGGCGCTCTGGGAGTTGCTGGTGCCGTCGAACGGCCCTGCGGCGACCGTGCAGGGCGAGGTGGTCCGCCTCACCGGACGGATCGCGAGGGAGATCCTCGACGACGGAAGCCCGAACTGGGGACGCGACTTCAGGAACATGCTCGCCGCGCTGCCCGAGCACTATGCGAGCGGCACCCCGCTCCCGGCCGGCGAACTGCAGGAGGCCCAAAGCCTCTCGCGGGCCTTGAAATCCGGCGACGGGGACGACGCACAGGTGTATCGCCTGAGCGAACTCGCGGTCGCGTGGGTCAGTTTGAATCCGAAATCGGTACCGCTGGGGAAGGTGAACTATGGGCGTTGACTTCGACGAACTGGAGCTGCGTCTGATGCGCGAGTTCCTGGAGAGTGCGTCCGCGACCGAGTGGTTGGTGACCGCACTCGCAACGAACTACGACGGCAAGTCCGAGCTGATCGCATGGATGGCCGCGCATCCGAAGCTCGATCGTGCCACCGCAGCGGCCTTGTACTGGTACTCCCAGCCCGGTTACTACCAGAGGTTCCGCAGCGAGGCCGATGTGCCGTCGGTCAATCGCGCGGGATGGGCGAATGTGCATGTGCTGCAGGACCGTATCGTCTCCGGCACGGTGGCGGTGGCCGGTCCGTCGTTCGACCCGGCGAACGATCTCTCGACTCCGACCGGGAATCCGAAGCACCCCGGCCAGGACTGGACGGCGGAAGCGCTGGGCGCACAAGATGATCCGGGATGGCTGATCCCTCCGGTGATGTTCGAGTCCGTCACCGGAGACGACGTCGACATCCGCGGCTACGTGGAGTCCCACGGATGGAACGAGGGGATGCCGCCTTCCGTGCTCGATGGGCTCGAAGCTGCATGGCGGGAAGACGACGAGGACGAGGACTAGGACGAGGACGGCGAATGATGACTTGCTATGCGGAAGTCGAGAACTCCGTTCGTGAGTGTGCAACCCACGCTACGGCCGAGGCGCAGGCCGAGTTCGGGCTCGCGGTCACGCGGGAACTCCTCACAGCGGATGGAGTGGCGGCGGCAGCGGCAGCAGAGCTGACGGAGGCCGGGGCACGCGCCGTCAGCGCGGCGGCCGACGGAGCGGGTACGGCGTCTGCCGAGCAGATCCGGGCCTGGATCGAGGAGATCGACGAGGGCGATCTGTCGGATGGCGACATGGATCCGGATCTCCTGCGCGCGATCACCGCGCTGGAGACGTGGGCCGCCTATCTGGAGGATCGATCGCCGGGGCGGATCGCCGCACTCGGCATCGCACTGCTCGAGCAGGCGGACTTCCAGGCAAGTGGGGCGCCGTTGGATGACTTCCTCGCGCCGCCGGAGACGCGGCAGGCGTTCGAGTGGATTCGTGCGGCGCTCATCGAGCCGGCGATGCATGGAAGCGAGCCACGGGCTGTGTTCGAGAACAGCATCACGATCGATGGGGCGGACAAGACGGCTGTCCGGCGAGCCTTCGTCGATGGGGCGGTGTCGCGTCGCCTGCGGATCACAGGCGCGATCGCGCTCCCGATCGCGCTGCTCGTCGGCATTGTGGCGGCGGTGTCGGGTCGCCCCATCGGGGTGTTCGCGTTCGGGGTAATCGCCGCCCTCATCCTTCTGCTTGTCGTCTTCGTGGTCATCCTTCGTCGCGTTGCCGCGAAGGCGGTCGACGACGGCATGGGTGTCGGATCGCGACTCACCGTGCGGATCGATGCGGACGGGCTGGGGTTGGACGGCGGGTTCGGCTCATCTCGCGCGCCGTGGAATTCACTCTCCGACGCGGTGCGCATCAAGGACGGCATCGTGTTTCGGAACACGGCGGGGAAGGCGGCGTTCTTCGTGCCGGGTCGCGCGCTCGACGACAGAGCACTCGCGCTGGCCCGGCAGTACATCGATCGGGATCGGACAGGGACCGGAGATGAGTGACGAGGGTCGCGATCAGACATGGCGTGATGACAAGGAGTGCGTCGCGTGAGCGAGACGTGCGCCTGGGCTCGGCTCTTCCATGCCTATGGCGTGGCGATGGACACGCCCGCACATCTGGAGGCGTTGGCGGGTGCCGACGAGACAGCGTTCTCGACGGCGATGGAGCATCTGTACAGTGCGGTGCTGCATCAGGGCACCATCTACCCGGCAACGGCACCCGCGGTTGCCGCTGTTGCACAAGCCGTCTCGTTCTGGAGCGGCGATGCGGACCGGAAGACCGCCTCAGCGCGCCTGCCTGCGCTGGCGGATTTCCTCGATGCGGCGGGCGACAGTCTGACCCAGGCCGGGGAGCTGCTCGAGGACGAAGGCGAGGTCGTGCCGCCTTCGGACGAGGAGGCACGCGAGTTCTTCGAGACGCTGGCGTCCGACGATGAAGAAGAATCGGAGGAGGCGTGGGAGTCGCCTGTGGCAGGCGTGCTCATGACCCTCGCCATCCCGGCGCTCCGGCAGCAGACGAACCCGGTTCTGGAGGGTCTGCTTCAGCTCATGGGATCGGATGCCGTCACCCACAAGGCTGGGGCGGTGAGCGCGCTGGCGCGGTGGAACGGCAACTCCACCGCGCTGTATCAGCACCGAGTCGCCGCAGCGCTGTGTTCCTTCGCCGACAGCGCCACGGAGCGTGACGACCGGGCCGCGGCTGTTCTCGCTCTCGGCACCGTCGGAGCCGACGTCAGCGGCTGGCTCGCCGACGCCGACCCGGCGATCCGCGCGTGTGCCGCAATGCATCTGCCGTCTTCCGGGCAGGCGGCGGAAGAACTCGTTCGTGCGTTGACTCAGCCGGAAGAGGTCGACCAGTGGTTCGAACAGAAACCGAGCAGCTTTCCCATGCACGTCCGGTTCACGCTGCTGAACTCGCTCCTGCTACGGGAAACGTCCTTCGCCGCGATCCTGCCGGCGGCCGTTGCGATGGCGCAGCTTTCGACCCCGTACACGGCCGACAACGACTGGGGGCCGTTGCTTCGTGCCGCGTTCCCCGAGGTCGAGTTCGTTCCGGGCGAGTACCCACCGGTACCCGAGAACATCGGCGCGCCTCAGCGACAGTTCCTCGCGGCTTTGGTGGCGAACGAGAAGTTGTGGGGAACGAACATCGGCAACGCGGGTCTGGCGCTCATGCGCGTCGGCCTGCCGTATGACCGAGATGCGATCATGTTGCTGCTCAACGACGGGACCGGAGATGAGTGACGAGGGTCGCGACCAGGCGTGGCGGGACGAGCTGATCCGCCGGGGCGGCAGCATCCATCAGGACGAGGCGGAGCCGCTCAGCGATGAGGAGGACGCCGTCCAGCAGGCAGGCATCGATCGGTACCTCGCAATGCTCGATGCTCTCGACGGGCAGGCCGTCGAGGCGGAAACCGTCGAGGCGATCCTGTGGTCGTTGCACCCGCTCGACGACTACGGCATCTACGAGGCCGCCTACGGTGTTCTCTCGCAAGCCGATCCGGCAACGGGCGGAGCCGCCACCGCCCGGGTGCTGCCGAACTGGCTGGAGTCGCGCGGGGATCACGACAGCATCCGCACCGGCTCGATGTTCGTCACGGGTAGCGAGGACGCGACCCGCGCGTTTCTCACGGCGACCGACACCTGGGGCGATGCGCAACGCGCGCTCGTGCGCCGAACGCTCGGCCGCTGGGTCCGTGACGACGAGCAGTGGGAACCGATCCACGAGGCACTCGGCGGCACGAACAGGAAGCCGGTGCTCGACCCGATCCCGGACGACTGGCCCGAAGACTGGAGATCCGCCGCCGAGGCGTTCCGCGAGAGCGGTCGGGTCGATCGCGCCTGGACGAACGAGAAGGACTTCCCGAGCAACTTCGACCGCGTGTTCGCGATCATGGAGCTCGGCCACGACGTGCGCTGGCGGGAGGTGCCCGACTTCCTCAACGCGCTGCTCATGCGTCGGAGGAACGAACTCCCGAAGTTCATCGGTGCGCTCGCCGCGCTGCCCGACGATCGCCGCGAACGGATCGTCCTGGCCGTCGACGCCGCGCGCCCGGACACCGCCGAGTACCTGCGCGGGCTCTTGGAAGACCGCGAACGCCGCAGCTGATCGACGAATACCAGGCCTGTCGAAGGGCTCATCCCGGTCGCCGGGATCAACTTTCGTGGTGAACGGAGCTGTCCGACCCCAGCCGGCGGGATGCCGGGGAACTGATCGCAGGGCTGAACAGTGCCTGCCGCAGCGCGGACGCGGCCCGGCCCATTGCTTCAGGGCCCGATCGTCCAACGCCGACCATGTTCGCGAAGGAGTGGATGAGTCTGCGTTCGATGACATGCTCTACCGCGACACCTGCGTCGCGCAGTTTTTCGGCGTACTCATTGCCCTCGTCGCGCAAAGGATCGAACCCGGCGGTCACCACGTAGGCGGGCGGCAGTCCGGTGAGGTCACCGTAGATCGGGGACAGTAGCGGGTCTGTCCGGCTAGTCCCGGCGGTGACATAGCTGTCCTCGCTGGTGGCCACGAAACGTTTGGACAGGAAGAACCCGCTCGCATAGGTCGATCGGCTGGGGCGTCTGACGGCGAAATCCACCACCGGGTAGATCAGCAGCTGGAATACGGGCGGTACCGCAACTTCCCCCTGAACGGCGCGCTGAGCGAGCACCGTGGCGAGATTTCCACCCGAGCTGTCGCCACCGACGGCAATTCGGGTTGGGTCGATGCCGAGGCCGGTCGCGTTGGCGGTCACGAACGAGTACGCGGTCTCGACGTCGGCGCCAGCGGCGGGGAAGGGAAACTCGGGGGCGAGCCGGTAGTCGACCGCCACGACGCGGATGCCCGCCCGCTCCGCGAGGAAGCGGCACATCGCGTCATGGCTGTCGAGGTCGCCGTACACGAAGCCGCCGCCGTGGACGAAAAACAGGGCAGGGGATGCCGTGGCCAGACCGCGCGGGGTGTAGAACCGCAACCGGAGCGGACCAACTGGCCCGTCGATGTCGAGATCGGTGGCCGCGCCGATCGGCAGGTCCCCACCGACGGTTCTGGCGCTGCGGACGAGTGCGCGACGCCCCTCCGGGATCGGCTGTTCGTCGAATGGCTTGCCCTCGACCCTTTGCAGCCTGAGAATCAGCTGCATCTCGGCGTCGAGGATGTTGCCCTCGACCTCCACGGGCTGCCCCGCCAGGCGCCGGATGGCGCCGGAAGGCAGCGCCAGCAGGGCCTGTGCCGTGCGCCGTTTTGCGGAGTCGATCGCCCCAGCCATACGGGAGAGTCTATCGGCTGAACAGCGGATAGGTGAGGTGTTGGTCGCGCGTGACTGCGAGCGCTGCCGGAGCGCAATTGCTCGGGTCGGGAAGTTTCGACTTGCACAGGAGTCGGCAGCAAATCTAGCCAGAACTCAGACCAACAGGTGGCCGATTTCAGTCATCCGCGCAGGTTAGGGCCAGTCGATCAACACGTCGAGCTTGTCAATCAAGGTGGGTCATCTTGCTAGTTTCGCTTCATCTCAACAACAGCTGCAGGTTCGGTTCTACTTGTCCGAGCCACCTGGTGGAGACCGAGAGTAAGCGTGGCCGCGCGGCACAGTGCCTCCAGCGCTCATACTCGGCGCGCCGGCGGGCATGATCCGCCGCTGTTCCTGGCCACATCTGCGATCGCCACTTCTTTGGGGCGACGCGCTGACGGCGCTGATGCTCCCCGCCTTCGAGCTGAACGGAGAGTTCCAGAGCGCCATGGCCGTCGAGCATGCCTGAGCCGACGAAGTCGGGCAGACGCCGGCCGCGTCTCAGCGCGATCCGAACTGAGCCTCAGCGACCGAAGAGACGGCCGAAGAACCCGCCCCGGCCCGACGCGAGCAGCGCCCACTCGAGATTCCACAGCTCCTCGACCGTGATTCCGGCGAGGCGGCAGACGAACTCCAGGTGCGCGTCCTCCGGGTCGTCCTCGGTCTCGAACACCGCCTCGGCGTCGATCGGGGCGCCGAGGTCTTCGGCGACCTCACGCTCGGCGAGCACTCGGAGGCGGGGGTCGTCGCCGAACGACTGGACCACGTAGACGTCGCTCGTGCCACCGAGGGTGACGAGCACCGTTCCCGCGGGCGGCTCGGAGAGCTGCGGAAGCTGCTGGAGATCGAGATCGGGATCCACGAGCAGCACGTGCGCGCCGACCTGCGCGGCCGACGGGCCGGCCGCGGTGCTGCGGCTCGCGCCGTCGAAGTCGGTGGTCGATTCGGCGTCAGCTCCGAAGGCCGAGAGGTCGGTGTTCGGTACGAAGCCCAGCATGAAGTTCATCGACATTGCGACAGCCTAACGACCGGTGACGACAGTTCCCCGGATCGAGAAGCAGCCGGGTTGGCGCGCGCTACTCGCGGTCTGCCCGCCCGTCCGCGTACTGCGCGACCACGCGGTCACGCCATGCGCGGAAGTCGTCGAAGTTGCCGGCGAGCGCCTGCCGTAGCTCGGCGGCGCTGTTCACCCAGTCGATGTCCTCCCGATCGGGCACATCTTCCGGGGCATGGTTGGCGCCGGGGACGACATAGGTCGGGTTGCCCTGCAGATTGGCGATGAGGAACCCCGCCGCGACGCACAGCTCATAGATGAACGTCGTCTCCTCGTCCGACAGCGAGGCGTGATCGATCCCACCGCTCAACGGCTCCTCCTGATCGAGCGGGTCGAGGTGCAGGTCGGTCCAATGCCCGTCGAACGAGAGCGCCTGCCCGTCCGCATCGACGAGCAGCGAACCTCGGCCGGCGCTTCCCGCCGCGCGCAGGCCGCGCGTCTCGAGGAAGGCGGCGACGGCATCGCGATCCGCGTCGCGCTGCTCGTCTCCCTGGACGCGTACGAAGATCAGCGAGAATCCCATGCCCGGAATACTGTGCCATCGCGCGCACCTCGGCAAGGAAGACAATGACGGTCGCGGACGATGCCCTGCTCACACAGTGCGAGCTACCGAGACGGCACCTCGCTGCGGATCCCAGAGCATCAGGCCATGGCTCAGTGCCACCTCCATCAGGACGCCTGTGTAGCGCGCAACCGCCGAATGCGGGGCATGGATGATGATCCATGCGGTCTCGCCATCTCGACCCGAACTCGCGATCAGTGCGTTGTCAGGATCCGTCGCCTCACCCGGAAAGGGGGCAGCGATCTCCGCAAGGACCGCCTCTGCGTCGAAGTCCCCCATCGCCGGATGTCCATGTTCCTGGGTAATTGCATGCCAGGCTTCGAGGACCATAGCGGTCTTCGTCGTCGCAGCGCGTTTCCAGATACCGAAGTCGTAGCTCATTCACACTCCAATGACGCGTCAGTGTCCTGCTGGCGATCCAACCATCGAACACCAGGCGAGGCAGGCGCAACACTCTTGGTTCATGCTGCCGCCAAGCGGATGCGGGCCGACTCGACCACCCCGGCGCAGAGTTGCGGGTCACCGGCCACGACGGGCTGCGGCTGACCGCGTTCGTCACCACCATCTGCTGCCATTTGCCGGATCTGGAACTGCGGCGCCAGCATCGGGCCCACTGCGAGGACCGCATCCGGACCGCGAAAGAATTTGGACCACAGAACCTTCCGCTACACGGATCCGATCAGAACCGGATCTGGCGGGCGATCGTGGAGCCGGTCTGCGAGTTGACAGCGTGGACGCAACTGTTCGCATTCGAGGGCCACCCTGACCGACGGTGGGAACCCGAACAGCCACGGCTGCAGACTTTTTCGATTGCCGGGCGCATCACCCTGCACGCCCTCCGCATCCATCTACGATTGTCCACGCACGCACCGCAGGTCGACCTACTGACCGCCGGACTCAGGCGCCTCGCGGCACTGCCGACACCGATCCGAAACCGCTCAGGCCAGCACGCGGGGCTCGAGAAAGATTGAGGCTAGGTCTCCGATCGAACGAGAAACCCGCCGGGGGTAGGTTCCGGACGAACTTCTCCGATCGTCCCGCGACATCAACGTCTTTCACGACAGATGACCGCGAAATCCGGCCGTAGACGGCCGTTCCCACGGGCCGTGCGTCACAGGGTCGATCATCCGGCGGATCAGGGATGTTCTGTACTCAGGTGGTCGCTGACGGTGTCCGCGATGTCGCCGAGGACCTCGAGTTGCTGAGGGGTGAGCAGGTCGATGAAGCAGTGCCGTACGCTCGGCGCCTACTGCGTGGGCTGCTGCTGGATCCTGATGGGATTGCTGTTCGTCGGCGGCGTGATGAACCTTCTGTGGATCGCGGCGATCGCCATCTTCGTCCTGCTGGAGAAGATGATCCCGTTCGGTGACGTGAGTGGACGGTTCGCGGGCGCAGCGATGATCCTGGTCGGCGCGTTGAGTTTGGGCCTGTGAGGCGCGCGGCACTCATCCGGGTGACTCGACCGCGTCGGCGTCCACAACGTCCCCGGGAACTACAGCCAGTCGTGCTGGAAAAGGTGGTCATAGCCGATGGCGAAGGTGAGGTCGGACGGTTCCACCATCACCGTGCGCCGGTCACCGACCTGCGGTCGCACGCTACCTGTGGGCACCTCACAGCCCGCGTCGAACGTGTCAAAACCCGGGCCACTGATACGGACCGTCAGTTCGGCGATGTCCTGGCCCTCGTCGCTGCCCCGGATCCGGTTGACGGCGAGGATCTCCGCCGTCGCCGCGATCCCAGCGGCCCGGAATCGCTTTTCGTCCCAACGCCACCCGTAAGTACTGACTGCAAGCCCGATTCCGATCGGGAGGGTGAAGACTCCCCACCACAAGCCGGTCGCCAGCGAACCGTCGGCCCACCCGGCAATCGGCCCGGCCAGGATGAGACCACCCGCGATCGAATACGTCATCACCCCGCCGGCGGGACCGATGAGCTCGACCTGTCGCGGCCCCTTCGCGTTCTTGTTGGACACCTCGACACCCTATGTGTGGCACCACGCTTACAACGCGCCGTTCGCTTCCCGGGCTCGGATCCGGCCAGCGGGAAATTCCTGTACGCGGGCTCCCCGCCCCGCCACGTGTCCTGTTTATCGATCGCCGAACGCGACACCGGATCGAGAGCTGCGGAATGGAAGCCCAGGGGAGAATGTTCACCGCCAGCCTCCTCATGCCGGCGAGCCGTCTTGTGCCCCGGCTGAGCTGTGCGTGGGGACGGAGACCAGAAGCGAAGGACGACATGACCGGCAAGCACTTCGAGCTGACCGACGAAACGCGAAACTACTTCGGCCGCAACCTGCATCGCATCCGTGCCACACGCGACATGCCACGGTACGGCGTCCGCAAGGGCGACGTCGGAGGGTGGGTTGAATGCGAGCGCAATGTCTCCGGGTACGCGTGGGTGTCAGGCGACGCGAGGGTGTTTGGCGACGCATGGGTATCCGACAACGCGGAGATCTCAGGCAACGCGGAGGCCTCAGGCAACGCGAGGGTGTCCGGCAACGCGGAGGTGTCCGGAGACGCGCGGGTGCACGGCGACGCGCGGGTATACGGCGATGCCGAGGTGTACGGCGATGCCACCGTGTTCGGCAACGCGGACGTGTCCGGAGACGCGACGGTGCACGGCGAGGCGAGGATATTCGGCGACGCGGAGGTCGAAGGCAACGCCAGCGTGTACGGCAACGCGGACGTGTCCGGCGATGCGAGGGTATCCGGCCACGCCGAGGTGTACGGCCGAGCAACTGTCACCGAGCGCCAGGACATCCTCGTCGTCTACCCCATCGGCTCCCAGTCCGTCGCCGCGACTCTCACTCGCACCGCCGCCGGCCACAACTTATCGGTCGGGTGTTGGCATGGCGGCACCATCGACACACTGCCTGCAGAGGTAGATCGGCGCTCACAGACGTGGCCAGGATCAGAGCAAGATCATGCCCGCTGGCGCGCCGAGCACGAGGCGCTGGAGGCGCTGTGCCGGGCGCGTATCGCTGGGTGGAAGCGTACGGACGAAGGCCCTGCTACCGACTGTCCTGTTTGACGATCGCGACCAACGGTAGTCCGTGGTCCGGGCACCCCTGATCGCCTCGGTGTCGTCGGTGTCACAGCACGTTTCCTAGGATCGGGGCGTGCCCGATTCAAGATCACCCAAGACCCGGGCGCGGGACATCGACCGCGCGGAGACCTGCAGCCTGCTCGACGCTGCGTACGGGGACGGTCAGCTCGGTGTCGACGACTACGAGGCGCGCACCGCGGCCGCGATGCACGCGGAGACGCTCGGCGATCTGTGGGCACTCACCGAGGATCTGCAGGTCCCAGACCATCTTCGCGAGTCGCCGGAGTCGCCCGCCGACGAGGCCGGACAGTCGCACCGCCGTGGCCTCGTCCTGGCCGCGATGCTCGTTTCGGCGGTGGTGGTCTGCGGCGTCATCGGCTACCTGCTGTCCAGCAGTGTTGCCGGTGGTGACCAGTCGACCGGTGGTTCAGGATCGACTGCTGCCCAGCCTGCGGCGGCCGGTGAACCGGACCCGATCGCGGTCGAGCCGATCAACCTGCACACCGCCGACGGCATCCGCGAGTTCGTGCGATTGTTCGAACTGCAGTTCCGCGACACGATCGCCGACGATGTCGATCTGTACCGGGACGACGCCATCGTCGTGCGGATGGTTCCCCAGCAGCCGCACCGGTACCTGCGGTGGCGGTTCACCGGCGGGTTCGAGCAGTGGACCAACCTGCCCGGTCTCCGGGATCGGGATCGGGAGACGGTCGACCTCGCTCAGCTCGATGCCGACCGCATCGGTGGCCTGATCACCGGCGCGCTCCAACAGGTGCATCTGCCCAGCGGACGCATCGATCGTGTCGCGATCCGCGCCAACGACGGCCAGTCGCTCGTCACCGTGTACGTCGTGGACAACGACGAGTCCAGAGGGAACGTGACAGCGACACTCGGCGGCGAGATCGTGGAAGTCCAGACCGCACGGCAGGGGTGACCATGGCGACCAACCGCCGCCGACGGGCGACGACCGTGCCGGTACGTGCTCGGGACATCGACCGGGCCGACGCCCTCGCCCTCCTCGACGCCTCCTACGAGACCGGGCAGCTGAGCCCCGACGAACACCGGTCGCGCGTCGAATCCGCCGCCACCGCAGCGACCCTCGACGAACTCGACCGGCTCGTCGGTGACCTGCAGCTCACCGACGAGGTCGTCGGGAGAACACGGTTCACGCCGCCACCCCCGGACCCGCAGCCCGCGCCGTCGACTTCCACTGTGTCGGCTTCCACTGCGTCGACCTTTCCGGGATCCACGCCACGGCGCCGCGCCGTGGTCCTGGCCGGGGCAGCGCTCGCAGGGGGGCTGCTGTTCGTGACGCTGGTGGGCAAGGCGCCCGACTCGGGAACGAACTGGGCGGCGCCGGAGACCTCGGACAGCTCGGCGCTGTTCACGTTGGCAGGGTTCGGGCAGATGCTCGACGACATCCAGCGTGAGTTCGGCGACCTCGTCGTCGACCGCATCACCATCTACCCTGACCGCGCCGAAATAGAGCGACCCATCGAGGGTAAGCCCGGCCAGGACCAGAGCTACCGCTACCAACTCATCTCCGGTACAGGAGAACTCACCGACCAGGGCACGTCCTCGCGTAGCAGTGACGCGGTCCCCGACGATCTCACTCCGCTCCGGCAAAACCTGCCACGCGTGATCGGGCTGTTCTCCGGAGCAGACCGCACCCTCCGGGTCGAGAACCCGACCTCGGCGCACGTGATCATCGGAGCGAGCGGGCCGATCGTCGAGATGAACCTGACGAACGACGAGCAGGGCACGACGGGCTACCTCAGCGTCGGGTTCGACGGGGTCATCCGACGCATCCACCGATCGGACCAGTGAGCGCGGACCAGCTTCACGCGATGTCGCGGGTACGGGTGACCCACCAGCCCAGGCCGCTTTCTCGAATGAGCTCGACAAAGTTCAACGGCACGGCCCACAAGATCATCTGTATGTCATTGGTGGTTCAGCCCGCTGACAGTTGCTGATGGCCCGAAGGTGCCCAACATGGGTGTCCTGTTTGACGATCGGTGAGCGGGACTGGGACAGGTCGTAAGAAGGCGGGCAAAACCACGACCTCAAGTGCAAATTGGCGATTCAGACGAAGCGCCGTTGAGCTTCGACATCCAAGCGACGCTCATCATGCTCACCTACGCAGGATGCCGGCGCACCTCCCGACTGCGAGCGTGGCCGGTGCCCGGTCGCTGTAGATTGCGGCCGCGGCATCGGCCGACAGAGGCTTCGAGGCGTCGATCCATTCCCGTTTCCCCGGCGCGCGGAACCGCTCCAGGTAGGCCGCCCGATCCACCGCCGTGAAGGCTTCTGCAATCGCGGCACTGAGCCCAGGGATGGACGTCAGGACGTTCCGACGAAAGACGCCCGGGAACCCCCCACCGCCTTACCCGTCACGTCAGCTCCCCTCCACAGTCATGATGCACCAAGTCCGACCGCCCTCGGCCAGATCCACGACGAGCGCCCATGGACCAGCACGAAGGACACCCGGCGATCGTCGTCGCAACCGCGATGCAAGGGGGGATGCAAGGGGGAACGTGACACCTCAGGCGTGGTTCGTGCCGTGATCGGCGAACTCGGCAAAGCTCTCCACCTGGTCAAGGTCCGGGTCGAGGGCGCGGGCGAGCCAGAGTTCGTACCAGTCGAGGAACGTCAGCGGCTCGCGGGTGTCCGGGTGGAGCACCGGCAGCGCGGCGGCGTGCTCGTAGCTGTGCCACCACACCTGCCCCGCGGCCGGGCCGCGCAGGATCAGGAGGTCGTACGTGCCGCATCCCTCGTTCGCGAGGAATGTCGCGCCTCGGTGGATCCGGCCGATGTTCTCCGTCCACTGGAACTCGGAGTCCTCGGCGGCGGGCGGGCAGGGTCGCTCGGCGGTGAAGGGGAAGTCCGCGGCGTAGTCGATCGCGGCGTCCTCGGCCTCCTGCGCCAGCGGGAGAAGTCCGAGCATCGGTCCGGCTCCGCCGTCGCCCACCCGGGTGATCCACTCGCGGTAGTCGGCCGGAAGGCCGACGCCGAGCCGGTTCTCGAATGCCGCGAGGACGTCCGGGTCCGCGGTAGCGGCGTGCTCGTAGCGATGCACGGCCGCCCCGTGGATGTGGCAGCTGTAGCCGATGACCTCCCGGTCGCCGAGCGGGACGACGGTGGTCTTCAGATCGGCTGCTCGTAGTCGGTCGAGGCCGGTCAGGATCTCGGCGATCCGGTCCGGGTGCGTTTGCGCGTGTTTCATGCTCACATCCTGACGGATGCGACGACTTGCCTCTGAGTTCGGTGACACACCTACATTGACAGGCGCGTCCGACCACGGTCAAAGTGCACAGGCTACTTTGACGGATCTCGGGAGAGTCGGCGAAGCCCGTCGATATAGGTGTACCGCCGGATCGAAAGGTGGTCTGCTACGCCATGACCCCACAACCGGCTCGTTCACGGACCGCACAGCAACGGATCCCACTCCTGGCCGATTGCATCGCGTCGACACGGCGAGAGACGATGCGCCCGTGAGTATCTCCGACAAGAAGGCTACCGACCTCAATGCACTCGCGGACGATGGCGAACAGAACGTAGAAAGTGCATCTCGTCCAATCCCGTACGTGCCCAAGTCGCTTTCGGACATCGATCTTCGCCATGTGTGACCACCGCTGAGAAGGCTGCGGTCATACGTCAACGGGGCATCCGGGTACTCGAGCACTCCCTGAACGCCTACGGGCGCGCCGGCAAGCCGTGCCCGCGTTGCGGCCCGCCGATGGTGCGGGAGACCTTCATGAACCGCGGTTCGCACTTCTGCCCGAGGTGCCAGCGACGGCGCTGACGCTCGTGTTCGATGCCGGGAAGGATGTCGAGACTTGGCGCGTGAGCGCAGTCGCTTCTGGCTCTGTGGCTCAGGTCTACGTCAACGCGGAGTGAGCGAGCGATCGGCGTGTAGCGCGACGTGAACGTGTCCGTGGCTTGCAGGCGCTGATGCTTGACGCCGGAGCGCCTCGGGTCGCGGTGGCGTCCCGGCGGATCTCAGCCTCGAGCGGATCCGGATGAGCTGTGGGTCAGAGACGGGCAGGTCTCAGCGGCTCAATGACCTGGGCCTCGGAGCGCTCGCGCAGCTTGAGAAGCGCCTCGTCAAGGCTCGAGCCGAGCAGGTGGAGGGTGTTCATGCCGCGCGATTCCCACACCGGAAACTCCTCGTCGGCATTGCGGCTTGCGACGTCCCAGAGGAGAAGGTCGCCGTTCTCGCTCCAGCCGAAGACCTCGAGTCGTTCGGCGAGGTCCCAGCTACCGTCGGGCTCGATCATCCAGCCGAATTCCTCCTCTTCGCCGTCGCGGAAGACCGCGTGGAAGTGCTCGGTGAGGTTCGCTGCACGGGCCCGCCCGTCTGCGAAACCGGGTTGCACGGGCGGGTAGATGAGCCACAGGCCGAACGTGCGGGCCCAGCCGCAGGAGCGAACAAACTCGCGGTAGCTCTGGGGGTACCCGCCGCCGTCCGGGAAACGGAACGAATCGACTGCCTCGAAGTCGACATGCTCGAACGAGGGGGATTCAGGCGCGGGGACACTCATGACTCGATTATGGTCGGATTGCTGAAGCCACGCCCCTGGAACCAGATGGAGTGAAGGCGGCGACCGTCAGTCCCACACCACGAACACGACGCGTTCGTGTCCGGACACTGCAGGGATCCGGCAGTACTCCTCGCCCGACATCGGACGCCAGTTGACAGTAGACATCGCAGGTAGAGCCCAGGATCGCGTCGAACCGCGCTAGTTAGACCAGCGTCGCGTTTCGCTAATCTTCGCTGCAAGTCGACAGGAGTGTAGGTTCCGGATCTACTTGTCCGAGCCGCCTGGGATTTCCGAGATCTTCCGCGACACTTGTCCACGAAATTCCGTGCGAAGATGTCCCTTTCCACAGCCCTGGTCCGAGTCGAAGCCAGGTCATCGCGGCCAGGCTGACTCTCGGTCTCCACCGTCACCTTTTCGCAGCCCAAGTAGCGCGTAATTCGGGGGACACTGCCCCTAGAAAAGGAGGTGACTGACGATGGGTGACACCTTCTGGTTCCTCCCGTTACCGTATGAGACCCTGCGATGGCCGGCCGCGACCTATCCGTGCCTGGTCGACTTCCAGCGCAGTTGCTTCCCTGGGTAACGCACAGGCGGGCCAGCGAGGTTTGGATTGCTGGCCCGCTGTCATGCTCTCAGTTGTTGGTGACGACGAGGTTGTCGCCGACCTGGCTCGGGTTGGAAAGGATGCTGGCGAGGACCGGCGCGAACTTGACGTAGCGGAATCCGTTTGTGTCGACGCCATTCACCATGCCGACGATCTTCGTGGTGCCGTACATGTAAGCAGGACCGCCCGAGTCACCACCGTTGGACGAACCACACGATCAGATCCGGGTCGCATTCTGCGAGCAGCCCGAGAATCCGCTCGGCTTCGGAAACCGCCGGGTCGACGCATGGCACGGCGTCGGCTGCGGTGGACGTCGGGGTGACGGTGATGGCGAGACAGTATTCGCTGTCGGAAGCTCGAGCCGGAGCCGCGTAGACAGCTATTTCCACTGGTAGGTGAAGCGGATGTCCATCCAAATCTTCTGTTCGACCACCTCCGAGGTCTAGCCTGACCTGACAGGGTCGGGACGGTCAGGCACCCCCCAGGGGTTTGCACATGATCCCTAATGGCTGGAAGTGGGGACTCCCCTTGCCGCGGGAGTGGCGTCGCACGATCTGGGCCGTGATCCCATGTGACCTCGGCGGACACTGCACCTGACTGGAAGTGAACTCGGATGGACCCATACGGGATTTGGTTCGGCCCCATCGGCAACCTGTTGGACATCGTGAACTACTGGCTGACCTACGGGCACCTGCCCGGCTGAACGCCTGGAACAACGACAGCGGGCCAGCATGATTCGATTGCTGGCCCGCTGTCATGCGCTCAGTTGTTGGTGACGACGAAATTTCAAACCCATTGAGAGTGCACTCGATTCAAGAATCCGGAGTCGGCTCGCTGGCTTCGCGGGGTGACGGCCTGGTCCTCATGCTTGGTCTGGGTCGTAATTTCAGCTAAATTCTTGGGCCGCCTGGGGTTGCGCTGCCGGGTGTAGGTGCGTTCCATCTGCTCGAACGGTGCAACACGGCGGCGAGTAATAGAGTGACGAGACCTGGCCCCGATTGTTCTTGGAGGTCGCCGTGATCGATTTCGTTCGCCGATCGGTCGCCTGCGCGGCCATCGTGGCCGGTTCGGTTCTGGCGCCGGCGGCCGTCGCCTCCGCCGCGGCCACCGTTCCGTTCCAAATCGACCCGGCGCCGTTCGGAAACCCGAACGGCAGCTTCGACGTACCCGCGTTTCGCTGCGTGGCCGTGGTCGGCGAACAGTCCGGGACGGTGACGATCACCGGCCCGAAGGAGGGCCGGTGGGGATGTCTACTTCCGTCAAACGTGCACTGGCTGAACCTGTCTAGCGGAGCCTCCGGCTCCGCCCAGATGTCGGGCGGCTTGGACGGACGCCCGGCAGCGGTCCTGCCGACCGGGACCGGGCAGGTTGTCGTCGCCGTGGTAATCGATGGCAGCACGATCATCACACCGGGCGTCGCAGCCGTCTACGTTCCGTAGACGACTGCCCCGCGGGCCCGGGACGACGCGCTGGTCTCCACTCACCAGGTTCGGAGACGCCCGAACCGACTGACTTCGTAACGGCTTTCGCGATGTGTCTCAGGAACCCGCCTCATACTCCTCACGTCCTCTCGACCGCGGAACAGTCCCTCGCTGACCAGAGGAAGCCCGAAGCTATCGATTCCGGCCGCCGGAGGCCGGCTGGCCCGAACCGATCTGCCGGAACCGGCCCGAAACTCCTGGCCGAAACTGGTTCACCCGAATCCTCGAACCGATTACCTGCCACCGGGCGCTGTCCTGTTTGACGATGGTCTGTCAGGACGGTGTGCGACGGTTCAGGACCGGCTGCGGCCCGGGCCGCAAAAGCGCGAGGCGCATCGGCTGGTGCCTGGGCCGTGGTCATCGTTCAGTCCTCGCCTGGGCCGACTACCCGCAGCCCCTCGGGTGGCACCTCCCGGACGATGAACTTGTCGTCGATGTCGGTCACGATGGCCACATAGAACACTGGCCGGCCGTCGATTTGAACGTGGCATCCGATGTTGAAGCCCAGGAGTCGGGGGATCCGCTGGAGGACTGGTTCGCCGCCCACGATGTCGCCGTCGGGGTGCAGCCGTGCAGCCTCGGCCAGAATGGCTCGCTGCACGACGTCTCGGTCGATCAGGTCGTCGTCATCGGTCAGCATCGAGAACGATACCGGTTCAGTGCATACGAACGGCACCTCGAGCTTCATCGGTTGCGACACTCCGTCCTGTGGTGCGGGAGGGACGTAGGGTGCGAACGTGATGCGGTACGCCGCGATCGGCCGATGGGAGCCACGGTCGATGACGAACGTCCAGTAGCCGTTGTGTGTCGGCACGGTACCGCGCAGCGCTGGTCCCCCGCTCGAGGTCGCGCCCAGGAACTCGTCGTAGCCGAGAAGTTCAGCGTGCGTTCCATGTTCGGCGTCGCGGGTGTGAGCATGAACCTCGGCCAGTTCGACTTCGAACAGAGACACCGGGTAGCGATACTTCCACCCGGCGATCTGGGCGTGGAACTCCCTGAGGGCGTCAGTATCCAGATCGTCTGCGATCCAGTGCGCGATCTCGCGTGTGGTCACTTCCTCGATGGGACGGACGGGTTCCGGGAATCCACGAAACACTCCGTCCTCGTCGACGCTGTCCGCGAACGATTCGAAGTCCATGTTCGCGATCGACAGGTTGTTCTCCACGCCACACATCTCCGAGGGAATGACGCGGAAGGTTCTTCCACGAGGCCGTTCCGGTTCGTCGGGCCCGGTGTAGACGGCGACGATGGGCATCTCGGGGTTCTTCACCGTCTCGGCGTCGACGAGAAACACGTAGTAGGGCGGCGGTTCGCCGATTGCCTCGAGAAGTCCGTCGACGGTCAACCCGTCGTACTCCGGATTGTCGACGCAGGTGAGGTAGGCGGCGAATTCGGTGTCGCCTTCCTGCGGTACCGGAGCCATGGCTGCTACGGCAATGTCCCGCCAGGCGGCGTCGTCGCTGAAATCTGTACGGATGAGCAGTGACTCGTCCTCGAGATGGTCGGCAAGGACTCGTCCCGTTCCGAGAGTGGCGAGCACCTCCGCTTCGCGGCGATCGTGCTCCTCGATGGCTAGTTCGGCCGTGATATCAGCGGGATCGCGATCAGGTGGGTCGACTGGAACGATCGAGTCCACGATCCGAACACAGTCGTCCCGGTTGATCTCCTGGTAGCTGCGGATTTCGTATGTCCAGTCACCGATGGACTGGCGGTAGCGTTCCGGTGTCGAATCGTTCGGCCACTCGGCTTTCGGTTCGCCGATCGCTGTCACCCATCGGCGCAGTGTGAACTGTGGCGTATACCCGCTGATCGACAGACTCAGTTCGCCGGCGCGAGCATCGCCGGATTGAGGCTGCACGTTTGTCGTCATCGGCAGCCACGTCGGAAGCGCCTGAGGAATCCCGGCCAGAACGCGCTGACGTTCCTCGTGCTCGCGGTGGAATTTCGCGATGTCGTCCTCGGCCGGGCGTGACGGGCCTGTCCATGTGAACAACGTGGGCTCGAATGCGTCGTCCAGGCTGGGGTTTTCGAGCTCCATCCAGTCCTCGCCCTGCTGCCACCGCACTGCGATACCGAGTTCCGCGTCGAACACGTAGGTGACCGTTTCGTTCGCATGCTGGTCGAGGGCGCTCACCTCCCAACCGTCGCGGCCACGAACGCGGACTGCTCTGGGTGCACTCGGTCCGACGAATCGTTGGTCGTCGAACCCGCGAGTTGTCTTGGCAGGAAACACGCCGTAGGCGCGTAGAAGAAGGGACGGCGAGCCAGTACCCATGGTTGCGTAGATGGTGTTGGGGGACTTGACGGCGTGGACCATAGTGCCGTCCTCATCGCGCGACCATCTGTCGGTGGTGTTCTCGATGAAAGTGGGCTCACCGGAGTCGTTCTCGTAGCGCCAAGCCTCCTCAGGCGCGTGCCACACGCGTTCCCGAGATCCGTCTGGCCGGTGGACAGTTCCGCGAGCGGTCCGTCCCATCGTGCCGTAGTTCGAGCCTCGGACCTGTTCCCACGTCGGCGTCATGATCGGAACGTACCCGACGGTATTCTTCGTCGTTTATTGGTGTCCGTACTGCACGCTACAGGGCGACCTTCGAGCTACAGGAGCGATGATCTGCCGCACCTTCGGTCCGAGGAGCACGCTGCCCGCATCCGCTCGCTGGGACTCCCGGAGGTGGTCGTGCGCATCGCCCTCGAGGGGGGGCGAGACCGTGCACCCGGTTCTGCAGAACATGGCCGACTCTGTTTGGGCGCCAGCCTGGTCGATCGTCGAGCGGCACCCCTAACTCGTGCCGTTGTGGAGCAGGGGCACCAACGCGGTGCTCGCCGCGACCGACGGCACCGTGCACTGGTGGAGCGCTCACGTCTGCGCCTACCCTCGAGGCCCGTCGCCGCGGCTCGGGCACCGCACTCACGTCTGTCGTGAGTGCGGGCGCCGTCACCTACGCGCCGCCGTACACCGGACCGGCGCCGCAGCGAGACCGGTGGGCGGGCGGCTTCTCGAATCGGCCGCCACAAAGCGGACCGGCCGGTACGGTCATGCGGCATTGCTCCTCCACAGACAGGACATCTTGTATGAAGCGCACCACCCGACTACTCGCGGGAGCGTTCGCCGCCCTGGCCATGACCGTGGGGCTCACAGCCACGACGACCAACACCGCCGCGGCGGTCGGCACAGACGCAAGTCCACGGGATTACCAGCCGTACGATCCGGCCACAGTCAGCTCGGTCCCCATCGCGTATCCCGGCATGTTCATCGATTTCACCGGCGACATGAGTCCCAAATCTGCCACAGATACCGCGTTGAAATACTGGGGTAAGTACTGCACGCTCGGCGTCGTCGGAACCGATTCGGCAGGCCGAAAGATCGGAATCACCGCAGGTCACTGCAACGAAGCGCAACTGGTGCCGGACCCCGCGAATCCTGGACAGCTCAAAAAGCCCGGACTAGACGCGAACCTGGAACCGTGCACCACCAGCCAGGCGGCCTGCACCTATCCGGACTACCCCAAATACCCCGGTGTCAAACCCGGCACATCCGTTACGAACAACGATCACCCCGTTTACGACTTCAACGCCGTCAAGTATGCGCAGAAGAACAATAAGCCACAGGTGAACCCCATCGGATGGGTCCGTTGGGTAGATGCGAATGGTCTCCTGCCGGACGGCGAGCAGAACCTGGAGACAACCACCGACTACATGGTCATCGAGTTCGCCCCCGAGGTCCAGCTGTCGAGTCAGGTGAGGGACAAGGACGGCAATGCCGCTCGCCAGTCAGGCGGGGGTCTCTTCAAGGTCAATTCGATCTACAGCGGTGCCGGCGGGGCTCCTGCCCTGCCTCCGATTGCCATCGGGCTCAATACTTCCACCTGGATCGAAAACTACGGCGCACGCTCTGACCGCACCCCCGACATCTTCTCGGTCGGGGTTAATCGAGGGGCGGTAGGCGCGGTCAACAACGGCATCATCCGTTCCTACGCCGCCAATAAGAACGGCGATTCCGGCGGGCCTGTTGTTATGAACGGCACCGGCAAGTGGGTCGGAATCACATTCAGTGCGGTTCCCGGACTTGTGTCGCCGTACAGCTCCACGTCCGCCAAGAACATCCTCGACAACCTGAACTCGCGCAACGACGTCGGCAGCGGCTTCGTCATCACCAACAACTGACATCTAGTGTCGCCATGAGCCCCGCAGGACCGCGTCCGGGCCTGCGGGGCTCGTCGCTGTAGCGGCGGCGAGCTGACGACTGTGATGTTCGCGGTCGTCGTCGAGCCGGGCGAGCCTGGATGGGTCTCGCCGGTTCGGGCACCTCAACGAGGCCCTGCCACTTCGGCCTTCTTCGATATCCGTGCAGCCACAACAGATTGAGTCGTTCGACCTTCCCAAGACCCGTGAAGATCTCGTATCGCCATTCGACAGCCGCACACGCCGAGCGGGTCTTGTCCGCCTGCAAGGTGAACTTTTCATCCAGCCGCCGCGGATTCCGCACACCCCATAGGGTTACGGCGCCATCAGCATCGGTAGACAACAGGTCCGGCACGTGACGGAACTTGCGCGGCTCCGTCCAGCGCAGCTCAACCGGTTGCGCAACCAGCCAGGTGATCGAAGACAGCCGATCGAGTCTGCGCAGCAAATCGTGCTCAAGCCCGGACTCGAGCGCGAGGTGCCCACCCGTGGTGGTCGAGAAAGCGGTCGAAGGCAGCGATTCGGTAGATCGGCTCGCTAAAGTAGCGTCGCGTTTCGCTAATCTTCGCTGCAGGTCGACAACAGACAGAAGAGGCTCCGTCGGGGAGTACGCCGCAGCCCGCGCAGACGTAGTGCTCGTCAAGGCCTCCCGCGGGGCCCGCCTTGACGAGGTCGCCGCCGCGCTCACATAACTCGTGAGCGCGAGCTTCTTCAGGCTACGGCGCCGGCGCGGACATCTTGCCGCTGTTTCGTTCCGCGTATGCCGCTTCCGAACGCAACCCCACGGGCGGCATATCGTCCGCATATCGAAAATTGCATACGCGCTGGCAACACCGCGTTGTCTTGACTTTCGGCATGTCCTACAGAGACCTGGGTTTGATCGACAGCGAAGTGATCGCGGAGCGACGCGTCCGAGCGCTCGACGATTCGTCACCCTCGGCCGTCCCGACCACTGGGGTCAGAGTTTTCGGATGCGGTCACGACGAAGCCGTTTTGTTCCGCGAGATGGGAACCCGCCTCGGGATAACGCCAAGCATCACCGAGGAAGCGATCAGTGAAACCAACGCTGAACTGGCGCGTGGCAACCGATGCATCAGCGTGAGCCACAAGACGCAGATCGACAATTCCACGCTGCTGGCGCTGAGCCGAGTCGGAGTGGAGTACATCTCCACCAGAAGCGTCGGGTACAACCACATCGACGTGGAATTCGCGGCGAGCATCGGCATCTCGGTCGGCAACGTCGACTACTCGCCCGACAGCGTGGGCGACTACACACTGATGTTGATGCTGATGACCGTACGCCACGCGAAATCAATTGTCCGCCGCGCCGATACGCATGATTACCGGCTGAATGACACGCGCGGCAGGGAGCTGCGCGACTTGACCGTCGGGGTGATCGGAACAGGGCGCATCGGCACAGCAGTCATCGACCGGCTGCAGGGATTTGGCTGCCGCGTGCTGGCACATGACAGCGGGCCTCACGCCTCCGCCGACTACGTTCCGCTCGATGAACTGCTGCGGCAGAGCGACATTGTCACGCTCCACACTCCACTCACCGCGGACACACACCATCTCCTCGATCGCCAACGCATCGACCAGATGAAGCACGGCGCGTACATCGTCAACACGGGTCGCGGACCGCTGCTCGATACCGAGGCCCTCCTCTCCGCATTGGAGAGCGGCCGGTTGGGCGGCGCGGCGCTCGATGTCGTCGAAGGAGAGGAAGGGATCTTCTACGCCGACTGCAGGAACAGGCTCATCGAGAACAAGGCCCTGGTGCGGCTACAGCGCCTGCCGAATGTGCTGATCAGTCCGCACTCCGCCTACTACACAGACCACGCCCTGAACGACACCGTCGAAAACAGCCTCGTCAACTGCCTGAACTTTGAAAGTGGGAGAACAGCATGAGCAGATTGAAGGTCGGGGTCATCTTCGGAGGGGCTTCCGAAGAACATCCCGTCTCCATCAAGTCGGCGCGAGAGGTGGCAAGAAGTCTCGACACGGAGAAGTACGAACCGTTCTGGATCGGCATCACGACCGGCGGCGAGTGGAAGCTCTGTGACGGCCCCGACGCGGATTGGGAGAATCGCAGCGCCCGTCCCGCCGTGCTGTCACCCGATCGAAGTGTGCACGGCCTGCTGGTCATGGAGCAGGGGGGCTACGAAACCGTGCGCCTCGACCTCGTCTTCCCCGTACTTCACGGCAAGCTCGGCGAAGACGGCGCGATCCAAGGCCTGTTGGAGCTCGCCGGCATCCCCTACGTCGGCTGCGACATCCAGGGCTCGGCTGTGTGCATGGACAAGGCCCTGGCCTACATCGTGGCCAAGAGCGCGGGAATCGCCACGCCGAGCTTTTGGGTTGTCGCGGAGAACGAGAAGGTCGACGCCGATCACCTTCGCTATCCGGTCTTCGTGAAGCCGGCCCGTTCGGGTTCATCTTTCGGCGTCAGCAAGGTCACCCGAGAAGACGAGCTGCCGAACGCGCTGAGCGCGGCGCGACAGTACGACTCGAAGGTCCTGATCGAAGAAGCCGTGGCCGGCAGCGAGATCGGCTGCGCGGTCATGGGTGAACTATTCGGCCTGATCACTGGGGAGGTGGACCGCGTCGACCTCTCGCACGGATTCTTCAGGATCCACCAGGAGGACTCACCCGAAACCGGATCGGAGAACTCGACGTTCATCGTTCCCGCCGACATCTCCGACGAATCGCGCCGGCTCGTCCAAGAGACCGCCAAGGCCATCTACCGCACCCTGGGCTGCAAGGGACTTGCCCGCGTTGACATGTTCCTCACCGACGACGGACGGGTGGTCCTCAACGAGGTCAACACCATGCCCGGCATGACGTCGTACAGCCGGTACCCGCGGATGATGGCCGCCGCGGGACTGCCGATCTCCGACATGATCGACCGGCTCATCTCGATGACAATGCACGGGAAGAAGCGATGAACGACGACTTCGTCTACGTCGACGACTGGGTGCCCGGAGTCCGCTGGGATGCCAAGTACGCCACGTGGGACAACTTCACCGGCAAACCGGTAGACGGCTACCTCGCGAATCGAATCGTCGGCACCCGGGCTTTGTGCGCGGCCCTCGAGCAAGCACGCGAGAAGGCAGCTTCCCTCGGCTTCGGATTGCTTCTCTGGGACGGCTACCGTCCTCGACGCGCCGTCGACAGCTTCCTACGCTGGTCAGAACAGCCGGAGGATGGCCAGACGAAGCAGCGACACTATCCCAATATCGACAGACCCGAGATGCTCGAAAAGGGATACGTGGCAACCCAGTCGGGCCACAGTAGGGGCGGCGCCGTTGACCTGACGCTCTATCACCTTGCGACCGGTGAACTTGCTCCTATGGGTGGCGACCACGACCTCATGGACCCGATCTCACATCATCGAGCGCGAGGAATCAAGCCAATCGAGTCCAAGAATCGTGAGCTTCTTCGTTCCATCATGGAGGACTGCGGATTTGATCGGTACGACTGCGAGTGGTGGCACTACACGCTGAAACGCGAACCATATCCAGATGTCTACTTCGACTTTCCGATCACGTGATGGGTCTCCATTGTGTCTCGCAGTGGGGGCGTTTGGCGAACAACGACGAGGTCGTGATGCGGCGCACCGGCCCATCGGGGCTGGAGGTCTTCTTGCGACACACCGATCCATCGAAACTGTACGACTGGGCCTCCGACGGATACCCCTCGAGCGAGGAGTACCTGTTCTGGTCCCGCAAGGTCTGCGGCTTGGCGTGTCTCCAGTCGCTGCTCCACGGCTGGACTGACGTCCGACTGTCGATGGGCGAACTCCTTGCGCTGGCCGTCGAGTGGGGTTGCTATGTGGTGGAGCCTTCGGGCAAGGTCCACGGCCTGCTCTACAGGCCATTCATGGCGTGGGTCAGCACACAATTCGGATTCGACTGCCAACTGGTCGAGCACACCCCGATTCAGGTATCGGCCCGAGAGCTGCGGCCCGGGCAGGTCATGATCGCTTCGGTATCACCCGAGATTCGCGATCCCAACACCTACGAGCCGCGACGAGGAGGCCATCTTGTGCTGATCTATGCAGTCGATGATGGAGTGGTGCGGTTTCATAACCCGTCGGGCTACTCCCACAATTCAGACTCTGCATCGCTGCCCATGCATGTGTTCGAGCGGTTTCATGCCAACCGAGGAATCTTGGTCAGAGGGGCATCGTGATGCTGGCTGGCGAACCCGCACCGCGCGTCGTTGTCGCGGGCGGCCATTCGGCCGGGCACATAGAGCCCGCGATGAACTTCGCCGACGCGCTGAGCCTGCTGGAGCCCACGGCCGAGATCACCGCGCTCGGCACTGTCCGTGGCCTGGACACCACGCTCATCCCTGCCCGCGGCTATTCGCTCGAACTTATCCCGCCCGTGCCACTGCCGCGCAAGCTGAGCCGCGACCTGCTGCACACGCCGGGCAGACTGCGCGACTCCGTCCGGGCGACCGGAGCCGTACTCGACCGCGTGCGGGCCGAGGTCGTGGTGGGCTTCGGGGGCTACGTGGCCATGCCCGCTTATCTTGCCGCACGCCAGCGGGGAATGCCGATCGTCGTCCATGAGGCGAATGCCCGGCCTGGAGTGGCGAACCGACTGGCGGCCCGGATGACGACCCACGTATTTACCGCCGCGCCCCGTGTCCACCTGGCTCACGCCAGCGCGATCGGCATCCCGCTGCGGCCGGCGATCACCAGGCTCGACCGGGCCGCGCTGCGCGAGGCGGCTCGGCAACGGTTCGGCCTGCGCCTGGACGAGCCGGTACTGATGGTCACTGGCGGTTCGCAGGGAGCTCAAGCGATCAACGCCGCCGTGGCCGGCGCTGTAACAGCGTTGCGGGCGGCCGGCGTGCAGGTGCTGCACATCACCGGGCCACAGCGCATGGTCGAGCCGCCCGACGGCAACCCCGGCGACCCGCCCTACGTCGTCGTCCCGTACGTCGATGAGATGCAGTACGCCTACGCCGCAGCCGACTTCGCGATCTGCCGCTCGGGGGCGATGACGTGCGCCGAACTCGCCGCTGTCGGCTTACCGGCCGCCTATGTGCCGCTGCCGCTGCGCGGCGGTGAGCAGCGCTTGAACGCCGAGGCGGTCGTTGCTGCCGGCGGGGCAGTGATCGTCGACGATGCCGATCTCAACGCAGGATGGATCGAAACCACTCTGATCCCGCTGCTCGCCGATACCGAGCGGAGAGCGGTGATGTCGGCTCATGCGTTGGCAGCCGGCGCACCCGACGTGGGCTCGCTGCTGGCCCGGCACGTGCTTACGGTCGTCGCTGAGCGGCGGGCAGTCGCACTGCTACGGAGAGCCCGCCGGCAGCTCGGGGGCTGAGCGTGAGGGATCCGTCGTGTGCCTGCGTGATGCTCTTGACGATCGCCAGGCCAAGGCCCACCCTCGCATCGTCCCCGCGGGTGCGAGCAGTGCCGCGCTGAAACGGCTCGGTGAGTGTCGAGACCAACTGTGGACTGAGCTTGTCGCCGGTGTTCTCGACCGTGAGCATGACGGACTCGGAGCCGATGGCGGTGCTGATCTGCACGCTGCCGTGCTCGGGGACATTGTGGACGATCGCATTGTGCAGAAGGTTCGTAGTCAACTGCAGCAAGAGTGCGTGTGAGCCGATGACCGGCGCGATGTCCCCGGAGGTCTCGATGCTGACGCCGTGCTTCTCCGCGAACGGGAGGAGTGTCTCGGCGGCTTCTTCCGCGATGAGCGACAGATCGACGTCTTCTCGGCTGAAGGACCGTTGGTCGGTACGGCTGAGCAGGAGCAATGCCTCGGTGAGCTCGATCGCCCGTGCGTTGACAGCGCGGAGGCGTTCGTCGAGCTCGCCGCCGTCGCGGTTCGGATCGTTGCGGGCGACATCGAGAAGGGTTTGTGTGATCGCCAGCGGGGTGCGCAACTCGTGGGAGGCGTTGGCGGCGAATCGCTGCTGCGCGGCGTCTCGTGCTTCGAGCCGTGCGAGCATGGCGTCGAAGGCATCGGCAAGTTCACGGAACTCGTCGTTGCGTCCCTCCAGTTCGATCCGGTACGACAGCGAGCCACTCCCCGCCTCCCGCGCGGCGCGCGTAATGCGCGCCAACGGGGCAAGCATTCGGCCCGCGAGAATCCAACCACCCACAAGGCCGAACACCAGCAAGAACCCGAGCGCCAAGATCGCTGCCGGGACAAACACCACGGGACCGAAGTTGCTCGGGTCGAAGACCCGGGCAAAGTCGGCCAGAGCAGGGAATTGGAAATTCGTGGACCGCCCTCTCAGCAGGAAAACCCAAACCGCCGCAAGGAGCAAGACACCAGCGAGCATGAGGAACCCGGCATAACTGAGAGTGAGTTTGAGGCGAACGCCCAACCCAGGCGCTCTATCCACCGTCGCCCCCGCCTCTGGCGTCCGGTTCGGTATCGATGCGGTACCCGACCCCCGGCACCGTGGCGATCAGCCACGGTTCGCCGAGCCGCTTGCGCAACGTCGAGACCGTGATGCGCACGGCATTCGTGAACGGATCGGCGTTCTCGTCCCACGCCCGCTCCAGCAACTCCTCGGCGCTGATCACACCGCCCTCGGCAGCGACGAGAACTTCGAGCACCGCGAACTGCTTCCGGGTCAGCGCGACGTACCGGCCGTCCCGGTAGACCTCGCGACGGAACGGGTCCAGCTGCAGACCAGCGATCTCCCGCACGGGCGGCCTGCTGTGCGCGCGCCTGCGGTCGAGGGCCCGGAGACGGAGCACGAGCTCCTGCAGCTCGAAAGGCTTGGTGAGGTAGTCGTCGGCACCGAGCTCGAACCCGGAGGCCTTGTCGTCCATCCGGTCCGCGGCAGTGAGCATCAGGATTGGTATGCCGCCACCGGAAGCGACGATGCGCTGGGCGATCTCGTCACCGGAGGGGCCGGGGATATCACGGTCGAGGACGGCGATGTCGTAGGCGTTGACGCCCAACAGATCCAGGGCAGTGTCCCCATCACCGGCGATGTCGGCCGCGATCGCTTCCAGGCGCAGCCCATCGCGGATGGCTTCCGCCATGAACCGCTCGTCCTCGACGACCAACACACGCATGCTCGCCATGTTAGGCGGCCGCGTATATCGCCGGCGTATCAAAAATCGCCTTCGGGCTGGCAACAGCGAGCAGTATGGGCCAGACCGCAGCACGACCGAAGACCAGCAGGACTCCCAGACCGACCATTGTCGGCCTGGTCCTCGTCATCTTCGCTATGACCGTCGGGATCGTCGTAGACCGGTCGGCATCGCCATCGGGGACGACTGGACCTGGTGCAGTGCAGGTCTGAGGTAGCACCAGAGATACGCGGACCGATGCCGATGGCGACATGACTGAATCTGACGGAGCCCTCCCCCGACGGCGCGACAGTTGATCGCCTCCCCACCACGGGCGAGGTCTTCTGCGAGGTCCCCGAAGGTGGCTATCTGATAGAGGTCAATGGCCGTGGGTTCGTCAACTACGGCTGGCCCGAACCACTAATCCAGGCGATGTGTGGCGGATCCGGCTGCGGCCCAACGATGGAACCGCACCGCAGCCGGGTCAGATGTGGGACATGCCCGGATACGGGATCCCCGAGGACAGCCCGCTCCCGAGCCCACAGTGGAGTCGGTGGAATCGGATGAGCCGAAGTGGATCACGGTGTCCGGGCCAGGAAGCGTCAGCCGCACGGTCAAACCGTCCGAACTTTGAGCCGAGTCCGCCGAGAGGGAACGTCGGGCATGGGGCGGCGGTGACCCAATCCCCGAACTGCTTGAGTACGACGGCGGACAGCACCTCGCCAAGTACGACCGCGCCCTCGTGCTCGCACTCATCGACATGGACGACACCCGGCTACGCGAGGTCGCGCGATGGTGCGTCACCAAGGCGTACAAGTTCGCTGGCCTCCCCGACCGACCCTGGACCGCACCCGCATTGGCGACGCTGCACGCCGGTGATCCACTGCCATCGCCGTTCGCCGACCCGGCCACAGCATCCGCACACTTCGAGGCCGAGCGCCGACGAGAAGCGCCGGACCGTGTGAGTAACAGACAGGGCGTGATCTACTCCATCGGGGAGTTCGACCCGTTCGACATGGGTCCGATCAGCCGTCCCGCGTTTTGCGCTCCCCACGATCTTCGCGGCCGCAAAGCCGGACCCGAGGCAGGCCGCGTTCGAGGCGCTTTACGGCGCCTCGGTTACATACCAGGAAGATGCACGCGAACTGCATGGCCAGCTCCGGGCGGCATTCGGGATCGCACCCGGCCAGCCGTAACCGGTATCAGCGAGTCAACGCAACTGGACCGGAGACAACCTCACCTGCTGGTCATTCGGGATGCGTCCGTCTCATCGGATCACAAAACCCCAGGTTCTTGTCTCAACATCTCAACATGTCCGAATTCTGTCTCAAGATTCGGTGTCTGCGGCAGTGTAGGTTCCGGATCTACTTGTCCGAGCCACCTGGGATTTCCAAGATGATCTTCCACGACACTTATCTACGAAATTCCGCGCAAAAATGTCCTTTCCCACAGCCCTGGTCCGAGTCGATGCCAGATCATCGCGGCCACACATACTCCCGGTCTCCACCGTCACCCTTCCGCAATCCCAAGAAACCACCATCGCGGCCGCCACAGGCACTCGGTGCCGGTTCCTGCCACCCCTCCGGGTCTCCGGCAGCCCTGCGATCGGCGCAAACATCGGCTTCCGGCTATGGCGTGGCGGCGCGCGCTCGAACCGACGCGCTCAACTCCGCCATCCACATCGTCACCTCGCGCAAACACGAACACTCCGCACCGGCCGTGCGACATCACAGGTCAGTCCTCAGCTGACCAGCACCAGAGCGCCCCGGTCGATAAGCTCGACCGGGGTGGTTCAGCACGGAGGGCCGCTAGCGGACGAGTGCGATGCCGACGCTGGGGCCGCCGTTCGCAAGCCGGACGAGCGGGCTGTTCCACCACGTTTGCGGCGTCGCGTCGTAGGTGAGTCTTTGGTAGGGCTGTGGGGTTGCAGGTGGGCGCACGTTGACCACGATTGGTTCCGCATCCTGGTGGACGACGGCGAAGCGGTCTGGCGCTGTGGCGCCGACCCCGACGAACTTCGTTGTCGGCGAGTTCAGAGCGTCGATTTCATAGACGCGCCGGTACTCGGTCGCGTATGTCGTGCCCATCTTCGATGCGTAGACGGCCACCTCTTGAATGGCCTCGTAGATCGGGAATCCCGCGTTGCGGGCAGCGACCAGTGTCTGAGTGGTCATTCCTTGTGGGGCGGCGCTGTCGCCGGAGGCGAGGCTGGCTGCTGCAGAGGTGATCGGCGCCAGCAGATCTGCGTTCGGTGTGGCTGCTGCAGGCACGGCCCCACCCACGACCGCCGCTGCGGAAATGGCTGCCGCGGCGAGCAACTGCCTCAATCCACGTGCCTTCATGATGATCTCCCCCCATGTGTTGTGGCGTTGGGTGGCCGCGGGAGACGCTAGCGCCCCTCCCCGCTCCTCCCTCTGATGTCTCGTCACGTCGCCTGACTTCATTACTGACCCTCTACCGAAGGAGGGCCGTACCGGATTCTGCGGATGAGTCCTGTTGACGACTGGCGTACACGACAAAGACCCTCTTCACGGCCTGGACGAGGAAGGTCCCCCGTTGTCAGCTTCCGAACGGGAGGGTGATGCTGCCGGTCCCGGGCTGGGGCGCGGTGGCGTTCACGGGCAGGGACAGAATCTGCCTGTGTCCCGAGTCGGCGATGTAGACGCGGTCGCCGTCGAGGTCGATGCCGCTCAGTCCACGGAAGCCGCTGAACGGCAGGGTTACTGGGGTCGAGGTGCCAGCGGGAACTTTGCGGACCGTTCCGCCCGGTCCGGGCTTGCCGAGAGAGCCGAAACCGCCTTCGTACGTATTCGACTCGTCGACGTAGTACACGTCACCGTCGCGGACGGTCAGACCGGTGAACGTGCTCTCAGCGCCGTACGGGAGGACGGTCGATTCCAGGGCTCCGGCCGGAAGCGTGAACAGTCTCTTCGAGTACATGTCGCTGGCGTAGACGTCGCCGCCATCGACCGCGATCTGGACCGGCCCGCCGTCGAGGCCGCGAAACGGTAGCTCGGTCGGGGTCGACGCCCCCGCGGGCAGTTCGAGGACTCGCTGGTTGAACGTGTCTGCGACGTAGACGTTGCCGTCCTCGACCGCGATGCCCAGCGGCTGGTGCAACCCGGCGAACGGTAGAACCGTCGGCGTCGACTGTCCGGCGGCAAGGAGGAGGACCCGGCCCTGGTCGAGGACGTACACGTTCCCGTTCTCGACTGCGACGGCCCGAACGTCGGTGAGCTCGCCGAGCGGCAGAACGGATGGTGTGGAGGCGCCGGCGGGAAGCACGAGAACTTCCTTGGCGGTGTCACTGTTGTTCGCCACGTAGACGGCACCGTTCTCGGTGGCGACGCCGACGAGGTAGTTGGCCGTCGGAAACGCGAATGCCGTCTGCCCCGGTACCGGTACCCCGATGTCGAGCAGGAAGGACTGAACGGCCACGCCGGCATCGGCGAGTGGATCCGCCGCTGCCGGAGCCGATCCCATCCCCGCGATGACCACCGCGGCTGCGACGCCGACGGCACACTTCTTCACATCAGCCATGCTTCCCCCTCGGTCGAATGGACCACCCCTGGAGTGCGTGACGCTAACCGTATGAGCGACCTGCACATCGCCAATGTCGTTGTGCGGTCGTTGATTGTTACCGACCCTTGACCGGTCGAGGCGGGCTCAGCGGCTGTGGTTGACCGCTGGACACCGTGGCCAGCCCACTGTCATTCCGTTCCGCCGCCCCCGCCGATGCGTTCCGCTGGTTGTGCGATTCCGTCTCCCGGTGCTTGTTCGGTGGGGCTCTGGTGGGGAAAGACGAAGCGGCGCATTGCCCACCACCGGAAGGCTGTCGCCATGAGTGTTCCGATGATGGAGCCGCTGACGAAGTCGGAGATATTATCGACGACGAGCGACACGTGGGGCACTCTCAGGTCGAAGACGTATCTCGCAATCCCGAGCGGGATCTGGTTGATTGCGACGCCGATTCCGGCCACGGTGAAGTACAGGGCGGCCTCGTGATGTCGCGGGCGGCGTGCGCGCTCGGCGAAGGACCATTCTCGGTTCAGGACGTACGACAGGATCGTGGCGACGAGGACCGCGAGCACGTTGGCGGTGACGGGCTTGTCGGTGAGCACCGTCCACTTCAGGCCGAAGAACAACACCACTGTCGTCACGAACGTGATGGCGCCGACGACGAGGAACTTGAGTATTTCCGCGCGTTTGAGCAATCGCGCGACCCAACGATCTGGGAGGTGCTCGATAATCCGTTCCGAAAATTGCATCAGCAGGAGGTCACCTTTCGCGGTAGTCGATGCAACGAGTGAGCTTCCACAAGAAAGCTGAACCGAGGTCCGCGAGCGGGTGCCGCTCGGGATCCTCCCAGCCGGGCTAATCAGCTGCCGAAGGGGACTCCGATGCTCCCTGTATTAAGGCCGGCCGCAGGAGTGTCGACAGGAAGCGCGAGAACACGCTTGTTCTTCTGGTCGGTGATATAGACCTTGCCACCATTGACCGCGATCCCCGCGAGTCCTTGGAATCCTCGGAAGGGCACCACAGTGGAGGACTCCGTGCCGCCGGGGATCTTGCGGACAGTTCCGCCGGGCGGTGTCGGCCCGAATGACCCGAACTCGGGCGTGTACGAGTTGGATTCGTCGGTGACGAACAGATCGCCGTTGTGCACGGCAATCCCGCCGATCATCGCGTCAGCCCTGAAGGGAAGCGTGGTCAGTGTGGCCGTGCCAGCGGCGAGCTTGAAGACCTGGCGGCGGTCGAGATCACTGATGTAGACGTTGCCGTTCTCGACTGCGATGAGCGACGGGTTGTTCGGGGTGCCGAACGGCAGCGTCGTCGGGGCCGATCGGCCGGCTGCGAGCTCGAGTACCCGGTTATTGAAGGTGTCGGTGACGTAGACGTTGCCGTTCTCCACCGCGGGGCGAGTTGTCCCGGAGGCTGGGGTGGGGGACTCCGGGCACATCGCAGGCCGTCTTGCGCCTGGAGCCCCGCCACACCAACGGCGCAGGCTCACTGAAGCGATCAGCTTCAGCACGAGGGGCTCCGACTATCGCCTCTATCGTCACGGCGCCGCTGGCCGGCCGAGCTTTGTGAGGATCAACGGTCAGGCACTTGCGATAGTGGCTGTTCCGCCTGCGAACAGCATTCCGACTATTGCGGCCCGCCGTGGGAGTCCTCGGCGGGCCGCCACAGCCACCACGCCCGCGTCGAAGACGTCCATCACGATGCCAGCTTGCAGCGTCGCACGTCGGACCGTGTTGTCAGGATGTAGTGCAGCGGCGCCCAGAATGATGTCGCGGATTCCGAACGCTTTGATCCAGATCCCTTGGTCGGGGCCGGGATATTCGACCCCGAGTGCCTGGTGGACGGAGCGCGGGGCGAGTGCGGTCGTGGCGCCCCAGAGGATTCGTCCAATGCCTATAGCGGCGAGAACGCGCCTCTCGGCTGACTCAGCAGTCGTCATGGGCGACCGATCCTCTCCATGTTGCTGGCTCATCGTGCCGACACCTTATCGGCGATGCGCTGCAGGGTGTTGTCATATCCAAGGGCTTCGTTGTCGGCGACAGGCGCGGTGACCGCGGCCTCGTTCCAACATGTGTCTCCGGCGCGGCCATCCCTCAGTGGCCGCTCGTATGGTCGAGTGACCGGATGTCCTGGTCGAGCAGGTAGTGGTTTACCGCGATGCCGGCCCGAGCCCCTTGTGCGGCAGCGTGAATGATCTGTGCGGGGGAATCGGCGACGTTCCCTGCGGCCCAGACGCCGGCGACCGATGTCGCACCGGTCTCGTCCGCCGCGATCCAGCCGTCATCGGTCCTCACACATCCCAGGTCGCCGAGTAGGGCATCATTCGGAACGAACGTCGGACCGACGAAAACCGTGGACCTGGATACGTGCTCGCCGTTTGCGAGTTCGATCGTCAGCTCCGATTGATCCTCCCGTACCTGCCGCACACGGCCGTCGACGATCCGGACGCCCCAGCTCGTCAAGCGACGCCGCTCGTCCTCCGAAAGCTCGATGGTGTTCGGGAAGATCGCGACGTCGTCAGACCACAGCCGGACGAGTGCCGCCTGATGCAACGTGAACGCGCGATTCTCCCCGCCGACCACGCCTAACCTGCTGTTCCGCACCTCGTACCCGTGGCAGTACGGGCAGTGAATGACACGATTCCCCCACAGTTCGTCGATTCCTGGGATTGAGGGCAGTACGTCGCGCAGTCCCGTCGCGACGATCACCGAGCGGGCGTGGTGCCCTCTGCCGCCGCTATCCCGCACGGTAAAGCCGCAGCCGTTGCGTTCCTGGACGGAAGCGACCTTCCCCTGAACCCATTCGCAGCCGTAGCGTTGAGCTTCGTCGCGGCCGCGCGTGTTGAGTTCGGTCGGTGCCAGCCCGTCCAGGCCGAGGTAGCCGTGCAGGTGGTTAGCGGGCGCGTTGCGCGTTGCGCCCGCGTCGATCACCAGCACGTGTCGCAGCGCACGCCCGAGCAGTGTCGCTGCGCTTGCCCCGGCGGGCCCGCCGCCGATCACGATCGCGTCATACATGAATGCCCCCTTCACTCTTCGATCCTGCTGGCACGCTAGAATAATTGTCAACTAGTTAACAATGGAGGGTTGATGGGCGATTCGCTCCGCGATCGAACCGAGCAGGCGTGGCGTGGTGCGCGCCCGGACCTAGACACGTCACCGATGGCCGTCGTCGGCCAAGTGCACCGCATCGCGGCGGCGTTGCGCACGTCGGTCGAACAGATCTACGACGAGGCGGGGGTGACCGCGACCGAGGTGGAACTGCTTGTCCCGCTGCGATACCCGACAGATGGGTTGTCAGCTATCCGGCTCGCCGAGCTGCTCGGGATGACCCGCGCGGGCGTGGCCAAGGCGCTCGCGTCGCTCGAAGGCCGCGGTTTGGTCGCTCGTAGGCCGAACCCAGCGGACCGCCGCAGCGCCGTCATCGACCTGACCGATGCCGGACAAGCACTGATCGACGAAGTGTTCCCACGCGAGCTCAAGGTCCACGCCGATATGCTCGCCAATCTCGGTGGCGACCGCGAATCCGTCAGCCGATCGCTCCGACACCTCGCTGACGCCGTGGCACCGCCGGAGTAGTGATCCGGTTGGGCGCGCCGGCCCCAAGCCGTGTGCGATCGCCGTTTCGAATTCCGGGTCGCTATGACTGGACGATCTGTCCTGTCCTGTAAGGCGATCGCTCTACGGCACGAATCAGCGCCCTAGCCTGCGGTTCGGCGCGTAGCCTCCAACTTCGGTGCGCAGCGCCGCGTCTGCACTGCGATAGCGTCGCCCACCATGAGCGATCAGTGCGTGTTCTGCGAAATCGTTGCCGGCAAGGTCCCCCACGCGAAGGTGTTCGAGGATGACATGACCTACGCCTTCATGGACATCAACCCGGCTTCCGACGGCCACCTGCTAGTTGTTCCCAAGCGGCACAGCAAGGATCTGTTGGAGATTCCCGCCGATGATCTGACTGCCGTCACCCTGACCGCCCAACGAATCGCCAAGACGGCCATCAAGGAGCTGGGCGCCGACGGGGTGAATCTTCTGAACTGCTGCGGCGCGGATGCATGGCAAACCGTGTTCCACTTCCACCTGCATGTGGTGCCGCGGTATGTCGACAAAGCGAAGGATCGACTGGTCCTGCCTTGGCAACCGGGGGTCTCGGGCTATGCGGACACGATCACCGCATTGGCTGATCAACTTTCGCCCGCCCTGGATTGAGGGGCTGAAGCTCGGGCGGTCCTTCTCGGTACGAAATCCCCGACGGCGCCGCACAAGGGTGTCCTGTTTGACGATCATTGGTCAGGGCGATTGGTGCTAGTCCTGCTGGAAAAGGTGGTCATAGCCGATGGCGAAGGTGAGGTCGGACGGTTCCACCATCACCGTGCGCCGGTCACCGACCTGCGGTCGCACGCTACCTGTGGGCACCTCACAGCCCGCGTCGAACGTGTCAAAACCCGGGCCACTGATACGGACCGTCAGTTCGGCGATGTCCTGGCCCTCGTCGCTGCCCCGGATCCGGTTGACGGCGAGGATCTCCGCCGTCGCCGCGATCCCAGCGGCCCGGAATCGCTTTTCGTCCCAACGCCACCCGTAAGTACTGACTGCAAGCCCGATTCCGATCGGGAGGGTGAAGACTCCCCACCACAAGCCGGTCGCCAGCGAACCGTCGGCCCACCCGGCAATCGGCCCGGCCAGGATGAGACCACCCGCGATCGAATACGTCATCACCCCGCCGGCGGGACCGATGAGCTCGACCTGTCGCGGCCCCTTCGCGTTCTTGTTGGACACCTCGACACCCTATGTGTGGCACCACGCTTACAACGCGCCGTTCGCTTCCCGGGCTCGGATCCGGCCAGCGGGAAATTCCTGTACGCGGGCTCCCCGCCCCGCCACGTGTCCTGTCGATCGCCGATCAGGACACTCTGCCGGGTCGGGAGATCCAGCGAACCCACGGCGGTTCATCCGTCGGTTTGGTACGCGACGCTGAACTCCACCGCGATACGTCCGTCCGACACTGGGACCGAGGTGTGGAACTCGAGTCCACAGTGGGCGGCAAGCTCGATCAGCTCGTCGACCGTCCTCTCCTTGCCTCCGAAACACATCAGCATGAACAGGTCCATGCCTGTGCCAACGCCGTGCCCTCGTACCGGCTCGACAACCACCACTGAGCCGCTCGGGGTTGCCGCCCGCCTGCACTCGGTCAGGATCTTCCGGGCGTGCTCGTCGTCCCAGTCGTGGAGGATGTCGGAGAGCAGGTAGGCGCCCGCTCCCGCGGGCAACGGGTCGAAGAAGCTGCCGGAAATGGCGCTCGCCCGATCCCCGAGTCCGCCGGCAGCGAACCGTTCGGCGGCCGCGGTCGCCGTGGGCGCCAGGTCCAGGACCCGGCCCTTGACCCCGGGATGGGCGTGCAGAATTTCGCTGAGTAGCTGCCCGTCTCCGCCGCCGACGTCGACGATGTCGGGAAAGCGGCTCCAGTTCAAGCTCTTCGCGATCTGCGGTGCCTGTTCGCGGAACCGCCAGTTCATCTGGGCGTCGAAGGTGCTCCGCAGTTTCGGCTCGGCGTCGAGATCCGCCCAGAAGTCGTGGCCGTACCGGTGCGGATAGGAGGGTGCGCCTGTGGTGACCGTTTCGAGAAGATCGACGAAGGCGAGTTCGGCGCGACCGCCTGCGCAGGTGATGTCGAGCAGGGGTTTGACCCCTTCCGGGGCGTCCTCGCTCATCTGGGCACCGAGGCGCGTGGGCCGGTAACGGGCGGGCTCGGCATCGAGACCGAAGACGCCGATCGTGACCAGGTGGTCGAGCAGGCGGCGCAGTGCCTGTGTCTCCGTTCCGGTTGCAGTGGCGAGTTGCTCTGCCGTTGACCCCTCGGTGCCTGCGTGTTCGACCAGGCTCAGGGTCGCCGCTACTCGGATCGCCATGGGTGTGGCCAGATCAGCCAGCGCCATGATCGACGGTGTTGCCGCTGGTTTGTCCACGGCACAAACCTACTCATGCCGGCGCACCTCCCAGTGAGAAGTGTCCTGTTTGACGATCGCCGAACGGGACACTTGTTCGAGAGCTGCGGAATGGAGTGTGACCTTCAGGGATAGATGGCGGTGATTCTTCAGACGCAAGTGGCGGGCGCCGAGTGCCTAGGCGTCGATGCTGCATCTAATCTGTCGTCATGAGGGCGGGGAAGACGCAGGTAGCGATGCGGTGTGTCCCCTTCGCCATTCTTCTCGCCACCGTCGCCGCGCTTGTCTACTTCAGCCAAGAGCGTCCGTCCACGCCGACGCCGGCCGAAATCATCTGGCGCTCCGCACTGCCGGGTTGCGGCGCCGCGGCGCCGCGCCCGGGGACCGAGTCGCAGGAGCCATTCACCCCGGCGGTGATCGATTGCCTGTCGGGAGGCAGAGAACGCAGTGGCGGCGAGTTCGCGCTCACTTCGTATACGACCGAGGGCGACCCCATCGTGTACTACCTGCGTACCGCGCCCGGCACGAATGACGTCGAGGTGCTGGTCGACTCGTCTCAGGACAAGTTCGGAGGCGGGCCTGGCTGGCGCAGAATCACCTGCACAATCGCCGAACTCTCACCTGACCTGCTGCGCGACTGCATGTCCAGGTACTGAGCACCACGGTGCGGAAGATGTGGGCCCCCGTGATGTCGCACGGTGAAGTTCTGGTCCGCAACCACCGTCGAGGATGGGCAGTTCGAGATCGGGCACGGTCACTGATGGTTCCGCATGGGTGGGCGCCGATAAGTGTAGTTATCGCACCCAAACCGGAAAGCGCCTGGCCGTGCGGTATTCGTGTCCCGGTCGGTCATTACTGTTGTCTCTACCGGAGTTGTCCGGCAGCGTGGAGACCGTGCCGACCCGGATAGCAGTGCAGGTTGCCTGCGTTGCAGCGCTGGTGTCGGTGGGAACGATGCTCCTGCTGGTTGGCGCGTACGGATCCGGGTCGCTGTGCCTGTTCGGCGCGGTCTTCTGGTTCTGGCGCCTGTACCGCGACGCTGTGTGAGTGGAGCGGTCCTCTCTCGCGCCACCGCGACATCTACAGTGCCCGGATCGAACGATGTGAAGGCCGGAGTCATGCGCGCAGCGCCGGGTTGTGGATTGGCGCGACGTGGAAAGTGATCCGACAGACGACGGCGTCGGTGTCCTTCCGCAACCGATGTGCGATCTCGTCGGCTCGGTGCGAGGGAAGAAACTGGTGCCACGTCGTGGCGGGATCGATGGTGGCGATCACCACGAAGGTAGGCCGGCGACCCGACAGGTGTCTGTGGATGTAGTGGGCGAGTGATCCTCCTACGGAGTGGCCAATCTCCTCGATCAGAATCAATCGCACATCTGGATAACGCTTCTGCCATGCTCGTTGCAGTTCCTGTACCGCCTGCGGTCGGGAGCACACGTGGATAGCCACGGGCTCGGCAGTCATGGCGGAAGCCACCGACAGCGCCCGTCGTGTCAACTCGTTGACACCCGAGACCGGCACCAGCACGGTGGCACGGTCGGCGGGGGCCGACTGTGGCATGGTCTGCACCGAAGCGGTGGTGAGTTGTTCGCTGATGTGACTGTAGGCGGCACGTACGCGTTCCATGCCGGCCACCAGCAGGGGCAGCGCGAGAACGATCAGCCACGCCCCCTCGGTGAACTTCATCCCCGCAGTGACAAGCGCCGCGGTCCCGGTCAAGACGGCGCCGACCGCGTTGAGCGTGGCTCGCCACGCCCACCCTGTGCTGCGAACCTCTCGCCAGTGCCGAACCATGCCGGCTTGAGCGATTGTGAAGCCGACGAACACCCCGATCGCGAACAGCGGGACGAGGGCGTTCATGTTGCCGCCGGACCCGATCAGGAGCAGTCCAGCTGCGATCCCGAGTGCGACGACGCCATACCCGTACACGTCGCGTTGGTTTCGACGGGAGAACCGGTGCGGTAAAGCGTTGTCGTCAGCCAAAATTCGCATCAGCGTCGGCAGGCCACCGTAGGACGTGTTCGCGGCCAGCGCCAGCAGTATCACGGTCGCAAACTGGACGACGTAGAAGCCGACACCGTTCCCGAGCGCGGCAGCAGTCACTTGCGAGAGGACAGTCGCGTTCGTCACCGGGACGATGGAGAACTTCTCGATGAGCACCGCTAGGCCCAGCAGCATCACCCCAAGGAGCACCCCCAGAGTGACCTCGGCCCGCTGCGCGTTGGCGACCCGAGGTCTACGGAAGCTGGGGACCGCGTTGGCGATCGCCTCGACCCCTGTCAGCGCAGCACACCCACTTGAGAACGCCTTCAGCAGCAGAAGCACACCAATGGTCTGAGACTGCAGCACCAACTGCTCCTGACTCAGAACGCTCGCCGGTTCGGACCGCCACAACCCCACGATGATCACGGTGAAGATACCGGCGACGAACACGATGGTCGGGGCCATGAACGTGCGCGCGGAGTCCGCGATGCCCCGCAGGTTCAATGCGGTGATACCGGCGAGAATCGCCAGGACGATCCACAGCGTGTGGGGCGCAAGACCCGGGAACGCCGACGTGAGCGCGGCGACTCCCGCGGCGATCGACACCGCGACATTGAGTACGTAGTCGACGATCAACGACGCGGCGGCCGTCAGCGCAGCTCTGTCACCGAGGCGGCGGCGCGCGACGGCATACGCGCCACCCCCGGCGGGAAACGCGGCGATGACTTGCCGATAGGACGCCACCAACACGGCAAGAAGCACTGCAATCGCCGCGGTCACAGGAAGTGTGAAACCGAGCCCGACACCGCCCGCAGCAGCCAGAACCAGGACAATCGCCTCGGGGCCGTACGACACCGATGCCATCGCGTCGAGAGACAGGCCGGCCAGACCCGTAGCGACGGACAGCTTGCGCTTGCCCTCGCCACCATCCGCGGTACCCGTACGGAGTCCGCCTGCCCTGGTGCGACCCGCGTGAACTCGGCGATCCTGCACAAACACGGGCCTCACCGGACACCCCCGGACCGGCGTCGGGACAACGGCGCCCGGTCACTGGCGTGTTCCTTGGCCGCCACATCACCGCGCTGCGAACCGAAACGGTCTACCGGGGTCGCGTCAGCGCTCCCGATTGCTACGGGCGCCGTGCGAGTGACCACTGCCCGGTCGCAGCCATCCCAGCGCGCATTGGCGCGGCGGAATATCAGGGCAATCAACAAGAACGACACGACCACCAGGATCGAAGCGAGTGACTCACTCACGGCATGGCTCCCGCACGAGACAAGCGAAATGGACAAGACCAAGCTTCGGCGGACAGCGGCGGTCGACGAAGAGCCCGGACGCATTCTTGGCGGTATCCATACGCCACCGCGCCCAATGCGTTCGCTGTCGCGTGCATGAGCGGCTCCGTCCAAACCTGGGCCTGGGGATCGAGGCGAGCCTCGGCTCGAAGCAACTCGATGCGCAGATCGGCCGTGTATTCGAGCATTCTGCGAGGGCAGAAGGATGGCCCCCGCGCAGAGGCGGCTTGGAGAACGAGATCGTGCGGATCCTGGCCGAACGGTGGGGTCAGGCGACTGGCCCTACCGAGATGGTGGCGCCACAGCTTGCCGCGATCTCGAACGCTCACGACGCCGCCGCCGTGGTCGTCGGATCCCGCGGACGCTCCGCAAACTCAGGTCACCGTCGCCAGTGCCGATGAGCGCTTTCACCTATCCGTGCAGCAGTCCAGGTGCTCGAGCCGCTCGGTTGGATCGACCCCGGCATCCAAGAATGGGTTCGCACCCGCAGCAACGTTCCGGCTCTACTCCGCGCCCGACCTCGCTGACCGCGGGTGTTCGGATGCGGTTCGGCAGCCGCGGGGGATCTGTCAGCGGCAGGTGATTCGCTCGCTTTCCGGCCATGCCGGGCGATCCGGGGGCGGCGGAACAGAGCCCGTCGAGGAGCGAGCGCATCCGGGCCGTGTCTTTCTGCTGCCGGTGCTGCGTTCTGGGGTGTGACTCGGGTGCGTGCCGCTTGGTGTGACGTCGGTTCGGTCGCACCGCAGTCGAGGCCCGATTTCTCATATCCTTGTACTCAGTGACCTGCGTCGACAGTCGACGCCGGGTGAATCGATCTACCCCAATGGAGGACCCCTGGGTGGCCATCACCAACATCAACGAGTTCGCTCATCTCACCGACGCCGACGTCGACGCCCTCGGACGCGAGTTGGATGCGATCCGTCGCGACGTCGAAGAGTCCCGGGGCCTACGCGATGCCCGCTACATCCGGCGGGTCATCCGCCTGCAACGCTCCCTCGAACTCGGCGGGCGCGCAGTGCTCTTCGGCAGCCGACGCAAGCCCGCGTGGGTTCTCGGCACGGCGATGCTCTCGCTGGCGAAGATCATCGAGAACATGGAGCTCGGGCACAACGTGATGCACGGCCAGTGGGACTGGATGAACGATCCGGAGATCCACTCCACGACATGGGAGTGGGACCAGACCGGGCCGTCCGAGCACTGGAAGCGCGCCCACAACTACGCGCACCACACCTACACCAACATCGTCGGGATGGACGACGACGTGGGATTCGGCATCCTGCGGATGACCCGGGACGAGAAGTGGCGGCCGATCAACCTGCTGCAGCCGATCGCGAACGTGATCTTGGCGGCGACGTTCGAGTGGGGCATCGCGCTGCACGACCTCGAGGCGCAGCAAAAGCGCGAGGGCGTCGACCCGATGCGGTGGAACTCGGGGCCCCACAAGCAGTTCGCAGTCAAGATCGCACGTCAGGTCGGTAAGGACTTCGTGCTGTTCCCGGCGCTGTCGGGCCGGGCGTGGAAGCACACGCTGGCAGCGAACGCGACGGCGAACCTGGTCCGCAATCTGTGGGCGTACGCGGTGATCTTCTGCGGACACTTCCCGGACGGTGCCGAGAAGTTCACCGCCGAGCAGTTCGAGAACGAGACCCGCGCCCAGTGGTACCTGCGACAGATGCTCGGCAGCGCGAACATCGACGCCGGCCCGATCATGGGATTTTTGACCGGAAACCTCAGCTACCAGATCGAGCACCACCTGTTCCCCGACCTGCCGTCCAACCGGTACCCCGAGATCGCGGTGCGGGTGCGCGCGCTGTGCGCCAAATACGACCTGCCCTACACCACCGGTCCACTGACCCGGCAGTACCTGCTGGCGCTACGCACGATCCACAAGCTCGCACTGCCGGACCGGTTCCTCACACGGACCTCCGACGATGCCCCCGAGACGTCGTCGGAGCACAAGTTCCACGCCACCGGTTCGCGGATCGACGCCGACACCGGGCGCCGCCGCGGGCTGGCCTCGGCGCTGCGGGCGCACGCCGAGGCCCGCGTAAAAGCACGCAGGTTCACCCGCGGGAAGTGATGGGGGCCGGGAAGCGCCGGCAGGTCCGGCGAGGATCCCGGCCTCCTTCCGAGGTGGCGCGGAGGACAGAAGTTCGTGGCCGGCTGCCGGTTCTTCGGGCGAGCCGTACAGTGGGGGAAGGCGCCCGGAGACTTGCTTGTTCCCGCGCCGACCTCTTCACACCCCAGACAGTGGTGATCGAGCACACGAGTCAGCCGCGGCGTATACCTGCGTCGGCGGCGGGGCCATCGATATCCTCGCGCGGAGGTGCGCCCGGTCGACCGGGCGCCCGCCGCTTTCGTGCGATACCAACAGATAAAAGGGACACGCCGTGAACAGCAAGCATGATCCGGTCAACGGACGACTTTTCTACGATCCGCGGGCCGAAGCGGAGGGCGATAGCGGCGCGAACCACACGACCACCGAAAAGCTCACCAGTATCGCCACCACTGCTTCTCGCCCGGTGTCGAGAAGCAGCGAGGAGATCCATCGCGCACTCTTCAGCGCCCGATAGTCTTCTGCGGCAACACTTTTCGTCATCTCTATCGCGTCCGACCATAGCGGCGTTCCGGCCGAATGCGGGACTTCCCGTCGAATGTGTGGTTGACTGTGTTTGGTCGTAGTTTTTGTTCGCGTTTTGCCACGCTCGCAAATCCTTGTTGCGGGCGGATGGATCTCCTGTTCAGGAATCGCCGTCGTGTGATACCGGCCCAGCCCTACCCATTTTCGGTAGAGCTGTTGAGCATGACAAGAGGAGAAATACATGGCAGAGGGCACCGTGAAGTGGTTCAACTCCGAGAAGGGGTTCGGCTTCATCGCACCTTCGGACGGTTCCGCTGACGTCTTCGCGCACTACTCGGAGATTCAGAGCGGCGGGTTCCGCAACCTCGAAGAGAACCAGCAGGTGCGGTTCGATATCGGCCAGGGCGCCAAGGGCCCCCAGGCGACCGGCATCACCGTAATCTGATCCACCCCGCTTTCCCCCTCGCGGGGATGTGAGGCAGCGTCGGGCCCCGCCCCCCTATGCAGGGGGCGGGGCCCGACGTGTTTCGCGTTATCGGGAAAACTCCAGCTGCGCAGCCGAATTCGCGAGGAGCGCGTTTTCCTCGATCAGACGTGCGCGGGTGTCTTCGAGTTCGAGGATGCGGGCGATGCCGGTGAGGTTGACCCCCAACCCGACGAGCTCGCTGATCCGTTCGAGGCGCCGCAGGTCGTTCGGGCTGTAGCGGCGGGTTCCCCCCACCGTGCGGTCCGGCGAGATCAGGCCCCGCCGCTCGTACAGCCGCAGAGTCTGCAGGCCCACCCCGGACAGCTCCGAGGTAACCGAGATATCACCCGACACCTGACACGATAGACCGCCCACGCGGGGACTGCCCGGCTCCAGGCGTGCACCGAACCCGGGCCACCGCCGCGTCGCCGAACCTTGTCGGGCGAAGCGTCGTTCAGGGGTGAACGACCCCGTGCAGGTTCTCCACGGCCCGCGCCACGGCGGCCAACTCCGCTCGTGCGGAGTTCATCGCGGCGGCACGACTGAGCGGGACCGCCCGCACCCCGTAATCCCCGGCCGGCCGGCGTCTGCCTGTTCGGGTCACCCGTTCCCGCTCATCGTGCACGCGCTGCCGATCCGCATATACGCGGCGCCAGAACGCTGCATCGAGGGTGAGGGGCATGGGTTCCATTCTGCCAGTGAGCGGTTCACCGAAGCGAACCGGAGGCGGGATATCCGCGGTCCGCCCCTGACTCCGCGGATACGCCACCGCCGGAACCGCTTTCGATGCCGTGACCTGCACATTCGCGCGGGTGACGACTGTCACAGAAAGTCTGTAGCGGCGACTGTAGACAATCCTGATTGCCCGTTGTACTGTTCCTCTTGTCGATACAGAAGGATCCGAGAAGGCAGGTAGAGGACGAACTACCTGCATGAAGGAAAGAACTGGTGAGTAGGGCGGGACGCGTCGAGAAGGTGTGTTGATGTGTTTGTTGAAGGACTCGATGCGTCCCGCCGTCTACCGGGCAGCTAGATCGCCTCGGTGGAGAAATGCAGGGAATGGGTAGTTGCAGGACCTGCGGCGCCGGTGAGTTGGGTGCCGCATCCGGGGTGGTAGCGAGATCGCTGCCCCGGAACGTCGAAGGAAGATCCCCACTTGGGAGGTGGTGCACGGTCAGCTGTTACACGATCGCGTCCCGTCCGCCGAGGCGGGGAACAGGTAAGGATGCCGGCCTGATGGCCGGTCTGGGTAAGTAGATCCCCTCGGGCCCCGGCGCCGTACAGGCGCCGGGGCCCACGTCCGTGCATACGAAAGGCGTCACGCACATTCCGCCGAACCCAGATAGCAGCAGCCCGAACGCCAGCGGCCCTGGAGACAAGTTCGACGACGAGGACTTCCCGGCCTACAGCATGGGCCGGGCCGCCGAACTCCTCGGTGTCACCCAAGCCTTCCTCCGTAGCCTCGACACCGCGAAACTGATCACCCCGCTGCGATCCGAAGGCGGCCACCGCCGCTACTCCCGGTACCAGCTCCGCATCGCCGCCCGTGCCCGCGAACTGATCGACCAGGGCACCCCGATCGAGGCCGCCTGCCGCATCATCATCCTCGAAGACCAACTCGCCGAAGCCCAACGCCTCAACACCGAACTCCGCCAGGCGCAACAACACTCGGGCCAGGCTGAGCCCCCGGCGGATACCACCGACTGAGCATGGCCGGTGACACATGAACGTACTGATGGGGCGATCCGGGAGATTGCTCTGACCGACGTCACCGTTCTTCCGCACCGGCTCGAGGAACCTCGGTGCATGGGCAGCGCCGGATGTCGGTGGGGGCGTTTAGCCTGCAGCTGTGATGCTGCGTGACACCGATGGCGGTGCTGATCCGAGTCTGGCGCCGGTAGCGACAACTCGCACCTCGGCCGCGCCGGTGGCATTGGCGGCCGAATCCGCTGCGCTGGTCAGCCGGGCGGTAGGGGTATCGAAGGCGGAGAACACCCGGCGGGCGTACGTGTCGGATTGGCGGCGGTTCGAGGAGTCCGGTAGTACTCGGTGCCCGACCGGTCGTCGAGTCTGTAGTTCGCGATCCTCGCGGTCGAGTTCTGCCAGCAGCTCCTGCTCGGGAACCTCCTCGCCGGCGAGCCGCAGAATTCTCGCGCTCCATTTCAGGTGCGCGGTCCACTCCTTCGGCGGCGGGCCGACGTAGGCGAAGTTGACGCGTCTCGGTCCGGTCATGTCAGTGAGTCAACCACCTCGCTACGGCTGTCCTATTTGACATCAGTTATGGACACGGGTTTCGGAACACACGTCGGCTCTGGTCGCTTGTGTGACTTTCAGCGATAAGTGGCGCTGTTCTGACGGCCGAAGGTGGCGGAGCTATTGCAGCTACGCTCGTCGACGCCGGATGGACTCGACCAGGTGATTCATGGTCGGGGTCACCCGGTGCGGACGTAGGCTGACAGCATCCTTCGGCCGGCGCCGGGTGTTCGTGACCGGGAGCGGGCCACCAGGCAGGGAGGTCCGTCGATGAGACCACGCCACCGTCTACGCCGAGCATCCATCGTCGCCGGAGCCGGCGTTGTACTGCTTCTCGCGGCACACCCAGCCGCCGCCGCACCGACCGACACTGTCTTCCCCATTCCCGTCGCCGCCCTCGGTCTCAGCGTCGGTTCGAGCGAACTCCCGAGGTCGGGCTACACCTACGTGACCGCCACTACCGATACTGACACTCCGGGAGTGACCCGTTTGGGGCCGTACATCGGTGTCCACGTCCACTGGCGAAACATCTCGACCGGTGCAGCGGGTGTCGCATACCTCGGCAACCGCGACGGCACACTGGTCGAGACCGGTTCCGGGACGGTGGTCGCCGTGGCCACGGTGCCCCAGCCCGATGGGATCTTCTTCCTGATAGTCGTCAGCACACCCGGCGCCGGTGTCTGGACGGTCCCCTGACCGACTCGGCAGCCGCACCCGGACCGTAGCTGGAGCTGCTCGAGGCGTTGAGCGGGGGCCTCACCGGCGTGGCCGCACCGCCGACGCCGGCACACTCCCAGGCTGTTCGCCGACCACGGCCCAGCAGCGGATCGAGGGAACGTCGAGGCTGCCGTACGGGTTTCCGAACGGCGCTGGGTTGATCTGGAACGGAACGATGACCGCGGCGGAGGCGATGGCTGCCGGGGCCAGAACCGAACCGGAGCTTTCGACGCAGCGCCAGGGTGTCCTGTTTGACGATCGCTGAGCAGGCCGCCCGCCGCATGCCCTAGGCGTGGGACCGTCGATGCAGCCGTGGAGAGCGCCGGGCGCCGCTACGCTCGCGGACGCAGGGACGGACTCAAGGGAGCTCGGTGACGAAGATCAGCAGGACAAGAGGGATCCAGGTCGACGGCGGGTGGAGTGTCGACTCCAATGCGTTCGTCGACGAGCACTACAACGCACAGGAGGTGCCGTTCGATGACACCATGCTGTTCACCGCGGTGAACAGCATCACCGGCGAGACGGTTTCCCTCTCCTATGAGAACGCAGCCATCGGCTACTCGCTCGAGCAGATTTTGCTGTCGAGATCGTTGGGCCGATGGATGTACGACGAAGACAGGAGTGTCCACACGACGATCGCAGCCGGCCACGACATCGAGGCCATCTATGGCCTGCTCCCCCGGTTCCTCAACCCACTCAACAAGGACCTGATTCCTCTCCGGCTCTCCAGTTGGACGGTTGTCGTCAACAATCTGACTGAAACAGAAGCTGCGCACCACGACGTGGAACTGGTCTTCTCGGCGACTCATGGGAAGCTCTTCATCGACGTCACTTACACCCGGATCGAAGATCGGCCGTACTGCGTCTACATGGGGATGTCGAAGCATCCCTACACCGAACTCACCTACAAGCTCGACAAGCCGACGACGACGCGGAAGGTGATCCACCTGAACGAGGTGGACGCTGTTGCCGCGTTGATCGACGATTTACTGACGGGACTCGAGCCCTTCTATGCGAGCGTCAGCTGACCATGGACGCCCCGGGCACGGCACTTTGACCTCGCCGGGCGCCTTGTCGCGCAGTCCCTTCCAGCTCGGATGACGAAGGCTCCGCCGGCATGCTCGCGGTACTCCGCCTCTCATACCAGTAGCGGTTCCACCCATGCACGCCCCGGATTCGCGGCCTCAACGTGCGTCCTGTTTGACGATCGGCCTGCGCGACACGAAGAGTGCTGAACACGGAAGGACACCATGGCAGTCCATGGGGGCCTTCCGGGGAAGATGTCGGGTGGTCGTCGCCTTATGTTGCCCGAGTATGGAGGCATCTAAGTCACGCGTCGGTATTCCTGGTGTTTTTTGCGGTCCCGGACGGTGAGGCCCTGTTTCTGGAGACGACGATGGACGTCGGCCGCGGTGTCGGGTTCTTCGTCGGATATGGCTTTTCGGCGTTGGCGAAGAAGGGCGTGGGTCTCTTCGTCGAGGTCGGGGTGCCCGTCGATCCAGCGGGTGAACGTGCCTTCATGTGGATTGGTGTCGGTCCAGGGATAGCCATGTGTGGTGAACGCGGCGACGATCGCCCGGGGGTTCAGGTCGTCGGCGCCCCGTCGTGCAAGTTCGCGCTCCGTCGAGTCGATGAGGACCAGGTCCTTGCCGTCGCGGAACACCGCGCGCACCTTTGATCGAGGAACATACAGTTCGTCCTCGTCATTACTCAGAAGTGCACCGTCGGAATCGACAGTGACGATGAGGGATTCGCCGAGAACGCTGAGAGCGAGCGCGACGCCTGCAGCGACACCGAGGACTGTGAGGACGGGGACCGACCATGTGGTGCTGAGTTCGGCGAGTATTTCGACTGGTCCGGGTACGGCGGGCAGGGTGTTGACCGCCCAGCGAGACACCGGGGGTGCAGCGAAGCCGAGCCCGAAGCCCGCGAGGGTGCAGGCTATGCCAAGCATCCAGGGGACGGCACGGGAGATGGCCACTCTGGTTGCGTTGTCCGCCTCGGTCATGGGTTGTCCCTTCCTAATGTCCGGTGAGGTAGCGCAGAACGATCGTGCGGATGGTGTCGACCGGATTCACTGCATTGGGGTGGTCGGCATACAAGAACGCCGAATCGGTGACTGCCCGAATCCATGTCGCGGTTGCGACGGGGTCGAGCGCGGGGTCGATCCGGTCGCGCGCCCGACCCAGCAGGTGCGTCAGTCCCGCGTTCACGATGACGTCGTCCTCGTCGAGGATTTTGCCGAGGGCAGGATCGCGTCCTACCTGCCGGATTACCTCGACCACGAGTCCCGCTGCGGCGGGATCCCTGGAGGGGGCGACGAGTTCGGCCACCATGTCGAGAATGGCCGCGAGCGGATCGTCGGCGTCGCGGTAGCGGTCTACGAGTGCTCGTGAGTTCGGGAGATCCTGCTCGAAGATCGCCCGGAACGCTCCGCGTTTGTCGCCGAAATAGTGGAACACCGTCGCAGAGCTGACGCCAGCAGCCTTCGCGATTGCTGCCACAGGGGTGGCGTCGAAACCATGCTCGGCGAACAGTGCGGCCGCGGCGTCGGTGATTGCGGCGCGGCGTTGAGCTTGGAGGGCAGGGTCAGTAGTACGGGCCACGCCGCCAGAATAATAATTGATTGACGCATCAGTCAATTAATTTGTGGGTTGATTGCTGAGAGCAAGCTCGTCGACCGCGGGCTGATCGTCGCACTGCCCAGCGAAGATCGCCGGCGCCCGTACGAGATCACCCCGGCCGGGCGGGAGGCGCTGGCGGCGCACCTGGAGAGTTGGTCGCGCGTAGTGAGCACCGGAGGGAGGCGGCTGGGATGGGCATGAGGGATCTGCTCGTGGCACTGCACCCGAAGCCGTGGCGCGAGCGCTACGGCGAAGAGTTCCGCGCACTCCTCGACGACACCGACCTCACCCTGCGCGCCCTGATCGACGTGGTCACCCACGCCGCCACCCAGCAGGTGCGGGCACGCTTGACACTGGTGCTGGTCATCGTGGCGATCGTGATGTCCGCCAGTGTCACCCACCTCGCGCGGCAGGCCGGACTGACGGACAACATCCTGTGGGCCCCCACTACACCGCGCCGAGCGCTGGCGCTGTCGGCCACCCTCGCTCCCTGGGCCGGGCTGCTGGTCCTCGCTTATCGCCGTCACCGCAAGCCGATTGGGAAGGACTGAGCTCGTGTTCATCGCCGTCATTTGCGTCTTTCTCGCGCTTGTGGTCTGCTCAGTGGTGTGTGTGGTCTCGCCGCGGTCCCGGCGCTGGGTCCTCAGAGCGGCCGCGATGCTTGTCGGTGGGCTCCTGGCGATTTACCTGATTGCTCGGGGAATCGCTGAGTTCTTCATCATCGACTACTCCGATCCTGAGAGCTATGCGCAGGACTGGGGCGGCCCACACCTGCTGGGCGTCCTCGCCGTGCACTCTGGTCCCGGCCTGGTCATCCTGGGCGCGGCAGTTACCTACTTCCTTCGGCGCCGCACCCACCTGCGTGCCGCCGTCCAGCAGTCACAAGAGCATCGGTCCGCCGTGCGGCGGGTCTGAGGCCGTGCATCGAATACCGCGTCCCGACCGGTGATCGTCGGTCCTCGACGCTTCGAGCGGTCCAGCCGTGGAAGCCGCCGCAGCAGGCCTGCCATCTTCAGCGACACAAACCGTGCCACTTACCACTGAAAGTCACACAGTCCTGGTTACCCGTCCTGCTAGCTGATCCTGCAAGGGTTCCCTATCCAAGATTTCGGCATAGCGCCGAGTTCACTGCCACACCCAATGAACACACTCGATCGGTCGGACCCACGAGGACGAGGTCGCCGCGCCTCCCTCTCCTGCCTGGCACTCAGTGCCCACGCCCGTTACCGAAACGCGGCCAAAATGGACATATAGGCTGGAATCATGACAAGTGAGGGACATATAGGCCCGGAAATGGCCAACTAGGTCCGGAACCTACAAGATGTAGGTTCCGGATCTAGATGTCCGAGCCACCTGGCACTTTCAAGAACTTCCACGACACTTGTCCTCGAAATTCCGTGCGAAGATGCACCATTCCCACAGCCCTGGTCCGAGTCGATGCCACACCATCGCGGCCATGCTTACTCGCGATCTCCACCGTCACCGCTCCGCGACCGCAAGAGACCGTCATCGCGGACGCTGCAGGCACTCGGTGCCGGTTCGTGCCAAGCATCGTGGTTTCGGGCAGCCGTGCGACCGACCGACAACGATCGCTAGCCCGGCACATTCGGGCGATGACGACCTTCACCGAGGTATGGCGTGCGTATATGCCGCTCCTTCGTGACGTCGCACTGGCTACTGCGGCGGCTGTTCGCCCGCCACAGGGCCTGCTGGATCGACAAGAAGCGGAGAGGGCGACAACCCCCGTGGACAGAGGAGTTGCGCGAGGTCTACTCCCTCCACGACGGAGTGGACGTGCCCGGCATCGTCGGCGCAGACACCCGCTCACCGGCCTCGTCGCTCGGTTCCGCAGCCTCCGCGAGATACGGGCCACCACCAACGGATCCGCCGGCAACACCTGATATCTCCACGCCGAGCAGCAGCGTTCGAAGCGTCGCCAATCCGACACGTACGCCCGCCGGGTGTTCTCCGACTTCGACGCCCCCACCGCCCGACCCACCAGCGCGGACTCGGCGGTCAACCCCACCGCAGGTGCACTTGCGGTGGGGTTGACCGCCACCAGTCCCTGTCTGGGGTCGTCACCACCATCGGTGTCGCGCAGCATTACCCGAGCAGGTTTGACGGTCACACCGACACTCCCGCGGACGACCAGACAACTTCCGCGACTGGGTCGCGATAACTGCAAGACGGGGCCGAGTGATGGTTAACCATGAGTACCATCACTCTGGCCCATAGATCATCTACTCGGACATGAAGGCGATGGACTCTGGCGTTCTCATGCTCGCGGTGGGGGGGTGAACTGTCTTCTCGACGACCGTGAAGTCAAGGTATCCCAGGCGTGCAAGCGGACGCATCTTCTCGATGTCGAGCATACCGTCGGTGAGGAAGTTCTCATCGATGTGGATTCCGATCACCTGGGCGATCAGCAGGTAGGTGGACGACTCAGGTGTGGCACCAGGCAGGAAGATCGATTGCTGAAGCTTGCATTCGAACTGCACCGGGGCTCCGGCCACGAGCGGAGCCTTGATTAGCGTCGACGGGACGGACTCCAGCCCTGCGTAGTCGAACTCACTGACGGCAGGGGGGAGGTCATGATTGGTCATGACGATCTCGTCGAAATGACGCTCGGTGGCCATGCTCCAGCCCAGTTCGCCGGTTGCCATCGCGTTGGCGGCGGTGTCCTTCGGGCGACCGTCCGGTTGGCAGTTCACCGCCACTGAGATCGTCGGCGGGTCCCACGTCACGTTCTGAAATTGACTGTAAGGGGCTAGGTTCGGCACTCCGTTCGCGTCCACCGTCGACATCCAGCCGATAGGTCGCGGCACACAGGACGCCTTGAATGGGTTGTACGGCAGTCCGCTCGATTCGACTTCCGGCCTGTAGAACATCTGCATCTCCTGTCCGAAACCGGCACCATGCCAGCAACCAGCTAACTTCAGTATTTGTAGCAGAGTAGCGACATCAGTCGTTCGATGTTAAACAAAGCGCGCAAAGCTGACTCTTCAGCACAGGCGTCCACGCGACCCAACGGATCCGACCATATGGCGACGGCCGGGCCTAAACGAACGTTCCCGACCGAAACTGAATGAATGCAGTCGATCGTCGCGACACCCCGATGACTGAGGTGTTGATGAGAAGACAGGCGGGATGGATGAATGAACTCACTGGCCGGGCGCGATGAATTGACTAGGTTCATCACCGCCGTTTCGGCGCGGAATCCAGCCCTTCAAATAACCAGTGGGGCTTGATCATCGAGTCGTCAGAAGTAGTCCCCAATCCGGTTCACTGTCCGCGACGGCGCAGCGGTAGAGCTTGCGTTTCACGGCGCGGTTTCCGGTGAGGTCGGCCAGTCGCAGCTCGTTCGGTGCGCGTGCGCGGCGGAGCCTCGCGCAACCAGGTCGTCGGTGGGTCGGCGGGCCTCAACCGGCCTCTTGGAGTCGCTGACGGTCACTCTGATCGACAAACGCCCGCACTCAGAAGTAGATACTGTTATTGAAGTGACCTGGAGCTCACAGGTGGGACTCAGACCAAGTGCGACTTCCAATGCACGGTAGTCGTGTTCGAGGGGCAAAGCTTCGCCGCGACCAGCCAATCGACAAACCTCAGTGGCGGACCGGCGACATCACAGGGGCACCGGCAACGGGCCTCAAAGACGCTTGGCCAAAGATGAGGCGCACCACGGAGGAGCCCCTCGTCTCATCGGGGAAGCAGCGAGCGCAGCGTCAGGATCAGGAAGATTGACATCGCTAGAGCCGAACAACGGGCGACGGCGCGGTGGCCTTCTTCAATGTAGGCAGATCGTTCGGATCTACGAGAGTCTGGATTCACACGAGCAGCTCGAGCTTGAGGCTGCACTTCCCGAGAGTCACACGGGTTTCAGATCGGGGCTACCTGGACCGGGCATCTTCCGATGCTGGGTGCGATAACTACATCTATCGACGGTCACCCACAGAAACCCACGTGAGGATAGTGCCCCGCGGGGTGGTGGACTTCGGATCAGGTTCGACATCGCATAGTGATCAACGAGTCAGGTTGAATGCTAACTGATTTCGAGTGTGGTCGACATCCTCTTGGCGGGTGTGGTGGCGGCGTGTTCCTTCGTGGCGATCACGGCTCGGAGTTCGTCCATGCTGACGTCGGAGACGTAGCGGCGGGTGACCTGCCATTCGTCGTGTTGCTCGATCACCACCGCGGTCGCCAGGCGTAGGAACGCGGCCGGGTTGGGGAAGATCTCCACGACGTCGGCTCGGCGTTTGATCTCTTTGTTGAGGCGTTCGATCGGGTTGTTGGACCAGATCTTCTGCCAGTGCGCCCGCGGGAACGCGGTGAACGCGAGCACGTCGTGTTTCGCGGATTCCATCATCGCCGCGACCTTCGGGAACGATGAGGTGAGGGTGTCGACGACCTGGTCCCACTGGGCGGCGACCTCGACGGGGTCGGTGTGCGCGAAGATAGTTTTGACCGCGGCAAATCACGGGCGGCACGTGCTTCGAGTGCACGGCGCCTTGTAAGTTCCGCATGAAGTGCACCCGGCAGCGCTGCCATGCGACACCGGTGAACTGTTGCGTGACAGCGGCTTTCAAGCCAGCATGGGCATCGGAGACGACCAGGTGCACTCCCGACAGACCTCGGGCCTTCAATCCGATCAGGAACTCGCGCCAGAACTCGAAGGACTCGCTGTCTCCGACGGCGATGCCGAGGACCTCGCGGGTGCCGTCGATCGACACCCCTGTCGCCACGACAAGGGCCTGGGAGACCACGTGCGCACCCACCCGCACCTTGCAATACGTCGCGTCGAGGAACACGTGCGGGAACGTGGTGTGCGTGAGAGTGCGGTCGTGGAATCGGGAGATCTCGGCGTCGAGGCCTGCGCAGACGCGGGAGACCTCGGACTTCGACACTCCAGAGCTCACGCCCAACGCGGCGACGAGGTCGTCGACACTGCGGGTCGAGACGCCGTGGACGTAGGCCTCCATGATCACCGCATGCAGGGCCTTGTCGATCCGTCGGCGGCGTTCGAGCAGCGAGGGGAAGAACGAGCCGGCCCGCAGTTTGGGGATCTTGACCTCGACGTCGCCGCTGGTGGTCGAGATCGTCTTGCTGCGGTGTCCGTTGCGGTGCGTGGATCGGGTGTCGGTGCGTTCGTAGCGGCCGGCGCCGAGAGCCTCGGTGGCCTCGGCTTCGATCAGCTCCTGCAGGCCGGCGCGGATCAGTTCGGCGAACACGGACGCCACATCGGCGCCCTTGAGCGTGTCCAGACGACGCCTAGGCCAGGCCGGCAGCCAAGATGTAGGTTCCGGGCCCACTTTTCACGATCGACCTGCGATCTCCGAGGTTTCCGCGACAGTTGTCGCTGAAATTCCGGGGAAAGATGCCCTTTTCCACGGGCTGAGAGCAATCCTAGAAGCCGGCGGGCAAGACTGGCTATTCTATCGAGACTCGACGCGATGAACCTGTTAGAAGCGGCGATCAACGAGGCACGGAGTGTCACAAGCAGCCAGTGGTCGATCCGCTGGGGACGCAACTGCCGATAGAATCTGTGAGAGCAGAAAGACGCGATGACTACACACCACTCGACCTCGCTACACAGTGACACTGAGGCGCACTATTTCGTCCAGACACTAACCTCGCGTGCTGCACACTTCCACTGCAACATCCTATCCGAACGATCCGACAATGTCAGCGGCGTCCTGCATGATGTAGCGACCACCCTTCGAGAGGACCCATACGCGAATCATGTCGTCAGCTCCGCCGAAAGACCCGATCCCCAGCGACGGTGAACGGAATGCACTGGTCGGATTCAGTGCGCAGTTCGCGCTTGCAGCGAAGATCGTTTACCGATACATACCGGCGTTGCGATGGATTCGTGTCGCAGACCCCAGCGCAGGTGTTGCGGATGACTTTCAATTTGTGGAGGCCGGGCATCGGCACGCGCTGCAAGTCAAGTGGTCACAATTTCCCGGTCCGTTCACGTGGAGTGACCTATTCGGCAGTGTCAAAGGAAAGCCGTCTTTGTTCGCGGGGCTCGCAGAGGCATGGCAGCGCCTCCGAGATGAGTGGGACGGACCCCTCACAGTTCACCTCTGCACGAACAACTTCCCCTCGGTCACGAGACCGGACGCCAAAAGTGTCCTAAAAACCGCTACAGACAGCCAACGGCATTTCGCGGCGTTCTTGTCTCGATCGTTTGTGCCCGTACAAGAGCACCTTCGACTGAACCCGAAGGACGGCTGGGAGCAGATCGCCGTACTTGGCCTTGTTACATCCTGGTCGGATGCGTGGACGATGATTAAGGACAGCACAGGGCTGGCCCAGAACGAACTTACGGACTTCGTCCGCGATTTCGACCTAGCCTTCATTCCACTCGATCAATCAGAACTGTTGTCGCCGCGCGACATCAACGATCAGAACCACCTCGCGGCGACTCTTCAAGGGGTAGTCGTGGATCCCGCCCGAATTGTCGAACTCGACCGATCCGCGCTCATGGCCAGGCTTGACTGGTCCTCACGAACTCGGTACCAGAACCCGCATCGCTTCCCAGTCCCCGTTACCTACGCCGCCAATAGCGTCGCACGCACCGCGCTCGAAGAATCACTAGCTCGTCATAAGAGCGGATATCTTGCGCTCGTCGGACCGCCAGGTTCCGGCAAGTCCACCCTTGTGGAGAAAGTCTCAGTCGCGGGCCGCCTCATTAGGTATTACTCGTTCGTCCCGGATGCTCCAGACCCTTTAAGCGGGCGCGGCGAAGCGCAGAGCTTCCTGCACGATCTTTCTCTGGCGCTAGAGGAAGCCGGCATCTACCGCAGAGGCTTCGGCGCCGACCTTGCCGGGCAACGTGCAGTGCTGGTCGACCAGCTAGATCGCGCCGGAGACAAATACGCCAAGGACGGCACCCGAACCACGATCATCGTCGACGGACTCGACCACATCCCGCGCGAGCAGAACCCGACGCGGTCCCTGCTCGACGAACTTCCCTCCCCTGCCACGCTGCCGCTAGGTGTGTGCATCGTCTTGAGCTCGCAGACCACCTCGATTCTTCCCACACTGGTCCGCGATACATTGACCGGCGACATCGACGGCGCCCGCGTCATCGATGTCCCGCCACTAGCAAACGATGAGGTCGAATCGATCGCGACCATGGCCGGAGTCGCCGACTGGATGCTGCCCGGGCAAGTAAGCGATCTGGTCGAAATCAGCGAGGGCCACCCTCTGGTGCTCACGTACATGATTCAAGACCTACGCACTCTCGAGACCGAACCGAACGACGAGACACGCCGTAACCTTGCCGGCCACATGCTCACGAGCGCCGCCGAACACCGCGGCAGTATCGACCAGCGGTACAGCCACTACCTCGGATCGCTGGCGAAAGACGATGACGCCGTCTTTGCAATTCTGGGCACAGTGTGCAGGCTTCGGATCCCGGTCGACCTCAAGTGGTTGGAAACCTGGGTCGACGCTTCGGCCGTGACGCGGTTCGCAGACCTTACGCACACGTTTTTCCGCCGAGAAGGCAATGAGTGGACCTTCATCCACAACAGTTTCCGCCGGTTTCTGGTCGATCAGACTGCGATGGTCGGTGGACACATCCGCGACTGGCGGTCTCGCGAACTTCACGAGCAACTTGCTGACCAGTGCGCTGCAAGTGCGAACTGGCCCCAGTACCAAGATGAGGAACTCGTACAGCGCTACCTCGCAGGACAATTCCAGAAAGTCCTCGATGCCGCCACCCCTGCGGATCTGCGGGCGAACCTATTCTCCGGCAGACCCTTTGGAGTCGTCCGCGACCAGGCCGTCGTCGTCCTTCGGGCGGCTACAGGAGCCCGCGATTACCGCGCCATGATTCGCTCGCTCATGTTCCTTAACGAATTGCAGCAACGCGACTACGTGATCGATGCGGACACGATGGCAAGAGCCATGAGTACCGTAGACCCGGACCGGGCTGTAGAACACGTCGTTCAGGGCCGAAGCCTGCGCATCAAGACCCCTGCAGCTCTCGAAATTGCTGCTGAACTGGCCGCCAATAACTCTCTCGAATCGGCCGAGTCTATTGTGCGCGCCGCCGGCGGGCTCCAGGGCCTTATTTCTGACCTGGGTCACTCCCACGTGCGACCGCACGAATTGGAGGCGAGTATTGCTGACTGGGCCGAAGTCTCATGGCACCGATCGGGACTTGAGCGCGTACTCGACGAGTTGGACCACTTTCTTCCGTTCCCCGGGCCAATCGTCGAGGCAAACAGCACCGGAACAAGCGGGAGCGACGATCACAGCGCCAACGACGACGGTAGAGACGACCTCAGTGTCTGCGCCGAGGACGCTGTTGCGAACTCCGCCCTGATCAGGGCCGATAGCGAACCTGCTGACGACGCCGATGATGACACGCCTGACAACCCGGCCAGTGATCCGGCAGGCCGCTTTGATGAAGGCGCTGCCAAACCGAGCAAGGACAGCGCAGCGACCGCGGTTGACGGTGCCGGAGGTAGCATCGGGCGGAAGGTCGACGATGACCGCTGGAAAGCCGAGCGCGAAGCACGCGAGGCGAGAGAAACACGGGCAGCAGTCATCTCCGCACGAAACGCGGTTCACGCGCGTTGCGTCGACCTCGCCGACAGCGTCCGCGACATCGAATCATTGTCCCGGCTGGCTGAACGGATCAACGCCGAGTCCAGTCCCGAGTGGCGCGCGCGCATACATGCTGTGGCGGCTCGCACTGCCCTAAAGGACGGGGATCCCGTCGAAGTGCTACGCCAAGTCCAGCTGCTCCTCGCGGTTGAGACCCCCGCCAGCGCTCAGTCTCCGAATTCGAGTCGAGACGAGACACCCATCCCGGCCGCGCAACAAATGAACGTTGACGCGCCCGCTGTCCAGACCGACTCGGTGGGCCAGGTCAAACAGGTCGAGGGGGCCCAGACCGTGATCGACGTCGACCACGACAAACGTTCTGCTGGCGGTGCTGGAGCCGACGGCGCCAGCGACATCGAGGTAGACGAAGAGGAGGCCACCTCTTCGAGCAGACGCCTTCCCCTGACTCTCCGAGTCTTTGCTGCGAACGCGCTTGCAATGTCCGGTCAAGCACGCACCGAGGAGTTCCGCGAACTCCTACCAGCCGAGACGAAACCATCTTGGCCGAGTCTCTTCGGGACCTCGGACGGGTTGAAGCCCTACAAGACGATCCTTCTCGTACTCCGCATGCGCGAACTGCATCAGCTGATCGGCATCTACGACACGATCCCCGAAGCTGGACTCGATGTTCCCGGCCCGGGTCACGACCCGGGCCGCACAAGATTCATTGCAGCAATGACTATTGTCGCTAAACTTGAGGCACAAGCTGCGGCTTTTGCAATGGGTCTCGCCAGCGCACCCGACGTGCCAGCGGTCATAGAACCCGTCATCCGGCTCCTGGAAGTGCCGCACACAACGACACGAAACTGGACCGGGTGGTACCAGATATCCGACGCAGGAATTGAGCTCATCGCCGCGTTGGTGCCCCTGGCCTACCGGTGCGGAGGCGGGTCGCAAGTCGAACGGCTGCTCGCGCGGTTCAAGGCGGCTTGGGACAACCCTGACCGGGCAACCTACTGGCCAGCACGCAGACGCGTTGTGGTTATTCGTGCTGCAGCAGCCTACGTCGAAGCCACCGAATGGTGCCGCACCGAACTAGACGGGGCAGAGGCACTCGTGGTCGACGAGGGCGATCCCTACGGTCGGGCGACCACCTGGCTTGAGTTCGCCAGAGCGCGAACCGATATCGCAGACCACGACAGCGCAATCGCAGCAGTCGAACACGCCCACCGCAACGGATGGGGTCCAGGACAAAGCGACAAAGATTACCAACTGGTGACCTGGCTGTCCTGGTTGACCGAAGCAGCAGATCTCGCTGTCATCGACCGGGCCACCTTTTTGACGGACGCTTGTGCCTACGCTGCCCGGCTCCTCGCCGCCACCGGCGAAGCAGACTGGCAAGCCAGCGAAGCCGCCAGTGACCTCATCATCGCCGTATTCCAGCGAGATGCTGGACTCGCCATCAGTATGGCTGAAGCGCTGTGTGACCGCGGCGTCATTACGGAACCGGACACAATCACAGCTCTCCTCACCGCTGCAGCCCAATGCCCGGACGTAGAACCGGAACTGGTTGCCTCTCTACTGACCGAACTGCTCATGCCGCTCAGTCTCGAGACACCGCATGAAATCGAAAAGGCCCTCCTGGACAGGTGCACAAACGCGGGAGCGCTGACTGAACAATTTGCGAACGCTCGTTCGCTCTGGTCGGTCTCCGACTCCCAGATCGCCGACGAAGGCGTTGCCGCACCAGCCGCAGGCCCGTCGGCCGTTGCAGAAGATGGCCCTGCGCTGCCGCTCGCCACTGTCCTGGGCCAGATGAGGTCCTATCGGGATCCGAACGTCCCGGCGGACACGGCTCGACGCTGGTCGCAGTCGATCGAGCAGTGCAACGGCAGTGTTTCACGTGCTGTTGCAGTCGCCGTCCTCGAGCAGGTGGAACGACTCCATCTTGGCAATCTTGACGCGGCACGAGCCGCAGGTATCGCATCCCGGGCCGGCGCGGCGAATGAGGCTCGAGAAGCGCTCAGTTGCATCCTTGCTCGAACCACTCCCTACGGTTGGCAACGCAATTGGGACGGCGGAAGCCGTATTCAACTGTTCGAGGCCGCTATCCGCGACTGCACAGACGATCTCGTCGACCTTGCGGCACGCGACTTGGCCGGTCTTGTTGCCTCGAAAGCCATTGCGGCTGAATTCTCTCCACGAGACCTTAAACGCTTCGCCGAACTGTTCGGTGGGCCAGAACTGGTCGCAGAGTGCTGGGCTGACATCCGCGACTACCTCGACGTGTTTGTGCCAGCCCACGACGAGCTCGCCGGACTGCGGCCCACCACTTCAAGCCGCCCCGAACTCGAACTCATCACCTGGACGGCACAACACCTCGGACACCCGATCAGGATCATCGACTTCGGTGTCCGTCGGGTGCTCGCCCAGAACTACGCGCAACATCGAACCGATATCGAGCTTGCCCTCGCGGAACCCGTCTCAGCCGGCGGTTGGTTCGCCGAGGCGGCTCTGAACGTCCTCGTCAGGGTCGGCGCCGAAACATCCACTGCCGTAACGGACCCCGCCGTAACCTCGGCGACACCCACAGGGCTGTCACCTGCACTCATCTCCGCTCTAGAAGACGCAGCCGTCAGCAACGATGCAATCAATCGACACCTCGCCTCTCGTGCCCTAATCTTCGAGGGGGTGCAGCCCCCCATCGCCCCCACAGCACAGCTCCCGGCGCTCTACGGAATTGAACTGCCCCCTTTGCCCAAACGTGAGATCCCCGAACTGGATCGTCGCGGCGTCCCATTCGTCGATACCAGCAACCCCCAACAAATCATCGCACCCTACGACGACGCACTACGCTACGTCGCCGACGACGTTGATATCGACGCACACACCCTCTATCACCGAGCCGCATCTCTGGGACAGGCAATGCCCGACCGGTGGACCGACGGCGGACACAATGCCCACTTCGAACGTCTTTCAAGGAGAGGCACCCGGCACGTCTATCGCCCCTGGGCCTATATGGTCGGCCGTCGAGGGTGTGCACGCGTCCTCGCAGAACTTATCGATGCCCAAGTCCTGCCCCGCGGACCGTACTCACTGTGGCTCAGCATCCTCTTCGACGACATCCTGAACTGGATCGCTCCGCATCCACTCGATCCATCGACACCCCTACCTTGGCGCGCACCCGACAGTAAGGACTACGCATCAGAAGAATGGTGCGACCAAACTCAACCCGCAGCCGAACACTACGCCGCACAGTTTGCTGACAACCACGTACTCTGCGAGAACTCCCAATGGCGCTGGCTCACATGGGAAACACCTGACGAGATTCGCCGTGTACGAACCCGGCACGGCAAAGTCAGCACCTCAAAACTCTTCACCGCTAAGCCGGTTCCAATCACTATCGAAACGACTGTCTACAGAGCGACGGATTACCCTGTGTTGCCCGACCTGAGGTGGTCTAACGAAGAACTAGTTGTCGGAGGACGCTCGTATCACTCCGACCCAGAACGACTCGACGAATGGCTCGCCCTCCACCCTGCAGCAGCAGACGCTCTCGGTTGGATCGCGAGCGACACTCCATTCGAGTGGATCGGTAGCGACGGTGACTGGCGTGCCCGGAGCGTCTTCCGCGTCCGAGGACAGCTCAGCCACCAACCACCCTCGGATACCACTAGCGCTGATGTCTGGCAAGTTGTCCTCAGCGACCAGGGATGGTTTGAACTTGCCGCGAAGTTCACCAACCTGCAACGCACCGTCACCGTAAAACGTGTCCTGGAAGCGAACCAGAAAAAACAGCGAGGTCGACTCCAGAAGAGCGCCGCAGTAACCATTGCAGATACCTCAAGCTGATCGGGGGGACTGCGCGCCAGGATGTTCGTGTCGAGGACGACGATTGATGTGCTCACATCGGATGATCCCGCCCGACGTGCGCTGAGCTACCTCGCACGCCAGGCCGAATCTCGAGACGGTCCGCAAACCGGTGCCGAGCAGGCCGGCCAGTTGGACACCCGTGCGCCTGCGTCGCTGCTGACCTCGGTGGTTCATCCATCGTGGTCAGGCTGCCCCCGATGACGCACGTCGGCTGGCTTCAGACCGAGGCGGGGATGGCGGGCCGCGTCGCCATTGGAGCAGCGGGAAGGACGGCCCTGTCGCTGATGATCGTCACCGACTTCGATCCCCGGGTGAGCGCGACGTATAGCTCCTGGGCGCTGTAAGCGGTGGGATTCAGGATGATGACATGGTCGTACTCCAGGCCTTTGACGAGCAGTGGCCTCGACACAACGTGTTTGCTTGGTCGACGCCCAGCGACCCGTGTTTGGTTTCGGATGCGCTGGAGTGCCTCCGTCACCGTGTAGTCGTCGGTCACGGCGATCGACAAGGACCGTGTGATCTCGTTCCATGCCTCACGGCAGTGGATTGTGACACCGGGGAGCTTCCCGAGTAGGTCGAGTGCCGTGCGCACAGCGCTCGTTGTCGGTGTGCTTCGCACTCGGAGCACGGCCTCGTAGGCTGGCTTTAGCTCGTCGCTCCTGGTGGTGAACGACTTTCCGTCGCCGAGTCGGCGCCGCTTCTCGGTCGAGATGTGTTTCGGGATGCCGCTGCTGCAATCGATCGCGAACTTGACGATGGCCTGCGCGACCTCGGCGCCATCCTGCGCATCGATCATCTTCGCCAAAGCAACGGTGACCTTCTCGTCGATGGCTTCCATAACGGAGTACGAACCGCCGAGCTTGCCCGCAGCGTGGACACAGTCGTGGCGGAACTGTCCCAGGACGGCAATGGTCCCGTCGAGCTTGAGCGCGTCGTAACACCGACCGACGAATGTTTGTCCGTCCCGGCGGTGCACCCACGCGACCGGCGCCGAGGTGAGATCTATCGGCTGGCCGTTCATCAAATTGTCGCGGATGTTCACGAGCCAGGCGCCCAGGGGTTCGTGATGGGGCTCCCAGCGGCGCGGTCGATACGCGACTGCAACTGCCGGGAAGTTCGGCAGTACATCGGCATCCCAGTCGACCGGCTGGTGCTTGCCGAAGTTGAACAGGCTCTGGAGGGGGTCACCCAGCACGGTCGTGGGAAGCACCTTGGAGAGTGCTACCGCCAGCTCTTGTTGGCCGGTCAGACAATCCTGGTACTCGTCGATGAAAAGGTTGGAATAGCTGAGCTCTAGCATCCGCCCGACGGCCTTGCTACCCACCGCGCGAGCGGCGGCGTGGTGGTAGTCGCCGGCCTTGCTCCAGTCTGGGGCGGGGGGGACAGCGAGCTGAGCGAGCGTCGGGAAGTGGGCGATCAAGTTGTACGACCACGAATCAATGGTTCGTACAACGACCTGCTCATGCCCGATCCCGAACTTCTTCATCCGCTTCCGGAGGGCATCCACACCAGCATGCGTGTGTGTCAGAACCAGGCTCGTGCCGCCGTTCGCAGCGATCGTGGCCACCGACGCTGCGATCAACTCGGTTTTACCGGCCCCGGCCGGGAGCGTGACCGAGCACGGCGACGAGCCGAGCACCGCCTGTACGGCTACCTGCAGGGGCGGATCATCAGTCATCGGTGGCCCCTGCCCCGTCCAGAGCAGCCGGCGGCTCTGGGACAGCCGGGTAGACGAAAGCGCGCAGCTCACCGAGCACCTTCATCAGGTGCGTGCTCTCCAGCCCTCGCAGGTGGGCGATGACGACTTCGGCAAGGTCCTCGCCACGATCCTCACGCTTGAACCATTCCTTGTCTTTCGCGGTGGCGGCGTCCGCGATGGCCTTGCGCATCGTCAGATCATCGGCACCGGCCTGCATCCGCCATTCGGCAACATTCGTTCCGACGAGCTTCTTGCCGCCTAGTTTCGCGCCGACTGTCGCCTGTATCGACTGCTCCCCCTTGATATCCACGGCAACATCAACGACGGCCTGCAGGCCGTCTGCGGACAGGGTCTGGATTACTTCGTCCTCAAGTGCGTTTCCGAATGTCCAGCGGTACACCAAGACACCGAGAGTCTCGGCATCCGCAACTGACGGATCTATGTTGCGATCGTCGTTGTCGACGAGCATGCAGGTCGGATACCCGAGCTGATGGAAGTTCTGGGCACGCTGTGTCGGTTGGGTTCCGCCCTGGCCGTTGACAAGGACTGTGCCGATCGCGGCTGCAGGAGCTTGATCTGCGGCGATCCGTTGGATGTCCCAGTGGCGGATCATTCCACGCAGGAACCCGACCTCGGTTGCTCCTTCGCCGACCAGCACACGGCGACCCAGCAGCGCGTGAGGGGCGCTGCGGAACGTGCCTTGCACGTTGTCGAGGTCTGGGGACACGGGCTGGCAGTTCGTTGTCCCGGTCCCGTCTGTGTTGACGATGGCGAGGTCGACAGCGCTCAGCGTTGTCACCGTGATGGGCGAGTGCGTGGTCATGAGGACTTGCAGTTCACCGGCGTCAGTGCGCTTCTTCAGATGGCGAAGCGTCTGCGCCAAGCGATGCGGCTCCAGCCCGTGCTCTACCTCGTCTATCGCGATGATCGAACCGCCGTCCATCGCCTCGTCTTGGATCGAAAGGCTGGTAAGCCGCCGCGTGCCTAGTCCGAAACTCGACAGCGGCACGTCGCCGTCGTGCAACATCAAGGCGTGCGAGGACGTTGCCGAACCGGGCTCAAGCCCGGGACGCAGCTCGCCGAACACTGCCGCACCGAAGTTGCCCGCAGACTTCTGCACCGTAGCGGCAGCTATGTGCAGGGCATTGGGATCAGTGCTGAACACTGCTGACCGAGCGTGGCGGTGCGCATCAAGGATCACGGAAGACGCACCCTCACTTCCGGCGGTCAGCCCCGAAAGCGCCGATCCTCGCGCCCAACGCAGGTGGAAGTTCGGCCGTTCACCAAGCCTGAAGAACCCAAACTGCCGCCGCTGGCTCGCGCTGATCGGCCGGACGTCTTCGGACTCGGGTCGGATGATCTCCCAAGTCGAATCGAGCTCTGGGGTGACGGTGAGTCGAACAACCAAACATTCCTCAGCTTCGTCGACGGGATCGTGAACAAGCGTCCCGTCCGGCATGATTCCGGAGCGGTCCTTGCCAAGTTGGTTCTCCTTGACCAGGTTGTCCGGGAGATCGGTGATGACAGCCTCGACGACGATGTTCTTGCTGAGATCGAATCCGTAGAAGTCGGCATCCGTGAACTGGGGGTTGCTGTTCGGGCTAAGCACTAGCCCGATTGCATCGAGGAGCGTCGTCTTTGTGCTGTCGCCGGCACCCACGAGCGCTACCAGACGGCGGTGGATGGCCCACTCCGCTGACTTGATTCCGCGAAAGTGTTCAATCCGGAGTCGACGGAGCATCATTGGGCAACCTCGCTGCAGGGACATTGCTGTGGGGGAGCTGGATTCTTGAAGCGCGCTGAGGATAGCCGTAAACGGGCCAAACCGCCGCAGTATTGGGCAAATAACCCAAAGGCGGCACAGCGGCCGACGACGGCGTGCGAGCGCGGTATCGGGGGATCAAGGGCAGTTCCGGCGTCAAGGTCACCCGGCCGTGGCGCGGCTTCGCCCGAGTATCGTCGCGATTGGGGACGTACGAGTGTGCCGAGGAGTTGGGCGATGGCCGGCGCGAAACCAACGTCAGAGGTTGCCGCACGCCGACTCATCACCGATCTGCGGGAGCTGACGGGTGCGAAACTGGTCGCCTACCTTGCCGGTGCTCGCGACACCCGCGTTGTTAGGACATGGGCGGACGGCACCGGTCCCGTCCCTGATCAGTCAGTCATCAGCCGGCTACAGGCCGCACTGGCAGCAGCCCAAACGGTGGCGCAACGTGACAGCCCTGCCGTCGTACAGGCATGGTTCCTGGGGCGCAATCCGGCACTCGGAGATCGGCCCCCCGCTGAAGTGTTGCGCACCGCCGACGTCGACCGAACACTGGATGCGGTGATCGCGGCCGCGCGGGAGTTTGCCGCGGGCGGCGCCAATTCCTGAGGGGCGTCTGTCTGATGGGATGCATGTTTGCAGCGGACAGAGTCTTGTCGGTCAGCGCGGCGCCTTCTCCTCGATCGCCGCCTGGTACTGCGCGAGAAGGACACCGCCTTCCCTAGTCGGTGTTCCCGCTGCTCGATCCCATAACGGAGATCCTGCTTCGTGTTCGAGACGGGTCAGCTGGACACTCAGGACCGATGCATGGCAACCAATCTCGTCAGCCGCACCTCCCATCGAACCGCGAGCGACGATCAAGCTAAAGCGTTCGAGTCGCGACCATGCTCCGCGCCCCGTGAGGACTCGTCTCAGTGGCGCTCGATAATGGGTGGCTTCTCGTCGAGTGCGGATCGCTTCGATTCTGCTTCCACCGCCGCGTGTTCGGTTCGGGATTCCGTATGCGGCAGTGAGTCGTTCGATCGTCGACTGACTGACATGCGCTTCGGCGGCGATCTGCCCGTGTGTTCGTCCCTCGATGACATAGCGACGGTACAGCCAGTCTCGATCGATGGCGTACCGTGCCTGACCCCCTGGGTCGAGTATGGGCATGTCGAGTTCATGGAGTCGACGCGCAATCAATCTTCGATCGATACCGGTTTTGACAGACAGTTGCCGTACGGACCGCACGCCCCGCGTCGCCCATTGGTCGAGCGCGCTCCGACTGAGCACCGACCGGACCTCACGGTATCGGCGTGACGAGTTCGGAACCGTCCGAGGTTTGGGTTCTTGATAGGGGCGCGGATGGTCGGCGAGTATGCACCGTATGTGTTCACGCGTCGTCCCGAACAGCTCGGCGACGGCCCCGCAGGACGGCACCCCTTCTGCGATGGCGGTGTGGACGGCGTCCACATCGCGCGAGTCGGGATGGGTGCCGGGCAGATCCAGCCCGTCGAGGATGGAGGTCGGGGGCTGCCAGGTGATGGGTTCGTCGGTGATGCCGAGGCTGGCGAGGTAGTCGCGGCCGTAGCCGTGCAGGGCGCCGGCGAGCCGGGCGTCCATACGGTAGACGAACGATTCGTAGTGCATGCGCAGGGCGTTCGAGGGAAGGTAGAAGCCCTTCGGAGCTTGGATCAGTGAGGTTCCGGTGAGGGTCGTGTAGAGGTAGCAACGAGCTGCGCGGAGTTTGGCACCTCGCATACCGGATTCGAGATCGTGGTCCCGGCACAGCGCGAACCAGGTGCGCTCCGGGAGGAGTCGTGGCCCAACCAGTTGGCGTCGCCGTCGGTAGTCGATCACTGGTTCGCTCTCGTCGAGGTAGTCGGCGACGCGGCAGATGGCGTCGAATCCAGCCTTCCCGCTGTTCTGTCGTAGGCGCTGGAGCATGTAGCTCGTGCGCCCCGGATAGTGCGACGACAGTCGCGAGGCATGTTTCTCGAGTTCACGTTCTAGGCTGCCGGGTAGCAGTAGCGCGACGCTCAAAGCTTCCCGAAATATCTCGGAGGTGATCCCAGGGTTGAGCATCAGCGAGATCCTTCGCCAGCAGAGTTCGGGAATCTTGCGGTGTCGTGTCGCCACTGTCGCCGACTGCGTTGGGCGGCGGGGAGTGAGCGAAAAGGCACGTAGGCGTAGGGCATCGACGTGCGCGATGGTGTCTGCGTAGATATCGATGACCGCTGACCGGAGCTCGTCCGTGGCGAAGTTCCAGTCGTCGACGTATTCCAGGGGTGTGGTTGCCGAGCGGGTATCGAGGTCGGCTTTGACGAGACTGCGGAGCGACGGCGTTGGTCGCTGTTGGATGACAGCATCGACGACCTCCACCGCAGCGGTGAGAGCAGCGGCCGCGAGGACAGCATCTTGTTCTGGAAAGAGACCTCTCAGACGTTTGATCCGTCCCGTCGTCCGAGCCTCGGTCAGGGCGGCAGCGAATCGTGCGCCACATTGCCTGACCGACTCCGGCCGCGCCTGTGCCAGGATCCGTCCGCTCACAGTCGCCAGATCAGCCAAGATGGCTCGCGCTGCAGCGTCGTCGGGTTCCTGCGCCTCGATCAGGTCGCTGATCCACCGTTGGGCGGCGAGCACGCGACTGCCGACCCGCAAGGTCGGCGTCTTGGCGCGAGAGAGGTCAGCTCGGCATCGATCCTTCCGTGGTTGCCCCGGGATCTTCGCGGTGCAATGTCCGGGCGCAATGAGGTACCCGATGCCGCGATTTCCGCGGGGAACAGCCCCGCAGTCCGGACACCGGTCGACGAGCAGGCATCGGTGAATCGGGCACGCGAAGGACCAGGACAACCGCCACGAGAGCCGCCATCGTCCACCGGTGTCTTTCAAACACTTCGGGCAGAATCGTCCACCCGTGACCCGTGGCATGAGTTCGAATCGGCATATGCGCCGGTCTCCTTCGACGAGCGTAAGGGCCCGGCCGTCGTATCGCGCGAGGGTCATTGTCTGCAGGGCATCGGTCTCGATCCCCGTCACCCAACTGATGTCCGCGGCTTCACTGGGGAACAGCCGGACGGTGTAGTCGCGATAGGCGTTCCCGCCCGGGATTCCGATGGCAGTCAGTAATTCTCGTGGGAGCACCTGCAGTCGGTGGGCATATGCCGACAGCCAGCTGTCGAGGGACTCGCCGTCGCTCGGCTCGACATGGATCGGGATTGCTCGCAACACCAGCTGCTCCAGCGGCTCATGAGGGAGTGTTAGACACGTGCGATGTCCGTGAGGAGCGGCGGGCGGATGCTCTCTTGCGGCTGGATGTGACCGGGTCACGTGTGGTCAGTAGGCCCTGTTCCATCGCGGATTGCAGGGCCAGCCTTGCCCGCTCCGATGCTTGATCGTTCTTGACCCCGTCGAGCAGCATCACGGTCAGTCGCTCTTCTCCCACGCGCATGGCGCGGTAGCAGCCACGGTTGATCAACGTCATCAGCGATCCGATGTGGCCAGTGCTCCTGGCGAAGAGATAGTCGGACAGCTCGTCGGCAATCATGCCGGGACGGGCCCTGGCCAGGATGACGTTCTTCTCGATTCCCAGGAGAAGACGTCGCCAGTCGGTACGGCCCTTTCGGCTCGACACATCGAAGGGCTCCACAGTCAGCCGGGTCCAGCGGCGGGCTGTCTGGGCGCGGGCGGAAGTCGACGCTGACAGGCCTTCGGTCATGAGACCTCGCGCCTGTAGGTCCACACCGATGTACAGGAATGTGACCGGGAGTTCGTTGGCCAGCCACTTGAAGTGGTTGACCACAGCAAGCCCGTCCTTGCTGTGGGCGTTGAGGAAATGGACGTCATCGACAATGACCAATTGTGTGTCGCAGGAGAGGATGCAGTCCAGCGCCCGAGAAGCGAAGAGGGCCGCTGTGCCGGTGGCTGCGGGATGCCCGTAGAAGTCGCAGATCATGCGGTTGAGCGTGCGCAGGGTGGTGTTCGAGGTCAGACCGACGTGGCAGACGGGTATGCGGTCGTTTCCCTCTTCGGTGCTCGTCCCATGACGTGCGAGTAGCGCGCGGTGGTATGCGAACCCGAACGAGTCGGCGATCGTGGTCTTGCCGAGCCCGGGATACGCATCGAGCGCGATCGCTCCCTTGGCATGCCCGGTGTCCTGGCGGTTGCTGTCGACGATCTCCCACATCGATTCATGTGCCGTCAGCAGTTGGGGTGTCGCCAGGGGCCCGATGTTGGAGTGCCAGTTGCGCCGATTCTCGTCGTAGGCGAAACGGTCGGCGTCGCCGAGGGCGCTAAGTTCCTGCCAGGAAAGGTGGGGCGGGCGGACCCTGGCAGGTGCTTCGGCTAGTCGGAACCATCCTTCCTTGCGGGAGAGGGGGTTGCGTGCTGGGGGCTGTCGGACGGCACCCATGGCGTCACGACCTCCGTTGCATCGTTGTAGTAGTCGTCTGAATCGAGTGGCTCGTCACCGTCGCTCTCGTGGTCGTCGTCGGATGTCAGTCCCCCCATGTGCTCGATGAGAGACCTGACGGGGTTGCTGTCGGCGGCACGGTCGCCAAGGGCAAAGCGGAGGGCGCCGGCCGATGTGTCGTCCAGCATTTGTACGGCGATCTTGTGCTCGCGTCGGTTGAGGGTCGAATCCCGACTCCACTGTTCGAGCAGGTCGGTCAGGGCCAGCCGGTCGTCGGGGAATCGGTCGGGATCGCGCTGCGCGGCCAGCTTCCTCGCGTACGTGAGCGCGTCGAGGCTGAACGGCTGGCGGAGTTCATCTGCATGGATCCACCGGATCTGATGCCAGGTCAGGCGATCGGGATGTTGAAAGTAGATGCGGCTGATGTCGGCCGGGTCGTATCGGATCGGATATTTGCCTTCGTGGGCTCCGGTGTAGGGGCTGGTTCGCTCAGCAAACTCGTAGAGAATGTCGTCGTCGTATTTGAGCCCGTGGAACTCGATGCCGTAGTGGTTGATTCGGCGCCATTCGACGGGCAGGAAGTCGTACACGGTGTCCCGGTTGGTCGGGATCCGCTGATAGCCGGTGGTCGCGACTCCGATGTCGTACATGGCGTTCGGCGACAGTCGAAGACGGGGATCGGCCGGGAGGACGAGACCGTCATGGGGGCGCTTGTGGTAGATCTCGCGAATCCAGCGCCGCATGATCGTTTCCAACTCATCGACGAAGTAGAAGGCGCCGGCCTCTGCGTCCTTGCCGCGGGAGTACAGGTCCGGTCCCATGTAGCCGTCGAGGTACTCGAGCAGACCCTCACGAAGGGTCCGGAACCAGCGTTCGAGGGGGCCTTTGTCGGATCCCTTGTAGGTCCGTACTGGCTGGACCGAGATACCGAACCGCTCCAGCACCGCCCGGATGTGCTGGGAGACGAACACCTTGCCGTGATCGACGACCACACACTCGATGGGTATCGCCGCGCATGCGGCTTTGCCTTCGGGGCCGTCAGTTGGCACCAGCAGACTTTCGGGTAGCCCGATGAACGGCAACTGTGTCGGATCGTCAGCCGATCTCGGGCAGACGACCTCGAATAGCACCGACGCAACATCGGCGGACTTGGTGGACAGCGGCGCCAACCGCAACCCGCAGATGATCCGCCCGTACACGTCCATCGCGGCGGTGAGTTCGGTGTTCACCCACTCGTGAGTCAGCCGGTCCATGGCGTAGACATCCAGGCGAGTCGTATCCAGGATGACGTACTCGCCCAGTCGGGTGGCCCTGAGATGCCCGTACAGGCCTTCCGGCCGCTCAGCTATCTCCCGTCGCCCCTTCGCGCTGCCGTGGAACATGTTCGTCCCGCGCGTGATCTCGTTCAAGGCGTCATAGGCCGTGGTCCTCGCGGGCAGGTCCACCACGCCGGTTCCGTACTCGGCGCACAACCGCGACTCAACTTCGAACAGCACATATTTTTTCGTGTGCGTGGCTTCGTACCTCAGCTCGTCACACACCACCCGGCACATGTCGATCCACCGCTGGTCGAGCGTATCGAGCACGGGGCGAAGTGCGGTGCCACGACGGTCGATCAACCCCGTGGGCCCCTCCCTGCGATACGCCTCCACCCAACGACGAACCGTGCGCACGGACACACCGAGCTCACCCGCCTTCGACTCGCATCGCGCGGACAGCGCGACCCCCGGCGAATACATGGGCCTAGGTTCCCCCGGCTCGGGGTCCTCGCAAAACCCTGATCTGTAGCTCGTGAGCACCTCACGTACATGGCCGACCTTATCCAGCCATGCCGTTCGCTCCCCACCCGTGAGATCGTCAATCAGCACCCCGCAGTCGTCGCCGGCGACCAGTCGCTCGTCGGCGAAAGTCGTGTCCACGTCGTCTACGAGATCATGGATCGACACCACGGCCGCTGTAGTCGTCGAGCGCAACAGAACTCGGTCGGCATGCAGCTCCACGACAGTCCATAACCGCCCATCCCGCTGAACGCGGCTCCCAACGCGAAGAGATGTGGTGCTCAGGCGCACGACGATCCCTCCAGAAATGTGCCGGCGGACAGCGGCTCATCCAGGGAGCATCGCAGATCATGTCTCCATAGCAGATGAAAAACCGCAGGACGCAACGAAACGCGCGTACAGCGACTGCCGAGAAGCTGCTCTGTCTCGGAAATGGTGTGCCCAGGTGCCTCACATCTGATCAAGCCCAGAAGCTCACCCCGCGGGAGTGGACGGCGGAATCCAGCGAGGAACCGTACGTTCGACAGCAACGTCGCATCGCATTCCGACCACACCTCGTGGCGCCAAGCATGTGCAGCAAGAGCATTGGTCACCCAGTCGAATGCCGATCGCACTTTGTCATTCGCGAGGGCTTCGCGTGTCTTGACGTTGACGACCGTCACCGTTCGATCCGCGTGCACAAGGAGAAAGTCAGGAATCTGGCGTCGCACAACCTCCGAACCGGCACTCTCCATAAGCTGGAAAGGTTGCGCAACAATCTCTTCCACGGAGGGGTCGAAGTCCGCCAACAGCAGTCGCGACAACTCAAGTCGCGAATCGTACTGGACATGCGCACGCATCGTCGCCGACCAGTACCAGCCCGGAAAACTCTGCTGGCCGGTGTACCAAGTCAGCGACCGGATGGGTTGGATGCCGGCAAGCTGATCGACCTGGACAGCCGCCAATGGCAGTGTCGACAACCGGCCAGACTCAACCCTGACTCGGAGAGCTAATCCATCCACATAGATGCCCATCACAACGCCTCGACAACAAGCATTTCACCTACTTACCGACGCCGCCACAGCGTGAGGCGTAGCTATCGAATTGAAACACACTAGCCCTCAATGCATTTGGCCCTAACGTGGCCTCTCCGACGGTCTAGCTTGACCTCAATAGGGTTCCGCTGTGAAAATTTGGACCCAACTCAGCGGACGTTAGGGCGGCACTCGAATCGCATCGTCCCGCTACCTTCTCTGCTGTCATCTGACACAACGTCGCGCTCGAGGACGGTGGGTAATCGCCTCATCGTCCGCCCAGCGCGGGAAACCACCGGTTCGACCCCAGGCCAGGGGCGATCAGATCATGACCTCCAGACTGCCCCCACCAGCGCGAGGCATGGTCAGAACCAAGCACATTGACGCTTCCGCCGGACGCCGCAGCACCTCGGCCAGGACGCGTCCCACGAAGACCGATACCAGCTGCCGCCAAGCACCCTTGACGACCGCCCTCGCCAGCCGGGATTTGGCGCCTTGCCACCTCGAAAACGACTGCCGCCGAAGTAGTCGTTGCCTTCGGATCTAGAAGGAATTCCAGACTCGGGCGACACTCAGTGCCTACGCCTGTTACCGAAACGCGACCAAAATGGACATATAGGCTGGAATCATGACAAGTGAGGGACATATAGGCCCGGAAATTGTCAAGTAGATCCGGAACCTACACAAGAGGCCCTACCCCCGCGCCATGTCCACGAACCGCGACAGGTGCAGCTGGTGCGCGACAGTGATGGTCGCGGTCGGACCGCCACGGTGCTTGCCGAGAATGATGTCGGCCTCGCCGCCGCGCGGGTCGTCCCGTTCGAAGGCGTCAGGGCGGTGCAGCAGCATCACCATGTCGGCGTCCTGCTCGAGCGAGCCGGACTCACGCAGGTCGGAAACCTGCGGGCGCTTGTCGGTTCGCTGCTCGGGACCACGGTTGAGCTGACAGATCGCGACCACCGGCACCTCGAGTTCCTTCGCGAGAAGCTTGAGGCTTCGCGAGAACTCGGAGACTTCCTGCTGACGGGACTCGACCTTCTTGCCCGACGACATCAGCTGCAGGTAGTCGATCACGATCAGCTTGATGTCGTGCTTCTGCTTGAGCCGGCGCGCCTTGGCCCGGATCTCCATCATCGTCAGGTTGGGGGAGTCGTCGATGTACAGCGGGGCCTCGCTGATCTCGCTCATCCGCCGCGCCAACCGCGTCCAGTCGTCGTCGGTCATCTTGCCCGAGCGCATGTCCGAGAGCTTGATCTTCGCCTCCGCCGACAGCAGACGCATCACGATCTCGGTCTTGCTCATTTCCAGCGAGAAGATGACGCTGGCCATGCCGTGCTTGATCGAGCACGACCGCATGAAGTCCATGCCGATGGTGGAATTGTGCGTCGGCACCATCGACCGGCCGGCCAGGTACAGGTGGTCTGCGTTGTCGACCTCGACGCACCGCACCGGAACCGAGTCGATCTTGCGGACGTCGACGATGTAGCGCGAGCCGGACCGGGCCGTGCCGTGGCCGGCGCGACGCTCCTTGTGCAACAAAGCCTTCCGCGGCAGGCCGAACACCTCGTCGTCCGTCGCGAAGGTCAGTGTGAATGCGGTCGAGGACGCGTCGGTCCGGCCGTTCACCCGCTTGGTGCTCAGCTGGCAGCGGTAGCCGAGGCTGACGATCAGCTCCTCGACATCACGCACCAGTCGCTCACTGGTCACGCTGAACTGCACCGAGCCACCGTGGGTGACAGTGCCGTCGGTGTCCAGCAGTCCGGCGAGCACGGCCCGCCGCTGCGTCTCCGAGCCACGCAGGTACTGCACCGGAATGTGCTTGTTTCCCAACACTCCGAGAGTGCGCAGCCCGAAGGCCAACGTGTCCGAGGACAGGTCGTATTCGGCCTGCTCGCCCTCGATCCGCATGACGATCTCCGGATCGACAGACTCCGCATCGCCGAGCCACGCACCGAACGAGTACGGGGGTACGGCCAGATCCTGCGCCGGCAGCCGCAGTGGCCGCGTGTTCGTCACCGAATGCGCGCGCTCGCCGTCCAGACTTCGCAGACTCGCCGCGATCTCACCGGTGGTTCGTACGGACTCGTCGGCGAGGGTCTCCGTCAGCCACTGGTGCTGCTCGTCGGCGACCAGGACGGTGCCGTCGGAGAATTCCACCTCGTAGCAGGGGCGGTCGGTCATCACCTCGGTCGCGGCGACGACGGTGGTCGGCTTGCCGTGGGCGTCGATCAACTGGTCACCGACGGCCACCTCACCCATCGTCGTCCAACCGGTGGGCGTCGCGAGCGGGGTGTCGAGGGCGAGCGCCTTGCCCACGCCAGGCCGCGCCGCGACGATGATCATCTGACCGGGGTGCAGGCCGTTGGTGACCTCGTCGAGCTCGGCGAATCCGGTGGGCACGCCGAGGGACAGGCCGCCGCGGCTGGCGATGGAGTCGATCTCGTCCATCGTGGGCTGCAGCAACTCCTCGAGCGGCATGAAGTCCTCGGTGGTGCGACGCTCGGTGACCTCGAAGATCTCCGCCTGTGCACGGTCCACCACCTCGGCGACGTCCTGGCCGTCGGAGCCGGCGTAGCCGTACTGCACGATGCGGGTGCCGGCGTCGACCAGGCGGCGCAGCACCGACTTCTCGGCCACGATCTCCGCGTAGAAGGCGGCGTTGGCCGCGGTCGGCACCGTCTGGGTGAGCGTCACCAGATAGGGGGCGCCGCCGATGCGGCGCAGCTCGCCACGACGGTCCAGTTCGGCGGAGACCGTCACCGGGTCGGCCGGCTCGCCGCGGCTGTACAGGTCGAGGATCGCGTCGTACACCGACTGATGCGCGGGGCGGTAGAAATCGCCCGGCCGCAGGACCTCGAGCACGTCGGCGATCGCGTCCTTGCTCAGCAGCATGCCGCCCAGCACCGACTGCTCCGCGACCATGTCTTGCGGAGGCTGCCGACCGAACTCCTCGCTGGGCTCCTCCGGGGGTCCCGGGTACTCGGAATGACCACGATCATCTACAACCGCCAACGCGACCGCCTTCTCCGCACGAGGCTTTCGATCCCGTCCGAACAACTCGCCGGACGGCACCATTCACACTCTTTGTACCCGTATCCCCCGACAATCTGTCGCCGCCCCGCGGGTGGCTCGAGAGACACGCTCGGCCCGACGGTAGGGGTCTCGAGTACCCCATATCAAACCGGCCTGTGGACAGAGTTGTGGATGAAGTGGGGACGCAGAACCCTCGAGTGTTAACCGGCTGGGGAAATCTGGGGATAACCTGGGGATCGACGAATATCACACTCGACAATCTGCAGGTAGAAGCGGGTTTTTCTTTTCACAACCCTGTGGATGAAGGCCAGTTCGGCGTGTCGCCTAGGTTGACAACCCGGGCGTGTTGGGTAAACAGCCGCCCAATAGAGGTATGTCGCAGGTCACAATACTGGCACCGGGTGGCGAATCTATCCACAGCCCGTCCCCAGCCGACGCGAAGGGCCCCGCGGACCGGAGTCCGCGGGGCCCTTGGAGAGAACGGGTCGACTATGCGCCGACGACGTTCAGGTGGAACTTGGCAGCAACCTCGGGGTGCAGGTTGACCACGATCTGGTGCTTGCCGGTGCTCTTGATGTGAGCCTTCGGCAGCTCCAGGCTGCGCTTGTCGACGACCGGGCCGCCGGCAGCCTTGATGGCGCCTGCAACGTCGGCCGCGGTGACGGAACCGAACAGCTTGCCCGAGTCACCGGCGGTCTTCACCGACAGCGACACACCCTCGAGACCCTCGATGGCAGCCTTGAGCTCCTTGGCGTGGTCGAGGCCACGGACCGCGCGCGCGTCCTGCGCACGACGGATGCCCTCGACCTGCTTCTGGGCGCCACGGGTGGCAACGATCGCCAGGCCGCGGGGGAGCAGGTAGTTACGGCCGTAGCCGTCCTTGACCTCAACGGTGTCGCCGGGCGCACCGAGGTTGTCCACGTCAGCGGTGAGGATCAGCTTCATGTCGTCCCTCCCTTTCCTTAGCGAGCCGTCGAGACGTAAGGCAGCAGGGCCACCTCACGCGAGTTCTTCACGGCAACGGCCACGTCGCGCTGGTGCTGAACGCAGTTGCCGGTGACACGGCGGGCGCGGATCTTGCCGCGGTCGCTGACGTACTTACGCAGCAGCGTCGTGTCCTTGTAGTTGATCTGCGTGTTCTTTTCCTTGCAGAACGTGCAGACCTTCTTCTTCATAACCTTGTCGCGCAGCGGCGGCTTCGGCATGTCTTTCTCCGTTTTCTGGATGTTCCGATCGGGTACGGATCAGAACGGCGGTTCGTCGTCTCCGCCACGGGCGCCTCCGAAGGAGCCCGCCTGCGGCGCGCTGCCCCACGGATCGTCTCCGCCCTGGCTGTAATTGTTGGACGCCGGACGTCCGCCGCCGGATCCGCCGGAGGAGCCACCGAAGCCGCCCCCGCCACCGCCGCCACCACGGTTGGCCTTGTTGACCTTGGCCGTGGCGTAACGGAGCGAGGGGCCGATCTCGTCGACCTCGAGCTCTACGACAGTGCGCTTCTCACCTTCACGAGTTTCGTAGGAGCGCTGCTTGAGCCGGCCGCTCACGATCACTCGCGAGCCGCGGGTCAAACTCTCCGCAACGTTCTCCGCTGCCTCACGCCAGATGTTGCAGCGCAAGAACAGGGCCTCGCCGTCTTTCCATTCATTGGTCTGACGGTCGAAGGTGCGGGGCGTGGACGCGACGGTGAAGTTCGCGACCGCGGCACCCGCGGGGGTGAAACGAAGCTCGGGATCAGCCGTCAGGTTTCCGATGACGGTGATTACGGTGTCGCCTGCCATGTGGTTCCTCCTGCTGTGTGTGGAGTTCCTGTTGTTCCAGAGCCTAGGTGCTGGTACCGACGTCGCCGGTACCGACTGAAACCTGTGCCTGGATCAGACGGGAATCACTTGCCGTGGCGCAGGACCTTCGTACGAAGCACCGACTCGTTCAGACCCAGCTGACGGTCGAGCTCGTTGACGGTGGCCGGCTCGGCGGTGATATCGATGACCGCGTAGATGCCTTCGCTGTTCTTGGCGATCTCGTACGCGAGACGACGCTTACCCCACACGTCGACCTTGTCGACACTGCCGCCATCCTTGCGGACGACATTGAGGAACGTATCCAGCGACGGGGCGACGGTGCGCTCGTCCAGGCTGGGGTCGAGAATGACCATCAATTCGTAATGACGCATAAGACCTCATCACCTCCTATGGACTGTGAAACGGCCACGGACTGTCCGTGGCAGGAGGGTCGTTGCGTCAGCAACCTTTGCAGGGTACACGAGCAGCCTTTGACCTGCGAAATTGGTCCGGACGGTCGCTTCCCGCCGATGTCGCCGATCCCACCGGCCGCCGGGATCGCCCTACGCTGGATTTCATGCGGGCGGCGGCGAACATCCGGACCGGAACGACGGTCACCATCCTCACCGCCTGCCTGCTGACGATGATCCTCGGATACCTCGACAAGTCCCGCTGCATCGGTCCGCCGTTCGGCGCGGACGGCCGCAGCCTGATCTTCGACAGGATCAAGGACCGCGACGTCTGCTACTCCGATATCCAGCTCCTGTGGCTGGGCCGCGGCATCGACCAGCACCTGTTCCCGTACACCGGCGGCATCACCCCGGACGGCGTGCTCACCGGCAGCACCGTCGAGTACCCGGTGCTCAGCGGCCTGCTGATGTGGCTCGGCGGGATCGGCGCCCACACCGACGCCGCGTTCCTGCTGCATTCGGCGCTGCTGCTGGCGCCGTTCGGGCTGCTCACCGCGTGGATGCTCGGACGGCTCGCGGGACGCGCTGCGCTGCTGTGGGCGGCGAGTCCGCCGCTGCTGCTGTACGCGTTCCACAACTGGGAGCTACCCGTCGTCGCGACGTCGGTCGGGGCGATCGCGGTGATGGCCTCGCACCGCTGGTCGCTGCGCACCCGCGCGGCGCTTGCCGCCGTCCTGCTCGGGATCGGGTTCTGCCTCAAGCTCTATCCGGGGTTGTTCGTGCTGCCGCTGGCGCTGTACGTCCTCACCGAGGGCCGGGACCGGAACCGCCTCGACGTCCGGGGCGCCGCCGCGGTACTCGGGGCCGCGGCGGCAACGGTGGTCGCGATCAACGTGCCGTTCGCGCTGACCCACTACGACGGCTGGCGGGCGTCGTTCACGTTCCAGCAGCTGCGCACGGCCGATCTCACCAGCAACAGCATCTGGTACTGGGGCCTGCGGCCACTGATGGGTGTGGACCTGCACGGCTCCGACACCTACAACCACGTCGTGGGCATCGTGTCGCCGCTCGCGCTGTGCGCCGGTCTGGCCCTCGCGGTGTGGCTGGGCTGGAAGCATTTCGAACGCCACGGCAGCTATCCGTGGATCGGCGTGAGCGGCGCGATGCTGTGCGCGTTCCTGCTGCTGCACAAGGTGCACTCGCCGCAGTACACGCTGTGGCTGATCCCCTTCCTGGTGCTGCTGCGGGTGCCGTGGTCGCTGGTCGCGGCCTACCTGGTGGCAGACCTGACGCTCGGCATCGGGGTGTTCCGCTGGTTCGACACCCTCGCCACCCGATCAGACACCGGCACCACCGAATTCGTCGTCAATCTCGGCGTGTGGGGGCAGGCCGCCCTGCTCGTCGTGCTGTTCTTCGTCTTCGTCGGCGCCCCGCTGCGCCGGACGGAGCGCGGCGATCCCCTCCCCACGAGGCCGCCGGCGGCAGTCCCGGCCGCGGCGCCTTGACCGCGCGCAGCCGGACCACTCCGTGTCGGGCTGTCCCGGGGTACGTTTCGGATTCCATGGAGTCCACACCGAAGCGTCTGACGCTCCGCCTCGCCGCACCGGCGGCGGTGGCGGCGGCCGCGGTCGCCGCCTGCGGGTTCGTGCTCTGGGCCGATCCGACGATGCCGGGCGGAGTCATCCCGGTGTGCCCGACGAAGGCGCTGCTCGGAATCGACTGCCCGCTGTGTGGCGGCACGCGAATGCTGTACTCGCTCCTCCACTTCGACCTCTCGGACGCGTGGCGGTACAACGCGTCGGGAGTCGTCGTCGCGGTCCTGCTCCTCGCCGGGTACGGCGTCTGGACCTGGGGCCGGGTTCGGGGTCGACGGGTACTGGACGCGCGGCATCTCCGACGGATTCCGGCAGTCGCGCTCGCTGCGGCCGCGATCTGGTTCGTGCTCAGGAACATTCCGATCGCACCGTTCACCGGCCTGCAGGTCTGATCGGTCACGAAAAGCCCTCCGATCGAACGACTCCCGCGCCCCAGCAGTTCGGCGACAGAGCACGCTCCAGCGGAAGCAGGACCTCACTCGGCGCGCACTGGAACCCGGGGGCGCAGCCATGCCGGCAACCATTTCGGTGGCGCGTCCTCGGCCTGGTCGAGGACGCCGCCGACGGGGTCGTCGATGAAGCCGAACCGCACCAGATCCTCCGACGGCCGGTAGATCTGACGCAGGATCAGTGCGCACAGCGCGAGGACTGCGAGGTCGCGCAGCACGACGGCGCCGGTGAACCACTGCTCGGGCAGTCCCTTGTTGGACACGCCGAGGTAGTACATCATCCGCGGCACCCAGACGAGGGCGTCGATCGTCATCCACGCCAGCAGGATCCGACGGTGGGGGAGGGCGAGGACCGCGAGCGGCACCAGCCACAGCGAGTACTGCGGGCTCCACACCTTGTTGGTGAGCAGGAACCCGGCCACCACCAGGAAGCACAGCTGCGCCACCCGGGGCCGAGTCGGCGCGGTCAGGGCCACCCAGGCGACACCGGCGCAGACCGCGACGAACGCCAGCAGCGACACCGCGTTGAGCACGCTGGGCGCCTCGCCCGCGGCGAGGGGGCCGTCGAAGCCGGCCCACCCGGTGAACGAGGTGATGACGTTGTAGATCGAGTCGGGGTCGGCGCCGCGCTCGGAGTTGAGGCGGTAGAACTCCGCCCAGCCGCGCGGGAACAGCAGCGCGATGGGCAGATTCACCGCCAGCCAGGCTCCGGCCGCGGCCGCGGTCGCCTGCCACCACGGGCGCATCCGTCCCGTACGCAGACACAGCACCAGCAGCGGGCCGAGCAGGAACAGCGGATAGAGCTTCGCGGCGCCGCCGAGGCCGAGGAGGATGCCGGCGAGAACCGGACGTTTGCGCGACCACGCGAGCAGACCACCGGCCGCGAAGGCCGTCGCCAACAGGTCGAAGTTGGTGAAGGCGTGGACGATCACCAGTGGCGAGCAGGCGACGAGCGCCGCGTCCCACACGCGGCGGCCGGCCAGCAGCGCACTGGCCCACACCGTCACCAGCCACGCCGCGGCCAGGCCGAGCGCCACCACGTTGAAGTAGATCGCGACCTGCAGTCCGCCGGGCAGCCACGGGGTCGCGTCCCACGCCTTCGCGACCACCATCGACGCGTACTGGTAGAGCCCGGACAGCACCGGGTACTCCATGTAGCGACGCTGCACGGAGCCGTCGGCGGCCGGCTCCTCCCACCACTTCTTGTACGGGAAGGCGCCCTCGTCGAGATGTTCGGCGCCGTACAGCGGGACGGTGTCGGAGTAACACATCGCCACGTACTGGCGGTTGCCGCTCCAGTCCAATCCCAGCGCGCCGTCGGCGCCGACCGGGCCCTGCTGGATGCAGCCGGCCTTGGTGAACCAACCGAGACTCAGGAACACCACGGCCAGCAGCAGAATCACCCGCATCGGGGTGAAGAAGCGGGTCCGTCCGATCAGCGCGTGCCGACCGACCGGGCCACCGATCGTCGACGACAGTTGTGCCGTCAGCGGATCGGTGTGGCCCGGCACGTCCCGCCAGTCCGCGGAGCGCCGATCCGCAGCGAGCGGCGCCGGCGACACCAGCTCGACGCCGGTGTCGGTCTCGGTGCTGCCCGGTGCGTTGTCGGCCACCCCGCGAGGCTACCGGGAAAGGGCTATCCGACGGGGACCGGCTGCGGGACCGCTCGCTGCTGCCCCTCCGGGGCCGTCGTGTCCGGCGGCTCCTGCCCCGACGTCGGCTCCTCCGGTGACGGAGTGGTAGTCGTGTCGGTGGGCTTGCCCGGCTTGATGCCCGGAATCGGGATCGTCACGCCCGGAAGGATCTCCATGTTGCTCGTGGTGATCTCGAGCGGCGGCGGAGTCGTCGTCGGCGGGGCCGTGGTCGACGGGGGCGCCGACGACGTCTTCGGCGCGGCCGGTGCCGAGTACGCGGGAACTCCCGAGACACCGGCGATCGGATCCGGCGTCGGGAACTTCTCGATGTCGGTGCCCTTCAGCGCACCGTCCATCGTCGCCTTCCAGATGTCCGACGGCAGACCCGAGCCGTAGATCATTCCGCCGTAGCTGTTCTCGATCGGCAGACCCTGCTCGGTACCGACCCACACCGCCGTCGACAGCGACGGGGTGTAGCCGACCATCCACGCGTCCTTGTTGGAGCCGGTGTCACCGAGCTGCGCGGTGCCGGTCTTTGACGCCGACGGACGGCCACCGGCCAGCCCGTGGCCGCGCGAGTACGCCGCGATCGGCGTCATTGCGGCGGTGGTGTTGTCGGCCACCGCGGCGTCGATGACTTCCTCGCCGGTCGGCGTGCCGCGGTCGAGCAGCACGGTGCCGTCGGAGGTGACGACCTTCTGCACGAAGTGCGGCGTGTGGTAGACGCCGGAGGCCGCGAGCGTCGCGTACGCGGACGCCATGTCGATGGGCCGGGACTGGTACTGGCCCAGCACGATGCCGTTGTTCGGTCCGACGCCGCCCGGCTCGGTGAGCGAGGGGCCCACGCCCGGGATGTCCTCGGGGATGCCGGCCTTGTGGGCGATGTCGGCGATGGCCTGCGGGCCGTCGTCCATCTGCAGCATCTGCCGGTAGAAGCTGGTGTTGAGTGAACGCTTGAGGGCCTCGGCGATGGTGCACGTGCCGCAGGACTCGCCCTCGACGTTGCCGATCGTGATGCCGTTGACGGTGAGCGGGCCGCTGTCGTACATCTGCGACAGCGGGATGCCCTGGTCCAGCGCGGCCGCGAGGCCGAACACCTTGAACGACGAACCGGTCTGCAGGCCGGCCTGCGCGAAGTCGTAGCCGCCGCCGTCGGCGCCGCCGTAGTAGGCGCGCACGGCACCCGACTTCGGGTCGACGGACACGACCGCGGTCCGCAGCTCGGACGGCTCACCGTCCATGTACGTCTCGACGGCGTCGACGGCAGCCGCCTGCGCCTGCGGGTCGATCGTCGAGGTGATCTGCAGGCCCTCGGTGTTGAGGTCCTGCTCGCTGATGCCGGCCGCCGACAGCTCCTTCAGCACCTGCTGCTTGATCAGGCCCTCCGGCCCGTTGCCGCCGCTGCCGTTGTCGACCTCGGCGAGAGGAATGACCTGCGGGAACTGGGTGGCGGCACGATCGGCGGCGCTGAGCGTGCCGCTGTCGACCATGCCGTCGAGGACGTAGTTCCAACGCGACTGGGCGCCGGTGGGATTGGTCTCGGGGTCCAGCAGCGACGGCAGCTGGATGACCGCGGCGAGCACGCCGCCCTCGGCCACCGTCAACTGCTCGACCGGCTTGCCGAAGTACGCCTCGGACGCGGCCGCGATGCCGTACGCGCCGCGACCGAAGTAGATGGTGTTGAGGTACGCGGCGAGGATGTCGTCCTTGGACCACTGCTTGGCCATCTTCGACGAGATCACCAGCTCACGCATCTTGCGGGTGAGCGAGCGCTCCGAACCCACGAGCGCGTTCTTCACGTACTGCTGGGTGATGGTGGAGCCACCGCCGGCGCTGTCCTTGCCGAGCACGTTGTCGCGGGCCGCGCGCGCGAAACCGCTGACCGAGAATCCGGGGTTGGTGTAGAAGTTCCGGTCCTCGGCCGAGAGCACCGCGTTGCGCACGTGCTCCGGAATCTGGTCGATCGTGACCTCGGTGCGGTTGCCCTCGGGCGGCACGACGCGGCTGATCTCCGTCGTCCCGTCCGACGCCAGGATCGTCGCGACCTGATTGGTCTTCATATCGCCGGGCTTCGGTACGTCCTCGACGATGTACGCGACCATGAACGTCAGCATCGGCACGATCAGGCCGAGCGCGACCACGGCGTACGCGGTGCGGCGCGCGATCTTCCACTTGCTGGACTTGGTCTTCTTCGGACCCTTCGGCGGCTGACCGCCCGATCCGTCACCGGACTTGCGTGCGGTCGGCGGCGGGCCGGCCGGCGGACGCCCACCGGGACCGCGGCCCCCACCCTGTGCCGGACGCGGTCCCCCCTGTGCCGCACGCTGGCCGCCCTGGGGCGGACGCGGTCCACCCTGCGGCGGGCGCTGGCCTCCCTGCGGTGGACGACCACCCTGCTGCGGCTGCCGTGAAGCCGGGCGACCGCCCTGCTGGGGACCCGGGTTGCGGCGCGGCGCGGGGCCCCCGGGGCCACCCACGGGACGGCCGGGCTGCTGCCCGGCCGGTCGTCCACTCTGCTGCGGGCCGTTCGGACGCCGCGGTCCGGTAGGTCGACCCTGGGGGTTGTTGGGGGAACTCACGTACGAATCTCCAGTAATCGGGTGACTGTGGGCAGTCCTCGGTTGCGTCGGTCGGTGGGCACAGCTGTCGGCTTCCTACGCTGTCGGTTCACTACTACTCACTGGCGGTGCGGCGGCGCGGTGAGGACGTCCTCCTCGGCCGCTTCGGTGCCGGTACCGCACCGAGAACGTAGGACTGGACCAAGTGGTTCCAGCTGCATGTGCGGCACACCTCGACCACATGGACCGAGAATTCCTCCTCGGTCGCGGCCAGACGAACCAGTTCCTCGGGTGTCCGCGCCGAGCCCGACACCGGGCCCAGTTTGTCGCCGAACACCCAAGATACGAGGGTCAACTCTTCCTTGCGACAGATCGGGCACATCACCGAACTGCTGCGGCCGTGGAACTTGGCCGCGCGCAGCAGGTAGGGGCTCGCATCGCAGACTTCGGTCACGCCGGTCCGCCCCGAGTAGACCTCGGCGAGCAGGGACCGGCGCTGCAGCGCGTAGTCCACGACCTGCCGCTGTATCCGCACGGAGACCAGAGTACGTGCGTCACCCGTCGGCGGGGTGTGCCGGGAGGCGCCGCACGTGGGGACGAACACAAGGTCTTGACATGCGACGGTACCGCCGGAAACGGGTGGTGCCGGGCGACCGTCCGAGCGGTTTCCTAAGATCACGACCGTGTCCGGGCAGGCTTCCTCCAGTACTCGTGCGCGCGATATCGATCGCGCGCAGACCTGCGGAGTGCTCGACGCCGGATACAGCGAGGGCCAGCTCGACACGACCGAGCACGACGCCCGCACCGCCGCCGCGATGAAGGCCAAGACGCTCGGTGAACTCGACGCGCTGGTGTCCGACCTGCAGATTCCCGCGCACCTCGTCGAGACCGCACTCCGGACCGCCACCGCACCCCGTCGATTACGGCGCGGGCCGGTGATCGCCGCTGCCATCGCGGCCGTCGCCGTCGTGATCGGGACCGTGTTCTTCGTCGCACGCGACGACGAGACCGCGCAGACGCCCGCCGCGCCGGAGGTCGTTGCCGCTGCCGAGGAACCCGCGCCGCTGCCGGCACCGATTCCGGGCGAGCCCGACGCGATCGTGATCGAGCCGATCGACACGACCACCGTCGAGGGGATCCGGGCTTTCATCGACCGGTACCGCGCCAAGTTCAAGCACACCCTGGTCGATCGCGCCATCTTCTACCCCGAGCGGGCGTCGGTGGACCGCGCGGTCGACGGGGCACCACACCTGTACCAGCGGTACGACTTCATGAACGGGTTCAAGCCGTCGATGACCCCGAGTGGGCGAGGCCCCGACACACAAGCGATCGACCTGGCCGACATCGATCTCGACCGGCTGGCGGCCAACCTCGCCACGGCCCCGGATCGGGTACGGCTCTCGACCGGCCGGATCGGCGACATCGACGTCCGCACCACCGGCGGCGAGGCCGAGGTGGCGATCAGCGTCGAGAGCCCTGACAAGCGATCCGGCAGCGTGTACACGACACTCGGCGGCGACGAGATCGACGTCCGAACTGCGGACAGGTGACGATGACACCGACCGAACGCCGAAACCTCGCGACCTCCCTGCGCCTACGCGCCCGTGACAGTGACCGCGACGGTGTGTGCGAGGTGCTCGACGCGGCGCGCGGCACCGGCCAGTTGTCCGAGGACGAACACCGCGCCCGCCTGGAATCCGCGGCGACGGCACGCACGCTGGGCGATCTGGACCGCCTCGTTCGGGACTTGCAGGTTCCGCGGGAGCTGTCGAATGCGGTTCCTGCCCCACCGCGGGACCGGAGCATGCGGTGGATCGCCGCTCTCGGTATCGCGGCCGTGCTCACGGTGGGCGGGGCCGTGGTCCTGACGCAGTCGGGCGAAGACGCTCCTTCCGCCGCCCCGGGCGTCGCCGCCGTCGATGCGGAATCGTCCGACCTGTTGACGCTCACCGAGATGAACCGCCTGTTCGACACCCTCGAGCAGAAGCTCGGCGGCCTGGAGGTCGACGAGCTGCGCGTGTACCCCGAGCGTGCCGACATCGTTCGCCCCGTCCCGGGAAAGCCTGGCCGGAGCGAGAGGTACAGCTACGAGATCGAATCCGGGAGTCCCACCTTCGACGGTCCCGACGACGGTGGAACCCGCACACCCACCGTTCCGGTGGACCTCGCGGAACTTCGGCCGAACCTGCCCAAGCTGATCGGCTTGGTACGCGGGATCGAGCAGAGCGTCGCAGTGCCGAACCCGGACTCGGTCCATCTGTCGATCGACCGCGACCGCTCCGTCGACATACCGGCCGTCGAGATCCTGGCGTCCAATCAGGACATCGCTGCCAACGGGTGGCTGACCATCGGATTCGACGGCGAGATTCTGGAAGTCCGTAGAGCCGACCAGTAGGCACTTCGTGCTCGATCTTCTCCACCCGTGTAGTTCGTCGGTTCGGACGTGGTTGCACAACAGTCCGAACGGTTTCCTAGGATCACGGACGTGTCCGCCCCCGTCTCCGCCAAAGCCCGCGCGCGCGACATCGATCGCGCCCAGACATGTGGACTCCTGGACGCCGGATACAGCGAGGGGCAACTCGATCCGACCGAGTATCAGACCCGGACCGCGCAGGCCATGAAGGCCAAGACGCTCGGGGAACTCGCCTCTCTCGTCGAGGACCTGCAGATTCCCGAGCATCTCGTCGAAGCCGCACGGGAGGCCACGCCGGCACCTCGCAGACGTGTCCCGGGTCGCGCTGTGGCCGCGATCGTGGTTGCGGTCGTGGCGATCTGCGGAACGGTGATGTACACGAATCGAGGCGACGCCGCGGCGCCCGAGGCGGTCGTCGCGGCCGAACCGGCCCCTGTCGCGCCCGGCGAGCCGCAGCCGATCGTGGTCGAGCCGCTCGATCCTCGCTCACCCGAGGGGATCCGCGACTTCCTGCGCCAGTACGAGCTGAAGTTCGGTGATCTGCAGGTGGACGACGTGATCTTCTACCCGACCTACGTGTTCTTCACCCGGATGTTGGACGGCCAACCGCATCGCGCACAGGACTGGAGCTTCCGCGGCGGGTTCTCGACGGTGCGGGAGCCCGATTCGCGACCCCTGGACACCACCACGGTCGACCTCGCGGCCCTCGACGTCGACCGACTCGCCGAGGTTCTCGCGACAGGACCGGGCCGTGTCGGGATGCCGGCGGCCCAGGTCGAGCACATCTTCGTGCGACCGGATTCGACGGCGGGGGAGGGCCTGGTCAGCTACCTGTTCGAGGACCGCGAGGAACAAACGGGAATGGTGGACACGCGGATGGACGGCACCGTGGTCGACGTCTCGCCGGCCCAGGGGCGATGAGCATGCCGAACCGCCGCACCCCGGACAACCTCGATCGACTCGTCCGAGACCTGCAGGCGCCGCCGGCGCCGAGCGACACCGTCGCGCCGTCGCCACAGCCGCAGAGCACTCGCTGGATCGTCGCGCTCGCGGCGGCCGTCGTCGTGGTGTGCGGCATCGTCGTGGTCACCTCGAATCGGGATCATGCCGGTCCGGCCGGCCCCACGGTGGGCACCGAGCTGATCACCGCGGCGGGGCTCGGGCAGATGCTCGACGACATCGACCGGCAACTGGGCGACTCGGAGGTCGACAGCCTGACGATCTACCCCGACTACGCGTCGATCTCGCGCCCGGTACCCGGTGCGCCCGGTAGCGAGCAGTCGTATCGGTACGAGGACGGACAGCTGACGGACAACGGAAGGTCACCCGGCCGCACCGAGGGCGTACCCGTCGACCTCACCGAGCTCCGCCCGAACGTCCCCCAGCTGATCGGGCTCGTCTACGGCGCCGACCGCACCCTCGGCGTGGCCGACCCGACCCGGGTCTATCTGATCGCGCAGCGCGACGACGACAACGGGCCGGTCGTGAGTATCCACCTGTGGAACGAGACCACGGGCGCGCAGGGCTTCCTGACGGTCGGCTTCGACGGCGCCGTCCGCGAGGTCTACCGAGCCGACCAGTAGGTCTTCCACCTGCTGTTTTCGCTCAACTGTGTGCCCGTATATATCGGTGCGATATAGTTGGCAATCGCATCTGTCGGTTATGTTCGGGACACTCAGGGGGTGTGATCTTGCTCGAGCTCGCAATTCTCGGGCTGCTCCTCGAGTCACCCATGCACGGATACGAGCTGCGTAAGCGGCTGACCGGCCTGCTCGGTGCGTTCCGCGCCTTCTCCTACGGCTCGCTCTACCCGACCCTTCGGCGCATGCAGGCCGACGGGTTGATCGCCGAGGACGCCGGCGCGGACGGCACCGTCAAGCGCCGGGCGCGCCGCGTGTACGAGCTCACCCCCGCCGGTCGGAAGCGTTTCTCCGAGCTGGTGGCGGACACGGGGCCCCAGAACTACACCGACGACGGGTTCGGCGTGCACCTTGCCTTCTTCAGCCGCACCCCCGCCGAGGCGCGGATGCGAATTCTGGAAGGCAGGCGACGTCAGGTCGAGGAGCGCCGTGAGGGTCTCCGGGACGCCGTCGGGCGGGCCACCGGGTCACTCGACCGCTACACCCGCCAGCTCCATCAGCTCGGTCTCGAGTCGAGCGAACGGGAAGTGCGGTGGCTGAACGAGCTGATCGCCGCCGAACAATCATCAACAGCAACAGCACCCAAGAAAAACGAAGGAGAACCCGACCATGGGTGAGAACAGCACCGCGGTGCGCGTAGCCATTGTGGGCGTGGGTAACTGTGCCTCGTCCCTGGTCCAGGGCGTGCAGTACTACAAGGACGCGGACGAGAACTCCACCGTCCCCGGCCTGATGCACGTCAAGTTCGGCCAGTACCACGTGCGCGACGTCCAGTTCGTCGCCGCCTTCGACGTCGACGCCAAGAAGGTCGGGTTCGACCTGTCCGAGGCGATCAACGCCAGCGAGAACAACACCATCAAGATCGCCGACGTCCCGCCGCTGGACGTCCCCGTCCTGCGTGGCCCGACGCTCGACGGCATCGGCAAGTACTACGCGCAGACCATCGAGGTCTCCGACGCCGAGCCCGTCGACGTCGTCGCCGCGCTCAAGGCTGCCAAGGTCGACGTCCTCGTGTCCTACCTGCCGGTGGGCTCGGAAGAGGCCGACAAGTTCTACGCGCAGTGCTGCATCGACGCCGGTGTCGCGTTCGTCAACGCGCTGCCCGTCTTCATCGCCTCCGACCCGGAGTGGGCCGAGAAGTTCCGCGCGGCCGGTGTCCCGATCGTCGGCGACGACATCAAGTCGCAGGTCGGCGCCACCATCACCCACCGCGTGATGGCGAAGCTGTTCGAGGACCGCGGCGTGGTGCTGGACCGCACGTACCAGCTGAACGTCGGCGGCAACATGGACTTCAAGAACATGCTCGAGCGTGAGCGCCTGGAGTCCAAGAAGGTCTCCAAGACCCAGGCCGTGACGTCGAACCTGACCGGCTCGCTCGCCGGCAAGGTCCACGACCGCAACGTCCACATCGGTCCCTCGGACTACGTGGAGTGGCTCGACGACCGCAAGTGGGCGTACGTCCGCCTCGAGGGTCGCGCCTTCGGTGACGCCCCGCTGAACCTGGAGTACAAGCTCGAGGTCTGGGACTCCCCGAACTCGGCCGGCATCATCATCGACGCCATCCGTGCAGCGAAGATCGCCAAGGACCGCGGCCTCGGCGGCCCGATCCTGCCGGCCTCGGCATACCTGATGAAGTCCCCGCCGGTCCAGATGGCCGACGACAAGGCTCGCACCGAGCTCGAGGCCTTCATCATCGGCGCCGAGTAGAACCAGCCGTACAACGCACCTGTGGCGGTGGGTGAGTCTCCGGACTCATCCACCGCCACAGGTGTTTTCGAGCCGGTTTCGGTGTGGCCGCGGATAATCGGTGGCCGGTACGGATCGCCGGTGTTACCTTCGTCGGCATGGGCACACTGAATTCCTAGATCGGGACGCCGCGTCGAGCATGCTCCGCGGCGAGTCCTGGGCGCACGCACCTCCGTTCGGACGGGTCGGTCGTGCGAGGACTCATTCCTCTCGATCACCCGGACCTGTTCCGGGGGCAAGGACCGCACCATGCCCGTCCCTCAATCCTCCCTCCGCGCCGTCTCGAAGCGCTTCGGTGATCGCGTCGTCCTCGACGGTGTCGATCTGTCGATCGCGCCGGGCGAGAAGGTCGGTGTCGTCGGCGACAACGGCTCCGGCAAGTCGACCCTGCTCGCACTGCTGGCCGGACGCACACCCCCCGACAACGGTGACGTCCGCGTCGTCGCACCGGGTGGCGTCGCGTACGCCGCGCAGTCGCTGGACCTGCCCGACGATGCGACGGTCCAGGCGGCGATCGATCACATCCTCCGCGACGTGCGCGCACTGGAAGCGCGGATCCGCGGCACCGAACAGCGCCTCTCCAGCGCCGACGCGGACGAACTGCCGATCCTGCTCACCGAATACACCGATGCCACAAGCCTTTTCGAGGCTGTCGACGGCTACACGGTCGACGATCGGGTCGACGGCGGCCTGCACGCGCTCGGCCTGCCGCACCTCGACCGGTCCCGTCGGCTCGGCACGCTCTCGGGCGGGGAACAGACCCGGTTGGCACTCGCCACGAGTCTGGCCTCGAACGCCGAACTGCTCCTGCTCGACGAACCCACCAACGACCTCGACGACGCCGCCGTCGCGTGGCTCGAGGAGCGTCTGCTCGGCCACCGGGGAACCGTGGTGGCGGTGACGCACGATCGCGAGTTCCTGGCGCGTCTGACGCCGGTGATCCTCGAGGTCGCCGACCGGGATGTCCGGCGCTACGGGGACGGCTACGACGGGTACCTCACCGCGAAGGCGGCCGAGCGGCGACGGCACCTGCAGGAGTACGACGACTGGCGGTTCGAACTCGCCCGCAACGCACGACTCGTCGAGGCGAATGCGTCTCGGCTGGAGGCGATCCCCCGCAAACAGGACAAGGCGGGGTTCGGCCACGGCGCGTTCCGGGCCCGCGGTCGTGCTCACGGGGCGATGGGACGAATCCGCAACGCCAAGGAGCGGATCGAGAGGCTGACACTGAACGAGGTTGCGCCACCGCCGGATCCGCTGCGATTCACCCCGCCGCTGTCCGCGCGGGTCCCGCAGTCGCCCGAGGGCCCGCTGGTTCGGCTGCACGACGTGCGCGTCGGCTCACGGCTGACGGTCCCCGACCTCGAGGTGCGGCCCGGAGGTCGCCTCCTGGTGACCGGCCCCAACGGCGCAGGCAAGACAACGCTACTGCGGGTGATCGCGGGCGAGGTCGTCCCCGACCGCGGCGACGTTCACGCGCCCACGCAGGTGGGATTCCTGCGGCAGACGGGACGTGCATGGCCCGCGACGGCGACGCTGTCGCAGGCGTTCGCCGCCGAGCGACCCGGATACGTGGAGGAGGCGGCCGCGGAACTGCTCTTGCTGGGCCTGTTCCGGCCCGACGATCTGCATCGACCGCTGGCGGATCTGTCGTTCGGCCAGCGCCGACGCCTCGAGGTCGCGCTGCTGGTCACCAGCGGCGCCGACCTGATGCTGGTGGACGAGCCCACCAATCACCTGTCGCCGGCGCTGGTCGAGGAGCTGGAGGAGGCGCTCGACGCGTTCGCGGGCACCGTCGTCCTGGTGACCCATGACAGGCGGATGCGTCGACGATTCCGCGGCGACCACCTCGCGCTGTGACCCGACTACCGGATCAGCGGGCCGGTCACCACGTCGGGTGGACGCCGTTGCTCCGCAGCCAGACCTGCGGATCGACCTGCCGGCCGCTGGGATCCCAGACCTCGAAGTGCAGGTGAGGACCCGTCGACTGACCGCGGTTGCCGACCGTGGCGATCTGCTGGCCCGCGGTGACGCGCTGGCCGACGCTGACGAGGTAGGTGTCGACATGGCCGTACACCGTGATGGTGCCGTCGTTGTGCTGCACGCGGACCCACTGCCCGAATCCGGAGGCCGGGCCGGCCGAGATCACGGATCCGGCGGCGGCCGAGTAGATCGGTGTGCCGATGCTCGCACCGATGTCGATGCCGTCGTGGTGGCTGCCACCGCGCGGGCCGTAGCCGGATGTCAGGGTGCCGGAAACCGGCTGTACCACAGCGGAACTCGAGACCACACTGTGGACGAAGCCGGCCGCGGGGGCCGCGGAGGCGGTGGCGGCGCCGAGCTGCGTCCCTCCGACGAGGAGGGTCCCGGCGATGGCCACGAATGCCGCCGCCTTCCGCGACCGGCGGCCGGCGGCGGACTCGGAGGGGTTGATCTTGCGAACGAAACGGTGCGATGGCTGGTGGTGCTTGCCCATGGGTATTACCTCATTTGTGTCTTGCCCATCGGCCCGAGGAGGGGTGCTCCCATGGGGCCCGTCACAAAAGGGTAACGAAGCTATATCAATCCGTCGAGCGTTATCGAATATTTATCTTGGCGCGTTATAAACCGACCGGTTTCTCGATCCGTGCAGGTCAGGGGGATACCGCCGTCCGCGCCGACCTACGCCATCCTCGACACCACCGACAGCGGCAGCACCTTCATCGCCATCGACACCGGCGACCACGGCCACGCCGGGACGTAGGCCTTGTTCGGTTCCTTCTCGATCGCCGCCGCCAGCGCGCGACAACCGGTCTCGGTGTCGACGATGAACGGCACCTTCTTCACCTTCTCGTTGATCTCGGAGCGGATGAAGCCCGGGAAGATGGTGCTGACGTCGATGCCGGTCCTCGCCAGATCCGCCCGCATGCCCTCACCGAGCGCCGCGACCCCCGCCTTCGACGCCGCGTAGGTGGTGAGGTTGCGCGGCATGCCGCGCATCGCGCTCACCGACGAGATCAGCACCACGTGTCCGGCGTCCCGCGGGCGGAACAACTCGAGCGCCGCCTCGCTCTGCGCGAGGGCACCAAGGAAGTTGGTGCGCGCCGTCGCTGCGTTGGCGCGGAAGTACCCGGTGCCCAACGGTTGCCCCTTGCCGAGGCCGGCGTTGACGATCACCCGGTCCAGGCCGCCGAGTTCCTCGTCGAACTCGGTGAACACGCTGAACACCTGGTCGTGAACGTCGACGTCGAGCTTGCGGATTGCCACCCGGATCCGGGGATGCGCGGCGAGCAGTTCGTCGCGCAACTCCTCGAGCCGCTCGGTCCGGCGGGCCGCCAGCGCGAGATTGCGTCCCCGCGCGGCGAATTCGCGGGCCATCCCGCGGCCGAGACCCGAGCTGGCGCCCGTGATGAGAATGTTCCTGCGTGGCGCGCGGCTGCCCACTACTTGCCCTCCGTCATCGTGTCGATCAGTTCGTTACAGCGAGTGTCCAGGTAGCCCACCGCGATCCAGAAGTGTTCGAACGCCGGGTTGGTGGTCTGCCCGTGGTGGTAGCGGTAGTAGATCTGCTGCGCGATCACCGCGAGACGGAAGAGCCCGAACACCTCGTAGAAGCCCCAGTCGTCGACGGGCAGCCCGGTGCGCTCGGCGTAGTAGTCGACGATCTCGCGGCGGGTGAGCATGCCCGGCAGGTCCGACGGCTGCCGCTTGGTGGCCTGCATCATCGGATGATCGTCGGCCTGCACCCAGTACGCCAGGCTCGAGCCGAGGTCCATCAGCGGATCGCCGATCGTGGCGAGCTCCCAGTCCAGGACGGCGCGGGGCCGCAGGTCGTCGCCGAGCACGATGTTGTCGAGCCGGAAGTCGCCGTGAATCACCCGCGAGGCGACGTCGGCCGGCCGGTTGTCGTCGAGCCACTTCGCGACCCGCGCGAAGTCCGGCACGTTGTCGGTGCGGGCGGCCGCGTAACGCTTGGTCCAACCGGCCACCTGGCGGGCGACGTACCCTGTGCCGCGACCGAACTCCTCCAGGCCCGCCGACGCCGGGTCCACGCCGTGCAGTTCGATCAGCAGGTCGATCACCCGCAGGCACAGCTCACGCGTGTTCTCCGGGGTGAGTCCCAGTTCGGCCGGGGGAGCGGAACGCAGGATGGCGCCCTCGACGCGTCCCATGACGTAGAAGTCGCTGCCGAGCACCGACGGGTCGGTGCACAGGCCGACCATCGCCGGCACGTGCGGGTACACGGGCGCGAGCAGCGACTGGATGCGGTACTCACGGACCATGTCGTGCCCGGACGACGGCTTCGCGCCGGCCGGCGGACGGCGCAGCACCAGGTCGCGATCCGGGTAGCGCAGCAGGTACGTCAGGTTGGACGCCCCGCCCGCGAACTGGCGCACCTCGGGGACGCCTTCGAGTTCAGCGGAGCCGTTGTCCCGCAACCACTGTGCGATGGCATCGACGTCGAACGCGTCCTCGCCGCGGACGGTGCGCGCGTTGTCCGGCAGCGCCGGCATCTTCGGGCTCACTGGTACTTCCCCAGCTCGAAGCGGGCGACCAGACCCTGGTGGACCTCGTCGGGGCCGTCGGCGAGGCGCAGCGCGCGGGCCGCCGTCCACGCACCGGCGAGCGGGAAGTCCTCGGAAAGCCCTCCGCCGCCGTGGATCTGGATTGCGAAGTCGATCACCTGCTGCACCACGCGGGGGGTGGCGACCTTGATCTCGGAGACGGCGGACCGCGCACCGAACAGGCCCTGCGTGTCGAGGAGCCAGGCGGTGTTGAGCACCAGCAGCCGCAACTGGTTGATCGCGATGCGGGCGTCGGCGATGCGCTCGCGGTTGCCCCCGAGGTTGACCAGCGGCTTGCCGAAGGCGACGCGTTCGGTGCCGCGGCGGATCGCGAGTTCGAGTGCGGCCTCGGCCAGGCCGATCAGGCGCATGCAGTGGTGCACGCGGCCCGGCCCGAGCCGGCCCTGCGCGATCTCGAATCCCCGTCCGGGACCGGCGATGATCGCGTCCAGCGGCAGCCGGACGTCGGTGAACGACACCTCGCCGTGCCCACCGGGTTCGTCGTAGAAGCCCATCGTCGAGAGCATCCGCTCGACCTTCACACCGGGGGTGTCCATCGGCACCAGCACCATCGAATGCCGTTGGTGCTTGGTCGCTTCCGGGTCGGTGAGACCCATGAAGATGAGGATCTTGCAGTCGGGGCTGCCGATCCCGGTGCTCCACCACTTGCGGCCGCCCAGCACCACCTCGTCACCGTCGACGATGGCGGTCGCCGCCATGTTGGTGGCGTCGGACGACGCGACGTCGGGCTCGGTCATGCAGAACGCGGACCGAATCTCACCGTCCAGCAACGGTGTCAGCCAGCGCTCCTTCTGCTCGGCGCTGCCGTAGTGGTACAGCACCTCCATGTTGCCGGTGTCGGGGGCGTCGCAGTTGAAGATCGCGGAGACGAACGGCGACCGTCCCATCTCCTCGGCGAGCGGAGCGTACTCGACGTTGGTCAGGCCGGCGCCGAGTTCGGCGTCGGGCAGGAAGAGGTTCCACAGGCCCTGCGCGCGGGCCTCGGCCTGCAGCGCGCGGAACTCGTCGGACACCTGCCACATCGCGGCACCAGGAACGTCGGCGCGCTGCGCGAACGGTGCCACCCGCTCGGCCCGCAGTCGCGCCTCGACGGGCGCGACCTCGGTCGCGATGAACGCCCGCAGTCGATCGAGGTACTCCTTCGACCGCGCGCTTTGTGCGAAATCCATGCCAGCCTCCGTGCCGTCGACTAACTGAGCATTGCTCAGTTGACCTAAACGTAGACTTGCCCCGCAATCAAGATCCTGGACGGTGTCATCTCGTGTCGACCGAAACTGCGGCCCCCCGGCGGCGGCTCCCACCGGAGGAGCGCAAGCGGCAACTCGTCGCGATCGGCCTGCAGGAACTCGCGGCTCGGCCCATCCATGCGCTGTCGATCGACCTGGTGGCCGAGAAGGCCGGCATCTCCCGCGGCCTGCTGTTCCGGTACTTCCCGACCAAGCAGGACTACTACGTCGCCGTCGTCGGCGCGGCCGCCCGGCGCCTGCTGCGCGCCGCGAAGGCAGACCCCGACGACGCGTCCGGTGAACCGCTGAGGACCGTCGTGCACGCGTTCGTCTCGTTCATCGACCGGCACGGCGCGAACTACCAGTCCTTCTTCCACGGCGGCTTCGGCGCCGACCCGCAGATCCAGGAGATCCGCGAACACATGAAGGACACCATGGTCGAGCGCACCCTCGAGGCCACCGACACACAGCCGTCCCCCGAGGCACGGATGCTCCTGCGCGGATGGTGGTCGATGGTCGAGAGCCTCGCCATCGACCGCACGATCGAGCCGGTCTTCACCGTCGACGGCGTCGTCGACCACGCGCTCGCGGCGCTGCCGATGCCGCCCGGGCACCCCGCACCGTGGGAATCGGACCGGCCGCAGACATGACTTCCGTGCCCGCGCCAATTTTGTACACAACCCTCGAAAAGGTACAGAAAGGTACAGATTGGCGCGAGGCCGAAATGTTTGTTCCTAGCGGACCACGAGATCGGTGTCGGTGGCGCTGAGGCTGATCGGCGCGATCTGCTTGCCGCGCATCCAGTCCCGGACGAAGGCGTCCAGGGCGGGGTCGGAGGCGCGGGCGTCGAACGCGGACTGCGGGATCTCGATCGCGCCGACCAGGTGCCGCGGCTGCGCATCCAGTCCGGCACCGCGCGGTGCGAAGCGGAGCCCGTCCGCGGTATGCACGACGACGGGGATGGTCGTGCCGTCCGGCGCGGTCACCGTGGCCGCGCGGGTGGTGGCAACGGGATCGAAGTGGTCGATCGAGATCCGGTAGCCGGACGGGCCGGCGTGCAGGCCCACCTGGTCGAGCAGGCGTGGGTCCAGGATCGAGTACGGCAGCACGCTGTCCACCAGCACCTGGCCGTCCACCCACGCGTCGCGGGAGGGCAGTGACGTGGACAGGTTCCACGGCGCGGGCGGGGCCAGCGTGTCCGATGACCGGTCGAACGGCGAGTTCTCCAGCGGCGCACCGGGCAGGTCCGCTCCGGTTGCGGTGAAATCCCATGACGGCGCGTTCAGGTGCTTGTGCCAGAAGCCGGCGACGCCACCCGACCGGCCGGCCACCCGCAGCTCGCGGGCGTCGGGCCCGACGCCGGTGGAGTGCACGCTGATCGCCGAGGTGATCTCGCCGGGAATCTTGGGCTGACGCTTCCAGTCCTGCGCGGGCAGCTGGATCGCGGCGTACCCCTTGAACCACGACTCGAACGCCGAGTTCGGCGCGGTCGGCTTGCCCGTCTGGTCGTCCCAGCTGTAGCGGAAGAAGATGGAGTCCGAGCCGGTCGCGTCGGGATCGAAGTTCCGCGTGTACATGTCGCCGTACTTGTTCACCACGAACGTCGTCGACGCCGAGGACGACAGCGCAACGGACCGGAACCGGCCGCCCAGCGGGCCGCCGATCTCGTAGCTGTCGTCGATCGGCAGCCACGGGTCGGCGTACGTGATGCGACTGCCGTCGCCCGTCAGCGAGGGCACCATCGTCATCTTCGCCAGCCCGTAGTAGTGCAGGCGGCCCGCGGCGTCCGCGTACGTCTGGTTGTCCCACGGAGAGGCGACGCTCAGCGCCCACTGTCCGGGCGCCCCGCCGAGAAGGCGCTTGCCGCCGCCGGTCCAGATCGGGGCGCCGAACGCCGACGTCCAGTTCCAGGTCAACGGCGTCTGGGATGCGTTGTCCATGGTGTAGATCCAGCCGTCGGCGTCGATCGCGGCCAACTCGTCGTCGTCGGCGGAGATACCGACCAGCCTGCCCCGCAGGCACTCCGGCAACGGCGCGTACCGCCACGCCTCGGTGTTCGATCCGGTCCAGACGCGCGGACGGGTCAGCAGCGCGCCGTCCACCAGCGAGAAGTCCCAGAACTTGTTGAACTGCGTTGTCTGCGTGCGCAACTCGACCGACGATGGCGCGTGGTTGCCGGCGAACAACGGCAGGGTGTCGAGTCCCGCCCGCCAACCCGCCGAGGGCAGTCCCGGCGGCAACTGCGCGGTGCCGACGGGTACGCACGACGCGGGCCCGGACGCCGTCGCAGACGCCGTCGGCGCAGTGGACAACAGTCCGGTCATCACCGCCACGCACACGAGGGGTGCGGCGAGACGAGACGGGGAGCGCTTACTGCGGAGGACACGATCGATCACGTTCTCTGATATAGCAGCTGACCGACCGTTTGTTACATTTCATGTCGACCGTGTGACGCACGCCATTCACGGAGTCGCAAACTCGCCGGGTCAGCGCACTACCAGGTCACTCGCTGTCGCACTGAGAGTGATCGGTGCGATCTGCTTGCCGCGCATCCAGTCCCGGACGAAGGCATCCAGGGCAGGATCGGTGTCGCGGGCGTCGAACACGGTCTGCGGGATCTCGATCGCACCGACCAGGTGCCGCGGCTGATCGTCGAGCCCCGGTCCGCGTGCCTCGAACCGGAGACCGTCGGCGGTGTGCAGCAACACCGGGATCACCGCACCGTCGGGCGCCGTCACCGTGGCCTCGCGGGTGGTGGCAGCGGGATCGAAGTGCGACACCGCAATCCGGTACCCGGACGGTCCCGCCTGCTGGCCGACGGCGTCGAGCAGGCGCGGATCGACCAGCGTGTACGGCAGGCCGGCGTCGATGAGGAACTGCCCGTCGACGAGGGTGTCGCGGGCGGGGAGCGACGCCGACAGATTCCACGGCGCCGGGGGTGCGAGCGTCTCCGCCGACCGGTCGAACGGCGAGTTCTCCAGCGGCGTGCCGGGCAGGTCCGCGCCCGTCGCGGTGAACTCCCATGCCGGCGCGTCCAGATCCTTGTGCCAGAAGCCCGACGCGCCGCCGTCCTGTCGTCCCGCAACCCGCAACTCGCGGGCGCCGGGGCCGACGCCGGTGGAGTGCACGCTGATCGCCGACGTGATCTCGCCCGGAATCTTGGGCTGGCGCACCCAGTCCTGACCCGGCAATTGGATCGCGGCGGTGTCGCGGTCCAGCAACTCCGCGAACATGTTCGGTGCCGTGGGCTTGCCGGACTGGTCGTCCCAGCTGTAGCGGAAGAACACCGAGTCCGAACCGGACGCGTCGAAGTCGAAACTGCGGGTGTACATGTCGCCGTACTCGTTCACGACGAACGTCGTCGACCCGGCCGACGACAGGGCGATCGACCGGAACCGGCCGCCGAGCGGGCCGCCGATCTCGTAGCTCTGATCGTTCGGCAGCCACGGGTCGGCGTAGGTGATACGGCTGCCGTCGCCGGTGAGCGCGGGCACCATCGTCATCTTGCCCAGCCCGACGTAGTGCACGCGGCCCGCGGCATCGGTGTAGGTCTGGTTGTCCCACGGCGACGAGACGCTGAGCGCCCACGTGCCCGGTTCGGTGCCCGGCAGCCGCTGGCCCGACCCGGTCCACAGCGGCGCACCGAAGGCCGAGGTCCAGTTCCAGAACAGCGGAGCCTGCGACACGTTGTCCATCGTGTAGATCCACCCGGCGTCGTCCACGGCGATCAACTCGTCGTCGTCCACCGAGATTCCGACCAGACGGTCCCGCAGACATTCGGGCAGCGGCGCGTACCGCCACGGCTCGGCGTCGGATCCGGCCCGCGGTCGCGTCAGCAACGCGGCGTCGACCAGGGCGAAGTCCCAGAACCGATTGAACTGTGTTGTCTGTGTGCGCAGCTCCACCGACGACGGCGCGTTGTCCCCGACGAACTCCGGGAGACGCTCGAGCCCGTCGCGCCCGCCCTGGGACGGCAACCCGGGTGGCAGCTGAGCGGTGCCGAACGGCACGCAGGCAGCCGGGCGCGTGGTCTCCGCGGCGGCCACCGGCGCCCACGCCAACAGCCCGGCAACTACCGCGACACCGGCCAACGGCGCGCGGAGACGGAAAACCTGGGAGGGGCGCGCGGGCTCAGTCACGGTAACGAGTACACCTTCCGAATCGTGATTCTTCAATCACGGATGCGACACGTATGCACCCGATCTTGACCTGCGTCACGCCCCCACACCCGACCGTCGACTCAGCCCGGCAACGTGATCTTGACCCCGGGCAGGATCTCGATGACGCGACCGCTCGGGGGCGGCGGAAGCTGCGGTGCCGGTGCGGGCGCGGGAGCCGGTGCGGCCGGGGCCGGCGAATTGGCCGTGCTCTGGCCGGACCCCGATGCGCCCGATCCCGCCCCGGTGTACGCCGGGACACCGGCCTGACCACCGATCGGCGCCGGCCAGGGGAACTTCTCGACGTCGGTGTCCTCGAGCGCGCCGTCCATCGTCTTCTTCCAGATGTCCGACGGCAGACCCGAGCCGTACACGGAGCCGCCCCAGGTGTTCTCGATGGCCTTCGCGTCGGCCGTGCCGATCCACACCGCGGTGGACAGCTGCGGGGTGTACCCCACCATCCAGGCGTCCTTGTTCTGCCCGGTGTCGCCGAGCTGTGCGGTGCCGGTCTTCGACGCCGACGGTCGGCCACCGGCCAGTCCGTGGCTGCGCGAGTACGACGCGATCGGCAGCATCGCCTGCGTGACGTTGTCCGCGACCGCCGCGTCGAGCCTGCGTTCACCCTCGGGCGCCGGCCGGTCCAGCAGCACGACACCGTCCGCCGTCACGACCTTCTGCACGAAGTACGGCTTGTGGTACATGCCCGACGCCGCCAGCGTCGCATACGCCGACGCCATGTCGATCGGCCGGGACAGGTACTGGCCCAGCACAATTCCGTTCTCCGGCGAACCACCCTCCTGCGTGAGCGTGGGGTACTGCCATCCCGGCACCGTCTCCGGGATGCCGGCGGCGTGTGCGGCGTCCGCGATCTTCTGCGCACCGTCGTCCATCGCCAACGTGAGGCGGTAGAAGCTGGTGTTGAGGGACCGCTTGAGCGCCTCGGCGATGGTGCACTTGCCGCAGGACTCGCCCTCGACGTTGGTGATGGTCACGCCGTAGACGGAGAGGGGACCGCTGTCGTACATCTGCGACAGCGGGATGTCCTGCTGCAGTGCGGCGACCAGCCCGAACACCTTGAACGAGGAACCCGTCTGGAGTCCGGCCTGCGCGAAGTCGAAGCCCTTGCCGTCGGCGCCGCCGTAGTAGGCGCGCACCGCACCCGACTTCGGGTCGACCGACACCACGGCGGTGCGCAGGTTCTCGGGTTCACCGTCGAGCGTGTCGGCGACCGCGTCCAGCGCGGCCTGCTGCGCCGTGGGATCGATGGTGGTGGTGATCTGCAGTCCCTCGGTGTTCAGATCCTGTTCACTGACACCGGATTCGGCGAGTTCACGCAGCACCTGCGCGCGGATGAGGCCCTCCGGGCCCGGCGCCGCACCTGCATCCGCGAGCGGTGCCGTCGGGAGCACGTCCGGGAACTGCATCGCCCCACGCTCGACGGACGACAGCGCCGACATCGTGACCATGCCGTCCAGCACGTAGTCCCAACGCGCCTTCAACGCTGCCGGATTGCTGACGGGATCGAGGCTCGACGGGCTCTGGATCACCGCAGCCAGCACGGCACCCTCGGCCACCGTCAGCTCGCCCAGCGGCTTGCCGAAGTACGCGTCGGACGCGGCCGCGATGCCGTACGCGCCGCGTCCGAAGTAGATGGTGTTGAGGTACGCGGCCAGGATCTCGTCCTTGGACCACTCGCGCGCCATCTTCGACGAGATCACCAGTTCCTTCATCTTGCGGGTCACCGACCGCTCCGACCCGACCAGCGTGTTCTTCACGTACTGCTGGGTGATGGTGGAGCCACCGCCGGCGCTGTCCTTGCCGAGCACGTTGTCGCGGGCCGCGCGCGCGAAACCGGAAACCGAGAATCCCGGGTTCGAATAGAAGTCGCGGTCCTCGGCCGAGAGCACCGCGTTGCGCACATGACCGGGGATCTGGTCGATCGTGACCTCGGTGCGGTTGCCCTCCGGCGGCACGACGCGGGCGATCTCCGTGGTTCCGTCGGCCGCGAGGATCGTCGACACCTGGTTGGTCTTCATATCGCCGGGCCGCGGCACGTCCGCGTCCTTGTAGGCGACACCGAACGCGATCAACGGGGTGGCGATCAGCAGGACGAGCACGCACAGCGTCACGTACAGGGCGATCCGACGGCCGCGCCGGCGCGGTTTGCGTCGCCGAGCCTTGGTGGCGGGCGGGCCGGATTCCGGACTACCCGCGGCTTCCGTGTTTGTTGAATTCACAATGGAACTTCCGTCTCAATCGGTACACTCGTCCGAATTTTTGCACTGCGCAGCGTCTTCGAGCCGCATTTACCGCGACACGCAGCAACCCCCGCAAACCTCTCGAACAGGTTGACATCGGACGGCGACCAGTGCAACCTCTATTTCACTATTGTTGTAGTGAAATGGAGATTCGATGGTCGAGTTCCACATCAACCGTCGATCCGGGATCCCCGCGTACGTCCAGCTGGTGCTCCAGGTGAAACAGGCCCTACGACTGGGCGACCTGAAACCGGGCGACCGGCTTCCTACCGCGAAGGAGGTGGTCGCCGCCGTGACGGTCAACCCCAACACCGTGCTCAAGGCCTACCGGGAACTCGAGAACGACGGACTCGTCGAAGCCCGGCCCGGACTGGGCACGTTCGTGACCCAGTCGCTGCTCAAACCCGGCATGGCCGAACGGCAGGCCCTGCAGGACGAACTCGCGACGTGGGCGCGGGCGGGCGCGGGCGCGGGCCTCGAACGATCGGACCTCGAGGCCCTGGTTGCAGCGGCATTGGACAGCGAATTCGGTGAGGACACAGGAGAGTTCACATGAGTGAGGCAGACAGCGCACTGACGGTGCGCGACGTACACAAGAAGTTCCGCCACACGGAGGCACTGCGGGGCTGCTCGTTCGACGTCCAGCGCGGCAGCATCACCGCACTCGTCGGCGCCAACGGGGCCGGCAAGTCCACCCTCATGTCCATCGCCGTCGGCCTGCTCGAGCCGGACGCCGGAGAGGTGACGATCCTGGGACATCGACCCGGCCGGAACGGGATCGCGCCCGGGCTCGCCTACGTCGCCCAGCACAAGCCGCTGTACCGCGGATTCACGGTCGCCGACACCCTCATGTTCGGCGAGAAGTCGAACACTCAGTGGGACAACGACTATGCGACCCGGCTCGTGACCGACGCCCAGATCCCGCTGTCGGCGCGCGTGAAGACCCTGTCACCCGGGCACCGCACCCGCGTCGCGCTGGCACTGGCACTGGGCCGCCGCCCCGATGTGCTCCTGCTCGACGAGCCACTGGCCGAACTCGACCCGCTCGCACGACGATCCGTCGTCCGCACGCTCATGGAGGACGCCGCCGAGCGCGGCACCACCATCGTGCTGTCGTCGCACGTCCTGTCGGAGGTGGCCGAGATCGCCGACCAACTGGTGATCCTCGGTTCCGGCCGGGCCCGGCTGACCGGCGCCCTCGACGACCTCCTCGAGGAGCACTATCTGCTCACCGGCGCGGCCGACCCGGCCGGCGTCGTCGGCAGCGGCTCGATCGTCGAGTCGCACCGGCACACCTACCTCGTGCGCGGCGCCCGTCCCACGCCCGGCGACGGCTGGCGCGTGGAACCCCCGAACCTCGACGACATCGTCCTGGCCTACCTGACCACCATCGACGAAGAGGCAGCATGATCTGGGTTACCTGGCGGCAGCATCGAACGACGATCCTGGCCGCGGTCGGTTCGGTCCTCCTGCTCGCGGTCGTCGCGGCGGTCTGTGGCCTCATCGTTCGGGGAACGAACAGCCCGGAGCCGTTCGGCAACTTCTTCGGCTGTGTTCCCGGTGACGGCTCCGCGGCGTGCTGGGCCGAGTCGACGCTCACGATGATCACGCTCGTCACCGTGGCTCTGCCCGTGCTGCTCGGCGTGCTGGTCGGCGTCACGGTCTTCTCCCGGGACATCGAGCACGGCACCCACGTCCTGGGGCTGTCCCAGTCCGTGAGCCGCGCACGTTGGTACTGGACCCGGGTGCTGGTCGTGTTCGTACCCGTGGTCCTCGCCATGGCCGTCCTCGGATCAGCACTCCAGTGGACCCGCACGGCGGCCGTCGGGCCGAACTTCGCCTTCGTATCGTCGAGCAGCTACTTCGGGCACTCCAGTCTCACCTTCCCGCTGTTTCAGTCCACCGGATTGATCGCGGGGGCCTACACGGCCCTGGCACTGATCCTCGGAAGCCTCGTCGGCCTGCTGCTCCGCAACACGCTCGGGGCGATGACGGTGACGCTGATCGCGATGGCGGCACTGCTGGTGGGGTTCCAGGTCGAGGCACGCCCGCAGTACGCGACACCCGTTGTGGAGTCGCAGCCGCTCGGATACAACCGTGCGGTCACCTACACGCCGGACACCGAGGCTGTCTGGACCTTGAGTTCGGGCTATGTCGACGCGGAGGGCCGCGGCGTGGACATGGACTACGCCGCCTGTAGCACGACCGGCTCCGAAAGCGGTTGGGAACAACGCCCCGACGAGACCTTCGCCGAGTACGAGTCGCGCCAGGACGCCATCTACGCCGCGCAGGACCGCGAGTTCACCGCCTGCCAGCGGGCCCAGGGCATCGACCGCTTCGAAACGCGCTACCACCCCGGCAGCCTGTTCCGCCGCTTCCAGTTGACGGAAGCCGCACTGACCCTCGCGCTCTCGGCACTGCTGCTGATTCCGTCGATGTGGGCGGTGCGCCGGCTCCGGCCCTGACCCTTCGACACGAGCAACACTCGAACAAACGCTCGGCACCCGGCCTCCCGGGTGCCGAGCGTTTGTTCGTCGGGGCAATCCGACAAATCACCCAAGGTGGACTCCTTGTGGCACTCAGGCGCTCAATAGCGTTGGTAACGAGTCGAATTCACCGGTACCGACACTCGACGACACCCGGTCGGCAAATGTCCCACTGGGCGGGCATGTGACTGGCGTCACGGTTTCGCGATCAGTGTGATGTGAGAGCGCCGTCGGCCGACCGAAGGTGCCACGGCGGGAACCTGCGCACCCGCCATCTCCGGAGATTTCACAGGACCCGAAAACATCTGGTCCCGTTGCTTATTGGTGTCTGAAAGGATTCCACGGATGGTCACCACCCCGACCGGCGGCCCTGCGCCGTCGCCCACCGACCCGTCGGGTCGGACCCATGAGGAAGGCTGGAGCCTCCGCCTCGTCCTCTCGCTGCTGTCGATCGTGCTTCTGCTCGAACTGCTCGCGGTCAGCTACATGATGATCTCGACGGCCCTGCCGCAGATCTCCGCGCACTACCAGACCACGCAGGGTGCATGGCTGCTGACGGCATTCCTGCTGGTCGGTGCCATGGCGGCGCCGCTCATCGGCAAGCTCGCCGACATGTACGGCAAGCGCAAGATGCTGCTGGCCTGCGTAGGGATCGCGCTCGTCGGTTCGTTCATCTCGGCCATCGCGACGACGTACGCGATGATGATCGCCGGCCGCTGCCTGGCCGGCCTGATGGTGCCGACCCTGTTCCTGAGCTACTCGCTGATCCGTGACGTGTTCCCGCAGAAGACCGTTGCGCTCGCCGTCAGTATCGCCACCAGCGGCATGGGCCTCATCGCGATCGCCGCGCCGTTCCTCACCGGCTGGCTGCTCGACGACTTCGGCTTCCGCTCCATCTTCTGGTTCTTCGTGATCTGCCTCGTCGTGCTCGGTGGCCTGATCCAGCTCACGACGGCCGAGTCGAACGTGCGCCTGCGCTCGCGGATCGACCTCGTCGGCGCGATCCTGCTCGGCGGCGGTATCGCGGGCATCCTCATCGCGGTCAGCTTCGGCCCGTCGTGGGGCTGGACGGACGGCGGCACCCTGGCCTACCTCATCGGCGGCATCGTGCTCCTGGTCGGCTGGGTGGTGTCCGCCCGCATGATCAAGGAACCTCTCATCGACCTCGACGTGCTCGGCAAGCGTCCCGTGCTGCTCACCACGATCAGCGCCGGCGTGGTCTACGGGTCGTCCGGCCTGTTCACCATCCTGCTGCCGATGATGGTCATGACGCCGGCCCTGTTCGGCCTGGGCTACGGCTTCGGCGTCGATGCCGAGGGCTTCGCCCTGTACCAGGTGCCGATCGGCGGCGCCGTCGTCCTCGGTGGTCTGCTCGTCGGCACGCTGGTGGGACGCAACATGCGTCCGCGGCCGCTGCTGGTGACCGGCCTGCTGCTCAACGCCGTGGCCTTCGCGCTGATCGCCCAGACGCACGACACCAAGTCCATCGTCATGATCATCTGCGCGGTCTTCGGTTTCGGTATGGGCATGGGCTACGCCTCGATCCCGAACCTGCTGATCGAGGCCGTGCCGCCGCAACTCCAGGCCAGCTCCGCATCGATGGTGGGCGTCTCGCAGTCGGTGTTCCCTGCCGTGCTCCCCGTCATCGCCTTCGCGGTGATGAACAACTCGCACATCGTGCAGTTCCCGCCGGAGATCCAGGCGACCCTGCAGGGTGCCGTGTTCTACGACAATGCCGGATTCCAGGTGGCCTTCTGGATCGGCGCGGTGTTCGCCCTCGTCGGCGCAGTCGTCGCATTCCTCCTGCCGCGCAACATCGCTCAGATCGAGGTTCCGGCTTCCGCCACTCGCTCCACCCCGGACGGCGACGAACTGGTCGCCGCGGGCTGATCGTCCGACCGACCGGGGGTTCTCCACGTCCCTCAGTCGCAGAATCGAACTAACCCGGGAGCGGGATGGTGACACCCGGGAGGATCTGAATTCCCGGCGGCGGTGCGGGGGCCGGCGCCGGGGGAGGGGGAGCAGGCGCCGGCGCCTGGGGGACGGGTGCCGGCGCCTGCTGCTGCGGTTGTTGCTGCGGCGCAGGTGCATTCCACTGCTGTTGGGGTGCGCCCTGCTGCACCGGCGCCTGCGGAACGGTCTGAGCAGGAGGCGTCCAGGCGGGCGCCTCCTGCGGTGTCTGTGCGGACCGCTGCCGCGTCGGGGCGGATTCGGTGTACTGCTGCTCGGTGGTGGTCGACGACCCGCCGCTCGCGGCGGGTGCGCGTCCCTGCTGACCGCCGGACTGCTGCACCGCTTGCGGTGCCTGGAACTGCTCGTTGGAGGTCCCGGCGAGCGCGCCGTCCATCGTCTCCTTCCAGATGTCCGACGGCAGACCCGCGCCGTATATCGCTCCGCCCCCGCTGGTCTCGATCGCCTTGCCCTCCGCGGTCCCCACCCACACGGCGGTCGACAGCGACGGTGTGAACCCCACCATCCAGGCGTCCTTGTTCTCGCCGGTGTCCCCCAACTGCGAGGTCCCGGTCTTCGCGGCCGACGGGCGACCGCCCGCCAGACCGTGGTTCCGCGAGTACGCCGCGATCGGCGTCATCGCCTGCGTGACGGTGTCCGCGATGGGCGGATCGATCCGCGGCTCACCGGCGGGCGGGGCGTGGTCGAGCAGCACCTGGCCGTCCGAGTTCACCACCTTCTGCACGAAGTACGGCTCGTGGAACGTCCCCGACGCTGCGAGGGTCGCATACGCGGACGCCATGTCTATGGGTCGGGTCTGGTACTGGCCCAACACGATTCCGGTCTCGGGTGGACCACCGAACTGCGAGAGTGTCTCGTGGTCGAGACCGGGGATCTGCTTGGGGATGCCGGCCTGGTGCGCGGCGTCGGCGATCTTCTGCGCCCCGTTCTCCATCGACAGCGTCAGCCGGTAGTAGCTGGTGTTGAGCGACCGCTTGAGCGCCTCGGCGAGGCTGCACGTCCCGCACGTCTCGCCTTCGACGTTCTTGATGGTGAGGTCGCCGACGGTGAGGGGCGCGCTGCTGAACTGCGCGGTCAGCGGCACCTTGTCCTCGAGTGCCGCGATCGCGCCGAAGACCTTGAACGACGAACCCGTCTGCAGCCCGGCCTGGGCGAAGTCGAACCCGGCGCCCTCCGCGCCGCCGTAGTAGGCCCGCACCGCCCCCGACCTCGGATCGATCGAGACGACCGCCGCCCGCAACTGGTCGGGCTGCTTGTCGAGGGTTCGGTTCACCGCGTCCACCGCCGCCTGCTGCGCCTTCGCGTCGATCGTCGTGGTGATCTGCAGCCCGCCGGTGTCGATGTCGCGTTGACTGATCCCGGCGGCAGCGAGTTCGCGGGCCACCTGCGTGCGGATCAGGCCCTCCGGCCCGGGCGCCACGTCGGCCGCCTGCATCGGCGCGACCGGCAGGACCTCTGGGAACTGGGTGTTCGCACGCTCGGTGGCGGCGAGCACCCCCATCTCGACCATGCCGTCGAGGACGTAGTTCCACCGCGCGCGCAGCCCGTCCGGATTGGTCACCGGATCAAGCGCGGACGGACTCTGGACCACCGACGCCAGCACCGCGCCCTCCGCGAGCGTCAACTGCTCCACCGGCTTGCCGAAGAAGGCGTGCGACGCCTCCGCGATGCCGTACGCGTTGCGGCCGAAGTAGATGGTGTTGAGATACGCGCCGAGGATCTCGTCCTTGGACCACTGCCGGGCCATCTTCGCCGACACCACCAACTCGCGCGCCTTCCGGATCACGTTCCGATCGGTGCCGACCAGTGCGTTCTTGACGTACTGCTGCGTGATGGTCGAGCCGCCGCCGGCGCTGTCGCGGCCCAGCAGGTTGTCCCGTCCGGCCCGCAGGAACCCAGAGATCGAGTAGCCGGGGTTGGAGTAGAAGTCGCGGTCCTCCGCCGACAGCACCGCATTGCGGACGTAGCCGGGGACGGCGTCGAGCGGCACCTCGGTCCTGTTGCCCTCGGGCGGCACCATCTTCGCGACGACGCTGGAACCGTCCGAGGCGAGGATCGTGGCCACCTGTTTGGTCTGCATCTGCCCGGGGCTCGGCACATCCGCCAGCAGATACGCCGCGGCAAGCAGGACAATCGGGACGATCATGACTGCCGCGAGGATGCGTATCAGCGTGCGGTGGCGGGATCGAGTCCCACGCTCGGGCCGCTTCGGTTTCTCGGGGTTCGTGCTGCTCGTGGACTTCACGCGCGCAACTTCCGGTCCGCAACTGGCGATCCGACGAGGCCCCCAACCGGGGTCGGTCGAATCCGGTCGTCCTCCGATCGTCGCATCTCACGGCCCGGACGGCACGCGAACGTCGATCAGCCGAGGACGGACCCGGCATACCCGGCGCACCCCGTCATCCCCGCGTTTTGCGCACTTATCGCTCCCGAACGGGCCCCCGGAGGACCGATAAGTGCGCAAAACGCGGGAGGGAGGGAGAGCTAGGTCCGGCGGTGCAGGACGATGACGCCGCCGAGCGCCGCGACGCAGGCGAGCAGCACCAGCGAGGCCGTCACCGACGGCTCGCCGCGCACGATCGGCACGACCGCGGCGAGGAACGCCATGAACGTGAAGAACCCGAGGATGCCGATGAGCATCTCCAGGGGCTGACGGCCCCGCGGCGGCCTAGACAAGACGAGCCGTCATCTCAGCTCTTCACGCCGCCCGCGGTGAGACCGGAGACGATGCGGCGCTGGAACACCAGCACCATGATCACCAGCGGGATCGTCACGATCGTGCCGGCCGCCATGATCGCCGCGTACGGCTGCTCCCACGAGTTGGCGCCCGCGAAGCGCGCGATCGCGACCGTGACAGGCTCGGTCTTCTCCGTCGACAGCAGGCTCGCGAGCATGAACTCGTTCCACGTCGCGATGAACGCGAGGATCGCGGTCGTGAACAGCGCCGGCGCGGCCAGCGGCAGGATCACCAGCCGGAACGCCTGGAACCGGCTCGCACCGTCGATGCGGGCGGCCTCCTCGAGTTCCCACGGCAGATCCGACAGGAACGACGTGAGCGTGTAGATCGTCAGCGGCAGCACGAACGAGATGTTCGGGATGATCAGCGCCTGGTACTGGCCGATCCAGCCGAAGTCACCGAACAACTGGAACAGCGGCGTCATCAGCGCGACCGTCGGGAACATCGACGCGCCCAGGATGATGCCGGTGACGATGTACTTGCCGCGGAACTCGATCCGCGCCAGTGCGTACGACGCGAACACGCCGAGCAGCAGGCCGACGGCCGTCGTGACCACGCCGATGATCAGGCTGTTGACGATCGCGCCGAGGAAGTCGTTGCCCTTGTCCGTGGACAGCGCGGCGCGGAAGTTGTCGAGGGTCAGGTACGTGGGCCACGGCGTCGTGTCGAAGGTGTGGTCGACCTGCCGGAACGCGGTGACGACCATCCAGTAGAACGGCGCCAGACCCCAGATCAGGATGATCGCGACACCGAGGTAGGTGCGTGCCATCTTGCCGCGGTCGGTGCGTCGGCGCGGCTTGGCGAGCACCGTGGAAGTCTCGGCGTCGGCCGGGGGAGCGACGCGGGTGGCGACCGCTGTCGGCACCGACGAGGTGGGTGTCACGGCGTGGTCGTCGAGGTCGTCGGGCTTGCTGTGGCGTCCCATCAGCGATCAGCTCCCTTCCGCTGCTCGTCCTGGGTGCGCACCGCGTTGGCGCCGAGGAACTTCACCATCACGAACGCGACGGCGAAGATCAGCAGGAATATCAGCGTCGACAACGCCGACGCACTCTGGAAGTTGCCTTGCCGGATGTCGGCCATCACCAGGATCGACAGCGTCGTGTTCGGCGTCGCGCCGGACGTGCCGGACAGGATCGCGGGCAGGTCGTACATGCGCAGCACGTCGAGGGTGCGGAAAAGTACCGCGACCATGAGGGCGGGCTTGACCAGCGGCAACGTGATCTTGGTGAACCGCTGCCACGCGCTGGCGCCGTCGACCTTGGCCGCCTCGTACACGTCCTGCGGGATCATCTGCAGGCCCGCGAGGATGAGCAGCGCCATGAACGGCGTCGTCTTCCACACGTCGGCGATGATCACCGCGAACCGCGACGCCCACGGGTCGGTGGTCCACGCGATCGAGGTGCCGAGCAACTTATTGGCGATGCCGTTCTCGGCGAAGATGAAGAACCACAGCTTCGCGGTGACCGCCGTGGGAATGGCCCACGGGATCAGCACGCTCGCGCGGAGCAGGGACCGACCCCAGAAGGTCTTGCCCATGACCGTCGCCATCCACAGACCGAGGAGCACCTCGATCGTGACCGTGACGACGGCGAAGAAGATCGTGACACCGGCGGCGGACCAGAAGTCGTGCGCCAGGGTGCCGGGCGGGCACGTGCCGGCGCCGCCACCGCAGTCCTGCACCAGCCACTGCAGGTAGTGCTTGAAGCCGGCGAACCCGCCCTCGGTGAACCGCCCGGTGTCCGGGTCGATTCCCTTGTTCGCCTGAAAGGACAGGTAGACCGCGCGGATCACCGGATACACGATGACGACGGCCAGGATCACCATGGTCGGCGCGATCAGCCAGATCGGCCGAAAATCGCGTTTCTTACGTGGAGCTACCACCGGTGGTTCGTCATCGTGACCCGTGCGCGGCGTCCCGGGCCCATGCCCGGAAGCGCGACCGCCGTGGTCGGGATCGTCGATCCCGACCACGGCGCGGGCCTCGTCTGCTCGCCTCAGCCCAGCAGAGTCAGCCATCGTGCGTTACCTGATCTCTCGTGTTCGAACGGCGGTTACTTGGCCGCGTTCTTGATCGCCGCGGTCATGTCGGTCGCGGCCTGGTCGACCGTCACCTTGCCGTTGAGGGCGGCACTCGCGTTGTCCTGGATCGCCTTGGAGATGGCGGTGTAGTACGGCGTGACCGGACGCGGCTTGGCGTTCTCCAGCGCAGACTTGAGCGCCGGCAGGTACGGGTACTTGGCGATCAGGGCCGGGTCGTCGTAGACCGACTTCAGGACCGGCGGGAACGACGCGTCCGCGAACGACATCTGATTCTCCTCGTTCTGGACGAACGCGACGAAGTCACGCGCGGTCGCCTTGTTCTTGGAGAAGACGTTGATGCCGTTGTTGTAGCCGCCCAGCGTGGACGCGCCGGCGCCGGTCGGTCCGACGATCGGAGCAACTGCGACGTTGCCCTTCACCTTCGAACCGTCCTTCTCGGCGTTGTCCCACATGTACGGCCAGTTGTAGGCGTACATCGCCTCGCCGCCGACGAACGCGAGGTTGGTCTCCTCCTCGGTGAAGCCCGTCGAGCGCTTCGCGATCTGTCCGGCCTGGTAGGCGTCGACCATGGCCTGCATGCCGGCCTTGGACTGCGGCGAGTCCACCTCGGGGGTGCTGCCGTCGGCGCCGACGACCGCGCCGCCCCACGAGTTGATGAACTGCGTGGTGTTGACGGTCAGGCCCTCGTACTGCTTGAGCTGGGTGACCATGCAGTCCTGGACGCCCTTGTCCTTGGCGACCTGGCAGCTGTCGGTGAGCGCCTTCCAGTCCGCGGGGGCCGTGGGGGTGAGGTCGGTGCGGTAGTACAGCAGCTGCGCGTTGGTGTTCTGCGGCGCGGCGTACAGCGTGCCCCGGTAGGTCGCGGACTCGACCGTCGCCGGCAGCAGCGGCGCGGTGTCGATCGCGAGGTTGCCCTCGAGCGGCTGCAGCCAGCCGTTCGCGGCGAAACCGGCGGTCCAGACCAGGTCGAGAGCCATCACGTCGTAGTCGGCGTTGCCGGCCTGCAGCGACTGCTCCAGCTTGTTGCGCTGGTCGTCGGCCTCACCGGGCAGTTCCTTGAGGGAGACCTTCTCGTCCGGGTTGGCCGCATTCCACTTGTCGATCACCGGCTGCAGCTTGTCGGTGTCGTTCTTGCCCATCGCGAACGAGATCGCACCGCGGCCGTCGAGGTTCTGCTTGACGGCGTCGTCGACGCTGGCGCTGCCGCCGTCGCTGTCACTCGAGCAGCCGGCGATCGCGAGCAGCGCGACGGCCGAAGCCGCGACGGCAACCCGCGTGCGCGTCTTGAAAGAACGCATGGTCCACCTTTCAGATAGACGTCTCCGGCCCTCCACGGACGTGAACTCCGCCGGACCGAGGCATATGTCGCCGCTTACTCTGGCACGGACCGGGACAAATTTCGGTCATTACCCCCGGACTGGATCGGTAAGGGTCACCCGAGCCGGCGGCCGTCGGTGACCGAGAACAGATGCACCTCGGACGGGTCGACGTGCAGGTTCACCCGTTCACCACGGGCCGGAGGGTTGCGCCAGTCCGTCCTGGCGACAAAATTGTGCTCGCCGGGACCACCCAGTCCGGTACGTCCGTAGACGAAGGCGTCGGCGCCGAGTTCCTCGACGACGTCCACGTCGAGCGGGATGCCCGGGCCCCCGGCGGAGCTTTCCGTCACCGGCTCGAGATGTTCGGGACGGATACCGAGCACGACCTGACCCTCGGGGATCTCCGCGATGGTTTCACGGGAAACCGGGATCACCGCGTCACCCAACTGCACGCCACCGTCGGTGAGCGGCAACGTCAGCATGTTCATCGACGGCGAGCCCATGAATCCGGCGACGAACTGGTTGACGGGACGGCTGTAGAGCTCACGGGGCGGCGCGCACTGCTGCAGGATGCCGTCCTTGAGCACCGCGACCCGGTCGCCCATCGTCATGGCCTCCACCTGGTCGTGCGTGACGTACACGGTGGTGGTGCCGAGCCGGCGCTGCAGCTGCGCGATCTGGGTGCGGGTCTGCACGCGCAGCTTCGCGTCCAGGTTCGACAACGGCTCGTCCATGAGGAACACCTGCGGCTGCCGGACGATCGCACGGCCCATCGCGACGCGCTGCCGCTGGCCGCCGGACAGCGCCTTGGGCTTGCGTTCGAGGTACGGCTCGAGGTCGAGCATCTTCGCGGCGTCCTGCACGCGGCGCTTGATCTCGTCCTTGGGCGTCTTCGCGAGCTTGAGCGCGAAGCCCATGTTCTCGGCGACGGACATGTGCGGGTAGAGCGCGTAGTTCTGGAACACCATCGCGATGTCCCGCTCCTTGGGCTCCTGGCCGGTGACGTCGCGGTCGCCGATGAGGATGCGCCCGTCGTACACCTCCTCGAGCCCCGCGAGCATGCGCAGCGAGGTGGACTTGCCGCAGCCCGACGGGCCGACCAGCACGAGGAACTCGCCGTCCTCGATGTGCAGGTCGAGCTTGTCGACCGCGGGAGTGGTCGCGCCGGGGAACAGGCACGTGGTCTTGTCGAATGTCACCGAAGCCATGGTGGAGCGGTCCCTTCACCGGCAGGAACGTGCCGGACGATCCGAGTGAGGGTGCACGGATGTGCGGGCACAGCATAGGCGTCGCAGGGGGCGTGCGGGGTCAGCCGCGCACCGGTCGCAGTCGCACGAAGTGGATGTGCCGGCCCGCCTCCCGGAAGTCGGCCGCGCTGCCGTCGACGTCGAAACCCATCGTGGTGCACAGCCGGAGGCCGAGTTTCGGGTGCTCGGTGCCGTACCGCGCCATGAGGTCGCCGCCCTCCTCGGTTCCGAGGAAGTCGGCCTCGACGTCCACCGTCCGGCGCCCCACCTGCACCCGCGCGCGTGGATGTGCGGTCAGGTTCCGGTACCAGTCGGACTTCGTCCCGAACCCGGCCGCAACGACGTAACCGTCGGGGGCGCCGTCACCGACCTCGTCGTGGTTGACGACATCGAGCACCACCTGCCGCGTCTTGCCGCTGCGCCGGCCGAGATGTTCGAGGAGGAGGAACCGGTGCCCGAGCAGCCCGCCGAGATGCCACCGGTACAGCTGGATCGGCATCCGGAGGAATCGGCGTTTGAAGCCGGTGGGCGACGTCGGGCGTTCGTTGATCCGCACGCCTCCAGTGTGCTCCCCCCATCTCTGTGCGACGGGCCCATGACGGGGATACCGTGAGATGCGAGTCCCGGCGCGAAGGAGCCCCCATGACCCGACCTGTCCGGATCGGCCTGCAGCTGCAGCCGCAGCACGCCCCCGACTACGGCAAGATCCGCGACGCGGTCCTGCGCGCCGAGGACGCCGGGGCCGATGTCGTCTTCAACTGGGACCACTTCTTCCCGCTGTACGGCGATCAGGAAGGCGCGCACTTCGAGTGCTGGACCATGCTGGGCGCGTGGGCCGAGCAGACCGAGCGGGTGGAGATCGGCACGCTGGTGAGCTGCGCCGGCTACCGCAACCCGGATCTGCTGGCGGACATGGCCCGCACCGTCGACCACATCAGCGGCGGACGCCTGATCCTCGGGATCGGCGCCGGCTGGTTCGAGAAGGACTACGACGCGTACGGCTACGAGTTCGGCACCCCCGGATCCCGGATCAAGCTGCTGGGGGAGTACCTGCCCCGCATCACGGGACGTCTCGGCAAGCTCAATCCGGCTCCCACCCGGCACATTCCGATCCTGATCGGCGGTAGCGGCGAGAAGAAGACGCTGCGCCTGGTGGCCGAGTACGCCGACATCTGGCACGGGTTCGGCGATCGGGACGAGTTCGCCCGCAAGTCCGCGATCCTCGGCGAGCACTGCGGCGACGTCCAGCGGGACCCGCACGAGATCGAGCACTCCACGTGGTGGCCGGGCACGGATCTCGCGGCGGCCTACGTCGATATCGGCGTCACGCTGTTCACCGCCAACTGCAGCGGACCCGACTACGACCTGACCAGCCTGCGCGAGGCCATCGCGTGGCGCGACGAGCACACCCCACCGCAACTGTCCGGGCTCGCGTAGCCCGGGACGAAACCCCAGGGGGATTCGATGACCGCCGCCGACCGCCTCGGATCCCGAGCGGTGGCGGTGCTGCTGGTGGTACTGCTGCCCGTGCTGGTGCTGGCGGCGTGCTCGTCCGACAACTCGTCGACCCCGTCGGACCTGTGCTCGCCGCCCGGCCCCGCGAGCGCCACGACCCTGCCGGCCAACCTGGACACCGCTGCCTCCGCGGCCGCGGAGGACAAGTACACGACCCCGAACACGCTGCCGCTCGGCAGCATCGACACGTCGAAGTTGAACCTGGTCAAACCCGGCACCCTCACCGTCGGCACCCTGTCGGACGCCCCGCCGAGCATCTGCGTCAACTCCCACAACGTCTTCACCGGCTTCGACAACGAGCTGTTGCGGTCGGTGGCCCAGAAGCTGGGGCTCGAGATCCAGTTCGTCGGCACCGACTTCGCCGGGCTGTTGGCGCAGGTCGCGGGTCACCGGTTCGACGTCGGGTCGTCGTCGATCACCACCACCGATGCCCGCCGCGAACTCGTCGGGTTCACCAACGGCTACGACTTCGGCTACTTCTCCCTGGTGGTGCCGAACGGGAGTGCGATCAAGGGCTTCTCGGACCTGAACTCCTCGGTGCGCATCGGGGTGGTGCAGGGCACCGTGCAGGACGACTATGTCGTCAACACCCTGCACCTCGATCCGGTGAAGTTCCCCGACTACAACACCGCGTACGCGAATCTCAAGACCGGCCAGATCGATGCGTGGGTGGCGCCGTCGCAGCAGGCGGCGGGCGCGATCGCGCCCGGGGATCCGGCGTCGATCGTGCAGAACACCTTCAGCCTCAACAACTATGTGGGCTGGGCGGTCGCGAAGGGCAACCAGCCGCTGCTCGACGCCCTGAACTCGGGGCTCGACGCGGCGATCGCGGACGGAACATGGGCGCAGCTGTACTCGGACTGGGTGCCGCGCGAACTGCCCGCAGGGTGGAAGCCGGGCAGCAAGGCCGCCCCGCCACCCGTGCTGCCGGACTTCGCGGCGCTCGCGGCGGAGAGGGGAAGCGAGTCCGAACCGGTCGCGGTGCAACCGAAATCGACGCTGCAGCAGCTCGGCGACACGTTCTTCAACTGGGAGCTGTACAAGCGCGCCTTTCCAGACCTGCTCCGCACCGGCCTCCCGAACACCCTGATCCTGGCGCTGTCGTCGGGCATCGCCGGCACGGTGCTCGGCATGCTGCTCGCGGTCGCCGGGATATCCCGGACCCGCTGGCTGCGCTGGCCCGCCCGGATCTACACCGACATCTTCCGCGGCCTGCCCGCGGTCGTCATCATCCTGCTCGTCGGCCTCGGCGTCGGACCGGTGCTCAAGGGGCTCACCGGGAACAACCCGTACTGGCTGGGCGCGGCGGCGCTGTCACTGCTGGCCGCCGCGTACATCGGCGAGATCTTCCGGTCCGGGATCCAGAGCGTCGAGCCCGGACAGATGGAAGCCGCTCGGGCCCTCGGCTTCTCGTATCGACGGTCGATGGTGCTCGTGGTGATCCCGCAGGGCGTGCGACGGGTGCTGCCGGCGTTGATGAACCAGTTCATCTCGTTGATCAAGGACTCCTCGCTGATCTATTTCCTGGGCCTGTTGGTGACCCAGCGGGAACTGTTCGCCGTGGGCCGGGATCTCAACGCCCAGACCGGGAACCTGTCGCCGCTCGTGGCCGCCGGCCTGTTCTACCTGGCGCTCACGATCCCGTTGACGCACCTGGTGAACTACATCGACCGGCGGCTGCGGACCGGACGCGCCGACACCTCGGGCACCCTCGACGACCTCGATCAGGCCATCGTGGTGGAGAGGGGCTGACGGAATGGGCGACATCGTGACCGAGTCGGTGTCCCTCACCGGGACCGGGCTGCACCTGGCGTTCGGCACCAGCAAGGTGCTGCGCGGGGTGGACCTGCACGTCGACGCCGGCAAGACCGTGACCGTGATCGGGCCGTCGGGGTCGGGCAAGTCGACCCTGCTGCGGGTCCTCAACCGGCTGCACGAACCGAACGCGGGCGACATTCTGCTGGACGGACGTTCGGTGCTGGCCGACAATCCGGATCATCTGCGCCAGCGGATCGGGATGGTGTTCCAGCACTTCAACCTGTTCCCGCACAAGACCGTTGCCGACAACATCGCCCTCGGACCCCGCAAGCTGAAGAAGCTGTCGAGGGACGCGGCGCGACAACTGGCGCTCGAACAGCTCGAGTTGGTGGGCCTGGCCAACAAGGCCGATTCCCGGCCCGGAAACTTGTCCGGCGGCCAGCAGCAACGCGTCGCGATCGCCCGGGCCCTCGCGATGAAGCCCCAGGTGATGTTCTTCGACGAGGCCACCTCGGCGCTCGATCCCGAACTGGTCAAGGGTGTGCTGGCGTTGATGGCCGACCTCTCGACCACCGGCATGACCATGGTGGTGGTGACACACGAGATGGGGTTCGCGCGGTCGGTGTCGGACACGGTGATGTTCATGGATCGGGGCGTCGTCGTCGAATCCGGCGTGCCCGACCAAATGTTCGACAAGCCCGCGACTCCCCGTCTGCAGGCATTCCTGTCCGAGGTTCTCTGAGGTGATCCGCGGATGGGGTTCGGACTTCGTGGTTCACCGAGGACGGGCAGCTCACACCCGGCGGCTGAGCAGGAGACACCCAACCTCCGATCGCTGTTGGCCCGCCGTTCACCCGGGCGTCGCCGACGGCTCGTTCCCGGCTTCTACGGTGCGTGCGTTGCCGACGCGTGTCGGCGTTTCCGTTTCCGACTTCGGGAGTCCACGGTGAGCCTCAAACCCCTCGCACTGTTCGTCAAGCACGACGGCATGTCCTCACGTGCGTCGATCACCTGCCAGTACAAGTGCGGAAATGCCTGTGCGCACGACGTTCCCAACGATTCGCCCGGTGAGTACTTCGGCGACATCGTGCGCGGCGCGGTCACCCGCCGCGGAGTTCTGCGGGGTGGCGCGGCGGCCGTCCTCGCGGTCGGCGCCGGCAGCGTGCTCGCTGCGTGCTCCGACGGCACCGCGACCGCCGCCCCCGGTTCGCTCGACACCGGGTCGCTCGGATCCGGTTCCGCGTCCGGCTCCGCCGCCGCCGGCACGAACTTCACGCCGGTCGCGCCCAACAAGCTGGACGCCCTCACGGTCCCGACCGGGTACGAGCAGTCCGTCGTGATCCGTTGGGGCGATCCGCTGTTCGCCGACGCGCCCGCGTTCGACTTCGACAACCAGACCGCCGCCTCCGCCGAGAAGCAGTTCGGTTTCAACAACGACTTCGCGGGCCTGCTGCCGATCGAGGGCCGCCCGCACGCGTACCTGCTGGTGGTCAACCACGAGTACTCCACCGAGCCGTTCATGTTCCGCGGCTACGACAAGGAGAACCCCACCGCCGAGCAGGTGCGGATCGGCTGGGCCAATCACGGCCTGTCCGTCGTCGAGGTGCAGGGTGAGGCCGGATCCGGCCGTCTCACACCGAAGTTCGGCTCGTACAACCGACGGATCACCGCCCTCACCGAGTTCACCGTGACCGGGCCTGCCGCGGGCAGCGCGCTGCTGAAGACGTCCGCGGACCCCACCGGCACCCTGGTGAAGGGCACGCTCAACAACTGCTCCGGTGGCCTCACCCCTTGGGGCACTGTGCTTTCCGGCGAGGAGAACTTCAACCAGTACTTCGCGGGAGCGGCCCGGGTGACCGACCCGACGGCCGCGGCGCACCTCAAGCGCTACGGCGTCGAGGGCGACGCGTCCGAGCGCAAGTGGGAGCGCGTCGACCCGCGCTTCGACGTGGTGGCCGAGCCCAACGAGGTGCACCGCTTCGGCTGGGTGGTCGAGGTGAACCCGTGGGATGCGTCGTCGACCCCGGTCAAGCACACCGCGCTGGGCCGGTTCAAGCACGAGGCCGCGACCATCCACGTCACCTCCGACGGCACCGTCGTCGCGTACAGCGGCGACGACGAGCGGTTCGACTACATGTACAAGTTCGTCTCGTCCCGCAAGATGCAGCCCGGCAACAGCCAGGCCGCGATGCGCCACAACATGACCCTGCTCGACGCCGGAACGCTGTACGTCGCGAAGCTCACCGGCGACGCGCCCGACGCGATCGACGGCTCGGGCACGCTGCCGCCGTCCGGTGTGTTCGCCGGTAAGGGGGAGTGGATTCCGCTGCTGCGCACCGGCGACGACGGCCGTGGCGAGTCGCTCGTCGCCGGCATGAGCGCCGACGAGGTGGCCGTGTTCACCCGCCTCGCGGGCGACAAGGTGGGCGCCACCAAGATGGACCGTCCCGAGGACTTCGAGCCCAACCCCAAGACCGGCAAGGTCTACGTGGCCCTCACCAACAACACCAAGCGCGGCGAGGAAGGCAAGGCGCCCGCCGACACCGCGAACCCGCGCAACAACAACAAGAACGGCCAGGTCCTCGAGATCGACGACCAGCACGCCGGCACGTCGTTCACGTGGAATCTGCTGCTGGTGTGCGGCGATCCCGCGACCGCCGACACGTACTTCGGTGGCTTCGACAAGTCGCAGGTGAGCCCCATCTCGTGCCCGGACAACCTCGCGTTCGACCCGCACGGCAACCTGTGGATCTCCACCGACGGCAACGCCCTCAAGTCCAACGACGGCCTGTTCTCGGTCGTCCTGGAGGGGGACCGCCGCGGCGAGACGAAGCAGTTCCTCACGGTGCCGATCGGCGCCGAGACGTGCGGCCCGATCGTCGACGAGAAGCGCGTCGTCGTGTGCGTGCAGCACCCCGGTGAGACCGACGGCGCCAGCATCGAGTCACCGTCGTCGCACTGGCCCGACGGCGGCACCGCGCAGCCGCGGCCGTCCGTGGTGGCGGTCTGGAAGTCCGGTGGCGGACGGATCGGCCTCTAGCCGCACCCGCGTCCGAACATGCAGATGGGGTGGAGGACTCGCGTCCTCCACCCCATCGCGGTGTCTTCGGTTACGCCTGTTCCACCGAGATTGCACCGGCCAGGTCGGCGATCGAGGGATTGCGTCGCAGCGTCTGCCCGCCGCTCACCTGCACCACCTGGCCCGTGACGAAGGCGGATTCGTCACCGGCGAGCCACGCCGCCACGTTCGCGACATCTTCGGCGACGCCGACCCGCCCGAGCGGGATCTCGCGAAGGTAGAGCGACCGGATCGGCGGGTAGTTCAGCCCGCCACCCGACATCGGGGCGTCCGCGACGCCACCCGGGGCAATGGAGTTCGCCCGGATCCCGCGGTGACCGTATTCGTTGGCGACACAACGGATGACGTGGTCGATGCCGGCCTTGGTACCCATGTAGGCGGCATGGTTCTCGAACATGATCGACGCGGTGACCGAGGAGATCTGGATGATCGAACCGCCGTCCGCCATATTCGCGACGAGTCGCTGGAAGAGTTGGAACGGCCCGGTGAACTGGACCGCCGCCATCTTCTCGAGATCCTCGCGCGTGGTGTCCTCGAACGGGGTCAGCAGACCCCACCCGGTCGCGTTGACGCCGACGTCGATGCGGCCGAGCCGCTCCAGGGCGGTGGCGACGAGCGCGTCCAGGTCCGACTCCGACGTGATGTCACACTGCTGCCACTGCGCGCCGATGTCCTCAGCAACGGACGCCAGCGCGTCCGGGCGCCGACCCGCAATCAGCACTGCGGCACCGTCGTCGACGAAGCGGCGGGCGATCGCGTGCCCGACGTTGCCGGGCGCCACCCCGAGCACGATTGCGGTCTTGCCGCTCAATTTCTTGGTCATGCCGGCCACTCTCCCCGAAAACGGGTCAGCGCGCGGTCAGCTGCCGAAGAAGTTGCGGGCGTACATGTTGATGTCGCCCATCGATCCGCTGTAGACGTTGAGGTCGATGGCGGCGTTGACGCCCGGGATCCGGCCGCTGTCGGTGTACTGCCAGAACGCCCAGTTCCGCCAGCCTCCCGGCAGTGGCCCGGGGGCGTTGCCGCCGTTGTAGTCCGCGATCCACAGCGGGTAGTTCGAGAACTCGGTGGTGTTGGCCATCGCGGTGCGCCAGAAGTTGGGGTACGTGTAGATGATCGGGGTGCGGCCGGTGAGACCCTGCACGGCGTTGAGGTAGCGGCGGGTCCAGTCGATCAACTGCGGTGCCGCGAGGCCTCCGGTGCTCTCGAGATCCAGGACGGGCGGTAGTCCGCCGATCTGGTTGACGGCGAGCGCGTTCGCCGCGAAGAACGCCGCCTGCGCCTCGGGCGAGGCCGACGGATCCGCGTAGTGGTAGGCGCCGCGTGCCACACCCGCGAGCCGCATCGCGATGGAATCCTGCGCGAAGTGCGGGTTGGTGTAGAACAGGCCCTCGGTGGCCTTGACCATCCCGAATTCGTACCCCGCCCCGCGCACCGCCGACCAGTTGATGGGAGCACCGTTCGGGTGCTGCCACGACGCCACGTCGACGCCCTGCGGGTTCGCCACCGCGACGGCGGGTGCTGCGACTGTCACCGCTCCCGCCAGAAGGAGGGCAGCGACACGCGGAAGGGATCGACGACGGTTCCTCGGCATTGCCCGAGACTAAACGACTTCCTCACCGCGCGCGCCGATTTCGATCCAGTGTTCATCTTCTCCCAGTCACTTCACAGGCGCGTTCGAAACCGTGTACTAACCGAGCCAGTCCAGCACCGCGGCCGCCGTCCACGACTGCTGCATGCTGCCGAGGGGTTCGCCAGTGAACGGCTCGTAGTATTCGGCGAAACTGCCGTCGGCGGCTTGCCGCAGCCCCTCCGCCCGCAACATCAACGACCGCTCCGCCCACCCGCGGCGCGCGAACGCCCACGAGAACAACCACGTCATCACCGGCCACACCGGGCCCCGCCAGTACTCGCGGGGCCGGAAATCGCGGGACACGGGCGACGTGGACGGCGGGACCGCGTACCGCAGATCCGGGTGCGTGCAGAAGCGGGGCCCCTCGAACGTGTGCAGCAGGGCCCGTTCGGCGTGGCGATCCAACCCGCCGCACAGCAGCGGTGCGAACATCGCGATCGTCTCGGTACCGATCCACCGACCGGTGCGCACGTCGAAGTCCCGCGCCGCGCCCGTCCGCTCGTCGGTCGTCGCCGCGACACCCTTACGGAAGTGGTCGGCCCAGTAGTGCAGTTCGCGGACATCGGCGTTGGGACGCGAATGCTCCTCCCCGATCACCGCGAGCACGTCGCACGCCAGCGCGAACACGGCACTGACGAACACGTCCTCCACCGCGAAGCTCATCTTCTCGGCCAGCGCGTCGTCGTCGTACCGGACGCTCTTCATCTCCTCGAGCAGCCACAGGTAGCGGTCGTACTCGCCGTTGCTGGGACGCTGCGAGACGTCGGTGACGACCGTGACGTCCTCGCGCCGGTACGGCGGGACGGGACCGGGAATCACGTTGGCGTAGGCGGCATCCCATCGGGGCGAATTGTCCATTCCGGACTCCCAGCCGTGGTAGAGCGTGACGCGGCCGGCGCCGTCGCGATCACGGGCGTGCGCGAGCCACCGGTGCCAACGCATCAGGTCCGGCCACCGCCGGTCCAGGAACTCCTCCGCGACCGCCCGGGTGGTCCGGCCGTGTCGCCGGGAGTGATCGAGGATCCGCTGCACCGCGATCGCGTGCACCGGCGGCTGCATGATGCCGGACGTGTCGATCCCGATCGGCGCGTACCCCGCCAGTTCCCGGCACGCCCAGCGCGCCGGCCCCGGGAAGTACCCGTCCACTCCGTTCGCGAACACGATGTGCGGGATCATTCCGTTGGCCCACTGCGCCGACAGCAACGTGTCGAGTTCGACGACGGCCCGTTCGACGGACAGCGGCGCGAGACCGACCGCGACGAACGCCGCGTCCCAGCTCCACATGTGCGGATACAGCCGCGGGGCCGCGGTCGTCATCGCCCCCAGGTCGTTGCCGCGCAGGAGGTAGGCGGCGCGGGCCGCGAGCTGCGTCGGAGTGAATCCGGGGTCGATCATCGTCCCATTCTGCGACTCACCCGGCGAACGCGCGCGTCCAGGTGAGCAGGTCGTCCGCCGGCCACGTGTTCACGACCCGATCGGCCTCGACGCCGCAGCGGATCGCGCGCTCGCACCCCAGCCCCTGCCAGGCCAACTGTCCCGGCGCGTGCGCGTCGGTGTCGATCGAGAACAGACACCCGATGTCGACGGCCAGATCGATCAACCGGCTCGGTGGATCGCGGCGCTCGGGCCGGCTGTTGATCTCGACCGCGACGTCGTGGTCGCGGCACGCCTGGAACACCTTCTCGGCGTCGAACTTCGACTCCGGCCGGTTACCGCGCTTGCCCTCGACGAGCCGGCCGGTGCAGTGGCCCAACACGTTCACGCGCGGGTTCCGCACCGCGCCGAGCATGCGCCTGGTCATCTCGCCGCGGTCGGCGCGCAGATGCGAGTGCACGCTCGCCACCACCACGTCGAGTTCGTCCAGAAGGTCCGAATCCTGGTCCAGCGCACCGTCATCCAGGATGTCGACCTCGATGCCGGTGAGGATCCGGAAGGGCGACAGCTCCCGGTTGAGATCGCGCACCATCGCGAGCTGGTCCCGCAGGCGCTCGGGCGACAACCCGTTCGCGACCGTCAGCCGCGGCGAATGGTCGGTGAGCGCGCAGTATTCGTGCCCGAGGCCGGCGGCCGTCCGCATCATCTCGTCGATGGGGCTGCCACCGTCGGACCAGTCCGAGTGCACGTGCAGGTCGCCGCGCAGCGCCGGCTGCAGGTCACCGCCGTACCCGATCGGCTCGGCCGCGTCACACAGTTCCCGCAGGTAGTCGGGGACGTTCCCGGACATCGCCTGCTCGACGATGGCCGCGGTCTTCGCACCCAGACCGGGCAGTCCGGTCCACCCGCCGCCGCGCTGACGCGCCTCCCGCTCACTCTCGGTGAGCCCCGCGACCACGTCCGCCGCCCGCCGATACGCCCGCACGCGGTACGTGTCGGCGCGGCCGCGCTCGAGCCAGAACGCGACCTCGCGCAGCGCCTGCACCGGGTCCGGGTTCGCCATGTCTCCATGGTGCCCCGCGAACCGCGGGGACAGGACCTATTCGTCGGTGACGGTCAGGGTGACCTCGATGTTGCCGCGCGTCGCGTTCGAGTACGGGCACACCTCGTGCGCCTTCTCGGTGAGTGCGAGCGCCTCGCCACGGTCCAGGTGCGGCAGCGAGATCTCGAGTGTCACCGCCAGACCGAAGCCACCGGAACCGTTGGGGCCGATACCGACCCGCGCGCCGACAGCGGAATCGGTGGTGTCGGCGTCGGCCTGGCGAGCGACCAGTTGGAGTGCCGAGTGGAAGCACGCGGCGTACCCGGCGGCGAACAGCTGCTCGGGGTTGGTGCCGTTACCGCTGCCACCCATTTCCTGCGGGATCGCCAGATCCAGGTCCAACCGGCCGTCGGACGTGCGGGCGCGGCCGTTGCGACCCTCGCCCGTGGCCAGTGCCTCTGCGGTGTAGACGATGTTCACGATGCCTCTTCTCGGTCGATGTCGAACTCGGTGGAGTGCAGATTTCGACCGACGCCCATGAGGACGTCGCGCAGCCGTCCGAGGTCCGGCCCGCTCAGGCCGGTGGCCCGTGCGAGACGGGCCGGGATGTCGGACGCCCGTGCGCGCAGTGCGGCTCCGGCGTCGGTGAGTCGGACGGTGACCCGTCGCTCGTCGCCGGCCAGCCGCTTCCGGTCGACGAGCCCGGCGACCTCGAGCCGTTTGAGCAGCGGCGACAACGTGCCGGTGTCGAGCTGGAGAGCGTCGCAGATCTCCTGGACGCCGCGCCCGTCCCGCTCCCACAGCACCAGCATCACGAGGTACTGCGGGTAGGTGATGTCCAGGTCGGCGAGCAGGGTCCGGTAGGCAGCAGTGGTGGCACGGGAGGCCGAGTACAGCGCGAAGCACACCTGCCGGTCGAGCGCCAGATCGTCAGTCACACCCCCGAAGGTAGACCACAATAATGTTGTGCACAACATAAATCTGCGCGCTGGGCTCGACGGTGCCATGCTGGAAGCAGAGTGCCGACTCTTCCGGCGCGAAAGGCATGACGATGAGGCATCAGAAGCACGAACAGCGCAATCGGATGCTCGTAGCGGCCGCAGCGGTCGCGGCCGGGCTACTCGGCGGTGCGATCACCGGATGCGACGACAACATCGACTCGAATCCTGGACTACCGACCACCAAGGACGAAACCGAAGAAACCGAAGAAACCGACCCCGAGGATTCGAGCGGACTGCAACAGACGAACTCCTTCGGCTACATCCCCGAACACGAGAGGACCCTCGAGACCGATCCGATCGGACCCGAGGGTGGCAATATCGAGAACGACCCGTTCGAACTGGGTGGTGGCTCGAGCCTCCCCGGCGGCAGCCGACTGCCCGCCGAGGCGACACTCACCACACCCACCGGTTGACGAGGGGCGATGTCATGACAGGACAGGAAGGCCGACGGGAACGGTGGCGGCTCGTGGTCGCCGCAGCGGCCGTGTCGACGGCCCTGCTGGGCGCAGGCGCGATCAGCGTGCTCGCCACTACCGAGGACGCGAACCAATCCTTCCCCCAGATGACCTTCTCCCAGATGCCGCAGACGACGACCGAGGACACGGGGCTGCAACAGACCGATTCCTTCGGCTACATCCCGCAACACGAGACGACGCTGCCGACCAACGGCAACGGCCCGGGCGCGCCGGGGCCGTTCGGCAACGGCCCGTTCGACAATCCGGGTCCGCCGCTGCCGGGCGGCCCGGGACTGCCCGCGCACGCCACCGTCGCGCCGACGCTCACCTCACCCGCGGGATGATCTTCGGTCTAACCTCGAGGGCATGTCCACACCGCACCCGACAGCCCTGATCACCGGCGGTAGCCGCGGCCTCGGTGCCGCGATCGCCCGCGAACTGGCCCCCACGCACCAGCTGATCCTCGGTGGCCGCAGTGCCGAATCGCTCGAACCGATCGCGGGGGAGTTGGGCGCGGCCCCGTGGCCAGTGGACCTCACCGACTACGCCGCGGTGGCCGAAGCGGTCACCGACATCGACCGACTGGACGTCCTGGTGCACAACGCCGGCGTCGCGGACATCGGAACCATCGAGGAGACGTCGGTCGACACGTGGCACCGGACGTTCGAGGCCAACGTCGTCGCGGTCGCCGAGCTCACCCGGTTGCTGCTGCCGGCGCTACGCGCCGCGAACGGGCATGTCGTGCTGATCAATTCGGGCTCGGGACTGCGCGCCAACGCGGGTTGGGGCGCGTACGCCGCCAGCAAGTTCGCGCTGCGCGCGTTCGGGGACGCGTTGCGACTCGAGGAGCCGACGCTGCGGGTCACGTCGATCCACCCGGGGCGCATCGACACCGACATGCAGCGCGCGATCGTCGCCTCCGAGGGCGCCGAGTACGACGCCGGCAAGTTCCTCACCCCGGAAACGGTGGCGGGTGCGGTCCGGAACGCCGTCGAGACGCCCCGGGACGCGCACCCCACCGAGATCGTGCTGCGACCGATGCCGAGTCAGCACTGACTGGCCGCTCCCGCACCTGCCTCGGATATTCACGACCACTGGATCATGCGGTGAACTGCTCGCGCAGATCCCTCTTCTTGAACTTGCCGGTAGCCGTTCTGGGAATGGTGGACACGAACTCGAACCGCTCGGGTAGCTGCCACCGCGCAAACTCACCCGACAGGTGCTCACGGAGCTGCTCCGGGTCCGCGGTCTGGCCGTCCCGGAGCACGAGCACCGCCAACGGACGCTCACCCCACCGCGGATCGGGCACGGCGATCACCGCGGCCTCCGCCACCGACGGGTGTGCCATGAGGTGGTTTTCGAGATCGACCGAGGAGATCCACTCGCCACCGGACTTGACCAGGTCCTTGGAGCGGTCACAGATCCGGATGCAGCCGCGGTGGTCGATGCGGACGATGTCTCCGGTGCGGAACCAGCCGTCAGCCGTGAAACTGTCTGCGCCCGAACCATTGTGGTAGGAAGCCGCCACCCAGGGTCCCCGAACCTCCAGCTCACCCATGGCGACGTCATCCCACTCGATGAATCCGTCGTCCTCGTTCCGCGCTCGGATGTCGAAGAACGGCATCGCGACGCCCTGCCTGGCCCGGAACGCATACTGCTCGTCGGCCGCAGTTTCCCGCAGATCCACCGGGAGGCGGCTGACGGTACCGACCGGCGCGGTCTCGGTCATTCCCCACGCCTGGACGACGGTCAGACCGTGACGGTCATACCCCTCCAGCAGGCTGCGCGGCGCCGCCGCTCCACCGACGATCAACCGGTCGAGATGACGCAGATCCCAACGATGCGGTTCGAAGTCGAGTGCGTCGAGCATCGCCATCCACACCGTCGGCACCCCCGCAGTCATGGTGACCTTCTCGGCCTCGATCAGGTCGAGCACACTGACCGGGTCCAGCTTCGGTCCGGGTAGAACGAGCCGCGCGCCGAGCAGCGCCGCTGCGTACGGCAGACCCCACGCGTTGACGTGGAACATCGGCACCACCGGCAGCAGCGTGTCCTGCACCGAGACGCCCAGAGCGTCGGGCAGTGCCGCGGCCATCGAATGAAGCACCAGCGCCCGGTGCGAGTACACGACGCCCTTCGGTCGACCGGTGGTGCCGGACGTGTAACACATCGCGCCGGCTTGGCGTTCGTCGAGAACAGGCCACTGCATCGGTTCGGCCTCATCGATCAGGCTCTCGTAGTCGAGCATTCCTGCTGGTGCCGCACCGCCATGGGAGACGACGATGACATGGTCGAACTGGTGCGTGAACCGGAACCCGTCGAACACCTCGAGCAGGGACTCGTCGACCACGATCACCCGGTCCTGCGCATCCCCGACGATGAAGGCCAGCTCGTCGGAATGCAGGCGTGGGTTGAGTGTGTGGACTACCGCCCCCATCGCCGGGACCGCGAAGTACATCTCGAGGTGCTCCGCTTGATTCCACAACAGCGTCGCCACCCGGTCACCGTCCCCGATACCGAGACCGGCCAGCGCGGTGGCAAGCCGCCGCGCCCGCCGCGCACACGCCCCGAGAGTGGTCCGGGCAATGCTGCCGTCGGGGCGACGAGAAACGACGTCCTTTCCACTGTGGAAACGCTCGGCGCGCTCGACCACAGCGGTCAGCGACAACGGGTAGTCATCCATGGTCAAGCCATTGATCACGTAAAACTCCTAGATCGGGGATGGGCATTACTCGACGGCCGTAGATCCGGCACTGATCACGGCAGGGCCGGGTGTCCGGAGGAAACACCCGGACACGGGGCACGAGTCGGTTCCGTGCCCCGCTGTGCAACAAGCCGGTGTGCTAGGCGTGGTGGGTGAATCCGACCTGCCCCGGGCGACGGTTCGGCGCGTAGCCGAGCTTGGCGAGGGTCTCGTCGGCGTCCGCGTAGGTGGTGCCGATCTTGTAGATGTCGCGGGCGTCCTTGCCGGTGGCAACCTCCCGTCCGAGTTCACCGGCGATGCGCACCAACTGTTGGATCTGCTGAACCGAGGTCATCTTCTCGCCCTTGCGGCCCCAGATGGTGTCCTCGTTGCCGCAGCGGGTGTGCAGGCCCATCGCGATCGCCATCGTGTTGACGGGCAGCACGCTGCGCATGAGGGACTCCAGGGTCAGGGCCGCTCCGTCCGGGACGCGCTGGATGAAGTTCATGATGTTGTACGGGTTCGGGCCCTCCATGCCGCCACCGATGCCGGTCCAGGTCACGTTCAGCGGGCCGGTGTAGACCCCGCGACGGATGAGCCGCTCGACGCTCTCGAGGCCGGTGATGCCGGTCAGCGCGAACAGGGGCTGGATGCCGGCGGCCTGTAGGCGACGCAGGTGCTCCTCAACCCAGGCCGGTCCGGCCGGGATCGTCATCTCCCGGTACGTCTCCTGCAGTTCCGGACGCGCCAGGGATGTGCCCGCGATGTCGTCCGCGGTCAACAGCTCCGCGATGTTCATCTGGCTGGTGTTGATCGCGATCGTGACCTGGTCCGGCTTGGGGTCGAGCTCGGCGAGCATGTGCCGGGTGTCATCGGAGAGCCACTTCGCCTCGGCGCCTTCACCTTCCGGCGCGAACGAAATCGATCCGCCGACCTGCAAGACCATCTCGGGAACCGCTTCGCGGAGCCGTCCGAGGAGTTCGTTGAACTTCGAGAGCCGCTTTGAGCCCTTGCCGTCGAGTTCACGAACGTGGATGTGCAGTACGGACGCGCCGGCCTCGTAGCAGTCCACCGCCTGCTGGACGTGCTCATCCATCGTCAACGGCAGATCCTCGCGGAAGTCGTCCGGCTCCCACTCGGGACCGTACGGCGCCGCCGTGATGACCAGCTTCTCCTGATTTTCGGGGAAGAGTGCGTCGTCATGGAAATGCATGGTGGTGCTCCTGTCGGAAGTATTGGAAAGTGTTGCCGAGTAAGGGTGTTCGATGAAACCGAGAGTCCGCGGCGATCAGATGACAGCGCCGCCGTTAGGACTGATGACCTGACCGACGAGATAGTGCGTCTCGCCGGCGAGGTAGACGGCAAGAGAGGCGTACTCCTCGGGAGTGCCGAGCCGGCCCACGGGAATAATCTGGTACAGGTTGCGCTTCTGCTCTTCGGTGGCGTTGTCGAGGTACGCCTGGAACGGCGGCGTCAAGACTCCTCCGCAGGCGATGGCGTTGACGTAGATACCCGCGCCCGCGACATCGAGGGCGACGGTCTTGGTCAGGCTCACGACTGCAGCCTTGGCGGCCGAGTAGCCGGGGCTGTGCGTGCTCGCGGTAGAGGTGCCGGCTATCGAGGCGATATTGATGATGCGGCCGTAACCCTGAGGCTCCATCAACTTCAATGCCTCACGGGTGCAGTAGAACACGCCGTGGACGTTGACGTCCCACCACTTGAGCCAGTCCTCGTCGGTGAGGCTGCTGGTGATGCCCATGGACTGGCGCTCCATCGGGGTGGTCACGTAGGCGTAGTGCCGGGCGCGCCGGACCTCGTCGGCGGGCAGGTTCGGCACTCGCGCAGCGTTGTTGACCAGGATGTGGACGGTTCCGAACTGCTCGACGGCCCGGGCGAACATCTCGACCACCTGCGCCTTGGACGAGACGTCGCAGCGCAGCGCCAAGCACTTGCGCCCCAGCGCCTCGACCTCGGCGGAGACTTCCGCCAGCTTGTCCTCTTGAAGGTCACACAGGACGAGATCCGCGCCCTCTCGAGCCATGGCGAGCGCAATCGCCCTGCCCAGACCCTGCGCCGCTCCGGTGACCACGGCGACCTTGTCGAGTAGCTGCTGCATTTCTCTGATCTCCCTCGATGAATGGAATGACAGGGCCGTCACGACGCTCAGACGGCCGACGGAATCGGATGAGCGGGGATCTATCCCGGGGACACGAGCGTGTCCGTGCCGACGGACGATGCCTCGCCGGAGGCCTTCGACTCCACCAAGGCAAGCTGGCGTAGGCCGGCCGGGTAGAGCTTCATGCCGAGGCCCAGGACCACGATGGACACGACGGATGCAAGTGGGACCCACTGCAACGCACCGAGCAGACCCAGCCGATCGGACAGCAGTCCGACGACGAACGGCCCGAGGGCCAGCCCGAAGACGTTGTTCGCGAGTACGCCCACGCCGAGGGCCGAGGCTCGGATCGACGGGTGGGACAGGCTGGCGACGACCGCCGTCGTGGCACCGGAGAATCCGGAGCAGAAGAACGCCCCGACCCCGATCAACACCATCTGCACGGGCCCGTTCGCGAGCTGGAAGCCGACCATCAGGGACGCCATCGCGATGCCGGCGAACGCGATCGCTGCACTCCACCGGCGTTCGGGTCGCCGGCGACCGAACCGGTCGGCAGCGACGCCACAGAGCACCGTTCCGGCGCCGATCAACAGTACGAAGACCGATGCCGCCAACCCGGCATCCGTGGCCGCCATGTCGTGGTAGCGGTTGAAGTAGCTGGGAAGCCAGGCGAGCAGCACACCCGAGACGAAGAACTGGATTCCAGCACCGACGTATGCACAGGTCAACGAGGCGTTCGTGAGCAGGCTCGAAATCGGGGCACGTCCATACCCGGAGGCGGGGGCCCCTGAGATCGGCCGGTCGGCGGCATGACGCGCCAGCCGCTGCTCGTTGACGAGGACCCGGAACAGGATGATCAGACACAGACCGAAGGCCGCCATGACCAGGAAGGCCGCACGCCAACCGAGCCGATCCGCGAGCACGCCGCCGAGCGCGACACCGACGACCGAGCCGAAGAACGCCGCACCGAGGATGGCGCCGCTGAGCGAGGCATGCAGGCGCGGGGCAAAGACTCCCAGCATGACGGCCATGCCCACACTCGCGTAGGCGGCCTCACCGAACCCGAGCAGGAATCGTGCGCCGAGCAGCTGGGAGTAGTTTCCCGCCGCGGCGCACAGGATGGTCGCGACACTCCACAGCACTGCCATGAGGACCACACTGCGGACGCGACCCCAACGGTCGGCGAGCAGTGACATCGGCAGCGCCAACACCCCGACCATCAGGGCTACGACGCTGGTCAGGGCCGCAAGTTGCGAATCCGACAGATCCCACTCCGCCTTCAGCACGGGGAATACGGAACTGAGTACCTGCCGGGACATGTAGTCCGACATCATCAGACCGAAGATCAGGGTGAATACCACCCACGGGAAAACCTTCGAGTGGGCGCCGGTGCCGAGGACCTCTCGGGATGGCGTGGATTCCTGGGGCTCCAGTTCCATGCGTGCTCCTGTTCTTGAAGGGCGCGTTGAGGCGACGCGTCTCGGATGTGGCCGGTTCGGAAAGCTCGCTGCGAACCGGAACGAGGCTGTGGTTGCTCGACGTACGTGTCGGCACGAACGGCAGCGAATCGAAGGCTGTGCGTCAGGCCCTGCCGGGCGTTTTGCACGCTGGGGATCGCCCAGCGAAAGCGACCGCGCTGACCGATTCGACAACTGCGGTGACACAGGTCACGCTATACGGATTGGGGCGAGAACACTTGTCCCGTTGGGACGAATTCTTTGGCAGCTTGGGACAGGGGCTGGGGTAGTCGATGACAGTGGTGAAGGTGCGGAGTTCGGCGCTGACCGGGTACGTCGAGTTGACGCAGTCTCTCGGCGCGGACCCAGATCCGTTCATGCGTGCCGTGGGCATCGACCCGACGGCCTTGGCCACGCCGAATTCATGGCTCCCTGCGGAGCGCGTCGACGAATTGTTGGAGCGAACCGCTCTGGCAACGTCCTGTGTGGACTTCGCGGTCAAGATGGCGGACGGCAGGGGGGTGTCGATACTCGGAGCAGTGGGTTTGGCCGCCAGGGAAGAGCCGGACGTCCGTAGCGCGATCGCGCTCATACTGCGCCACATGCGGGTACACAACGAGGCGATTCAGATTCTGCTCGTCGAGTTGAACGGCCTTGTCTCACTGCGGATCGAGCCCGCACCCGGGATGACACTCGGGCGCCAGTCCATCGAACTGGTCATCGCCTCGTTGGCGCGGATACTCAGCGCGTTTCTCCCGGACGGCTGGCGACCACTGTCCACCTGCTTCGTCCACGAAGCACCGACCACGCTCGATGTCCATCACCGCGCCTTCGGGGCGGGCGTCGCATTCGAACAGGACTTCAACGGTTTCGTGCTCTACTCGAGCGATCTGGACTCCGTCAATCCGTTGTCGGACCCGATGTTCCAGCCCTACGCAAGGCAGTACCTGGACCTGCTCGCGCCGCCGGAAGATGCCTCCGCCGTCGGACGGGTACGCGAGATGATCGAGGCGCTTCTGCCGGGCGGAAGGTGCACTGCCGCCCGGATCGCGCGCAGTCTCGGGATGGACCGGCGAACCCTGCACAGACACCTGTCACAGGCGGGCGAAAACTACTCGTCCGTGGTCGATTCCGTGCGCTCAGATCTCGCGCGACGGTACATCACACGTGGCGACCGTAGCCTCACCGACATAGCGGGTGAACTAGGGTTCTCGGACTTGAGTGCCTTCTCGCGTTGGTTCCGTCGACAGTTCGGCACGAGTCCAACGAAATGGGCTGCACACCAGCACGAAACCAAGTCGGCCTGAGAGGCGGACTCTCAGCACCCCAGTCGCGGGTGCGGTCCGGAACGCCGTCGAGACGCCCCGGGACGCGCACCCCACCGAGATCGTGCTGCGACCCGTATCGCGGTGAGGGCGGCCGTCACCGTCAGGGGCGGCCGAGTGGCGTGATGGTGAGGATCGCGCAGGGATCGGTCATCTCGAAGGCGTCGACACACCCGGCCGGGAGCAGCACGGCCGCCTCCGTCACCGGATCGACGAGAACGACCAGCGCAGCGGGATCGGCGGCCCGGGGCGGCTCCCCGAACCGCATCGTCGCCGTGGCCGCACCACGCCGCACCATGACGTTCAACGCCCGAGTGGGCGCCTCCACCCGGCACCCCGGCGCCCACTCGCCCGGAAATGCGATCGTCTGCAGCGGCGCGACGACGTGGCGCACGACGCCGGTCGCGGCGTCCGGGGCGTCCGGGGCGGCCCCCGGCCCGAACGGCGCTCCGGTCAGTTCGATCGGGACCGCACCGATCGGCATGAACAGTCGGTCGAATCCGTCGATCACCGAGAAGGTCGACGACGTCGGTTCGTCGGCGATGCTCACCCGCCACAGATCGGTCTCGGCGACCACCTGCGTGGTGCCCTGACCGTTGCGCCAGCGCACCGACACCCGGTCGTCGCGAGTGGTGCGACGCGCCGGCGCCCCGAGCGAGTACGGTCCGTCGTTCACAGTTCCTCCGGTGACATCTCACGCCATTACTTGTCCAGTCTTGTATATACAACCCGGAGGCGCCGCGCGCGCCCGGGGGAGCGGCACCCGCGTCGGCCCGTACGAACGACTGGGGTGTGGTCCGGCGTCACCTGGACACCGGGCCACACCCCACCGACAGCGGAGCGGCGTTGGCCGTCTCGTCAGCTGACGATCATGTCCTCCTGCGCCCAGTACGCGCGGGTGCTGGTGATCTTGGCGTCGTCGTCGAACGTCATGACGTCGATGGGCTCCATGACGTAGGTGGTGTCGCCGACCTTCGAGACGGTGCGGAAGTGGAAGGCGGCGCTGTTGCCCGCGACGCGAACCGTCAGCAGTTCCGCGGTCTGGTCCATCGCCTCGATCGCCTTGAAGAAGGCACGGATCTCCTCGACGCCCCGCTTGGGCTCGGTGCCGACCGGATCCTCGACAGTGGCACCCTCGGCGAACAGGGCGGCGACGGCGTCGGCGCTCTTGCTCTCGAGTGCCTTCATGTACGAGGCGACGGTGTGCTTGATGTCTTCTGCGGTTGCCATGGTCGCTGAACCTTTGCTCGTGGAACGAATTTCAGGGTTTTCTCGGCGGCGAGCGTATCCCGGCTCACACACCCGACACATCGCTCGGTCCCGCCCACCGGACACTCCCGACATAGCGCCGAAGCCGCACGAGCCGCAACAATCCGGTGCTAGCGTCCCGCGCATGCCAATCCAGTACGGGGGTTTCTGGGGCCGGATACTCGTCGCTGCACTCGCGGTGGGTGTCGTGGTCGGAGGTGGTACCGCAGGCACAGCCGCGGCCCAATCGAGCGGCAGTGCGCTGCCGAACACCAGCATCGGCGGAGTGGGATCGACCGGCAGTGCGGCCGGACAGGGATTCATCGGACCCGGGTCGCTCACCGACGGCACCGGCTCGGACGGCACCGGGTCCAACGGCACGACGCCGATCACCGGCTCGTGGGGGACGGGGTCTCTCGCCCGGTCCGCGTTCGGTTCCTGGATACCGGGTTCGGTGGACTCGTCGGTGTCGCCACCGGATCTGGCGCCCCCGCAGCTCGATACGCTGCACCAGGAGATGCAGCCCTCGCCGATCGGCGATCCGTTCTTCGACGAGTACCCGCCCGGCCTGCCCGGCATGACGAACGGCCAGGTCATCGAGACCCGCGACGTCACGCCGGTCGCCCGTCTACTCCCACTCGGGCCGGTGCGCGAGGTCCGGCAGATCAAGGTGAAGTCCACCGACGCGCTGGGTGCGCCGTCGTTCGCTACCGCGACCCTCGTCATCCCCGCCGCGGACTGGACCGGTCCCGGCCCGCGTCCGATCCTGGTGAACAACGTGCCGATCAACGGCCTCGGGCGGGCCTGCACCCCCTCCCACACCCTCGCCAACGGGATCACACCATCGACCAACCCCTTCGACTTCCTCCGACCCGTCACGACGAAGGCCGAGGAACGCGGCTACGCGGTTCTCATCCCTGACCATGAGGGCCCGCAGATGGCGTACGCCGAACCGTACGTCGCCGGGCACGCCGTCCTCGACACCATCCGCGGCATGCGGAACGAGTACCCGGCGGAGTTCGGCAGCAGCAAACTCGCGATGATGGGCTACTCCGGCGGAGCGATCGCGACGCACGGCGCGGTCAAGCTGATCGATTCGTACGCACCCGAACTGGCCCCCGACATCGTCGGTGCCGCGTTCGGCGGCGTGCCCGCCGACTTCGAGATGCTCGGGCGCACCATGAACGGCAACCTCGCCAGTGGACTCTTCCTCGCGGCGGTGCTGGGGATCTCGCGGGAGCGGACCCAGATCCTGCCCCTGATCAACAGTCTGGGGCAGCGGCTGGGCATCTCCACCATCAAGGACATGTGCGTGAGCAACCTCGGCGTGATCGGCCTCCTGAACGCACCCGTCGAGGCACTCGCGAACATCAAGGATGCGCTGAATTCCCCTGTCGCGCACGACATCTACAACATCACGAAGATGGCGGGCATCAAGTCCGGTACCCCGCTGTACATCTACAACGGCGGGCAGGACTGGTGGATCCCCGCCCTCGGTGCCCGCAACCTGTACGACGAGCAGTGCGGACTGGGCGTCAATGCCGTGTACCGGCAGGTGCCCGGTGAGCACCTGCTCGGCGAGGCCATCGGCAACCCCGGAGCGTTCGACTGGGTCGACGCCCTCTTCCAGGGACAGCCCGCACCCGACGAGTGCTGAGCGCCATCCATCGCGTTTTGCGCACTTATCGCTGAATCCCGGAGGGTTCAGGAGCGATAAGTGCGCAAAACGCGGGTGGGCTAGAGAACGACGTTGACCATCTTGCCGGGCACGACGATCACCTTGCGGGGATCCTTGCCGTCCAGCAGCGCGACGATCTTCTCGTCCGCGAGGGCGATCTTCTCGATGTCCTCACGGGCCGCGTCGGCGGCGACGCTGATGCGGCTGCGGACCTTGCCGTTGACCTGGATCGGGTACTCGACGGTGTCCTCGACCAGCCACTTCTCGTCGGCGGTCGGGAACGGACCGTGCGCGAGCGACTCGGTGTGACCCAGACGCGACCACAGTTCCTCCGCGAGGTGCGGTGCGATCGGACCGAGCATGAGCGCCAGCGGCTCCACCACCGACCGCGGGGCGCCGCCCGGGTACTCCTTGGTGAGGTGGTTGGTGTACTCGATCAGCTTCGCGACAGCGGTGTTGTCGCGCAGCGCCGCGTAGTCCTCGGAGACACCGGCGATCGCCTTGTTCAGCGCCCGCAGTGTGTCCTCGGACGGCTCCGCGTCGGTGACCCGCAGGTCGCCGCTCTCCTCGTCGACGACGACGCGCCACGCGCGCTGCAGGAAGCGGTGCGCACCGATGACGTCCTTGGTCGCCCACGGACGGGACGTGTCCAGCGGACCCATCGCCATCTCGTACACGCGCAGCGTGTCGGCACCGTACTCGTCGCAGATCTCATCCGGCGCAACGGAATTCTTGAGGCTCTTGCCCATCTTTCCGTACTCGCGCTTGACCTCGGCGCCCTGGTAGAAGAACTTGCCGTCCTCCTCGGTCACCTCGGCGGCCGGCACGTAGACGCCGCGCTCGTCGGTGTACGCGTACGCCTGGATGTAGCCCTGGTTGTACAGGCGGCGGTACGGCTCGCTCGAACTGACGTAGCCCAGGTCGAACAGCACCTTGTGCCAGAACCGCGAGTACAGCAGGTGCAGCACCGCGTGCTCCACACCGCCGACATACAGGTCGACGCCACCGGGATCGTTGGGGCCGTGGATGTCCGGACGCGGACCGGTCCAGTAGGCCTCGTTCTCGGGCGCAACGAACTGCTCGCTGTTGGTGGGATCGATGTAGCGCAGCTGGTACCACGAGCTGCCGGCCCACTGCGGCATCACGTTGGTGTCGCGGCGGTAGTCCTTGAGGCCGTCGCCCAGATCCAGTTCGACGTCGACCCAGTCGGACGCCTTGGCGAGCGGGGGAGAGGGCTCGGAGCTGGCGTCGTTGGGATCGAACGACACCGGTGCGTAGTCCTCGACCTCCGGAAGTTCCACCGGCAGAGCCGATTCCGGCAGCGGATGCGCGACACCGTCGGCGTCGTACACGATCGGGAACGGCTCGCCCCAGTAACGCTGACGCGCGAAGAGCCAGTCGCGCAGCTTGTACTGGATGGTGCCCTTGCCGACGCCCTCCGCCTCGAGGCGCTCGATGACCGCCTTCTTCGCGTCCGCGACGCTCAGGCCGTTCAGGTACTCCGAGTTCACCAGCGGTCCGTCACCGGTGAACGCCGCCTCGGACAGATCGCCGCCGCCGATGACCTCGACGATGTCGAGACCGAACGCGGTCGCGAACTCCCAGTCGCGCTGGTCGTGGCCGGGCACGGCCATGATCGCGCCGGTGCCGTAGCCGGTGAGCACGTAGTCGGCGATGAACACCGGCAGCTTGTGCCCGTTCACCGGGTTGACGGCGTAGACGCCCAGGAAGACGCCGGTCTTCTCCTTGTTCTCCTGGCGCTCGAGGTCCGTCTTCGCGGCGATCGACTCGCGGTACGCCTTGACGGCCTCGGCCGGCGTGGCCGCGTCCCCGGTCCAGCGCGGGTCGACGCCCTCGGGCCACTCGGCCGCCACCAGCCGGTCCACCAGCTCGTGCTCGGGGGCCAGGGTCACGTACGTGGCACCGAACAGCGTGTCCGGACGCGTCGTGAACACCTCGATGTCGTGATGCTGTGCCGAACCCCCGTCGCTTCGCTCGGACCGCGCGGCGAACTTCACCTGTGCACCGTGCGAGCGCCCGATCCAGTTGCGCTGCATGGACTTGACCTTCTCGGGCCAGTCCAGGTACTCGAGGTCGTCGACCAGGCGGTCGGAGTACGCGGTGATCCGCATCATCCACTGCTGCAGGTGCTTACGGAACACCGGGAAGTTGCCGCGCTCGCTGCGGCCGTCCGCGGTGACCTCCTCGTTGGCCAGTACGGTGCCCAGACCGGGGCACCAGTTGACCATCGAATCCGAGTGGTAGACCAGGCGGTACGAGTCCAGCACCTTGCTGCGCTCGACGGCGTCCAGCGAGGCCCAGTCACGGCCGTCGTCGAGAGTGCGCTCACCCGAAGCGAACTCGGCCTCGAGTTCGGAGATGCGGCGGGCCTTGCCCTGCGCCGTGTCGTACCAGGCGTTGTAGATCTGCAGGAAGATCCACTGGGTCCAGTGGTAGAAGTCGACGTCCGTCGTCGCCACGGAGCGGCGCTCGTCGTGACCCAGGCCCAGTCGGCGCAGCTGACGCTGCATGTTCGCGATGTTGGCCTCGGTCGTGGTGCGCGGATGCGTGCCCGTCTGCACCGCGTACTGCTCGGCCGGCAGACCGAACGCGTCGTAACCGAGGGTGTGCAGGACGTTGTGGCCCTGCATCCGGTGGTAGCGCGCGAAGACGTCCGTCGCGATGTAGCCGAGCGGGTGGCCGACGTGCAGACCCGAGCCCGACGGGTACGGGAACATGTCCTGCACGAACAGCTTGTCCGCCGGCACGTCACCGGCCAGCGGGCCCACCGGGTTGGGGGCGTTGAACGTCCCGCGCTCGCTCCACAGGTCCTGCCAGCGCTGCTCGATCCGGCCGGCGAGCTCCGCGGTGTAGCGGTGCTGCGGCGTCGAGTCGTCGGGGGATGAGGCTTGCTGAACTGGCTCGGTCACTGTGGTCGCTATCTACTTGGATGACGGGAATTCCGTCAACCAGGGTAAAGCGTCCGCGGTCCCCCCGAACACCCAGCAACACCAGCCCGCGCGACCGGGTCGTATCGTGTAGGCGTGGTCATCGTCGCTGTCGTGCTTTTCGTCGCCGCTCTCGCCCTCGCCGGTCTGGGCGCCGCCGCACTGACCGGCCGCCTGACGCGCAACCGCTGGGCCGGTGTGCGCACCCCCCAGTCGCTGCGCGACGACGAGACGTTTGCCCTGGCCAACAAGGTCGCGGCCCCGAGCATGCTCGGCGGTGCCGGCGTGCTGGCCATCGGCGGGCTCGCCATCCTGATCCTGCCCACCGTCGCCGGCGTGATCGCGACGATCGTCGTGATCGCCGGGGCCCTGTTCACCGTCGCGGCCGGTGGCGCGCTCGGCTCCAAGGCCGCGGGCGCGGTGCCCGACACCAGTGGCTGCGGCACATCCTGCGGCGCCTGCAGCCTCAAGGGCGCGTGCGAACCCGCCTGATCCGCCGGGCCTGATTGAATCCGGTGTGTGACCACACCCATACCGGACCCCTTCCCGCCACCCGCGCCGGCGCGCGTGATCGATCCGGCCGGCGCCGTCTTCGGTATCGGCGTCCCCGTGCTGGCGGCCGCCGCGGGCATCGCGCTGACATACATGCTCGAACCCCGCCTGCCGGCGCAGATCGCCACGCACTGGTCCGGTGACGGTGGCACGCCCGACGGCTTCATGAGCCCCACGTCGAGTGCGTGGATGGTCGCCCTGATCCTGCTGCTCGTCGGGGGCGGCTGCTGCGCGATCGCGGCGCTCGCACAGGCCCAGTTGATGATGCGCCGGATGATGCTGCTGGTGGGACTCGTCGTCGTGGGCCTCATCCTCGCCGTCGAGGTCGCGATGATCGTCGGGCAGCTCGACGCGACGTCGGTGGTCGACACCCCGCTGCCCACCACCGCGATCGGAGTGGGGGCTGCCCTCGGCGCAGTGGTCGGGTTGCTCGGCGCGTCGCTGCTGCGGGACCACCGCGTCCGCACGGTCGCCACCGAGCCCCCCGCCGCCGTCCTGCCCCGCGGCGCCGTCGAGCTCCCGATCACCGACCAGGTCGGCATGAGCGCCGGTGGGCTCGCCGGGGTCGCGCTGGTGGTCGCCACGCCCGCGATCGGGGTGTCCTACCTGGCCGGGGCGTGGTGGCCCCTGGCCCTGTTCCTGCCCGCGGTGCTGCTGCTGGTCACGCTCCTGCAGTTCCGCGTCGTCGTCGACGCCGGCAGCATCCGTGTGCAGAACCTGGGGATGTCGGCGATCGAGTACGGCACCGACGAGGTCCTCGGCGCCGAGGTCGACGAGGTCCGGCCGTTCCAGGACTTCGGCGGCTGGGGTCTCAAGACGAAGGGCCGCGGCAACTACGGCGTCGTCACCCGGACCGGGCCGGCCGTCGTGGTGACCTTCGCGTGCGGGCACCGGCTCACCGTCACCACCCCGAAGGCGGAGGAGATCGCCGGCGCGCTCAACACGCTGGCCGATCGGCGATTCGCGCGATCCTGAGGATCACAGCGCCGACGCCCGGATCGCCTCCATCAGGGCCGCCTCCGGATCGCTGGGCGTGCTGGCCCGGCCCAGCAGCACGAACTCGACGTCTCCCGGGTCCGGGAGCCCGAACCGCTCGCCGACCGGTCGCAGCTCGGTCGGCAGCAGCGACTGCGCGTGCACGATGAAACCCAGCCCGGCCAGGACGGCCGCGCGCAGCCCCGTCCGGCTGTTGGCCAGGCACGTGATCCGGCTGGGCAGGCGGGCCGTCTCGAGCGCGCCGAGCGCGCACGCGCGGGTGATGCTGGGCGGGGGATAGGCCACCAGCGGCACCGGCGCCGACGGATCCCACTCCGACTCCGCCGTCCCACCCCACACCAGCCGATCCCGCCACACCAGATCGCCGTGCGTCTCGCCGGGCCGACGCATCACGAACGCGAGGTCGAGATCGCCGGACCGCAACTGCGCGTGCACCGTGCGGCTCAGCCCCACCGTGAGCTGCAGGTCCACCAGCGGATGGGTGCGCCGGAAGTCCCGCAGGATCTGCGGCAGTCCCTTCGCGACCAGGTCCTCCGCGGCCCCGAACCGCAGCCGTCCGGTGAGTGTCGATCCCTCGAAGTACCGGCCGGCCCGGTCGTGGGCGTCGAGGATCGAGCGGGCGAACCCCACCATCGCGGTGCCGTCCGCCGTGAGTTCGACGGTGTGGGTGTCGCGGCTCAGCAGGGCGCGACCCGCGGCCCGCTCGAGCCGGGCGATGTGGCCGCTGACGGTGGACTGACGCAGACCCAGGTGCCGGGCGGCCGCGGTGAACCCGCCGGTCTGCTCGACGGCGAGGAATGTCCTGAGGAGAACCGGATCGAACATGCGTCCTGCTTATCACAAATCACGATCGCAGTTAACGGGTTGAACGCCTTTCATGATCGAATTCGCTCCGTATACCGTTGACCGGTGAAGTTTCTGAGCAGGTTCTACATCGATGGATTCATCCTGGCCATCGTCACGGTGGCAATCCTCGGCAGCCTGTTCCCGGTATCCGGCAGCGGTCAGACGGTCCTCGACTGGGCCACCAAGATCGCGATCGGCCTCCTGTTCCTCCTGTACGGCGCCCGCCTGTCACCGACCGAGGCGCTGCAGGGTCTCAAGCACTGGCGGCTGCACTCGGTGGTGTTCGCGTCGACGTTCGTGCTGTTCCCGCTGATCGGCCTGGCGCTGCGGATCCTCGTGCCGACGATCATCACCGACGAGATGTACACCGGCATCCTGTATCTGTGCCTGGTGCCGTCGACGGTGCAGTCGTCGATCGCGTTCACCTCGATCGCGCGCGGCAACGTCGCGGGCGCGATCGTGAGCGCGTCGTTCTCGAACCTGCTCGGCGTGTTCGTCACGCCGCTGCTGGTGATCCTGCTGATGAACACCACCGGCGAGGCGACCGTCGACTTCTCGTCGGTGATCGACATCGTGCTGCAGCTGCTGCTGCCGTTCATGATCGGCCAGCTCATCCGCCCGCTCGTCATCGACTGGCTCACCAAGTACGCCGCCCCCACCAAGCTGGTGGACCGCGGGTCGATCCTGCTGGTCGTGTTCTCGGCGTTCAGCGCGTCCATGAACGAGCACATCTGGAGCACCGTCACGGTCGCGGAGGTGGCCGTTGTGGTCGCGGTGTGCTGCGGACTGCTGGCCGCGGTCCTCGGTATCACGGCGCTCGCGGGCAAGAAGCTCGGCTTCTCGCTGCCGGACCGGATCGTCATCATCTTCTGCGGCTCCAAGAAGAGCCTCGCGACCGGACTCCCGATGGCGTCGGTGCTGTTCGCCGGCCAGCCCGTCGGGCTGATCGTGCTCCCGCTGATGATCTTCCATCAGATCCAGCTCATCGTCTGCGCCGCACTGGCGCAGCGGTACGCCAAACGCACCGACCCGGAATCCGTCACGACCTGACCGGAATCCGGTTCACCCACACGTTCGGCCCGGTTCCGGTTCAATGGAGACGGAGCGAGTTCCAGTACAGGCGTTTCCCGAGCAGCTGTGTTTTCGGAGGCGAACGTGTCGAAGAACCATCACCACCGCGAATCCCGCGACTTGATCGCGCCCGCCTACACCGGCCGCTTGGCGACCGACCCCGTCCCGGCGCTGCGCCTGCCGCACGACTCGATGGATCCACGTGCCGCATACCGCTTCATCCACGACGAGCTGATGCTCGACGGCAGTTCGCGCCTCAATCTCGCGACGTTCGTGACGACGTGGATGGATCCCGAGGCGGGGACGCTGATGGCGGAGACGTTCGACAAGAACCTCATCGACAAGGACGAGTACCCGGCCACCTCGGCGATCGAGCAGCGCTGCGTCAACATGGTGGCCGCACTGTTCAACGCGCCGGACCTGTCCGACACCGACCCGACATCCGCGACCGGCGTCTCCACCCTGGGCTCGAGCGAGGCGGTGATGCTCGCCGGGCTCGCGATGAAGTGGCGTTGGCGGCAGGCCCGCAAACTTGGCGGGCTGGACGCGTCCACACCGAAACTGGTGATGGGCAGCAATGTTCAGGTGGTGTGGGAGAAGTTCTGCCGGTACTTCGACGTGGAACCGGTGTACCTGCCGATGGAGCCGGGGCGGTACGTGATCACGCCCGAACAGGTGACCGCGGCGGTGGACGAGAACACGATCGGCGTCGTCGCGATCTTCGGCACCACGTATACCGGCGAACTCGAGCCCGTCGAGGAGATCGCGCTGGCCCTGGACGCCCTGGCCGCGGACGGCGGGCCCGACATCCCGGTGCACGTGGACGCGGCCAGCGGCGGCTTCGTGGTCCCGTTCCTGAACCCGGAACTGGTGTGGGACTTCCGGATTCCCCGGGTGGTGTCGATCAACGTCAGCGGTCACAAGTACGGATTGACGTATCCCGGCCTCGGATTCGTGATCTGGCGCGACGCCGCACATCTACCCGAGGAGCTGGTGTTCCGCGTGAACTACCTCGGCGGCGACATGCCGACGTTCACGCTCAACTTCTCCCGCCCCGGCAACCAGGTCGTGGGCCAGTACTACAACTTCCTGCGCCTGGGCCACGGCGGCTACCACAACATCATGAAGTCGCTGCGCAGCACCGCAATGTGGTTGTCCGGCAAGCTCGCCGAGGAGGGTGACTTCCGGGTGGTCAGCGACGGCTCGGCCATCCCGGTGCTGACGTTCGAACTGTCCGACGAGCCGAAGTTCACCGTCTTCGACGTCTCGCACGAACTGCGCGCCCGCGGCTGGCAGGTGCCGGCGTACACGATGCCCGCCGATGCCGAGGGCGTCGCGGTACTGCGCGTGGTGGTCCGTGAAGGCTTCAGCGCCGACCTGGCGCGTCTGCTGTTCGACGACATCGTCGAGGTGTGCAAGCACCTGCACCGCGAAGGCGTCGCGATCCACTCCGAGGCTCGGCACTTCGCGCACTGATCGCCGGCAGCCCGGGGACGGTTCGGCCGATCGGGGGCGCGGGTAGCCGAGTGCCGTACCGAGCGAAGGAGAAGAGTCGAATGTCCACACTGCCCGATCCGCCCGAACCCGTACTGGAGACCGCCGCAAAGGAACTGGCGGACGCGACCTCACCGCATCCCCGCATCTACGAGGTTCCACCCGAGCAGGGACGCAAGATCCTCGCCGACCTGCAGAGCGGCGACGGGGTGGACCGGCCGGAAGTCGAGGACGAGTGGGTGGACGTCCACGCCGGACCGCACGGCCGCGTGCGGACCCGGATCCTCCGCCCGGCCGGCGCGTCCGGCGATCTGCCCGTCGTGATCTACATCCACGGCGCCGGCTGGGTCTTCGGCGACGAGAACACGCACGACCGACTGGTTCGGGAACTGGCCGTCGGTGCGGGCGCCGCGGTGGTGTTCCCGGTCTACGACCGGGCGCCGGAAGCGAAGTACCCCGTCCAGATCGAACAGAACTACGCCGTGGCCTGCTGGGTCGCGCAGCAGGGCCGCGAGCATCGCCTGGACACCTCCCGGATGGCCGTGTGCGGTGACTCCGTCGGCGGCAACATGGCGACCGTGCTGGCGTTGATGGCGGCCGACCGCGGCGACGTGGCGCTGTCCGCGCAGGTCCTGCTGTACCCGGTGACCGACGCGAACTTCGAGACCGCGTCGTACCTGCAGTTCGCGGACGGCTACTACCTCACGCGAGACGGCATGAAGTGGTTCTGGGACCAGTACCTCCCCGACCCGGCGCAGCGCGGTGACATCTACGCCTCACCGCTGCAGGGAAGCCCACAGCGGCTCGCCGAGATGCCGACCACGCTGGTGATCACCGACGAGGCCGACGTCCTGCGCGACGAGGGCGAGGCCTACGCCGCGAAGCTGCGCGCGGCGGGCGTGGACGTCACTGCGGTCCGCGTCGCCGGCATGGTCCACGACTTCCTCATGCTCGACAGCCTCCGCGACTGCAGGGCCACCGTCGTCGCCCGCGAACTGGCGATCGCGGCGCTGCGAAAGGCGCTGTCCGGGTAGTCCGTTTCGCTGCGCGGGCTCCCCGGGGCGAGCGTGTCGTCAGTTCAGCTCGATGTCGATGGGGTGCGTCGCGAGGAGCGCGAGGGGGAGTGGCTGCCGACGCAGCACCTGACCCCAGACGTCGGCGCGGGGCGGACTGATCACATCGGACGCCAACGCCGACAACACGATCCAGTCGTCGTGTTCGATCTCGGCGTCGAGCTGCCCGAGCGTCCAGCCGGCGTAACCGGCGAAGATCCGCAGGCCCTCGATCACCGGAGCGATGGGCTCGGGGTCGGCATCGAGGTCGACCATCACGACCCGGCCATCGATCCGGCGCAGTCCCGGGATGCCGGTGATGTCGGCGCCCGTCCGCAGCGTCGCCAGGCACAGCGCGGCGTCACGAGTGACGGGCCCGCCGATGTACAGCGCCTGCGGTTTGGCGGCGAGAGCGGTCCACTGCGGCAGCACCTCCTGCACGGAGGTGTCGCTGGGCCGGTTGAGGACGACGCCGAGACTGCCGGCGTCGTTGTGTTCGATCACGTAGACGACGGTCCGCCGGAACGTCGGCTCGGCGAGGTCCGTCGACGACACCAGCAGGCTGCCCGGCCGCACCGCCGGCTGTGCCGGGGCCGTGCGGTCCTCAGGTTCCTCCGAGTGCGCCACCGGGTCATCATCTCATCGACGGGCCCCGGACGGGAGATTCGAACGCGAACGAATTACGCCGCGTCGGGATCGGGCTGCGCGACCGTCCCCGGCGCGGGCACCGAGCAGGACGCACCGCGCGGCACACCAAGCTTCTGCAGCAGCAGGCTCATCGGGCACCAGCCGACGATCCCGTAGAGCACCAGATTCGCGGACGCGAACGCCGTCAGACCCCGCCACTTGGGCGAGTGCGTGCGGCCGAGCAGCAGGCTCGTGCCCACCACGGATCCACCCAGCAGCGGGACGATGCGTTCGACGGTCCAACCGGAATGCTTCGGCAGTGCCATGTTCGTGTACTCCTCGTGTGACGTGACGGTCAGTCCGGAGTGGTGATCGCGAGGCCGGCGCGGCGCCAGGCGTCGATGCCGCCGCGCACCAGGTAGGTCTCGGCGCCCGCCCGGGCCAGCTGACGCGCCGCGTTCGCCGATCGTCCGCCGGAACGGCAGATCACGACGACGGGTCGACCCGCGACCACGTCGATGCCGTCGTCGATCACCTCGTGCAGCGGCAGGTGGGTGGCACCCGGCACGTGGCCGGCGTCCCACTCCGGACGCGATCGCACGTCCAACAGGACCGCGCCCTCCTCGACGAGGGTCTGCGCCCTGCTCGCGTCGACCGTTCCGTACGACTTTCGAAAGATGCCCACGACGTTCGACCCTAGGGCCACCCTGCTCGCTCACTCCAGACCCCCTGGGGGGGATCCTTTCTCCACCCGCGACTTTATACCCCTAGGGGTATGTCGTCGACGTGTCGTCGGCCACGTTCCGACAGCTCAGTCCAGCCCCAGGATCCGGTCCAGCACCGTCAGGTGGTGCTCGAAGAGCGCCGCCGGATCAGCGAAGGTGTCGGCGCCGTACTGCCCGAACACCTCGAAGTTGATCGCACCGAACAGCGCCGCCCAGGCCATGACGCCGCGCGCGAGCAGCTCGTCGGGCACCGTCAGGCCCATCTCGGCACGGATCCGATCGAGGTCGGCGGACAGCCCCGGGTCGACCGGCGCCGACGACGACAGCGGTGTCAGCACACCCGCCCGGTGCGCCCCCTCGATGATGCCGACCAGCGCGACGATCACGCGCGTACCCGGACCGGTCGTGCGCTCCGCCGGCGCGTGATAGCCGGGGACCGGGCTGCCGAACAGCAGCGCATAGCGGGCGGGCTCCCGGATCGCCCACGATCGCACCGCGTGGGAGAGCGCGTGCAGCCGACCGCGGTGATCGTCGTCCGCCAGCGCATCGACGGCGGCATCCACCTCCGCACCCAGCTCGGTGTAGCCATCGATCACGAGCAGCGTGAGCAGCTCGTCGCGGCTCGCGACGTACCGGTACACCGCCGACGACACGACGCCCAGATCGCGCGCGACGGCACGCAGCGACAACGCGGCCGCGCCCTGTGTCGCCAGCTGCTCCCGTCCGATGCGGGTGATCTCGGCGAGCGTCTGCTCGCGGGCGCGTTCGCGGGGGGTGACCGTCATGCACCCACCCTGCCCGAGAAACGAGAGCACTGTCAACAAAAGAGAGCAGTGCTCTTGACAATGGCCCCGACCCGAGCGCATCGTAGAAAACGAGAGCAGTGCTCTCGATTCCGAAATCCTCTTCGAGAAAGCGAGCACGTGATGTCGAATCTGCAGGTAGTGACCGGTGCGGGCCCCGTCGGCTGGACGGTCGCCGAACAACTCGCCGACGCCGGCTACGACGTCCGGGTCCTCACCCGCTCGGGTAGCGGGCCGGACCATCCGCGGATCGAGCGCCGCAAGGTGGACGTCTCCGACCCGACCGCCCTCGCGGCCGCCCTCGACGACGCCACCGCCGTCTTCCACTGCATCCACGGATCCGCCTACGACGCCCGCGCCTGGGAACGCGAACTGCCCGCCGCCGAGCAGGTGGTGCTCGACGCCGCCGGACGGATCGGCGCGGTCGTGGTGTTCCCGGAGAGCCTGTACTCGTACGGCCGCCCGGACGGCCCGCTGACGGAGGACGGCCCGCGCGACGCGACCACCGGCAAGCTCGGTGTCCGCACCCGTCTACTCGCGGCCCGCGCGGCGCACCGCACACCGACGGTCAGCGTCGTCGCGTCCGACTTCTTCGGCCCGCACGTCCTGACCGCGCATGCCGGCGAGCGGATGGTGCCCCCGGTGCTGAAGGGGAAGACGATCCGGGTGATGGGCCGCGCCGACGTCGCCCACTCGTTCACCTACGTCCCCGATCTGGCGGCGGCCATGATCACCGCAGCGCACGATCCGGACCGGTGGAACACGGTGCTGCACGCGCCCACCGCTCCTGCGGTGACCCAGCGACAGCTGGTGGAGGCGTTCGCGAAGGCCGCGCAGGTGCCGACGCCCACGGTGGGCACGCTGCCCGGGTGGGCGCTGCGGGCGGTCGGGACGGTGCACCGCCCGACCCGAGAGCTCGCGGAGACGCTGTACCAGTTCGAGGCGCCGTTCGTGATGGACTCGCGTCGCAGCGAGGAGGTCCTCGGGCGCGCACCCACCCCGTTGGACGAGGCCGCGGCCGTGACGGTCCGGTGGTGGCGGCAGGAGTTGGCGACGGCGGGCGCCCGATAGGGTCACCATGTGCGCACATGGAATCCGTCGTCTGTCCGACAGACGTGGAGTTCCGCGGCCACCACACTGCGGCACTCACCGGGGCTGGGCCGCCTGACGGCGGTCCGGTTCGCGAGCCAGTTCGGCGACGGACTCTTCCAGGCGGCGCTCGGCGGGGCCATCCTCTTCAATCCCGAACGCGAGACCGAACCGCTCGCCATCGCCGCCGGATTCGCGGTCCTGCTGTTGCCGTACTCGGTGATCGGTCCGTTCGCGGGCGCCCTGCTGGACCGCTGGGACCGGCGGGCGGTGTTGCTGTGGGCGAATCTGCTCCGGGGCAGCCTGATCCTGTTGATCTCGGCGCTGCTGATCGCGGGCGCCGGGGAGACGCCGCTGTTGCTGATGGCACTCGCCGCGATCGGCGTCAGCCGGTTCGTCCTCGCGGGCATCTCCGCCGCGTTGCCGCATGTGGTGCGGCAAAGTTGGCTGGTACCAACAAATTCGGTGCTCGCAACGGCAGGATCGGTGTTCTCGGCGGTCGGGGCCGGGACGGCCGTGGCCGTGATCGCCGGGATCGGCGAGGGCGATCTGGGCTCCGGCGTCGCGGTGGCGGTCGGGGCGCTCGGATCGGTGATCGGCGCGTGGGCGGTGCACGGATTCGGCCGTCGCGCGCTGGGCCCCATGGACGGCGTCACCACCGCACGAGGCACGGTCACCGCCGTCCTGTCCGGCCTGCGCACCGGCGCGACGGCGGTGTGGCAGGCGCCCGGGGTCACCACCGCGATGATCGGAATCGGCGCCCATCGCATCGCCTTCGGCGTCAACACCCTTGTGATGGTGCTGATCCTGCGCGACCCCGCGTCGAGTGGCGCGCTGCCCGGCGGCCTGGCCGGATTCGGTGTGGCCGTGGGGGCGACGGCCGCCGGCATGCTGCTCGCGGCCCTCGCCACCCCCTGGTTGATTCCCCGCCTCGGACGCCCCCGCACCGTGACCGTCGCACTCGCGTTCGCAACCGTCGTCCAGTTCACGCTGATCACGACGCTGTCGCAGCCGCTGCTGCTGGCCGGTGCGTTCCTGCTCGGGTTCGCCGGGCAGACCGTCAAGCTCACCGGCGACGCCGCGATGCAGATCGAGATCGACGACGACCGCCGCGGCCAGGTGTTCGCGCTGCAGGACACCGTCTTCAACATCGCCTTCTGCGCTGCCGTGGCCGCCGCCGCGACGGTGGTCGCTCCCGACGGCCACTCGCTGGGTCCGGTCCTCGCGGCCGGTGGCGTCTACACGCTGGGCCTGGTCGCGATCGCGTGCAACGCGCGCCGCACGGTCGACTGACCGGTCACCGCACGTCCCGCCGGACGGTGTCCACACGGCCGTCGGTGTCGGTATCGCTGAGTTGCACCGACATCCGGCCCGGATCCTCCTCGGCGACCAGCACCGTGTCGAACCGGGCCGGATCCCGCGTCGAGACCAGCACGACGTCGGGTTCGCCGTCGCCGTCGAAGTCGACGAGCGCGTCGTCCGCCGCACCGTCACCGTCGTAGTCGATGCTCCGCCACCCGGCCGGATCGGGTGGTGCGGGAGACCGCGGCGCGGGGACCGGGTGCACGGATTGCTGTGTCCGCGAGACCTGCTGGTCCCAGACGCCGGTGTGCACGGGGTCCGCGAAGTACCGCGCCGGTGCCGCCCCGACGTCCAGCACGGAGCGGTCGGCGGCACCGTCACCGTCGCTGTCCCACATCGCGTCGTCGAACAGGCCGTCCCCGTCGAAGTCCAGACGCACCGCGTCGAACTCGCCGTCGGCGTCGAGGTCGAGATCGGCCAACGAGGTCCACGTGGTGGTCGCACCGTCCCCTGTGCCGAACCAGTACTCGAGTGATCCCATACCTCTGTGGACGCACCGCGACGTGACACGGTTCCGTCACGGTCACCGGGATTGTCGGTGAACACCCCCGCACCTCGGTGCTACCTTTCCTCGAAACACCAGGTAGTGAACGGTTTCGGACCAATCGCCCAGGGGTGAACCATCATCAGACGCCTGACGTCGATGCTCGCCGTCACGGTCGCGGGCCTCGCGCTCACCACCGCCCCCGCACTCGCGGAACCCGCGACGGGGCCCACCAACTCGTGCGGCGAGGCGGGATTCGATCCGTCGGCGCCGGACCCGGAACCGCCGCCGCCGACGTCCCCGCCCGTCATCGGGGTCCCGCTGCCGTACCCGCAGTTCGTCCCCGTCCCACTACCCGATCCCGCCCCCGACCGGACCCGGGTGGCGCAGGATCCCCTGCCGGCGGACCCCTGCCAGGACCCGTGCCCCGACCTCACCGATGCGACCGACGATCCCGGCGGGCCGGACACCGCACCCGGTTCGCCGGGTTCGGGATCGGGCTCCAGTTCGGGCTCGAGTTCGGGATCGGATTCGGGATCCGGTTCGGGTCCGGGATCCGGTTCGATCACCCTGCCGCGCATCCAGATCCAGCCGCGGCCCGAGACCGTCCCGATTCCGGTGCCGGGCGGCGACCCGGGTCCGGATCCGCAGCCCGCACCGCCGCTCGACATCGGCACGATCGACCCCGGGCCCGTCACCGCACCGCTCGGCACCCCGGCTGTGGGGGCGGTGAGTCTGGTGTCGCAGGTGACCGGGCCCGGATCCGAGAACCGCACCGACAAGCGGTGGCAGGTCGACGGCACCGACCTGGGCATCACGTGGGAGAGCCGTCCGGGCGAGGTCGCGGTGGCGTTCGGCGACACGTTCGGCGCGGACTGGCAGCCGCCCGGCGCGAACGGCCGGGACTGGCGCAGCAGCGTGCTCGGGCACAGCACCGACACCGATCTGTCCGACGGCATGACGATCGACAGCATGGTGCAGGACAGTCGCTGTCACGCCGCCGAGATCATCGACGCCCGGCACATCGCGAACTGGGAGACCACCGCCATCCCCACGTCGGGCTTCGCGATCGGCGCCCGCCAGTACCTGAGCTACATGTCGGTGCGCCGCTGGGGCGAGCCCGGCATGTGGGTGACGAACCACGGCGGCATCGCGTACTCCGACGACAACGGTCAGACGTGGACCAAGGATCAATATGCCCAGTGGGACAATATCTTCGGACAGGGCCTGTTCCAGGTGACCGCGATGGTTCCGCAGGGCGACGACGTGTACATGTTCGGCACCCCCAACGGCCGGATGGGCACGATCGGCCTCGCCCGCGTCCCCGCCGGCGAGCTACTCGACACCAGTGCGTACCAGTACTGGGTCGACGGCAACTGGGTCCCGGTGGTGGAACACCTCGCCACATCGCTCGTCTCGGGCCCCGCGGGCGAGCTGTCCGTGCGCTACGACGCCGATCGGCAGCGGTGGCTCATGAGCTACCTCGACCAGGTCGACGGACGAATCCTCCTGCGGCAGTCGTCGAGTCCGCAGGGCACCTGGTCCGACGGCGCGACCCTCGTCGACAGTACCGAGTACCCGAAGACCTACGGCGGTTTCATGCACCCCTGGTCCACACCCGACGAGCTGTACTTCACGATGTCGGAATGGGACAGCTACAACGTCTACCTCATGCGGGCGAAGTTGAACTGACCCGAGCCGACGCGAACCGACCCGGGCTACGTGAACGATGCGTCACCCGGCTCCGGAACCCTGAGCCGGAACGTACCGACCGCTCCCGCCCGGAGCGAGGACGGCGGCGGATCCGACGTAGCCGCCCGGCGGGCACCCCGGGTGCTCGCTCTGCCGGCAGTACTCCGGGGAGATCCGATCGGTGGGGGTCACGGACGTCTCGGAAGTGGTCGACGTGCCGGACGCGGGTGGGGGAGTAGCGGTCTCGTCTTCGCAAGAGGCCACGAGCAGCGGCACGGCCGCCGCGACGAGCAGAGTCTTCCAGCGGCGAATCATCGTTCCCTTCCTTTCGGCGGGACCTGGTTCGACGATACGCCCGGGTTGTCCGCTCGGAGGTGGGCGATTCCCGACGCGCCTCGAGTGCCGGCGGACCCGCTGCGCGGCGGTGGCGACTCAGGTGGTGACGGCCCGCTCCGGCAGATCCGCGATGATCGCGGCCAGGTTGTAGCCGCTGGTCCGCAGGCGTCCGTTGGCACCCGTCCGGGGATACTCGCTGTGGCCGGACGCGCCGTCGCGCGTCACTCCGTCGGGTGTCGTGGCGGCATCGGTCGCGAGATGGGTGAAACCGTCCGTCGCGTACGGTCCACCGCCGAACGGTCCGGGGCCGAACCGGTTGAGACGGGCGATCACGTCACCGTCCGCCGTCATCTCGTACGCATGCCCCGGAACCAGTCCGAGATCGCTCGGCGAGCGGACGCCGACCAGGCCGGGGGAGCCGTAGACGACCAGGTCGTCCACCGGGTGGTGGCCCGGTTCACGCAGCGCCAGACCCGTGGTGACCGAACCGTACGAGTGCCCGATCGCGGTGATGTGCGGATCGGATCCCGTGTGCGCGACGCCGAGGCCGTCGTAGAACCGCGCGAGGTCCCGCGCCCCGGCGCGGGCCCGATCCTCCAGTGCCACAGCCAGTCCACCCCCGATCCGGTCGGTGATGCTGCCCGACATCTGCGGCGTGTCGTAGCCCACCCAGGCGATGATCGCGACCGTCTCGTGTTCGCGTCCGGGCTTGGCGCGCAGCTGGATCCGCGACTCGCGCTGCAGCGCCCCGGCCTCGTCGGCCATCGAACCGAGGGACCCGCGCACGGTGGAGTTCAGCCCCGGCGTGGATACCGCGATGTGATCGGCCGTGTCCGGATCACCGATCGCCACGGCGGCGTGAACCTGCTCGCCGGAGCGCACCTCCAACAGCAACAGCCTCCGGTCCGGGTGCTGCTCGAGCGCGCTCTGTACCGTGTCGATATCGGCCAGCCGACGGCCGACGTCCACGAGTTGCTGTCGCGCAAAGAGCGATTCGAGGTTGTTCGGACTCCGCACCCGATCCGACAGCTCCCGCTGCGTCGCCTCCAGGGCCGCCCGTTCGACCGGCAGACGATCGACGTTGGCCCGGTGGCGCACCGCGGCCGGTAGACCGTCCCGGTTGCCGACGCTCGCGGGCGTGGTCTCGATCAGCATCCGCTGCTGCCCCGTCGTGAGCGCGTCCCACCATGTGCGGTTCGCCTCCGCACTCGCACCGTCCGGGGGCGGCGGAACGGTCTGCACCCCGGCCCATCCGGTGCCCGGATCACCGGCGCGGGGAAGCTGGGCGAACGCGGTGGCGATCAGCGACGTCACCCGGCCGTCGGCCGCGGCGAGTTCGCCGAGTGCAGCCCGGATCATGGTCTGGTGCCGGCGCGCCCGGTGGTCGAGTACCGCCGTCGCCATCGCTGCGCCCGACCCGGATCCCAGTGCGGCCAGGAAGATCCCGGGCGGGACACCGACGGCGCCGTCGTCCGCCACCTCGAATCCCTCCGCCCGGGCCGCGACGACCGCGGCGAGCACGGCGTCCCGCGCCCCGTCGAGTTGCGCCGCACCGGAATTCGCCGCGTCGGCGGCCGCCTGCAGCGCCGACACGGTCCGCGTCGCGATCGCGCCGATCTCCCCGGCCCGCGCCCATGCCGCGTCCCCGGCGACGCCACCCCAGTGATCTCGCGCCCCGTCCACCGCCCGTACGTATCCGTCGATCTGCGCGTCGACGACACGGGCGCACCTCCGCCACCGCGCGCCCTGACCCCGCAACACCGACGGAGCCCACGACTCCGCGAGCGACACCGTCGGAGTCGTCACCGACCGCCGTCCGATCCCCGCAGTCCCGCAACGAGTCCGACGAGAGAATCGGCCTCGGCGGTGTCGGCGCGCGCGTACCCGCCCGCGGCCCTCGCCGTGCTCGCGGACCAGTCGTGCAGCCGGCCGGCGACGACGGCCAGCACGTCCGACACCGCCCTCGATCCCGCCCCGCATGCCCGGCCCACCCGTGATCCCGGCAGTCCGGTGCCGGTTGCCGCCGACTCCGTGCCCGCCCGCGCGTCCGCGATCACGTCCCCGATCGCCGACACGGTCCGCGCGGTCTCGCCGAGCCGGCCCGGATCGACCCACATCTCCGCCATGACACCCCCCTCCGTCCGCATCCCCCGGATCCGTTCCGGACGATACTGCAGCCGTTTCGCGGTATGAGACGATCGCCGCCGGTCACCGACCGCGGATCACGAGGGGAGACGGGATGAACCACAGAGCACCGGGGCACTCGCACGGATGGACCGAAACCGTTGTCGACCAGCAGGATCGGCTGCTGAGTGCCGCGGCGACCCGTCGATCGCGCGCCGAGTCCGCGGACGGGGCCGTCGCGGTCGAGGCCACGGCCGACGGACTTATCCACAACTGGCACATCGGGGAGGAACTGCGGGGTACGGACGTGCGCGAGGTGGTCGCGGCCGTCGTCCGGCTGCAGCACGAGGCGGTGGCCGACGCCCGGGACGAACTGGCCGCGGCCGCCGCCGCGCTGCGCGAGGACCCCCGCTTCCGCGCCGTGGTCGACCGTCACGTCGACGCGATCGATCGGCCGGTCGTGTCCGAGACGACGCCGGACAACGACGGCTACTTCGCGCACCTCACCGTGTGGGATCGCGGCTGACGAATCCGAGTCCCTCGGGTCACCAGACGGGTCGCGGCGTGCCGCCTCTCCCGATCTCCTCGAGCGCACGGACCAGAGATGCCATCGTGTCCGCGCCCAGCACCGCACTCGCCGCATGCCAGCGCGCCAGGGCCGCGTCGGTGGCCGCCGCGGTCACGTCCAGCCCCGCGGAAGTCAGTTGGACCAGCTGCGCCCGGCGATCTTGGGGGTGAGGTTGCTTGTCGACATAGCCGGAGGCCGTCAGCTCGTCGACGATGACAGCGGCCGACTGCTTGGTGATGCCCAGGAAAGCGCCAATCTCACTGACCGTGGCACCGTTCCCGGCAATCCGGACGAACACGAGACCGTGCGCCGGACGCAGCGTCGAATTCCCTTGCACGACAATGGCTTCGTTGATCTGCTCGGCCAGCGTGGACGCGGCGCGCATCAGCAGCATCAGCAGATCGGCACGAGGCTCATCCCTTGACATACCGTCAGTCTACCTGTCCAATAAAGACAGCTAAACTGACGAGAAGGGGGTTCGCGATGCCAGTCCGAAAAGATGGTGACCATCTGACACACCGAATGCACGAGTCTCGATTCCACTCCTACGTGGCACCGTCTCGTGGCAGCCGACAGCTGTGCGCCTGGCGCACAGACCTGGCACCCGGGTCCGACGGTGCCCCGCACACCGTCTCGCACGAAGAGGTCTTCCTCGTGCTCCACGGCTCACCCACAGTCACCCTGGACGGCCGCCGAACTCCGCTCGCCGCCGGAGACGTCGTCCTGGTTCCGGAGGCGGCAACGGTTCAGCTCGACAATCACGGCGACGGCACGGCCTCGCTGTGGGTGACGACATCGGTGGGCCTGACCGCCACCACCGCCGACGGTGGCATCATCACGCCCCCGTGGACTCGATGATCCAGTCGGCGGGCAACATTGCGGGCGCCTTCGGGTGCTGCCCGGTTCACCGCGCCGGGTAGACCGCCACCTCGGTCGCCTTGACGGCGAACCACACGTCGTCGCCGGGGGCCAGATCGAGTTCGGCGACGGCGGTGGCCGTGACGTCGGCGACCAGACCGGCCGAACCGTCGACGTGATCGTCGGTGCGGACACGAATCGCGTGCCCCCGTCCCTCGATCTCCGCGATCCGTACCCGGAAGATGTTGCGGGGGCTGCCTTCCGGATGCTCACGGTGGACTGCGACAGCGGTGGGCGAGAACACCGCAACGGCATGCTCCCCGTCGCCGCACCCGTCCTCGCCGATGCCACTCACCGCCCCCGCGGCGGTGTCCAGGACGCCGTCGCGAATCTTGCCCGACAGCAGGTTGATGCCGGCGATCCGGGCCGCGAAGGCGCTGCGCGGCCGGGTGAGTACCCGGTCCACGGATCCCTGCTCGACGATGCGCCCGCCGTCGAGAACGACGGCCCGGTCGGCAAGCGAAAGCGCGTCCAGCACATCGTGAGTCACGAGGATCGCGGTCCGGTCCCCGGTACGCAGAACCCGGCGCAGCAGGGCCCGCAGCGCCGGCGCGGCGGCGACGTCCAGTGCCGCCATCGGCTCGTCGAGCAGCAGCACCTGCGGGTCGGCGGCGAGCGCCCGCGCCACCGCGACCCGCTGTGCCTGACCGCCGGACAGTTGCCGCGGCCGCCGCGCCGCGAGGGCCGCCGCGTCCACCTCGTCGAGCCACCGCTGCGCCGAGGCATACGACTCGCGCCGCCCCAACCCCGCGCTGCGCGGGGCGAATGCGACGTTCTCTCGGACCGTGAGGTGCGGGAACAGCAGCGCCTCCTGGGCCAGCAACGCCACCGATCGCTGGTGCGGCTGCACCGCAACATTTTTCGAGAAATCGGTGAGCACCCGGTCGCCGAGTTCGACACGGCCGGCGTCGGGCCGCAGCAGCCCGGCCACCACGTCCAGCAGCGTCGACTTGCCGGCCCCGTTGGGGCCGAGCACCGCGAGCACCTCGCCCGGAGCGACGTCGAGCTCGACGTCGAACCCGCGGGCATCGACCCGGGCCCGCACGCTCAACCCGTTCACAGCGCACCGGCCGCGCGACGCGTGCGGGCGCCGAGGACGATGGCGACGGCCACCACCACCAGCACCAACGACAGCGCGACCGCGGCCTCCGGATCGGTCTCCCGCTGCAGGTAGATCTCCAGCGGCAACGTCCTGGTGACGCCCTGCAGGCTCCCGGCGAAGGTCAGTGTCGCGCCGAATTCGCCGAGGGCGCGCGCGAAGGCCAGCACCGCGCCCGAGATCAGTCCGGGCAGCACCAGCGGCAGGGTGACCCGGCGCAGCACCGTCGTGGGTGGAGCGCCGAGCGTGGCGGCCACCGCCTCGTAGCGCCGCCCGGCGGTCCGCAGCGCGCCCTCGAGACTGATCACCAGGAACGGCAGCGCGACGAACGTCTGCGCCAACACGACCGCGGTGGTGGAGAACGCGATCTGGATGCCCGCCACCTCGAGGTGCTGCCCGATCAATCCGCGTCGGCCGAACGTGTAGAGCAGCGCGAGGCCGCCGACGACGGGCGGCAGCACCAGCGGGAGCAGCACCAGCGCCCGCAGCGCCGCGAGCCCGGGAAACGAGCAGCGGGCCGACACCATCGCCATCGGCACCCCCAGCAGCACACACAGCAGCGTGCTGATCGAGGCCGTCTTCAGACTCAGAACCAAAGCGTCCAAGGAGGATTCGGAGGTGACGAGCTCCCAGAAGTTGGGCCAGTCGACCCCGACGAGCATCGCGACCAGCGGCAGCACAACCAGCAGCGCGCCGACGGCCGCGGGAACGTAGATCCAGACCGGCAGACTGGCCGGAACCCGTACCCGCGGCCGCACGGTCACGGGGCGCCGAACCCGGCCGCGGACAGGACCGCACGGCCCTCCGGCCCGGTGACGTACCCGGTGAATTCGCTCGCCACCTCCGGGTTCCCGGAATCCTTCAGCACCACGATCGGGTAGGTGTTGACGACCTTCGTCGCCTCCGGGAACGGGATCTCCGCGACCTTGTCACCTGCGGCGGCCGCGTCGGTGACGTACACCAGCCCGGCATCGGCCTGACCGGTGACGACCTTGCCGAGCACGTCGGTGACCGACGATTCCTCGCTGACGGGAGTGAGGCGGATCCCGGTGGCGTCCTCGATCTTCTGGGTCGCCGTGCCGCACGGCACCTGCGGCGCGCAGACCACCACCTTCACGTCCGGGCGGGCCAGGTCCGCGAACGACGCGATGTTCGCCGGATTACCGGGCGGCACAACGATGGTCAGAATATTGGTCGCGAAGTTCACCGGCTCCGACGCCGTCAACCCCGCCTGGACCGCCTTCGTCATGTTCGCGGTGTCGGCCGACGCGAAGACGTCGCCCGGGGCGCCCTGATCGAGCTGAGCCACCAGGTCGGACGATCCGGCGAAGTTGAACACGACCCGGGTGCCGGGATGCTGGTCCTCGAAACGCTGCCCCAGTTCGGTGAACGTCGACTTCAGCGACGCTGCCGCGAACACCGTGATCGAGTCTCCGCCCTCGGTTCCCGCGTCGGTGGCGCCGCTGCACCCGGCAAGGGCCGTCGTCAGCACCGCGGCGACCGCGACCACCGCACCCCGCATCCACCTCACGACGGGACCCCCGGCGTCTCGACGATCACGGTGGTCGCCTTCACGACGGCCACCGCGATGCTGCCCGGTTCGAGCTTCAGCTCGCGGACGGCCTCGGCACTCATCAGCGAGACGACGGAGAACGGCCCGCACTGCATCTCCACCTGGGCCATCACCCCGTCGGCGACGACCCGGGTGACGAGACCGACGAACCGGTTGCGGGCCGAGCTGCCGACCCCGAGCGGGTTCTCGGGCGTGGGCGCCGCGTTGGCCCGCGCGTACTCGGCGAGCTGCTTTCCGTCGACCACCATGCGGCCGGAGTCGTCCTTGTGGGCGGCGAGGGTGCCGGCGTCGACCCACCGGCGGACGGTGTCGTCGCTGACGCCGAGCAACTGGGCCGCGTCGCGTATCCGGATGTCTGGCATTCCGGGAGTCTAGATCCGCATACGCGGAAGATTCAATCGATTCGCTCCGCGGATGCGTGCTTGCGACCTAGCTCTCCGGCTGCTGGTTCTCCGACTGCTCCGCCCACCACTTCAGCAGCTCGGCCTCGGCCTCGTCCCGATCGAGCGGTCCGCGGTCCAGGCGCAGCTCCTTGAGGAACTTCCACGCCTTACCCACCTGCGGGCCGGCCGGGATGCCGAGCAGTTCCATGATCGCGTTGCCGTCGAGGTCGGGGCGCACCCGCGCCAGATCCTCCTGCTCGGCGATCCGGGCGATCCGCTGCTCGAGGTCGTCGTACGTGGCCTGCAGCGCCGCGGCCCGACGCTTGTTGCGGGTGGTGCAGTCGGCGCGCACCAGCTTGTGCAGCCGCGGCAGCAGGTCACCGGCGTCGGTGACGTAGCGGCGCACCGCCGAATCCGTCCACTGCCCCTTGCCGTAGCCGTGGAAGCGCAGGTGCAGGAACACCAACTGGCCGACCTCGTCGACCATTTGTTTGGAGTACTTCAGCGCCCGCATCCGCTTGCGGACCAGCTTGGCGCCCACCACCTCGTGGTGGTGGAAGCTGACGCCGCCGCCGGGCTCGTTGCGCTTGGTGTCCGGCTTGCCGATGTCGTGGAGCAGCGCCGCCCAGCGCAGCACCAGGTCCGGGTTGCCGTCCTCGAGGTCGATCGCCTGCTTGAGCACCGTCAGCGAATGCCAGTACACGTCCTTGTGCTGGTGGTGCTCGTCGATCTCGAGCTTCATCTGCGGCACCTCGGGCAGCACGTGATCGGCCAGGCCGGTCTCGCACATCACGTTGATGCCGTCGATCGGGTATTCGCCGAGGATCAGCTTGTCGAGCTCGGTGTGCACCCGCTCGGCGGTGATCCGGTCGATCTGCCCGGCCATGTCGACGATCGCCTGGTGCACCCGCGGCGCGAGCGTGAAACCGAGTTGCGAGACGAATCGGCACGCGCGCAGCATCCGCAGCGGATCGTCGTTGAAGGAGATCTCCGGCGCCGCGGGAGTGTCCAGGACGCCGGCGAGCAGCGCATCCATGCCCCCGAGCGGATCCACGAACTCGAACGTGCCCTCCGCATCGATCCGCACGGCCATCGCGTTGACCGTGAAGTCGCGTCGGACCAGGTCCTCCTCGAGCGTCGTGCCGTACTGCACCTCGGGGTTCCGCGTGACGCCGTCGTAGGTGTCGGTGCGGTAGGTGGTGATCTCGATCTGGTCGTTGCCCTTGGCCGCGCTGATCGTCCCGAACGCGATGCCGGTGTCCCACTGGTTGTCGGCCCAGCCGCGCAGGATCGCCTGCACCTGCTCGGGGTGCGCGTCGGTGGTGAGGTCCAGGTCCGTGCCGAGACGGCCCAGGACCGCGTCGCGCACACTGCCACCCACCAGGTACAACTCGTGACCCGCGTCGGCGAACCGGGCCCCGAGCGGGGTCAGCACGTCCGACAGGGCGCTCAGGGTCTCGTGCGCACCGCGCAGCAGTCGGGCACGCCGGTCCGCGTCGGGGGTAGGGGCATTCACGTGAGCAAACCTTACCGAGGTCGACAAATAGCCGGACGTGCATCAGTGACCCTGCACGCACGCTGGCGTGGGAGTCAGGCCGAACGGGCTCTGTCAACTACGATCGATGAGGTGTCCGCCGCCGAACGTGCCAACCGTAACCGCCGCTCCTCGCGGCGTCGCGGCGCGGGCGCGGATTCTGCGACTCCGCACATGCGGACCGTCCGCGAAACCTCCGCCGGGGGACTGGTCGTCGACGGCCTCGGCGGCCCCGAGGACAAACTGTGCGCGGCCCTCATCGGGCGGACCGACCGGCGTGGCCGGCTGCTGTGGTCGCTGCCGAAGGGACACATCGAACAGGGCGAGACCGCCGAACAGACCGCGATGCGAGAGGTCGCCGAGGAGACCGGTATCCGCGGATCCGTCGTCGCATCCCTCGGCAGCATCGACTACTGGTTCGTCACCGAGGGCCGCCGCGTCCACAAGACCGTGCACCACTACCTCATGCGATCGCTCGGCGGTGAGCTGTCCGACGCCGACATCGAAGTCACCGAGGTGGCCTGGGTGCCGCTGTCGGAACTGGACTCCCGCCTCGCCTACGCCGACGAACGCAAGCTCGCCGAGATCGCCGGTCAGCTCATCGCCGAGATGGAACCCTCGCGCGTCAGGGGGACCGACGCGGAATGACAGTGGCATCGCGTCCGGCATGGCGACGATCCGGTGCCAGAGTTCTCACGGCGCTGACGCTCGTCCTGATGATGATCGGCGCCGTCGTGGGCGCCGGGGCCGCGGCCGCCCAACCCACGACGCAGACCCAGCCCGAGTCGACGACCGGGGCGCCGGTGACGAAGTCGCGCGCACAACCGAAGTTCCTCGAACTGCACATCGACGACGTCACCCCGACCGCGGTGACCACCACGACCGACCCGGTGGTGACCGTCCGGGGAACCGTCGCGAACATCGGCGACCGGCCGGTCACCGACGTCGGTGTCCGGCTGCAGCGGGCACCCGCGGTGGGCTCGAGCGAGGAACTGCGCACCTCCCTGGACCTCGATCAGGGCGAGTTCGACGTCGTCGGACCATTCGTGGAGGTGGCTTCCAGCCTCGAGGAGGGTGAACGCAAGCAGTTCACGCTGGCGCTGCCGCTGCGCTCGATCTCCGGGTGGTCGCTCGACATCACCGAACCCGGCGTCTACCCGCTCCTGGTCAACGTCAACGGAACCCCCGCGTACGGCGGGCAGGCCCGCCTCGACGACGCCCGGTTCCTGCTGCCCGTGCTGGGACTGCCCCGAGCAACGGGGACCGCCGACAGCGCGCCGCAGGGCACCGACTCCGGATCGGTGACCGCGCCCGTCCCGCCCGACACGTCCGACCCGCTCGCGGTCACGATGCTGTGGCCGCTCGCCGACCAGCCGCGACTGGCGGCCGGGATCCCGGGCTCCGTGAACGACAAGGTCCGGCTGGTCGACGACGTCCTCGCGGGCTCCCTGTCCCAGGGCGGACGGCTCGAGCAACTGCTCGCCGCCGCCGAGTTCGCCACCGGGCCCGACGTCGACAAGGACAAACGGCTGACCGACAGCGTGTGCCTGGCGGTCGACCCGGACCTGCTGATCACCGTGAGCAACATGTCCGGCGGGTACCTCGTGGTGGACGACCCGGCGAATCCGTCCGGACCCGCGCACGAGGGCGCCGGACGCGACGCCGCGGCCGCGTGGCTCGATCGCCTGGAATCGCTCGCTCACAGCATGTGCGTGACCGCCGTGCCGTTCGCGCAGGTGGACCTCGCGGCGCTGAGCCGGGTCGACGACCCGTCACTCACCGCGAGCGCACTGCAGTCGCCGTCCGACATCGTCGACTCGATCCTCGGGGTCACGTCGCTGCGCAACGTCACCTGGCCGGACTCCGGCGTCCTCGACGACTCGTCGGCGCAGATGCTGCACAGCCGCGGGCCGACCACGACGCTGCTGGCCGCCAACGCGGTGGAGTCCACCCAGTCGTCGGGCAAGACGGTGACGATCGCCGGTGGGGGAGCGGACGCCGTGACCGCCGCGCTGTTCGACGTGTCCGCGGCCGCGGCGCTGGCGGCGGTCGGGTCCAGCCCGCAGACGCCGTCGTACGTGCCCGAGCGGGCGCGCTACAACCTGGACCGGGACTCGCGCACGGCCCGCCTGCAGGATGCGCTGGGCGCGGTGACCTGGTCGTCGCTGCAGAGCCCCGGCACCGCGAGCCGAACGGTCGACCGTTCGATGCTGATCGCGCCGCCGCAGCTGTGGTCCGCCGACGGCGACGAGGCCGCGGCCGTGCTGTCGACGGTGTCGACGCTGCTCCGTACCGGACTGGCGACGCCCCGGCCGCTCGCGAAACTCGCCGAGCAGCGGCCCGCGACACCCGAGATCGCCTCGCTGGCCTACCCCCAGCGCGCGATCGTCGACGGCACCCCCGAATCCGTCGAACGGGGAGTGGGCGCGCAGGCGCCGCGCATCGACGAACTGATGCGGACCCTGGTCGATGATCCGCAGGTCCCGCTGACGCCGACCCGGTTCATGGCGCCGCTGCGCGAGGATCTGGTCCGGGCGATGAGCCTGTCCGGCCGACGCGACCAGAACACCGCGACCACGACCGCCGCCGACGAGGCCGCCCACGTCCGGGTGAGCAACGTGGCGACCGCGATCGACGCCATGTACGCCGCGGTCACGGTCCTCGCGCCGGGCGGGGTGTACTCGCTGGCCTCCGAGCAGAGCCCCCTGTTGCTGGTGGCCCGCAACGACCTCCCCGTCGCGATCAACGTGAAACTGCGCGTCGACGCCCCCGACGAGATGCACGTCACCGACATCGGACCGCAGCAACTACCCCCGCGCGGCAGCCGATCGTTGCAGGTACCCGCGGAGGTCTCCGACTCCCGGACCATGGTGGTCGATTTCTCACTGACCACCGAAAGCGGCCAGAACCTGGGCGAACAGACTTCCGTCACGGTGCGGTCGAACGCGTACGGTCAAGCATTGGCGATAATTACCGCGTGTGCTGGTGCACTCCTGCTGTTCCTCGCCGGGCGACGCCTCTGGCACCGGTTCCGGGGCCAGCCGGATCGAGCCGACGAAGGGTATGAACGTCCATGACCGAGAACTCTCGCGACGAGGGCTATCGGTCGTCGGCGCGGCCGGCGCCGTGGGAACGGGGTCCCCAGCCGACCCAGCAGAACCGTGACCAGCAGGGACAGCCCCCGAGCGATCAGCGACCCGGGCCCCCGCAGGGACCGCGACCGATGCCGCCGGGCGGTCAGCAACCGCCGGCTCGGGGCGGGCAGCAACCGGTGCCCCCGCAGGGACCGCGCCCACCGATGCGTCCGCGCCCCGACCAGCCGGGCGCACCCCGCCAGCCGCAGGGCGCTCCGCGGCCGATGCCGCCGCGTCCGGTACCCCCGAACGGTCAGCGTCCCGTGCCCCCGCAGGGACCGCGTCCGATGCCCCCGAACGGTCAGCGACCCGGGACACCGAGCGGTCAGCGACCCGGGACACCGGGCGGTCAGCGACCCGTTCAGGGCGGCCCACGGCCCACACCTCAGCGCGGTCCCGGTCCGATGCCCCCGAGCGGGCAGCGACCCATGTCACCGGGCGGTCAGCGACCCGTTCAGGGCGGCCCGCGCCCGGTGCCGCAGCAGGTCGGCCCGCCGCGGCCGATGGCCGCACGTCCGGCCGAGGCTCCGGCTCCGGCTCCGGCTCCGGCTCCGGCTCCGAAGACCGAGACCCAGACCCAGACCGCGACCCCCGACGAACCGCAGAAGAAGAGCCTGCTCGCGGCGACGGGATCGATCGCGTTCGCGACGCTGATCAGTCGCGGTACCGGCTTCCTCAAGCAGTTGCTGCTGCTGACCGCGCTCGGCCCGGCCGTGGCCAGTGCGTTCACCGTCGCCAGCCAGATCCCGAACATGATCTCCGAACTGGTCCTCGGCGCGGTCCTCACCGCGATCGTCGTCCCGGTCCTGGTGCGCGCGGAGCGGGAGGACCCCGATCAGGGTGCCGCGTTCGTCCGAAGACTCTTCACGGCGGCGCTCGCGCTGCTGGGCACGGCGGCGCTGTTCGCGACGGCGGCCGCGCCGATCCTCACCACCTACGTCTTCCTACCGGAGGACGGTGAGGTCAACACCGAGCTCACGACGGCACTGTGTTTCCTGCTGCTGCCGGCGATCCTGTTCTACGGCATGTCCGCCCTGCTCACGGCGATCCTCAACACCCGGCAGGTGTTCAAACCCGGCGCGTGGGCGCCGGTGCTGAACAACGTCGTGGTGCTCGGCATCCTGGCGGCGTACTGGCTGGTGCCCGGCGAGATCTCGCTCGACCCGGTGAGCATCAGCGACCCGCACGTCCTGATCCTGGGGCTCGGTGTGACCGCCGGTGTCGTGACGCAGGCGGTGAGCCTGGTGCCCGCGATCCGTCGACAGGGCATCTCGCTGCGTCCGCTGTGGGGGATCGACGACCGGCTCAAGCAGTTCGGCGGCATGGCCGTCGCGATCGTTCTCTACGTGCTGATCAGTCAGCTCGGCATGATGTTCGCGACCCGCATCTCGGCGGCCGCCGACGAGGCCGGCCCCGCGATCTACACCAATGCGTGGCTGCTGCTGCAGCTGCCGTACGGCGTCCTCGGTGTCACGGTGCTCACCGCGATCATGCCGCGACTGAGCCGCAACGCGGCCGCCGAGGACACCCCCGCCGTCGTCGACGACCTGTCCGTCGCGACCCGGCTGACGATGATCGCGCTCATCCCGGTCGTCACGTTCTTCACGTTCGCCGGTCCGCAGATCGGGCACGCGCTGTACGGGTACGGCAACTTCGGCGCCGGCAACGCCGAGCGCCTCGGTGAGGCCGTCAGCTGGTCCGCGTTCACGCTCATCCCCTATTCGCTGGTGCTGATCCACCTACGCGTGTTCTATGCCCGCGAGCAGGCCTGGACGCCGACGTGGATCATCCTCGGCATCACCGGTGTGAAGATCGCGCTGTCGGCGCTCGCCCCGGTGCTGTCGTCCGACAGCCAGCACGTCGTGATCCTGCTCGGCGTCGCGAACGGACTCGCGTTCGTGGCCGGCGCGTTGATCGGCGGCTACCTGCTGCACCGCAGCCTCGGCGACCTGCGGATGGCGAACGTCGGCAAGACGGTGTGGGTGGTGCTGCTCGCATCCGCGGCGGGTGCGATCTCCATGTTCGCGGCGGACAAGCTGCTGGGCCTGGATCGGTTGTCGGAGTCGTTCGGCGGACCCGGCGCGATGATCCGCGTCGCGATCACGGGCGCCCTCATGCTCGTGGTGACGTTCATCCTGATGTGGCTCGCCAAGGTGCCGGAGATCATGGCGATCACCGTGGCCGTCACGCGGAGGATTCCGGGACTGCGCGGTCGAGCCACGGCGGAGGAGGCACCGGCGACGGTGGCCGTCGGATCCTCGTACGAGCCTGATACCGAATTGATTCCGGTCATCCGCGACCTCCCGCGGGCGCTCGATAGACCTGACGGTCTCCCGTACCCTGGACGCAGCGAGGCATACGTCGGCGGGGACTACATTCCCGACGAGTTCATAGAAGGAGCACGTGTGAGCGACGACGACGGTGCCGACAAGCGAACCGGCACGTCCGACGACGTCACTGGCGTCGAGAACGGCAACACCAAGGTGGCAGACGCCGCAACCACTTCGACGAATCCCACGGACGAGCCGTCCGACGCGTCGCCCGCTCCGAGTAACTCGGACGAAAACGACTCTGCAGCAGAGAATTCCGCCACCGCCTTCGATGATGCGGCCGCGAGCCGGGATCGCCGACGTCGTGGCGACCTGAACGTCGACACCGGTGTGTTCTCGATCGGTTCGCCGATGCCGCCGTTGCGCGTGGCCGGCGCCGTCCCGGAACCCCGTCCGCAGCTGCGCGGTCCGCAGCTGATGCCCGGGGCGTCGGTGGCCGGTGGCCGCTACCGCCTCCTCGCACCGCACGGCGGTGCCCGCGGACTCCAGTTCTGGCAGGCACTCGACATCAAGCTCGACCGCGAGGTCGCACTCACCTTCGTCGACGCCGATCAGCGCGCCGAGGGTCCGGCGGCCACCGGACCCGACGGGCCGCAGGCGATCCTGTCCCGGACGCTGCGACTGGGACGGATCAACTCGTCCGGGCTCGCGCGGGTGCTCGACGTGGTCCGCGGTAGTTCCGGCGGCATCGTCGTCGCCGAGTGGACGCCGGGCCGCTCGCTGAAGGAGATGGCGGACACCGATCCGTCGCCGATCGGTGCGGCTCGCGCAGTCCGGGCGCTCGCGGCGGCCGCGGAGGCGGCGCACCGTGGTGGCAGCGCCCTGTCCATCGACGATCCCGACCGGATCCGCATCAGCACCGCGGGCGATGCCGTTCTCGCCTTCCCCGGCACCCTGTCCGACGCCGACCCTGCCTCGGACGTGCGCGGGCTCGGCGCAATGCTGTACGCGCTCATCACCGCCCGCTGGCCGCTGGACGACGGCACCGAGTCGTCGGAAGGCATGCGCCCGGCCGACCGGGACCCGTCGGGTCGCCCCGTCGAGCCCCGCGCGATCCGGCCGGAGGTCCCGTTCGAGATCTCCGCCGTCGCGGTCCGGGCCCTCGGCGGCGACAGCGGCATCCGCGCGGCCGCGACGGTGCAGCACATCCTCGACCAGGCGACGGTCGTCGACCAGAAGACCGATCTCATGCCCGCGCTCCGGCTGGGCCAGCGGGCCCCCGGCAGCGACTCGCACGCACTGGCCGACCCGGAGGCGGTGGCGGCCGAGAAGCAGAAGTCCAACCGCACGCTCATCGCCCTGGTCTCGCTCGGTGCGCTCACCATCGTGGTCCTCGCACTGATCGGGTGGTGGCTCGCGAACCTGCTGGCGGGCGGCAACTCCGACGAACCGTTGACGAACCAGAACCTGGGTCTGACGACGACGGCAGAGGCGCCCGCGACGTCTGCGGAGTCCTCGGCGGCCGCCCCGCCGCCCGCGGCGACGCGTCCGGTCACGCCGGCGGGCGCCGCCGTGTTCTCGCCCCAGGGCACTCCCGACAGTGCCGCGAACGCCGGCCTGGCGATCGACGGCAACCCGGCGACGGCGTGGAGCACCGATGCGTACTTCCAGCCGTTCCCGGCGCTGAAGAACGGCGTGGGGCTCATGGTGACGCTCCCCGAGGCCGCGAACCTGTCCGCCATCCAGATCACCTCGACGAGCCCGGGGACGCAGGTGGAGATCCGCTCCGCACCGGCGCCGAACACCTCGCTCGACCAGACGCGTGTGATCGGCAACGGCACCCTCGAGGACGGCGTGACGGAGATCCCGCTGAAGACGGACGGCGCCACCAAGAACGTCATCGTGTGGATCACCGAACTCAGCACGAAGGGCGGCAAGAATCAGTCCGACGTGGCCGAGGTGTCCTTCACCGCCGCCCCCTGAGCCGGCCGCCGGCGGCGCCCCTACGACGCGTGACGGGCAATTGATCGGCTAACATCCGCCGGTGCGAATCTTCAGGGGGGTCGCCAAAGCTGATTTGTCGGATGCACAACTCTTGGCAGCGCACGCGTCGGGTGACGGGGGCGCGTTCGCGGAGCTGCTGAGCAGGCATTACGACCATCTTTGGCATGTTGCGAGGAGAACGAGCTACACCGTCGAGGACGCGGCCGACGCGCTACAGGACGCGTTGCTGTCCGCGCACCGTACGGCGGGGTCGTTTCGGGAGGATGCGGCCGTGCGCAGCTGGCTGCACACGATCGTGGTGAACGCGTGTCTGGACCGGATCCGGCGGAACCGTGTCCGTCCGACGGTGTCGCTGTCCGCCGACGAGACCGTCGATCCTCGCGACGAGCGTGACCACATCGCCGAGAGCGAGACGGCGATGCTCGTCGACCGGGCCCTGCTGCGGCTGTCGGCGGAGCAGCGCGCCGCGATCGTGGCCGTCGACATGGAGGGTTATTCGGTGGCCGAGGCCGCCGCGCGGCTCGGGGTCCCCGAGGGGACTGTCAAGAGTCGCTGCGCCCGCGCACGGGCCAAGCTGGCGGGACATTTGGAATACTTGCGAGATGTAGGGAACCGATCTTGATCTCCCGGCGTCTGAACTAATTGAAGGCACAATCGTGTCCCGGACATTGCGGGTTGGAGGTGGGATGACGGACCACGACGACGGAGAACCGCTCGGCCCCCCGTTCTCGACGGAGCTTCTCGCCGACCTGCATGCCGACGCTCTGACCGACGACGTGAGCGCCCGACTGTGGCCGCTGGTGCGCCAGGACCCGGACGCGCTCGCCGTTCTGGATTCGCTCGATGCCGTCACCGCCCGACTCGGCGAGGCCGGGCGCGATCACAGCGTCGAGACCCCCATTCCGCAGGACGTCGCCGCTCGCATCAATTCCGCTCTCGGACTGAATGATTCGCAGACTCCACGCAACGTGACGGCGCTGTCCGACGCGCCGTCGCGCCGTCGGATGATCACGTGGATCACCGTGTCCGCCGCCTCGATGGCCGCGGCCGTCGCCGTCGTCTTCGCACTCACCAGCCTGGACGGCTCCGAATCCGCGCCACCGACCGTGATCGCGACGCCCAGCTCGACCGCAGCGGAGCCCGCACCGCCGTCCGCCGTCGATCTCGGCACGGACCTCGACGGCGACCAGGTGCTGGCCCTCATGCGCGAGTCGAGGTCCACGCGGACCGAGACGGGCATCGGGGAACTCGGGAACCCGGCCGTCCGGAGCGCGTGCCTGCAGGCCATCGGGATCGACCCGGCGCGTCCCGTGGTGGGCACCCGGGAAGTGTCGTACCGGGGGAGCGCCGCCGTGTTGATGCTGATCGCGGGCCCCCGTCCGCCCGCCCTCACGGCAGTGGTCGTCGGGTCCGGCTGCGACGCCGGCGCACCGGATCTGCTCGCTCAGACCGAAATCGGCTGAGCCGCAATCAGTTGTCGTCGGCTTGGAGCTCCCGGTCGGCGACGGGTGTCAGCAGTTCCCGGATCCGCGCGCGCAGCTCGGGGGTGTCGTCGTCCTTCGCGATGAGGCTCGAGAAGAGGGCGGCACCGGCGGCCGCCACCAGCACGGCCTTGGCGTCGCGCAGATCCCGCGCCCGGTCCTCCTCGCTGGCGTCGTCGCTGCCGTGCGCGACGAAGAGCGCCGTGGCCGGACCGCTGAACCCCTGCCACAGTGCGGCACGCATGTCCTCGTGGTCACGCAGCGCCGCCAGCAGTCCGGGCAACGCCTCCCGCACATCGGGCCGGGAGAACAGCTGCGCGCTGCCGGTGACGACCCAGTCGATCCAGCCCGCGCGGTCGGTCCCCTCGAACGGCTCGAGGTCCGGTGTCGCGCCCAGCAGGGCATCGAGCACGAGGTGCGCCTTCGACGCCCATCGCCGGGACAGGGCCGCCCGGCTGACGCCGGCGCGGGTGGCGATGGCGCGCAGGCTCAGTTGCTCCCAGCCCACCTCGAGGAGCATCTCGCGGGTCGCGGCGAGGACGTCGGTGTCGATCCGGGGGTCCCGGGGCCGCCCGGTGGGCGGTACGCCGGCAGTTGTCTGTGCACTCATCGCCTTGAATTGTCGGACACCGCGCCGTATCGCGCTATAGGCTCCATTTACGATCCCAGTGGCAACAGAATTGTGGGGCCGGAAGGATGCAGATGAGGATCGCGGTGACCGGCGGGACCGGCTACCTCGGCGCGCACACGACCCGCGCCCTGCTCGACGACGGACACCGCATCAGGCTGCTCGTGCACCCGAACGAGTCCGCCACCGAGATCGTCTCGCTCTTCGGTGACGCCGCCGACCACGTCGAGGTGCGCTCGGGCGACATCCGGGACCCCGAGGTCGTCGCGGCGCTGCTGGACGGCTGCGACGCGGTGCTGCACGCGGCCGGCGTGGTCGGCACCGACAACAGCCGCGAGGCCCTGATGTGGGAGGTCAACACCGCGGCCACCGCGACCCTGCTCACCCGCGCGGCGCTGCTGGGGCTGGATCCGATCGTGCACGTCGCCAGCTACAGCGCGCTGTTCCCGTCGCCGGATCCGGTGATCGGCCCGGACAGCCCGACGGCGCCGGGCCGCAGCGCCTACGGCCGCACCAAGGCCGCGGCCGACCGCATCGCACGCGCGCTGCAGGACGCCGGCGCGCCGGTGGTCATCACGTATCCGTCGAGTGTCGTCGGACCGGGACTGGGCGGCATGCGCGGGGTGACGGCGACCGGGTGGGCACCGATGGTCGCGGCCGGCGCCGCACCGCGGCTGCGGGGCGGCATGCAGATGATCGACGTGCGCGACGTCGCGGCCGTGCACGCCGCGGCGATGCGGCCGGGCCGTGGTCCGCGCCGGTACATGTGCGGCGGCGAGCTGATCGGGTTCAACGAGCTCGTCGACATCCCCGAACGCGCGTCGGGCCACCGAATCCGACGGATTCCTATGGCGCCGAGCATGTTCCGCGGAGCCGGACGGGTCGCCGATCTGATCGGCACGGTACTGCCGGTGAGCGCCGGGTTCAGCTACGAGGCCGCGTGGCTGCTCACCGCGGCCACCCCCACCGACGACTCCCGGACGCTGTCGGAACTCGGATTGACCTGGCGCCCCGTGCGCGACGCCCTGACCGCATCGGTGACACCGTGAATTCGACGCCGCCCACGCCCACGGCCACGCCCGCATCGGCGATCTGGGAGCCGGCCCGGCTGGGCCCGCTGACGCTGCGCAACCGAATCATCAAGGCCGCCACCTTCGAAGGCGTCATGCCGCACGGCCGGGTCACCGCCGAGCTGATCGACTTCCACGCCGAGGTGGCGCGCGGGGGAGCGGCGATGACGACCGTCGCCTACTGCGCCGTCTCGCCGGGCGGACGCGTGCACAACAACACGCTCGTCCTCGACGGGAACACCGGACGGGACCTGCGGCAGCTCACCGACGCCGTGCACGCCGAGGGGTCGCTGGCCTGCGCCCAGATCGGGCACGCCGGCCTGGTCGCGAACCAGCGCGCGAACAAGTCCCGGACGCTGGCGCCGTCGACCCGGATCAGCGCTCCCGCAATGGGTTTGGTACGTGCCGCGACCCGCGACCAGCTCGAGCAGGTGGCCCGGGACTTCGAGAACGCGGCGCGAGTGGCCGTCGACGCCGGGTTCGACGCGCTCGAGGTCCACCTGGGCCACAACTATCTGCTGAGCAGCTTCCTGAGCCCCAACCTCAACAGGCGCACCGACGTGTACGGCGGCAGCGTCGTCGCGCGGTCCCGGTTTCCGCGCGAGGTGCTCGAACGGATCCGCACGGCGGTCGGCGGTTCCGTCGCGGTCACCGCCAAGTTCAACATGGCCGACGGTGTCCCCGGGGGACTGTGGCTGGACCAGAGCCTGCAGATCGCCCGGCTGATCGAGTCGGACGGCCACCTCGACGGGATGCAACTCACCGGCGGCAGCTCGCTGCTCAACGGCATGTACTACTTCCGCGGCGAGGTCCCGATGGCCGAATTCGTTGCCGCGCAACCGAAACTGGTGGGACTGGGACTCAAGGTCTACGGACCGCGGATCCTTCCGACCTACCCGTTCGAGGAGGCCTTCTTCCTGCCCCTCGCCCGGCAGTTCCGCGAGGCGCTGTCGATGCCGCTGATCCTGCTCGGCGGCATCAACGATCTCGACACCGTCCGCACCGCACTCCACGACGGCTTCGAGTTCGTCGCCATGGCACGCGCGCTGCTCCGCGATCCGTACCTGCCGGAGAAGTTCCGACGCGGGCTCGCGACCGAGGGACTGTGCATCCACTGCAACAAGTGCATGCCCACGATCTACACCGGGACGCGGTGCGTCGTGCGCGAGGCGCTGTGGGAGAACACCCGGGCCCGATAGCCGGGCGAGAGCAACGTCACCGAACTTACCGACAGCCCGTTGGTATATTTACCGACAGGCCGTCGGGAAGATTGGAGTTCCCGCGTCGGCTACATCGACAGATCACACCGACCAGGAGTTCACAGATGTTCCTCGCCCTGCGGGAGCTACGGTTCGCGCGATCCAGATTCGGCCTGATGGGCGGTGTCATCGCCCTCATCTCGGTGCTGATGGTGCTGCTGTCCGGGCTGTCCTCCGGCCTCGTCGAGGACGGCGTCTCGGGCCTGAAGGCCATGCCGGTCGACGGGTTCGCATTCAACGAAGGCACCAAGACCGACTCCGCGTTCTCGCGCAGCGTCGTCACCGACGAGCAGGTCGACGCGTGGCGCGCACAGCCCGGCGTCGCCGAGGCCCAGCCGTTCGGCAACATGCTCGTCAACGCCCACAACGACAAGGACGTGCCGGTCGATTTCGCGCTCTTCGGCGTCCCGGCCGACTCGTTCCTCGCCCCGTCCGCCGCTCGAGGCGCCGGACTGGGCGAGCCGAACGGCATCGTCATCAGCAAGAGCGCCCTCGACGCCGGCGTCGACCTCGGTGACACCATCACGATCGATCGTCTCGGCACCGAACTGAAGATCGTCGGCGTCACCGACGGCAAGCAGACGTTCGGCCATGTCGACGTCGCCTACCTGCCGATCGACACGTGGCGCGAGTTGCACTCCGGCGTCCGTCCCGGCGAGCCCGTGCCCGCGCAGGCGATGACCGAGTCCACCGCCGTCGCGTTGCAGGCACAGCCCGGCGCCACGCTCGACTACGCCGCGGGCGACGTCCACCGTCGCGCTCGAGGATTCGTTCGCGTCGTCACCGGGCTTCAGCGCCGAAACCATGACCCTGGACCTCATCAAGGTGTTCCTCTACGCCATCTCCGCGCTCGTCGTCGGCGCGTTCTTCACGGTGTGGACGATCCAGCGCAAGCACGAGATCGCGGTGATGCGCGCGATGGGCGCCTCCACCGGATACCTGCTGCGCGACGGCCTGGCGCAGGCGTTCATCCTGCTGCTCGGCTCCGTCGCAGTGGGCGCGGCGGTCGGCTACGGCTTCGGCTCGCTGATCGGCGGGGGAGTGCCGTTCCTGCTCGAACCGGCGGCCGTCGCGGTCGCCGCGGTCCTGCTGACGGTCCTCGGACTGGTCGGCGCCGCGATCGCGATCATCCGCATCGCCTCGGTCAACCCGTTGAACGCGCTGGGAGGCCAGCGATGAGCGCCCGGCGAAGCAGCGCACAGGAGAACACCGTGAGCACGACCGAAACCGCAATCGAGACCGCCGCCCTCGACATCGTCGACGCCAATCTGCGTCTCGGTGACGGCGAGCAGACCGTGACCGCACTCGACAAGGTGAGCCTGACCGTCCGGCCGGGCGAGATGGTCGCCGTCGTCGGCCCGTCGGGCTCGGGCAAGTCGAGCCTCCTCGCGGTGGCGGGGGCGCTCACCACACCGGACTCGGGCACCGTCCACGTGGGCGGCCGCAACCTGCTCGATATGAAGCGCGCCGAGGCGGCGAAGTTCCGGCGGGCGCACATCGGGTTCGTGTTCCAGAGCGGCAACCTCATCCCGTCGCTCACCGCCGCCGACCAGTTGCGGCTGGTGTCGCATCTCGGCAACAGCAAGGGCCGCACGTTCCGCGACCCGATCGCGCTGCTCGAGCAGGTGGGTCTGGGTCACAAGGTCGACCGACGCCCCGACCAGCTCTCGGGCGGTGAACGTCAGCGCGTCGGCATCGCCCGCGCCCTGGTGTCGTCGCCGTCGCTGCTGCTGGTCGACGAGCCGACCGCCGCCCTCGACCGGGCCCGCAGCCACGAGATCGTGCAACTGCTGGCGCGTGAGACCCGGGAGTCGCGCGTAGGGACCGTCATGGTGACCCACGACTACGATGTTCTCGACTATTGCGACCGCGTGGTCGAGATGACGGACGGGCGACTCGAACCCCGGTAACCGAGACGAGTGCGAAGAGGAGGGCGCGTGCCGCGGATCAGTGCACCGACTGTCGGTGAGCATCGAGCCGCGCAACAGCGTGCCCTCCTCGACGCCGCTCGGGAGGTCCTCGCCGAAGGCGCCACGGAGATCCCCCCGTTCGGCGAGGTCGCGGCCCGCGCCGGACTCGCGCGCTCGAGCATGTACCAGTACTTCCGGTCCCGGCAGCACCTGCTCGAGGCGCTCATCGAGGACTCCTTTCCCCGGTGGTCGGCCCGGGTCACCGCCGAGATGTCCGACGCCGGCGGCCCCGATCAGCGGGTGCTGGCCTACGTCGACGCGAACCTGAAGCTGGTGGCCGAGGGGGAGCACGCCATCGCCACGGCGCTGGCGCAGATCGCACCGGGTCCCGAACTCGACGCCAAGAGCCGCGCGATGCACGCGGACCTCGTCACTCCGCTGTCCGACGCGCTCGCCGAACTCGGGGTGCCGGACGTGGCGGCGACGTCCGAACTCGTCAACGCCGTGCTGCACGCCGCGACCCGCCAGGTGGAGCGGGGCGAGGACGTCGATCATGTCCGACGCACCACCGCGGCCCTGATCCGCCCGTTCGTCACCGACCTCGCCGGCCGGCCGGAGTGACGGTGGGGGGAACTATGACTCGTTCCACACGTCCGGTTCCACGTGAAACGTTCGACAGCGCCGGTGCCGTGCGGCTCACGGACGCGGGGAACAACACCCATTAATCTGTTGTTGACCTGACCGACTCCGCGAGCTGCGCCGCCACCGGCGGAATCGCGCGAGCAGCAGTGAACCACCGCATCGCACGACTGCATCACAGGAACAGGAAAGGCCCGCATGACTACTCCGACCACGGTCCGTGACCTCATCATCGTCGGCTCCGGACCCGCCGGATACACGGCCGGCGTCTACGCCGCCCGTGCGGAGCTCGAGCCCCTGCTCTTCGAGGGCACCCAGTTCGGCGGCTCGCTGATGACCACCACCGAGGTGGAGAACTTCCCCGGCTTCCGCGAGGGCATCATGGGCCCGGACCTGATGGACGAGATGCGCGAGCAGGCCAAGCGCTTCGGTGCGGACATCCGCACCGAGGACGTCGAGGAACTCGAGCTCGACGGCCCGGTCAAGAAGGTCGTCGTGGGCGGCGAGACGTACTACGCGCGCGCCGTCATCCTCGCGATGGGCGCCGCCGCCCGCTACCTGGGCATCCCCGGCGAGGAACGCCTCCTCGGCCGCGGCGTCAGCGCCTGCGCCACCTGCGACGGCTTCTTCTTCCGCGACCAGGACATCGTCGTGGTCGGCGGCGGCGACTCCGCGATGGAGGAGGCCACCTTCCTCACCAAGTTCGCCCGCAGCGTCACCCTCGTGCACCGCCGCGAGGAGTTCCGCGCGTCCCGCATCATGCTCGAGCGCGCCAAGGCGAACGAGAAGATCCGCTTCGTCACAGGCGCCGAGCCGGTCGAGGTCCTCGGCGAGAACAGCGTCACCGGCCTGGTCGTGCGCGACACCGTCACCGGCGAGCAGTCCACGCTCGATGTGACCGGCATGTTCGTCGCGATCGGTCACGACCCGCGCAGCGAGCTCGTCAAGGGCCAGGTGCAGCTCGACGACGCCGGCTACGTCAAGGTGCAGTCGCCGACCACCGCGACCTCGACCGAGGGCGTCTTCGCCGCCGGCGACCTGGTGGACCACACCTACCGTCAGGCGATCACCGCCGCCGGCACCGGCTGCGCCGCCGCGATCGACGCCGAGCGCTGGCTGGCCGACCAGGGCGACATCACCGGCAATACCCTCGCCGCCGCGGGCGAGCCCGTCGCCGTCGACGCCTGAGTCGGTCCCGCACCACCCGATCCGAGCACTGTCCCGATCCGCGCACTTCCAGGTCCCAGGAGGATCCCGTGTCGAACACCATCACGATCAACGACGACTCGTTCAAGCAGGAGGTTCTGGACTCCGACAAGCCCGTGCTCGTCGACTTCTGGGCCACCTGGTGCGGCCCGTGCAAGATGGTCGCCCCCGTGCTCGAGGAGATCGCCGGTGAGCACGGCGACAAGCTCACCGTCGCCAAGCTCGACATCGACCAGAACCCGGGCGCGGCCCGCGACTTCCAGGTCATGTCGATCCCCACGATGATCCTGTTCCAGGGCGGCAAGCCCATCAAGACCATCGTCGGCGCCAAGGGCAAGGCGGCCCTCCTCAAGGATCTCGCCGACGTCCTCTGACCTGAATCCGTTCCGCTCCGCCCGGTAGGCACCGAATGTGTCACCGGACAGGCCACAGTGTGACCCGACTGGCGCTACAGCCTTGTCACACTGTGGCCTACTGGATTGCTGAAATCCGGGGGCGGTCTGAGAGAATCGATCGACGTCCGCAACGAAAGGCCCGCGAGCATGCAGCTACTCCGTCACGGCGATCACGGCCCCGCCGTCGCCGAGATTCGGGGTACCTTGACCGGCCTGGGCTTCCTCCACAACGGGGTAGCGGAGACGCAGCGTGAGGCCGTCAACGGCTCGCACTGGGTGGCCCCGGACGCCGTGTTCGATCACCACCTCGATTCCGCCGTCAGAGCCTTCCAGCAGCAGCGTGGCCTGTTGGTCGACGGGATCGTCGGTCCCGCGACGTACCGCTCGCTCAAGGAGGCGTCGTACCGCCTCGGCGCCCGCACCCTCATCTATCAGCTGTCCGCGCCGCTGTACGGCGACGACGTCGCCGCCCTGCAGACCCGTCTGCAGGACCTCGGCTTCTACGTCGGGCGGGTGGACGGCTACTTCGGCCCGCAGACGCACGAGGCGCTCAGCTCGTTCCAGCGAGAGATCGGCATCGCCGCCGACGGCATCTGCGGCCCCGCGACCCTGCGGTCGCTGGAACTGCTCGGCACCCGGGTCTCCGGCGGTTCGCCGCACGCGATCAGCGAGGAGGAGCTGGTCCGCCGGTCCGGCCCGCAGCTCAGCGGCAAGCGGATCGTCATCGATCCCGGTCTGGGCGGCGCCGACACCGGTCTGATCGTCTCGACCCCGCACGGCCCGATGAGCGAGGCCGAGATCCTGTGGGATCTCGCGAGCCGGCTCGAGGGTCGCATGGCGGCGACCGGGATGGAGACGTTCCTGTCCCGCCCGCCGCACGCCAACCCCAGCGAGGCGCAGCGCGCCGAGACGTCCAACGGCTTCGACGCCGACCTGATGATCGCGCTGCGGTGCGACAGCCACACCAGCCCGTCCGCGGGCGGTGTGGCCAGCTTCCACTTCGGCAACTCGCACGGCTCCACCTCGATGATCGGCCAGATCCTCACCGGCTTCATCCAGCGCGAGGTCGTGGCTCGAACACCTATGCAGGACTGCAGAACTCACGGACGCACCTGGGATCTGTTGCGGCTCACCAAGATGCCTACCGTTCAGGTCGACATCGGATATCTCACAAATGATTCCGATGTTTCGGTGCTGACGAACCCGCGTTACCGCGACACCATCGCCGAGGCGATCCTCGTCGCCGTCAAGCGGCTGTACCTGCTCGGGCAGGACGACGCGCCGACCGGGACGTTCACGTTCGCCGAACTGCTCGCCGAGGAACTGTCCGGCGTGGAGCGGGCCCGGTAGCGGTTCCACGGCGCCACTCGGCGTTGCCGGAACCACCCGGAATGGGCCCTAGTGGGCCCCCACAGGGCTTCGTTCGCCGATATCGACCAGTGACAGGGCCGCGACCTCCAGGAGCCGCTCCAGGGCCGCCTCGACGTCCGCCTTCCACAGGTGGTCCCGATCGAGCTCGAGCCGCAACCGCGGGAACCGGTGATGGGGTGCGACCACCTCGAATCCGACGTCCGTCAGGAAGTCGGCGCTGATCATGCATTCCTGGGGCGAACACTCGCGGGCCGCGGTCGCGGTGGGGACGTCACTGGGGGAGGAGTCGAGGTCGGGTCGGATCCCGAAGGCTTCGAGCGCGCGGACACCGCGACGGACCAGATCGCCGACGGCTGCCTGGATGAGCGTCGACCCCAACTCGAACTCGTCACCGGTCGGTTCCAGCCGCATCGTGGTCAGCAGGATCGCGTCGGCGCTCACCGGCGAGGTGGGGAAAAGGTCGGCCCGGGGCACCATGTTCGGTGGGGCGTACAGGGCGCAGCCGGCCGGTTTGTCGTCGACGAGGGCGACCTGGCCGCACGAACCCCACTCGAGCATGACCATCGACAGCCATGCTTCCTTCTCGAACTCGGGGTCGTGGAAACCACTGAACTCTCGGGAGCTGCGAACCGCGGCGGGATCCATTTCCCAGAAGACGCATCGCCGCGCGTGCGAGGACAGCTTGTCGAGTCCGTCCAGTGTGAGTGACGTGACGCTAGTCGACACTGTGTAAGCCAGCCTCCATGCTCGCCCCTCCTCGACGGAACTATCCCCTCCAGAATAGGGGATAGTTCCGTCGGCGGCCCGGCGACGATGTCCGGCTCATGAATCAGCCTGTGGAGCAGACTCTTTCGGAGACCCGTGACCCCGCAGCGTGAGACTCGTCGACCATAACGTCACAGTGACGTTATGGTCGACGGTTCCCGGAGCCGGTGAAACGCGATCAGTTACCGCTCTGCTTCTCCATCATGCCCACGATGCGCTCCAGATCGTCGACCGAACCGAACTCGACGACGATCTTGCCCTTCCGCTTGCCGAGACTCACCGTGACGCGAGTGTCGAACGAACTCGACAGCCGCTCGGCGACGTCCTGCAGACCCGGCATCTGGATCGGCTTCCGCTTCACCGGTGGGGTAGGGGAGGGGCCCTCGCGATTCGCGAGCATGACCGCTTCCTCCGTTGCCCGCACCGACATGCCCTCGGCCACGATGCGGGCCGCGAGCACCTCCTGCGCGTCCGCTCCCGCCTCGAGGGACAGCAGCGCACGGGCGTGGCCCGCGGACAGCACACCTGCCGCGACGCGGCGCTGCACCGGGATCGGGAGCTTGAGGAGTCGGATCATGTTCGTCACGACCGGACGCGAGCGTCCGATCCGTGCCGCCAACTCCTCGTGGGTGACCTCGAACTCCTCGAGCAACTGCTGATACGCGGCCGCCTCTTCGAGCGGGTTGAGCTGCACCCGATGGATGTTCTCCAGGAGGGCATCGCGCAGCAGCGTTTCGTCCGTGGTCTCGCGGACGATCGCGGGGATCGTCTCGAGGCCGGCGATCTGGCTCGCCCGCCAGCGGCGCTCGCCCATGACGAGCTGGTACTGCTCGGGGCCGATCCGCCGGACGACGATCGGCTGCATCAGTCCGAACTCGCGGATCGAGTGCACCAGTTCGTTCAGCGCCTCCTCGTCGAAGACGTGGCGGGGCTGCTTGGGGTTCGGCTCGATCAGGTGCGGCGGGATCTCGTGGTACACCGCACCGGCGGGGGAGAGGGGCTCCTCGTCGGTGCGGACCGCGGGTGCCGGAGTCGGGGCGCTCGCGACGACATCCGCGGCCTTCGCGGCCGCGGCCGGCTTCGCCGGGGTCTTGGCCGGGGCCTTCGCCGTGGCCTTCGCTGCGGTCTTCTTGGCGGCCTTCGGCGCGGCCGCGGTGGCCCCCGACTCCGCTGCGTCCGCCGGGGGATCCACGGGATCCTTGGTGGCGACACCGGCGGCCGGCGCCGACGTCCCGATGATGACGTCCGCGGCCGCGTTCCCCAGTCCCGGTCCACCGTTGGCCGGTCCCGTCGGGATCAGCGCCGCCAGCCCGCGGCCGAGCCCGCCCTTACGTGTCTGCGCCATCTCTACTGCTCCTGCGTCGTGGTGGTCATCCCGCGTGCCGCGAGTTCTCGGCCGGCGTCGAGATAGCTCATCGCCCCCCTCGATCCGGGGTCGTAGTCGAGGACCGTCATCCCGTAACCGGGAGCCTCGGACACCTTCACACTGCGGGGGATGATCGCACGCAGCACCGCGTCGCCGAAGTGCTTGCGCACCTCCTCGGCCACCTGGTCGGCCAGCTTGGTGCGGGCGTCGTACATCGTCAGCAGCACGGTCGAGACGTGCAGTTCCGGATTGAGGTGCGCCTGGACCAGTTCGATGTTGCGGAGCAACTGCCCGACGCCCTCGAGCGCGTAGTACTCGCACTGGATCGGGATCAGCACCTCCTTCGCGGCGACCATCGCGTTGACCGTCAGCAGGCCCAGCGACGGCGGGCAGTCGATGAGGATGAAGTCGACGTCGATGTCGGCGAGCGCCTTCTCCGACAGCGCGTTCTTGAGGCGGTTCTCGCGCGCCACCATCGAGACGAGTTCGATCTCCGCGCCGGCCAGGTCGATCGTCGCGGGGATGCAGTAGAGGCGTTCGTTGTGGGGGCTCTGCTGGATCGCTTCCTTCGCGGTCACCTCACCGAGGAGCAGTTCGTAGCTCGACGGCGTCCCCGACGTGTGGGGGACACCCAGCGCGGTGCTCGCGTTGCCCTGCGGATCGAGATCGACGACGAGGACGGTGAGCCCCTGGATCGCCAGCGCCGACGCCAGATTCACCGTGGAGGTGGTCTTGCCGACGCCACCCTTCTGGTTGGCGATCGTGAACACCCGACGATGCGACGGCTTCGGCAGAGTCACCGAACCGGGATGGAGCACCTGACTCGCACGCTGCGCGGCGGCGCCGATCGGCGTGTCCGCGAGGGAGATACCGGCGTAGGGGGAGTGGGCGAGGCTCTGGTCTCGACTGCCGCCGGTCGATTCGGGCGGGGCCGCAGTTTCACGTGAAACCGTTTCCCGTGAAACGGCGGATTCAGGTCCAGCCGACATCTACTGCTCCTTCACTTGATGACCACTCATGACGCAATTCTCAACCCTCGAGCTCTCGAATGCCGGTAACTCAGCGGTGCCGGCGACCGTGTTGCGCGACTCGTTCCGCGCTCACCACGATCGTCGGCACCGGCAACACATCGACACCACACTCGACGACCTCCAGCTTGCCAGCACCCAACCGACCAAGGGAAGCGCGATCCCGGGAAATCTCCTCCGCCGCACTCGAACCCTTCAACGCCAGCATCCGGCCACCGACCCGCACCAACGGCAACGACCACCGCGCCAACTTCTCCAACGGCGCCACCGCCCGCGACGTCACCACATCGGCGCCGCCGACCTCCTTCACCACCCCCGCCTGCTCGGCGCGCCCCCGGACCACGGTGACGTTCGACAGCCCCACCGAATCCACGAACTCCTGCAAATACACCGACCGACGCAACAACGGCTCCACCAACGTCACCCGCACATCCGGCCGCGCAATCGCCAACGGAATACCCGGCAAACCCGCACCCGACCCCACATCGACCACCGACTCGTTCGCCCCCACCAACTCACCCAACACCCCACAATTGAGCACATGCCGCACCCACAACCGCGGCACCTCACGCGGACCGATCAACCCCCGCACCACACCATCCGACGCCAACGACGCGTGATACGCCTCCGCCAACGACGCCCGCTCACCGAACACCCGAGCCACCGCACCGACAACATCCCACTGCTCATCAACCAGTTCCACGTGAAACATCCTCCCCAACCCACCACCACAACAACAAACTCTGGCACCAGTTCTCGACACCACGACCGAAGGTGGGGGAGGGGGGCGGACACGTCGCCCGCGCCGGATGCTCGACGCCTGCCAGCCCAGTTCCCTGACTCGACCGCATGGACGGCGGCACTGTTCCACGTGGAACAGTGCCGCGCCGCCGTTTCACGTGGAACACCGCGAAGCCGGCCCGGCGACACCCGCCCCCTCGACGATGATCCGGGCCCGACGTGCAGGCGGCCCAGCCTGGTGGCACGACATCACTTCGGTCGCGGACGGCGCACGGCCCCCAGCGACCTGGTGACGCATCGGGTCGCCTCCTGCGAGAGCCCTGCGATCGACGCCCGGATGATTCACGTGAAACATCGCCACCGTGACCAGTCCGCACGCCCCGACGGGAGCGGGATAACCGAGAGCTGAGCCGCGCGCTCCGCGGTCACCACACCGATCGACCTCCGCGCACCCGTGAGGGGCGCCGCGCGGATCGGATTCGAAGCCCCGAGATCCGCCGAACCCCGAACCTGCTGTCACAGTGACGAAATGAGCCGGCATGACCGGGTGGGGGCTCACGCCAGCACTGTCGCCCATATCCGACAGATCGGCTCTTCTGTTGCCGCGCAGTATGATTCACCTGAACAACCCGGAATCGCGGCTTTCGTGACGCTCACCGCCTCGCTCGCGTAGCGTTCCGGCACAGGGACGCGATCAGGGGGGCGGGATGGTAATCGGTAAGAGAATCCGCATGGGGTGGCGGGCCACGGTCGTAGCGGCGGTACTTGCCATCGGCTCGGCTCTGTCGACGGGACCGGCCGGCGCCGAGCCGTTCCCGGTGCCGTACAACCTCTTCGTCCAGGACGAGTTCACCAACCCCGGCGGCTCGGCCGCCGGATCCAACGACTGGTCCTGCCGGCCGACCCCGGAACACCCGAACCCCGTGGTGCTCGTGCACGGCACCGGAGCCAATCGACTCAACATGTGGACCACGTTCGCGCCGCTGCTCGCCAACGAGGGCTACTGCGTCTTCGCGCTGACATTCGGCAACTACGCCGATCAGCCCTATCCGGTCAGCGCGATCGGGGGCATGGCGCGCGCGGAGGACAGCGCGGCCCAGATCGGTGACTTCGTGGACGAGGTGCTCGCGGCGACCGGCGCGGCACGTGTGGACATCCTGGGTATCTCGCAGGGATCGGTCGTGCCCAACTACTTCGTCAAGTACCTCGGCGGCGCAGCCAAGGTCGACAAGTACGTCTCACTCGGTCCGGCTTGGAACGGCAGTGCACTCACCGGACCGGACGGTGGCGCAACGATTCTCGGTCTCGGCACCGACGACGCCCGTGGAGTGCTGCCATTTTGCCAGGCGTGTCTCCAGTTCCTGCCTGCATCGCAGTTCATCGCGAAACTGCACGCCGGTGGCCTGTATGCGCCGGGGGTGACCTACACCAACATCATGACCCGCTACGACGAACTGATCCTGCCGTACACGAGCGGCTATGTGGAGGCACCGAACGCGACCAACATCGTGGTGCAGGACGGCTGCCCGTCGGACTTCTCGGACCACCTGGCGCTCGCGGCATCCCGCGTCGCGGCCGGCCACGTGCTCAATGCGCTGGATCCGGCGCATCCGCGGCCGGTGCCGTGCGTGTTCGTCGCGCCGTTCGTCGGCGGCTGATCGGAACCGTCCCGCACCATCCCTCGGTGGGGGAGGGGAGGGGTCCGGTGTCAGTTGCGGTGACCGCGATGCCGATGGTGCGCGACTCGTTCCGCGCTCACCACGATCGTCGGCACCGGCAACACGTCGCCGCCGCACTCGGCGACCTCCAGCTTGCCAGCACCCAGCCGCGCCAGCACGGCACGGTCGCGGGAAATCTCCTCCGCCGCACTCGAACCCTTCAACGCCAGCATCCTCCCACCCACACGCACCAACGGAAGCGACCACCGCGCCAACCGCTCCAACGGCGCCACCGCACGCGACGTCACCACATCGGCGCCGCCGACCTCTTTCACCACGCCCGTCTGTTCCGCACGCCCCCGGACCACGGTGACGTTCGACAGCCCCACCGAATCCACGAACTCCTGCAAGTACACCGACCGACGCAACAACGGCTCCACCAACGTCACCCGCACATCCGGACGCGCAATCGCCAACGGAATCCCCGGCAACCCCGCCCCCGACCCCACATCCACCACAGACTCACCCGCCCCCACCAACTCACCCAACACCCCACAATTGAGCACATGCCGCACCCACAACCGCGGCACCTCCCGCGGACCGATCAACCCCCGCACCACACCATCAGACGCCAACGACGCGTGATACGCCTCCGCCAACGACGCCCGCTCACCGAACACCCGAGCCACCGCACCGACAACATCCCACTGCTCATCAACCAGTTCCACGTGAAACATCCTCCCCAACCCGCCACCACAACAACAAGAGAAAGGCCGAGGGGATCTCAGTCCTGGGACTGAGATCCCCTCGGCCTCTGCACCGACGTCAGCCGGGTGCGATCAGTCCTTCAGCACGACCACGCGACGGTTGGGCTCGGCGCCCTCGCTCTCGCTGGACACACCGTCGACCTTGGCGACGGCGTCGTGCACGATCTTGCGCTCGAACGGCGTCATCGGGGTGAGTTCCTCGCGCTCGCCCGAGGCCAGAACACGCTCCGCCGCGGCCTTGCCGAGCTCGCTCAGCTCTGCGCGACGTCCGGCACGCCAGCCGGCCACGTCGAGCATGAGGCGGCTACGCACACCGGTGGACTGCTGGACCGCGAGACGGGTCAGCTCCTGGAGGGCGTCGAGCACCTCGCCCTTGCGGCCGACCAGCTTCGACAGATCGTCGCCGCCGTCGATACTCACGACCGCACGGTCGCCCTCGACGTCGAGATCGATGTCGCCGTCGAAGTCCAGGACGTCGAGCAACTGCTCGAGGTAATCGCCGGCGATCTCGCCTTCCTCGATCAGTTCGTCCTCGGTGTCGGTGTCCGCGTCCGTGTCCACGTTCTGCGTCTCGAGTACCACGTCTGTGCCCTCCCTGTTCTCACCGGCCCGGGCGGTGTCCTGCTCACTGGTCATGGTCGTTCTCTTTCTGGAGGTCAGCGCCGCTTGCGCTTGTTGCTCTTGGGGCGGTTCGCTGCCGGCCGCGGTTTCGGCTTGGGGCGCTGCTGCCCGGTCGATCCACCACCCGATCCGGTTCGTTCGTCAGCCGACGACTCTCCGGTCTCCGACGTCTCCGCATCGGTGGACTCGGCGTCGATGACCGGGGAGGACGGGGCGGCCTTCTTCTTCTTGTCGAGCGACGGACGTGCACCCGGCTTGGGCGCGTTCTCGGCACGACGCTCGAGCGCAGCCTGCTTCTTTGCGTCCTCCTCCGCGTCGATCTTGCGGAAGACGAGGTGCTGCTGACCGTAGGTCCACGCGTTGTTACTCACCCAGTAGAGCAGGATCGCGATGGGGAGGAAGGCGCCGAATACAAGAACACCTAGAGGGAACACCCACAGCGCGAGCTTGTTCATGATCGCCGACTGCGGGTTGGCCGCCGCGGTGGCGCTCTGACGCGCGACCGAGGCACGCGAGTTGAAGTGCGTGGCGAGAGACGCGATCACCATCAGCGGAACCGCGACCGCAACGACGTTCGCAACGGTCGGCACGGTGCCGTAGGCGCCGAACGACTCGAGCGTCTCCTTGGGCATCGTGATGTAGGACGAAATCGGGGCACCGAACAGACGGGCACTCAGGAACGACTGGACGTCGGTGGCGCTGAACCAGTAGTTCGCGGTGTTGGCGTTCTCCTCGACCGACATGCCGAGACCGCCGGTACCGGTACCGGTGCGGTTGAACGAGCGCAGGACGTGGTACAGGCCGATGAACACCGGCGCCTGCAGCAGCACCGGCAGACAGCCCATGACGGGGTTGAAGCCGTGTTCCTTCTGCAGCTTCTGCATCTCCAAGGCCATCCGCTGGCGGTCCTTGGAGTACTTCTTCTGCAGCGCCTTGATCTGCGGCTGCAGCTCCTGCATCTGCCGCGTGGTGCGCACCTGCTTCACGAACGGCTTGTAGAGGATGGCGCGCAGCGTGAAGACCAGGAACATGACGGACAGCGCCCAGGCGATGCCGTTGTCGTCGCCGAGAACGGCGCCGAACACCTTGTGCCAGACCCACAGGATCCCGGACACCGGATAGTAAATGATGTCGAGCACGGCTCTAAGTACTCCTCTGTTCGTCCACGTTCACCACACCGTGGTGTTGGGCAAGTATCGGGCGAGCGCGGCGCATCATTCCTGGCTCGCATGGTGGTGGATGTGTCGTCCTCGACGTTCCGGGACGGGATCCCACCCACCAGGGTGCCAGGGCGCGCACTTCACAATCCGCACGACAGTGAGCGCCGAACCCTTCACCGCACCGTGGGTGCGTAGCGCGTCGACCGCGTACTCGCTGCAGGTCGGTGTGAACCGACAGGTCGGCAGGCGGAGTGGGGACACATAGGTTCGGTACAGCTCGATGAGGAAGATCAGGACGCGCGCGGGAAAGTTTCGCAGCGTCGTCCAGAGGGTACCCGCGAACGACGAAGAGCGCGGACCGGAATCGGTCCGCGCCTCATCGAGTTCGCTACTCATGCCGGATCACCTTCGTCAGCCAGCAGATCCATCTTTCGGAGCACGGACCGCAGCTGCTTGTCGAGTTCCCGGGAAGTCGCGGTCGCCGAACCAGGCAACGCGCGAATCACAACGTCGGTGTCGACGGGAACGGTCTCGACCAACCCGGCACAGATATGACGAAACCGGCGGGCGACTCGATGTCGAATCACCGCCGGCCCGACAGCCTTGCTGACGACGAGCCCGAAACGGGGACCGTCGATACTCACCAGGGTGTCGGTCGAGCCACGCTCGAGAGCGTGGACGACCAGATCTCGTCTACCCATTCGACGTCCGCCACGCACCGTCGCGGAGAAATCCGAGCGACGACGCAGGCGGTACGGCTCAGGTAACACCCCGAGCTCCTGAAGTCGGTATCGAAATCAGGCGGTGAGCTCGGCGCGGCCCTTACGGCGACGCGCCGACACGATTGCACGACCCGCACGGGTCCGCATACGAAGACGGAAGCCGTGAACGCGCGCGCGGCGGCGATTGTTCGGCTGGAACGTCCGCTTGCCCTTGGCCACGGTCAACACTCCTCGAAGCTCGGTGACGCCGGTCGGCGTCGGTCTAACATTTCAAATGGAAAATCTGGTGATCACACGAGAGCGCTGGGGCGCGACCTCTGGCCAGCGCACATCCTCCACCATCGGGTGACTGTTCGAGGGTACTGATCGCCACAGGCAAGGTCAAACCGGATCGGTCTCGAGACCTCGAGAGATCCTCGACCGGGATCCGCGGCGGGGCCGAACGCGCCAATTGCGTGGAATCGCCGTGCAGGAACCGACCGATTGTTACCGTCCCTGCATGGCACAGCCGAAGCCCGGATGCTCGCGTCGCACCGTGGATCTCGCCCGCTGCGAATCAGCCTTCCCCCTGCGACGCTCGAGAATCGGGACTGTAAGGCAACTAACATCACCACGCGCGGCCCGTGTCGACGCCGGCAGTGCCGGCACTTCCCCCGCCTGAGCGCATACCACCAGGTGACAGCCTCGAGTATTCGGTACGCGCCGAATGCCGAGTGGACGAACCCCGCACTCGAGCGTTGTCCACATCTGTGGATAATTGTGTGGAAACACAGCTCGGGTGGCATATTCGTTGCCCAGTAAGGGGTCCAGCCTCACCGGGGGGAGCTCAACCGACAACCACGGCGACGGGCCGTTCAGGCCCGCATACGGGGAGGACACACA